>CBDCCV010000001.1:0-2442120 GCA_965215025.1 Salinibacteraceae bacterium
TTCGTCCCGTAGTCGATGCCGACGATGCGGGGCCGCTTCATCGTTTTCCCAAGTGTTTTCCCGATGCGCGCGCAAGAAAAAAGCGAGCCGGGCTTTCTGCCGCCTGGCTCGCTTAGAGGACGTGCTGTGCCGGGGGGCTTACTGGGCCTCGGCCTTGAGGGCGTCGTTCGTCTGCGGGGCGCCGTCGCCGCCGGGGGTGGGTAGCTCGTCGAGGCTGAGGCCCTTGTCGGCGCTGCCTTCGGGGATGGCGTAGTCGAGTTCGTGGAGCGGCGTCTGCAAAACTTCTTTGAGGCGCTTGCTGGGCTTGAAGTGCGTTTTGCGCCGGCTCGGGATGAACACGGTCTCGTTCGTCTTGGGGTTGCGCGCCTTGGGCTTGGCCTTTGTTTTCTTGACCTCGAAAACGCCGAAGTCGCGCAGCTCGATCCGCACCTCGGGGTCGGCGTCGAGCATCATCTCGCCCAGAGCCGTGATGACGGCGCTCACCCACGGCTCGCTCTTGTAGATCGGCTCGTCCATAAGCTCGGCCACGTAGCGCGTGACATCTTTTTTCGTGCGCGTCTCGGTTCTCTTCGGCATAGCGGTGCGGTGGCGTCTGCGGTAGCTCGTACAAAAACAGGCGTTTGCTTTCGAGGATACGATCCGCCTTGCTCACGTGCAAGTTTCCGGCGCGGCGCCGGCCTCGCCAGCGGCCTGCTGCGGCGCCCGCGCGCGTTACGTTTGCTTTAAGAGCGCCCGCCTCCGTTCGGCGTTGGCGCGCTACTCCTCGAAGCGGTAGACGCCGTGGATGCCGTCGAGCTTTTTGATGCGCTCGATGAGGCGGCGCAGGTGCTCGAGGTCCGAGACGTAGAGGACGATGGTGCCCTCGAAGATGCCGTCCTCGGAGTCCACCGTGATCGAGCGGATGTTCGTGGAGAGGTTTTTCGAGATCACCGTGGTGATGTCTGAGACGATGCCCACGCGGTCCTCGCCCATGACCCGCAACGCGGCCACGAACTGCACGTCTTTTTGCCGGCTCCACTCCACGGGCACGATGCGGTCCGGGTGGTTGACCAGGAGATCCGGCGCGTTGCGGCAGTTCGTGCGGTGGATGTTGATGGCGCCCGTCTTGGAGGTGAAGCCGAAGACCTCGTCGCCGGGGATGGGGTTGCAGCAGGCGGCGTATTTCGTGGCGATGTCCGTTTCCAGCTCGCCGTCGATCATGAGCGCGGGCTGGCCCGTCTGCTGCGCCGTGTCCAAGAACTTCTCGTACTTCAGCCGCAGCGACTCGGCGCTCTGCTCTTCTTTTTCGGAGGCGGAGCGGCGGCCCTGCTTGAGGTGGCGCACGAGGTCGTCGGCGTCGTAGAGGCCCGTGCCGATCTCGTAGAACATCTGTTGGAGATCGGGGAAGGTCAGCTCGTCATGGGCGACCTGCTGGAGGTCGTTGTCGCTGATTTCGAGGCCGGCGCGTGCGGCCTTTTTCTCCCACACCTCGCGCCCGTGCTTGACCGCCTTGCGCCGCTTCTCGTTTTTCCAGTGGCGGATGCGGCTCCGGGCCTTGTGCGTGACCACGAAGTTCATCCAGTCCGGGTTGGGCGTCTGCTTCTTGGAGGTGATGATCTCGACCTGGTCGCCGCTTTGCAGGCGCTGCGAGAGCGGGACCATCTTCCCGTTCACCTTCGCGCCGATGCACTGCATCCCCACCTCGGTGTGGACCTGGAAGGCGAAGTCCACGGGCGTGGCGTTCTGCGGCAGCGTCATCAAGTCGCCCACGGGGGTGAAGACGTAGATCTCCTCGTCGTAGAGGTTGAGGCGGAACTCCTTGACGAACTCGGTGGCCTGCTCGGCCTCGGGGTTTTCCAGAAGGTCGCGCACCCATTCGAGGAACTGGTCCATCTCCTTGTCGCTGCGGCGGGCGCCTTCCTTGTACTTCCAGTGCGCCGCCACGCCGCGCTCGGCCACCTCGTGCATCTCGCGCGTGCGCACCTGCACCTCCACGCGCCGCCCCTCCGGCCCCACGACGGTGGTGTGCAGGCTCTGGTAGCCGTTCGATTTCGGCACGGAAATAAAGTCGCGGAAGCGCTCCGGCAAGGGCTTGTACAGGTCCGTCATGATCGAGTACACGCGCCAGCAGTCCTGCCGCCCCTCCTTGCCCTGGCCTTGGAGCACGATGCGGATGGCGAAGAGGTCGAAAATCTCATCGAGCGGCTTGTCCTGCCGCTGCATCTTGCGGTGGATGGAGGAGATGTTCTTCGAGCGGCCGTAGATGTCGAAGCCGAACCCGTCCTCTTCGAGGCGCTTTCGGACCGGCTCGATAAAAGCGGCGATGTAGGCGTCGCGCTCCTCTTTGGTCGCGCGCAGCCCGCGCACGATGTGGTAGTACGCCTCCGGCTCGATCACGCGGAGGCACAGGTCCTCCAGCTCGCTCTTCACCGCGAAAAGGCCGAAGCGATGGGCCAGGGGCGCAAAAAGATCGCGCGTTTCGGAAGCAATCTTGAGCCGCTTGCTCTTGGGCAGCGCCTCGATGGTGCGCATGTTGTGCAAGCGGTCCGCGAACTTGACCAGGATCACGCGGATGTCCGTCGCCATCGAGAGCATGAGCTTGCGCACGTTCTCGGCCTGGCCCAAGGCGCGGCTCTCGAAGACGCCGCTGATCTTGGTGAGGCCGTCCACGATGGTCCGCATGGCCGTGCCGAACTCCTGCTCGATGAAATCCAAGGACAGCTCGGTGTCCTCGACCACGTCGTGGAGGAGCGCCGCCGCCACGCTCACGTCGTCAAAGGAGATGTCACGCGCGGCGATGGTGGCCACTTCGAGCGGGTGGGAGATGTAGCGCTCGCCCGAGGCGCGCCAGGCGTTGCGGTGCGCCCAGTACGAGAGCCGGAACGCGCGGCGGATGAGGTCTTCGTCCACAGCGGGGAGGTGCTGCCGGCAGTGCGCCAGGAGCGCCTGGAGCCGCTCCTCGAACGCCGGCTCGACGTCGAGGTCCGTCTTCTGCAGAATGGCGGAGGCTTTGATCATGCGGCGGGGACGAACGGCTGGCAAACGCTTGCGGGCGGGCGGCGCACCCGGAAAAGCGACGGTGCGCTTGATGCTTAAACTGTCGCTGAAAGGGCAGTTCCGCCGCGCCGCGTGCGCCGTAACCACACAAAAAGGCCCGACAGGTCTTTAAAACCTGTCGGGCCTGCGCGTCTGCGAGAAGCGGGGGCGGCTTACGCTTCACCCTTTTTCTCATTCTCGTCGCCAGCATCTTCGGCGGCGGCGTTCTCGCCGTCGGTCTCCTCGGCACCGGTTTCTTCGGCGGAGACTTGGGCGGCTTTGATTTCTTCCTCGTCCACCTCGGGGCTGGCGTCGGTGCGCTCGGGGATGGGCGTTTTCTGATCCTCGGCCACCGGCTCTTCGACGGTCTCCGTCTCGACGGCGCCGGCGGTTAGCTCCTGCTGATCGGCCGTTTGCGTGGCGGTCGTCTCGGGCGCCTGCTCCTCGCTCGGCTGCGACTTCTGCTTGGACGAGGAGCGGCGCCGCCGGCCCTGCCCGCTGCCGCGCCGCGTGCGCGAGCGGCCGCCGCTGCCGGCGTCGGCGCCTTCGGGCCGCACGTCGTTGTAATCGACCAGCTCGATCATCGCCATCTCGGCGGCGTCGCCGGGGCGCTGTCCTAATTTGACGATGCGCGTGTAGCCGCCCGGACGGTCGCCCACCTCGACGGCCACGTCGGTGAAAAGCGCCGTGACGGCGTACTTGTCCTGCAGGTGGCGGAAGACCTGCCGGCGGTTGTGCGAGGTGTCCTCCTTGGCGCGCGTGATCAAAGGCTCGATAAACGGGCGCAGCGCCTTCGCTTTGGCCTCCGTCGTGGTGATGCGCTTGTGCTCGATGAGCGCGTTCGAGAGCGCCTGGAGCGTGCGCTTCCGGTGCGCCGCTGTGCGGCCAAGCTTGTGGCGTTTCTTCTGATGTCGCATAACAGTGGATCGAATCTAAAACCTGAAAGCGCTGCGGTCGAGCGCAAAAACTTAGTTGGCCGACTGCTCCTGGAGGTACTTCTCCACGTCCATGCCGAAGTGCAGGCCGCGGTCCTCCAAGACCTCGACGAGTTCCTGGAGCGACTTGCGCCCGAAGTTGCGGAACTTGAGCATCTCGTTCTCCTCGCGCCGCACCAGGTCGCCGATGTTCTTGATCGAGGCGGCCTTGAGGCAGTTGTGCGAGCGGACCGAGAGGTCGAGTTCGTCCACCGGCTGCGCTAAGAGTTCGCGGATGCGCTGCACCTCGGCGTCCACCTCCTGCTCCTCCTCGTCCACGGGTTCGGCCTCGCCCTCGATCTGGATGAAGAGGCCGATGTGGTCGCGCAGGATCTGCGCCGCCTGCGTCAGGGCGTCCTCGGCCGAGATCGAGCCGTCCGTGTCGATCTCCAGGTCGAGGCGCTCGTAGTCAATCTTCTGCCCCACGCGCGTGGGCTTGACGGTGTACTTCACGTTCTTGATGGGCGTGAAGATGGCGTCGATGGCGATCACACCGATGGGGTCGTCCTCAAGCTTGTTCTCCTCGGCCGGTACGTAGCCCGAGCCGCGCCCGACGCGCAGGTCGATGCTCATCTGCGCGTCCTCAGCTAAGGTGGCGATGTGGTGGTCCGGGTTGAGGATCTCGTAGTTGGCCGTCGCCTCGGCGATGTCCTTGGCCGTCCACTTGCCCGGCCCTTCAAGGTTGAGGTGGACGTTGGAGTCGTCCAGCTCATCGGTGCGGAAGCGCACGCCCTTGAGGTTCAAGATGATGTCGGCCACGTCCTCAGAGACGCCCGACACGGTGGAGAACTCGTGCTGCACGCCGTCGATCTTGATGGCGGTGACGGCCACACCGCGCAGCGACGACAAGAGCACGCGCCGGAGCGCGTTGCCGATGGTGACGCCATAGCCGCGCTCGAGCGGCTGAATCACGAAGTGTCCGCGCGTCCGGGAGGCCTTCTCGACCTGAATCCCGTCCGGCATTTGAATCCCGTAGTTTTCCATAAATCTCTTTTCCGCTTGATCCGTCAACTGTAAGCGTGGGTGCGTGGGTGCGGCGCGCGCCGGCGCAGGAGGGGGCCGTTTACTTCGAGTACAGCTCCACGATGAGCTGCTCGCGGATGTTCTCGGGGATGTCCTGGCGCTCCGGCACGTCGATGAACTTGCCGCGCATCTCCTGCCGGTCGGCATCGAGCCAGGAGAACGAGCGGCGGTTGCGGTCGGCATTCTCGCGAAAGATGTCCAGGCGCCGGCTCTTGGGCCGCACGCCCACGACGTCGCCCGGACTCAGCTCGTAGGACGGCACATTGACCACCTGGTCGTTCACGGTGATGTGGCGGTGCGTGACGAACTGCCGCGCCTGCCGCCGCGTGCGCGCAAAGCCGAGGCGGAAGACGGTGTTGTCCAAACGCGATTCGAGCGACTTCAAGAGGTTCTCGCCCGTGATGCCGCGCCGGCGCGAGGCCTTCTCGAAGAGGTTGCGGAATTGCTTCTCCAGCAGGCCGTACGTGTACTTCGCCTTCTGCTTCTCTTTGAGCT
The DNA here is from genome assembly GCA_965215025.1 of Salinibacteraceae bacterium. Lineage (GTDB taxonomy): Bacteria > Bacteroidota > Rhodothermia > Rhodothermales > Salinibacteraceae > CBDCCV01. The sequence goes on from CBDCCV010000001.1 coordinate 5,508, forward strand.
GCACGGCGTACTCGCTCTCGCGCCGCCGCCGCTGCCGGCCGTGCTGCCCCGGCGGGTACGGCTTGCGCTCAAGCGCCTTCGAGGGGCCGAAGATCGGCTCCTTAAACCGGCGTGCTACTTTCTGCTTGGGGCCTCGATAGCGGGCCATAGTTTTCTGTCTCCGTTCTGCTCAGTGAAAGGGACCGCCGACCGCAGACGGCGGACCGCCGTTCGTACTCTTCAAACGCTAGCACAGGGACAGACGGCGGTCTGCGGTCCGCCGTCAGCCGTCCAAAAATCAGACGCGCCGCTTCTTGGGCGGGCGGCAGCCGTTGTGCGGGATGGGTGTGACGTCGCGGATGGTGGCGATGTCGAGGCCCTCGGCCGAGAGCGCGCGGATGGCGCCTTCGCGGCCCGAGCCGGGGCCTTTTACGTGCACGTCCACGCGGCGCAGGCCGAGGTCGTACGCCTCTTTGGCGGCGGTGCGGCCGGCCACCTGCGCGGCGTACGGCGTGTTCTTACGGCTGCCCTTGAAGCCCTCCTTCCCCGCGCTCGACCACGAGATCACGTTCCCGTATTGGTCCGTGAGCGTGATGATGGTGTTGTTGAACGTGGCCTTGACAAACGCCTGCCCGTTGGACTCGACGACGACGTTCTTCTTCCGAACGCGCCCTTTGCGGCTTTTCTTCTGCTGCTTGGCCATTTTTTTCTCCGGTCTCTATAATCGTTTTACGGTCACGTAGGGACACGATATACCGTGTCCCTACTTGCGGGGCGCGCGTTTCTTGCCGGCCACGGTCTTGCGGCGGCCCTTACGTGTGCGGGCGTTCGTCTGCGTGCGCTGGCCGCGCACGGGCAGACCCTTGCGGTGGCGCAACCCGCGGTAACAGCCGATGTCCATGAGGCGCTTGATGTTCATCTGCGTCTCGGTGCGGAGCTGCCCCTCGACGGTGTACTCGTCCTCGATGGTGCGGCGCACCTGGCGCGTCTCGTCGTCGCTCCAGTCGCCCGGAGGCGTGCTCACGTCAATCTCGAGGTCTTCGAGGATCGTCCGCGCGCGCGACTGCCCGATGCCGAAGATGGACGTGAGCGCGATCATGCCGCGCTTGTCATTGGGTACGTCAACGCCTGCAATGCGTGGCATAGCTTTCTTTCTTTTCTTGTTCTCGTAGCGTGAGCGCCTGTTCGTTAAGGCGCCGTCAGGGGAAAAAGCCGGCTGCTCCGTGTCGAACGGCAGCCTTTTGTAACGCCGCTCAACCGGCGATGTTCACCGGGGCGCTACTTGTAGCGGTAGACGATGCGGCCTTTGGAGAGGTCGTAGGGCGAAAGCTCGACTTTGACGCGGTCGCCCGGCAGGATCTTGATGTAGTGCATCCGCATCTTGCCGGAGAGCAGGCCCAGGATCTCGTGGTCGTTCTCCAGGCGGACGCGGAACTGCGCGTTTGGCAAGGCTTCGATAACCTCGCCGTCTTGTTCGATAGCTTCTTCTTTAGCCATAAAGAGGGTGCTGCTTTCTTCAGGTAGCGTTACGGTGAGAGCGAGGCGGCAGGCTCGAAGGCGCTTCTGTACGGCGCCTCAACCACGGCCTCGATGGGGGCAAACGTGCTCAGAATTTCGGCTTCGCCCTCGCGCACGACGATCATGTGCTCGTAATGCGCCGAGCGCGAGCCGTCGGCCGTGCGGATGGTCCAGCCGTCGGCGTCCTGCGTTACTTCTTTCGTGCCGGTGTTGACCATCGGCTCGATGCAGAGGGTGAGGCCGGGCTTGAGCCTTTTCCCTTTGCCCGGCTCGCCGTAGTGCGGCACCTGCGGCTCCTCCCAGAGCGTGCGCCCGACGCCGTGCCCGCACAGGTCCTCGACGACGCCGTAGCCCGCGCAGTGCGTCTCCACGGCGTGGCCGATGTCGCCCAAACGGTTGCCGGCCACGGCCTGCTCGATGCCCTTGTACAGGCTCTCGTACGTCACGCGGCAGAGCGCGCGGTCTCTTTCGCTGATCTCGCCCACGGCAAACGTGTACGCGCTGTCGCCGATAAAGCCGTCCAAGAGCACGCCGCAGTCAATTGAGAGCAGGTCGCCTTCTTGCAGCACGTAATCGCTTGGGATGCCGTGCACGACGGCGTCGTTGACGGAGACGCAGAGCGTGGCGGGAAAAACGTGATCGCCGTTCTGATGCCCTTTGAACGCCGGCTCGGCGCCGCGGGTCCGGATGTAGTCCTCGGCCACGCGGTCGAGTTCGATAGCCTTCACGCCCGGCGCCACGTGCTTGCCGACTTCGGCCAGCGTGCGGCTCACCAAGTCGGCGCTCCGGCGCATCTTGCTGATCTCCCGCTCGCTTTTGTAGTGGATCATCCGAACGCCTAGTTTCTCTTTCGCCCAACTGAGTAGTCCGCTCATCGCCTATCCTCCGCCTGGGTTTACACGCGGCGCCCGCGCACGCGCCCGCTCTTCATGAAGCCGTCGTAGTGGCGCATCAGGAGGTGGCTCTCGATCTGCTGCAGGGTGTCGAGCGTGACCTGCACGAGGATGAGGAGGCTCGTCCCGCCGAAGAAGAGCGCGAACCCCTGCGTCACGCCCGCGCGCATGGCAAACGCTGGCAGGATGGCCACGAAGCCGAGGAAGATCGACCCCGGCAGCGTGATCTTCGTCAGGATGTTGTCGATGAACTCGGAGGTCTGCTTGCCGGGGCGGATGCCGGGGATGAAGCCGCCCTGCCGCTTCATCGTGTCGGCCATCTCCTTCGGGTTCACGGCGATGGCGGTGTAGAAGTACGTGAAGAAGACGCAGATGAAGAAGAAGACGATGGAGTAGCCGACCCCCGAGATGTCCGAGAACCACACGCCTACGTTCTGCATCAGGGCGCTGTCCGGGAAGAACGAGGCCACCGTCGAGGGGATGAACATGATGGACTGCGCGAAGATGATGGGCATCACGCCGGCGGCGTTCACGCGCAAGGGGAGGTACTGCGTCGTCCCGCCGTAGACCTTGCGCCCCACCACGCGCTTGGCGTACTGCACCGGAATCCGGCGCATCCCCTGCGTAACCAAGACCACGCCCGCGATCACGAGCGACCAGATCCCGATCTCCAGGAGGAAGACGAAGAGGTTCGCGCTCAGGTCGAACTCGTTGTAGAGCGAGGCCGGCAGCGCCGCCATGATCGAGACCATGATGATGATCGAGATCCCGTTGCCGATGCCGTTCTCGGTAATCCGCTCGCCGAGCCACATCACAAAGATCGTCCCCGAGGTCAAGACGATCACCGTGATGATGACGAAGAACGCGAACGAGTCCAAGACGATGGCCTGCCCGGTGGCCCCGTAGCGCAGGTTGATGGCGTAGCCGATAGACTGCAACGCCGTGATGCCCACGGTGCCGTAGCGCGTAAGCTGCGTGATCTTGCGCCGCCCCTCCTCGCCCTCGCGCTGGAGCTTCTGGAAGTAGGGCACCACTGCGCCCATGAGCTGGATGATAATCGACGCCGTGATGTAGGGCATGATGCCCAGCGCGAAGATGCCCGCCGCGCTGAACGCCCCGCCCACGAACATGTCCAGGAAGCCGAAGAGGTCGTTCCCCGTCGCATTCGCGTTCACCTCGGCGAGGATGCTGGCGTCCACGCCGGGGAGCGTGACGTACGTCCCAAAGCGGTAGATGATGAGGATGCCCAGCGTATAGATGATGCGCTGGCGCAGCTCCTCCACCTTCCAGATGTTGCGTACGCTCTCGGCCAGACCTGCCATGATGCGGGGAAAAGGTTACAGGGTTGAGGTGCTCTCGGACGGGCGCGCTCTACTCGATCACGGTCGCGCTGCCGCCGGCGTCTTCAATCTTCTTCCGGGCCGAGGCGCTAAAGGCGTGTGCCTCTACGGTGAGCGCCGTGCCAATCTCGCCCTCGCCCAGCACTTTTACGTGCTCGGGCTTGCCCACGGCGCCGGCTTTTTCGAGCACCTCGGGCGTAATCGTCTCCCCAGCGTCGATGCGGCCTTCGTCGATGAGGCGCGCGATCCGCGCGAGGTTCACCACGCGGTTCTCTTTGCGGAAGGGGTTCTTGAAGCCGTACTTCGGCAGGCGGCGGTAGATGGGCATCTGCCCGCCCTCGAACCACGCCGGCAGCGTGTGCGAGCCGGAGCGGCTCTTCTGCCCCTTCGTGCCTTTCGTCGAGCTGTGCCCGCCCCGGCCGGAGCCGACGCCGCGCCCGAGGCGCTTTTTCTTCTTCGTCGAACCGGGAGCCGGCTTGAGGTTGCTGAGATCCATTTTCTTTTCTTTTTGCCGCTTCAGAAGCGTGTAGAGGCGCGCCGCCTACGCATCGGCCTTCTCGACGCTGACGAGGTGGCGCACGCGCTCGATCATGCCGCGGAGCTGCGGCGAGTCCTCGTGCACCACACTGTGGCGGATGCGCTTGAGGCCGAGCGCCGCTATCGTCAGGCGCTGCTTTTTGGACTTGCGGTTCGTGCTGCGCGTCTGCGTAATCTTGAGCTTGTCAGCCATGATGCGTTGTGCATTTAACGTTGAACATCCAAGCGCGAACGTCCGATCAGCCGTTGAACACTTTGTCGAGGGGGACGCCGCGCCGCCTAGCCACTTCGCCGGGGTCTTCAAGCTGCGCGAGCGCGTCGAGCGTGGCGGCCACCTGGTTGTGCGGGTTGCTCGTGCCCAGGGACTTCGAGAGGATGTCCGTCATCCCAGCGCATTCCAGCACGGCGCGCACGCCGCCGCCCGCAATCACGCCCGTCCCCGGCGAGGCCGGCTTCAACACCACCCGCCCGGCGTCCTGCTTGCCGATCACCCGGTGCGGGATGGTCCCCTTGCGGATGGGCACGCGGATGAGGTTTTTCTTGGCGTCGTCGGCGCCTTTGGAGATGGCGCTCGACACCTCGTTGGCCTTGCCGAGGCCGGCGCCCACGAGGCCGTTCTCGTCGCCTACGACGACGACGGCGTTAAAGGAGAACCGCCGGCCGCCTTTGACGACCTTCGAGACGCGGTTCACCGCCACGAGCTTGTCCACCCAGTTCTGCTGGCGCTTGTCGGCCTGCGCGCGTTTCTGCTTCCGTCGTGCCATCTTTTTTCTCTTTCTTCTTTTTTAAGAAGTGCGTCCTGTCTTCACGGGCGTCTGTAGCTGAAAGACCGCCCCAAAGCGCGCACGCAATAAGGAGGGGAACCGAGGTTCACGGCAATACCGGATCTCCGACCCGAAGGGGAGGACATACGGTATTGCAAGTCAAAGAAGGAGGCCGCCTTCGCGGGCGCCTTCGGCCAATGCCCTGACGCGGCCGTGGTAGCGGTAGCCGTTGCGGTCGAAGACGGCCTTGTTGACGCCGGCCTCCTGCGCGCGCTCGGCCAGCTGCTTGCCCACGGCCTTGCTCTGGTCCATGCGCTCGGCGCTCTCATCGACGTCCACGCTCAGGCTCGACGCCGAGGCGAGCGTGCGCCCGTCGAGGTCGTCGATAAGCTGCGCGTAGATGTGCTGGTTCGAGCGGTACACCGAGAGGCGCGGCCGCACCGAGGTCCCGTTGATCTTGCCGCGGATGCCGCGCTTCACGCGCTGACGCCGCGTTCGCTTCGTCTTTTTGTTCCGTGCCATGATCCGATTTTCGACTTTCGATTTAGGATTTTCGACTGGCTCTGTTCTGGACCGCAGTGCAATCCAAAACCGGGAATCAGAAATCCAAAATTACCGGGCGGCCGTCTTGCCGGCCTTGCGCTTCACGTTCTCGCCGAGGTAGCGCACCCCTTTGCCTTTGTACGGCTCGGGCGGGCGCATCGCGCGGATCTTCGCGGCCACCTGCCCGACGAGCTGCTTGTCGATCCCGTCCACGGTGATGATGGGTGCTTTGCCGCGCGCCGTCTCTACCGAGAAGGTGATGCCCTCGGGCGGGAGGAAGTAAATCGGGTGCGAGTACCCGAGGGCGAGTTCGAGGACGCCGCTCCCCTGCACCGTGGCGCGGTACCCGATCCCGATGATCTCGAGCTTCTTGCTGTACCCTTCCGAGACGCCGATCACCATGTTGTCGATGAGCGAGCGGTAAAGGCCGTGCACCTCGCGGTGACGTTTTTCGTCAGAAGGGCGGCGCACGACGAGGTGGCCGTCTTCCTGCTCGACCTTCAGGTCTGGGTCCACCTGCGTCGAGAGGGTGCCTTTCGGCCCTTTGACGGTGACCTCGTTGTTCGCGGCGATGTTGACGCTTACGTCGTCCTTCACCGCGATGGGCTTGTTTCCTATCCGAGCCATCGTTCGTCTCGTTAAATCAGCGGGGTCATCTACAAAACAGAAGAAAGGGCCGGCGCACCATCAGAAAAAGCGGGACCGCGTCAACCCCCTCCGCAATACCGGACCTCCGACCTGTAGGGAAGGAAGTACGGTATTGCAAATTAAAAGACGTGGGCGAGGACTTCGCCGCCGATGCCGATGCGGCGCGCTTCCTTGTCGCTCATCACGCCGCGCGAGGTGGAGATGAGCGCCACGCCGAGGCCGTTCTTCACGCGCGGGAGGTCGCGCGCGGAGACGTACTTCCTCAGGCCCGGCTTCGAGACGCGCTTGAGCATCTGGATCACGGGCTGGCCCTCTTGGTCGTACTTGAGGTAGACGCGGATGAGGCCCTGCTTCTCGTCGTCGATGTTGAGGTAGTTCTTAATGTAGCCCTTTTCGAGCAGGACCTGCGTGACGGCGCGCTTGAGCTTCGAGGCCGGCACGTCCACGAAGTTGTGGTTGGCCGCCTGCGCGTTTTTCACGCGCGCGAGGTAGTCGGCTACGGGATCGGTGATGCCACTCATTTCGATTGGGACTTTTTTATTTTCGATTTTGGACTGCGGGGCGACTGCGGGAGGCGTTAAATCCAAAACCCGCAATCGAAAATCCAAAATGGAAGCTACCAGCTTGCTTTACGGATGCCGGGGATCTTGCCGTCGAGCGCCATCTCGCGGAAGACGATGCGCGAGACGCCGAAGTCGCGCATGAAGCCGCGCGTGCGGCCGCTCAGCGGGCAGCGGTTGTTCAGGCGCACAGGGCTGGAGTTGCGCGGGAGCTTTTGCAGCTCCTCCCACTCGCCCGCGTCTTTGAGGCGCTGGCGCTTGTCTTTGTATTTCTCGTACATGCGGCGGCGCTTTTTCTCGCGGGCCATCCAGCTTGTCTTTGCCATCTCTTTTCCTCTGCTCGTACGGATATGTAATGCGAGAGCGGGCACGATATATCGTGCCCCCTACGATGATTGGGCGCCTTCGGGCTGGGCTTCTTCGCCCTCGGCGGCGGTGGCGGCTTCCTCGGCGTCTTCGATGGGTTCCGGCTCCTCGGGCTTCTCGAAGATGTCCTCCTCCTCGCGCGCCTCTTGAAGGGCGGCTTCGCGCTCGGCCTTCTCGCGGGCGGCCTCGGCCTCGGCCTGCGCGGAGGCGGCCTCTTCCTCGCGGCGCACGAACGGCATCCCAAGCTCTTTGAGGAGCGCGTACGCCTCTTCGTCCGTCTCCGCCGTGGTGACGAACGAGGCGTCCATGCCGCTGATGCGGTCCACGCGGTCCACGTTGATCTCGGGGAAGATGATCTGCTCCTGGATGCCAAGCGTGTAGTTCCCGCGCCCGTCGAAGGAGCGGTCCGGGATGCCCTGGAAGTCGCGCTGGCGCGGCAGGGCCAGCGTGATGAGGCGGTCGAGGAACTCGTACATGCGCGCGTCGCGCAGCGTCACTTTCACGCCGATGGGCATCCCCTCGCGGATGCTGAAGTTCGAGATGCTCTTCTTGGCGCGCGTCACCGAGGGGTGTTGCCCGGTGATGCGCCGCAGCTCGTCTACGGCGTCGTCGAGCACCTTCTGGTTTTCAGAAGCGTCGCCCACGCCCTTGTTGATGCAGATCTTCACGAGGCGCGGCACCTCCATCACGTTCTCGTAGCCGAAGCGCTTCGTCAGCGCCGGGACGACCTCTTCGCGGTAGCGTTCTTTGAGCCGAGGGGTGTACGCCATGTCTCGTGGGATGCCTTGTCCGTTACTCGACGCGCGCTCCTATGAGGAGGCGCGGCAGGATGTAAAATCTGTGCTGCGGCCTATGCAAAGGCTGTTAAAATGGCGAGGCCGGAGGTTGGTTCCTCCTGCACGCACGCTTCACGCGCCCTCGCCCTTCCGAGGGGCGCTTACTGGTCGAGTTCCTCACCAGTCGTCTTGGCGTAGCGGATCCAGCGCCCCCGGCCCGTTTCCGGGTCCTCGACGCGCTTGCGGCCGATGCGCGTGGGCGCGCCTTCGGAGTCGAGCGGCATCACGTTGGAGACGTGGATGGGCGTCTCCCTCTCGACGCGCCCGCCCTGCGGGTTGGCCTGGCTGGGCTTCTCGTGGTGGTAGCGCAGGTTGACGCCCTCGACGATCACCTTCTCCTTTTTCGGAAACACCTTCAAGACGCGGCCCACGTACCCGCGGCTGCGCGCCTTGCCGATGTTCTTCGAGCCGGTGATCGTCTTCGTCAGCGCCACCTCGTCGCCTTTCTTGACGTGCAGCTTTTTGCGCTTATTCTTCGTGCGAGCCATGATTCGATTTCTGATTTCTGATTGATTGTGGCTTTCGGAGAGAAATCCAAAATCCCCAATCGCAAATCCAAAATGCTCAAAGCACCTCGGGGGCGAGGGAAACGATGCGCATGAACTGGCGCTCGCGCAGCTCGCGCGCCACCGGGCCGAAGATGCGCGTGCCTACCGGCTCATCCTGTGGGTTCAGGAGCACGGCGGCGTTCTCGTCAAAGCGGATGTAGGAGCCGTCGTCGCGGCGGATCTCCTTAGACGCGCGCACCACCACGGCCGGGCTGATGTCGCCCTTTTTGACGTTGCCGCCGGGGATGGCCGACTTGACCGAGACCATGATCTTGTCGCCCACGCGGGCGTAGCGGCGGCCGCTCCCGCCCATCACGCGGATGCAGAGCACTTCCTTGGCACCGCTGTTGTCGGCCACTTTGAGCCGGGATTCTTGCTGGATCATTTTCTTCTAATCGGTTAGCGGGCGGCTTTCCTGCCTGCGCGGCATCTGGAAGCGCTCCGGTGAAAAAGCTCTCGCGGGCGAGGCGCTCAGCAGCGCGCGGTTACGCGGCGCGCTCGAGGACTTCGACGAGGCGCCAGCGCTTGTGCTTGCTCAAGGGGCGCGTCTCCATGATGAGGACGGTGTCGCCCTCGCCGGCGTCGTTGGTCTCGTCGTGCGCCATGAAGCGCGAGGTGCGCTTGAGGTACTTGTCGTACATCGGGTGCTTTTTCTGGCGCTGCACGGCTACGACGATGGTTTTCTCCATCTTCGCGCTCACCACCGTGCCGACGCGCTCCTTGCGCGCGCTGCGGCCCGTGCCGGTTTTCTGGCCCGTGGCGGCCAGGTGCTGCGTGGGCGCCTGCGTAGGCGCCGCCGGTGTCGAGGCTTTTTCCTCGGGCGCCTCGCCTTCTGCCTCAGGGCCGAGCGCTTCGGGGTCGGGCGGTGCGGTCTGTGACTGCGCCTGGTCTTGCTGTTCTTGCGTTTCCATAGCGGGGGCGGGCTTGGTGAGCCGTAGGGAGGCGCCGTTCGCCTCCGGTCCGTTTCCTCACCAACTACCCGGTTTCTTTGTGTTCGGTAACCGTTGCGGAAGGGGTGTGGGCGACAGCGTTAGGCCGCTGCCGCGCGCTTTTTCTCGTTCAAGATAGTTTTGAGGCGCGCTACCGTGCGGCGCTTCTCGCGCAGGATCAGCGGGTTTTCGAGCACGCCTTTGATCGTGTGCTCGAAGCGCAGACGGCCAAGCTGCTCCTCTTCCTCGTCGATGCGCTGCGCGATCTCCTCGGCGCTCAGGCTGCGGATGTCTTCGGCTTTCATTTCTGTCTTTTCTCTAATTAACGGGAGACGCCGGAACGCTTGGCGCGAGCGGGCTACTCGTCGTCGTCCTCTTCCTGGCCGACGCCGTAGTCGGGGCGGACGACGAACTTGGTCTTGATGGGCAGCTTGTGCCGGGCCAGGCGGAGCGCCTCGCGCGCGATGTCGAGCCGCACGCCGCCGCCTACCTCGAACAAGACGCGCCCGGCCTTGACCGGCGCCACGAAATACTCGGGCGAGCCTTTGCCTTTGCCCATGCGCGTCTCGGCGGGCTTTTTGGTCACGGGCTTGTCCGGGAAGATACGAATCCACACCTTGCCGGCGCGCTGGAGATGGCGGTTGGCGGCCACGCGGGCGGCCTCGATCTGCCGGCTCGTGATGAAGCCGTTCTCGAGCGCCTTGATGCCGAAGTCGCCGAAGTTGATGCGCGTCCCGCGCTGGGCCACGCCTCTCAGGCGGCCCTTCTGCATCTTGCGGTGCTTGGTGCGCTTCGGTTGAAGCATTTCTTTTCTTTACGTGTTTTCGTGTCTAATAGCTTTCGCGTGCTGACCGAGCGGAGGCGTTACCGCCGTCCGCGGCCGCCGCGGCGGCGGGGTGGGGGCTGCTGCTTCATCTGCTGACGCTGCGCCTGCACATTCGGAGAAAGATCGGGCTGGCCGAGGATCTCACCGCGGTAGATCCACACCTTCACGCCGGTGGTGCCGTAGATCGTAAAGGCCGTGGCCTTGGCGAAGTCCACGTCGGCGCGGAGCGTGTGCAAGGGGACGCGCCCTTCGAGGTACTGCTCCGTGCGGCCCATCTCCGCCCCGCCGAGGCGCCCGGCCACGCGGATGCGGATGCCCTCGGCGCCCATGCGCATGGCCGCCGTCATGGCCTGCTTCATGGCCCGGCGGAACGAGACGCGCCCCTCAAGCTGCCCGGCGATGTTCTGCGCCACGAGCGCGGCGTCCAGCTCCGGGCGCTTGATCTCGGAGATGTTGATCTGGATGTCCTTGTCGGTGAGCTTCTTCAGCTCCTGCCGGAGCTTGTCCACCTCCGAGCCGCCACGGCCGATGACCACGCCGGGGCGCGAGGTGTGCAGCGTCAAGATCACGCGCTTGGGCGTGCGCTCGATCACCGCGCGGCTGAGGCCCGCCCGGTCGAGCCGCGCTGAGAGGTACCGGCGGATCTGCTCGTCCTCGACGAGTTTTTCCTGCAGGTCGTTCTCGGCGTAGTAGTTCGAGTCCCACCCGCGGATGATGCCGAGGCGGAAGCCGACGGGGTGTGTCTTCTGTCCCATTCTTTTTTTCTTTTCTAAAGCTAAGGCTTTCGGTTTCCTCGGCGAGGGCGTGATGCATCACGCCCCTACGGGCTATTCTTACGATTCCAGATCGATCACTTCGTCCTCGGGCGTGCCCACGACCACGGTGAGGTGGCTCGTGCGCTTGCGGTACGGGTGCGCGCGTCCACGGGCGGCCGGGCGGAAGCGCTTGAACATCGGCCCGCCATCGACGCGGATCTCGCGGATGACGAGGTCGCCCTCGTCGAAGCGCTCGTCGCGGTGCTGGTCAATGAGGTTGTAGACGGCATCCTGGATGGTGCGCTCGACCGGCTCGGCGGCGCGGTTGGGCGTGAAGCTCAAAAGGCCCAAGGCCTCAGCCACGTTCTTCCCGCGCACCATGTTGATCACGCGGCGCATCTTGCGCGGCGCGCTGCGGATGTGCTTGCGTACGGCTCGTGCTTCCATCGTTCGGTGTTGGATTTTACGTTTTAGATTTCAGATTCGGCTCGGGGATCAGGACGAAGCCAAAATCCCCAATCGCCAATCCAAAACCGGCTCACTTGCGGGCGCGGCGGTCGGCCTTGCCCGAGGGGTGGCCCTTGAACGTGCGCGTGGGGGCGAACTCGCCGAGGCGGTGGCCCACCATGTTCTCCGAGATGTACACGGGCACGAACTGCTTCCCGTTGTGCACGGCAAAGGTGTGCCCCACGAAGTCGGGCGTGACCATCGAGCCGCGGCTCCAGGTCTTGATCACCCGCTTGTTGCCGGACTCGTTGAGCCGGTCCACCTTACGCTGGAGCTTGTAGTAAACGTAAGGCCCTTTGCGAAGAGAACGTGCCATAGCGCGATTTCGGATTTGTGATTTTCGATTTCGGATTTGATCGGGGGCTGGAAGGAATCCAAAATCCCCAATCGCAAATCCAAAATGGAATCACCGGCGCCCTTTCTTGTCGTTGCGGCGGCGGATGATGAACTTGTTGGACTGCTTCTTTTTCTTGCGCGTCTTGTAGCCTTTGGCCGGGACGCCCTTGCGGCTGCGCGGGTGCCCGCCGGAGGCCTTCCCCTCGCCGCCGCCCATGGGGTGATCAACGGGGTTCATGGCCACACCGCGCGTGCGGGGGCGGCGGCCCATCCACCGCTTCCGCCCTGCCTTGCCGATGTCCAGGTTCATGTGGTCCGGGTTCGAGGCCACGCCGATGGTGGCCTTGCAGCTCGACGGCACGAGGCGCGTCTCGCCCGAGGGCAGCTTCAGCGTGGCGAGCCGGCCCTCACGCGCGGTGAGCTGCGCCGAGGTGCCGGCCGAGCGGGCCATCTGCGCGCCCTTGCCCGGCTTCATCTCGATGGCGTGCACCGTCGTGCCCACGGGGATGCTGCTTAGCGGCAGGCAGTTGCCCGGCTCCGGCTCCGCACCCGGCCCGCTCTCTACCGTCTGCCCCACGCCGAGCTTGTCCGGGGCGATGATGTAGCGCTTCTCGCCGTCGGCGTAGACCAGGAGGGCGATGCGGGCGGTGCGGTTCGGGTCGTACTCGATGGTAGCCACGCGCGCCGGGATGCCGTCCTTGTCGCGCTTGAAGTCGATGATGCGGTAGCGGCGTTTGTGGCCGCCGCCGCGGTAGCGCATCGTCATGCGGCCGTGGTTGTTACGCCCGCCGCTGCTCTTCAAGGGCGCCAGGAGGCTCTTCTCCGGCTCGTCCGTCGTGATGTCGTCAAAGGCCGAGACCGAGCGCTGGCGCTGCGAGTTGATGTTCGGCTTGAGTTTTTTGATCGCCATGAGGAAAGCTCCTTTCGTGGGGCGTCTCTATCTATGTAGCTATGCGGGGTCCGGTGCGAAGCTGGGCCGGCGGGGTTAAATGTTCTCGAAGAAGTCGATCTGTGGCCCTTCGGGGTCGAGCGTGATGACGGCCTTTTTGTAGGCGGGCGTGCTGCCTTCCATCACGCCGCGCCGCGTGAACTGGCGCCGCTTCTTGCCCGGCTGCACCATCGTCCGCACGCTCCGGACGCGCACGTCCGGGTAGCGCGCCTGGACGGCATGGCGGATCTGAACCTTGTTCGCCTTCAGGTCCACGACGAAGACGTACTTCCCTTCCTCCATGAGGCGGGTCGTCTTCTCGGTCACGTACGGGTTGATGAGAACGGGCTTGCTCATAACAGTAGCGCTAAAAGTGAGTCACCCGGCGGGCAACAAGAGCATCGGGGGGGAGCCAATTGAGTAGAACGTCAAGCGGCGGCGGCCGGCTCGGCGGCGCCGAGCACTTCGGCCAAGGCGGGGAGGGCGCTTTCCTGGATGAGGATCACGTCAGCCTTCATGATGTCGAGCGTGGAGGCGTTGCGGCCCTCTTTGACGCGGAAGCGCTTGAGGTTCTTGCTCGACTGGTAGATGAGCGGCTCGTGCGCGGCGGTCAGGAGCAGCACCTTGCCCGTGAGGTCGAAGGCGTGGGCGAGGTCGCGCAGGCTGCGCGTCGAGGGCGTCTCCAGCGAGAAGTCCTCCACCACGCGCAGGTTGTCTTCGCGCGCCTTGTAGGTCAGGGCCGAGCGGCGGGCCAGGCGCTTCGTTTTCTTGTTCAGGTTCAAGCGGTACTGACGCGGGCGCGGGCCGTGCGAGCGCCCGCCCGTCTTGCGGATGGGCGACTTGGCGTCGCCGGCGCGGGCGTGGCCGGTGCCCTTCTGGCGGTAGAGCTTGCGCGTGGAGCCGCGCACGTCGCTGCGCTCTTTCGTCTTGTGCGTGCCCTGACGCTTGTGCGCTTGCTCGCGGCGCACGTCCAGCCAGATGACGTGGTCGTTCGGCACGATGTCGAAGATGGAGGCGTCGAGCGTGGCCGTGCGGCCCGCCTCGCTTCCGTCCTGCTGGTAGATGGGGAGTTCCATAATCTCGGGGGGGTCAGAGGAGAGAGAAAGGGTGAGCGGGGTCTCCCTGCTCACCGTTCGCTATTCTCCATTCACTGTTTTTTGTAGATCTCGACGAAGCTGTTTTTGGCGCCGGGCACGGCGCCCTTGATCAAAATGGCGTTGCTGTCCGGCAGAATCTTGACCACGCGCAGGTTCTTGATCTTGGCGCGCTCGTTGCCCGTGCGCCCGCCCATGCGCATCCCCTTGAACACGCGCGAGGGGTCGGACGAGGCGCCAATCGAGCCGGGGGCGCGCTCGCGGTTGTGCTGCCCGTGCGTCTGCCCCCCAACGCCGTGGAAGCCGTGGCGCTTGACCACGCCCTGGAAGCCCTTGCCTTTGGTGATGCCCGCCACGTCCACCATCTCACCTTCTTGGAAGAGGTCCTCGACGTGGATCTCGTCGCCGAGTTCGAGGGCGTCTTCCATCTGGGCGTTGAAGCCGCGGAACTCGCTCAGGGTGCGCTTCGGCTCGGTGCCGGCGGCCTGGAAGTGGCCCCGCATGGCGCTCGAGGTGTGCTTCTCCTTGCGCGTGCCAGCGGCGAGCTGCACGGCGTCGTAGCCGTCCGGGCCGTCGGCGCGCTTGACCTGCGTGACCACGTTCGGGGCGGCCTCGATGACGGTGCACGGCACGTTGTTGCCCGCCTCGTCAAAGACGCTCGTCATCCCGACCTTCTTTCCGATCATTCCAATGCTCATCGTAATCTACCTGCTTAGGTGATGCTGTATCTCAGATGCTCGGAGCCGTGTACGTGCTCAGGCCGATCCGTCGCGCTCGATACGGACCACGACGTCCTCTACGTCCCGCCCGAGGTCAATGCCGGTGAGGAAGAAAACGAAATCGCCCCCGCCCGTGGAGGTGGTGATAAGCTGCGCTATCGTGGTGGCGTCGAAGCGGTAGTCGAGCCGGACGCCGCCGCTGTTTTGAAACTCGTTGGAGAGCAGGAAGAGGCTGTCGTCGGTTTGGAGGTCGAGGTTGCCTTCGACTTCGTCCATGGCCTCGCAGTCGTCGCCCTGGCGTCGCAGAAGGAAGCGGCGCGTGCCATTTTCCTGCTCGAAAAAGGTGATGCTCGTCTCGTCACATCGGATGTTGTACGTGGTGCTCCCCTCGCTCACGCGCTGGATCGTCCACGACCCTCGGAGCAGTTCGAAGTCGCTGTCGTTCTCATCGTTCGAGTCACACCCGGCGACGGAGAGCGCGAGGAGCATCCCAAAGGCGAGACCGGCAGCACGTGTGCGTAAAAGCTTCATAACAACAGGCGCTTAATCCCTTTCGACAACGAACGTGACCGTACCCTCAAGGAGGCCGGGGGCGCCAAGCAGGGTCGAAAGCTCCGCACCGCGGTCGGTGGTCAGCGCGAGCCGGTCATTGTCGCTACGGAAGCCGTAGTCGAGCGTAACGCTCTGGCCGTCCGCCTCGACGCTAACAGTCTCCTCGCCTTCGTTAACGGTGTACGTCCCGTTAATCTCCTGCGGCTCGCCCACGAGTGGGTCCACGTCAACGCGGTACGTGCCGTCGCTCTCGAACCCAAGCTCAAACGCCTCCACGGCCGTGGCAAAGAGGTTGGATCGGTCCACCCCGTCCTCCGTTAAGCTGGCAAACGTCCACACGCCGACGAACAGCTCTTCGTCAGACGGTTCCTCATCGCCGTTGTCATCGCTGCCGGAGTCGCAGCCGATGGCGGCGAGGGCGAGCAGCCCGGCCAAGGCGAGCGAGGCTATGTGGCAAAAGCGTCGGGGCATGAGGTTACACCTTGATTTCGACATCGACGCCGCTGGGGAGTTCGAGCTTCATCAGCGCGTCCACTGTCGTGGAAGAGGATGAGAGGATGTCGATGAGGCGCTTGTGGTGGCGCCGCTCGAACTGCTCGCGGCTCTTCTTATCCACGTGCGGACCGCGAAGGACGGTGTAGATCTTCTTGTTCGTCGGCAGTGGGATCGGGCCGCTCACGACCGCTCCCGTCGATTTAACCGTGCGGATGATCTTCTCCGCGCTCCGATCAATGAGCCGGTGGTCGTACGACTTGAGCTTGATCCGTATTTTCTGCTGGGTTGCCATGTTGGCTTTGCTCTGTCAATGAGGTAGGGGCATGGCACGCCACGCCCCTACGTTGCGCTTCGGCGGGACCAGGTCAGTCGAGGATCTTGGAGACGACGCCGGCCCCGACGGTGTGCCCCCCTTCGCGGATGGCGAACCTGAGGCCCTCCTCCATCGCCACCGGCTGAATAAGTCTTACTTTGAACGAGGTGTTGTCCCCCGGCATCACCATCTCGACCCCCTCCCCCAGCTCGATGTCCCCCGTCACGTCCGTCGTGCGGAAGTAGAACTGCGGACGGTACCCCTTGAAGAACGGCGTGTGGCGCCCCCCCTCCTCCTTGCTCAAGACGTAGACCTCGCACTCGAACTCCCGGTGCGGCATCACGCTCCCCGGCTTGCACACCACCATCCCGCGGCTGACCTCGTCCTTGCCCACCCCCCGCAGCAAAAGCCCCACGTTGTCCCCCGCCTCGCCGTGGTCCAAGAGCTTCCTGAACATCTCGATCCCCGTCACCGTCGAGGTCAGCTTCTCCTCCTGCATCCCGATGATCTCGACCGACTCGCCGCTGTTGACCTTCCCGCGCTCGATCCTCCCGGTGGCCACCGTCCCCCGGCCCGTAATGCTAAAGATGTCCTCCACCGGCATCAAAAAGTCCTTGTCCAGGTCGCGCTCGGGCGTGGGGATGTAGGAGTCCACCGCCGCCATCAGCTCCATGACCTTCTCCTCGTGGTCTTGGTCGCCCTCGAGCGCCCTCAAGGCCGACCCCTGCACAATCGGCGTCTCCTCGCCCGGGAACTCGTACTGCTCCAAAAGCTCCCTGACCTCCATGTCGACGAGCTCTAAAAGCTCCTCGTCGTCGACGAGGTCGGTCTTGTTCATGAACACGACGATGTACGGCACGCCCACCTGCCTTGCCAGGAGGATGTGCTCTCTCGTCTGCGGCATCGGGCCGTCGGTGGCCGCCACGACCAGGATCGCCCCGTCCATCTGCGCCGCGCCCGTGACCATGTTCTTGACGTAGTCGGCGTGCCCAGGGCAGTCCACGTGCGCGTAGTGCCTTTCTTCGGTGGCGTACTCGACGTGCGCCGTGGCAATCGTGATCCCGCGCTCCCTTTCCTCGGGCGCGTTGTCGATCGAATCAAAAGCGCGGATCTGGTTCGCGGGGTCTTGGACGCGCTTGTTCAACACCGTCGTGATCGCCGCCGTCAAGGTCGTCTTCCCGTGGTCGACGTGCCCGATCGTCCCGATGTTCAGGTGCGGCTTCTCCCGCTTAAACTGCTCCTTGGCCATAACTATCTCCTTTGCGTTTGTGCGTCTAAAGAGGGTGAGGGTGCTGCTGGCACGCGGCGGCCTTTACGCCACCGCCGTGCCGGTCGTGGTTTCAATGATCTCGTCGGCGATGCTCTTCGGCACCTGGTCGTAGTGGTCGAACTGCATCGAGTAGATGGCGCGGCCCTGCGTGAGGGAGCGGAGGTCCGTCGAGTAGCCGAACATCTCGCTCAGCGGGACGAAGGCGTTGACGACCTGCGCGTTGCCGCGCTGGCCCATCTTCTCGATCCGCCCGCGGCGCCCGTTGAGGTCGCCGATGACCTCGCCCATGTACTCGTCGGGCGTGATGACCTCGACGGCCATGATCGGCTCCATGATGACCGGGTTGGCGCGGCGCGCGGCGCGGCGGAACGCCATCCGGCCGGCGATCTCAAAGGAGATCTGGTCGGAGTCCACGTCGTGGTACTTGCCGTCGTAGAGGCGCGCCTTGATGCCCTCGATGGGGTATCCGGCGAGCGGCCCCTGCTCCAGGGCGCTCTTGATGCCCTTCTCTACCGAGGGGATGAACTCGCGTGGGATGGCCCCGCCGCGGATCTCGTCGATGAACTCGAAGCCGGTGCCGTCCTCGGTGGGCATGAACTCGATGTAGACCTCGGCATACTGGCCGCGGCCGCCCGACTGCTTCTTGTGCTGGTAGTGCTCGTCGAAGTTCGAGGTGATGGCCTCACGGTAGGCCACCTGCGGCTGCCCGACGTTGGCGTCCACCTTGAACTCGCGCTTAAGCCGGTCCACGATGATCTCGAGGTGCAACTCGCCCATGCCGGCGATGAGCGTCTGGTTCGTCTCGTCGTCGGTGGAGACCTGGAACGTGGGGTCCTCCTCGGCGAGCTTCTGGAGGCCGTCGCCGAGCTTGTCGCGGTCGGCCTTCGACTTCGGCTCGATGGCGATGCGGATCACCGGCTCGGGGAAGTCCATCTTCTCGAGGATCACCGGGTTGTCCGGATCGCAGATGGTGTCGCCCGTCTTCGTGTTCTTCAGCCCCACGCCGGCGGCGATGTCGCCCGCGCGCACGACGTCGATGTCTTCGCGGCTGTTCGAGTGCATGAAGAGGAGCCGGCCGATGCGCTCGTCGTTGTCCTGCGTGGCGTTGAGCACCTTCGAGCCTTTCTCGAGCGTGCCCGAGTACACGCGGAAAAACGTGAGCTTGCCGACGTACGGATCGGTAGCAATCTTAAAGGCGATGGCGCTGAACGGCTCGTCCGGGTCAGGCCGGCGCACGAGCTTCTTGTCGGTGCGCCTCTCGACCGTCTCACCCTCTTCGTTAACCTCGGTGGTGACGTCGTCCTTGAAGGGGTGAATGCCTTCAACGGGCGGCACGTCGAGCGGGCTGGGGAGGTAGTCCACCACGCCGTCGAGGAGGCGCTGCACGCCTTTGTTCTTCAAGGCCGTGCCGCAGAAGACGGGCGTGATGTCCTGCTCGACGGTGGCCTCGCGGATCACGGCGCGGATCTCGTCCCCGGTGATCTCCTCGCCTTCGAGGTACTTCATCAGCAGCTCGTCGTTGTGCTCGGCGATGGCCTCCAAGAGGTTGATGCGCCACTTCTTGGCCGTCGGCTTGAGGTCCTCGGGGATGTCGATCTCGTCCCAGGTGGACCCCTGCGTCTCGTCGTGCCAGACGATGGCCTTATTTTCTACGAGGTCGATGACGCCCTTGAAGAGGTCGCCGTCGCCGATGGGGAACTGCACGGGGATGGCGTTGGCGCCGAGGCGGTCCTTCATCATGTCGATGACGTGGGGGAAGTCGGCCCCCGTGCGGTCCATCTTGTTGACGAAGGCGATGCGCGGCACGCCGTACTTGTTGGCCTGGCGCCACACCGTCTCGCTCTGCGGCTCGACGCCGCCCACGGCGCAGAAGACCATCACGGCGCCGTCGAGAACGCGGAGCGAGCGCTCTACCTCAACGGTGAAGTCCACGTGGCCGGGCGTGTCGATGATGTTGATGCGGTGGTCGTTCCAGTAGCAGGTCGTCGCGGCAGAGGTGATGGTGATGCCGCGCTCCTTCTCCTGGTCCATCCAGTCCATGGTGGCGGCGCCGTCGTGCACCTCGCCCATGCGGTGGAGCCGGCCCGTGTAGAAGAGGATGCGCTCGGTCACCGTCGTCTTCCCGGCGTCGATGTGCGCCGAGATGCCGATGTTGCGCGTGTCCTGAAGGGAGAAGTTTTTGTTGTTAGCCATGTCTCTCTTTGTGTCTCTCGTTACAACAAGGGTTGGCGTTCACGGGGGCGTGATTGCGATGCGCCCCTGCGGCACGGGGTGCTGCTTAGATGCGGAAGTGCGCGTAGGCTTTGTTGGACTCGGCCATGCGGTGGACGTCGTCCTTCTTCTTGACGGAGCCGCCCTCGCCGCGCGCGGCGCTCATCAGCTCGTTGGCCAGGCGGTTCATCATGCTGTTGTCGTTGCGGGCGCGGGCGTACTGGATCAGCCACCGGAAGCCGAGCGTGATGCGCCGGTCCGGCCGCACCTCGATGGGCACCTGGTACGTGGCCCCACCCACACGCCGGCTGCGCACCTCGACGAGCGGCGCGACGTTGTTGACGGCCTTTTTGAAGACCTCGATGCCCGGCTCGCCCGTCTTCTCCTCGATCACCTGGAAGGCGTCGTAGACGATCTTCTGCGCGGTGGACTTCTTGCCGTCGCGCATGATGGAGTTGACGAAGCGCGAGACCAGGTCGTCTTTGTAGACGGGGTCCTGGATGACGGCGCGCTGGGTGGCTCTTCGCTTGCGCATAAGCTGCTTGAGGTTCGGGGGTCGATGGGGTCTCGACAAAAAAGCGCCGTGCCGGGGCACAGCGCTCGTGCAACAGGCCAGCGCCCCGCCTGTGGGAGCCGGCCGCGCGGTACGCTTCTTAGGAACGCGGCTTCTTGGTGCCGTACTTCGAGCGGCCCTGCCGCCGGTCGCCCACGCCGGCCGTGTCGAGCGCGCCGCGTACGATGTGGTACTTCACGCCGGGGAGGTCTTTCACGCGGCCGCCGCGCACGAGCACGATGGAGTGCTCCTGCAGGTTGTGCCCCTCGCCGGGGATGTAGGCCGTGACCTCGTAGCCGTTGGTGAGCCGCACGCGCGCCACCTTCCGCAAGGCCGAGTTCGGCTTCTTGGGCGTAGTGGTGTAGACACGCGTGCAGACGCCGCGGCGCTGCGGGCTGTTCTGCAAAGCGGGCGCGGTGCTCTTCTTCTTCTTGGAAGTGCGCCCTTTGCGGATAAGCTGCTGGATCGTCGGCACAGGTCGAGGGGCTTCTGCTTGGCGGGGCGAGCGGGAGGCTTAACCGGGGACCGCCGCTCTCAATTCAGTCTTGTAGTATAAGGCGCACCCTCCTTTAGGTTCAAACCCGCCCATAAAGAAAAGGTTAAAAGGGATTCACGCGCGCCGCTCACCCCTCCTCTGCAGGACGCCGCGAACTGACCCGCCGCCCTCCGGCGAAGGAAAAGAAAATGCGCCTCAAGGCGTTACAGCCCCTCCGCGCCGCTACGCAGGCCTGGGGGCGGGCCGCCGGACGCGCCGTCGCCGGAGCCGCTTCCGGGCGCCTCGTCGGCGGGGCCGGCGGCGGGGGTGCCTTTGACGGGGTTGCCCTCAGCGTCGATGCCGTCCGGGGCGTCGCGGCCGTTTTTCGCCGAGCCGTTCAAGGAGACGTACTCGCCGTGCGGGCGCTCGCCCAGGATCTCGACCAGCTCGTTCGGGCCGATGACCTCCTTGTCCAGGAGCAGCTGCGCCAGGGCGTCGAGCTTGTCGCGCTTGCTCTCCAGTAGCCGCCGCGTGCGCACGCGCACGTCGTCGATGATGGCCTTGACCTCTTGGTCAATCGTGCGGGCCGTGTCGTCGGAGTACGGCTTATCGAAGCGCGGGCCGTCATCGCCCGAGAGGTTGAAGCTCACGCTGCCAATCTTCTCGCTCATGCCGTAATCGACCACCATGGCGTAGGCGAGCTTGGTGATGCGCTCTAAGTCGTTCTGCGCGCCGGTGGAGAGGTGCCCAAAAATGATCTCCTCGGCCACGCGCCCGCCCATCATCATCACCATCTGCTCGATGAAGGCGTCGCGCGTGGTGATGTACCGCTCGTCCGGGAGCGACTGCGCGTAGCCGAGCGCCGCCATGCCGCGCGGCACGATGCTCACCTTGATCACCGGATCGGTGTGCTCCTGAAACCAGCCGGCGATGGCGTGGCCGGCCTCGTGGTAGGCCACGATCTTGCGCTCCTTCGGGGAGATGATCTTGTTCTTCTTCTCCAGCCCGCCGATCACGCGGTCGATGGCCTGCTCGAAGTCCACCATCTCGATGAAGTCCTTGTTCTTGCGCGCGGCCATGAGCGCGGCCTCGTTGCAGACGTTGGCGATCTCGGCCCCGGCGAAGCCCGGCGTGCGGCTCGCCAAAACCTCCAGGTTCACGTCGTCGCCCACGATGATGTCCTTGACGTGGACCTCGAAGATTTTCTCGCGCTCGCGGCGGTCGGGCTTGTCCACGAGGATCTGCCGGTCAAAGCGGCCGGGGCGCAAAAGGGCCGAGTCGAGGACGTCGGGGCGGTTCGTGGCGGCCATGATGATGACGCCCTTGTCCGAGGCGAAGCCGTCCATCTCGGCCAAGAGCTGGTTCAGCGTGTTCTCGCGCTCGTCGTTGCCGCCCATGGCGTTGGTGCGCCCGCGCGAGCGGCCGATGGCGTCGATCTCGTCGATGAAGATGATGCAGGGCGCCTTCTCCTTCGCCTTTTTGAAGAGGTCGCGCACGCGGCTCGCGCCTACGCCCACGAACATCTCCACGAAGTCCGAGCCGCTCAGGGAGAAAAAGGGCACGCCCGCCTCGCCGGCCACGGCTTTTGCCATGAGCGTCTTGCCCGTGCCGGGCTGCCCGACGAGGAGGACGCCCTTGGGCAGCTCGCCGCCGAGCTTGGTAAACTTCTCCGGGTTCTTCAGAAACTCGACGATCTCGACGACCTCTTCCTTAGCCTCTTCCAGCCCGGCCACGTCGTTGAAGGTGACGCTGTGCTGCTCCTCGGCGTCGAAGAGCTGCGCCTTGCTCTTGCCGATGTTGAGGACCTGCGACCCCGGACTCATCCGCCGGAGGAGAAACATCCACAGCGCGACGATGAGGACGAGCGGGATCACCCAGATGAGGAGGCCGCCGAACCAGTCGCTCTCCTGCACCGCGCCGAAGGTGACGGTGGGCTGATTGGCGGCGGGGGCGGCCTTGTTGTAGTCGCGCAGGAAGTCGGTGAGGTCGTGGTCGTCGGGCTTGGTCGAAGAAAAGGCGCGGCGCTCCTCGGGCGAGGCCTCGCCCAGGAGAGTGCCCTCCGGCTCGGGCACCTCGACCTCGCCGCTGCGCGCGGCGTCCTCGGTGTAGGTGCCGCGGATCTCGCGCCCGTTGACGATCTCCACGGACTCGACGTAGCCTTTCTCGACCTGATCCAGGAAGGTGCTGTACTCGACCTCGTTGCCCTCGCCGCCCCACGGGTAGTAGAGGAAGTGGACCAGAAGCGCCAGGAAGATGGCGAGGTAGATCCAGAGCGAGAGGCTCGGCCGGCCGTCCGGTTCTTTGCCGGACTTTTTCTTTTTGTTCTTGTCGGGCTTGACGTTCGCCATGGAGCTTTGCTATTGGACAGATACCGCGTCGCGCGCGGAGGGGGCCTCAGCCAGGAGGAGGAGAAGCCGCCTACGATGCTGCGCGGAAGGAGGCTTGCCGCGCTGCAGGCTTGCGTGCTGCGGCCCCGGCGTAGCTTTTTGTATCTGCGAGGTTTACAGGCCGGCTGCCTCGCCCTTTCGGTGCGCCTCTGCCCAACACCGCGCGCGGGCGCTTAGTTCCTCTGGGCGTCCCCCTCTTCGGCCAGGGGCATGAGCCAGGCGTCCTGCGGAAGGTCGCCTTCGAGCTTGCTGAGCGCCGCGCGCGCGGCGGCCTCCTCGGCAAACTGCCCAACGCCTACGCGGAAGTAGGCCTGCCCCTCGGCCTCGCCGGAGAGGATGCCTACGCGGAAGCCGCGGCGGCGGTAGCGCTCGGCCACGAGTTCGGCCTGCGGGCGCTCCGAGGCCGAGGCCACCACGAGCGTCCACCCGCCCGCCCCCGGCTCCACGGGCGCGTTGTCGCGCAGAGCGGCCGCCTCGGCACTCGTGAGCGCCCGGAGCGGCTCCGACGCCGCCGCGCCAGACGCCGCGCGGTTGAGGTTGACCGTAAGGCGCCGTTCCCCGCCGGCCTCGACATCGACCTCTCTCTCCCAGGTCCCGAGCTGCGGGTGCGTAACGGTGACGCGGTGCCGGCCAGCAGGGAGGGCGGTGGTGTAGCGCGCATCAGCCTCTTCCTGGCGCAGCGTGCCGTTGATGTAGATGGCGCCCCAGGGCTGCACCCGCACGCTCAGCGTGCCTTCTTCCAACGAGGACGCCCTCTCGGAAGGGGCTTCTTCAAAGGGGATTTCAGCTGAGGCGGCGGTTTCGCCCAGGAAGAGCGGCCGGACGGCTTCTGGCGCGGCGCCCTCGGAGGCAAGCGCGCCGCGCAGGTGCGCCGCCGCCGCCTCGGCCGCTTCCCGCGTGGCGAACTGGCCGAGGCCGATGCGGTAGCGCGGGCCGGCGCCGCCCGGCGCGCGAGCAATGGCGCCGGCGCGGTAGCCTTGCGCGTGGTAGCCTTGCGCTGCGGCGTCGGCCGCAGCAAACCCCCCCGCCGAGGCCACGGCGACGGTCCACCCGCCGGCCTCTGAGGTGACGCGGCCGGCGCCGTAGAGCGCCGCACGCCAGCGGGCCGCGTCGGCCTCAGCGGCGCTGAGCGTTTCCTCTTCCGCTTCCACCGCCTCGGCGCGCTCGGCGGTGCGGACGGGCCGCTCATCGGAGCGCGACGGCGGCAGAGCTTGCGCGTCGCCCTCGGCCACGTCTTTTCGAGGATCAGCCGGCGGCTCATCGGCCTCGGGGGTTGCGGCGCTGGAATCGGCGTCGGTTTCGGGAGCGGGCGCGGTGGGCACCGGAGCCTCCGCAGCTGCCTCCGGCTCGTCCTCGCCGCGCGCCTCGGCGGTGTTCTCTGCGATGCTGACGTCGGCCGCTTCGAGGCTGTCGGCTTCGGGAATGGCGGCGCTGGAATCGGGGGCGATTTCGCTCTGGGCGTTCTCTTGTTCGCTTTCCGTTTCCGCCATGGCCTCGGCGAGGGCTTGGCGCTCGGCGGCGGCCTGGCGCTCTTTTTCGGCGCGTGCGGCGGCGGCCTGGCGCTGCGCGGCCTCGGCGACAGTCTCGGCGCTGTCGGCCTCGGCCGTTTCGAGGACGGCGGCCTCCTGCGGCGGTGGGGCGGTGAGCGCTGAGTCGGCGGGCAGCGGGGCGGTTTCCGCTTCGGCGGTTTCGAAGACGGTGCGCGCGGCGGAGGCGGCTTCGTCCTCTTCCGCGAGCGCCTCTTCGTCTTCGGCGGGGGTCTCTGGATCGAACGTGCGTGGCGGCTCTTCCTGCGGCGGCGGCTCCTCGGCGGGAGGCGCGTTGGCGGGAACGGCGGCCTCGGCCAGGCGGGGGCGCTCAGCGGCTTGGCGCTCGCCCAGGCCGTGCAGCACCAGGCGCGCCCGCGCGGCATGGGGCGACTCCGGGTAGTGCGCCACCACGCTGGCGAAGTACGTCCGCGCCCGCAGCCCTGGCAGATCGGCTGCCGACAACAGCGCCGCCTCCGGCGCCGGCGCGTCCAGGGTGGCGGCGGTCAGGTTGAGCGGGTCGGTGGCGGGGGGCGCTTGGGAGGGAATGGCGGCGGTGTCGGGCGCGGCGGTTTCCACGTCGTCCGCGGCCAGGAGGCCGCCGGCTGCGGTAAGCGAGTCGGCCACGGTGACGGGGAGGCGCGTAAGCGGGGAGCGACCCGTGTGCGCGGTCCATTCGAGCGCGATCTGCCCGGCGGCCAGGAGCGCGCGCGGGGCTTCGTCCGTGCCGGGGTGCGTGGCGGCCACGTCGGTCATGCCGCGCAGCGCTTGCAGGTGCGCGCCGCGCTGCCAGGTGGCGTAAGCCTCCTCGTAGGCTGCCTCGGCATCAGCGGCGGCGGCGTTGGCGACGGGCGCACGACCCTCTTCTTCTTCGCGGAGCTGCGCCAGCGCCCGCTCGGCGAAGCTGGACTCCGGGTAGCGGTCCACGATCTGCCGGTAAAGGGAGGCGGCCTGCTGGTCTTGGCCAAGGGCGTCGTGCGCTTCGGCCATGGCGTAGTAGGCGCGCTGCTCGACGGGGCGGCCGGCGCCGTCTTCGATCACGCGGCGGTACCAGGCCACGGCCGAGTCCGGGCGGTTGACGGCAAAGAAGAGCGCGTTGGCCAGCTCGTAGCGCGCCGTGGCCCGCTCGGCTTCCATCGCGGCGCGGCTGTCGGGATCACGCGGCACGTCGGAGAGGTCGAGGTCAGGGACGCCGGGGCGCTGCGGCAGGGCCGGTTCGCGGCGGCCGGGGCCGGCCTCCTCGGCGGGGGCGCCTTGGGCTACGGTGCGCGTCTCGCCGGAGATGGCGCGCAGGCGGCGCCAGTGGGGCACGAGCGGCCGCCGCCCCCACCGCTCCACGAAGCCGACGTACGCCTGCTGCGCCCGCGCCGGGTCGTCGTGGAAGAGAAAGCTGGCGCTCTCGCTCGCCGTGTTTGCGGCCTGCCCGAGGGCGCCGTCTTCGTCCTCGAAGTCTTCACCCTCGAAGCCCTCGCTGCGGCCTGCGAAGCGCTCGGCGCGGTCGTCCTCGGCGCGGGCGCGGCGGGCGGCCTCGGCCTCACGGGCGCGCCGCTGGCGCAGCTCGTCCACGAAGGTGGCGAACTCCGCCTCGCTGAGGCGGCCCAGGCGCAGGAGCGAGTCGTAGCGCTCGACGCGGCGGGCGGCCTCGGCCACGCGCCCGAACGCCTCGGCCTGCTGGCGGCTGTCGGTCACGGCCGCGGGCGTGCTCCGCAAGAGGGACCCGGCGCCGGAGCGCAGCGCGGTGGCGGCCGTGTCGAAGTGCGCGGCGGCGCGGCTGTACGAGCCGAAGGCTTCGCGGTAGAGCGTGGCGAGGGTGTAGTGCGCCCGCCCGCGCACCTCGGCCGGGAGGGGCGCGTCCTCATCGCCGTAGAGCAGATCGGTGAGGGCGCGCTGCGCCTCGGCGGGGCGGCCCTGCTGCTTGTAGAGCTGCCCGCGCAGAAGCGCCATCTCGGCGCGCTTCTCCGCGTTCTTGTCGTCGCGCTCCATGCGGCGGAGGCGATCCAGGGCCGCGTCGGCTTGGCCCTGGGCGCCGCGCGCGCGGACGGCGCCTATCTGCGCGGCGTAGGACAGCTCGTAGCGCGGGCGCTCCTCGGCGGCGCGGGCGTAGGCCTGGGCGGCGGCTCCGTAGCGGCCGAGCGTCTCGCTCACCTGGCCTAAAAGGAACCAGGCGCGGGCGCGGACCTCATCGCCACGGACCTTGCCCTTCAGGCCTTTTTCGAGAGCGGCGGCGGCGGCTTCCCAATCGCCCTGCTCCACGCGCAAGGCGCCCAGGGCCAGGTCCAACATGCCGCGCCATCCGTCCAGGCTGCCCCCCTCGTCCAGGCTGGCCAGGAGGTGCTCCTCAGCGGCGTTGTAATCCCCGGCGGTGATGAGCGCGCGTGCGAGCCAGAAGCGCGCCTCGTCCTCTTTCGACCCGCCGCGCGTGATCACTTCGCGGAACTTCTGCTCGGCCCCGACGAAGTTGTTCTGGTGGTAGTACGACTTGCCGATGAGCATGAGCGCGTCGTCCACCCACTTCGACGAGGGGTGGCTGCGCAGCACGTCGGCGCTTTTTTCTATGGCCTCGTCGAACTGCGCGCCGGGGGCGCGCTCGGCCCCGCGGAAGAGCGGCAGGTACACGTCAGCAGTCACCGGCTCGCCCTCGGCTTCGAGGGCCTCGGCGCCTTCGTCGTAGGCCTTTTGCGCGTTGTAGAAGGTGTTGTAGTACGCCGAGAAGTTGTCCACGCGCCGGCCCACGAACGAGCGGTCCGAGCAGGCGCTCAAGGCCAGCAGCATCGCCAGGCAAGCCAGGAGAGGACGGCGCATCGCGCAAGAAGGGTTCACGTGGATAAAGTGCGCGCGTGTTCGGGTCGCGTTCAGGCTCGAAGAGGAGCGGCATGGACGCCCGCTCACCGCAGCACGCCAAAAGAAGTGCAGCCCGCCCCATCGAAAACGCAAGACCCGAAACGCAATACCGGATCTCGGAAGGAAATACGGTATTGCAAAAATCAGACGCGGCTGACGTGGACCATGTTGGTGCGGCCTTTGGCCGGGAGCGGCATCCCAGCCGTGAGCACGATGAGGTCGCCCGTTTCGACGAGGCCGCGCTCTAGAAGCACCTCGTGCACGCGCGCCACGCCGCGGTCCGTATCGCGTTGGAAGGGGATGGTAAAGGCCTTTGTTCCCCACAGAAGACCAAGCTGGCCGACGACGCGCTCGTTGTTCGTGAAGGCGTAGATGGGCATAGAGGGGCGGTGGCGGGCGATGTTGCGCGCCGTGGTGCCCGAGGAGGTGAGGCAGGCGATGGCGCGCGCGCCGACCTGCTCGGCCAGGCGGCAGGCCGTGAAGCTTATCGAGACGGTCACGTCCTCGGAGCGCTCCAAAACGCCCGGCGGCTGGTCCAGGCCGCGCCGGTAGGTGTTCCGGTACGCCTCGGCCTCTTCGATGATCTCGCGCATGGTTTTGACCACGCGCACGGGGTGGCGCCCCACGGCCGTCTCGCCGGAGAGCATCACGGCGTCGGAGCCGTCGAGGACGGCGTTGGCCACGTCCGAGGCCTCCGCGCGCGTGGGGCGCGGGTTCTCGATCATGCTCTCGAGCATCTGCGTGGCCGTGATGACGGGCTTGGCCGCCGCCATGCATTTGCGGATGAGCGTCTTCTGCGTAGCGGGCACCTCCTGCATCGGCATCTCGATGCCCATGTCGCCGCGCGCGACCATCACGCCGCCCGCTTCGGCGAGGATGCCGTCGATGGCGCGCACGGCCTCGGGCTTCTCGATCTTGGCAATCACGCTCGCGCGCGCGCCGGCCTCCTCGATGCGGCGCTTGAGCGCGATGACATCCTCGGCGGTGCGCACGAAGGAGAGCGCCACGATCTCCACGCCCATCTCCAGGCCGAACGTGAGGTCTTTAAGGTCCTTTTCGGTGAGCGAGGGCGTGGAGGTGCGCACGTGCGGCAGGTTGACGCCCTTGTTCGAGCGCAGCGGCCCGCCGACGACGACCTCCGTGCGCACCTCCGTGGCGTTCGTCTCCAGCACCTTGAGTTCGAGCAGCCCGTCGTCCAAGAGGATGCGCCCGCCCTCCTCCACGTCCTGCGCCAAGGAGGCGTAGTCCACGTGCACGCGCCCGGCCGTGCCCGCGCCGATGTCTTCCGTGGTCAAGACCAGCTCCTGCCCGCTGCGGATCTCCACGCCGTCGCCCTGCATCTTCCCCACGCGGATCTTGGGGCCTTGCAGGTCCTGCAGGATGGGCACCACGCGCCCCGTCGCTTTAGCGGCGCTGCGCACCTGCTCGATGCGCTCGCGGTGCTCCTCGTGCGTGCCGTGCGAGAAGTTGATGCGCGCCACGTCCATCCCCGCCTCGACCAGGCTGCGGATGGTCTCGTCGCTCCGGGTAGAGGGGCCGAGCGTGCAGACGATCTTCGTGCGGCGTTGCGCCAGGCTGCGTGTCATAGCGGATGGCAAAAGGGGGATAAGAGCAAAGGCCGGCGTAGGGACTGGCGGAGGCCTGCAAGACTGCTCAAGCAAAGCGGCTCAACAACCCGTTCCAGCCGCTCTCCGCTTTGCTAAAGGTGCTACCAAGGCAGCTTAGCAGTAAAGTACGAAGCGCCTTCTGGCAATTGCGACGCCGCCTCCCGGCCAGGCTTGAATTTAATTTGAGTACGTGGAAAGCGCTTTCATATATTCGGTCATCTTTCTGTTACCTTTTCGTCCTGCTTGCAAACGCGCGCCGCTTGCAGGTTGCTCGCCTCCTGAAGCCACCGCCGCCCCCATGCCTCAATTCGAGCTGACCGCCATCGACCTCGGCGTTGTTTTCATTTACGTCGTTTTCGTGGTGGCGTTGGGCTTTTACTTTGCGCGGCGGACCAAGACGACGGACGACTACTTCCTGGCGGGCCGGAACCTGACGTGGTGGCTCATCGGGTTCTCGCTTTTTGCGTCGAACGTCTCCTCCTCGACGCTCATCGGCCTCTCCTCAGCGGCTTACTCGAGCGGCATCGCCGTCTACAACTACGAGTGGATGGCGGCCATCGTCCTGGTCCTCTTCGTCTTCTTTTTTCTGCCGTTCTACCTCCGCTCGCAGATTTATACGATGCCGGAGTTTTTGGAGCGGCGCTTCGACCAGCGGAGCCGGTACTACTTCTCGGCGCTGCTCATCCTGATGAACATCATCATCGACACGGCGGCGGCTTTGTACGCCGGGGCGCTCGTCATCCGCGTGTTGTACCCGGAGGCGTCGCTTACGCTCTCGGTCGTGGCGCTGGGGATTCTGGCCGGCCTCTACACCGTGGCCGGCGGCCTCGCCGCCGTCGTCTACACCGACGCCGTGCAGGCCGTCCTTCTTCTCCTCGGCGCGCTCCTGGTGGCGATCCTCTCCTTTGGCGAGCTGGGCGGGTCGTGGGACCTCATCACCGCGCAGGTGCCGGAGGAGGACCTGAGCATCATCCTTCCCGCGAGCGACCCCGTGCTGCCGTGGCCGGGCCTCTTCACGGGCGTCTTCCTCCTGGGCTTCTACTTCTGGGCGACGAACCAGTTTATGGTGCAGCGCACGCTCGGCGCGCGCGACCTCAACGAGGGGCGCTGGGGCGCCATCTTCGCCGGCTTCCTCAAGCTGCCCATCCTCTTCATCATGGTGCTGCCGGGGATCTTCGGAAGGCTGCTCTACCCGGCCGAGCAGTTTCCCGCGCTCGCGGCCAACTCCGACCTCATCTTCCCCACGCTGATGTTCGACCTCCTGCCCGTCGGCATCCGCGGCCTGATCATCACCGCGCTCGTGGCGGCGATCATGTCCTCGGTGGACTCGACCTTGAACTCGGCCTCGACGCTCGTGACGATGGACTTCATCAAAAAGCTCCGGCCCGACGCCTCGAACCGCTTTCTGGTGATTGCCGGGCGCGTGGTCACGTTCACGTTCATGGTGCTGGCCGTCCTCTGGGCGCCGCAGATCGTGAACTTCCCCGACATCTGGACCTACCTCCAGAGTATGCTCGCGTACCTGGCCCCGCCCGTGGTGGCGTGCTTCCTGATGGGCGTCTTCTGGCGGAGGGCCAACCGCCACAGCGCGTTCTACGGCCTCATCGCCGGGCACGCCGTGGCCGTCATCTTTTTCATCTTGAACCTGGCCAGCGTCCTCCTCATCCAGACCGGCCCGCTCGACGCCGAGGCGCAGGCGGCCGTCGCCCAGGGCGCGGGCGTGCTCCACTTCCTCTACCTCCCGCCGATTCTGCTCACGGTGAGCATCGCCACCATCGTGGCCGTGAGCCTGATGGGCGAGCGGCCCAAGCCCGAGAAGCTCGAGTACACGTGGTCGCCCCGGTTCTTCCGCGAGGAGAGCGCCATGCTGGCCGAGATGCCGTGGTACAAGAACTACCGCATCCAGTCGGCCATCCTCCTGGGCGTCACGGCCGTGATCGTGGTGATGTTCTGGTAGCGTGGAGCGGGCGCGGCCCTAATCGCCTACGTCGATGATGCTGCCCGGCTGCACGACCTCATGGTAAAGCGCCTGCACGCGGAAGCCGGTGCGGCTCTCGCGGTCCGGCACGAGGCGCCACACGGTCGCGCTGATGGGGCCGCCCGGCTCATACCCGTCAACCTCTTCCCAGGCATAAACCTCATCACGCGAAAAGCGAACGGTCTGGCCCGGCCCGATCTTAGGGTAGACGTCGGGCGTAGCGAAAGATACGCGGAGGATAAGCGGAAGAACGCGCTGGTCGATGGCGTCGTAGTAGAGCGAGTCGGCTGTGTTGTTTTTGAGGACGAGGACTTCGCTGCGCGGCCCTTCCGGGGCCTCGAACCCGGAGCCGTCATCGATCAGCGAGCAGCCGCCGAGCACAACGAGAAAGCAGACCAGAAGCGCCGCGCTTTCGAAAGCCGGTGACGTACGGACGGGACGAATCATCGCGTGCCTCCCTCTTTTTCTGAATGATTTTTCCGAATGTCAGTTAGCTTGCCTTAAACGTACGGCCTCGCTTGCGAAAAGTAACGGCTGCCGCCCTCCATCCGCGCTATTCGCCCGTTGAGCCGTTCCCCGCGCGGGCCGAATCGTCAAGGGCCGCCGCGCAGCTGAATCGTTCCTGTTTCTACAAATCGCGCAACGCCACCGATGCCCGACTCTGCTCCACGGCCTCTCCCTTCCCGTCTTGCGTCCGTCGGCCTCGGGCTGCTGGCCGCGCTCTTCCTGGCGGCCTTTCTCTTCCAGCCGGCGGCGCCGCAGCCTGCGCTGCGTGCGGGTGCCGTCTACGAGCCGTCCGAAGACCTCGGCCCGCTCTTCGCCGACGTGCAGCTTGGCGGCCTCTTCGAGGACTCGAAGACGTTCGTGGACGCGCGCCCGCTGAGCGCGCCGGCGGCCCTCGCGGCGCGGTACCTCGAGGAGAAGGAGCGAGAAGGCTTCGACCTCAGGGCATTCGTGGACGAGCACTTCGCGCTGCCGCCAGAGATCGCCGTGCCCCAAGCGGCCGACTCCGCCGCCGTGCCGATGGAGGATCACCTCACCGGCCTCTGGCCGCGCCTGACGCGCCAGCCCGACTCCGCGCGCGGCGTCTCCTCGCTCCTCCCCTTGCCGCATCCGTACGTCGTGCCCGGCGGGCGCTTCCGCGAGATCTATTACTGGGACAGCTACTTCACCATGCTCGGCCTCGTCGCCTCCGAGCGGATGGACCTCGTGCGCGACATGACCCGCAACTTCGCCTTTCTGACGGAGCGCTACGGGTTCATCCCCAACGGCAACCGCAGCTACTACCTCACCCGCCCGCAGCCGCCCTTTTTCTCATCCATGATCGCGCTCCTGGCGCAGGAGGACGGCGTCGAGGCCGCGCTCGACTACCTCGGCCCGCTGCGCGTGGAGTACGCCTACTGGATGAACGGCGAGACGAGCCTGACCGAAGCCGGCACGGCCGAGGAGCACGTCGTCCGCCTCGGCGAGGGCGACGTCCTGAACCGCTACTGGGACCGCAAGGCCGCGCCCCGGCCCGAGTCCTTCCGCGAGGACTTCCAGCTTGCGCAGCAGCTGCCCGAGGCCGAGCGCCCGGCGCTCTACCGCAACCTGCGCGCCGCCGCCGCCTCCGGATGGGACTTTAGCAGCCGCTGGTACCAGGGCGGCGAAGGCCTCGTCGCCACGGCCACGACCGACATCGTGCCCGTGGACCTCAACGCGCTGCTCTACCACGCCGAGCGGACGCTCGCGCGCCTCTACGCCGCCGATGACCAACCCACGCTGGCCGAGGCGTTTGACGAGCAGGCTGCCCGGCGTAAAGAGGCGCTCCTGCGCCACTGCTGGGACGAGGAGCGCGGCTTCTTCTACGACTACAACTTCCGCACGGGCCGGCGCACCGATGCCGTGACGATGGCCGCCTTCTTCCCACTCTACTACGGCCTCGCCGATTCCACCCAGGCCCGCCGCGTGGCCGAAAAAGCCGAGGCCGAGCTGCTGCGCGGCGGCGGCTTCGCCACGACCACCACGCCGACGGACCAGCAGTGGGACGCGCCCAATGGCTGGCCGCCGCTCCAATGGGTCGCCATCGAGGGCTTGCGGCGCTACGGCTTGAGCGAGATGGCCGGAAACGTGCGCGAGCGCTGGCTCGGTCTCAACCGCCGCGTCTACGAGCGCACGGGGAAGATGGTCGAGAAGTACAACGTGGTAGACCTGGACCTGCGCGCCGGCGGCGGCGAGTACCCGGCCCAGGACGGCTTCGGCTGGACGAACGGCGTGGCGCTGGCGCTCTTGCGCGGGCAGGACGCCGCCCTCTACGCCGACAGTGCCGGGGTCGGACGCTGACTGCTGTGGAGCGGGTGGCGCAACAGTCGAAGCGCCTCATCTAATCAAAGAACGCTGGCTGGCTCTAAATCTCTGTATGGTAGATCCTGTCCGGCCCGACTGAAGCAAGCCACCGTACAAGAGACTAAACTGACGGACTATCTTCTATCAGCAAGCCATCCTGAGGGAAAATCGAAGGCAGAGTTTTTTCTCCGCTGCGGTTACACCCTAGACACGCTAAGGCGCGATCTAATCGCGATGGCTCACACAGAAGAAGCCGCAAGGGACGAAACAACCCCATACGGCACAAAATTCGTGCTGACGGGTAAGTTAAGAACACCAAACGGCATAGCCGTCTCGGTTCGAACTGTCTGGATCGTTGAACCAGGCGAAAGAGCACCCCGGCTTGTAACTGCATATCCATTGACGGAATAGCAGCGCGATGTTCAAGGAATTACAAGTAGTGAAACTGACGCGCGACATGCCCGAGCGCGGTCTTCTGCAAGGCGCCCGTGGCACCGTCGTGCATCGCTATCGAGGTGGCAAGGCGCTCGAAGTGGAGTTTCTCAACGCCAAAGGGGAAACAGTTACGGTAGCCACGCTACAACCCAACGACGTTGCCTCTGCGAAGGAATCAGGAAACCCTTCCCCGACAAATAGACGCAGCAGCCCTACCTCTGGCCAGGGGGGGCGGATCATACGCCTCCGCAAAAACGCCGACCGCCATCGCAGCGCCAACCCCTTTCGCGACGAGGAGGGGTGAGGAAACGGCTTCCCATTCCTGAGACTACCGCCGCACCTCGCTACTCTCGCTACGAGCGTAGCCTCCCGTCGCGCTCGGCCTCCTGCCGGTGCGCGTCGCCCTGGCGCAGCGCCGAGGCGACCATCATGAACTCGCCGATGTTTTCGAGCGTGAGGAGGCCCACGAGCCGGCCGCCGCGCAGGACGGGCACCGTCGAGCAGCCGGCCGACTGCATCTGCTGGAACGCCTCGTCGAGCATGGCGCCGGCGTCGATGGTAAAGCACTCGGGGCCGGCCACGTCGCCCACGCGTCGCTCGCGCCCGCCTTCGGAGAGGCCCTGCATGAGCTGCTTGCGCGTAAGGAGGCCCACGACCGAGCCGTTCTCGACCACGGGGAAGTCGTGCTCGGCGCCGGCCAAAAGCTCGTCCACCGCCGCGCCGAGGGGATCATCGGCGGAGAGCGTGGCGAAGCGCGTCATCATGGCCTCGCGCACGGACGTGCCGGCCGTGGCCGCGCGCAGCATGGCTTGGCGCGCCTCCTGCTGCGCGCCCACGTACACGAACAGCGCGATGAAGATGAGCACGGGGTTGAACACCACGAGGCCGAGGAGGCCGAAGAGGATCGCCATCCCCTGCCCCACCGAGGCGGCAATCCCTGTGGCGCGGGCGTAGTCGATGCGCGTGGCGAGCAGGGCGCGCAGGACGCGCCCGCCGTCCATCGGGAAGGCCGGGAGCATGTTGAAGCCCACGAGGACGAGGTTGAGCCACATCAGCGTAGCCAAGAGATTGCGCCCAGGGTCGAGCAGCGTATCTGGCGCGAAGGAGCCGCCCACGAGCGGGATGAGCGCGGCCAGAACGGCGGCGATGACGAGGTTCACCGCCGGCCCGGCCACAGCGATCCAGAACTCCGTCATCGGCTCCTCGGGGATGCGCTGCAAACGCGCCACCCCGCCGATGGGGTAGATGGTGATGTCGCGCGTGGGCACGCCGAAGCGCCGCGCCGTGAGCGCGTGCCCCAGCTCGTGCAGCACCACGCAGCCGAAGACGGCCAAGATCAGCCCGAGGCCGACGAGCGCCGTCGCCAGCGTGTCGCCGCGCCAGAGGTAGAACGCGAAGATCCCCGCCAGGAGCAGCACGAACGTCCAGTGCAGGTA
The DNA here is from genome assembly GCA_965215025.1 of Salinibacteraceae bacterium. Taxonomy (GTDB): domain Bacteria; phylum Bacteroidota; class Rhodothermia; order Rhodothermales; family Salinibacteraceae; genus CBDCCV01. The sequence goes on from CBDCCV010000001.1 coordinate 40,538, forward strand.
AATCCCAATCCGCGCGACCGAGCCGATCTTGACTGAGCTTTTCATTTTCTTGCGTTTAACGTTTTGGCATTGAACATTCAACGTTTGAACACGCGAACGCTCAAGGCCGCTCGTTCACGCGGGCGAGGCGCGGCCACAGGTTCTCCCTCCAGTACGGCGTGCGGAGCTGCTCGATGAGCGTCATCCGGTAGCGCCCGCTCGCGCCTTCTACCTGGAGAAGCGTGCGCTCCTCGCCCGTGCCGCGCCAGTAGGTTTCTTGCAGGTCGGCCTCCTCGGCGATAATGGAGGGGACGGCCTCGTCGTAGATGACCTCGATCCGCTCGGCGGGTTCGGCGCCGCCGGGCAGGTCGAGCGTGTCGCGCCCGGCCAGGCGCGCGCGGGCCGGGACGTAGTCTCCATCAGGCAGGACGACGGCGAAGGCGCGTTCTTCTTCCTCCGAGAAGTCGAGGCCGCGCACCAGAAGCGGCAGCGCGGTAGGCGGGAAGGCGCCGGCCTCGTAGTCGAACGTGCCATCCGCGTTGCCGTAGTCGTCGCTGCGCTTGAGGAAGTCCACCGTGCCGGAGGGGTGGAAGGCCATCTCGCGATAGAGGTTCGAGCACCAGTCGAAGCTCGTAAACGAGTCCTTGATGGGCGCGAGGTCCTGCTGCGCGGCGTTGACGACGTAGTGGCGCTTGTACTGGTAGGAGCCGCTCTCGAACTCGTAGAAGAGCGCGTACTTGAACGCCGAGACGCCTTCCCCTTCGCCTGTGGCCTTCGTCATGGCCTCGGGGCTGAAGCGGTGCTTGACGAGGTACGTCCCGGCGGTGAAGCGCTGGTCGGCCGCCTGGCCGTACTGGTTGCGCGTGCGGCGGACCTCGTAGAAGGCCACCTCGGCTTGGCCGTCGTCCCACACCGGGGCGGTGAGGTAGGCCTGGTCGGTCAGCGCGGCGGCCTCGCTCTCGGGCGCGGGGGCGGACTGGGCCTGGCAGCCGGCCACGATCAGGAAAAGGGCAAGGCAGCCCGCGGGAAGAGGACGCATGGCCGTGTCACGTTTTACTTCGGGAGGGCGCGCTGCTCAAGGCGCCGCGCGGCGGCGTTCGCAGCCACGAGCGCAGGCCTCCGCCAAGAGGCCTTCGCGCAGCCGAAACGGCCGCGAGCGCCGAGGTTACGGTCGTCTACGGCCCCATCGGCGAAATGCTCCACGCTACCGGCCTCTGGGCGCCCCGTGAGCGGCACGGAAGGCTCGGCCACGACGCCGGGGCCGCCGTCTCCTCGGCGGCAGTTTCGACCCGGCCCGGTTCTTTTCTACAAGCCTGCGGCTTCGTCCTGAGGCTTCTTGATGCGAAGCTGAGAGGCTACGACGGCTCCTCAAAGGAGAAGTCGTCCACCGTCACGGCCGTGGCCGGCTGCTTGAGGAGCTTCTTGCTGAACTGACGGATGTCCTCCTGGCCCACGTTCAGGTCCGTGCCGTTCTGCTCCTGGAAGAAATTGACCTCTTCTGTCTCGATGCGGAAGTAGACCTCGTAGGCCGGGAGGTCTACGGCGCCTGTGTTGCGCACGCGGTACTCCACGCGCACGCGCACGGTGTCCCCTTCCGTTTTCTGGTTTGACCAGTTGAGGACCTCGGCGCTGAGCGCGGCCTGGTTGGCCGTCGTGTCCGCCTTTTCGAGGAAGACGGCGGCCTGCGTGGTCCGGCCCTCGCGCACGGACACCGTCACGGAGTTCGTCTGGTAGCCAGAGCGGCTGGCCGTGATGGTGTAGTTGCCCGCCGCCACGTCTTCGAGCACGAACGTGCCGTCGCCGCCCGTGAGGATGGCGCTCGAGGGCGGGCTGGACGTGATGCCCACGCCGCCGAGCGCCGCCCGCGTGTCGAAGTCGAACACGGCGCCCTCGATGCGGCCGGAGGGGTCCGGGCCGAGGGTGGCCTCCTTGCATCCCGACGATGCGACGAGAAGCGGAAAGAGAAGCGAGAAGAGAGCCGCCCACGCGGCGCGGTGCGTGTTCACGAGATGTATGGTCAGCTTACGGAGCAGAAAAGACGGTGACGGTAGCGCAGGCCCTCGCCCACGACCCGGCCGGCGTCCGAGACGGAGAGCCGAGCCGAGAGCCGGTCGCCGGGCTGCACGCCTACGCTGGCGGTGGCGAGCGTGTCCGGGCGGCCGGGCTGCGCCTCGAACGTGCCGGACTGGTGCGAGGCGGAGCGCCCGGCCTCCCCCTCCTCTACGACGAGGCGGTAGGCGAGCCGGCCCGAACGCGCCTCCCCGTCCGCGAAGACGCCTCGGATGCGGCGCACCGGGCCGTCGGCCTCGATGGGGAGGCGGGCCGGCGCATCGGAGGTGTCGGTCAGGGCGGTGGCCGTGGCGCCGCACGGTTGCGCGGCGGCCGGGGCCGCGAGGGCGGCGGCGCAGAGCAAGCCGAGAAAAAAGACCCTCATCAGAGCGAAGCGTCTACCGGAAAAGAGGCCGGCGCGGAGCGTACAGCCGTGCGCTTTGATGCTGATCATCAATCGTGCCAATTTTTAATTTTCAGTCATGTCGGATAACCATCTGCATCCCGTTGCCGCGCTGCTCGATGCTGAAGGGCACGGTGCCCTGGCCCGTCTGCACGGCTTGGTTGTTCGAGCCGAGCTGCCGGGCCGTGTGCCGGAGGCCGTCGCCCGCGAAGTCGAGCACGTAGACGTTGCCCGTGCCGCGCTGCTGCACGTCCGTCCTGTTGCCGTCGCCCGTCAGATACGAGCCGAAGACGTTGCCCGCGCCGGCCTGCTCCAAGAGCGACGCGTTGCCGCTGCCCCGCTGGTAGAGCATGGCGAGGTTGGACGCCCCGGCCTGATCGACAGCAGCCGCGTTGTGGTTGCCAAGCTGATGGACGAGCGCCACGCTGCGCCCGTCTGCGCCGCCGCCCTGGTAAGCGTCCAGGGCGCTGCGGTGGCGCTCCGCCCGGAGCCGCGCGTAGATCAGGTCGAGGGCCTCGCCGGTGCTGATGCGCGCCTCCGGGCTTACCGCTTGCGCGATCTGCGTCACGTACACCTCGTCCGAGAAAGGCGTTTGGGGAGCGTCGTCCTGCGCCGCCGCCGGCCTCGCGGCCAAAATCAGCGTCAGGGTAAGGAGCAGCCATCTGTTCATAGCAAAGGGAGGGTTGGCGTAGAGGACAGGGAAGAGAACCTGGTTGGCAGCGCCCATCCGGGGGGCCGGGCCGCAGTGGCTGCGCGGCGTGCCCCCCGCATCGGTGCTGCGCGAAGGCAGACCGCCGGCCCCGCCTCGGCGTCGTGCCGTGCGGGGCCGGTCGTCTGCACGTGCGGAGCGCGCCGCGCTTACTGCTGCGTGATGACGGCGTTGTTGTCGTCGCCGCGCTGCATGATGTCGGCCGACATGCCGCTGGCGGCGCCCTGCGTGATGATGCCGCGGTTGTCATCGCCGAACTGACCGATGTAGGCCGTGTTGCCGCCGGACTCGAACGTGATCCGAGCGACGTTGTCATCGCCGAACTGGTCGATGAGACCTTCGTTGTCACGGCTGTTCATGAAGTCGATCTCGGCCGTGTTGTCATCGCCGCGCTGATCGGTGTCAGCGAGCGAGCGGCGTGCCCCATCGCTGCCGAAGTTGCGCACGCGGGAGACGTTGTCGTCGCCGCGCTGGTCCTGGTAGGAGCGGCCCACCGAGCCGGTGCCGGGCGCGTCGAACGTGGCCGTGTTGTCGTCGCCGCGCTGGAACTGCTCGATCCGCGTGGCGATCTGGACGTTCGTGGCGCGCGCCACGTTGTCGTCGCCGCGCTGCTCCTGGTAGCCCTGCGCGTTGCCCTTGCCCGTGAACACGGCCGCGTTGTCGTCACCGACCTGGATCTGCTTCGCCCTCAGGTCCTGGACGATGTCGGTCCCCTCAATGGAGGCGCGGTTGTCGGAGCCGCGCTGGCGCTGGAGCGTCCGCGTGCCTTGCGCCGTCCTGCTCGCAGCAGCGCTCCGGAGCGAGGTGGTAGCGACGTTGTCGTCACCGACCTGCTCGATGAGCGACTCCATGTTCACGGCGTTGGAGACCTGCTCGATGTGCGCGACGTTGTCATCGCCTCTCTGGTCGATCTCGGCGCCGAGCGTGCCGGAGCCGTTGGAGGTCTGGTCAATGGTGGCGGTGTTGTCATCGCCCCTGGAGGAGATCGAGGCGCCGGGATCGACGTCTACGTCGGGGTCCGAAACGCCGGTCTCTCCCGAGGTCTGAGCAAAGGCCAGCCCGGTGCTCAGGGCGAAGGCGAGCGCGAGTGTAAGAAGCTTTTTCATGGGTTTTCTCTCTGTTCGGTGGTGTTTAATCGTGAGAAGACGAGGAGGCAGAAAGGGGCAACGTGGCCCGGCCTGCCCGCTCGGATGAGGAACAAGAGAGGTGCCCGCAGATAGCTACGGCTGTGCGTCTTCGCAACCCGAAGGCACCGAGACGGCGGCAAGGGTTCCTCGGCCGCGTGCATGGTAGGACATGCGCGCGGCGTCCTTTGCCGTCGTTTCTTGGGTTCAGCGCCACAGCCCTGAACCCGAGATGGGGTATTGGCAGATTGGTAAGCAATGTCGAGGCGTGAGGCGGCACCAAAGCCGGCGCGGCCTGCCCCGCGAGTTATCGTTGGAAGGGGTACCACGTCAGGCCCGTGCGCAGGCTCCACACGCTGTCGTTGCCCGCGCCGCCCACGGCGCCGTCGAGGCCGTCGGTGAGTGCGTAGTCGTTGCCGAGCGAGGCGCTCAGGCTCAGCTGCGGCGTGGCCATCATCTCCAGCCCGGCCGCGCCCGTGACGTAGGGGAAGGGCCGCTCCCCGCCCGGACCCGCCGCGTGCTTCTCCTGCACAAGCACGCCCCCGCCGGCCTTTACGAAAGGGGTGAGGCGGCGCGTGGGCAGGAGGTAGTAGAGCGCGTGCGCGTCCGCGGCGAGGTAGCGGCGGCTGAAGGCACGCTCGGCCGCCAGCTCCCCCGCCGACGCCGTGAGGCCCAGCCCCCAGCGCGGCGCCACGTTCCCGCGCACGTAGACCGAGGCGGTGGGCCGCATCAGCGGGTCGCGGTAGTTGCCCTGGTAGCGCTGCATCCCCACGCCGGCGCCCACGCCCAGGCCCAGCCGGTTGCGCCTCTCGGTAAGGCGGCCGAAGTAGTCCATGCGCGCCGTCTTCTCTTTAGAGGCGTCGTACGCGGCAAAGAGGGCCGAGCGCTGCGCCTCGCCGGCGTCGGCCAGCGACCACAAATCCTCGCGCAGGCCTTCGATGACGAGGCTCTTCACCGCCTCCTCGATGGCCTCCGTCACGGCCAGGACGGGCGGCTCGTTGTAGCTGTACCCGGCCTCGGCCTCCAGGAGGCGCTCGGTGTCCACGAAGCGGAAGAGGCCGCCGTCCACCTTCTGCGAGAGGATGGTCTTGGTCGTGTGGACGGACTTGAGGACGCGGCCCGACTGCGTGGAGACGGCGCGCAGGTAGATCGTCACCTGGTCCTGGCGGAACTCGCCCGAGGCCCCCGCCCCGAAGTAGCGTACGCCCGCCCCGCCCGTGATCACGTTCGAGTCGTAGCCGACGATGCCGCCTTCGAGCATGACGCCGGCGTAGAGGAGCGGCGGGAGCGGCCCGAGGCCCTCGCCGTCCGGCCCGGCGTTCTGCGCGCGGATGGACTGGATGATCTGCCGCTCGTTGAGGAGGTTCGACAGCCCCTCGCGCTCGATGGGCACGAACCAGCCGGACTCCTCCAGCGCGCGCATGAGAATCGAGGTGGCCCCCTGCGTCACGGCCGTCGAGAAGCTCGACGCCGTTTCCGAAGGCTTGTACTGCCCCGTCTGGTCGCGGAAGCGGTACACGGCCACGACGATCTTCTCCGAGGGCGGGGGCAGTTCCGCGAGCGCCTCGTGCGCCGTGCTTTGGAGGCCGGGCCGCGCCGGCTTCGTCTCGAACGGCTTCAGGTAGTTGGCGCAGCCGCCCAGAAGGAGCAGCCCTGCTCCGATCAGCAGCCCGGTCAAGCGTTGCGTGGTGGCACTTCGTCTCATGGCGTACACGTTCTTGTTCAGATAAGCGGTTTTAGCAGAGGGGCGGTTCTGCGTCGGCGGATTAGGCAGGCTAAAAGGTGGGGATCGTGACCGTCGATTCGTCGCCCGTGAGCACGTTGACGATGCGGATGTTCACGCCGTCGAGGCCGGGCACGATCTCGATGGTGAAGTCGCCGAGGTCGTAGCGGCCCTCCTCGGTCAGGTCCAGGTTCTCGCCGAAGCGGTTGCGGACCAGCTCGCGCGACAGCTCGCCGAGGATCTGCCGCTGCAAGCCCGTCTGAAAGTCCGCCAGCGGGTCGCGCGCGAAGGGGTCGGCCCCGCCGCCGCCGTCGTACGGGTTCTGCACCTGCGCCGAGTTGAGCATCCACTGGTAGTTGAGCGGCGAGCCGCCGAAGGCCGGGTTCTTCGGCCGGTAGACGAGGTCCTGCGCCGCCGCCGGCGCGACGGCCAAAAAAGCGGCGGCCAAGAGCAGCGCAAAGGCTTTGGAGAACGGGATCGAGTGGGACATAGGAAGGCGTGTCTTGCTTTGCATCAGTGGCAGAGTCCGGGAGGGGTCAGCGGGTATCGATCAGTAGATTTGCAGCGGGGCTTGCTCTTGCAGGCCGCGCCGCGCGTAGTAGACGGCCTGGCGCGCGGCGGCCTCGATGTAGTCGAGCTTGGGTTGCAGGTTGGCGCGGAAGACCATCTCGTCGTTGACCTGCACCGTGACGCGGGCGCCTCGGCTGGGCACGGGCTGCTCGCGCACGGTCACCGTGAAGTTGACCGCCCCCTGCGGCGCCTCCCAGCCGGCGTAGAACGCGTCGTAGAAGTCCCGCCCGATCTTCGACTGCGTCTCGTCCACGACCAGCCCGTCGATCTCCATGCGGAAAGGGTCGCGGCGGTGCTCCTCAGTGCGGGCGCTATCGCCTGCGGGGCGGGGCCGCAGCGCTTCGTACTCGCGGAGCAGCTCCCGATAGCCGACCGAGAGATCCGTGCTGTTCATATCGGCGTGGCTCTGGGCACGGGCGGCGGACGCGCCCAGCGCAAGCGCGCCCCCGATCCACAGGCACACGCAAGCGTGCACGCACGTCTTGCCAAGAGGAGAGCTTTGTGGAAGCGGCACGGTCATGGGTAACGGTTTCTTGAACGCTTCTGCATGTTCGAGTGAGGTCTCGCCCCGTTGGGTCTTCTAAGCGATGTCCTCTGGCGCGCGGCGGCGGAGCCTTTTTCTTTTGCGCTTGGCTTATTATCTGCAAGCGCGCTGTAGCAAGCGCAAGGCGTATGACGCAGGCGGACGCGGTGCCTTGGCACATCAGGCGTGCTCCTCTGGACTTGCGCCCTTGTGCGCCTTCCGGCACGGCGGCTTAGGTTTTTCTTATCACGACGCCCCTTCTTCGCGGTGTTGCACCTCGGCGTGGCTGCCGCCGCAGCGATGATCCTTATAGGCGAATAGGCTTCGGAAAGACGTACTTCAAGAAGAGCGATACGGCGGCACGGGCGGCGCTTTCTCGGCCACTCTGTCTGGCGAGAAGCGCGGATGCTCCGCTGTAGCAGAGGTCTCCGCAGGTGCAACGTTCTCGCAACCCAGACCCTTGCACAGCCGTCACGGCACGCTGTGAGCGAACGCGCGCGCCTCGCGCCTCGTCCAACGCTGCCCCCGCCTCTGCCCCAAACTCGGCGCGCTTGCCACGGTGGCTCCTCGACGCATCGCCGAAGAGTTGGACCGCCGCTCCGCAGCCGACCTCCACGCTCGATGAGCATGACAACGTCTCCTCTCCACAGGCCAGCGGTGGTCGCTCTCACCAGCGCGCTGCTTTTGCTTCTGCTCGCGGGCGGATGCGGGCAGGCGGAAAACCTCCGCAGCGTCTTCCGTCCGGACCAGACGCCGCGCGAGGCCTACGCCGAAACGCTCCGTGAGGCCGGCGCGCTCGAGACGGCGCTCGGCCGCGCGTGGCAAGCCGCCGGCGAGCGCGCCCTGGCCGAGGCCGCGCGCGTCGAGGCGCCCTTCCGCGAGGTCGGCTACCTGAACCCGGCTGAGCCGGCGGCGGCGGGGTACCGCATTGGCGTCCGGCGCGGGCAAGAGCTGCGCATCCGCGTTACGCTGCCGGACGACTCGACGCGGCTCTTCGCCGATCTTTTCGAGGTGCCCGAGGATACGGCCCGCGCCCCCGCGCCCCTCGCCAGCGCCGACACGACGGGGCGCCTCGCCGTCGAGGCCGAGCGCGACGGCGACCTGCTTCTGCGTGTGCAGCCGGAGCTTTTAGGCGGCGGGCGCTACGTGATCGAAATAGAGGCCGGCGCGTCGCTGGCGGCGTTCCCGGTTTCCGGAGAAGACAGCCGCGCCATCCGCAGCTTCTTCGGCGACGCGCGCGACGGCGGCGCCCGCGATCACCACGGCGTGGACATCTTTGCAGAGCGCGGCACGCCCGTCGTCTCGGCCACGGGCGGCCTCGTCACGCGCACGGGCAACGGCGGCCGGGGCGGGAAGACGGTGTGGGTGCGCGACGTGGGCCGAGGCCGCGCCTTCTACTACGCGCACCTGGACAGCCAGCTCGTCCGAGCGCCGGCGCGCGTCGAGGCGGGCGACACGCTCGGCCTGGTGGGCAACACGGGGAACGCGCGCACGACGCCGCCGCACCTGCACTTCGGCCTCTACGCCGGCGGGCCGGTGGACCCGTACCCGTTCGTGCACGAGCCGCGCGCCGAGGCGGCGGCGCCCTCGGCCGACACGACGCGCCTGGGCCGCTGGAGCCGCATTGCCGTGGCGCGGGCCAACCTCCGCGCCGGCCCCACGACGCAGGCGGACGTGCTCCGCCGGTTGCCGCAGGGCACCGCGCTCCGCCTCGCGGGCACGAGCGGCGCCTGGCACCGCGTGCTTCTGCCTGATGGCACGGCCGGCTACCTGGCCGCCTCGCTCCTTTTGCCTGCCGAGGCGCCGCTGCGCACGCTCCGCCTCGCGGACGGCGCCCTCGCGCTCCAGCGCCCGCAGCCGGGCGCCCCCGCCATCGACAGCCTGGCCGCCGGCGCCGAAGCACCCGTGCTGGGGACGTTCGGCGCGTTCGCGCTCGTCGAGCTGCCTCGAGCGCGCACAGGCTGGGTTCCCTCCGATGCCGGCTGACGCAAGGGGCGCCGCCTCCTGAACTACGAGCCGTACACCTCGTCTGGGTCGAAGACCTTTTCGCCTTGTTCGACGAGGCGGCCGCCCTCGAAGGTGCGGTAGAAGCAGGAACGGTGGCCCGTGTGGCAGGCCGCGCCGCCGTGCTGCTCGACCTTGAACAGGAGCGCGTCGCCGTCGCAGTCGATGCGCACCTCCTTGACCGCCTGCGTGTTGCCGCTCGTCTGGCCCTTGACCCAGACCTCCTGGCGCGAGCGGCTCCAGTAGGTCATCGTGCCGGTGTCGAGCGTTTGCTCCAGCGTATCGGCGTTCATGTAGGCGAGCATGAGGATCTCGCCCGTGGCCGCGTCCTGGGCGATGGCCGTGACGAGGCCGTCGGCGTTGTACTTGACGTTTTCCAGAAGAGGCTGCGTGTTCATGCGCGGAGAGGATGGTGCGTGGAAAAGGGTGAGCGCTCTCGGCTCATTCCCCAAGCTAACGCAGGAGGGCGTCCTATGCCAGCCGCGGGGCCTCTGGTGGAACCCGCACCCGGCGGCTTTCTTAAAGCTTCGCAGTCCGCCCCCGCAGCGTCTTCTTTGCCTATGCTTCGCTCCGTTTCCCGGTGGCCGCGCCTCGTGCTCATCGGCCTAGTGCGCGGGTACCAGCTTCTCCTCTCGCCGCACCTGCCCGATAGCTGCCGCTTTACGCCAAGCTGCTCGCAGTACGCCGTTCAAGCGCTGCGGGAGTACGGCGCGCTCAAAGGCTTCGTCCTCTCGGTGTGGCGCGTGGTGCGCTGCCACCCGTGGGGCGGCTCCGGCTACGACCCGCCGCGCTGGTTCGGCGAGCCGCCCTCGGCAAAAGCTGCCGCCCCGCCGCACGACCCCGCCTCCGCATGAGCTACGCCGAGCACCACGACCGCGCCCAGGCCGAGCGCGACACCCCCATCCGCTGCGCCGTCGTCACCGTGAGCGACACGCGCACCGAAGAAGACGACACCGGCGGCGCGCTCATCCGCGAGCGCGTCGAAAGCGCCGGGCATGAGGTGGTGAGCTACGAGATCGTCCCCGACGAGCCGGCCGTCATCACTGACCTGGCAAAAACGCTGGCCGCTCAGGTCGAGGTCGCCCTCTTTAGCGGCGGGACGGGCATCACGCGGCGCGACCGCACCTACGAGGCGCTTTCCTCCGTCATTGAAAAGCCGCTGCCCGGCTTCGGCGAGCTGTTCCGGATGCTCTCGTACGAGGAGATCGGCTCGGGCGCGATGCTCTCGCGCGCCGTGGCGGGCGTCTACCGCGAGACGCTCTTCTTCGCCGTGCCCGGCTCGCCCAACGCCGTGAAGCTGGCGATGGACAAGCTGATCGTGCCCGAGCTGAAGCACCTCGTCTGGGAGATCGCGCGGCAGCGGGCGTGAGCGCACCCGTCTAAATCCCGGCGAAGACGGCACACTCGCAGCAGGCGCCAGGTATGTGCTCGAAGGGGAAACACCCGACGCCAAATGACAGCCGTGGCCTTATCACCAGCGAAAAAGCGTCCTTGAGCGCTCAGTGCTCCGAGCCGAAGAGAGCGAACGTCTCGCTGCTGTGAGCTATGCCCGTCCTGCTTTCTATTTCGCAGCGCGCGATAAGATACGTGCAACGGAGATCGCTCCGCAGGATGTTTCTATCCCGGATCTCCTGCGGACTTTCGCCCTCAGACGGTTTTTCTTTGGCCAGGAGGCGTAGCCCGCGTTCGATCTCGCTAACCGCCTCTGCAAGATCGCCGTCGCTGAGGAGGTGGACGTTTTCGGCAAGGCGTATAAGGCAAGAGCGGATCATGAGTCTGGAGGCATAAGTGGCAAAAGGCGCATGAGCACAGCCTTTTTCAAGAACCCATGAGCAGCAGTTTATGAGACCTTAAGAAGTCCCGGCCTCGCATCTTGTAAGGGAATCCTCTGACCTTGCCAAGTTTTTTAGCTCTAAGATCGGCCGGCTTCTTTCATCAGCGAGCCATCCCCTCAGTGGCCGGCACATTCGCAGCGGCTCCCCGGTATGCAGTCTACGCGCCCGCCCCGCCGAGACCCGCAGCCCGCTATGCCGACGGACACGCCTGACGAAAACACCCTCCAACTCTACAACTCGCTCACGCGCCGGACGGAACCCATCGAGCCGTCGGAGCGCGACGAAGAGAGCACGCCGCACCTGCGCTTCTACGCCTGCGGGCCGACGGTGTACACTTACGCGCACATCGGCAACTTCCGCTCCTTTCTCACGGCGGATCTGATCCTGCGCACGGCGCGGGCGCTCGGCTGGAAAACCACCTACGTCTCCAACGTCACCGATGTGGGCCACCTCACCGAAGACGACCTCTCCGATCCCACGGGCGCGGACAAGATGGCGCGCGCGCTCGAAAAAGAGGGCCAGCGCTTTGCCAACATCTACGACCTCGCCCGCTACTACACCGAGGCGCTCGTGGCGGACTGGCGCGCCTTGAACCTCCGCGAGCCGGACGTGCGCCCGCGCGCGACGGAGCACATCACCGAGCAGATCGAGGCCGCCGAGCGCCTCGTCTCAACCGGCCACGCCTACGAGACGGAGCAGGGCGTGTACTTCTCTGTGCAAAGCTTCCCGGACTACGGCAAGCTCTCCGGGCGCGGCCAGGACGCCGGGCAGCTTGAAGGCACGCGCGAGGTCGTGCAAGATGAAGAAAAACGCGACCCGCGCGACTTCGCCCTCTGGAAAAAGGACCCCGGCCACCTCATGCAGTGGTACAGCCCGTTCACCAAAGGCACCGCCGGCGGGCGTGGCTTCCCCGGCTGGCACCTCGAATGCTCGGTGATGTCGATGAAGTACCTCGGCGAGCAGTTCGACCTGCACGCCGGCGGCGAGGACCTCCTCTTCCCCCACCACGAGTGCGAGCTGGCGCAGAACGAAAGCCTCTCCGGCGGCCCCTCGGTGCGCTACTGGGTGCACACGCGCTTTCTGCAGGTCGAGGGCGAGAAGATGTCGAAGTCGAAAGGCAACTTCTTCACCGTGCGCGACCTCGTCGAGGAGCGCGGGGTCGATCCGCTGGCGCTGCGTTACGCGCTCATTGCCGGGCAGTACCGTAAGCCGTACAACTTCACCGATAAGACGCTCCAAGACAGCGCCAAGACCCTCGCCCGCTACCGCGCCGCCGCTGAGAACGTCGCCCACGCGCTCGAAAATGGCGACGCCTCTGAAAACGGCACGCCCGGCGACACGGCCCTCGCTGATGAACTGAAGGGCATCTACAATCGCACGCTCGCGGCGATGTGCGACGACCTCAACACGCCCGCCGCGCTCGCCGCCGCGCTCGAAGGCGCCCGCCGCCTCCAACACGCCGATCTCGACGCCCCCTCCGCCCGCGCCGCGCAGAAGTGGCTCGACCAGACGAACGCCCTTCTCGGCATCGTGTATTCTGATTACGAAACGCCCGCCGCGCCCGAAGACGAGGCCGACGATCCGCTTGCCGAGGAGGTCGAGGCGTTGCTCGAAAAACGTGAGGCCGCCCGCGCTGAGAAGGATTACCAGAGGGCCGACGCCCTGCGCGACGAGATCGAGGCGCTCGGCGTCGAGGTCATGGACTCGCCCGAGGGCACGACGTGGCGGCGGAAGCCTTCGGCGTGACGGCGGCATAGGAAAGCCTCACCCATCGGTAGGGACACGATATATCGTGTCCCTACGGCAGGCCGTCAGGTTTCTCGTCACGTGCTGGCGTTGTACATTGGATGCACATCTCTCCTCTTCCTGAACCTCTCTTCTCATGAAGCCTCTTCTCTGCTTTGCCGGCTGTACGGCGCTCGCTCTGCTTTTCCTTTCCAGTCCCACAGCCCACGCGCAGTCCAGTCCTGACAGCGCCTCCACCACAATGAACGCCCCCACCGCCGAGGACGCCGTCGCCTTCGTGGACTCGGCCGAGGTCGTCTTGAGCGAACTGGGCGAAGAGGCCGCCCGCGCCGCCTGGGTGCAGGCGACGTACATCACCTACGACACGCAGCAGATTTCCGCCCGCGCCACCGAGGCGTACACGGCCGCCGCGAGCGCCCTCGCCGCCGGGGCCGCGCAGTACACTGGCGTCGAGGGCCTGCCGCCCGACGCGCGCCGCAGGCTCGACCTCCTGCGCAGCGGCCTCATCATGCCCGCCCCGCCCGACGCCGAGAAGACGAAGCGCCTGACCGAACTCTCCGTCGGTTTGGAGAGCACCTACGGCACCGGCGAGTGGTGCCCCGGCCAAAGCGATTCGCTGCGCGGCCCCTTCGCCGGCGACACCTCCTGCCTCGCCCTCGGCGACATGACGCGCATCATGGCCACGAGCCGCGACGCCGATTCGCTTCGGGCCGTGTGGACGGGCTGGCGCACCGTCTCCCCACCCATGCGCGAAGACTACACCGCCTTCGCCGGCCTCATGAACGAGGGCGCCCAAGCCCTCGGCTTCGACGACGTAGGCGCGATGTGGCGCTCGAACTACGACATGCCGCCCGACTCCTTCGCCCAGGAGATGGACCGGCTCTGGGAACAGGTCCGCCCGCTCTACCAGGAGCTGCACACGTACGTCCGCGGCAAGCTCGCCGAGGCGTACGGCGAAGACGTCGTCAGGCCCGGCGAACCGATCCCCGCGCATCTCCTGGGCAACATGTGGGCGCAGCAGTGGGGCAATATTTTTCCTTTGGTCGCGCCCGAGGACGCCAACCCCGGCTACGACCTCACCGAGCGCATCCGCGAAGAAGGCCTCGACGCCGTGGAGATGGTCGAGTACGGCGAACGGTTCTTCACCTCGCTGGGCCTGGAGCCTTTGCCGGAGACGTTCTGGGAGCGCTCGCTCTTCACCAAGCCCGCCGACCGCGACGTGGTGTGCCACGCCTCGGCCTGGGACATCGACGACCAAGACGACCTCCGCATCAAGATGTGCATCGAGCCGACGGCGGACGACTTCCAGACGATCCACCACGAACTCGGCCACAACTACTACCAGCGCGCCTACAAGACGCAGCCCTACCTCTACAAAGGCAGCGCCAACGACGGCTTTCACGAGGCCCTGGGCGACGCCGTGGCGCTGAGCGTGACGCCGGAGTACCTCAACGAGGTCGGCCTCATCGACGAGGTGCCGCCCGCCTCAAAGGACATCGGCCTGCTGCTCCGGAGCGCGCTCGACAAGGTGGCGTTCCTGCCCTTCGGCCTGATGGTGGACAAGTGGCGCTGGCAGGTCTTCAGCGGCGAGATCGGCCTGGAGGAGTACAACGCCGGCTGGTGGAATCTGCGCGAGCAGTACCAGGGCCTGGCCCCGCCGGTGGAGCGCACGGAAGAGGACTTCGACCCCGGCGCGAAGTACCACATCCCGGCCAACACGCCGTACAGCCGCTACTTTTTGGCGCACATCCTCCAGTTCCAGATGCACCGCGCGCTCTGCCAAGAGGCCGGCTACGAGGGGCCGCTCAACCGCTGCTCGATCTACGGCAGCGAGGCCGCCGGCGAGCGCCTCTTTGCCATGATGGAGATGGGCCTGAGCCGCCCCTGGCCCGAGGCCCTAGAAGCCTTAACGGGCGAGCGCGAGATGGACGCCACGGCCCTCCTCGACTACTACGCCCCGCTCATGGCCTGGCTCAAGGAGCAGAACGCGGCGAATGGGTATGCCAGCGGGTGGTGACTTGTATGAGGGAGGATAGGAGACTCAGAAACGGCCCGCGAGCGCTACGACCGCTTGCTCGCCAGCGGCGCGTACTACACCGAGGACGAGCGAGTATACTTCGACGAGGAGACCGAAGGCTTCGTGCTCGTACATCGGGAGCACGCCACGCACAGCTTCGCGTCTGAGCTTGTCGTGGCCCGGAGCTACGCCGCGCTCGGCCACCAAGTGGTGCTGCAGAAAGAGGTCGGCGCCGCAGGGCGAGTAGCAGACGCGGACATCGACGGCGAGCCGTGGGAGTTCAAGGAGATCACCGCAGAAAGCGCGAATGTGCGGAACCGCCTCCAAGACGGGATGCGCAGCGCCCGGAAACAAGGCGCGCGCTGCGTCGCGTTCCACATCAACCGCGCCGAGTTCAACGAAGGAGAAGCCCGCAAGGGGATCAAGAACGGGTTCTTCTGGGACCGATCCGAAGAGCTGATCCTCGTGGACCTCATCTTCGACGACGGGACGCGCCGCCGGTACCAACGAACGGATTTTGAAGAGGAGCTATGAAACGCGAGTTCGAAGCGCTAAAGGAAATCGTCGAGCGCGTCCAGGACGAAGCCATGCCAGTGAAGTACGTCATGCTCGGCCGCATCATGCAAGCAATGACGGACGACGCGCTCACGATCAGCGAGGCCCGAAAGCTGGAGGCGCTGCTTGGCATCGAAGACACCGACGGCTACGACACCTACCGCGAGTACGGGCTGATGGGGCCGGAGCCTGCTTCGACAACATGACCAAAGCCGCCCGCGGCCCTCTCTATTCGAGAATCCTCGTGCCCACTCCAAAATCCAAAATCCAAAATTGGTAAGCCGTCCCCGCCGCCTGCGCCGCACCCCTGGCATCCGCCGCATGGCGCGCGAGACGCGGCTCTCGGCGGACCACCTCGTCTTGCCGCTCTTCGTGATTGAGGGCGACGGAAAGCAGGAGGCGATTGACTCCATGCCGGGACAGCACCGCTGGAGCGTGGATTTGCTGGCGGAGCAGGCGCGCGAAGCGTACGAACTCGGCATCCCCGCCGTGGCGCTCTTCCCCGCCGTGCCGGACGAGCAGAAAGACCCCGAAGCCAGTGAGGCAACCAATCCCGACGGCCTCGTCCCCCGCGCCGTCCGTGCGCTCAAAAATGCCGCGCCGGAGCTGCTCGTCATCACCGACACGGCGCTCGACCCGTACAACTCGGACGGCCACGACGGTCTCGTCCGCGACGGCGTCATCGTCAACGACGCCACGCTGGAGGTGATGCAGCGCGTGGCCCTCGCTCAGGCCGGGGCGGGCGCCGACGTCATCGCGCCGTCGGACATGATGGACGGGCGCGTGGCGGCCATCCGCACGGCGCTCGACGGCGGGGGCTTCGAGGACGTGGCGATCCTCTCCTACACAGCGAAGTACGCCTCGGCCTACTACGGACCGTTTCGGGATGCGCTCGACTCTGCGCCGCGCCACCGCGAGGGCGTCCCGCCGGACAAGAAGACGTACCAGATGGACCCGGCCAACGCCCGGCGCGAGGCCCTGCGCGAACTCCGCCTCGACCTCGACGAGGGCGCCGACATGGTCATGGTCAAGCCCGCTGCCGGCTACCTCGACGTGATCTACAGGGTGCGCCAGCAGTCCGACGTGCCCGTGGCCGCCTACCACGTCAGCGGCGAGTATGCCATGATCAAGGCCGCCGCCCAGCGCGGCTGGCTCGACGAGCGCGAGGCCGCCCTCGAAACGCTCACCGCCATCCGCCGCGCTGGCGCCGACGCGATTCTGACGTACTTTGCGCGCGACGTGGCGCGGTGGCTCCGGGCGGACGGCAGACCGCCGACGGCGGACGGCGGCTTTTAATCCAAACCGTTTTCTTTGCGTTCGGCGGTCTGCCGTCTGCGGTCCGCCGTCTCTTTTCGCAAGCCATTACCCTTATGAGTCGGCAGTCCGACACAACTGACATTCCGCCCATCCCGTACGGCGACCTTGAAGGCGGCCTCGTGCGCATGATGGACCGCTACGCGCGCGAGGGCACGCTCACGCAGGACCCGGACGCCGACGCCTACCTGCGCTCCGACCCCAATGCCGCGCTCCTCGGCCTCTTGTACGACCAGCGCGTGCGCGCCGAGTTCGCCTTTACCGGACCGGTGCGCCTCCGGGAGCGCCTCGGCCACCTCGACATGCGGAAGATCGCCGAGGCGGACGAGGCGGCGTTCCGCGCGCTTTTTGCTGAGCAGCCCGCCGTCCACCGCTTCACCAACAAGATGGCGGACACCACGCAGGAGGTCGCCCGCATCCTGGCTGAGGAGTACGACGGCAGCGCGGCCAACCTCTGGAACGACGGCGCGCCCATCGAAGCTGTGGAAAAGCGCGTGCGCAAGCTCCCCGGCTTTGGCCCGCAGAAGGCGGCCAAGGTGCGCTTCGTGCTGCACTACTTCGGCCATCGTGACTTCTCGGACGGCTGACGCCTCCCCGCCGCCTGCCCTCAGCGCCGCCAGAAGGCCGGGACGAAGAGGATGAGCACGGTGAAGATCTCCAGGCGGCCCACCATCATGAAGAACGAGAGGATCCACTTGCCCAGCGTGGGCACGTGCGCGTAGTTCTCCGTCGGGCCGAAGGTGCCGAAGCCGGGGCCGATGTTGCCCACGCACGCGATGGTGGCCCCGAAGGCGCTCAAGAGATCCAGCCCCAGGAGCGCCATGATGGCGATGCCCACGCCCAGGAGCGTGAAGTAGATAACGATAAAGGAGAGCACGTTGCGCATCACCTCCTGCGGCACGACGGCGCCGCCCAGGCGCGTGTGGATCACCGCGCGCGGGTGCACGAGCTGCTTCAGCTCCTTGAACGAGTTCTTAAAGAGCAGCACGTAGCGCACCACCTTCGGCCCGCCGCCCGTGGAGCCGGCCATCCCGCCCACGAAGAAGAGCAGGAAGAGGACGCCCAGCGCCAGAGGCGGCCACAGCTCGTAATCCGCCGTGCCGAAGCCCGTCGTCGTGGTGATGGAGACGGCCTGGAACGCGGCATAGCGCAGCGCCTCGCCGATGGAGGCGTACCCCTCGAAGACGCCCGTGATGTTCTCGGCGCGGAGCATCAACCCCATGGTAGGACGCCAGGTGCCCAGCATGATCAGAAGCGTGGCCGTGGCGATGATGCCGGCGTAGACGCGAAGCTCGGTGTCCTTGAAGATGGTGATGCGCTTGCCGCTGAGGAGGCGGTAGTGCAGCGCGAAGTTCGTCCCGGCCAGGAACATGAACAGCGTAACGACCCCGTCCACGTAGGCCGAGTCGTAGTCGCCCACGGAGCCGCCCTCGGTGGAGAAGCCGCCCGTGGCCATCGTGGCGAAGGCGTGGTTGACGGCGTCGAACGGGGTCATGGCCGGGAGGAGCAAGAGGGCCTCCAAGGCGGTGAAGCCCACGTAGATGAGCCAGAGCCGCTTGGCCGTCTCGCGCACGCGCGGCGTGAGCTTGTCGGCGGAGGGGCCGGGCACCTCGGCCTTGAACAGCTGCATCCCGCCCACGCCCAGGATCGGGAGGATGGCCAGCGTGAGCACGATGATGCCCATGCCGCCCATCCAGTGCGCCAAGGAGCGCCAAAAGTGGAAGGCGTGCGGGATGGCCTCGATGCCCGGCGTCTCGGCCCCGCCCAGGATGGTGGCGCCCGTGGTGGTAAAGCCGCTCATCGTCTCGAAAAAGGCGTCCGTGTACGAGCTTAAGACGCCCGAGAAAACGAACGGCAGGGCGCCCACGAGCGAGAGGACGAACCACGAGAGCGCCACGATGGCAAACCCCTCGCGGATGCCCAGATCGGGCGCCTCGCCGTGCGCGCCGCCGCAGGTGTACCACGCCACGCCCCCGCTCCCGAAGGCGATCCCGGCCGCCAGCGCAAAGCTCCACCACGTCCCGTCCTGGTAGAGCAGCCCCACGCCCATGCACAAGAGAAGCGCGCCGCCAAGGAAGAGCATCAGCGCCCCGAGCGTGCGGACGACGGCCTTGACGTTGAGCACCACGCCGGCGGTGCTGACGGGCTGAAAGTTCATGCGCGCGTGCGCTCTTCTGCGTTCTTCTGCGTGTGGCGTTGAGCGTTCGGCGCCGGACGCCAAACGCGAAAAGGCTACTCGAAAAGCTTCTCGGCCTCGCTCACCTTGCCCGGCAGGACGAAGACGATGGCGCGGTCGCCGGGGCGGATCTGCGTCTCGCCCGTGGCCACCTCGACGGCGCTGTTGTGCTGCACGGCGCCGATGAGGATGCCTTCGGGCAGCTTCAGCTCCTTGAGCGGCTTGCGCACGGCGCGCGAGCGCGGCGTGGCCTCGATCTCCAAAATCTCCGCGTCCAGGCCGTGTACCGTCGCCACGCTTTTGACGTGCTTCCCGCGCAAGAAGCGGAGGATCTCGCGCGAGACGGCCAGCTTTTTCGACACGGCCGCGTCCAGGCCGATGGCCTGGCTGATGGGGATGTACGCCGCCTTGGAGAGCAGCGCCACCGTCTTGCGCACGCCCAGGTGCTTGGCCATCAGGCAGGTGACGAGGTTGGACTCCTGGTCTTCCGTGACGGCCACGAAAGCGTCCATCTCGCCGAGGCCTTCCGTGGCCAAGAGGTCGATGTCGGTGGGGTCGCCGTGGAGGACGAGCACGTCGTGCAGGTCCTCGGCCAGCTCCTCGGCGCGCTCGCGGTCCGGCTCGACGAGCTTCACGCTCCGGCTCGTCTCCTCGCTGAGCTGCAGGGCGATCTTGGCGCCCACCTGCGTCCCGCCCAGCACCATCACGTGCTGCATCCTCACCTCGTGCTTGCCCATCATCCGGGCCACGTGCGGGAGGTGCTTCGGGCGCGTGAGGACGAAGACCTGGTCGTTCTTCTGAAGGCGCTCGTCCCCGCGCGGGAGGAGCGTGCGCACGCCGCGGCCCACGGCCATGATGCGGAAGGGGAACTCCGAGTGCTCCCCGGCCACCTCGCGCAGCGTCTGCCCCAGCGCCGGCGCGTGCTCGTCCAGGCGCATCCCCACGAGGTTGAGCCGCTCGTCGGCAAAGGTGAGGACGTCGGTGGCCGAGGCGCGGCGGATCAGGCGCGTGACCTCGGCGGCGGCGCTCTCCTCCGGGTGGATGACCATGTCGATGCCGAAGTCGGTGGACTTGAGCACCGAGCGCGTGCGCGTGAGTTCGTCCGAGCGCACGCGCGCGATGGTCGTCTCCACGTCGAAGCGGTCGGCCATCATGCAGGCGATGATGTTGACCTCGTCGATGGAGGTGACGGCCACGAGCATGTCCGCGCGGTCGATGCCGGCCTCTTCGAGCACCTCGGCCGAGGTGCCGCTCCCCTGCAAGGTCATGACGTCGAGGCGGGTGGCCGCGCTTGAGAGCGCGCCGGCCTCCACGTCCACCAGCGTCACGTCGTGCTGCTCTTGCGAAAGGATCCGCGCTACGTCGAAGCCGACCTCGCCGGCTCCTATCACGACGACTCTCATGGGGCGCTCGCAGGGTGGAACGTTAGTGGGGGCAGCCCGGCGCGGCGCCGGCTGCAACGGGTGAAGGTAGAGCGCCGCCTCGCAGGTTTCAACAAAGGCCGTCTGAAGAACCCGCGCGGCTGCAAGAAGCTCTATGTGAGTCCACAAAATTACGTGAACTCACGGACGACGGACGATGGACCACGGACGATGCTCAAAGGCTGGAGGGTCGTCCATCGCCATTCGTCCATCGTCGGCCAGCCAAGGTATTTTTGCTGGCCTACATAGGGGATTTGCAGCAGCATCGCACGAGCACCGCGCCTTCTACTCGTCCGCCGGCGCCGCTTCCTCTGCGCGCTCGACAGGGATGAGCGGCAGGCGGATCCAGAACGTGGTGCCGCGCCCTTCTTCCGTCTCGAACCCAATTGCGCCGTTCATCTCCTCGATGCTCTTGCGCGCGATGGCTAGGCCCAGCCCTGTGCCGCTCGTCTTCGTGGAGAAGTTCGGCTGGAAGATCTTGCTGCGCAGCTCGGGCGGGATGCCCATCCCGTTGTCGATGACAAAGGCTTGCGCCTGCGGGGCGGCGGCCTCTGCGCCCGTGCGCCCATTGGGAGGTTGCCCGTTGGAAGACGCCCCTTCGAGGCCGCTGCGCTGCGTGCGCACGGTGACGCGGCCGGCTCCGTCTTTGGGCAGGGCCTGGAGCGCGTTTTTGATCAGGTTGATGTAGACGCGGCGCAGCTCCTCCTGGTCGGCCTCGACGACGAGCGGCTCGGGGTGGAAGTCGCACGCGATCTCGGCGTCGGCCTCTTCCTGCATGAGCGCGACGGCCTCGTGGATCACCTCGTTGAGGTCGAGCGGCTCGAGCACGCGCGTGGGCAGGCGCGCGAACGAGGAGAACTCGTTGGCGATGCGGGCGAGCGTGTCGATCTGCTCGACGAGCGTGGTGGTGATGCGCTCGAAGAGCGTGCGGAAGCGGCCGGCCTCCTCGTCGGGCTTGGCTTCTTGGAGAGGCGGCGCGGCCTGGCCCGGCGCCGCGCCCTCGGGCACTTCGAGGCGGTCGTAGGCGCGGCGCAGGTGCTGCACGGAGAGCTTCATGGGCGTGAGCGGGTTCTTGATCTCGTGCGCCACCTGGCGGGCCATCTCGCGCCAGGCCACCTCGCGCTCCTGCTGCGCGAGCTTGCGCCGGCTCTCGGCCAGCTGCGCGCGCATCTCGTTAAAGGTCGCCACCAGCTCGCCGATCTCGTCGCGCGTGGTCACGGGGAGCGCCCGCGCAAACTCGCCCCGGCCCACGGCCTCCAGCTCCGCGCGCAGCCGCACGATGGGCCGCGCCAGGGCGCCGGCCAGGAGCGCCGCCGTGAGCATGACGATGACGATCAAAAGCAGCAGCGCGCCGAAGAGGTACGCCACCGTGCGCGCCTGCTCCTCCTCGATGCGCTCCTGCTCGGGCAGCGTCGGGGCCGAGAGCACGTAGCGCGGCGCGCCGGCCTCGTCGGTGAGCGCCCAGAAGCCGGCGGCGTAGGGGAAGCGGCCCACCCACTCGGACGTGGTCGTGAAGCGGAGGCCGTCGAGGTAGAGCGCGGCGTAGGCCGGCGCCGGCAGCCGCTCGTCGATGAGGCGCTCGCGCACGAGGCGCGGCCGGCTCGACTCCACCAGGCGCGCGCCTTGGTAGAGGTTGAGGTCCAGCCCCATCCGCGCCGCCAAGGAGTCGATCCCGATGCGCTCGGCCACGCGGTAGATCGGCTCGCCGGGTTCGGCCTCGAAGGCGAGCACCTCTTCGGCCTGCTCCAGGCGCTCGCGCAGCCAGCGCTCGGTGGCCTGCTCGTTCTCGGCCGTCAAAACGCGCAGGCCCACGAACCCCACCACGACCACCGAGACGGCGCCCACGAGCAGAAAGGCGTTGAGCATCTTATCGCGGAAGCGGAGGCGCGGGGCGGGCAGGAGGCCCTTCCAGTGGCGGAAAAACAGCCCCACGACGTAGAGCGGCAGCCCGATGCACAGCCCGGCCAGCGTCAGCCTGAGGAGGTAGTAGAGGTGGTCGAAGGTGACGATGGCCGGCACGCGCGCGGCCACGACGGAGGCGCTCACGGGCTGCCCGGCTTGGAACGCCTCTTCCGGCGGGGTACGCGCCGCCTGCTGGCGGTAGAGCGTGAGGTAGGAGCGCCCCTTGACGTTCTCGACGCCCCAAAGCGCCGGCTCCGCGCCCAGCGCCTGCCGCGTGTCCTCGGCCAAGCGGTAGCGTCCGAAGTCGCGCCCGAAGCTGCGCACCAGGCGCCCGTCGCGGAACTCGGCCAAGGAGAGGCCGGCCTGCCCATCGGCGTAGTAGCCGGCGGGGAGGAGCACGCGCGGGAAGGGCGTGCCGGCTTCGGGCAGCACGGCCTGCGGCTCGGCGCTCACCACGATCCATCCGCTGGGTTCGGGCGTGCGACGCGGGCCGGCGCGGCGGCGCGGGCGGACCGGCGCGCGCGCCCCTTCCGGCGCCGGACGCACGGGCGCCAGGCCGGCGTACTGGAAGCGGCTCTCCTCACGCTGGCTGGTGATCCGCTCGATCATCGCGCCCGAGGCGCCGCGCTCAGCGTACATCTTGCGCAGAACGTCAAACTCGCCCGTGTCAGCGTCGGCGGGGCCGGCGGCGTGGTCAACGGCCGGGCCGAGGACGGCGTAGCGGCCCAGCGCCTCGCCCTCGGGGCCGAAAAGCGAGACGGTGACGCGGTACGTCCCCAGCGAGGTCAGCAGGGTCTCGTCGAGCAGGTTGTCGGTGAGGCGCTCGAACACCTGGCGTTGCACCAGGTCGGCCTCGTGGGAGAGCAGCGCGCGCAAGACGGGCGCCGTGCTCAGCTCCTCGAGCGCTTCCTCGATGGAGAAGAGCACGCGCGGATCGCGCCCCTGCCCAAAAGAGGCAGCGGCGTCGAGGAGGCGGTCGCGCCGCTGCGCGTCCATGCCGGCGTAGAGCAGCGGGTAGACGAGCAGCGTGAGGAGCAAGACGGACGGGAGCAGGCGGTGGAGCGTGAGCAGTTCCCATCCGCCCGAGCGCCGCGCAAAGCCGAAGGCGGCTGTGCTGGCGCTCGCCACCAGAAAGCCCAGCGACACCGGCCACGCGATCACCGCCTCCATCCCCGAGACGACGTAGAAGAGCACGAGCGGCACGCCCACGGCCACGAGCGTGCCCACCGCCACCGCCGCGCGCGGCCAGGCCACGGGCCAGTAGCGCATGAGCAGCCAGAGGGCCGTCCAGGCCAGCCCCGCGATGACGAGCACTGCGGCGATGGTAAGCAGGAGCAGCGCGCAGAGCACCACGAGGACGAGCGGCTGCGGGAAAAAGCCCGTCCGCTCGAAAAAGTCGAGCGTGCTGTCGAGCACCGCCTGGCGCGCCATCACGGCCAGAAGCCACGTCAGCCCCTTGGCGATGACCGTTACGCCGACGAGGACGGCGAAGAACCGCGTGGGCGAAGGGCGCCCCTCCAGCTTAGCCCTCGGCTCTTCCGTCCGGGCCAGGCGCGCGCTCAGCGCCTCGCGCAGCCGCAAGAGGCCGAAGCCCTTGTCCCGGAAGCGCGCTGCCACCTCGGCAAAGGCCACCGCGAACGCGAACGCGAAGCCGCCCGTGATCAAGAGGTCGCCTGCGGAGCGCATCAGCCCGGCCCCGATGGAGGACGCCAGGTGCGTGGGATCGAAGAGCGGAGCCAGAGGGCTGCCGCTGCTTATCCAGCGCGCGGGCACGTCCAGCGCGATGAGGGCGTAGCGCAGTCCCCACCAGCTCAGCCCAATGAGCGCAAAGCGGGCCGCCAGCCGCTGCAAGTTCTTGTGGACGGCACCGCCGGAGGCCGCGTGGTAGGCCGCGCGGTACCAGCGCCACGCCTCGACCATCAGAAGCACGAGCAGCAGCGTGGCCCACAGCGCCATGACGCCGCTGAAGCGCCCCGCCACCTGCTCTATGAGCTGCCCGGCCGACGGCGGAACGACTGACACGCGGCCTATCACCTCGCCACTGAGGCTCGTGAGCGCGCGCGCGCGGCCAGCCACCGGGTCTGCTTCGTCGGCTGCGGACGGCGCGGCCTCATCTTCTTCCTCCGCGCCGAGCAGGTCCTCGGGGCCGAGCGTGACGCGCATCAGCAGTCCGGTGGCCTCGGACCAGTCCTCGCTCAGGCTGAAGCTCTGGATGTACTGGTTTTGCACGGGCGCGGCAAAGTCCACAAGCCGCATAGCGCGCACGGCTCCGAGCACGCGCGTGGTACTGTCCTGCACGGGCACCCAGGCGACAAGGGCACGCCGCAGATTGGCGTCGGCGGCGAGGGTGATTTGTGCGGCTTCGAACGCGCGCAGCGAGTCGGGCACGCGGTCCAGCGGGACGCTGTACCCGCTCCAGGCGATAAGCTGCAGAGCCGGGTCGTACAGCTCGACGGCCACGCGGCGCGGCGTTTCCAGCGCGGCGAAGCGCTCTACAAGCGCATCTGTGCTGCTTTCGAGGTTGCCGCCGCGCCGCTGCTCCAAGCCGCCTACCACGGCCGGGTCCCGCGCGAGCGCCTCGGCGCGCCGCACCAGGCGCTGCTGCAACGTGGTGAACTGCGCCTGCGCGTAATCGAGGGCGGCGCGGACCTCGGCGCGCTGCTGCGCCTCGGCGTGGGCGCCCACGTAGCCGGTGTACCACGCCCGCGCGCCCCACGTAACCAAGAGCAGCGCCACGAGAAGCAGCGCCGCTTTTGCAAGGCGTCTCCGCCGCGCCAGATGGTATGTTGCTGCGCGCTCGGTCATGCCTCCTCTACGCCGGACCCACGCCCACGGTGCCGCGGGCCGCGCGACAGACGCCGCCAAGCGCGGCGGCGCGCTGCTACCCGCGCCGCTCGACGCGGATCTCGCGGATGGCCCATTCCTCTTCGCCGTTCTGGCTCAGGCGCACGTACACACGCAGGGGCGTGCCCCCGCCGCCTTTGTACCAGTAATGGCCCGCCGCGTACCGGCTGCCCTCGGTCTCGGAAACGTTCTCGAAGGCGTACCCGCGCGGCGGATGCTCATCGAAAAAGTCGCGCAGCACGAAGGCGGCCTGCGAGCGGCTGTACTGCGTGCTCGTCCCAAAAAGGCTGATCTCGACGCGCTCGGAAGCCGGCTCCATGAGCGCGCGCGCGTTGCCGCTGGCGAACGCCTTTTCTACCCGCGTGAGCACGGTGCCCTCGTCAGCGAACCGCTGCGCGGCGGCGGACGCCGGCAGCAGCAGAAACGCCGCTACGAGCAGCGTCGTGCCTACCGCTGCCAGCCACGGCAGCGCCGAGCGGCGTGGTGCAGAGCCTGCGGTCATGTGCGTTGCGTAGCTGTGGACAGAAGGAAGGGGGCTGGGTGGGTGAATTAGGATTTTACAAAGCAGCAAAAAGTGCACCGCTTTGCACGCACGGGCACCACGCCGCTGTTTCCCTCTTTCCGAGGCTCCCAAGCCTTCTTGCCACTGTGCAGCATAGACTACACGCGCGCCGGCAAGCGTCCTACATACAGCAAAGCGCGGAGGCCGGCATCGCTGCCAGCCTCCGCGCTTTTCGTAAACCAACGGCTCTGCAAGCCCACAAACGCTGCCGGTGAGAGCAGCCCTTGCGTCAAGGCTTAGCCGTCGTTGTCGTCGTCGCCATCGTCGTCGTCGAGGAACGGCGCGAACGGCGTAGCGATGCCTATCACCGTAGCCATGTCGAGCGGCTCGTCGAAAGCGGCCGAGACCTGCTCTGCCGTGTAGCCGAGCGTTGTTAGGTCCACGCCGCCCTGCGTGACGTTCTCCTCGGGCGGGAACTGATCGGCCGGGTTGCCGGCGCCGTAGACGGCCTCGATGGCCGTGCCGTCCGTGCCGCTGTCCAAGACGATCCACGGCTGCACGTCCACGTCCATCATGGCGCGCAGGCGGCGCACCTGGGCGGCGTGGCGCGCCTCGAGCGAGTGGATCTGGAGCGCGGCCGTGAGCAGGTTCGTGCCGTCCAGCTCCGCGTCGCGCGGGAGGTTGGCGGCCTGCCCTTTGTAGGCGCGCACGCCCGTGTCCTCGAACGCCTGCGAGAGCAGGAGGAACGTCGGGTAGTCGTTAAACGGGTCGAGGTTAAGGTCGCCGCCGGTGAAGTCGAAGTCGTCGTCATCGTACTCGACGGGTTCGGCGTCGTCGTCCGTGCGGATGCCGTTGATGACGGCGGTGAGGAAGTTGACGTGCGCCCGCTCGTGGTTCCGGATCAGCCTGTACGCCTGACGGGCCGGGCCGTTGGGGATCAGGCCGTTGGCGGCCATGCCCTGCTCGTAGAACGACTCTTCCAGGTACTCGAGCGTGAGGGCGTAGTTGAGGATGTCCACGGGCGAGGGCACGTCCTGCGCGTGCACGCGCTTGACCAGCCCAAAGGCCGAGGGCAGCGCGGCAACGACCAGGCCGAGGCCGAACTTGCCGGCCTTGCTGAGCGCCTCGCGGCGCGAGCTTGGCGCGCCTTTCATCGCATCGCCCAGCTCTTCTACAGGTTTGATAAGCTCTTCGTAAGTCATAATGTACGTCGTTTCTGTGTGTGCAGACGGGAAAAGGGTCCTCGTGCGCAGCCGGCGCCGTGCCGGCCTCGCGCTTAGGCGTTCTCGACGGTGATGGCGGTCGTGACGAAGCCGGTCTCGCCCACAGCCGTGATCACCTCGCCCGGCGGAAGGGCGGCGTCGAGCGCGTTTGCCGTGTCGGCGCCGCGCATGATGTCTTCGAGGTCGGCGAAGTTTCTCCCGTCTTCGATGATGGCACGGATGGCGGCGGCGTGGCGCGCCTCGACGGAGACGATTTTGCCGGCAAGCGTGAGAAAGCCGTTGTCAGAGATGAAGCGGCCTGCGCCGTTGTACGCCGAGACGCCCGTATCTTCGAGCACCTGCGCCGTAGTGAGCACCGTGCCCATCTCGCTGAAGTTGATGCCGCTGAAGTCCACGCCGAGCCGGCCGATGGCGTTCTCGCCCAGGGCGGCAGACAGGAAGTCGCGGTGGATGGCCTCGTGCACGGCCAGGTCGCGGAAGTAGTTCGCAACCACGTCGTCAACGGAAAGCTCGTCGTTGTCGAGCGCGGTGACGACGCGCGCGTAGAAGGCGGCCTCGAGCTGCTCAAGCGCGTAGGCGTAGTTGAGCGGGCCGAAGTCGTTGGAGAAGTCGAGCGTAACGGCCGCCTGCGGCCCGACCATGATCGTCATCTCAGACGTAGCTGTGGCGCCCTGGTCGTCGGTGACGGTGAGCGTGACGTCGTAGCTGCCGTTCTCCTGGTACGTGTGCGTGACGGTTTCGCCACTGCCGGTGCTCTCGTCGCCGAAGTCCCACTCGTACGTGTCAATGTCGCCGTCGGGGTCGTCGGAGCCAGTGGCGTCGAAGGTGACCTCCTGCCCCGCGTCCGGGTTCTCGGGCGAGAAGGTGAAGGCGGCCGTGGGGTCCTCGTTGCCGGGATCGATGATGTCGTCGTCCCCGTCGCAACCGGCGACGAAGAGGGCGGCCAGGCCGGCACCGGCGCCGGCGGTGCGGAGAAAGGTGCGTCTGCCGTTGCGCCGCTCGTCCGTAGCGTGCGCGCCAGGCGTGATCAGGTCAGCCATGTTGCGGGCCTCATTTCGTTTTGAAAAAAGCTTTCAAGCGGTCCGGCGCGGGAACTCAGGAAGTGCCGTGCCGAGCGCGGTCCTTTGCTCATTGATTCACAACAATAATAACGCCATTCGTGACAGTACAGGCCGATTTATGCTCATTCGGTGTTCAGTTCTGGACTTTACAGAAAATTTATTTTTAATTATGCAAGTGCTTCGGGCGCAAAATAGGTGCGCCAATGGCGCAGACATCAATGCGCCAAAAGCCGGTTTCAGCCCGCCTGCCTGCCTATCTCTTGCTGCCAAAGCGCGTTATCTATGTAGTCAATCCCGCTCTTGAGGTGGCGCCGGAACGTGCTGAACGGCACCTCCAACTCTTCGGCGGCCTGCTCCTGCGTGGGGGCCGGGTCGAGGTAGGTGGTGCGCAGGGCGTGGTAAAACTTCTCTTCCCGTGGGGCGGATCGTAACGCCTCAGCCTCCCGGCTGATAAGCTGACGCAGCGCCGCGATCCGCTCCTCGGGCGTGCCCTCTCCGCTCACCGCCTCGGCCACGAGGCGCGAGCGCAGGAGCGGGTTCTCGCGCAGCGCCTCGTCCGGACGGGCGTAGCCGCGCAGGGCCTCTTTGACCGCCTCGGCGAAGTCGGGGCGGCTCAGGACCAGGCGCGTGGCCGTGGGCGCGGCGGGGACGGCCTCGGGCGCGCGCGGGGTGATGTCGCGCTCGGCCAGGAGTTCGAGCCAGGCCGGCGGCGGCACCACGCGCCAGTCGTGCCCGAACATGCCGTAGCGCTGCGTGCCCGTCTCGAACGCCGCCTCGGGGAGCCGCTGCATGTCCGCGTAGGCGAAGAGGAGCGCCCAGAAGTCAGGGTCGGCGCAGGGGATGAAGGTGTAGGCCAGGCGCGGGGCGGTGAGGTAGTAGCGCACGCGGTAGGCCGAGATCAGGCTCTGCACGGGCGAGATGCGCTGGTGCTCGCTGCGGTCCATCCAGAAGCGGAAGAGGGTGGCTTCTTCGCCTTTGCGCAGCGGCGCGTAATTCTCCAGATAGGCGCAGGCGGCCTCGACGGCGGGGTCGCACGCGCGGTCCTTCTCGGTGACCTCGGTGAGGCTGAGGTGGAGCGCGAAGCCCGCCGGCGCCTCTTCGGCATCGCGGAAGACGAGCGCGCCTCCGGGCCGGCGCTCTTTCCAGTAGTCAAGCAGATCGGCGGCGGCCTCGCCCTCGTGCTGGGCCGTCATCGCCCGGAGGTGCGGCCAGTCCTCAGGGCGGGCGTCGCTCTGCGTCAGGGCGTCGTGCTCTTCCCACTTGGCCTGGAGCCGCTGGAAGTAGGGCTGGACGACGGGGTTGTCGCGGTAGAGGAAGAGGTAGTTCGTCAGGATGTCCTGATGGGCCGTCTCGCGCGTGGGCAGCCCTTTACCGGCGCGCGCGGCGGCCGTGCGCTGGCGCCGGAGCTGCGCGGAGTAGAACTGCCGCGCGCGCTGATGCAGCGTCTCGAACGCCTCCCCGTCGCGCCAGCGCAGATCGGCCACGAGGACCTCGCGGGCCACGTCGTGCGGGAAGAGTCCGGGCCGGCCGGCTTCGACGAAGGAGAGGCCGCGCAGCCACTCGAAAAGCGCGTGCGCGTCGCCGAGGTCCAGCAGATGGGCCAGCAGCGCCTCGGTGGTGTAGCGCACGAGCGCGCACGCCGAGATGGCGAGGCGGTGCTCGGGCCGGGGCACCTCGTCGAGAAAGCGCTTCAGAAGCGTGCCCACGATGTCGGGCGCCTCGACGGGTTCGAAGTCGCGCTCGGGCTGCTGGTCGAAGGCGTCGGCGACGAGGGAGAGGGCCAGCGGGTGGCCGTGCGCAAAGCGGAGGACCTTGTCGCGCTGCGCCTCGGGGACGGCGCGGCGGGCGAGGTAGCGGCGGCTCTCAGCGGGGTTGAGGTTGCGCAGGGGCACCGTCTTGAGGAGCGCCTGCAGGCCCAGGTCGGCGCGCCAGGAGGCCGGCGGCGGCTCGCGCCCGGAGACGACCAGGACCGCGCTTTCGGGCAGGCGCGGGATGAAGCCCTCGCGGAACCAGCGCTCCAGCGGCGCCATCGTCTCGAACGTGTCAATGATGAGCACGAAGCGTTTGTCATCGCGCCTGGGCGTGCCGTTGCCCAGCGCGTCGCCCAGGCCCGTGGCGCGGCGCAGCGACTGCTCAAAGCTGGCGGCGGACGGCTCTACGGTGCGGGCGTCGAGGTAGTGCGCCGGCACATCGCGCTCGGCGCAGCGGCGCGCGAAGGCTTGCGTGAGCGCCGTCTTACCCACGCCGCCGGGGCCGTAGACGTAGAGGATATGGAAGGGCGCCGGCTCGGCCTCGAGGGCGGTTTCAAAGAGGCGCAGTTCCTCCTCGCGCCCTACAAACCGGCGGTGCCGGGCGGCGCTCATGCGGTCAGAGAGCGAGGCCATACGGAAGCGCAAGTCGCTTTGAGCAGGAAACGGGCAGGCCGTTCAGGCGGGAGCGCATCGGCATCTAAAGACGCCCGCCTGCCCGCCGAGACCGCCTTGGAGCCGAGGCGGCTCTTCTGTCGGACTTTGCGCAGACCCCCTCGGCTTGGCTGCCGCACCCGGCGTTGCGCCAAAAGCGCATCCGAAGCGCGGCGTTCTTCTAATCGCGGCGCACGGCGAAAGGTTCGCGCCGCCTCGGCCAAAGCACCGGCTTATGCGAGCGCCGCGTGCGTGACGCCGGTGCCGCCCTGGTCCCACGGCGCGTCGTCGTAGCCCGTCACCTCCGCGCGCGCTTCGAGGTATTCGTGGACGAACTGCCGCAGCGCGCCCGTGCCTTTGCCGTGCAGGATCTCCACCTTTTGCAGGTCGGCGGCGACGGCTTCGTCGAGAAAGTCTTGCAGCGCCTTGCGCGCCTCTTCGACGCGCTGGCCGCGCAGATCGAGCCGCCGCTCGGCCTTGAGCGCCGACAGCTCCGCGCCGCCGCCGGACCCGCGCCCGCCGCTTACGGTGACCTGCTGCTCGCGCCGCCCGCCCACTTTGGTAAGCCGGCTGAGGTCCACGCGCAGATGCATGGCGCCGGCCACGACGACAGCCTCGTCGCCCGAGATCTCCTCCACCTCCATCGTCGCGTTGCCGCCGTCGAGGACGACCTGATCGCCCTCGGCGATGGGCGCGCCCGGCTGGCGGTCCGGACGTGCGGCAGGCTGGCCGTCGCCTGCGGGGGGTGCGGCGGCTTCCCTCCCGTTCTCTTCGGGCGGGGCCTCGTCGCGGGCGCGTTGCTCTTTCACGTCTTCGCGGTAGTCCTCAAAGGCTTCGCGCGCCTGGCGCGTGGCCTCCTTCTCCGCCTCGGTCTCTTTGATCTCGCGGATGACCTGTTCGATGCGCGCGTTGGCGCCCTGCACGATCCGCTCGGCCTCTTCGAGCGCCTGCTGGCGGATTTTCTCTTTTTCTTTCTGAATTTTTTCCGCCCGGCCCTCGTAGCGCGCGCGCGCCTTCTCGGCCGATGCCTTCTCCGCGCGCGCGGCATCGAGTTCTTCCTGAAGCGCCTGGTTGCGCGCCTCGAACGTGGCAATCAAATCTTCGAGCGCCGTCTTTTTCTCTCCGGCCAGTGCGCGTGCGCGGCCGAGGATCTTTCCGGAAAGGCCCATCCGCTGGGCGATCTCGAAGGCGTAGCTCGACCCCGGCACGCCCGCGCGGAAGCGGTACGTGGGCCGCAGCGTTTCCTGGTCGAACTCCATCGAGCCGTTCTCCACGCGCTCGGCCTCGTGGGCATAGGCCTTGAGCGTGCCGTGGTGCGTCGTGGCGATGGTGCGCGCGCCTTTTTCCGTCAGCCGCTCCAGGACGGCCTGCGCCAAGGCGCCGCCCTCTCCAGGATCGGTGCCCGTGCCGGCCTCGTCGATCAAGACGAGCGAGCGCCCGTCGGCTTTCTCCAACATGTGCCGCAGGTTGGCGACGTGCGAGGAGAAGGTGGAGAGGTCTTCCTCGATGGACTGCTCGTCGCCGATGTCCACGATTAGGCGCTCGAAGAGATCGAAGCGCGTGTGCGGCGCGGCGGGGATGGGCAGCCCGTGGGCGAGCATCAGCGCAAGGAGGCCCACGGTTTTCATCGCCACGGTCTTGCCGCCCGCGTTCGGGCCGGTGATGACGAGCGTGCGGTACGTTTCGCCGAGCGCGACGTCGAGCGGGACGACGCTGCGCGCCGCGCCGCCGCTTTGCTTGGCCTGCTGGCGGAAGTGGAGCTGGAGGACGGGGTTGCGCCCTTCGTGCAGGCAGATGATGCCGCGGTCGGAGACTTCGGGGACGACGGCGTCGAGCGCGTTGGTGAGGCGCGCCTTGGCCTGCAAGAGGTCGAGGTGCGCCAGGATGCGCTGGTTGCGCTTGAGGCCGTCGAGGTGGCGGCGCACGTGCGCGGTGGCCTCGCGGAGGATGCGCTCGATCTCGCGGCGCTCTTCGGAGCGGAGTTCGCGGATCTCGTTGTTGAGGTCGAGGCTGGCCGCCGGCTCGATGTAGACCGTCTGCCCCGTGGCGGAGGTGTCGTGGACGAAGCCTTCGACTTTGCGCTTGGCCTCGGCGCGGATGGGGATGACCATGCGCCCGCCACGGAGCGTGGGCTGCTCCTCGGTGGCGTAGCCCTGGCGCTGCGCCTCGCGCAAGGCGCGCCGGAGCGTCTCGCGCAGCGCCCCCTCCCGCTCGGCGATGCGCTGGCGCAGCCCAAGGAGCGCCGCCGAGGCGTCGTCGCGGATGCGCGCGTCCTCGTCGATGATGGAGGCGATGCGCTGCTCTAAGTCCTGCGTGGGCGTGATGCTTTTGGCGCGCTCGGCCAGGCGCGGGTAGTCCCCGGCGCGGCGCGAAAAATAGTCCTGCGTGCGCCGGAGCGTGATCTGCACGAGGCGGACGGCCTTGAGGTCCTCGGGGTCGAGGTAGGCGTCCTGTGGCTGCGCGCGCCGGAGCGCCCCGCGCAGGTCGAGGACGTGCTGCAAAGGGACGACCTTGTCGTACGCCTCGGCCTCGGCCCACTCGGCCACGCGCTGGAGTTCGGCGCGGAGGCGTTCGAGGTCCGTGGCCGGCTGCGTGGCCTCGAGACGGTCCAGGCCGAGCTGGCTGCGCACCCGCTCGGCTACGCGCCGGCGGATCACATCGAAGCCCAGCTTCTCTTCCAGGCCGGACGGGTAAGTTTGCATGGAGGGGTCGGGGAGCGGGCAACGGGGCAGAGGGCGCGGCGGGCTTGCGTCGGCCCCTCTTACCCGCGCGGCGGCGGATGGGTCGCGCTCCATCCAAAATCCGAACGCTCTCTTCTCTCTTCCCCCCCTACCTCTCTCCTATCGAAGAATGATCGCCCACGTTGACGGAGCCGGCGTGGCCGCGCACCTCGGCGTGCTGGCCTACAAGCGAGTCGCTGAGCGCCGAGTTTTCCACGCGCGCCTCGGCAAACACGATGCTGCCCTCAACGACGGAATCCACCACCTCGGCGCCCGCCTCGATGGATGTGTGCGGGCCGACGACGGAGCCGCGCACCACGGCGCCGGGGCCGATGTACACCGGATCGCGCACGACGCTGTCCTCGACAGTGCCCTCGTGCGGCGCCTCTTCCTTGCCCAGCATGTGCTTCGTGGTCGAGAGCAGCGCCGGGATCGTGCCGCAGTCGAGCCACTCCGTCGCCTGCGCCGTGGTGAAGGTGTCGCCTTTTTGGAGCATCCGGTCAAAGGCGTCGGTAAGCTGGTACTCGTCGCCCTTGCCGCGCACGTCGTCTGAGATGAGGCCCTCGATCTGCGCGCGCAGGTCGGCCAGGTCGCGCACGTAGTAGATGCCGATGAGCGCTTCGTTGGAGATCAGCTCCTGCGGCTTTTCGACGAGGCGGACGACCTCCTCACCCTCGCGCACAGCCACGCCGAAGCGGCTCGGGTCCTCCACCTCTTTCACCCACGCGATGACGTCGGAGCCTTGGGTGTCCACCTTCTCGTCCATGTCGAAAAGCGTATCGGCAAAGACGACGATGCCCTCGCCGGTGAGGCGGTCGCCGGCCTGGAGGACGGCGTGGGCGGTGCCCTCGGCCGTCTCCTGCACGGCAAAGTGGGCCTGGAGGCCGTGGCGCTCGCAGATTTCGGTGAGCTGGTCGCGCACCCCCTGCCCGAAGTCCGGCCCAAGGACGAACACGCCTTCGTCGGGCGGCGCGGGGAGGACGCGCGCGAAGAGGTCCACGATGCGCTCGACGATGCTCTTCCCCTTGACGTGGAGGAGCGGCTTGGGCGTGACGTGCGAGTGCGGGCGGACGCGCGTGCCGCGCCCGGCCATGGGGATGATAAGCTTCATAGGAGAGCAGGAGAAAACGGCAGATGCGAAAACATGGCGAGAACGGCCGGCCCTTTCTGCCTGCCGCTTCCGTCATGCTACGCCGCATGGCCCTGCTGTGCAAACGGAGGCCCTCCAGCGCGTCCTTCCTTAACGGCGCCTACCACGAACGTTACAATTGTGCAGGGCGCGCGGAGGCGCCCACGGACTGGAACCTCTCCGTCTGCTACGTGCTTTACGGCAGCTCGCGCGGCCCTCCGCCGAGGTTGGCACAAGGCTTGATGTATCTGCAGGCCAATCCCCGATTTCTCGAACATCCCGACCTTTTGCTATGATGCGTCATCTCACACAAAGCGCTTTGACTCTGCCCCTGGCGGCGCTCCTCATCGCCGGCCTCATCTTCACGGCTGGCTGCTCCAGCCTCAAAGACCTGAGCAACACCGAGAAAGGGGCCGGCACGGGCGCCGGCGCGGGCGCCGTCATTGGCGGCGTCATCGGCAGCACGCAGGACGAGACGGCCAAGGGCGCCATCATCGGCGCGGTCTTGGGCGGGGCCGCCGGCGCGGTGATCGGCCAGCAGATGGACAAGCAGGCCGAGGAGCTGGACGAAGACCTCGAAGGCGCCGAGGTGGCCCGCGTAGGCGAAGGCATCCAGATCACCTTTGACAACGCCATCCTCTACGACATCGACTCCGCCGAGCTGCGCCAGACGGCCCAGCAGAACCTCAGCGACCTCGCAACGAGCCTGGAGAAGTACCCGCGCACGGACGTCCTCGTCGTCGGCCACACCGACGCGACGGGGTCCGACGAGTACAACCAGCGCCTCTCGGAGCGGCGCGCCGGATCGGCCGCCGAGTTCCTGATGCGAAACGGCATTGACCGCAACCGCATCACCACGCTGGGCAAGGGCGAGACCGAGCCGGTGGCCACGAACGACACCGACATGGGCCGCCAGGAGAACCGCCGCGTGGAGATCGCCATCTACGCCAGCGAGGAGTACCGCGAGGACGTGGCCGCTCAGTACGGCGACGAAGGCCGGTAAGCCGCGCCTTTGTAGGCTTCCCCTCTTCAAGCCGCCCCCGGCTTCAGCGCCGGGGGCGGCTTGTTTTGTTTTCGTTTTATCTGCCGAGCGGCGCGCGGCTTTCAGGCGAAGCGGCAAGACCTTTGCGGCATATTTTGCACGCCCTGCGCGGAGTTCTTCTGCGCGCTTCCGCCCTTGGTACCTTCTCCGAAAGAAGGGCGGAAGCGTTTCCAGCCCTCCCCGGATCTTTCACTTTCCATCTTTTCGTACACCTACTCTTCGGTTTTTATGCCTGCTTTCAACATGAACGGCGTCGGCTCCTCCGAGGCGCGCCCTGAGCGCGACGCCACGCCGCCCAACCCGCCGGCCGATCCGCAGCCGAGTCCGCTTCCGCAGCCGCCTTCCGGCAAGGCGGCCAAAAAGATGTCGCCGCGCGAGGCCATGGCCTGGCAGCAGAGCCAGATCAAGGACATGTGGCGCATCTTCCAGATCATGTCCGAGTTCGTGGACGGCTTCGAGACGCTTTCGCAGCTTGGGCCGTGCGTCTCGGTGTTCGGCTCGGCGCGCACGAAGCCCGGCGATCCGTACTACGAGATGGGCCGCGAGGTGGCGCATGAGCTGGTCAAACGCGGCTTCGGCGTGATCACGGGCGGCGGCCCCGGCATCATGGAGGCGGCCAACCAGGGCGCGCGCGAGGCCGAGGGCGTCTCGGTAGGCCTCAACATCAACATCCCGCATGAGCAGGCCGCCAACGCCTACATCGACTACGACAAGCTCATCAACTTCGACTTCTTCTTCGTCCGGAAGGTGATGTTCGTGAAGTACGCGCAGGGGTTCATCGTGCTGCCCGGCGGCTTCGGGACGCTCGACGAGCTGTTCGAGGCGCTCACGCTCATTCAGACGGGCAAGTCCACGCGCTTCCCTGTCGTTTTGGTGGGGAAGGACTTCTGGGACGGCCTCGTGGACTGGCTCAAGGGCGCCGTCTTGGAAGCGGGCAACATCTCCTCGGACGACCCCGACCTCTTCCAAGTCACCGACAGCCCGGAAGAGGCCGTGGAGATCATCGACGCTTTCTACCGCGAGCACGCGCTCACGCCCAACTTCTGATGGAGCGACGCGCAGCGGTTGTACAGTTTGGCAGACATCGAAAAGCGCTTCTGTTGGCTCAGAAGGCCTTTTTGGCAGAGTGGTCGAAACACTCGCCTTCTGGCACAGTCCTGGTATGTAGATAGGGTGAACGTTACGATAATGCAGATGCGGAGAACCCAACGACGGGTTCGCGCTTTAGAGCATCAGCAGACATTCTCTGACTCCCCGACATCCGCTCATAGCACGCTCAGGAGGCACCTACTGTGAACCGTTCTATTTTGAGCACCCCGCTTGCATCGATGGCTTCGCGCGCGCTTGTGCTCGCGCTCCTTTTCGCCGCGTTCAGCGCGC
The DNA here is from genome assembly GCA_965215025.1 of Salinibacteraceae bacterium. Classification (GTDB taxonomy): domain Bacteria; phylum Bacteroidota; class Rhodothermia; order Rhodothermales; family Salinibacteraceae; genus CBDCCV01. The sequence continues at coordinate 76,891 of CBDCCV010000001.1, forward strand.
CGGCGGCCTGGGCGCAGGAGGCGCCCGCGTACATCGGGCAGTACAAAGAGGCCATGCAAATGGCCAAGCAGGCCAAGCAACTCGAGGGCACGGACGTGAACCGGGCCGCCGCGCAGTACGCCGAGGCGTACAAGCAGCTTATCAACGTCTCGCAGATGGCGAGCGAGGAAGGCGCCCTCAAGAACGCCGACAAGGCTAAGACGACGGCCGGCAAGCTCGCCTACATGGCCGGGATGCTGCTGCACAACGACGGCAACTCGGCCGCCGCGCAGGAGCACTTCCAGTGGGGCGTGGAGAACGTACCCGGCTACGCGCGCAACCGCCAAGCGCTCCAGACGGCCGAAGGCTCGCAGAAGCAGGGCATCATCGTCGAGGCCTCGCAGCAGCTTCGCAACGGCAACGCGCGCCAGGCGCTCGCCACGCTCGAAGAGGCCGACGACAGCGCCACGAAGTTCTTCTACATGGCCGAGGCCTACCAGGCCTTGAACGAGCTTGACCAAAGCATGGCCTACGCCAACCGCGCCCTCGAAGCCGGCGGCCTCTCCGCCGACCGCCAGGGGCGCATGTACCTGCTAATCGGCGAGACGCACATGAAGCAGGGCAACAAGGAAGCCGCCATCACGCAGCTTAAGCGCGCGCAGAGCACCGGCAGCGCGCAGATCCGCAGCCGCGCGGAGGGCCTCCTCGAGCAGCTCGGCGCCGCGTAACGCGCCTGGCCTCTTTCCCGAAGCACCATGGAGAAAGCCCGCGTTCCCCTTTGCAGGGAGCGCGGGCTTTTTCTCTGCGCCATCGGGTGCTGCTCTTTTTTGAGGCCGTCGTGGGGGCACGATTATCGGCCCCTACCTCTGCGCAAAACGAAGCGAGCGCCTCTACACCGTGCGGCGGCTGCCCAGCCAGATGAGCGCGACGATGAGCACGGCCGGCACCACCACGCTGGCGATGACCATCCATTCCAACCCCGTAGCCGATGATTCCATCGCCGGAGCAGCGGGTTGCAAAGCGGAAAGCAAAAAGGAGAGCAGCAGCATGGACATCGGTGCGCGGTTGAATGGGGCTTGCGTGAGAAAGGCGTACGCTTACGCGTGAGACGATGTTTTCGGCGAGCGGGCGGCGGTGTTTTTATGCTGATGGAGCGTTTGTATCTTCCGGCCCCTCTCTTTTCCGCTCCCCTCCGCTTCGCTTATGTCCCGTCTCGTCCGCCGACTGGCGGCTTTGCTTTTTGCCGCTTTCGTTTTCGTCCCTGCCGCGCAGGCGCAAGAGGAAGGTCTTTTGCAGCTCGACGGCGCGCTCGAGCGCTTCCTCCTGCGCCAGCAGGCCGCCGGACATCTGCCCGAGGCGCGCCTCTCGCACCGGCCCATCTCCGCCTACGACGCCCACCGCTACCTCGACAGCCTCCAAGCGCGCCGCAGCGAACTCGGCGCCCTCAGCCAGAAGCAGCTTGACGAGTTCCGCGGCGAGCGCTACGGCACCATCGCCGAGGCCGTGCGCGAGCGGCTGCCCTTCTACCAGAACGGGCGCGCGTTTTATTCCGTCAGCGGCGAGAGCCTGGGGCTGGACGAGAACTTCGGCGTGGAGGTGGACCCGCTCTTCTACTTCGCCTACGGGCGCGCGCGGCAGACGGCCCTCGACAACCAGGAGAGCAACGTGCCCTTTTGGCAGAACACGCGCGGCATCCGCATCGCCGGGCACGTGACGGACTACATCTTTTTCGACACGCAGGTGGAGGAAAATCAGCGCCGCATCCCGCTGCCGGACTTCCGCCAGGCTGGCGAGACGGCCCCGCGCCTGGCCGCCGCCACGCGCCTCGACGGCGGCGGCGGCTACGACTGGCTCCGCGCCACGGGCGTCGTCGGCTTCAAGAGCCGGCACTTCGAGGCGCGCTTCGGGCGCGACCGCAACACGTGGGGGCCGGGCCGCACCAGCCTCGTCGTCTCCGACTACGCGCCGGCGTACACGCAGCTTCAGCTGCGCACCACGTTCTGGCGTGTGCAGTACGTCAACCTCTTTACCGAGATGACGGACCTGACGCCGCTGCCGGACCGCTTCGGCGATCAGGCGCTTCCGCACAAGTACGGCGCCTTCCACCGCCTGGCCGTCGAGCTGCCGGGGCGCGTCGAGCTGGGCCTCTTCGAGAGCGTGATCTTTGCGCCGGACACCTCCGGCGGCGAGCGCACGCGCAACGACCTCGCCCTCTCCTACCTCAACCCGCTCATCTTCTACCGCGCCGTCGAGCGCGACGAAGGCAGCCCGGACAACGTGCTCCTGGGCCTGGACGCGGCCTGGACGGCCTTCCCTGGCCTCCGGCTCTACGGCACGTTCATGCTCGATGAGCTGGTGGTGAGCGACATCGGCAACCAGAGCTGGCGCAACAAGTGGGGCTTCTACGCCGGCGCGCACCTGGCCGACCTGCCGCTCGACGGCGCCTCGCTGCGCCTGGAGTACGCGCGGATGCGCCCGTACTTCTACGCCCACCGCACGGGGACGACCTCGTACACGCACTTCAACGACCTCCTGGGCCACCCCGCCGGCCCCAACGCCGAGGACTTCGCCCTCTTTGCCGATTGGCAGATCACGCCGCGCATCCAGGGCGCCGTGAACCTGGCCTACACCCGGCGCGGACGCGGCACCGACTCGCTTAACGTCGGCGCCGACCCGCTCGAAACGACGTCCACGCGCGCCTGCGCCCTCGAAGAAGGCGCCAACTGCTTGACGGACGTGCCCTTCCGCCAGGGCATCGAGCAGAACGCGCTGCTCGTAGAGGCACGGCTGGGCTACGAGCTATTGCCGCAGGTCTACCTCGAAGCCGCCCTGCGCGCCGAGTCCACCGACGACGCTCAGGCGGGCACGAACCGCTACGCCGCCCCGTACCTCCTCCTCCGCTGGGGCCTGCCGTACCAGAGCGTGCGGTATTGAGAACGGGGGAAGGGGAGAGAGGGTGAGCGGGAGAGGGGGATCAGCGCTCTTCCACCCTCTCCCCTTCTCCCCCGCTCATCCTCTCCCAGTCGGGCGGCGTGAGCGCGCCGTCGCCCTCATCGAAAGAGCGGAGGGAGAGGTCGAGGCGGCGGCAGGGGAGGCCGGCGCGGCGGCAGGCGGCCACCACCTCGGTCACGCGCGCGTCGGCGAGGTAGGGCGCGGCGATGAGCACCTCCTCGACGCCGTGCTGCGCGCGGAGGCGTTCGAGGTCGGCCGGCGTGCCTAAGATGGTAAGGCCCTGTGCGATGAGGCCGCGGTGCGTGGGGTCGTCGTCGAGGAAGCCGACGGGGCGGAGGTCCCACTCGGCGTGCTGGCGCAGGCCGCGCAAAAGGAGCACGCCCGCCGCGCCCGTGCCGTAGAGCGCCACGCGCCGCCCGCCACCGCCGCCCCGGCGCTGCGCCGTGAGGAACTGCCGCAGCCCGCGCAGCCCGAAGCGCGCGCCCGTCAGCCCGATGGTCACCACCATCCAGTCGTTGACGAACGTGGCTTCGGAGAGGAACGAGGGGCCGTAGAAGGGCACGAGCGCGGCGTAGACGAGCGCCGAGGCCAGCGTCGAGGCCAGCGCGATGCGCACCAGTTCGGGCGTGCCGGCGTGGGGCCAGAGGCCGCGGTACAGCCCCATCGCGTAAAAGACGATGAGCTTGATCCCCACCACGCCCGGCAGCGCGTTGATGATCGAAGCCTCGCGCTCAAGTGGGAGGTCGCCCTCGAAGCGGAGGTAGTGCGCCATCGTAAAGGCGCCAGCCACGAGGAGCACGTCGGCCATCACCTCCAGGCCGATGCGCCCGCCGCGCCCGCTCAGCGCCTGCGCCACCGGGGCGAGGCGCCCGCCGGCCGCTTCTGCGTAGACGTCGGCGCTGCCCAGGTGCACGCCCAGCACGATCAGCCCGACGATGAGGAAGGCCGCCAGCGCGTAGAAAAGCTGCACGTCGGCGAAGTGGAACGCCAGCGCCAGGAGGCCGAAGACGAGGCTCAGCGCGTAGAGCGTGAGCACGGCGCGTTTTTCCGAAAGACCTAGGACGACGAGCCGGTGCGCGCTGTGGTCCTTGCCGCCCTGCGTGATGGCCCGCCCGTGCCTCAGGCGCAGCACCGTCACGAGCGAGGTGTCGAAAATGGGCACGGCCAAAACGGCCAGCGAGACGAGGTACGGCGCCAGCCCCACGCCGCCCTCGGCCCCGCCGCCGGACTGCCCCTGCACCACGACGGCGAGCGCGGCCACGGCGTAGCCCAGGAACAGGCTCCCGCAGTCGCCCATGAAGATGCGCGCGGGCTTGAAGTTGTACACGAGAAAACCGCCTGCCGCCCCGGCCACAGCCAAGAGCGCCGCGACGACCGGCGTGCCGCCCGCCGTGAAGAACGAGAACGCCGCCAGCACGCCTGCCGCGATGGCCGCCGTGCCCGCCGCCAGCCCGTCCATGCAGTCGAGCAGGTTAAAGGCGTTCGTGATCCCGATCACCCAGAGGAACGTGAGCGGGATGGAGAGCCAGAACGGCGCCTCGGCGGCAAAGGCGTAGCCGGCATAGAGGAGCAGCACCGTCGCCAAGACCTGCGCGATCACCTTCGCCGCCGGACTCACGCTGCGGAGGTCGTCGATCAGGCCGGTGAGGAAAAGAAGCGTGGCGCCGGCCCAGAGGGGCCACGCCGGCCCGCCCGCCACCGCCACGCCCAGCGTCGCCGCGGCGTAGATGCCGATGCCGCCCATGAGCGCCGTGGCCTCCTCGTGCCAGCGGTCCGCCTTCGGGTGGGCGAGCCAGCCCTGCCGGTGCGCCAGGCGGATCACCAGCGGCGTGAGCGCCACCACGCCCGCCAGGGCGATGAGTCCGCTCAGCCACGCCGCCCCCGCTCCGTTCATCATCCTTTTTCGCTATGCGAGCACGTGAGAAAACTATGGAAACAGCCACTGGCCGAGGGCGAGCAACTCAGAGCCTGATCGGCGGAAAGGGCAGCCAACGAGTCCTCTCTCCCACACCAGGGGAGAGAGGACGCACAGGCAAGCGTCGCTGCTTGCAGACAAGCGTTGTTGCTTATTTGTCGTCCGCCCTCGTTCATCCGTCGTCATCCGTCCGTCAACCCGGTGCCCGTCATGCGCGGATGGCCCATTCCTTGACCGGCAGCGCCGCCTCGGTTTCGTGCTGCCGCTCGAAGTAGCCGATCACCTCGCCGAGGATGTCGTCTATCGAGTACGTCGGCACGTAGCCGATGGCGGCCTGAAGCTTGCCGATGTCGGGCGTGCGGCGGCGCATGTCCTCGAAGCCGGGGCCGTAGACCTCCTCGTAGGGCACGTGCTCGATGGGCGAGGGCGAGCCGGTGAGCGCCCGCACGCGCTCGGCCAGGTCGTTCATTGAGATCTCCTCCACGCCGCCCACGTTGAAGACCTCGCCCTCGGCGCCGGGCGCCTCGATGAGCGCGCTGATGGCCTCGACCGCGTCGCCGACGTAGGTGAAGCAGCGCGTCTGCTCGCCATCGCCAAAGACGCGGATGGGACTGCCGCTCAGCGCCTGCTCAACGAAGGTGGGGATCACCATGCCGTAGCGGCCCGTCTGCCGCGGCCCCACGGTGTTGAAAAAGCGCGCCACGACCACGGCCAAGTTTTTCTCATCGTGGTACGCCATCGAGAGGAACTCGTCCATGGCCTTGGAGCAGGCGTAGGCCCAGCGGCGCTTCTTGGTGGGGCCGAGCGTCCAGTCGTCGTCCTCCGCGAGGCGGTCGATGGAGGCGTCGGCCTGCATGGTCTTGCCGTAGACCTCGGAGGTGGAGGCGATGAGCACCTTCTTCGAGTAGTAGCTCGAGAGCTTGAGGACGTTCTCGGTCCCCTGCACGTTGGTGACGATGGTCTCGACGGGCTGCTCCATGATGAGCTTCACGCCCACGGCGGCGGCCAGGTGCACCACGCGGTCGGCCTTCGCCACGCAGCGCTCGAGCGTGTGGTAGTCCAAGACGTTGCCGATGGTGAGCGAGAAATCATCGCGCTCGGCCAGGTGGCGGATGTTGTCCAGGCTCCCGGTGGAGAGGTTGTCGAGCGCCTGCACACGGTGCCCTCGCGCCAGAAGATGATCGGCCAGATGGCTGCCGATGAACCCGGCGCCGCCGGTGATAAGGTAATTCATAGAGGGGGAGCGTACGGATACGATGCGCACGAAAAGGCGGGGGGGGCAGAACCGGGCACGGCCCGCAAAGACCCGAGAATAACATAGACAAGACCCAAGACCGATGCAGAGGCGCAACACCCCCGCAGGCGAAACGCACGGGTCAGAGGGCGTAGTATAGATATTTTAGCGCGCTTTTCCCAGAGCCGGGCGCCTTTGCCGAGACGTTGCCGTTAAGAATCGATGCTGCCCGAGAACGCCACCCCGTGCCGCCCCTTGTCTTGCGCGCAGGAGCGTGCGAGAAACGCGCGGCGGCGGAGCCTCCATGAAGCTTGGCCGCGATGAAGCTTGGCCGCGCGCCTGCGACGCTGAGGACGGTCATGCGGTGCTTCGTGTTCAGTTGCGTTTGGTTTCTCCGGCCATGCGGCGAGCGAGGGCCACGAGGTCATCGGAGAGCCAGTACCCCGCGCGCTTCTCAGCGCCTCGAGCAAGGGCGCGACGGCCTCTACTGCTCCTCTCTCCTTTGCGCGCAACAGCAGGCCAACGAGTCCTGTTGTCGGGATTCTCAACTGCTGCGCCACACGGCGACCGGCTTGGTCGTCTATCATACAGCAGGACTTCGCTCTTGTAAAAAGCGGCGAGTTCAATAGCCTGCCGTTCTCCTTCGCCCAGGTGCGCCACTGCATCGCTGCGCAAAGAATCACCGGGTTCAGGCTCCGCGACGTGCAGGAGCCAGTCGAGTGCCCAATCAATCTCCACAGCCTCTGCACCTGGCTTCCTGAGCAGTTCCCGGTGCACCACTGGTGGGATGAGCACGTTCTCAGTGAAGCGCTCAAGCAGGGCAAGCCGCCCGATCTTAGCCAGGCCGATGAGTGGGCCTGTGTCAGCGATGATCGTCACTCTGCTGCCGCTCTCGCAAGCTTTCTACGTCCTTTCTGAGTTCGCGCTCCAGTTCCTCTAGCGGATAGTTGAAAACGCTTACGCGGTAGCGCCCACACGCTTCAAGGAACTCAGCGCGCGAGAGGCCGGCCAGCTCGGCGGCCTTCCCGGAGGAAACCTTGCCGAGTTCGAACATCTTCAGCGCCGCCATCAGTCGGATCTGCTGCTCCAGCTCGCCCGCTGTCAGTCCCACAGCCTGCTCAAATCCTTCCGGACAGCTGGTTTCAAAGCGTCGCGTGTTCATGGAAGCATCGCAGGTTCGCGGTATGGAGCCTTGCAGGTCGAAACGTGGCTTAGGGATGGACCTCGTACAACACCACAACGAGCCGTCCGAGGGAAAGTTTTTGTGCACCCGCTGAAGCCCGCTTCGAGAAAAGCGCGGTGCATCGGCGGCGCCATCTTCATAATAAAGTTCGGCCGCGCGCCTACAACGCCGAGGAGGTCACAGCAGCAGAGGGCAACCCGGAGGTGTACGCAGGTAAACGTGGTGTAGTACGCGCAGTTTTGACACCCCCGTGGTGCTTGAGCTTCCGCAGCGCACGGACCCGCAACACGACCGAATCCATTCGGCTATTGCTCATAGTTCGACACAAGTTCGTAGGCCGCCTTAGCGATGTCCAGTGCCAGACCCGCCAGCACGGCGACGACCTTGGACGCGCCGTGGCAGTTCTTCCAAAGCACGACAGGGCGATGCCGAGCCGTGCGGAGCCGGTAAGTAAGGCGGCTTCTAGCAGAGCTGCGGTGCTTGCGGTATCGATAAACGGCCTCATCAATACGCTTCACTTCGTCTGCTTGCTCCAGCAGGCGCATGGAGTAGTCGATGTCCTGACAGCGGCGCAGGCGCGTGTCGAAGGGGCCGGTGCGCCGCAGCAGCGGAACGGGGATCAGACAGGCGTTGAGGTGAAAAGGCGTTTTGTGGGACAGCCAGAACCGGCGCCGCAACGCCTGCGCATCTGCCAGCGCGGGTGCCGAGCGCACGCCTAAGACCGCTTCGCCATCGAATACCTCAAACCCGCCCACGATCAGCCGTTGCGAATGCGGTTCGCCGCCCGTCTCCGCGTACCGGGTGCCTAAGCTGTGCGGCGTCAGTTCATCGTCGGCGTCGAGGATCGTGGCGTACGCACCTCGCATTTCTCCAAGGGCACGGTTGAGAGCGGCGGGCTTCCCGCTGTTGCGTTGACGCAGGTAGCGCACACGCGCGTCATACCACGCGCTTTCCGGGTTTGTGAACCGCGCCGCTACGTTTGGTGTGGCGTCCGTGGAGCCGTCGTCCACAATGAGCACCTCCACGTCGCCGAAGCTGCTGCTGAGCACGCTGCGGACAGCGTTCGGCAGGAACGTAGCCATGTTGTAGGACGGGATGAGGACGCTGACGACCACGCTTTTTACCGGGGCATCTGGCATTACACAATCTGCGCTTTACTGAGGCGAGAGGGGGCGTGCTTATCGCCGTCTTCAAGCTGCGAATTGGCTATACATTTTTAGCAGCTTACTTGACTCCGCGTCCCAGTTGTAATGCGCTTCTACGGCTGCGCGGCCGCGTCGTCCCATCTCCTCGGCTTCGCTGGGATGCTCCAGCAACCATCGCATCGCCTCGGCAATCGCCTCGGTTTCCATTGGATTGACCAACAAGCCGCACTGCGCTCCGTCAACAATCCGTCGCCAAAGGGAGAAGTCTGACGCGATGACGGGAAGCCCTGCCGCCATGTATTCGTAGAGCTTGGTAGGCTGTGACTCAACGATGTTTGGCGAAGGGTGCAACGTCACAAGCCCCAGCCGAGCTTTGCTCAGCACGCCCCGAACGCCCGCCCGGTCTATCCATCCGAGGTGATCCACGCGCGACCACGCCGGCCGTTTGCGCATCTCCGCCTTCAAGCTGTGGGGCCTGAACTCTCCGGCGAGTGTCAAGCGTGCGTTCAAACCTTCAGGTAGGTATCCTGTGGCCTGGACCATCTCCTCGATGCCTCGCTCGCGCCGTATGTTGCCAACGTAAGCGGCCTGCATTGGGCGCTCTGAATACGGCTTGCCCTCCGGGGTGCTAAGCTCCGAGAGGAGGGGGAAGTTTTGCACCGTGACCGTCTTTCCCGGCGGAAACTTTCCGGCGATGGTTGGGGTGGCCGCCACGATGCCGGAGAGCACGCGCGCCGCCACGCCCTCTACTGTTTTCGCAGCAAAAGCCATAGGCCACCGCAAGGCCGCTGGCAGCCAGTACTTCGTCCGAAGCTGAAGCGGTACATCCTCATGCACGTCGTACAGCACGCGCTTCCCAGCAAGCCGCAGCAACAATCCTACGGGCAGAAGCTCCGGGTCATGCAGATGGTAGAGTGCAGCGTTTTCGTCCAGCGCAGCCCGGTAGACGTGCCACGTGGTACGCGCGACGCGCTCCGCACGCCCCTTCGGCTGTGGCACCGCGCGAATCCGCACGGCGCCATTCATCTCATCCTCCGGATGCGGCGCGACCAGTACCACCTCATACCCCGCCTCCGCCAGCGACGCGCATTCCTTATAGAAGATGCGTGTGTCATATACGGAATGAACGGACGTAAGGTGGGCAATTTTCTTCACTGGTCTATTTCCGGCACGAGGGCAGGGCGGTTTACCTTTTCTCCCTCTCGCCTTCTGGAAGAAAGAGAAGAAGAAGCGTAGCCAACGCGACACCGTGCGTTAGCAGCGAGGTTTGAAGCGCGGTGTTGGAAAGTGTGATGGCTGGAACGCCCAACAGCAAAGCCGACAGCCGGTAGTCATGCCGCTGCGCCGCACTGTCGTAGAACCAGAATATCAGCCCTAGGATTAACGTAAAAAACAGAACACCCCCAAAGCCAAAGTTGGCAAACGCATCGGCCCATAAATTGGCGTTCGCCGACATCTCTGACCGCCCAAAATAAGTGGTCCCGATCAAGAAAGCGGGGGAAGACTGATACGGGTAGTCAACGAGTGGGGCGAAGACGCTGTGCCCCAGAAGCGCTTTCGAGTGCTCGGAAAAAAACTCAAGGTAGTACCCTGTCAGCAATCCCGGCGTGATGATGAGGCGACCCACGAAGAGGTATGTTACAGACAGCATGTTCGCCCAGGCGCTGGCGGCGGCACTCACCATAACCACGGCTGCACTTCCCCCGGCCATCGTAACGCCAAATCGCGATCCGTTGCGACGTACAGCGAAGAGTAGCGCCAGAATGAGTCCCGTGGAAAGTGCAATGCTCTTGAATCCTGTGATGGAGTAAACAAGGAGTTGCCCTGCCACGCCGGCGCTCAGAAGGTCAAACCGCTTTTTGGTCAGCCCGTAGGCGATCAAGAATGGCCCAATGACATTTCCCATCCAGGCGATGGCATATCCGACCAGCCCCCCCTCTTCTGCCACTGCGTCTCGATATTGAAACCGCACCGAGTAAACGTCTGCGAAGGCTATAAGGTCGAACTGTAAACCAAACACGCTAACGATGTAGCTCAGCAACCCCACACTGCCAATTGCAAAAACAACCCAGAAAAGCTTGGGCGCAAGCCTGAACTGCGACAAGCGCACGAGTGGAAGCTTGTAGACCAGAGACAGACCGAAGAAAGCCACTGCCATAATGCCGTTCAGCTTCCAGATATACAGCAGATCCATGCTCAGCGCATGGCGGGGCACGAGGACGATGGGCACGTACACAAGTACATACAGAAACCAGTAAACGACTTGGGAAGGGCGTTTGAGCACCACCGGCATCCAAAGCGCGGGAAGCGCAGCCCACACAAACGTCGCCGCATCCGACAGCAAAGAGCGCTCGTTGAGCAAGTACCCCATGTACCAGTAATTCTCTGCAAGCATGTGGACGTACACCCAATCCACGAGGTACGCATACAGCACCGATCCTCCCAAAATCAGGTACCGCGCGTTTCTATCCACTATTGTTCTTTTTCTGGTCATCGGCCTCTTCTTACCTCGCAACCCCAATCCGCTTTTTCACGGCAGCCAGTGACAGGAGCCACAAGACGATGTACGTCGCCAGGAGCACAGCGCTGTAGCTCAGCACAGCCACTTCCGACGTAGCCTCCGCTCTTCGGCACGCCTCGAATACAGCAACGATCAGCGCGAACCGGCCGGCGTCCCAGGCAAGCTGCAAACGCTGCCGTTCGAGCACGCTGAGCGTGAGCGAAACCGGGGCCACGACGAACTGCCCCAAGAAAGCGAGCGCGAGAAACTGCGCGTAGACCCCCGCCTCGGTCCACTCGCCCCCGAACACGATGGGAAAAAGCAGCGGACTGAGCGTGGCAAGCCCTACGGCAATCACCGCTCCGAGGAGCATCAGGTACTTCGACAGCTGCAGATACAGGCGGTAGAGATGCTCAGGCCGCTCGCGTGCCATCTCGGCCGCCTCTCCGAAGTACACCTGGTTCACCGCCTGACTGACGAGCCACGACGGCGTAGACACGACGCGCTGGCTCAGCGAAAAGAAGCCGGCCGCCTGCACGCCGTACACCGCAGCAACGAGCAGCGCCGGCACTTGCAGCCCCGCGCTGTTGAACAGCGCCGAGCCGCTTGAGTAGAGCGGGAACCGAACGTAGCGCCGCGCCGCCGCAGCAATGCGCCTAAGCTTCAGCGCCCTGAACAGGCGCGTGTCCTGCCTGAGCACAAGCGCGAGCAACGTGCCGCTGCCCCCCGCCCGGCCGATCACGTCTCCCACAATTAAACCCACCGGCCCCGCCCCTGCAACACCAAGCCCCACCTGCGTAAAAACCATCGACACGTTCTGGCTGATTTTCGTCCGGGCGATGGCTTTAAACGCCTTCTTCCGGATAGCCCAGTGGTTGAGCACTCTGTAAAAGCCCCCTCCAGCGACGCCCACCGGAACAAGCCAGAGATACGCGCGGAGGCCGGGGGCGTTTAAGATTTCAACGATCTCGTCGCCTCCAAAATAAACGACGACGGCCAGCGCCGCACCTACGGCCGCTACGCAGATCAGTGACGCTACGACGAGTCCGGCGGCCACCGCGCTCTTTCCCGGCAGCGGGATGGCGATCTCGTACCGGAGAGCCGCCACACTAAAAGCAATAAACACGATGGAGGCGTAAACAGCCAGCGTGCCGAACTCCTCAGGCGTGTAGAGCCGCGTAAGAAGAGGGATGGCCAGCAGCGTGATGAGCTGCCCCACGACCGCTCCCCCACCAACCTGCATCGCATCGCGCACGAACCGACCGGACAGGAGGCGCTTTGCCGCACGCCAAAGCTGGGAAGCGTTCATGATATGCAAGCGCGGAGCGCTTCGGTTACTTGCCGCTGAACCTCTTCGCTCATCCGCAGCCAAATCGGGAGGCTCAGCACCTGCTCCTCCAACTTCTCCGCCAGGGGTAGCGTCACCCCCTTATCAGCATAGAGAGGTAGCCAGTGGCACGAGACCGGGTACACGTACGCCCTCCCGTGGATGTAGACGCTGGGCCGCTCGCATACACGCTCCATAGCAGATCATCCAACCAAAATAAAAATCAGGAGGCCGCGTGCACCATCGGGTGGCGATCCGAGGCGTTTTGCCGCGTGGCTTTGGCGTTGCGCAGGGCGTGTACGAGTTCGATGGACGGGCGGGCGTCGCGGATGCCGAAGCCGCGCCCGGCCAGCGTCTCCTCGTAGACGCGCGTGTGGAGGTCCCGGAAGCCGCCGCTGAACTCGATCTCGTCTCCGTCTACGCTGATGGAGCGGAACGTGGGCTGCTCGCCGCGCACGGCGTCGGGGAGGTCGTCCTGCTTCAAGGAGAGGAACCACTGCACGTCGGCGTTATCGAGGTCGAGGTGCCCGCCGATGCGCTCTTCCTCTGAAACGTGCACGTCTGAGCGCCGGACGCCGCCGAAGAGCCAAATCAGGAGGTCGAAAAAGTGGATGCCGATGTTGGTGGCGATGCCGCCGGACTTGGCCGCGTTGCCCTTCCACGAGTAGCGGTACCACTTCCCGCGCGAGGTGATGTAGGTCAGGCGCACGCGGTGGCGCTGGTCCGTCTGCCGCTGAAGCTTCTCGCGCAGCGCCACGAGGCTCGGGTGCACGCGCAGCTGAAGCACGGTGTTGACCGAGGCGTCGTACTCCGCCTCCAGCTCTTGGAGCACGTCCAGGTTCCAGGGGTTGAGGACGAGCGGCTTTTCGCAGATGGCGTGCGCGCGCACGCGCAACGCCAGGCGGATGTGCGCGTCGTGCAGATGATTGGGCGAGCAGATGCTCATGTAGTGAATCCGCCGCTCCTCGGGGCCGCGGCGCAGCTTTTCGACGTGGCGGTCGAACCGCTCGATTTCGGTGAAGAAGCTCGTAGCCGGAAAGTATTGGTCGAGGATGCCCACCGAGTCATGCGGGTCCACAGCCGCCAGCAGGCGGTTACCCGTCTCCTTGATAGCGCGCAGATGGCGCGGCGCCACGTAGCCTGCCACGCCGGTGAGGGCAAAGTTTTTCATCGGAAGCTTCAACAGTTAACCACTCGCTCAGCTAAGGCCGTTCGGCGGAAGCTCTCGCCTCTGCTGGAAAGCCGAGCACTGCAATCTCGCAAACAGCCCCCTCGATAAGAAGCCCTAAAGACGAAGTGCTCATGAAGGGCTTTGCCCCGCTCACATCCACGCCGCGTAGACCACGGTCACGACGATGGCCATCACGATCAGGCTCGCCGGCACGCCCACGCGCGCGTAGTCGCCGAAGCGGTAGCCGCCGGGCGCCATCACCATCAGGTTCGTCTGGTAGCCGATGGGGGTGATAAAGCTGACGGAGACCCATTCACGAAATAGAATGCTACGGATTGATGAGCCGGCAGCCCTCCCGTTGCGCAGCCGTGCGCAGCCTGTCATCAGAAACCACGAAGCGCCAGCTGGGGGCGGCAATGAGGACATAGGTGGCCAGGTGCAATGCATCAAGCGTGCGCAGCACCACGTTGCGCGCGTGCCGGATCAGAAGCTGCTCAGCCTCCCGAATAACAGCGCCACCGAGCGGCTCGACGTGGAACGCTCGGACCGTCTCGGCGAATCCCGCCAGCGCCTCTCGCAGCTGCTCCGCGGTTAGCGCCCCTTCTCTGTGCTTCCGGTGCACGGCGCTGACGAACTCCACCTGCGCCAGCTCCGACAGGAAGACGGCGTGCTCAGGGTCATCGATCAGGGAGCGCACGCGCTTTGAACCCGCCTCTTCGTGGAAATACTTGACAAGGGCGGACGTGTCGAAAAACAGATTCACAGACGCTCTTCACGCTCTTCGTTCACCGCCGCCGAGAGGCTACCCGGAAGACCCGCCAGCGCAGCCCGCACGCGTTGCGCGGCGGCGCGGCTGCCTTTGCCGGACGCATCAGCGCGCGACTGCTTAAGGCGCGACTGTTTGAGCTGCTCAAGAAGCTGCTGCACCGCAAGCAATTCACTCGTAGAGAGGGCGTCAAGATCACGGATGACTTGTTCTTTCAGACGCATCATACGGTGGCTTCTTCGGCAGGCTAAAGCAAGGCGGTCTTGTTTGGACGAGAGCACCGCCGTCCGTGTTCTGACTTGCGTGCAACCCGAGCCATTCGCGCCTACATCCACGCCGTGTAGACCACAGCCACGGCGATGGCCATCACGATCAGGCTCGCCGGCACGCCCACGCGCGCGTAGTCGCCGAAGCGGTAGCCGCCGGGCGCCATCACCATCAGGTTCGTCTGGTAGCCGATGGGGGTGATAAAGCTGGCCGAGGCCGCCACAGCCACAAGGATGCCGATGGCCTCGGGCGCCAGGCCCAGCTCCTGCGTCACGGCCAGGGCCACGGGCAGCATAAGCGCCGCCGCCGCGTTGTTGGTGACCAGCTCGGTTAAGAGGTTCGTGGCAACGTAGAGCGCAACGAGAACGGCCACCACCCCCAGCGGCGCGGCAGTGCCCACGATGCCGCCCGCCAGCGCCGCCGCCAAGCCCGTCACCTCCACGGCGTGCCCGATGCCGAGCGCGCCGGCAATCACGGCCAGCACCTCGAGGTCGAGCGCGTCGGCGGCCTCGCGCCCGCGCAGGCAGCGCGTCAGGATCATGGCCAATGCGGCGGCAAAGGCGGCCGTTACGATGGGCACCAGGCCCGTGGCTGCTACTGTGACCATGCTCACCAGAATCAGCAGCGAGCGGCGGGCGTGGCGCGCGCGCGCGCGTGGCGCGCCGGGCCGGGCAGCTACAAGGTAAAACTCATCCCGGTTGGCTATCCAGCGCCGCTCAAAATCGCTCGGCGCCTCGATCAAGAGGAGGTCGCCCGCGCGGATGGGCGTGCGGCCGAGCGAGGAGGTGATCTGCTCGTCCTTGCGCTGGATGGCCAGCACCACGCCGCGGTACTGCTCGCGGAAGTTCGCCTCGCGCAGCGTCTTGCCCACCAGGCGCGACGACGGCGCCACGACGGCCTCGTAGAGCGGGAGCGTCTCATGCTCGTCGTCCACGTCTTCGAGGGCGGGCACGCCGCGCTCGAAGCCGGGGCGCTGCAAGAGGCGCCCGAGGGCGGCGGTGTGGCCGGCAAAGGTGAGCGTGTCCCCTGCGCGCAGCATCGTCTGCGGGCCGGCCTGCTGCATCCGCCCGTCGCGCCGCACGTGGACGAGGTAGGCGTTGCCCAGCGCGCGCAGGCCGGCGTCCTCGATGCTCTGCCCGTCGAGCGGCGAGCCGGGCGTCACCTTCGCCTCGAAGAGGCAGTCCTGCAGCCCTTCCTCGACGGCCGGGCCGTGCTTTTGGCGGTCGGGCAGGAGCCGGTGCCCGCCCAGGGCGAAGTAGCCGATCACGCCCAGGGCCGCCGGCAGGCCGATCCACGTCACGTCGAAAAAGCCCAGCGGCGCGTACCCCTCCGCCTCCATCAGCCCGGAGACGACCAGGTTCGTTGAGGTGCCCAGCAGCGTGCACATCCCACCGGCGATGGCCGCGTAGGAGAGCGGGATCATCAGCTTCGAGGCGGCCACGCCGCGCGCCTGCGCCCACTCCTGCAAGCGCGGCGTGAGCATCGCCACGATGGGCGTGTTGTTCAAAAAGGCCGAGAGCACCGACGTGGGCAGCATGAACCGCACCAGGACGAAGGGCAGGCGCTCCGCCCGCGCGAAGAGGACGCGGTCCAGGACGGCCAGCGCGTCGGTGCGCTGCACGCCGGCGGCCACCACGTAGAGCGCCGCCACGGTGAGGACGGCCGGGTTGGAGAAGCCCGCAAACGCCTCCTCCGGCGAGATGACGCCCCCCAGCAAAAGCGCCGCCAGCGCGCCGAGGACGAGCAGGCCCGGCCGCGCCACCTCGCGCGCGAGCGCTACCACCATCAGCGCGATGACCCCCACGGTGTACCACGCCGCCCACCCGAGCGCCGCCCACCCTACCGCCTCGCCTTCCATGCCGCCCCTGCTTCTTTTGTAGACGATGGCCCAACAGCAATGACAGCCCTGAGCAAAGAAACGGAGGCTACGATGCCTGCGCCGCCGCGTCGTTCCCGCGCGCTCACGCCTCGCCACCCTCCGCGTCGAGGAACGCCTTGCCGAAGGCGCGGATGATCTCGTCCGACATCCCCATGGCCGAGAAGCCGCCGTCGTGGTAGAGCGTCTGCATCGTCACCATGCGGGTGTAATCGGAGAGGAGCACCACGCAGTAATCGGCGCAGCTCTCCTGGTCGGCGTTGCCCAGGGGCGCGGCGCGGTTGGCGAACTCGTACATCGCGTCGAAGCCTTCGATGCCGGAGCCGGCCAGCGTGCGCGTCGGGCTTTGCGAGACGGCGTTGATGCGGATTTTGCGCTGCCCGAGCCGGTACCCGAACGAGCGCACGATGCTCTCCAAGAGCGCCTTGGCGTCGCCCATCTCGCTGTATTTGGAGAAGATCCGCTGCGCGCCGATGTAGGAGAGCGCCAAAACGGAGCCGCCCTCACGGAGCGCCTCGGCCTCGAGCGCGTGGTGGACGATGCGGTGCAGGCTCACGGCCGAGACGTCGAGCGTCTTCTGATACCAGCTGTAGTTGAGGTCCTCGTAGGGCCGGTCCTTCCGCACGTTCACGCCCATGCCGATGGAGTGGACGATGAAGTCGATGGCGCCGCCCATCTCCTCTTTGATCTCAGCGAAAAGGGCTTCGAGGTCGTCGTCGGAGGTGGCGTCGGCCCAGACGAGGGGGCTGCCCGTTTTTTCGGCCAGCGCGTCGAGCGAGCCGAGGCGCCGGGCCACGGGCGCGTTCGAGAGCGCGAAGCGGGCGCCCTCGCGCCTGGCCGCCTCGGCGATGGCCCAAGCGATGGAGCGCTCGTCCATCGCGCCGAAGATGAGGCCGGTTTTTCCGTCCAGAAGGCCGTGTCCAGCGTTGTTCATGCGTGCGCGGTGAGGTTCAGAAAGTCGGAGGGTGAGAAGCGGAGGCCGGGCGGCCTCTTCGCAAAGGTAGGCACTGCGCCGTAGAGACGCTACCGCGCCGAATTCCGGCAGCATCGCTGATGCAGACCTCTGCCTTTCAGCAGCGACGCAAGGCCTTGCGTCGCTGCGGCAACGATGGAAACGGACCGCAACGGGTCCACGCCTTGACCCGGCAAATGAGCACTTTCCTATCGGCGGATGAGCACCGCTGGTGTCAAACTTGCTCTTTACCCCGTGCAACTCGCAAACCCTGCCGAATGCCGTGCAGGGCCACTTTTCTTTTTCTGCATACAGCGGCTGGGGGAAGTTTCGTAAGGAGAGAGGGCAAAAGGTAACGGGCCTCGTGCCCGCTCCGCCCTCTGCTTTCCTGGCCGCATAGCTCACCCGCCTGCGCTTATGCCGAACACCACCGCACGCCCCACCGCCGTCCGCGCCTCCGCCGCCTGGACCGACCGCCTCCGCGCCTGGCTCCGCCGCGATGACGACGACGAGCAGCCCATCCCTGAGGAGGTGCACGCCGACGTGCACGCCTACCTCGGCGAGCGGCGCGCGCAGCTCGGCCACTGGTTTTTCCTGACGCGCCTGGGGCTGGCCCTCGGCCTCGTCCTCTACCTCATGATCGACGCCGTGCTGGTCGGCGCGGCGGCTCCTGCGGCGGCCGTGCTGCTCGTGGGCTACGCACTGGCGAATCTGGGCG
The DNA here is from genome assembly GCA_965215025.1 of Salinibacteraceae bacterium. Taxonomy (GTDB): domain Bacteria; phylum Bacteroidota; class Rhodothermia; order Rhodothermales; family Salinibacteraceae; genus CBDCCV01. The sequence continues at coordinate 94,876 of CBDCCV010000001.1, forward strand.
TGCGCTTCCTCTGCGGCCGCGCCGCCGCCTGCGCCCCCTACGGCTACGCGCTCGTTGACCTGAGCGCCATCGTGCTCCTGCGGCACGCCCTCGTCTTCGAGACCGTGGTGGACCCGAACGCGACGATGGTGGGCCTCTTCGTCCTCGTCCTCATCTCCTACACCCTCTACGCCAACCCGAAGCTGGGCGCCGGCCTCTCCTTAGCCACGCTCGCGGCCACGGCGCTTACCATCCACTTCGGCCCGGCGCTCGGCAGTGCGCCCGCCTCGGCACTGGGCGCGGCGCCGTTCCAGGCGTTCCTCTTAGTCGAGTACCTCTCCATCGCCTGCCTGGTGACGTGCCTCGTGGCCCTGCGCCTGCGCCGGCAGGTCGTCGGCCACAGCGTGGAGATGCACCGGCGGATGCAGGCGGCCATCGCCTCGGCCACCGAGCGCGCCCGGCGCGAGCGCGTCGAAGAGGTGGACCGGCTCAAGCGCGACTTCATCGCCGTGCTCTCGCACGAGCTGCGCGGCCCCATCACGCCCTTGTGCACCGCCCTCGAGATCGTGGCCGAGGAGATGCGCCACGGCCGCACGGACCCGGAGATGCTCGAGATCGCCACGGACTCGGCCGGCGTGCTGCGCCGCCTCATCTGCGACTACACGCACCTGGCCGAGCTGATGATGCAGCACGACGCCGACGCCCCCCGCTGGAACATCCCCCTGCGCGTGCTCCTCGACACGCTCCTCGCCGATGTGGACGGCGAGCGCTTTGGCGTGGAGGCGCCCGACGAACTGGCCGTCTCAAGCGACCCCTACCTCCTGCGCGGCGCCCTGCTGGCTATCCTCCGCCGCGCCGAGCTGAAAACGCCGGCCGGCCAGCACGCCACCGTCAGCACCTGCGTCGAGGAGGACGGCGGCATCGTCATCTCGGTGCACGACCCGGCAAGCTGCCTGAGTCCGGAGGAGAGCGCCTCGCTGGACGACCCGTTTGCGGCCTCGAGCGAGCGCGTGTTCTTCTCGGCCAACTCGGGCCTGGAGCTGATCCTGGCGCAGCACGCGCTGCGGCGCATCGGCGGGCGCCTCGCCATCGAAAGCGTGCCCGAGGGCGGCACGGCCATCCGCTGCACACTGCCCGGCCCCCAAGACGAGCTGCGCTGGCTCCAGCCCAAGCAGCTCGAAACGCTCGGGCTTTAGCTTTTGCGACGACGGACGACGGGGAAGCGTCATCCTGAGCGCAGCGAAGGATCTCCACCCTCCAAGATGTTCTCCAACCTCGTAAGATATCCTTCCGGTCAGGACGGCGCGCGCTGTCGTCCCCAGCGCCGGGACAGGCTGCCCATCGTCGTTCGCCCATCGTCGTTCGTCATCCTCACTCGCGCACGTCCCGCATCGGTTCAAGGAGCGCTTGCAAGGCCCTGTGGATCGCGCCGTTGGTGGCCAGGATCTGCGCGCCGAAGACGGGATCGCCCGCGCCGCCGTCGTACGTCGTGACGCGCCCGCCGGCCTCGCGGACGAGGAGCGTGCCGGCGGCCACGTCCCAGGGCTGGAGGCCCGTCTCGAAAAACCCGCCGAAGCGCCCGCAGGCCACGCGCGCCAAATCCACCGAGGCGGCGCCGTGGCGGCGCACGCCCCGCGCGTGGCGCACGCAGCGGCCCAGCGCGTCGAGGTACTGTTCCAGATGGCCGAAGCGCCGGTACGGGAAGCCCGTCGCCAGGAGGCTGCGCCCCAGCTCAGGCTCCGGGCTGACCACGACGCGCGCGCCGTTCAGGTAGCAGCCTCCGCCCCGGACGGCGGTGAACAGCTCGTCCGAGGCCACGTCCAGCACCACGCCGACGACGACCTCGCTCCCCTGTTGCAGGGCGATGCTCACGGCGTAAGGCGCCACGCCATGCATAAAATTCGTCGTCCCGTCGATGGGGTCGATGATCCAGCGGTGGCCGTCGGCGGTGGCGTCGGGAAGCGTCTCGGTTCCTTCCTCGGCGAGGACGGCGTAGGACGGAAACGCCTCGGCGAGGTGTTCGACGATGAGGCGCTGCGCGGCCTCGTCGGTGGCCGTGACGAAGTCGTGCACGTCTTTGCGGAGGGCGCCAGCGGCTTGCGCAGCGGCGTCCTGCGCGCGGATGTAGCGGGCGGCCCGTTGGGCGGCGGCCACGGCGGCGTCGCGCTCGGCCTGGTAGGCGAGGGCAGCGGCGGGGGCGTCTGGCTCCATGCAGAAGGTGAAGGGTTGAATTTTGCGCGGGGACCCGGCCGGCGCTGCGCGGCAGCAGAAACTTTTGCGCGCGCCAGAGACTTTCCCCATAGCGCTTCTTCTTCGGGGTTCTTCCGCCTTTTATGCTCAGCCCGCGTGCCTGTTTTGCAGCTGCCCGTTGCTGCTGCGCTTTTGCTGTTCTCCTCGCACTTCTGGCGACCGGCTGCGGGCGCGAGCCACTGGCCGTGCCGGGCGAGCCGCTCTCCGCGCTTGACGAACCGGCGTCCCTGCAAGCAGAAAACCCTTCGGACCGCACGGGCGCCCTCGCCGTGCTCGACTCGATGCAGCGCGGCGCCTTCGAGGGCGCGTTCGAGCGGCTTGGGCGCTACGCCTTCACGCGGCGCGTTCGGACGGAGCAACTGGCCGGCCAGGGCGAGGTGACGGCGTTTGAGGAGCGCGTCGTCCGCTACGGCTTCAGCGGGGGCGAGCGCGTGCAGGAGGTCCGGCGGCGCGACTCGTCCGGCACGTTCGACTTTGGCCTCGTGGGACGCTTCGTCAGCGCGGAAAACGAGCCGGGCTTTCCCGAGGACCTCGCCCCGCACCTCTTCCCCGAGGACCCGCCCTACCTCTCCCCCCGCAGCCGCGCGCTCTACGCCTACCGCCTGCGCCCCGATACGCTCTGGGCCGACCGCACGACGCGCGTGGTGGACATGGTGGCCGGCGCCGAGGCGCGCCAAAACCGGCCGCTCCGCCGCGCGCGCTTCTATGTGGACGCGGCGACGCGGCAGCTTGTGGGCTTCCACCTGGAACGCCTGAGCCAGACGCTTCTCTTCGACGAGGCCAGCCGCCTGTTCCTGCGCCTGGAGCCGGCACCTGACTCCGGCTGGGTGCCGGCCGAGGTGCGCGCGCAGGTGCAGACGCGCTTTCCGCTGAGCGCCGCGCAGCAGATGCGCACCACCTCGGCGTTTACGGAGTACACCGTCCCGTAGGCGCGGCGCCCGTCCTACTGCCTGATGAACGGCTGTAGCGAAGGGTGGTCCACCACCTGCACCAAGAGCGAGTCCTGCGCAAGCATAGCCGTGTCAAGCACGGAAGCACGGAAGCCGCGCTCCAGGACAGTGACCGCCTGATCAGGTGATCCTCTAAGGAGAAAGACGCGGGCGAGCTGGTAGTAGGCGGCGGCGCTTCTGTCGTCCAGCGCCAGCGCCACCCGGGCAAAGGCCTCGGCCCGGTCAAGCTGGCCCAGAAGCGCGGCGTTCCAGGAGAGGCGCGTGTGCAAGGCGGCGTCTTCCTTGAGCAGCTCAGCGGCGCGGTCAAGCTCAGCGCGCGCCAGGTCGAGGTCGCCGCTCACGCGGGCGGCTTCGCTTAGGAGCAGGTGCGCCTCCCCGCTTTCGGGCGCCAGCTCTACCGCGCGGCGGGTATCAGCCAGCGCTTCGTCGGGGCGGTTCATGCTTAGGAGCACCTGCGCGCGGAGGGTGCGCGCCTCCAGTTCGTCCGGGTACGCCTCCACGACGCGGTCGAGGCGCGCCTTGGCTTCTAAAAGGCTCGTGCCGCTCTTCCAGGCTGTCTCGGCGCGCCGCAGCTCTTGTCCCAAAGCCAGCGAATGCCCCTCCGCGTCCTCAAGAGGCACCACAGGCGTCTGATCCTGCGCCTGCGCCACCGGCAGCAGCAGTCCCGTACAGGCCATCAGGCCGACGAGAATGCCCTTAACGCAGACTTCGCGTAATGATTTCATCGTAGTGCACTTGCAGAGCAAACGGCCAAGCCTATTTTATTATTTCGTAACGAAAAGGTCAAAAACCGTTCCGGTATCGCTTGATTCGCCCCATCATTTTTTATTCACGCGGGTTGGCTGCCTCCATGCTTCCTCTGATTAGCGACGCGCAGGCGCTATTGCAAACGCGCCGCTTCGGACGGGCGGCTGAAGGGTACCGCACCCTCGGATCGACGAACGCGCGCGCGGCTGCATGGGCCGCCCAGGGTGCCGCCGAGGGCAGCCTTGTCCTTGCCGAAGCGCAGACCCAAGGCCGGGGCCGGATGGGACGCGCCTGGCACACGCACCCTGGCCGGAACCTCACCTTCTCGCTTGTGCTTCGCCCCGCACTCCCGACGCATCGCTTCGGGCTGATCACGCTGGCGGCCGGTGTGGCCGTCTGCGAAGCTATCGCGCCGATAGCGGCCCCGCTCTGCCCTGCTATCAAGTGGCCTAACGACGTGCTCCTGAACGAGCGCAAGTGCTGCGGGATGCTGCTCGAAGCAAGCATCGACGGAGGGCGGCGCGCCCGTTCGGCGGCGGTGGTGCTTGGCATCGGCCTCAACGTCAATCAGGACCACTTTCCCGAGGCGCTGCGCACGGCACCGACTTCGCTGCTTTTGGAGACGGGCCGGCTCACGCCGCGCTCTCCCCTTCTGGCACGGCTTCTGGCCACGCTCGAAGCGCGCTACGATCAGCTTGCCGAGGCCGACGGCTGCCGCGCCGTGCACCGCGCGTACCAGGAGCGCCTGGCGCGCCTCGGGCAGCCCGTAGCGTTGCGCGTGGCCGAGACGCAGCGCGCCGTCAGAGGCACCATCGAGGGCGTAACGCCCGAAGGCGCCCTCCGCCTGCGCACGGCTGCCGGCCTGCGCATCTTCCACGCGGGCGAGGTAACCTCGCGCCTGTAGCATTCGCGGGGGGCAGGGGAAAAGGAGCATTCTGCACTTGCGCGCTCCTGCCGCCCCCCCGCTTTCTCCTGCTCGCTCATCGACGCCATGTGGCTTGCCCTCGACATAGGCAACAGCGCGGTAAAGGGCGGCCTTTTCGACGGGCCGCGCCTCTGCCGCACCTTCCGCCTGGGCCATCCGGCCGCCGAGGCGCAGGCTGTGTGGGACGAGACGCTGACCGCTGCGCTTGGCGATGCGCCGGTCGAGCGGGCGGGCGTGGCCTCGGTCGTGCCGGTGGGCACCGCGCGCGCGCGGTCTGCCCTGCGCCGGCTCGCCGGCCTGGACGCCGAGGTGCTGCGGCCTGAGGACGCGGCGCTCCCCTTCGTGCTTGCCTACGAGACGCCCACCACGCTCGGCGCGGACCGCCTGGCGGCAGCAGCGGCGGCGTGGGCGCTCCACCGCCCGGCCTCCGGCGGCGCCGTCGTGGCCGTGGACGCGGGGACCGCCGTGACCTACGACGTCATCGACGCGGGCGGACGCTTTCTGGGTGGCGCCATCGGGGCCGGGCCGCAGCTCCTGGGCCGGGCGCTTCACCAGGGCACGGCGCAGCTTCCCATCGCAGTCCTGGAGCCGCCGGCGCGCACCATCGGGCGCTCCACGCAGGAGGCCTTGCAGGCCGGCGTGATGCACGGCTTCGTGGACGCCGTCCGTGGAATGCTCGCGCGCATCGCTGAGGAGCTGGGCGAGACGCCGCTCGTCATCGCCACGGGCGGGTGGGGCGCGTTTCTGCACGAGCGCCTTTCCGCCATCGACCGCGTGGACGCGCATTTGGCCTTACGCGGCATCCGCGTGCTCATGGCGCTCCGGGACGAGATCGCCGCGCCGTAAGCGGACCGCTTCCATCGCCATCGGAAACAGGAGTCAGCGGCCCTCCCCGCGCAGGAGCGTCTCGATGCGCGCCAGGAGCATCTCGATGGCGACGCGGTTGTGGCCGCCGCGCGGGATGATGAGGTCGGCCTGGCGCTTCGATGGCTCGACGAACTCGAGGTGCATCGGGCGGACGGTGCGCTCGTACTGCTCCAGGACGGAGGCGATGGAGCGCCCGCGCGCGTCGAGGTCGCGCCGGATGCGCCGCATGAGCCGCACGTCGGCGGCGGCATCGACGTAGATCTTGATGTCCATGCGCTCGACCAGGCACGGCTCGGCTAGGACGAGCATCCCTTCGAGGATGACCACGGGCCGCGGCGCCACGCGCTGGGTCCGCCCCGAGCGGCGGTGCCGGCGGAAGTCATAGACGGGCTTCTCGATGGCCTCGCCCTCAAGGAGGCGGTCCAGGTGCCGGCGCAGGAGCGGCGTTTCGAGCGCGTCCGGGTGGTCGAAGTTGAACCGCGCGCGCTCGTCGAGCGGCAGGTGGCCCAGGTCGCGGTAGTAGGCGTCGTGGTCCAGGACGGCGATGCGCCCGGAGCCGAACGCCTCGACCAGGCGGCGCAGCACCGTCGTCTTCCCCGAGCCGGACCCGCCCGCGATCCCAATCACCACGGGCCGCTGCGGGCCGCCGGTGGGCGCTGGATCTTCCAAAGGCTGGCTGCGCATCGCGGGAAGCGGTCCTTCTGCTGGAAGACCCGGTCAGGCGCTTTTGACCATGGCGATGGTGCGCGTCTTCGTATCCTCGTCGTACTCCGAGGCCTCTTCGTCGTAGCGGTAGCCCTCGGGGTGCTCCCACTCGGGGAGGTCATCGAGGTCCTCAACGGTCTCGCGCACGATCCAGTTGACGAACTGCCCCCGCAGCGGCTTGACGCCGTGCGAGACGGGCGTGCGCTCGCCGCCGTCCCCCTCATCGAAGAAGCGGACCCGGACGCGCTCCTCGTAGGCGTGCTCGTCCTCGAAGGCGCGGTGGTGCATCTGCGGGAGGAAGTCCCACACGAAGCGGCCTTTCAAGACGGCGTTGAGGAGCGGGCTGATGCGCGGCTTCCAAAAGGAGTAGACCTTGCCCACGTCCGGCAGCTCCGCGTCCATCCGGAGGCGGTAGTTGGGGATGAGGTCGTCGGGCCGGAGCAGGCCGAAGAGGCCGGAAAAGATGACGCCGTTCTCGAGCATCCGCCGCTGCGCGCCGGTGGGCAGGCCGGCGAAGTCCATCGAGGCGTACATCACGCCGGGGCTGTAGCGGTCGAGCGCCGACATCAGGGGCGCGTCGTAGATCTCTGAGTTGACGCGTACGGCCTCTTCAAGGTGCGGCCCCTTGACGCCGAAGAGCGCTTCGAGGCCGTCCTCGTCTTCCGATTCGAGCGCCTGCTGCAGCTTCCCGATCAGCGCGCGCCGCTCCGGGTTCAGGTCGCTAAAGAAGTTGAACGTGTTCGAGGTGCGGTAGTCGAACATGTCCGGCGCGAAGGGGTTGCCGCCGGGCTGCTTGCCTTCGGCCGGGGGCAGGAGGACGATGAAGTTAGGCATTCGCTAAAGCACTTGGGATAGAAGACCCCCGCGCGAGCGGCGGGGCGAATACGAAGGCGCCCGGACGAGAGCCGGGCGCTCAGGACGCGTCTCCACCGGGGCGCCGCGCCTCTAAGCTCCGGCGCCTCGGAGGCCGAGGCAGAGCTGTCTGTGCCCCGAGGCGAACCCAGAAGAGCGCGCGCGTTTACTCTCCAGAAGCCTCAGCCGAGGCGCCCTGCTGGCGCATCTCTTCGAGCAGCGCATCGATGTCGTCGCGGATGCGCTGCGCGCGCGCCTGCGCGTCGGCCACGAGGGCGTCGCCGGTGCGGCGCGCCTCGCTGCCGGCGTCATCGCTGAGCACCCGCTGCACGAAAAGGACCACGCGCAGCGCCAGGTTCTCAAGCTGGTAGACGACGCGTCGGCGCGTGCGCTGCCCTTCCTCAGGCGCGAAGAGCAGCCCGGCCGCAAAGCCCGCCATGCCCCCAAGCAAGGCGCTCCCGATACCGAACGTCGCGTTCCGGCCTGATGCGTTCGATTTCATTGCGAGCGAAGGCTGGGCAGTTGGCAGATGGCTTGTTTGCTTAGAGCGGCACCCTCCCACTGAACGCGCGCGCCGCACGCTAACGTCGCGCCGACGGGAGCACCGCACCGGACGAACGTTCAAAACTTACCTACTCCCCTCCTGCTTTGCAACACAGCGGCTAGGCCGAAGTTTTGATCTTCGCTGAAGATTGCGGCCTCGACGGATGTTCGGCGCACGCCCGCTCAGCACGGTTGGTATTCTCAGCGCGGTTGCCATTCGCTCTTGCCTGCGCGTATTTTGCGGGCGCCCCCGCTTGCACGCAGCCCCTGCCCTCAGCGTCTCTCATTGGACCGCTTTCCTATGCTTCAGCCCGGCTACCCGGTGCGCTCAGCGCACGGGTTCGACTACATCGACGAAGGCCCGGCCTCGGACCGGCCCCCTGTGCTGCTGCTGCATGGGATGCTGGGCGATTTGAGCAACTGGACGACCACCATACGCGCTCTCGACACCGGCGGGTACCGCGTGCTTGCCCCGGTGCTGCCCGTCTATGAGCTGCCCCTGCGCCAGACGAGCGTGGACGGCTTGGTGGCGTACGCGCGCGCCTTTGTCGAAGCCCTCGGCTTGGGTCCGGCCGTGGTGGTGGGCAACTCGCTGGGCGGGCAGGTGGCGCTCTTCTACGCGCTGCGCCACCCCGACGCCGTCACCGCGCTGGTCCTCTCAGGCGCCTCGGGCATCTACGAGCAGCGCATGGGCAGCTCAACGCTCCGGCGCAAGGACCGCGACTTCATCCGCGAGCGCGCAGCCGTCACCTTCTACGACCCCGCCCACGCTACCGACGAACTCGTCGATGAGATGTACGCCCTCGTTAACGACCGCGCGCGGGCGTTGCGGCTTATCAAGATGGCGCGCTCCTCGCAGGACGCCACCGTGACCGAGCGCCTGGCCTCCATCGACGCCCCTACGCTGCTCGTCTGGGGCCGCGATGACGAGATCACGCCGCCGGACGTGGCCGAAGAGTTTCGTCGCCGCCTGCCGGACGCGCGCCTCTACTTCTTAGACGAGTGCGGCCACGCGCCGATGATGGAACAGCCTGAGGCGTTCAACGGCCTTATGCTGAGCTTCCTGAACGAGACCACTGGCGTGGCACGGCTGGAGTCGTCTTCAGGGCCGTCGTAGGGCGTCACGCCCCGTGGGGTGGGCAGTTTCGTACAGTAGAGTGCACACCGCTGCGGCACGGTGCGCAAAACAGGGCTATCTCGTTTTTCCGAGACGCTTTTCCCCGAACGCAGGCACTTTGGCATACCGCTTGCTCTTACTTCACATGCAGCTTCGGGGCACCTCCTTTTCCGAGGCTGCATAGACGGTGCCTCAGATGCACCGCGCGGAAGGCCTCCGCAACGCCAGGCCGGCATGTCTTGGGTGAGCATGTCGGCCTGGCATTCTTTTTTAGCCTGTTTCTCTTCCCCCACCTCTGGGACAGGCCGGCGCGTGGCCGTTCCTGGAACACGCTGCTCTGCCTGTGCGTCTAAAGGTGTGGTCTCAAAAGAAGAGGCCTGTTCTTTATCATACTGGGGATGTTTAGGATTCGACGGGTGGTAACGTGCCGCAGGTTGCGTGCCGAGCCTCCTGGCAAGCTCGTACTAACTGCTGGGAACATGTAACTGCGAACGATTACTCGTACGCGATGGCGGCGTAAAGCCCCCATCTGCCTCCTGCGCTGCTTGTCTACCGGCGCGCTTGAGGTATCATATTAGATAGAATAGCCATGCGATCTTCCGGCTGCACTTCGCCTGGCGAAATTTGATCAGCCTTTGCCCATGCCTGGCCCGGCCGGTCGGCTTCAGGTGTGGGGGAGCCGAATAGACCGGCTACGCATGTAGACGCTTGACGCGTGCGGCCATCCGGACCCGGGTTCGATTCCCGGCATCTCCACTACCTTAAAGCGCCCCGTCTTTTATCAGAGGCGGGGCGTTTTTTTGTCCTGGTTAAGTTATACCAAATCCGAATGCCTGCTTGCGTTTGGGCTTGTCCTCCCGACCGGAGCGCACCGGAGCGGAGGGATCTGGGATGCTCGAAACGCCCTGCCAGGGGGAGACCTCTCCACTCACTTTGCTCCCCGCTCCGGTGCCGGGGTGAACTCAAGCGGGACAGGCTCTCGAAATGACAACTCTATAACCGGATTTGGTATTAGCAGGACGCCCCCTGTGTCGCCGCATCGGCTTCTTTCTGCCACTTCTGGTAGACACCGCCGTAACAACTTGAAAGGCCCTCCTCGCTGTGCCACTCCTACTGAGACGTCCGGCGCGGCAGAAGGAGACGAACGGGAGCGAGCCGGCGTTATGGCCGCAGCGCCGGCTCGCTCCCGCTCAATCGCAATGGCAGGAACATATCGAAGGATGCTCGCTTGAACGGCCAAATTGAGCGGCTGCGTCGTGCTAAGTTGCAGCTCTACTCTACTTCCACAGACTAACCCATTCGCTATGCGACAATTGATCCTCGTATTCGCCCTCGTCCCTGCCCTGCTTCTGACGGCGTGCACCGAACGCCAAGAAGCCGAGGTGGAGCAGGACGCGCAGCAGCTAAGCGCCGAGATGCAGCAGGAGATGCAGCAGTTCCAGGCCAGCTTCGATCAGAACCTGACGGAGATGGAGCAGGAGTTCAACGACCTGGAAGCCAACCTCGAGAACGCCGAGAACGACATGCAGCAGGAGATGCAGGGAGAGCTTTCCGAGCTGCGCCAGGAGCGCCAGGCCATCGCTCAGGAGATGGAGCAGATGGAGGCGCAGTCCGCCGAGGAGTACCGGGAGATGCGCGCAAGCATGGACGAGCGCATGAACGAGCTGGAGCGTGACGCTGAGGAGCTTCGCCTCAACGCCATCCAGGAGAAGGAGGAGTTCCAAAGCGCCGTCCAGTCGCGCCTTGACGAGACCGACCAAGAGATCAACCAGCTTGAGCAGCGCGCCGCGAACGCCAGCCAGGAGACGCAGCAGGAGATCAACGAGCAGATCGACGAGTTGCGCACGGAGCGCGAAGAGCTGTCTCAGCAGCTTGAGCAGATCGAGGACGCCTCGCAGGAGGAGTTCCGCGAGATGCGCAGCGACGTGTCCAGCGCCATGGCCGACTTCGGACGCAACGTCCGCGCCGCCTCGAACAACGTGGAGCGAGAGCTGAGCGAGGTGGGCGATGCCCTGCAGCAGGGCGCGCAGGAGGTCGAGCAGGAACTGGAAGACAACCAGTAGCCGCGCGCGCTTTCGTCCCGTTCACGTTCTGAGAAGGGCGGACGCTGGCTTTCCCCGGCGCCCGCCCTTTTCTTTTACGCCCCGACCGCCGCCTAACCACGCAGCCCGCTTTTCCATGAAGATGCTCTTCTGTACCAACCTCGCCGAGCCGGCCTCCGTGATCCAGGCCGCGGAGCGCATGGCCGCCCGCATGGGGGCCGACGTCTTCGTGCTGCACGTGGTGGCCGCGGTGGAGGAGGCCGCTGCGGCCCTCGACCCTGCCAACTCCGCGATGGAAGATTCGATACAGGGGCTGGGCGGTTACACCCCGTACGCCTTCTACGACGCCGAGCTGCAAGCCGAGCGGGCGGAGGCCGAGGCCGAGGCCTTTCACCGGTTTCTGACCCAGCGCTTTGAGGGCACCGTCCGCGCGGCGCTGAAGCAGGGCGACCCCGCCAGCGTCATCTTGAAGGACGCCGAGGCGCAGGACGTGGACGTGATTGCGATGGGCAAGCACCACCGCGGCGCGCTCGAACGCCTCTTCATGGGCAGCACGCCCAAGCAGGTGCTCAAGGCAGGCACGCGCCCCGTGCTCCTCTTCCCCATCTTCGAAGACGACAGGGCGTAGCGCAAGCCAAGTTGTGAGGTAGAACAGAAACGTCTACTCGTCGTCATCCTGAACCCCGGATCGGAGTCCGGGGCAGGCTCCGTGATCTCCCCTACTCCGGGCATCCTCTAACGTAGGAGATCCTTCGTCCCGGCGCCGGGACTCAGGATGACAACGGGATAGGTCACAACTTGGTTTAGCACAAGCCTCGGTGGCGCGGTTACCCGGCAGCCAGCGTGTCCTTGAAGAAGTCCGTCGTGCGCTTCCAGACAGCTTCGAGCGGCGGCGGTACCTCGCCCTCGAAGGGGTGCTCGCCCCCGAAGGTGTGCCCGCCGCCTGCGGTGAAGAGCGTGCCCCGGCCCGCGCCCTCCAGCGCCTGCGCCTCGGCCATCGGCACGGCGGCGTCATCCGGGGCGTGGACGATGAGCCACGGGACCGCCACGCGCGCGGCGGCGGCCTGAATGTCAAGGCGCTCGCGGTGCGCCAGCGCGTCGTCGTAGAGGACGCGGTTCAGGCGCATCCGCTGGCCGGTGCGCGTGTTGAGGACCTCGGTGTACCCCTGCCGCTTCCAGTCGTCGATCTGCTCGGGCGAGAAGCGCTCGACGAAACCGCTCACGGCGCTCCACGTCGCCAGCGCTCGGATGCGCGCGTCATCCGCCGTTTGGAGAACGGCCGTGCCGCCGCCGCGCGAGTGGCCCATCAGCCCGAGGCGCGCCGGATCGAACGATACCTCATCGAGCGGCGCCTCGGGGAGCGCGTTTCCGGCTACCGCATCGAGGACGGCAGCGAGGTCGTCCAGCTCACGTGTGAACGTGTTCTCGGCGAACTTGTCAAGCTCCGTGAACGCGGTCGGCTCCTCCTCAGCGACGCCGTTGTGGGAGAAGTTGAAGAGCACGCTGGCGAAGCCGTTCTCGGCCAGATGGCGGCCCCACGCCGGGAACGGCCCCCAATCTTTGAAGCCCTTGAAGCCGTGGCACATCACCACCACGGGAAGCGGATCGGCGGCGCCTTCGGGGAAGCGCACGTCGCCGTGCACGGCGTCGCCGCGCTTGGTGGTCAGGGTGAAGGCGTGTTCGCGGATGGCAGGCATGGCAGAAGACGAAAGAGAATCAGCGGCTGGCGAGGCGTTCTTCCTGCGCGAACAGGGCGGCGCCCTCTTCCAGAAAGCGCGCGAAGCGCTCGGCCTCAGCCACGCCGCTGATCTGGCGCAGCGGCGTCTCCTGGGCCTCGGGGCGAACGATAGCGTAGGTGGGCAGCGCCGTCGTGCCCGTGAGCCTAAGCTGGTAGCGCTGCAAGCGGCGGCCGGCCTCGGGGTCGTCCGTAAAAAGGCGCAGGAGGACGAAGTCGCTTTCGAGGCGGCGCGCCACGGCGGGCTGCGGGAAGACGTTGGCCTCCATCGCGCGGCAGTTCGTGCAGGTGTAGCCCGTGAAGTCGATGAAGACGGGCTTGCCCTGGGCGCGCGCCTCGGCAAAGGCTTTTTCGACGTCGTTCTCGATCCAGTCGAAGCGCGCCTCGCCGGACGGCGCCTGCGCCGAGGTGGCGGCGAGCAGGCCCGGATCGCCCACCTGGCGCGGCGGCAGGTAGGCATCGAGCCGCCCGAGCGGCGCGCCCAGCAGCCCTGGCACCATGTAGAGCGCCAATCCGAAAAACGCCACGGCCACCAGGAGCCGCCCCGCGCCGATTTCTTCCACGGCCGGCTCGTGCTTGAGACGCAGCTTGCCGATGAGGTAGAGGCCCGTCAGAAAAAAGAGCACTACGGCCAGCGCCACGGCCAGCGGGCGCGAGAGCAGGCCCGTGCCCCACAAGAGATCGGCGTTGGAGAGAAACTTGAGCGCGGCGACGAGTTCGACGAAGCCGAGCGTCACCTTCACGGCGCCCATCCACGCGCCCGAGCGCGGCAGCGCGCCGAGGCCGCGCGGAAAGAGCGCCAGCACCACGAACGGCAACGCAAACACGGCGCTAAAGACGAGCATCCCCACGACGGGATACGTCCACGCCCCGCCGGCCGTCGCTGCCAGGAGGCCGCCCACGAACGGCGCCGTGCACGAGAACGAGACGAGCGTGAGCGTGAGGCCCATGAATAAGACGCCCGCGTAGCCCGCCCGCTCGTCCGACTGCCGGCTGAAGTAGTTGACCAGGCCGCTGGGCAGGCGCAGCTCGAACAGCCCCAGGAGCGAGAGCGCGAAGAACACGAACGTCAGCCCGATGAGCAGATTCACCCACGGGTTGGCCGCCACCGCCTGCGCCCCGGACGCGCCGAATACGAGCGCCGCGAGCGCGCCCAGGCTCGTAAACGTGACTACGATGGTGAGGCCGTAGACGAGCGCCAGGCGCACGGCCCCGCCCCGCCCCGCCGCGTGCTTGGTGAAGTACGACACGGTGAGCGGAATCATGGGGAAGACGCACGGCGTGAGGAGCGCCGCCGCCCCCGCGCCCGCCGCTAAAAGCAGAAACGCCCAGAAGCCACCCGCTCGCGCCGCGTCGAGCGCGCCTGTGGCCGAGGCGCGCTTCGCAACGGCATCGCCGCCGGGCGTGCTGTTTTCCTCCTCCGGCGTCGCCGTTGGCGCCGCGCCCGATGCCAGGGCCGGCGCGTCCTCGGCCACGGCGACGGTTACGGCAAACGGCGCCTCCGTCGGCGGGAGGCACAGGCGGTCCGTGCAGATCATGTACTCGACCGCACCGCCGATCTCGTACGCGCCGGGCGCGACGCCGGCATCCAAGGCGAGGGCGGCGCGGAGCGTGGCCTCGCCCTCGTAGTAGCGCACCGTGGTGTCGAAGTTGGGATCGTAGCCCTCCTTCGGCGGCGCTTGGTTGAGGCCATCCTGCCGCGCAAAGCCCTCCGGTAGATCAGTAAAAGAGACGCTGGCGCCGCGGCTCGGCGGGGGCGAGTCCGGCGCGTACATCTTCCAGCCGTCGGCGATCTTGGCCGTGAGCGTGACCTCGAACGCCGCGCCGGGGCGGACGGCCTCGGGCGCTGTGGCTGCCCAGGTCACGTGCTCCCCGGCCCCGCTCAGTAAATCTTGCGTGGGAAAGCTTTGCGCGACGGCCGTCCGTCCGCCGCCCAGCGCAGTCAGCAGCGCGGCGAGCACCAGAACCCAATGGCGGAAAAGGGCAGAGCGCATGAGCACGAGAGGCTGCCAGAGCGACCGATCAAACGAAAGCGGGGTGCCTGTTGGACGATCTGCCAACAACCACCCCGCTCCGAATGTTGCTCGAAAACTCCGCGCAGCCCGCCTGCCTCGGCGCGCGAGGCCCCTCTGCTAAGACCCTTCGACGGGGCCGGACTCGGGCATGACCTGGATCTTGAGGTCGGCCTCGACCTCAGGGTGCACCTGCACGCGCGCGCTGAAGATGCCGATCTGCCGGATGTCCTCCTCCAGCTCGATGTCGCGGCGGTCGATGTCGAAGCCACGGTTGGAAAGCTCGACCGCAATCTGCTGCGTGGTCACCGAGCCGAAGATGCGGTTCTCCTCGCCCGCCTTGGCGGTGATGACGAGGAGCGTGTCTTCCAGCTCCCGTGCCAGCGCCTCGGCGTCTTCTTTCTTGGCCGAGCGCTTGCGCGCCTGCTGGCGCTGCTCCTCCTCGTAAGCTTTGATAACGCCGGGCGTGGCCAAGCGGGCCATCCGGCGCGGGATGAGGTAGTTGCGCCCGTAGCCGTCGGCCACGGAATGGATCTCGCCCTCTTCGCCGAGGTGGTCTACGTCCTTGAGCAAAAGTACGTTCATGGTCTCTCCTGTGCGTCTTCTATTCTAAGCAAGCGATGAAAGCCTGTGCGGTGCTCCTCGTCATCCTTAAGCAGTAAAGGATCTCCTGACGTTAAGCAGTCCCAACGCTGGGAGATCTTTTGCTTCGCTCAAGATGACAGCCGGCTACCGGACGGCGTCCTCGACAAAAGGCAGGAGCGCGAGGTGGCGCGCTCGCTTCACCGCCTGCGTAAGCTGGCGCTGCAACTTGGCCGAGACGTTCGTCACGCGGCGCGGCAAGAGCTTGCCCTGGTTGTTGACGAAGCGCTCTAAAAACTCGGTGTCGCGGTAATCGACGTATTCGATGTGGCGGTACTGGCGGTCTCCTCGGTCAGCCATCTTTTTTCTTTCTTTTGCTTTAGATCGTCGTGGGTTTGAGCGGCGGCGCGCTTACGCCTCGGCCTCTTGCTCGACGGCGGCCTCCTCGGCCTGGCGCTGCTGCCGCTGGCGGTGGTAGCGCAGCATCTTGGCGTCCATGCGCAGGGTGAGGTAGCGCAGGATGTCATCGTTGATGGTCATGGCGCGCTCCATGCGCGGGATCATCGCGCCCGGCGCCTGGA
Organism: Salinibacteraceae bacterium; assembly: GCA_965215025.1. Lineage (GTDB taxonomy): Bacteria > Bacteroidota > Rhodothermia > Rhodothermales > Salinibacteraceae > CBDCCV01. The sequence continues at coordinate 110,763 of CBDCCV010000001.1, forward strand.
AGTGGACGGTGACGTAGTAGCCGCTGCGCTTACGGTCGATCTTGTACGCGAGGCGCTGCGACCCCCACTCGTCTACGCTTTCGATCTCGCCGCCGTTGTCCTCGATAAAGCCGGTGACCTTGCTCACGGCCTGCTGCGTCTGCTGATCGTTCAGGACGCCGCTCACGATGAACGTAAGCTCGTACGGGTTCTTTTTCGGATCTGCCATAGAAAAGCTGTTTGCCCTGTGGAATGATGCTGGGATCACGCCCGCGCGCTTTTTTCTTCGCTGGCGCGAGCAGGGTTCGGATGCAGAACGGGAAGGTAGCCGCCCGGTGCCCGTGCTGCAACGCACGGCGCCGTTTTCGCACGAATTTAGACTGGCTGGGACGACCGCCGACCGCAGACGGAAGACCGCCGCTTCCTGTGCATCACCGTTGGCGATGTAGCGGTCTGCGGTCTGCCGTCAAAAAATCAAAGCTGCGCCAGGCGCTCGGCGTTCTCGGCCATGCGCAACGCAGCGATGATGGCGTCGAGGTCGCCGCCGATGACGTCGCGCAGGGGGTGGTTCTTGTCGTCGCCCTCGAGGCGGTGGTCAGTGACGCGGTCCTGCGGGAAGTTGTACGTGCGGATCTTGGCCGAGCGGTCCCCGGAGCCGACCATCGAGCGGCGCTGCTCGGCGCGCTCGGCGTGCTGGCGCTCGCGCTCGCGCTCGTAGAGGCGCGCGCGGAGCACCCGCATGGCCTTCGCCTTGTTTTTGTGCTGGCTCTTCTCGTCCTGGCACGTGACGATCAGCCCCGTCGGCTCGTGGGTGATGCGCACGGCCGAGTCCGTGGTGTTGACGCTCTGCCCGCCGGGGCCGCTGGAGCGGTACACGTCGATGGTGAGGTCGGCCGGGTTGATGCTGATGTCCACGTCCTTGGCCTCGGGGAGGACGGCCACGGTGGCGGCGGAGGTGTGGATACGCCCGCTGCTTTCGGTCTCCGGCACGCGCTGCACGCGGTGCACGCCGCTCTCGTACTTCATCGTCCCAAAGGCGCTCTTTCCGGAGAGGCTGAAGATGATCTCCTTGAAGCCGCCCTGCGCGCCGTGCGAGGTCTCCAAGACCTCCACGCGCCAGCCCTTGCGCTCGGCGAAGCGCGTGTAGAGGCGGTAGAGGTCACCCGCGAAAAGCGCCGCCTCGTCGCCACCCGTCCCGGCGCGGATCTCGACGATGGCGTCTTTGGCGTCCTCCGGATCTTTGGGCACGAGTTCGAGGCGCAGCCGCTGCTCGGCGGGTGGCAGGCGTTTTTCGAGGTCCTCCAGTTCGGCGTGCGCCATCGCGGTAAGCTCCTCGCTCTCCCCCTCGGCGATGATCTCGCGCAGCCCGGAGCGCTCGCGCAGCAGTCCTTCGTACGCCTCGATGGCCTCCATCGTGGAGCGGAGTTCGCCGTGCTCGCGGCCCAGCTCGGTGATGCGCTGCGCGTCAGAGGCCACCTCGGGGTCGGCCATCAGCTCGTTGAGTTCGGCATGGCGGCGCTTGACGCCTTCGAGGATCTCGGGGTCTATCATCTCTGGGGTGAGGGGACGGGGGAGGGGTAATACCAAATCCGAATGCCTGCTTGCGTTCTGGCCTGTCATCCCGACCGGAGCACAGCGGAGCGGAGGGATCTGGGATCTGGGATGCTCAGAGCGCTCTGCCAGAGGGGGACCTCTCCACCTGCTTCGTTCCCCGCCCCGGTGCCCCCGCTGAGCGGGGTGAACTCTGGTGAACTCGGGCGGGACAGGCTCTCGGAATGACAACTCCATAACCGGACTTGGTACAAGAGAGCGCGTCTCGGGGCATGGGCCTGGTACGGCCGGCGCGGGCGCGTTGTTCGTGCCGGGGCGATCCGTTTGGCGCGCCTGGGCGTAGGCGTGGGAGCGAGGCGCGCCTCGCTCCCACCTCAGCGACAACGCACCACCTCGTCCGCCATGACGCCGGCGCTCATCGAACTCCGCGTGGAAACTAAGCGCGGCGCGGTGGTTCTCCGCGCACGGCGAGATCCAGCTTTGCGGCGCGGGGGCGCTTGCCGCCGCCAGCTTTCTGCTCCAGCACGAAGCGCCGCCGCCCTCCGGCGAAGTCGTCTTTGAGACCGAGGCCGCCCGCCTCGTCGCCCGCGCAGCAGCCGACGCCGTGCGGGTGCGCCTCCCCGCCCGCACGTTGTCGGACCACGCGCCCTCCGCCGATCTGCTCGCCGCCCTCGACTGCCCGGCTCCGACGCGCAGTGCGCTCGCCGAAGCCGCCGCCACGGTGATCCTCGCGCTCCCCTCCCGCGCCGACGTGGAAACACTGCGGCCCGACTTCGCCCGCCTACAAAAGCTCGACGCCGCGCACCTCGGCGCCGTCATCGCCACGGCGCCTGGCGACGGCTCATCTGAGGGCGGCGCTGCCGATTATGTCTTCCGCTACTTCACGCCCTGGCACGGCACGGGCGAGAGCGCGTTTGCCGGCTCGGCGCACAGCACGCTGGCACCCTTGTGGTCGGCGCATCTCAGGAAAAGCGACCTCCGCGCGCGCCAGCTTGCCGGCTCAGGCGTCCCGTCCCACGTGTGCCCTGGCGAGGCGGGCGGCGTGTGGATCGCCAGGCGCAGCCGCCCCGTCCGCCGCCGCCCGCTCGCCGAGGCGCTGCGGTAAGACCGTCGCGGTAGGGACACGACATACCGTGTCCCTACGTCGAGGAAGGCCACCTCACGTCGTCAGATTGGTGAAGATTCCCGCTCCTGCGTCCCCTCTCCCCTGGCGGGAGAGGGACAGGGTGAGGGGGCGCGACGCTTCATCCCCGCGCCCACGCCGGCACCACGCCCGCCTCGAACCCCAGTACCACCCCGAGGAGCGTGTACGCCAGCGCCGTGATCAGCACGATGAACAACCCGTTGAGCCAAAGGCCGGCCCGGCTCATCTGCGGAATGGAGATCAGCCCGCTGCCGTAGACGATGGCGTTCGGCGGCGTGGCCACCGGGAGCATGAACGCGCACGAGGCCGCCAGCGCCGCCGGCACTACCAAAAGGAGCGGGTTCTGCCCGATGCCGATGGCGACCGACGCCATGATGGGCAGGAAGGCCGCCGCCGTGGCCGTGTTGCTCGTGATCTCCGTTAAGAAGACGATGAGCGCCACAACGGCGAGCAGCACCAGCACCACGGGCCAGCCGCCGACGGCGCCCACGCCCTCGCCGATCCACGCGGCCAGCCCCGTCTCGCTGATGGCCGCCGCCAGGCTCAGCCCCCCGCCGAAGAGGACCAAAACGCCCCAGGGCAGCGCCTCGGCGTCGTCCCACGTTAGGAGAAACCGCCCCGCGCCCGTGCCCGCCGGAATCACGAAGAGCGCCAGCGCCGCCGTCATGGCGATGCCCGCATCCGAAAGCCCCGGCATCCATCCGCTCAAGAGCGGGCGGACGACCCACAAAAACGCCGCCGAGCCGAAAACGACGGCCACGCGCTTCTCCGCCGCCGTCATCGCGCCCAGCTTTTTCAGCTCCTCGCGGATGAGGCCCGCGCCGCCGGGCAGCTCGCTGAGGCGGATCGGGAAAACGCGCACGAGCACGAGGTACACGAGTGGGAGCGAGACGACGACGAGCGGGACGCCCACCAGCATCCACTGCGCGAAGCCGATCTCCACGCCGTACGTCTCCAGCATGAAGCCGGCCAGGAGCGCGTTCGGCGGCGTGCCGATCAAGGTGCCCACCCCGCCGATGTTGCAGGCGTAGGCGATGCTCAAGACGAGCACGACGCCAAAGCTCGGCGGCAACGCCTCGCCGCGCGCGGCCATCCGCTCCTGGGCCAGGCGCACGATGGAGAGGCCGATGGGCAGCATCATCAGCGCCGTGGCCGTGTTCGAGACCCACATCGAAAGAAACGCCGAGGCGATGATGAAGCCGGTGATGATCGAAGACGGCCGCGCCCCCACCCGCCGGACGATGCCCAGGGCGATGCGCCGGTGCAGGTCCCACGCCTGCATGGCCGCCGCGATCATGAAGCCGCCCAGGAAGAGGAAGATGAGCGGATTGGCATACGGCGCCGCCGCCTCGCCGATGGGCCGGATGCCCAGGAGCGGAAACGCCACGAGCGGCACGAGCGCCGTGGCCGCAATCGGCAGCGCCTCGGAGATCCACCACACCGCCATCAAGACGCTCACGGCCGCCGTACGCCACGCCTCGGGCGCCAGCCCTTCCGGTGCGGGCACGAGCAGCATCAGCACAAACGCCGCCGCCCCGCCCGCCAAACCGATAGACTGGCGCAGGCCCCAGCCGTTTTCCTCGGCGGGTTCGCCGGGCACAGGTGGAGGCTCATCCATGTCTCGGGCGTCCGGCGACGTCATCGTCCTTGGGGCGGGTCGGCAGAAGAGCGCGGCGTGGCCCGACGCAAGGACCATCCGCTCAAAAGTAGCAGCGCCGCCGCCGATGCGCCACTTTTGCCGGGGAAGAAAGCCCGGCGCGGCGCGTACGTCTTTCCACGCCCTTCCTCTGCCCTTATCCGACTTCAGCATGGAAACGCAGCCCGACCTCACCGGCGACCCCGCCCCGCAGTCCGAGAGCGGTCCGCGCCCGCTCCAGGACATCTTAAGCGACCTCCGCAAGCCCATCCCGCCGCGCCTCTTGGAGACGAAGCGCCTGGGCGGGCAGGAGATCACCTTTTGCCCGTGGCACCGCGTGCAGAAGATCCTTAACCACTACACGCGCGGCTTTTTAACCTACGCCGTGCGCGAGCGCGTCCTCACCGAGCGGAAGATCATGCTCACCGTGCGCGTGACGATCCACGCCAAAGAAGGCGCGTTCTTCAACGACGGCACCGGCATCGAAGACCTCGACGCGAGCGGCTACGGAGATTTCCAGAGTGCAGCAGAGTCAATGGCATTTAGAAGAGCTTGTGCCCGCTTCGGCCTTGGACTTCATCTCTACGAAAACGAGTAGTCAAAATGAAAACGATCTTTGCTCTTGAAGCGCCACAACGCACCAAGCTCGTTGACCAGTTCTTTGAACGCGCTAGAGTGCGCAGCGAAAATGAGTGCTGGCCTTGGAACCGTTCCCTCACCTTAAGCGGCTACGGCAGGCTCAAAAGCCAAGGCTATACCTGGCGCGCCCACCGGCTCTCTTATGAGCTATTCAAGGGGCCGATACCGGAAGGAATGCTGGTCATGCATGCGTGTGACAATCCTGAATGCGTGAACCCAAGTCACCTCTCCGTGGGAACGCACGCCGACAACAACGCTGATAAGGCCAAGAAAGGCCGTGCCGTGAGCGGCGAAAAGCACCACTCACGCACGAATCCAGAATGCCTGCTTCGGGGTGAAAAGCATGGCAGAACGAGCCTCACACGGGAGGACGTAATCGAAATGCGCTGCCTTGCAAGGGAAGGTGTTGCTGATAAGGCACTCGCGGAGCTATATGGTATATCTGCTTCGCAGGCGTGGCGCATCGTCAAGGGGAAGTTCTGGCAGCACCTCAACGATGAAGCGCCGCCCGTCACACGCGACCGCCATGTAAGGGGCGCGGCGGTTCCTACTGCCAAGATAGACACGGAAGGAGCGCGCCTCGCGCTTGCGCTATCCGAAAAGGGGTGGAGCAACAGACGTATCGCAGATGCAATAAGGCAGGATATACGTCTCGTGCGACACATTGTGCAGCGCAAGACCTGGAAACACGTTGTTCCCTTTCCGCAGCCGAACGCCGAGAGCATGACCTTCCGCCGAGCGTGCGCGCGCTTCGGCCTCGGCCTCTACGAGGGCGACCCCTCGGCGGCGGGCGGCTGAGGCTTTCGTTTGCCGCTACACCGCTGCCGTCTCCGCTTCGGCCACGAGGCCGTCTTGCACATGGCGCGGCATGGCCTCATAGTGGCTGAAGCGCGCCAGGTGCAGCCCGCGCCCCTGCGTCAGGGAGCGCAGCGCGGTGGCGTAGCGGTACAGCTCGGCCTCGGGCACGTGCGCCTCCACCTTCTGGAACAGCCCCTCAGCCTCGATGCCCTGGATGCGCGCGCGCCGCGTGTTGAGGTCGCTCATCACCTCGCCCGTGTAGTCGCCGGGGATCGTCACCGTGAGCGTGTGGATCGGCTCCAGAATCGCCGGCTGCGCTTTGCGGAAGGCATTGCGGAAAGCATTGAACGCCGCCGCGCGGAAGGCGGCCTCGTTCGAGTCCACCGGGTGCATTCCGCCGTCGTGGACGACCACGCGCACGTCGCCCGCCGGGTAGCCGGCCACCGGGCCTGAGGCCATCGCCTGGAGGACGCCTTTCTGGATCGCGCCGAAAAAGCGCCGCATGTCAATCACCCCGCCCACGATGGCGTCCACGAAGTGCACGCGCGCGCCCCACTCCGTGTGCTCGACGGCCTCGCCGCGCAACTTCATGTCCGGGGGCGGGTCGAACGCCTCCGTCAAAGGCTCAACCATAAGCGCGAGGTCGGCAAACTGGCCCGCGCCGCCGGACTGCTTCTTGTGCCGGTACTGCGCGCGGGCGCGCGCCTGCACGGTCTCGCGGTAGGCCACGCGCGGGCGGTAGAACTCGACCTCGACGCCGAAGCGGTTCTGGAGGCGGTACTGCGCAATTTGCAAGTGGAGTTCGCCCTGCCCGGCCAGGACGATCTGCCCGAGGTGCGGGTCGTGGATCACGCGCAACGCCGGGTCCTCCTCGGTAAGCTGATGCAGGCCCTGGGCGAGCTTGTTTTCGTCGCCCTCTTTTGTGGGACGCAGCGCGCTGCGGTAGCGCGGCTCGGGGAACTCGATGGGCTGGATCTCGGCCGAAGAGCCTTTCGCGCGCAGCGTGTCGCTCGTGTGCGTGTTCTTGAGCTTGACGAGCGCGCCGAGGTCGCCGGCCACCATCCGCTCCACACCGTCGCGCCCGTGGCCGCGGATGGCGTAGAGCGGCCCCGTGCGCTCCTGAGCGCCGCTCGATGCGTTCTCGAGGTCGAGGCCCTGCCGGAGCGTGCCCGCGTAGAGGCGGAAAAACGAGAACTCGCCCACGTGCGGCTCGGCCATCGTGCGGAAGACGAACGCCACCGGATCGGCCTCGGCCTCGGGCGCGATCTCTTGGCCGCTCACCGTCAGAGGCGCGGGCATGTCCGCCGGCGAGGGGCAGACGTTGTGGATAAAGCGCATCAGCCGCGAGACGCCGATCCCTTCGGTCGCGCTCGTGACGAAGATGGGGAAGAGCTGCCTCCGGATCATGGCCTGGCGCAGGCCCTGGCGCATCTCGTCCTCGGTCAGGTTCTCCTTCTCGAAGTAGAGTTCCATCAGCCCCTCGTCGTTCTCGGCGATGTCCTCGACGAGGGCCTGGTGCAGCGCGGCGGCCTCTTCGCGGAAGGGCGGCTCGATCTCGCGCGCCTCGAAGCGGTGGCTGCCCTCGCGGAAGTGGAGCTGCTTCATCAGGAGCACGTCGATGATCGAGCGCGTGCCCTGCCCGGCGGGGATCTGCACGACGGTGGCGCCGCGCCCGAAGCGCTCTTTGATCTGCCGCGTCAAAAGGCGGAAGTCGGACGTGGCCGCGTCGAGGTGGTTGATGACGAACATCGCGGGCGTGGCGGTCATCTCGCCGTAGGTCCAGGCCAACTCGGTGCCCACCTGCACGCCCTCGACGGCGTTCATGACGTAGAGCGCCGTGTCGGCCACCTTCAAAGCGGCGATGGCCTCGCCCGAGAAGTCGGAGTACCCCGGCGTGTCGAGGAGGTTGATCTTGCGCCCCTCCCAACCCATGTGCAGGAGCGAGGTGAAGACGGACATGCGCCGCTCCTTTTCGCTGGGGTGGTAATCGCTCGCGGTGGTGCCAGCCTCCACCGTGCCGGGGCGTTTTACCGCGCCGCTGGCGTGGAGCATGGCTTCGGCCAGCGTCGTCTTCCCGCTGCCGTGGTGCCCCACGAGGGCGACGTTGCGGATGCGGTCCGTGGTGTAGATGTCCATGGGCGGCTTCCCTCCTTTCGGCAGTGTAGGCTTTTCGGCGATGTGGAAAAGGCGTGCGTTTGGGGGCGAGTGGCAGAAGGCGGATGGAGGCTTGAGAAGCTTCTTAGCGCAGCGCGCTTGGCGGTGTGTGCCGCGCCATGTCCGGAAAGCAGATGCAGGGGCTTGACACGTCAAGCCCTCGTTTCGGGGCGGCTCCCCTCGGCACGGTCTGTCGAACCACGATTGGGTCTGGTGAATCAAACCCCTACGTGGGATGAGCGCCCCTGCTCGTCATTCGCCGTTCACTTCTCCTCTGAAGCACGCGAGGATGGACCTGTTTAAGATAGCTGACGTGAAGAAATAATCAAGACGATTCGTCGCGCCGTGCCTGCACGAACGGCAACGGCGGCGGCGGCTTTCGAGGCCGCGCTCCCCGCCCGCCCCCTCTGCGAACCTGTGAAGACGTGAAAACCCTCCTCGCCCTCGAAACCGCTACCGACGTGTGCGGCGTAGCCCTCGCGCAAAAAGGCCGCGTCACGGTCGAGCTGACGCTCCACCGCCCGCGCCGGCACGCCGAATGGCTCGTGCCGCTCATCGGCGACGCGCTGCGCTACGGCGGCGTGGCGCCGGGCGACCTCGGCGCTGTGGCCGTCTCCGCAGGCCCCGGCTCGTACACGGGCCTGCGCATCGGGGCGAGCACGGCGAAGGGGCTGGCCCTCGCCACCGGCGCCCTGCTCTGCGGCGTGCCCACGCTCGAAGCACTGGCGGCGGCGTGTGCGCCTTTTGCCGCCGAGGGCGACGCCGTCGTGGCCGCCCTCGACGCCCGCCGCGATGAGGTCTACGCCGCCTCCTTCCGCGCGGGAGCCGACGGCTGGCCGGTTCCGCACCGCGAGGCCGCCGCCCTGGCCGTGAGCGACTTGCCAGAATGGCTCGGCCCATCAGGCGGGCGCCTCTGGCTCACCGGCCCCGGCGCCGCGAAAGCCGCCCCAGCGCTCGCCGACGACGGCCGCTTCGAGGTCCGGGCGATGGCGGAAGAAGCCGCCGCGCCCAGTGCCGCGTGGGTGGCGCGCCTGGCGCTGCGCCGGACCGCGCAGGGCGCCGCGCCGGACGACGTGGCCGCCTTTGAGCCGTTCTATCTGAAAAGCTTCACTCCCACGCCGCGCCAAGGGTCGGCCTTCGACCGGCTGCCGTAACTTGGCTTTTGGATCGGGGATTTCGGATGTTTCTTTTCTCCGATGCCGGTCCGTTCCGCAGAGCGCTTCTCCCCGACGTCTCCTCTTCCCGGCCCCCGCGCGCGCCCGGGCGTGGGGCCAATCTGAAAGCAGAAACCACACGCTGACATGACCTGGTTCAAACGGAAGAAAAAAGGCATCCAGACGGACCGCAGCGAGCAAAACGAGGTGCCCGAGGGGCAGTGGGTTAAGTGCCCGGAATGCTCAGAGATCATCAACAAGCGCGAGCTGGAGGAGCGCCTCCTGGTGTGCCCGAAGTGCGGCCACCACTTCCGCATGGGCAGCACGGGCTACTTCCGCCTGCTCTTCGACGACGGGCAGTACACGCTGCACGACGCGGACCTGCGCTCCGTGGACGCGCTCGGCTTTACCGACCGCAAGCCGTACCCGCAGCGCCTCGAGGCCGCGCGCGAGAAAACGCAGCAAAGCGACGCCGTCCGCGCCGCCACCGGGCACCTCGGCGGGCACCGCCTCTCCGTCGCCGCGATGGACTTCTCGTTTATCGGCGGCTCGATGGGGTCGGTCGTGGGCGAGGTGATTGCGCGGGCCATCCGCCGGGCGTACACGGAGGAGATGGCGCTTTTGGTGATCTCGCAGAGCGGCGGCGCGCGCATGATGGAGGGCGCCCTCTCCCTGATGCAGATGGCGAAGACGAGCGCGCACCTGGCCCGCCTGGACAAGGCCGGGCAGCCGTTCATCTCCCTGATGACGAACCCGACCACGGGCGGCGTGACGGCCTCGTTCGCCATGCTGGGCGACTTCAACCTGGCCGAGCCGAACGCGCTCATCGGCTTCGCCGGGCCGCGCGTGATCCGCGAGACTATCGGCTCGGACCTGCCGGAGGGGTTTCAGCGGGCGGAGTTCCTGCAGGAGCACGGCTTCCTGGACGCCATCGTGGACCGGCGCGGGCTGCGGCGCTACCTCGGCCACCTCCTGGACCTGGTGGCGGCCTGAGCCGCGCGCCAAGACCTCCCGCTCCCGCCGATGTCCGACGCCTCTTCCGTCTGCGCCGCCCTGGACGCCCTGCGTGCGGCAGAGCGCCGCGTGGGGGGGTGGCAGGCGGGCGCGGCGGGCGCGGCGCTGGGGCTGCTTTTCCCGCTGGTTCTTGCTTCAGGAGGGTGGGCGCTGGCGGGCGCGCTGCTCGTCTGGGGCGCGTACTTCGGGCGCAAGGCGTACGGTGCCGCGCACACCCTGCGCGCCACACGGCAGATCCGCCTGGAGCGGCGCTTTGTGCAGCAGCCCTTTGGCCGGGAGGCGCTGCGCCGCTGCCTCCGCCAGGAGGACCACCTCTGGTCCAGCAGCCTCGTCCTCGGCGGCCTGCGGCGCCTGGACGCGTATCCGCTGGGGCAGGCGCTGCCGGCGAGCGCGCGGGTGGCGGGCACGCAGCAGCGGTTCCGGCAGGCGCTGCGTCCGCTCCAGCCGCCGGCGTGGGGCCTGGACGCGGGGGCGGCCCTCTTGCTCGCCGCCACGGCCGTCGGGTTGGGAGCGGCGCGCTCAGCCCTGGGCGCGGGTGCGCTGGTGGCCCTCCTCGTAGCCGAGGGCATGGCCGCCGCGCTGCGCGAGCCGCTGAGGCGCCAATGGCGCCGCCTCGTGCGCGCGCTCGGCGCATGGGCACGCGCCGCCGGGGGCGCCGCCGCCCCGCCCCCGCGCGCTTATCATCACACGCTGCTCTACTACGCGCGCCCCTGGTTCGGCCCTTCTGAGGAAACAGAAAGGGCAGCGGGCAAGGAGACCGCCGTCACGGAGGACGCTCCGCGCTCATAGCCCCTGCCACGCACGCAGCGGAGCGCAGCCTGCCTGAGCAAGACTGCGCTCCGGTACTGGATTCGGCGTCTAGGGGGCAGAAGGCTTGGTCCTCCACGCTCCCGGACGCTCCTGCCTCCCGCGCTTACTGCTGCCCCTCCTCGTCGGGCGGCTCGGGGAGGCGGGCCTTGTCGTAGGCCTCCTCGCCCACGCGGCGGATGTTCTCGCGCACGTCGCCGCGGCGCTCTTCGATGAGGTCCGTCTCGAAGGGCTGGCGCGCGCGCACCTGCAGCGGATCGACGACCTTGGCTTGCAGCACGATGAGCAGCTCGCGCTGGCTCACGCTCGACTGCTCGTAGCCGAAGACGTAGCGCAGGCCGAAGAACCACCCCGGCAGGTCCTTCAAGAGCGGCACGCCGCGCCGGTTGACCGACTCGTCCGTCGAGTACAGCCCGCCGATGATCGTCTGCTCCCCGTCGAGGAGCAGGACCTGCGTGGTGGCGGCGTTGCGGGAGATGACCGGGCCGGAGGGCGAGGGGTTCGAGGAGGAGTTCTCCACCTGCACGTCGAGGTGGACGAACTCGACGGTCTCGCTGGCGCCGTCCTCTTCGCGCTCGACCTCCTCGGCGATAAGCGTGGGGACGACGTTGACGATGATGCCTGTGGAGAAGAACTGCGTGATCGTGTTGCCGGAGAAGTCGCGCGTCTGCACGGGGATGTCGGCGCCGACCTGGATGCGGCCCTCCTCGCCGCTCTGGACCGTGACGGTGGGGTTGGCGATGGTCTCGCCCGCGCCCTCGTTCTCGAACACGCGGAAAAGCTGCGTCAGCGTCGAAAGCTCGATCTGGCTCGGCCCGCTGATAGGGCCGAGGTCGTCGAACAGCTCCTCGGTGTCGAGGAAGAAGCGCGGCTGGTTCCCACCGCCCCGGCCGCCCTGGCCGCCGCCCCCGCCGCCGCTACTCGCGCCGCCGCCCCCACCGCCGCCGGCCTGCCCAAAGATGGTGGTCCAGTCAATGCCCAGCTCGCGGGCCTTCGTCAGGTTGAGGTCAAAGAGGACGGCGTCAATGACGATCTCGCGCGTGGCGGCGGTGGCGGGCCGCTCGGCCTGTTGCGCGGCGCCCTGCGGCGCGCCGGCGAGCACGGCGCCCGGCCCGCCGTCCTCGGGGAGCGGCTCTTCGAGGAAGAAGAAGCGGTCCGCCTCGCGGTACTCGAGGCCCTGCGCCTGGAGCACGGCCTCCAAGGCGTCGAAGAAATACATCCCGGAGATCGTCACGCCGATAGGCTCGGTGCGCTCTTCGGGGTCCACCACTCGCTTGCCGGTGACGCGCTCGAAGATCGGGTTGACGAACTCGATAAACTGGTCCAGCGGCGTGGAGGGCCGGAAGGAGACGAGCTGGTCGGGCGGGATGTAGGCGCGCATCTGCCGCTCGGGCGGGCGGTCCTGCGCCTGGAGCGGCGTAGGCACGGCGAGAGCCAGCGCGAGAAGCACCAGGCCGAGCGCCAGGAGAGTAAAGCGAAGCAAGGAACGAGGGGGTTGCATGGATCGGGGGCGTCGGTCGGTTCGGGGCATGGAAGGGGGGCGGTGCCGATGTGAAGGTCAAGCAACGTGCCAGCCGGCGCTAAAGGCGCCACAAGGGCGCAGAGGTCGCAGCGGCGGCGGGCCTGTGGGTAAGCGCTACCCGCCAGGGTTACCGTTTCGCCTGCGCCGGCGGGCCGTCGTGCTTCTGCAAAAGAGGCCGCTTTACTCGATGGACTGCAGCTGCGCCGGGCCGATGGCCTGGCGGTAGCGCTCGCCCGTTTCGAGGAAGAGTTCGACTTCGTCGAGGATGCCGCCGCGGTTCAGGCGGGCCACCACGCGCCCTTCGGTGGGGTCCACCTCGACGATCTGGCCGAGGTACACGTCCTCGCCGCGGCCCACTTGCCGGTACCCTTCGTCATCTTTGAAGACGGCCTTCTGGCCGATGACGGAGACGAACTCCGCCTCATTCAGATCGACGAGGCCGCGCGTGTTGGGCGGCACGTTCTCCATCACCACGGGGAAGAACGGGTTGATGGTGGGGCGGCGGTCGGCCAGGACGCTCTCGGGCACGTCGCGCAGGGGCGCGGGGGTAGTGCCCTGGTCCGAGGCCGTCCGCATGGGGTCCCCTTCGTTGGCGCTCGCACCGGCCGGCCCGCCAAAGTAGGCGGTGATGTTCATGCCAAAAGAGACCATGACCTGGAGCCGCTTGGCGCCTGTCTCCTCGTCAGTGGTGACGAGGTCGAGGTGGTCGAGGTTGAGGTCGCGCACCTTGTAGAAGCCGCGGTTGTTCTCGAGCTGCCAGATCAGCCGGTAGAGGCTGGTGAAGTACCCGCGCCCGACGGCGCGCAGCTGGTACGAGCCGTAGTCCTCGTTCTGACCGATGCCGCTCAGGCTCACGTCGAAGTTCTCGAAGCCCGAGCGCGTGAGGTCGTTGAGGCGGCCGATGACGGCAGCGCTCGTGAGCGTGTCCGGGATGAGCTTGTAGCGCGAGTTCCACTTGCGCGTGGTGGCCGCGGCCTCCTCCTTGGACTGCGCGTACTCCACCAGGAGCGAGGCCATCTCGGCGCGCTTCAGCTCGGCCACCTTGACGGCCTTTTCGGCGCGCTTCAGCTCGGCCGGCTGCTGGTAGAAGGTGACGTACACGCCCGCGCCCGCGACGAGCGCGATGCACGCCAGGAGCACGATCAGGTTGTAGCTGAGGGTGGGCATGAGAGGGGGCGGGGATGAGGAAGGGGGAACGGAGCGTTTTGCGAGGCGGCACAGCCGAGAGGCCGCGTTACTCGGCAGAAGTTTCGGAGGAGGCGGCGGCGGTGCTGGAGAGCGCCTGCTCGCGGAGGTAGCGCGTGGTCTCGGGCAGGCCCGTCTTGAGCGGCATGGTCATGGTGAAGGAGTAGACGGGCCACTCGCGAATCTCGGAAAAGCTCACCTGCTGGATCGTGCCGTCGAGGCGGTCAGCAAGCTCGACGATGCGGTCGCGCGAGGTGGCGTTGCCGGTAAGCTGGAGGTGGTCCTCCTGCTGCGGCGTCCACCCCTCGACCCATACGCCCTTGACGCCGGAGGTGGCGCGCGAGACGCCGTGGAGCGCCTGGCTCCACTGGTCGCCGCCCATGAGGAGTTCGTCCAAGAGGCTCAGGCCGCGCGTGTAGCGCGTCACCACGCCCTGCAGGCTGTCGATGCGCGCCTGCACGAGGCGGGCGTCCTGCTCGGCGGCGGGGAAGCGCTCCAGCTCGGCCTGCTTGGCTTCGATGGCGTTTTCGTTGCCCGTGTAGCGTGCCGCAAAGAAGAACGCCAGCGCCGCCAGGACAGCCAGGAGCGCGGGGATGTGCCAGCTGCCGCCCGGCATCCGCAGCTTGAAGCGGCGGCGGAGCAGGCTCTTGGGCAGGAGGTTGACCTTCTCGAAGGCCTTGAACCCGGCGTGGTCGGCCAGGCGCAGGGCGGCGCCCGTGGCTGGCACGGCGGCGCTGGCCGGGGCGCTCGACGCCACGCCCGAAGCGGCTTCTTCGCCGCCGGGCAGGAGGTCCTTGAGCGGCTCGACGCGTGCCTCGGGGAAGAACATCTCGAAGCTCCCGGCCAGCTCTTCTTCCTCCTCTTCGCTCACGATGAGCACGCGGTCGATCTCGCCGATGTCGTACTCGTCCTGCAGCAGGAGCACGCGCGAGCAGATGGTCTCAGGCGCATCGTAGGCGGAGAGCGAGCGCAGCGTCTCGGTGTGGTGGAGCGTCTCGCCCTGGAGGAAGAGGACGAGCGTGTCCTCGGCGCCGGCGCGCACGAGGAGCGTGCTGGGGGCGTCGGCATCCGTGGCATCGTCGGCGAGGCTGCGGGCGGGGCGGTCGCGCCGGAGCACCGCGCGGGCCAGGCCGAGGTACACCGGCACCTCAGTTTCGAGCAGGCGCGCGTTAGGCAGGTCGTCGCCGCCGGCGTCGCGCAGGCGCTCCAGGGTGGTAGCCACGGGATTCGTGGGCGGAGCCACGAGGGTGAGGTAGCGCGGCAGCCCTTCCTCCGAGGGCGTCATCGGCAGAAAGGCCGTGTTCTCGGCATCGGCGGCGCCGGCGTACTGATCGGCGAGCAGCTCGAACAGCTTTTTAGGCTTGACCTTTGGCGGCGCCTGCCCGTCCTCGACCTGGGTGCCCAGGACGAGCAGCTCGACCTGCACGACGTCCGCCGCGCCGAGGCAGAAGGCGATGGCGGGACGCTCGTAGCCGGCGTCGCGGCACTCGCTTAAGAGGTCTTGCAGCTCCAGGGCGAAGCCGGGCGCGGGCACGGCCGGGGCCGCCAAGGCGTTCCCTGTCGCGCCGCCCTCGCTCAGGTCGCCGAACTCGTTGGCCAGGAAGAGGTCGCCGCCACCGCCGCCGCTGGCCCCGTCGCCGAACTGGATGGAGAAGTCCTCGGCGCTTTCTTCCTCGAAGTCGGGCACCTCGGCGGGGACGGCGGCGGGGCCTGTGTCGCCGCTGCGCTGGCGCGAGAGGTGGCGCACCACGCGCGTGCCCCCTTCGCCGCGTTCGAGGAGCACGCCGTAGAGGGCGCGCTCGGTGACCATGAGGCCGAGGGCGTGCTCGCCGCCGGCGGACTCGGCGCCAAAAGAGGTCAGGCGCTGAAACGGGAGCTGCTTGAGGATGCCGTTCATAGGTACGTTTTGTAAACGTTCAGGCAAAAGTTACACGGGGAGCGCAGCAAGCGGCGGCGCTCCGGCGCGCCCGCGAAAGGCTTCTGTGCCGCCTGTAGGCCGCCTGCGTGGCCGCCAAGGGCATCCGAGCGAAGGAAGATCGGAGGCGTGCGCGCCGGGACTTAAGACTATCCCAAACACCACACCGCTTTGCTCCGGGGGTTGCCGTAGCGCTCTAGTCTGGCGTTATGCGGCCGACGAGGCGAGGACGTCAAGGAGAATGCGGCCACCCCCTCCTGGACAGGAGGGGACCTCAGTGAGCAGACGCTTCGTTTTTTGCTCAATGGCGTGCCGTGCTTCCGCAACACCCGTGGCAGTCAGCCGCCACGGCAAACAGCGAGGGCGAGCAGGAAGCCCCCGCACGCCCTCCGCCTTTTCGTCGTTGTTCGTCCGCCGCCGCCGCGCTTTTAGCGTAGGAGCTGCTTAAGGCGGCGCTTGTTGTTGGCGAAGTCAAAGGCTGTGGCCGGCGTGATCTTCCGCTCGCGCGCGAGGCGGAAGAGGTCCTGCTCGAGCGTGGTCTGCCCGTTTTTGCCGCCCTCCCACATCATCTGGTAGATCTCGCCCGCGTTGTCGTTCTTGATGGCGGCGCGCGCCGAGGCCGTCATCCACAGGACTTCTTTAGCCAGGACGCGCCCGCCGCCCATCTTCGGGCAGAGCTTCTGGCTGACGATGCAGCGCAGGACGTCGGCCAGGCGGTTGCGGATGCGCTCCTGCTCCTCAGACGGGTACTCGGCCACGATACGGTCGATGGTTTCGATGGCCGAGGAGGTGTGGAGCGTGGAGAAGACCTTGTGCCCGGAGTCGGTCACTTCGAGGGCGGAGGAGATCGTCTCCGGGTCGCGCATCTCGCCGATGACGACGATGTCCGGGTCCTGCCGGAGCGCCTGCACGATGCCGGCCTTGAACGAGCGCACGTCCTTGCCTACCTCGCGGTTGCGCACGATGCACTTCTTCGAGGCGTGCATGTACTCAATCGGCTTGGCGATGATGACGATGTGGCCGCAGACGTCCTCGTTGTTGGCGTCGATGATGGCGTCGAGCGTGGTGCTCTTACCCGAGCCGGTGACGCCGGTGACGAGCGTGAGGCCGTCGCGCACGTGCTTGAACATCATCCCCTTCTGCACGGCCGGGTGGAAGCCGAGCGTGTCCAAGGGGAAGATCTCCTCGGAGATGGCGCGCATGTTGAGCGCGAGGTGGTCGCAGTCGAGGTAGATCGTGGTGCGGAAGCGGAGCTTGCCGCCGTCGCCGTCGGGGATCTGGTAGGAGATGTCGGCGGAGAGGTCGCGGAAGAGGACCTCGAACTGGATCGTGCTCAGGAGGCTGAGGAAGAGCACGTCGGTGACCTCGACGTCGTAGCGGCCGAGGGCCTCACACGGCTTCTTGTCGCCCGAGACGCGGTACCAGACCTGGCCCCTGGAGGCGGGGCCGCCGGCGTCCATGTCCGAGGCGCCGAGCGTGATGGCGTGCCCGGCGAACATGCCCACCTGCGCGCGCATCTCCATGACATCCTCCTGGCCGAGCTTGCCCACCTCTTCGGCGTAGTGGCGCAGGAGCGCCTCGCCTTCGAGCGTGGCCGGCGCCTCGCGGATGATGCGCCGGCACGCACGCGGGACGTTCGAGTCGGGCGCGGCCGTGTCAAGGTTTTTGAGCGCCGGCTCCTCACGGGCTGGGGGCTGCCGCTTGGAAGTTTCTTCCTGGGCGTGGTTCGAAAGGATCTCGCTCAGGGTTACGTCCACGGGACTACACCTGGGTTTAACGGGCGAAAACGGGTTTTAAACGGACGCCCACAGTTCGCGCAAAAACCAGTCCAGCCCGGCCCACTCGTTTAGGAGAACAGGCCGAGCTGGCACGCGCGAGGCCGCCCGTGGCCCTTCGCGCTACTGCGACTCGGGCAGCGGCATCGGCTTCGTCAGCGATGCTTAGTCGTCATCGTCGTCGTCATCGTCGTCGTCGTCGTCGTCATCGTCGTCGTCATCGTCGTCGTCGTCATCGTCGTCGTCATCGTCGTCGTCGTCATCGTCGTCGAACCAGTCATCCCACCAGTTGCCACCGTCACCGCTGTCGGTGTCAGTGTCGCCGGTGTCGCCATCGTCACCGATGTTGCTGTCGCCGTCGCCATCGCCGCCGCCGTCGTTGCCATCGGGGCGGTCGTCGTCCCCGTGGTGGTCGTCATCGTCGTCCTGCGGCGCGTTCTCGCCGTGGGGGTGCTCCGCGTCGCCGGGGTTCCAGTGCTGCGCATTGGAGACGACGAGGTGCGTGCTGCGCTTGTTGGTCATGTCGAAGCGCTCGGCCACGGCGCGCATGGCCTCCACGTCGCCGTTGATGGTGGCGCCCGCGCCGAGCTTGAGGTCGAGGCCGTAGGCGCCGCCGTCGGCGATCTCCTGGGCCAGCTCGCGCTCTTCCTCCGCTTCCTCGTCTTCTTCGGAGGGCTTCTTGTGCCAGTAGACGGCGGCCTCGTAAAGCTTCCTCCCGTCGGAGGCGCGGCGAAGCTGGACGGTGAAGGCGCCCTCGCGCCCGTGATCGTTCCCGGCCCAGACGGGGTAGTCCGTGACCTTCCCTTCCGGGTGCGGGTACTCGTTCTGCGGCGCCTCGTTGTGGAGCTTCCTCAAGGCGCGCAGCGAGCCGACGGTGATGGAGAACGCCTGGAGGTCGCCCGGCTTGAACGTGGGGCTGCGGTAGGGGCCGTTCCCGTTCTCGAACCCATCGGCCACGGCGCGGCCCGTGGCGGCGTAGGCGTTGGCGCCGCGCAGCCTCATGGTGTAGTGCGCGTAGCCGGACTGGCCCGCGTTCCCGAACGCGAGGAAGTATTCCTCGTCGGGGTCGGCGTGGTGGTCGAGGAAGTCGCTCAGGCGCAGCCGCCCGGCGTACGGGTTCGACGGGCGCGTGCCGCCCGCGATGAAGGGGAGGTGGCGCGAGCCGGTGGCGTTGTCGTACTTGTGCGAGTGGTTCCACCACGGGCGCGTTTGCAGGCTGTGGCCCGGCTCGTCGGGCTTGGGGCCGGGGCCGAGCCGGCTGCCGAGGGCGCCGTAAGGCCGGCTCCAGGAGCCGCTGGGGTCGCCCCACACGGTCACGTCCATGTGCCCGCCGGGTTCGAGCGCGTCCTGCTTGCCAAAAAGGGCGCCGTTGACGGTGACGTCGCCCTGGAGATCCACCACGCGGTGGCGCTCGCGCTCCGAGCGCACGAGCACGACGCCGTCCCACTCCAGCGCGGCGCCCTCCGGCACGGTGAGGTCGCCCTCGACGATGAGGAGGCCCTCGCCGCGCAGGCGCGTGCCCGGCTCCAGGGCGAGACTGCCCCCGACGTGCGCGATCCGCGTGCCGCTGCCGAAGTTCACGTCGCCGGAGTGGTGCCAGCCCTCACCGAGCTGCTGCCACGCCTCCGGCTCCCACCACGGCCCCGACTTCAGCGTGAGGTCGCCCTCGTGCTTGAAGTCGCCCCGGCCGGCGTCCCACACCTTGTCGGCGTTGTGCGCGACCTCCTGGTAGAACCAGTCCGCGCCGAAGCCGCTGCTGACGCCCTCGCCCGCCGCCGGGTTGGCGCGGCGGAAGGCGCTGTTCAAGCTCCGGTCCAGGTCGCTCGTGAGGACGACGTCCTCGTCCGTGTCCAGGCCGGCCCCCCGGAGCGCTTCGAGCACGTCCCTCTTCTTCTGGGCGAGGTCCTCTTCATCGAGACTGCTGAGCAAGCCCATCATGCGCTCGAATCCGCTCATGTCCACGAACACCTGCTGGTCCTCGTCCAGGTTGATGGTGCCGCCCGTGCTCTCGATGTTCGTCGGGAAGCCGCTGCCGGCCAGGGGCGAGTAGAAGCGGAAGTCGGGCAGGCGCTCGAACGTGCTCGTGATGCGGTGGACGGCGGCGCCGGGGTCCTTGCCATCCTTGCCGGCGCCGGCGGAGCGCCCCTCTACGGTGAAGGTGATGTACCTGCCCTCCGGGTCCGGGTCCACCTTCGAGATCTCGAAGAAGCCGTCGCCGCCGCCCGTTTGAACGACTGTCGTCTTGTTGGGGCGGCCGAAGCGCTCGAGCTGCGAGAAGGCGATCTGGTGTGCCGTCTCGGCGTTGTTGCGCGCGATGACGTCTTTCTGGAAGCGCGCCTGACGCTCGGTCGTGTTCAAGGCGCTCTCCTTCATACTCAGGAGCGTGGTCGTCCCCGCTACGATGACGGCCAAAGCGGTAAAGAGTGCTATGCGTCCCATATCTGGTCTGGTGGTTTGGGGTGTAAGAAACTGCTTAGGATTTCCGAACAGACCTCTGCTTCCCCCTTCGAAGGGGGAGAAAGGGAGATGTAAGCAAGAGGCGATCTGCCAATCCCGACATCCCCCTGGCCCCCTTCAAAGGGGGGATTCGTTTGTTACCGAACGGAGGATTCCAAAACGTCAACAGTCTCTAAGAGGCGTGCTCGTGGGGCTTTCCGGGGCCGCGCCCTGCGGCGGGGGGCGTAGCGCGGCGGCTTGTTCAGAAGCTGAAATGAGGCTAAAAGCGGATCATGCCGGGCGGATGCATCGTGAGGCCGTAGCGCGTGACGTTGGTGACGCTCGTGGCCGCCTGGTCGCTGGAGAGGCGCTCGATGGGCGCCAGCGCCGCCACGAAGCTCACGCGCACGGCGCGCACGTCGCTCCCCTCTGGGTTGCTGCCGGGGCAGTCGGTCACGGGTTCGAAGTCGGCGTCTTCGGTGGCGACCTCGATGAGGAACCGCGTCAGGACGGCGCCGCTGCGGCCGGCGGAGGCGCCGCCCGCGAGGCGCTCCATCTCGTAGAGCGGATGCTCCGCATTGCCGATGCGGACGGTGCGCGGCTGCCCGGAAGGCGTCAAGACGGGGTCGAGCCGGTACTCCACCTCCAGCGGATCGGGGTCGTCGGCCTCCGGGTCATCCACGGTGGAGAAGCGTAGGCGCGTGGTGCGCGTGCCGTCGAACGCCCCCTCGCAGTCGAAGTACGTGGCCATCGTATCGCTCTCGGCGAAGGGGTCGCTGGCGGCGCCCATGTTCTGGAGGTCGCCCTTGAGCACTTCCATGAGCGCCTCGGCCTTGGCCTTGACCATGTCATGCACGACGGCCTCGGCGGAGGCCTGCTGCCCGCGCTGCTGCACCAGGCCCACCGTGAGCGCCACGACGCTGAGGACGATGACGGCGGCGGCGTTGTCGAGAAGGAACTGCATGTCGGTTTTTTTAGGAGACGAGAGAGGAGATGAGCAGCGGGCCGCGCGGGCCGCGCTTAGACGGCCAGCCCGTGCGGCGTGAAGACGCGGCTCAGGCGCACGAAGAACTGCCCGCGCGCTTTGGCCGCCTCGTTGGCGTAGACGGTGATCGTCACCTTCTTCCCCTCTTCCCTGCCGCTGACGCTGGCCTCTACGTCGTCCGGGTCCACGTACGCCACGTCGGTGACGACATGGAAGCTGAACTCCTCCCCGCTGAGCACGTGGAGCACGTCCTGGCCGGTTCTGTCGAGGTAGTCGTCCACGTCATTGAGGTTGCCGTCATGGCCTAACTCCCCCGGCCCCGTGAGGGTGGCGACCTGGATGGCGCTTGGGGTGACGCCGACGGTGGTGGCGTCGAACTGCTTGCTCCCGATCTCGGCAAAGCGCTTCAAGGCGAAGTCGGTGGCGGCCATGCTCATCTCGCGCTGGTACGTCTGCCCGTGCGTGGAGATGATGGCGCGCTGCTGGCTCACGGAGAAGGAAACGAGCATGAGCATGGCGAGGAATACGGAGAGCGTCTGCGGCATGGTCTTACCAGGTTTTGAGAGAGAAGAAGGCGAGCTGCGCCCGCGCTTTCGTCAACGTCCGCTCTCATGGTACCTGTGCCTTTTGGGAAAACCGTCAGCCAGCGCCCCGCGCGGAGTGCGGTCTATGGATTCATCCAAAAGCTCATATCCGCCGCCGCTGCGTGGTACTTTTGGCGCACCCCCTCTTTTCCCAAATCATCGTCCTGTCAAAGAGCTTCCGGAGCGCGCCGTTCTTGCAGGCGTCTCTCCTGCAAAGCGCGCTTCCGGTCCTGATACAGCGAGAGGAACCGCCTGGCAGCGGTTCCTCTCTCCAAGCGCACGCCTATCCGAAGGCGCACGCGACCTCCACCATCACACGGAGGGAATTGGTCCTTCAGTTCTTGCTTACACCCGCGCCAAGCCGGGGCGTCCCGGCCCGCCGTGCATCATTCATCGTCGTCGTCGGCGACGAGGCCTTGGTCAACAGCGTCTTCGTAGTCGATGAGTTCGACCTCGAAGACCTGGTCGCTGAAGTCGGGGATGTCGCCGTAGTCCTCCATGTCGAGGTAGCCCTTTTGCGGTCCGTAGGTCCAGCGCGGCCAGTCGTCCACGCCGGTGCCGCCGTAAGTCTCGCCGTTCCAGGTGTTGTCGTTGGCGCTGAGGTTGATGGTGCCGTCGCTGTAGACGGGGTAGCCGTTAGTTTTGATATCGAGCAGCTTCTCCCGCGTGAACCGAACCTTCCCCGTACTCCCGTCATACTCGCCGGGGCGGTCCTCAAAAGCGACGCGCCAAATGTTCTGCTTCCAGTCCTCCTCGTTATCTACGTTGGGCTTTAGCTCCGTCATGGCCCAGAGGCCTTCGTTGAGCTTGTCGAGGTCTTTGGTGTCCTCGACGAGGGCCGGACGTACGTGGTTGAAGGTGGGGTCATCATGCTTCACGTTCGTGTCTCCGTGGTGGCTGCAATTCTGGTCCACAGCGAGGAGGAAGTTCATCTGCGTGCCGGGAGCAATGCGTGTGGTGTACACGGTGCTCGTGTCCCGCTCGCCCGCCCCCGATGATTTGCCCGGTGGGAAGAGCATCTCTGGCTCGGGCTGGTCTTCTTCATCGGTGTCGGGCAGGGTGCGCTCAAGGTAGACGGCCGAGCAGTATCCGGCTTGCGACTCCAGGAACCTGGCTTTGAGCACGCAGTCGGTGGGACAGATGGAGCCGTCGGCCTTGAGCGTGCCGCCGATAAGGCGGCTGCCGTTGATGGTGTACACCGAGCCGCCGAAAAAGCCGCGCGCGCCTACGCGGTACGTGGCCCCGCGGATGAGCGTGGCCCAGGACTCGTACGTGCCGCCCTGGTACTCGCCCGTCACAGGGTTATCCTCGGTGCCGAGCGCTTCGCCGATCTCTTCGAGCTTCTCGCCGTTCGTCTCCATCTCGCGTGCGAGCGTGGAGGCGGTGTTGTAGGCTGAGCGGGCAATCTCACGCGCCAGCACTTTTTCTTGCTGCTCGGACTGCCGCGCGTCCGTCTTGACCGCCGTTTGCTGTGACTGGAGCATCATCATGCTGCCCCCTACCACGGCAGCAGCGATGAAGAAGAAGATTCCTTTACCCATGGAGTTGGCCTTTTAAAGAGTTGGAATTGGAAAAGGTGGGAGTGCGGCGCAGTACGCAGGCGCCGCAAGGGAAGTGGAAAAAGGAGTTCGCTGGCGGGGGCGTCAGTCGTTGCGCAAGAGCAGGCTCGCGCCCCAATGCATGGCTCGTAGCGAGCTGCGGTCGGTCCGGAACGGGGAGATCATGGCGAACTTTATGTGCGTCTGCCGCACGGCGCTTGGATCGTTCTGGACTTTGGTGGCAGGATCGCTCACGGGCTGGCCGTCTTTGTCGAGCATCTCGACCTGGAAGTTCTGCAGCAGCGCCGGACTCTGCCCGGTGACGTCCCAGACGATGCTTGCGCGCGAGGCGCACGTAAAGGGCGGCACGCCGTTTTCCTTCGGCTCGATCTTCTGCAAGCGGGCGGCCTCGTAAAGCTGCACGGTCTCGCCTTCTACGTCGCGCGTGCCGGTGGCTACGAGGGCGTACTGCGTAGCTACACGGAGCGTGTCATCCACGGTGAGGAGCGAGTCGCGGAAAAAGGTAAACTCTTCCGTGCGGTCACCGTCCTGGTCTGGGTTGCAAAAAATCTCCTCCCCCTGCTTGATGTTCTCACCGATGCGCAGAAGGTCATCTTCGAGCCAGTCGGCAAACTCGAGCGACTGCGTTTTGGTGGCGTAGGTGGCCGTCTGCTGCACGTTGTTCTCCATCATGCGCACCTGCATCGCCATGAGGATAAAGAGCACCGTGGCGCCGATGATCGAGGCCGAGAGGTTGTCGTAAATGAAGAACATGGCGGGCGTAGGGCGTGGTAAGGAAGTCGCGCTCGGGAGCGGAAAAGAAGTCTGCGGCGGAAGGGCCGGTGGTTAGCTGTTGCCGTTGTCCTCGTTTGCCTCCTTCCACTCCCGCTGGAGGAAGTTCTGAACTGTTTTGTTCTTCCTGATGCCCTGCCTGATTTTATTTTCGTTCTGCTCCGTGATGGCCTGCGCGAGATCTTCGAACCGCTTCTTTTGCTGCTTGTACTTTTTGTGGTCACCGAACGAGTCAGCGTAGTCTTGAGCCACCTCGGCGTAATCCTCACGGATGTCGTCGTCTTCGATCCGCCAGAGGAACCAGTCGGTGTAGTTGCTGAACTCGGTTTCGTCCTCGTCCTGGACCACGCCGCCGCCGCCGCCGCCCGTGCTGCCGTCCAGGCCAAAGTTGTAGCTAAACGTGCGCGAGAGGTGGATCGGCTTGGTGAGGTATGGCCGTCGCCCCTCTGATACGGCGTCCTGCACCGTGACGAGCACTTCCTTCTGGTACGTCTTGTGGTTGACGCGCACAAAGTCCCCCTCGCTGTTGCGCTCTACGTAATGCACCTCCGCGTTGACGTGGAACGGCAGGCTTTCCGTCTCGCTCACCTCGAACTCCAGCGTGGCCTCCAGCATGTTGTGGAAGTCATCGAGGTCCTCGCACTTCACCCCGCTGCCGTCGTGGAACACCCTGCACTTGTTGCCATCTGAGAAAGGGAACGAGAAGTTGCCTTTGGTGACGACCTCGGTGGCGTCCAGCGTGGCGTTGTCAAAGGCGCGCGTGCGGATCGTCTCCATGGCTTCGAGGGCGATGCCGGTGCCCATCACCTCCAGCTCATTAGCGATCATCTCGCGCTGCGAGGAGACCACCTCGCGCTGCGTGCTGAACGAGAGCAACACGGTGACCATGAGGCCAAGGATGGCAAGAAGCGTCTGAGGCATCGTCTTTCGCTGAGATCATTGTCGGAGAAAGCGCAGCGGCGGAGGACCTAACCGCCGGAGTGCTCCCGTTACTCCTACAAACACCATGCACGAGAGCGACGGTGCATCACGACTTCCGACTAAACGCGCCAGAAGAGGTCTAAAGCGCTTCTGAGGCGCACAGGTCGCCTTGAGCAGACGATGAGGGATGGGTATTTTCTACCCAAGCATGGTACGTTCTACCCCGCAACCCGCGTTAACTATGCCCCGGAAATCACGCCTCGGAGGTCACCACGCGGATCATCTCGCGGATGGAGGTCTCGCCCAGCTTGACGATCTCGCGGGCGGAGTCTTGAAGCGTGAGCATCCCCTCACCCTGCGCCTGCTCGCGGATGGCCGCCTCGTCGATCATCCGGTCGGCCTGGACGATCATGTGGCGGATCTCGCGCGAGAAGTAGAGCGCCTCACTGACGGCGCGGCGGCCCTTGTAGCCGAAGCCGTTGCACGTCTTGCAGCTCTTGTCCTGACTGCGCGTGTAGAAGGGCATGTCCCGGATCTCGTCCTCGGTAAAGCCCAGGCGCTTCAGGAGCACCGGATCGGGGTCGGGGTCCACGGCCTTGCAGTCGGGGCAGAGCTTGCGGATGAGCCGCTGCGCCACGACCAGGTTGATGGCGTAGGCGATGAGGAACGGCTCGATCCCCATCTTGTAGAGGCGGCTGATGGCCGAGGGCGCGTCGTTGGTGTGGAGCGTGGAGAAGGTGAGGTGGCCCGTGTTGGCGAGCTTGATGGCTAGCTCGGCTGTGTGGCGGTCGCGCATCTCACCGACCATGACGACGTCCGGGTCGTGGCGCAGGATCGAGCGCAGGGCGTCTTCGAGCTGGAGCTTGTGGTTGAGCTTGATCTGCCGGACGTCTGGGATGATGTACTCGACCGGGTCCTCCACGGTCAGGACGTTGACCTCGGGGCTGATGACCTGGTGCAGCGAGGCCACGAGCGTGGTGCTCTTCCCCGAACCCGTCGGCCCCGTCAGGATGACCATGCCGTTGGGCTGGCTGATGGCGTGCTGAAACTTCTCCAGCGCCCCTTCCAGGAGGCCGAGCTTGGAGAGGTCCGTGATCACCTTGCGGTCGTCCAGGACACGGATGACGATGCTCTCGGAGCGGATCTCCTGGCTCGCGTTGGCAATCGGCATGACCGAGACGCGGAAGCGGATGAGCGCGCTGTCTACCCAGCGCTGGATAAAGCCGTCCTGCGCCTTGTCGCGCTCGAAGCGGTCCACGTTGGTGGAGTTGTCCTTGACCACGGCCAGGAACGCCTCCGGGTGGACCTTGTCCTCGGTGTGCCAGCGGTGCAGGCGCCCGTCGATGCGGAAGTGGACTTCGACCTGCTTTTGGGCGTTAGGGTAAATGTGGATGTCCGAGGCGCCTTTGCGCACGGCCTCGATCAGGGTGGCCTCGAAGAGGTTGATCAGCTTCGAGCGGCTGATCTCGGCCTCGAGCGCCTCGTCGTCTATGAGCGCGTCCTCTTCCTCGTAGCTCGCGCCCAGGTCCATGGCCGAGCCGCCGGCCTCCATGCGCTCGAGGTACTCGTTCTTTTTGGGGAACGCCTCGGCCACGAGGCCGGCGATGGCCTTTTCCGGCGCGTACTGCAAGGAGAAGTTCTCGATGCTCAGCCCGCGCAGGAGCCGGTGCACGTCCGGGCGGCCGGGGTCGTGCGTGATGAAGTAGAGCTTGATCGTGTCGCGCTTGCGGTCGCGCACGGCGCGCAGCGGGACCACGCCGAGGGTGAGCAATTCGTCGCGCTTGTCCTCGGTGAAGGTTTCCATCACCTGGCGCGTGAAGTCCACGTTGGGCGGGTGCTCCTCGAGGTCGGCCATGGGGAAGGCGTAGACGCGCGCGGCCCCGGCAAAGACGGCGCCGCGGTTGACGCCCTTCTCGCCGGCGAGGACGCGCCAGAGTGCCTCTCTCGAGCCGGCTTCTTCCTTGTGCTTCTGCGCCACGCGCACCTCTTCGAGCGTGACGATGCCGCCTTTGAGCAGGAAGCCTACCACGCGGTCGCGCGCCGTGATCTTGAGCAGCTCCTCGTCGCTCGTTTCTGTTGCTTCTTTTTCGGTCTCCTCAGGCGAGGCGTCTTCGGACTTTTCGAGCGCTGTCTCCGTGCTGAGCGCCGTTTCCGGATCGGGAGCGGGGACGTCTCTTTCCGCGTCCTCTTCTTCGTCCGAGGTCTCGCTTTGGGGCGCCCCGCGCTCGGGCGCCTCGTTTTTGAGGGTGACGCTTCTGGGGGCATTGCCTTCAAGCGCGTCGCTTCCGAGCGCAGCGTTTTCGGATGCCGCGTCTTCGGGCGCAGCGCCTTTAGGTGGCGCGGTTTCGGGCGGCGCGTTTTTGGTGGCGTCTTCGGAGGGCGGCGCTTTTTCGGCGGATGGGACGTCGTGGGCGGAGGCGTCGGTGGCAGGGGCGTCCTGGGGAGGCGCCGGTTGGCGCTGCGTGGGCTTAGGCGGGGCTTCGAGATGACCGTCGCCGCCGAGGATGCCGTCGCGGACGGCCTCGATCTCTTCTCCGATGGGGAGGCTCTCGGGCGCTGCGGTGTCCGTGTGGAGGGCGGAGGCTTCTTTTGGGGCGGCGCCTTCTTCGTCCATGAAGTCCACGAGCCAGCTCATGCGCGGGCCGCTGGCGCCTTCCGCGTTTTCAGCGGCGGATGCGGCGGCGTTGGCGGTGGGAGACGCGGGGGCCGCCTGAGCGGGCGGCACTTCTTGGCGTGGGGCGCTTGTTTGACGCTCGCTCACGCGGGGCTTCTCGGCGGCCTCGCGCTTGGTTTCGGCGGCGGGCGGCGCGTCGTCGGAAGCGGCAGCGTCGGAGGCGTCGTCTTCCGAAGCGTCACCTCTTGCAGGGGCGTCCTCGGCAACCGCTTCGGGGGCCTCCTCGGAGCCGTCCTCCTCGGAGCCGTTTCCTTCGGCACCGGGAGTCTCGCCGAAAAGGGAGTCGAGTTCCTCTTCCGTGACGGGTGCGTCGGCAGCGTAGGGGTCCGCGGCGGCCTCGGACGCGGCGGGTTCAGGGGGAGCGGATTCCGGACGCGCCTCGGGGGCGGC
Source organism: Salinibacteraceae bacterium (assembly GCA_965215025.1). Lineage (GTDB taxonomy): Bacteria > Bacteroidota > Rhodothermia > Rhodothermales > Salinibacteraceae > CBDCCV01. The sequence goes on from CBDCCV010000001.1 coordinate 138,356, forward strand.
GTCCGCCTTGACGTCCTCGGCGGAGGCTTCGAGCACCACGTCCTCGGCAGAGGCTTCCGGCTCGGCGGGTTCTGGCGCGGCGCTTTCCGGCGCTGGGGCTGCGGGCGGCTCGTCAGCGGGCGGCTCGTCAGCGGTGACTGGTTCGTCGGGGGCGTCGGCCTCGTGGGCGTCGAGGGCGTGGCGCAGCGCGTCAAGGTCGCCGGTGAGGGCTTCGTCGTCGTCGGACGAGGCGGCGGCGCTGCCGAAGAGGGCGTCGAGTTCGTCGGCGGTGCCGGCGGGCGGGCGCTCAGCGTCGCGCTCGGCGTCGCGCTCGGCGGGGTCATGCTCGTCGCGGGGCGCAGGCGCATCGGCTTCGAGCGCGGCGGGGTCGTTTTTTCCGCCGAAGAAGCGGGAGAGGCGCCGGCGCAGCTTCGAGCCGTCCGGCGCCGCTGCGTTCGCTTCGCCTTCGCGCGCGCGTTCGGGCGCGGCGGCTTCTTCTGGGGGGGCGCTGGGCGCTTCGCTCGGAGCGGCGTGGCCGTTCGGCTCGGCTTGTTCAGCGGCGTGCTCGGCGTCGTCGTGCTCAGCAGCGTCGTGCTCAGCAGCGTTGCGGGAGGTGTCGCGTTCGCGCTTGCCGTTCTGCGGCGTGGGGCGCGAGGGGCGCTCGGGCGTCTCGGTCTTTAGGAAGTCGAAGAAGTTGTGGTCAGTCATCACGCAGGCGGTCGCTTGTACGCGGAGGCGGGGAGGGTGAGGAGCATGGGGCAGCTACGCCGGCGGCCCGGCCCGCAGGATCGGTCTGCGGCGGCGGGCGGCGGCGGCACGGCCTACATGCCCATCATATCGCTCGAAGAGGGCTGGATGAGCGCGATCTCCGAGGAGATCACCGTGAGGAAGCAGATGGCGAGCGTGATGAAAACGGCCACGCCCGTCTGGATGCCCTCGACGGTGGTCTTGAGCTTGAGTTCGGTCTCGCGCTCGTAGTAGTCGGCCATCTGGCGGGCCGAGTCCTGGACGTTGCCCGTCTCGGCGCCGGAGCGGAAGCGCGAGATCGCCATCGAGGTGAAGACGCCGGAAGCCTCCATCGCTTTGACGAGGCCGGTGCCTTGGGCCACCATCATGGGAATGGTCACCGTCTTGACCTGGTGCTCCATGTACTTATTGCCGCAGGCCTCGGCGGCCACTTTGATGACGTTGATGTTGTCGCCCGCGCCGGAGTACAACACGGCAAAGACGCGGCAGAAGATCTCGACGTTGAGCTTGTGCAAGAGGCTACCGATGAGCGGTAATCGGATCAGGTGTTTGTGCAAGGTGAAGGTGCCTTTTTCCGAGCGCGCCCACAGGAAGAAGCCGCCCCCGGTGACGATGAGGAGGCCGAAGATCCAGGGGTAGTTCGCGTCGAACCACTCCGAGAAGGCGAGCGTGCCTTTGGTCAGCGGCGGCAGCTCGACGTTGAAGCCTTCGAAGAGGCCGGCCGTCTGCGGGAAGATCCACCAGACGTACCAGATGAAGCAGGCCATCAAGACGGCGATGGTCAAGGCCGGCGTGATCATGGCCGAGCGGATGCTCTTTTTGAACTCGTTCTGCCGCTCCAGGAAGCGCGCCGTGGCCTCGTAGATCTCGCTCATGTTACCGCTCTTGGAGGCGATGCCGAGCATGTAGGCCGTGAACTTCCCCAGGCGGCCCTGGTGCTTCATGAAGGCCTTCTCGGCGTCCATGCCGCCCTTGAGGTCGCCGTTGAGGTCGCGGATGACCTGGCGCAGGCTCTTCGAGGAGACATCGTTGACGAGGAGGTTGAGGACCTGGTCAAAGGGGAGCTTCTCTTTCAAGAGGTTGGCCGAGAGCCGCACGAACATGATGATGTCCTGCTGCGGCGGCTTGCGCTGGAAGTCGAAGAGCTTCTTCTGGACCTTGATCACTTCGAGGCCCATGTTCTCCAAGGCGCGCTCGATCTCCTCGCCGGAGAAGGCCTTCTGCTCCCCTTTGATGACCTTGCCGTTGGGGTGCTTCACCTTGTAGAGGTACGTGCGGCGCTTCTCCACGCCGTCAGCGCGGAAGCCGTGCTTCTCGCTCAGCCGGCTGACCTTGGCCTTGGCGTCCTTCTTCGAGGGAGCGAAGACCTTCCCTTCGATAGGCTGGCCGGCCCGGCTTACGCCTCTGAACTTGTATTCTTTAACAGTAGCCATAACGGTGCGGGGGGTGCGTGTGCGAAGAAACGGGCGGGGATGCGGATGCAGGTAGCGGTTGGGGCGGTGTAGGGGCATGGCGCGCCATGCCCCTACGGCGAGCGCCGTGCGTTGGCGACGGGGCCGAACACCGGCTCTGGCGCGGGCGTAGACGGCGCATCATCTTTCTTCATCAGACGAGGGTGAGCGATGCAGAATGTATTGGAAGAACTGGCGCGCATGGCCCGCGAGACGGGCAAGCCCGAAACCGAACTCATTGCGCGGGTGGACCGCATGTGGGTCAAGCTGGCCGAACGCCAGCGCGACGCCGTCGAGGCTGACATCGCGTGGGCGCTGGAATAGCCGATGTAGCCTTGCTGCCAGTAGCGCGGCCACAGCACGCTTGGCTTGGCTTCTTCGATGAAAGCCGCCTGGCGTGCGTCCAAGTGCAGCGCATCGCCGGCCGCGCCCCAGAGCGTGGCGCCGAAGGCGGCGGCACACACCATCTGCAAGGCCCGGCTGGCGCGGCGCGGCGTCGCCTCGAAGTGAGACTCCTTGTTGCGGCTCAGTCCCCAGGCGCAGCCTAGGACCATCACCATCAGCAGTTGGCTGAGCGGCATGATCGCCAGACCGCTCAGCAGGGCGTGCGTGCCGCCTGCCACCAGCGCGCCGGTTAGTGCTATGCGCATCGTGGCGGAGGCGGAAGGCGCACCGCTCAAGCCTTTTTCGGTACAGATGTCTTGGCGGACGCGCTGCACCCACGTCCAGAGTCCCCACGCCACCAGCCCGAAGACGAGCAGCGCGGCGGGGAGGCCCCACTCGGCCGCCCATTGCAGGGCCACGTTGTGCGGGTGTGCAAAGGTGGAGCCGTACGGGTGGTACCCGAAGTGCATCGGCCCTACGCCGAGGAGCGGGAACGCGGCCATCATGTCGAGCGCTTCGTTCCAGGCTGGAATCCGCAGGCCGCCGCGCATGACCGCGCGCTCCATCATGGACGACTGCGTGACGGCGACCGCTTTAAAGCAGGAGAGGAAGAGCACGCCGCCGGCCAGGAGCGTCATCAGCTGGCGCTTGAGCCACGGCCACGCCGCCCGCCGGTAAGCCAGCGCGGCAAAGGCGAAGGCGGTGCCCATCGCCAGCGGCGTGCCGCGCCCGCCTGAGGCCAGCACGAGCATCCACCAGACGCTCGCCAACCCGTAGAAGGCGCCCCGGAGAACTCTCGAGCGCCCCGCCAGGAGCGCTGGCGCCACGACGAGGAGCGGAAGCGTCCACGTCTGGTGCTGGTTGAGGAAGCGGATATTGGCGAAGCCGAGGTACGCCTCCGGCCAGAGCGGCATGGAGGCGTTCAAGAGATGGACCGCGTAGCCGACTAAAAAAACGATGCTGTACAGGAACGCGCTCAGCGCGACTGCGGCGACAAGCCCTTTACTAAACGCCTCGGGCGCGCGGCGGCACACGCCGGCCACGCACACGACCAAGCCGAAGAGCAAGCCGTAGTGCGCCACGTCCAGAAAGGCGTACTGCGGCAGCGGCGCACGCGCAGCCGAAGCCATCCCCAGCACCAGCACCGCTCCGAGCGCGCACCGGACGGCGGCGGGCAGCGCGCCGAACGTGCGCAGCCACGTGGCGCGCATCCGCCCGGAGGCGAGGAGCAGGACGGCGCCCGAGAGCAGGAGGGCCAGTTGAAGCAGGCGTTTTTCGTTGTACGCCGCCACGCCAGGCAAGAGGTTGAGGTTGGGCACCACGACGACGTAAAGCCACAGCCCCGCACAGAGCACCGCGCCGGGCGTGAGCACTCGGCGGGCCGTATGGCTTCGCTCACGAAGCCAGGTAGCGCTATGTGCAAAAGTGGCGTCCATCCGGGTACGGATTCAGGGTTGGGGGTAGCGGTTCAGGCTCTGGGCAGATTGTCTTTCATGGTCACCGCCTCGTTTGCGCGGCGGAGGACGACGCGGTGAGAGATGACCTACCGTTAGAAACATCCGTAGGGGCGAGGCGCGCCTCGCCCCTACCACGGCTGCATCGCGCAGCCGCCGAACTCCGTCTCGGCAGCGCGCGTACGCGGCGCGTGGGCGAATGAGCCGCATCGCCGTGGCGGATGTGGGGCCGCTTATTCACCCGCACGGGAACCACTGGCTTTGACGCTAAATCGAGGGTACTCATGGAGCACACTGAGCGCATCACGATGGACCCGGAGGTCACGGGCGGGAAGCCGTGCATCCGAGGGATGCGCGTCACCGTGGGTACGGTGGTGGGGCTGTTGGCGGCCGGGCGCAGCTTCAAAGAAGTCCTTGAGGCGTACCCGTATTTGGAGGCCGAGGACCTGCGTGCAGCGCTCGCGTACGCCGCTTGGCGCTCGGCAGAGGTCGAACTGAACCTGGCCCCCTCGTGAAGCTCATCATTGACGTGAACCTCTCGCCCGCGTGGGTTTCTTTCCTGGGCGACGCCGGCTACGAGACCGTTCACTGGTCGGACATCGGCGCGCTCCGTGCCCCCGACCGCCAGATCATGGCCTGGGCGCGCGAGCACGACCGCGTGGTCTTCACGCACGACCTGGACTTTGCCGCGCTCTTGGCCGCTACGCAGGCCCGTGCGCCGAGCGTGCTTCAGATCCGCGCGCAGGACACGCTGCCTGACGCGATGGGCGAGGCCGTCGTCCAGGCGTTGCGCCAGTTCGCGCAGGCACTCCGCGAAGGCGCTGTCGTCTCGGTCGATCTGAGCACCCGTAGGGGCACGATATATCGTGCCCCTACCACGGCGAGGCCGCGCGCCCGTCGAACTCCGCTTCTGCGAATGGCGTACGCGAGGCTGAACGCTTACCCTAACCTGAACCGCCCTGCCATGAAGCGTGCTCTTGAAACGACTGGCACCGTGGACGACGAAGGCCGGCTGCACCTCGACGCCCCGCCGCCCGCGCTCGAAGCAGGGCGCGTGCGCGTGCTGCTCCTCTTCGAGGACGAAGAAGGCGGGCGCATTGATTTGCGTGCGCGCGGCATCGGCGCCGAGGAGGCCGCCGCGCTGCGCGAGCGCCTGGCCTCTTTCGCAGGAGAGTGGGAGAGCAAAGAAATGAGCCTTTACGACGATTATGACGCCGCCCGCTCTTAAACGCGGAGACGTGGCACTCGTGCTCTTCCCGCACTCGGACCTGCGCACGGCTAAGACGCGCCCCGCGCTCGTGGTCCAGGCCGATGCACTCGGCACCGATCTCGCGCAGGTGATCGTTGCCATGATTACGAGCCGGACGTTCCGCGCCGGGCATCCGAGCCGCGTCCTTATGCGCCTCGATTCGCCCGAAGGCAATGCCTCCGGCCTGCTCACCGACTCGGTGGTGATGACCGACAACCTGGCGACCGTCACCCAGGCGGCCTTCGACCGCGTCATCGGCAGCGTGCCGATGGCCGGCGTTGACGCGGCACTGCGCCATACGTTGGGGCTGTGACGAAACGCCTGTGCTACGCCGTCACCGTTGGAAGCATCCGTAGGGGCACGATATATCGTGCCCCTACCACGGCGAGGCCGCGCGCCCGTCGAACTCCGCTTCTGCGAATGGCGTACGTCATGCTGAGCGTAATTCCTCCTCAAACAGGTGCAAGCGATGGACAACGTGCTGGAAGAGGTGGGCCGCGTGGCCCGCGAGACAGGCAAGCCGGAAGCCGAGGTGCTGCTGCACGTTTTGAAAGCCGGCCTGCGCGACGTGCGGCGCGAGCGGGTGCTGGACCAGTACCTGCTCGATGAGATTAGCCGTGAGGAGGCCGTGCTCCAGGTGGGGCAGGATTGGGTGGAGATGGCGGAGCGCCAGCGCCGCGCCGTGGAGGGCGACCTCAAGTGGGCGCTCGAAGGCGAATGAGCCGCATCGCCGTCGCGGACGCCGGGCCGCTTATCCATCTCTGCGAGATCGGCGCGCTGGATCTGCTCGGTCTCTTCGAGGCGGTGCTCGTGCCGGAGACGGTCTGGCAGGAAGCCACGCATCCGGGCCGCGTGCCGGAGGCTTCGCTCGCACGCCTGCGCGTGGCAGAGCGGCGCCGCGACCCGCCGCCCACCGCCGCCGACGCCGGGCGCAGCCATCTCCAAGCTGGCGAGCGCATGTGCCTGCGCCTGTGCGAGCAGGAAGGCATCCGCTCCATCCTCACCGACGACCTCAGAGCGCGCGAGACGGCCGAGGCGGAGGGCCTCACGCCCACCGGCTCGCTCGGCGTCGTGGTACGCGCTTTCCGCGAAGGACGCATCGCAGAGCAAAAGGCCGAACGACTCCTCAAAGCACTGCGCGACGAGAGCACGCTCTTTGTGAGGTCCGTGCTTGTCAACCGAGTGATCGAACAGCTGCGGCGCGGATAGCAATTGCCGCGCGCCGCTGCCGTTGGAAACATCCGTAGGGAGGTGTCGCGCAACGGTGGAAGCATTCGTAGGGGCGTATTGCAATACGCCCCTACCACGGCGAGACCCGGCGCGGCGGCTCAGGCGCTCGCTCGCGCACGCAAAGCACCGGCACGCTGTGGAGCGCCGGCGGCTGCGCCCGGCCCCAGGGGGGGGAGAGGCCAAACGCAGCGGCCGGCGCTCCGCAGCACGCGGGCGCTCGCCGAAGGTGAAAGGAAACGTGGGGTGCTCACTTAATCGCATGAAATATCTACCTCGCCGTTGTAGAACACGCGCGTGGAGTCGATGCGGTAGCCGCGCACGTACGTCCGCGCGCCCACCTCGTCGGGGAAGCGGCGGCTGCGCGCCTCGATGGTGAGCGCGTTGGCCGTGGCGCTCGTGATCTGGAAGCAGCCCGAGGGCGTGGTCTGGCCCAGGAAGAGCTTCTGCATCCCGTTGCCGTCGGCCAGGCCCGTGTACTTGGCGTTGCCGCCGTCGTAGGGGTCCCGCTTCGTCTTCCAGAACACGGCGTCGGTGGCGATCTCGAGGTTGCGCTCGATGAGGTTGTCGGCCACGAACTGCCGCGTCTTGGTGTTGAAGGCGTAGAAGCCGGCCACGATGGCGACGCCCACCAGGACGACGCCGATCACTAAGAGGAGGAGCTGCTGCTGTCCCATGACTCAGAGGGTTGTGCGGTGTGGAAAAGAGGCCCCCCTCTTCGCTGTGCGTGCTGTGCGTAGAGAAGCGCGGGGGCAGCAGCCGCGCCGAAATGCGACGGTGCTGCTGCCCCTTGGCTTCTTACGCGCTGGCCTGCACGGTCCCGCTCGGGCGCGAGAGTCGCAGGCGGTGCTGGTCGGCATTAGCTGCCGGACGTGGAAGAGACCACTGTGGAAATACTTTCGGGCGTAGTTCCACCGACCGTAACAACAACTTCGTTGTTGCTATCAGCGTTGGTGCCGGTGATCGTCAGAACTCCGCTTGCAGCCGAAATTTCGAAGCACCCGTTGAGGTTTTCGTATTCGCCTGTTGCGCAGTCGCCATTACCATCTGCCGTTTCGTAGCCAATCTGCTCGAACTTCAGTGCGGTTGGGCTGCTCCACTGGGTACCTTCCGGATTTTCAGAGCCGCCACCGAAGGCTTTCGGCTTGAGCGCCCAGGCCTGCGCGTCAGAGGCGATGCGGACGCCGTCGTTGACGAGGGCGTCGGCGTTGGCTTTCTTCTGGTTCTCACCGAAGGCCTGGATGCCCACGACGACGGCCAGGCCGACGATCACGATGCCGAGTACGAGAAGGAGAAGTTGCTGCTGTCCCATATTGAGTTACCTCGTAGAGGTTGGTTGAGTTGTTGCGGTGTGGAGGTGCGGGTGTTGCGTGGTGTGGTGTCGTTGTGGTGTGGTGTCGTTTCAGAGGTGCCAAAAAGAGTGGCCGCAGGGGCCACCCTTGCCCGGCACCAAGTCCCTCCCCGCGAAGAACAAACGACCGGGCAAGGGCGGCTCGTGTCATCCGTGGCGCGCTGCGTACAGCCGGCGTGCCAGGGGATGCGCGGCCAACTGCTCGATAGGAGTTGCACAGGCTGTGCCAGCCGTCTGCAAAGGCGCGGCGGAGCGGCCCGGCGTCCGCGTCAAATCGCCTCGCGCTGGCGTTAAAGCGCCTTTCTGGTCATATGAGCGCGTTTTAGGTTTTTTGCGCGACGCCGGCCGGCCCGCGCCAGGACGCCCAAAAGCCGGTAGAAAGGTGGGAACGGGGGTTTCCTTTCGTAACGAATGGGGCGGTTTGGCCAACAGGCGTAAAAGGGCCAACCGCCGTGGGTAGACCGACCGTTGTAGGGGCGTATTGCAATACGCCCCTACGAATACCACCGACGGCACGGGATGAATGCCGCCGACGGTGCAAACCTCCGCCGCGCGTTATACCTTGATCGCAGCTACACCCATTGTCAACCCCGCGACCGCCATGCCGTACGATCCCGATAAACACCGCCGCCAGTCCGTGCGTTTGCCGGATTACGATTACGCCTCGGCGGGCGGGTATTTTGTCACCATCTGCACGCACGGGCACGTGTGCCTCTTCGGCGAGATCGCAGAGGAAGAGATGCACCTGAACGCCTGCGGCCAGATCGCCTATGACGAATGGCGCCGCACGCCCGCCGTGCGCCCGAACGTGCGGCTCGACGCCTTCGTCGTCATGCCGAACCATATCCACGGCGTATTAATCATCGTCGGGGATAATTTTGCCGACGGTGGCGACAACCGTGCGGATGAATCACGCAACCACGATGGAGGCGACCGTAGGGGCGTATTGCAATACGCCCCTACAACGGTTGGCCCAACGGACGGTCAATCGGAACCGGCATCGCGGTTTCGGTCTCCGTCGCAGACCCTCGGCGCGATCATTCGCGGATACAAGGGCGCCGTCACCAAACGCATCAATCAGCTGCGCGGCACGCCGGGCGAGGCCGTCTGGCAGCGCGGGTTCTACGACCACGTCATCCGCCACGAGAAGGACCTCGCGCGCATCCGCCGGTACGTGGACCGGAACCCGGCGCGCTGGTACTGGGACCGCCTCCATCCGCGCGCCCCGAACAGCAAGTGAGGAAGTGCTCTTGGGGCGCGCGCTCTGACGCTAAGGATGCGCTACAACCGGAACCCGCCGGGCGGCGGCGCTCGTTTCTCTGTCAGCACCTTTCCGCACAACGGCTTCGATCTATGAACCGGCCCAAAAAGACCACGACGGCGCTCCCTCCGCTCGAAAGCGGCGACCGGCTCACGCGCAGCGCCTTTGAAAAGCGCTACGCCGCCATGCCGCACGTCAAAAAAGCCGAACTCGTCAACGGCACCGTTTACGTCCCCTGGCAAACGGGGCGGTTCTCCTTCGGCCACGCGCGCGCTCACGCCATCGGCTGGCTCGGCACCTACGCCGCCGCCACGCCCTACATCATGCTCTGCGATAACACCACCGTCCGCCTCGATCCGGACAACGAGATCCAGCCCGATGCCCTCCTGCGCATCGGCGCCAAAAGCGGCGGCGCCTCACGCTTGAGCAAGGACGACTACATCGAAGGCGCGCCCGAGCTTATCGTCGAGATTGCCGCGTCGAGCGCCGCGTACGACCTCTACGACAAAAAGACCGTCTGCCGCCGCCACGGCGTCAAGGAATACGTCGTCTGGCAGATGTTCGAGAGCCGGCTCGACTGGTTCGTCCTCGAAGACGATGACTACCTGCGCCTAGACCCAGACGCGGACGGCCTTCTGCGCAGCCAGGCGTTTCCCGGCCTGCGCCTGCCCGTGCCCGCGCTCCTGGAGGGCGATTTGGCTGCCGTCCTGGACGCCGTCCGCCAGGGCACCACCACGGAGGCGCACGCCGCCTTCGCCGAGACGCTGCGCCCTGAACGCAAGTGAGGAAGTGCCCCTGGGGTGCGCGCTCTAACGCCGCGTCTCTGCGCCGCGCGCAGAAATTACGCGATTATGGAAGTTTCGCCGCGGCGCGTTTGCCATTCTACATCGTTGAAATGAAGCGTTGTATCCATTCATTTATCCTGTGAGAACACCATGGCACAGCATAGCAGCACACCGTCCGGCAGCGCCAGCAGCCAGGGCAGCGCCGGCGGCGTCACTCAGCAAGAGATCGAGGTCAAAGGCGGGCAGCTCGTGGACAAGTTCAAGGAGATCGTCGAGGCGGGGAACGCGCGGCGCGTCACCATCAAGAAGGACGGGCGCACGGTGATGGAGCTTCCACTCACGGTAGGCGCCGGCGCCGCCACGGCTGCCGTTCTGCTCAACCCCATGCTGGCGGCCATCGGCGCCGTGGGCGCTTTGATGAGCGACGTGAAGATCGTCGTCGAGCGCGGCCCGAGCGAGGGCGGCTCCAGCGGGGCCGGCAGCGGCAACCTCCCGGCCGGCCAGGCATAGCGCGCCTGTTTCACCTGCGAGCGAAAAAGGGCACGGCGACTGGCCGCGCCCTTTTTTCGTGGCGCCGCCGCCGCGCCGCTGGCTGAAACCGGCCTCAAAAGCCCCGGTTGAATCGTTTTCTCTTTTCTTCAGCGAACCCCGCGTCCCGCCATGCCCACGTTGACGATCAAAGACGTACCGAAGGACCTGCACCGGCGCTTGAGCGAGCGCGCACGCCGGCACGGCCGCAGCCCCGACGAAGAAGCCCTCACTTGCCTCATGGAGGCGCTCCCCGCCCCGCCCCGCCGCTCGGCCAAAGAGGTCATCGCCGAGGCGGAAGAACTGAACCGGAAGGTAGGCGTCGTCTTTCCCGACATCGTGAATGAAGCCAAGCGCGAGGGCCGGGCGTAGCGATGATCGTTGTTGACAATGACGTGATCAGCTACTTCTGGCTGGAGATTAGTGACCGATCCCCGGTGGCGCGTCGTGCCCGTGCGCGCGACTCGGATTGGGCCGTACCCTACTTGTGGCGGTCAGAGTTTCGCAACGTCCTGCGCCACTACATACGCCTTGACGTGATCGGGTACGCCGAAGCCCTCTGGTATGCTCGAAAAGCTGAGGCCGATCTGCGCGGCAACGAGCACCCCGTCGCCACAGCCGCCGTGCTCAAGCTTGTCGAGCAGACGGGCCACTCCGCCTACGATTGCGAGTACGTCGCGCTGGCACAACAACTGAACGTCAAGCTCGTCACGGGCGACAGGGACGTGGCGCGCCTCTTCCCCAACACCGCCGTGCTGCTCGAAGACTTCGTTTCAGCCACTTGAACGCGATGTCCTTTTCCGATGACGACGCCTCCGTCACCTATGCCGAGGTGGAGGCCGCCGCGCGGCGCCTCAAGGGCATCACCCACCGCACGCCGGTGATGACCTCCAGCACAGCCGAGGCGCAGTCGAGCGCCGCGCGCGCCTACTTTAAGTGCGAGAATTTCCAGCGGACAGGCGCCTTCAAGCTGCGCGGCGCCTACAACGCCCTCGCGCAGCTTCCCGAAAAAGAAAGGAAGCGCGGCGTCCTCACCTACTCCTCCGGCAACCACGCGCAGGCCGTGGCGCTGGCCGGGCGGCTCCTAAAGATCCCGGCGGTCATCATCATGCCCTCGGACGCGCCTCAGGTCAAGCTCGCCGCCACGCGCGGCTACGGCGCCGAGATCATCCCCTACGACCGCGCCGCGACCACGCGCGAGGCACTTGCGCAGGAGATCGCAGAAAAACGCGGCCTGCCCATCATCCCGCCGTACGACCACCCGCACGTCGTAGCCGGGCAGGGCACCGCCGCGAAGGAGCTGTTCGAGGACGTGGGCGCGCTCGACCTCCTCTTGGTCTGCTGCGGGGGCGGCGGGCTGCTCTCCGGCTCGGCCCTGGCCGCGCGTGCCCTCGCGCCCGGCTGCCGCGTCGTCGGCGTCGAACCGGAGAACGCCGACGACGCCGCGCGCTCGTTCCACTCCGGCACGCTCCACAGGGTCGAAAACCCCGACACCATCGCCGACGGCGCGCGCACGCCCTCGCTCGGCCAAGTCACCTTCCCGCTCGTCTTAGATCACGTGGACGACATGGTGACGGTGAGCGAAGACGCCATCCGCCGGGCCATGCGCTTTCTGTGGGAGCGGATGAAGCTCGTCGTCGAGCCGACGGGCGCTTTGGCCGCCGCCGCCCTCCTCGAAAACGCCGTGGACGCCAAGGGGCAGCGCGCGGGCCTTATCATCAGCGGCGGGAACGTGGACGTGGCGCGCGCCGCCGACCTGCTCTCGGGGGCGTAACCGCCTCATGATTTTACCTCGTGAAGACGACCCGCTACTTCGACACGGTCCGCCCGCAGAAGCACCCGGAGGTGAGCCACGCTACGGCCGAATGGGTCGCGCGCTCCACTTCGAGCACGAAGAGGTACAGTCGGACGGACGGCTCCGGCGCTGGGCTTACGTGGAGGAACTGAGCCACTGGGTTCGGGTTGTGCTTCTCGATGACGGCGAGGCGCTCCACAATGCGTTCATCGACGGCCATTTCAAGCCAGCGTGATGCAGCTCCTCTACTTCTCCGATACCGACACGTTGCAGATCAACCTGTCACCCGCGCCGAGCGCCGATACGCAGGATGGGCCGGACGAGGACCTGCTCCTTGACTTCGACGCCGAGAAGCGGCTCGTCTCCCTTACGGTCGAGCACGCCAGCCGGCGCACGGACCTGGAGCGGCTCCGCACCTCGCCTCTTTTCGTCGAGGACCCCGCAGAGGCGCCAGCCTGAGCCATGAGCGCCGTGCTAAAGTCCTACCTCGACGGCCTCGTGGAGCGCTTCGAGCGGCCCGGTTTTGTCGATGGCGATCCCGTCTCCCTCCCGCACGGCTTCGACGACCCGGACGACCAAGCCGTGATTGGCCTCTGGGCGGCGCTCCTGGCCTGGGGCCGGCGCGACGTGATGCTGCGCAAGCTCCGCGACCTCTGCAAGCGGATGGGCTACCAGCCGGCCCGCTTCATCCGCCGCTTCGACGAGGCGCGCGACGGCGGAAAGCTCAGCGGCTTCAAGCACCGCACCTTCCAGCCCATCGACGCGCGCTGGCTGGCGAAGAACCTCAGCGCGGCGCTCCGCCGCCATGGCTCCGTCGAGAACCTCTTCGCCGACCACCTACCGCCGGGGGCCGAGCACGTCGGCCCGGCCATCCAGGGCTTTAGCGAGACGCTGCTCGGAATCGATCCCGAGACGCCCGCGCGCCTCAGAAAGCATTTGGCGCGGCCCGCCGCCGGGAGCGCCTGCAAGCACCTGGCGATATACCTGCGCTGGATGGTCCGCCCCGGCCCGGTGGACCTCGGCCTCTGGACGCGGATCGCGCCCGCGCAGCTCGTCCTCCCGCTCGACGTGCATTCGGGGCGGCAGGCGCGCGCGCTCGGCCTTCTCGAACGAAAGTCGAACGACTGGAAGGCCGCGCTCGCCCTCACCAAACGCTGCCGCCGGTTTTCTCCTGAGGACCCGGCGCGCTACGACTTCGCCTTTTTCGGGACGGGCGTGAACGGCGTCTCGCTTGACGCGCGCTTCGCCTCGGAAGGCGCCCCGGCGGGCGAGAGCGCCTCGGGCGAGAAGCCCTCGGAGGACCCGACCTCGTAGCCGACGCCGTGGTACTCGCTCTCGAAGTAGAGGAGCGGCGCGCCTTCTTCTCCGCGCTCGATCTCCGTCACCCGCCCGACGAAAACGGCGTGGTCGCCCGCCTCGACAAACTGCTCGACGCGCCCGTGGAGCACCTCGAGCACGCCGCCAAGCACGGGTACCCCCCGCGCGCCGATGCGATGCGGTGCGGGGCCGAACTGCTCCGCCCCCGTCCGCTCCGGCACGGCGAAGTGGACGGCGAGGGCGGCCTGTTTTTCGCTCAGGACGTTAACGGCAAAGCGCGCGCCCTCGCGCCGCAGGAGGTCGTGCATGGTGGCGTCGCGCTGCACGTTGAACGAGACGAGCGGGGGCGTGAGCGCCACGCTTGTGAACGAGCCAACGGTCATGCCGCGCAGCCCGGCCGGCCCCTCGACCTCGGGGTCCGCCGCCGTCACCACCGTCACGGGCGAGGGGACGCGGCGCATGGCCGCCCGCAGCATGTTACCCGTCACTGGCATGGATTGAGAGGGAACGGGGATGGGGGCGCCTTCAGGGACTGTCTGGCAGCACGAGTTCTGGCGTGCGACGCCGAGGACTGCGTCCCCTCTCCCTCGATGGGAGAGGGGACGCACAACGCTGCCGTGATGCTGCAACTGACTCTTATCCACTCAACAAACGTTCTCCCAAAACGGATGTGGCAGGCGCCCCCCTCACCCGTTCCCTCCCCCCGCTCCCTCAAGAAAACACGTCTTTAACCTTGCGGAAAAAGGACTTGCGGTTGGACTTCTGGCCGGGCTGCGGCTGGAAGTCGTCCTCCTCACGCAGGCGCTCGAGCGCCGCACGCGCCTCGGCGGAGAGGTGCTGCGGCGTCCACACATGCACGCGCACGAGCTGATCGCCGCGGCGGCCGCTCTGGAGGTCGGGCAGGCCGCGCTCGCGCATCCGCAGGACCTTGCCGGCCTGCACGCCGGGGTCGATCTGGAGGCGCGCGCGGCCCCGGAGCGTGGGCACCTCGACCTCGGTGCCGAGGGCGGCGTCGGGAAAGGAGATGTGGAGGTCGTGGTAGAGGTCGAGGCCTTCGCGCGTGAAGTGCTCGTGCGCCTCTTCCTTGATCTCTACGCGGAGGTCGCCGGCCGGGCCGCCGCACTGGCCCGCGTTGCCCTGGCCGCGCAGCGTGAGGTAGTGCCCTTCCATGGCGCCGGCGGGCACCTCGATGGGTATCGTCTCTTCCTGCTTGGTGCGCCCCTCGCCGCCGCAGGTGGAGCATTTGTTTTTGATGACGCGCCCGGAGCCGGAGCACGCCGGGCAGGGCTGCACGTTGACCACCTGGCCGAAGACCGTGCGCGAGACCTGGCGCACCTCGCCCACGCCGTCGCACTGCGGGCACATGGCGAGGCCGTCGGCGCCCTCCTCGGCGCCGGTGCCGTCGCAGTCCGGGCAGGCGCTCTGCTTGCGGACCTTGACGCGCTTCTCGCTCCCCTCGGAGATTTCTTCGAGCGTCAGGGGGAGCGTGATGCGGAGGTCGCTGCCGGGGCGGCCGGCCTGCCGGCTCGCGCGCCGGCGCCCGCCGCCCGAAAAGCCCCCGCCGAAGACCTCCTCGAAGATGGAGCCGGCCCCGCCGCGCGCGCCGCCCGCCGCGCCAAAGATGTCGCCAAAGGCCTCGAAGATGTCGCTCACGTCGCGGAAGCCCTGGCCGCCGCGCCCCGAGCGCGCGCCGCCGTTCACGCCCGCGTGGCCGAAGCGGTCGTAGCGCTGGCGCTTCTGCGCGTCGGAGAGGACCTCGTAGGCCTCAGCCGCTTCCTTGAACTTGGCCTCGGCCTCAGCGTCGTCCGGGTTGCGGTCCGGGTGGTACTTCATGGCCTGCTTGCGGTAGGCGCTCTTGATCTCCTTCTCGGAGGCCTCCCGGCTCACGCCCAAGACGTCGTAGTAATCGGCTGGCATGGTGTCTTTGGCACCGCAGGGTGCGCTCTGCTCTAAAAACTCTACACGTTGGGATGGGGGTCGCATCCGTGGATGGTTGATGGTGCATCGTAGATGGAAGAGCACGATCTACCATCTACAATCCACGAGCGATCTACCCCTCAGCGGCGACGACGACTTTGCTGTGGCGCAGCACGCGGCCCCCTCTGGTGCGGTACCCCTTCTGCACCTCTTCCAGGACGGTGCCGGGCGCCGTGCCCTCGGGGGCGGGCTGCTGCATCACGGCCTCGTGCTCTTTCTCGTCAAAGGGCTGCCCCTTAGCCTCGATGGGTTCGACGCCCTGGCGCTTTAGCTCGTCGCGGAACTTCTGCAAGACCAAGGCGGCGCCTTCCTTGAGCGCGGCGTAGGCGGCCTCGGCGTCGTCCATCTCGTCAAACGTAGCCGCCGCAGCGATGGTGCGCTCGAAGTCGTCCACGATGCCGAGCATGGGGCGCAGCGCGCGCGCCGCCGCGTTGGCCGCGAGGCGATTCTTCTCCTCTTCCGCACGGCGGCGGTAGTTCTGGAACTCGGCCGTGCGGCGCAGGAGCTTGTCGTTCAAGGCGTCGCGCTCGGCGCGGAGCGCTTCGGCTTCGTTGCCAGGCGGGGCCTCGTCGGCGTTGGGCGCCTCGGCGGCGTCCTGCGGCGGGGCGGCTTCGGAGGGCACGCTTGCTTCGAGGCGCTCCTCTTCTTCGGGGCGGGTCTGCTGCTGTACGTTCGAGTCGTTCAAGGCACTGATGCGGCTTTTGGTGAAGATGGGGCGTCGCTGTCGAGGCCGGGCCGCGCGCTTTCGGCGCGAGCGAGAGAGGACGTTTTAACGATGCGAGAGGCCGAAGGGTTTTGCCTCTGCGGCGCGCTGCGCAGAAGAAGAGGAGAAGCCGCTACTCACCAGGCGGGCGGCTCAGGAGCGCGGCCGTGCTTTCCACGAGCGCCATCACGCGCGGGTAGTCCATGCGCGTCGGGCCGATGACGCCGACGGTGCCCACGGCGTCGCCGAGGCGGTAGCGCGAGGTCACAATCGAGTAGCGGCTCTCGTGCTTGGCCGGGGCGCCGTGCTCGCTCCCGATGCTCACGGAGGCCGCCCCCGGCGCGCGGCGCGGCGCGGCGTCGTCCTCCGGCAGCGTTTCCAGCAGCCGCACGAGGGCGTCCTCGTCCTCCATCAGTTCGATGAGGCGGCGCAGGTTGGCCGGCTCCTGGAACTCGGGCTGCGCCAGGATGTCGCGCGCGCTGCCGTAGCGGACGCGCCCCTCGGCCGGCTCACTGAAAAGCAGTGCCGACTCGTCCAGCACGAGGCGGACGATGCCCGTGGCGTCGTCGTCGATGTCCTTGACGCGCTCATCGTAGGTGCGGCGGATCTCGTCGAGCGTGAGGCCGGCCAGGCGCTCGTTTAAGATGGCGACGACGCGCTCGAAGTCCTTGCGCTTGAGATCGGCGTCGAACTCCAGCACGATGGTTTTGACCAAGCCGCCGCGCACGCTCAAAACGAACATCAGGCGTGAGGACGAGAGCGGCACCACGTCGAGGCGGTCGAGGATGCCGGAGGAAAGCTTCGGGCTGAGGATCACGCCCAGGAGGCTCGTCAGGCGGCCCAGGATGCGCGAGCTTTCGCGGAACAGCTCCTCGGTGTCGCCCATGAGGCGGGCGAGCTGTGCCTGGAGCAAGGAGCGCTCGGCGGCGGGGACCTCGGGCCGCTCCATCAGCGCGTTGACGAAGGCGCGGTAGCCCCTCTCGGTAGGCACGCGCCCGGCCGAGGTGTGCGGCTGGTCGAGGTAGCCCATCTCCTCCAAATCGCTCATCGTGTTACGGATGGAGGCCGGGCTGAGGCCCACCTGCGGATGCTGCCGCGCCAGCGAGCGCGAACCGATGGGGCCGGCCGTGCTGACGAAGCTCTTCACCACGAGGCGAAGGATCTGCTGCTCGCGCTCGCTTAAAGCGTGCGGCGCGGCCTCACCGGGGGCATCCGGGGTGGATATGCTGCCGGGCGTGCTCACATTCAAGGTAGCGGTTGCCAGAGGTCATTTCGCAGCGCGCTAAAGGCCGGTCCAAGCGCCAGGCGCAAGGGGCCTTTCGTGCGCGTTGGATGCTACACGAAGCGCGCTCGGGGGGTTTCAAAACTTCGCGTCAAGAGCGCGTCTGGACGTGGGCGTGTGGGAGGAGGGGTGTGCGGTTAAGGCGCCTCCCTGTCCTGAAAATGCGCTCTTATCGCTGCCAGCACGGTGTCCGGCTGCCCGAACACCTGCTCGTTTTTAAAATGCACCACGCGGATGCCCTGCGCTTTCAGAAAGGCTGCCCGCTCGCCATCGTAGGCGTGGCGCAACGGGTCCTCGTGTACGGCGCCATCGAGTTCAACGGCCAGCCTCTCCGCCGGGCAGTAGAAGTCGAGCACGTACCGCCCGACGCTGTGCTGACGCCTGAACGTGCGTCCGGCCAACTGCCTCCTCCGCAGCATCTTCCAAAGCACCGCTTCCGCCGGCGTACCGTGATTGCGGAGCACGCGGCGACGCGGCTTCATGCCGGGCTGGTTGTGAATGCGCCTTCTCTTGTCGCTCATATACCAAGATTCGGCTTCGCACTGCGTCTCCGTTCTGGTACAAACCGTGGGCTTTGAGTTCCCCTCCTGGAGCAGGTGGGGTGCCGGCAGGCGGGGTGGTGGACCGAAGCCAAGCTTTTCGTACAAGCCGGAGAGTCAACTGCTTTTCTACCACCCCTGTACCCCCTCCTGTCCATGAGGAGAGTCTTTGCGACTTGCCCCGTCAGTGCCCTTCGCCGTCCAACCGCCCACACCCACCCTGCATCTTCTGCGCCGTGTTCGTCGTAGGAGGCACCGCCTGCTAACGTCCTCACCGCTCTCCTTCTGCCCCTTCTATGCGTTTCCTGTCCACGCTCGTTGCCAGCGCGCTCGGCACGCTCGTCGCGCTCAGCCTCGTCGTCTTCGTCTTCTTCTTTTTCATCTTCGCCATCGCCCTCTCCGGCGACGACACGCCCGACGTCGAGACCGGCTCCGTGCTCGTGGTCGAACTCGACGGCGTCCTGCCCGAGACCGTGGCCGACGACCCCTTCGCCCGCGCTTTTGCCGATGGCCCGGTCTTCGGCCTGCGCAGCCTCAAGGAAGCCTTCGAGAAGGCCGCCGCCGACGAGCGCATTGATGGCGTATGGCTTCAGATGAAGGGCCTCAACGCCTCGTGGGCCACGCTCCAGGAGGTGCGCACCGCCCTCGAAACCTACAAAGCGAGCGGCAAACCGCTTATCGCTTCCTCGGACGATTACAGCATGACCGAGAGCGACTACTACCTCGCTTCCGTGGCCGACAGCGTCTTCGCCTCGCGCGAGGCCTTTTTCGAGTTCAACGGCTTCGACATCACTGTCTCCTTTTTCGAGGAAACGCTCAACAAGCTCAACGTCGAGCCGCAGGTGATCCGCGCGGGCGAGTACAAGAGCGCCGTCGAGCCATTCATCCGCCGCGACCTCTCGCCCTCGAACGAGGAGCAGCTCTCCGAACTCCTGGCCGGCATCAACACCGAGTTCATGCAGGCCGTGGCCCAGAGCCGCCGTCTCAGCGCCGATTCGCTGCGCACGCTCGCCTCCGACGCCGCCGTGCTCACGGCCCAGGGCGCGCTCTCGGCCGGCCTCCTCGACGGCCTCCGCTACCACGACGAGGTGGCCGCCAGCTTCCGCGCCCTCGCCGGCGACTACGAGGAGGGCGAGGACCTGCGCACCACCTCTATGAGCGATTACGTGCGCGTGCCCCGCTCCGACGCCGGGATCGAAATCGATGGCGAGGGCGAGATCGCCGTCGTCTACGGCATCGGGCAAATCGTGAGCGGCGAGGGCGAGCAGGACCTCTTCGGCGGCCCGACGACGCTCGGCGCCGAGACGTTCAACGAGGCCATGCGCGAGGCGCGCGAGTCCGAAAGCGTGGACGCCGTCGTGGTGCGGATCAACTCGCCAGGCGGCTCGGCGGCGGCCTCCGACGCGATGTGGCGCGAGATCAGCCTCACGAGCGAAGTCAAGCCCGTCATCATCTCGATGGGCGACGTGGCGGCCTCGGGCGGCTACTGGATGGCCACCGCCGGCGACGCCATTGTGGCCGACCCGCTCACCATCACCGGCTCCATTGGCGTCTTCGCCGTGCTCTTCGACGCGAGCGGGTTTTTCGAGGAGAAGCTAGGCGTCACGTTCGACGGCGTGCAGACGAGTCCGTACGCGGACATCCTCTCGGGCATCGAGCCGCTCTCGCCCGAGGAGCGCCGCTTGATGGAGCGCTTCGTGGACGAGACGTACCAGACGTTCCTCGAGCGCGTGGCCGCCAGCCAGGACCTCAGCGTCGAGGAGGTGGACGCCATCGCGCGCGGGCGCGTGTGGACGGGCGAGGACGCCGCGCGCCTCGGCCTCGTGGACCGCCTCGGCGGGTTGGAGGACGCCCTGGCGCTGGCCGCCGAGCGCGCCGGACTGGAGCCGGGCGGCTACCGCACGCGCGTCCTGCCGCGCCCGAAGTCGGTGCTGGAGCAGTTCGAGGAGGCGCTCTCGGCGCGCGCCTCGGCGGCGTGGGTGCGCTGGAACGCCTCGCCCATCGAGCGCGCCTTGCTGGAGCAGCAGCAGACGTTCGAGCGCCTCGCCCGCGAGCACGGCACGGCGCAAGCGCGCCTGCCCTTCGACCTGCGCGTGCGCTGATTCTGAGAAAGGACGGGGGGGCGGGAAAGGGGGAGAAGAAGCGACGGCTCATCCGCCGGCGCGCTCGCCCTCTCTCCCACTCACCCTTTCTCCCATTCCCAAAAGCCCCGGCAGGAAGTAGCTCAGCACGAGGAAGAACGCGCCGAGGCCGAGGAAGAGCAGGACGCGCCATCCGGCCCCGAGCGCGGCCAGGTCGATGAGGAAGAGCTTGCCGACGAGGACGAGGAGCGTCGCCAGCGCCACCGCGCGCACGAAGGCATGATTCCTCACCAGGCCGAGGGCAAGGAGCGCCACGGCGTACGCGCCCCACGCGATGGAGACGTACGCCTGCCCGCTCGGCCCAAGCGCCCCCACCTCGCGGAAGAGCCATCCCAAGAGCAAGACGTGCGCGCCGACGCGGTACACCTGCCGCCCGCGCTCGTGCGGCAGCGCAAACGAAGCCGCCGCGCCCAGCGCGATCACCGCCAGCACCGAGAGCGCCGCCCCGCCGATGAGCACGGGCTGTGCCGCCGGCTCGAACACGAGCCGCCCCGCCGCCAGCACGCCGGCGACAAGGAAGAAGCCGTGCGCCGTGAAGCGCAGCGCGCGGTCGGAGAGCGTGCGGGCGAGGACGTGGAAGGCGGCCCCCTCGGCGGCGAGCGCTACGAGAAAGGTGTCGCCGCCCAGAAGCTCGCTCGACCCATAGGCCAGGAGCACGGCGGCCACGAGCGCGTGCGCCTGCGCCAGCCCCCGGAGCGATCCGCTCTGCGCTGCGTCTTCCCGCCGCAAAGCCACGTACGTCAGCGCGTAGAGGACGCACCCGCCTAGCGCGACGCCGCCCCAGAACGCGCCCGGCATCTGCCAAAGCTCGCGTGAGAACGCCAGCGCGATGAGCGGCGAGCTAAAGGCGAGCGTATGCGCCGGCGGCCTGAACAAGAAGCTCCCGATGAGCGATGACGCCTCGACCCGCGACGGCGTCCGCCAGCGGTCCGGATGCCGCGCAGCCAGCACCTCACGCGCAGCCGGCACGCCCCAAAACACCAGCCACGCGAAGACGACGCCGAACTGCTCGGCCGTTTTCCACCACGCCGGCACCGCGTAGATCACGGGGCTGATCGCTGGGCTGAAGATGGCCTCCAGCCCGCCCGGCAGCAGAAAGGCGGCGTACGCGAGCGTGAGCCACCCGCCCACGACGGCGGTGTACAAAAGCGCGCGCCATCCGCGCCAGAGATAGATCGCGCTCGCCCCGCCAATGATCAGGCACGTATAGCCGACGAGGCCCGGCACGCTCCCCGCCTCGCTGTACAAAAGGAACGGCGTCCCCAGCCCGCCCAAGACGCCCACGACCGCAAGCGCCGCGTCGCCGGAGCCGACGGCCAGCCAGAACGTCCCCGCCGTCACGAGCGCCATCGCGGTAAAGGCGAGCGGATACGCCATCAGCCCGTACAGCTGGTACGCCGCAAAGACCGTCGCGTAGAAAACGGCGCTGCTCCCGCCGAGGAGGATCTGCCCGAGCCGCGCGCGCGAGCGCCTCAGCCGCAGCCCCGCCCCCAGGAGCAGCGCCCCGAACGCCGCGCCGAGCGCCACCTGCACTGCCGGCACGAGCCAGCCCTGGTCCACCGAGAACTTGAAGAAGAACGCCACGCCAAAGAGCGTGAGCGCGATCCCGATCCGGCTCAGCCAGTTCTCGCTGTCCCAGTCCAAGCTCGGCCACGAGCGCCGTTTCTTCCGCTTGGCTGGCTTCTTCGCCGTTGGTCTATCCTCGCGCGCGGGCGGCGCCTGCCGCGCCGTCTGCCGCGCGCCGCGCAGCGCCTCGACCTCCGCGCGCAGCCCGTCCACCGACGCCTCTAGCCGCTCGATGCGCTCGTGCAGAGGCTGTTCTTCATGGGATGACATCGGGTTCTATGCGTTATGGACGTTCACGCGGCGGATCGGCCAATTAAACCCCCGCGCCGCCGCCACGCCACCGAACCCCATCCGCAACGCGCGGCGAGACGCAGCCGTTCTGTCCTATCCGCGAGGTCCCGCTCAGGCGGAAGGGCCGGCGCCGCGCGGCGTGGCGTCGTTGGCGCCGGCGCGGATGAGCGCCCATCCGCCCAAGAGCAGCGCGGCGCCGAGCACGAGAAACCCGATGTCCCACGCCACCCCGTTTTCCGCGTACTCGTTCACATGATGCAGGCCAAGGATCTGGTGGTCGATCAGCCCCTCGACCACGTTGAAGAGGCCCCAGCCCGCCAGGAGCGCTCCCAGGAACGTGCGTCCGGACCACGGTACGTCCGCCCGGCTGCCGGCGCGCCACAGGAGGAGCAGCCCCGCCACCGTCATGATCCAGACGGCCGCATGGAAGAAACCGTCCCAGACCATGTTCGTCTTCACGGCCACGAGCGTGTCGGGCGGGAGCCTGGCCGAGAGCATGTTGTGCCACTGAAGGATCTGGTGGAGGACGATCCCGTCCACGAACCCGCCCAGGCCCGCGCCCATCGTCACGCCGGCCGAGAGGAGCGGCCCGCGCCGAGGCGTCCTTGTCGCAGCGGTCATGGCTCTGTTGGGGCGAGGCCGCGCCCGTCCGAGAAGTGGAGGCCCACGCCGACGAGCGCGATGACGAGAAGAGGCGCCAGGAGGACGAGCGCGGTGCCGAAGAAGTCCGGGCCGTACACGGCCTCCTGGACCTCCTTCCTGCACCACGGGCACGCCTGCGCTACGGGGGCGGCGAGCGCGCAGCCGAGCGCGACGAGGACGAAGCAAAGAAAACTTTTCATGCGGCCTTTTCTGAGGGCGGGCTGCAGGGGTGGGAAAAAGAGCAGGCCGTGGGACGACTGGGCGCAGCGGTTGTTCGTCGCCGGAGCGGATGCTGCGCCGCCTTGGCCTACCTTTTCACACCCGCCCCGCCGCAGCTTGAACGTCCACGAGCACGTCGCCGTCCATGGCCTTAGGGATTTCTTCGCCCATGAGGCGCAGGATCGTCGGGGCGATGTCGCCGAGCTTGCCGTCGCGGATGGGGCCGCCGAAGCCCTTTTTGGCGATGAGGTGCGGGACGAGCGCCGTCGTGTGCGCCGTGTTCGGGCTGCCGTCCTCGTTTTTGAGCTTGTCCGCGTTGCCGTGGTCGGCGATGACGGTGACGCCGTAGCCTTCTTCGAGCGCGGCCTCGACGACCACCTTCGCGGCGCGGTCTACGGCCTCGACGGCTTTCACGGCCGCGCCGAAGTCGCCCGTGTGGCCCACCATGTCCGGGTTGGCGAAGTTGAGGCAGACGAAGTTCGGCCCGTTCTCGCGGATGAACCGGGCGGCCTTTTCGGCTACCTCGGCGGCGCTCATCTCGGGCTTCTCGTCGTAGGTGGCCACCTTCGGAGAAGGGACGAGGATGCGCTCCTCGCCCTCGAACGGCGCCTCGCGCCCGCCGCTGAAAAAGTACGTCACGTGCGCGTACTTCTCCGTCTCGGCCACGCGCAGCTGCGTCCCACCCCGCGCGGCGATGACCTCGCCTATCGTTTCCGCAAGGTCCACCTTGTCGAAGGCCACGGGCAGGTCGAAGTCCTTCTCGTAGGGCGACATCGTAGCGAAGTAGAAATCCGAAAGCCGCTCGCCCCGGTCGAAGCCCTTCCCGCCGCGCGGGTCGAAGCCGGTTTCGGTAAAGGCGCGCGTGAGCTGCCGGGCGCGATCCGCGCGGAAGTTGAAGAAGACGGCCGCGTCGCCGCTCTTCACGCGCGAGGCCTCTACCGAAAGGTCGTCGTAGCGGACGGCGCGCGGCTCGACGAACTCGTCGGTGATGTCCTCCTCGTAGCTTTGTTCGAGCGCCTCGGCGGGATCATCGAAGGTCTCGCCCTTGCCCTCGGTGAGGAGGCGGTAGGCTTTCTCGGTGCGGTCCCAGCGCTCGTCGCGGTCCATGGCGAAGTAGCGGCCCACGAGGCTCACCACGCGCCCGGCGCCGATCTCCTTCGCCTTCTCCTGCACCTGGCGGACGTGTCCGGCGCCCGCGTGCGGGTCGGTGTCGCGCCCGTCGGCAAAGGCGTGGATGCAGACCTGGCCCCCGTCGAGGCCTTCGCGCTGGGCCAGTTCCATGAGCGCGAAGAGGTGCTCCAGGGACGAGTGCACGCCGCCGTCGGAGACGAGGCCCATGAGGTGGAGCCGGCCGCCGCTTCTTTTGGCGTGGCGGGCGGCGCCGGCGAGCGCCTCGTTCTCGAAGAACGAGCCGTCGCGGATGGCGCGGTTGATGCGCGTGATCTCCTGGTAGACCACGCGGCCCGCGCCCAGGTTCATGTGGCCGACCTCGGAGTTGCCCATCTGCCCCTCGGGCAGCCCCACGGCCTCGCCCGAGGCGTCGAGCCGCGCGTGCGGGTACTGCTCAAAGAGCGAGTCGATAAACGGATGCTCGGCCGCGTCAATCGCGCTCGCGGAGGGGTCTTCGGCCAGGCCCCAGCCGTCGAGGATGAGGAGGAGGTGGCGCTGGTTGGCGTTCATGAAGCGGTGGGTTGCGTTTAAGAAAAGCCGTTTACTGCGGGGCGACGACGGACGATGGACGATGGACGACTTGAGCGGACACACGCCGCGTCGCCGTTCAGCGCACCGATGGGGAATGAGTCCCCTCTCCCACGGGGGGGGGGGGCACGCGATGAGCAAGCGTTTGGTTGAAGAGGATCAGCCGACGCGGTAGTCAGGGACTCTTTTGGTGGTCTCGCCCGTCTTGGTGCGGTAGACGTTCATCGAGCCGCACGACGGGCAGGCGACTTGCTCGGTACCGTGGCGGTCCGTGTGCGTGGCGGGGGCGTCGAAGTAGCGGCCGCACGTCTGGCAGAAGTACGCGCCGGCTTTCGCGTCGAGGTCCGAGAGCGGATCGGGGAGATTTTCCAGGCGCGCGTAGTACCGGCAGACGGGCCGGACGGGGCACGCCTCGCACTTCGGATTGCGCGCCGTGCAGGTGTAGCGGCCGTGCAGGATGAGGAGGTGGTGCGCCTCGCCCCACTCGGCCTTGGGGATGACGCGGCGGAGGTCGCGCTCGACCTTGCGCGGCGTGTCCGCCCCGCGCTTGACCAGGCCGATGCGGCTCGACACGCGGAAGACGTGCGTGTCCACCGGCAGCGCGTCCACCTCGTAGGCGACGGAGGCCACCACCGAGGCCGTCTTCCGCCCCACTCCGGGCAGCTTCTGCAAATCGTGAATCGTCTCCGGCACCCGCCCGCCGAATTTCTCCTTCACCATCCGCGCCATGCCGGCCAGGTGCTTGGCCTTGTTGTTCGGGTAGGTGACGGATTTGACGTAGGGGTAGATGTCCTCGGGCGCGGCCTTGGCCATCGCCTGGGCGGTGGGGAACGCCTCGAAAAGCGCGGGCGTGACTTGGTTCACGCGCGCGTCGGTGCACTGCGCCGAGAGGATGACGGCTACCAAAAGCTCGTACTCGCTCTCGAACCGGAGTTCCGTCTGAGGCTGCGGGATGGCCTCGCGCAGGACGCGGAGCATGAAGCGCGCCCGCGCCGTGCGGCTCAGGCTCTTCTTCCTTTTCGGATCAGAAGCGGTCTCGCTCACGGAGGAGGGCGGCGGGTTTTCTCAGGCGGAGGACGGATAAGGCGGCGCGCGGCTCACAAGAAACGGCTCCGCCCGCAGAAGCGAAAGCGCCCCACCGCTGCCGCCTTCCGACGAACCCGCCGCCGCAGCCGGCGTTGGACTTCCGCCCGTCCGCGCCCCTTCCTTCCCCCCGCCCCATGCGCCTCCTCATCGTCTTCCTGAGCGCGCTCCTCTTCTTCTGGGCCGCCCCCGCTGCGCAAGCTCAACCCACTGCGCAGACGCTCTCCGACGCCGCCGAGGTGTCCTTGCTCACCATCCTCCCCGGCGATGACGTGCCTTCGATGTACGGGCACACGGCCATCCGCATCCGCGACCCGCGCCTGGGCATCGACTGGACGTACAACTACGGCACGTACGATTTCAGCGATCCGTTTTTCATTCCGAAGTTCGTTTACGGCCGCCTGCTCTACTTCCTCGACGTCAGCCCCTACGCGCTGATGGAACGGCGCTACCGGCACTTCAACCGGCCTATCATCGAGCAGACGCTTCGCTTGAGCGCAGCGCAGAAGGAGGCGCTCTTCCGCCGGCTTCAGGTCAACGCCCGGCCCGAGAACCGCGTCTACGAGTACGACTTCTTTTTCGACAACTGCTCCACGCGCCCGCGCGACATCATCGCCGAGGCGCTGGGAGACAACCTCCGCTTCCGCCCGGACGACGCGCCGCAGGAGAGCTTCCGCCACCTCATCGACCCCTACGCGGTGGACAGGCCGCTTCTGGACTTCGGGATGGACCTGCTCTTAGGGCTGCCGTCCGATGCCATCGCCACGCCCTGGGAGGAGATGTTTCTGCCGGAGCATCTGAAAACCGCGTTCGACCGCGCCGAGGTGCGCGTGGCGGAGGGCGCGTGGCAGTCCTTCGTCACCCGGACGGATACGACGCGCTGGGCCGCGCCGTACGTGCCGCCGCAAGAGCAGCCGTCGTGGCCGTGGCCGCTTCTTTTGGGCTGGCTGCTGTTCGCCGTCGGGGCGGGGGCTACGTGGCGGCAGCACCGGCAGGGGCGCACGGGGTGGCGCTTGCCGGACGCCGTGCTGTTGTGGACGGCGGGGATGGCGGGCCTCCTCGTGGCGTTTATGGTGTTCTTCTCCCAGCACGCCGTGACGAAGTATAACCTGCACCTCCTCTGGCTCTGGCCTACGCACTTGTGGGCTGCTTACGCCATCGCGCGCGGGCGCGGCGGGCGCGCGTTGCGGCGCTACCTCACGGCGGCGGCGGGCGTGACGCTCCTCGTGGCGGCGGGCTGGTTCTTCTGGCCGCAGGAGCTGCACGCGGCGGCGCTGCCTTTGGCGCTCCTCGTGGCCCTGCGTTGCGGATGGCGCGCCTACGCCACCGCGCCGCGCCCCGACCGCGCTAACAAGCGGAGGGCACCTGTTGCATGGCAGGTGCCCTCCTGAACGGCAGCAGGCAGTGTGTTGTGCAGCGCGACCAGGCTGCCTGCCTCCTGCCGACTCGTTGACCAAAGCGCGATGGCCCGGTCAGAACGAAAAAAGCGGTCCGCTCTACTTAGGACGCCAACCCCCGAAGCGCCCGGTCCTTGAGATGCGCGAACCTGGAAGCGCAAAGGCCATAGCGGTCATTCGCAGAATGAACGTTATGGCAAATGAAACTACTTGGTGAGCTTGAACTGGACCCAGAGCGCGTGCCAGGCCGGCACGGCTCGGCCGTTGAGGCGGGCCGGCTCGAAGCGCGCCTCTTTGATCACGCGCAGCGCCTCCTTGTCCGCGCCGCCGCCGATGCCTTTGAGCACGCGCGCCTCGCGCACGCGCCCGTCCTCGGTGACGACGAACCGGACGGTGACGCGGCCCTCGATGCCGCGCCGCGCGGCGCGCGCCGGGTACGAGACCTTTCTGTGCAGCCCCGCCAGGCCGCCGATTAGCTCCGGCGCCTGATCGACAACGGTGTAAGCGCCGCCTTCCTTTGTGTCAGCCTCGCGCTTCTCCCCGGCGGCGTGGGCTTTGAGCTTGGCGCGGCTCGCGGCGAGGCGGTCGGTGGCGTGCGCGTCGTCGGGGCGGTAGGTCAAGGCTTCCTGGTAGCTTTCAACGGCCTCGGCGTAGCGGTCCTCGTCGAAGAGCACGTCGCCGCGGGCGCGGTGGTACTGGTACTGCTCGGCGTTCTCTGTAGCTTCGGCTTCGCGGTCGGCCAGCTCCTGGAGGCGTGCTTGTGCGGTGGCATCGCCGGGGCGGGCGTCGAGCGCCTGCTCGTAGGCGGCGCGGGCGCGGGCGTAGCGCCCTTCCTGGGCAAAGGCATCGGCCCGGCGCACGCTTTGGGTGTAGGTGCGCGCGCGCGTCGCGTCGCGGAGGCGGGCGCCGGCTTCCTGGATGCGCTCGGTCAGGTAGGCGTCGGCGGGGCGGTAGGCGAGCGCGGCCTGGTACTTCTGGCGCGCCGGCTCGAACGCGCCCTCGTCAAAGGCGGCGTCACCCTCGGCGCGGAGGCGGGCGTAGGCGGCTGCGGCAGGATCTGCCGGGGCGGCCCCGGCCTCTTTTTCAGATGGCGTCCCGGAGGGCACCCCCGTGCCGGCGGCCTCGGCCGTCAGGTCGGTGAGCGCTTCTACGCGGGCGAACGCGAGCGAGTCGCCGGGGCGGTTGTCCAGCGCCATGAGGTAGACCTGCATGGCGGCCTCGTAGTGGCGCGTGGCCTCGGTGTTGCTGCCGTCGGCGAGCAGCTCGCGGGCGCGGATTTCGAGCGAGTCGGCCTGTTCCATGCTGGCGGCGTAGAGGGCGTCGCGCTCGGCCGCCCGTAGCGCCTCGATCCGGCGCAGGCGCTGGCTGACGTGCGCGCTGGAAGCGCCCGGCCGAAGGGCGCGGGCTTCCTCGTACCGACGCTCGGCGGCGGCGTAATCGGCGTGGAGGAAGAGGGAATCGGCCTCGGCGCGCAGCGCGGCGTAGCGCTCCTCGGGCGAGAGCGCGCCGCCGCTGCCGAGCACGGCCAGCACCGAGCCGCCCATCAGCAAAAGCATCAGCAACGCAGCGCCCGCCACTAACGCCGTCTTCTTGCGGCCGAGCCGGCGGAGCGGCTGCGTGGGCATCGTCTGCGGCGTGCGCGCAGGCGTGCGGGCTTCTTCTACCGATGCGGCATCCGTTTCTGCCGGTGACGGGCCTTCGGCAGCGCGGCGTTCCGCCTCTTCTGTGGCGCGCTCTTCGGCTTCGACCGGCGCGAGGTCAAGGGTGGCGTCCTCGGCTTGCGTCTCCGTCTTTCCAGGGGTGCCTGCGGGCACGAGCGCGGTCGAGGCCGGGTCGCTCAGCAGATCTGTAAACGCCTCGACCGACTGCACGCGCCCTTTGGGCGTGACGGCAAGCGCCTGCAGCAGCGCGCGGCGCAGCCCTTCGGAAAAGGCGTCGTGGTCGCGCAGGCTGTCGGGCACCGGGTCGGCCTCGGTGCGCGTGAGGGCGTCGGGCAGGTCCTCGCCCGCGACCATGCGGTAGATCGTGGCGGCGGCGGCGTAGACGTCCGTCCACGGCCCCTGCCGACCGCGCGGCGTGTACTGCTCGGCGGGGCTGGTCCCGGCGCGGACGACGCCGGCGAGCGCGTCCATCTTGCGCGCGAGCTGGACGTAGGCGCACTGGAAGTCGGTCAGGAGCGTGCGGCGGCTCTTCGTCAAAAATACGGCGGACGGCGAGAGGCCGCCGTGGATGAGGCCGCGCGCGTGGAGGGCGCCCAGCGCTTCGAGCACGGGCCGCATGAGCGTCAGCGCCGTCTGCTCAGAGACGCGCCCGCCCTGGGCGGCGAGCGCTTCGGGCAGGGGCGTGCCGACGTGGTGCGCCGTGATGCGGTAGGCCGTCCCGTGCGCCTCCAGCGGCGGGTGCGTATGGGGCAGGCTGGGATGCTCCACCTCGCTCAGCACGGCAGCCTCTTTGCGGAAGTACCCCAGCCCGGCCTCGAACCGCGCCTTGTCCTGAGAGGCACGCAGCCTGACGCCGAGGCCGTCCTCGGCGCGCTCGACCAGCGCGGACGGAAAGTGCTCGTGGATGACGACCTGCCGCTCTTCCTTTACGCTCCATCCGAGGTACACCCGGCTAAACGGATGGGCGTCGTCGAGCGTCCGGCGGATGGCGTAGCGGTCGTCGAGCAGGGTAAGCGGCGGGAGGGGCATGGATGGCGTTCCGGATCGGTCTCAGGAAGGCGTTGAAACCCGGCCGCACACCGCGAGGAACACGGCGGTGATAAGGCGCACGTAGGCCGGGTACAAGCCTTCTGCAAACGGCGGTCCGGATGCCGCGCTTATGGCTGCTTCTCCTTCCCCATGGGTTGTTCTTGTGCCGTGCTCATCCGCTGCCCCCCCTGCAGAGGACGGCCCAAGCGCCCTCACACCGCGCTCCGCCTGCTGTGCGAAGACGATCACGCACGCCACCGCGCGCTTGACGCACCTGCCCGGACGTCGGGTGGCGTTTCGTTCTGAACCCTCGCCGTTACGAATCTGCCCAAAACAAAAAGCGCTCCGAACCAGACTGGCTCAGAGCGCTCAGAAACGAGTGTACCGCGTACGGGATTTGAACCCGTGTTACCGCCGTGAAAGGGCGGCGTCCTAGACCCCTAGACGAACGCGGCTTTTATGTTTTGCAATAGCGAGTTTTCTGCGAAGACCCGGTATTGCGAGAGCGGGATGGCACAGCGGTACCGTCTTCCAAAAGAGCAATCTGCCAGCCCTCATGAGCAAAAGCGGTCATTCGCAGAATGAACGTTTTTGCAAAACAAAAAGAGGGAGAACGGTGGGGGTCGAACCCACGACCTCCAGGACCACAACCTGGCGCTCTAACCAACTGAGCTACGCCCTCCATGAATTCAAAGGTAGCCGCCGCCCTCGAAGAATGCAACGCGCGCGCGCTTACCGCGTGGTGAACTTTCCGTGATCCAAAAAGTGCCCGTCCCGGAGACGCCTCGCTTCGCTTAGAGCTGCCGCAGCAGATCAGTCATCTCCAGGGCGGCGGCGGCGGCATCGGCGCCTTTGTTGCCCGCCTTGCTGCCCGCGCGTTCGAGCGCCTGCTCCACCGTGTCCGTCGTAAGCACGCCAAAGATGACGGGCACGCCCGTGTCGAGGGCGGCCTGCATCGTGCCCGAGGCCGCGCCCGAGGCCACGTAGTCGAAGTGCGGAGTGGCCCCGCGGATCACGGCGCCCAGGCAGATCACGGCATCGTACTTGCCTGAGGCGGCGAGCTTTTTCGCCACGAGGGGCACCTCGTAGCCACCGGGGCAGCGCGCCACGGTCACCCCGTCGAGGTCGGCGCCGTGGCGGCGGAGCATGTCGAGCGCGCCGTCTAAAAGCTGATCCGTCACGAGCGCGTTGAAGCGGCTGACGACGATGGCAAAGCGCGCACCCTCGCCCGCCACGAGCTGGCCTTCGATGTAGTCGGGCATGGGGCTGCGGGCGCAGTGAGTTCAGGTCCAACGGATGGCTGCTACGCGCAGAACGCGCCTCTAAAACACGAGCACGTTGCGCACGCGGGCGCCGCGCACGTCCGCCTCCACGTCGAGCGGGTGGCGGAACGGCGTGCTCTCCCCCACGCCAATGTCCTGCACGTCGATGTTGGCCGTGCCGACGCGCTGGTTGTCCGGGCCGTAGAGGGAGACGACGACTTGCGCACGGCTGTATGCTTTGTCGGAGGTGTTGCGCAGCTTGCCGGTGAGGACGCGCGTGCCATCGGGGAGGCGGCTGTACGTGAACTCCTCGATCTCCACGTCCACGCTGTCGCCCGCCTGCGCGGCGGCCGTGTCAGGCGCGGCGGCGGTGTTCTCATCCGGGGCGGCCTCGGCAGCGGCTTGGGTGGTGTCGGCCGAGGCGGCTTCGGGCGAGGCGCCGCCACCGCCGCACGCGCTCAGGGCAACGAGCAGCGCGGTGGCGCAGAAGAAGAAGGCGGCTGAAGAAAACAGGCGTTGCAAGAGGATTCGGAAGGCTGTGAGGGAGAAGGTGAAAAGGCCGGGCGCGTTCGGCTAACGAGTGGGCGGTATGGACGGACGTGAGGCTGCTGCGTTGCCTTCGTCTCCGTCGTCGTCGCCGCCGAGCGGCTCGAAGGCGGTGACCTGAATCAGCTCATCGAGGCCGCCCTGAGAGCGGTCATAGTCCACGACAAGCAGCGCCGGGTAGCCGCGCGTGCGGTCGAAGCCGGCGTCGAAGTCCTCCTTATCCGCCTCGATGGCTTCTTCGACCAGGTCGAAGAACTTCTCGACGGTCAAGAATTCGCTCTCGATGCCTTCGGGCGCGGGCGCTTCTCCAATGGTCACCTGCACGATGGTGTCGGCGCGGACGGTGACGGCCACCTCGCCGGAGCGGCCCAGGCGCGTGTAGGTGTACACGTAGTCGTCAATGCCTTGGTCGACCCACTTGGCGCGGTTGTCTTGCAGGATCTCGCGGAGGTTCTTGCGTCCGTCATCAACGTTGGAGAAGGAGCAGCCGGCGCCCGCGAGGAGCATCGCGGCGGCGAGGGACAACGTAAGAGAACGTGTGCAAAGGGGCATAGCGGCAGGCCTCCGCAGACAGCGATTTCAGGGCAGTGGCGCGCTTATACGCTGCCGAGGTCTTCGAGGTTGGCGCGCAGGCGCTTTAGCTCATCGGTGGCGTCGCGGCGCTTCTGGCGCTCGCGCTCGACGACCTCCCGCGGCGCCTTTTCGACGAACTGCTGGTTCTGCAGCTTACGCTCGACGCTCTGGAGGAAGCGCTCCTTTTCCTCGATCTCGCCGCGCAGGCGCGTGCGCTCCTGGCCGAGGTCGATCATGCCGGCGAGCGGCAGGTGCACTTCGCTGCGGCCTACCACGACCGAGGCGCTGGCCTTCGGCTTGGGCTGGCCTGAGCCGGCATAGAGGCGCACGACGCCGGCGAGCTTCTCGAAGTACCCCGCGTGCGCGGTCACGGCGTCGTGGAGGCCGTTGGCGCGCTCGCTCGGCAGATTGATCGTGGCCTCGACCTCTTTCTTCAGGGGCACGCCGTAGTCGCTTTTGATGGCGCGGATGCCGGAGATCATCGCCTGGATCTGCTCGAAGGCGTCGGCATCGGCGGCGTCCATCTCGGCTTGATTAGCGGCGGGCCAGTCGGCCACGATGCAGGCCTCGCCCTCGGCGCGCGGACGAAGGCGGTGCCACAAGTCCTCGGTGATGAACGGCATGAACGGGTGCAGGAGCTTCACCATCGCCTCGTAGATCTCCACGGCCAGGGCGATGGTGTCCTCGTCCATCCGCTCGCCGAAGGGCGGCTTGATGAGTTCGAGGTACCAGTCGCAGTAGTCGCGCCAGAAGACGTCGTAGATGAGACCGAGCGCCTCGTTGAGCCGGTAGCGCGCCAGGCTTTCTTCGACGGCCTCGATGGTGGCGTTCAGCCGGTGGAGCATCCACCGCTCAACCAGCGTCAGTTCTTCAAACGCGCGCTGCCGCCTGTACGCCTTGCCTTCTTCCATGAACTGGCCGAAGACGTTGAAGGCGTTCCAGATCTTGTTGGCGAAGTTGCGGCCCATCTCGAACTTCGACGGGTCGAGCTTGATGTCCTGCCCCTGCGCGCAGAGGATCGTCAGGGAAAAGCGGACGGCGTCGGCGCCGTACTGGTCCACCATTTCGAGCGGGT
Organism: Salinibacteraceae bacterium; assembly: GCA_965215025.1. Taxonomy (GTDB): domain Bacteria; phylum Bacteroidota; class Rhodothermia; order Rhodothermales; family Salinibacteraceae; genus CBDCCV01. The sequence continues at coordinate 171,568 of CBDCCV010000001.1, forward strand.
CGATGCCGTTGCCGAGGCTCTTCGACATCCAGCGGCCCTGCGCATCCTTGACCATGCCGGTGATGAAGATGTCCTTGAACGGCGCCTGCCCGGTAAAGTGGTACCCGGCCATGACCATCCGCGCGATCCAGAAGAAGAGGATGTCGTAGCCCGAGACGAGCACGTCGGTCGGGTAGAAGTAGCGCAGGTCCTCCGTTTTTTCCGGCCAGCCGAGCGTGGCGAAGGGCCAGAGCCACGAGGAGAACCACGTGTCCAAGACGTCCTCATCCTGCACCATGCCTTCTTCGGGCCGGTCTACCGAGACGACGTACTCGCGGCTCTCGTCGATGGAGCCGTCGGCGCGGGTGTGGTACCAGACGGGGATCCGGTGGCCCCACCAGAGCTGCCGGGAGATGCACCAGTCGCGGATGTTCTCCATCCAGCGGAAATACTCGTTGGCCCAGCGCGCGGGGTAGAACGTGACCTCGCCGCTTTTGACGGCCTCGATGGCCGGCTCGGCCAGCGGCTCCATCTTGACGAACCACTGCCGGGAGATCAAAGGCTCGATCACGGCGCCCGAGCGGCTCGACACGGGCACCTTGTGGCGGTAGTCCTCCACCTTTTCGAGCAGTCCTTCGGACTCCAGATCGGCCACGATCTTTTCGCGCGCAGCGAAGCGGTCCAGGCCCGCGTACGGCCCGCCGTTCTCGTTGACGGTGCCGTCCGGGTTCATCACGTTGACGGTGTCCAGGCCGTGGCGCTTGCCGATCTGAAAGTCGTTCTCGTCGTGCGCGGGCGTGACCTTCAAGGCGCCCGTCCCGAACTCGGCGTCAATGTAGTCGTCGGCGATGACAGGGATCTCGCGGCCCAAAAGCGGCAGGCGCACGCTTTTACCCACAAGATCAGCGTAGCGCTTGTCGTCCGGGTTGACGGCGATGGCCGTGTCGCCGAGCATCGTCTCCGGGCGCGTCGTGGCGATGGTGATGTGCCCATCTCCATCGGCGAGCGGATAGCGGATGTGCCAGAGGTGACCGGGGCGCTCCTCGCTGTCCACCTCCTCGTCGGAGAGGGCCGTCTCGTTCTCCGGGTCCCAGTTGACAAGGTAGTCGCCGCGGTAGATGAGGCCCTCGTCGTAGAGGCGGACGAAGACCTCTTGCACGGCGCGCGAGAAGCCCGCGTCCATCGTGAAGCGCTGGCGGCGCCAGTCGCACGAGTCGCCCAGCTCGCGCTTTTGGCGGAGGATGATGTCGCCGTATTCTTCCTTCCACGCCCAGACGCGCTCGAGGAACGCCTCGCGGCCGAGGTCGTGACGCGTGATGCCCTCCTCTTCCTTGAGCGTCTTTTCGACGACGTTCTGCGTGGCGATGCCGGCGTGGTCGAGGCCGGGCTGCCAGAGCGCAGAAAAGCCCTGCATCCGCCGGATGCGCGTGAGGGCGTCCTGGATCGTGTCCTGCAAGGCGTGGCCGATGTGGAGGCGCCCCGTCACGTTCGGCGGGGGCATCGGCACGGCAAACGGCTCTTTCTCCGGGTCAGGGTCGGCCTCGAAGAAGCCGTGCTCGGTCCAGTAGGCGTACCGGCGCGCCTCGATCTGAGACGGGTCGTACGCTTTGCTCTCCTTGGCCTCGGCGTGGGACATGCGCGGGGACGGGGACGTGCTGTGCGGGCGGGGCGCGGAGTCAAGCCAAACCCGGCCTCCCGGAGCGGGTTCCGTCGCCATCGTTCCGTAATGGGCGGCTTACGGCGCGACCACGGCACGGCGCGCCGCCGTCCGGAACGCCGCCGGGTCCGGCACCACGGTGTCCAGGACGCGCGCCGAGGACAAGACGCCCGGCAGCCCCGCGCCTGGATGCGTCCCCGCCCCGGCGAAGTATAAGTGCTCGACGTCCTCGCTGGCGTTGTGCGGGCGGAAGTAGGCGCTCTGCCGAAGGATCGGCTCGACGCTAAAAGCAGCGCCTTTGAGCGCGCGGTAGTCGTCCAAGAAGTCCTGCGGCGTGAGCATCCGCGAGGTGACGAGATGCTCTTCCACGCCGGGCAGGATCGTGTCCGAGAGGTACTGGCTGATGGCGCGGCGGTACGGCTCGGCTTTCTCCTTCCAATCCACGCCGCTGTCCAGGTGCGGCACGGGGCTGAGGACGTAAAAGGCGTCATGCCCTTCGGGCGCCATTTGCGGGTCGGTGGCGGTGGGGCGGTGGAGGTAGAGCGAGAAGTCCTCGGCCAGGTGGTGGTTGAGGAAGATGTCGTCCAGGAGCGCCTTGTAGCGCGGACCGAGGAGGATGGTGTGGTGCGCCACGTCGCCGTATTGCTTCCGCGTGCCGAAGTACCACACGAAGAGACCCATGGAGTAGCGCATCCCCTCGATCCGCTGGTTGGTCCAGCGCGTGCGCGCGGCCTCGGGCACGAGGTGGCGGTAGGTCCAGCCCACATCGGCGTTGGAGACGACGAGGTCGGCGGCGATGGTCTCGCCCCCGCGCAGGCGCACGCCGGCGGCGCGCTCGCCGTCGAGAAGGATTTCTTCCACGTCGGCGCCGTAGCGCAGCGTGCCGCCGAGATCGTCTTCGACCAGACCCGCCATCCCTTCCACGAGCGCGCCCGTGCCGCCCATGGCGTACCACACGCCCCACTTTCTTTCCAGAAACGCGATGAGCATGTAGATGCTCGTCACGTTAAACGGGTTGCCGCCCACCAGGAGCGGGTGGAACGAGAGCACCTGCCGGATCTTGGGATGCTCCACGTACTTGGAGACGAGGCCGTAGACGGTGCGCCAGCTTTCGAGCTGCATCATGGCTGGGACGATGCGCACCATGTCGCGCACGCGCGTAAACGGCACGTGGCCGAGCTTCTCGAAGCCGATCTCGAAGATGGCGCGGCTCTTCTCGAAAAAGCGCTCGTAACCCTCTACGTCCTCGGGCGAGAAGCGGGCGATCTCGCGCTTCATCGCCTCCCCTTCGCCCGTGTAATCGAACTGCGTCCCGTCGTCGAAGCGGATGCGGTAGAAGGGCGAGACCTCGCGCAGCTCCACGTCCTCGGCAAGGGAGCGACCGCAGAGGCGCCACAGCTCTTCAAAGAGGAAAGGCGCGGTGATGACCGTCGGCCCGGCGTCGAAGCGGAAGCCGTCCTGCTCGAACACGCGCGCCCTGCCGCCGGGCTGCCCGAGGCGCTCGACCACCGTGACGCGGAAGCCGCGCGCGCCCAAGCGGATGGCCGCCGCCAACCCGCCCATGCCCGCCCCGATGACCACAGCGTGCGGCGCGTCCGGGCCGACGGGGACGGGTTCGGTGCGGGGGTTGAGGCGCGCATTGGGACGGTCGGCCAGGGCGTGGGTCCAGCTCATGCTTTTCTCTCTACGGGAGCGTTGATGAAAACGTAGGGGCGAGGCGCGCCTCGCCCTTGCAAACGGGCAGGGACGGGTTGCGAAGCTAGACCGAGAGCACCGGCCGCAGCGCCGCGCTCTCACGTGGCGGGGGCGACGGGCGTGTTCGCCTCGCTGATGAGCCGGCCTACGGTGGCGTACAGGCGCTCGGTGGTGAACGGCTTGGCCAGGAAGGCGTCCGCGCCCGCCTCAGCGGCTTGGGCGCTCTCCCCGTCCATCGGGCTGCCGGTCACGACGACGGGCAGGTCCGGGCGCCGGCGCTTTAGCTCTTGGAGAAGGGCAGGGCCGCCGGCGCCGCTCAGCGACAGATCGGAAAGGACGGCGTGGACGCGCTCGCCGTGGCGCTTGAGCAGGCGCAGCGCTTCTTCGGCGGTGGCGGCCGTTCTAGGCGCGTAGCCGCCGCGGCGCAGCGCCTCCCGCGTGATCTCCAAAACGAACGCCTCCTCGCTGACCACGAGCACCCCTTCGCCCTGACCGCTGCGCACCTCGGCGTACGACTCCTTCGAGGCGGCCTCGTCGGCTCCTTCGACGATGGGGAAGTAGAGCGAGAACGCGGTGCCTTGGCCGGGCTGGCTCGTCACATCGGCAAAGCCGCCGTGGCTTTTCACGATGCTGTACACGGTGGAAAGGCCCAGCCCGGTGCCTTTGCCGTCCTCTTTCGTGGTGAAGAACGGCTCGAACACCTTGTCCACGTGCTCGGGCGCGATGCCCTGGCCCGTGTCCGAGACGGTGATGCTCACGTACGCGCCTGGGCGCGCGTCCATCGTAAGCTGGGCGCTGTTCTCGTCCATGACGACGTTCTCGGCCTCGACGGTGAGGCGCCCGCCCTCGGGCATGGCGTCGCGCGCGTTCACGCACAGGTTCACGAGCACCTGCTGCACCTGCGTGGCGTCTCCGCGGACGGGCCACAGCCCTTCCGGCACGCGCGTCTCGAAAGCGATCTCGGGCGGGAACGTCTCCTCGGCCAGGCGCTCGACCTCGTTGACGATGGGGCCGAGCGCCACGGCCGTGCGCTCGCCCTCGACGCCGCGCGCGAAGGCCAGGACCTGCTTGATCATGTGGGAGCCGCGCTCGGCGCTCTTGTGGATCATGTTCAGCGTGCGCTCCACCTTCTCATCGCTCCCGCCGAAGCGCTGCTTCAAGACCTCGGCGCCCAGGAGCACGGGCACGAGCAGGTTGCCCAGGTCGTGCGCGATGCCGCCCACGAGGCGCCCGATGGACTCCATCCGCTGCGAGCGCGCGCGCTGCGTCTCAAGCTGCCGCCGCTCGGTCACGTCCGTGTTGATGACGAGGACGACGACGTGCTCCGCCGTGCCCGCGCCTTCGACGAGCGACCACCGGCTCTCGACCACGCGCTCGCCGCCGCTTTTGGTGCGGTGGCGCAGCTCGCCCATCCACTCGCCCTTTTCTTTGACCGCGCGGCCGGCTTTTTTGAGCTTCTCTTCCTCGGCCTCGTCGTAGAGGCGGCGGCGCAGCTCCCCGGGCGGCATGGCCTTGATCTCCTCGGCCTTCCAGCCGGTGAGGCGCTCGGCGCTCTTGTTCCAGTAGATGACGTTCCCCTCCAGGTCGTGCGCGCAGATGGCGTCGCGCGCCTTGTCCAGGAGCGCGGCCTGCGTGCGGATGCGCGCCTCGGCGCGCCGGCGCTCGCGCGCGTAGCGGATGGTGCGCTCCAGAAGCTGCGCGTCGAGCTTGCCTTTGACCAGGTAGTCGGCCGCGCCGGCCTGCATGGCCTGCATGTCGAGCGCGCGGTCGCCCTGGCCGGTGAGCAGGATCATGGGCGTGCGGGCGCCGCGCTCGCTGGCCGCGCGGATGAGGTCCAGCCCGCTCATGGGGCCGAGGCGGTAGTCCACCAGGCACACGTCGTAGCGCCCCGAGAGCGCCTCGCGCAGGCCCTCCTCGTAGCCGTCCCTCCAGGTGAGCGCGCACGCCGTGCTCTCGGCCCGGTCCAGGAAGCTGCGGGTGATGAAGAAGTCGTCCTCGTCGTCTTCTACCAAAAGGACGTCGATGCGCTCGTTCTCCATGGCGGGTGGGACGTCGTAAGTGGGTGAGACGTCGTAGCGGAAGTGGGGCTTGCGGGCGAGGCCGGTCAGGCGCCCTGCCGGGTGCGCCGGCGGTGCGAGGGCAGCTTCGCCAGGCCGAACCAGAAGGTGCCGATCACCCGCATAGCCTCGACGAGCTTCTCAAAAGTAACGGGCTTGGTGACGAAGGCGTTCACGCCCAGCTCGTAGCTCCGGATCACGTCCTGCTCAGCCTGCGAGGTGGTGAGCACAACGACGGGGATGCGGCACAGATCCGCATCGGCCTTGATGGCGCGCAGGGCCTCGCGCCCGTCCATGCGCGGCATGTTGAGGTCGAGCAGGACGAGGTCCGGGCGCTCTTCCGCCGGGGCGCCGCGCAGGTAGGCCAGCAGCTCCTCGCCGTCGGCCACGGTGCGGAAGACGGTGCTTTGCGGGAAGCCCTTGCGCAGGGCGCGCTCGGCGAGCATCCGGTCGTCGGCGTCGTCGTCGGCCATAAGGATGGAGATGGGGTCACGGTCGGTGCTCATGCTTGGGCGTCGGGGCCTCGGTTTTTTTGCGAGAGGGGGAGGACGATGGCGAAGCGGCTGCCCTGGCCCGGCGTGCTCGTGGCCGTGATGGCGCCGCCGTGGCGCTCGGCGATGCGCTGGCAGATGGCCAGGCCGATGCCCGTGCCGCCGTACTCGTGGCGCGGCCTGAGTTGTTGGAAGGGTGTAAAGATACGGTCCAGATACTTCTCTTCAAAGCCGATCCCGTTATCGCGCACCACGAGGCGGCAGGCCGGTTTTCCGAGAGGATTTTGCTCAGGCGCCACGCCCTCGGTAGGCCACGCCTCGGCATGGACCTCCACCACCGGCGGCACGCCCGGCCGATGGAACTTGAGCGCGTTGCCGATGAGGTTCTGCAAGAGCTGCCGCATCTGCGTCGCGTCCGCCTCAAGGGTAGGCAACGGGCCGACCTCCACGCGCCCGCTCGTTTCTTCGATGCGCAATTCGAGGTCGGAGCACACCTCGGCGGCCACGGCGCCGAGGTCCACCGCCTCGAACGAGCGCGCCTGCGTGGTGATGCGCGAGAAGCTCAGGAGGTCGCTGATGAGGGTGGACATGCGCTCGGCGCCGTCGCTTATGCGGTCGAGGTAGTAGCGGCCGGCCTCGTCCACGGCGTCGGCGTAGTCCTCGAGCATGAGGCCGGCAAAGGTGCGCACCTTACGCAGCGGCTCCTGCAGGTCGTGCGAGGCGATGTAGGCGAACTCCTGCAGCTCCTGGTTCCGCTGGCGCAACTCTTCGTTGGCCTGCTCGAGCGCCCGCTCCGCGCGGACGCGCTCGGTGATGTCGCGCGCCACCGCCTGCACCCCGAGAGCCTGCCCGTCCTCTTCGATAAGCTTCACGTTCTGGCCGATCCAGCGCGTCTCGCCCGCGCGTGTGCGGAGGGGGAACTCGAAGTAGGTCGTGGCGAGGCGCTCGGCGATCTGGCGCTGGTACAGCGTGATGGCCCTTTCGCGGTAGTCTGGTCGGACGAGCGAGAGGAAGTGCATCCCGATGACCTCCTCGCGGGGGTATCCGGTGCAGCGCACGGCCACGCGGTTGGCGTAGGTGAAAAAGCCCTCGGCGTCGGCGCGGTAGATGATGTCGGCGGCCTGCTCGACGAGCTTGCGGTAGCGCTCCTCGCTCGCGCGCAGCCGGGCCTCGGCGCGCTTCCGCTCCGTCACGTCGTGGAAGCTCACCGAGCAGCCGTCGCCGAGGCGCACGATGGTCTGGAGAAACCACCCCTGCACGCCGTCGGCGTCGTAGTAGAACTCGCTGCGGCTCGGGACGCCCGTTTCTACGGCACTGACGTACCTCTCGAACACCCCGGACGCGCGCACCCCTGGAAACTCCTCCAGCAAGCGCTTCCCGATAAGCTTTTCCGGCGCGCGCGCCGTCAGCTCTTCAGACCGCGGGTTCGCCAGCAGCCAGGCGAAGTCCACGATCTCGCCCGCGCCATTGCGCACGGCTTCGAGCACGTACACGCCATCGAGCGAAGAGGCGATGACGCCGGCCAGCACCTGCTGCGGATCAGGCAGGAGCGCGTGCGGGGCGGCCCCCGCCGCCCGCTGCGCGCCGAGCACCACGCCGCCCACGCGGCCATCTCCTCGGCGCCACGGTTGCACGGACCACTGCGCCGGCACCTCGGCACCGCCGGGGCCGAGCGGCAGCGCGTCGCTCCCGCGCACCTCGCGCCCGGCCAGCCCCTGCTCCAGCACGCTCTGCCAGTGCAGCTGCCCGGCCGCCGCGTCGCTCTGAAACGGGCGCCCCGAAAGGCCGCCCCCGGCGGGCAGTGCAAACGCCTCCCGCCACGGCGCGTTCGCCGTCACGTAGCGGAGGTCGCTGTCGAGCACGGCCAGCGCCACCACGCCCTCGCCCTCGGCGGCCGATGCGGCCGTACTAACGTGTCTCCCGTCCGCAGCAACGCGGTTCATAACAGATCTACGGAACGTTCAGAAAGGGTGGGAGACAAATGACCGGGCGTGGCGCCGTGCATGAGGCATCGCCGATGGTTTGGAGACGAGTACGCATTGCGCATGGCAAGCACGAGCCAAATCGAACAAGCCACCTCTTTTGAGAGGCGAACAGGAAGCAGAAGTTAAACCAACGATTCTCTTTATGCGAACGGCTTGAATCTGGCGGAAGAGCAGAGCCGTCTAAACATACGGCTAACATATGACCGCAACAACAGCAGCAGAGAACGGCTCTGGTTTTCTGCCGCCGGAGCGCCGGCTCATTCTGCCGACCTTGTGTGCAGCGCACGTGCCTCTCGCCCGTAGCGCTCGGCGGTCTCGTGCCACGTGTCACCCCCGAAGCGCTCCAAGAAAGCATTGGCGAGGACGAGCGCCACAGTGGCCTCCGCCACCGTCGAGGCGGCCGGCACGCTTGTCACGTCGCTGCGCTCGTAGCGCGTAGGCTGCGCCTCGCCCGTCTCCAGGTCTACCGAGCCGAGCGGCTTGATCAGCGTCGGGATGGGCTTCATGTACCCGCGCACGACGATGGGCATCCCGTTCGAGACGCCGCCCTCGATGCCGCCGGCGTGGTTGGACGAGCGCCGGAGCACGCCGTCTTCTTCGACGATGGGGTCGTGCACGGCCGAGCCGGGGCGGTAGGCGGCCTCGACGCCGTCGCCCACCTCGACGGCCTTCTGCGCCTGGATCGAGAGGATGGCCTGCGCGAGGCGCCCGTCCAGGCGGCGGTCCCACTGCGCGTAGGAGCCGAGGCCCGGCGGCACGCCCGTGGCGACGACCTCGTAGACGCCGCCGAGCGAGTCGCGCGCTGTCTTGGTGGCGTCGATGTGCTCGACGCAGCGCGCGGTCATTTCCTTGTCGAGCATCCGCGTGGCGCTCTCGTCGGCGGCGCGGTAGAGGGCTGCGCCGCCGCCTTCGGCCAGGAGCCGTTGCGCGCGCGCCTGCCATTCTTCCGGCGCCTCGTACCCCACCTCGCCGATGCGGACGACGTGGCTGCCGATCTCAATCCCCACGGCCCTGAGCAGCCGCCGCGCCACCGAGCAGCACGCCACGCGCATGGCCGTCTCGCGCGCGGAGGAGCGGTCGATCACCGGGCGCAGGTCCGGCCCCAGCGGCGGGCGGTCGAAGCCGTACTTCTGCGCGCCGGCCAGGTCGGCGTGGCCGGGGCGCGGGAGCGTGATCGGCTCGACGCCCTCGCCGTCGCCCTCGACGGCCATCACCTCCGGCCAGCCGGCGCGGTCTTTCTTGTAGGCGCCGTTGTCGATCCGAAAGGCGATGGGGCTGCCCAGCGTTTTCGAGAACCGCACGCCGGAGTAGATGTGCACGCGGTCGTTCTCGATCTTGGAGCGCCCGCCCCGCCCGTAGCCGAGCCAGCGCCGCGCCAGGTGCTTATTAAGGTCGCCTGCGCACAGGGGCAGCCCCGCCGGCACGCCTTCGACGATGCCGATGAGCGCTTCGCCGTGCGACTCGCCGGCGGTGAGGTAGCGGATCACGGTTTGCAGAAAGGGTGAGTGGAGGAAGGGGCGACAGGGCGGGGTGGTAGACGAGGCTTAGCAACACCGCTGGTCAGAGCAAGCCTGCTTTTCCACCACCCCTGTATCCCCCCTGTCTAGGAGGGGAGTCGCGCGCGCTGATGCGTCCTTGTGGCTTCCAGGTGCGACAAAACTGAGACACGCGCCTAAGGCGCCTCGACCTCGTAGAAGGCACTCACGCCGTCGCGCCGGAGCACGCGCAAGAGCACGCGCGTGCCGTCCTCGGCGGCGGCCAGGGCACTGAGCGCCTCCTCGACCGTTGTGACGGCCTCGCCCTCGACGTGCGTGAGCAGCACGCCGCGCGGCAGGCCCGCCTCGGCCGCCGGGCTGCCCTGCCCGACGTAGGCCAGGTACACGCCCTCGGCCCTGCCAAAGGCGCGGCGCTCCGGCGCGCCCGCCGCCCTGAGGCCGATGCCCCACGCCTCCAGCTCGAACAGCCTCATCTCGGGCGGCTCCTCAGGCAGGACCGGCTGCGGCGGCTGCGGCTCCAGGGCGCTCGCCCAGCTTTCGTCGCGCTGCGTCAGCTCGACGACGTAGCGGCGGCGGGCGCCGTCGCGCCAGACGGTCATGGGCACGCGGTCGCCGGGGCGGCGCTGGGCGATGGCGCTTTGCAGCTCGTTGGGCGCATCGACGGGCTGCTCGCCGACGGTGAGCACGACGTCGCCGGCGCGGATGCCGGCGCGGTAGGCGGCACCGTCCGGCTGCGTCTCGCTCACGTAGACGCCGCCGATGCGGCTCAGGCCCATCTGCCGGGCCGCCTGCGCGTTCACCTCGCCAATCGTGACGCCGAGGTAGCCGCGCCGCACCTCGCCGTACTCGATGAGGTCGGCCGCCACGCGCTTCATCAGGTTGACGGGGACGGCAAAGCCGTAGCCTTCGTAGGAGCCGCTGCGCGAGGCGATGGCGGTGTTGATCCCCACCAGCTCGCCGCGCAGGTTCACCAGGGCGCCGCCGGAGTTGCCGGGGCTGATGGCGGCGTCGGTCTGGATAAAGTCCTCGATCCCGAAGGTGTCCTCGATGATGTTGACCTGCCGCCCAAGCGCGCCGATGATCCCGGCCGTGACGGTGGAGGTGAGCCGAAATGGGTTGCCGATGGCGATGACCCACTCGCCCACCTCCACGCCGTCGGAGTTGCCGAACGTCATCACGGGCAGCCCCGAGGCGTCCTCGGCCTGGATCACGGCCAGGTCCGTCGAGGCGTCCGTGCCGACGACCTCAGCCTCGTACTGCCGCTTGTCGGAGAGCGTGACGCGGATGGCTTCGGCGTCCTCAACGACGTGGTTGTTCGTGACGATGTAGCCGTCCTCGCCGATGACCACGCCGCTGCCCACGCTCTGGCGCGGCTCGCGGAAGAAGCGCTCCGGCGCGTCCGGGTCGAAGTCGCGGAAGCGCCCGCCCTCCTCCGAGGACGCCGGCACCCGCACCTCGATGTACACCACCGACGGCGTGACGCGCTGCGCCACCTCTTTGAAGCGGCTCTCCAGGCGCACGGTCTCGGCCGGGAGGGCGGGCAGGCTCGAATCCGCTTCCGAGGGCGGGGCCGGGCGGCGGCCGATCTCTACGCGCTCGACCACGCGCGCCGGCCGCTCCAGCGCGCCCTGCTCTACAAAGAGCATCGCCAAGATGCCGGCCAGGAGGCCCACCAGCACCAGCCCGACGCCGGCAAGGAATAGCGTGCTGCGCTTCAAAATCGGGGACGACATGCAGAAGGGGGCGCGGCCAGGAAGCGAGGCGTGGAGACGTCTCTATCAAGCACCCTCAGGACGGCCGGATTGTTTCGCCGGGCCGGCGGTTTTGGCGGTCCGGCGCACCGGCGCGTGCTTCTTTTGGAGAAGGCCCCCGCTCAGGCCCCGCGTGCTCTGCAGAAAAGACGCGCCGCTCGGCGGTTTCGCGCTCTGAAACATCGGGCGACGGGCGTCATCACAGGGGCGCCTCTCTCCACTCGCCTCTGCTACCTCGATGCGCGTCAGCTACGGTGCGGGCTACTTCGTTCCGCTGCCGAGCGGTCATCCCTTCCCCATGGCGAAGTTCCCGGCCCTCCACGCCCTGCTCCTGCGCGAAGGGCTGATCCGGCAAGCCGACGTCGTAGCCCCCCGCCCGGCCGATTGGTCCGATCTGCTCTGGGTGCACACGCCGGACTATCTCAAACGCCTCGCCGAAGGCACCCTCTCCCGAGAGGCCGAGCGCCGCATGGGCCTGCCCTGGTCCGAGCGGCTCGTGCACCGCTCCCGACTGGCCGTGCAGGGGACGATCAACGCGGCACTCATGGCGCTCGAAGACGGCGTGGCGGCCAACCTCGCCGGCGGGACGCACCACGCCGGCCCCGGCCACGGTGAAGGCTTTTGTGTCTTGAACGACGTGGCCGTAGCCACCCGCCTCTTGCAGCGCCGCCGCTGGGTCCGCCGCGTGCTCATCATCGACCTCGACGTGCACCAGGGCAACGGCAACGCCGCCTTTTTTGCCGATGACGCCGACGTGTTTACCTTTTCCATGCACGGCGCGAAAAACTACCCCTTTCGTAAGCCGCCCTCCTCGCTCGACGTCGGCCTGCCCGACGGTACGGGCGACGACGCCTACCTCGACGCGCTGCAAAAACACCTCAACGGCGTGATCGAGAAGGCGCGGCCGGACCTCGTTTTCTACCTCGGCGGCATCGACGTGCTTGAGGGCGACCGCTACGGGCGCCTTGCCCTGACGCGCGCCGGCCTCCACGCGCGCGACGGCTACGCGCTTGAAACGCTCTGCCGGCACGGCCTCCCCACCACGCTTCTCCTCTCCGGCGGCTACGCCGAGACGCCCGAGCGCACGGCCGACTACCACGCCGTCATGCACCGCGAGGCCCGCCGCGTCTTCGGATAGGCAGGGATCATCGGCTGCTTACCCGAGCCATCAGGATGCGCGGTTTCTCCGCCAGGTCGCGCACCACCTCAGCGCCGTCAAAAGACGGGCCGGCGAACAAAGCCTGCACGTCCTTGGCGTACCGCTCGTGCGTTTCGAGGGCGACCTGTCCGCCCGGCTTGACGAGGCGACGGGCGAGGCCGGCCAGCGCGCGGTAAAAGATCAGCGGGTCGCCGCCGGAGAAGAGAGCGGCGGGCGGCTCGTAGGCGCGGACCTCGTCGGGGAGCGCGTCGCGCTCGGCGTCGGGGATGTAGGGCGGGTTGGAGATGAGGAGGTCGAGGCCGCCGGGAAGCTGTTCGGCAACCTCGGGGCGCAGCAGATCGGCCTGCTCAAACCGCACGCCAAGCCCGAGGCGCCGCGCGTTGCGGTGGGCGACGGCGAGCGCCTCGGCGCTCGTGTCGCAGGCGTGGACGGCGGCGTCGGAGCGCTCGTGGGCGAGCGCGAGCGCGATGCAGCCGCTGCCGGTGCCCGCGTCAAGCACCCTCGGCCGGCGGACGGGCGCGAGGCCGTGCAGGGCCTTTTCGACAAGCTGCTCCGTCTCGGGCCGCGGGATCAAGACGGCGGGCGTGACGGCGAGGCGCAGCCCGTAGAACTCGGCATAGCCCAGGATGTATTGCAGCGGCTCGCCGGAGAGACGCCGCCGCAGCCGATCCTCGAACGCGCGCTGCGCTTCCGGGCGGGCGCCGCGCTCGGGATAGGCGTAGAGCTGCGCGCGGCCGGTGCCGAGCGTGTCGGCCAGGAGCCACTCGGCCTCGCGGCGGGCGTTAGAAAAGCCGGCCGCTCCGAGGCGGCGCGCGGCGTCTCTGAGTAGGGCGCCGTGCGTGGTCTTCTCGTCCGCAAACGGTTTCACAAGCGGCGTGGCGTGAGAAAAAGATCAACTCCGGCGCGTGCGGAAGCCGTCGAAGCCGCCTTCGGCGGTTTTCCATTCGCTCGATACGTTTTCGACGCGGGCGGCGGCGGGGCCGTCGCGCACGGCGCTCAGCAGCTCCTCGAGCGCTGGGCGCGGCCCTTCGACTACGAGGCGCACCGAGCCGTCCTTCTCGTTGCGCACCCAGCCGTGCAAGTTCTGCTTTTGCGCGCGCGTGGTGCAGAAGTGCCGGAAGCCGACGCCCTGCACGCGCCCGGTGATGCGCGCTTCGAGGCGTTCGTGCTCTTCTGGTGTGCTCATGGGTCAGGGGTTCGCGTGTTGCAAGGGTTCGCGTGTTCGAGGTCGCGCGGCGCTACAAAGGAAAAGCCCCGCCCGCCGCAGCGCGCGAGGCCTTCCCTTTGGAAGCAACGGGCTACGCGGCGCTTCTGTCGAGCAGGCCGCGGCTTTCGGTCCAGCCTCGGAAGCCGTCCACGAGCTGCTCGAACGACTGCATCACGAAAAGCTCGTCCTGGAGGTTGTACACCTCGTAGTCCTTCTCAGTGATGTGCGCCGGGTCGAAGGGGTGCTTTTTCACCTTGTCCGAGAGCGCGTGCGTGACCTCCTCGTTGGAAGAGACGATGCCGGCGCCGAAGAGGCGCGTGCCCTCCTCCTCTTCCAAGAGGCCGAACTCGACGGTGAACCAGTGGAAGCGCTCCAGGCGCGGGCGGTCCTTGCCCTTGGCGTTGAGCGCCGCCTTGCCGAACATCTGGTAGAAGTCGGCGAAGTCCGGCTGCGTGAGCATGGGCATGTGCCCGAAGATGTCGTGGAAGCAGTCCGGCGCGGGCGTGTAGTCCAGCTCGTCCCAGCCGCGCACGTAGTCCGTCGAGGGGAATTGGCGGTTGGCCAGGAGGTTGAAGAAGTCCTTCTCATGCAGGAGGCCGGGGATGCGGGCCACCTGCCAACCTGTGGCCTCTTCGAGGCGGCGCGAGAGGTCGGCCAGCGGCGGGATGCGGTCGGGCGTGATGCCGAGCACCTTCAGGCCCTTCGTGTACGCCGTGGAGGCGCGGCCGGGGAGCTGCTCCATCTGCCGCTCGACGAGCGTGCCCCAGATCTCGTGGCTCTCCTCGTCGTAGTCCGGGTACTCGATGGCGTCGCCCACGGGCGGGGGGCCGTCCAGGTTCTGCGGGATGCAACGCGGGTCCACGTCGCCGTCGCCCTGCGCGGCTTTCTCGTAGGCGGAGGTTTCTTCGGCGGCGGCGCCGTCGGTCATCGTCTGCTCTTTGACGGACTGATCGGCAGAGGCTTGTTTGTCAGGCATAGGAGAGTTCTCTGGTGATGATAGAAAGATCGAGGGAAAAGCAGAAGTGCTCACGGCGGCGCCGGCGCTACCCGTCCGACGAGGACGAGCCGGGGGCGCGCTCCATCCTGAGCAGCACGGCCACGCCCACGTACCCGGCGAAGGCCGCGATGCCGAAGACGACGACCCAGCGCGAGACGCGCGGCGTGCCTTCAAGGACGAACTCCGTCATCAGCGCGGCCAGGGCAAAGAGCAGCGCGAAGAGCGCCGCGCCGGCCAGCACGCTCAGCCACGAACCGAAAGCGCGTTGGGTGAACATGCTGAAAAGGTGTTTCAGAAAAGGACGGCAGGGCCGGAAGCGGTTCCAGCGCGACGCCGACAAAGCCGCCGGCAGCCGGCTACCCGTTCCGGAAGTAGCCGATGGCGAGCACGACGACCAACGTGAGCGCGCCGAGGCCGAGCGTGACGAGCCACTGGCTGTCGCCAAAGGCGCGCGGGGCTACAATCGCCAGCACCATGACCACCATCAGCGCGCTGATGACGGCCGTGGCGATGGCCGTTTTGCTTATGGCCGCCGCGCCGCGCGTCTTCTCGTGCGGCTGGTCGGGCTGGAAGCTTGAAGGCATAGCGCTCAGGGAAACGTCTTACAGATCATGCACGGCGGCGGTTAGCGCTTGTACCACGCTTCTTTCTCGCTGCCGTAGTTGCTGCGGAAGGAGTAATACGTGATGGCCGCCGTTACCAGCGCCACGCCCACGTCCGACCATTCCAGCCGCGCCTCACGCTTAGTCACGTAGCGGACGGAAGCCTTCTTCAAAAGCGTAGCGCCTGCCCCGAGCGCGATGGCGATCAGCGGGGCGTACTCGTTCGGGCGGTCGTTCGGTTCACGCGAGGCCATGCGGCGTCTCTCGGTTGATGTCGAAGAGGAAAGTACGGGGCACTGCTTCTATGGACGGAGCGCGCACAGAGGCAGTTCCACAACGGTGTTGACGTCTGTGCAACTGCCGCTTGGCAGGACGACGGACGACGGACGACGGACGGCCGTGGCCCGTGAGCGGTCGTCGGCGGCTCGCACATCGCTGCGGCTCATCCGCCGCCAACCAATCCGGCCGCCAGAAACGCCACGAGCGCCAGCGCCGCCACGGTGAGCGCGTACGGAAGCTGCGTGTTGACATGGTCCACGTGGTCGCACGCGGCGGACATGGAGGAGATGATCGACGTGTCCGAGAGCGGCGAGGCGTGATCGCCAAAGACGCCGCCGGAGAGCACCGCGCCAAGCATCAGCGCTGGCGCGAGCGCCAGCCCCTCGGCCAGCGGCAGCGCGATGGGCACCAGAATGGCAAACGCCGTCCACGACGAGCCGAGCGTGAACGAGACGACGCAGCCCACGACGAAGATAGCCGCCGGCAGCCACCACGCCGCCCCGCCGCCCCCGATGAGGCCCACGAGGTACGTGCCCATGTCCAGCGCGCGCGAGACCTGCCCGAGCGCAAAGGCGAACACGATGAGCACCGTCACGCCCACCAGCCCACTCGCCCCACGCAGCACGAGGTCCGTCGAGGCCGCCGGCGAGAGGATGGCCGACCCGCCGCGCAGCGGACGCGGCAGCGCGTACATCACCATCGCCACGCCGATGGCTGCGCCTACGGCCCAGAGCACCGCCGTCGAGCCGCTGCCTTCCATCAGGTTGCCCTCGCCCGTGATCCACAGCCCGACGAAGATCATCCCCACCATCACGCCCACGGGAACGAGCAGGTCGCGCGCCTGCCGGGGCGAGGCGGCCACGGGTTCGAGGCCGGCCACCTCGTCGGCCACGAGCGGCTGCGCGCCTTTGCGGAGGACGGCGCCTGTCTCGGCCGCGCGCCTTTCCGCCCGGCGCATCGGGCCGAAGCTCCACCCCGTCACGGCCAGCCCCAACGCGAAGAGGATGGCGAGCCAGGCGAAGAAGTTGAAAAAGAGCGCCTCGACAAGAAGCGGCACGGCGCCGGCCGTGATGCCTTGCGCGGCGAGTAGGCCCAGCACGTAGGCGCCCCATCCGTTGAGCGGGATCATCATGCACACGGGCGCCGAGGTCGCATCACAGTAGTAGGCGATCTTCTCGCGCGGGAGCCGCAACGTGTCGAAAAGCGGCCGGCTCACCGCGCCCACCACGAGCGAGGTGATGCTCGACTCCACAAAGATCACCACGCCGATGCCCCAGGCCAATAGCTCGGCACTGCGGCGGGTGGCGCCCCACCCGCGCCGCTGCGCCCATCGGATAAAGCCGGCCACGCCGCCGGACGCCTGCACGAGCGCGATCAGACCGCCCACGAGCACGCAGAAGATCACCACGCGCGTGTTGCCCGCGCTCTCGAACACGGCCACGATCTGCGCCGCCAGCTCGGCCAGGCCAAGGACCGGGTTGCCGCCAGCCAGGATCGTCGTGCCCAGCCACAGGCCGGCAAAGAGCGAGAGGTACACCTGCCGCGTCCAGAGCGCCAGCGCAATAGCCACCGCCGGCGGCAAGAGGACGATCCAGTCCATTCGGGAAAGGGAGCGTGGGGGGATGGGAGAGTGGGTGAAGATAGCAGAGCGCCATCACCCATTCACCCTCTCCCCCACTCACCCTTCCTTGCCTCTACTTCCACTTGATGTTGCAGCCGATGGAGGGTTGCTGCGCGCCTGTGATCTCGCCCGTTTCGAGGAGTTCGTCGAGCGCCGCGCTCAGGTCGCCGCCGTGCGCTTCGGCCTTGCCGGGGCGCGTCTCGTCAAAGCGGCCCCGGTAGGCCAGCCTGCGATCTTTATCGAAGACGAAGAAGTCCGGCGTGCAGGCGGCGCCGTACGCGCGGGCGGTCTCCTGGCTCTCGTCGTAGAGGTACGGGAAGGGGTAGCCCTTGACCTCGGCGCGCTCGGCCATCTTCTCGAACGAGTCCTGCGGGTGCGTCTCGGCGTTGTTCGAGGAGATGGCTACAAAGGCCACGCCGCGCTTCTGGTACGCGCGCGCCATCTCGATCAAGGCCGGCTCCACGTGCTGCGCGTACGGGCAGTGGTTGCAGGTGAAGACCACCACGAGCGCCTCGACCTCGGCGTAGTCGCTCAGCGCGCGCGTCTGGCCGGAGCGCTCGTCCGCCTCCGCGTTGGCGGTGGGCAGGCTAAACGGCGGCGCCTCGGCGCCAAGGTCGATCATCTGCGATTCCGTGAGGGCCATGCGGTCAGCAGGGGTCGGGTGGGCAAGAAGCGGTAACGCGGGCGCGCGCCGGATCTACCGGGCCGGCTCCTTTTCGGGCCAGGACGGCGCGCGGCGGATCTGGTCGAAGGGCGAGACGACCGTGGAGGCGATGTTCGAGAGGTGCGAGGAGACGCGGCTCATCAGCCGCACGTTGAGCGCGTAGACGATGCCCTCGTTCACGGTGAGGCCGTCGCCGTGCGCCAGCTTCTGCAGATGCTCGGTCACGTCGTTCTTGAGCACCTCGTGGCTCTCCATGAGGTCGCGCGCGGCGGT
This sequence comes from Salinibacteraceae bacterium, assembly GCA_965215025.1. Classification (GTDB taxonomy): domain Bacteria; phylum Bacteroidota; class Rhodothermia; order Rhodothermales; family Salinibacteraceae; genus CBDCCV01. The sequence goes on from CBDCCV010000001.1 coordinate 189,481, forward strand.
GGGTTCGCTCTCGACGAAGCCCTTGCGCCCGCGGTCGAACATCTCCAGGATGCGGTCGCGCATGACACGCTGCTCGGCGGCCACCGGCCCGAGGCGCGGCTTCTTGGCCAGCGCGCCCGTCTTGGCAAGCGACTTGGCGAGGTCGCCGATGCGCTCGGCCTCGTGCACGATGGAGAGGAGCTTGAGGCTGAAGATCAACTCGCGCCGCGGATCGACGGTGAGGTGCTCCAGAAGAGCGCGGCGCAGGGCCTGCTCTTTCTCGTTGATCTGCTGGTCGAGCACGTGCAGGTCCACCTCGAGGATCTCGTTGTCAAGCACGTACGCCGTGGCCGCCGCGAACATCCGATGGCCGCTTTCGAGCATGGCCTGGATGTCCGCGAAGGCTTGATCGACAAGCGGCGGCTGTTCTCCTCTAAAGAAATCGATGAAACCCATAACGGCACCTCTTCACGTAAGACTTGGATGGCGCAGCACAGAAAACCATGCAGGGCTGCGCTAATGCTACCCAACGGAACAGGCCAATGATGGTTCGGAAAAGCAACGAATGAAGCCGTTGCATAAGCTTCACGCCCGCCCCGCCACAGCGCGAACGAGCGCGCGCTGCGAGACGGCCACGTCGCTGTACGCGCAGAGGCGAGCGGCCACGGGCGGCAGCGCTTCCAGCACGTGGGGGCTGCCCAGCGCCGCCGCAATAACGGCCTGCCCCCGCCCCGCTGCTGCCCCGACGAGGTCCCGCGCCAGCCGCGCCTGCGCCGGCCCCAAGCCGAACGCCTGCCACGCCGCCGGCTCCACGGCCATCGCCAAGACCACGGCCTCCACCTCTCGCGCCGCTTCAAGCACCAACGCAGCGTCTCCTCTTCTGTCCTCCTCAGGGCCGAACGTGCGGTATGCCGCCTCTGGAAACGCCTCGCGCACGGCCGCCTCCAGCGCGGACCCATCGGCCGAGGCGCGCGCGGCTAGGCGCACCACCAGCACGCGGCTTGCGGGGCCGAGCGGCAGCACGCCCGGCGCGGCGTCGAGCACGGTCACCGCCCGGCGCGCGATGGACGCGGCGGCCCGCCCGTGCGCGGCGGCGCCCACGACTCCCACCGAAGCCGCCTCTGTGGCGAACGCCTCTGCGCCGTGGCGCCGGTGCATCTTTTCTTTGAGCGCCCAGACGCGGCCGAGGGCTTCGTCAAGCCGGCGCTCCGGCAGCCGCCCGGCCTCGACGCCTTTCACCAATCCGTCCACGACGGCCTCCGGGTCGTCCGGGTCGAGGAGCACGTCCACGCCAGCGCTTACGAGCGCCACGGCCTGCGCCCCGGCGCCCGCGTGCGTGCCCTGGACCGCGCCCATCAAGAGGCTGTCGGTGATGACGGGGCCGCCAAAGCCCATCTCCTCGCGCAAGAGGCTGCGCAGCACGGAGGGCGCCAGCGTGGCGGGCGCGTCTGCGGTGCCGAGCGCCGGGAAGGCCACGTGCGCCGTCATCATCGCATCGACGCCGGCCGCGATGGCGGCGCGGAAGGGCACGAGGTCCATCTCTTCCAGCACCGCGCGCGCGGCGCGGACGGTAGGCAGTTCGGCGTGCGTGTCGGTGGTGGTGCGGCCGTGGCCGGGGAAGTGCTTGGCGGTGGTGAGCAGCCCCTCGGCCCGGCATCCGCGGACGAAGGCCTGCACGAGGCGCGCCGCCCGCTCCGGCTCCGAGGAAAATGCGCGCGTGGAGATGATCGGATTTTCGGCGAAGAGGTGCACGTCGGCCACGGGCGCGAAGGCGAGGTGCAGGCCGCAGGCGCGCGCCTCCCGCGCGGTGATGCGCGCAGCCTCCTCAGCGGCGGCCTCGCCCCCCTCGCCGAGCGCGCCAAAAGCCATCGCATGCGGGAAGACGGTGGCGCCCTCGATCTGCTGCCCCGCGCCGCGCTCGATGTCGGCGCCGAGGAGGAGCGGGTGGCGGCTCGCGCGCTGGAGGCGAGCCATCACGCCCGGCGTCGTGTCGCGGTGGCCGTTGAAGAGGATCAGCCCGCCGAGGGGGCAGCGCTCGAGCAGCGCCGCCACGCGGCGGGCGTCCTCGGCGGCGGGCACGGGCGGCGGCAGGTTCGAGCCGAGCCGGGCGAAGACGAGCTGCGCCGCCCTGTCGCGCAGCGCGGTGGGCGCGGGGCCGAGCGGGGACGGAGCGGGAGGCACAGGCGGGCGTTTTACGGGACACGCGAGAGCGGCGGGGTAGAAGGCTCGGCGGCTGGCTGCGCAGCGCGGACTTTCGGCAAAGTGCGGTCTTTCGGCGCGGCGTCTTTTTGCGAGCCGGCCTTGATCTCCTGGAAGCCGGTGCGCGCAAAGTACGCCAGCCAGCTTACAATACCCAGGAGCTTGAACGCATCCTCAAGCACGAAGCTGAGGTGCCACCCCGGCAGCACGTCGATCAGGGCGGAGGCGACGAAGAAGCTCATCGCCAAAAACACGAGCAGGTAGTCCGTCTCGAAGACGATGCGCCGGAACGCCGCTATGTGGACGAGAAGGACGAGCGCGTACGCGGCAAAGAGCGCGGCCTCGAATGGCTCGGACCAGGCGGCCACTTGCTCGTGGACGAGGAAGAAGTCATCCACGAGGAGCACGAGCGTGATCCCCCCAGAGGCGAGCAGAAAAAGGGCACAGCGCCGGCGCACCAGTCCCGTACGGCGAAGCGCCGCGCAGAAAAAGCAGATGGCGGCCGTAGCCGCCCAGAGCAGCACGCCGATGTTGGAGAACAGCCCCACCAGCGGATGCGCGCCCGTCACCGCCGCCGGGTCGCGCAAGAGGTCGGACACGGGCAGGCCGGACCAAAAGGCCAGGCCGAGGCCGCCCATCAGAACAAGCGAGGTGGCCGCGTACAGCAGCAGCAGAGTCGGACCCAGTGCCCAGATCTGCGCGCGCAGCGAAGCGGGCGGCGCTGCGCTCCTCCTTTCTGCGGATGCTCCTATGCGCTCCCTCTTCATGCGGTCTCGAACGTGGTCTCAAAAAAATCATCATCGAAAGATAATGGCCGTACGGACGCTTTGAAACAGACAAGGGGCGCATCGCTCATCAGTCACAGGCGCGCGTCCGGCGTGCCGCCGTCTCAGGGCGCGTAGAGCGCGTGCGTGCGGATGTAAGCGCGCACGGCCTCAGGCACGAGGTAGCGCACCGAGCGGCCCTGCCGGCAGCGCGTGCGGATCTCCGTGCCGGAGACCTCCAGGAGCGGCGCCTGCGCATAATAGATGCGCTTGGCAAAGCGCGGCGGCGCCGAGACGAGCGCGCCGGGCCGCTTGTACACCAAAAGCGGAGCGCGCCGCACGATCTCGTCGGGCCGGCGCCAGGAGCCGAAGCTGCGCAGGCTGTCGCTCCCGATGATGAGCGCGAAGTCCGTTTCCGGGTGCGCGTCCTGGAGCGCGCGCAGCGTATCGACCGTGTAGGAAGGCCCCGCGCGCTCCGTCTCCAGCTCCGAGACGCGGAAGGCGGGGTTGCCTTCTGTGGCGCGGCGCGTCATCGCCAGGCGGTGGGCGGTGGGGGCCAGGGCCTCGGCCTCTTTGTGCGGCGGGCTGCTGCTCACCATCCACCACACCTCGCGCAGGCCGAACTGCTCGCGCACGCTCTCGGCCACGACGAGGTGCGCCACGTGCGGCGGGTTGAACGAGCCGCCAAAGATGCCAACGTCCACAGCCGTTTTCTCCGCGCCTGCGCCGGGGGTGCGAGGGGCCAGCAGCGTGCCGAGCGTTACTCGCCCGCGCCGGCCAGCGAGGATTCTTCCTCCAGCTCGTCGAGCTGGCGGGCGGCCCGCTCGTACAGCGCCTCGGCCTCCTTCAGATGCTCGCTCTCGGGAAAGACCTGCACGAGGCGCTCGTAGTTCTCCACGGCCCTGCGCAGGCGCTCGTCCTGCTTGGCGCGGATGCTCAGGTCGCTGTAGTTGAGGTAGGCGCGGATGGCGCCCAGGAGCGCGTCGTCGGCGTAGGGCGTCTGCGGGTACTCGTCAAAGACGCTTTCGAAGTAGACAGTGGCGGCCCCGTACATCTCGCGGCGCTCGTACAGCTCGGCCGCCTCATAGCGCTTGCGGGCGAGCTTATTCTGAAGCTCCTCGACCTTGGCCTCGGCCTCGTCGGCCAGCTCGTGGCGCGGGTAGCGGTCCAGGAAAAGCTGGAAAAAGCTGATGGCCCTGCGCGAGTCGGTCTGGTCGAGCTGGTACTGCGGCGAGAGGCGGTAGTAGGCCATGGCGCGCTCGTACTCGGCCTGCGGCACGCGCTCGTCGGTGCGGTAGAGTTCGATAAAGCGCCCGTACTCGGTGGCGGCCAGGACGTAGCGCTTCTGCTCGCGGTAGGCGCGCGCGACGTAGAGCTGCGCGTCGTCGGCCCACTCGTTGGCGCGGCCGTAGGTGAAGACGGCGCGGAAGTAGGAGATGGCCCGCTCATACTCCTCCTCCTCGTAGGCGTCGAGGCCCTTCTCAAAAGCGTCCTGCGCCGAGTCGTAGCGCAGCGTGTTGCCGCTGGCGCAGCCGGCCAGGAGGAGCACCAGCGCTGCCACGGCTAAGCCCAGAAAAGAGGTGCGGTAGGACATGGAAAGCCAGAGAGAAGCCATGAGCGAAAAGAGAAAAGACAGCGCCGCAGCCGATCAACACCGCGCCAAGACAAACGCGGCACAAGAAGCAGACCACCGCCAACGAGAGGCGCGCATGGTACGGAGCCTCTTTTCGCGCAGTTCCACACGGACCGCCGTGCGGGACCGCCAACGGCCGACCGCAGACCGCCGCACGTCATCCAACGGCGGAAGCTGTAGAGGCCGTAGAAGCGGCCGTCGGCCGTCCGTGGTCCGCCGTCGAAAAAAGCCCTCAGCGCAGCAGCCCCACCTGCCCGTTGCGATAGCGGTGGTAGAACAGCGCCTGGTTGACGTTCCCCCCATCGAAGTCGATGCGGATGCCAAGGCCGTCGTAGCGCGGCGCCTCCCGGAGCACCTCGTGCAGCGGACGGTCCTCTTCGCCTGAGCGGGCGAGCTTCTCCAGGAGGTAGCGCGCCACGTCGTAGCCGGTGTAGGCCAGGCGCTCGGCCGTGTAGTCGAGCGCGTCGGGCGTGTCGCCGGTGGCCTCGCGGTAGCGGCGGATGAAGCTTTGCACCTCGGGCCTGGTCTCGTCCAGGTAGAAGTCGTTCGTGTAGGTGACCTGGAAGCGGCTGGCCTCCGCCTCGATAGGCCGGTCGTGCCACTCGGAGTTGCCCAGGATGCGGACGCCGGTGCCAGAAAGGCTGCTCAGGGCGCCGCGGATGGCGCGCGGGGCATCGCTGCCGGAGAGCGGCAGGTAGATGGCCTCGGCGCGGCTCAGCGTGTCGCGCCCGATGCTGTCGGCCAGCGCCGGCCACGCGCGCACGTTTTCGACCCGATTGAAGAAGACGACCTCGTCGCCCTCTTCGAGCGCTTGCTCTTGGAAGCCCTCGGCCATGCGCTCGCTCTCGCTGTTGCCGAACTGGCTCGCCACGCCGAGGCCGCCATCGAGGCGCAGCCCCCGCCGGGCGAAGTCGGCCATGAGCCGCCCGCGCATGGTGATGGTGGGGTTGGCCTGGAAAACGTAGCGGCGCCCTTCGGCCACGTCCTCGTCGGTAGCCAGGGGCGCCACGAGGACGACGGCGGCGTCCTCGGCGGCGGCGGCGGCGGCGCGCGCCTCGCGGCTGTAGAGCGGGCCGATGATGGCGTCCACCTCTTCTTCTTCGGCGAGCGTGCGCACGGCGGCGCGGGCGGCCTCGGCCTCGCCGCCCGTGTCCTCGAACACCATCCTGACGGTGGGGCCGTCCGGCCGCTCGTTCATCTCCTCCACGGCCAGGCGGATGCCGTTGAAGAGCGCCTGCGTCAGGAGCGCGTCGTCGTCATCGAGCGGGAGCGCGATGCCGAGTTCGATGGTCTCCTGCGCCTCGCCCTGCGTCCCAAGCTCCGCCTCGGCGAAGCCGAGCGTGCGGCGCGCCTCGTCCACGTAGCTGCTCGTGGGGAAGGTGTCCACGAGGCCGCTAAGGACATCGGCGGCGCGGGCGTAGCGGCCGTCGCGGTAGAGCGATTTGCCGGCCATCAGGAGCGCGGCGGTGGTTTTGCGGTTGAGCGGATAGTCGTTGTAGACGAGGCGGAAGCGGCGGTAGGCCATGCCGTAGTCCTGGGCCTCGAACGCCTCGATGCCCTGCTCGAAAATGAGTTCGGCGTCCTCGATGCGCTGGATGCCGCCGCCGGGTTCGCGGCCCGTTTCCTGCGCCTGGGCGGGCGCCGCCGCGCAGAACGCAAGCACGACGCAGAAGATTAACGTAGGGGCGTATTGCAATACGCCCCTACGGCAGCGCGAAGGAAAGTTCGGCACGGTCATTCCCATTCAATCGTGGCGGGCGGCTTGGAGGAGACGTCGTAGGCCACGCGGTTGATGCCGCGCACCTCGTTGACGATGCGGCTCGAGACGCGGCCTAAAAAGGCGTGCGGCAGGTGCGCCCAATCGGCCGTCATGCCGTCCACGCTCGTCACCGCGCGCAGGGCGCAGACGTTCTCGTACGTGCGCTCGTCGCCCATGACGCCGACGGAGCGCACGGGCAGGAGGACGGCAAACGCCTGCCACACCTCGTCGTACAGGTTTTCGTTGCGCAGCTCCTCGATGAAGATGGCGTCGGCCTCGCGCAGGAGTTCGAGTTCGCCCCGCGTCACTGGCCCGAGGAGGCGGATGCCCAGCCCCGGCCCCGGAAACGGATGCCGCCCCACGATCTCCTCGGGGACACCGAGAAGCCGGCCGATCTTGCGCACCTCGTCCTTGAACAGCTCGCGGAACGGCTCGATCACCTCCAGCGCCATCTCCTCCGGCAGCCCGCCCACGTTATGGTGCGTCTTGATGGTGACGGAGGGGCCGCCTTTGAACGAGACGCTCTCGATCACGTCCGGGTAGAGCGTCCCCTGCGCCAAAAACGCAGGCCGGTGGCCAATTTCTTCCGCGATCTCCTCGGTGGCCGCGTCGAAAACCTCGACAAAGACGTTGCCGATGATGGTTCTTTTCTCTTCGGGGTCGGAGACGCCTTCGAGGCGGCTGAGGAACTGCTCGGAGGCGTCGATGGCTTTGAGGTCGAGGCCGAAGTGCCCGCGGAAGGTTTCCTGCACCTGCTCCCATTCGCCTTTGCGCAAGAGGCCGTTGTCCACGAAGATGCAGTGGAGCCGTTTGCCGAGGGCGCGCCCTAAGAGCGCCGCCGCCACGGACGAGTCCACGCCGCCGGAGAGGCCGAGGATGACGTGCCCCTCGGCGCCCACGCGCGCGCGAATCTTTTCGACCTGCTCCTCGACAAAGGCGGCGGGCGTCCAGTCGCCCCGGCAGTTGCACACCTCCAGGGCGAAGTTCTCCAGGATCTGCCGGCCGAAGTCCGTGTGGACGACCTCGGGGTGGAACTGCACGCCGTAGTGCGGCGCCTTTTTGTGCTTGACGGCGGCCACGGGCGCGTTCGTGGTGCGGGCGACGACCTCGTAGCCCTCGGGCAGGCGCGTGAGGTGGTCGCCGTGGCTCATCCACACGGTCGAGCCGGAGGGGACGCCTTTGAAGAGGCCGTTGGCGGTTTGGACCTCGAGCCGCGCCCGGCCGAACTCGCGCCGCGCGGCGGCCTCGACGCCACCGCCCAAGAGGTACGCCATGGCCTGGAGGCCGTAGCAAATGCCCAGGACCGGCACGGGCTGGCCGTCCGTGCGCTCCAGCTCCAGGAGCCGCCGGTCAAGCTGCGGCGCGGCGGCGTCGTAGACCGAGCACGGCCCGCCGCTCAGCACGAGGCCCTGCGGCGCCATCGCTTCGATCTCCTCCACCGGCGCCGTGCAGGGGCGGATCTCCGAGAACACGCCCGCCTCGCGGATACGCCGCGCGATCAGCTGCGTGTACTGCGACCCGAAGTCGAGGATGACGATCCGCTCGTGCATGGATTTTTAGGCGTTGAACGTTGGAACGCTAAACGTTCCGCGACTGCTTGGTTAAAGGAACGCATCCGCTTACAGGGTTCCTCTCCTGGACAGGAGGGGTGCCGGCAGGCGGGGTGGTAGATGAGGACTGGTGGTCCTCCTGAGCAACGCAGCAAGCCCCCTTTTCCACCACCCCTGTATCCCCTCCTGTCCAGGAGGGGAGTCTTAGTTGCTTACCTTTTGCTCCCACTCGCCCTTTCTCAAACGCTCGCTTCGTAGGCCGAGGCGTCCATGAGGGCGTCCAGTTCGTCGGGGTCCGAGAGCGTGATCCGGGCCATCCAGCCCTCGCCGTAGGGGTCGTCGTTGACGAGTTCGGGCTGGTCTTCGAGCTTGGCGTTCGTCTCGGCGAGCGTGCCGGAGACGGGCATGTACAGCTCCGAGACCGTCTTCACGGCCTCGACCGTGCCGAAGACCTCTTCCTTGCCCAGCTCCGTGCCCTCCGGCTCCAGCTCGACGAAGACGATGTCGCCCAGCTCGCCCTGCGCGAAGTCGGTGATGCCGACGGTGGCCGTCTGGCCGTCCTCGGAAACGCGGAGCCACTCGTGATCCTCGGTGTAGCGCAGGTCGTCAGGGATGTTCATGCGGGAGCTTGGGGATTGCGTGGGCGGTGGCTTGCGGGTGCGTTGCTTTTTGGACGCCGAGCGTGTGAGGAAAAGAGCGGAAGCGTGGAGGAACGGAGGCGGGTCGGTCTTCTGTGATCTTCCTCGTCATCATCTTCTCCACTCATCCTCTCTTCCATTCTTCCTCTCCTCCTACACCTCTTCGGGCTGCCGGAGCGTGAAGCTTTCCAGAAAGGTGGTGTCGAAGTCGCCGGCCTGAAAGCGCTCATCGTCCATGAGCTGGCGGTGGAACGGGATGGTGGTCTTGACGCCCTCGACGACGAACTCGTCCAAGGCGCGCCGCATCTTGCCGATGGCGCCCTCGCGCGTTTTGGCCCGCACGATGAGCTTGGCGATCATCGAGTCGTAGTGCGGCGGGATGTTGTAGCCGGCGTAGGCGTGCGTGTCTACGCGGACGCCGTGGCCGCCGGGCGGGTGGAACGCCGTTATGACGCCCGGCGAGGGGCTGAACTTCTTGAACGGGTTCTCGGCGTTGATCCGGCACTCGATGGCGTGCCCCTGCATCGGCCGGTCCCGGTTGACGATCCGGTCGCCGAGGGCCACGCGCAGCTGGTACTCCACGAGGTCGCAGTCCGTCACGGCCTCGGTCACGGGGTGCTCGACCTGGATGCGCGTGTTCATCTCCATGAAGTAGAAGCTCCGGTCGGCGCCGACGAGGAACTCGACCGTGCCGGCGCTCTGGTACTCGACGGCCTCGGCGCCGCGGATGGCGGCGGCGCCCATCTTCTGGCGCAGCTCGGCGTCCACGATGGGCGAGGGGGCTTCTTCGACAAGCTTCTGGTGGCGGCGCTGGATCGAGCACTCCCGCTCGCCGAAGTGGATCACCGTGCCCTTGCCGTCGCCCAGGAGCTGGATCTCGACGTGGCGCGGCTTTTCGACGAACTTTTCGATGTAGAGCGCGCCGCTGCCAAAGGCGTTCTCGGCCTCGGAGCGCGCCGCGTCGAAGGCACGGGCGAAGCCGGCCTCCTCGTCCACGAAGCGCATCCCGCGCCCGCCGCCGCCCGCCGAGGCCTTGATCATCACCGGGAAGCCGATCTCCGAGGCGATGCGCTGGCCGTCGGAGAGGCTTTCGACCACGCCGTCGGAGCCGGGCACGACGGGGACGCCGGCCTTCTGCATGGTCTCTTTGGCGAGGCTCTTCTCGCCCATGAGGCGGATCGTCTCCGGCTTCGGGCCGATGAAGACGAGGTCGTTGTCGGCGCAGATCCGCGCGAACTCGGCGTTTTCAGAAAGGAAGCCGTAGCCGGGGTGGACGGCGTCGGCGCCGGTGACTTCGGCGGCGGCGATGATGCGGTCCGGGCGAAGGTAGCTCTCGCGCGAGGGCGGCGGCCCGATGCACACGGCCTCGCCGGCGAAGCGCACGTGGAGCGCGTCGCGGTCGGCCGTGGAGTAGACGGCCACCGTCTTCAGCCCCATCTCGTGGCAGGTGCGGATGATGCGCAGGGCGATCTCTCCGCGGTTGGCGATGAGGACTTTGTTGATCATGGCGAGGGACGCACGTGACGAGTAGCGGGAGGCGGAGCGCGCGCGGCCTACGCCTCTTCGATCACGAAGAGCGGCTGCTCGTACTCGACGGGCTGCGCGTTCTCGACGAGGATTTCCTTGACGGTGCCCGCTATCTCGCACTCGATCTCGTTCATGAGCTTCATGGCCTCGATGATGCACAGCACGTCGCCTTTTTTGACTTCGTCGCCCACCTCAACGAAGGGGTCGGAGTCGGGCGAGGGGGCGCGGTAGAACGTGCCCACGATAGGCGCGGGCACGGTGGTGCCGCCCGCGCCGGCGGCGGGCGCCTCCTCTTCAGCCCCCGCCGAGGCGTTTTGCTGCTGTTGAGCGGGCGTCTGCTGCTGCTGCTGTTGCTGAGGCGGTGGGGCGGCGGGCGCCTGTTGCTGCTGAGGCGGGGCGTAGCCGCCCATGCCGTAGCCATAGGGCGGGAAGGGCGGCTGCATCATCACCGTCGGCCCGTTTTTGCGCACCGTCAGCTTGAGGCCGTCTTCCTCGACTTCGATCTCGGCCACGCCGCTTTGGGCGACCAGCTCTACCAGCTCTCGTATCTGCGCAAGGTCCATCCGTTGGGTGCCTGAATCTGGTGGGGGCGTAAATCGATGAAAACGAACGCTCGCGGACGGGGTGAGGCCGCGCGTGGTGGCTGGCGGCGCGCGCGTCAGCTTGAGGAGACGCGCGTGACGTACTCGCCGCGGTCGGTGTTCACGCGCACGACGTCGCCCTCGTTGATGAAGAGGGGCACGTCCACGACGGCGCCGCTTTCTAAGGTGGCGGGCTTGGAGCCGCCCTGCGCCGTGTCGCCCTTGAGGCCGGGGTCCGTCTGCGTCACCTTGAGTTCGACGTTGCCGGGGATGTTCGTGGTGAGCGGCTCGTTCGTGTCGGCGCGGAAGAGGATGTCGATGGTGCTGCCGTCGGCGATGAACTCGCGCTTTTCGACCTGGCGCGAGGGGAGGGCAAACTGCTCGTAGGTCTCCGTGTTCATGAAGTGGAGGCCCATGTCGTCCTCGTAGAGCATCTGATGCGGGCGGCGCTCTACGCGCACCTCGTCCACCTTCTCGCCCGCGCGGAAGGTGTTCTGCAGCTCGCGTCCGTCGCGCACGTTCTTCAACGTGGTGCGCACGAAGGCGCCCCCTTTGCCGGGCTTGACGTGCTGGAAGTCTTTGATGGCCCACACGTCGTCGCGCCAGAGGAACGCGAGGCCGTTGCGGAAGTCGCTCGTGCTTGCCATAAGGATGCGCGTGGTGCTTGAAAGCTGCCGAACTCAAAAGGCGCCTGCTTTCCGTCTTCTCAGCGGAGGCCTCTCGGCGAGGCGCAGGCGGTAGCGTGGCCAATATATCGCGCGCGGCCCTTGGCTGTCAATCGGTAGGGCGGGGCGGCGGCGGTTTCTCACAGCCCCTTCGCATTGCCTCACGTGTTCGCGTGAGTACGTCTCCGCCTGCTCAGGCGTGCGCCGCGTGAACGCCCAAGCACTTCGTAGGCCGCAAACACGCCGCTCACCGATACGGCTTCTCGTTCTCGAAGGCGGCCATGAGGTCTTTCACGCCGAAGGGGCCGTGGCGGTACAAGAATGGCTCGCCATACGTGGCGCCGATTTTGTAGCCGTAAGTGCGCGCCCGCGCCTCGATCCATTCAAAAAAGGCGGGGTTGGAGACGAACGTGTCCGGCTCGCCTTCGCCCGGCTCGTAGTCCGGGTTGAAGAACTGCGAGCGGAACGCCTGGAGCGCGCGGATGCGCCGGTCCCACACCTCCGTCACGTCCACCACGAGCGTCGGCTCGAAGGGGATGGCTTGCATGTAGTGCAGGACGTGGTGCGGGCGCCACGGCTCCTGCGCCGCCCCCGAGGCACCGCCGCCCTCGTCCCCGTCGAAGGTCTCGATCATGCGCAGGCCGCTGTAGAAGAGCGCCTTGGCCGACAGCTCCGCCGCGTCCACGTGATCGGGGTGGCGGCCCTCCGGCGCGTTGATGAGCACGAGGTGCGGCCGGTAACGCCGGACGAGGCGGATGAGCCGGCGCTGGTTTTCTTTCGTGTTCTCGATCTCGCCGTCGTGGAGGCCCAGGTTCTCGCGCGCGGCCAGGCCGATGACCTCGGCGGCGGCGCGCGCCTCTTCCATCCGCCCCTCGGGCGTGCCGCGCGAGCCGAGTTCGCCGCGCGTGAAGTCCACGATGCCCACCTGGTAGCCTTGCTGCGCCAAGAGGCAGACGGTGCCGCCGGCGCACAGCTCTACGTCGTCCGGGTGCGCGGCGAGGGCAAGCACGTCAAGTTGCTGATCGGCCACGAGCGGTGAGCGGTTCGTTACGAGAAGACGGTTACAGAGATGACAACAACGAAGGCAGCGCGGCAGTGATGGAACGGTTTTGGCCACTTCACGAGGACCCGACCGTCGCAGCTGGCGGCGCTATCGCCTTCCCTCCTCTTCGCCCGCAGATCCGTACCGAGCGCATGAAGCACCCCCACCACCACCCCGAACATACGCCGCCGCGCTACGACATCCAATTCGGCGCGCACGAGGCTGAGGGGGACCTCCATCCGCAGCTTCTGGCCTACGGCCTGCGCCTCTACGCCGAGGTCCGCCGCGCCTACGAAGAAGGCGGCGCCCCGCTCGGCGAATCTGACGAGGCCATGCTCGTGTGGTTCACCTTCGGCGATCCGGAGGGAAATAACGAAACGGCGGGTAGTTTTGAATCCGCCGCCGTGCACAACTGAACCTGCCGGGCGCGGAAGGGCACATGTTATCTGCGCGTGATGAACGCGGGCGGTAGCGGACGGTAAACTGTGAGATCCGAGGCGCCCCACCGCCGGCCGCCTGCGTGGGCTTCGTTCCGCGCCTGCTTCCCTCATCGCCCGTCTTGCCATGTCTACTGCTGCGCCCGCGCCCTCAGAGGCGCCCATCCTCATCGTCGAGGACGACCGCGACATCGCCGAGCTGTTGGAGCTGCACCTGGGCGATTTGGGCTACGCCACGCTCCGCGCCTCGGACGGGCCGAGCGGCCTGGAGCGGGCGCTCGCCGAGGACCTCTCTTTGATGATCCTCGACCTCATGCTGCCGGGGCTGGACGGCCTGGAGGTGTGCAAGCGCGTGCGCGCCCAGAAGCGCTCGCTGCCCATCCTCATGCTCACCTCGAAGTCCGAGGAGCTGGACAAGGTGCTGGGCCTGGAGCTGGGCGCGGACGATTACATGACGAAGCCGTTCTCCATCCGCGAGCTGGTGGCGCGCGTGAAGGCCATCTTCCGCCGCATCGAGGTGGACCGCGCGGGCGAGGCGCCGCCCAGCCGCATCGAGCACGGCGGCCTCGTGGTCGAGCCGGAGAAGCGCAAGGTGGCCCTCGACGGCGAGGCCGTGGAGCTGACGGCCAAGGAGTTCGACCTCTTGCTCCTTTTTGCACGAAATCCCGGACGCGCGTTCAGCCGGCAGGAGCTGTTGGATCAGGTGTGGGGCTACCAGTACGCGGGCTACTCGCACACGGTGAACACGCACATCAACCGGCTGCGCTCGAAGATTGAGCGCGACCCCTCTGAGCCGGTTTTCGTCAAGACGGTGTGGGGCCTGGGCTACCGCTTCGCCGAAGAGGAGGAGCTTTCCGAGGTCTCCTCAAAAAGCGACTGAGCGCAAAAGTGAGTTCAGCTACGAAGACAAGCGTTCCCGCTGCAACGGCGTCTTCGATGATGAGGGGCTGGAGCGCTTCGTCCGGCGCGAGCCACTGCGGCGCGTGCACGAGTGCGTCTTCGGCGTGCTGGCGCTCGAGAGCGAACCCGTAGACCCGCGACTCTGATAAGCCCCGCAGGCGCAGACGCCCGCCGCCTGTCAGTTCCCTAGCGCGCCGAGCGCGGCGTTTAGATGTGCGCCGGCGTCTTCGGAGAGCGGGACGAGCGGCGGGCGGACGCGGCGCCAGCTTGTCTCGCCTGTGCGGGTGGCCATCAAGTGCTTGAGCGCCGGGATGAGCGGATGCGCTTCGATGGCCTCGCGCCGCGCCGTGAGGCGGGCCTGCGCCGCTTCGTCGGCCTCGCCGTCTTGCCAGCGGGCGTAAAGGCCGCCGGCGAGGCGGCTCGTGACGTTCACCGTGGCCGAGATGCAACCGGCGCCGCCGGCCTCCAGCGCCGGCAAGAGGAAGCGCTCGCTCCCGGCGAAGATCCGCAACCCCGGGAAGCGCGCGACGAGGCGCTCGGTGTGCGCGAGGTCGCCGGCGGAGTCTTTGACACCCGCGACCTGCTCCGGGTACGCCGCCGCCAGCTTCTCGACAAGCGCGGGCGTGATGAGCACGCCGCTGACCTGTGGGATGTGGTACAGGAAGAGGCGCAGCCCGTCTTCCGCTACGTCTTGAAGCACGCGCTCGTAAGCGTTAAAAAGACCGTCTTCGCTCACGTTCTTATAGTAGAACGGCGGCACGACGAGCGCGCCCGCCACGCCACGGGCGACGGCGTGGCGCGTGAGCCGCACGGTGTCCGGCACGGCGCAGCAGCCGGTGCCTACGAGGAGGCGCTGAGGCGGCACGCCCCCATCGATCACGGCGTCGAGCGCGCCTGTGCGCTCCTCCACGCTGAACGAGGCGGCCTCGCCCGTCGTCCCGAAGAGGAGCACGCCGTCGCAGCCGTCTGCCAAGAGGTGCGCGACGTGCGCGGCGAGCGCCTCCGCATCGGCGGCGCCGTCCTTGTCGAGCGGCGTCAGGCTTGCGGCGAGGACGCCGGTGAGGGCTTCGGGACTGGGCTTCTGCATGGCGGGCATCATGGAAGTGAAATCAGCCGTTAGGGCGACGACCGGCGATGGACGACGGACGATGTTCGGAAGCTGCTCGTCATTCTGAGCCGGAGGCGAAGGATCTCCTGTGTCGCAGGACGCCTCAACGGGGGAGATCCTTCGCCGCGCTCAGGATGACAGTTTCGGTCGTCCGTCGTCATCTCGGTCGGAAGCATCACTCCGCAAGGAGCAGCCCGGCGAGCGCCAAAAGATCCACCTCGGCGCTCTTGGCCTCGAAGCGGGCGGCCACGAGGCGGCTCTGCGCGTCGATGAGGGCGCGCTGCACCTCGCGCAGTTCGAGCGACGTGCTCACGCCCAGGCGGAAGCGCTCCAGCGCCACGGCCGCGTTCTCACGCGCGGCGGCGGCGTTCTCCTCTTCCAAGCGGACGAGGGCGAGGCTGTTCTCGTAGAGGGCGTACGTGCTGCGGAGCGCCGTGAGCCGGGCCGCGAGCGCCTCCTCGGTGGAAAGCTGCTGCTGTTCGACGCGCACGCGCGCGTTCTCGAGCCGGCGGCGGCGCTGGTTGGCGTCGAAGAAGTCGAACGTGGCCGTCAGCCCGTAGGTGAGGCCGCCGGCTTGCGTGGGCGGGAGGAGCGGGTCGGTGACGTCGCCAAGGCCGTAGCCGAGCGTGAAGCCGAGCGCGGGCCAGAACGCGCGGCGCAGCGCCGTGGCTTCGAGCCGGGCGGCCGTCTCGGCGGCGCGGGCGGCGCTGAGGCCCGGCGCGGCGGCCAGGGCGGCGGCCTCCAACGCGGCCTCTTCAAGCGTCGTGTCTATGGCGACGCTGTCTTCGACGCGGAAGGCTTCGCGGCCGGGGCGGTTTAGGAGGCGGTTCAGCTGCGCCTCGGCCTGGGCGAGCGCCGTTTCTTGGCGCAGCAGCGCGGCGCGGTCGGCGTTGAGGTCCACGAGGGCGCGGCGCACCTCAAGTTGGGAGGCGGCGCCCACCTCTGCGCGCCCCTCGGCGATGCGGAGGCGCTCTTCCGAAAGCGCCACGGCCTCGCGCAGCACCAAGAGCTGCTGCTGCTGCCCGGCCACGTCGAAGTAGGTCACGAGCGCGTCGGCGAGGAGGGCTTCCGAAGTGGCCTCGGCGTCGAGCGCGCTTATTTCGGCCAGCGTTTGGAGGCGGCGGTAGCGCGAGACGCGCGCCAGCCCCTCGAACACGGTGACGCTCGCCGAGGCCGTCATGTCGAGCGTCTGGTTCCCCGTGCGGAAGGTGGCGCCCTCGCGGCCCGTGGGCGGGAAGCGGCGCTGCGCGGCGCTCAGGCTCAGGCGCGGCAAGAAGCCCGCGTTGCCCAAGGAGGCGTCGTTCTTAGCGATCTCGGCGTCGAGGCGGGCAATGGCGACTTGCGGGTTCTGCCGCACGACGAGCGCGCGCGCCTCCGCCACCGTGAGGAGCGGCTGCGACGTGTCGGCCGCAAGCGTGAGATCCGGGACTTGGAGCGTGTCCGTTCTGAGCGTGTCCGCTCCAAGCGTGTCGGGAGCGACGTCCTGCGCGGCGGCGGGCATGGCGCAGAGCAAGCACGCCAGAAGAAAAAGAAATCCCCCCTTTGAAGGGGGCCAGGGGGATGTAAAGAGTCGTGCTGCCAACCCCGACATCCCCCTTGATCCCCCTTCGAAGGGGGAAACTTTAAGCGCTGCCCGCACCAGCAGAAGCCCTCTCGCCACTGACGAACACTCGCTCCGCGCATTCCCCTCCTGGACAGGAGGGGTGCCTTTCTGGCTTGCCAGATAGCTTTCCAGATGAGAAGACTTCACGCCGTGGCCCGCTCTGCTTCGGGAAGGGCCGCCTCGCCGTCGGTGGCGCCGTCGCCGGCGTACGTCTCCTCGATCACCGGGGCGAGCCGCTGGCGCGTGAGGTACGGGTACACGGCCGGGATGACGTAGAGCGTGAGCGCCGTCCCCACCACCAAGCCGCCGATGATGGCGATGCCCATCGGCATCCGGCTCTGCGCCCCGGCGCCCAAGGCGAGCGCGATGGGGAGCGTGCCCAGGATCGTCGAGGCCGTCGTCATGAGGATGGGGCGGAAGCGGGCGGCGGCGGCGTCGAGGGCGGCGTCTTGGATCGAGCGGCCCGCCGCGCGGCGCTGGTTCGCAAACTCGACGATGAGGATGGCGTTTTTCGTCACCAGCCCGATGAGCATCACCGTCCCGATCTGGCTGAAGATGTTGAGCGACTGGTTGAAGTACCACAGGAAGAGCAGGGCGCCGGTGAGCGCCAAGGGCACGGTGAGGAGGATGGTGAAGGGGTCGCGGAAGCTCTCGAACTGCGCCGCCAAGACCAGGTAGATCAAGAGCAGCGCCAGGAGGAAAACGAAGAAGACGCTGCCGGAGCTTTCGCGGAAGTCGCGGCTCTCGCCCGCGAGCGTGGTCGAGAACGACGACGGCAAGACGTCGGCCGCGATGGCGTCCATGGCGGCGAGGCCCTCTTCGAGCGTCGTGCCCGGCGCCAGGGCCGCGCTCACCGTGGCCGAGACGAAGCGGTTGTAGCGGTAGAGCTGCGGCGGCGTGCTCTCCTCGCTCGTGGTCACGAGGCCGTCGAGCGGCACCGGCTCGCCCGTGGCCGCGCGGACGTAGAGGTTCGTGAGGTCCACGGTCTCGTCGCGGTCGGCGCGGTCGACTTGGGAGATCACCTGGTACTGCTGTCCGTTGCGCACGAAGTAGCCCAGGCGCGACTCCGAGAGCGCCAGTTGCAGCGTCTGCGCCACGTCCAGGACCGAGACGCCCACCTTCTCGGCGCGGGCGCGGTCGATGTCCACGCGCAGCTCCGGCTTGCTGAACTTGAGGTTCACGTCCACAAACGCGAAGGCGTCGCTTTGCTGCGCGCGGTCCATGAACTGGGGCAGCGCCTCTTCGAGCGCCGTGAAGCTCGGCGCCTGGAGCACGTACTGCACGGGCAGCCCGCCGCGCCGTCCGACGGAGATCGTCGGCTCTTGAGAAACGAACGTGCGCGCCGCCGTGAGCCGCCCCACCGCCCGCCCCAGGTCCTGGGCGATCTCGTCCTGGCTTCTTTCGCGCTCATCAGGCGGCACGAGGCTGATGCGCGCAAAGGCCGAGTTCGTCGAGCGCCCGCCGAAGCCTGGCGACGTCACCGTGATGAGCGCGTCCGTCTCCGGCACCTCCTCTTCCACAACGCCGATCATCCGGTCCACGAAGCGGTCCATGTAGTCAAACGTGGCGCCTTCGGGCGCCGTGGCGAACATCCGCACGCTGCTGCGGTCCTCCATCGGCGCCAGCTCCTCGGGCAGCGCAGTGTACAAAAGGGCGACGAGCGCCAGGCTCAGCGCCATCGCCACAGGCGCGGCCCATTTTCTTGACACAAACGCCTCCAGGGAGTGGCGGTAGCCTTCCGTCAAGCGCTCGAAAAACGGCTCCGTCTTCCGGTAGAACCACGGCTTCCGCTCGCGCTTTTTGAGCAGCCTCGTCGCCAGCATGGGCGTGAGCGTGAGGGCCACGAACGACGAGATTACCACCGCACCCATCAAAACAAGGCCGAACTCGCGGAAGAGTCTTCCGACCAGCCCGTCCAGAAAAACAATCGGCAAGAGAACGGAGACGAGCGCGAGCGTCGTGGCAACCACAGCAAAGAAAATCTCGCGCGTGCCCACGATCCCCGCCGGCACCGGCTCTCTTCCGGCCTCGATCTTCGCGTAGATGTTTTCCAAGACCACGATGGCGTCGTCCACCACCAGGCCGATGGCGAGGACGAGCGCCAGGAGCGTGAGGATGTTGATCGAAAAGCCGAAAAGCCACATCACCCCGAAGGCGCCAATCAGCGCAATCGGGATGACGACGATGGGGATGATCGTGCTCCGCCAATCGCGCAGGAAGAGGAAGATGACGAGGATGACGAGGGCGAGGGCGAGGAAGATCGTCTGCTGCACCTCGTCGATGCTCTGGCGGATCTGCTCGGTCGTGTCGAAGCCGATGCCGAGACGGAGATCCGTCGGCATGTCCGCGCGGATGGTTTCGAGCCGTTCGTAGAACTCGTCTACGACGGCGATGTAGTTGGCGCCGGGGAGCGGGCGCAGGACGACGCCGACCATCGGCGTGCCGTCGCGCTTGAGGACGGTGCGCTCATTCTGCGCGCCCAGCTCGGCGCGGCCCACGTCGCCGAGGCGCGCGAGTTGGTCGTTCGTCCGCTTGACGATCAGCTCCTGGAACTCCTCGACCGTGCGCAGCCGCCCCATCGTGCGGACGGTGAGGGCCACGCTTTCGCCCTCGATCTGGCCCGTGGGCAGCTCGACGTTCTGCGCCTGGAGCGCGCGCTGCACGTCGAGCGGCGTCAATTGGTACGCGGCCAGGCGCGCGGGGTCGAGCCAGAGGCGCATGGCGTAGCGCTTCTCGCCCCAGATGTCCACGCGCGCCACGCCCGAGATTGTCTGCAGCCGCTCCTTGAACAGGTTCTCGGCAATCTCCGAAAGCTCAAGCAGGCTCCGCTGTTCGCTGGCGATGTTGAGGAAGACGATGGGGTCGCCGTCGGCGTCGGCCTTCGCCACGCGCGGCGGATCGGCATCCGGGGGGAGGCGGCTCACGGCGCGGCTGACGCGGTCGCGCACGTCGTTGGCGGCGCGTTCGAGGTCGGTGCCTAGGTCAAACTCGACAGTGATGATGCTCGTGCCGTCCGACGACTGCGAGGTGAGCGTGCGGATGCCGTCAATGCCGTTGATCTGCTCTTCGAGCGGCTCGGTGATCTGCGCGTCCATCACGTCGGCGTTCGCGCCGCGGTAGCTCGTCGAGACCGAGATGATGGGCGGGTCCACGGCCGGGTACTCGCGCACGCCGAGCGAAAAATACCCGAGCGCGCCGAAGAGCACAATCACGAGTGAGAACACCGTCGCCAAGACGGGCCGCCGGATGGAGAGCGTGTAGAGCGTCATGGCGCGGGCCGCGTCGGAGCCTGTTTATGAGTAACGACTTGGGCTTCGCCAGCGCGGGGCACGCTGACGGTCAGCCGAAGTGATGAGTGTCCGGGTTGCCAATGCAGTAGCCTGAGCACACCAATCCTTGGTCCGCGTGCATGGTTTTGCTATGTCGCTTTGGAACGATCAGCGCTTTTCGATTAAAACCGCCCAAGCCTCGTTCCGTCTCGATTAATGTAGAACCACCCGCTTCTGCTTTCCCTAACCACGGCACGTCCATTGTTGAAGCCGTTTCTCACATCCCAATACTTAAATGGAAGAACAACTGAGCCATTTCTATCAATAAAACCGAGGCGACTTGTCGGAGAGTTAGTTGTGTGAACTAACCCTTCAGAGAAAGCATTGCACCGAAAGTACTTGCCAAACGGGATAGCAATTTGGCCTTCCTTATCGATGAATCCAATTCCACGCCCTCCGCTTTCTTTGACACAGGCTAAGCCTTCAGAGAAGGCATCTGCCTCGTCATACCTGAAGGGCACGACAACCTCGCCACTTTTGTCAATGTAGCCCCACTTGCCGTCTTTTTTTACAGCGGCTAAGCCTTGACGAAAACCATAAGCATTATCGTATTTCGGATTAACTATTACCTTTCCCTGTTTATCTACATACCCAAACTTATCGTCGCATTTGATTATATCAATGTCTTCATACGAGGGACTGCCAAATTCGCGCCTCGGGAAAGAAATGAGATTTTTATTCGTAGAAGACACAAACTCATTCCTGCTATTAAGATGTCCCCAGCTTTGCTCTCTGATTGAATATCTGGACTGTGAGCTAAACCCGCCTTCAGGACCTGCTTTGAAGCAGAGAATATCATCTCCATACTGAGGAGGTTGATCTGCGTGATCATTCGTTCTTAAATCGTCGTCTTGATTTACAGAATCTACAAGAGCATTCGGATTATCATATACTTCGACAGCTTCCCTACCGTTAAATGACTCGTACACCTCATATATGTCTGACTTACCTGACAAGAATGCGACAATTGTAATTAGGGCCGCGACCGCGCTTAACGCCACCATGAAGTAGCCTAAAGAGGATACGGGGGTGGACTCATTTGGACTCGATTTGCTCATTTAGCGCTTTTGGAGATTCGTCGGCCTAGCTCGAACTATAACCTGCCTCTCGTTTATCAGTACGCGCAAACACAGTAAGCGTGGTAATCTCACGAAGGAGGCAGTCCGATTGAGATTGCTACGTCGCTTCGCTCCTCGCAGTGACATCTTCTAAACTTCGGAAACCGTCCTCAACTAGCTATCACAACGCTGCAGAAGGCGCGGCGGCGGCAGAGGAATCTGCCAACGGGTCGAGTGTGCGGTCTACCTCGACCACGTGCACGGGTTGCCCGGCGCGCAGCGATTGCAGCCCGCTCGTGATCACGCTGTCGCCCGGCGTGATGCCTTCAGTGATCTGCACGGCCTCCTCGGTGCGGAGGCCCGTCTGCACATTTTTCGGCTGCGCCTGCCCGTTTTCGACGACCCAGACGCGCTTGCCGCCCAGCTCAGAAATCAGCGCGATGGCGGGCACGGGCACGGCATCTGCAACCTCACCGAGGACGAGTTCGACATCGGCGAAGGCGCCGGGGAGGAGCCGGCCTGTGGGGTTGGGCACGCGCGCGCGGATCTGGAGCGTGCGCGTGTCAAGGTTTACGCGCGGCTCAACGGCGTAGACCCTGCCCTCGAAGGTGCCCTCGGTGCCGGCGGTGGTGAAGCGCACCGCAGCGCCGGGGCGGACGCGCCCGGCGTAGCGCTCCGGGACGGAGAACTCCAGCTTCATCGGGCTGAGGCGCTGGAGCGAGGCGATGCGCGTCTGCGGCGAGACGTAGGCCCCCTCGCTCACGTAGCGCAGCCCGATCACCCCGCCGAAAGGCGCGCGCACCTCGGTCTTGGCGATCTGCGCCTCCACCAAATCAAGCTCGGCGCGCAAAACGTTAAGCTGTGCAGCGGCGCCGTCGTACTCGTCCTGGCTCACCCCGCCAATCTCAAGAAGCCGCTGCTGCCGCCGCTCGCGCGTCTCGGCCAGGTCGATCTGGTAGCGGAGCCTTTCGCGCTGCGCCCGCAGTTCGGCGTCGTTGATGGTGAGGAGGAGGTCGCCCTCGGCGACGCGGCTCCCCTCCTCGAACGAAATATCGGTGACACGCCCGGACACCTCGGCGGCCAGGTCCACGGTCTCGTCGGCCTGGAGGCTGCCGGTGGCGCGGATGCGGTCGCGCATGGGCACGGGCTGGGCGACGTAGGCCGTCACCTGCGCCGGCCCGCCGCCGCCGCGCGGCGGCCCAGCACCGCTCGCATCGGTGGCGCCCACGTCGCGCAGCTTCGGCCACGCCAGGAGGCCGATGACGACGAGCGCGGTGGCGCCAAAGACGAGGCGCTTCTGCCAGGGTTTCATGCGCGCAGCGGCGAGGATACACGTGCGGAAAAGCGAGACGCTGCTGCAACGCGCGTTCGGTGGCGATGCTCCGAAAGCCGGAGGGCGACGAAAAAGCGAGCGGCACCACGCGCTTCCTGCCGTGGCTGCCCGCGCCGTAGCTACGGCTAAGCCGCGCGCCAAAGCAGGTGCGCAGCCCTTCGACGACTCCGCGACCGTTTGGCCGCGCCGAGGCAGCAGCCCTGACTCATGCGCTGGCCGCACCGCCCACGCCGTCTATCTGGTTGCCAACTACGGCTCCACCTTTAATACAAAGGCAACGCTTTGGCAACGCAGAGATAACGCTTGCGGAGGGGTCGGAGAACGGACGAACGGCTATGTTGCGGACGCACCCTGGATGTTCTGCTCGCCGGGCGCTCGATGCTGAGCGCGCTGTGCCGCCGTGCTGCTTCTGCTCTCCCGCCGTCTACGCTGTCGAACGATAGGTGCCGGGACGCCCCTCCGAGAGGGATTCGCTGCATTAGAGCACTCGAGGTGCTCTTCCGTGCGCTTGCCGTAGTCAGGCAGCCGCCCCGCAAACAGCTGGGCGCTTCGTTCCGCCTCCGCCGAATCTCCCCCCGATGCCTTTTCCCCATGCCAACTGATATCGCCAGGGCTATGCGCCTGCCCTGTCTGGTGCTTTCCGCTCTCGTGCTGTTGATCGCGGCCGGCCCCTCGGCTCAGGCTCAGCAGGCCCCGCCGGCTTACCGCACCGCGCCGGGGGGGCCGAGCGTTGCCGTAGCAAAAGCTGTTGCCGTAGCAAAAGCCAAAGCGCGGCACGAACGGGCCGCCTCGGGTCGCATCACCGGAGAGGTGACGGACGCGCAGACGGGCCAGCCCCTGCCGGGCGCCAACGTGGTGCTTGAGGAGACAAGGCGCGGGACGGCAACGGGGCCGGAAGGGCGCTACACGTTGCGCGGCGTGCCCGCTGGCGAGCATACCCTCGTCGTCTCTTACCTCGGCTATGCGGAAGAGCGGGTGCAAATCCGCGTCGAGGACGGCGCAGCGGCTATCCAGGACGTGGCGCTCTCGCCCGCCGTGATCGAGGGAGAGGAGGTGACCGTGCTGGGCTTCCGCGCGCAGGGGCAGGCGCGCGCGCTCAACATCCAGAAGAACGCGGCCAACATCGTCAACGTCGTCGCCTCCGACCAGTTCGGCCGCTTCCCTGACGCCACGGCGCCCGAGGCGCTTCAGCGCCTGCCCGGCCTCAGCGTGCAGCGCGACCAGGGCGAGGGGCGCTACGTCCAGATCCGCGGCGGTGCCCCCAAGAACACGCTCGTCACTTTCAACGGCGTGCGCGTGCCCTCGCCCGAAGGGGAGGAGCGGCAGATCCAGCTCGACGCCGTCCCGGTGGACCTCTTGGAACGCATCCGCGTGACGAAGGCGCTTATGCCCGACCAGGACGCCGAGGCCATCGGTGGCTCGGTAGACCTGGAAACGAAGAAGGGGCCGCAGGAGCGCTTCCTGAGCGCTGAGGTGGCCGGCGGCTACGGCACCATCCGCGAGGACCCGACCTACAAGCTTGCCGCCACCTACGGCGACCGCGTGGCCGACGACCGCTTGGGCTTTTTGACGAGCGTCTCCTACCGCCGCCGCGACTTCGGCTCCGACGACGTCGAACCCATCTACGACATCGGCGACCCAGGCCGCTCCGACGACGACGCGCTCGTCGAGCACGAGACGCGCTACTACGACATCATGCGTGCGCGGCTTGGCTTAACCGGCTCGATGGACTACCGCCTCGGCGCGAACTCGGAGCTTTACCTGCGCGGCGTCCTCACCCAGCTGCGCGACGACGAGTACCAGCCCAACCTCATCAGCATCATCGAAGACGGCGAGCTGGAGTACGAGCACAAAGACCGCCTGGAGACGGCCCGCTCCATCAGCCTCGCGGGCGGCGGGGAGCACCTGCTGGGCGAGCTGGGCCTGGGCTACGACCTCTCGTGGACACGCTCGGTCGAGGACACGCCTCGCGAAAACGAACTCCTCTTCGCGCGTGAGGACGTGAGCTTCAGCCCCTCCCTCGGCGACGATCCCGAAGACATCCAGCCGAACCCGTCGGCGGTGGGGCCGCTAGCCTTCAGCGAGTTCGTGAACGAAGACAAGCACATCACCAACACCAACCTCGTCGCCGAAGCGAACGCCGACCTGCCGTACCGTTTGGCGGAGATGACGGGCAGCCTCGAGTTCGGCGGCAGGTTCCGTCACAAAAGCGCGGATCAGGAAGTGGCCGTCACCGAGTACGGCCTCGTGGACGGCGCCGCGGACGTCATGCTGGGCACGGACATCGGCAGCCCCTTCTCGCTGGGCGACTACAACCCCGGCCGCTACGCCTTTCCCGACGTGGCCGTGAGGCCGGGCGACATCCGCGACTTTACCGCGCGCTACGCCGACCGCCTCGAAGGCGAGGCCGACCTCGAGGCCGACACCGAGGACTACGACCTCACCGAAGACGTGGTCGCCGCGTACGTCATGACGGCGCTGGACGTGACGGACCGCCTCCTCGTCCTGCCCGGCGTGCGCTACGAGCACACCTTCACCGACGCCCAAGGCAACGCCTTCGACCCCGAGGCCGAGGCGCTCTCGCCGACGCGCTCCGAAGACGACTACGGGCAGCTTTTCCCGATGCTGCACGTGCGTTACCGCCCCGCACCGAACACGAACCTGCGCGCGGCGGTCACGCGCTCCCTGGCACGCCCCAACTACTTCTTCCTCGTCCCCTACCGCATCCGCGACGAGAACGAGCTGGAGCTGGGCAACCCCGGCCTCGACCCCACGACCTCGCTCAACCTCGACCTGATGCTGGAGCATTACACCGAATCCATCGGGGCGTACTCGGCCGGCCTCTTCTACAAGCGCCTCCAGGACCCGGTGCTCGTCTTCCGGGGCGAGCTGGTCGAAGGCGGCGAGACGTTCGAGGCCACGCAGCCGCGCAACGGCGAGAGCGGGCGGATCTGGGGCGTGGAGGCCTCTGCGCAGCAGCAGCTCCGGTTCTTGCCGGGCGCCCTGGGCGGGCTGGGCTTTTACGTCAACTACACGTACACGCAGTCGCAGAGCACACTCCTGGGCGGGCGCGAGCTGCCGTTCCCCGGGCAGTCGGACCACCTGCTCAACGCGGCGCTCAGCTACGAACGCGGCGGCTTCTCCGGGCAGCTCAGCCTCAACTACACAGGCGACTTCCTCGAAGAAGTGGGCGAGGACGGCGAAGGCACCGACCGCTTCATAGACGAGCGCGTAGGGCTGGACGTCTCGGCCACCTATGACTTTGGCGCGGGGGTTAGCACGTACATAGAAGTTGTAAACCTGCTCAACGAGCCGCTCTACGCCTACCAGAGCATCGAGGAGCGCCCACTCCAGCGCGAGTTCTACGAGCGCTGGGGGTGGATCGGCCTTCGCTACAACCTGTGACTCGGCCTTCTGCGGCCTCCGATATCCGCTCTTCGCGCATGCGCTTCTTCCCAGCCCTGCTCGTTGCTTGCCTGCTGCTGGCCGGCTGCCAGAACAGCTACTCGGCGCCGCCGAGCGTCCCGGCCGCCTCCGCGATGCCGGACACGGTGCAGGTCGCCGAGGTCTTCTTCACGCCGCGTGACACGAGCGACAACGTGGATTCGCCCGCCGTGTGGCACGGGCCGGACGGGCAGCACTGGCTGCTGGCGACGGCCAAGGAAGGCGACGTCATCCGCGTGCACGACGCGGCCACGGGCGCGGTCCTCCGGCGCGTAGGCGGGTCGGGGACAAGCCTCGGCCAGTTGGACCGGCCCAACGGCGTCGCGGTCGTCGGCAATCTGATGGTCGTTGTCGAGCGCAACAACGCGCGCCTCCAGGTCTTCTCGCTGCCGGGGCTGGAGCCGCTGGGCACCTTCGGCTCAGGCCGCCTGCGCCGCCCCTACGGCATCGCGGCGTACGAGGCCGCGCCGGGCCGCTACGTCGCCTACGTGACCGACAACTACGAAACCCCCGACGGACAGATTCCGCCGGACTCTGCGCTGGGCGAGCGCGTCAAGCAGTTCCGCTTCTCGGTAGAGGATGGCGAACTGCGGAGCGCGCACGTGCGCACCTTCGGCGACACGAGCGGGCCGGGCGTGCTGCGCAAGGTCGAGTCGCTGTGGGTGGACCCGGCCCGCCGCCACCTGCTGATCGCGGAGGAAAAAGAGGGCGAGTCGCAGATCAAGGTGTACGACCTCGAAGGCAACCACCTTCCCCAGCTGGGCATCCCGGCGCGCTACTTCCCCCACGAGGCCGAGGGCATCGTCCTATACCCCTGCGCCGACGGCGGCGGCTACTGGATCACGACCGATCAGAGCGACGTGGGCAACACGTTCCACGTCTTCGGCCGCGAGGACTTCGCGTACAGAGGGTCGTTCCAGGGGCGGGTCGTTTCCAACACCGATGGCATCGCGGTCACGCCGCGCCGCTTCGGGCCGTTCGAGCGCGGCGCACTCTACGCCGTGCACGACGACGGCAACACGGCCGCGTTCGCGTGGGGCGACATCGCCGAGGCGCTGGGCCTCTCGGAATGTGCGGCGTCCGGTCAGCCGACGGGCCGCCGAATGAACGCCCCCAGCGACACCGCAGCCCCCGACCGGCAGACGGCCTTTCGCGTGCGCGCGGATTTCGATGCGGAGCTGAACGCAGACGCAGGATGGGCTGGCGCCCTCAACGAGAACGTCACCGCGCGCGTGGAAAAACCTTTCCGCCTCCGCTTCGAGCTGGCGAGCGCCGCAGGCGCGCCCCAGGAACGCCGCTTCCGCCTGCAGCACCGGCGCAACGGCGGCGCCTGGACAGACGTGGACGCGCAGCGCTTCCCCAAGCCCGAACAGGAGCATACGCTGACCTTCGAGGAGGGCAGCGTCGGTGCAGCACCCGGAGACTGGCGCATCGTCCAGGGCAACCCGTCGGCTGTGGAGGTGGCGCCCAGCGAGGAGCAGCCGTTCCTCCGGGCGCGCACCGGTCAGGAGCCGCTCTTGGGCATCAGCCGGCACGAAACGCGCTGGGCGCCCACAGCGCTCACGGCTACGCTTCGCCTGCCCGAGGGAGATCCATCGGGAGCCGGCATCGTCTTCGGGTACACCGATCCGGAGAACTACTACCGCGTGGACCTGGACGCTGCGGGCGCCATCCGCGTAAGCCGCTTCGCTGGTGGGGAGGAGGAAACTGTCGCCGCAATGCAAGCGGACGTTGCCTCCGGCCAGTGGCTCGACGTCGAAATTGAAGTCGAGGGCGATGAGGCGGCGGTCGAGTTCGAAGACGAAACGTTCACGGCCGACCTCGGCGCCGCCGCCCCGATTTCCGCGTTCGGATTCCACGTCCCCGCCGGCGGCGCGGCGGACTTCCGCGCGTTCGAGATCGAGGGCGAGCCGCGCACGCCGCGCGTCAGCATCGTCGCCGCCGGCGCCTACGAGCACGGCGCGGCGACGACCGACCTGCTGGCAGGATCAGGCGCTCCGTACGGCGCGGGCGTGGGCATCAGCCTCGCCGAGGCGACGCCTCTGCTCTCCGAGGGCGGCGTCCAGAGCGAGTGGGAGTGGCCCCTCGTGATCCGCCGCTTCGCCGACGGGGCCGTCACGAACGACGAGGGCGACACCTTCGCGTTCCGGATGGCCTACGCGGACGGCCGCCCAGTCCCCGCCGACGCCCATCCGGTAATCACGGCCGCCGTGCCGCCGCGCCTGCTCGCGGGCACGTTCGTGGAGACGCCCGGCCGCATCGGTCCCTGGGAAGCGCCGGGCGGCGACCTGTACTTTTTGATGGAGCCGGCAGAAACGCACAACGTCCTGATGGTGGTCAAATCGACCGACGGGGGCGCGACTTGGCAGGAAATCGACGGCGCCAACCGGCCGGAGACGGGCGACCTCGAAGGGTTCGCGGCGGACTACGCAGAGGGCACGATCCACATGGTGCACCAGACCTCCGACGCGGTGCTTTACCACGCCTTCCGCACGTCGGAGCACCTGACCGCCCCCGACACGTGGCACGTGCGCGACGACACCGTCGCCACTCCGGGCGAACCGCCGACGCAGGTGGCGTCCGCCACGGTGCGCCCGGACGGCAGCCTCGTAGCCGTCTACGGCGGGCCGGCGAAGATCCGCTACAAGATCCGCGCGCCCAGCGGAGCGTGGGGCGACGAAACCGTCGTTGATGCGGACAGGCCGGCGGCAACGCTCTCCGGACCAATGACCGTGCTCAGCGAAGGGGGCATGGTGCACCTGGCCTACACCGAAATCGGCGAGGCCGAAGGCGTTGTCTGGTACCGCCGGATCCAGCCAGACGGTACGCTGACGCCGCGCGAAAAGCTCGCTTCCGGCGTCGGAACCTCCGAAGGCGCTCGCGGCGCGATCCTGCCGCTCGTTTTCCTGCCCGAAACGAACACCGTCGCGGTCGTCTACCGCCGGGCGAGCGGCCGGCTGTGGGCGCGGCGGATCGAGGGCGACGGCACGATCACCGCCCCAGCGCAGGTGACGGACCGGGCCGTCGTCCAAAACGCGGTGGACTCCGACCAGGCCGGGGCCGACGCCGTCGCGGCTGGCGGCGCGGTGCACGTGCTGTTCATCGGGGAGAGCACGGGGCACCTCTACCACACCCAAAGCGGCGCGGCGGGCGTGTGGGCACCGGCCACGCTGGAAGTGGACGGCATCGCCGGTCAGTGGGTCCGGGGGATGCCGCTGCGGCGCGACGGCGGCGCGCCGGGCGTGTACGGCTACGTCTACGACGCTGGCTCGGACGGCGGCTCCGGGATGAACTGGTACGGCGAGGTGCCCCTGGAGGGGAGCTGACCGGGCCGCCCCATGCGCGGCAGCCGCTCCAGCTGCTGCGCCCGCTCGAAGACGCTCGCCACGAGGAACGCGGCGTACTCCAGCGCTACGTCCTCGTAGATGCTTCGATGGCGTCGAGGTCTTTCAGCGCTTGCGGCCTCCGCTTTAAGTCAGCCGCGGCTCAGGTTCCACCGGCGCTCGCTGCGGGGCTTTTTGAACTCCTCGACCGCCTCGGCATGAGGAAGGCCCTGCCCGGTCTGCTCCAAGCCCGCCTGCACCTTGCGCAGCACGATGAGGCGCTCAATAACGTCCTCAAGGGCGATGCCTTCGTCAGGCAGCTCTTCAACGGCTTTCAAAACGTCGGCTTTCGAGAGCGTAGCGGGCATGGCGGTATGAGGCTCGTGGCTAGAAGCGGTCTCAAAATTCAGTCTGTCATTGCGAGCGACTGAAAGGAGCGCGGCAATCTCATGCATGGTGCACCTCCAGACGAGATTGCACCAACGGGCACTTCCTTCGGTCGCCGCGTCGCTTCGCTCCTCGCAATGACAGCGTTGGGAATTTTAAGACCAGTTCTAAATTTCCGTAGGAACTGCTACCGCAGCAGGCGGCGCGGGTTCGCCTACACGCCCGTGCGCGCCATCTCGTTGAGGCGGGCGATGCGCTCCTCCGTGGGCGGGTGCGTGGAGAAGAGGCTGCGCAGGCCC
Organism: Salinibacteraceae bacterium; assembly: GCA_965215025.1. Classification (GTDB taxonomy): domain Bacteria; phylum Bacteroidota; class Rhodothermia; order Rhodothermales; family Salinibacteraceae; genus CBDCCV01. The sequence goes on from CBDCCV010000001.1 coordinate 219,039, forward strand.
GAGAGGCGCCCGGCGAACGGGTTGACGATGAACATGTGCGCCGTCGAGTCCGACGTGCTCTCGCTGTGCTTGAGGGGCGTGCGCTCGGCGGCGCGCTCGAGCTGCCGCAGCGCCGAGGCCAGCGCCTCGGGCTTGCCGCTGATCTCGGCCCCGCCGCGGTCGGCGGCGTACTCGCGCGAGCGGGAGATGGCCGTCTGGATCAGCATGGCGGCGATGGGCGCCAAGATCAGCATCAAAAGCGTGCCGACGAGGCCGCCCCGGTCGCGCCCGCCGAAGAAGAAGCCGAACCGCGCAATCAGCGTGATGCCGGCCGCCATCGCGGCGGCGATGGACGAGGTGAGGATGTCGCGGTTTTTGACGTGCGCCAGCTCGTGCGCCAAGACACCGTCGAGTTCGTCCTCGTCGAGCGCGCGCAAGATCCCTTCGGTCACGGCCACGACGGCGTGCTCGGGGTTCCGGCCCGTGGCAAAGGCGTTGGGCTGCTCCGAGGGGATGACGGCCACGCGCGGCATGGGCAGATCGGCGTTCTGGCGCAGGCGGTCCACGGCGGCGTAAAGGCGCGGTGCCTCGTCGGGGCCGACCACCTCGGCGCGGTACATCTTCAGGACAATCTTATCACTGAACCAGTAGCTCCCCGCGTTCATGGCGATGGCGATGAAGAAGGCGAGCGCCATCCCGCCCGGCCCGCCGATGGCGCGGCCCACGAGCGCGAAGAGGACGATCAGGACCGCCATGAGCGCGGCGGTGCGGAAGTAGTTCATGGCAGAATCAGGGTTGTTCTTGTCATCGGTGCAGAGCCGTGGCGCGACGGCATTCTTCCTCCGGATAACCTGCTGGTTGTACCCGCCTCCGCCGCCGGAGGCTCCTTGCGTTTTCGGAGAAAGGGCGTATCGCAATACGCCCCTACGGCACGCACCTCAACCGTCACCGCATCACGTGCAGGGCCACGGCGGTCTCGTCGCTCCTTTCGGCGTCGAGGCCGAGGCGGCGGGCCACGGCGGCGGAGACGTCCATCAGGAACGCCTCGTCGAGCGGGCCGCGGTCGGCCACGGCGGCGAGGGTCTGCTGGCCGGTGGCTGGGTTTTCGATAAGGACGACGGTGCCGAAGGGCAAATCCGGGTGGCTCACGGTCAGCTTCTCGGGATCGTACGGCGCGCCGCCGGCCATGAGACGCCCGGCGAAGGCCTCCGGGTACACCTGCACGGGGCCACGCGCAGCGACGGGCGGCAGCGCCGCGCGGGGTTCGGGCTGTGGCGCGCGGCGGCCAGGAATGCGCAGGCGCTGCCCCGGCGTCACCTCGCGCTCTTCCAGCGCGTTCGCCCCTTGCAGGGCACGGACGCTCACGCCGTACCGCGCCGCCACGTCGTAAATCGTCTCTCCCTCTTTCACCAGGTGCGTGGGCGCGGCCAACGAGGGCGGCAGGCGCAACGTCTGCCCCGCGTTGAGGAACGTGGAAAGGTTAGGGTTGAGCGCCAGCAGCGTGTCGGCCGTCGTGCCGTAGCGGTAAGCGATGGCGTAGAGCGTAGCCCCGCTCCCCTCCGCGATAGTGTGCGAGCCGTAGACGGGCGGCGCGCGCTCGCCCTCGGCGGAAGACGCCGCGTCGGGCGTGGGTTCGGGCGGCTGCGCTTCGGGGAGCGGAGCGGCCGCCGTGTCAACGGGCGGCGGGGCCGGCGCGGACGTGTCCGGGCGGGCCTCGGTGGTCTCTGGTTCGGGCGCAACTTCCGGCTCCGGCGGGGGCGCCGCCTCGGCGGTATCGCGGGGCGCTTCTTCCGGCGGGGCGGGTGGCTCTTCCGGCGGCGCTTCTGCAGCGGGCGCGGCGGTGTCCGGCGGCGTAACGTCCGGCGGGGCGACGATAAGCTCTTGGCCGATGCGGATGGTGGTGCCGTCCAGATCGTTGAGGCGTTGCAGCCGCTCGACGGTGAGGCCGTAGCGCCGCGCCAGGCTGTAGAGCGTGTCGCCCCGTTTGACGGTATGCGTCTCGGCCTCGGCGGCGTCTTGCGCGCGCGCCGGGCCGGCCATCGCCAGGCCAAGCACCGCGCACGCCAGCACGCAGATCACGCCGCGCCTGCAATACGCCATTAGTCTTCCGTCGTCCATCGTCGGTCGTCGTCTTTCAGTAAATCAGTCAAAGCCGATCCCCTGCGCCTGCATGAGCGCGTCCTGAAGCTCGGAGAGGTCCTTCTGCGCGCGCGTCTCGCGGGCCACCCCTACGCCCTGCTCGTACGTGCGGATGGCGTCCTCCGTGCGGCCGAGGCGCTCGTAAAGCTTGCCGAGGTGGTAGTACGTGCCCACGTAGCCGGGCTGGTCTTCCGCCAGTCCCTCGTAGAAAGAAAGCGCCCTTTCCGTGTCGCCCTTTTTCTGATACTCCTGCGCGAGGCTGAAGCGCGTAAAGGCGTCGTCGGGGTCCTCTTCATGGAAGGCGAGGAGCTTTTCGATGCGGTCGGTCATGAGCGCGTGGCGAAGGGTGAATAGAGCGCGTGCAGAAAGAGAAGGATCACCAGCCGCCGCCGGCCCCGCCGCCGCCGAAGCTGCCGCCGCCGAAGCCGCCAAAGCCGCCGCCCCCGCCGAAGCCACCGCTGCCCCCTCCGAAGCCGCCGCCGCTGAACCCACCCCCGCCCCCGCCGATGATGATGGGGAACGGCACGCTGCTGCGCCGCCGGCGGCGCCGGCCTGAGCCACCGTTCTTGCCCCCGCGTCCGCCCTTGCGCAACGCCGAAAGGACGAAAAAGGCCAGGATGAGCAGGATGAAGATCGTGGCCACGTCCACGCCGCCGCCCTCGGGCCGCGCGGGCCGGGCCTCGGCGGTGTACTCGCCGCGGGCGGCGGCGATGAGCTCGTCCACGGCGCTGGAGAGGCCGGCGTAGTAGCGCCCCTGGCGGAAGGCCGGGCGCAGCGTGCCCCGATAGATACGCGCGGCCACGGCGTCAGGAATGCTCCCTTCGAGGCCGTAGCCCGTAGCGATGAACATCTCGCGGTCATCGCGCGCGACGAGGATCACGGCGCCGTTATCCAGCCCTTCCTGCCCCACGCCCCACTGCTCGCCGAGCGCGAAGGCGTAATCAGCCACGGGCACGCCGCCGAGGCTCGGGAGGGTGACGACGACGATGCCCGTCGAGGTGGTGTCCTCGTAGCCGGTGATCTTGTCCCTGAGCAGGCGCTCTTCGGAGGGCGTGAGCATATCGGCGCGGTCCACCACCGGGTCGTTGCCCTGACGCGGGATCACGTCCACGTTCTGCGCCGAGGCGGGCACCGCCGGACTCGCCGCGCAGAGCGCGAGGAGGCTGGCGATGAGGAGCATCGGAAAAGGGCGGGCGGCAGGCACAGAAGGCAAAGCACTTGCGCAGGAAAACGAGAAGCGGCGGTCATCCGTCGGCGGTCCGCCGTCGTCGGCGTCAGCGGTCGCTGAAGTCTACCTCGGGCGCTTCTTCGGCGCCGGCCTCGGCCTCGAAGGGCGTGCGGCGGTCGAACCCGAAGAGGCCGGCCCAGAGCGCGCCAGGGAATTGGCGCACCTGCGTGTTGTAGTCGCGCACGGAAGCGTTGTACCGCGTACGCGCCACGTTGATGCGGTTCTCCGTGCCCTCGAGCTGCGCCTGGAGGTCGCGGAAGCTTTCCGTGGCGCGCAGCTGCGGGTAGTTTTCGGAGACGGCCAGGAGCCGCCCAAGTGCGCCGCTGAGCTGGTCCTGCGCCTGCATGAACTGCTGCACGCGCTCGGGGTTGTCGAGGTCCTCGGCCGAGATGTTGATCGAGGTGGCTCGGGCGCGCGCCTCGGTGACCTCGGTAAGCGTCTCCTGCTCGAAATCGGCCGCGCCGCGCACGGTGCTCACGAGGTTGGGGATGAGGTCGGCGCGGCGCTGGTACTGCGTCTCGACGTCGGCCCACTCCTGCTCGACGTTCTCCTCGGCACCGACGAGGCTGTTGTACGACGTGCACCCGGCGCACCCGCCGACAAAGAGGAGCGCGACGAGCACCACGAGGGCGATGGTTCCTGTGCTTCGCATAGTTTGCTCAGGGGGAAGAGAAAAAGGTCGATAGGGCGGCGCGCGAAAGCCGGCGCGCTTCGGGCCGCTTGCGCAAAGCTTTACGGCAATGGCGGGCTTTTGATGCAACGCGCTCCGCAGCCGTCCCGCGCAGATTGGCGTGGCGCCCTGCGTCCCTAAGCACGTGGCACTCTCTTTGCACATCTACTAAAGGCATCGCTCCTGCTCTTGAAGCGGCCCCTTTGTGGCACGTTTCGTAGCGGGTGTCGGTAAGCGTTACCCAACCTACCGACGGCGGTATGCTTGGGTCTGCATGGGCTGTACGGGAGCCACTTGCTCGACGAGGATGACCCTGCCACCCTCACTTCTCCAGAGATGCTTTCAGAAGAAGGTTTCCTTCTCCGCCGAGCAGGTTCTGCTGAGCTTTTTTCAAGCAAAAATCCATAGGTGCTGCCGTGCAGCGGTGCCGCGCAGCTTGAAGGCAAACGGGCGGCGTCCTATCTTCGCCTTGGCAGAGGACGCGGCTTTTTCAAAGCACTTCGCGGTGGCCTTCACATCTGCCCTCTGCCACGTCTGTCCTCTGTTCGTACGTCCCTCTCTTTAGCGTACCTGTGTATCGGCCCATCTTGCTACGACGGCGTGCCGACGGTCTCCGCCGCGGTGCGCAGTGCCCTCTCCCCGCTTTTCTTGTAGCAATAGCCCCGCAGGCGCCGTGCGCTCTCGTCCTGCATCTACGTCCGCGTCGTCCGCCGCGCTTCCCGCTGTGGGCCGCTTGGCCGCGTGGGTAGGCGGCTGGGCCGCGCTGCTCGTCCTCCTTGCCGCGCAGAACGCCGCGCCGCCGCACGGCCCTGCCTACGTGAGCACCGCCCCCACGAGCGCCGCGCGCGCGCTCCTGACCCCGCCGCCCGCTGACACCACCGACACCCTCGAGGCGGCGGGCGCCCTTACGCGGCGCGTCCGCGCGCTCAACGACTCGGCGCTCGCGGCGGACACGCTCGCGGCGGACACCTCTGCGGCTGACACGCTGCGCACCTTCCCGCGCGCCGAGCGCTACCTGCCGCGCCGCCGCCCCTCGCGCACGGCCCGCCTCTTCCCCACTGAGCCGTCGCTCCTGGCTACGCGCCCGCGCGCCTACCGCCACGCCCTCTCGGCCGACTCCACCGGGCGCGAGTTCGTGGCCGAGGAGCTTCTGGGCGAGGAGCCGCTGCGCGCGCCGCTGCGCGTCACCCGCGATGCCTACGCCAGCGCCCGCCGCGACGAGGGCCTGCGCGCGAACTGGCGCGAGCTGGCCGAGACGCGCCGCCGCCAGCGCCGCCGCTCGCGCGGGGGCCTCGGCGTGAACATCGTCGTGCCGGGCGGGCGCCAGAGCGCCTTTTCCACCATCTTCGGCAAGCCGGAGGTGGACCTGCGCCTCACCGGGCAGGCCGACATCAACGCCGGCTTTGACTACCGTAAGAGCGACCAGCAAGCCGCCATCACCGGCGACGCCTCGCGCATCGACCCGGCCTTTAAGCAGGATCTGCGTCTAGGGATCACCGGCTCGGTGGGCGACAAGCTCCAGATCGACGTCAACTGGGACACGCAGAGCCAGTTCGACTACCAGAACCAGGTCAAGCTCGAGTACACCGGCTACGACGACGAGATCCTGCAGAAGGTCGAGGCCGGGAACGTCTTCCTCCGGACGCCCTCGTCGCTCATCCGCGGCGGGCAGAGCCTTTTTGGCATCCGCAGCGAGCTGCAGCTCGGCGGCGTGCGCCTGACCACGGTGGCGAGCCAGCAGGAAGGGCAGTCCTCCTCGCTCTCCATCGAAGGCGGCGCGGAGACGAGCGCGTTCACCTTCAAGCCTACCGATTACGACGCAGACAAGCACTTCTTCCTGGCCTACTACTTCCGCAACCGCTGGAACGAGGCCTTGGCCGACCCCGGCGTGGGGATCCAGCTCGGGCAGGGCTTTAACCGCATCACCGAGGTGCAGGTGTGGAAGCTGCGCGGCTCGCAGAGCTTCAACTCGGACCGCGAGGACGTGCGCGACGCCATCGCCGTGGTGGACCTGGGCGAGCCGCCCGAGATCTTGGAAGAGGCCGACGGCTACATCACCGATGCCAACCTACCGGGGGCGGCCCGCTTCGGGGGCCTGCCGCCAGACCAGTACACCGAGGAGGTCCTTCGCACGCTGCGCGACGGGCAGACGAACCCCGTCTCTTACCTGGGCACGCTCCCGGCGCCGCTCGAAGGGCCGGACCTGCAGAACGGCGAGTTCCAGCTTCTGGACCCGGCCCGCGACTACGTCTTCGATGACCGCCTGGGCTACATCTCGCTCACGCAGCGGCTCCAGGACAACGAAGCCTTGGCCGTGGCCTTCCGCTACGAGGCCAACGGGCAGACCGTGGAGGTGGGCGACTTCACGGGCGAGGGCGGCGGCGCCACGGGCGGCGCCAACGGGGACCGCATCGTCCTGAAGCTGCTCCGGCCCAGCGGCCTGATCTCGCCCACGTCCACCGCCGGCGCCGGCCCGGCCGTGTGGTACCTGCAACTGCGCAACATCTACGACTTGCGCGGGCGCAACTTCCGCGCGCAGGACTTCGACCTCAGCATCGACTACGAGCCGCCGGGGCGCACGCCCGTCTCCACGCTCCCGGAGCTGGGCCAGGTCACGCTGCTCAGGCTCCTGGGCCTGGACCGCCTCGACCAGCAGGGCGCCGAGCGGCCCGACGACGAGTTCGACTTCGTCAACGGCTTCACCATCAACAACGCCGAGGGGCTGCTCATCTTCCCCTTTCTCGAACCCTTTGGCCGGCACCTGGCTGGGGAGATCGCCGGGCGCGCGGACGGCGCCGAGGCCGAGGCCCTGCAGGAGCGCTACGTCTTCCGCGACCTCTACCGCAAAAAGCAGCAGCTGGCCAAGACCGAGAACACCGAGCAGGACGTGTACACTATCCGCGGGGAGTACCAGGGCGTGGAGCCGGACTTCTACGACCTCCGCTCCATCGGCGGCGTGGTTGAGGGATCCGTGCGCGTGACTTCGGGCGGGACGGCGCTCCAGGAAGGCTCCGACTTCGAGGTCGATTACCAGGGCGGCACGGTGCTCATCACCAACGAGACGTTCTTGACGGACGGGCGCTCGATCAACATCGAGTACGAGGAGAACTCGCTCTTTAGCGTGCAGCAGAAGACGCTCCTGGGCGCGCGCGCGGACTACGCCCTCGAGGACCGCTTCGCGCTCGGCGCCACGGTGATGCGGCTCTCCGAGCGCGCGCCCGTGGACAAGTTCCGCCTCGGGCAGGAGCCGATTGCGAACATGATCTGGGGCGTGGACGGCTCGGTGGACCTCGAGCCGCGCTGGCTCACGCGCGCCGTGGACGCGCTCCCGCTCGTGCAGACGCGCGCCCGGAGCGCCTTTTCCGTCTCGGGCGAGGTGGCGCAGTTCCGCCCCGGCCACACGCAGACGCAGGCCTTTGAGCGCACGCGCCGCAACCTCCAGGACGAGGACAACGACTTCGCCCCGGACGAACTCGGCGGCATCTCCTACATCGACGACTTCGAGGGCTTCGAGAACGCCTTCTCCTTGAAGTCGCAGCTCCGGGCCTGGCAGCTGAGCGCGCCGCCGGCCGGCCTGCGCGTCCCGATGACGCCCGCTGCCGCCGCGGGCGAGGACTCGGCGGCCGTCCGGTCGCGCTGGCGCTCCACGTTCGGCTGGTACCAGGTCAACCAGAACATCCGCGAGCAGCTCCAGGGCGTGCCCGGCGCCGAGGGCGAAGGCGCCCGCCTCGTCGAGGTGCGCGAGGTCTTCCCCAACCGCGACACGCGCGGCGAGCTGGACAACACGCTCACCACGCTGGACGTGTACTTCGACCCGCAGCAGCGCGGCCCGTACAACTACACCACCGACCTCTCGGCCTTTTTGCAGAACCCGAAGGCCGCCTGGGGCGGCATGACGCAGCGCCTCCCCGACGGCTACAACGACTTCAGCGTGCAGAACGTGGAGTTCGTCGAGTTCATCTTCAAGCCCGTGGCCGAGGGCGGCGCCGGCGCGAGCCAGGACGCCATGCTCTACGTGGACCTCGGCTCCATCTCTGAGGACGTGCTGCCCAACGAGAAGCTCAACGCCGAGGACGGCCTCTCCACTTCCTCGTTCTCAGAGGACCAGTTCGTGGGCAACACGCGCCTGCCGAGCGGGAGCCAGCAAGGCGCCGTGGACATCAACGACGGCCGCACCGAGGACCTCGGCCTCGACGGGCTGGCGTCCTACGAGCCGGACTGCTTCACGCCCAGCGGCGCCTACGCCTCCTGCCTCTACCCCGAGATCGCCACCGAGCACGGGCGCCTCTCTGCGTTCCTGGACGGCCTTGCGGGCGCGGCGGCCGGCCCCGGCGTCAGCCCCGAGCGCTTCCAGGCCGAGCTGGCCCGCGCCCGCCGCGACCCCTCCGCCGACGACTACCACCACTACGAGGACGACGGCTTCTTTGAGGATCCCGCCCTCTTCCCCGGAGGCGCCTCCTTCCAGGAGCGCTTTAGCCGCTACTACGCCGCCACCGAACTCAACGCCTACGAGACGCAGAACACCCTGGCGCCGGCGGCCACCTCCGGGCGCGGGAACGCGCGCGAGCCGGACACCGAGGACCTCAACTTCAACGCCACCGTGGACGTGGAGGACAACTACTTCCAGTACGCCGTCCCGCTCGACCTCGGCCGCCTCGACGCGCTGGCCCGCCCCGAGGCGCAGGACGACTACGTCGTGGGCGAGATCACGCGCGACGACGGCACGGGCACGGGCTGGTACCAGGTGCGCATCCCCGTGCGCGCCCTCGAGCGCGACACCGTGGGCCGCATCCGCGACTTCAGCCTGATCGAGTCCATGCGCGTGTGGACCACCGGCCACGAAGCGCCCATGACGCTGCGCTTCGCCACGCTCGAACTCGTGGGCAGCCAGTGGCGCACCTCGGACCAGGTTTCCGTGACGGAGGACGGCTTCGCCCCCTTCGACCCGGACGCGCCGGACGGGCCGGTCCTCACCATCAGCAGCATCAACAACGAGGAGAACGCCGGCCTCTACAAAAAGCCCGAGAGCGCCATCGTGAGCCAGACGCAGACGACCTCCGGCGCGCGCCAGAACGCGCGCGAGCAGGCCCTCGTCCTGCGCCTCGAAAACGTCAAGCCCGGCGAGCAGCGCGCCATCTACAAAACGAACGCGGGCGGGCAGGACCTGCTCCGCTACTCGAACCTGCGCATGTTCGCCCACCTCCACGGCGAGACGAGCATGGGGCCGCTCCGCCGCGAGGACCGCGGCAAGGCGGTGCTCTTTTTGCGCCTGGGCGCCAACCAGACGAGCGACTACTACGAGTACGAGCAGCCGCTCACGCCCAGCCGCATCGGCCCCGGCGTCCCGGCCGATTCGCTCTGGCTTCCCGACCTCAACGGCGTGAACCTGCGCCTGAGCGCCCTGAACCAGCTCAAAGTGGCGCGCGATAACGACCTGAGCGCCCGCCAGGACTCCATCTACTGGTCGGACGAGAACGGCGTGGGCCTCGACCCCTCGCCGCGGCAGTTCTCGCCCGGCGGCGACGCGCGCATCGGGATCAAGGGCACGCCTTCTCTGCAGAACATCTCCACCTTCGTCATCGGCGTCCGGAACGCGGACGGGTCCGAGGTGCTGCGCGACGTGACCGTGTGGGTGAACGAGCTGCGCGCCACGGGCTACGACGAGGAGAACGGCTGGGCCGCCATCGCCCAGGCTAACGTCCAGCTGGCCGACCTCGGCCGCATCGTGGCCAGCTTCCAGTCGCAGACGGACGGGTTCGGGGCGCTTTCCTCTACGCTCGGCGCGCGCGACCAGCGCAGCTTCCTCAACTGGGGCCTCGAGCTGCGCGACGTGAGCCTGGACAAGTTCCTGCCGGAGCGCTACGGCTGGCGGATCCCCGTCTCCATGCAGCTGCGCTCCGAGACCTCGACGCCGCGCTACGCCCCGAGCCGCGGCGACGTGCGCATCGACGAGATCCTGGCGCAGATCGACGCCGACGAGCAGTTCGACGACCAAGAGCGCGAGGAGTCCAAGGCCGAGGTCATCCGCGAGGCGCAGACGCACCGCCTGCGCCGCTCGGTGACGGTGGGCCTCAGGAAGCAGGACTCCAATTCGCGCCTCCTTAGGAACACCCTCGACGGCCTGGCGCTGAGCTACTCCTACTCGGACGCCGAGGCGCGCAGCCCCTCGCAGAAAGAGGACGACGGCTGGAATTGGAGCACGGCGGCGCAGTACCGCCTCGGCATCGGGCGCCCGCGCACGGTGCGCCCGCTCTGGTTTTTAGATGGGGCGCCGCTTATCGGCGGCGTGCTCGGCGGGCTGGAGTTCAACTACGCGCCCACGTCGCTCTCCCTGACGGCCTCGGCGCAGCGCTCGTTTACGCAGCAGCAGGCGCGCCCGCGCGGGTTCGTCCGCAGCGAGGAGGTCCTGCCGGAGCGCCTGCGCGAGCAGCACCGCTTTACGCACACGCGCGGGTTCGACCTCCAGTACAACCCGTTCGAGTTCCTGCGCCTGGGCTTCGGCACGACCACGGATCAGAACTTCAACGCCATCGGCACCGAGGACCGCTTTGGCGTGGTCACCGAAGAGGACGGCCTGCGCCTTACCGATGACGACGGCGATCCCTTTACCGCCTCCACCGCCGACGCCTTCGTGCGCGACCGCGCCCGCGACTCCTTGGGCGGCGGGGCCTACCGGCAGGACCTCCTGGACCTGCGCCCCACCAGCGAGGTCATCGAGGGCATCTTCTCCGGCCGTGGCCCGCGCACGGAAAACTACCGCCAGCGCTTCACGGCCACGCTGAGCCTGCCCTTCGCCCGCAGCGAGGCGCTCAACTGGATCAACTTAGACGACATCGCCTACCAGGCCACCTTCGGCTGGCAGAACCAGGGCCTCGGGCGCGCCACGGGCGCGAGCGCCTCGAACGAGATGCAGGTGCGCGGCGGCCTCTCGGTCAGGCCGCAGGACTTTTGGCGGAAGTTCGGCTTCTACCGCCGCCTCGAAGAAGGCTCCAATGACGAGCCGCCGCGCGTGCAGACCGATGCGGACTCCACGGAAGACGGCGGCTCCTCGTTCTTGAGCGCGCTCCGCCCGGCGAGCGTGCTCCGGCGCCTGGCGCTCGCGGTGACGGGCATGGAGGACGTCTCCATCAGCTACAACGGCAACCGGCGCGGGCGCTCCTCGAACGTCGGCCGTGAGGTGAGCCACGACGACATCGACTACGTGGACACCGACCACACGTTCTTGGACGCCTTCCGCAACCGGGGCGCCTCCTTGGGCTACCGCTTCGGCCTCGAGCGCGACATCGGCTTCGACAACCGCGTCTTTGGCGAGAACCTCAACGTGACCGACATCTTGTCGAGCGGGAACGAGGTGCGCGCGCGCACCACGCTCGCGCCCGGCGAGCGCTTCCGCATCGACCTGGCCTGGGACGTGAACTGGAGCCAGGGGCAGAACATCACTTACCAGAACGGCGGCCGGGACGTGCTCGAGACCTCGAACGGGCGCAACGTGGCCTCCGTGTGGGCCTTTGGCGCCTCCTACCTCGACTTCTTCAAGCGCCAGCTGGTCACGCTCCAGGCCGACGTGGCCGCCGGCGAGGACGCCGACGACGACGGGCGCGTGGTACTTACCAACGGCTCCCTGCGCGACGACTTCCGTAGCTCGTTCGTGCGCGACCTCGGCACGCTGGGCGGGCGCGGCCTCCTGCCCGTCCCCCTCCCCGGCTGGACGGTGACGTACTCCGGCCTTTCGGACTGGCCGCTCTTGCGCAGCCTGACGCAGAGCGCCTCGGTGCGCCACGGCTACGACGCCGAGTTCAGGAACAGCTTCCGCTCCAACACCGCCGGCGACGAAAACTCGTTCACGCTGGGCGAACGCACCTTCACGTTCACGCCGCCCGCCTTTCTGGCGAGCGACCTGGGCGTGGTGGAGCGCTACCGCCCCTTCGTGGGCGTGGACCTGGCCTGGCGCGGCGACCTGCAAACGAACGTCGCCTGGAACCAGACGAACGCCTTTCTCCTGAGCGCGACCTCGCGCGTGACCGAGAGCCGCACGAACGAGCTTACCTTCTCGGCCAGCTTCCGCAGGCAGGGCCTCAAGATCCCGATCCTCCCGCTCGGGCGCCTGAACAACCGCGTCTCCTTGAGCGTGACCGTCTCGCGCGCCCAGAACCTGGAGCAGGAGTACCTGCTCACGCAAGCGCTCCAGGACGCCGCCGCTGACCCCGGCGCCTACGACCCCAACGAGGCGCTCACGGGTGACAACGTCTCCGAGATCACGAACTCGACACGCCTGCAGGTCACGCCCAAGGTCGGCTATCAGTTCAGCAACCGCGTCTCGGCGGACTTCCTCTTGCAGTACGAGAACTTCCAGAGCGACAACAGCCGCCGCCCGCCCTACATTACGCTCAATGGCGGCTTCAACGTGCGCGTGAGCGTGTCGAACTAGCGTGTCGAACTGAGGCGCGGGTTGGGGCGTTCGTCGTCCGCGACGCATGGGCATTTTCTCGAAAGGCGAGGCGGCTGTGGGAGCGCGACGACTGACGACCGACGACGACCGACAACGGATGGCAAAGGAGCCGGTCGTTGCCTGCCATCTCGGGCGCATCGGCTATGCCGAGGCGTGGGAATTGCAGAAGAGCGTGCAGGCGCGGCTGATTGCGGCCAAGCGCCGGGAGCCGCCCGAAGCGCTGCCGCACGTGCTGCTCCTGGTAGCGCATCCGCCCGTGTATACGCTCGGCAAAAGCGGCGACACGGCTCACCTGCTTCTTTCCGAAGAGGCGCTGGCCGAGCGCGGCGCCACGTTCCACCACGTAGACCGCGGCGGCGACATCACCTTCCACGGCCCCGGACAGCTTGTGGCCTATCCGCTCCTGGACATGGAGCGCTTTTTTACCGACGTCCACCTCTACCTGCGCAGGCTGGAAGAAGCCGTGATCGGCGTGTGCGCGGATTATGGGCTGCGGGCGGGCCGCGTCGAGGGCCGCACGGGCGTGTGGATCGGGCCGGACGCGCGCGGGGCTGAGCGCAAGCTCTGCGCCCTGGGCGTGCGCCTGAGCCGCTGGGTCACCATGCACGGCCTGGCCCTGAACCTGAACACGGACCTAAGCTTTTTCGACGCCATCGTCCCCTGCGGCATCCGCGACCGGGGCGTGACCTCGCTGGCCGAGGAGTTGCGCCGCCCGGTAGACGAGGCCGAGGCGCGCGCGCGCTTCCTCCGCCGCTTTGCCGAAGGGTTCGGCGCGGAGGTGCGTCTCTGCGAAGGCGCCGGGGCACGCGCGTTCCTGGACAGCTACCTCCGCCCCGTGCCGGCGGCCGAGGCATAAGTGCGATGAGAGCAGGCATGGGTAGGGACACGATATACCGTGTCTCTAAGCGAAGGCAACCCGTCGAGCGGAAACGGGGCCGCGCGGATCTAATCCGCATGGATCTAATCGAGGGCGCATCGCTTAAAGCCTCTGCGCGTGCTCATCCGCCCGCGTCCCGGCCGCTCTTCCGTGGCCCCCTTTCTTCTCACGCTTACTCGACACGCCCGCCCCGCGCCATGGAACCGTTCAACACGGAACTCTTCGCCCGCCAGCTTCTCGCCGAGTCGCTTTTCTACGACGAGGAGTACGGCGCCCTCGGCAACCTCAGCCTCGTGGACGCCGAGGAGGACAAGGAGCGCTACATCGCCTCGTTCATGCCGGACGACGGCACCTTCGTCATCGAAGAGGCTACCGAGTGGGAGGCCTACGAGGCCAGCGAGGACGACGAGGTGGGCTATGCCCTCGCCATCGACAGCGAGGAGTACGCCACGTACGAGACGCCCGAGGAAACGGCCGAGGCGCTGATGGAACTCGCCCGCGAGCACAACCTCCTGCCGAGCATCACCTTGCTTTTCGAGGACGAGGTGGTGTGACCGTTCTTTCGCCTCGCGCTTCGTTGCTCAGGCTTGCTGCCACGCCGCCCAAGCCAGGAGCACCCAGCCCGCCAGAAACGCCGCCCCGCCGAAGGGCGTGACGAGGCCCAGCCACGACGCATCGGTGAGGACGAGCAGGTACAGGCTGCCGGAGAAGAGCACGATGCCGAGGGCAAACAGGTAGCCGGCCCAACACGCCGCGGCGCCCCACCCCTGCGCCGCCGCCCAGCCTACGAAGAGGAGCGCCAGGGCGTGGTACATCTGGTACGCCGCGCCCGTCTTAAACGCCTCCAGCCGCGCCGGCGCGACGCGCCCCTCCAGGCCGTGCGCCCCGAACGCGCCTGCCGCCACGGCCACCCCCGCCGCCACCGCGCCGATAAGTACGAAAAGGCGCGTCATTTTTACGTCCAAGACGAGGATGGATGCGGCGAGATCTCAGGCGTTGGCAGGGGCACGCACGCTATACCGTGCCCCTACGCAAAAAATGGCACCTCCGCCGAAACCGAACACGGCCCAGAGGTCCAACTACCCGATGTCCAAGCTAAACGGATAGACGACGTCGTTGACCTTGAGCGTGTACGGCCCGGCCTCGTAGCGCCCGTCGAGCGGGAGGTAGAAGCGGTACGGGCGGAGCACCGGCTCGCAGACGACCCCGCGCGGACGGCGCATCTGGAGCGCGACCTCAACGAGGTGACCGCGCCGTTGCTGCGTGGCACCGCTTAGGCTCATGCAGGCGTCCGGCAACGTGCCCTTGATGAGCAGCTCGACGGGCACGCGCGCCGTATCGGCGTCTGCCGCTTCGGGCGGCTCGGCGTGGCGCACGATCACCTCGCCGATGGGCGCGGGGTAGACGAAATGACGCACGGCAGAATCCGGCGGCGTGACGACGAGCGTGCGGCGCCCGTCGCCGGCGCGGCCTTCGTAGCGGTGGCCGTAGCGCTGGTCCGGCGGCTTGCGGCTCTCCTCCGAGCCTGCGCAGCCCGCCGCTGCGGCCAGCGCGAGCGCGGTCAGCATCCACAGGCTTGCCAGGAAGAAGCGCGCGCCGTGTGCTCCCTTCATGAGCTACCGCTCGTTCGCCGCTTGGAGCAGATGCACCTCTGCCGCCGAGCCGGCCTCGCCCGAGACGTGCTCGACGCGGGCGTCGCCCCAGAGGCGTTCGAGGTCGTAGAACGCGCGCCGGTCCTCGCTAAAGACGTGCACGACGAGGTCCACGTAGTCGAGCAGCACCCAGCGCAGGTGCTCGAACCCTTCCTCGTGCCAAGGCCGCTCGCCCGTCCCCTCCTCGCGGATGCGCTCGCGCACGGCGTTGGCCACGGCGCGCACCTGGCGGTCCGAGCCGCCCGTGCCGATCACGAAAAAGTCCGCCACGGCGCCGCTCACCGCGCGCAGGTCCAGCACGGTGATGTCTTGCGCCTTGCGCTCGAGCATAGCGTCCACGGCGTAAGCGGCCAGGCGGCAGGCGGGGTTGCGCGGCGTCTTTTTTCCAGACGCGCTGCTGTGACTGCGAACAGGGGTCATCTCTCCGAGGGTTCCCATAAGCTTTAGCGGCGTGCCTCCTCTTTTGTGGAACGGGCGTGTGCGGTGCGGTTCTTCATGCCTGAAGGTCTGGTTGGTCATGAGGGATGCGAAAGGCGCGCCGCCGTGCTTCCAGGGGGCGGCGCGTTGGTTACGAGTCGTCGTCCTGGAAGGGCCGAAGCGCGGCGTAGTCGCGGCCGAGGACCACGGAGGCGTCGAGGTAATACTCGGGCTGGAGGTCCTGGCGGACGCGCTCTTCGGGGATGCCCAGCGCGGCGGCCACGCGGCGGGCGGCGTCGAGGTCGCCCACGCGGTCCACCACGAAGGAGCGCGGCTCGTCAAACGAGGAGTGGTTGCCGGCCTCGACCACGTCGAAGCCCTGCGCGCGCAGGTAGCGCGTCGTCTGAGCGGCGATGCCAGGGGCGCCGGAGCCGTTGCGCACGGCCACCTGCACGATCTCGCCTGTGGCGCCGCTACTGCTGGCGCGGGCCTCGGTACGTGCCGGGCGGGCCGCGTCGCCGCCGCTGCCCCCAAAGACGCCGCCGGGCAGGACGCTGCCGGTGACGAAGCCGTAGAGCAGCACCAGAACGCCCAACCCGACCACCACGAGCGCCACATTAAGCGCCCGGCCGGTCCAATGGCTCTGCTGTTTTCCTGCCATAGCTCTGGGCGCGCTGGCGTGGTGCGGCTGCGATGCCCGCCGGGTGCGTGTAAGCAAGAAAGCGCGGCCGGCCGCTCCGGGGGAGGGCCTGCCGCGCTATCCGTGAGGCGGGGGCGCTTGAGCACTTAGCGCGGCAGGTCGTCGTTCCAGAAGAGGCTGCTGGGTGCGGTGCCGGCTTGCACGTTGAAGCTGCTTCCGCCGTACGGGCTGTAGAAGCCGCCCCGCGGGCCGAGGTAGCCGCCGTACGGACTCTGCCGCATCTGCAAGTGGATCTGCATGTTCTCCGTGGGCCGGTAAGCGATCTCGGCATTGCGCAAAAAGACGCGTGTGCTCTGGTCCTCGCCGAAAAGGTCGCCGCTGAAGGGCTGCATCAGGCTCACGTCCACGCGCGCGGCCAGCTTCTGGTCGAACTGCCACATAAACGAGGAGGTGTACATCCCCATCGACGCGCTCTGGCCGCCAAAGGAGTTGTACGACATCTCGTACGAATGGCCCATGCGGAAGTGCTCGGCGCTGAACGCCTTGTCGAGCGCCGCCTGGAAGCGCCCCTCATCGTACACGCGCGCCGAGGACGGGCCGGGCGCGTCCGTGCGGAACTGGGCCTGGGCCGGCATCGCTACGCTGAGCGAGAGCACCAGAAAGAAGAGGAGAAGAGTGCTGCGCATAAAAGTCCTCCGGTTGGAAAAGTACGACCCGCGTGCGTATGTATGATAGCGGGCCGAGGCGCTTTTGTCAAGAACCAGCGGCCCCGCTTTTTGTTCGACCGCCCGCCACGAAATACGGTAAACGGATAACGGCGGACGACGCTCCACAGGCCGAAGTCGCCGGCTGCTGCCCTCCGCTCCCCCACTCGCCCGCTCTTCTTTTCCAGAATGCCCACCCTCCTCGGCATCGAAAGCTCGTGCGACGACACGGCGGCGGCCATCGTGCGCGGCGGCGATTTGCTGTCGAGCGTGATTTCGTCGCAGGACGTGCACGCGGGCTTTGGCGGTGTGGTGCCAGAACTGGCCTCGCGCGATCACCAGCGCCTCGTCGTGCCCGTGGTCGAGCAGGCGCTCGAAGAGGCCGGCTGCACGCGCGCCGACCTTGACGCCGTGGCGGTGACGTACGGGCCGGGCCTCGCCGGCTCGCTCCTTGTAGGGCTGAGCTTTGCCAAGGCGCTCGCCTTCGGCCTCGGCGTCCCGCTCATTGGCGTGAACCATTTGGAGGGGCACCTCTACTCCGTGCTGATTGAAGAGCCGAAGCCGCCGCTGCCCTACCTCTGCCTCGTTGCCAGCGGCGGGCACACGCAGCTCGTCCTCGTCGAAGAAAATTTCCAGCACCGGCTCCTGGGAAAAACGCGCGACGACGCCGCCGGCGAGGCGTTCGACAAGGTCGCCAAGCTGTTCGGCCTGGGCTACCCCGGCGGACCGGAGATCGACCGCCTCGCCTCTGGCGGCGATCCGGCCTTCCACGACTTCCCGCGCTCGCGGCCCGGCGGCTACGACTTCTCCTTTAGCGGCCTCAAAACCTCGGTCCTCTACTACCTCAACGGCTTTTCGGAAGACGTGCGCGCGCAGCTTTTGCAAGACCACCGCGCCGACCTCTCAGCCGCGTTTCAGGAAGCCGTGGTGGACGTGCTTGTAGACGCCCTCCGCCGCGCCGCCGAGGAGACGGGCGCGCGGCACGTCGCCATCGCCGGGGGCGTCTCGGCCAACAGCCGCCTGCGCGCACGCGCCGAGGCCGCCGCCGAGGCGGACGGCTTCCGCCTCTACCTGCCGGCCCTGCGCTACTGCGTGGACAACGCCGCCATGATCGCCGTGACGGGGTTTTACAAATGGCAAGCCGGGCACGAAAGCCCGCTCACGCTCACGGCTCAACCGAGTCTGACGCTAGGGTAGAATCGAAAGAATCGAGGAGACGACGAGAGAAAGAAACGAAGCGCCGCCCCTTTTCGTCGTTTCTCCGCCTCATCGTTTTCCTGTTTCCCGAGACACGCCATGCTCAAGAAAATCCTCATCGCCGGTCTCGTGCTCGTCGCCTTGGGCCTCGCGGCGGCCGGCGTGGGCTACTGGCTCGTCTTCGGGCCGAACACGGCGGACTACGAGGGCGCGCGCGGCGTGAAGATCCCGCGCGGCGCCTCATTCGCCGAGGTGGCGGACTCGCTCGCGGCCGGCGGCGTGATCGCCTCGCGGCAGCGGCTCGAATGGGTGGGCCGGGCCACGGGCTGGGCCGATCAGGTCAAGGCCGGCTACTACCGCTTCGAGAGCGGCGCCTCGAACTACGACATCCTCGACACCATCCGAAAAGGTTTGCAGTCGCCCGTGAAGGTGACGATCCCGCCCGGCACGCGCCCGGAGGTCGTGGCCGCCGTGGCCGCGCGCGAGATGGCCTTCCCCGCCGACTCCTTCCGCGCCGCGCTACGGGACACGGCCCTGGCGCGCTCGCTCGGCACGGACACGACGCACCTCTTCGGCTACCTCTTGCCAGAGACGTACCAGTTCTACTGGCTCGCCCCGCCGGAGCAGGTGATCCGCAAGGCGAAGGAAAGCTTCGACCGCCTCTACGCCGCCGAGGCCGACAGCCAGAGCGTGAGCGCGGAGGAGGCCCTGCGCCTGGCTTCCATCGTGGAGTGGGAGACGGGCATCGCCGAGGAGAAGCCCCGCATCGCGGGCGTGTACCTCAACCGCCTGCGCGACGGCTGGCCGCTCCAGGCCGACCCCACGGTGCAGTACGCTGTGATGGAGCGCGAGGGGCAGAAGCGCCGCCTGCTGTTCGAGGACTACGACATCGCGCATCCGTACAACACGTACGGCTACCGCGGCCTGCCGCCCGGCCCGCTCACCAACCCCTCGCCCTCGTCCGTGCGCGCGGTCTTGCAGCCGGAAGAGCACGGGTACTTCTACTTCGTAGCCACGGGCGAGGGCGGCCACATCTTCAGCCGCACGCTCAGCGAGCACAACCGCGCCGCCGAGCGCTACTACAAGCGGATGCGCGAGCGCCGCCGCGCGCAGCGCGAGGACGACTGACAGCCTGCTCCGGTACCGGGGATGGACGAATGACGACCAATCTGCATCCCCGTCGTCATTCGTCCGTCGTCGTGCGCTGTTAGAACGAGTACGTCAGGCCAAGGAGGAAGAAGTTGCGGCGCACGTCCTCGTTGGCGATGGGCGGGTTGGCGATGTCGGGATCGGCGTAGGGCACGTAGCGGTCCTCGAAGCGCTGCTGCGCGTAGCCGAGGTTGATCATCACGCGCTCGTCGAAGGCGTAGCCCAGGCCGGCCGAGAGGTACGTCTTGGAACGGTCCACGCCGCCGGAAATCTCGTCGGAGCGCGGGTCGGGCTGGTAGGCGAAGCCGCCGCGCAGGGCCACGCCGCCCAGCATCAGCTCGGCGCCCAGGCGCGTGTTGACCACGGCGTCGTAGTCATCGCGGATGGCGCGGTTCGTGTCGCTGAAGTCGTCGAAATCGGAGTTGATCTCAAGCTGCGTCCAGTCCACAAACTCGGCGTCGAGGGCGAGCGTGAGGTCAGCCGCGCCGCCGGTGAGCGTGGCGGCGTTGAGAACGAGGCCACCGCCGAGGCGCCACGGCGTGCGCACCCGGTACTCGTAGGCGCTGCGGCCCACGTCGCCGGGCTGATCGCCGTAGGAGAGCGTGCCGCCCTGGCTGAAGAAGGTGGTGATGGAGGCCAGCGTGTACGTCTCCTCGACGCGGTAGAACGTGGGCGTCTCGACGGTCAAGCCGGCGCGCAGGCCGGGCGTGAGCGCGGCGGAGAGGCCCGCGCGCAGGTTGCCGCCCACGAGGTCGGACTCGAACCCGGAGCGGAACTGCACGGCGCGCAGCCCGGCGTACTCGACGCCATTGCGGATGACGACGTAATCGGCGTTTTGGCCCTGGTCGTCTTCCTCGATGAAGTTCTCGAAGCGGTACGTCCCGAACACCACGTTGGCCGAGAGGCCGAGCATGAGACCCTTCGACGCCTCGACGGCGCCGCCGAAGTTCGCCTCGCTCATCCGCCCTTCCTCGGTCACGCGGCCGGACTGCCCCACGCTCGTCCCCGGCAGGACAGCCTGCTCGAACGGGTACTCGCCCGCGTCAAAATCGCCCTCGAAAAACTCGATGGCCCCCGCCTCGAAAGCGATGAACGGCAGCCGGTTGCTGGCGATGTTGTCGGGGAAGAACACGCCGTCGTCGCCCACGGCGTACTCGTCGTCAAAGGGCAAGAAGGAGGTGGTGATGGAGTTGGCGCTGTTGGTGGCGCCGAAGCCCAGCTCGCGCTCGAACGTGTTCACCTGGTTGAGGCCAGCCCCGAAGACGAGCGAGCCGCGCGAGGTGGGAAAGCTGTAGACGAGGGCGAAGTTGCCCCCGTAGTCGCTCACGGACTGGTCCTGCCCGGCGGAGAAGACCTGCGGCACCTCGTAGACGGCCTCGTCGCGCGCGCGCAGGAGGCCCAGCGTGCCAGCGGCCTGCGAGGCCTCGAAGTAGCCCAGCCCGGCCGGATTGGTAAAGAGCATGGTGTAATCGGCAAAGCCGCCAATGCCGGCCCCGCCGAGCGCCGTCATGCGCGCGCCGGTGGCAGGCAGGCGCTCGGAGAAACGCAGCGCGTCATCGGCCACTTGCGCGCGGGCCGCCTGCGGGAAGCCGATCAGCAAGAGCAGGGCGAGCAACGCGCCGGCTGCATGACGGAGCGCTCGGACGTTTTCTTGGCGTGCCATAGGTCGTTTGTTTTCAGATGGTTGCCAGAAGATGCTTTCGAGCGTGCGGCCACAGAAAAGGCCCACGCCCTACGCGCGGGCCTTCGGCTGCGTCCACGCGCCGGCGGGCGCGCGAAGCTACTGCCGGCTGTCGTTGTCGCGGCTGCTCCGGCTGGAGCGTCCGGAGGAGCGACGGCTGCCCGAGGAGCTACGGCTGCCCGAGGAGGAACGCACGGCGCTGCCCGAGGAAGAGCGCGAGCCGGATGAAGAGCGCGCCCGGCTGCTTGAACGGCGGCTGCCTGAAGAGCTGCGCGAGGAGCCGCCGGAGCGTTGCACCGCGCTGCCGCCACGCGAGGAGCCGCGCGAGGAGCCGCGCGACCGCCGCGTGCGGCTGCCGCTGTCGTTATCGCGCGAGGAGCCTCGGCTCTGGACGGCGCGCCCGCTGCTGCGGTCCGTATCGCTGCCGCGCGAGCGGGTGCGCGTACCTTGGTCGCTGCGCGTCGGGCTGCTGGTGCGGCCCGTACGGGCGCCGCGGCTTGGCGCATCGCTCGAGGAGCGGCCCACGGTGCTGCGGCCTGTGCGCGTGCCCTCGTTTGAAGGCGTGCGGCTCACGGCGCGGCCTTGGATCGTGCCCCGCTCCGAGGCGGCGCTGCCCCGGCCGAGGCGTCCGCGCGCCACGTCATCGCTGACGCCGCGTCCGGTGGTGCGGCGGCCCACGGTGCCCGCCGTCCCACGCCCCACGGTGCCGCGGCGCGGCTCAAAGCTGCGGTCGCGCGGCACGATTACGCCCGGCGCGTCGTAGCGGTAGCCGCCGTAGAACGCCGCCGTCCCGTAGTAGAAGCTCGGGCGGTAGCGGTTGTAGCGATACCCGTAGCTGTACGGGTAACCGTAAAACGGATTGCAGTGCCTGTAGCCGTAGCCGTAGAAGCCGCCGTAGCCGTACCCGTAGCCATGGTTAAGGCAAGAGGAGTACGAGGCGTAGAAGAACGAGTCGTGCCGGAACGGATCGTAGTAGAACGGCCGTCCGATGCGCAGGTTGAGGAAGAACTCGCTCCTGGAGATGTACGGGCTGTAGAGCGGGTCAAAGGCGTACCGCGAGCCGTAGTAGCCCCCGTAAGGCGGGCCGTAGAAAAGCGACCTGTGGTAATACGACCGATACCCGCCTGCGATGTCGAGGTAGCGCAGCCGCTCCTGGTACTCGTGGTAGCTGATGCGCCCCCGGTAGCGGTCCTCGTAGACCTGCCGGGCCGCCTCGTAGCGCGCCTCTTCGCCGTAGACATCCGTCACTTCGTCTTCGTAGTAGAACTCGCCGTCGTCGTACTGGACCTCCCGGTCCTCAGAAGTCCGAGGCGGCGCGTCGTTTACAGTGGCGAGTTGCGTGTAGCACCCCGTCAGCCCGAGGAGGAGCATCGCCGCCACCAGCGGAGCAAGCGAAAGGGGTTTGCGAGAGATCATCGCAGACATGCGTTTCATGGCACTCCTCCTCTGGTAAGTTTCCAAAGCAGCATTAACTGACGCTACCTTTCGTGTTACGAACAAAGATTTACAAAGTTTTACAGCGGTCCCTTCTGACGGCTCTATCGGAAACAACCTGGCTTTGAAAACCGCGCCGCCGCCGAGTATATTCTTCGCCTCCCTCGCTGCAACGCACGTTCTACCTGTCCGCTTGTTTGAAAAAACAGCAAAGACTGCGCCGGTTTTAGAAGCGCTCCGTGCAGCAGCTGATGCGGTTTTCTCCCCTGCGTTGCTCAAGAAATCCATCACCCCCCCGTACACTATGGCCGACGCCCTCACCGCCCGCGCTGACGATTATTCCCAGTGGTACATCGACGTGGTGCGCCAGGCCAAACTGGCCGACTACTCGCCCGTGCGCGGCTGCATGGTCATTCGTCCTAACGGCTACGCGCTTTGGGAAAACATGCGCCGCGTCCTCGACAAGATGTTCAAGGACACGGGCCACGAAAACGCCTACTTCCCTCTTTTCGTCCCGGAGTCCTTCCTCTCGAAAGAGGCCGAGCACGTCGAAGGCTTCGCCAAAGAGTGCGCCGTGGTCACCCACTCGCGCCTCGTCCCCAACACCGACGGCACGGGCCTCATGCCCGATCCGGAGTCGAAACTGGCCGAGCCGCTCGTCGTCCGCCCCACCTCGGAGACGATCATCTGGAACACGTACGCGGATTGGATTCAGTCCTGGCGTGACCTCCCCATCCTCATTAATCAGTGGGCCAACGTCGTCCGCTGGGAGATGCGCACGCGGCTTTTCCTGAGGACGATGGAGTTCTTGTGGCAAGAGGGCCACACCGCCCACGCTACGAAGGAAGAGGCCATCGAAGAAACGCTGCGGATGCTCGGCGTGTACGCCACCTTTGCCGAGGAGTACATGGCGATGCCGGTGATCCAGGGCGTCAAGACAGCGAGCGAGCGCTTCCCCGGCGCCGTGGACACCTACTGCATCGAGGCGCTGATGCAAGACGGCAAGGCGCTCCAAGCCGGCACGAGCCACTTCCTGGGGCAGAACTTCGCCAAGGCGTTCGACTGCACGTTTCAGAATGAGAACCAGGAGACGGAATACGTCTGGGCCACCTCGTGGGGCGTCTCAACGCGCTTGGTGGGCGGCCTCATCATGACGCACTCGGACGACCAGGGCCTCGTTCTCCCCCCGAAGCTCGCCCCCACGCAGGCCGTCATCGTCCCCATCTACTTCAACGACGAGCAACGCGCCGACGTGCTCGAAAAAGCCGAACAGATCGAGCGCGAACTCACCGACGCCGGCATCTCGGTAAAGCTCGACGCGCTCGACGCCTACCGGCCCGGCTGGAAGTTCAACGAGTACGAGCTGCAGGGCGTGCCCGTGCGCCTCGGCCTCGGCCCGCGCGACCTCAAAAACGAGAACGCCGAGATGGCCCGCCGCGACACCGGCGACAAGGAAATCGTCCCGCAAGCCGGCCTCGCCGAGCGTGTGGGCGAAACGTTGGATGCCATCCAGAACGGCCTCTTCGAGCGCGCGAAAGCCTTCCGCAAGGACCACTCCACGCGCGTGGACTCGTACGACGACTTTAAGGAAGCGCTCGAAGAAACGGGCGGCTTCGTCTGGGCGCACTGGGACGGCACGGCCGAGACGGAGGCGCGCATTAAGGACGAGACCGGCGCCACCATCCGCTGCATCCCGCTGGACCGCGACGACGAAGCGGGCGAGGACCTGCTCACCGGCGAGCCATCCGAGGGCCGCGTGGTGTTTGCGCGGGCGTATTAAGCGAGCGGGCGGCAACGTTATTCAAATGACACCGGCTTATACACCGATCACCGATGAGTTTAGCTTTAGGGCGTCTCACCGAGGGGGAAGTGCAAGATTTGAGCGGGCTTCTCGGCAAACCTGTTTCCGTCATCTACGCTCCTTGGCTTACAACTTTACGGAAGTGCCGTTGAGGCTCAGCCTTTCCGTGCTTCTCGGTCATGTCGAGGTCAAGCGGAGGTTCGTAAACCTCGCAGCCTCAGATGTAGAGACGGAGATGTCCCACGACTTTCTCCACTCCCGCTTGTCCATCCAACGAGCGGCTATACCCAGAGGGACAGGATTTGATGCCAAGTTTGGCTCGATCACCAAGCCCTGCTCATCCATTCACTTCGGCCCCAATCCGTTTACCATCTCCGCTGTAGAGATTTATGAATCAGCAAGCCAAGTTTTTCATTCGGGACCGGAGCACGAGGAGTCCGTGCCGGTCGATTCGCTGGCTGTATTCCGGAGCGGACTAAGCGGAGCACTTGTCAGTTTGGTGCAATCGAGACGTGGTTCTCACGGGAGAAGGCTGTGATCAAAAGGCTCTGCCGAGAGCACAAAAAGCAAGAAGAGTTCAGGTGGATGCACTCCGGCGCACAATGAGGCTAAGCGTTACGCTTCTATAAACCAAGCTTTACGCTTCGATGAAATCGCGCCGAGGCGCTGTTAATCAGGACGGGCGGGCGGTACTTTTAGAGGGCAAACGCTGCCGAATGCGTTGCGGCACTTTTCTTGTGCACCCTTTGCGCGATGCCTATGCCTTCTGACACGCTTTCCGCTGCCGAGCGCACCGATTCGCTGAGCTTCCGTGTGGCGCAGGGGCTGGGGTACGCGGTGAATCCGCTCGTCCTGCCGCCGCTGCTTTTTGGGCTGGTGCTGGCGCACTTCGGGGCGTCGGCGTATGAGATTAGCTGGGCCGTGGGCGTGGTAGTCGTCTTTTTTGTGGTGGTGCCGCTGGGGTATCTGCTCTGGCTCATCCGGAACGGGCAGGTGGCCTCGCTCGAACTCCACGACCGCACGCGGCGGACGCGGCCGTTTTTGGTGGGCATCGCCTCGTACATCGCGGCGCTCGTGGTCCTCTACGGCACGAGCGCGACGGCGGCTAAGCTCGTCGCGGCGCTCGCGGCGCTGCACGTGATCAACACGCTGGGCATCATGATCATCACGCTGCGGTGGAAGATTTCCGTGCACGCGGCGTCGCTGGCGGGGTTTGCCTCGATGCTCCTCTTCGTGGCGCAGACGCCGTGGTCGGGTCTGCCCGCCGCGCCGGACGCCTGGCTCCTGGAACCGGCCCCGCTCTACGGCCTCTTCGCGCTTCTGGGCACCATCATGTGGGCGCGCGTACGGATCGGCGCGCACACACCCTGGCAGGTGTGGGCCGGGGCGCTCTTCGGGTTGCTTCTGCCGTACGCGCAGTTGTATCTTTTGCTCGAAGCGGGCTTTCTGCACAGCCTCTGACGCGCGCATCCGGCTGCCTCGCCTCTTTTTCCGAGAGGCCAAGCAGCGGTTTTCTTCGGACCACGATCTCTTTCCCGACGGCGCACGACGTATTCGGACTGCTACACCGCTTCCCCTTTCCCTTCCAGCACCCGCAGTCTGCTATGCGTGCCGCTTCGTTTGTTCTCCTCGGCCTGTTTCTTTTCTTCCTGCTGCCTGAAGACGTGCAGGCGCAGGGCTGGGGCACCGTCGAGGGCCGCGTGGCGCAGGCGGCCACAGGCGATCCACTGCCCGGCGCGACGGTCCTTGTGGCCGGGACGAACTTCGGCACGGCGGCGGGTGAGAACGGGCGCTACGTCCTACGCGTGCCCGCTGGCACGTATGCGCTGCGGATCACGGCCGTCGGCTTCGAGGCGGAGACGGTGGACTCGGTCACGGTGCGGCGCGACCGGGCGACGGTGCTAGACGTGGCGTTGCGCGATGCGGTGATGGAGATGGAGGGCGTCACCGTCGAGGACAGCCCCGTCTCCGTCGAGGCGGGCGTTTACGAACTCGACCCGGAGCAGGTGCAGAACATCCCCTCGCCCCTGAAGGACGGCTTCCGCGCGCTCAAAGTCCTGCCTGGCGTGGCGACGAATAACGAGCTGTCGAGCCAGTACAGCGTGCGCGGCGGCGGGTACAACGAGAACCTCATCTTCATCGACGGCTTCGAGGTGTACATGCCGTTCCGTCCGCGGCAGGGCGAGCAGGAGGGCCTGGGCCTCCTCAACCCGGCGCTTTCGGAGCGGATCACGTTCTACGCGGGCGGCTTCCCGGCGCGCTACGGCGGCAAGCTCTCCTCCGCCCTCGACGTGAAGTACCGCCGCCCCGACCGCGCCCCCCTCAGCGGATCGGCCTCGCTGAGCCTTTTGGATGCAGACGTGAACGCCTCCGCCTCGGCGCTCGATGGGAAGCTCGGGTGGGCCTTCGGCCTGCGGAAGGCGCAGGCGGAGCGGTTCTTCTCCACGCAGGAACTCCAAGGCGACTACCGCCCCGACTTCACCGACGTGCAGGGGACGCTCACCTTCCGCCTCACGCCGGGGCAGGAAATCGAAGCCCTCGGCATCTGGGCCGACCACGAGTTCTTGCTCGACCCGAACACGAAGCGGACGTACTACGGCCTCATCAGCCTTGACCCGGACGTGCCCTCGGACCTGCGCTCGCTCTACACCGAGTACGAGGGTGAGCAGCGCGACGGCTACACCACCCGCTTCGGCGGCGCGCGGCTCAAGACGCGGCTCTCCAGGAAACTGCGGATGGAGCACGACGCAGCCTACTTCGGCACCGAGGAGCGCTCGCGCGTGGACGTGAGCGGGCGCTCGATCCTGTTTCAGGAAGATCCGGGCGGCGGCGGGAGCGTCCCCATCGGCTACGGCGAGCAGGCCGATGAGGTGGACAACAGCGTCGCCGTGGAGACGCTCACCGGGCGCGGGCGCTATTTGCTGAGCTTGAACCGCCACGCGCCGGAAGCCGGCTGGCACGTGCGCGGCCTCCACTTCGAGGACCGGATCGACGAACGGCTCGTGCACACCCGCTTCGAGAACGGCGAGGAGGTTGAGATTGAGGCCGACCGCGTGGACGCCGCCGCGACGTTCGACGCCTGGCAGGCCGGCCTCTACGCGCAGGACGCCATCGACGTCTTGCCCGAGCGCGGGAAGCTCCTCCTCACTGCCGGCGTCCGCGCGGACTACTTCTCGTTTAACGAGGAGTGGACGGTCTCGCCCCGGCTCTCGGTGCGCTACGAATGGTCGGAGAACACGATGCTCACCGGCGCCTGGGGCCTATACCACCAGAAGCCGACGTACCGCGAGTTCCGCGGCAAGCCGGAGCCGGGCGAGGAGGTCTTGGGCGCTGTGAACCGCGACCTCAAATCGCAGCAGTCCATGCAGTTCGTCTTCGGCGGCGAGCACTTTTTGCCGGAGCGGCGGCTATACGTCCGCGCCGAGGCGTACTACAAGCGGCTGCGCAACCTGATCTCGTACGACATCGAGAACGTGCGCGTCTTGTACTCCGGCGAGAACGACGCCGAGGGGTACGCCTACGGCCTCGACCTCCAACTGCGCGGCGAGTTCGTGCCGGGGCTGGAAAGCTGGTTCAACTACAGCTACCTCGTGGCGCGCGAGGCGTTTTTGCCGGCGTTCGAGACGCGCCTCAACGACGGCCTCGTCCCGCGCCCGACGGACCAGCGCCACACCTTCTCCGCCTTTATCCAGGACTACGTGCCGGGCGACGAGACGTGGAAGCTGCACATGCGCGGCCTCTTCGGGAGCGGGCTGCCCTACACGCCGCCCATCCAGGGCGAGGCGCTCTCGAACGGCATCTACCGCCAGGTGCCGGGGCCGCGCTCGCAGGGCCGCCTGCCCGAGTACCGCCGCATCGACGTAGGCGCGACGAAGATCCTGCCCGTCTTCGAGAACGGCATCGGCGGCGAGCCGGTCACGCTCTCCCTCACGGCCGAGATCCTGAACATCTTCGACATGGTCAACACGGTGGCGTACACGTGGGACGGGCAGTTCAACCGCATCCCCACGCGCCTGACGCCACGCACGGTCAACGCCCGGCTCCGGCTCGAATTCTGAATCTTATCCTTCTCGTAGAAAACGGCACGCCTTGAAAGCAGCAGCGGGAAACGCCCTTCGATACGCAGCGCACCTCTTCGTTCTTCTCTCCGCCCTCCTGCTCTCCGCCTGCGCCCCCGCCGCGCCGCTTTCCGCGCCGGTCACGGCGGGCGCCGACCCCGCCGCCGGAAC
The DNA here is from genome assembly GCA_965215025.1 of Salinibacteraceae bacterium. Lineage (GTDB taxonomy): Bacteria > Bacteroidota > Rhodothermia > Rhodothermales > Salinibacteraceae > CBDCCV01. The sequence goes on from CBDCCV010000001.1 coordinate 247,285, forward strand.
GGTGCCTCCCGAAGGCTTTACCTATCCCGAGGGCGACACCGTCCGCGTGGCGACGTGGAACGCCGAGCACTTCGTGGACGAATACGACAACCCGTACATCGACAACCGCCGCGAGGACGAGCCGTACGACAACATGCCCGAGCGCACGCGCCTCTTCGTGGAAGTCATCCGCGCACTTGATGCGGATGTGGTGGTCTTGCAGGAGTTCGAGAGCGCGGCGTTCCTGGAGCGCCTGGCCGAGGAGCGCTTTCCGGAGATGGGCTACCGCTTTTTCGCCGGTACGGAGAGCCGCGACTGGTACCAAAACGTGGTGGTGATGAGCCGCCTGCCGCTGGGCGTGGTGGAGAGCTACGCCGCGGTCACCACGCCCGTCATCGGCGCGCGCGAGCCGCCGGCGCAGCGCCTGACGAACAACCGCATGTGGATGGCCGAGGTCCTGGCGCGGCCCGATTACACCTTCGCCCTCGTGGGGCTGCACCTCAAGGCCGGGCCCGGCGCGCGCAACGAGGGCTGGCGCACCGGGCAGATCCGCTTCCTGCGCGAGCGCTTCGACCAGCTTCTCGCCGCGCGGCCCGAGGCCAACCTCCTCGTCGTGGGCGACCTCAACGCGCTCCCCGGCAGCCCCGAACTGGGTCTGCTCCTGGGCGAGGCCCGCTCGGCCGAGGGCCGCGCCCGCCTCACCGATCCGCTGGCCGGGCGCCCCACGCCTACGTTTCCGTCCGATGCGCCGGAGCGCCAGCTCGACTACGTCCTCTTGGGCGAGAACATGCTGCCCGAGCTGGTCGAAGGCTCCGTCCGCGTCGCCACGCCGCTTTCGTCCGGGCAGATGCGCCGCGCGAGCGACCACCTGCCCGTCGTCGCAGCCTTCATCGCCGAGGAGCGCGCCGCAGGACGACGGCCGACCGCCGACGACGGACGGCCGATGGACACGCGCTGACCTTTGACTCGATCTCCTAAGCAGCGGTCCAGAGCCTACCCCGGCACCGGGGTCCGCGGCCGGCCGTCCCTCAAGCCATGAACCTCGCCCTCGTCCAGCTCCAGCCCACCGACGACTTCGACCGCTCGCTCCAGCGCGGCCTCGACGCCTTCCGGGAAGCGGCCGACGCCGGGGCCGACCTCGTTGTCTTCCCCGAACTCGCCTTCACGCCGTTCTACCCGCAGCACCCGGCCGGCCCGGACGCGCTTGACCTCGCCGAGCCGATCCCCGGCCCCACCACCGAGGCGTTCCAGGAGGCGGCGGCGCGCCACGGCGTGGTGACCGTCATCAACCTCTACGAGCGCGCCGGCGGCACGGCCTATGACACCTCGCCCGTCATCGACGCCGACGGCGCGCTCCTCGGCAAAACGCGCATGATGCACATCACCGACTACGACGGCTTCCACGAGCAGGGCTACTACGCTGAGGGCGACACGGGCGCGCCCGTCTACGACACCGCCGCCGGGCGCATCGGCGTGGCGATCTGCTACGACCGGCACTTCCCCGAGTACCTGCGTGCTTTGGCCCTCGGCGGCGCCGACCTCGTGGTGGTGCCGCAAGCGGGGATCGTGGGCGAGTGGCCGGACGGCCTCTTTGAAGCGGAGCTGCGCGTAGGCGCGTTTCAGAACGGCTTCTTCATGGCGCTCGCCAACCGCGTTGGGAAAGAAGAGCGGCTGGAGTTTGCCGGCGGCTCGTTCGTGGCCGATCCGTTCGGGCAGCTCGTTAAGCAGGCGCCCACGGGCGAGGAGGCCGTGCTGCACGCCGAGATCGGCCTCGGCCGCTGCGCCGAGGCGCCCGCGCGCAAGCTCTTCCTCAAACACCGCCGCCCGGACGAATACGAGGGCGGGGCCGTGCGGCTCGCGGGCGGGGCGTAGCCGCAGCGGCGGATTCGCGGCGGGTGGCCAGGGGTTGACCGGAGGCATCTCTCCCTCTTACGACCTGCCGCCGCTGTGCCATGACCGTCGAGGTGTTCGCCGACATCGCGTGCCCGTTCTGCTACATCGGCGAGCGGCACTTTGAGCAGGCGCTTGCCGAGGCGCGCGGGGCCGGCGCGGCGGCGCCTGAGGTGCGGTGGCGCTGGCGGCCGTTTCAGCTTCAGCCGGGGCTGCCTGAGGAAGGGATGGACTGGCGCGCCTTCGCCGAGAAGAAGTTCGGCGGCTGGGAGCGCGCGCAGGCCGCCTTCCGCCACGTGGCCGAGATGGGTGCCGCGGCCGGACTCGAGATGCACCCCGACCGCATCGCCCGGGCCGTCAACACGGCGAAGGCGCACCGCCTCGTGCTGTGGGCCGCCGAGGAAGGCGACGCGGGCGCGCCGCAGCGCCTGGCCGAGGCGCTCTTTGCCGCCTACTTCACCAGGGGGCGCGACGTGGGCAGCGTCGAAACGCTGGCGGCGCTCGCCGAAGAGACCGGCCTCGACGCCGCCGGCGCCCGCGCCATGCTCGCCTCGGAGCGCTTCGCGCCCGAGGTGGAGCGGAGCCAAGAGGAGGCGCGCCGCCTCGGCGTAACGGGCGTGCCGTTCTACGTCTTCCATCCGGGTGGGGCGGGCGGCGGAGACGCCTACGCGGTAAGCGGTGCGCAGCCCGTCGCCGTCTTCCGCAAGGCGCTTTCTAACCCCACGCCCCATGCCGGCTGACTCGGCTTTGACGCCGGGCTGCCCTACGGCCACCGGCTGGCGCTGTATGAGGACAAAGTCCGTACGGAGCGTGCTGGCAGCTTTTGCTAAGAGCCTTCGGTCTGGCGCTGGAGCCAGGCGCTCGTCGCGGCCATCGCCTCGGAGACCGCCTCCGGCACGTAGTACAGCTCCATCTGGTTGTAGTCGTTGAGCCAGACGGTCTCCGGCTTGCCCGGGAGCCGCTCGATGAAGGCGCGCGCGCCCTCGGGCACGGCCCCGCTCTCCGAGTGGACGATGTGGACGGGCACCGTGATGCTGTCGGCCGCTGCGATGGCGTCGAACGTGAGCCACGGCTCCCAGCTCATCACCGCCCAGCGGTTGGCGTAGTGCGGGCCGGCGCCCATCGCGGGGCTGAGGTAGTACGGGAACGCGCCGCCGGGGACGTACATCGCCGCCATCGGGTTTAGCTCGCTCACGGCCTGGTTGTAGCGGACCTCGCCCGTGCGCTCGCGCGCCTCGCGCGCCTCGCGCCCGAGCCGGAGCAGCCCATCGCGGCGCCCGTTCGGCCGGCCGTCATAGAGGCGTAAGTCATGTCCGGAGTGTGGAGCCACGGCGCCACGAGGGCGAGCCGGCGGATGCGGTCGTCCTGAGCCACCGCGTGGGCCATGTAGCCGGAGCTGGCGCAGACCCCGAGGCCGGAGATGTCACCCGAGACGTTGGGGTGCCCGGTGAGGAAGGTGACGGCGCTCTGGATGTCCTCGACCTTGCGGCCGGCATCCTCGAACTGACGCGGCTCGCCCGCGCTCTCGCCCCAGCCCCGGAAGTCGAACGTGAGCGTCACGAACCCGTCTTTGGCGAGGAGCGAAGCGTACGCGTCAGGCATCTGCTCTTTCACGCTCGTCCACGAACCCGTCACGACGACGGCGGGGTACCGGCGCGACTCGTCGAAGCCCGGCGGGAGGAAGAGGTGGCCGACCAGCTCGTCGCCCGCGCTCTCGAAGCGGACCTCGCGCATGGTGACGCCGCTCTCGGGACGCGCGCCGGCCTCGTGAACCGAGTAGTGGAGCGGCGGGGCGCCGGGGAATCCGTTGGCGAGGATCTGCGGGTTGAAGTACTCGGCGAAAGTCTCCAGCTTGCCGCCCTCGCCAAAGGCGAAGACGCCGACATAGCTGTTGTTGTACTCGCTCCCCGGCTCGACAGTGATTTGGCCGTCGTACTTGGCGAGGACGACATTCGGATCGGCCGTGGCGAAGACCTCGTGGGGGTAGCGCTGGCTCGCAAAGCCCGCCACGGGGCCGTACTGCTCGCGGAGCGCGTCCATGCCCTCGACGCGCTCAGGAAAGCCTTCCGGCGCCAGCGGCATGACCTGCTTGCCGCCTTCGGCGAACGCGCTGAGGTACGCCTCGATGTCGCCGCGGCTGAGGTCGTCGAGCATGGCCGAGACGGTCTCGGTGTGCCGGCTTTCGAAGGCAGTGAGGTCCTCAGCCGTATAGCCCTGCCCGGCCTGCACACGCTCGGCGGCAAGGGCCGGGAGGTCGGTGTCGCCGGTCTGGTCATAGAGGCTCAGCCGCGTCCGGGCGATCTTCCATTGACCATCCTCTTTTACGAACTCGGAGTCATAGCCGGCGAAGACCGTCCAGTCTCGGCCCTCCAGGACGTGCGTGGCGAGGGCGTCGTAGGTGGCCGTCGCGCGGGCCGGCGCGCCCTCCTCCGTCATGTGAGGGACGGCCCAGACGGCGAGGTTGTGGGGGTTGTGGACCGTCCGCTCGAAGCCGGGCAGCATCTGCTGCCAGCCTTCCACGATTTCCTTCGGCGACTGCGTAGCCGGCTCGGCGCCGAGGGCCGAGTAGTCCATCTGCACCGAGTCGGCGAAAAACGAGGCCACGCGGTCCCACTCGCGCGCGTCGACGGCGGCGAAGAGGCCGTTGATGACTTCGCGGATGGTGGCCTCGTCTGCCGACGTGTCGGCGGCAGATGATCCTTCGGTAGGTGGTTCCTCAGCAGCTGAGACATCAGTAGAGGCGTCTTGCGCGTCTGAGGCGGCGCAGGCGCCGAGGAGGGGCAGCGTGGCGGAGAGGAGAACCCAAAAGAGGAGGTGGTTCATGGCTCGGGGCGGTAGCGTGAGGGGGCGGGGGGATGCTCACGTTACTCTACCACCCCGCGCGGCGGCGGGGTTTGCCAAATCTTGCGCTTTTCTTGGACAATCTTGCGCATCCCGCTCCCACACCTCCTGATCTACCGGCGGCTCTCTTTCAGAAGCCGGCTCGGCGTGACCCCAAACTGCCGCTTGAACGCGCGCGTGAGGTGGCTCGGGTCTGAGAACCCCAGCGCGGCGGCGACCTCGCCCACGCGCTGCCGCCCGGCCAGGAGCAGTTCGCGCGCCCGCTCCGCCCGGCGCTGCATGAAGTATCGGTACGGCGGCACGCCCACCGACGCCTTGAACGCCCTGGCGAAGTGGTGCGGCGAGAGCGCCGCCACCGAAGCCATGTCCTCCAGCGTCACGTCGGCGGCCAGGTGCGCCTCGACGTATTCGCGCACGCGCCGGAGCTGCGCCGTGGAAAGGCCGCCGGGGCCGTTCGTTTCCGTCGGTGCCTCGGCGGCGTAGCGCCGGGCCAGGTGCGCGCTCACGGCCACGGCGAGCGTCTGCGCGAAGGCTGGGCCGTTCGGCCCGCCGGCGGCGGCCTCTTCCGCCAAGGCGCGCACGAGGTGCGCCAGCACGGGGTCGCCGAAGTAGCCGCTCGTCGGGATCTCCAGGTCATCGGCGCCAGAGAGCCGGGCGGCGAAGTCGGGGCGGATCGTGAGGCCGGCGTAGCGGATCGCCCCCTCGACGCGCCACGAGAACGGCCGGCCCGCCCCGCTCACCCACACTTGGCCGATGCGGGGCCGGATGGGGTGCGGCGAGGCGCCTTCGCCAAACTCCATCACGGAGGCCTCGTCGCCGAGGTGGACGGCGACGTAGTGATCCGCCGTAGCGAGGGCGGTGACGTCCCAGTCGTCGTTCGCGCCGACCTCAACGGCGAGGCCGTCCCAGCCGAGGCCGCGGCTCGTCGTCTCGATCCGCGCGCCTGAGAGCGCCTTCACGTCGTGCCCGGAGCGGGCATCTCGGAGTTCGATAAGGCTCTCGCTCATGGCACGTGCGCTTGCTGCTTCGGGGCGCCGCTTGCGCCAACCACACCGTTTGGCTACTAACCCAAGTTGTGACCTATGCGAGCGTAGCGGCCATAGTTGAAAATGGCGATGTCCAGGCGCCATGTTGAGCCGGTAAACCGCCAAGTTTGCCCACCTCAACGCCGCTGCCATGGACACCGCCATCACTGCAATCTACTGCCTCACCGACGACTTTCTCAAAGCCCTCGGCCACCGCGAAGACGCCCAAAGCACCATGTCCGATGCCGAGGTCATCACCACCGCCCTCGTGGCTGCGCGCTACTTCGGCGGCAACTTCGAGTCCGCGCGCGAGCACCTCTGCAGGCCTGACCTCATTCCCAGAATGCTCTCTCGCAGTCAGTTCAACCGGCGCCTGCACCGGCTTACCGCCCTGGTCGTGCGCCTCTTCGAGGTCCTGGGCCGGTGCTGGAAAGGTCAGTCTCCAGGCAACGACTTCCTGATTGACTCCTTCCCCGTAGCCTGCTGCGACGACATCCGCATTCGGCGCTCGCGCCTTTATCCGCTGGAAGAGACCGGCGGCGCTTTTCGAGGCTACACCGCCTCGAAACGGCGTTTTTTCTACGGCGTGAAGGCTCATCTTCTGACGACTTCCGAGGGGCGTCCGGTGGAACTGGTGCTCACGCCCGGCTCGCACAGCGACGTGCGCGCGCTTGACTACTTCAGCTACGACCTGCCCGAAGGCGCGACCATCTACAGTGACAAAGCTTACAACGACTACTTCGTTGAGGACGAACTCGCTGCCGGCCAGGGCGTGACCCTCTCGCCGATGCGGCGCAAGAACTCGAAGCGGCCCGTGGAGCAGTTCGTCGCCTTCGTGCAGCACTACACCCGCAAGGCAATCGAGACCGCCGGTAGTCTCATCGAACGGCTCTTGCCGAAGTCGATCCATGCTGTCACCGCGCGCGGGTTCGAGTTGAAGGTGGTCTTGTTCGTGTTGGCCTGCAGCATCACCACTGGCCTGTAGGTCACAACTTGGGTTACTATCCTGGGCGAGGGCGCTTCACCTGGCCTTCAACTCCCCTTCAGCCCACCCGTTTCTCTGACTATGGAAGATGGCTCTGCTGCAGGTGCGCGTCGCGGCGCAGCGCTTTCAGGCGCCCTGCCGGAGGCGCGCTGGGTGAAGCCGCCGCGCTTCCGCCAGGACAGCGGGGCGCACCGGCAGGCCACCTGGCTCGAACTCTTCTTCGACCTCGTCTTCGTCGTCGCCATCGCCGGGCTGGCCGGCCTCCTGCGCGAGGACCTCAGCCTGAAGGGCCTGGCCTATGTAGGACGACGAAAGAACGTTAACGGAGACCGGCCATCTTGAGCGCCGCTGCTGGCGTAAGCTCGTCGAAGAACTGCCGGCAGGCTTCCCGAAGCGCGCCGAGGCTGCGTTCGAGGTTGGCCGCGACGGTGTTCTTAAGTTCGCGCCAGAGGTCCTCCACCGGGTTGTCCTCAGGCGAGCGCTTGGGCAAGAGCACCGTCTCGATGCGCTCGTGCCGGGCAACCATCTTCTCGACAGCCTGCGAGGTGTGCCACCGCGCGCGCTCCCACACCAGCAAGGTAGTGCCCTCGACCTCTGCGAGCACTTGCTCCAAGAAGGCCTTTGTGTACTCGGACTTGCCCTTCGGGTACGCCTCGGTGATCGTCTCTGCGGTTGCGATATCGAGCGCGCCCTAGAGACAGAGCTTGTCGTTGGACTCCGGCACGTCCACGCTCCACTGCTCGCCTCTGGGCATCCACATCCGCCTGAGCGGCGGGAAGCGCTTAAGCTCCGTCTCGTCCTCGAAGAGAATGCTCGTCTGTGCGCCAGCCGTGGCAACGGCTTCCACGAGCGCGCGCGCATGCTCGGCGTAATCCGGATCCGGCGGCAGCTCGCGGCGCGGACGCTTCCAACTGAACTGGAGTCGGCGCAAGGCGCGCCGCACGGTCTCGGGATGGACCTCGACGCCGAGTTCCTCTTCGAGGTGGCGCGCCAGGCGCGGCGCCGTCCAGCGCGTGGCGTTGTAGCCCTCTTCGGTTGGCGGCTCTTCGATGACGCGCTCAATCTCGTCTTGGGCCTCTTCATCGAGCTTCGGCGGTCGGCCCTCGCGCTCCTGGTCGCAAAGGCTCAGAGGGCCGCCCTCGTCGAAGCGATCCATCCACTTGTAGACGGTCACGTCGGATGTGTCTTGGATCTCGGCGATCTCCTGTGCAGCGAAGGCTCTGGCCGAGAGCAGGACCATCTGCGCGCGCATCGCCACGCGACCGATCTCTTCGCGCGTCATACGCTTGAGTTCTTCCTGCTCCTCCTGGTCTGGCGAACGAACCGTGCGGTGCGACATGGCGGTCGGGCTGTCTATCGTTGCAGGACCTACGCCCTGAGCCACACCCATCGCCATCGTTAGCGTTCTTCTGTTGTCCTACTTAGCTCGCCTTCCTCTTTTTGCCCACGTGGTGGCTCTGGACGGACTTCAGCTACTACGGCGACCTCTTCGACACGGACGACGTCGTGTACCGGCTGGCGCTCTTTGCCGCCATGTTCGGCGTGGTGGCCATCAGCCGCGTGGCGCCGCGCGTGGCAGAGGGCGAGGCGGCGTGGGGCGCGCTGGTGTTTGCGGGGATGTACGCCGTGCTCACGGCGCTCTACGCCCGCGCCTACAAGCCGAACCCTCGGTTGCGCCCGCTCACGCGGCGGTACGTCGTGGCGATGGCCGTGGCGGCGGCGCTCTACGGCGTCAGCTTTTTCGCCGAGCCGCCGTGGCGGTACGCCCTCTGGGGCGCGGCCGTCTTCGTACCGATGGCGAACTCGCCCCTCGCGTATTACCAGCTTCCGGACCTGCTGAGCCAGCTCTCGCACATGCCCGAGCGCTCCGGCCTCTTCATGATCATCGCGCTGGGCGAATCGGTCGTGGCTGTGACCGAGGGGATTGCCGAGGTGCCGTGGACGCCGCGCGTCGTGGGCGTGAGCGTGACCGGCTTCGCGCTTGGGGCGGCGCTGCGGTGGACGTACTTCATCCGCGACGACTCCTCGGCGCTGAGCACGGCGCTCGAAGGGGGCTGCCGGGCGCTCGTGCGCTCGCACGTCTACGGATACGCGCACTACTTCGCCTACGCCGGGGTGGTGGCGGCGAGCGTGGGGGTGGAAGAGGCGATCCTGGCCGTGGGCGAGGGGCACCACCTGGAGGCGGCGGGGCGGTGGGCGCTCGGCGGCGGCACGGCCGTGGCGCTCTCAGGGATGGCCGTTATCCACCGCGCGGCGGCGATGCCGCTCCCGGCGCGCGCCTTCGCCGTTAGGCTCGGCGGCGCCGGCCTGCTTGTGGCGCTCGTGGTCCTGCCGCTGGGTCTGCCGGCTGCCGGGCTGCTCCTCGCCGTGAGCGGCCTCGTGCTCGCGCTGGCCGTTTTCGAGACGTCTGTGCTCCCGCACCCGGACGCGCTGCCGGACGAGGCCGCCGCCGCCGAGCGTGCAGAGGGGACCGACGGCCAGGCCTGAAACGCAGGGCGGCAGCGCGCGCTGGGCGCGATCCGCTACGCCAGCGCCACGTAGAGCCAGCGCAGGAGCCACGCGATAACGGCAAGCGCGCCGAGGATGAGCATCAGCAGGGCCACGGCGATGCCGGCAGCAATCGTGCGGCTCGCGCGGGCCGTCTCCCGCGGATCGTCGAGGTAGCTTTCCAGAAGGTCCACGTTGCGCTCGTTGGCCTTGAACGCGGCGTCGAAGAGGTCGCCGAGGACGGGCACGGCGCCTACGACCGTTTCGATGAGCACGTTGAGCACCATCCGAAAGAACACCGCCTTCGAGACGCCGATGCGCACGGCTTCCACGAGCACATAGCTCGACAGGAGCGCCCCGAGCGCGTCGCCGACGCCGGGGACGAGGCCGATGACGGCGTCCACGCCCACGCGCCGGCCGATGAGCGGGAGCGGGATCGAGTCGTCCAGGAACCAGGCGTAGCGGCGCAGGCGCCGGCGGGCTTCGTCGTTGGCGTGCTTGGGCGAAGCGGGGCGGCGGGCCATACGCGCGGGAAGCAAGAGCGGAAAGAAAACGGCTCTGGCCCTACGGTAACGATCCGGCGGCAGAAGTGAAAGGCCGAGCGGCAGTTATTCGCGGTCCCGCATCGGCCTGGTTTTTCTGTCGTGCAACACGCATTCGCGGCGGACGAATTTTTGCCTTTCGCGTTTTCGTCCGCGTTCGTTCCTTGCGCTGTGTCCCTTCTTTCGAACCTTACCTTTGCGGAGGTGCCCGCCATGCAACGACTGCTTCTTGCCACCCTCTTCGTCGCGCTCGCGCTGCCGGGCGCGGCGCTCGCCCCGAGCGTTTTCGCCCAGAGCATCCCGGTCAAGACCGTGCCGGTGGCCGAGGGCGATCAGTTCCTCCTCTTCCCCTCCCAGAACGAGAGCATGGGCGGCGTCTCCATCGCCTTAGAAGACCCCCTAGCCGATCCGTTCGTGAACCCGGCCAAGGGCATCCGCACCGAGGGCGCGCACGTCTCCCTCGCGCCGGTGTACTACGGCTTCTCGGCCGATCAGGCCGCCATGGACGACGGCTCCGGCCGCACGCTGCCGATGAGCGCGCTCGCACGAAGCGGGCATTACTTCGGCGGGGCGGCGCTGGCGTGGCAGGAGCTGGTCTTGCCGCAACTCGAAAACGGCTGGCTCCCACAGCCGGCGCGCGAGGCCGAGCGCTCGCAGGACAACCTCTACGCCTTTGGCATGGGCGGCTTGCAGATCCCCGGCACGAACCTCTCGGTGGCGGCCAGCGCCTTGGTGGCGCGCCTGAACGGCATCGAGGGCGTGCGGATGCTCTACGCGCAGGGCAGCCAGGTGGACCAGTCCGGCACGATGGGCCTCTACCGCCTGGGCCTCTACCGCCACTGGACCGACGGGCGCTCGGCCGAGGCCGTCTTCATGCACCACCGCTTCTCGATGGAGCACGACATGCTCGAATGGCAGGGCGGCGACGGCTGGGAACGCGAGGGCACCTGGGCCGAGCGCACCGAGGAAGACCGCACGCTCGGCTGGGCGCTGCGCCTCGGCTACCAGCACCCGCTCTCTAACGGCTGGCGCCTCGGCGCGCAGGCCACCGGCGACTGGAAGTGGCACCCGAAGATCCCCAACTACGACCTCATGCAGATCCCGCGCGATCCGGGCCGCTCCGAGGCGTACAACATCGGCATCGGCGTGGCGCGCAAGGTGGGGCCAGCGGCGTTCGGTCTCGACCTCATCTACGAGCCGATCTGGAGCCACACCTGGGCCGACGCGCTTGAAGACACCGAGACCAACGCCGGCGGCCTCGTCCGCGCCGGGCAGATGACCGTGGAGAACCACTTCCGCTTCCACAACGCCCGCCTGAAGATGGGCGCGCGGCGCGAGGCCGGGCGGTTCGACTTCGCCCTTGGCCTTGACGCGCACCGCATCCGCTACCACCTCGACCAGCAGAACTTCGTGCAGGTCTTCGAGCGCGAGATGGAGGAGAGCTGGACGGAGTGGACGTTCACGACGGGCCTGGGCCTGCGCTTCCCCGAGTTCACCGTCCGCTACCAGGGCGCCCTGACGCTGGGCACGGGCCAGCCCTCCACGCGCCGGTTCGTGGCCGAGACGGCGGACTTCGCCATGGCCGCCCGCGCCGACTACATCATCGCGCCCAACGGCGCCTTGACGCTCGACGAGGCGCGCGTGTTCACGCACCAGGTCTCCGTCACCGTGCCGCTGACGCGCTGAGCGCCCGGCGGTTTTCTGTGCAGAAGAAAGCGCCGCGCAGCCTCCTCCGGGTGACGCGGCGCTTTCCGTTTGGTGACGACCGGCGAAGGAAGACCGACGACCTCGAAGCGCGCACGTCGTCCATCGTCCGTCGTCCGTCCGTCGTCGGCGTGCCCAGCGAACACGGCGCGCGGATGGCGTGTTAACGTTTTCGCAATCCGCCCATCATCCGTACGCAGCTTTCGAGGACAGAGCATGGCAGAGCAGATCTACCAGACGATCCAGGGCGAAGAGGTGCCGGCGCTGGGCCTGGGCACGTGGAAGCTTGACGGCGAGGCCTGCCGCCGGGGCGTGGCCGAGGCGCTGGAGATGGGCTACCGCCACATCGACACGGCGCAAGTCTACGAGAACGAGGCCGAGGTCGGCCAAGGCCTCCAGGACGCCGCGGGCGTGGACCGCGACGACGTGTTCCTCGTCACTAAAATCTGGCCGGAGAACTTGGCGCCGGGCAACGTGCGCGCCTCAGCGGAGGAGAGCCTCAAAAAGCTCGGCACCGACTACGTGGACCTCTTACACGTGCACTGGCCGGCGGGCGCTTTCGAGATGGAAGGCACGATGGAGGCCATGAGCGCGCTGCGCGAGGCGGGCAAAGCGCGGCACCTGGGCGTGAGCAACTTCACGCCGGAGCTGGTGGAGGAAGCGCTCAGCCACGCGCCGCTCTTTGCCGTGCAGGTGGAGTACCACCCGTTCCTCTCGCAGCACGCGCTGGCGCGGACGGCGCGCGAGCACGACCTCCTCCTCACCGCCTACAGCCCGCTCGCGCGCGGCAAGGTGCTCGATGACGACCTGCTCCAGGCCATCGGCGATGCGCATGGGAAGACGGCGGCGCAGGTGGCGCTGCGCTGGCTCGTGCAGCAGAATAAGGTGGCGGCCATCCCCAAGGCGTCCTCGACGGAGCACCGCCGCAGCAACTTCGACCTCTTCGACTTCGCGCTCTCGGACGAGGAGATGCAGGGCATCTTCGACCTCGCGCGCGGCGAGCGCATCATCCACCCGGACGACCTCGCCCCCGCCGCCTGGAGCGCTTGATCTTTTTTTGACCGCTGACCGCCGACGGCGGACCTCTGCTGAAAAACGATGGCGAAAAGCGCTGTCCATCTCGTCAACGCTGCGCTGCTGGCCGGTCTCTTCGCCGGGAGCGTGCTCGTCTTCGACACGCTGCCGGAGCGGATCCCTATGCACTTCGGCTGGGACGGCACGCCGGACCGCTTTGCCCAGACGACGTGGCTTTCGTGGCTGGCGCTGCCGCTCATCGCGCTGGCGACGGCGGCACTGTGCTACGGCTGCGCGTGGCTCATTGCTCAGGCGCCGGAGGCGGTGAACGTGCCCGGCTGCCAAGCCGAGTACGACGCGCTCTCCTCAGCCGGCAAGCAACAGATAGGCACGCTGGGACAGCGCTTCCTCTACTGGACGGCAGCGGGCACGACGGTGCTCTTCGCGGTGATACAGCGCGGCAGCTACGCTGTGGCAACTGGCACGAGCGAACAGTTGCCGTCGTATGCGGGCGTTTGGGTCGCTGTCGTCTTCACGCTTGCCGTGATAGCGGGGGCGGTGTGGATCGGCCGGAAAACGCGGGCGGAGGTGAAGCGCCTCTACCGGCAGGAGCAGGACGCGCCACCGGCAGAGCCGTGAGCGCGTGCGCCGGTGGCGGGCCGTGGCTATATTGGCGCGTGCTCGCCCTCTCCAACGTGCCACGCTGCCCATGCCCTCCTGGCTCAAGACGACGTTCAGCCTCTTCAGTGAGACGTTCGCGGTGTGGCTCGAAGACGACGCGCCGAGCCTGGGCGCCGCGCTGGCGTACTACACCATCTTCTCGCTCGCGCCGCTTTTGGTCATCGTCATCGGTGTGGCGGGGATGGTGTGGAGGCAGTCCGACAGCGTGCGCGCCGACGTGATGCAGCAGGTAGGCGACCTCGTTGGGCCGGACGGGGCGGAGATGGTGGGCACCATGCTCGACAGCGCGAGCGGCCCCGGTGCCGAGAGCTTCTGGGCCACGCTCATCGGTGGGGCCGTGCTCCTCTTTGGCGCCACGACGGCGTTTGCGCAGCTCAAGGCCTCGCTCAACGTCATCTGGGGCGTGCGGCCCGACCCGGACCGCGGCTTCGTCAACCTGCTCCTGGCGCGCGTCCTCTCCTTTGGGCTGGTGCTCACCATCGGGTTCCTGCTCCTCGTCTCGCTCATCCTAAGCGCGGCGCTCTCGGCCCTGGACGCCTTTCTTACCGACCTCGCCTTCGGCACCGACGTGCTGATCCAGGCGGCGGGCTTCGTCATCTCGCTCGGCGTGGTGGTGGTGCTTTTCGCCCTCATCTTCAAGTACCTGCCCGACGCCGAGATCGAATGGCGCGACGTGTGGGTGGGCGCCTTTATCACGGCGCTCCTCTTCACGCTGGGGAAGTTCGCGCTGGGCGTCTACCTGGGGTCGAGCAGCGCGGCCTCGGCCTACGGCGCCGCCGGCTCGCTCGTGCTGCTCCTCATCTGGATCTACTACTCGGCGCAGATCCTCTTCTTCGGCGCGGCCTTTACGCGCGTCTACGCCCAGCGCTACGGCGCGCAGATCCGCCCCGCCAAGGGTGCCCTGCGCGCTGAAGACCTGGAAGACGAGGGGGAGCCGGCGGACGAGCACGAAGAGAAGAAGGCCGAGGTCGCGGCACCGGCGGAGCGCCGTGCCGCCGCGCCGAGGCAACGGCGTCCGCTGTGGAAGCGCGCCGCGCCGCTCGTGCTGGCCTTCTTCGTAGGACGCGCGCTGGGGCGGCGCGGCTCCTCCTGAGCGCGGCGCGCGGCGTGCCTGCGGCGCTGCTACGCGCCGAGCGCGTCGGCGCCGGCCTGCGCCACCTCGTGGTCGTCCTCAACCACGCTGCCGCTGACGCCGATGGCGCCGATGACCTCGCCGCTGCCGTTCTTGAGCGGGAGGCCGCCGGGGAACGTGATCAGCCCGCCGTTGGAGTGCTCGATGTTGTAGAGCGAGCCGCCCGGCTGCGAGAGTTTCCCCACCTCACCCGTGGGCATGTCGAAGTAGCGCGCCGTCTCGGCCTTCTTGATGGCGATGTCGATGGAGCCGAGCCACGCCCCGTCCATGCGGACGAACGCCTTGAGGTTCGCACCCGCATCCACGACAGCGATGTTCATCTTCAGGTCCATCTCCTCGGCCTTGCGGCGCGCGGCGCTCATGACGGAGAGGGCCTGCTCGGTGCTGACGTCGGCTACGGTGTTGGCGTCGGGCATGAGTTGGGGGTTTCGGGGATGGGCTGAGTGAAGGACAACCGGCAGCGCGGCGACGGCAGCGCTTCGGGATGCGCCTTCAAGGATAGCCGGGCGAGCATCCCGAATCAAGCCGGCACGCGCCCCGGACGGCTGCGTGTTGCGGATGGCCGCGCGCTGCGAAGAGGCCGCCGGCGGAGCCTTTCAGGAAACCGCGTAAAGAAACTGTCTGTAGCGAAACGGCAGCCTCGCAGCGCTGATTGAAGACGCTCAGCCCGACCCCCACCACACGCCCCCCGCCGCGCATGGCAACCAAGAAGTCCACCGCTGCGTCCAAAAAGGCCGCGCCCCAAGGCGGTGCGCTTGGCCCTAAGGCCTCGGCCCGCCGCGCCGGCTTGCGCTACGTCTCTGACGAGGAGCCGGGCCTGACGCGCAAACCTTGGGGCCGCGGCTTCACCTACCTCGACGCCGAGGGCAACCGCATCACCGACGAGGACGAGCGCGCGCGCATCGAGGCGCTGGCCATCCCCCCCGCCTGGACCGAGGTGTGGATCGCCGCCACGCCAGACGCGCACCTGCTCTCCACCGGCCGCGACGACAAGGGCCGCAAGCAGTACATCTACCACCCCGAGTGGCAGGCCGCGCGCCAGCGGATGAAGTTCGACCGCCTCATCCTCTTCGCGCAATCGCTCTCGCAGCTGCGCGCGCGCTGCCGCCACGACCTCACGCTCGACGGCCTCCCGCGCGACAAGGTCCTCGCCGCCGTGGTCCGCCTCCTGGACCGCACGCTCATCCGCATTGGCGGGGACGAGTACGCGCAGGAGAACGACTCCTTCGGGCTGACGACGATGCGCCGCCGCCACGTCCGCTTTGACAAAAAGGGCGCGTGCACGTTCAGCTTTGCGGGGAAGAGCGGCCAAGAGCACGAGATCCCGCTTGACGATCCCCTCCTCGCGCGCATCGTCCAGGACTGCTGCGACGTGCCGGGCTACGAGATCTTCGCCTTCTTTGACGAAGACGAGCAGAAGCACGACGTCAAGGCCAGCCACGTCAACGCCTACCTGCGCGAGACGACCGGCGAGGACTTCACCGCCAAGCACTTCCGCACGTGGGGCGGGACCGTGCGCGCGGCCACCTTCTTTCACGAGGCCGGCCCCGCCGAAGACGAGGACGCCGCCCAAAAGACCACCGTGGCGATGGTCAAGGCCGTGGCCGAGGCCCTGGGCAACACGCCCGCCGTCTGCCGCGACTACTACATCCATCCCGCCATCACGGAAGGCTACGCCGAGGGCACGCTGCTCCCGGCCTGGCGCTCGTTTTTGGAGGAAGAGCCGGCCGCGCAGCTCGAGCCACCCGAACACGCCACGCTGAGCTTCCTCCGCGCCGGCGTGGTGAACGACTGACGCGCCTCCGCTTCCATCAGGCGGCTGCCTGAAACGTCCGCGCTCCATCCGACAAGCAGGCCGAGGCCGGCTTCCCCGCAAACGCTGCTGGTGCTCCGCCGCGTGCCGCTCTGGTGCGCGGCTTTTCTTTGTGCCGGGCGCCCCGCCTTCTTTCCGATTGCGATGCGTCTCTTTTTCATTTCTTTACTTTGCAGAGGGAGGCAATCTCATTATTAAGTTTGACAGTTGACTACTTGAACCTTAAAATTAAAACTGAACTATCCATCTTGCTTCACAAACCATTGCCAACGCCAGCATGAAGCTCCGTTTCGTCACTGCCCTTGCTTTTGTTCTCGTCCTCAGCGCGGCGCCGGTGTGGGCGCAGGACGCCGCCACCGCCGAGGCCGTGCAGGTCAACCTCAACTACGTGTGGACGATCATCGCGGCGGCCCTCGTCTTCCTCATGCAGGCGGGCTTCGCGCTCTTGGAGACGGGCCTGACGCGCGCCAAGAACGCCGTCAACATCATCATGAAAAACGTGATGGACGCCTCGGCGGGCGCGCTCGCGTTCTTCTGCGTCGGCTTTGGGCTGATGTTCGGGCACACGACGGGCGGCTGGTTCGGCACGGACGGCTTTTTCCTGGCGGGCGTGACGGATCAGCCGGCCGAGTGGACGTACGCCTTCTTTTTCTTCCAAGCCGTCTTTGCGGCCACGGCGGCCACCATCGTCTCCGGCGCCGTGGCCGAGCGGGTGAAGTTCAGCGGGTACCTCATCTTCTCGGTGCTGGTGACGGCGCTGATCTACCCCGTCTTTGGGGCGTGGGCGTGGGGCGGCCTCTTCAACGGCGGCGGCTGGCTCGAAGCCTTGGGCTTTATCGACTTCGCCGGCTCGACGGTGGTGCACTCGGTGGGCGGATGGGCCGCGCTCGCCGGCGCGATGGTCGTGGGGCCGCGCGCTGGGAAGTACGATGCCGAAGGGCGGCCCCGCAGCATCGAGGGGCACAGCCTGCCGTTGGCCGCGCTGGGCGTCTTCATCCTGTGGTTCGGATGGTTCGGCTTCAACGCCGGCTCGACCACCGTGGGCGACACGGCCATCGCGCTCATCGCCACGAACACGTTTCTGGCCGCCGGCGCGGGGGCCGTGGGCGCCATGACCATCACCTGGATTAAAAACGGGAAGCCCGACGCGGGCATGACGCTCAACGGCGTACTGGGCGGCTTGGTGGGGATCACGGCCGGCTGCGCGAACCTCGTCCCCGGCTTCGCCATCCTGACGGGCGCGGTGGCGGGCGTGGTCGTCGTCTTCGCCAGCGAGGTTATCGAGCGCTTCGTGGACGACCCCGTGGGCGCGGTGGCCGTGCACGGCGTGTGCGGTGCGTGGGGCACGCTCGCCGCCGGCCTCTTCGACGCGGGCGGGTTCAGCCTTCCTCAGCTTGGCGTGCAGGCCCTGGGCGTAGGCGCAGCGTTCTTGTGGGCCTTCCCGCTCTGCTACGTGCTTTTCAAGGGGATCGACCGGCTCGTGGGCGGGCTGCGCATCAACGGCGATCTGGAGAAGAGCGGACTCGATCTGCACGAGCACGCCGTCCGCGCCTACCCCGAGTTCGGCCGCCATCACGCCTCGGCGCGTGCGGAGCCGGCGCGTGCCGACGTCCGCGAGTACGAGAACGGCGAGGTCGTGGCGCCTTGACGCCCCAGGATCTGCGCCGACGGGAAGCACTGGAGCGGTCGCCTCTTTCGAGGGGCGGCCGCTTTGCTGTGCGGCGCGGTTTCGCTCATGCCTACGGGCGGCACGCCACGGCGGATGCGCGTTGACCGGCAGCGTAACTTCGGCTATGTTGTGTGCGTACTGATCTTCGGACTCTAACTATTCTCCGGAGCTTATGGACGCGATCTACCTCGTCTGCCTCCTTGTGGGCGGCTTTTTCGTCCTCCTCTCCGTCCTCGGCGGCGGCGACACCGATGCCGACGTGGACGCGGATTTCGATGCCGACTTCGACGCGGATCTGGACGCGGACGCCGGCGACTTCGACGGCGAGGCGGACGTGCACGCGCTCGATGCCGTGAGCGACGTCTCGGCCGGGCCGGGCTGGGTGGACCTTTTTACCATCCGCGCGCTCTTCCTCTTCATGGCTTTTTTCGGGCTGACGGGCGTCTTGCTCGACTGGATCGGCACCGAGGAACCGATGGCGGCGGTCCTGGCCGCGCTCACGGGGCTGATCATCGGCCTCGGCGGCAACTACATCATCAAGACGGTGGGCTACCGCCACGTGTCGAGCAGCGTCACCACGCGCGATCTCAAAGGCACGACCGCCGAGGTGACGCTCCCCTTCGAGGGCGACGGCCTCGGCAAGGTGCGCCTCGTCGCGCGCGGGAACCGGGTGCAGCTGCGCGCTCGCTCGTTCGAGGCGGCCGACGGCCCCTTCGCCCCCGGCGACGAGGTCGTCGTCGTGCGCATGGACGGCTCCGTGGCCGAGGTAGTCAAGCCGGAGTGATTGGGAACGGATGAGCGGATGACAGGAAGAAGGGACGCCACACAGATCTTCCGTTCACCCATCCCTCCTTCCCGGCCTAAAAACGCTCCCGCCCGGCCCGCTCCAACTCTCTATCCTGACTCAACATCGAGGCAAAGAAAATGGACATCGTCGTCATCGCAGGCGTGCTTATCCTCGGATTCCTGGCGGTGCTCGGCATCGTGCGGGCGAACCTCAAGATCTGCCAGCCCAACGAGGTGTTGATCTTCAGCGGGCGCGAGCGGGCGCTCGACGCCGGCGGCTCGGTGGGCTACCGTGTGATCCGCGGCGGGCGCGGCTTCCGCATCCCGCTTCTCGAAGAGGTGGACCGCCTGGACCTCAGGACGCTCCCCATCGACCTGATGGTGACGAACGCGTACTCGAAGGGCGGCATCCCGCTCAAGGTGCGCGCGATTGCCAACGTGAAGATCGCCTCGAACGAGCCGGAGCTGAACAACGCCGTCGAGCGCCTCTTGGGCAAGCCCTTGGCTGAGGTGCAGCAGATCGCCAAGGAGACACTCGAGGGGAACCTCCGCGGCGTGATGGCGCTCCTGACACCCGAGGAGGTGAACGAGGACCGGCTCCTCTTCGCCAAAGAGCTATTGAAAGAAGCGGATCAGGACCTCTCCGCACTCGGCTTACAGCTGGACACCTTGAAGGTGCAGAGCATCGAGGACGACCGCGGCTACCTCGACGCCATCGGGCGGCAGCAGACGGCGCACATCATCTCCGCCGCCGAGATCGCCGAGGCCGAGAAGCAGGAGCAGGCGCGCGTGGCGCAGGCGCGCGCCGACCGCAACGTCGCCAAAGAGGAGAAAGAGACGCGCGTTGCGATGGCCCGCTACAACGCCGAATCCGAAGCCGAGGAAGCGAAGGTGGAGGTGGCCGCCGACATCGCGCGGGCGCAGGCGCAGCAGGAACTGGAGGAGCAGCAGATCCTCTTGGAAGAAAAGCGCCAGCGCGCCAGCGTCGTCGTCAAGGCCGAGGCCGAGCGCGAGGCCAAGGAAGAGATCGCTAAGGGCAACGCCGCGCGTATCTTAGAGGACGGCCGCGCCGAGGTGGACGTCTTGAAGCAGAAGCTCGACCTCTGGAAGCAGGCCGGCCCGGACGCCGAGCGCCTCTTCCTGATCCAGATGCTGCCCGACATCATGCGGCAGGTCGTGCAGACGGTGGACAACATGAAGATCGACAAGCTCACCGTAGTGGACAGCGGCGGCCCCGGTCAGCGCGGCGTGCCCGCTGTGTTTAACCAAGTGGCCGGCGCCACGCCCGCCCTCTTGGAAAGCCTCAAGTCCTCCACCGGCATCGACATCGCCGGCCTGCTGAGCCGCGCCGCCAACGACACGCACGCCGACACGAACACCGCCGCCGACAGCGAGGCGAGCGTCCGCCCCGGCGCGGGGGATGGGGCATCGTGAGGAGCGCTAAGCAACCGTGTTGAAACAGAACCGGAGGCAAGACACGACCGCAATGAGCCTCACGTTCGAGTGGAACGACGACAAAGCCATACGGAACAGAAAAAAGCACGGCGTCTCGTTCGAGGAAGCGGCAGCCGTCTTCAGCGATCCGCTCTCGCTAACGATTGACGACCCGATGCATTCCTACGGAGAGGAACGGTTTGTCACGATAGGAGAATCGCTGCGGCACCGGCTACTCGTTGTTGTTCACACAGAGCGTGGAGAACGAATCCGCATCATCAGCGCACGCGAAGCCACAAGCAACGAACAAAAAGACTATGAGCAAGCCTGAGAAGAAACGAAGCGCCGAAGAGATGCTGCCGGAGTATGACTTCCGCGGGGGAACGCGCGGCAGATATGCTGAGCGCTATGCGGAAGGCAGCAATGTCGTAGTCATAGCGCCCGACCTGACGGAGACCTTTCCCACCTCCGGCGCTGTGAACGAGGCACTGCGCACACTGGTTGAGGAAGGAAAGAAAAAGCCGTAGGGGAAGTGTAAGAATAGCCGCGGCGAGTCAGTACCTGACGTGCAGCCGAGTTGCGGGCGCTGACATCGCCGCCTCCTCAGCCGCGCCGCCGACGACACGCACACCGACACGTCCACCGGCGCGGGCAGCAGCGAGGCGAGCGTCCGTCCCGGCGCAGGGGACGGGGCGTCGTAGCAGGCGCTCGGGGACTGAACTCTGTTTAGGCAACGCGATCAAATGAACTACTCCGGGGCAAGCTCCAAGGTATCCGACTCCCAAATCGAATGACCTTAGTTTCGAGGAAACCATTCCGAGAGCGCTGGGAAGTTCTTGCCGAGTTTTCTAATGGCAAGCGCCGGACCCCACTGCTCCAGACCCACCTCGAACACCAGCGCTTGCGGCCCGGCCCGATCCAGGGTGTAGTTCTGGGCAATACTGAAGAGGCAGCCGCTGTAACTCAGATTGCAACAGGTGCTTCTTCTCGAAGCACTCTGCACTATGAGTCTGGGGAGAATGGGTCCACCACGGTACTTCACAGCGATCACGTACGATTCAGGTCTTTCACAAGTCCCGTCTCCTCTCTGGAGGGACGACCTGCACAAGTAGTAGCAGAACTCGAGCTGGAGGAGTTGACTGTAGCGCATCGCCGCCATGACAACCCGGACGAAATCCGCGACATCGTGTTCTCTCTGGCAGGCCCAGAGACGCCGTGGCAAATTCGGATTGATCCCGGCTCGCTCGGGAGCGGTTGAGCCAAGTACTTGGATGAACCGCTCGAACTGGGGATAGAGCTTCCATTCGAAGTGAAGGTCACAAAACTGCCTTATCAGGAACAAGACTCCAGTGACCCTCGCGTTCTGCTTCACACGACGGAGCTTGCCTTAGTAGTTGAGACTTTGGTTGCACGTGACCAGTTGCCTGATGATGCACTCCGAGAACGCGGGGAAACGGTAGTAGAGGACATTCTCCTACTCGTATCGTTCGCCATGCGGACGTGGGTAACTTGGTATCAGCGAAGAATGCGCGTGCCGGGGCTTCACGAGACGCGGATACGCCGAATCAGGCGCACATTGAGCGAGCGGGAGCCAGCATACAACGATGTGGTGGTAGATCCTCGTCAGGTACGCGATTTCCTACGAACTGCCTATCCATTATTCTGTCAGCTTCGAGATGACGGTCTTGACCTCACGACTGTATTACAGACAACCCTCACCAGTTTAGAGGAAAAATATCTCGAAGCTCAATTTCTCTCTTTGTTTACCGCTCTTGAGGCACTGAAGAACTTTCACGCCGACATCAAAGGAACGAATTTCGTTCTTCCCTCCGAAGAGTTCGAGAACTTAGAAAAGCCGCTTAGAGCCGTGGTCAAAAAGGAGGTAGACTCAAAAGAGGCGAGGCGCGAACTGTATGCGAAGCTACGTGGCTTGAATCGTCGGTCCTTACGCACGGTGATAGAAGAGATGTTTAAGGAGTACAATACAGATTGGAGCGACCTTTATCCGGGTGAGTCCAGCGTCACTCTTCTTAGTACGCGCAATGCTCTTGTTCATGCTGGGAAAAGACCAAACGATGACACCGTCATACGAGACTTTGTACGGCTGCAAGCTGTTATTGAGCGCCTCTTACTCCGTATGCTCGGATGGAAAGACATCTCTCAAAGCCCAAGTCCGCTTGATATGAAGTGGTTGCACCGACCCAGGAAGCACACGGACGGAGAGGCCCACACATGAAATACATGATGCGGCAGAAGCTCTGGTCGCTCGGCGACTCGTTCACCATCAAAGACGAGCGCGAGGCGGACGCCTTCCGCGTCGAGGGGAAGGTCTTCTCCTGGGGCGATAAGCTCCGCTTCTACGACGCCGAGGGCCGCGAGGTGGCCTTCGTCAAGCAGAAGCTCCTGAGCCTGAAGCCGCGCTACGAGATCTACCGCGACGGCGAAAAGTTCGCCGAGGTGACGAAAGATTTCACGCTCCTCAAGGACCGCTTCACGCTCGACGTGCCGGGGCCGAACGACTACACCGTGCGCGGCAACCTTTTCGACCACGAGTACACGTTCGAGCGCTCCGGCGAGGAGGTCGCGCGCGTCTCGAAAACGCTTTTCGCATTCAGCGACGTGTATGGCGTGGACATCAACGAGGGCGAGGACGATGTGGCGATCTTAGCCACCTGCGTCGTCGTTGACCTCGTGAGCCACGACGAAGGCTGAGGCGCGGGCGCTCTGCCCTACGCGCTTTTGCGCCAGGCGCGCTCGCCGGGATAGCCGGGGGCGTCCATGACGCGTGCGTAGGCCTCGCGCCACGCCGCCGGGTGCAGGCGGCTCAGGCGCTTGACGACGAGTTCGCCCGCATCGGCAGGGCGCTTAGGGATCTCGCCTTCTTCTACGTCCACTGGCTCGGGCGCGTAGCTTAGGCGGACCTCCGCCGTGGCCGGGTGCACCGTGGCGTGGCGCGCCTCCGAAGAAGCGTTCTGGCGCAGGCGCTGCCGACCCTGACGGCCGAACAGGGCCGGGTCCCACTTCGCCACGAGGTGCAAGACGTCGTCCAGGCGCTCCGGCGTGAGGTCCTCGCGGCGGAAGCGGTAGAGCACGTCCACGGCGTCGGCGCCCATGAGGAGCGCCTCGCGCAGCGCCGGCTCGCCCAGCGGCGGCGCGTAGTCCTCGTCCGATCCGCCGCAGAGGATGCCGATCCGGCGCGAGCCGTACGCCTCCTCATCGCACTCGATCAGGAAGTCCACGCGGAAGCAGTCGTCGGGCGTGAGGACGACGGCGCGGTGCTGCAAGGCGCACGTGGCCGGCGCGAGGTGATGCACGAGGTGCCAGGCCAGCGCGTCATGCGCCGGGTCCTCGTACGGCGGGTTGTAGAAAAGCGGCAGCTCGGCCAGCGGACCGCGCGGGTCACTTGCCGCCGACGGCTCGGCGGTGGAGCGGTTGGGCGCGCAGGCTTCGTGCGGAGGCGTGCGGGGCGTACGGCGGTCGTCGCGCGCGCGCGTACGCGAAGGGCGCGAATCGGAAGTCCAGGGATCGGTCATAGCAGGCACGGCGTCGGCCTCTCGTAGAAGGAGTTCCAGCAGGTTCACGGGCAACATACGCAGCCTCGGTGACACCGCTGTGTCATAACACTTGGTGCTTCTAAAAAACCTTTCCGATGCATTTTCCGATGCCGCCCCCACTCTTTTGTAGAGCACACCGCGCGCTCGATTTTTTCTCACAATCGCTGCCGCAACGCCCCGGCCGAGCGAACGGAAAGCGCTCTTGCTGTGTAGACAGCGCGTTACATTTCGCGCTTCAGGCTGAGACGATCCCTTCCACGCCATGCGCTCGCTGGCCTTTTCTTTTCTCCTTGCCGCGTTTCTCGTAGCGGGGCCGGCCTCGTCCGCAGCGCAGGGGTTCAACGCCTTCAGCGGGCGCAACCATCCCGAACTCCGCTGGCAGGCGGCCGAGACGGAGCACTTCGAGATCATGTACCCGCAGCGCCTGGCCGGCATCGAGGCCGAGGCCGCCCCCCTCGCCGAGGCGGCGTACGCCGCCCTCTCGGCTAACCTGAACGTCACCTTCGATGAGAAAATCCGCATCTACCTTTCCGATGAGGACGAGATCGTCAACGGGTTTGCCGTGCCCATCGGCGCAGGATACACCAACATCTGGGTGCACGTGAACGACGCCGCCGACGTCTTCACCGGGCGCGAGAAGTGGCTGCGGAAAGTCTTGGCGCACGAGCTGGCGCACATCTTTCACTACCGCGCCGTCCGGTCGAACCTCGGCTTCTTCGGCCTCGTCCTCGCCGATGCGCTGCCGAGCTTTTGGACCGAAGGCCTGGCGCAGTACCAAACCGAAACCTGGGACGCGCAGCGCGGCGACCGCTGGCTGCGCACGGCCATTCTCGAAGACGATCTGTCGTACACCGATGGCCGCTCCGTCTGGAACGGGCGCCTGAAGTACGCCGTCGGCAACGCGCAGGTGCGCTACTTTGCCGAGCAGTACGGTGACTCGACGCTCGCCCGCCTCCTCGCCCACCGCGACACGCTCCTCTTCGGTTTGGCGCGCGTGCACGATTTTGAATCGGCCTTCGAGGACGTGGCCGGAAAAACGCACCGCGCCTTCTACGACGACTGGCGGCGCCACCTCAACGTCTACTACAACACGCTCGCCGGGCAGCTGCCCGCGCCGGACTCGCTCGAGCTTGAAGACCTCGATGTGCCGGGCCGCTACGTCTACGACGTGCGCTTTTCGCCCGATACGGCGCGCGTGGCCGTCGTGTCGCTGCTCTCGCCGCGCCGCCCGGTGCGCCGGCTCTACGTGCTCGATCCATCTTCGGGAGATGTAGAAACGGTGGCCGAGGGGCCGATCCGCGCGCCGGTAAGCTGGAGTCCGGATGGGCAGCGGATCGCGTTCGCGCGCCTCTCGCGTGGGCGCAAAGGCTCGCTCCTGAACGATCTTTTCGTGGTGGATGCGGATGGAAAAAATCTGCGCCGCCTCACCCGGAGCCGCCGCACCTCTTCGCCCGCGTTCGATCCGCAAGACGGTCAGCGGCTGGCTTTCATCGGATCGGAAGACGGGACGGCGAACGTTTTTCTGCTTGACCTGAAAACGGGCCGGGAGACGCCGCTTACGCGCTTCGCGGGCGACGTGCAGCTTTCCGGGCTGGCGTGGAGTCCCACGGGCGGGCAGCTCGCCTTCGCCCGCTTCAACGCGGACGGGACGCGCGGCCTCGTCCTCCTCGACCCTGCGGAAACCGAGCCGCTCGCACTCCGAAACGGCGCCATGCCCTCCGCTACGCTCACCGCCATCACGAGCGGGAGCCACGATGACCGCTACCCCGTCTGGCGCCCGGATGGAAAGCAGATCGCCTACACCTCGCTCCGCGACGACGTGCCGAACGTGTTCGTCTACGACCTCGCCGAAAAGACGCACCGGCGCGTGACGCACCTCGTCAGCGGCGCGACGGCGCACGGCTGGCTCCCGCCCGACTCCGCCTTTGCTGAGGGGCGGCTTGTGATCACCACGACGGTGAGCAAAGCGCGCGACGCGGCGCACCTCCTCGACGCCGCGCACCGGGCCGCGCCCGCCGAGGCATCAGTGCCGGCGGGGTTTGCTACTTGGACCACGCACCGCCCGCCGCAGGAGGTGGCCGAGCGCGTGCCGCCGGATGCCTCGCTCATCACGGCGCGCTATCCGTACCGTTCGTGGGCGAATATCACACATGTGGCCTCCCTGGCCGTGCCGTACTACCTCGGCCCGGACGACGCCGGGATCGCCGGCTTCACGGCGTGGACGGAGCCGCTGGGCAAGCACGCCATCGCGGCGGGCGGCGCGTTTTCGCTCACGGCGCCGGCCTCGAACAGCGCCTTTTTCGGCGCTTACGTCAACAATCAGCTTTATCCGACGCTCGCGTTTAGCGCGTACCGGCTGCCCGGCTCGGCGCGCGCGTATGGCGACGACCTCTTGGTGGAAGGCTTCCTGGGCGGCGATGTCGAGGCGCTGTGGCCGCTGGACTGGCGCGCGCGACCCTACGCCTCGACGCGCCTGGGCGTGCGGCTGCGCTACGTGGATGTCGAGCCGGAGCGGCCCGAAGACATCGACCTCGAAGGCAGCCCGCTCCTGCGCCCCGAGGCCGGGCAGCAGGCCGACCTCCGCCTCGCGCTCACGCGCACGAAGCTGCGCCCGTACCGCGACAACCCCGTCCACCCGCTCGACGGCTACGGCCTGCGCGCGCAGGTGACGGGTGCCGCCCCGCTCCTTGGCGCTGACTTTTCTTTTGTGCGAGGCGATGTGGCGGCGTACACCGTCCGCCCCGGCTTCTTCGGCTTGCAGCGCCTCTTCTTCTACGCCCGCGCGCAGGCGCAGACGGGTGATCCGCTGCCGCAGGACTACCTCGGCTTCTCACGCTACGACCACGTGCAGATCGGCGCGGCCGGCCTCCTCCCGATCTCCCTTGGCGACACGGAGCGCGTGCGCGGCTACCGATCCTACGCTGTGGGCACGCGCGCGCTTTTCGGCTCGGTGGAATACCGCGTCCCGCTCCTCAGCGATTTGCAGACCGAGATCCTTGGCCTCGCCCGCCTGGGCACGACCACGCTGGCCGCCTTCGCCGACGGCGGCCTCGTCTGGACGGGCGCCGACGTGGCCGGCGGCGTGCAGCGCGCGGGCGTGGGGCTGGAGGTCAAGAACGCGCTGGTCCTCTTCGGAGGCGGCCTCCGCCTCGCGCACGCCGTGGGCGTAGCGCAGCCGGCGGAGCGCTTGGGTAGCGCGACGGACTACGAGGTTTACTACCGCCTCCGCACGGCGCTGCCTTTCTGATATTACCGCAGTGATAAGATCAAGCTCTGAATGTAACTTTTGCCCCCCCCCCGCCTTTACTTCATCGCCGCAAACGAGTATCTTGTTAGCGAAACATTCACGGTTAATGTACTTGTGGAGCATTGTGCTATGCGCCTATCACTTCTTGAAGTCTTGCCCATTGGAGCGCTCCTGCTACTTGCCGCCACGCTACCGGGGTGCGACCTCTTCGGCTCGGATGGAGGGGGCAGCATTTTAGACGACGTGCCGCCAGAGCGCCTCGTGGCGATGGTCGCCGTTTACAACGACACCCATGAGAACGGCGCGCCAGTTCAGCGCCTCGTCTTGGCTGACTTCGAGAATCCTTCTGCCTACAAGGTACTCTCGGAGGCGGGCACCTTTGCCACTGAGCCGCGCTTCGCGCCGGGTAAGCGTCGGCTTCTCTTCGTAGACCAGACCGGAGCACGCACCGCCTCGGACGGGCAGGTCACGTTGCTCGACCTCGAAAGCGGCTCAGTACGTCCTCTCCTCTATGTGAGGGAGGACGGAAGGCAGTTCCCGCTCCGCGGCTCGCTCGAAGGCTTGGCTTGGGAGCCGGACGGCTCAGGGTTCTACTCGGCGCTCGCCGGGCCAGCGGGGCTGACGGTGGCCTACCACTACGATCTTGCGACGCGGCGCTTGCGTCCGTTCGCGCAGACGCAGGGCGGGGCCACAGTCATTCCGTACGGGCGCAAGGGGCAGGACTCGATCTTCGTGATCTCCAACGAGAGGCTCCGAGAGGGGGGGGACCGCATTCCGGGGTTCTACTTCGTAGACGCCGAGACGGGCGCGTACCTCGAACGCATCGAGAACGAGCACCTGCGGTTCGTCCGCTGGGAAGACCCCAGCCGTGGCGGATGGAGATATTCTGTGTACACGCCCGCCCTCGACGGGAAGGAAGAGTTGGTCGCCTTTCGGATCAATAACCCAGAAAACAGAGGCAACCTTGCTGTCGCGAGTCTCAGCGGAAGCTCATTCGAGGTCTACGGAGCTTCTGAAGAATACATTGACACTCTACCACGATGGGGGCCGAGCAGCGTGGTACTCTTCAACCGAAGCAGAGGCGCATCGTCTCCATTCCAAGCGCATCGCGTGATGGTCGTCGATACCGAAACAGGCGAGGTGCGAGCGTTTATCCGGCCAGAAGTCATTGACGGCGCAGCGGGTTTGCGCACGCCTGACTACTAAGCGTACCCAGAGCACCTGCACCAGAACCCCCTATGGAGGTGATACCACCAGCGACTGACGAAAGAAAAAACCCTCGGAAGCAGCACCGACGAGGCCGCACTCCGGCAAGAGATACCGGCCTCAGCAGACTGCCCACGAGGGCTTCTCACAGCAACCCTTCCAGCCATTCAGACACAAGAGACTCGCCATGAGACATCTCGCTATAGTCCTTATTCTTCTTCTTGTTTCCACCACTCTGGCTTCTGCGCAGGAGCGTCCAGGTCAGGGACCACCTGACTCGGCACGCGCAGCCACCGTTGCGCAGTTCCGTTCACAGCACGGCCCCGAATGGCAGATCGCCTGGCATGAGAAAGCAGCGGCCCCTGCCACGCTCATGGGCGGCACAGCGCGTGGCTACAGCGGGCCGCCGGAGCAGGTCGGCCGCGCCTTCCTGCACGACCACCGCGCCCTCTTCGGCATCGAGAACGCACAGCAGAATCTCGAAGTCGCTCGGTCGAACGCCTCGCGCGGCAACAGCCGAGTGCTCTATCGGCAGGTTTACCAGGGCCTCCCTGTCTTATACAGCGGCTACCTCGTGGCCGTCAACGAAGCCGGTGCCGTTTACTACGTCAGCGGCGATTACTACCCGGATTTAGAGGTACTCGACGTCTCGCCTTCAGTCTCGCCCGCGAGCGCTGTCAGTCAGATACGCTCTGATCTCGGCGGCGCAGCCAGCTTCAAGGTGCTCCAAGAGCCGGTGCTCTCCATCTACGTGGACGACGAAGGGGAGGATCTGTCTTACCACCTCGCCTACGAGGCGCGGGCCGAGCGCCGTGACCCTCTCGAAGCCTACAAATATGTGATCGATGCCCAAAGCGGCGAGATCTTGCAGAAGATCAGCTTGGTCACAGATGTCGTCCATGGGGGCATACGCGCAGGGGATGGGGACGACGCTGCAACTGCTAACGGCCCTACTGCCAGTACAGCGAGCGCTGTTAACGGCAGCGGAGAGGTCTACCTAACCAACCCACTTCATGGTTCGCCCACCAGCGTGACCCTCAACCGTCTGACCGCCAACTGGTGGGATAACTTCGACGAAGGTGAACGGCTCCACGGTGAGAACATAGTCGTGACTAACGCTGAGGCGCCGGAGGCATTTTCCTCGAACCATGAGTTCGACTACAGCCCCTCGAACACGCACTTCGATGAGGTCATGGCGTATTACCACAGCGATGCCTTCGAAGGGTGGCTCATCGGCAGCCTCGGCATGGCTTCGAATCAACTGGCCTGCCAGTCCGCACGGCGCTGCCGTTTTGAGTGTTACCGCAGGAATAAGACCGGACACGAAGTGTAACGATTGCCCCCCCCCGCCTTTACTTCACGGATGCAAACGGATATCTTGTTAGTGGAAAAATCACAATGAATGTACTTTTGGAGCACACGGTCATGCGCTGTTCTCTACCCCGCTGCATCTTATTTGCCTGGAGCGCCGCACTACTCGTCGTGCTGCCGGGGTGCGACCTCTTCGGCTCGGGCAAGGACGACGATCCCGGCGTGGAGGGCGTGCCGCCGGAGCGCCTCGTGGCAATGGTCGCTGTCTGGGACGATGGGAAGGGCGGCGACAAACCAGTGCATCGCCTCGTCGTGGCCGACTTCGACGACCCCGCCGCGCGCTACGACGTGCTCAGGAAGGCCGGCGAGGAGGTACAAACCACCTGCTTCTCGCCTGACAAACGCCGCATTCTCTTCGCTGACAACAGCGGGAGCATCACCGGCGGACGCTCAGCGATGAAGCTCTACAACCTCGACAGTGGCGAAGTGCGCGCGCTCGACGGGGCGCCTACCGCTGCCACGTACGGCGGCACCAGCATGAGGTGTGTCTGGAGCGCGGATGGCTCAGGCTTTTACTACATGGCAGCTGGAGCCGCTGGAGCAGCTTTCTCCATGTACTACGACGTAGAAACCAAGCAGGCGCGACCATTCGGCATAAGAGAAACGGCGGGCGGTGATCCGGTCAGCGGTGTTTTCTTTTTTGGCCTCAAGGGCCAAGACACGTTGATCGTGCGCTCTCAAATGTCGGAAAAGGCGCCGGACAGTCTTCATTACCTTATTGACGGCTACCACTATGTTGACGCCCAGACGGAGAAGTATCTCGGACGTATTAAGAACGAACACTTAAAATTCATTCCGTGGGAAGACAAAAGTCGCGGAGGCTTCAAACGAGCCGCCTACAGCGTGACCTACGACGGTGCGCCCGGCTTGATCGCCTTCATGCGCAAGACCGAAGAAGAGCGCAGCCTCGCCGTCACCGATCTCGAAGGCTCGTTCGTGAAAGACCTCACGACGGGCGGGCCGCTCTACATGGACCTGGCGTGGAAGGGGCGTAGTACCCTGCTATTTTCTCAAGGGGGCGCGCAGAACCGTCCGCGCCGCATTTACGTCGCCAACGTCGAAACCGGCGAAGTGCGCTCCCTCGTCGAGCCGAACGCTATCGACGGAGCCATCCGACTTACCGAACCCGACTACTGATTCTCGCTTCGCTCTCCCTCACAAATGCTTCCAGAGGTGATGCCTGTCAACCGATTCTGACCGCAAACACGAAAAAAAGCCCTCGAAGGCTGCGCCGGCCGGACTGTGTCCGCCAAGACAAACAGGTCCGCGCGCGTGGCCTCGCAAGGGCTTCTTCACGACCGTCCTCCCGTCATCCAAACCGGAAAACAGCCATGAAGCGTTCGACCATAGCCCTCATCCTCGCTTTTGTTTCTACCGCCCTGTTCGCCGCGCCCGGTCTCGCGCAGACGCAGCAAGGGCCGCCCGATGCGGCGCCCGATTCGGTGCGCCGCGCCGCCGCCGCACAGTTTCAACAAGACCACGGCGCGGCGTGGCAGATCCAGTGGAGCGCCGAAACCGGCACGCCCGCCACACTCATGAGCGGCACCGCCGCCGGTTATAGCGGCCCACCGGAGCAGGCCGGTCGCGCCTTCCTCGAAGACCACGCGCAGCTCTTCGGCATCGAGAACGCGCAGACGAACCTGCGCGTCGCCCGGCAAAACGCCTCGCAGAGCGGTAGCGCGCAGGTGCTCTACCAGCAGGTCTACCGGGGCGTGCCCGTCCTCGCCAGCGGCTACCTCGTGGCCGTCAATGAGGCCGGTGAGGTTTATTACGTCAGCGGCGACTACTATCCGGACGTGAAACTGCCAAGCGTCGCGCCGCAGGTCAGCGCGCAGGCGGTGGTGCGCCACATGCGCGACGATCTCGACGCTGCCGGCCCGTCCAGCGAGTTCGAGGTGCTGGAGCAGCCGGAGCTGGTCGTCTACGTCGATAAGGGCAACGCAGGAACCGGCCCCGATGCGGGAAGCGCGGGCGAAAGCCTTTCGTACCACCTCGCCTACGTGGCGGAGGCCGAGCGGCGCAGTCCCCTCGAAGCCTACAAATACGTCATCGACGCGCAGAGCGGCACGGTGCTCTACAAAACCAGCCTCGTCGAAGACGCCGGCCACGCGCACGGCTTCGGCGGCGAGACACCGGCGACCGACGCCGGCGACGCGCGGCCCCGGCGCAACGCGGCAGGCAACGCCGCCCTCGTCAACGCGAGCGGGGAAGTGTACCGCACCAATCCGCTGCACGGAAGCCCGGTCACGGTGACGCTGACGCGCCTGCGCGACCTTTCCCCGCGCGACCTGTACGGCTACGAGGTAGACGTCAACGACCGCTTCGGCAACGCCGCCCTCTCCCCCTCGGGCGAGTTCGACTACAGCCCGTCAGACTTTCGCTTCGACCAGGTCATGGTGTACCACCACAGCAACGACTTCGAGGCGTGGCTCGTCGGCGACCTCGGCTGGAGCGACGACACCGGCGAGGTGAACGCCGAGACGCGCAGCGACCAGTGCTACGCCTGCACCATTCCATCTCAGGAGGACGCCTTCTACTCTGACGGCACAGGCTACCCCAATGTCATCCCTGGCTTCGAAAATCCGACGCACGAGGCGAGCATCATGGCGCACGAGCAGATGCACATCGTCAGCGAGAAGTACGATGACTTGAATCACAACGGCGACGGTGACGCCCTCGACGAAGGCTACTCCGACTACTTCGCCGTCGCCTATCGGATCGACCGGCAGAGCGGGCAATCCACGGTTGTTGGCGAATACGCCTTCGGCTCTACCACGGCTGATCGCAACGTAGATAACAATTACGATGACCGCAACGCCGATAACGACGGCTGGGGTGGAAATAACTTCTACGACGAGTCGCTGGTGTTCAGCGGCGCGCTGTGGGACTTCACCACCGACGTTGCAACCGACGTAGAGGAGGCGGCCACGATCACGCTCGGCTCGCTGGGCCACCTCGACGCCGACCCGTCATTTCTGGACGCGCGCAACGCGCTCATCGCCGCTGCCAGAGACGCTGACAAGAGCAACTACGAGTGCGGCATCAAGCAGGCCTTTGCTGACCACGGCATCGGCACGGCCCTGGGCGTGGAGGTTTACGGACCAACGGCGCGCATCAGTGGAGAGTCGGGCACGTGGTATGCCTCGGCCGAGTGCGCACGCAGTTCCGTTTCCTACAAGTGGTACAAGCGCCCCCAAGGGACGCCCCCAAGCCACAACTTCTACATTGGCAGCGGCTCACAGATCACCGTTGCTTTCCAAGAAAGCGTCATCCTTTCGGCTAAGGGCACAAGCGGAGGAGAGACCGCCTGGGGAGAAATAAGCGTCTACGTAGGCGGCGGTGGCGGGTGCAATGCAGCTACCGGAAACCCCCCGGAACCCTGCTTAGTCTCGTCGCCCGGGGAGGCGCTGCCCGAAGCGTTCGCCCTCGAAGAGAGCTACCCGAACCCGGTGCGCAGTGAGGCGCAGATCCGCTACGCGCTCCCCGAAGCTGCTCACGTTGAGCTATCCGTCTATGACGCGCTCGGGCGCGAGGTCGCGCGCTTGGCCGATGGCGAGAAGCCAGCCGGCTACCACACGGCGACGTTCGAGGCGGGCGGGCTGCCGAGCGGCGTCTACGTCTACCGCCTGCGCGCGGGCGACGCCTTTGCCGAGTCCGGCAAGCTCGTCGTGGTGAAGTGAGTAAGAGGAAAGCAGCCAGCCGGTTGCTCTGTAGAAGAAAAAGCGCCCCGCGCCCTTTCCGGAGCCGGGGCGCTTTTTCTGTTACCTCAGCGCATTCCGCCAGCAGACTTCCAAAGCGGAGCCTTCGACGAGAACCACGAAGTGCGGCTCAGCGTCCTGGAGAAAGCCCCACGCCATAGATGTGCACGAGGTCGTTAGCAAAGGACGGTATGGGTAGGCGCGAAGTGGCAGGCTGAAACGGCGATGCGCGCGGCGATAGATATAAGCGTTGCGAAACGGGGAAACGATGAGTGGAGGAGACGACGAGGACGAAGGAGCGAGCGCCCCGCCTTATCGTCGTTTCTTCCTCTCTTCCATTCGTCGTTTCTGCAAAAGAAAAGGCCCACCCAAAGCGGACAGGCCTTTTCCCAGCGGAAGCCGTAAAACGAAGCACCCTCAGCCGATGTGCGTCTGCAGCTCTTCGCGGCGGTGCTTCTGGCGGAGCTTGCGCAGCGCCTTCTCCTTGATCTGGCGCACGCGCTCTCTGGTCAGGCCGAAGCGCTGACCGATCTCTTCGAGCGTCAGCGGGTGCTCGCGCCCGATGCCGAAGTAGAGCCTGGTGATCTCCGCCTCGCGCGGATGGAGCATCGAAAGGGCGCGCTCGATGTCGATCTTGACCGATTCGCCGAGCATCCCCTCGTCCGGGTCGGCGCCGTTCTCGTTGGGGAGGACGTCGAGGAGCGAGTTGTCGTCCTCCTCGTTGAAGGGGGCGTCCATGGAGAGGTGGCGCGAGGTGTGCTGCATGGCCTCGCGCACCTTCTGCACGTCGATCTCCAGCTCCTCGGCCAGCTCCTCGATGTTGGGCTGGCGCTCGTGCTTCTGCTGGAGCTTCGCACTCGTCTTGCGGATCTTCGAGATGGTGCCGATCCGGTTAAGCGGGAGGCGCACCACGCGGCTCTGCTCGGCCAGGGCCTGGAGGATGGCCTGGCGGATCCACCACACGGCGTAGGAGATGAACTTGAACCCGCGCGTCTCGTCGAAGCGCTGGGCGGCTTTGATGAGGCCGTAGTTCCCCTCGTTAATAAGGTCGGCCAAGGAGAGGCCCTGCCCCTGGTACTTCTTAGCAACGGAGACGACGAAGCGCAGGTTGGCGCGTGTGAGCTTGTGCAGCGCCTCTTGGTCGCCCTGCTTGATGCGGCGCGCCAGGTCTACTTCTTCCTCGGGTTCGAGCAGGTCGATCTGGCCGATCTCCTGCAGGTATTGATCCAGCATCCGTTGCTGGCGGGGGACGTACATAGGTCGCTTAGCAGTTTGTGATGAGGGGCTAAGGCTTACGCGAGAGGGGCGCGCGCATGGGGGCGCGGCAGGAGAGAGGGGCGAGGTGCGCCGCGGAAGGATGCCCGTCCGGCGGCGGCTCTTCTCCACGCAGGCGGCCGGTGCGGGTTCCAGCTAATCAGTTGTTTCACTGCACGTTATAACAAAGCTTCAGCGTTTGTTTCCCGCGATAGCCAAAACGTCATCGGCCACGCGGCGTTCCTCGCTCATACGCGGCACCTTCGTCTGCCCGCTGATGTGCTCCTTTTCTCCCTGGAGCCAGGCGTAGAAGGTGCCGGGCGCTACGGGCACCACCTCCGGGCCGCTGAACGCGCGCGCCTCGCGGCGGATCTGGTAGTGGCGGTTCACCGCCTGCAGGTGCTCGTCGATGACCTCGGCAAACCTCTCGGCGTCGGGCGGCGCGCCCTCGAACTCGACGAGCCACTGGTGGCCGGGCAGCGCGCCCTCGCTTTCCGGGCGCGGGGCGATGTGGAAATCGGTCATGCTGGTAGAGGTGGCCTCGCACGCCTTCTGCAGGGCCGCGCGCGCCTCTTCGCCAAAGACGGCCTCGCCGTACTTGTCCATCATCTCCGACGTCCGCCCGGCCACGACGATCTTGTGCGGAAAGACCTCGGTAAAGCGCACGACGTCGCCCAGGGCGTAGCTCCACAGGCCGCTGCACGTGGTCACGTAGACGGCGTAGCGCACGCCGGGGCGCACCTCGTCAATGGCGAGGCGGCGCGGGTTCTCTTCGGAAGCGAGCGCGTCCATCGGCACGAACTCGTAGAAGACGCCGCTGTCGAGGTGCAAGAGCATGGCCGGGTCCTCGACGTCGTTCTGAAACGCGATGAAGCCCTCCGAGGCGCCGTACGTCTCGATAAAGTCGATCTCGTGGCCGATGCGCGCGGCGATGAGCGCGCGGTACGACTTCAAGGCCACGCCGCCGGAGATGAGCACTTGCAGGTTCGGCCACACGTCGCCCACCGTTTTCGCGGGCGGCGCGCCCGGTTTCCGCTGCGCGTTGTGGGCTTCGATAAGGCGGTCGAAGAGGACGAGCGCCCACGTCGGCGCCATGACCAAGAGGCGGATGTCCTGCGTGGCCGTCTTTTCGGCGATGGCCTGGAGCTTCTTTTCCCAGTTCGGGCGGAAGGCCACCTCGTTGGATACGGCCTGGTAGAAGCGGCGGAAGTACGTGGGCGCCGCCTCGGCCACGAGGCCGCTCACCTCGCCCACCTGCGTGTCGGGGAACTGCGCGTCCGGCTCGATGCGGCCCGGCAGCGTGAGGTGCTTGCCCAGGAGGAAGCCCGCCTTGCCCGTGGTGGCGAGGTAGTTCACCGCCGCGCCCACGCCGAAGTCGCGCGTTTTGGCGAGCATCTCCTCGGAGACGGGGATGATCTTGCCGGCGGAGGCCGTACCGCTGGAGACGGCGAACTTTTTGAAGCGCCCCGGCCACATCACATCCGAGGCGCCGGCGCGCATCCGCCGCACGTCCTCGCGGATGCGCTCGTAATCGGCCAGGGGGACGCGGCGCTGGTAGGCGGCCACGACGTCCGGCGCCTGGGCGATCTCGGCGAAGCCGTAGCGGCGGCCCCACTCCGTCTCGGCAGCTTCTTGCAGAAGCCGCCGCAGGAGCCGGCGCTGCGTCCGGGTGGGCGCCTCGGTAAACTGCCGGATGGTGCTGAGCGGCCCGAGCGGCAGGCGACCGAGGAGCGCCTTGAGTGCGGTGCTCATGGCGAGAGGACTTGGCGGTACAGAAAACGAAGCGGAGTACAAAAGCGCCGGCGCAGGGGCAGCGCTCTACGGCGCCCGTAACAGGCCGCATGTGCGAACTATCGGGCAAAAGACGTGCCCCGCCTCGCTTTGACGCGCGTGCGACGCTATGTTATGTGTATCGGAAAAACGCATTCGTAAAAGCGCCGCCTGCCCGTTCCGTTCCGTTCACCTGGGACGCGCCGCCTGCCTTCCGTGCCGCTATGCCACTCCGCTCTGACTTGCCTGCGTTGAACGTCGCGCGCGTGCCTGCGCCAAAGGCCTCGCCGTTCGTGCTCGACTGCCGGGGCCGCCGGCTCGACTGCCGCCCCGGCCAGGGCGTGCTCGCCCGGCGCGGCGCGCACGTCATGGGCATCCTCAACGTCACGCCCGACTCGTTCTCCGACGGCGGCTTGTACCAGGGCGTCGAGGCCGCCGTCGCGCGCGCGGTAGAGATGCTCGCCGAGGGCGCCACCCTCATCGACGTCGGGGGCGAATCGACGCGGCCGGCCGGCTCCGTCTACGGCGAGGGCGCCGCCGAGGTGGCCGCCGAGGAGGAGCTTCGGCGCGTCGTGCCCGTCATCGAAGCGCTCGTGGAGGCGTTCCCGGAAGCCCTTCTTTCCATCGACACGTACAAGCCGGAGGTGGCGCGCGCCGCGCTCGAGGCCGGTGCGCACCTCGTCAACGACGTGACGGGCCTGCGCTTTTTTCCTGAGACGGCCGCCGTCTGCGCCGCGCACGGCGCGCCGCTCGTGGTGATGCACGCCCTGGGCCGCCCCGGTCAGATGCCACACCAGCACACCTACGCCGACGTGGTGGCCGAGGTGAAAGCCTCGCTGGCGGCCTCGGTGGAAAAGGCGGAAGCGGCGGGCGTGCGCCACGTCATCGTTGATCCGGGGTTCGGCTTCGGGAAGTCGGCCGCAGAGAATTTGCGGCTCGTCGGGTGCGCGGATGCGTTTTTGGAGATGGGGCGGCCCGTTCTGGTGGGGATCTCGCGCAAGAGCACCATCGGCGCGGTGCTGGGGACGGCCGAGGCGCCTGCGCCGGTGGAGGGGCGGCTCTACGGCACGCTCGGCGCCACGGCGGCGGCCGTCGTGCACGGCGCCACGCTCGTCCGCACGCACGACGTTCGCGCCACGGTGGAGATGCTGCGCCTTTTGGCCGCTACTTTCGCCGCCGCCGATGCGGCTGAAGACGTGGATCGTGGGTCGTAGGTTGTGGATGGTTTTTCAGCAGGCGCCGAGGCGGCCCACAGCTTGCCCTCCACGATCTACCCTCCGCGGTTCGTAACACGAAATCCGTTCCTGAGAAAACCATGCCTCTGGCGCTCAAGCTTTTCGGCATCATCCCGGTGGACCTGCTCGACGCGGTCGAGGTCGCCCTGGTGGCGTACGTCTTGTACCGGCTCTACCGATTCATGCGCGGGACCATCGCCGTGCAGATCTTCATCGGCATCGGGGCCTTGTACCTCATGCAGGTGATCGTGCGGATTTTGGACATGACCATGCTCAAGGCCATCTTCGAGTCGGTGGGCAGCGTGTTCGTCCTGGCCATCATCATCGTGTTCGCGCCGGAGATCCGGCGGCTCTTGCTGCTCCTGGGGCAGAACCCGCTCATCCGGCGGCTCGTCTCCTCGGCGGCCGAGCAGCAGGAGGTGTTCACCGAGACGGTCGAGGCCGTCGAGCGCATGAGCCGCGAGCGCATCGGCGCCTTGATTGTCTTCGAGCGCACGACGGGCCTGAGGAGCTACATCGAGACGGGCGAGCGGATTAAGGCGCACCCCTCGCGCGACCTCCTCGTCACCCTCTTCCACGGGCAGAACCCGCTCCACGACGGGGCCGTGATCATCCAGAACCAGCTTATCGAGGCGGCGCGCTGCATCCTCCCCGTCTCGACCTCGATGCGGCTCAGCCCGCAGATGGGCCTCAGGCACCGCGCCGCCGTGGGCCTGACGGAGCAGACCGACGCCTTCGTCGTCATCGTCTCCGAGGAGACGGGCGGCATCTCCGTCTCCGAGAACGGCCGGCTCATCAGCGGCCTGGACGTGGCCGACTTCCGCCGCCGCCTCGCCGAGGCCCTCTCCGCGCAGCCCGCCACCGCCGCCGCCCCGGAGGGCGCGCTGGCCGAGGCCTGACGCCCCATCCGCCCCGACCGCCCTTTTCTGACGGACCCCCGCCCCGCCTCCATGCCTGACGATCAGGAATCCGCCCGCGAGGCGCGCACCTACGCGCGCCGCCGCCGCCGCATGGTGGACGCTCTCGAAAAGCGCGGCATCACCAACGCGCGCGTGCTGGACGCCTTCGGGCGGGTGCCGCGCCACCGCTTTGTGGACCACGCCCTGCGCCCGCGCGCCTACAAGGACGAGGCGCTCCCCATCGGCCTGAAGCAGACGATCTCGCAGCCGTTTACCGTGGCGTACCAGACCTCGCTTTTAGATCCGCAGCCCGGCGCGCGCGTCTTGGAGATCGGCACGGGATCGGGCTACCAGGCCGCCATCCTGCGTGAGATGGGCGTGCGCGTCTTTTCCGTCGAGCGCCACGGGCCGCTCCTCAGGCGTACGAGCCAGCTTCTGGAGCGCCTCGGCTACCGCGTCGTTGCCAGGGAGGGCGACGGCACGTTTGGCTGGCCCGCCTTTGCGCCGTACGACGGCATCGTTGTCACGGCCGGCGCCGCCGAGGTGCCCACCGCGCTCCTGGAGCAGCTCCGCCTCCCCGGAGAAGGCGAGCGCGCGGGCGGGCGCCTCGTCATCCCCCTGGGCGACGCCGAGGGGCAGACGATGACGCGCCTGACGCGCCTCGGCCCGGACGCCTTCGAGGAGGAGGCGCACCACTCCTTCCGCTTCGTCCCGCTTATCGGCGAGGGCGGCGGCGCGATGGAGTCCTGAGCGTTCGACGTTTCAACATCAGAGCCGCAGCGCCTTTATGCCTGTTACGCCGTACCACTTCGGGCCGGGCCTCTTGCTCAAAGGGATCGCGCCGCGCGCCACCTCCTTGTCAGCCTTCGTCCTGGCGAACGTGGCGATTGATACGGAGGTGGCCGTGAACCTCTGGACCGGCCGTTACCCATTGCACGCGACGCTGCACACCTACGGGGCCGCCGTCGTCGTAGGCCTGCCGCGGGCCTGGCGGTTGCTGGGGCCGGACGCTTGGCAAAACGGGAGCAGGCCGAGTGGGCCGTACAGCCGGCCCTCATTGGTGGGCTGCTCGGCGGGATCAGCCAGCCGCTCCTCGACAGCGCCATGCACGCGGACATCCGCCCGTTCTGGCCCTTGAGCGCGTCGAACCCTGTCCTGCACGTGGTAGACGTTCAAACGCTCCACCTCGCTTGCGTTGCCGCAGGTGTGGTGGGCGGCGGCCTCATCGCGGCGAGGCGGTGGCGCCGCGCGTCAGAGCGCCCTGACGCCGGGCGCTGAACGCGCGCACGCGCAACGCCTAAAACGCCGTCCCCTCCGTCTCGAACGCAACGCCGAAAAACGCGGCCACCGTGGCGGCGTGGTCGTTGAACGACGGGCGCGTGCCGAGGTCGCTGCCGCCGCCATCGCCCGTGTAAAAGAGGAGCGGGACGTACTCGCGGCTATGGTCGGTGCTCGGCGTGATCGGGTCGTTGCCGTGGTCGGCGGTGAGGACGAGGCGGCCCCCTTGCGGCAGCGCGCCGAGAAGGTCGGGCACGGCGCGGTCGAATGCTTCCAACGCGCGCGCAAAGCCCTCGGGATCGTTCCGGTGGCCGTACTCCTGGTCGAAGTCCACGAGGTTCGTCCAGAGGAACGTGGGCGGGGCTTCGTCGGAAAAGGCGCGCATCCGGCGCAGCGTCTCGGCGACGCCCTCGGCGTTGCTTTTCGTCTTGCTGATCTCGTCGAAGCCGACGCCGCCAAACAGGTCGCCAATCTTGCCGATGGCGACGGTGCGCACGCCGGCTTCCTGGAGCACCCCCTGAAGCGGCGCGCGCCCGGGCAGGCGCGAAAAGTCCTTCCGCTCCTCCGAGACGCGCGTGTACGCGCCGGGCGCCCCGGTGAACGGACGCGCGATGACGCGGCCCACGGCGTGCTTGCCCGTGCACACCGCGTCGCGCGCCGTCTGGCATAGTTCGTAAAGCCTGCCGAGCGGGATCGTCTCCTTGTGCGCGGCGATCTGGAAGACGCTGTCCGCCGAGGTGTAGACGATGGGATGGCCCGTCTCCTGATGCCGCTCGCCCAGCTTTTCAACGATGGCGGTGCCGGACGCGGCGCGGTTGCCCAGGACGCCGCCGCAGCCCGTCTTCTCCACAAACGCCCCGATCACCTCGGGCGGAAAGCCGTCCGGGTACGTCGGGAACGGCTCGCGCAGGCGCAGGCCGGCCAGTTCCCAGTGGCCCGTGGTGGAGTCCTTGCCGGCGGAGGCCTCGCGCATCTTCCCGAAGTGCGCACGCGGCGCCTCGGCCGGCGGCACGTTTTCCAGCGGCGCGATGCGGCCCAGCCCCAGCCGCGCGAGGTTCGGCAAACGAGGCCGGGCAGCCGCGCAGACGTGGCCGAGCGTGTGGCTCCCGGCGTCGCCGTAGCGAGGGGCGTCGGGCTGCGCCCCGACCCCCACACCGTCGAGCACGATGGTGACGAAGAGCTTGCTCAAGCCTCAGGCGCCTGGTATCGGAGGACTCTCGTAGGACTTACGCAGTTGAGAAAACGGCAGCACCAGAATCCCCCCTTGGAAGGGGGCCAGGGGGATGTAAAGAGAGATGGCGCCATCCCTGACATCCCCCTCGATCCCCCTTCAAAGGGGGAAACAGAGGCAACTGCGTAACTCATAACAGTTTCTCAAACGAAAGAAGCTCATCCGCCGTTAGTCTCGAAGGCCGCCCCTCGGCGCTCGCTGGGCATCTGCTCGTCTTCGCCCTCTTCTGATTTCCCGAACGCGCGGTTCAGGACCGCCCCGCTCTTGCCGATGCTCAAGATCGAGCCGGCGCTCCCGATGCTCAGGATGCTGCCCGCGCTCCCGATGCTGAGGATCGAACCCGCGCTCCCGATGCTCAGCATCGAGCCGGCGCTTCCGATGCTTAAGACGCTCGCAAAGCTGTTGACGGAGTAGACGCTTAAGGCGCTCCGTATGCTGCGAAGCGAGAGCCACGACGACGTTTGGGCGGCGGCGTTTGTTGATGGGCGGGAAAGAAGCTTCTGCATGGCGTTTCTGCGGTTTCACCGGATGGATCGAAGCGGCACGGCTGAGGGCTGCCGGTCGTGCTTGCGTGCCGGGGGGCGCCGCCGGCCTCGCGCTCAGGCCAGGATGGTGCACGTGCCCGTGGTGAACGCCTCTTGCAGGGCGCTCATGGCGTGCGCGCGCAGCGCTTCGGGGCTTTCGTGCTCGTCGCGCAGCATGGCCAGGCCGATGCTCACGCCGCCTTCGAGCCAGCCCTCGGCGTGGGCCAGCTTTTCTTGAAGACGCACGGCCCAGCGCTCCACCTCGGCCACGGAGCCGGAGTAGAAGATGCCGTACGTCAGCTCGCCGAAGCGCTCGACGCGCGCCTCGGGGGCGGCCTCTTCGAGGCGCTCGCGCAGGGCGGCCTCGGCGGCCTCGACGGCTTCCGCGCCATCGGCGGCGACGTCCTCGGCGCGGTTGAGGTAGACGAGCGCGAGCGCCAGCTCGCGGCCCTGCGCGCGGGCCTCCGCCATCTCCTCTGCTATGATGTCCGTGCGCGGGCGGGGGCCGCTGGCTTGGGCCGTTTCTCGCTCCTCCGCCTCGTCATCGGCTAGCTCGTCGTCGGGCGGCTCGACGGCGGGCGGCTCCTCGGAGCGGGGCGGGGCTTCGACGCCGGGCGCCTCGGCCTCGTAGGTCCGCGCGCCGGCTTCTTCCGCCTCGGGCGCGTGAACGCTGAGGACGACCGCGAGCAGCCTGGCGAAGCGCTCCAAAAGTGTGCGCGCCGGGCGCTCGTCGAAGCCGTCCACGGCGTCGGCCACGAGAAAGTAGGTTGCGGGCGTGCCCTGCCGCGGCACTGGAGCGAAGGCCACCTGCCGCAGCGCGGGCACCGCGCCGGCGTAGTAGCCCAGGTGCTGGATCGGCACGCCGCCGCTGCCCTCCCCTACGGGCGCGAACGCCACGGCCTGGCGCGAGCGCGCCGCCGAGAGGAGCGGGGCCGAGGTCGAGAACGTGGTGCCCGGCGCCACGTGCCGATCCGGGCCGGCCACGGCCTCGACGCGGTACTCCAGCGCCAGCTCTTCCTGGACGAGCAGGCACACCGCCCGCGCCCCGATGGCCGCACGCACGGCGCGCAGGTACGCCTCCACGACCGATGGCTCGGCGGCAGCCTCACGCGGTTTTGCTGCCGCCTTGCGTGGTTCCGCCGTCGCCTCGCCGTTGCCGCCGGTAGGGCTGCTGGTGTGGCCGCTGGCGGAGGCGCCGTTCCGGCGCGGGGCGGGTCGGGGCGCAGTTTCCGGCGGCGCGGGCCGTGCTTCGAGCTTGGCTTCTTTGGCAGAGGAAGCCTCCTGGGTCGAGGGAGAGGCCGACGAGTGCTTCTCGGACGGGCGCGGGGCGCTGCGGGCGCGGGGCGGCGGCGTCTTCTTCTCCTTCTTACGGATCTCCACGATGCCGAGCGCGCTGAGGTCGTCCTCGGGCGGGCGCTGCCGGTAGGGCGCCTGCGCTTTCTGGTGCGAGCGGCGCCAGCCGGCGGCGAGCATCCCAAGCGCGGCGATGAGGAGCACGCCGGCCACGCCGTAGAGCCAGGGCTGCCCCATGAGGTACGCCAGGACGGCTACGACGATGGCCAGGCAGACGAAGAGGAAACGCATAGGCTTGGAGCGCGCAGAAAGGGCTTTTAAGCGATCTGGGAGGGCGCAGGCAGGTGGCGCAGAGAGGCGCGTGCAATCTACCGGCAGCCGGCGGAAAAGTCAACGCAGGCGCCGCGCGGACCCCCGTT
This sequence comes from Salinibacteraceae bacterium, assembly GCA_965215025.1. Taxonomy (GTDB): domain Bacteria; phylum Bacteroidota; class Rhodothermia; order Rhodothermales; family Salinibacteraceae; genus CBDCCV01. The sequence continues at coordinate 290,246 of CBDCCV010000001.1, forward strand.
TTCAAGTGGCTGCCCTGAGCCGTACCTTAGCAATGCCAATCATGGGTTGAGCCAAGCCGCCAGATAACATCCGTAGGGGCGTAGCGCGATACGCCCCTACTACGGCTGATGGGTCCTCGGCGGCCGGGACAGATGTTTCCGTTTCAACTCCTGATCCGCATTAGCATGGGATTCCAAGTTACGTTGGCTTCCAGGCCTATGCCGGTTTCCGAACATCCCCCCGCCTCGCCTCCCACCGTCATGAACACGCAGCAGAAAGCCCTCATCGTCAAAACCGGCCCCGAGCACACCTACGGCCTCGACGAGCTGAACGTCAAGCTGGGCCGCGGCTGGCGCGTGGTCCAGATGACGTCCCTGGGCGGCGCCGGCGCGGGCACCACCGCCGCCACCGATGACGCGGCCGTGCTGTGCCTGGCCGCCCTCGTCATCGTAGAACGCGCCGAAGAAGAGGCCGCCGAACTGATGGAGCAGATCGAGGAAGAGGAGATCCAAGAGGAGATCGACGACATCGTAGAAGGCAACGGCGCGAGCCTCGATCTCTAAGCCTCGCCGCCCGCAGCACCGCTTCCACGCAGGTCAGCATAAACACCAGCCTAAGCTGCGCGCTGGACGCCGCTGACTTCTTCCGCGAGCGGTTTTAGGCCGCCCTCTGCTGCGGCAGAACGCTACGTTTTTGTTGCGACACGGCACGTGAGCTTGCAATCCACATCAAAAACAGCGATTCTTTGCCCGCTCCGCCCTTTGACCGATGCCGCCATCTATGCGCGAGTGCGCGATGCGGCACGGCACGTAACTCCGGCTCGCGTATTGCTGTATCCTCTCGGCGCAACGTTCTCCGGCGCCCTCGCGCGCGTTCCCCCTTTTCTCACTCGACCTGATGCTCTGACGCCATGATCGCTCTCACACTCATCGCGCTGCTCCTGACCTTCCCAACGGCCACGGACGGCCCCGACGACGACAAAGACAAAAAGGACAAGAAGAACACGATCAAGCGGGTAGAAACGCTCGCGCCCGTCACCTTCACGCCGGCCACGGGCTACACCGTGAAGAACCTCACCGGCGCCAACGGCCGCGTGTGGGTCACCGGCGCCTACGGCTACACCGAGCGCTACTACGACTCCGACAGCGACGAGCAGGACCTGGGCACCTTTGCCGTCGGCCAGAACGAGTTTGAATCCAACGGCCGCCTTACCAGCTACATCCTCCACGTGGGCGGCTCGTACGACATCAGCCGCATCGACGACATGAATATCTCCGTGGGCGCGGACCTTGGCCTGGCACAGCGTCAGGCTACCGCCGACGCTACCGGCGTAAGCGCCGCACGCGACGAGTCCAGCGGCGTTGCCCCGCAAAACCTCACGCTCTTCGGCGAGATTGCCCGTCCCACGTACACGCTACGCGCCGGCTACCTGCTCGACCTCAGCCCGGAAGACGATCTGGATGATGACGAAGACTACGAGAACACGGACCGACAGGATGCCGTCCTCCTCGGCCTCTCGGCGCAGTATCCGGCTACGAACGACGTGCGCGTCTTCGGCGGCTTCGACTACTTCATCACGCTCGAAGGCGAGGGCGACTTCCTCATCGGCGCCGGTGAAGCGGAACGACTCCAGGAGAACGTGACCTATGACGAAGGCGACCTAGCCGTGCTTCACGCCGGCGCAGGCTACAACTTCGGCTCAGGCGAAATTGGCGTCACGCTCCTCTACCGCATCAACACCGAAGGCAAGTTCGGCGACTTCGACGGCGACGACGTGCCCACCACGCTTGGCGAAAACCCGCTCGATCCTTCGGACGACGGCCCGCGCAGCCCCGGCACGCCGAACCAGTTCGCCAGCGGCAACTCGCTCGGCGCCGTGCCTTACGTGAACTACACGCCGCTGGGGGCCAACTTCCAGGTCACGCTCAAAGGCGCCGTGCAGACGGAGTACTTCGACTACGGCTACACCTTTGCTGGCAAGAACGACATCGCCCCGCGCTTCGGCTTTACGCTGGGCGTGCAGTACGGCATCTGAGCGCCAGCGGGCACTCCAGGCGCGCGGAACTACCATCTGCACGGCCTCGCGCTTCGCTCAAAAGAAAAAGGCTCTCGGCACGGCGCCGGGGGCCTTTTTCTTTCGACCTTCAGGCCGCAGGCGAAACCGCTTTCTACCACCGCGCATTTCTATGACCTCTCCTGCCCTCCCTTCTTCTCCGCAATCCTATGGCGCCTGAACGCGCATCGGACCGGCGGCCCGGTCTTTCTGACGGCGAGCCTCCCGCAGACGGCCGCCCGGACGACAACCGCCCCTCCGGCTCCGACGATCCCGCACGCGAGACCTCGCACGCGGAGAGCTACCAGGAGGACGGCGAGGAGGAGGCCTACACGTCCCCCTCGGATGGCGCCCCCCCAAACGACAAGGGAGCCGACGAGGAGGACGTCAGCGACATCCTGGGCACCGACACCATCTTCCGCCGCATCCTGGCTACGGCGGACGATGAGTTCGACAAGGCCGCACGCCTGCTCTTTTTGAGCGGCATCGCGGCGGGGCTGATCATGAGCCTCTCGTTTATGGGCCTGGCCTCCGTTAAGGCACGCGTGCCGGCCGACAGCACGGGCCTTGTGCCCAGTATGCTCTATCCGCTGGGCTTCCTCTTCGTGGTGCTGGGGCGCTACCAGCTTTTTACCGAGAACACGCTCACGCCCGTGAGCCTGGTCCTGGCGCGGCTGGCCTCGATCCCGCGGCTCCTGCGCATCTGGGGCATCGTCTTCACGGCCAACATCATCGGCTCGGCGCTGGCGGCGTACTACTACGCCTCGACGGGCATCTTCGGGCCGGAGACGGTCGCCGCCGCCACGGGCATCGGCGAGCACATGCTGGAGATGTCCTGGGCCGACACGTTCTTCAAGGGCACCATCGCCGGGTGGCTCGTGGCCGGGATGGTGTGGCTCAACCACGCCTCGCGCGAGGCCGCCGCGCGCGTCCTCATCGTCTTCTTTTTGATGTACGTCGTCTCCGTGGCCGACCTGGCGCACTGCATCGTCGGCTCCTCGGAGATGCTCTACCTCGTCTTCCGCGGCGGAGCCTCGTTCTGGGGCGACTTCCTCTGGGGCTTCCTCGCGCCCGCGGCGCTGGGCAACACCGCAGGCGGCGTCCTCCTCGTGGCGCTCCTGAACTACGGCCTCACGCGCGAAAAGCGCCTCCCGGACCGAGACCGCATCTCCTGGCGCGAGCTGTTCATGGGCGAGAGAGAGCACACGCCCGAGCAGTCCATCTCGGAGGAAGGCCACGCGCGCAAACAAGCCGAGCAGAAGGCGCAGCAGCGACAAAAGACGCCGCAAGGCCGGGAGCTGTGAACGGCCCCGCGCTCAGGCTTCCGGCGCTCAGATCGAGTCGATGAGCGTCGTATCCCGCCTGATGGGCAGCCCGTTAAAGCGGCTCGTGTCACGCCCCGTTGTGTCGCGCGCTGCCGTGTCGCGCTCCGTGGGCTGGGCGCGGCGCAGGCTGGTGTCGCGCGGCCAGGCCGCCGCCGGCGTGTCCGCGCTGACCTCTTCCTGCTCCTGGGCCTCCTCGGCAGGGAGGCTGAAGAGCGTGCCCTGGCGCAGGACGATGGTGCCGTTCTGCGTCTGAAGCTCCAGGAGCGCGTTGCCGCTGCCGAGCTGCCCCCGGAACGAGGCGCCGGCGCCCTCGGGGCTGAGCTGCCGGTTCGTAAAAGCGAGGCCCTCGACGCGGATCTCGCCGGCGCCCGTCTGCGCCTCGACGCGCACGGACGTGCCCGCTGGGAGGACCACGGTGATGTCGCCGTTGTTGGTTTCGAGGCGGCTCTCGGCCTCGGCCGGGAGGCGGCGCAGGCCCAGGAGCAGGTCGCCCGTGCGCGTGGTCAGGTCCACGTCCTCGCCCACGCCCGCCGCCGCGATGGGGCCGCTCGTCTCGACGCTCAGCGGCCCCTGCACGCCGGAGAGGCGCACCGGACCGCTCTCCAGGTTGATGCGCGCCGGCGTCGTAGGCGGCACGCGCCCTTCGACGGCCACGCTCGTGCGCTCGCCCTCCTCGGTGCTGAGGGAGTAGACGTACTCGGCCTCGCCGCCGCGCTCGGTGATCTCGATGCCGGAGAGCACCTCGCGCGCGGCGGCGGCGTCCTCGCCGCGGCCCTGCTTGACGAACTGAAGGCGGGCCACCTCTACGTCGGCCCCTTCGAGGTCCACGCGCCCGCTGAAGCCCTCCAAAACGAGCGTGCGGTTGCCGAAGACAACGCCGCGCTCGACCGTCTGCTCCACCTCGGCGCGGCCGAGCGTGAGGCCGCCTTCCTCCGTCTGCCCGATGTCGCCCTCGTCCGAGCCGCAGGCGGTGAGCAGGAGGACAGCCGCGAGAGAAAGCAACCGGAGCGCGTAGGAATCAGGCATGACCGTAAGCGTTGAGTGGCAAGGGTTGGAACGACGAATCATAGACGACGGACGACGCCCTCGGGTTCACCGCCGAGTTCCAGTCGTCAGTCGTCCGCTGTCAAAAAAGGTCAGTGCAGCGCCACGCGGCGCACGAAGCGGCGCACGGCGAAGTACGAGCCGACCCAGCCCAGGACAACGCCCACGCCGATGAGCGCGCCGGCCAGCGCCAGCCCGCCCAGCGTCGTCTGCGCGCCGAGCTGCGGGAGCTGCCCGGCGGCGAAGCGGTAGAGCGCCCACAAGATCAGGCTCGCCCCCACCCCGCCGACGGCCCCCTGCACGATCCCTTCCACCACGAACGGCCGGCGGATAAACGCATCGGTGGCGCCCACGAGCTTCATCGTGCGGATGAGCAGCCGCCGCGCGTAGACGGTCAGGCGGATCGTGTTCGCCACCAGAAAGAGCGCGGCCAGGACCACGAGCGTCCCCAGCGAAAGGCCCACGATGGAGATCAGGCGCAGGTTCTGCTGCACCTTGACCAAGAGCGCCTGGTTGAAGATGACGTCGTCCACGCGGTTCCACGAGGCGAACTCCTCGGCCAGGCTCGTGAGGCTGTCGGGCGTGGCGTAGTCCGAGGCCACGCGCACCTTGATCTCGGCCGGGAGGAAGGGCGTCTCGTAAAAGTCCTCGGCCCCCTCGCCGAAGTCGCGCTCGAAGATCACCTGCGCCTCGGCCGGGGAGATGTACTCGGCCTCCTCTACGCCGGGCGTGGCGGCGGCGCGCGTGCGCAGCGCCTCGGCCACCGTCTCGCCGGCCTCGTCGGTGAGGTAGATGCGCAGCTCGCCCACGCGCTGCCGCAGCCAGTTCGAGACCTCCTGCGCCTCGAAGGCCACCAGGCCGAAAAGGCCGATGAGGACGAGCGCCACCGTCATCGCGCTCGTCGAGGCGAACGCGGCAAACTTGGCCCGGCGCAGGCCGGCCAGGCCCTCGCTAAGACTGTACGGCAATGCCACGGGTTGGGTGTGGGGGTGTGGGAGAATGGGGGGGTGGGCGCCGTCTGCAACAGAGGCGTACCCAATCCAAAATCAGAAATCAAAAATCAAAAGTCGAATCACATCTGCCGGGGGGCGCTCAGGCCCAGGACGGTGAGGCCGTTCCGGAGCACCGTCTGCGCGGCGCGGGCCAGGTGCATCCGCGCCGTGGCGAGCGCCTCCTCCTCGCCGATGATGCGGCAGTCGCGGTAGAAGCCGTTGAACGCCGTCGCCACGTCGCCCAGGTAGTTGGCTACGCGGTGGGGCGCCTTGGCCTCGGCGGCGCGGGCCAAGGTGGCGGGGAAACGCAGCAGCTCTTTGATGAGGGCCTCCTCGCTGGGGTGCTGCAAAAGCGCGAAGTCCGGCGCCTCAGCAAAGGCGGCGCCCGTCTCCTCGGCCTTGTCGATGATCGAGCAGATGCGCGCGTGGGCGTACTGGAGGTAGAAGACGGGGTTTTTGTCGCTCGCCTCGGTGGCCTGGTCGAGGTCGAACTCGAGGTGCGCGTTCGGGCTGCGCATGAGGAAGAAGAAGCGCACCACGTCCGGGCCGGCGTCCTGATGCGGCTCGCCGTCGGGCGCCTCCTCGGTCCGCTCGGCGGTTTTCTCAGAGAGCGCTTTCTCGGAGAGGACGGCGTTGATCTCGTCCATGAGGTCGTCCAGGGTGACGTAGGTGGCGCGGCGCGTGGACATCTTCACCGGCGCGCCCGAGCGCACGAGCGTGACGAACTGGTGGATCACCACCTCCACCCGCTGCGGATCGTGGCCCAGGACTTCGAGCGCGTTCAAGACATCCGGATACGTGGCAATGTGGTCCGCGCCGAAGACGTCAATCATCCGGTCGTACCCGCGCGCGAACTTGTCCGCGTGGTAGGCGATGTCGGGCAGGCGGTACGTCGGCTCGCCGGTGGACTTGACGAGGACGGTGTCGGCCGGCTCGCCTTCTTCGCCCGTCTTGCCAAAGCGCGAGGTCTTCAGCCACGTGGCGCCTTCTTTCTCGTAGACGAACTCCTTTTCGCGCAGGGCGCTCAGCGTCTTTTCGATCTCCCCTTTTTCGTAGAGCGTGTGCTCGTTGAAGTAGCGGTCCATGCGGATGCCCAGGCGCGCGAGCGTGGCTTCGATCTGCTCGAAGATCATCTTCTCGGCCACCTCTTTAAACGGCGCGACGTCTTCTTCGTCCAGAAGCGTGATGCCGCGCGTTTCGACGAGGTGGCGCGCGACGTCCACGACGTACTCGCCGAGGTAGCCGTCCTCGGGGAAGCTCTTGGGGACCTCGACGGTTTGGCCGTCGCCCGCGTCGATGAGCTTGGTGTCGTAGGCGTCGCAGTGCGCGTGCCAGCGCTGCTCTTCCTCGGCGGAGAAATCGAAGTAGGGCGCCATGTCCTCGTCGGCCAGAAGCTCCTCGTAGCGCGCTTTGACCGACTGGCCGAGGACGCGCATCTGCCGGCCCGCGTCGTTGAAATAATACTCGCGCTCGACGTCGTGGCCCGTCCACTCGTAGAGATTGGCCGTCGTGTCGCCGAGGACGGCGTTGCGACCGTGGCCCACGGTGAGCGGCCCGGTGGGGTTGACCGAGACGTACTCGACCAAGACGCGCTGCCCCGCGCCGCCGTCCGTGCGGCCGTAGGCGTCGCCCGCGTCGAGGATCGAGGCGAGGCCCTGCGAAAGGTGAGCCTCGGCAAAGCGGAAGTTGATGAAGCCCGGCCCGGCCACCTCGACGGCGGCGATGCGCTCGGGGTCTACACCCTCACGCAGGCGCGCGGCGAGGTCCTCAGCGATGGTGCGCGGCGGTGCCTTGAGCGCGCCGGCGAGGCGGAGCGCCGTGTTGGTGGAGAGATCGCCGTGCGTGGGATCGGCGGGCGTCTCCAGCTCCGGCTCGAAGTCGTCCGGCACGCCGTCCATTTCGCTCAGGACAGTGCGGAGGGTGTCTTTGAGGGCGTCGCGCATGGGTCGTTGCGTTGGGCATTCAGCGGGAGCTGATGACTCAAGAACGGCGTTTGCCGCGTGGAGCGAAAGCGCGCGTGCGCTAAATCGCAGCGAATCTTGCGCACGCCCAAGCAGCGGCCTGCTTGCAAAAACGTCCGCTTCTCATCATCCTGAGCGAATGTGAAGGATCTCCCACGTTGAAAATCACCGGAACCGGGAAGATTCTTCGCCTTGCTCAGAATGACACGGGGGTGAGGTTGCAGCCTGAGAAACCGTGCAGAAGAAAGCGCCCCGCCCGGCGCGGAGCCAGGCAGGGCGCTTTCCCGATGCGATGCTGAGCGCGGCGTGTCACTTCACCACGACGAGCTTGCCGCTCTCGGCGAAGACCTCGCCCGCGCGCAGGCGGTAGACGTAGACGCCGCTCGGCAGCTCACTCGCGTCAAACGTGGCGCGGTGGTACCCCGCCGGTCGCTCCCTGTCTACGAGGTGCGCTACCTCACGGCCCAGCGCGTCGTAGACGGCAAGCTCGACGTGTGCCGCCTTTGGGAGCGCGTAGCGGATCTGCGCCCCGGAGCGCGCCGGGTTAGGGTAGCTCCCCTCTAGAGCGAACGCCTCCGGCAAAGCCGCTCCGCCCTCACCCATCAGGCATGGTCGGGGCGCGTCCAGACCGGCATCATTCCCTGCGGAGCCGCCGCTTGACTCACCGCCTGCCGTAGTGGGACCGCAGCCTCCGCCGCCGCCGTCAATCACGTGCACGCTCAGTTGGTCGGAGTCGCTTTCGCCGCCGCGCGTGACCGTGACTTTGATGTCGTGGTCTCCAGGCTGATGCCATGCGTGGCTATAGCTGGACGAGTTGTAACCGACCTCGATCCAGTTGGACCATCCGTCGTTGCGGCGGTACCATTGGTACTCGTAGGAGCCGCCCTCGCCGCCGGTGGCGTCTGAGTTCCAATAGCCAGTCTGGTCCTGGCTTAGCGTGACGGAGCCGCTGAGGTTGGCGCGCACGGGTGGCGCGGGCGGATCGCCTTCTGTACCAATGGCCGTGTAGGCGATCTGAAAGTCTTCTGGACTGTCGGGGAGGTCGACCCCTCGTGCGCACTCGTTGTAACCGTTGTGGAAGTCCGCGTTCCAGTAGTAGCCCCTGACGTCGATTCCCGTCTCGTCAACGGAGATTACCTCAAGACGCTTCGTGAGCGGGTCGTAGTAGGCGGCCACGTCCCCATTGCCGTCGAAATCGCGCTGTGAGTCTATGCCCTCGCTCTGCCCCCAGCGCACCCACGCTTCAGGTGGACTGGAAAACGTGTTAGCGAAGTCGATACGTGCCCTAAACTCATGTAGGTCGGCCCAAACGACGCTCACTGTGCGACAGGCGGGTTTCGGAGCGTACTGCTTGTACCCACTGCCGTAGAGCTTAACGTCTTCTTCGACTACCTCATCGTAATAAACATCGGTGACCGTGCGCCGGGCGCGTTGCACGTCGTTGTTGCGCACAAAGGCCAGCGCCGCGCCCGCGTCGATGGCCCCCGCACCCGTGGCGTTGTCTTGGCCGGGGTCGGCCACGTCGTAGGCGGTGATCTCCAGAATCTCGTCAATGTCTTCGCTGGAGAGGGGGCTGGGGTCTTCTTCCAGAAGCAAGCTGGCTACCCCCGCGCCGATGGGGGCCGCAGCCGCCGTCCCGCCGAAGCTGGTGTTATACTGGTCGGGGCCGTCGCCGGAGAGGCCCACCACGTCTTCGGCAAAGGCGGCCACGTCCACGTAGGGCCGCTCCAGCGTCCGCTCCCATTTGACGATTTGATCATTGGCGTTTTCCGTTATCCCGCCAACAGCCGTCACGTACTTGTCCAGCATCCCCGGCAGACAGCCCAGCACTTCGGGTTCGTTCACCGCCTCCTGCTTATCGCCCGCCGGGGCGACGACGATCTTCCCGCCTTCTGCGGCGGCGAAGCCGACGCGCTCGCGGAAAATCTTCAGCGCGTCAGGCGGTACGGGGCACTCGCTTATGCCGGCCGCTTCCCCAAGCCCGCAAGCAACCGTAAGAAGCTGATCAAGCCTGGCGGCGACCGTGAGCTTGAGGTTGAGCCGGAACGGCCAGTTGCCCGCCTCGGGAGGCTTCGGGAAGGAGAAAGGTCGGTAGTCTTGAGCGGACGGTATGCGGCCAAACTCGTAGTGGGCAAGCTTCCCCGTGGGGACGCCGAAGGAGAAGAGGTGCACGTCCACCCCATTGGCGCGCCCGCGTTGGACCAAATCGCCAAACTTGAGCAGGTCGAGGTAGAACTCCCTTGTGGTCCCGTCCTCTACCGTAAGCGAGATGATGTTATCCTCGTCGTCGCCGGACCGCGCATCGCGCAGCACGCTGTACGACTGCAACAAGGCTGAGCGGTCGATGCCGGCCATGCCCGTGTTGTTGTTGGTGGTGGCCCCTACGATGCCGATCATTTCGCTGGCGAAGTCCAGCTTGGGCCGCACCAGAGCGCCCTCTGGGTTGAGCACTCGATATTGAGGAAAGATCCTCGTGATCCTGAATGAAGCCCAGCATGGAGTAGAGTCCCACCTTTATGCCTGAGGCTCCCGTCGTGTAAGTCCAAGCTTGGTCGAGGTTGTGAACGTCGAAGAGGTACTGCTGCTGGTCCACGAGCGGGTCGTTCGTCTGGTTCTGCGCCTGTGCCCAGCCGACGCCGGCGAGCAGGAAGGCGATGAGAAAAGCGGCGGTTTTGCGTAGGTGTGAAGCGAAGTACATAAAGCTGCCTCTGTTGGTTTATGCGCGTAGTGAAACCGTTTCAGGACGCGCCGGGTAAGGCAGCCACAGCAAACGCGGCTGCGCCCCCTGCCAAGAGGCAGGCACAGAAAACCAGAGCGCGTCCGTTTGTTTTTTCAGGCCGCCGGGGTGGTACCAGCACCTCGGCGGTTTTCTTTTACTTCGTTGCGGCGTTCAGACGAAAGCGATTCACCTCCTCGTTCGATCTGGTTAGCTCACTTGCGAAGGTTCAGGGCTTGGGTTTCCAGCGGCGGGAATTGCGGCAGCGAGTCCGGTTGCGTGGCGAAGAGCGGCGCGGCCTCCAATGTGGCGAGGTCGAGCCGGAACGGGATGTAGCGCGCGCCCGGTCCCCGGTGCACGTCGCGGCGGAAGACGACGTACTCGCCGGAGTAGCTCCAGCGCGGGTTATCACCGCCAAGTTCGGTGACGCGGCGCACGTTTTCCCCGTTGCTGTTCATAAGGAAAAGCTGATCGGCGTTTCCAACCTCGCGGCTGTAGAAAACCCAAGTTGTGACCTACAGGCCAGTGGTGATGCTGCAGGCCAACACGAACAAGACCACCTTCAACTCGAACCCGCGCGCGGTGACAGCATGGATCGACTTCGGCAAGAGCCGTTCGATGAGACTACCGGCGGTCTCGATTGCCTTGCGGGTGTAGTGCTGCACGAAGGCGACGAACTGCTCCACGGGCCGCTTCGAGTTCTTGCGCCGCATCGGCGAGAGGGTCACGCCCTGGCCGGCAGCGAGTTCGTCCTCAACGAAGTAGTCGTTGTAAGCTTTGTCACTGTAGATGGTCGCGCCTTCGGGCAGGTCGTAGCTGAAGTAGTCAAGCGCGCGCACGTCGCTGTGCGAGCCGGGCGTGAGCACCAGTTCCACCGGACGCCCCTCGGAAGTCGTCAGAAGATGAGCCTTCACGCCGTAGAAAAAACGCCGTTTCGAGGCGGTGTAGCCTCGAAAAGCGCCGCCGGTCTCTTCCAGCGGATAAAGGCGCGAGCGCCGAATGCGGATGTCGTCGCAGCAGGCTACGGGGAAGGAGTCAATCAGGAAGTCGTTGCCTGGAGACTGACCTTTCCAGCACCGGCCCAGGACCTCGAAGAGGCGCACGACCAGGGCGGTAAGCCGGTGCAGGCGCCGGTTGAACTGACTGCGAGAGAGCATTCTGGGAATGAGGTCAGGCCTGCAGAGGTGCTCGCGCGCGGACTCGAAGTTGCCGCCGAAGTAGCGCGCAGCCACGAGGGCGGTGGTGATGACCTCGGCATCGGACATGGTGCTTTGGGCGTCTTCGCGGTGGCCGAGGGCTTTGAGAAAGTCGTCGGTGAGGCAGTAGATTGCAGTGATGGCGGTGTCCATGGCAGCGGCGTTGAGGTGGGCAAACTTGGCGGTTTACCGGCTCAACATGGCGCCTGGACATCGCCATTTTCAACTATGGCCGCTACGCTCGCATAGGTCACAACTTGGGTTAGATAATGTCTTCGCTCGTCGGACTCGGCACGGGGGCTTGCACGTAGTCGAGCGAGTCGTATGAGAACGAAGTGATCCATTCCCACTCACCAGTTGAGAAAGTGTACCTCGCGTAGTTGCCGCTTAGCGGGTTGTCTTCATACGTGTATTTTTGGCCAACGGCATAGCGGTTATAATTTCCTAGAAATGCGGCTTCCATCACTTCGACATAAGGGCCTTCGATCTCCCCGGTCTCAGTGTTGATCGTGTAGATGCCCCGCTCGAAGTCCTGCTTGTAGCCCTTTGCTATGACCGAGACCAAGAGCCGTGTTCCGTCTTGAAACCAGTTCGGGTTGCCCACCACCGGGCGGTCGAAGAACTGATCCTCCCTGCCGGTCCACTGCGTCGCCTTCATCGTCTCCAAGTCAATCGTGTAGACGTAGAAGCTAACCCCGCCCCCGTAGAAGACCGTCACCGCCAGGCGCTCCCCGTCCGGCGACCAATCCACGCTGTTCACGTTCACGGCAATAAGCTCCGGGTCTGACCCGTCGCGATCTACGATCCAGAGCTGCCTGCGTGGGTCGGAAGGATCGCCCGGCGTGCGCTCGCGAATCAGGGCGATGCGCTCGCCGTCCGGGCTGGGGCGCAGGTTGTAGAGCGCTTCGGTGCCGGAGAGCGGCTCGCCGCCGTACTCGCCAGGGGCGAAAAGCGGCTCCTCGGGCGGTGGGTCATCCGGGCTGATGAGTGAGCAACCGAGCACTAAAAAGATCCCGGTAATGGTTGCTGCTCTAAGAAGCATCGGTAAGCGTCTCATGGTTCGGTTTCCGCTTGCTGGAAGCTTCGCGGCGCACATCCCATCTGCGCCATAGGATTACAAGCCTGTGCGCCAAAAGCTGTGCGCCTTACCTACAAGATAATTGCCTCCCCCCGTAGAACCGCAAGTCTGATCAAGCACAAAATCTTGGCGATTCTGGCAGAAACCTTGGCATTTTTGGTACGCACGCACCTCGGAGCCACTATTCTGCGCGATGCTCACGGCGGTACGCCGTCATCGTCTGGCCCGTCTCTCGCTTGAAGGCTTTCGCCGCCGTGTCGGCGCGGCGGTAGCCGGCGCGGTGGCTGATCTGCTGGTGCGTGAGGCGCGTCCGCCGCAGGAGCTTTTTCATGCGCGCCATGCGCCGCCCGGTGATGTAGCTTCCAATCGGCACGCCGGCTTCCCGCCGGAAGACTTTGCGCAACGTCTCCGTCGGGATGCTTAGCGCCCGCGCCACGTCCTGCACCTGCCGGATCTCACGCAGATTGCTTTCGATGTGCGCCCTAACCGCGCGCGTATCAAGATGTGCGCCCTAACCGCGCGCGTATCAACAGGACGAGGCATAAGCGAAAACGGCCCCCCAACCGCTCACTTCTTAGACTGCACTTCGGCCAAGAAAGATACCACCGAGTCGCTTCCTAAGCAAGTTAACAAACGAAGATGCACTCCTTTTTGCACGAGCCGAAAACCCTAGCGCGCGCTCCAGGCACCCGGCGGCTGCGCATCCGTAACAGGAGGGAACTCCGTCCTACTGTAGCCCGCGAGCAGGTCCCGTGCTCTGGATTCTACTGCTTCTGATCGCCCTGCTCCTGGCCGGCCTCGTGCTGGTCACACCGGCGCGCACGTTCCGGCTGGCGCGCGCGAACGCCCGGCGGCCTGACGGCTCGGCCCATCCAGAGCGGCGGCGCGCGGAGGCGGAGCACTTCGCCGGCTTCGTGGCCGAGCTGCTTTTGGCGCCGCTCTTTGCCGTCGTCTTGGCCGGCGCGCTCGTCGTGGGCGTGCACGAGTACGTCATGCCCATCCCCATGATCGCCGACGTCGCTAGCATGTTTGACGCGGACATGGCCGTGTGGGACGAGCGCATGGAGACGGGCAAGCTCGGCGACGTGGGCGTCGTCTACCACAACTGGCGCCTGAGCCAAGGGCACTCCGCCGCCTCGGCCGACTTCTGGCGCGCGTTTCTGCGTCATTACTGGCCCGTGCTGCTCGGCCTCACGCTGCTTTTCGCCGCGCTCCAGTACTGGTTCTGGACGCGCTACTACGCCCGCGTGGTGGAGGCCTACCACGGAGGCGTTCGCCGCCGGCACGAGCGCTACCGCCGCGAAGACAGCCACGGGCCGCCGCCGAAAGACCTCGCCGATTTCGTAGCCGCGCATCTCGCTCAGCAGAAGCCGCGCCGCAAACGCCGCCGCTCTTCGCGGCGCCGGCCCCGCGATCAGTAGCCGTAGATGGAGAAGCCGCCGCGGCGCATGGGCCGGGCTTCAGCACGAGGGCTGCGCCCGGCGAACCGCTTCTGCCTTTTGGCGTTGTCCTCTCGGTCCTTGATTTGAACACAGCAGGTAAGCCATGGAAGCCGCCAAACACAAAGCGCGCGTGTGTTCAGATGGCAGCGTGGAGTGGCTCGGTCCCCACCCGCCTGCCGGGGAGGCCGAGGTGATCCTGCTGTACACGCCTGACCCGCATCCCTCCGAGGATCTGGCGCCTCAAGCTTCGGCTGCCGGCTGGCCCGTCTTGAGAGGCCGGTGGAAAGACGGGTCGCTCCGCCGCGAGGATCTGTACGGCGATGAGGAACGGTAAAGGGCGATGCACTGCTTGGTGGACACCAACGTCCTCGTCTACGCTACCGTCGAATCGGCGCCTCGGCACGCAGAAGCGCGCGCCTGGATGACCCGCTTGCAGCGCGAAGGCTTCCGGCTGTGCACCACGCCACAGGTCTACCGCGAGTACCTCGTCGTCCTCACGCGCGGCCTGATCTTCGAGCACGCCTTCGACCCCGATGAAGCGCTCGATGCGCTCTCCGCCATGCGCCTCTCCTTTGAGGAAGTCTTGCCGGCAAGCGAGACGCTCGGCACCCTGCTGAGCTTGGTGCGGCGCTACGGCGTGCGCGGCAAGCGGGTTCACGACGCCCAGATCGCCGCGCTCATGCTCACGCACGGCGTGGAGCGCTTGGCGACGTACAACACCAAAGACTTTGATTGCTTCGACGAGATCACGCTGCTTGCTCCGCCACAGCCAGAGGCTCAGTAGCCGTAGATGGAAAAATCGTCGCGGCGCATGTGCAGGCTCAGGACGATAGCCAGCATAGCCGTGTTGGCCAAGAGCGCCGAGCCGCCGTACGAGATGAACGGCAAGGGGATGCCGATCACCGGCAAAAGGCCCGTCACCATCCCCACGTTGATAAAGATGTGGATGAGGTAGATGCCCGCCGCCCCGGCGGCCACCATCGAGGCGAAGGGGTGCTTCACCTCAGTCCCGAGCCAGGTCAGCCGCACGAGGAAGAGGCCGAAGAGCGCCAGGAGCAGCGCCGCCCCCACGAACCCGAACTCCTCCCCAATCACGCTAAAGACGAAGTCGGTGGACTGCTCGGGGATGTAGGCGCCCTGCGTCTGCGTGCCGTCCATGAAGCCTTTGCCCCAGATCCCGCCCGAGCCGATGGCCGCCTTGCTCTGCACGAGGTGGAACCCCACGCCGCTGCGGTACTCCTCGGCCTCCGGGTTGGTGAAGGACTTGATGCGCGCCACCTGGTAGGGCTGGAGCACGCGCGTGAGCGCGAGCGCCACGGCCGCCGCCACGCCGCCAGTGAAGAGGCCGGCCAAGGCGCCCATGTACCGCTCGCGCGTCCACAGGTACATCCCGATAGTAAAGAGCGCGGCAAAGCCGATGGCCGCCGGCATGTACACCACGGCGAGGTAGCCGGCCAGCCCCGGCGCCACCATCAGGAGCACGGTGGGCAAGGGGAGGCCGCTCCAGAAGAGCATGATCGGGACGAGGCCGAAGAAGACGAGCGCCGTGCCCGCGTCGTTCTGCAAGACGATGAGGACGGCCGGCAACACGATCAGCCCCACCGCCGCGATGGCGTAACGGACGTCGTTCTCCTCATTGGTGCGGCGCGAGGCCAAAAGCCGCGCCACGGCCAGCACCGTGCCCACCTTCGCCAGCTCGGACACCTGAAACTGCGCCGGCCCCAACCGCAGCCACGACTTTGCCCCGTTCACCTCCACGCCAAAAAGCAGCGCCGCCACCAAGAGGCCCAGTGTGGCGAAGTAGACCGGGTACGCCATCTGCTGCAAAAAGCGCACGGGCAGCATCAGCGCGATGGCGATGCCCACGGCGCAGATCCCCGCCCACACAAGCTGGCGCGTGAAGTTCTGCTGCACGCTCTCGAGGAGGTACTCTGAGGCCGGCCCGTGCGTGGTGCTGTAGATGGCCGTCGCCCCCACGGCCACGAGCGCGGCCCAGGTCAGGAGCGTCGTCCAGTCGAGGTTGCCGTACCAGGTGTGCTGCATCGTTTGGGAAAGGGTGAAAGGGGGCGTGCAGGAAACGAGGAGTCGGAGAATCAACGAACCGAGGCGCGGTTCGTCGGGGCGCCGTTTCTTCGGCTTGTCGTTCTCATCACCCTCTCACCCCTTCTCACTCACCCCCCACTTGGATCGGGGCGCTCTCGGCCGAGAGGGCGCGGCGCAGGCGCACGGTCGTCTCGCGCGTGTCGGAGAGTTCGCCCTTGAGGTACTGCTCGGCCATGAGGCTGGCAATCGGCGCGGCGGCCGAGCCGCCGTAGCCGGCGTTCTCGACCATCACGGCGATGGCGATCTCCGGCTCTTCGAGCGGCGCGAACATGATGAAGATGGAGTGGTCCTTGCCGTGCGGGTTCTGCGCCGTGCCCGTCTTCCCGCCCGAGGGGATGCCGGGGATCTGCGCCCAGTAGCCCGTGCCGTTCTCCATCACGCGCTGCATCCCGCGCTTCACCGGGGCGAAGTGCGCTTTGTCGATGGGCAGCTTTTCGGGCGCGGGGAGGGCGGGGTAGAGCGTCTCGCCCGTCTCGGGGTTGTGGAGCTTGGTGACGAGGTGCGGCGCGTAGAGCGTGCCCTCGTTGGCCACGGCGGCCGTGTAGCGCGCCAGCTGCATGGGCGTGACGACCATGTCGCCCTGGCCGATCCCTAAGTTAATCGTGTACCCCGCCGTCCAGCGCCCCTTGCCGAAATGGCGGTTGTAGTAGGCCGAGTCGGCGATGATGCCGGGGCTTTGTTCGAGCAGATCGGTGGGCATCTTCTGGCCGAAGCCGAAGGCGTGGGCGTAGTCGGCCCAGGTGTCCACGTCCGTCTCCATCATTAGGCGGTAGTAGAACGTGTTGCAGGAGACCTCGAGCGCCTTCTCCACATTGATGTTGCCGTAGGCGCGGCTGCCGTGATTCCGAAAGGCGTGCCTTCCGAGGTAGTACGCGCCGGGGCAGGGCAGCTTCTGGCCCTCGGTGATGATGCCTTCCTGCAAGGCCATCAAGCTCATGAACGGCTTCCACGTCGAGCCGGGCGGCAGCCCCATCTGCGTGGCCCGGTTGAACATGGGCTTTTGGGGGCTGTTGTTGAGGTAGTCCCACGTCTCCGGGTCGATGGACTTGGAAAAGACCTCAGGGTCGTAGTCCGGCATGGAGACGAGGGCGATGATCTCACCGCTCTGCGGGTCGAGCGCCACGGCGGCCCCGCGCTTGTTCACGAAGAGCGACTCGGCCAGCGCCTGCACCTCGGTGTCTATCCCTACGTGGAGGTCGAAGCCACTCAGCGGCGGCGCGTCCTCCTCGCCGTCGCGGTAACGCTTCACCGGCAGCCCGCGGATGTTCACCAGCTGAAACTCGCTGCCCTGGCGCCCGCGCAGCATCGGCTCGTACATCTTCTCCAGGCCCGCCTTCCCGATGCGGTCGCCCGGCTGGTAGCCCTCGTCGCGCCGGCTGCGGAGTTCGCCCTTGGTGATCTCGCGGACGTAGCCGAACGCGTGCGCGGCTTTGGCCTTGGTGCGGTAGCGGCGCTTCTCTTCGACCTCGTACGTCACGCCGGGCAGGAGGTACTGGTTCTCCTGGAGGCGGCTCAGGGCCTCAAAGGGCACCTCGCGGAAGGCGGGGCTGGGCCGGAAGCCGCTCCACGCGCGCGCGGCTTTGAGGCGCTCGGTCACCACCGAGTCGGGCACGCTCAGGAGATCGGCCAGGAGGCCGGCGCGCTCTTCATTGAAGTAGCGCGGCGTGACCATGACCGTGTACGTCGGCTCGTTGTCCACCAGGAGGCGGCCCGTGCGGTCGTAGATGGCCCCGCGCGCCGGCTGCACGCGCCGCTCGCGGATGGCGTTCTGGCGCGACTCGCCCGTGTACTCCTCCGTGTTGAGGATCTGGAGCTGCACCAGGCGCAGGCCCAGGATGCCCAGGACGACGACGATGATCCCAGTAAAAAGCCGAACGCGAATGCGGTAATCGTCCATGCAAGAGGCCGCCGTGCGGGGCCGAGAAAAAGCAAACGAGAGAGGGCAAGAAATCCGGTCTTGAAGCCTTTTCCGGCCCTGCAAGTTCCTTCCAACCTTCGCTTGCGTCTCCGCGCCCTTCTTCTCCCACCGGGCCGGAGCAGGCAGGCTCTCGGCATGACAACGAGTGCAGGCGCAGCCTGCTCTACCGCACAGACGAGCCGTTTCCGATCTACCCGAAATGACGAGTTGCGCAACAAATTGTGCCGCACCTCATTACGCATATACCCAAAAACGCTTGCAGAGGTCTATACGCACCTAAAAAGGATTGCCTACTCGTAGTCGTGCTCGAAGTACTCCACCCCGCGCACGGGCGTCGTTCCCTTTCTTTGGATGCGTTCCTTGAGGCGCTCGGTGAAGACCTCGGCGGGGTCGTAGCCGTAGTGCCGGAGCAGGTGCGTCATGGCGATCACCTCGCAGATGACGGTGATGTTCTTCCCCGGCGTGATGGGCAGCTTTACCAGCGGCAGCTCCACGCCCAGGATGGCCTGCGTATCCTCCACCATCGCCAGGCGGGTGTACTCCTCCTCGGGGTCCCACAAGTGCATTTTAACGACGACCTCGACGCGCTTCTGGAACCGGATGGCACGGACGCCGAACATCGCCCGCACGTCGATCAGCCCCAGCCCGCGCACCTCCATGAAGTGCTGCACGAGGTCCGTCCCTGAGCCGATGAGGATGCTCTCCTCGCGCTTGGTCACGATCACCACGTCGTCGGCCACGAGGCGGTGGCCGCGCTCCACGAGGTCGAGCGCCACCTCGCTTTTGCCGATGCCGGACTTCCCCGTCAGCAGAAGACCGATGCCGAACACGTCCACCAGGGCGCCGTGGACGGTCTGCTGCACGGCGAACTGATCCGTGAGGAAGTCGCGCAGGACGGCCATGAAGTGCGTCGAGGGCAGCGGCGTGCGGTAGAGCGGGATGCCCGCCTCGGCCGCCATGGCCGCGAGGTCGGCCGTGAGCGCGTTGCCGCTGGTGAGGACGAGGCATGGGACGGGGAACTGCGTAAGGCGCCTAAAGGCCGCGCGCCGCGCCTCGGCGCCGAGGTGGTCGAGGTAGCGCGTCTCGGTGTTGCCCAGGATCTGCACGCGCTGATGCGTGAACAGGTCGGTGTAGCCGGCCAGCGCCAGGCCGGGCCGGTGCAGGTTGCTCTCCGTCACCACGCGCGCCTCGGCGTCGGCCTCGCCGACGGCCTCGATCTCGACGCCGACGGCCTCGCGCAGCTGCTCCACCATGAACGCCACGGTGATGGACTCCTTCTGGAACGTCTTCGGCTCCCGCATTTTGGATTTCTGATTTTAGATTTTCGATTACCGGGTCGGCCGTGGAGAGCTAATCCAAAAGCTAAAATCCCCAATCTAAAATCGAACTACGGCACTTCCACGGCGCCGAGGATGCGGCGGACGAGGTCGGCCGAGGTGACGCGCTCGGCCTCGGCCTCGTACGAGGGGACGATGCGGTGGCGCAGGACGTCGAGCGCTACGGCGCGCACGTCCTCGGGCGTGACGTAGGCGCGGCGTCGGAGAAAGGCGTGCGCCCGCGCGGCCAGGTTCAGGCTGATGGACGCGCGTGGCGAGGCGCCGTATTCGATCAGCGGCCCGAGCTTACCCAGGCGCTGCCGGCTCGGGTCGCGCGAGGTTAGGACCAACTCGACGATGTACTCCTCCACGCGCTCGTCCATGTACAGCGCGTTGAGCACGCGCCGCGCCGCGAGGATCTCTTCCGGATCGGCCACGGGGCGCAACGCAGGGGGATCGCCCGTGCGGGCCATGCGCCGCATGATCTCCATCTCCTCGGCGTCGGTCGGGTAGCCGACTTCGATCTTGAGCATGAAGCGGTCCACCTGCGCCTCGGGGAGCGGATACGTGCCGGCCTGCTCGATGGGGTTCTGCGTGGCGAGGACGAGGAACGGCTCCTCCAAAAGAAACGTCGTCTCGCCGATGGTGACCTGCCGCTCCTGCATCGCCTCTAAAAGGGCCGACTGCACCTTCGCCGGCGAGCGGTTGATCTCGTCGGCCAGGACGATGTTGGCAAAGATGGGGCCTTTCTTGACCTGGAAGCTGCCCTCCTGCTGGTTGTAGACGAGCGTGCCCAGGAGGTCGGCCGGGAGGAGGTCGGGCGTGAACTGAATCCGCTGGAAGCGCGTCCCGACGGCGTCGGCGAGGGAGCGCACGGTAAGCGTTTTGGCGAGGCCAGGCACGCCCTCGAGGAGCACGTGCCCGCCCGCCAGAAGGCCGATGAGAAGCCGCTCGACCATGTACCGCTGCCCCACCACGGCGCGGCCGATCTCTTCGAGCAGGTCCTCTACGAAGGTGCTGCGGCGCTCCACGTCCGCCTCTACGCGCTCGATGTCGAAGTCTGGCATTGTGTGAAAGTGGCGAGAACGGATGAGCGGTAAAGCGAAGTGGGTTACAGCAACGGCGCAGCCCGGCGTTTATTCCCGAGCGCGCCCCGCCCCCGCCTCAAAAACAACCTGGGCTTTCCGATGCCGTCTCTTAAAGCACCATCGGATGCAGCGGCCGGCCGAAGCGCTCCTCAAAGGCGGCGGCGATGCGGCGGAGCGACGCCGGGAGCACATGCGGGCGGGCGGCCACGAGCACGCCGCCGCACCCGGCCGCGCGCGCGCCGTAGACGCCTTCAAGGCTGAGGCGCTCGGCCTGGCGCACGGCAAAGTCGGTCTCGGGGGTGATGTCGTGCCAGACGTCGCGCCGCGAGGCGTGGGACATGAGGAGGAGCGCGCCCAGCATCTGCCCATCGCCGTTGCGGGCGGCGGCTACGAGGCGCGGCACGCGGCGGTTCTCGGTGACGAGGTGGCGCACCACCGGGCGCAGGCGCTCCGGCACGGCGTCGAGCGCGCGCCCCAAGTCGCGGTGCTCCAGGTCGCGGAACGCCGCCAGCCTGCCGAAGCCCGCTGCGCGCAGGCGCTCCAGCGCTTCCTCCGTCTCGGCCCGGCGCGCCCGCGCAAAGCCGGTCGGCTGCGCCGGCTCGGCGGCGGCATCGGTCAAGAAGCCCCACCCGACGGCACCCGGCTCTTCTACCGGCAGGTGCTCCTCGGTGGCCGTGTCAACGAGGAGCAGCGTGCCCGGCGCGCCCGCCCCTGCCGCGATGGCTGTGGCCGCGCTTAGCGGGTATCCGCCTTCTTCTTCCAAAAGCTGCTGCACGGCAGAAAGCGGCACTGCGCTGCCGGCGCGCTCGCCCAAGGCGCGGGCGGCGCGCCAGGCGGCCACGCCCAACGCCGGCCACGCGGCGTCCTCGGGGCCGAGCGGCGCATCGCTCACCACGGCGGCTTCCACGGGCGCGCCCGCGCAGGCCATGATGCGGGCCACGGCGCGCTCGGCCTCGGGCGGCGGATCGCTCTCGAACGCCATGCGCGTGGCCTCGGCGCGGCGGAGGGCCACGGCCACGCCCTGCGCCAGCGGCATCAGCAGAGCGAAGCCGTCCGAGTAGCGCGTGTGCTCGGCCAGGACCTCGGCGCTGCTGTGCGCCAGCGCCGCCTGCACCGCCTCGGCGGACGCCCCGAAGCGCGCCTCCAGGAGCGACTGCGCCCGCACGGGCAGCGCCTCGGCGCCGGGGCGGGCGTCGTCAGAGGAATCAGAGGAAAGCGCGGGCGTAGCGTACCTCACGGGCGTCGGGGCCGTCGCGGCGGGGTTAGGAGCGGTCCGCGTCGTGGGGGGCGGCGTCGGGGCGGCCTTCGCTCTTTTGAGCCGAAGCGCTGCCGCCGCCGTTCTCTTTGTAGAGCGAGGGCGGGAGCACCTCGTTCAATTTCTCCCCGCCGACGACGCCGAAGTCGAGCGTGCGGATGGGGAACGGGATCGTGATGCCGTTCTCGTCAAAGGCCTTCTTCACGTTCATGATGGCGTCGCTCTGCGCGCACAGGAAGTCCGTCTGCTTCTTGAAATCGACCCAGAAGCGCACGGTGAAGTTGATGGACGAGTCGCCGAACTCGGTGTAGTAGAGGTCGGGATCCTGCGCGGTGTCGCGGTAGTCGATCTCGCGGATGGCGCCGAGGGCCAGCGTTTTGGCTTTCTCAAGGTCGTCGCCGTAGGCCACGCCGCAGCTCACGTCCACGCGGCGGCGGCCCAGGCGCGAGAAGTTCACCATCGGGTTCTGGAACACCTCTTTGTTGGGGATGATCACGATCTGCCCCTGGAAGGTGCGGATGAGCGTCGAGCGCAGGTTGATCTTCTCGACGATGCCGGTGAAGTCGTTCGTCTCTAAGACATCGCCCTCGGTGAAGGGACGTCGGATAGAGAGCAGGACGCCCGAGATGAAGTTGGCCGCGATGTCCTGAAACGCAAAGCCGAGCGCGAGGCCGATGACGCCGGCGCCGGCCAGCAGCGTGGTCACCGTCTTGCTCAGGCCCAGGATGCCGAGCGCCACGAAGAGGCCCACGGCTAAGACGCCCACGTAGGCGAGCGTAGCCAAGAGGTTGTTGACCTGCGTGTAGGGCGAGACGCGCCCCATCAGGCGTACAACGCCGCGCCGCACCAAGCGTGCCAGCAACGCAAACACGACGACGACGACGACGGCCCCCACGATGTTGGGCAGGAGCAGGATCAGCGCCTCGACCCAGCTCTCGAGCTTCCCAATGACTTCGTCGAAGATTCCGTTCAGGTTCATGGTTAGCAGATGCTCTAATGACAGGCGTGCGGCTCGGAGCGACGGCTTGGTTGGAGCGACGGCTTGGAGCGAGGCGCGGCCATCGCGCCGGTAGTCTACGAACGGGCCGCAACGTTATCAAAGCGCGTAACAGCGAGCGCACGCACGCCTCTAAGCCACAGCGGTGGCTACTCGAACGCGTCGCCCTTGGCGAGCGCGTAGCCGTTGAGGAAGTCGCGCGCGGCGAGGCGCTGCCGCCCCGGCTGCTGGATCTCCAGGACCTCGACGGCGCCCTCGCCGCAGGCCACGACGATCCTTCCAGCCGTGTCCAACGCGGTGCCGGGGGCGCCCGATCCCTCAGCCAAACGGGTGCGGAAGAGCTTGAGGCGCGTGCCGGCGTGCTCGGTCCATGCGCCGGGGTAGGGCGCCAGGCCGCGGATGTGGTTATGCACGGCGCGCGCTTTTTTGCTCCACGGCACGCGCGCCTCTTCCACGCTGAGCTTGGGCGCGGGCGTGGCCTTGGCGTCGTCTTGCGGCAGCGGCTCGGCCTCGCCGCGCTCGATGCGACGGACGGTCTCGACCACGGCCTCGGCGCCGAGGCGCATCATGCGGTCGTGCACCTCGCCCGCCGTCTCTTCCGGGCCGATGGACATCTCTCTTTTCAAGATGACGTCGCCCGTGTCCACTTCCTTTTGTAAGAAGAACGTCGTCACGCCGGTTTGCGTCTCGCCGGCCATGACGGCGCGGTTGATGGGCGCGGCGCCGCGGTACTTGGGCAGGAGCGAGCCGTGAAGGTTGAACGCACCCAGGCGCGCGGCTTCGTAGACGGCGGGCGGCAGGATCTTAAACGCCACCACGGCAATGACGTCGGGCCGCAGCGCCGCCACTTCTTCGGCAAACGCCGCACTGTTGACCGACTCGGGCTGCAACACCTTTTCGACGCCGAGGCGCTGCGCGGCCTTTTTCACCGGCGTGGGGCGGAGCTTCTGCCCCCGCCCACGCGGACGGTCCGGCCCGGTGACGACGGCCACGGGCGCGTACCCGGCTTCGGCGAGCGCTTCGAGCGAGGGCACGGCAAACTCGGGCGTGCCCATGAAAACAAGGCGCATGACGGATTGGCTCTTTGAACGAAAACAAGCGGCCCATCCAACATCCGCAACCCGCAGGTCAAAAGCAGCAGGCGGACACGATCAAGTCACAGCTCTACCACAAACGAATGGATCGCTCCGGGCACGCGCTCGCCGTCCTCTTGCACAGCGCGCCACCAGTAGACGATCATCTTCTGATCATCCTCCATCCGAAACAGATCGTCGTACCCGAGCCGCTCGCTGGCGCCGGGCGCGAGGCCTTCGCGCTTTACATCGGGCGCCCAGTTTATCACCGTCGCCATCCTCGCCCCTACAACGAACGTCCAGACCGTTTCGCCGGTGTGGTTGGTGACGATGAGATCCGGAGGGACGGCGGTGGCGGAGACGTCGCCGTCGTCGTCTTCAAAGAGCGAGCACGCCGGCAGCAGCAGCGCGATGAGCACCAGCCTGCAGCAGGCCGTGATCCGTGAAGTGCGCATGGCACTTTTTTGATGATGGGAGAAGGCGCCGTGGCGGCGATCAGCGGATGCGCGTGCGCTCGTTCCAGATGGGTTCGAGGAGCTTGTAGGTGCCGCGTCCGTCCTCATCGACGAAGACGAACTGCCGGCCGATGCGCTCGTAGCGCCACACCTCGTAGGGCTGCGCCTGCGCGTTGTGCTCCTCGATGGCGTCCGGCTCGCCGAAGAGGACGAGCACGTGGCCGCGGTCTGTCTTCCACCCGGCCGTGAGGTCGCGCGCCTCCTGGCTGTAGGAGCGGTTCGCGCGCGCCACGCGGTAGTAGTATTCCTCCATGCGCTCGTTGCGCTCGGTGCCCGGCGTGGGGTCGCGCTTTTTCCAAAAGGCCTTAAGCCGGGCCAGGCGCTCCTCGGGCGTGGACCCGGCGCGGATGTAGTCGAGGTCCCTGTCCTTGGCGATGTACGAAAGCTGCGCGATAGCGTCGCCCACGCGGCGCAGGTGCAGGTCCAGCCCGTCCCATTCTAGGCGCACGCGCGTCTCGGCCTCGCTTAAAAGCTGCCCGCCTTCGCTCTTTACGCGCACGCGGACGAGGTACTCGCCGGCGCGCCCGTCGCTCAAGGGGATGGTCACGACGCGCTGCGTGCGCCCGGCCTCGAGCGGCGTGGTCTCCGTTTGCGTGTACGTCACCTCGCCCCGGCGCTCGCCCTCGGAGGAGGAGCGGCCCAGGCTCAGGATCGCGCTTAGGACGCCGGAGCCGCTGCGCCGCGTGCGGACGACCTCGCGCTCGATGCGCACGCGGCGCGGGGCGTCGGCGTAGAGTTCGTAGAAGAGGTCGAGCGCGCCGGCGTCGGTGGAGAGGCGGTGCGAGATGAGCGGCGTGATGGTGCTCTTCTGCGCGTCGAAGCCGTCGAGGACAAGCAGGCTGCTGATGGCGACGGGGCCGGAGAGGTCGCGTACTTCAACCGAGAGCGTGCGCTCCAGGACGCCCTCGGCCGCCGGGTCGCGCAGGCGGAGCGTGAGTTCGTAAGCGCCGGGCCGCAGTTCGAACGACTGCGCCGAGCGGCTGAAGTGCTCCTCAGAGCGCGTGGCGGCGTACGCCTCGGCGCGGGCGGCTTCTTCCCAGGTGCGCTGCGCGGCCAGCGCCGCGCGGTCGCCGTCCTCGTCCACGCGGTAGGCCGAGAGCGTGAGTTCGTAGCGCGCCGCAAAGCCATCCTCCGCCCTCAGAAACTGCAAGCGCGCGTGCGGGACGCGCACGTACACGTCCAGGCGCGTGGAGGCCGGATCGTCGGCGCCGGCGCGCACGCTCACGGCGTCCACGGCGAAGGGCGGCGCGGCGTCGTCAGGCGCCTGCGCGCGCGCGTCCGGGCCGAGGAGACCTATCGCCAGAAGCAGCGCCAGGGCTACGGCGCAGAGCCGCACGCCGCGCCGCAGAAGACGCTGCGCCGCGAAGCAGGCTTGGCGATATGTGGGACGCACGGCCTCGCGCATGGGACGCGGCGGATGGAGCTTTTCGCTGATGGAATGGCCGAGCCGGCTGCGGAAGGCGGCGCGCACCTGAGCGTAACGCTAAGCGTAGCGTAGCCCTGCCAATAAAAGTTGCACACCGCCCACCGAAATGCTCCACAAAAAGAACCGACCGTAGCGCGCACCGGGCGAGCCGTTCCTCACCTGCGCCGAACGGTCTGACTTCGAGCAAAGGATGAGCATCTTTTGGACGAACGACGAGCGCATCCCGCCGGGCGAGCAAGCCGTCGTCTGTCGCCGTTCGTCCGCCATCCCTATAGCCAGTCATCCGAAGAGCGCCTGCACGAAGCCTTTGCGGTCGAACACCTGCAAGTCCTCGATCCCCTCCCCCACGCCGATGTACTTCACCGGCACGCCGAACTCGTGCGAGACGCCGATGACGACGCCTCCTTTGGCCGTCCCGTCGAGCTTCGTCAGGGCCAGCCCCGTCACCTCCACGCTCTTGGTAAACTCCTCGGCCTGGCGGATGGCGTTCTGCCCCGTGGAGGCGTCGAGGACGAGCAGGACCTCGTGCGGCGCGTTTTCGATCTGACGGCCTATGACGCGCTTGATCTTGGACAGCTCATCCATCAGCCCGCCGCGCGTGTGGAGGCGGCCCGCCGTGTCGATGATGACCACGTCGGCGCCGCGCTTCTGCGCCGAGGCCACCGTGTCGAAGGCCACGGCGGCGGGGTCGGCCCCGTGCTTTTGCTTGACGAGCGGCACCTCGGCGCGGTCGGCCCAGACCTGGAGCTGCTCGATGGCGGCGGCGCGGAAGGTGTCCGCCGCGCCGAGGACCACCTCGCGCCCGGCGGCGCGGTAGCGGTACGCCATCTTGCCGATGGTCGTCGTCTTCCCCACGCCGTTGACGCCCACGACCATAATGACGTACGGCTTCTCGGGCAGGGGTGCGTCGAAGTCGGCCGGGTGCTCGCGGCTGTCTTCGAGCATCAAGGCGGCGATCTCCTCACGGATCATCCGGTTGAGGTCTTTCTCGCCCGTGTACGGTTCGCGCTGCACCCGCTCTTCGAGCCGGTCGATGACGTCGAGCGTCGTTCTCACGCCCACGTCGCTGGTGACGAGCACCTCTTCAAGGGCGTCCAGGGTGACGTCGTCGAGGTCGGTGCGGCCACGCACGGCGCGGTTGAGCTTGCCGAAAAAGCTCGCGCGCGTCTTCTCCAGGCCCTCTACGAGCTTTTCCTGCTCCTCTTCTTTCTGCTCGTCCTTCGTGCGGAAGCGGTCGAAAAATCCCATATCGGTACGCTACGTGTTCAGGTGTTGAGGTGCGCGGGGGTTTGCGTAAAAACGTCAGCGCGCGCTGTCAGCGGACGGGGCCGGCCTCTTGGCGGTCTTGCGCGGCGGCGGGCGCGGGCGGCTCGTTCGCGTCTTCGTCTTCTTCTTCGAGGCCGTACAGTTCGCCCGCGCGCAGGATGCGCACGAAGCGGACGAGGTAGAGCGCGAAGGAGTACACCAGCAGCGCGCTCGTCACCCACACGCAGGCGCTCAGGATGGGCGCGTCGGCGCGTAGGAGGGCGGCCAGCATGGTGAGCGCGAGCATCGTCACGGCGAGCTTGCCGGCAAAGGTGCTCATCGCCACGTGCCCGGTCTTGCGCGCTAAGGCCACACCGCCGAGGAGGATGAGGAGGTCGCGCCCCACCAAGAGCGCCAGGAACCAGACGGGCAGGCTCGGCTCGCCGCTGCGCGCCACGAGCGCCATCACGATCATCGCCGCGCCGATCTTGTCGGCGAGCGGGTCGAGCACCTTGCCCCAGACGGAGATGGTGCCGAGCCAGCGCGCCACGCGCCCGTCGAGCCAGTCCGTCAGGCCCGCCAGCGCGATCAGGCCGAAGAGCCAGCCCAGGTGCCCGTCCACAAGGATCAGGTACGTGATGGGGATGATGAGGATCAGGCGCATGAGGCTGAGCATGTTCGGGATCGTCCAGAACTGCCCCAAAAGGCGCCGAAGCCGCACTTGGCGTATGGGTCGTGGCTTGGGCATAGATGACGAGGTGACTCAGCGGATGCGGAAGCCGGCAGGCACGAGGCGAAGGCCGAAAGCGCAGGGGCCAAAGGCGCCGGCATGTCTGAAGATACGAATGACGATACGTTTCGTTTGGCCGCCCCCCTCATGGCTACAGGTGCGCCCTGTTGACGCGGAGCCGAGGCGATTGTTAGTTACGCCGCCGCAATTCTCCGAATGTTTTCCGTACCGCCGCGCCCGCCTATGCTGTGGAAGCTCCTCTCCGGTCTCTGTCTTGCGGCCCAGACCACGTACTGGGCTACCCTGGCTCACGGCTTCCGCCGCGCTGAAGCGGCCGACGCCGCAATGCAGCAGGCCGCCACGCCCGAAGCGTTGCCCCCCTGCTCCGTCGTCGTGGCCGCGCGGAACGAGGAGGCCGCCCTGCCCACCCTCCTCGGCGCCCTGGCCCAGCAGACGCATCCGCGCTTCGAGGCCGTCATCGCCGACGACGCCTCCACCGATGCCACGCCGGAGCGCCTCCGCGCCTGGGCCGAAGCGCACGAGAACGTCCGCCCCCTCCGCATCGAAAAGCCCGAGGCGCCGCGCAAGAAGCACGCGCTCACGCAGGCCATCGGCGCCGCGCGGCACGCCTTGCTCGCCCTCACCGACGCCGACTGCGCGCCGCCGCCCGGCTGGCTCGCGGCGCTGGCCCGCCGGCACGCCGCCGCGCCGGAGGAAACGCTCCT
The DNA here is from genome assembly GCA_965215025.1 of Salinibacteraceae bacterium. GTDB lineage: Bacteria > Bacteroidota > Rhodothermia > Rhodothermales > Salinibacteraceae > CBDCCV01. The sequence goes on from CBDCCV010000001.1 coordinate 318,424, forward strand.
CATCGGGTACAGCCCGTACCGGCGGCGGGGCGATCTCCTCTGCCGCGTGGCGCGCTACGAGACGTTCGTGGCCGGCTTCTTCACGGCATCAGCGGCGGGCCTCCATCGGCCCTACATGGCTGTGGGCCGCAACCTCTCCTACCCGAAGACGCTCTTCAAGGAGATCGGCGGCTTTGCGCACTCGCGCTCCTCGCTCAGCGGCGACGACGATCTTCTGGTGCAGCACGTCTTTAGCGAAGGGGCCGCGCCCGTGCGCCACGTCTTCGGAGAGGAAACCTACGTCTGGACCGACGCGCCGGCGACGTGGCGCGCGTGGCTGCGGCAGAAGCACCGCCATGCCTCCGCCGGGCGTTTCTACGCGGGCTACGCCAAGCGGCACCTCACCCTCTTCCACGCGACGGGCCTGCTACTTTGGGCTGCACCGTTCGCGCTTGGCTGGGCCGGCGGGGCGATGCTGGCGGCGAAGCTCCTCGCGCAGGGCCTCGCACTCCGCTATGCCGCAGGCGTCTTTGGCGAGAGTGATCTCTTGCCGACGCTGCCGCTCTGGGAGCTGTGCTACGCCGGCTACCACCTCGCCATCGTGCCGCTGGGGTTGATACGGCTGCCGGAGCGGTGGTAGCCGACGCAGAGTTGGACGGTCTCCTACGCTACGGCAGGTGCTCCAGATCGTCCAGGTCCTTGTGCCGGCCGCTGGCTCGCTTGTTCTTTTTTAGGCACTCCAGCCCAATGATCTGCGTTCTCACACCGCCCAACGTGTCTTCTATGCGGCTTTCGTAGCACTCTGCGAAGGCGACGCCACTCGCGCTCGTCAGCATCTCCACACGCAGCGGCGGGTGGCCCATGCGCACGATCTGATCCGCCTTGGTGAAGAGTGCCGGCTTGAGCGCAGGCACGTCGAAGCCAAACGCCCGCAGGGCCTCTGCTACGCGCTGCGCGTTCTCTTCGCTGCGCTCGATCCAGATGTCGATGTCGCCCGTCGTCCGAGGGTAGCCGTGGTACGCCACCGCGTAGCCGCCCACGACGAGGCACTTCACCTCATGCGCGCTCAGCGACCTCAAGAGTTCGCTGAATACGGTCGGAAGCTGGATCGTAGGCATAATTGATCTGGCGCATGGTTTCGAGCGCGCTCAGGCGCTCCTGCGGCGAGAGAGAGCGCCAGTACGCCTTGTCCGCCTCTTCGGCTTCACCGAATGAGGTTACTGAGAACGCCGACTTGTCCAGCTTAAGATGTGCGTCAGCCATTGCGCGGTATTGGACATGGATTAGATGTGAAGACGGCGCGTAGAACGCCTAACAGGGTCGCTGGCGCTTTGCTTCAGCCCGCAGTGGCGAGTTCTGCCGCACCCTATTTCACGAGCGCCCTTAAGGTTGGTGTGCGACAGCGGGCGGGACATAGTGGGACCTCGCCTTTTCCAACGAGGCTCAAACGGTCCCCTAACTCCGGCCTTAGTGCCGTAGCCAAAGGTTCCACCTCGAACCGCTGCCGCACGTTGGTACTCCCGGTGGGACTCGAACCCACATAGTCTTTCAACCGGCGGTTTTCCTGAGCGTTCAGGCACGCGCGGAGCGCTCAAGAAACCGCTGCGTCTGCCAATTCCGCCACGGGAGCGACGGCCTAAAGGTAATCAACCGCTGTACCAAGCGGGCGCGGCATCACAGAACAGAAAGGTGGGCAGTCCGGCAAGTTTACGCCTCCACCGCTGCCTCGTTCTCTTCCCAGTTCTCAATCGCTTCGAGGACGGCGTCTACGATCTTGCCCTCGGGCACGGTGCGTACGACCTTCCCGCGCTTGAAGAGGTGCGCGCGCCCGCGGCCGAGCGAGACGCCCAGGTCCGCGCCGGCGGCCTCGCCGGGGCCGTTGACGGCGCAGCCCATGAGCGCCACGCTCAGGTCCTTGTCGAAGCGGCGCGCCTTAACGGCGGCCTCGACCTCTTCAACAATCGAGAACAGATCGCCCACGAGCCGCCCGCACGTCGGGCACGCGATGATGTTGACGCCGGGGCGGCCGATCCCCAAGCTCTTGAGGATCTGGTGCCCCACCTCGACCTCTTTGACCGAGTCAGTGGCGAGGGAGACGCGGATCGTGTCGCCGATCCCATCCGCAAGCAAAGAACCGATGCCAACGGCGCTCTTGACCGTGCCCGTCTGCAAAGAGCCGCTCTCGGTCACGCCGAGGTGGAGCGGGAAGTCCGTCTCCTGGGCGACGAGGCGGTAGGACTGGATCATCTTGTACGGGTCCGAGTGCTTGACGGAGATGACCACGTCCTCGAAGCCGTTCTTTGTGCAGACCTCGACGTGGCGCATGGCGCTCTCCAGCAAAGCCTCGGGCTTCGGGTAGCCGTGCTTGTCGAGGATGTCCTGCTCGAGCGATCCGCTGTTGACGCCGATGCGGATGGGGATGCCCTTTTCTTTGGCCGCCAGTAAAACCTCGCGCTCCCACTCCGGCTTGCCGATGTTGCCGGGGTTGATGCGCACCTTCGCCATGCCGGCCTCGATGGCCTGGAGGGCGTACTGGTAGTTGAAGTGGATGTCGGCCACGATGGGCACGGGCGCGCCCTGGGCGATGTCTTTCAAGGCGTCGGCGTCCTCGGGGCGCGGGACGGCCACGCGGACAATGTCGGCGCCGGCGTCGGCCAGGCGCTCGATCTCGGCGAGGCACTTCTCGACCTCGTGCGTCTTGCCCGTCGTCATCGACTGCACGGAGACGGGCGCGCCGCCGCCGATCTGCACGTCGCCCACGTGGACGGCGCGGGTGGTTCTGCGCGGTCGGTTCATCTGGAAAAGGGAGTGGCTCTTGGAGGGGCGGAACGGCTTCGGGGCGTGGTACCGCTGCGATGGGGGGAGGTTCGTGAGTGCGTTAGAACGCGAGCGTGTTTAACGTTCAACGCACAAACGCTCCGCCTACTCGTCGCGCCAGCGCAGATGCGCCACGAGCGGGCGGTGATCGGAGAGGTCCACGTCCGGGACCTCGGCAGAAAGCACTTCCCACTCCTCGCTCGCCAGGATAAAATCGATGCGCACGAAGGGGAGCCGCGCGTGGTACGTGGCGCCCCAGCCCCAGCCGGCGGCTTGGTAGGCGTCCTGCATCCCTCTGGAAAGCGTGCGGTAGACCCAGCTGTGCGGCGTCGAGTTGAAGTCGCCCGCTACGAGGACGGGCAGCGTCTCCTCGTCGAGCATGGCGCGGACGGCCTCGGCCTCCACGGCGCGCACGCGGTAGGCGCGGCGGTACTGCCGGAGGTAGCGCCGCCAGAAGCGCGCGCTCATCGGTGAGAGGCGCTCTTCTTCCCACGGCTTGTTCGGGCCGAAGGAGCGCAGGTGCAGGTTGTAGAACACGGCCTCGCGCCCGCGCCACGCAAAGCGCGTGCGCACGGCGAAGCTCGTGTCTCGGCCGGCGGGACCCGGCAGCGGGTGGTGCTCCTGATCCAAAAGGCGGAGGCGGCTCAGCACCGGCAGCGTCGTCCTCCGATGCCGCCCCTCGACGCGCGCCACGTCGTAATGGAGCGAGTCGATCAGGCTGATGAGGTGCCGGGCCGAGGTTTGCACGTGGGGCGGGCGTCGCTCGTAGCGTATCCACGTTTCTTGCAGCGCGATCAGGTCGGGGTCGATGCGGCGCGTGAGCGCTTCGAGCGTGAGCGGCGCATGGCCGGCCTCGGCGGCGCTCACGGCCCGCGCGCCGGGCGTTGCTTGCGCGGCCTCCTGCTCCACCCCGCCCCAGTGCGGCACGTTGAACGTCAGCAGCGTGAGCGCGTCCGGGCCGGGCGCCTCCCAGCGCGGCAGCCCGCCCGGCGGCAGAAAGCGCACGGCCACGAGGAGCGCCAGGAGCGCGTGCCCGGCCGCCAGCCGCCACCGCCGCGCCGCGAGCGCGCCTGCCAGCACGGCTAACACGGCCGCGCTCAGGTACGGCAGCCCGACGGCCACCAGCTCCGCCCACCACCCGTAGCGCGGGTGCACGTACCGCGCCGCGTAGCCGACCAGGAAGAGCAGGACGAGGAGCGCGTCGAACCCGAGGAAAACGGCGCGGAGGATACGGCGCACGGCGGAGGGAATTGAGACGAAGAGGCGAAGAATGGAAGAACGGAAGACGAGGTCAGCTTTGCCAGACGCCTCGCTTCCTCGACTCGTCGGCTCATCGTTTCACGGCGCGGCGCTCAGCCGCGGCTGGCGTCTTCGAGGATGCGCTTCTCCTCGTCGGAGAGGGCCTCGTAGCCGCCCTCGCTGATCTTGTCGAGGATGCGGTTGATCTCGGCCTCGCGGGCGTTCTCGCGGGCGTTGCGGCGGTCGCGCTCCTCGCGGGCGGTGCGGGGGGCGCCTGCGGGGCCGCTCCGCTCCGAGGAGGCGCGCTCCGGCGGACTCAGCCAGGTCCTGAAGCGGCTCCACAGCCCCTCGTCCTCCGAGGGGGCCGCCTGTGTGGTGGTCCGCTGCGGGCCGGAGCGCGGGCGCCCGCCGCCGGAGCGCCGGCGCGTCTCGAAAAAGAGGCGCGCCCACGAGGTCAGGTCCCATCCGCTGCGCTCGGCCCGCGCAAAGAGGAAGCCCGAGAGCGCCCCGCCGATGTGTGCCGCCACCGCCGTGCTCGTCCCGCCGATGAGCAGGATGTCGATCACCAGAAAGCCGATGACCACGTACAAGAGCCGCACCGTCCCAATGAAAAGGAGCGCGATCTTCTTGTACGGATACAGAATCGCCACGGCGGTGAGGAGCGCGAGCACCGAGGCCGAGGCGCCGTAGACGACCACCGCCCCCGGCAGCGCGGCGTAGACGAGCACGGTAAACAACCCGCCCCCGATCCCGCCCAGGACGTAGAGCGCCAAGAGCTGATGCGGCCCGTGCATCTCCTCGTACTCCTGCCCGATCCAGTAGAGCCAGAGCATGTTAAAGCCCACATGCAAAAGCCCGCCAAAGCCGCCGCCCAGGTGCAAAAAGTTGTACGTGACGAGCTGCCACGGCTCCAAGAGAATGCCCGGCAGCGCAGGGTTGAGCGCGAGGTGGTCGCGCGCGAAGAGCAAGAGCGCGTCCAGCCCCACGATGTCGAACACGCGCGCGGCCACGTAGAGCACCACGTTGATGGTGATCAGTGCACGCAAGGCGCGCGGCCGGCTGCTGTACCACGTCTGAAACTGGCTCACGAGCGAAAAGAGAGCTGCGTTTTATTCACGAGAGAGCGTGGGGGCGAGGGGCCGCCGCGGGCGCATCGATCCACACAGGCGGAGCGACCGACGGAGGAAGATCCCAAATCCAAAACCGAATCACCAGCGCATAGGCTGCTCTGGCTCCAGGGGCAGGCGCCCGCGCCAGTACTGGATCAGCCCGAAGCCGACCACCGCGCCGCCGAGGTGCGCAAAGTTCGCCACGCCGGCCTGCGTGCCCGTCACCGCCGAGAACAGCTCGAACGCGCCGAGGCCCAGCACGAACCACTTCGCCTTGATGGGGATGGGCGGGAAGAGCAGCATGATCCGCCGCTCGGGAAACATCATCCCGAAGGCCAGAAGGATGCCGTAGACGCCGCCCGAGGCGCCCACCGTGGGCACGGACGATCCCCAAGTGACGGCCATCTGCGCCAGCCCGGCCCCGACGACGCACACGAAGTAGAAAACGCCAAAGCGGCGCGACCCCCAGATGTTCTCGATCTGCGTCCCAAACATCCACAGGGCGAAGAGGTTGAAAAAGATGTGCCCAAAGCCGCCGTGCAAGAAGGCGTAGGTGATGATCTGCCACGGCCAGAACTGCGGCACCGCGTCCGGCCCGCCCAGCGTGAAGACGTAGCTCGGCCCGCCCAGCGGCCAGAGCGCAAACCACGTCATCAAGAAGCTGTTCATCGTCAGCTGTGCAAAAAACACCAGCCCGTTGAGGATGAGCAGGTTTTTGATGACGGGCGGGAAGACCGAGAACTGCGTGGGAGGCTGGTACTCTGCTCGCTGTGGCATTCCGGAAGGGCCTGTGTTACGATGTGAACCGTTGCCGCGCGGCCTGCTTTTACGGACGGCACCCCGCGTAGATGCACGCCGCCAGCCGGCTGCACCAGCCTGAACGCCGCTTGCCTGGCTACGTGCCCGCCGCCGCATGAAATCTTCGCCCGCCGCGCCGCCGCCGCACCCTGCGCGGCATGATGCTGGCTCGCCTTCTTTTACCCAGCGCGCCGTCAGAAGCACTCGTAGGGGCGTAGCACCGCTACGCCCTCGCTCGATAAAGCTCAACCGCCCGCGCGCCCTACGCAACCGAAGCACTCGCCTTCGGCAAAGCTGCCACCGCGCCGTCTCCTCCCGAACCGCCGCCCGTGCCCACGCCTTTTGCCATAACGAAGCGCCCGCCGCGCCGCGCGCCCTGGGCGTGGGCCGTGGCGCTCGTGGCGACGGCGCTGGCCGTGCCGCTGGGCCTGAGCGCCCTCGGGGGCGGCCTCTGGGTCGCGCATCGCTCTGCCGAGGTGCCGGACCTGCGCCTCGAACCGCCCACGCGCGTCCGCGCCGCCACGGTGCTCTACGCCTCCGGCGGCCAGGAGCTGGCGCGCTACTACCGCGAGAACCGCCTGCCCGTTGGTTACAACGCCATCGCCCGGCCGGTGGTGGACGCGCTCGTGGCCACCGAGGACCATCGCTTTTACGACCATGCCGGCGTAGACTGGCGCCGCATCGCGGCCTCGGCCTGGCACACGTTGCGCGGAGATCGGCAGGGCGGCTCGACGATCACCATGCAGCTCGCACGCAACCGCTACCCCGCCATCGCTGGGGCGCCGGACCTCAAGCGCAAGGCCCTGGAGGTGCTCACCGCACGCGCCATCGCAAAGCGCTACACGAAGCCTGAGGTCGTTGAGATGTACCTGAACACGGTGCCGTTTGGGCGGCGCGCGTTTGGCATCCACTCCGCCGCGCGGCTGTACTTTGGCAAGGCGCCGCGCGCGCTGAGCGTGCCCGAGGCCGCCACGCTCGTCGGGATGCTTAAGGCCACCTCGCGCTACGACCCGCTGCGCCACCCGGAGCGCGCGCGCCAGCGCCGCAACGTGGTCCTGGCTCAGATGGCGCGGCGCGGCTTCCTCACCGCCGCCGAGGCCGCGCGCTTCCAGGCCGCGCCGCTGGCCCTGCGGATGCGGCCGCCGGCGCTGGAGGCCGGCCCGGCCCCGCACTTTGCCGAGCACGTGCGCCGCTGGCTCGATGCCTGGGCCGCGCGCGAGGGCCGCAACCTCTACACTGAGGGGCTGCGCGTTTACACCACGCTGGACGTGCAGATGCAGCAGATGGCGAGCGCCGCCGCCGCCAAGCAGCTCGGCGCGCTCCAGACCGTGGCCGCGTACGAGTGGAGCCGCCCGCGCGCCCGGCTTCTTTCTGAAAACATCGCCGCGTACGCCGGGCGCGACACCTCCTTTGCCTACCTCTGGCGCGCCGATCCGCACCTGGCCGACGCCGCGCTGCGCCGCACGCCGCGCTACCGCCAGCTCCGCCAGCGCGGTCTTTCCTCAAGGAGCGTTCTCGCACGCCTCCGCGCCGACGCGGCCTTTGCCGACTCCGCGAAAGCGGCGCTGACGCGCCTCGAGGTTGGCTTCGTGGCCCTCGACCCGCGCAGCGGCTTTGTCAAGGCGTGGGTCGGCGGGCGCGACTTCGAGCAGGGCGCCTACGACCACGTGGCCTTGGCGCGCCGCCAGCCCGGCTCCACGTTCAAGCCCTTCGTCTACGGCGCCGCGCTCGACTTCGGCTACGGGCCGGAGGACGCGCTCGCCGGCGGGCGCATCCGCGCGGCGCCGCAGCCCGGCCCGGACGCCGTCACCCTAAGAGACGGCCTCGCCTTCTCGCGCAACGACGTGGCCGCCAAGATCACCGAGGAGATCGGCCCGCACGAGATAGCCGCCTTTGCCCGGCGGATGGGCATCCGGAGCCGCCTGCGCCCCGTGCCGTCGCTGGCTTTGGGGACGAGCGAGGTCACGCTCCTGGAGATGGCCTCGGCCTACGCCACGCTGGCCGCCGGCGGCACGCGCCGCCCGCCGCAGACGGTCCTGCGCATCGAAGACCGGCGCGGCGCCGTGCTCTACGAGGCTCCGGCGCGCGGGCGCAAGGCGCTCTCCGTCTACACCGCGTACACGCTCGTGGACATGATGCGCGGCGTGGTCCGCTACGGCACCGGGAGCGCGCTCAGCCGGGCCTGGGGCCTGGCCGATCTCGACCTCGCCGGCAAGACCGGCACCACGCAGCACAACGCCGACGGCTGGTTCCTGGCCATGCACCCGGACCTCGTCGCCGGCGCGTGGGTCGGCTTTAACGACCCGCGCGTTCACTTCCGCACCGACCACTGGGGCTACGGCTCCTCGAACGCCCTGCGCGTGGTGGGCGCCTTTCTTCGTCAGGCGCGCGCCGAGGACGTGCTCCGCCCCGGCGCGCGCTTCGAGGCGCCGCCCGGCTACCGCACCGCCCGCGCTCCCTCGCCGCAGCGCCACGCCGACCCCGACTCGGCCTTCGCCGCCGGCCAGCAGCCGCACGACGCCTTTGCTCTCGGCCTTGACTCCACCCGCCGCACCGCCGAAGAAGAAGCCCTCGATCCCCTCACCCGCCAAGCCGCCGACCCCGAGCGCGCCCTGCGGCAGGCGCTGCGCTCTTCTGAAAAGCAGGACGATTCGCGTTAGTCGTTGCCGTCTGTAGGGGCACACCGCCGGTGTGCCCCTACGCCCTCTCCGCAAAGAACCACGGCGTCGCGCGCGGAACGAAACCGCCGCGCGTTCTCCCACACTCCCATCCGCCCACACACCCATTCCTCGAAGTGACGCTCTTCTTCTCTGACATGCACTTCGGCCGCCACGACGCGGCTACGGAGCGGCTCTGCGAGGCTGACCTCATCGCCTGCCTGCGCGCCTTTGAGGACCGCGCCGAAAGGCTCCGCCTCCTCGGCGACGTGTTCGACCAGTACATCGAGTACCGCCGCCTCGTGCCCAAAGGCTTTGTGCGCTTCCAGGCGCTTCTCGCGGAGTGGACGGACCGCGGCGTGCCCGTCACCTACCTCGTCGGCAACCACGACCCGTGGCACCGCGACTACTTCGAGACAGAACTCGGTGTGCGCGTGCGCTTCGACCCGTGGGTTGAGCGGGTGGGCGGCGTCTCCGTCTACCTCGCCCACGGCGACGCGGCGGACCCAACGACGCCGCTTTACGCGCGGCTGCGCCCGATCCTGCGCCACCCCGTGCCCGTGGCCCTCTACGAATACCTCCTGCCCGGCGACACCGGATTCGCCCTGGCGCGCTGGCTCAACGGCCGCTTCCACAGCGAGACGCCTGACCCCGAGCGCGTCGAGGGCCTGCGCCGTCACGCCCGCCGGATGCTCGCTCAAACCGGCGCCGACGTCGCCGTCATGGGACACAGCCACGTGCCCGAACAACGCGCGTGGCCGGAGGGGCGCTATCTCAACCTCGGCGCGTGGTACAGCGGGCGCACCTTTGGCGCGCTGGACGGGTCCGATTTGCGGCTCCTCCGGTGGAACGGCAGCGAGGCTCACGTCATTGAAACGGCGGCTCACCCATCGGCGCAATCTTTGCAGCGCGCCGAGTGAGCGCCGCCCCCCTCTGCCCCCGCCGCGCGCCGGCCCTTTTCCCCCTCCGCACCGCCCCGTCATGGCTGACAAGCACCCCTACTCCGAGGACGAACTGAGCCGCTACTTTAGCGACCCCGAGGCCCGCCGCCAAGGCGAGCCGTCCCCGGCCGAGCGGCCCAAGAGCGGCGTGCGCGGCTTTTTCCACCGGCGCATCCGCAACCCGAAGCTGGCGCAGGCGGCCGCCGCGCTCTCGGTCCTGGCGGGCCTGGTGCTGGCCGTCGTGCTCGTGGTGGGCCTCTACATGCTCACCCTGACGGACGACCTGCCGCCCATCCAGAAGCTCGAAGACCCGAGCTACCAGCTCGCCACCGTCGCCTACACGGCTGACGGGAAGGTGCTGGCGCGTTACGCCCGCGAGAATCGCTCCTGGGCCTCCTTTGACGAGATCTCGCCGCACGCCGTCAACGCCCTCGTCGCCACCGAGGACCGGCGCTTTTACGACCACTGGGGCATCGACATGCGCGGCATCGCCGGGGCGGTGCAGGACGCCGTGACGGAGTTCGACCTGCGCGGCGCCTCGACCATCTCGCAGCAGCTGGCGCGCAACCTCTACAACGAGGAGATCGGCTTCGAGATCACCGTCCCGCGCAAGCTCAAAGAGATGGTCACCGCCGTCGAACTCGAACGGCGCTACACCAAGCGCGAGATCATCGAGATGTACCTCAACACGGTGCCGTTCCTTTACAACGCCTACGGCATCGAGGCCGCCGCCGAGACGTACTTCGGCAAGAGCGCGCCCGAGCTGGACGCGCTCGAATCCGCCACGCTCATCGGGATGCTCAAGGCGCCGTCGTTCTACAACCCCATCAAAAACCCGGAGAACGCCCGCCAGCGCCGCAACGTCGTCCTCTCGCAGATGGTCAAGCGCGGCTTCCTCAAAGAGGGCTTCTACGAGGCGCACAAGGACGACCCCGTCGAAACGGATTACCACTCCGTCGAACTCGACGCGAGCCTGGCGCCGTACTTCGCCGAGTACGTGCGCACCTGGATGCAAAACTGGTCCAAGGAGAACGGCTACGACTTCTACGAGGACGGCCTGCGCGTCTACACCACGCTCGACTCGAAGATGCAGGAGCTGGCCTCGGCCGCCGTCCAGGAGCAGATGGACGGCCTTCAGGCCGTGGTCGATTACGAGTGGAGCCGCAGCGGGGACTACTACCTCGGCAAGGACCCGGCCGACTACGTGAAGCAGACGGGCTACGAGCCGTTCGACTACTTCTTCAAGGCCAAACGGGAAGAGGCGCGCGCCTTCCTGCGCGAGACCTCGCGTTACGAGCACCTGCGCGAAACGGGCGTGAGCGAGAAGGAGGCCTACGAGCAGCTTTTCGCCGACGACGCGTTCATGGACTCGCTCCGCACCGAGAAGACGCGCCTGGAGGCCGGCCTCGTCTCCATGGACCCGAAGAGCGGCTACGTCAAGGTGTGGGTGGGCGGGCGCAACTTCACCGATGAGAAGTACGACAAGGTCGCCATCGCCAAGCGGCAGCCCGGCTCCACGTTCAAGCCGTTCGTCTACACCGCCGCCGTCGATAACGGGTACTCGCCCTACTACACCGTGCGCGACAGCGTCTACTCGTACAGAACGGGCGACGGCAAGATCTGGGCGCCGGAGAACTTCGACGGCTCCACGGGGCAGATGACGACGCTCTCGCAGGGCTTGGCGCAGTCGAAGAACACGATCACGGCGCGCGTGATCACCACGCTCGTCAACCCGCAGACGGTCTCGTTCTACGCCCGGCGCATGGGCGTGCGCGAGAGCGAGCTGCAGGAGGTGCCGGCGCTGGGCCTGGGCGCGAGCGAGGTCACCCTCTTGGAGATGGTGGCCGCGTACTCGACGCTCGCCAACGGCGGCCTCTACTACGCGCCGACGGTCGTAACCCGCATCGAGGACCGCCACGGCAACGTGCTCTTCGAGGCGCAGCCCGCCCCCGAGGAAGCCCTGCCCGAGGCCACCGCCTACACCATCGTGGACATGATGCGCGGCGTAGTGGACTACGGCACGGGCCAGCGCATCCGCTGGCAGTTCGGCCTGGGCAACTACGACCTCGCCGGCAAGACCGGCACCACGCAGGAGAGCGCCGACGGCTGGTTCATGCTCATGCACCCCGACCTCGTCACCGGCGCGTGGGTCGGCTTCAACGACCGGCGCGTCACCTTCCGCTCGAACTTCTGGGGCCAGGGCGCCCATAACGCCCTCTTCGTCGTGGGCGACTACTTCAAGCGCCTGACCGAGTCCGAGGAGATCGGCATCACGAACGAGCAGTTTCCCCTGCCCGAGGCCTACGGCGGCATGGCCGGCAACCTCCGCCGCGCCAGCACCGACGGCGGCGCCGGCAGCGACGACGACGACGGGCGCGTGGGATGGTGATTCGATTTTGGATTTTAATCGCTGAGGTCTTGCCTACGCTCTCCCGGTTTTTCGGCATCGTGGTGTTCATGAACTACCGCGACCACAACCCGCCGCGCCCCGAGCGAACGCGAGGAAGTGCCCTTGGGGTGCATTTCCATGCCCGCTACGGCGAGCAGGAGGTGATCGTGGAGATCGAAGGCGGCGCGGTCCGAGGTGAGATGTCAAAGCGCGCGCTCCGGCTCGTTCTGGAATGGTCCGAGCAGCATGAAGCCGCGCTGATGCGGAACTGGCGTCTCGCGCGCGAGCGTAAGCCCCTCGAACCAATCCCTCCGCTTGACTGACTTCCTATGTCGCCCTGCACTCCACTGCATCTCCTCCGCGTCGAGCACCTCGGCGGCCACCGCCTGATGGTGTCGTTCAGCGACGGCGCCGAGCGTGAGGTAGACCTCAGCGGCGAGCTTGACGGCCCCGTCTTCGAGCCGCTCCAAGACGAAGCCGTCTTTGCCGAGGCGTACCTGGACGAGGAAACGCGCACCGTAGCCTGACCGAACGGCGCCGACCTCGCGCCGGAGTTTCTTCGGGAGATCGGCAAGGAGGCAGCCTCCGCGCAGTCGTAGCCTATCAGCCTCAACCCGCAGTGAAGCTTTTACACACCGCCGACATCCACCTCGGCTTTACGAATCACGGCCAGCGCGACCCGGAAACGGGCCTCTCGACGCGCCTCTTGGATTTCCAGCGCTCGTTCGCGTTCATGGTCGAGCGCGCGCTCGAAGAAGATGTGGACGCCTTCCTCTTCGCCGGCGACGCCTACCGCACGGCCGACCCCACGCCCACGCAACAGAAAATCTTCGCCGAGTGCCTGCGCCCCCTCGCCGAGGCGGGGATTCCGCTCGTCATGGTCGTCGGCAACCACGACCACCCCGTCACCTTTGGGAAAGCGTCGGCGCTCGACATCTTCCCCTACCTCACGGGGCGGGTGCACCTCTACCGCCGGCCGGGCCTGCACGTGGTCCCCACGAAGAGCGGCCCGTTGCAGATCGTGGCGATGCCGTGGCCCATCCGCAGCCTCATCCTCTCCAAAGAGGCGCACCGGAAAAAGTCGCCGCTGGAGCTGCGCCAGTTTATCGAGGACTACTACGCCAACTACGTCCAGCAGGCCGCAGGCGACATCCACGCGCGGAAGGAGCGCTCGGGCGGCCACCGCCTCGACCCCGCCGCGCCGACGGTGCTTATGGGGCACTTCTCCGTGCAGGGCGCCAAGCTGGCCGGCTCTGAGCGAACGAGCCTCATCGCCCACGAGCCGAAGTTCACCGTGGGCCAGCTCGCCGTGCCGCCCATCGACTACGTGGCGCTCGGGCACATCCACCAGCACCAGAACCGGAACGAAGACCCGGAAGGCATCCCCGTCGTCTACGCCGGCTCCATCGAGCGCGTCTCGTTCAAGGAATGGGACGAGCCGAAGGGTTTTGTTCTTTTGGAGATCACGGCGGAAAACGGCCGGAAAACGACGACCTTCGAGCACATCGAAACGCCCGCGCGCCGCTTCGTGGCCCTGAAGGCCGACGTGCGCGGCGTCTCGGAGCCGACGGAGGTGATCTTAGAAGCCATCGCCGCGAAGGACATTACGGACGCTGTCGTGCGCGTGCGCTACCACATCGACGAGGCGCAGGCGCCGAGCATCGACCTGGGCCGCATCCGCGCGGCGCTCCAAGAGGCGCACGTCGTGGCCGCCATCGAGCGCACCGTGGACGCGGCCGAGCGCGAGCAGCGCACCGTCGTCACGCGCGACGCCACGCTCAAAGACGCCCTCCGCCGCTACGTCGCCCAGCGCGAGGAGCTTGCCTCCGTCGAGGACGACCTCGTGGAGGCCGCCCTCGACATCGAGGCCGAGTACGAGGCCGCCCGCCGCGACGAGTAGCCTTTGCTTTAGCGCCCCCTCACCTGAACGGTACACTTGGCCGGCGCCGCCGTTTGCACAGGGCCACGCGCGGTGCGTAGATTTCAGAGCAGGTCATCCCACCCTCCCATCAGCCCGCAGCCCCGTGAACGCCGAAGAGATCACCGTCGTCGTCCCCCGCAAGGAAAACGTGGTGGGGGAAGAAGAGCAGTCCGTAGCCGTGTGGCCGCTCGTGGAAGCGGCGCTCGAACGCCTCGAAGCCGACGACTCGACGCGCGAGGCCGCCCGCGCCGCCATTGAAACGAGCGACGGCTGCGTCGTCCTGGCGAACTTCCTCGACAGCGCCGCGCAAGACGCCGAGGCCGGCGCCGGGCGCCCGGACGCCCGCTACCGCGTCCCGCTCCTGGTCCTGGCCGCCGAAAAAGCACGGGAGGACGACGGCGCCGACTCCGTCTACGACGCCGAGGCCGGGATGCTCTACTTCGAGACGGACGACGACTCCTTCGCCTTTGACGTGGATAAGGACTGGACCGTCAATTGGCCCGCCGTGGCCGATGAGGAGATCGCAGGCTACGAGTGGACCGGCATCGAGAACCGCACCTGGGCGCTCGACAAGCTCATGGACTACCTCGACAGTTCCATTGACATCGACGACTACCTCGTGGACGACGACGAGGACGAGGCATAGACCACGCCTGTCGCATCCGCAGAAACGCGGCATCCCGTGCCCCTGCCGCCGTTTGAGCAAAACCGGCCCGTCATGCTACGCTTCCCGGTGCCGATCTTTCGCGCCGCTGCCGCCCTGCTTCTGCTAGCCGGGCCGGTCATGGCAGCGGGCTGCGCCTCGTCGGAGGGCGCGCAAAACGGCAGCGAGCAGCCCGAGACGCGGCTGCGCGTCGAGAACCGGAGCGGGCAGATGATGACGATCTACGCCCTGCGCTCGTCGCAGCGCGTGCGCCTTGGGCAGGTCTCCGGCTACGACGAGGCCACGTTCACCCTGCCGGACTACCTTGTGCGCGGCCTGGCCTCGCTGCGCTTCCTGGCCGACCCGCTCGCCGGCAGCCGCTCGCCCGTGAGCCAGGAGATCCTCGTCGAGCCGGGCGACACGGTCGAGCTGCTGATCCCGAGCTACTGAAGCGCGCCGTGCCAGACGCGGAGGCCGCTCTGCCGTGCCGCCTCCGCCGCGGCCTCCGCCGCCGCGCCGCTCTCGAACACGCCGAACACCGCCGAGCCGGAGCCGGAAAGCGCCGCGTAACCTGCGCCCGCCTCCGCGAGCAGCCCCTTCGCCGCGCGGATGGACGGATGGCGCTCCAGCACCGGCGCCTCGAAGTCGTTCACGAGTTCGGCCCGCCAGCGCGCCAGATCGTTCGAGCGGACGACGGCGCGCAGGTCAGGCCGGTTCTCATCATTGGGCGTGACCCAGCCGTACGCCTCGGCCGTCGCCACCTGCTCCTCCGGCGCGACGACGACGAGCGCGAAGGGCAGCCCGTACGGATCGCCCGCGGCGTCGGTGAGCGGTTCCAGCTTTTCGCCGCGCCCGGTGGCGTAGGCGGCGGGTTCGCTCAGCAGAAAAAAGGGCACGTCCGAGCCGATAGCGGCGGCAATCTCGCGGAGCGCCTCATCGGAGGCGTCGAGGCGCCACCCTTCGGCCAGGAGGCGCAGCGTGGCTGCCGCATCGCTCGACCCGCCGCCGAGGCCGGCGCCGTAGGGCAGCCTCTTCTCCAGATGCAGCTTGGCGCCCTTTTCCACGCCGAACGCCTCGGCCAGCCGCCGCGCCGCGCGGACGCAGAGGTTGCCCTCATCCGTCGGCAGCGCGGGGTCGGAGCAAGTGAAGGAAAAGCTTTCGGCCGGCTCGGCTGTGAGGCGGTCGGCCCAGGGGAGGCGCAGGAAAACGGTTTCGAGGTCGTGGTAGCCGTCGGCGCGCTTGCGCAAGACGTGCAGGCCGAGGTTGATCTTGGCAGGCGCGCGGCGTTCGAGCATCATCCCTGCCCCGTCGAGCCGAAGCCGCCGGCGCCGCGCTCGGTGGCTTCGAGCGCTTCCGCGACCTGCCACTCCACCTGCGCGTAGCGGGCCACGACGAGCTGCGCGATCCGCTCGCCGCGCCGGATGACGAACGGCTCCTCGCCCAAGTTCACCAGAAGCACCTTGCACTCGCCTCTGTAATCCGAATCAATGGTCCCCGGACTGTTGAGCACGGTGACGCCGTGCCGATGCGCGAGGCCGCTGCGCGGGCGCACCTGCCCCTCAGTGCCGGGCGGGAGAGCGATCTTCAAACCCGTGGGCACGAGCGCGCGGGCGCCGGGCGCGAGCGTGATCGGCTTGTCTTTAGGCACGGCGGCGCGCAGGTCCATGCCGGCCGAGCGCGCGGTGGCCGCCTCCGGCAGGTCCAGCCCCTCGGCGTGCGGCAAGCGTTCGAGGGGGACGGTGGGGCGGTTTTCCATTTCGGATTTTAGACTGCGGATTTCGGATTGCGCCGGCGCGAAGGATGACCCAAAGTCCAAAATCGCCAATCCAAAATCACTCCACGTCGCCCATGAGCTTCTTCACGGGCGGGGCCATCAGAAGCGCCACCACGCCGCCGCCGCCGATGATCAGCGCCACGGTCCAGAACAGGCTGCTCGGCGCGAGCGCTTCGAGGCCAAGGCCGGCGGCCAGCCCGGCGAAGAGGTTCCCCAGCGCCGCGGCCACGAACCAGATGCCCATCATCTGGCTCACGCGGTTCGGCGGGGCCAGCTTCGTCATCGAAGAAAGGCCCACGGGCGAGAGGCATAGCTCGCCGCACGTGTGGAAGAAGTACGTGACGATGAGCCACGCCGGCGAGACGGGGTTCGCCTCCGTGGCGTTGGCCGCGCCCCAGCTCAAGACGAAGAAGCCGACGGCCAGCCCGAAGAGGCCCAGCGCAAACTTCACCGGGATCGAGGGGTTGGCGTTGCGCCGCGAGAGCCACACCCACGTCCACCCGAAGACCGGCGCGAGGAGCACGATGAAGAGCGGGTTGATGAGCTGAAGCGTGCTCGCCGGTACGACGGTTCCGAACATAGTGCGGTCCGTGAGGTCGGCGGCGAAGAGGTTGAGCGAAGAGCCGGCCTGCTCGAACCCGCTCCAGAAGAGTGCCGCCAGGATGAAGAGCCAAAAGATGACGCCCAGGCGCTTCTTCTCCTGCGTCGTGTGCCCGCCGAAAAAGGTGATGTACCCGAAAAACGCCAGCGTAATCACCACGGCCACCACGCCCAGCCCGCCGGCCAGCCCCTGAAGCGAGAGGCCGAGCATCCCCGAACTCATCAGCACGCCGACGATGATGACGAGCGCGGCGAACACGGCGGCGGCGATGTAAAAGCCGCGGCTGTTGCGGGCGATCTTGTCGCGGTCCGTGATTTTAAGCTCGCCCGCGTCGCCGAGGTACTTGTCGCCGAGCTTGTAGGAGATGAGGCCGAGGACCATCCCGAAGCCGGCCAAGGAGAAGCCTAGGTGCCAGTTGTAGCCCTCGCCCAGGATGCCGCACAGGAGCGGACCGAGGATGGCGCCGAGGTTGATCCCCATGTAAAAGATCGAAAAGCCCGCGTCGCGCCGCGCGCCGCCCTCGGGGTAGAGGTCGCCCACCATGGAGGAGACGTTCGGCTTCAAAAGCCCCGTGCCGACGACGATGAGGATCAGCCCCGAGAAGAACGACGGCTGCTCGGGCAGGCCCACCATCGGCCCGGCCATGGCGAAGTGCCCCGCCGCGATGATGCACCCGCCGATGAAGACGGAGCGGCGCTGGCCCCACATGTTGTCCGCCACCCAGCCGCCCGGAAGCGAGAGGACGTAGACGAAAAACGTGTACAGCCCGTAGATGGCCGTGGCCTGCCCGACGTCGTAGCCAAGGCCCGGATTGGCAATGCCGGCCGCCGCCGCCGTCATGAAGAGGACGAGCAGCGCGCGCATCCCGTAGTAGGAAAAGCGCTCCCACAGCTCGGTGAAGAAGAGCGTAGCCAGCCCGCGCGGATGGCCGAAAAAGCCGGTCTGCTGAGGCGGCGCCGTCGCGGTGGTCGTAGCGCCATTGCCGCCGTGGGCGGCCTCGGCGGCATCTTCGCGGGCAAACTCGGTGGGGCGGTCCTTTGCCATGGATGAGGTAGCAGAAGTGGAGAGGGCACGCAGAGATGCGTTGCGGAGAGGCTAAGGTAGGAAAGCGCGCGCTCCCTGTCTACTCCCCCGCGTTTTCTGCCCTTACTGGGCCGCGAGACGTATGCTCGCGTGTGCGCCGAAGGCGTGGGGCGCGACGACCGACGAATGACGACCGCCGCACAAAATGTCGTCTATTGTCGGTCGTCCATCGTCCCAAAAAGCCGCTCTTGACCCGCGCCTCACACTTTTCTGCGCCCCTTCGGTTATCATTAACGGCACCCCTTCTCCCACTCACCCGCTTTCCCATTCCCAGAAGATGAGCCAGCCCGCCCCCGTCTCCCGCGACCCGCACGCCGCGCGCACGCACACCTGCGGCGCCCTCCGCCACCAAGACACCGGCGCCGAGGTCGTCCTCAAAGGCTGGGTGGACACGCGGCGCGACCTCGGCGGCGTCATCTTCATCGATCTGCGCGACCGCCACGGCCTCACCCAAGTCGTCTTCTCCCCGCAGGACGACCCCGAGGCCCACGCCCACGCCGACGCCCTCCGCCGCGAGTACGTCGTCTCGGTCAAAGGCACCGTACGCGAGCGCGCCGAGGACCAGGTGAACCCCAATCTGCCTACCGGCCAGATCGAGGTGCGCGGCGAGGAGCTGGCCTTCCTCAACACGGCCGAGACGCCGCCCTTCATGGTCTCGGCGCATGAGGAGCGCCAGGGCGAGGTCAACGAGGACCTGCGCCTCAGGTACCGCTACCTCGACCTGCGCCGCCCCGCGCTCCAGAACAACCTCGTGCTGCGCCACCGCTTCTACCAGACCACGCGCCGCTACTTCGACGAGCACGGCTTTATCGAGATCGAGACGCCCGTGCTGATGAAGTCCACGCCCGAGGGCGCGCGCGACTTCCTCGTGCCCTCGCGCCTGCATCCGGGCCGCTTCTACGCCCTGCCGCAAAGCCCGCAGACGTACAAGCAGATCTGCATGGTGGCCGGCCTGGACCGCTACGTGCAGATCGTCAAGTGCTTCCGCGACGAGGACCTGCGCGCCGACCGCCAGCCCGAGTTCACGCAGGTGGACGTGGAGATGAGCTTCGCCACCGAGGAGGAGGTCTACAAGCTCATCGAAGGCCACATGGCCGAGGTCTGGAAGGCCGTCAAGGGAAAAGAAATCGAGACGTCCTTCCCGCGCATGACCTACGACGAGGCCATGCGCACCTACGGCTCCGACAAGCCCGACATCCGCTTCGGCCTGGAGATCGAGGACGTGAGCGAAGCCTTCGAGGACTGCGGCTTCCGCATCTTCGAGAGCATCTTGGATAAGGGCGGGCGGATCGTCGCCATCCGCGTCGAGGGCGAGGGAGACCGCGGGCGCGGCGCCATGGACCGCCTCGACGCCCACGCGCGCAAGGAGATCGGCGCGGGCGGCCTCGTCTACTTCCGCCTGCCGTCCGACGGCTCCGAGACGCTCTCCTCCGTCAAAGAAGACATTCTGCCCAAAGAGCACGTGGATGCCGCCATCGAAAAAACCGGCGCTCAGGCGGGCGACCTCATCCTCGTCCTGGCCGGCCCCGCGCCGCAGGTCTTGCAGCAGATGGGCCAGCTCCGCCTCCACATGGCCTCGGACCTCGGCCTTCTCCCGCCGCCTGGCGAGGGCGAAGGCCGCTTCCTCTGGGTCACGGATTTTCCGCTGTTGGAGTGGGACGCCGAGGACGGGCGCTTCTACGCCATGCACCACCCCTTCACCGCGCCGCGCCCCGAAGACCTGGAATCGCTCGAAGACGACCCCGGCGCCGCCCGCGCGCGCGCCTACGACCTCGTCCTCAACGGCAACGAGATCGGCGGCGGCTCCATCCGCATCCACGACCGCGCCGTGCAGGAGCGCGTGTTCAAGCTTTTAGGGATCGGCCAGGAAGAAGCCGAGCGGCGCTTCGGCTTTCTCTTGGACGCCTTCCGCTACGGCGCGCCGCCGCACGGCGGCATCGCCCTGGGCCTGGACCGGCTCGTGATGCTCCTCGCCGGCGCCACGAGCTTGCGCGACGTCATCGCCTTCCCCAAGACGCAGAGCGCGCAGGAGCCGATGGTCCAATCGCCCGACCGCGTGGACCCGGATCAGCTCGAAGCGCTCCACATCCGCACGCTCGACGCCCAGGACGGAGGAGCCGGCAAAGCGGTCGAGGGCGCGAGCAAAAGCGTAAAGCCGCCCTCCTCCGGCTGAGCGGCAGCGCGCGGGAACCGGCTGCTGGAGCGTGAGGTTTTGCTATCAAAACGATAGCGCTGGTAGGAGAAGCACGTCATGGCACAGATCCTCGTCCGCAACCTCGACGACGCCACGGTGGAGCGGCTCAAGAAGCGCGCCGAGGCCAACGGCCGCTCGCTCCAGGCCGAGGTCAAGCTCATCCTGGAGCAGAACGCGAAGCTGAGCGCCGAGAAGTTTTGGGCCGCCGCCGACCGCATCCGCAACAAGCTTGAAGCCAGCGGACGCACGTTCAGCGACAGTACCGATCTCATCCGCGAGGACCGCGACCGATGAGCCTGTACGTCGTAGACGCCAGCGTGGTCGTGAAGTGGTTCGTGCCGGAAGTGCACACAGATGCCGCGCTGCGTCTCCGTCACACGTCGCGCGCACTCCATGCGCCGGACTTTCTGACCATCGCGTTCGGCAACGTCCTCTGCAAAAAGGTACGGCAGGATGAGATTACCCGCGATGAGGCCGACGCCGCGATGGACACGTTCCGCGCGCTCCCCGTGCAGCTTCACCCCTGGCAGAGCCACTTCGACCGCGCGTACGCGCTCGCGCAGGAGACGCGCCGTAGCCTCTACGATTGCTTGTACCTTGCCCTCGCCGTGCTGATGGAAGGCGAGATGGTCACGGCGGACCGCAAGTTCTTGGGCGCGCTCCACGAAGGCCCGTACGCCAAGCACCTCCGCTGGGTCGAAGACCTGCCCCCCTCCTCCGGCTGAGCGCCATGCCCGATCACCACACCCTGCGCGACCTCGTCGCCCGGCGCTTCCGCTGGGCCGCCTGGGAGGCGCTCATCGAAGAGAACGGTCTCGGCATTGACCGCCCGGCGCACTCCCGGCATCCGGACTACCCGGAGATCGTCTACCCGTTGGACTACGGCTTCGTCAAGGGCACCCTCGCCTTGGACGGCCACGAGGTGGACTGCTTCCGCGGCAGCGCAGAGAAGGGCGGCCTCGCCGGTCTTCTCCTTACGAAAGACCGCCGCAAGGGCGACCGCGAGGTCAAGCTCCTCTACCGCTGCACGCCCGAGGAGATCTACCTCGCCAACGGCTTTGTCAACTTCGACTGCCGGCTCATGAGCGGCGTTTTGGTGATGCGCCGGCCCATGCACGAACTGTGGGGAACGTGAGCGCCAGCTACGCGAACACCTCGCGCGCGAAGTTGGGCAGGGCGAAGGCGGCGCGGTGCACCTCCGGGTTGTAGTAGCGCAGCGCGGCGTCGAAGCCGTCAAGGCGCGCGGCGGCGGCCTCGGCATCGAAGTCCTCGACCGGGTGCGCCCCTTTCGCTGCCATCGTGAAGGACCACGTGCCCATCGGGTAGGCGGGGATGGCGGCGAGGTAGGTGTGCACCTCGGCGAAAAGCTGGGTGAGCAGCCTGCGCGCGGCGCGGATCGAGTCCTGGAACGACGGGTCGAAGGGCGATTCCGTCTGCGCTACGAGGATGCCCTCCTTGGTGAGCACCTCTGCGCAGCGGCGGTAGAACGCCTCGCCGAAGAGGCTTTCTGCCATGCCCACGGGGTCCGTCGAATCTACCAGAACGAGGTCGTAGCTCTCAGGCGCGGCGGCCTCTACGAAGGCGGCGCCGTCCTCGGCGTAGATCTGAAGCCGGGGCGCGTCGAGCGCGGCGCTCACCTCGGGGAAGAACGCGCGCGCGGCCTCGACCACCGCCGCGTCGATCTCCACGAGGTCCACCCTCTCGATTGAAGGATGGCGCAGCACCTCGCGCACGGTGCCCCCGTCGCCGCCGCCGATGACGAGCGCGCGCCGCGGCCGTTCGAGAAGGCAGAGCGCCGGGTGGGCGATCATCTCGTGGTAGACGAACTCGTCGCGCTCGGTGAGCATCACGAGGCCGTCGAGCAAGAGGACGCGCCCGAAGGCATCCGTCTGCAAGACCTCGATGCGCTGGAAGCGGCTTTGGCGGCTCAGGAGCACCTCTTCGACGCCGAAGGTGAGGCCGGTGCGCGCCTGCCAAAGCTCGGTGTACTGAAGCTGGTAGGCCTTTGGCGTGGGAGGCATGGCAGGTGAAGCTCCGTGCGGCGGGAGGCTGTCAAGAACCGGCCTCGGCCAGGTCAGCCGGCATGGGCTTGTGCGCGAGGCGGCTCGGGAACATGCCGCGCTTCAGCTCGGTGCTCGACGTACTCTGCGCGCCGAACTGCTCTTCGAGATAGTGGTGGATCGTCCACGGGTCAATCGTGTCGCCGCAGGTGAAGATGTCCACGGCCGCGTACCCGTACTCCGGCCAGGAGTGGATCGCCACGTGCGACTCGGCGATGACGATGACGCCGCTCACGCCGTGCGGGCTGAACGTGTGGAACGTCTCCGAGACAATCGTCGCGCCCGACTTCCGGACGCCTTCGAGCAAGACGTTGCGGATTTGCTGCTCGCTGTTGAGCACCTCGCGGTCACAGTTGTAGAACTCTACGAGGATTTGCCTGCCGAGTGCCTGCATACGCCTTCGGTTTACAGGATGGAAAATGCACAAAACACGCGAGCGCGCGCCTGCGGTTCGGCGCCTCTGCGTGCAGCCGTTGAAAACCTGCTTTCCATTAGCCTGTTCCGCAGACAAGGACACGTGCACAGCTCTTTCACGCTATGCTTCCCTCGGCGAAAGCATCCCCTTCTTGCCTGCAGAGAAGCTCCCAGCCCCGCCCACTTCTCACGGATACTTCAAACCTGAGGGTTTCCATCCTCTGTTCAGGTCTTGAACTTGAGTAAAGGTCTGGCGTACTTTAGTTTACTTCTGCGAGTGGCCGGGCAGGCGCCTGCAGGCCAGCCTCGGCGTTAGGTCAGGACTCCGTAGCTCAGTTGGCAGAGCAGCTGGCTTTTAACCAGCGGGTCGTAGGTTCGAGTCCTACCGGGGTCACAGCGGTTTTCGATTGCTGGTTTTCGGTTTTTGATTGTCCCGTGCTCAAGCGTGGGGCGGCCAGTCCAAAATCCGCAATCGAAAATCCAAGATAGAACAGGCCCGAGTGGCGGAATGGTAGACGCGCACGCTTGAGGGGCGTGTGGCCGAAAGGCCGTGGAGGTTCGACTCCTCTCTCGGGCACTCTGTTGGACAAAGCCAAGCCTCTGGGCCAGTGCGGCTCAGGGGCTGCTTTGCGTCTCGGAGGCGGATTCCCTGAGCCACTGCGCGTAGCCGCGCGAGCGCTCCGCTTCCAGGCGCGGCGCCTCGCCCTGCGCGAAGAGGTGGCGCGCCATGCCGTCGAGCGCGTCGTAGAGCACGCCCTCATCGCCTATCGCTTCCAGGCACAGGCTCCACCAGTCCTGGCCTTCGAGTCTGATCTCCGTAAGCTCCAGGCGCACTTCGGCGCGGTGAGCGGCCTCGGCGCCGAGGAGCCTCGCCTGCTCCTCGGTCTCGAAAATGCGCTGGTAACGCCGCTTTTCCACGCGCACCCACAGCCGGTTCGAGGCGACGCCCGCTTCTCTCTCGCCCCCCGGCTCTGCGAGCAGGAAGCT
The DNA here is from genome assembly GCA_965215025.1 of Salinibacteraceae bacterium. GTDB lineage: Bacteria > Bacteroidota > Rhodothermia > Rhodothermales > Salinibacteraceae > CBDCCV01. The sequence goes on from CBDCCV010000001.1 coordinate 342,030, forward strand.
CCACTTCACCCACGGCTCCACCTGCGCGGCGACGCGCTCGTGGAAGCGCACGCGCCGCCCGTCCGCCTCGCGGCGCTTGACCTCCACGTTCCCCCCGCGCAGCTTTACGTTCAGGGCCGCGCCGGCCGGGAGCAGGTACACGTCCTCGCGCTCGGACTCCAGCTCGGGGTCCAGCCGCTCGAACCATGCGCGCGTGGCCTCAGGGACAGGGCCTTCGCAAAACCAGCGCGCTTCGAGGGTGCGTTCCATGAAGCCGGGGTTGGCGGGTGGTGTTGAAGCCGGGTCAAGGGAGCAGCGGTCAATCGGCGGGCTGGGCGGTGCTCCAGCCGTTCTCGGCGGCGGAGGTGCGCTCGCGGGCGCGGCGCATGAGGCGCTCCTGGAACCCCTCGGCCTCTTCTTCATCGGCAGGGCGGCGGAGGACGTAGCGGCCATCGGCGCCGAGGTCCCAGGCCGAGCGCCGGTCTTCGAGAGCCAGTTCCAAGGTGTCGATGAGGCGCTTTTTCAGCCCTTCGTCCTCGACGCCTACGACGGCCTCGACGCGGTCCTCGAGGTTGCGGCTCATCCAGTCCGCGCTGCCCATGAAGACCTTCGGCGCGCCGTCGTTCTCGAAGTAGTAGACGCGCGTGTGCTCGAGGAACCGGCCCAGGATGCTCATCACGCGGATGTTCTCTGAGAAGCCCTCCAGCCCCGGCCTCAGCCGCGTGTGCCCGCGCACGATGAGGTCCACCTGGACGCCGGCCTGCGAGGCGTGGTACAGCTCGCGGATCGTCCGGATGTCGCTCAAGGCGTTCATCTTAGCGATGATTCGGCCGTTCCCGCTCTTCTCCTGCTGGGCGATCTCGGCGTGGATCATCTCGTACACCTTGTCGCGCAGGTTCTGCGGCGCGATGAGGAGCTTCTGGTAGTGCTGCTCGGGCGCGTGGCCGGTGAGGTAGTGGAAGAGGTTGATGACGTCGTAGCCGATGGCGGGATCGCACGTCAGAAGGCCGAGGTCGGTGTAGAGGCGGGCCGTCTCGGGGTTGTAGTTCCCCGTGCCGATGTGGCAGTACGGGCGGATGCCGCCCTTCTCGCGCCGCACCACGAGCATCACCTTCGCGTGCGTCTTCAAGCCCACGAGGCCGTAGGTCACGTGCACGCCCGACTTTTCGAGCATCCGCCCCCACTCGATGTTGCTCTCCTCGTCGAAGCGGGCCGTGACCTCCACGAGGACGGCCACCTGCTTCCCCCGCTCGGCCGCGCGGATCAAGGCGTCCACGATGGGCGAGTCCTCCGAGGTGCGGTAGATCGTCTGCTTGATGGCGAGGACGTCGGGGTCCAAGGCGGCCTCTTCGATAAAGCGCTGCACGCTCGAGGAGAACGACTCGTAGGGGTGGTGGATGAGGAGGTCGCCCGCACGGATGACGCTGAAGATGTCGGTGTGGTCGGGCGTTTTCCCTTGGCGCAGGAGGTCCTCAGGGCTGCCCTCGCGCAGGAGGCGCGCCGGGATGACGGGCGTCCACGAGGCGTAGCGGTGCTCCGGCACGTCGAGCTTCGAGAGCGCCATGCAGTCGGCGTGGCCGAGGAAGCCTTCGATCCCGTGGCCGTCGGTCTCGTAGACGTCGCTCGGGTCGAGGGCGAGTTCGTCCATCAAGAGCGCGCGGATGGCCTCGGGCATGGCCGCGTCCACTTCAAGGCGCACGACGGGGGCGAAGCGGCGCTCGCGCAGCTCCTCGGAGATCATCTCGATGAGGTCGTCGGCCTCGTCCTCGTCGCGGCGGATGTCGGCGTTGCGCGTGACGCGGAAGGCGTGCGCGCCCACGACCTCCATCCCGCGGAACAGCTCGTGGAGGTTGTGCGAGACGAGCTGCTCCAGGGGGACGAAGTGGTTTTCGCGGCCTTCGAGCGGGACCCAGCGCCCCTGGCCGGTGGGGATCTTGAGGCGGGCGAAGTGCTCGGTGCCGCGCTCCGGGTGGCGCAGCGTCACGGCCAGCGAGAGGCTCAGGTTCGAGAGGAAGGGGAACGGGTGGCCGGGGTCCACCGCCAGCGGCGTGAGGACGGGGAAGATGTTCTCCTGGAAGTAGGCGTCGAGGCGCTTCTGCTCCTCGGCGTCCAGGCTTTCGTAGTCGAGGATGTGGACGCCAGCCTCTTCGGCGAGGCGGGGGCGGAGTTCGTCTTTCCAGAGCGCGTCCACCTCGGCGTAGAGCGCTTCGACGGCCTCGCGGATAAGGCCGAGCTGCTCCTGCGGCGTCCGCCCGTCGATGGAGAGGTCGCGCACGCCGGCGGCGGCCTGCCGCTTGAGGCCGCCCACGCGCTTGCGGAAGAACTCGTCCATGTTCGAGGCCGTGATGGCCAGGAAGAAGACGCGCTCCAGGAGCGGCGTGCGCTCGTCCACGCCCAGCCACAACACGCGCCGGTTGAAGTCGATGGCGCTCAGCTCGCGGTTGAAGTAGAGGTACGGGTGGTCGAGCGAGGCGTCTTCAGGCACGGGCCGCGGGGCCGTGGCGTGCGGGAGCGTGGGCGCCTCGGCGGAGGCGGCGTCGCGCTCGGCGGTGGTCGCTTCGGGCGTGCCGGCTTCGGGGGCGCTGGCGTCCGGCGTGCCGGCATCGAGCGAGGCGGCGGCGCTGCCGGCGGTCTGTTGTTCTTGCATGAGGAACGGCCTTGGAGAAGCTTCGAGGGGACGCGAGAGCGGCGTGCGGCCCCGGCGGCAACGTCCTCAGCCGAAGCGGCCCGCGATGTAGTCCGACGTGCGCTCGCGCGCGGGGCTTTTGAAGAGCGCGTCGGTGCGGTTCATCTCGACGAGTTCGCCGAGGTACATGAACGCCGTGCGGTCGCTTACGCGCTCGGCCTGCTGCATGTTGTGCGTGACGATGGCGATGGTGTAGCGCGTCTTTAGCTCCGCGATGGTGTCCTCAACCTTAGCGGCGGCGGTAGGGTCCAGCGCGCTCGTCGGCTCGTCCATGAGCAGCACGTCCGGGCGCACGGCCAACGCGCGGGCGATGCATAGGCGCTGCTGCTGCCCGCCGCTGAGGCCGTACGCGCTCGCCGAGAGGCGGTCTTTGACCTCGTCCCACAGGGCGGCCTGCCGGAGCGCGCGCTCCATCAGCTCGTCTTCGTCCTCGTCCATGCCGTTGACTTTGGCCCCCCAGAGCACGTTCTGGCGGATGGACTTCGGGAACGGGTTCGGCTTCTGGAACACCATCCCGATGCGGCGGCGCACCACCACGGGGTCGGCCCGGCCGGCGTAGAGGTCCTGCCCGTCCACGGCGATGCGGCCTTCGAGGCGCGTCCCTGGCGTCAGCTCGTTCATGCGGTTCAGGCACCTCAAGAGCGTGGACTTCCCGCAGCCCGAGGGGCCGATAAACGCCGTCACCTCGTTCGCGTAGAGCGTCATCGTGATCTCCTTGAGCGCGTGCGTGGCGCCGTCGTCGTACCAGAAGCTGAGGTTTTCGACCTCGATCTTCGGATGCCCTTCCCCGGTTCCCTTCTCGGACGGCGCGGCGGGTGCGGCGGCCACGCCGTTCGTGGATGGCTCTTGTTTCGTAAGCGTTTTAGGCATGGCTTTTCAGGCGAATGGTGAGGGGCGAATGGCGAACGGGGGTGTCTTGGCTGCTCGGTTCAGCTACTCGGCAGATCGAGGAAGCTCCCCTCCTGTCCAGGAGGGGAACCGCACCCGACACAGCGTCGAGGTCTTAAGGCAGTCGTCGTCCGCCGTCGGCCGTCCGTCGTCAGAAGCATCAGTGGCGGCCTTTCTCGAAGTGGTTGCGCAGGAGGATGGCGCTCAGGTTCATCAGGATGAGGAGCGTCATGAGGACGAGGATGCCGGCGGCGGCGAGCGCGTGGAAGTCGTCCTGCGGCCGGCTCGTCCAGTTGAAGATCTGGATGGGCAAGACGGTGAACGTGTCCAGGACGCCCGCCGGCAAAAACGCCACGAACGTCAAGGCGCCAATCATGATCAGCGGCGCCGTCTCGCCGATGGCGCGGCTCAGGGAGAGGATCACGCCGGTGAGGATGCCGGGCAGGGCCATCGGCAGGAGGTGGCCCCGGATCACCTGCCAGCGCGTGGCGCCCAGGGCGTAGGCGCTCTCGCGCAAGCCTTGCGGCACGGCGCGCAGCGCCTCCTGTGTGGAGATGATGACGACGGGCAGAATGAGGAGCGCCATGGTGAAGGCGCCGGCTAGGAGGCTGCGCCCCAGCGCCATGAACCGCACGAAAAGCGCCAGCCCCAGAATCCCGTACACGACCGACGGCACGCCGGCCAGGTTGGCGATGTTGATCTGGATGATCCGCTTCACCCAGCCGCTCGGCGCGTACTCCTCGAGATACACCGCCGAGGCCACGCCGATGGGCACGGCCACGAGCGCCGTCAGCCCCATCATCCACAAGGAGCCAACGATGGCCGACTTGATCCCCGCCTCGCCTGGATTGCGCGAGGGGAAGCTCGTCAAGAACCGCCCGTCGAGCCAGCGCCACCCGTCGAGCGCCACGTCCGCGAGCAGGACGCAGAGGACGACCACGCCAAAGAGCGTCGCCAGAAAGAAGAGCACCTTCGCGGCCAGGCCCACGCGCTGCCGACGCACGCGGCGCCCCTCGGCGGCTTCTTTCTTGATGGCTTCGGCGGTGGACATGGTTTGAGAGTGGGTGTTCGGGAGTATGGAAGAGGTGTGGGCGTGAAGAGAACGGAAGCGGAGCAGAAACCTCCCCCATTCTCCCCATACCCCCACCCTCAGTACCTTTCCTGGTAGCGGCGCACGAAGGCGTTGGCGAAGAGGTTCATCCCCAGCGTGATGAGGAAGAGGACGAGGCCGACGGCGAAGATCGAGTAGTAGACGACGGTGCCCTGCGGCGTGTCGCCCAGGCTCACCTGCACGATGTAGGCCGTCATCGTCTGGATAGATTCGGTGGGGTCGAGCGTGAGGCGCGGCGTGGCGCCGGCGGCGAGCGTCACGATCATCGTCTCGCCGATGGCGCGGCTCAAAGCGAGGATGAAGCTCGCCACGATGCCGCCCAAGGCGCCCGGTACGGCGATGCGGGTGACGACCTCGAATTTCGTAGCCCCCAGCGCGTAGCCTCCTTCGCGGATCGAGCGCGGTACGGCCTGCAAGGCGTCTTCGCTTAAAGAGGCCACCATCGGGATGATCATGATGCCCACCACGAGGCCGGCCGAGAGCGCGTTGTACACGCTCAGCCCCGGCACGAACGTCTCCAAAAGCGGCGTCACGAAGGTGAGCGCGAAGTAGCCGTACACCACCGTCGGCACGCCGGCTAAGATCTCGAGCGCGGGCTTGAGCCACGTCCGCACGCGCCGCGGCGCGTACTCGGCGATGTAGACGGCGCTCATGAGGCCCAGCGGCAGGGCGACAAGCGCAGCGATGCCCGTCACCAAAAACGTCCCGGCCAAAAGCGGCCAGATGCCAAAATGCTTATCGGCAAACTGCGGCGTCCACCGCGCGCTGCCGAAGAACTGCCCCAGCGACACCTCGCCAAAGAACGCGGCCGACTCGAACACGAGCACGGCCACGATCCCCAGCGTTGTAAGGACGCTCACCAGCGCGCACGCGCCCAGGACCACCTCCACGAAGCGCTCCTTCGGGCTGCGGAAGACGTTCTGCGAAAAGTCCATCCGCCCGTTTGTGGACGGCGGCGGCGTCTCCGCGTCGATGGTGGATGAAGGCGCGCCCGGCATGGGGAGTGGCTTGGGGGAAGGGAAGTTGACCCGAACGTCGTTCCGGAAAGCATCCGCGCTTTCGGAAGGCGCTTTCATTCCCCCTTAGAAGGGGGATCAAGGGGGATGTCGAGAGTTGGCGCCATCCGCTTTCACATCCCCCCGGCCCCCTTCACGGGGGGAGTCGCTGTTCTGAAGTAAAGGAGGCTGAGCCGCTTCTGGCGAAGCCCGCATCGAAAGCGCTACACGGCCGAGGTGTCGGCGGGGGCGCTTGCGGAGTCGGGGGCGGCGGCCTCGGTGCGCCGCATCAGCTCCTCGATGGAGACGCCCACCTGGGCGCCCTCGCCGCCGAAGAGCGTGCCGGTGACGCCGCGCCGGAAGCGCTCGGCCACGAGGTCGTACTCGTGCTCAGGCAGCGACACGTAGCCGACCTCTTCGGCCAGGGCGCCGGCTTCTTCGATGTAGTAGTCCACAAAGGAGGCGACGGCGGGGTCGTCGGCGCTTGCTTCGCGCACGTAGGTGAAGAGCGGGCGCGAGAGCGGGCGGTAGGCGTTGCTCTGCACGGTCTGGACCGAGGGCTTCACGCACGAGGCGGGGTCGGGGGCGCCGCCGCCCGTGGTCGTGTCCGGCGAGACCGCCAGGAGCTTGAGCCGCTCGGCGTTGTTCTCGTAGTAGGCCAGGCCGAAAAAGCCGAGCGCGCCGGCGTCGCCCTCGATCCCTTGGACGAGGACGTTGTCGTCCTCGCTGGCGGTGAAGTCGGCGCGGCTGGCGCCGCCCTCGCCCATGACCGCCTCGGTGAAGTAGTCGTAGGTGCCGCTGGAGGTACCGGGGCCGTAGAGCGTGAGCGGGCGGTCCGGGAACGAGGGCCGCACGTCGCTCCACGAATCGACCTCGCTGCCGGGGCGCCACATCCGGCGCAGCTCGCCCACGGTGAGGCACTCGGCCCAGTCGTTCTCGGGGTTCGCCACCACGGCGAGGCCGTCGTAGGCGATGGGCAATTCGATAAAGCCGATGCCCGCCTCGCGCGCCGTCTGGAGTTCGCCCCGGCTGATGGGGCGCGAGGCGTCGTTGAGGTCGGTCTCGCCGCGCAGGAATTTGGAGAAGCCGCCGCCGGTGCCGCTCACGCCCACGGTGACGCGCGTGCCGGGGTTCTCTTTCATGAACTCCTCGGCCACAGCCTCGGTGATGGGGAAGACCGTCGAGGAGCCATCCACGCGCACGGAGCCGCCCTCGGCGCCGCGTCCGCCGCCGCAGCCCACCGCCGCGAGGACCAGCGCGAGGGCCACCCCTGGGAGCAGAAGCGCCGGCAAGGCGCGGGCGCTGAAGAGGCGTCCCTTCTCGTCGTAAGGCGGCGTTCCCATGCGGATTCTGCTCGGCGTGCGGCGCTTCTGGTAGAAAGGCGGCCCGGCGCGTTACGTGCCAGTCACCGTCCGACTTCTCTAAGAGCGCAGCGACGCGGGAGATTCCAGCAATGGGTTATCATTTCATTATCGAACTGTTAAGACGGCTGCCGCTGGCGTTCCGGCCGACGTCTCCGCCCGCCTCAGCCTGCGCCCGCGCGCCGCCGAGCAGTCCTTCGAGCAGCCGCACGGCCTCGGCCTCGCGCATCCAGCCCCGCCAGGCGCCGGCTTGGAGGAGGACGCGCTCCCCGCCCCCGCTGGCCCTGACGCGCTGCACGAGGCCCATGCGCATTCCTTCCGCCAGAAGCTGCCGGAAGCGCGAGGTGGCGGCGGTGCTCGCGGGCGGCGCCTTCTCCGGCTCCGGCTTCTCAATAAGCGCGCGGTAGAGCACGCGGCCCTCGGCGTCATGGAAGCGCAGGCGCAGGCTGCGCGCGTGCAACGTCAAGGAGGCGAAGCCCAGCGCGCCCTGGCTGAAGCGCGTAGCGGCGCAGCGCCCCGTCTCGCGGCACTCCGAGCCGGCGCCGGTGATGACGTGGTGCAGCCCGTCTTCGCCCGTGAGATGCTGGAGGTCGTGCTCGTGGCCGCAGAGGTACACGTCGGCGCCGCCGGCGCGGAGCAGCGGGGCGAGGCGCTCTTGCAGCTCGGGGGCGTCGCCGTGGAACGGGCTGCCGGAGCGGATAGGGTGGTGGCCGACGACGATCTTCCACGCGGACTCCGAGGCGGCGAGCGCGCCGCCAAGCCACCGGAGTTGCGCCTCGGGGCACTGGCCCTTGACGCCCGGCGTGTGCTCGGCGCCGCCGGGCCGGTACACGTCCAGAAACGGCGTCGTGTCCAGGAAGAAGAACTGCGCGTGGTGGCGCGCGTCGATGCGCCGGGCCACGGTGTAGTAGCGCGCCGGGAGCATCCAACGCCCGCTCCGATGCGTGTAGGCGATCTGCGCCGCCACGCTGCCGCGGTAGTCGTGGTTGCCCAGGACGGGGTGCCAGGGCATCTGCAATGCAGAATCCGCGTAGACGGCCTCGAAGCTCTCGTGCCAGTGCGCGTCCTCGAGGTCGCAGACGCCGTCGTCGTAAAAGTTGTCGCCGGTGGTGAGGACGAGCCTTGGGCGCAGGCGCCGCGCCGCGCGGGCCATCCCCTCCGCCACGGCGCGCTGCTCCACGCTCCCACGCCGGCCCCAATCGCCGATGGCCAGCAAGCTGATCATGCGCTGCGGACGCTTTTGAAAAGGTAGAGGCCTCGTGCAGGCGCGGCTTCGGCCCGGCCGGGGCGGGCGGCCAAACGGCCGCGCCTCGCGTCCACGCGGTGCGTCACGTCCACGTAGAACTCGATGCGCCCGCCTGCCGCGCGGTCCGATGGGGCGGCGCAGGCCCAGTGCTCGAGCCAGCGCTCACGCCGCGCCTCCGTGCCGAGCACGTGGATGAGGGCGTGCGTCTCCTCCCGCGAGGTGCCGAGCGCACCGGCCACGAGCGACGCCGGGTCCTCGACGATGCGGCTCAGGCGGTCGCGCGCGAAGGCCCGCTTGTCCAGACCCAGCACCTCGGCCTGCGCCACGCCGAGGCAGCGCTCCAGCGCCGCGTTGATCCAGACGATCTGCCCTACAGCGTCCGTCATCAGGATTCCGATGTGCGAGCGGTCGAGCATGGCGGCGACCACAACCCGTGCGGAAGGCGGACCTATCATTAAGCGGGAAAGCAGCGTGAACGTGCACACGGTTAAGAAAGGACCGCGCCTACCCCGCGTTTTTATCGCAGCGTTAAGCTGGCGTTATTAAACCGTAGTGTCGCCCCGGTGAGAAGCCCGGGTTCGAGACGGCCTATGAAGACGCTCGAACTTGTATTTCCCCCTTTGAGGGGGGATCAAGGGGGATGTTAGAATTGGCAATAATCCCTCTTACATCCCCCTCAGCTCCTTTAAAAGGGGAGTTGTTAGGTTCACAGACCGTCTTTTAGCCGTCATCCCTCGGCGCCGTAGGCGGCTTCGTCGGCGAACCAGACGAGCGCCTCGGCGGGGCGGACGTGGGCGGCGGGGAGTGGGCGGCGCTCTTCTTCGGCGCTTTCGAGGAGGGTGCGTAGCGGCTCGCGCTTGGCCTCGCCGGTGACCAGGAAGAGCGCTTGCCGCGCCCGGCAGAGCGCCGGCAGCGTAAGCGTGACACGGTCGCGCGGCGGGCGGCGCGGCGGACCCTCGACGGCTACGACCCAGCGCCCGTCCCACGCGCCGCGCGCCCGCACGTGGTCCTCGCCCAGGATCTCGGGGAAAATCGACGCCGTGTGCCCGTCCTCGCCGATGCCCATCTGCACTACGTCGAGGCCGTTCTCTTCATCGCCGAAGAACTGGCGCAGCGTCGCGTCGTACGCCTCGGCGGCGGCCTCGGGCGTTGCCTTTTCGGTGGGGACGCGGTGGACGTTTTCTTCGGGGATGGGGACGTGGCTGATCAGCGCCTCGCGGGCCATGCGGAAGTTGCTGTCCTCGCTCTCGGGCGGGACGAAGCGCTCGTCGCCCCAGAAGAGGTGCGTTTTTTCCCAGGGCATCTGCGCGCGGAAGGCCGTGCCCAAAAGCTCATACGTGCGGCGCGGCGTCGAGCCGCCAGCCAGGCCCAGCGAAAACCGCCCGCGCGCACGGACGGCCGCCTCGGCCTGCGCCACGACGAAGGCGGCGGCGGCCTGGCTCAGCGCCTCCAAATCGGGGAAGACGCGCACTTGCGGTTCAGCAGGCGAGGTGCTCATGGCTCTTTCAGGTGCGGACGTGTGGAGGAATGGAAGTGTGGACGTGGAACGTTCAGAGGGTGCGTTTTCTTCCCTACTTTCATGCCTTCGCACCTCCATACCTCACTCCAGGACGGGTTCGAGCGTGGCGGCGCGGCCGTCCACCGTGGCGGCGTCCGGGCCGCGGCTGCCGGCCGGGTAGGGGTGGAGCGGCAGATCGGCTTCGAGGAGGGGCGTGTAGAGGCGCCACGAGGCCTCCACCTCGTCGGCGTGGACGAAGAGGGTTTGGTCGCCTTGGAGGACGTCGTAGAGGAGCGTCTCGTAGGCCTCGGGCAGCTCGCCAAAGGCCTCGTGATAGCGGAAGTGCAGGCGCTGCGTTTCAAGCTGGAGCGGCTCGCCGGGGCGCTTGACCTCGAAGCCCAGGTCGAAGCCCTCGTTGGGCTGGAGCGTGATGATGAGCACGTTCGGGCTGACGGCGCAGGCCGCGTCGGCAGAGGGGCCGTTGGGTTGGAAGATCGAGACGGGCGCGCAGCGGAAGCGCACGCGGATCTGCGTAAGCCGCTCCGGCAGCGCCTTCCCCGTGCGCAGGACGAAGGGGACGCCCTGCCAGCGCCAGTTGGCCACCTCCAAGGTAAGCTGCACGAACGTGGGCGTCTGGGAGTCGTCGTCCACGCCTTCCTCGTCGTGGTAGGCGGGGATGCGCTCGCCATCGGCCTCGCCCGCGTCGTACTGGCCCAGGACCACGTTCTCCTTGTCGATGGGCGGCACGGCCTCCAAGAGCTTGATCTTCTCGCGGCGGATGGCCTCGGCCTCGAAGCGCGTGGGCGCCTCCATCGCCACGAGGCTGAACAGCTGCGTGAGGTGGTTCTGGATCATGTCCCTGAGGGCGCCGGAGCGGTCGTAGTACCCCGCGCGCGAGCCGACGCCCAAGCTCTCCTCCACGACGATCTCGATCTTCTCGATCCGGTCGCGGTTCCACACGTTCTCAAACAGCACGTTGGCAAAGCGGAAGACCAGGAGGTTCTGCACGGTCTCCTTGCCGAGGTAGTGGTCGATGCGGTAAACCTGCTCCTCGGTAAAATGCTCGTGCACGATGGCGTTGAGTTCTTCGGCGGATTCGAGGTCGTGGCCGAAGGGCTTCTCGACGACGAGGCGCGTCCAGCCCTCGGAGCGGTTCAGCCCCGCCTCGCCGAGCGCCTCGATGGTGGGGCCGTAAACGGAGGGCGGGACCGAGAGGTAGAACACGCGGTTGCCGGGGAGGTCGTGCTCCTCCTCGATCTCTTCGATGCGCTGGCTCAGGCCCTTGAGGTTGCTTGCGTCGTCGCCCACGCTGTGGTAGAAGAAGTGCTCATCGCACCAGGCCTGCGCATCGCCGTCGGCGTCGGCGTGCTCGTCGAGCGCCGCGCGCATGGCCTCGCGGAACTTGTCGTCGGACCAGTCCGAGCGCGCCGCGCCCAGGACGTAGCTCTTCTGGGCGAGGTCGCGCCGCTGCATGAGCTGGTAGAGCGCGGGCACGAGCTTGCGCCGCGTCAGATCTCCCGTGGCACCAAAGATGACGAAGAGGTGCGGGCCGATGTCTTGCTTGGGCATGGCGAGGGCTGGGGAAAGGGTGAGAGGGGGAATGGGAGAAAAGGTGAGAGGGGGAACGGCCAAGAGCGAGAGCGCCGTCTCCCCGCTCACCCTCTTTCCCACTTGCCCTTTCTCAAACGCTCACTCCTCCGTGGTGTCGATGGCGCCGGCCAGCTCCTTCATGGCGTGGCCGCCGAACTGGTTGCGCATGGCGGCCAGGAGCTTGAAGGCGTAGGAGTCGCTCCTGCGCGAGGTGAGGCGCGCCAGGAGCGCCTGCGTGATGACCGGCGCAGGCACGTGGAGGTCGATGGCCTCCTTGACCGTCCAGCGCCCCTCGCCAGAGTCCTGGACGTATGGGGCGATGTTGGCCATCTCCACGTCCTCTTCCAAAGCCAGGGCGATGAGGTCCAAGAGCCAGGAGCGCACCACCGAGCCGTGGCGCCACACCTCGGCCACCTGGTGGAGGTCGAAGGGGAAGTCCTCCTTCTCTTCCAGGATGGCGAACCCCTCGGCGTAGGCCTGCATCAGCCCGTACTCGATGCCGTTGTGCACCATCTTGACGAAGTGCCCGCTGCCGACGGGGCCGACGTGGCCCCAGCCCTTGTCGTGGTCCGGGGCGAGCGTTTCGAGGATGGGTCGCAGGCGCCCGACGGCCTCGTCGGAGCCGCCCACCATGAGCGAGTACCCGCCCTCGCGGCCCCAGACGCCGCCCGAGACGCCCGCATCGACGTAGTGGAGGTTCTTCTCGTGGACGGTCTCGGCGCGGCGGAGCGTGTCCTTGTAGTTCGAGTTCCCGCCGTCGATGATCGTGTCACCGTCTTCCAAGAGCGCGTCGAGCGCTTCGATGGTCTCGTCCACCGGCTCGCCCGCCGGCACCATCATCCAGACGTGGCGCGGCGCTTCGAGCTTGTCCACGAGGTCTTCGAGCGAATGCACGCCCTCGGCCTTTTCGATCCCGTCGAGTTCGTCCACGACCTCGTCGCTGAGATCGAAGCCGACGACCCCGTGGCCGCCTTCTTTCGTGAGGCGCCGCGCCATGTTGAGGCCCATCTTGCCAAGGCCAACCATTCCAAGCTTCATCGCCGTTCCTCTTCTGTTTGGGTGAAGGAGTGCTGTCGAGGCTAATATAAAAGAGCGGCGGCCCATGCGCGACCCCCGCCGGCCGCGCCGGGCCAATCACCGCACAATCGTAACGGTGTCGGGGATGATGAACGCCTCAGGGAAGCGCTCGGCCACGAGGGCGAGGGCGCGGCGGGCCTCCGCTTGCGAGGCGAAGGCGCCCAGGCGCACGCGGTAGTACGGCTGCCGCCACGCGATGCTGAGCGGCGGCTCGCCCGTTTTCATGTGCGCCGGGCGCCTCGGGCGCGGCACGCCCTCCCACCACCGCAGCGCCTCCTCGACGCGCGCGTCGGCCGTGGCTTTTTGCTCGGTCGTCAGGATCTGGATGCGGAAGCCTTGCACGGTGCGCCGCACAGGGCCGGCGTTTTCCTCCGGCGCCTCCGGCTCGGCCGTTGCGGGGCGGGTGGGCGCTTCCTCTTCGGGCGCCTGGGCCTCAGGTGCCGAGGCCTCAGGCGGCGGCTCCTCTTTTGCCGCGCCGGCCGGGCCAGAGCAGGCAGCCAAAAGCAGCAGGGCGCCTATCGCCACGGCGCTCTTCAAACAGGTGCCCCGGCGGTGCGGCGCTGCGGTCATGGGCGGTAACATGCTGGCGGTTTGGCGTGGGTTTGGCGTGGGTAGCAATTCGGGGGCGGGATCGCGTCCCCTTGGTTTTGGGCGGTCTACTCGGCGGCGGGTTCTTCGGTTGCCGGGCGGAACAGACCTCGGCGGAAGCGGCGCGCGCAGAGCGCTCCGTGACCTGCTTCGCCTGACGAGCTGACAAGAAACGAAAGAAGCGCTGAACGAGTTGGTTTTTTAAGGTAGCCATCGCGCTCGCCATTGCAGGAAGCCATGACGAACCCCTCACGGCAGCCCTCGGCCCCCCTCAGCCCGGCCACCGAGGACTACTTGAAGGCCATCTACCGGCTTGGAAAAGAGAAGCCGGTCTCCACCAACGCGCTTGCGGGCGAACTGGGCGTTTCGGCGCCCTCGGCCACGGAGATGGTTAAGCGGCTGGCCGAGCGGGGGCTGGTCCGCCGAGAACCCTACAAGGGCGCCACGCTCACCGAGGCGGGCGCCAAGATCGCGCTCGAAGTGCTGCGCCATCACCGCCTCCTGGAGCTGTACCTGAAAGAGGTGATGGGCTACTCCTGGGAGGCGCTGCACGAGGAGGCCGAGCGCCTGGAGCACCACATCTCCGAGACCTTCGAGGACAAGCTCGACGAGCTGCTCGGCTTCCCCACGCGCGACCCGCACGGCCACCCCATCCCTGCGCGCTCGGGCGGCCCTGTTGAAGACGTCGCCACCGACCGGCTGGCGGACCTGAACGCGGGCGACGAGGCCGTCATCTGCCATCTGGCCGACGAGGACCCGGCCCTGCTCGGCCACCTGGAAGAGCGCGGGCTGATGCCGGGCGCTACCCTTGAGGTCACCGCCGCCGAGGCGTTCGAGGGGCCGCTCACCGTGCGTGTCGAAGGGCGTGAGCCGCAGCTCGTCGGGCGCGTCGTGGCGCGGAGCGTGTTCGTGCGCGCCGATCCTGCCGAAGCGCCCTCGGCATCATGACCGGGCGCGGTCCGAGCCGGGCGGCGTCGCCGTCGTGACCCCACCGGGCCGGTTCCCAAGCCGAGGCTGACGCGTTGTGTTGCGCGCGGGTCATTTCAAAACAGCAGCGCCTGCTTTAATTCGCTTAAGACTCTTCCCGCTATGAATGCCAACCATTTCGTCGGCCTCTTTCGCTACACCCGCTGGGCCGATGAGAAAGTCATCGCCGCGCTCCGCGAGGCCGCTTCGGGCGCCGAGGCCGATCCGCTCCGCCGCGCCCGCGCGCTCCTCAGCCACGCCCTCCGCGCGCAGGCCGTGTGGCTCGGCCGCATCCAGCGCTCCGACGACGCCCGCCTCCCCTTCTGGGAAACGGATTCGCTCGACGAATGCGCCCGCCGCTCCGCCGCCAATGCCGAGGCGTGGACGCGCTTTCTGGAAAAGCAGTCGCCCGCTGATCTCGAAAAAGAAATCCGCTACCAGAACTCGAAGGGCCGCGTCTTTACGACCGCGCTTCATGAAATCGCCGCGCACGTCGTCAACCATTCGACGCACCACCGCGCGCAGGCGGCGCTGTTCTTGCGCGAGGCCGCCCTGGAGCCGCCCGCCACGGACTACATCTTCTACGCCCGCGCCGCCGCTCCCGAACGGGACGTCCGTTTGGCTTGAGCGCTCTGCTCAGTCCGCTCGGAAGTAGCTAAAACGGGAGCGAAAACACCGCCCCGGCGAAGAGGTGATCGGCCCAGGCCCGCACCTTGAACAAGATCGAAAACTGGTCCAATGGCGAGATGGAAAGGCCGGCCGAGACGTACGGGGTAGTGGCTTCCCCGAACCTCCCACCCAAACCCGCGAACCCGGTAGTGCCGGGGATTGCAACGTTGGCGTCGAGGGAGGCGGCTGCGTAAATGTCAAGGGCTTCGCAGTTCGCGTCGGAAGCAAACCTGCCTGTGTTTCTGTTTCGGCAGCGATCTACAGAAGAATCGTAGTAGTATGGTCCCTTGATCTCGCCCGGAGCCATATCCACGTTTATATCCGCAGTGAAGAGCACAGGACCATTCCTGAGTATGAAACCCGCAGAACCAGAGGCATAGACAGTAGACTCACCACCGAGCTGCGCATTACCCATGCCGGCTCCAAAGGTGAAGGTGGTCACGTTCTGCGCACGACAGGGCCAAACGAAAACGGTGAAGATCAAAAGCAGCGTAGCGATTCGCATGACACGCGGTTGATGTAGGATGAAGGGAGAGAACGGGAATCTCTCTACCTGCCAATCACTGTGCCAGTGTTTTCCCTCCCTTCAAACACCGCTCCGTTGTACCTATCAGCGCATACGGATGGTACGACGAAATACGCCTGATACACATTTACCCGCCTGCTCCATTAAGCTTCGTCCTCCTCCCGCCCTTTCCCTCACCGTCTCCTGCGGATTTTCGCGGCGGGCGTTTGACAGAGAGGCGGGCTGATGCTCTTCTTTAACGCCGCCTGTCCGCGCGCCTTTCTGCAGTACCTGCAACGCCCTCAGATGTCCTCCGCCGCCTCGCGCGCTTCGCGTCCCGGTCCGCCCTCGCCCGACGCGCTGCCCGGCATTTCTCTTCAAGGCGGCTTCCGCTTCCGGGCGGGGCAGCGGGCGTTTCTGGAAAAGCTCGCCACGGCCTTCGCGCGCGGCGAAAGGCACCACCTCGGCGTCTTCGTGCCAGGTTACGGGAAGACGATCACGGCGCTCGCCTCCTTTCTCGTAGTAAGGGCGCTCGGCCAGGCGCAGAAGCTCGTCGTCTTCGTCCCACGCGGGAACCTGCGCGACCAGTACGCCGACGCCAAAGAACTCGCCCAAACCTTCGCGTGGCTTGGCGCGCCGCCCCTCTCCTTCTGCGTGGCGGACTCCGACGCCGTCTTCCTCAAAAACCTCCAGACGGAGATCGTCATCACCACGTACCAGTACGCCAGCGGCGCGGGCGGGCGGCGGGCGCTGCATCAGTTCTGCCGCACGGCGCCGTGCCTCTTCGTCTTCGACGAGGTGCACCACCTGGCCGAGGACGGCACGTGGGCGCAGCAGATCGACGGCCTCGACTTCGCGTGCAGCATCGGCCTCTCGGGGACGCCCTTGCGCTCGGATGGCAAGGCGCTCTTCGGCGTGCCGTTCGAGGAGGGGCCGGATGGCGATCAGTACTACCGCGCGCTCCACGAGGTCACCATGCGCGACGCGCACGCCGAGGGCGGCATCCTCAAGCGCGTGGACGCGCACGTGGTGGACTACCAGCTCAAGATGATCCGCGAGGACACCGGCGAGGAGGTCGAACTCTCGCTCTCGGAGATGGCCGAGATCGCCCGCCAGGAAAACGACCTCGACGCCTACCTCGCCCGCAAGCGCCTGCGCTTCCACGAGGTCTACCTCGACGCGCTCTTGTCTCCGGCCTTCGCGCGCTTCGCCGAGAAACAGAAAGCGCTCCGCCAGATGACCGGCGGCGAGGGGCGCGGGCATCAGATGCTCGTCATCGCCATGACGAACCGGCACGCGGCGGCCATGCTCGCCTTTATCCAGGAGCGCTTCCCGCGGTGGAAGGCCGCGCGGATCGGGCAAGACGTCGCCGCGCCGCGCCGGGCAATGCTCCTGGAAGCCTACCGCCAGGGCCGCCTCGACGTGATGGTGCAGGTGGACATGATCGGCGAGGGGACGGACATCAAGCCGATCTCGGTGATCGTCAAGGCCGACTTGGTGCGCGCTTACTCGAAGACGATGCAGCAGGTCTTCCGCGGGATGCGCTACTTCCAGGGCTTCCCCGAAGAGGCCAACCGCTGCGACCTCTACGCCGCCGACGACTCGGACGTGGTCCATACCCTGAACTGGATCGCCTCGGAAGAGCAGATCGGTATCAAGATGCGGGCCGAGAAGCCCGAGCGCGAGGCGCCGCCGCCGGCCTCAAAAGAGAAATCGGAGCGGAGCGCGTGGCACCTCAAAGGCGTCGAGCGCGGGGCGATGCAGAGCCACCGCCACGAGCGCTTCGCCGGGAGCCGCTACGCCCGCGCCGAAGCGCAGCCGCCCCAGGTGATGGACGTGGGCGCGCGCGAGCAGGCGCTACGCAAGGAATGCGCTGAACTCGCCTCCGAACTCGCCTACGCCCTCCAAGCCGACGGCGAGCGCGTGGCGATCCGCACGGTGCACGCCGCATCGAAGAAGCGTTTTTCTAAGGCGCAGGACGAACTCAGCATCGGCGAGCTGATCCGCAAGCGACGCTGGCTCGAAAAATGCCTGCGCGCGCGGCGGCTGCTTTAGCCCTTTTGCACGAGCTACCGTAGCACGTCGAACCGCCGGCCCCACGGGAACACCTTCACGCCCACGTGGCCACCCGCGAACGGGCGCATCGCAGAGGCGCCGCTGACCGCGTCCAGTCCCGCCGAGGCGCCTACCGAGAACGTCCAGTAGCGGTTTACCGGCACGGCGTACTGCGGCGTCACGACCATCCGCAAGGCATCCACCGCCCCGCTGCGCACACCGAGGCCGAAGCCGAGGCGGTAGCGCGAGGCCTGGCCCGGCAGCGCCTCCGTGCTCACAAGCTGCTCCAGCGGCAGCTCGTACTGCGCCGAGGCCAGCACCGTCGTCTGCCAGCATCCTGCTGCGGGGATTGCGCACGTCCCCACCGCCTGCACGGCCGAGTGCTGCACCCCCACTGCGAGCGCGATGGACTGGCCGCGCGACAGATCCAGCCCGAAGGATTCGTACGCGAGCACGCCCCACCCGCTTTCGGCGCGCTGCGCGACCAGCCCGGTCTGCGACGTGCTGAAGAGGCGGCTCAGAAGCTCGTGGTGGCGCTCCTCAAGCTCGCGCTCGGTCTTCTCATCCAACCCCTCCGGCTTGTCCGGGATGTCCTCCGGGATGGCTTGCGCAGCGGCAGGCCCAGCCGTGAGCAGGGCCAGCACAAGCAAGCCCATTAACATGCCCGCCGCGCTTGGAAACGCCTGGCGTCGCCGCATCGGCACGCATCGTTTGAGGTGCCCCATTGCTCTTCTTCATGCCTGGTGAAAAAGGCCGCGTCTACTGGGTAGTAAAGTAGCACGAAAAAAGAAGAGACGCAAGAGACCTGCCCGGTGCGCACGCTCTACAGGCTGGCGGATTGGTCCTCAGCCTTTTCGAGCCGTGCGGCCAGCTCGGTGTGACCGTTGGCGCGGGCGAGATCGACAGCGGTGCGTCCCTGAGCGTCGGCGAGCGCAGGATCGGCGCCGCGCTCAAGCAGCAGGCTGGCGATCTCCTCTTGCTTGAACAGGGCGGCGAAGTGGAGCGCGGTGGCGCCGCCTTCGTTCTGCTGATCGGGGTCGGCGCCGGCGGCGAGGAGGTGGTGGGCGACCTCGGCGTGGCCTTTGAAGCACACGCCCATGAGCGGCGTGCCGTTGGGGCCGGGGCGGTTCGGGTCGGCGCCGTGCTCTAAGAGCAGCGTGGTCATCTCCGGCTGGCCGTTGTAGGCGGCGATCATGAGGAGGCCGTGACCCTGCCGGTCGGTAAGCTCGGGCGAGAGGCCGGCGTCGAGGAAGACCTCCATCACCTCGGTGTCGCCGCGCCGAGCGATCTCGTGGTAGTCTATGTTGCGCGGGTCAATCATGGGTGGAGGTCGCTTGGCGGATTGGGCAGAAACAAACGTAGGGGCACGGCGCGCCGTGCCCCTACGCGGGGTGCTGCCGTCGTGCTCACGGATCAGCCGCGCACGGCCTCGCCTTCCGGCACGTCGTCGCGGACGGCGCGGCCGGCGTCATCCTCGTCGGCGCTTTCGAGGGCCTCGCGCACGCGGCGGCCGTAGTCCTCATCCGCCTCGTGGAAGTGGGCCATCTGGCGCTCGATGATTTCTTCCCGGCAACCGCCCAGGGCCGCGGCGATGTTCCGGGCCAGGCGGTCTTTCTCATCCTCGCCCATGAGGCGGAAGAGGTCGCCGGCCTGCGTGTAGTCGTCGTGGCCCTCGCGCGAGTTGTAGCGGTCCACCGTGACGTTGCCGAGGTCCCAGGCCGGCTCGGCGTAGCGCGGGTCCGGGCGTGGGGCGCCTTCGACGGAGTTCGGATAATAGTTCGGGTGGCCGGTGCCCTCGTCAAGCTGCCCGCCGAACTGCCCGTCGCGCATGTAGTTGCGCACGGGCGCCTTCGGGCGGTTCACGCGCAGGTCGCGGTAGTTGGCGCCGATGCGGTAGAGGTGCGCATCCTGGTACGACATCAGCCGGGCCTGGAGCATCTTGTCCGGGCTGGGGCCGAAGCCGGGCACCGTCGCGTTCGGGTTGAAGGCGGCCTGCTCGATCTCGTGGAAGTAGTTCTGCGGGTTCCGGTTCAACTCCATCTTGCCGACCTCGTGCAGCGGAAACTCGCCGTGCGGCCACACCTTCGTCAGATCGAACGGGTTCCAGCGGAAGTCCTGCGCCTCCTCGTCCGTCATGAACTGGACGTAGACGGTCCACGTCGGGAAGGTGCCCTGGTCGATGCTCTCCCAGAGGTCGCGCTGATGGCTTTCGCGGTCCTGCGCGATAAGCTGGGCGGCCTCCTCGTTGGTGAGGTTTTCGATGCCCTGGTCCGTCTTGAAGTGGAACTTCACCCACGTGCGCTCGCCCTCGGCGTTGATGAGGGCGTAGGTGTGCGAGCCGTAGCCGTTCATGTGGCGATACGTCTTCGGGATGCCGCGGTCGCCGAAGAGCCAGGTGACTTGGTGCAGGCTCTCGGGGCAGAGGCTCCAAAAATCCCACTGCATGTCCGGGTCGCGCAGGTTCGTGTGCGGGTGGCGCTTCTGCGAGTGGATGAACATCTGGAACTTGTACGGGTCGCGCACAAAGAAAACCGGCGTGTTGTTGCCGACGAGGTCCCAGTTGCCTTCCTCGGTGTAGAACTTGAGCGCGAAGCCGCGCGGGTCGCGCTCGGCGTCGGCGGCGCCGCGCTCGCCGGCCACCGTCGAGAACCGCGCCACCATCTCCGTCTCCTTGCCGACCTCGCTGAAAATGGCCGCGCGGGTGTACTCAGTGATGTCGTGCGTGACGGTGAACGTGCCGTAGGCGCCCGAGCCTTTGGCATGAACGACGCGCTCGGGCACGCGCTCGCGGTTGAAGCGCTGGATCTGCTCCTGGAGGACGACGTCCTGCATGAGGACCGGGCCGCGCGGGCCGGCCGTGAGCGCGTTCTCCTGGTCGGCGATGGGGGCGCCGTCGGCCGTCGTGAGGAGCGGGCCTTCGGTCTTCGTCGGCGGCGTGCCCTTTGGCTTGCCGTTTTGCTGCTGGTCGCTCATGGAATCAGAGAAGGATTGGGTGGCGCGGGATGGGTGAGGGCGGGCCGGGGCGGCCCCGTGCTCCAGGCTGCGGAACGGGTTCGCGGCGCCGTTGTGCCCGCAGCGGACCCGTCGCGGATTAACGAAATGCCGGACCGGCCGGGGGCGTCTACCACTCCTGCAGCACGCGCGCCTGGCTGGTAAAGGAGAGGCCCTGCGTGTTGGCCGTGCTGATCATGATGGCCTCCACGAGCGGCGGCGCGGCGGGCCGGTCGCCGTCCCACTCGACGATGAAGTTGGCGCCCACGCCGCCGCTCTGCGTGCCCTCCTCGATGATGACGTAGGTGGAGGCGAGCGGGCCGATCAGGCGCGGCTCGTCGAGGTGCGCGCGCAGGAGCGTCCCCTCGGAGTCGAAGAAATCGACCTTCCGGATGCGGATCGGCTCCGTCGTGCTCGTGTTCCGGATGCTGAGCGTGGCCGTGAGGTCGAACTCGCGCTCCTCGTCGCGGAAGAAGATGTGGGAGTAGACGGGCACGTAGAGCACCTGCCCGCGCGCGCGCGCGCCGGCGCGGCTGCTGTCGGCGGCGCCCGGCGGGCCGTAGCTCGGGATCACCCGCCGGGCCGTGTGATCGGAGGTGTCCGCCAGGCTGTTGGGCAGCGTCCGAGCGGCGGCGCTTTCCTCTCCCGATCCGCACGCCGCGACGGCGAGCACGCCAAGCGCGACGACCATTCCGAGAACGAGCGGCTTTGTTTTCATGTCGGAGCTGTTCGGTGAATCGAAAAGACTCCCCTCCTGTCCAGGAGGGAAACGCGGAGTACAGACACTTAGCAGTCACCAAACAGCTTCCCAGTGCTTCTGAGTGTCGTCCGCCGCCGTCCGTCGTTGCGCCTCACGCCGCCACGGCCTCGGCGTGTTCCTTCGTGGCGCGGAAGGCGAGTTCCGGCCACTCCTCGACGGTACGGCCGAGGCGCCAGTCGTTGCGGGCGAGGTACGTCAGGGCGCCCTCGGCGTCGGTGTAGAGGTTGCTCTCGTGGCGGGCGGTAAAGGCTTTGAGGCGCGCGGCGTCGTCCGATTCGACCCAGCGGGCGGCCGAGTAGTCCACGCTGGAGAGGTGGGCGGCCACGTTGTACTCGTCCTCGAGGCGCGCCACCGTCACGTCGAACTGCAAGACGCCCACGGCGCCGATGATGAAGCCCGCGCCCAGGAGCGGCTTGAAGACCTGGATGGCGCCCTCTTCGCTAAGCTGCTGGAGGCCCTTGGCCAGATGCTTCGCGCGGAAGGGGTCGTCGAGGTGCACCTTGCGGAAGTGCTCCGGCGCGAAGCTCGGCACGCCCGTGAACTGGAGCGGCTCGCCCTCGGAGAAGCTGTCGCCGATCTTGATCGTGCCGTGGTTGTGGATGCCGATGATGTCGCCGGGGTACGCCGTCTCGACGCCTGCGCGGTCCTGCGCC
Source organism: Salinibacteraceae bacterium (assembly GCA_965215025.1). Lineage (GTDB taxonomy): Bacteria > Bacteroidota > Rhodothermia > Rhodothermales > Salinibacteraceae > CBDCCV01. The sequence goes on from CBDCCV010000001.1 coordinate 363,648, forward strand.
ATGAACATCGTGGCGTTGTTGACGCGCACGTCGTCGCCCGTGCGCGTCTGGTGCACGGTCATGCCGCGCTCGAACCGGCCCGAGCAGATGCGCACAAAGGCGATGCGGTCGCGGTGGTTCGGGTCCATGTTCGCCTGGATCTTGAAGACGAGGCCGGAGAACGCTTCCTCCTCGGGGGCAACGGGCCGCGTGGTCGTCGGGCGCGGCTGCGGCGGCGGGGCGATCTCTACGAACGTCTCCAAGAGTTCCTCCACGCCAAAGTTATGCAGCGCGCTCCCAAAGAACACGGGCGTCTGCTTCCCGGCGCGATACTTTTCCAAGCTGAACGAGTTGCCGGCCTCCTCGATGAGTTCGACGTCGAAGCGCATCTCGTCGGCCTGCGCGCCGAGCCATTCATCCAGGCGCGGGTCGCCGAGTTCGTCTATCGAGAAGCGCGCCTCCTTTTGCTGGCCGGCTTTTTCGAAGAGGTGCAGCTCGCGCTTTTGCAGATTGTACGTCCCGCGGAAGCGCCGGCCCATCCCCACCGGCCACGACAAGGGCGCGGCCTCGATGCCGAGCGTCTCCTCGATGTCGGCCAAGAGGTCGAGCGGCGCCTGCCCCTCGCGGTCCATCTTGTTAATGAAGGTGAGGATGGGCGTCGCACGCATCCGGCACACCTCCATGAGCTTTTTCGTCTGCTCCTCGACGCCGGCGGCGTTGTCGAGGACCATCAGCGCGCTGTCCACGGCGGTGAGGACGCGGTACGTGTCCTCGGAAAAGTCTTTGTGCCCCGGCGTGTCGAGGAGGTTCACGGCGCGGCCTCGGTAGCCAAAACGCATCACCGAGGAGGTGACCGAGATGCCGCGCTCTTTCTCCATCTCCATCCAGTCGCTCGTGGCGTAGCGGGCGGCCTTGCGCGCCTTGACCTCGCCGGCCTGGTGGATGGCCCCGCCGAGGAGCAGGAGCTTCTCCGTCAGCGTGGTCTTCCCAGCGTCCGGGTGGCTGATGATGCCGAACGTGCGCCGGCGCGCGGCCTCTTTCCTGAGCATGTTCTTCGGCTTGGGGGCTTCCACGGCAGCGGAAAATGCGTTGCGGAAAAAGAGCGAATGCCGTTCAGGGGGCGGAGACCGACGCCCCCGACATGGCACAGCTATCCCTACGACGCATTGGGGAGGGTGTGCCCTGACGCACCACCAAGGATATGCTTTTCGGGCAAACTTCGCTGCCTGCTTGTTCCGATTTCGTGACGCGCGGCACTGCCCGGCGTGCGTGCCGTTGGCTTGCATCGCTCTCTTCCCGCTCTCAGAAAAAGGAACCCATGCCTAAGCCCGCCCTCACCGCGCTGCTTGCTGCGCTGCTCTTGCTCGTTGCCGCCTGCGACGACGACACGCCCATCGTGGACGGCGGCGATGACGATGGCGACGAAGACGCCGTGGCCAACACCCAAGGCCTCGTCAGCGTCGAGAGCCAGTTCTCGGCCGATTCGACCTCGGCGCGCCTCGTCGATGCGCTCGAAGCCGCCGGCCCCGTCTCCATCGTGGCGGACATCAACCACGCCGCCAACGCGCCCGACTCGCTGATGCTGCGGCCCACGCGCGTGATCCTCTTCGGCAACCCGGCACTGGGGACGCCGCTGATGCAGGCCGCGCGCACCACGGGCATCGACCTGCCGCAGAAGATGCTCGTCTACGAAGACGAGAGGGGCGAGGTCAACGTCGCGTACAACAGCCCGGCGTACCTCACCGCGCGCCACGGCCTCGAAGGCGTGGACGAGCCGCTGATGCAGATCGGCAACGCGCTTCAGAGCTTCGCTTCGGGCGCCGCCGGCGGCGAGGTGGACAGCACCGGCTTCACCGCCGAGGACGTCAGCCCGCGCGAGGGCCTCATCATCGACACGAGCGCGGTGGACTTCGAGACGACGTACGAGCAGCTTCAAGGCGCCATCGAGGGCAACGAGGCGCTCACCGTCATGGCCGAGCTGGACCACGCCGAAAACGCCGCAAGCGCCGGGCTGGAGCTGCCGCCCACGCGCCTGATCGTCTTCGGCAACCCGGCCTTGGGCACGCCGCTGATGCAGGCTCAGCAGAGCATCGGCATTGACCTGCCGCAGAAGATGCTCGTCTGGGAGAGCGAAGACGGCGAGGTCTTCGTGGCCTACAACGACCCCGCATACCTGGCCGAGCGCCACGGCCTCGACACTGAGGACGACGACATCAACAGTATCCTGACGACGATCCAAGGCGCGCTCGAGAACCTCTCCGCCACCGCCACGGCCGGCGATGACGGCGGCAGTGAGGAAGACTAAATCAACCACGACACCCGCTGGACTGATGCTCCAACCCAACGCACGGCTCGAAGCCTTTGAGCAAGCGCAACGGCGCCTGCCGGCTGACCACGCGCGTCATCTCAAGATCTTCGAGGCCCTCTACCGCGAGGCCTGCGCGCTGGGTATCTTCCCCCTGGCCGATCCGCTGGACGGCATTGAAGTAGACATTCGCCGCGCAAAGGCGCTTCATGTTCGAACGGCTTCTGGAACGGATTGCGCAGGTGCTCGATGAGGGTGCCGTGCGTTACATGGTCATTGGCGGTCAGGCCGTGTTGCTCTACGGTGAGCCGCGCCTGACGAAGGACATTGACGTCACACTCGATGTCTCGCCTGAACGGCTCTCTACCGTTCTTCCACTCCTTGATGCAATGGGGTTGGAGCCGCTCGTCGATCCTGAGCCTTTCGTTCAGGAGACGATGGTGCTCCCCTGCCAGCACGCTGAAACGGGCATCCGGGTGGACCTTATCTTCTCATTCTCCCCATACGAGCAAGGGGCGATGGAGCGCGTCCACCTCGTAGAGTTGGGCAGGACTCAGGTGCGCTTCGCCTCACCCGAAGACATCATCGTGCACAAGATCGTCGCGGGCCGGCCGCGCGACCTCGAAGACGTAAAGTCCATCTTGTCGAAGAACCCCGGCGTGGACCAGCCCTACGTGCGCCACTGGCTCCGAGAGTACGGCGAGGCGCTGGACGCTCCCCTCGTCAAACGCCTTGACCAAGCGCTGGAAGAAATTCAGTGACACACTGGTTTTCTCTTCGGCTCTCGCTCTCCCTTCCCAAACCTATCCCGTGCTCTGCATGGCGGCGGCCAGGCCGTTGATGCTCAGGAAAAGCGCCTGCCGCAGCGCCGCGCGCGCGTCGTCGTCCGAGGCGTTGCGGTAGCGGCGGATGAGGTCCACCTGCAAGAGGTTGAGGACATCCGTGTAGGGGTTGCGCAGGGCGATGGATTTTTGCAGGACGGGGCTGTTGTCCAGGAGCGCGTCCTGGTCGGTGATCTTTAGGAGCGCCGTACGGGCACGCCTGTACTCCTCGGCGATGCGGTCGTGGAAGGGCGCCTCTTCGCCGAGGGCGTCGGTGGCGAGGGCGTCGTAGTAGCGGGCGATGGGCAGGCGGGCGCGGCGCATCTCGCGTTGCGCGCTGTCGAGGACGGCGCGGAAAAAGGGCCATTCCTCATAGAGCCGGCCGAGCGCCTCGGCGGCGCCGTCTTCTTCGAGCGCAGCTTCGAGCGCCTCGCCGGTGCCGTACCAGCCGGGCACGGTGTAGCGCGGCTGCGTCCAGGCGAAGTTCCACGGGATGGCGCGCAGGCTCTCAAAATCCACCTCGTTCCCCTGCGCGCGGGAGACGGGCCGTGAGGCAATCGGCAGGCGGCTGATGTGCTCAATCGGCGTCGCCTTAGCGTACCACGGCCACCAGTCGGGGTCGTCGATGAGGGCGCGGTACGTCTGCATGGCCCGCTCGGCGATGCGGCTCAGGCGCGCGCCGTCCTCATCTGTAGGGAAGGCGGAGGTCTCCTCGTGGGGCGGCGTGGCGGCGGCGGTGGCGCGCAGCATGGCGTTGATGATCTGCTCCAGGTGCCGCCGGGCGATGGCCGGCAGGGCGTAGCGGAAGGAGATGACCTCGCCCTGCTCGGTAAAGCGGATGCGCCCGTTTTGCGCCTCAGGCGGGAGCGCCAGGATGGCCTGGTTCGTGCGCCCGCCGCCGCGCCCGACCGTGCCGCCGCGCCCGTGGAAGAGGCGCTGGTCCACGCCGTGCTCCTCCGCCTTACGCCCGAGCGCGCCGATGGCTTGGTGGAGCGCCCAGTTCGCCATCCAGTAGCCGCCGTCCTTGTTCGAGTCCGAGTAGCCGAGCATCACTTCCTGGAAGCCTTCGCGCGCGGCGATCTGCTTTTCGTAGACGGGGTCGGTGAAAAGCGTCTCCATCCGCTCGTCGGCCTTCCCCAGGTCCTCGATGGTCTCGAAGAGCGGCACGAAGTTGAGCGCGCTCTCGACCTCGCCCTCGGCGCTCATCCGCCACAGGCCCGCCTCTTTGGCCAGGAGCATCGGCTCCAGGAGGTCGCTCACGGCGTGCGTCATGCTGACGATGTAGGCGCCCATCGCCTCCGGCTCTTCATCTACGATCTCGCGGATGACCGCGAAGGCTTCGAGCACGGTCTTGGCTGTTTCGGGGAGATCGGCGCCGCGCGGGGCCAGCGGGCGCGGGTTCTGAAGCTGCGCCTGGAGCACGCTCAGCTTCTCCTCTTCTGAGAGCGCGGCATAGTCCTCTTCCACGCCGGCCAAATCCAGGAGCGCGGCGACGGTCTCCTCATGCAGTCCGCTGTGCTGCCGCACGTCCAAGGCGGCGAGGTGGAACCCGAACGCCTCGGCCTGCGCGATGAGCCGCCTGAGCGGCCCGCGCTCGGCCACGCTCTCGAACCCGCTCTCGGCCAGGCTTTTCTCCACCAGCCGCAGGTCCTCGACGAACCGCGCCGCCGTGTAGTTTTCTTCTTCGTCTGGGCTTGCCACCTCCTCTTCGAGCAGCCTTTCTACGCGCGCGAGCATGTGGCTAAGCTTGAGGCGGTACGGCTCGTGCTGGTAGCGCTGCTGCACGGCCTCGGGAAGCGTGACGGCCTCGGCGTCTTTTTCGAGCGCGGCGGTGAGCGCTTCGGGGATGCGCGCCTGCCGCTCAGACACGCTCAAGACCTCGCGCAGCGCCCGGAGCGCCTCGCGGTATTTTTCGAGCACGGCGCGGCGCTGGCGGCGCACGGTGCGGCGCGTCACGGCGGCCGTGACGTTCGGGTTGCCGTCGCGGTCGGAGCCGATCCAGGAGCGGTAGCGCAGGAAAGGCGGCAGCGGCGCCGAGGCGTCGAACTCGTCATAGTGACGGCTGAGCGCGCGGCGCAGATCGGCATGGACGCGCGGCACGGCCTCCCAGATGGCGCCGGTGAGGAAGTAGAGGCCCTGCCCGACCTCCTCATCCACGGTGGGCCGCTCGGCGCGCACCTCGTCGGTGGCGGCAAGGAGGGCGATGTGGTTGTAGAGGGCGTCGAGCGTGGCTTCTTCTTCGTCGGGCGTGAGGTCGGGGCGGCTGAGGCGCGCCAGGGCGTCGGCGATGCGCTGCTGCTTGTGGAGGATGGTGCGGCGGCGCGCCTCCGTCGGGTGCGCCGTGAGCGTGGGCTGGACGTCGAGCCGGCCGATGAGATCGAGGACCTCGTCGAGCGCATACCCCTCCTCGCGCAGCTGGCCGATGGCCGCGCCGATGGAGTCCGCCCGCGCATCAGCCGCGCCGTCATCATCTCCTGCGGCCCGCGCGCGCTCGCGGTTGATGCGGATGATCTCCTGCTGCTCGGCCTGGTTGACGAGGTGGAAAAAGGCCGTGTACGCGCGCAGGAGCCAGCCGATCTCGTCCTCATCGAGCTGGCGGATCTTCTCGGCAGCCTCTTCGCGCAGCGCCGGGTCTTCTTTCTGCGCGGCCTCTTTGCACTTGAGCCGCAGGTCCTCCACGAGGTCGAGCATCTCCGGCCCGGCCTGCTCGCTGATCACCTGCCCGAGCATGGCGCCCACGAGGTTGACCTGCTCGCTAAGCGGCTCGGAGATGCCCGTGCCTTCGGTCTCGACGTGCAATCCTGCGGGGCGGCTCATGCGGGTGGGGCGAATGGTGAGGGACGAACGGCGGATGGGAGAAGATACGCGCCGCCTCGACCAATGCACAGTGGGCAGCACGCGGAACCCGGCGGGCGCTCACGCTCGTTCCTCTTCAGCGCTTACGGAAGCACCCGAGCGGAAAACCACGTCGCCGCCCATGCGAAACAACAGCCCCGCCTTTGAGGCGTTCGAGGAGGAGATCCAGCGCCGCAGCGCGCCCGACCACCGCCGAAACCTCCAGGTCTTCACGGCGCTCTACCGCGAGGCCGTCGCCCTGGGCGTTCTCCCGCCGGACGACTCGCTCGACGGGATCGAAGCCGACCTCCAGCGCACCCGCGCCCTCCATGTTCGAAGCGCTCCTGGCGAGGCTCGCGCGCAGCCTTAACGGCGCCGGCCTGCCGTACATGGTCATCGGCGGGCAGGCCGCGTGTTGCTCTACGGCGAGCCGCGTCTGACGCAAGCTATTGATGTCACGCTCGGGGCCGCCCCGGAGCAGCTTCCGCGCGTCCTGGAGTTTGCCAGAGGGGCTGGACTAAAGCCGCTCGTGCAACATTTCGAGCGGCTGATCGAACAAACCCGCCTGTGACTCACCCCCCGCTCAGACAACCACCAGCCGGCTCATGACCACCCGCACCACCACCGTCAACGGCATCCCCATGCGCTGGGAAGAAACCGGCCGCCGCGAGGCGCCGCCCGTCGTCCTTCTGCACGGCATCCCGACGAGTCCGCGCCTGTGGCGGCACGTGGCGCCGCGCATCGAAGGCGCGCGCGTTTTGGCGTGGGAGATGGTCGGCTACGGCGCCTCGATGGAGGCCGGGCGCGGGCGCGACATCTCGGTGAAGCGGCAGGCCGAGTACCTGGCCGCGTGGATGGACGAGATCAGCCTGGAGCGCGCCATCGTGGCCGGGCATGACCTGGGCGGCGGCGTGGCGCAGATTCTGGCCGTGCGCCGCCCGGAGCGCGTGGCCGGCCTCGTCTTGACCAACGCCATCTGCTACGACTCGTGGCCCGTGCCCACGGTCAAGGCCCTGCGCACCGGCGGCGCCCTCGTGGAGCAGACGCCCGACGAGCTGTTCCGCTACGCCTTCCAAGCGTTCATGCGCCAGGGCCACGACCGCCGCGCCCTGGCCGAAGAGGCCTTTGCCGAGCACTGGCCCTTTTATTCCGACGCGCCGGAGCGCGCCGCCGCCGCGTTCATCCGCCAAGCGCGCGCCCTGGACGTGACCGACACGCTCGCCATCGCCGACGAGATCCCGCGGCTTGACGTGCCGGCGCGCATCGTCTGGGGCGCGGCCGATTCGTTTCAGAAGATCGGTTACGGCTACCGGCTTGCGTACGACCTCCAAGCCCCGCTAGACCGCATCGAGGGCGGCAAGCACTTCACGCCGGAGGACCACCCCGACCGCATCGCCGCCGCCGTGGGCGAGTTGCTCGCCGAGGTGTGACGGCGGGCGGTGGACGGCCGCTGCTTCGCGCGGAAGCCGGCCGTCGGTCGTCGGCAGTCGTCGGCCGTCCCTGTCTCAAAACCGCCGCGCCAGCCGCTCGCCGATGAGGCGGCCGACGTTGAGCGAGGCCGTGGCGGCGGGCGAGGCCGCGTTGAGCACGTTCACCACGCGCTCGGTCTCGGTGATGAGGAAGTCGTCCACGAGGTCACCGCTTCGGGTGAGCGCCTGCGCGCGCACGCCCGAGCGCGCCGGCTCGATGTCCGCGAGCGTGATCTCGGGGACGAGGTGCCGGAGCGCGCGCAGGTAGTAGCGCGCGCTCACGGCCTGGAGCAGCTCCATCAGCCCCTTGCGCCAGTGGCGCAGCGCCAGGCGGCGGAAGCCGGGGTACGCCAGCGTCTCAAAAAGCTCGCGCCAATGGATTTCGGTCAGGCCGTAGCCCTCGCGCGCGAAGGCCAGCACGGCGCTTGGCCCGCACTCCACGCGCCCGCCTACCATCTTCGTAAAGTGGACGCCGAGGAACGGAAAGGCCGGGTCGGGCACAGGGTAGATCAGGCCGCGGCACAGGCGGCGCGCGTGCGGCTTGAGTTCGTAATACTCGCCGCGGAAGGGGACGACCTGCACCTCCGGCTCGGCCCCGCTCATCTTAGCGAGGCGGTCGGCGTAGAGGCCGGCGCAGTTGACGGCGTAGCGCGCTTCAACGCCGCCGGCGGTCGTCTGCACGACCACGCGCCCGTTGCGCTGCGCCATCGCCCGCACCTCGGCGCCGAGCTTAACGCAGTGGCCGCGCCGGTGGATGCGCTCGGCCAGCTTTTCGGCCACGCCCGCGTAATCGACGATGCCGGCTTCGGGCACGCGCAGCGCCTCCGTGCCGCGCGCGTGCGGCTCGATCTCCCGCAAGCGCTCCGGCCCGATCCGCTCGCAGACGACGCCGTTCTCGCGCCCGCGCGCTTCGATGCGGCGCAGGCGCGGCACTTCCTCCTCGGTGGCGGCCACGATCACCTTGCCGCACATCTCGTAGGCCACCCCTTCTTCTTCGCAGAAGGCAACGAGCGCGCGCTTACCCGCGCGGCAGTTCTCGGCCTTGAGCGAGCCTGGCTCGTAGTAGATGCCCGAGTGGATCACGCCCGAGTTGCGGCCCGTCTGATGCGCGGCCACGCGGTCTTCTTTTTCAAGCACGACGACGGATTTTTTCGGATACGCCTCAGCGAGGTGGTGCGCCGTCGCCAGCCCGACGATGCCGCCCCCGATGACCGCCACGTCACACGTTTGCATAAAGCTGCGGATGAGGAGAAGGATGCGGAGCGCTCGTAGGTATGGCCGGGCCGCCCGTCCGGGTCCCGCCCAGGGCGGATGACGACGGACGGATGACAGCCTGCCCCGCCTGCGGGGACGGACGGCGCTCTTTTTCTGCGGTCGTCCGTCGTCTATCCCCGCATCGAGTGCGGGGCAGGCTGTCGGTCGTCGCGCCTTGCGCGCAACCCCCGCGCGGCCTCGTCGTTGAGAAGAGCCGATGCCTGCCCCCGCCCCGCCAGCGTCCCGGACGCATGACGCCCCCCCGATCTCTCCTCTGGTGCGCCTTTCTTTTTGCCTTCCTCGGTGCCGGCCTCTCGGCCTGCACCGCCGAGGCGCCCGCCGAGTCGGCCTCTGCTGAGCCTACGCCCATCGCCGAGGCCGCCCGCACGGCCCCACCGCCCATCCGCGCCGTCACGCTCGATGCGCGGCGCCCGCCCGAAGAGGCCACCTTGCGCACGCTCGCCGAGGACATCGGCGCCACGCACCTTGCGCTGATCGCCTTCGGCTTTCAAGAGCGCAGCGACACGCCGGCGATCCGGATGCATACCGGCGATGCCGACGGCGGCGGCTGGTACAGCGAGACGGACGCCGGCATCCGCACGCTGGCCCGCCAGGCCGATTCGCTGGGCATGGGCCTCATCCTCAAGCCGCACATCTGGATCGGCCATTACAGCGCCGAGGGGCAGGAGCGCCACAAGATCGGCTTTGAGACGGAGGCCGCGTGGCGGCGCTGGGAGGCGCACTACCGCCGCTTCCTGATGCACTACGCCCGCCTCGCCGAGGAGACCGGCGCCGACGTGCTCGTCGTCGGCACCGAGCTGGCCGGACCGGCCAAAGCGCGGCCCACCTTCTGGCGCGGCCTCATCGCCGAGGTGCGCGAAGCCTACGCCGGCCGGCTCACCTACGCGGCCAACTGGTACGCCGAGTACGAGGAGATCGCCTTCTGGGACGCGCTCGACTACGTGGGCGTGCAGGCGTACTTCCCGATTTCGGAAGAAGACGCTCCCACGCTCGAAGCCTTACGCGCGGGCTGGGCCAAGCACCGCTCCGCCCTCCGGCGGATGCACGAGCGGACGGGCCGGCCTATCCTTTTCACCGAGATCGGCTACCGGAGCGTGGGCTACGCCGCGCGCGAGCCGTGGCGCTGGCCCAGCCGCGAGGAGACCGCCGCGCCCGATCCAGCCCTGCAGGCGCGCCTCTACCAGGCTTTTTTCGAGGCGATGTGGGACGCGCCTTTCTTGGCCGGCGCCGTCGTGTGGAAGTGGCACCCGGCGCGCAGCGGCGACCGCCCGCTCGGCTTCACCCCGCAGAACAAGCCCGCTGCCGAAGTCATCGGCGAGTGGTTTACGGCTCCTCCGGGCGGTTCGTAAGCCGACGCGCGCGCCGGTAGTGCACGATGAGCGCGACCACGGTGAGCACCAGGACGAGCGTGACGCTGTTGGCCGCGATGATGGGCACGTCGCCCAGGATCAGCCCGTAAATCAGCCAGAGCACCACGCCCACCGCCAGCGTGCCGAAGGTGCCTAAGGAGAGGTCCTCGCCCGACTTCGTCCGCCACGTCTTGACAACCTGCGGCAGAAACGCCAGCGTGGTGAGCGTGCCGGCCATGAGGCCGAGCACGGTGACGAGGTCCGGCAGGTAGGCGTTCATGCGGCAGGGCGGCTTAGGCAAGGTAGAGACGCCGCTGCTACGAGCGCTCCACCGCCTCGTTTCTTCGATTCCTCAGCGCTTCGTTTCTTAACCTTCGCGTCGGCTCAGCTTGTGCGCCTGGCGCGTGGGCACGGGGATCTTGTAGCGCGGCGATGAGCGGAGCGTCAAGTCCACGGCCTCTTCCAGCGTAATCCGGTGGCCGACGCTCACGTACACGGGCTTCGTCCTCGCCCGCGTCCGCACCAGTGCGCCGACGGTTTCGCCCTTGTCCACGAGCGGGACGTGCGCGCCTTTTTCTTCGCCCAGCTCTTTTTGCGGATGCCCCGTGAGCCGCGACTTCGCCACGCCAAGCGCCGGGTGGTCCAGGAGCACGCCCAGGTGGCACGCCAGCCCGAAACGGCGCGGATGCGCCCGGCCCTGGCTGTCGAGCATAAACACGTCGGGCCAGACGGTGAGCTTTTCGAGCGCAGGCAGAATGGCCGGCATCTCGCGGAAGCTGAGCAGGCCCGGCACGTACGGAAACGGCACGGCGCAACGATGAACGGCCTCATCCACCACGTCCAGGTTGGAAAGCCGTACGACGGAGACGGCCGCCTGCGCCAGATCGCCACGGATCGAGACGTCCACGCCGGCGACGGTCTGCACCTCTTTTTCCAGCGGCTCGCGGCGCACTTCCGCGGCAAGGCCTTTCTGGATGGCAACGGCCTCTTTCGGCGAGACGTCCCAGGCGTGCGCGTGATGGAGGGCGAAGTCCATGCGGATCAAGATCCATGATGAAGATGCGGTGCGAAGCGCGGAGGGGAACTTGACAAGCCAAGGCGCGATACGCTACTTTCCTTGTTCAGGAAAGTGCGGGTCTATAGCTCAGTTGGTTAGAGCGCGTCGTTGACATCGACGAGGTCAGTGGTTCGAATCCGCTTAGACCCACCCCGCTTAACGCAAGCCCTTGAAAGCGTTCCGCCGCAGCTGCCGGCGGGGCGCTTTTCTTTTGCGCCCGTGGCGGCGCGGCCGGCCCGCGCGAAACTGCCCTCCGCCGCGCCGCGTTTTTCTCAGTAGCCGTCTGCTGCTGCTGCTGCTGCAACCCTTTCACGTGAGACAAACCGTTCCGTAGGGCGAGGCGCGCCTCGCTCCTGCACGTGCCGCAACGCCATTCCCATTCGCACACCGCCACATGGCCGAGACCGACATCAGGCAAATCACCATCACCTTCCCCGACGGCTCCGAGCGCCCCTTCGAGGCCGGGACGACAGGCCTTGAGGTCGCCGAGGCCATCTCGAAAGGCCTTGCCCGCAACGCCCTCGCCGTCAAAGTAGATGGCGAGGTGCGCGACCTCCACCGGCCCATCGAGGAGGACGCTACCGTGCAGATCCTCACCTGGGACGACGCCGAAGGTAAGATGACCTTCTGGCACTCCTCGGCCCACCTCATGGCCGAGGCCCTGGAAGCGCTCTACCCCGGCGTCAAGTTCGGCATCGGCCCGCCGATTGAGAACGGGTTCTACTACGACGTGGACCTCTCCGACGCCGAGGACGCCAAGGGCACGCTTTCGCAGCACGACCTTGAACAGATCGAGGCGAAGATGCGCGAGTTGGCCAAGCGCGACGCCGCGTACGAATGCCGGCCCGTCTCCAAAAAGGACGCTGTGGCCTACTTCGAGGACAAGGGCGATCCGTACAAGCTCGAACTCCTCGAAGGCCTGCCCGACGGCGCCATCACGTTCTACACGCAGGGCGGCTTTACCGACCTCTGCCGCGGGCCGCACCTCCCCTCCACCAAGCCCATCAAGTACCCGAAGCTCCTCTCAGTGGCCGGCGCGTACTGGCGCGGCGACGAAAAAAGGCAGCAGCTGACGCGCCTCTACGGCATCTCTTTTCCCAAGAAGAAGCTCCTGGAAGAGCACCTGGAGCGGCTGGAGCTGGCCCGCGAGCGCGACCACCGCAAGCTCGGGCGCGAGCTGAGGCTCTTCACCTTTAGCCAAAAGGTCGGCCCCGGCCTGCCGATGTGGCTGCCCAAGGGCGCCGTCCTGCGCGAGACGCTCTCCGATTTTCTCAAAGAGGAGCAGATCAAGCGCGGCTACCAGCCGGTGATCACGCCGCACATCGGCCGGCTCGAACTCTACCAGACGAGCGGGCACTACCCGTACTACAAGGAAAGCCAGTTCCCGCCCATGCTCGAACGCGATGCAGAGAACGCCGAAGAAAACGGCGAGGAGGAAGGCTACCTCCTCAAGCCGATGAACTGCCCGCATCACATCATGATCTACAAGGACGCGCGGCACTCCTACCGCGACCTCCCCGTGCGCCTGGCCGAGTTCGGCACGGTGTACCGGCACGAGCAGTCGGGCGAATTGGGCGGGCTGACGCGCGTGCGCGGCTTCACGCAGGACGACGCCCACATCTTCTGCACGCCCGAGCAGGTGAAAGCCGAGTTCAAGGACGTGATCGACCTCACGCTCAAGGTGCTCGATGCGCTCGACTTCACCTCGTTCACGGCGCAGCTTTCCCTGCGCGATCCGGAGAACACGGAAAAGTACATCGGCTCGGTGGAGCAGTCGCAAAAGGCGGAGCAGGCCATCCGCGAGGCGGCCGACGAGATGGGCCTCGTCGCCACCGAGGTCGTCGGCGAGGCGGCCTTCTACGGGCCGAAGCTCGACTTCATGGTCAAAGACGCCCTGGGGCGCGAGTGGCAGCTCGGCACCGTGCAGCTCGACTACGTCCTGCCGGAGCGCTTCGACCTCACCTACATCGACCAAAACGACGAGCGCCAGCGCCCCGTGATGATCCACCGCGCGCCGTTCGGCTCCTTGGAGCGCTTCATCGGCGTCCTGATTGAGCACTGCGGCGGCGACTTCCCCGCGTGGGTGGCGCCCGTGCAGGCGCGCGTCCTGCCCATCGGCCAGGATTTTTTCTCCTACGCCCGCGAGGTGGCTGAGCGGCTGCGCAAAAACGGCCTCCGCGTGGAGGTGGACGACTCCGATGAGACCGTCGGCTACAAGATCCGCCAGGCCGAGACGCAAAAGGTGCCGTACATGCTCGTCGTGGGCGGGCGCGAGGCCGAGGCCGGCACCGTGGCCGTGCGCCGCCACGGCGAGGGGCAGCAAAACGTAGTCTCGGTCGAGGACTTCGCCGCCCGCCTCACCGAAGAGATCGAGAACGCGACGGCGTGAGGCGTTAAGCGCGAGGCGTGCCCTGCGAAACCTCCCGGCGCGCTTCCGCGTGCGAACAGGTGCTGGCGTTCAGACGCCCAGCCGCAGCCATCTACCCGAACAAATCACAGGAAGACTTATCGCCACGAAAGCAGAACGCGTCCGCGTCAACGAAGAGATCCGCGCCCAGAAGGTGCGCGTCGTCAAGCCCGAGGGCGGGCACGGCGTGTTCCCCATCGAGGAGGCGCTCGACATCGCCCGGCGGCACGAGCTGGACCTCGTCGAGATCGCCCCCGGCGCCGAGCCGCCCGTGTGCAAGGTGATCGACTACGGCAAGTACCGCTACGAGCAGCAGAAGAAGGCGAAGGAGCAGCGCAAAAGGGCGCACCAGATGCAGATGAAGGAGCTGCGCTTCCGCCCGCGCACGGACGACCACGACTTCGAGTTCAAGACCAAGCACGCGCGCGGCTTCCTCGAAGACGGCGACAAGGTCAAGGCCTACGTGCAGTTCCGCGGGCGCGACATCATCTACAAGGACCAAGGGATGGACCTCCTGCGCCGCTTCATCGAAGAGCTGCAGGACCTCGCCAAGATCGACCAGCCGCCGAAGATGGAAGGCCGCCGGATGATCACCATCCTCTCGCCGCACAAGAACAAGTAAGGAAAAGGGCGAGCAGGTGAAAGGGAGGATCGCCTGCGCTGTTGTTCGCGCAAATTTCGCTCTCTTCCTCCCACTCCTCTACTCCCCCTTCATAAATTGCGGAACGTATCGCCCCGTCGCACATAGAGACGTGCTGCACGACGCGCCGAACCGTTTATTCGATCCGTACCTCAATATTATGCCTAAGCAGAAGTCGCACAGCGGCGCGAGCAAGCGCTTTAAGAAAACGGCCAGCGGCCGGTACAAGCACAAGCGCCAAGGCCGCCGCCACATCCTCACGAAGAAGTCGCCCAAGCGCAAGCGTCAGCTTCGCAAAGACGGGATGGTGGACAAGGCCGACGAGCAGCGCGTCAAGCGGATGCTCGACTGCTAAACGCACGCGCTTGTCATCCTGAACGAAGTGAAGGATCTTCCACATCGCTGAATGTCTCCGCCGAAGGAGATCCTTTCGCGTTGCTCAGGATGACGACATAACAACTCGGCCCCGCCGCCGAGAGCTTTAGACCAGAAGAAGAGAAAAAAGAGAATGCCTCGCGCAACGAACAAGGTCGCCTCGCGCCGCCGGCGCAAGAAGACGCTCAACATGGCGAAGGGCTACTGGGGCCGCCGCAGCAAAATTTACACGGTCGCCAAGCACTCGGTGGACAAGGCGTTGCAGTACGCCTACCGGGACCGGCGCCAGCGCAAGCGGCAGTTCAAGCGGCTGTGGATCGCGCGCATCAACGCCGCCGCGCGGCAGAACGGCATGAGCTACTCGCAGTTCATGGGCGCCTACCGCAAAACCGATCTCGACCTTAACCGTAAGGCGTTGGCCGACCTCGCCGTGCACGACGCCGACGCCTTCACCGAGATCGTCGCGCACGTCAAATAGCCCGCCCGCCCTTGACGTGCCGCGACGACTGAACGTCCCGCCCCGGCCCTCACCGGCCAGGCGGGACGTTCTTATTTTTTGCCTCCACTTGCCTTATTGCATGGCTTACGCAACACAGACCAGAAAAGGCGAAGAACTTAATCGAATCTACCCCGATGACCTACCCGTGCATCGGTGGTATCGATTTGTTTTGTCGTATCCGCCTCACATCGTGCGGGACTACATTGACCAGTTCGGACTCACACAGGACCACCGCGTGCTCGACCCTTTTTGCGGCACGGGTACGACGGTCGTCGAATGCAAAAAGCAGGGCATCCCGAGCGTTGGCTTCGAGAGCAACCCGGTCGTTCAATTTGCTGCACGGGTAAAGACGTCCTGGGACGTTGACCCCGATGCGCTTGAAGCGCACGCCGGGATGGTTGCCGACGCTGCGAACGGACTCCTGTGTGAGGAAGGCGTAGAAGACGAGCCGTTCTTTGCTCCTCCCAACGAAGCGCCGCGCAGGCTCCGCACGCTAGATGACGAGAGAGCACGGCTGCTTATCAAAGGGTCGATAAGCCCTAAGCCACTTCACAAGGTGCTTGCGCTTCAAGAAAAGCTCGGCGAGATGCACTGCGAGGTTCTCACTGATCATGAGCGCCTGGCTCTGGCAAAGCAACTCGTCCACACCATCAGCAATCTTCGATTCGGCCCAGAAGTAGGGGCGGGGAAGGCGAAGGAGGACGCACCCGCCATCCGGCCTTGGTTGGAAAGCATTCAAGAGATGACGGCTGATCTGAGAGCCGTTCGAGACCAACGGCATACCTTTACCGATGTATGGAGGATTGATTCTCGAAACTTGGCGGGCAAGCTGAAGCCGGCTTCCATCGATGCCGTCATTACGTCACCACCGTATCCAAACGAGAAGGATTACAGCCGCACGACACGCTTAGAATCCGTGCTGCTCGGGTTCATGAGCAACCGTAAGGACTTGCGGGAGCACAAAAAGAGGCTTCTCCGTTCTAATACACGCGGCGTGTATGTAACCGATGACGACGATCAGCACATTGAAGCGTTTCCGCGCGTGAAACAACTAGCTGACCAGATAGAAGTAAGGCGACGCGAACTGAACAAAACGTCTGGGTTTGAAAAGCTTTACCACCGCGTCGTTCGGCTTTACTTCGGCGGCATGGCGCAGCACCTCAAAACGTTGCGGCCGGCACTCAGGCCGGGCGCTCAACTCGCCTATGTAGTTGGCGACCAAGCATCTTACTTTCGCATCCCGATTCGCACAGGTCAGATCTTGGCTGAGATCGCTGAAGGATTGGGGTACGAGGTGTCTGGCCTCGACCTCTTCCGCACCCGTTTCTCAACGACCACACAAGAGGAGTTGCGCGAAGAAGTGTTGCTGCTGAAGTGGAATCCGAGGAACTGATGGAAGAAAACTCTCCTTCGAGCCGCAACCGCTACGTTCAGATCATCGAACGCATTTTTCAGAAGAACCATGAGCCGGGCAGCGAGCTTGTGCCGTTCGAGCGAGCAGATATCGTAGAGACCGCAGGCGAGCTCGGCATTGATCTCCCTAAGAACTTGGGGGACGTTATCTATTCGTTTAAGTATCGCACGCCGCTTCCAGAGTCAGTGAAGCGTAAAGCGCCAGGCGACAAGGTGTGGGTCATCACGAGCCGAGGCCGCTCGAAGTACGCCTTTGAGGCCAAGCCGATGGCGCGCATCCGCCCCGACGACATGCTCGTCGTGACGAAGGTTCCTGATGCAACGCCCGGCATCGTCGCACGCTACGCGCTCGATGACGAGCAGGCGTTGCTCACAAGATTGCGCTACAACCGCCTCATCGACATCTTTACTGGCGTTGCGTGCTACTCCATTCAGAACCATCTGCGCACAACGGTGCCCGGCATCGGACAGGTCGAAACGGACGAGATTTACGTAGGCGTGGATAAGCGAGGAGCGCACTACGTTTTTCCTGTGCAGGCGAAAGGCGGAAGCGACGAGATCGGAGTCGTCCAAATCGAGCAGGACATCGCGCTTTGCGAAGCCAAATTCCCCGCGCTCACCTGCCGTGCTATCGCCGCGCAGTTTATGGCAGGTGGCACCATCGCGCTCTTCGAGTTCGAGCAGAGCGACGAAGGGATTCGTAAAGCCGCAGAAAGACACTACCAGCTTGTGCCATCAGATGAACTGACTGATGAAGAACTGCGCAAGTACCAGAACCGCCCCGACCCGTCCTGACCTGTACGTCCTCAACCGCCTCACCACCCATGCTCGACGCTGTAGACGCGCTGCGCCAAGACCTCGAAGCCGAAGCCATCGGCAGCGAAGAGGAGGCCGAGCGCTTTCGCGTGAAGTACCTCGGCCGCAAGCAGGGCCGGATCACGCAGCTTTTCAAACAGATCGGCGAGATCCCGGCCGAGGAACGCCCCGCCTTCGGCCAGGCGATGGGCGCTTTGAAAGCCCGCGCCGAGGAGCTTCTGGAAAAGGCCGAGGCGCGACTGCAATCGTCCGATGGCGGGGGCGGCGCGGCGCCGGAGATCGACCTCACGCTGCCCGGACGCAGGCCCTTCGCCGGCTCCGTCCACCCGCTCACGCAGACGCTCGACGACATGGTGCGCATCTTCGAACGCTTCGGCTTCGCCGTGGCCGAGGGACCGGAGATCGAGGACGACTGGCACAACTTCGGCGCCTTGAACTTCCCGCCGGACCACCCCGCGCGGGACATGCAGGACACCTTCTTCCTCGAGAAAAACGCGCCCGCCGGCCAGGACATCCTCCTGCGCACGCACACTTCGCCCGTGCAAATCCGCGTCCTCGAAGAAGAGGTGCCGCCCGTGCGCGTGGTCGTGCCGGGGCGCGTCTATCGCAACGAGGCCATCTCGTACAAGTCGTTCTGCCTCTTCCACCAGATCGAAGGGCTGTACGTGGCCGAGGGCGTCTCCATGGCCGACCTCAAGCGCACGCTCACGCTCTTCGCTCAAGCCTTCTTCGGCGCGGACGTGAAGATGCGCTTTCGGCCGAGCTTCTTCCCCTTCACCGAGCCGAGCGCCGAGGTGGACATCTGGTGGGCCGATCCGGAGATCGAGGGCGGCGGGCGCTGGCTCGAGATCCTGGGCTGCGGCATGGTCCACCCCAACGTCTTGAAGGCCGTGGACCTCGACCCGGAGCGCTACACGGGTTACGCCTTTGGCATGGGCGTCGAGCGGCCCGCCATGCTGCGCTACGGCATCAGCGACATCCGCGTCTTCTACGAAAACGACGTGCGCTTCCTGGAGCAATTCTGATTTCTGACGAAAGGGCGAGGCGCACCTCGCCCCTACGCCGGTATCTGACGCAGCCTTCTATCCCATGAAAATCTCCTACAACTGGCTCCGCGAATACGTCGCCCCCGGCCTCGCGCCCGAGGAGTTGGCCGGCGCGCTGACGATGCTCGGCCTCGAAGTGGACGGCGTGGAAAAAACCGGCGCCTCCGTCGAGGGCGTCGTGGTGGGGCGCGTCGAAAGCGTGCGCCCGCACCCGAACGCGGACCGGCTCGTCTTGTGCGACGTGGACCTCGGCACAGCTTCGGAGAATGGCGAGGCGGTGCAGATTGCCTGCGGCGCGCCGAACGTGGAGGCCGGGCAGAAGGTGCCCGTCGCCACCGTGGGGACGACGCTTTGGCTGCCTTCGCGCAACGACCCCGCGCAGAAAGAGCCGGTCACCATTCAGAAGACGAAGCTGCGCGGCGAGGTCTCCGAGGGGATGATCTGCGCCGAGGACGAACTCGGCCTCTCCGAAAACCACGCCGGCATCATGGTCCTGCACGAAAGCGCCGAGGTTGGGCAGCCGTTCGCCGACTACCTGCGCGCGCAGGGCTTAGAGGCCGAGGACGCCGTCCTGGACATCGACCTCACGCCCAACCGACCGGACGCGGCCAGCCACCTCGGCGTGGCGCGCGACGTGGCCGCCCTCACCGGCGCGCCGCTTGAACGGCCCGACGTGGAGCTTCCCGAAGCCGGCGGCGAGACGGCCGAGCGCGTCGAGGTAAAAATCGAGGCGCCGGAGGCGTGCCCGCGCTACGCGGCCCTGCTCGTGCGCGGCGTCGAGGTCAAGGAGTCGCCCGCGTGGCTCAAGGCGCGCCTCACGGCCATCGGCCTCAGGCCGCGCAACGTGATTGTGGACATCACCAACTTCGTGATGCACGAGTGCGGGCAGCCGCTCCACGCCTTTGATTTTGAGCAGATCGCCGGCGGGCAGATCGTCGTCCGCCTCTCCAAAGAAGAAGAGAAAACGTTCACCACGCTCGACGGCAAGGCGCGCACGCTGCCGGAGCGCACGCTGCTCATCTGCGACGCCGAGCGGCCCGTGGCGCTGGCCGGCCTCATGGGCGGCGAGAACTCGGAAGTGACCAAAGAAACAACGGATGTGCTAATCGAGAGCGCCTTTTTCGACCCCTCCACCATCCGCCGCACGGCCAAGGCGATGGGCCTCTCCACCGATGCGTCGTACCGCTTCGAGCGCGGCGTGGACCGCGAGGGACAGGTGTGGGCCGCCGCCCGTGCCGCGCAGCTCATGGCGGAATGGGCCGGCGGCGAAGTCGTGCCCGGCCTCGTGGACGCGCACCCGCAGCCCGCCGAGGCGCGCGTGGTGACGCTCCGCCCCGCGCGCGCCAACGCCCTTCTCGGCACCGAGATCGGGGCGGCGCAGATGGCGTCCATCCTCGGCACGCTCGGCTTCGGCGTGGAAGAAGAGAACCCGCTGGAAGAAATGGCCGAGCGCGCGTTCGAGGGCAAGGGCCTCTCCTTCGAGGGGAGCGAGGTCGTGCTGCGCTGCACGGTGCCCCCCTTCCGCCCGGACGTCGAGCGCGAGGAAGACCTCATCGAAGAGGTGGGCCGCCTCTGGGGCTACGACCGCATTCCGACGCCCGCGCGCGCCGCCGCCCAGGCCGAGGCGCCGCAGGAGCGCCCGGCGCAGCGGCTCCGGCGGCAGGCGCGGCAGCTCCTCAGCGGCCTCGGCTTCCGCGAGATGTACACGAACAGCCTCCTGCCGCAGGCGCGCGCCGAGCGCTTCAACGTCCCGGCGCTCAGCGGCGCGGTGGAGGCCGGCGCCGTCGTCGAAACGCTCAAGCCCATCTCGCAGGAGATGGCGGCGCTCAGGCCGAGCCTTTTGCCCGGCGCGCTCCAGGTGATGCAGCACAACCGCAACCACAGGCAGCGCGCACTGCGCTTTTTCGAGTTCGGCCACGTCTTCAGAAAAAGCAAGAACGGCGGCGTCATCCCCGGCTACGCCGAGCACGAGTCGCTGCTCCTGGCGCTAAGCGGCCCGCACGCCGCCGGCTGGGACGCCGAGCCGCGCCCGGCCGATGTCTTCGATCTCAAAGGCGCTGCCGAGACGCTCCTCGGCGCGCTGCGCGTCCCCGATCCCGCCTTCGAGCCAATGGACGAGGCGCCCGCGCCCGCCGTCTACGCCGCCGCGGTCCGCTCCGGCGAGACGACGCTCGGCGCCCTCTTCCGCCTGGCCGATGGCGTGGCTGAGGATTTCGATCTCGACGCGCCCGTGTTCGTGTGCGAGCTTGACTGGGACACGCTCGCCGAAAAGGCCGCGCCGTACCTCAAACGCCGCTACGCGCCCGCGAGCCGCTTCCCCACCGCCGAGCGCGACCTCGCCGTCGTCGTGGACCGCGCCGTGCCTGCCGGTGCGCTGCTGGCCACGCTCAGCCAGGCCGCCGGCCCGCTCCTGCGCCACGCCGACGTGTTCGACCTCTACGAAGGCGAGGGCATCGCCGCCGGCAAGAAAAGCGTGGCCTTTGCCCTCGTCTTTGGCGCCGACCGCACGCTCGAAGATGCCGAGGTGGACGCGCGCATCGAGGCCGTGACCAGCGCGCTCGCCGAAAAGCATGGCGCCAAGCTGCGGCGGTAGGCTTTCATCGGTGCGCCGCGCGTGCCTATATTGGCGCAGCGATGGAGCCTCCTCTCGTTGCTCGTTATCTTCCCGTCGTTCACCCCGCCTGCCATGTCTTCCGAAGCCGCCTTAGGATCTTCTGAGATGGAGCGCCTGCGCCGGCACGTCGCCCGCGCCGCCGAGACGCTCGACGCGCTCAGTCGGGAGAACGAGCGCCTGCGCGCGCGCGCGCGTGAGTTGGAGGCTAACCCCGGCCTCGACCACGACGGCACGCTTCTTCCGCTGGATGAAACGCCCGGCGACCTCCGCAAGAAAGTCGAGAGCTTTATCGAGGCCATCGACGCGCACCTGGCCGAGAGCGCGCCCGGCGCCGAGGGCTGAGCCGGCCGCCCCTTTTGTCTTTTTCACGACAGACCCGCGAGGGAGGAAAGCAGAGAAATGGAGAAGTCGATCCGCGTCTCGATTATGGGCCGGGAGTACGCGCTGCGCGTGGACGAGCAGAGCGAGGCGCTCACGCGCGAGATCGCCACCTCGGTCGATGAGAAGATGCAGGCGTTCCGGCGCGCGCACCCGGACCAGGCCAAGCTCACCGCCGCCGTGGTCGTGGCGCTGGCGCTGGCGGAGCAGGTGCACGACGCGCAGCGCCACCACGCCGATCACACGCGCACGCTGGACGACGCCCTCGGCGCCCTGGCCGACCGGCTTGCCGCCGCGCTCCCGCCCGAGACGAACGGCGCCGGCGTCTACGACGACGAAGAAACGAATAAGGAATAGCGATGGGCTTGACCAAGCCGCTGCGCTTTCTTATGCTCAAAGAGAAGCAAAGAAGAAGAGACGCAGGCTGGCGCACGGATCTGTAGCGCGCGCCCCAAAAAAGAATCTGACACCTACGTACAAGGGAGCCTACCTTCAGGTCTGTACGCCAGGCCTCACTGCTCTCTCTTTAGAGGGCAGCCACTTCCGCCGCAGCGTTTCGCTCGTGGCGGGACGGTCAACAGAGGAAGGCGGAATTTCCTGAGCGGCTACCCACACTGCTGAATAAGCGGATTCTTTAACGGCCCGCCTACGGGTTCGTGCGCGAGCCTGCCTCTTTCAAGAATCGGAAGCCCCGGCCGCTATCAAAGCGTGGTCGGGGCTTTTCGTATCTGCTCTGCCGTAGCGCTGCCGCTTCGCTTCCTGCCGCGCATCCCTCGGCGCGAGCGCGGTTCTGCTCGTCTCAAAGGCAGAGCATGAGAGCAAAAGCTACGGATTGGGAATCAGCTCGCTACGCGGCCTGAACAAAACCGTCTCTTTGGACCGCTCTTCCATCAGCAGCAGCCTTCCGTCATCGAGCAAGACGGGCAGACGAAGGCCCCGGCTGTGCCTTTTGAAATGCGGCCCCACGGATTGGAAACGTGCCTCGGCAGCTTCATAGACGTAAGCCTTATCGTTCCCCGGATAGTCGCTGTAAAACCCCACAAAGACCGCGTCATCGGAAAGCCTTGCCAGGAGCCTGCTCGTCTTTAGAGGGAGTGGCAGCTTTGTCGAAGCGTTGCTGAGGGGGTTGAAAGCGTGAAGTTGGCCGTACTCACTCAAGACGAGGACCTGCCCGTCTCCGAGCGACGCGGTGGCGTGACCGTACGGGAACCCCGGCAGAGAGGCGATCTGCCGCCACGTCTCCGCTTCGGGGTCGAAGATGCCGGCCACAGCCGGGTTTATGCCGAGGACGCGCCCGTCGCTGAGCGGCGTCAGGGAGTAGGAGTCGTGGTAGAGCGAGGAAGTCGGCCACAGCGCGTCTACCGAGCGCACGCCCCCGGTGGAAGGGTCAAAGACGCGCGCGAAGTTGTCCTCAGCATATGACGTGCTCCGGCCCGTCATGAGCACGGTCCCGTTCGGGAGCAAGGCCGCCTCGATCTGCCAGATCCCCTGGAGGCTTTCGGCGAGGCCCCCCACCACGGCCCATGCCCCGGAATCAGGGTCATAGGCTTCAATAACCGACACGTACAGACGGGTGGCGGCGCCGGGCTTTACGCCGAAGCTCAAGACACGGCCATCTGGAAGCACGAGAGCCGCATCCACGCGCCGCGCCTCTGGTGGCGGGATCAGAGCCGTCCAGCGGCTAGTGGCGGGGTCGTACACCTCGGCCGTTTCTGCGCTGAACACCATCACGCGCCCGTCGCGCAGCTTAACGGCGTGGTCGTCCTCTTGGGCCTCGTAATTCCGTTCCCGGCCCGGCACGAAGTGCGACACAAGCAGCGGGTTCGACACGCCGCAGGCACCGCCCCGGCCTTCGTACGCCCCACGCACGCAGTACTCGTACGTCCCGAACGCGCGCGCGGTATCAATCGCCGTTTGCGTATTCGGTCCTACGCGCGCCACCTCATCGAACGCTCCTCCGTCCACGCGGCGCTCCACGACGTAGCCGTCTTCGGCCTCGCTCACGTCCTTCCAGCTTATGCGAAGAAAGCGCTCGTGCTCGAAGCGGAGCGTCACTTCTTCCGGCGCGGCGGGGGCGTAGCGCACCCCTCCCACGTCCAGGGGGTTCTTTCGCTCGAAGGCGGTCGGTGCGTCGCAGGCGGCGCAAAGCGTGAGCCAGAGAAGCGCAGGGAGGACGGTTGCGATGCGCAGGGCCGCGCTCCTCGCGGCGCGGCAAAAGACGCCTGAAGAAAAGGGCATGGTTCGAGAATGCTTTATTCCTGCCACCGCGTTTGCCAGCGCTTGCCGGCTTGCTCCCAGAAGAGCACCTCCCCGTAGTAACCACCAGTGACGAGCGTACGCTTGTCGCGGCTGAGGGCGAAGGTGCCATCGCCATACGCTGCGGTGCCGTCCGTCTGTCCCACAACGCGGTGCGTCTGCGCGTCGTAGAACAGCACCTTGCCGGACGCGTTGCCCGCCATAGCGCCCAGCCACCGACCATCGGTCGAGAACGCCAACCTTTTCCCGCTCAACTCGAAGCGGAGTTCGCCGTTGCGGGCGTCGAACGCTTTGATCACATGCCCAGACATGGCCACGGCCAGCGTGGCCCCGTCAGGACTATAATCCACCCAGTAGGACCGCTTCCTAAGATAACGGGGGTGATCTATGCGAAGCAGAGTGGATCCATCCGCGATGCGCAGCACATCTGTGCTGTTGAGATTCGCGCCCGCGATGTGGTTTTCATCGGGGTGGAAGGTGAGGTCGAGATAACGGCCAAACGGGAAGGCGCGCACCTGCGTCCCGGAGGCGCCGTCCCATATGCGCAGCCCTTGCTGCCACCCGGCCGTAGCAAACGATGCTCCGTCCGGGCTGAAGGCCACTGAGCGCGTAGGATCGTCGCTGCTGAAGAGCTGTTGTCCCGTTTTCACGTCCCAGATCTGCGCGCCGCTGTACGCGCCAATGCTCAGTTTCTCGCCGTCGGGGCTGAAGGCAATGGAGGCCGGTATGTGAGCGGTGGTGAAGCTGCGTAGGAGTTCGCCCGTCTGTGCATCCCAAAGCCTTGTTGTGAGGTCGTAGGGGCTTGTATGGAAGTTCGTAGCCGATGCCGCAAACCGGCCGTCCGGACTAATCGCCACGGATCTGACCCAGTTCGAGTGGCCCTTGCGCGTGTGCCGTAGCGTGTAGCGCTGCTGGTGCGTGAGGACGAGCGCCTCGGACGGGACCGAGATACGCGAGCGCACGCGGTAGGTGTACTGGTTCTGCGTCTGGACCGTGGCGTCGGTATACGTCGTGTCCCGCTTCGACAGCCGTGCGAGTTCGGCGAAGGCGCCGTCGTTCACCTTGCGCTCGACGACGTACGCCGTTGCCAGGTCCGTTCCATGCGTCCACGCCAGCGTGACCGATTGCGCGTCTTCGTTTGAGCGGTGCCGGAGCACCGGACTCGGCATGAAAAAGGTGGCCTCCCCTTGAGCCGGAGCGCTCTTCCCCCCCGTCCGTACGGCGCGGACCTCGTAAGCGTAATGCTGCCGCCGGAAGCTGGGGTAGGATTCGGTGTAGGGCAAAGGCGCATCTTCATACGTCACCCGATCCGCCCCCACCGTCGTCAGGGGCTGGAGCGGCCCTTTGGCTTGCCGGACGATCTCGAAGCCCGTCTCGAACGCGCTGTTGTCCTTCCACCGGACGACCATCTGCTCTTCGCTAACGACCTCGACCTCTACATCGGAAGGGCCGAACGCGGCGGCCCCGTCGAACGCGACCTCCTCGGTATCTATCACCAGACGCTGCCCGTCGTCCTGCTCGCGGAAGAACGACACCCGGAACCGGACCGCCTCGAAGCCGAGGCTGGTAAAGTCCATCACGTAGGCGCCCTCCTCGTGCGCCACCTCGGCCACTTCCCGGAACGGGGCGCCCTCCTTCCGCATCTCGATCAGCATGGTTGTGCCAAGGCCGGCGCTCGTCCACGTCAGGCGGGCGTTTTCTCCGTCGGTGCCCTCGACCTCAAGCGATGCGATGCGGCCCAACTGGAGCGGCACAGCGCGGGAGGTGGTGCGGCGCTCCGCTCCTTCCGCCTCCTTAAACGCGCTGACGCGGTAGAACGTGCGGGGGTCGAACGGCCCGGTGCTGTCGGCAAACGTCGTGGCGTTGGCCGGCGCGCGCGCCACCTCAGCGAAGGAGAGGCTGTCCCCCAGCGACTTCTCGATGAAGTAGCCGTCCTCGAAGGCGCTGTGATCTTCCCACGTGAGCACGGCGGCGCCCCGGACGGCCTCGGCGGAGAGGCCCGCCGGGGCGTCCGGCTTGAAGCGGGCGCTTTCAGGGTCTTTGGCGTTGTCGCGCTCGAAGGCCGTAGGGGTCTCGCACGCAGCGCAGGTCAGCACCGCTATGCACAACAGAAAAAGGGGACGCATTGGGATTCCGGCTGGTACAGCTTTTACAACGAGGACGGAAGGCTAAAAGCGGAGGGAGAAAGAAGCCCCGGCGCCGTCGCCGTTGATGAGCGGGGTCAAGACGCGGTCGGGCGGCCTGGCGGGGCGGTACCCGCCCTCCGGGTCGCGGAAGCTGTCGAGGAGGCCGTAGACGTAGGCGCTCACGGCCACGCCCACGAGTGCATTCCGCACCCAGTACGCGCGCCGCGCCGTGTCGTAGCGCGCCTGCGTTTGGTCGCCGAGGCGGAGCGCCTCCTCTTCTGTGCCTGCTCGCTTGTAGTCACGCAGGAGCGCTTCGTAGTCGTTGTTGGCGCGGGCGAAGGAGAGGTGCTGCCACACAGCCCCGCCTGTAGCTGCGACGAACGTGCCCACGAGCGCCGCGCTCTTCAGCCGCTCGTTTTTGTAGAACTGGCTCACGCCCGGCACGAAGCGCGTCCGCCGCACCGCCGCGCGGTCGGGCCGGACGTAGACCTCGGCCACGGCCAAGCGCAGCGGCGCCGTCTGCACGGTGACGCGCTCGGTGCGCGTGCCGGCCTCCGGATGCACCGCCGTCACGGCGTACGTCCCGGCCAGCGTGTCGAGCAGCACGCGCGGCCCGCGCCCGACGCGGCGGCCGTTGATGCGCACCTCGGCCCCGGCGTCGGTGAGGATGGCGAGCGTGGCGCCGCTCTTCAGGGCGGGGTAGCTGCTGCTGGCGAAGTAGCCCGCACCCCCCGTGCGCACGCCGTGGCTGATGCGGTGGCGCGCCGTCGCCCCCGGCTCAATCGTGGCGTAGAACGACTGGTCGCTCCGCCCCGCCGTTGCCACGGTGATGCGGTGCTGCCCTGCCGAGAGCCGGAGCTGGCCGCCGCTCGCCATCACATGCGGCGCCTCGAAGCGGCCGTCCACGACGACGTAGAAGGAGTCCACGGCGCTCCAATCCGAGGCGCTCACGGCCCATCCGCTCGTGATCTGGAGCAGGCCGGTGCTGTCGGTGGTGGCGGCGGGGCGCTCCTGCGCCTGCGCTGTGGCCGCAAAGAGAGCGCCCGCGGCGATCCACAAGCCGAAGACGGTGCAAAAGGACCGAGCGGTACGGCGGCGGTAGCGTCGTTTCATGCCTTTTGCTCTAAAAGAAAAGTCACTGTCCGTCATACACACGAATGGCCGCGCGGAAGCGGGCGCGCTGGCGCAGGTTAGGTACGACGCCCGCAACGAGGATGCCCGCCCCCACGAAGAGCAGCGCGTGCGGCTGAAATACCCCTCCGCCCTCTCCGCCGTAGGTGTCAGACTGATTGAGCCGCGTAAGGTCGAACGAACGGAAGAAGCCGTACAGCAAGGTCAGCGAGCCGCCTACGTACATGGCATTGCGCGTCCACATCCATTTCCGGGAGGCGTCGAGACGCTGGATGCTCTCCGGGTCATTAAGCATCGCCGCGCGCAGCGTGGCGTAATCGACAGGCTGAATGGCCTCGTCCCGCTTGGCGAAGAACGGGTACGGAGGCTCAACGCGGCGCGCTCCAAAGGGGATGTAGAAATCAAGAAAGGGGTGTTCGCTTGGGGCGACCTGCTCGAGCAAGCGCTCTTTGACCTGCTCCCGCCCCACCTCACGCTCGACTACCCCATGGTTGACGAAGTGACGGTTGCCGACGCTAAACGTGGAAACACCCGAGAGCGCGTACGTGCTGCTGTCGTCGAACACGATGTAGCGCCCGCCACGCACATCCGAGCGCAACGCCACTTCGCCCATGAGGCGTTGACCGCTCTTCAGCCGAACGTGGCCGGCGTCGGGCGTCACGAGAAGCCGCTGCGCCTGCGAGGCGGCAGGGAGCGCCAAGAGCAAGGACGCCAAAAGAAGAGGACAAGGACCGGAGAACCGAGTGCGCCGCGCCGCGCGAACGGGACTGCTGATGCGGTACTGCTGCTGTACAACACGCTTCTGTAAACTGAGATGGGTCGAAACGAACTTCAGAACGGCCGGAAAGAGCCTCCATCGGCTCTAACCGTCGCCTCCTACAAGAGCTGCGAGCGGAGTATATGAAACGCTAATAGAACATGCAAACCTCCAGCCAATATTTTCCGTGCAACGTCCGAAGCGATGCCGTAGCGCGTGCAAGGAGGCCAGCTCCGGTGCAGATCAGTGCCGACCCAAGATAGCATGAATCCATGCGAACGGGCGCAGTCAGGGAGGCCACCGTTGGAACCGAGGGATCGTCTTCCGCTTGAAGCTTTAAGCGCTCCATCTCTCTGTATCATCGCCTCTTAGACGCCTATGCTGGGCACCGTCGGCCAACTGCTGATCCTCCTTGCGCTGGTCACGTGCGCGCTCTCCGGCGTGGGGTTTTTCTTGGCGGCGCGGCGCGCTTCGGATGCGCCGGCGTGGCTGCCGGTCGGGCGCGCGGCGTGGGGGGCCATGCTCGCCTCCCTCCTCGGCGCGGCGGGGGTGCTGTTCTACCTCATTCTGAACCATCAGTACCAGTACGCCTACGTCTACCAGAACTCCTCGAACGCGCTGCCGCTGCACTACCTCTTCTCCTCGTTCTGGGCCGGGCAGGAAGGCTCGTTTTTGGTGTGGATGCTGATGACGGGCTTCGTCGGCGCGGCGTTTATGCGGTGGACGCGGAGCTACGAGGCGCCCGTGATGGCGGTGATCGCCCTCTGTCAGCTTTTTATGATCTCGATGGTGGCCGGCCTGCAGATCGGACCGCTCTCGATTGGCGCCTCGCCGTTTGCCACGCTGGCCGAGGCGTTTCCCGAAGCGCCCATCTTTCAGCAAAACCCCGGCTTCATCCCCGCCGACGGCACGGGGCTGAACGACCTCCTCCAGAACCCGTGGATGGTGATCCATCCGCCCACGCTCTTCGCCGGTTTCTCGCTGATGATCGTCCCCTTCGCCCTGGCGATTGCGGCGCTCTGGAAGCGGCGCTACACCGAGTGGGTGCGGGCGGCGCTGCCGTGGACGCTCGCCGCGGTGGCCGTCCTCGGCGTCGGCATTGCGATGGGCGGCTACTGGGCGTACGTCACGCTCTCCTTTGGCGGGTACTGGGCGTGGGACCCCGTGGAAAACTCGTCGCTCGTGCCGTGGCTCGTGGGCATCGCCGCGCTGCACACCATGCTCGTGCAGCGGAAGAGCGGGCGCAGCCACAAGGCGGCGTTCTTCCTGAGCATCCTGAGCTTCATCCTCGTCGTCTACTCCACGTTCCTCACGCGCAGCGGCATCCTGGGCGACATCTCCGTGCACTCGTTCGTGGACCTCGGCCTCTACAACCAGCTCCTCCTCTGGATTCTGACGATGGGCGCCGTGGGCTTTGGCCTCTTTGCGTGGCGCTACCGCGAGCTGCCCGCGCCTGAGAAGGAGCCGAACGTGCTCTCGCGCGAGTTCATGATCTTCTCCGGCGCGATGCTCCTCTGCGCCACCGCCGCTGTCATCACCCTCGGCACGAGCGCGCCGATCTTCGGGCGCCTCTTCCGCGATACGCCCTCCGGCGTGCCGATTGAGTTCTACAACAGCTGGACGCTCCCGCTGGCGCTCGGCTTCGTCTTTTTGGCGGGCCTCGGGCAGCTTTTCTGGTGGAACAAGATGAGCGTGGAGAACCTCAATCGCGTTTTGGTTAAGCCGCTGGGGCTGGCCGTGGCCTCTACGGTGGCCGTCTTGCTCTTCACGCCGTTCGTGGAGCAGACGGTGGTGTTGCCCTCCCAGGCGTCTCCGCCCGCGCTTTCAGAGGCGGCGCTCCTGGGCGGACTGGCCGAGTTCTGGGCCGTCTACGGGCAGGGGCTTTTGCTGCTCCTGCTCGTCTTCGCCGGCTTTTTCGCGCTCTACGGCAACGGCCTCGTCCTCTGGCGCATCGGGCGCGGGAACGCGCGGATGGCTGGCGGCGCGCTCTCGCACGTCGGCTTTGCGCTTCTCATCCTGGGCGTGATCGCCTCGGGTGGCTTCTCGAACCCGCTCAGCGGCATGGCGCGTCCGGGACAGGAACCGCGCGACAACTTCATCCTCGCGCGCGGCGAGACGCGCACCGTCGAGGGCTACCAGGTCACCTACGCCGGCCAGGAAAAAACCGAGCGCGGGCGCACGCGCTACCTCCTCGACTTCGTGGACCCGCAGGGGCGCGCGTTCACGCTCGGCCCCGTGGCCTACGAGGGTGGCGGCGAGCAGTGGTTCCTCCACCCCGACGTAAAAACGTACGTCGAAAAAGACATCTTCGCCGCTGTCACTCCGCGCGCCGCCACCGGCGTGGACCAATCCGGCGGCACCACCGGCGGCGAGATGATGCTCGCTCAGGGCGACTCGACGGTGATTGGCGAGGGGCGCTTTGCGGTAAGCTTCACCGGCTTCGACCTCTTAAAAGGCCCCGGCACCACGCGCCCCACGCCCGAAGGCATCCCGGACGATGCGCAGATGGCCGTCGGCGCGCGCCTCGAAGTGACGAACATCGGCACCGGCGAGACGCGCCGGCTCGACCCCGTGTACCTCGTCATGCAGGACCGCATGGAGCAGTTCTTGCAGACGCGCGTGGCGGACTGGGATCTCACCTTCACCTTCACCGGCATGGACGTGAACGCGGGCGAGGCCGTCATCGCCGTCGAGGGCGTGGACGTGATGCCGGAGGACTGGCTCGTGGTGCAGGCGTACGAGAAGCCGTTCATCGGGCTGTTGTGGGCGGGCATCCTCGTGCTCTCGCTTGGCTTCGTCGTCTCCTGGGGCCGGCGCGTGCAGGACGCGCGCTTCGAGCGCCGCCGCAACAAGGCCTAAGCAGGCCGGAGGGTTTTCCCATGATGAAGGTCAAATATCGCTCCCGCTTCACCCGCAAACTCGAGGATTGGATGGGCGAGATCAAGGAAACGATCCGATTGGAAAACACCGAAGACCGAGCGGTCGCCAGGCGCGGCTACATCGAAGAAGATGAGGTCCGCGCGGTCGAGATCGAGGCCATCGCCGACACGGGCGCGCGCACGCTGGCGCTGCCGCAGGACGTCATCGAGCGCATCGGCGTGAGGCAGCAGGGCGAGGTCAAGGTCAGCTTTGCCGATGACCGCCGCGAGATGCTGCCCATCGTCGGACCCATCACGATCACCGTGGCGGGGCGCTCTACCGTGGTGGACGCTATCGCGCTGCCGGCCGGGAGCGAGGCTTTGATCGGGCAGATCGTCTTCGAGCGCCTCGACCTCGTGGCCGATTGCGTAGAAGAGCGGCTCGTCCCCTCGCCGGACTCGCCGCACTTCCCGGAGTTGAGCCTGCGCTGACGCCCGCCGCCCCTCAGCGGCAGACGCCGCCTCAGCCTCTCGGCTGTTTCTCGCGCATCTGGTAAAGCCGGTACGACGCAAACGCGCAGATGGCCCCGCTGACGAGCGCACGCCACGGCGCGCCGCTGGCCAGGCGCAGCACCGTGAGCGTGAGCGTAACCACCGCCACGCCGAGATAGATGTACTTGAGCGTCTTCGGGTTCATGCAGCGGTGGACGTTCTATTGGGAAGCGGGGACGATTCTGAACACTTTGAACGGCTCCGTGCGCGCGCCTGTGCCGCCGTTAAACTGCGGCTGGAGGTGGATCTGCGAGGTCGTCACGTAGAGGCGCCCGTCCGGCCCGATGGCGAAGCTGTCCGGCCACCTGAGGCGCGCGTCCTGGACGACGGTCTCCATCTCGCCGGAGTCCGGCAGGTAGCGCAGCACGGCGTCCTCTTCAAGCGCGGTGTGGTAGATGCGCCCCTGCGCGTCGGCGATCATGCCGTCGGTGACGGCGGTGGGGCCGAGGTCCTGCACCTGCCGCGCGCGCTCCTCGGCGGTGACCTCCGGATTCGTCAAAGCGGGCGTGACGATGCGGAAGAGGTGCGTGCCCGTGAGCGCGTGGTAGTACAGGAACTGGTCGTACGGATCAAGCGCGAGGCCATCGGCGTGGATGCGCGGTCCCTCTCCGTCCGGCCCGCGCACCTCCTCGCCGCCGATGACGAGCACGTAGCCCGAATCGGCCCGCGTGGACGGGTGATCGTCCAGGACGCGCCGGCTCTCGCCCGTGGAGAGGTTGACGACGACGAGCGCGCCCAGGCCCGAGTCGGTGATGTAGGCGTGCTGCTGCTCGGCGTCCACGCGCACGTCGTTGAGGTAGCTCTTCTCGGGCGCGACCTCTTCATTGAAGACGAAGGTGCGCACGACCGCGTTCGTCTCCAGGTCGATCTGGACGAGCTTGGCACCGCCGGGCACCACGCCTTGAAAAAGCGGCGAGGCCGCGTCGAGCACCCAGAGCGTCTCGGGGTTGCGCGGGTCGATGTAGACGCTCTGCACGCAGATGAAGTGCTCACTCGGGTCGAGGCCTGCGCCCCAGCGGTTCCAGGCGCGGTTCGGGTACGCCACCCGCTCGCCACCGCCGGAGCGCACCTCGTAGACAGAAGCGCCGTGCGGCTCGCTCCAATGCGGCGCGTTCACGAAGAGGCGCCCGCCGCCGGAGACGGCCACGCCGGTGATGCGCGTGGAATCGAACGCGGCTACCGTTTCAAGCGCGGCGTGCGGCGCCTCGGGGATGGCCGCCGGCTCCGAGCCTGCACAGCCCGCGCCAAGCACCGCGAGAAAAGAGGCGGCGGCAAGCGCAAGGAAGCGGAACGGGAACGGCATACCGCACGCGGTGCAGGATTGGGCAGAAAGCTACGCCGCGACCAACTCGGCCAACTGCTCGCGCCTCGGCGCCACGCGCGGCTGTGGAGGCGACACCCTTCCGTCCTCGTCTGCGCTGCCGCCCTGCCGCGCGCGGATGGCTTCGCGCCAGGCCTGGTCGAGGTGCGCGTAGTCGCGGTCTTGCAGCGCCTCGCTCAAGCCGCTTAGGCACTGGAAACCAAAGCTCACCGGCGAAAGGCTCGCACGCGGCGCGCTGCTTAGGTTCAAAAGATGCGCGCGCACGAGGCCCACGCGGAAGTCGCCGTGCAGCTGGCCGAGTACGCAGCGGTGGCCGCTGCCCAGGGCGAGCGTGTCCGCATCCACGTCGTCAGGCCAGCCGGGCGCCACGTCATCGAGGTAGGCGGCGCCGCGCCGGACGCGCCGGCGGGCATCGGCGAGGGTGACGCGGCGGGTGCGGCGGGCCGCGGCCCATCGGCTGAAAAAGGCTTTGATCTGCTGCATCGACAGGTCTTTAACTGGGAGGGGACTTCCAACGTACCCGCGCGCCGTGCTTTGAGATCCGCCGCCCCAGCTTCTTTTAGAACGGCCTCTGCGCGCTTCTTTGCCCGAAAATCATCCGCATGAAGGAAGCCAGCGTGCAAGCCAGAGGTAGTACCAAGCAGCCCGCGCACCGCCGCGCGGCGTCTTTGCCTTCTTGTAGCTACCCGCTTTGTCTGCCTCTATGCCGTATGATGTGACGGACTTTCAGCAGGAGGTGGTCGAGGCCAGCCATGAGCGTCCCGTTTTGGTGGACTTCTGGGCGCCGTGGTGCGGGCCGTGCCGCGCGCTCGGCCCGGTGCTTGAACGCCTCGCCGCCGAGCAGAGCGCCTGGCGCCTCGCCAAAGTGAACACGGACGAGCACCCGGACGACGCCCGGCGTTACGGCGTGCGCGGCATCCCCGCCGTCAAGCTCTTCTCCGAGGGGACCGTAGTGGACGAGTTCACGGGCGCGCTCCCGGAGCCGGCCGTCCGCCGCTGGCTCGAGCGCGTCCTGCCGAGCAAGGCGAAAAAGCTCCTGGGCCAGTCCGAAACCCTCCTCGCCGAAGGGCGCCCCGCCGAGGCCGCGCTGCTCCTGCGCGAGGCGCTCATCTACGAGCCGGGACACGTCGAGGTGCAGATTCGCCTCGCCCAGGCCCTCGCCTTTGATGCGCCCGAAGAGGCCGCCGCCCTCGCCCAGGACGCCGACGCCGCCCGCCCGGATCTCTTGCAGATCAAGGAGGCCGTGCTCACAATCGCCCGCCTGCTGCGCCTCGCCGCGCACCCGGACGAACTGCCCGCAAGCGACGCCCGCGCCGACTACGCCGCCGCCCTCAGCGCCCTGGCCGATAGCGATTTCGACGCGGCGCTCGACGGCTTCATCCGCGTCGTGCAAAAAAGCCGCGCGTACGACGACGACGGCGCGCGCAAGGCCTGCGTGGCGCTCTTCACGCTCCTAAGCAGCGAGCACGAGGCCGTCCGCCGGCACCGCCGCACCTTCGACATGGCGCTGTACTGATTTCGGATTGTCCAAGCCTGAGAGGGTAGCGACCAATCCCCAATCTAAAATCCAAAATCAGGTGATGGCGCCGCCGCAGCCGCTGCCGGCGCCGGCGGTGCAGCCGTAGCAGTGCCGCTCGGTGCGGATGGAGTGGCCCAGCCACGCCTCCAGGTCGAAGTCCTTGACGTGAGGGCGCTCCTTGGCGACGCCGGAGGCACCGCCGAGGTCCATGTGCATGTCGAGCTGCTGGTTGAAGTCGCAGTCGTAGAGGTAGCCGTCCCAGGAGACGGAGAGCGTGTTGCGGCACATCAGCCCCTCGATGGTGCCGGGGTTGAAAGCGGCCACGAGCTTCTGCATGTAAGCCTCGACCATGCCCTTCTCCATGAGCCATTCGAGGTAGCGGCTCATGGGCATGTTGTTGAGCGCGATGAGGTGGTCGAAGGTGACGCCGTGGTTTTTCTGGAGAGCCGCCTTCCACTCGCGCTCCATCGAGCTTTGGTTGCCGGCCAGGAACGCGCCCGTGGGGTTGGCCATGAGCGTGAGCTTCCTCTTCGGATCGCCCTGGCCGTAGCCGGCGTCGTTGAGCATCCGCAACGCCTGGATGGACTTCTTGTAGGTGCCCTTGCCGCGCTGCGCGTCGGTGCCGAGGGGGCGGTAGTGCGGGAGCGAGCAGACGACCTCGACGCCGCGCTCGGCCATCCACTGCGCCAGGTGCTCGTAGCGGCGCGTGGTCAGGATGGTGAGGTTGCAGCGGTCGATGACGTGGAGGCCGCGCTCCGTGGCGCACTCCTCGACGAGGTACTCGAAGTGCGGGTTCAGCTCGGGCGCGCCGCCGGTGAGGTCTACCGTGCGCGCGCCGCTCAGGTCAATGGCGCGCAGGCAGGCGTCTACCGTAGCGCGGTCCATATTCTCCTCGGTGCGGTCCGGCCCGCTATCGACGTGGCAGTGCCGGCACGTCATGTTGCAGAGCTTGCCGACGTTGATCTGGAAGATGTCCAGCCGCGCGGGCTTGAGGTCGTCCCATCCGCTGGCCTCGACATCCGCGAAGAAGCGGCCCGTGCCGGTAGGGCCGGCGCTGATCTCGGCCTCGTTCAAGACGCGGAATTGCTTGGCCGGGTCGGTCAGCGGGGCGCGGCGGTAGCGCATGGAGGTCGTGCTGCGCGGGCCTTCCACCTCGGCGGAGGCGCCATCGCCGCCTGGGCGGCTGCGTTCTAAAACGTCAAGTTCGATCAAATCTTTTTCAGATGGGCGCATCAGGCGGGATCTGTTAACTGCAAAAGCGGCGATGTGCAACGCGGCGAGCGGAGGCTACATCATCATCTTTTTCGTCTGCTCGAGCATCTGCACGCCGTGCACGAGCGAGGCGCCGCCGCGGATGGCGCAGGCCACGTGGACGGCCTCGGTCATCTGCTCGAGGTCAGCGCCTTTTTCGAGGCTGGCGTCCGTGTAAGCGTCGATGCAGTAGGGGCACTGCACGGCGTGCGCCACGGCCAGGGCGATAAGCGCCTTCTCACGGGCCGAGAGCGCGCCGTCCTCGAACACGCTGTTGTAGTAGTCGAAAAACTTATCGGCCAGCGCTTTATTGCCCTCGGCGATGTCGGGGAATTTAGCAAGTTGGTCGGAGGCGTAATATCCGTTGTGTGCCATGGTAGAGCCTGAGTCTGGAAGACGGAGGTTGCGCGAGCCGGGATTAACATAATACGGGCGTCTGCGGCGTAATATCCAAACCAGCGCGCGCTCGGTCTCTAATCATTCGATAAACTTTTTCTCCGCCGAGCAACGCGCTCTGCGAAGCTTACCACGTTCTTTACAGAAATGAGCAAAAGGTGAGCACTTTTCTGTCACGCAGGCCAGCCCCCAGCGCTTTACCATACGGGTGAGCGTTCACGACCCCTTGCAGCAACGCTCCTCCGTGCAGCTTTAGCAGTGCGCACGGGACCGCGCCCTCTTTTTCAGTGACGGGCGCAACAAAAAGCCGATGCTCACGGGCACCCCCCTCCGCCCAGAGCATCGGCCTTTTTGTTTGCAGCTGCTTTTATCAGCAGCACGTGCCAGCCTCGTGCGCCGCACCGTCGAGGCTGTGCCAGAGCGCCCCGAAAGCCGCCCGCGCGTGGCGCAGGGCTGCCGCATCGAGGCAGTAGCATGAGCGCGGCCCGTCCACGGTGCCCTTAACGAGGCCCGCCTCTTGAAGCGCCTTCAGATGCTGCGAGACGGTGGACTGCGCCAGCGGCAAGACCTCGACGATCTCTCCGCAGATGCACGTCCCCCGCTCGGCCAGCGCCTTCACGATGGCCACGCGCGCCGGGTGCGCCAGCGCCTTAGCCCAGGCCGCTAGCTGCACGTCCTTTTCTTGAAACGCCTCGGTCTTTGCCGTCATGCCGGCGCCTCCGTTTTGATGGTTCTGACGAGCGCCAACACGCGCTGCTCGATCTCGTCGCGCACCTCGTTAAAGGCGTCGGGCGGCAGCGCCTTCGGGTCCGGCAGGTCCCAGTCGTGGCGGTGCGCCGCCGGGATGAACGGGCAGTCGTCGCCGCAGCCCATCGTGATGGCGTAGTCGTAGAAGCCGCCCGGCACCGCGCCGGTGGACTTCGAGCGGTGGCGCGTGAGGTCGTATCCTTTTTCCTTCATCGCCGCGACGGCGCGCGGGTTGACCTCGCCCGATGGATCGGAGCCGGCGCTGAACGGCTCGACCACGTCCGCGCCGTGCATCCGCGCGAACGCCTCGGCCATCTGGCTGCGGTTCGCGTTCTCGGTGCAGACGAAAAGCACGCGCTTCTTTTTCATGACATCGCCTCTTCTTTTTCTTTCGGGTGGGACGAATGCGGAGGGGGAAGAGCCGCGTCGGAGGAATGCGCCGCCGGATGCACGCCCCGGTAGGCCCCCACCGCCGCCCACGCGCCGAGGATGGGCGCGAGCAGGTAGATCCACTGCGCCTCGAAGGTGGCCGTGACGAGCGCCGGCGCCAGCGAGCGCGCCGGGTTCATCGAGGCCCCGCTGACTGGCCCGCCGAAGAGCGCCGCCAGCGCCACCGTCGCCCCGATGGCCGCCCCCGCCATGATCCCCTGCTCCTTCGACCCCGTCGCCACGTTGATGATGACGAACATGAGGAAAAACGTGAGCACGACCTCCAATGCGAATGATTGTGCTATCGGGCCGGCCGGCACCGTCGCGCCGAGCGCCGCGTGCGCAGGGAAGAGCAGACGCAGGAGCACGCTTGCCAAGAGCGCGCCGGCCATCTGGCTCAGCGCGTAGGGCGCCACCTTTCTGCCGGGAAAGCGTCCCGCCGCCCAGAAGCCCAGGCTCACCGCCGGGTTGAAATGTGCCCCGGAGACGGCCCCTACGGCGTATATCATCGCCATGATGACGAGGCCGAACGTCAGCGCCTCGCCCACGTGCGTGACGACGCCACCCGCCAAATCATCCACGACGATGGCGCCCGTGCCCGCGAACACCAGCGCAAACGTGCCGATGGACTCGGCCAGGCATTTTGCTTTCATCCGTTCTCTCATCGTTTATCGCAGATATACGATAAAGCAGTGAATAGCAAATGTCAACAGTGTTGAGATTCTTCGCAGCTTCCCGCCGGCGCCCGACTTGGACCGCCGCTCGCCGCGAAAGTCTACGAGCCGAACTGTGCCACAGCCAGCAGCACCGTCACGAGCGTAGCAGAGAGCGCAAGGGTGCCCCCATCCACCGCGTCTGCACAACCATGCGGTGGTTCAAGTTGTCGAAGCGCGCATCTATCTGGTTAAAGCGCGTTTCCATCGGATCGAAGCGCCTATCGAAGCGCTCATCCATACGGTCGAGGCGCTCGTTGATGCCGCCGATGTCGCGCTCGATCACGTCGAGGCGGGAGAG
Organism: Salinibacteraceae bacterium; assembly: GCA_965215025.1. Taxonomy (GTDB): domain Bacteria; phylum Bacteroidota; class Rhodothermia; order Rhodothermales; family Salinibacteraceae; genus CBDCCV01. The sequence goes on from CBDCCV010000001.1 coordinate 401,283, forward strand.
CACCTCGCGGTACTCGTCGCGCGAGACGGCCCGCTCGCGCAGGTTCTCCTCGAACCAGCGGGCGAAGTCCGCCGCCGCCTCGCCGAGGGCGGCCTGAACGCTTTGAGGGATGGAGGCGGGCATCGGCGGGTTCGCAGGAACGAGAAAGGTGCTCAATCTACGCGGCAGCGCAGCAAGCGCCTCGGTGCTCTTCCGGTTCTCAGGCGGCGGCGCGCTCCTGGTCCTCGTACTGGAGTTCGTAGAGCTTGCGGTAGAGGCCGCCGAGCGCCAGCAGCTCCTGATGCGTCCCGCGCTCGCGGATCTCGCCTTTGTGCATGACCAGGATCGCGTCGGCGTCCTGGATGGTGGAGAGCCGGTGCGCGATGGCGAGCGAGGTGCGCCCTTCCATGAGCTTTTCGAGCGCGTTCTGGATGAGGATCTCCGTCTCGGTGTCCACGCTGGAGGTGGCCTCGTCCAGGACGAGCACGTCCGGGTTGTAGACGAGCGCGCGCACGAAGGACAAAAGCTGCCGCTGCCCATGCGAGAGCGAGGTCCCGCGCTCCTTCACGTCCTGCTGATAGCCCTCCGGCAGCGCCTCGATAAAGCGGTCCGCCTGCACGAGCTTGGCTGCGCGCCGCATCTCCTCTTCGGTTACGTCGGGGCGGTCGAGCGTGAGGTTCTTTTCGATAGAGCCGGAGAAGAGGAATACGTCCTGCAACACGAGGCCGATGTGGCGGCGCAGGTCCTTTAAGCGCAGCTCGCGGATGTCGTGGCCGTCGATCAAGATCTGCCCGCGCTGGATCTCGTAGAAGCGCAAGAGGACGTTGATGATCGTCGTCTTGCCCGCGCCCGTGGCGCCCACGAGGGCTACCGTCTCGCCGGGCCGCACGGTGAACGAGACGTCGCGCAAGATCCAATTGATTTCCTCTTCCTTGCCCTCGGCCGCGCCGTTCCCGGCTTGCCCGTTTTCCGTGGCAACGGCTTCCTCGGCGTCCTCATCCGGGAGCGCGTCGTAGGTGAACCAGACGTTGCGGAACTCGATCTCGCCGCGGAAGCCGTCCACCTCGGCCGGCTCGTCGGCCTCGCGGATGGCGTGGTCCTCGTCCTGGAGGCCGAAGACGCGCTCGGCCCCGGCCAATCCGCGCTGTAAGGTGTTGTACTGATCCGAGAGGTTGCGGATGGGCTGGAAGAACTGCCGCACGTACTGGATAAAGGCGATGAGGACGCCAAGCGTGAGCGTGCCCGTCATCGCGCGCAGGCCGCCGAACCAGATCACCGCGCCGAGGGCGATGTCGGCCACGATCTGAACGGCGGGCCAGAAGAGGGCGAAGTAAAAAATGGTGCGCACCTGCGCGGCGCGGTTGGCGTCGTTGATCTCCTTGAAGCGGCGCATCTCCTCTTCCTCGCGCCCGAAGAGCTGCACGATGCTCATGCCGGTGACGTGCTCCTGCACGAACGAGTTGATCCGCGCCACCTGCTTGCGCGTCTCGCGGTACTGCTCGCGCACGTTTTTTCTGAACCAGAACGTGGCCCACACCATGAGCGGCATCACGGCCAAGGTGACGGCGGCCAGGAGCGGGTTGAGCGAGAACATGAAGTAGGTGATGAAAACGAGCCGGAAGAGGTCGCCCATGATGACCACGACGCCGGAGGAGAGCACGTCGCTGATGGCCTCGACATCCGACGTCGCCCGCGTGATGAGGCGGCCCACGGGCGTGCGGTCGAAAAAGCCGAGGGGCTGCTTCTGGACGTGGCGGAAGACGCTCGTGCGCAGGTCGTAGATGGCCCGCTGCCCGATCCACTGCGTCAGGTACTCGTTGACGAAGGCCAGAATGCCCTCGCCCACGAGCGCCAGGAAAAGGAAGAGGATGATGCGCCGCAGCCCGTCGAGGTCGCCCCCGACGATGTGCTGGTCGATGGCGACTTGGATGAGCTTCGGCCGCAGCGGCCCGAGGAACGCCGCGCCGATGGTGAGCGCCACGGCCAGCGCCACCCAGCCCTTGTACGGCTTGAGGTACGCCACGAGCCGCCGCGCCAGCCGCCCGTCGAACTGCTGCGTGTCCTTGTTTTCCTTTGCGTTGCCTCTGGCCAAGTCGCTCTTTTTTTGGTTTAGCGTCGTGCGTTTCGGAGGAAGATCTCGGCGGCGAAGACCGGCGTAGGGGCGTATCGCAATACGCCCCTACCACCTCTGGGCGAACGGCAATGGTTTTCCGCTGCCGGCGGGCGCGCTTGCCGGGCTTACAGGTACAATTCCAGCAGCGCCCACATGCCGCCGAGGATCGTGCCGATCACCGCCAGCGCCCGCCGGTTCATCGCGCGCAAGAGATCGGCGCGGAGCGTTTCCATCTTTTGCTCCATCCGTTGCTCCAACTGCTCAAGGTCTTTCCTGAGCAACGCGATGTCGTCCTTCGTCGCCAGCCTAGCGCGGGCCTGCTCATCCATCATGCGGACGACGTTGATGTGCGCGCGCGCCTGCTCCTCCGGCACGCCGGAGCGGATCAGCTCTTCCCTCGCCTTATCGGTATCAATCAGCATAGCCGGCTCGTCGGTTCTTCGTCTCGTCACCTCCTGCGCTCACAACTCGTACCGCTTCAATTCCTCGGCGGCGGCGGTGTTCTGGAAGACGGCCTGCGCCTCTTCCACGAGCGGCGCCGGCGTGGTGTAGCGCGCGGAGAAGTGGCCCAGGAGCAGCCTCTTCACGCCAGCATCGCGGGCGACGGCGGCGGCCTCGCGGGCGGTGGAGTGGCCCGTCTTCTCGGCACGCTCGCGCTTCTCCTCGCAGAAGGTGGCCTCGTGGTAGAGGAGGTCCACGTTTTCGGCCAGCGCGCGGCCGTTGGCACAGGGCCGCGAGTCGGCCACGTAGGCGAAGCTGACGCCTTTCTGCTCCGGGCCGACGACTTCGCCGGGCTGCACCGTGCGCCCATCGTCAAGCGTCACGGCCTCGCCGCCCTTGAGCGCGCGGAAGTGGGCGTAGTCCGTCACGCCGAGCCGCTCGGCCTTATCGGCGTCGAGGTGGCCGGGGCGCGGCTTTTCCGAAAAGCGGAAGCCGGCGGTGAAGACGCGGTGCTCGATGGGACGCGCCTCGACGGTGTATTCCTCCGCCTCGAAGACGACCTGGTGCTCGAAGTCTTCGGCCAGCTCGACGTACTCGACGGCAAAGGGGAGCCAGTCGTTCTTCAGCCCCGGCACCGAGCGGACGATCTCCTCGATCCCCTCCGGCCCGACGACGGTGAGTTTTTCCTCGCGGTCGAGGAGGGCGAGGGTGGAGATCATCCCCATCAGCCCGTAAAAATGATCGCCGTGGAAGTGCGTGACGAAGATGGCGTCGAGGCGCGCGCGGTTGAGGCCGGCATCCAGGAGGCGCATCTGCGTGCCCTCGCCGCAGTCGAAGAGCAAAAGCCGCCCCTTGCGCCAGAGCGCCGTAGCCGAGAGATGCCGCCCCGCCGCCGGAATGGCCGACGCGGTGCCGAGCGGGATGATTTCGGTTTTCATACGGATGGAGGCGGGTGATGCAGGGGCGCACCGGCGGTGTGCCCCTACGACAGATGGCGCTACGCTCAGGCCAGCGATTCAAGCTCTTCTTCGAGAAGCTGCTTGCGGTGGAGGTCGGCGTAGAGGCCGTCGTGAGCCAACAGCTCGTCGTGCGTGCCGCGCTCCTGGATGCGGCCTTCTTCGAGGACGATGACGAGGTCCGCCGCCTGCACGGCCGAGATGCGGTGGCTCACCACCACGAGCGTCTGCCGCCCCTGGCGCGCGCGCAGGTGCTGCAAGATGCGCCGCTCCGTGCCCGTGTCCACGGCCGAGAGCGCGTCGTCAAAAATCAGAATGCGCGGGTCGCGCAAGAGCGCGCGGGCGATGGAGGTGCGCTGCTTCTGCCCACCGCTGAGCGTGATGCCGCGCTCGCCCACGTACGTCTCGAACCCCTCCGGGAAGCCCTCCACGTTGTCCAGAAGCTCAGCCTCGCGCGTGGCGCCGCGGATAGCCTCTTCGTCCGCCTCCGTCACGCCAAAGGCGATGTTGTCGGCCACCGTGTCGCTAAAGAGGAAGACGTCCTGCGGCACGTAGCCGATGTTCTGGCGCAGCACGTCGAGCGGAATCGTCCGCACGTCGCGCCCGTCCACAAGCACGCGCCCGCTTGTCGGGTCAAGGAGGCGCGGGATCATCTCCAGGAGCGTAGATTTGCCCGACCCCGTGCGCCCGACGATACCGAGCGTGCCGCCCGCCGGGATCTCGAAGCTGATCTTCTCCAGCACATCCGGCCCCTCCTCGGTGTAGCGGAAGGTGACGTCCTCGAAACGGACGGCGCCCTCGATCTCCTCGATGGAAAAGTCCGTCGCGTCAGAGTCGGCGATGGCGGGCGCCTCGTCGAGGATGCGGTAGAGGCGCTTGGACGAGGCCGAGGCGCGCTGGATCATCGTAATCACAAAGCCGAGCGACGCCACCGGCCACGTCATGATGTTGACGTAGATGATGTACTCGGCGATGTTGCCGATGGTGATGACGCCCTCGTCCACCAAGGCGCCGCCCTTCCACACGACGATGATCACCGCCAGGCCCACGAGGAAGAGGAAGACGGGCCGCCACGCCGCATCTACGCGGGCGAGGTCGAGGTTGCGCGCGCGGTAGTTTTCGCTCTCCTGCTCGAAGGAGCGTTGCTCGGCGTCCTCGCGCGTGTAGGCCTTGAGGACGCGGATGCCGGCCAAGGCTTCCTGCACGCGGCTCGTAAGCTTGGAGTACTGCACCTGAAGCGCGTCGGAGCGCGAGTGCACCATGCGCGCCATGAAGAAAACGGCGAGCGCCAAGAGCGGCATCGAGGCGAGCGCCCAGAGCGTGAGTTCGGGCGAGATGACGAACATCACGGCCACGGCGGCAGCCACCGTCACAAAGGCGCGCGTGAGGTACATGATCGCCGGGCCGATGTAGCGGCGCACCTTTTCGATGTCGTCCGTCGAGCGCGTAATGACGTCGCCCGTGGAGTAGCGCTGGTAGAAGGCCGGCGGGAGCGTCTGGAGGTGGTCGTAGAGCGTGTTGCGCAGGTCGAACTCGATGTGGCGCGAGGCCACCACAATCGTCTGCCGCGTGAGAAAAGAGAACAGCCCGCTCAAGAGGCTCAGGGCGATGATGACGAGCGCAAAAAAGAGCAGCCCGGCGAAGAAGTAGCCGTAGAGGAAACCCTCCACCTCCGTCCCCTGAAACAGCCCATGCAGGTCCACGAAGCGTGGGATGCTGTCCACGGCCTGCCGCACGATCACAGGCACGGCCACGGCAAAGCCCGCCGAGATCACCGTAAAAATCAGCCCCGGTACAAAGAGGTACCAGTACCGGCGGAAGTAGTGGTTGAGCCGGGCGAGCGAGCGCATCTGCAACGACGTGCGGACAGGAGACGGTTTGGCAAAAGGTAACGCCCCCGGTGGAAGGGCAGATCCGCCGAGGCGCGCTTTTAATGACGCCTTCGCGGCTAGGGTCTTCCGCACCGCCGCCCTGACCGTAGGGGCACGACATGTCGTGTCCTATCCAACCGTTGGACCTCGCTGAAAAATGAGGACGAGGCGCGCCTCGTCCCTACGTCTGCTACTTACCGATGAAGCAGAAAACACAGCGCGTTTACCTGTGACACAACGGCGTCACCCCGGAATGTTATATTGCGCCTAAGCCGTTGTTTTGAATTTGCTTGTCGGCACGCTTTTAGCCCTAAAGAAACACCGGAACGCAACGCCTCCACAGAGCGCCTTTTTGCCATGACGACGCACGCTGCCTCCGAGCGCACTCCCGCTACGCACGACACCTCCAACGCGGCCATCGCCCGCGCCCTCGGCGAGCTGGCCGACCGGCTGGCCGAGCGCGGCGCCAACCCGCACCGCGTCACAGCCTACCGCCACGCCGCCGAGACCGTCCGCCACACCCGGCGCCCCCTCGCCGACGCCCTCCGCACGGGCAGCCCCGACGCGCTGAAAGACCTCCCCGGCATCGGCGACAGCATCGCCTCGCGGATCGCGGGGTTTGTCGAGACCGGGCGGCTCGAGCTTCTGGAGACCATCAAGCGCGACTTCCGGCCGGAGCGCGTCTTTGGGCGCGTGGCGGGAATTGGGCCGGAGCTGGCGCGGCGCATCCACGAGGCGCTCGGCATCACCACGCTCGAAGAGCTGGAACTGGCCGCGCACGACGGGCGCCTCGAAAACGTAGAAGGCTTTGGCCGAGGCCGCGTGCAGGCGCTGCGCGATCAGATCGGTGCCATGCTGCGGCGGCAGGGGCAGCGCCGGGCGCAGCAGCGCCGGCCCGCGCGCGCGCCGAAGCCCTCGCATCCGCCCACGGGCCGCCCGCCGGTGTCGGTGCTCCTGGGCGTGGACGAGGAGTACCGCCGCCGCGCTGAGCGGGGCGAACTCCGCCGCATCGCCCCGCGCCGTTTTAATCCGGAGGGCAAGTCCTGGCTGCCCATTCTGGAGACGCGCCGGGGGCCGTGGCGCTTCCGCGCGCTCTTCTCGAACACGGCGCGCGCCCACCGCCTCGGCAAGACGGACGACTGGGTGGTGCTCTACGCCGAGCACGACCGAGGCGGCGAGGAGCAGCAGTTCACCGCCGTGACGGAGACGCGCGGGCCACTGGCCAGGCGCCGCACCATCCGCGGGCGTGAGGCCGAGTGCCGTGCCTTCTACCAAAACCGTCGTCCGAGGAAAGCGGCGTAGCGCACCAGTGGACGACCGACGACGGACAACGGACGCCGCTTGACTAGCGGAGCCTTCGTCCGTCGTAGGTCGTCGCGGTTTTAGCGGACGTGCAGCTCGGGCGGAACGCCCTCGCGCAGAAGCCGGTCTGCCAGACGGAGGAGGCGCCGCTGTTCGGGCCAGGCGAGGCGGGCGGCGGCGTCTTCGGCGGGGAGCCAGGCGAAAGCGTCGTGCTCGCGGTCGAGGACCGGATCGGCGCGCAGCCTGGCGGCGAAGGCGGGGATGAGGTTCACCTGGTCGCGCTGCCACTCGTAGAAGACGTTGAGGGAGGGGAGCGCCCAGAAGGCTTCGGGCGCGTGGCCCGTCTCCTCGCGGAGTTCGCGCAGGGCCGCTCTCCAAGCCGTCTCGCCCGGCTCGATCTTGCCGCCTACCATCCGCCACTGCTCGGCGTAAACGAGGCCCTTGGCGCGGCGCATCAGCAAGAACTCCGGCGCCGGGGTGCTTAGGCGGTACGGGTACATGTCTACGGCGCGCACCTTGGCTTGGGGCATGGGCGGGCGTTGCGCTCTTCTGTAGAGGACGAACGGGTTGCGCCCAGAGCGAGTGCGCGCTTTAGACGCACGGCCCGGCGCCGAGGTGCCTTGACGCCACGCGGGAGAGGCCGGCGCTCACGCCCAGCCGGCCATCTGCGCGCAGAACGCCAAGAGCGCCAAGGCGCCGATGAGGACACGGTACGCCAGATCGGCGCGGGCGATGGAACGCTGCGTGCTTGCGCTGCTGCTTTTCGTTTTCATGGCGGCACCTTCCAAGCTCTTTTTTCCTATGTACAGGCGCAGCAGCGTTCGACAGTCACTTTGTGCACGGTTGCTTCTGCGATGTGGAGAGCACCGGCAAAGCCGTGCGGGCCGCCCGCGCTCTTGCCTTTACTACGCAGAAGGCTCGCCAAGCGGCTCATCGCTCCGTTTTTCCAGCACCGCTTTTTCAGAAGAGGCGCCCGCCGCCCCAGCCGAGATTCGCGCATGAACACCGCCCCAAAAGACCACGGCCGCAGCGGCGAGGCGCCGATGGACACCGCCCGCTGGCAGCGCGTGCAGGCGCTCTTCGACCAGGCGCGCGCACTGCCGCCCGGAGAGCGCACGGGCTTCCTGGACCGGGCCTGCCGGGACGACGCCGATCTCCGCGCCGAGGCCGCTTCCCTCCTCTCCGCCGCTGACGAGGCCTCCGCCTTCTTCGACGACCTCGCCGAGGACGTGCTCTCGCCTCTGCGCCAGGCCGCCGGCGCCGCGCCCGCACGCACGGAAGGCAGCGCTGAGGCCTCAGACCGCTGGATCGGACGGACGGCGCAGCACTACGAGGTGCAGAGGCGGCTGGGCAGCGGCGGGATGGGCGTCGTTTACCGGGCGCGCGACGTGCGGCTGGAGCGCGCCGTGGCGCTCAAGGTGCTCTCGCCAGCTTTAAGCGGCAGCGCGCGCGCCAAGCACCGCTTCGTGGCTGAGGCGAAGGCGGCCTCGGCGCTCGACCATCCCAACGTGGCCGTCGTCTACGAGATCGGCGAGACGCGCGATGGGCAGCTCTTTATCGCCATGCCGTGCTACGCGGGCGAGACGCTGGCCGCGAAGATTGCGCGCGGGCCGCTCTCGCTCTTGGAGGCGCTCGACTACGCGCAGCAGACCGCCGCCGGCCTCGACGCGGCGCATCGGAAGGAGATCGTGCACCGCGACGTCAAGCCCGCCAACCTGATCGTCACCGAAGAGGGGCGGCTCAAGATTCTGGACTTCGGCCTGGCGAAGATGGCCGGCGTCACGCTCACGCGGCGCGGCGCGCGGATGGGCACGGTGGCCTACATGAGTCCGGAGCAGGCGCGCGGCGACGCGCTCGATCCCCGCACCGATCTGTGGTCGCTCGGCGCCGTGCTCTACGAGATGGTCACGGGCGCCGCGCCGTTCCAGGGCGCCCGCGCGCAGGCCGTCCTCCGCGCCATCCGCCACGAGGCGCCCCCGCCCGCGCGCCGCCTCCGCCCCGATCTGCCCGAGGCGCTGGACCGGATCATCCGAAAATGCCTGGCGAAGGACCCGGCAGAGCGCTACGCCACAGCCGCCGCGCTCCGAGAAGACCTGTCGCGCTGCCAAGCCGACCTCGCCTCGCCCCCGGCAGATCGCTCGCCGGCGGCGCGCCCCGCTGCTCCGCCGCATCGGCCGGTGCGCGCGGCGATGGGCGGGGCGGCGCTCGTCTTTGCGGTGTTCGCGCTCTGGCTCGCGCTTTTGCCTGCGCCCGGCGCCGGTCCTGAGACCGCAGCGGCGTCGGTTCAGAAGCACCTGGCCGTGCTCCCCCTCACAAGCGCCGGCGGCGACGCCGCGCAGCAGGCCTTCCGCGACGGGCTGACCGAGGCGCTCACCGGCGCGCTCGGGCAGCTCGAGCGCTTTCAGGACGCGCTCTGGGTCGTGCCCGCGAGCGAGGTGCGCAAGCACGGCCTCGGCAGCGTCGCCGAGGCGCGGAAGGCTTTCGGCGTCAACCTGGCTGTGACCGGCAGCGTGCAGCAGGACAGCCTGGCTGTGCGCCTGACGCTGCGCCTCGTGGACGCGGCCACGCAGCAGCCGCTCGCCTCCACGACCATCACCAAGCCGCGCGCCGCCCTCTCGGCCCTCCAAGGCGAGGCGGCGCTCGCGCTGGCCGCCCTGCTCGACGTGGACCTCATGCCGCAGGCCCGCCGCTTCCTCAGCGCCGGCGGCACGGCCGCGCCCGATGCCTACGCCTTTTACCTCCAGGGCCTGGGCTACTTGCAGCGCTACGAGAGCGTGGAAAACCTTGACTACGCCCTGCGCCTTTTCGAGCGCGCGCTTGAAGAAGACCCGCTCTACGCCCTGGCGCACGCGGGGCTGGGCGAGGCGTACTGGCGCCGCTACGAGGCCACGCGCGACGTCCGCTGGGTGAGCGAGGCCGTGCACCACAGCCGCCGCGCCGCCGTCCTGGACGGCGAGCTGGCCCGCGCGCACGAGACGCTCGGCCTCGTCTACGCCGGCACGGGCGCGTACGACGAGGCCGCCCGGAGCTACGCGCACGCCCTGACGCTCGACCCCGCCAGCGCCGCCGCCCTGCGCGGGCTGGCGCGCGCCTACCTGGGGCAGGGCCGCCTCGACAGCGCCGAAGCGGCCTACACCAAAGCCATCAGCCTGCGCCCGGACTACTGGGCTGGCTACAACGAACTCGGCGTGTTCTACTTCCAGCAGGGCCGCTTTGAGGACGCCGTCGGACAGTTCCTCCAAGTCGTGGCCCTGACGCCGGACAACGCGCGCGGGTACAGCAACCTCGGCTCGCTCTACTCCATCCTGGACCGCCCGGAAGAGGCCGTAGAAATGCTGGAGCGCTCTCTGGCCGCCGAGCCGTCCTACGCCGCCTACGCCAACCTGGCAACGCTCCACTTCTACGCGGGCCGCTACGCCGCCTCCGCCGCCATGTACGAAGAGGCGCTCGCCCTCCAAGGCACGGACGACCCCCGCGTGTGGGGCAACTTCGCCGACGCCCTCCGCGCGTCGGGGCAGGAGAAGCGCGCGCGGCAGACGTACGAGCGCGCCGCCCGCCTGGCCGAGACGCAGCGCGCCGTCAACCCCAACGACGCTGAGCTGCTTAGCCGCCTGGCTTCGTATTACAAGATGACGGACGCGCCGGCCAAGGCCCTCGCGCTCACGGCCCGCGCCTTGGCGCTCGCTCCGGAAGACCCGGAGGTGCTTGCCACCGCAGGCGAGACCTACGAACACTTGGGACAACGCGAGGAGGCGCTCAAGTGGATCGGCGAGGCGCTTGCACGTGGCTACCCGCCCAAGCAGCTGGCCCGCTTCGCCAGGTTCGACGCGCTCCGTGCCGATCCGCGCTACCAGCGGCTTCTGGCAGACGCCGGCGGCCCGTCCTCCGAACGTTAACCCACCGAACCCAAACCTTCTACAGAGGAACACTCGCATGACTCATTCCACCGACGACACACGCCTCACGCTCATCGTGCGCAGCGGCGCCATCTGCTTTGTCGAGCCGGGCCATCAGATCATCGAGGCCGGCCAGCGGGTCACGCTCCGCGCGCTCGAAGACGCCGGGCGCGTCGTGCTGCTCTTCCCCACGCTCCTTTTCGAGGAGGACGACACGGGGCGCATCGTGCTGCCGCTTGAGGGAAACAAGCGCAGCGGCAAGCTCGAACCGTCCGACGACGGCCGAGGCGTGACGCTCACCGTCCGCGACGGCCTGGAGCCGGGCGCGTACCCGTACGCCGTCTTCTGCGAGGACGTACACGACTTCGCCGTAGGCGGCTCGCACCCGATCTACATCGTGCAGTGACGGCGGAAGCGCGCGCCGGCGCTACCGGCGCTCCTCGGGGCGGGGCTGCTTTTGCGCGCGCTGCGGCGCCTCGTCAAAATCCTCGGCGGGGCCGCGCTCGTGGAGATCGTCGTCCGTAAGGTCGAGGCCCCACGCCTCGGCGAGGTCGCGGATCATCTGCGCCTCGGTCTCGAGAAGCTTGCCGTCGGCGTGGGCGATGGCGACGAGGTCGCTCAGGAGCGCGTCGTGCTGGTGGTCCGGGAGGGCCTGCCCGACGGAGGCGACAGCGCGCACGTAGGCCTCCCGGTCGAGGCCCTGCACGTAAGCGTTCAGCACGTCGTGGACGATGGCGCTCACGCCCTCGTCATCGGCATCCGGCATCCACTCGCCGATCTTTTGAATGACGGCATCCACTTCGCCGCGCGAGAGGTTCTCGTCCGTCTCGTAGGCGAGGGTGAGGTAGACGAGGGCGAGGTCGTGGATGGGCGTCCAGCCCTCGGCCTCGCCGGCCGGGGCGCCGGCGCGGAGGACGCTCCAGGCGGCGCTGGCGGTGCCGCTGCTCGGCGCGGCGGCGTTGACCTCCCACGCCTCGGTCAGCCTGCCGATAAACGCGCCCTCTTCGTGGACGAACTCGCCGTCAGCCAGGGCGATCTCTACGAGGTCGTCCAGGAGGCGCTGGCGCTCGGGCTGCTCGACTTCCTGGCGCACGTGAGCGATGGCCTCGTTCACGCGCTCTAAGGCGTCCTCGCGCTGGTACGCCACGAGGGCTGCCTCGATGGCCTCGATCACGCCGTCCGCGCCGGCGCCGCCGCTCCAGGCGCGCAGCAGATCGGCCATGGCGCTGACCTCGGTGTCGTCCAAGCTCTCGTCCGTGCCGTGGGCAAGGGTGAGGTAGACGAGGGCGAGGTCGCGCAAAAGGTGCGGCTGGTTGAGGTTGGACGGTTCCATCAGAGGCAGGGCTTCGCTTGCAGAAAAGGGACGCGGTGCGGAAGAGAACCAACCTGCGTCGCCCAAAGCGTGATCCGCCCCGACGCGGATTGTAACAAGCCTGCGCCGCCCAATGCGGGGAACTCCGCTACCTTATCGGAGCTTGGCCCCGAAGCTTTCGCTGAAGCAGCGACGGCGTCTGGCGGCGCATCTCTTCAACAAAGGCATCGCCCTCCTCCATTGCCTGGTCCACCTCGCTCTGATGCGCGAAGTAGTACGCCAGCGCCGCGTAGACGTCGGCCAGGTCGAGGTCGTACTCGCTGGCTATCTCGTCGGCGCTCCAGCCGAGACGGTCGTGCCAAACGGCGACGTTCTGCACCGTGATCCGGTGGCCGTCAATGCGTGGCTTGCCACCGCACACGCCCGGCGTCTTCGCGATGCGCTGGTCAAGGGTTTTCGTAGGCATGGTGCTTTCATCAGTAAGTGGCAAGCCTTCGGTCCACCCGGAAGCCGTGGCGCGGTTGCGGTACAGCCTCTACTCGTCAGTCTGAGGCTGTATAGGTGGACCGTGCAACCGAAAGTCAATACGCCGGATAGCCTTTCGCGCTGCAGTATGTGCTGAACCCAACTCGTCAGAAACTAAGACCTCGATGAGTGCAGGCAAATCATCGGAGTCTAATGCAGCTTCAGATAGAACACGTGACCAGTAGCGTGAAGCTTCTGTATCGTCGAGATCGCTGACAACCAGACTGAGAAGAGGACCTACCGGGCTTCCTTGAGTCACATCTTTTAGGCGCTCTTTGTGCTTTTCAGGTAAGCCTTTATCCGTGCCTTCATGTCGCTCATAGTTCTGCTCCAGGATAGCCTTAATTTTCTCGGCCTTATCAATGTCTTCTATAACATCTTGGAAATTTTCACCATTGGCGTTTAGAGGCTGATTGGACCGGATGGCTTCGATTCCTCGGAAACACTCATCGGCCTTTCTCTCCAATCGAACACCCCCTGCTTCCACCGCTCTATTCAACTGCGCACTCAATTGTCCCAGGTCTCCAGTCTCTCGAACCATAAACCAGTAAGGACCTATCGTGCCTTGCACGCTCAGGCTTGATGCCACGAACGGCCAAGATTCATGAGCGGTTAACTTCCGCTGTTGCTCCAGCAGGCCCGCTTCCCTAACGCCAATGGCAAACATCTCACGAACAGACTCGGCGGGCGGCAAGTCAAGGAAATTATCGTTTAGCCGACCATTCGCTGTTCCGATGTCCGCGTTGAGCTGTTCTCGTCGATCATTGAACTGACGCCGCAGATACTGGGTCGCAATCGGTAAAGCGTCTGGATCATTTTGCCGCACTCTTACTGGAAGTGCGGCTCCATGTCGAGTCGTCCTTCTCAATGTTGCCGGCGTAGCCTCATCTAAAACATCGAGCAGATACGTGATGTCGGTGTCCTTGGGAGCGATAGTCACTCTATCTAAAGCATCTATCCAGTCCGGGCAGTCTTCCGGGACATCGGGCAATACTAAGAAAACAGATGATAGAAGAGCTTCCTGATCGGCGCTCGAAGCTTCATTTAATCGCCGTGTAAGATCTTCAACTATAACCATGCGGTCTTTGTCGAAGAATGGACAGCGGGGAATTCTGCTCAGATACGGCTTGATCTTAGACGACCCCGCCAGGCATTCCAGGAAATCGGCAACGCAATTGCCCTGGAAAATTGCGACTTCGCGCTCCGGCCCTCGACCCGCATGAAAGCCACCCGCCCGCGCAGAAGCCAGTATCCGGAAATTGACACAGCATTGAATCAAACTATCTCGTTGTCCTGGTGGATCATCAACTCCTTCTACTAAGAATTCGGATTTGGGTCGCGCCTCTCTGACCATCTCCCTGAAGTCATCGAGAATTGCAGGGAAAGCTTTGTATTGCCCTGAAGACCACGTTTGTATCGAAGAGCCATGAGCATGGACCAAACACGCAGACATCGCAAGCTCAGCGGACGCTCCGATGAGACCTATCTCCATGGCGTGGTTCGAGTTGGCCTCTCGTACATCATGGCGGGGAGTTGCACCGAGACTCGACAACGCCATGTGAAGTGCGTTGAGGCTTGCCTCGAGCATCCGTATCGAATCACGACGTAAATATAAAGGCACTATGTAGCAAACGGCGTGTGCAAGTTTTTGAGCTAATGGAACAGGCAGACCGCCGAGGATTCTGGAATAGGTGCAAGCCTTCCTCCAGAACCGACCTCGACAACCTGCCTGTCATGACCATTGACGAGTTCATCACCACGGTGTTCTGCCTGACCGACGACTTTCTCATCGCCGAACTCGACGGAGAGCGCCTCCGGCGTCGCGGCCCGAAGCCCACCGTCGCTGACAGCGTGGTCTTGACGTGCGAACTCGTCGGTGAATTCCTGTCTTGCGACACCGACAGCGGCATTTTCACCTACTTCCGACGTCACCACGCCAAGCTGTTCCCAAAGCTCCTCGAAGTGCACCACCGGACGACCTTCGCTCGCCAGGCCTCCAACCTGTGGAAGATGAAGGAGCGCCTGCATGCCTTCCTCCAGCGCCGAATTGACGGGGACCCCTTGGTCACGATTGTCGATAGTTTTCCTGTTCCGGTGTGCCGTTTTGCCAGGGCTTACCGTTGCCGGCGGCTGGCCCCGGAGGCGGCCTACGGCTACGACGAGATGCAGAAACAGACCTTTTACGGGTTGCGCGCTCATGTGGCCGTCTCCTGGCCCGGCGTGATCCGCACGGCCGAGTTGGCCCCGGCCAACACGCACGACACCCGGATGGCTCCGCATGTGCTCTACGGCGCAAAAGGCTGGGCACTGGCCGACCGCAACTACTGGAGTCCCGACCTCTTCGAGCGCATGGAGCGAGAAAGACTCTCGCTTCTGGCCCCGTTCAGGTCCAGAAAAGGTGGCAGCGAAGAGCATAAGAAGCGCTGGTCGGGCCGGTTGACGCGGATGCGCCGCCGTGTGGAGACGGTCATCGGACAGCTCACCGGGCGCTTCAACGCGAAGAAAGTGTGGGCGATGGACAGGTGGCATGCCTGGAATCGCTGGATCAGGAAAGTAACCAGTCACACTCTGGGCGTGTGGCTCTGCCGACGCGAAGGATTACCGCCGCTGCGTTTTGCCGAACTCATTGACGATTGAAAACCCGCACACGCCGTTCGCTATTAAGGTTTACTCAAGAATCAAGGCCGCCAGTATTCTAATGCTTTTCTGCTGCCAAATCAATTGTTACGCCGCCAAACGAGAAAAAGCCGCACCGAGGCAGCCCCGGTGCGGCTTTCTTGCGAGCGGTGGATTCCGGACCAATCCGAAACCCAGCGTCCCTAATCGCATCACGTGCCGGCGGAGTAGTCCGTGGCGTAGGCGACCTGCTCATCCGTGAGCGAGTCGATGCCGATGCCCATCGTCTCGAGCTTGATCCGGCCGATCTCCTCGTCCATCTCCTGCGGGATGTCGTAGACGGTGTTTTCGAGCGTCTCGCCGGATTCGTGGCGGCGCACCAGTTCGAGGTGGGCGCGGAACTGGTTGGCGAAGCTCATGTCCATGACCTCCGAGGGGTGCCCTTCGGCGGCGGCCAGGTTCACCAGGCGGCCGTCGGCGAGGACGTAGAGCTTCTTGCCGTTTTCGAGCGTGTACTCGCGGTTGTCCTCGCGCACGGTGCGCACGTCGTTCGACAGCTCGGCCAGCTCCTTGAGGTTGAGTTCGACGTCGTAGTGACCCGTGTTGCACACGACGGCGCCCTCTTTCATCTTGATGAAGTGCTCGCCGCGGATGACGTCCTTCATCCCCGTGGCCGTGACGAAGATGTCGCCGAGTTCGGCGGCCTCGTCCATCGTCATCACGCGCATCCCGTCGAGCGTGGCCTTCAAGGCGGCCGTGGCCTTGATCTCGGTCACGATCACGTTGGCGCCCATGCCCTTCGCCCGGAGCGCGACGCCGCGCCCGCAGTGCCCGTAGCCGGCCACGACGAAGTTCTTCCCGGCGATGAGCACGCTCGTAGCGCGCAGGATGCCGTCGAGCGTAGACTGGCCCGTGCCGTAGACGTTGTCGAAGTCCCACTTCGTCTCGGCGTCGTTGACGGCGTAGACGGGGTAGAGGAGCTTGCCGTCATCGGCCATGGCGCGCAGGCGGTGCACGCCGGTGGTCGTCTCCTCCGAGCCGCCGATGATCTTCTCGGCCATCTCCGGGTGCTTGTGGTGCACGGTGAAGATGAGGTCAGCGCCGTCGTCGAGCGTGAGGTGCGGGGCCTTCGGCGTGATCGTCTGGTCGATGCTCCAGTAGAAGTCCTCGGTGCTCTGGCCGTGCCAGGCGTAGATCTCGGCGAGGCCGCGGTTGGCGAGGGCGGCGGCCACCTCGTCGTTCGTCGAGAGCGGGTTGCAGCCGCTCCAGGCCACCTCGGCGCCGCACATCGCTAGGGTTTCGACCAGGACGGCCGTTTCCTTCGTCACGTGCAGGCAGCCGGTGATCTTGTAGCCCTCGAACGGCTTCGACTCGGAGAACTCCTCGCGCAGGCGCATGAGCACGGGCATCCTACTTTCGGCCCATTCGATGCGCTTGCGCCCGCCTTCGGCCAGGCTGAGGTCGCGTACTTTGTACTGTCCTTCCTTGTGATCCATTGCGGTGTCCGCTCGTGGGCTTCTGTTCAGGAGATCGGGGAATTGAGAAAGCTTTTCAGATAAAAACGTACAAAGCGCGCAGGCCGATTGCTCCGCTGCTGTTGTTAAAAAACGGCGCATCCCGCGCGCCTACTCGGGCAGCCGCGTGAGGCGGATGTGATCGAGGAGCGCCGTGTTCACTTCCAGGTTCATGTTCTCGTCCGAAGGCGTGAGAGTGAGCGTGAACGTGTGCCGCCCCGCGCCGAGGCGCACGCGCTGCGGGTTGCTGTAGCCC
Organism: Salinibacteraceae bacterium; assembly: GCA_965215025.1. Taxonomy (GTDB): domain Bacteria; phylum Bacteroidota; class Rhodothermia; order Rhodothermales; family Salinibacteraceae; genus CBDCCV01. Next base: position 418,064 of record CBDCCV010000001.1, read on the forward strand.
CAGAGGTTCCACTGCCCGTCGCCGCGCTGCGGCATCACAATGGGGCCGACGCGCCGGCCGTCTACGCGCAGCCTGCGGAGGGCGGCCTTGTTGTCCGTGTTGACGGGGCCGCTGCCGTTGGCGTAGCGCACGGCGATGGCGTACGCGCCGGCCTCTTCGACCTCGACGGGGATCTCGACGGTGGTGTTTTCTTCTTTGGTGAGGCGGAGGTAGCCTTCGCCGGTGTAGCCTTCGTGCTCCTGCTCCGCCTCGGCGGCGCTTGCGGCCTCGGCCTGCACGATGCGGACGGCGCTTTCGTCCCCCACGCGCACGGGCGCGCTCAGGAACGAGGGCCAGCCCGACGCGCCCAACGCCTGCACTTGGTACTCGGCTAGCTTTTCCCCAGCCTCGACGGGGAAGCGCGCTTCTTCGGTCATCGCCACGGGCTGCCCGTTGCGGTAAACCTCGTAGCCGACGGCGTCGGGCACGGCGTCCCACTGGAGCGCGTTGCTGCTGAGGCGCACGTCGGGCGTGGCGGGGGCGTAGAGGTTGTCCACCGCGTGGATGGCGCTCGGCGGGAGGCCGTCGTTCAGCGTGATGACGAGTTGGTGCCGGCCGGTGAGGTCGGCGGGGACGGCGGCTGTGTCGAGCGCTTCGCCGTCGAGCGTGGCGCTCTCGATCTCATTGCCGAAGCCGCGCACGGTGACGTCGAGCGTGGCGCCGCGCCACGGCAGCCCCGTGAGCGTGCGCTCGCCGCCATAGGCTTCGGGGACGAACGGCTCGAAGACGAGACGATCTTCCTCAAACCGCATCCCGAAAAAGACCCGGTAGACGCTCGCCAGCGTGCCGGCCACGCTCCAAAGCTGGCGGTCCGAATTAATCTCGGTGCCGGCGAAGTGGCCCGTCGAGGCGACCATGTTTTCCTTATTCGTAAGGAAAAGCGCGGCGGCGCGGTAGAGCGAGGCCAGGCCGTGCTCGACGGCGGCGGCGTTCTGAGCTTCGGCGGCGGCCCAGGTCCAGTAGGCCACGACGAAGGGCCAGATGCTGTCGTTGTGGTAGGGCGGGATGCCGGGCGTCTGCGGATAGAGCGTGGGGACGCCGTACGCGACAAGCGGGAAGCGCGCGGCGATCTGCTCGGCCTGCTCCGGGTTGGCAACGCCCAGGAGCACGGCCAGCGCGTTGCCAAGCGCCTCGGCGCGCGGGGAGAGCGCCGCCGCGTTGCGCCCGTAGCGGAACTGCCCGTAGAAGCCGCGCCCCGGCTGCCAGAGGTAGGCATTCATCCCGGCTTTCACGCCCTCGGCCACCTCACTCCAGCGGGCGGACGGTTCGCCCAGCGCCTCGGCCATCTGTTCGAGGATGCGGTACGTGCCGTAGTGCACGGCGTTCGTGCCGAGGGCCTGCGAGAGGTAGATGTCCTTCGGGTCCATCCAGCGCGGGTAGCTCTGCTCGCGCCAGTCCAGGAACGACGACTCGCCGTAGAAGAGGCCCGTCTCCGAGTCGCGCACCGTTTGCAGATCGGCCTCGGCGGAGCGGCTGAGGGCGTCGTACGCCTCGCGCAGCCACTCGTCCTCGCCGGTGACGAGGTAGACCTCCCACGCGGCCAGCGCCCACGTCATCCGGTCGGAGGAGACGGGCCATGAGCCGCCCGTGCCGGTGTCCTGGATCACGCGGCCCAGCGAATCCACCTTCGCACGCAGGCTCGTCTTGGCGCTCTCGGGGTCCACGAGGGCGAGCGCCAGGAGGATGCTGTACGAGATGTCGCGCGTCCACACACCCGTCCACTTCGCGCCGGCCATGAAGGCGCCGTCCTCGGCGCGGATGTTCTGCAAGACCTCTTCGAGCGAGAGCCGGTAGAGGGCATCCACGAGCCGCTGCCCGGAGGCGTACTGCGGGAAATCCGAAAGGTCCTCCTGCGGCGCCCAGACGAAATTACCGTCTTCGCCGAGCGCCCGCGCGTCCTGGCGCGGAAAGGGGAGCGCGACGGTGAAGATGCCGTCGCCGTCCGGATCGGTCAGGCGGAAGCGCTCCTGCTCGGCCGCGCCGGCGAAGTCCCACGTCAGCGGATCGGTGTCGCCCACGATGTAGACGCCTTCGTCAAGCGAGGTGATGCGCTCGCCGTTGAACGTGGTGTAGTGGCCTTTTTCGCGGAGGCTGTCGAGGACGGGCCGCATGTCCACGCGGAAGGTGACGCCGAGCGTGTCGCCTTCGGGCACGGGTCGGGCGGGCGGCGGCCCCTCGGGCGTGGCCTCCGGCGGGTCGTCCTGGCCGAAGGTGTACACGGGCGTCGTGAAGCCGCCCTCGGTAGGCTGGAGGTAGACGCGGTGGTCGCTCCCCGAAGGCCGCTCGTTCGGCCGCCCGCCGATGCTCAGCTTGAAGTTCACCTTCTGCCCGGCCAAGGGGTACGTGGAGGCCATCTCCTCGCGCGAGCGCGCCACGGCCTCGTACTGGCCCTGCTGCACGGAGGTGTCCGTTACCATGAAGGCGTTGGAGCGGTAGAGCGGCGCGCGGGCGTCAGTTTCATTTTGCGCGCGGGCGTCATTGCCAAGGAGCGCCATGCCAAGGGCGAGGAGGAAGAAAAGGATTAGGAAGTTTCTCATGTGCGCCGTGAAAGTCTTGAGCACAGTTCTGAACGTTCTTGGATTAAGGCTTGTGCTTCTCCGCTTCAGCTATCAAATCGCCGAAAACCCATTTGATGACACGTTCTACATATTCCTGCCTAAACAGCCGAGGCGCCGGTTCCCTCTCACACATCTCGTAGGTCCAGACCGAAACCAAATTGTCGCCCTCAGCCACGTTTCGAACGTGAGGCATTAGAGTATTGACCCGCTCGTACACGTATTCATCCCGCACTGAGCAAATCTCGCCTATCACGGCTCCCTCGTGAGCTATGTAGTTGCGAGACTCCCTGGCACTGTCAAGCTTCGCTACATCCTCCTCCGAAACGTCGTCATCCTTTTCCAGCTCACGAAGAGCGCTGCCAAGCATTTGAGATTGGAATGATTTGGAAATTTCGCCCACCTCGTCGAATGACTTGCCTGCTCTCGACGCATTCGTGACCCGGTGCACCCGAAGGGCGTGGTTGCACTTCGCCTCAAATTCGTTAGCGATGCATAGCGCTTTACCAACGGACAGGAAGTAGCGATTAAGCAGATCCTTGTTCTTCGGCTTGCGGAGAGAGATTGTCCAGCTCATTCTACGTCTGCCCAACGGTTACTCTTCTGACAACGGATAGGGACATTTAATGACGGCTGGGGCTGGCGGGTTCACCTTCGTCATTCCGCCTTGCAAATGTCGCCCGCGTCGCGGAAGATACAGGCGTCCCCAAACGCTTCCCCTACGCCCGGCGGCCCGATGTGCGTGCGCAACCCTTTTCTATTTAGTCTCTTCCTCTTTATGCTCTGCGCGGCGCTCCCTACCCAGGCGCAGCCCACCGCCGACGGCCTCGTGCCGCGCTTCGACCGTCCGGAGAGTGGCCTCCTCTTGGAGCAGCCCACGCATCCGGGGTCGTTCTTCGACGTGCTTGGAAGAAAAGCGGCGCTCTTCGGCTACGAGAACGAGACGTTCGAGGCGTGGGCGTACCCGGTAAAAATCCTGCGCGACTTCCGCCTTTCGTTCGAGATCGAGGGCTACCCCGTCCCCATCGCCGGCCCGGAGGCGATGGCGCACATCGAGGTGCGGCCCGAGGCCACTACGCTCGTCTACGCCCACGCGGCCTTTACCGTGCGGCAGACGATCTTCGCGCCCATCAACGAACCCGGCCTCGTCATGCTCCTGGATGTGGAGAGCGCGCGGCCTTTGACGATCCACGCCGCCTTCCGCCCGGACCTGCGCCTGATGTGGCCCGCCGGGCTGATGACGGGCAACCTCGTCTGGAACGCCGACATGGGCGCCTATTCGATCATCGAGGAGACGGGCCGCTTTGCCGGCGTCGTTGGCTCGCCCCTTGCCGAGGACGTCTCCATCCAGCCCTACCAGGAAGAACCGGCCGACCGCCCCACCCGCTTCACGCTTGACGTGCCGATGGAGCGGATGGCTACGCACCTCATCCCCATCGTCATCGCCGGCTCTGTTGAGGGCCGCGCCGAGGCCGAGGCGACGTACGAACGGCTTCTCGCCGAGGCGCCCGCGCTCTACGAGGAGAACGTCGCCTTCTACCGCGACCTCGTGGATGGCTCGATGCGCATCACGACGCCGGACGAGCGGCTCAACGCGGCGTTCGATTGGGCGAAGGTGGGCATCGACAAGGGGCTGGCGACGAATCCGATGCTGGGCACGGGCTTCCTGGCTGGCTTCCGCACGTCGGGGAACTCGGAGCGGCCCGGCTTCGCGTGGTTTTTCGGGCGCGATGCTTTGTGGACGGCGCTCGCCACGACAGCTACGGGCGATTACGCCACCACGCGCACGGCGCTCGATTTTTTGGAGCAGTTCCAGCGCGAGGACGGGAAGATCCCGCACGAGATTTCGCAGAGCGCCGCGCTCCTGGACTGGTTTGAAGACTATCCGTACCCCTGGGCCTCCGCCGACGCCACGCCGCTTTACGTCATCGTCCACGCCGGGCTGTGGCAGGCCACCGGCGACACGGAGTACCTGCGCGAGCATTGGGACTCGATCAAAGCCGCCTACGAGTTCACCAAACAAACGGACACCGACGGCGACGGCCTCGTCGAGAACACGGGCGTGGGCCACGGCTGGGTCGAGGGCGGCGCGCTCTACCCGCCGCACCAGGAGCTGTACATGCAGGGCCTCTGGATCGCCGCCGCCGAATACGTGGCCGCGCTCGCCGAGGCGCTGGGCGAAACGGGCCTCGCCGCCGAGGCGCGCCAGGAGGCCGCCCGCACGCGCCAAGCCACCGAAGAACGCTACTGGCTCGACGAGGAAGGCTTCTACGCTTTCGCCACGTCGTTCGAAGACCCCGGGCAGGTCTCCGAAGGCCTCTTGACGGAAAGCACCACGCTCTCCACCGCCGAGATCGAGGCGGGCAACCCCGTCCTCATCCGCGAGAACACGGCGCTGCAGGGCGTGCCGCTGTGGTGGCACACGCTCGATTCGACGCGCGCGCAACGGGCCATCGACCACCTCGGCGAGGGCGCGCTCGCTACCGATTGGGGCGCGCGCATCCTCTCCCGCAAAAGCGCCCTCTACGACCCGCTCTCCTACCACAACGGCTCGGTCTGGCCGCTCTTCACCGGATGGACTTCGATGGGCGCGTACCGCTACGGCCGCCCGCACGTCGGCTACCAGGCGCTCATGGCGACGGCGCTTTTGACGGAGCAGGACGCCCTCGGCTACGTCACCGAACTCCTTTCGGGCGACTACAACACCGCCTTCGGGCGCACCTCGCACCACCAGGTCTGGAGCGAGGCCATGGTCGTCACGCCCGCCGTCGAAGGTCTCCTCGGCCTGCGCGCCACCGGCGGCGGCGACACGCTCCACTTCGCCCCACAACTCCCGGCGGATTGGGACTCGGTGCGCATCGAAAACGCGCCGGTCGGCGACGCGCGCTACGGCCTGGCGCTGGAGCGCTCGGAAGGCCGCCTGCGCATGGAGGTGTCGCCGCAAGCCGAAGAGGCGGCACAGGAACGCCGCCTCGTCCTTGCGCCTGCCTTCCCGCTCGACGCGCAGATCCGCTCGGTGGAAGTCAACGGCGAAAGCGTGGAGTTCGAGACGGTCCACGAAGGCGACCTCCAGCGCGCCGTCGTGACTGCACCACTCGGACCGCTGGAGATTGTTTACGAGTACGACGAGGGGACGGAGGTATACGTCCGCCGCGAGGCGCCGCTGCCGGGCGCCTTGAACCACGGCCTGCGGGTTCTGCGCTCCAGGGCCGAAGACGGCGCGCTCAACCTCCTTGTCGAAGGGCTGGCGGAGGAGACGTACACGCTCCACGCCCGCACCCCGCATCGGATCGCGCCGGTCGAAGACGTCGAGGTCGAGCAAAGCGCAGGCAAAGACGCCGTGCTGCGGATCGCTTTCGGTGAGGCCGAAAACGGCAGCCGCTACGTCCGCCGCGCCCTCAGCCTGCCTCTGCGGGCGCGGTGAGCAGAGCCGCTGTGCTCGCCGTAGAGACGCCTCGGAGGCCGAAGGTCATGCCCGTGGTGCGAGGCGTCTCTACCAACAGTCGCGGCCTGTTGGCCCAGTTGGCTGCCATTTCTAAACAAGGGTAGTGGGTAGATGATAAGTGATCGTCCGCCTCGGCGTTCCTGCTCTGTCATTTCGAGCGAAGCCGAGAAATCCGGTCGGGCGAAAGCGTCGCCTTCGGCGCAGATCCCTCCACCCGCTCCGCTCGGTCGGGATGACCCGCTCCCTCATCACTTACTCGTTTGACCACTACCTAAACAAGGAGCCAGCGATGAAAGCACGCGCTGCATGGATCGCCGTCCTCCTGCTGGCTGGAGTCGTGCTGGCCGGCTGCGGCGGCGAGGGGTCGGCGTCGGGCAGCAGCGACGGCGACGGCATCATTCGCCTGACGTATTGGTCCTCGCAGAACCCGCAGGAGCGCGCGCTGGCCGAAGAACTGACGGAGGCGTGGAACCGCGCGCACCCCGGCATCCAGGTCACCGTGCAACCGCTCCCGGCGGGGCAGTCCAGCGAGGAGGTCCTCTTGGCCGCCGTCGTGGCCGGCACCACGCCCGACCTCTGCTCGAACATCTGGCCCGGCATCGTGGGCGATTTGCAGCGCGCCGGGGGCGTCGTCGCGCTCGACACCATGCCCGGCTTCGAGGCACTCATGCAGAAGCGATTGCCAGAGGGGCTGCTGGAGAACTTCCGCTCGCCCGACGGGCGCGTCTACCAGATCCCCTGGAAGACGAACCCGATCATGATGCTTTACAACAAAAGGCTCCTCCGCGAGGCCGGCTTCTCGGAGCCGCCCGCCACCTACCGCGCCTACCTCGACGCCGCCCGACGGGTCACCGCCGACACCAACGGCGACGGCTACGCCGACCGCTGGATGGGCTACCGCGACATCCGCCCCATCTGGTACGAGCGCTACTTCGACTACTACAGCTTCTACATCGGCGCTTCGGGCGGGGAGACGCTCTTTCAGAACGGCGAACTGAGCGTGGACGCCGACGCCTCGAACGCCGTCTTCGGCTTTTTCCAAGCGCTCTACGAAAACGGCTACTTCCCTACCTCCACCCTTCAGGGAAGTGCCTTTGTGGCGGGCAACATCGCCACGGAGTTTACCGGCCCGTGGAGCATTGCCTGGCTCGAAGAAAACGCGCCGCCGGGCCTCGACTATGCCTACGCGCCGCTCCCCACGCCCGCCGAGGTGAGCGGCCCCGTCTACACCTACGGCGACTACAAGAACATCGCCATTTTCTCTTCCACCGAGCACCCGGAAGCCGCCTGGCGCTTTGCGCGCCACCTCGTCTCGGAGGAGGCCGACCAGCTGCTTCTGGAGATCACCCGGCAGATCCCCGTCCGCAAAAATCTGCTCTCCGACTCGACCTTTGCCGATTTTTTCGCTCAGCACCCGCAGGTGGTGCCCTTTGCGCAGCAGGCGCCCCACACGCGCGGCGTGGACGACGTGGGCGCGCTTCCGGAGATCCTCGACGCCATCGCGCAGCAGTTCGAGGCCGCCGCCGTGTACCACGTGCGCCCGCCGGAGGAGGCCACGCGCCGCGCGCTCGACCGCATCCGCCTCATCCGCGCATGGAGCGAGTAGGGTTCTGAACTTGGTGGATCTGGGAGCGAAAGACCCGAGTGGTGAACCGCAGCGCATTTGTTGTCATCCTGAACGAAGGAGATCCTTCGCCTGCGGCTCAGGATGACGACAGGAAATGTCGCAGCCCACGCCAAAGGAGTGCCCACACCCTCATCCTCCCACACGCTCATCCTTAACCCGCATGAGCCAGTACAGCGCGCAAGATCCGGGAGCGCCCATCGGCGAGGCGAGCGTGGAGGCACCGGCGCGCGCCGCCCGTGTGGAAAAGCGGGCGTGGCGGCGGCTGCGCTTCGGGGGGGACCGGGCGGGCTATCTGATGGCCGCGCCGTACGTCGTGCATCTGCTGATTTTCTTTGGCTACCCGCTTCTTTTTGCGCTCGTCCTCGTCTTCCACCGCTGGGACATCGTCACGCCGATGGAGTTCGCCGGGCTGAAGAACTTCGCGCGGCTGTTTCAGGACCGGCTCTTCTTTCGCGCGCTCTTGAACACGGCGCTTTTTCTGGTCATCCACATCCCGCTCCAGATCGCGGTGGCACTCTTTTTCGCGGAACTGCTGAATGCCAAGCTCAAAGGGCGCGGGTTTTTCCGGACGGTGTATTTTCTGCCCGTGGTCGTCTCCGGCGTGGTGGTGACGATCCTTTTCCAGCAGCTTTTCGCCTTTGATACGGGGCTGATCAACGGCGTGCTCGTGGGGCTGGGCGGCGAGCGCGTGCCGTGGCTCGTCTCGCCCGTCTGGGCCATGCCCTCGATTGCGATCATGGCGACGTGGAAAAACGTCGGCCTCTACGTCATCCTCTTTTTGGCGGGGCTGCAGAACATCCCCGGCACGCTCTACGAAGCCGCCCGCATGGACGGCGCGACGACGTGGCAGCGGTGGTGGTACGTCACCCTCCCCATGCTCAACCCCACCGTCGTCACCGTGGTGGTGCTCTCGACGATTGGCGGCTTCTCGCTCTTTATCGAGCCGTACGTCCTCACCGGCGGCGGACCGATGAACGCGACGCTCTCGGCCCTGCTCTACATCTACAACCAGGCGTTTTACTTCAACCACATGGGCTACGCCGCCGCGCTCGGCCTCTTCTTCGCCTTTTTTATTTTTGGCGTCGTGATTTTGCAGCGGCGCTTTGTGGAGAGCGAGGTGTACGCATGAAAAAAGCGCTCGCGTACGTTGCCTTGCTGATCGGCGCAGTGGTCTTCGCTTACCCGTTTGTGTGGATGGCCTTCGCCTCGTTCAAGCCGGAGCTGGAGATCAGCCGGCTCGCGCCGCTGCCTTCGGAGTGGACGTGGGAGAGCTACGCGCTCGTCTTTCGCACCATCCCCATCGAGCGGGCGTTTTTGAACAGCGTCGTCGTGGCGGCGGCGGTGACGGCCTCGGCGCTCTTCTTCGGCTCGATCACGTCCTACGCCCTGGCGATCCTGCGGTGGCGCGGGCGCGAGTTCGTCTTTAGCCTCATCCTTTTTACGATGATGGTGCCGTTTCTGGTGCTGCTGATTCCGCTATACACGCTCGTCGTGGGGCTGGGGTGGACGGACTCGCTCGTGGGGCTTATCGTGCCGTTTATGATGAACGCCACGGCCGTGCTCATCCTCCGGCAGCACTTCCTCACCATCCCGCGTGACCTTTTAGACGCCGCGCGGATTGACGGGTGCGGCGAGTGGCGCATCCTCTTTACCATCGTGTGGCCGCTCTCCGTGCCGGCGCTGGTGACGGCGGGGATCATCATCTTCATCGGAAGCTGGAACGAGGTGCTCTGGCCGCTGATCGTGATCCGCCAGGAGGCGCAGATGACCATGCCGCAGATGGTCACACTTTTCGCCGTGGGCGGCGGTGCCGAGGCCAAACTCGGGCCGCAGCTCGCCGCCGCGCTCCTTTTGGCGCTGCCCGTGGTGGTGGCGTATCTCTTCTTCCAGCGGCGCTTTATCGAGAGCCTGGCCTCGGGGGGGCTGAAGGGGTGACCACGAAGCAGCTTGGCGCGCCGGAAAACTCCCCGCCTGGACAAGAGGGGATACAGGGGTGGTGGAAAAGCGGTTTTGCTGCTCGTTCTGAACGACGTGCTCAGCCTCGGTCTACCACCCCGCCCTGCCGGGCACCCCTCCTGTCAAGGAGGGGAACGCCGTTGCGAAGCGTTTTCTTTCTTCTGCTCGCCGCCGCGCTGCTCCTGTCGCCAAACCGTGCGCTGAGCCAAGAGACGGAGGCGCCGTCCGCGTTCGACCTCAACCTTGCGCACCTGGAGCATCTGACGCAGGAGATCGCCACGGACAGCGCCGCGTACCGGATCGTCCACATCTACGCCGAGGCGCCCGACTACGAGTGGGTGGACGACGAGGACGAGGGGATCGCCTGCGTGGACGACGCCGCCCGCGCCGCCGTGCTCTACCTCCGCCTTTTCGAGCAGACGGGCGAGGCCGAAATGCGCGAGCGCGCCGCCGGCCTCCTTCGCTTCGTGATGTACATGCAGGCCGAGAGCGGGCTTTTCTACAACTTCGTCTGGAACGACGAGCTGAAGATCAACCGCGCGCACCCGAACAGCCGCGCGGATCGGTTTGAGTGGTGGGCGGCGCGGGCCGTCTGGGCGCTCGGCACCGCCGCCCGCGCGCTTAAAGACGCCGACCCGGAGTTGGCTGAGGAGGCCGCCCAGAGCGCGCGCCGCACGTTCCCGTACTTGGAGGAGATGCTGAGCCGCTATGGCGAAACGGCAGAGCAAAACGGCCGCACGGTGCCGCAGTGGCTCGTTTACGAAAGCGGCGCCGATGCCACGAGCGAACTCCTGCTCGGCCTCGTTGCCCTCCACGAGGTGGAGCCGGACGCGGCGCTGCAGGAGATGATCAACCGCTTTGCCGAAGGGATCGCGCGGATGCGCTACGGGGCGCCGGGGCGGTTTCCGTACGGGCTGCACGCTTCGTTCGAGGGCCTCTGGCACGGCTGGGGCAACGCGCAGACCGAGGCGCTCGCCGCCGCTGGCCTCCACCTCGAAAGCGCCCGCGCCGAGGCCGAGGCGTTCTACCCGCGCCTCCTCATCGATGGCTGGCTGCACTCGATCACGTTCGATCCGAAAAGCATCCGCCGCTTCGAGCAGACGCCCTACGCCGTGCGCGGCGTGGCCGTCGGACTCATCCGCCTTTACGAGGCCACGGGGGAAACACGCTACGCCACGATGGCCGGTTTGGCCGCAAGCTGGCTCACCGGCAACAACGCCGCCGAGGCCGCGATGTACGACCCCGCCACCGGGCGCGGCTACGACGGCATCGACGGCCCCGGCGACGTGAACCGGAATGCCGGCGCCGAGTCCACCATCGAAGCGCTTCTCACCATCTTCGAGATGAGCCGCCGCCCCGAGGTCCGGCGCTGGCTCTTCGCGCGCGGCGGCCCGGCCCGCACGCTCCTGCGCGGCGGCCTTCGCTACCGCCTCCGCGTTTTCACCGCTGCGGATTCCGACGGCCGCCTCGCCCTCGCCCTTGATGTGACCACGCCGCGCCTGCTGCTCCTCGAAGGCGACGCGCTCGATGCGTTTCTCGAAGCGCGATGAAGCTCCGCAGTCATTGGCAGCGACGCACGGCCGTGCGTCGCTACGGCAAGCAAGGCGCCTCCTCAAAAGCTCCGTCCCTACCACCGCTCCCACGCCCAACCCCTACAACATGCCGCACGACACCGACCTCGCCTGGTGGAAAACCGCCGTCATCTACCAGATCTACCCCCGCTCGTTTAAAGACACCGACGGCGACGGCACGGGCGACCTCCCCGGCGTCATCGAAAAACTCGACCATCTCTCCGAGACGCTCGGCGTGGACGCCGTCTGGCTCTCGCCCTTCTACCCCTCGCCCATGAAGGACTTCGGCTACGACGTGGCTGATTACTGCGATGTCGATCCGCTCTTCGGCAGCTTAGGCGACTTCGACCGGCTCGTCGAAGAGGCGCACGCGCGCGGCCTCAAGCTTATCGTGGACTACGTGCCGAACCACTCCTCGGACCAGCACGCGTGGTTCAAAGAATCGCGCTCGTCGAAAGACAACCCGAAGCGCGACTGGTACGTCTGGCGCGACCCGAAAGCAGACGGCGCGCCGCCGAACAACTGGCTGAGCGTCTTCGGCGGGCCGGCGTGGACGTTTGATGAGAAGACGGGGCAGTACTACCTCCACTCTTTCCTCAAAGAGCAGCCCGACCTGAACTGGCGCAACGCGGAAGTCAAGGAGGCCATGTTCGACGTGCTGCGCTTCTGGCTCGACCGGGGCGTGGACGGTTTCCGCATCGACGTGGCGCACGCCATTATGAAAGACCCGGACCTGCGCGACAACCCGCCGAACCCCGACCCGGAAAGCGCCTCGCACAAGTCGCACGGCGCCTACGACACGCAGCTCCACCTCTACGACAAGAGCCACGAAGACATCCACGGCGTCTACCAGGAGATGCGCCGGCTCATTGACGGCTACGACCCGCCGCGCCTGAGCCTCGGCGAGATGCACATCTACGACTGGGAAAAGTGGACGCGCTACTACGGCGAGGCGCTCGACGAAATCCACATGCCCATCAACTTCGCCCTCTTGAAAGCGGATTGGACGGCCGCCTCGATCCGCGCCACGGTGGACGGCCTGGAAGCCGCCCTGCCTGAAGGCGCCTGGCCGAACTACAACTTGGGCAACCACGACGAGTCGCGCCTCGCCACGCGCTTAGGGGGAGCGGCACAGGCGCGGCAGGCGGCCGTGCTGCTTCTCACGCTGCGCGGCACGCCCGTCCTCTACTACGGCGACGAGCTTGGCCTGCCGGACGCGGAGGTGCCTCTGGACCGGCGGCAGGACCCGTGGGGCTTCAACGTCGCGCAGCGCCTGAGCCGCGACCCCGCCCGCACGCCCATGCCCTGGGCCGACGGTGGGAGCGCCGGCTTCTCCACCGCGCCGCCCGAAAAGCTGTGGCTCCCCCTTGGCAAGGACCACCGCGCGCTGAGCGTGGAGCGGCAGATGGAGGACGACGGCTCCATGCTTGCGTTCTACCAGCGCCTCTTGAAGCTTCGAAAGGAGCGCCGCGCCCTCCACGCCGGGAGTTACCGCCCGCTCGGCGACGTGCCCGAAAGCTGCTTTGCTTACGTCCGTGAGCGCGACGGGGAGCGCGCGGTGGTCATGTTCAACTTTTCGGAGGAGACGTGCGAAGCGGCGCTGCCGGACCAGGCGCGCGGGATGCGGCTCCTGCTTTCCACGCGGCCGAGCCGTGGAACCGCAGCCTCGGCGGGCAAAACGCTGCGGCTGCACGCGCACGAGGCCGTCGTGCTGGGCGAGTAAGCGACGGCTCTCGGCTCCCGCCGCGCCCTCTCCCAGAGCCGGAAGGGCAGCGTCACCGGGGGTTCTCTATTTTTACCTAACATCATGTTGACATTGAGGAAACATAGAGCGTAGGATAGATGCGAACCGCCTCGATGCTTCTGAAGCCTCTCACCCACTTGAAAGCGGTTCCAGCCTACCCGCTTCCCTGGCGCTTCCTCTTCTTGCCTTAAGAGCGGCCCTTAGCTCTAGCCTTAAGTGTAAGCGCTTTCAACCCTCCTCCCGTGCGTAGTCGCTTGCAGGTAGGCACGCGCGGCCCTCGGAAGCAGTCACCACCAGCACTCGCCCTACGCTATGAAACTGGCAAAGCCACTCTCCTCCGCCGCCCTCGCGCTGACCTTCCTGCTCTTAGCGGGGCCAGCGCAGGCGCAGACCGGCAGCATCCAAGGCACCGTGGTGGACTCGACCGACGGCGGCCCGCTCCCCGGCGTGAACGTCGTCATCGAGGGGACGCAGCAGGGCGCCTCCACGGGCGCCGACGGCACCTACGAGATCCTCGGCCTCGAGCCGGGCGCCTACACCGTGCGCGCCTCGTTCGTGGGCTACACGCCCAAGCTCGTCACCGACGTACAGGTGAGCACCGGCGAGGCCACGCAGGTGGACATCGCCCTCTCCTCCGGTGCCGTGCAGCTGGACGAGGTCGTGGCCGTGGGCTACGGCGTGCAACGGCGCGAGGACGTCACCGGCTCGGTCTCCTCCGTGGATGTGGACGAGACGGACATCGGCCTGACCTCCTCGCCGCAGGAGCTGATCCAGGGCCGCGCCGCCGGCGTGACCGTCTTGAAGAACAACGGCGAGCCGGGCGGCGGCGTCACCGTGCGCATCCGCGGGGGCACCTCGATCAACGCCTCGAACGACCCGCTCTACGTCATCGACGGCGTGCCGATTGACGGCGGCGCCGTGACGCCGGGCGGGCAGGGCGTGGGCGGCACGGCCTCGGGCGCGCGCAACCCGCTCAGCCTCTTGAACCCGAACGACATCGAGACCATCGACATCCTCAAGGACGCCTCGGCCACGGCCATCTACGGCGCGCGCGGGGCCAACGGCGTCGTCCTGATCACCACGAAAGGCGGCGAGGCCGGCGCCGTGTCCATCGACTACAGCGGCTCGCTCTCCTCCTCCTCGCCCGCCAACACGCTCGACGTGCTCAGTGGCGAGGAGTACCGCAGCTTCGTCGAGGAACAGATCGAGGCCGGCAACATCGGCGTCGATGACGACGGCAACGTCATCGACGAAGACGGCGACGGCACGCCGGACCGGCTCCAGAGCCTCGGCAGCGCCAACACGGACTGGCAAGACGCCGTCCTGCGCACGTCCGTCTCGCAGCGGCACAGCTTGGCCTTTTCCGGCGGCTCGGACGCGACGCAGTACCGCGCCTCCTTGAGCTACGAGAACCAAGAGGGCGTGGTGATCTCCTCGGGGCAAGAGAAGATCACCGGCCGCGTCAACGCCGACCACACCACCTTCGACGGGCGCTTGAACCTCAACCTCAACCTCACCACCTCGTACATCGAGGACGACTACATCCTCTTCAACGAGACGGGCGGGTTCGAGGGCGCGCTCTTTACCAACGTCTTCGCCTTCAACCCCACCAACCCGGTTGAGATCGACGGCGACTTCTTCGAGATCGGCGCCGGGGCGCAATCGGTGCGCAACCCTGTGGCCATCGCCCGCGAGATCGAGGACGAGGCGCGCACGACGCGCACCCTGGCGAACCTCTCGGCCGACGTGCAGATCTACGGCGGCTTGAGCGCGAAGGGCACCGTGGGCGTGGAGCGCGGCAGCGGCGTGCGTGACATCTACTTCCCGCGCTCAAACCCCATCGGCGCGCTCAATAACGGCGAGGCGTTCAAGCGCGAGAAGTCGCGCTCCTCGGCCCTTGGCGAACTCACGGCCAACTACAACGGCCTCGTAGCCGGCGACCACAGCATCAACGCCGTGGCCGGGTACTCCTACCAACTCTGGATCAACGACGAGTTCGGCGCCAACGCCCGCAACTTCATCAGCGACCTTACGCGCTACAACAACCTCGGCGGCAGCGGCGACCGCGACGTGCTCCCGTACTCGGGCAAGAGCGAGAACCGCCTCATCTCGTTCTTCGGCCGCCTGAACTACGACTTCGACAACCGCTACCTCGCCTCGTTCTCCCTTAGGCGCGACGGTTCCTCACGCTTCGGCGCTAACGACGAGTGGGGACTCTTCCCAGCCGCTTCGGTGGCCTGGCGCGTCTCGAACGAGAGCTTCTTCCCCTCCGCAGGCGCTTTTACCGACCTGAAGCTCCGCGGCGGTTACGGCGTGGTGGGAAGCCAGGACTTCTCCGGCACGAACTTCAACCCGAACTACCCCGACCTCGAACTCCTGGCGCCGGGCTTTACAGCGTACTTCGGCGGCGACCAGGAATTCCAGGGCGTGGCGCCCATCCAGTTTGCCAACCCGGACATCACCTGGGAGGAGACGGCCACGTACAACGTCGGCCTCGACTACGGCTTTTTGGGCGGGCGCCTGCGCGGCGCCATGGATTTCTACGTCAAAGACACGGAGAACCTGCTCCTGGAGGTGGACGTGCCGCAGCCGGCCGTCGTCCCGACGCAGCTCCAGAACATCGGCTCGGTGCGCAACACCGGCTTCGAGTTCTCGCTCGAGGCCTTGGCCGTGGACCGCGAGGACCTCACCGTCTCCGTGAACGCGAACTTCTCAACGAACAAGAACGAAGTGCTCGACATCGGCGAGAAGGAGAAGATCATCACGGGCCTGGTCAGTGGCGCGGGCCTCTCGGACACGAAATCGCAGATCATCAAGCCGGGCTTGGCCATCGGCACGTTCATCGGGCCGGAGTTCGTCGAGGTCAGCGATGGGAAGCAGGTCTTTAACAACTACATCGACGAGGACGGCGACGGCCTCGGCGACGTCATCGATGAGAGCGAACCGACGACGACCTCGCCGGGGCAGGAGGACCGCCGCATCCTCGGCAACGCGCAGCCGGACTTCGAGTACGGCATCAACACGAGCGTGAGCTACCGCAGCTTTGACCTCGGCATCTTCCTGCGCGGCGTGCAGGGGCGCGACCTCCTCAACAACACGGCGCTGGAGTACACCTCGAAGTTCCTGGTGAACACGAACAAGAACTTCCTGGCCGACGCGCTCGAAGGCGTGGACGAGCAGATTGCCTTCGAGGAGTCCTCGCCGATCTACTCCTCGCGCTGGGTGCAGGACGCCTCGTTCCTGCGGCTCGAGTACGTCTCGCTCGGGTACGCGCTGAGCGGGGGCATCCTGCCTTCGCAGGTGAGCCGTGCGCGGATCTACGTGCGCGGGAACAACCTCTTCGTGCTCACGCCCTACGACGGGTACGACCCCGAGGTGAACACGGGCGCCACGGGCACCGGCTCCATCGGCATCGACTACCTCAACTACCCCAAGCCGCGCACCTTCACGGTCGGCGTGGACCTCGGCTTTTAGAGGGCCGAGGAGCTTAGAGCCACCCCGCAAAGCCTGACGCCCCCGCTCTCTCCCTCCCACCGAAGACGCCCCCCACCATGCGTACACCCACCGACATGCCGGCGCGCTGGAAGTCCGTCCTCGTGGCGCTTCTCGTGGCCGCGCCCGTCCTCGTGGCGCTGCCCGGCTGCACCGACCTGGCCACCGAGCCGTTCAGCGAGTTCGAGACCGATCAGTTCTTCCAAACCGAGGCGGAATACCTGGCAGCCATCGTGCCCGTCTACGCACAGCTGCGCAACATCCAGTACGCCTACCACGAGATCACGCAGATCTCCACGGATGAGACGATCATCCCCACGCGCGGGACGGACTGGGACGACGGCGGGCAGTGGCGCCGCCTCCACGCGCACGAGTGGACCACGCAGGAGGGCTACATCGCCAACGCCTGGGGCGACGCCTACACCGGCATCGCCCGCGCCAACTTCGTGCTCGCGCGTCTGGAAAATCCCACCACGGAGCTGGAGTCCGCCCCGCAGTTCCGCGCTGAATTGCGCACGCTGCGGGCCTTCTTCTACTACACGCTCATGGACCTCTACGGCAACGTCCCCATCGTGACCGCCCCGGTGACGGACCCGGACAACCCACCGGCGAACGCCACGCGCGAAGAGGTCTTCGAGTTCATCCGCACCGAACTCATGGAGTCCATCCCGGACCTCCCGCAGCCGGCGCCCCTCTTCGGGCGCGCCTCGCAGGGCTTCGCCCACGCCATCCTGGCGAACATGTACATCAACGCCGCCATCTTCACCGAGGGCGACCCCAACAGCTTCGCCCAAGGCAGCTACAACTCCTGCATGGACGTGACGCTGGACGGCGAGACGGCCTGCCAACTCGCCATCGACGAAGCCGACGCCATCTTGAACTCCGGCTCTTACGAGCTGGCCCCGAGCTACTTCGACAACTTCATCGTAGAGAGCCACACCTCGCCCGAGATCATCTTCGGGGTCGGGTACGCGGCCATCCAGAACGACGGCTGGGTCTGGCCCATGCGCACGTTGCACTACAACCTCATCAACCCCTCGCCCTGGAACGGCTGGGCCGTCCTGGCCGAGACGTATCAGTCCTTCGACGACGCCGACCCACGCAAGCAGGGGTTCCTTACCGGGCAGATGTACGAGGGGCCGGACTTCGGCTGCATCGGGAGCCAGTGCTTTAGCGACGAAAGCTTGGACATGGTGGAGAACCGCAGCGAGCAGCCGCTCACGTTCGACCTCGAGATCCCGTTCACGGGCGCGCAAGAGGGCGACGGCGTGCGGCTCCTGAAGTGGGAGATGGACTCCGACATCGTGGGCGGCCACATGGGGAACGACCTCACGCTCTTCCGCCTGGGCGAGATCTACCTCATCAAGGCCGAGGCGCTCTGGCAGCAGGGCAACGACGGCGAGGCGCTCGACCTCCTCAACGACTTGCGCGCGCGCGCCTCCGAGTCGGAGCTGGCCGGCGTGGGGGATGACGACGACCTTGAACTTGCGCCGCTCACAAGCTTGAGCGAGGACGTCTTCCTCCAGGCCCGCCTGCACGAGCTGATCAACGAGCTGAAGCGGCGCCAGGACCTCATCCGCTTCGGGCAGTTCACCGCCGGGACATGGGAGTACAAGGACGTCAGCGACGCCTACCGCGCGCTCATGCCCATCCCACAGGGGCAGATCGACGCCAATCCGAATCTGAACCAGAATCCCGGCTATTGAATCGAGCCGCCGGAGGGAGTGCGAGGAGGATGCGGGCGCGGGCGACGTGTAAACGGCATAGCTTTCCGGCCGCGAAGCCCGGCGTGCCGCCTCGGCCGCTGGGCTTCGCCCTGCGCAACGCACGCCCTCTTTACGCAAGCTGAAGACCACGCGCCGGCTTACCAAGCCGCCTGCTCTAAGCCAGCTTGATGCTTCGCCGCGCCAGCGCCCCAGCGATCCCCTGCTCTTTGGCGAGCGCGCTGGTGGAACAAACGAATAGATCCACCGGCAGGGGTGCGCCGAGGAAAGCGCGCGCCGCTATCTCCTGCGCGGCCTTGCGGACGGCCTCGCTTGGAACTTCAACGACGACGTCCGCATCGGAGCGCGGGGTGGCCGTGCCGGCGGCCAGCGAGCCGAAGAGGTGCACGGCCACGACGAGGTCGCACGCGGCCTTCGCCTCATGTGCGCACGCCTTGAGCGCCTCGATGGCGGCGTCCTGATCAAGAAAGCGACTGCTCTGCAACGTCGTAAATACGCTGGGCATCTCGGATGGCCTGCTGGGCCTCTGCTTCCGTGTAGTAATCGAAGGGCGCTCCGGCGTCAAAGCCGTTGGGGTACCGCGTGGGGATGTAGTGCTTGTCCAGCCGCTGAGCAGCCTGGATCAGGTCGTCGGTAACGGGAAAACGTTCTCCGATGTCCTTTAGCAGGCGCGTGATAGCGTGGCCCCATCCCTCTCCGTTCATGCTTAGGATGACCGCCTTGACGGCTTTCTCGGCGGCCTGGTGCGCGGCAAAACAGGCCCAGTCGTAGTCGCCTGCATCGAGGGCGTGGCGCGCGTGGCCGAGGTCGTGGGCGCTCTGTTTCAACCAATCTGCTGCGCGGTCAGCCATCTCACTTCCATGACGTTTCGTACCGAAAAAACGATCCGGGCGCTTCTCATCATCTTACTGGCTCTGCCGGTAGGATGTGCCGGCCTGGCAGGGTGCGCCAGCGAGGACGACGCGGCCCCCGCGTGGGCCGGGCGCGACAGCATCGAGGCCGGCGAGACGCTCTTCACCAAGCTGCCGCCCGCGTACACCGGCCTCGACTTCGCCAACGATCTCACGTTCTCTGAAGACTTCAACGTCTTCACCTACCGCAACTACTACAACGGCGGCGGCGTGGGCCTCGGCGACGTGAGCGGCGACGGCCTGCCGGACCTCTACCTCACCGCAAACCAGCTTCCCAACCGGCTCTACCTCAACCGAGGCGGCTTTCGGTTCGAGGACGTGACCGAAGTAGCCGGCGTGGCCGGGCGGCGCGAGTGGTCCACCGGCGTCAGTTTTGCCGACGTCAACGGCGACGGGCGCCTCGACCTCTACGTCTCCAACGCCGGCAACGCCGCCGGGGATGATAAGCAGAACGAGCTGTTCATCAACCAGGGCACCGGGCCGGACGGCATCCCCACCTTTTCCGAAGAGGCCGAGGCGTACGGCCTCGCCGACGAGGGCTACTCCACGCACGCCGCCTTCTTCGACTACGACCGCGACGGCGACCTCGACCTCTACCTCCTCAACAACTCCTTCCGCTCGGTCTCCTCGTTCGGCCTCAAAAACATCCGCCACGTCCGCGACGACAAGGGCGGCGACAAGCTTTTTCGCAACGATGAAGGGCAGTTCGTAGACGTAAGCGAGGAGGCCGGCATCTTCGGGAGCGAGATCGCCTTTGGCCTCGGCGTCACCGTCGGCGACGTGGACCGCGACGGTTGGCCCGACCTCTACGTCTCGAATGACTTCTTCGAGCGCGACTACCTGTATATGAACCAGCAGGACGGCACCTTCCGCGAGGTGCTTCCCGAGGCGATGCCCCACATCAGCCTCTCCTCCATGGGCGCCGACATGGCCGACATCGACGGCGACGCCTACCCGGAGATCTACGTCACGGACATGCTCCCGGAAGAGGACGCGCGCCAGAAGACGACCTCCGTCTTCGAGTCGTGGAACGTGTACCAGGCCAAGCTGCGCAACGACTACCACCACCAGATCATGCGCAACGCGCTCCACCGCAACAACCGCGACCCCGCCGGGCCGGGACAGGCTCCCACCTTCAGCGAGGTGGCCCCGCTCGCTGGCGTCGAGGCCACGGACTGGAGCTGGGGCGCCCTCTTTGCCGACCTCGACCTCGACGGCCGAAACGACCTCTTCGTCGCCAACGGCATCTACAAGGACCTCACGAATCAGGACTTCATCGACTTCTTCGCCAACGACATCCGCTCGATGGCGCGCGGGAAGGCCATTGACGAAGACCGCAAGTACGCCCGGCTCCTAGAGAAAATCCCCTCGACGCCCATCCCCAACTACGCCTTTCGGAACACAGGCGGCCTCTCTTTCGAGAACGCGACGGAAAGCTGGGGCCTGGGCACGCCGGGCTTCTCCAACGGCGCCGCCTACGGGGATCTTGACCAGGACGGCGACCTCGACCTCGTCGTCAACAACGTGAACATGGGCGCCTTCGTCTACCGCAACGAGGCGGATGAGAAGCTCTCCGGAAACCACTGGCTCCGCGTCCGCCTTGAAGGCGCGGGCAAAAACCGCCTGGGCGTGGGCGCGCAGGTGACGGCCACGGCGCCCGATGGAAAAACGTTCTACCGCGAGCAGATCCCGCAGCGCGGCTTCCAGTCCTCGGTCGATCCCGTGCTTCTCTTTGGCCTCGGCGCCGTGGACACGCTCGCCGCTCTGCGCGTGGACTGGCCCGATGGCACGGCGCAAATCCTCGAAAACGTCGCCGCAAACCAGACGCTCACCCTCCGCCAAAGAGACGCCCGCCCCGCCAGCGACCCCGGCAACGGAAGGGCCGACACGGCTCGCGCGCCCGCGCCAGAGCCGCTCTTCGCCGACGTGACCGAGGAAATAGACCTCGGCGGCTACGCGCACGCGGAGAACGACTTCGTGGACTTCGACCGCGAGCGGCTCCTTCCGAAGATGCTCTCCACCGAGGGGCCGCCCGCCGCTGTGGGCGACGTCAACGGCGACGGCCTCGACGACGTCTTCCTCGGCGGCGCCAAAGAGCAGCCCGGCCGCCTCCTCGTGCAGCAGCGCGGCGGCGGCTTCGCCTCCACAAACGAGGCACTGTTCGAGAAGGACAAGATCTCCGAAGACCTCGGCGCCGCCTTTTTCGACGCCGATGGGGACGGCGACCTCGACCTCTACGTCGCCTCCGGAGGGAACGAGTTCTCCGGCCGCGCGCCCGCGCTCAAGGACCGGCTCTACCTCAACGCCGGCGGCGGCGATTTCGAGAAAGCCAGCGGACGGCTCCCCTCGCGCTACGCCAGCTCCTCAGCCGGACGCCCGGCCGACTTTGACGGAGATGGCGACACGGACCTCTTCGTCGGCGCGCGGCTCGTGCCGTGGCGCTACGGCGTCGTCCCCGAAAGCGCGCTCCTGGAGAACGACGGTACAGGCCGCTTCCGCGACGTGACCGAAGAAAAAGCGCCCGCCCTAAAAACGCTCGGCCTCGTCACCGACGCCGTCTGGGCCGATGCCACGGGCGACGGGCGTGCGGACCTCGTCGTCGTAGGCGAATGGATGCCGATCACGATTCTGGAGAACACGGGCGGCGTCCTCACGCCGCTCGACACGCCCGGCCTGGAAAAAAGCCACGGCTGGTGGAATACCATCGCCGCCGAGGACTTCGACGGGGACGGCGATGTGGACTTCGTCGCCGGCAACCTCGGCCTCAACACGCGCCTAACGGCCAAGCCCGACGCGCCGGCTACGCTCCACGTGGGCGACTTCGACCGCAACGGCTCCGTGGACCAGATCCTCGCCCTGCACCGCGACGGCGCCAGCCGCCCCTTCCTCCTCAAAGACGAACTCGGCCGCGAACTCACCTTCGTCCAGAAGAAGTTCACCCAGCACGCCGATTACGCCGGTGCCTCGGTAGAGGACGTGCTCTCCGAGGAGCAGCTGGCCCACGCCGAGGTCCGCCGCGCCTACACCTTCGCCACGTCGCTTATCGAGAACAAAGGCGGCGGCTCTTTCGAGATCCGCCCGCTCCCGACCGAGGCGCAGCTCGCGCCCACCTACGCCGCGCTGCCGGGCGACTTCGACGGCGACGGTCACACGGACCTCCTCCTGGGTGGCAACTTCCACGCCGTCAAGCCGCAGATCGGGCGGATGGACGCCAGCTACGGCCTCTTCCTCCGGGGCAACGGCGCGGGCGGCTTCGCGCCGGTGCCCGCGCGCGAGAGCGGCTTCCGCCTTCAGGGTGAGGTGCGCGCCCTCCGCCTCGTAGAAGACGCCGAGCGCGGGCGCCTCGTCCTCGTCGTCAAAAACGACGCCGCGCCGCAGGTTTTTGCCATCGGGCGCAGCCTCGACAGTCAGCCCTCGGCGCGCAGGTAGGGACGCGATATATCGTGTCCCTACGCCAAGGACAACGCAAAAACGCTCTGCCCCACGCCAACGTTTTCCGCATACCGCCCGCGCCAACTGGCATGATTCTGCGCCTCGCCGCCCTCCTGCTCCTCCTCGCCGCCGCGCTCGGCGGGGCCGGCTGCGGAAGCGCGGATGCCGAGGGCGAGGCGCCGACGCTCTTCCGCCGCCTGCCGCCCGCCGAGACGGGCGTCGGCTTCGAGAACGTGCTGGCCGAAGGCGCCGACTTCAACATCCTCAATTACCTCTACTACTACAACGGCGGCGGTGTGGCCGTGGGCGACGTCAACCAAGACGGCCTGCCCGACCTCTTCTTTACCGCCAACGAGGGTGCCAACCGGCTCTACCTGGGCCGGGGCGGTTTCCGCTTCGATGACGTGACCGAAAAAGCGGGCGTGGCCGGCACGGGCGACTGGTCCACCGGCGCCACGATGGCCGACGTCAACGGCGACGGCCGGCTCGACCTCTACGTCGCCAACGTGGGCGGCGCGCTCGGGCGAAGAGGTCGCAACGAGCTGTTCATCAACGAGGGCGCGGGCGCGGATGGCGTGCCCACCTTTTCCGAAGAGGCGGGGGCGTACGGCCTGGGCTTCAAAGGCTACGCCACGCAGGCGGCGTTTTTCGACTACGACCGCGACGGCGACCTCGACGCTTTTCTCCTGAACCACGCCGTCCACACCGCGCGCTCGTTCGGGCGGGCCGAAGAGCGCCTGCGCCGCGACTCCCTGGCCGGCGACCGCCTTCTGGAAAACCGCGAAGGCCGCTTCGTGGACGTAAGCGAAAGGGCCGGCATCCACGGCGGCCCCACCGGCTACGGCCTGAGCGTGACGGTGAGCGACTTCGACCAAGACGGCTGGCCCGACCTCTACGTCGCCAACGACTTTCACGAGGACGACTTCCTCTACTTCAACAACGGCGATGGGACGTTCACCGAATCCATCAAAACGGCCACGGGCCACACGAGTCATTATTCGATGGGCACCGACGCGGCCGACCTCGACGGCGACGCGCGGCCCGACCTCGTGGCGCTCGACATGCTGCCCGTGCGTGAGAGCGTGCTCAAGACCTCGGCCGGCGCCGAGGGCCTCACGACGTACGAGATGAAGCGGCGCTTCGGCTACCACCACCAAATCGTGCGCAACACGCTCCAACTCAACCGCGGCCAAAGGCGCTTTAGCGACGTCGGCCCGCTCGCCGGCATCGAGGCCACGGACTGGAGCTGGGCGCCGCTCCTGGCCGACTTTGACCTCGACGGGCGCACCGATCTCTTCATCACCAACGGGATCTACCGCCGGCCCAACGACCTCGACTACATCAACTACGTCTCCGACGTGGCCATCCAGGCCTCGCTCGAAAAAGGCATTACCGAGGCGAACCTGGCGCTGCTCCAGCGGATGCCGCAGATCAAGATCCCCAACTACGCCTTCCGGAACCGGGGCGATCTGCGCTTCGAGAGCGAAGCCGCCGCCTGGGGCCTCGATCACGAAGGCTTTTCCACCGGCGCCGCCTATGCCGACCTCGACCGCGACGGCGACCTCGACCTCGTGGTGAGCAACCTCGGCGAGCCGGCCGCCCTCTACGAAAACCGCGCTGACAGCCTTTTCCCGCAGCATCGCTACCTGGCCGTCCGCCTCCGCGGCGAAGGGAAGAACACGGCCGGCCTCGGCACGCGCGTAGTGCTCTGGGTCGGCGGCCAGCGCTGGATGCAGGAGCAGCACCCCGTGCGCGGGTGGCTCTCCTCCGTCGAGCCACGCCTTGTGTTTGGCTTGGGCGAAGCGGATGCCGTGGACTCGCTCACCGTCGTCTGGCCGGACGGGCGGTTTCAGACGCTCCGCGACGTGCGCGCCAACCAGCCCGTCACGCTGCGCCAATCGGAAGCCGGCGGCGCCTACCGCTACGACACGGCTGGCCCGGAGCGGCTGCTCTTCGAGGACGTGACAGAGGAGATCGGACTCGCCTACCGCCACGCCGAGAACCGCTTCAACGACTTCACCCGCGAGCCGCTCATGCCGCACAAGCTCTCCACCGAAGGCCCCGCGCTCGTTGTTGGAGACGTAAACGGCGACGGCCTCGACGATTTCTTCGTCGGCGGCGCCAAGGAGCAGTCCGGTCAGCTTCTCGTGCAGCAGGCCGACCCCGGCGCCGGGGCAGGCTCCACCTTCGCTCCCACCAGCGAAGCTACGTTCGCCAAAGACCGCCTCGCCGAGGACACCGACGCCGCCTTCTTCGACGCCGACGGGGACGGCGACCTCGACCTCTACGTCGCCAGTGGCGGGAACGAGTTCTGGGGCGAGGCCTCCGCGCTCCAAGACCGCCTCTACCTCAACGCAGGCGAAGGCCGCTTCCGCCGCGCTGAGGGGGCGCTGCCCCGCCTCTTCGCTCACACGGCCACCGTCGCCCCGGCGGATTTTGACGGGGACGGCGACGTGGACCTCTTCGTCGGCAGCCGCGCGGTGGTCAAAAACTACGGCGCCGTGCCGCCCAGCTTCCTCCTCGAAAACGACGGCACAGGCCGCTTCCGCGACGTCACGGCCGAAAAGGCCGAGGCGCTTGCCACCGCCGGCATGGTCACCGGCGCGGCGTGGGCCGACCTCGGCGGCGACGCGCGCCCGGACCTCGTCGTCGTGGGCGAGTGGATGGCGCCGCGCCTCTTCGTGCAGCAAGACGATGGGCGCTTCGCCGAACGCACCGGGGCCGCCAGCCTCGCAGATCAAACCGGCTGGTGGAGCGCCGTGACCGCCACCGACATCGACGGCGACGGCGACGCCGACCTCGCCCTGGGCAACCTCGGCCTTAACGCCCGGCTCAAGGCCATGCCCGAGCAGCCCGTCCGCCTCTACCTCCACGACTTCGACCAAAACGGCACGCCTGATCCGCTCCTGACGCACTACACCGGCGGCACGAGCTACCCCTTCGCCTCACGCGACGCGCTCTTCGGGCAGATCGAACCGCTCAAGAAAAAGTACGCCTCCTACACCGACTTCGGCGCGCAGCGGATGGAGGACCTGTTCTCAGAAGAGCAGCTTGCCGAAGCCGAGGTCCGCGAGGCGCGCACCTTCGCCAGTGCCATCGCCGAGAACCTTGGCAGCGGCTCCTTCGAGATCCGCCCGCTCCCCGTAGAGGCGCAGCTGGCCCCCGTGCGCGCCACGCTGCCGGGCGATTTTGACGGGGACGGTCACCAGGACCTCGTCCTCGCGGGCAACTTCTACGGCGTCGAGCCGGCGCGCGGGCGCCTCGATGCCAGCTACGGGCTTTTCCTAAAAGGCGACGGACGCGGCGGCTTCGTGCCTGTCGAGCCGCCCGAGAGCGGCCTGTGGATCGAGGGGCAGGCGCGCGCGCTCCGGCTCCTGCGCACGGCGGGCGGGCAGATGCTCCTCCTCGTCGCCCGCAACGACGCGCCGCTCCAGGTTTTCCGCGTGCGTCCATCGGGCGGTGCCGCGCCTGGGGCGACAGGTTCTGACGTCGCATCTGCGCTGGGCAAATAGCGATCCCCTCGCTCACTGCGCCCGTCAAAGCGGGAACCGCCGAGGGGCGGCGAATCTTTACTGCGCCTATACACTCATCCGTTCGCGAAAGCTGTTTTATCTGGCCGTTCCCTGTTAAAACAAGGGAATGCGCCGCTCGCCGAAGGGCCGTTTAACAGACTCGTCTTCTGCCATGCCCGTGCGCTTCGCCCTTTTGCTTTTCTTCGCCGCCCTTCTGGCGGGCTGCCAGGCCGGCGGCTCCGACCACCGGGAGTCCGATTATCGAGAGCAGGCGCAGGACCCTGAGCTTTTGCACGGCGCGGTGAGCCACCTCACCGACGTGATGGTGCACGACATCTTCAGCCCGCCGCAGGCGAGCCGCGCGTACACCTACGCCAGCGTGGCGGCCTACGAAGCGCTCGTGCCGTCGCATCCGGAGCAGCGCACGCTGGCTGGGCAGCTCAACGGCCTGACACCGCTCCCGCCGCCGGACACGAGCGTGGGGGCCTACGCGCCCACCCTCGCCAGCCTGCACGCCTTCCTCAGCGTCGGTCAGGCGATGGTCTTTTCTGAAGGGCGGATCGAGGCGTACCGCCAGAAGGTGCACGAGCGCCTCGCCGCCGAGGGCGTGCCGGCGGATGTGCTCCGGCGCTCAGCCGCGTACGGCGAGGCGGTGGCCGCGCACGTCCTGGCCTGGGCCGACGAGGACCAGTACAAGGAGACGCGCAGCGGCGCGAAGTTCACCGTCACCGACGAGCCGGGCCGCTGGCAGCCCACGCCGCCGGCGTACATGGACGGCGTGAACCCGAACTGGGACAAGCTCCGCCCCTTCGTCATGGACTCGTCGAGCCAGTTCATGCCGCCGCGCCCGGTGCCCTACAGCATGGACGAAGGCAGCGCCTTCCGCGAGCAGGCGCGGGAAGTCTACGAGATCGTCGAGAACCTGACCGAAGAGCAGCGCGAGATCGCCGCCTTCTGGGACTGCAACCCGTACGTGATGCACACGCGCGGCCACGCCATGTTCGCCACGAAGCAGATGACGCCGGGCGGCCACTGGATGAGCATCGCCACCATCGCCGCGCGGCAGACGGGGGCCGACTTCGCCCGCGCCGCCGAGGCCTACGCGCAGCTCTCCATCGCGCTGGCCGACGGCTTTATCAGCGCGTGGGACGAGAAGTACCGCAGCAACCTCGTCCGCCCCGAGACGGTCATCAACGCGCACCTAGACGAGACGTGGCTGCCCGTTTTGCAGACGCCGCCCTTCCCCGAGTACCCGAGCGCGCACAGCGTCACCTCCGCCGCCGCCGCCACGGCGCTCACCGATCTTTTCGGTGAAGGCTTCGCCTTCCGCGACACCTCCGAAGTCTCCTACGGGCTGCCCGTGCGCTCTTTCGGCTCGTTCGAGGAGGCGGCTGAGGAGGCGGGCGTGAGCCGGCTCTACGGCGGCATCCACTACCGCATGGCCGCCGAGAACGGCCTCGACCAGGGCCGCCGCCTCGGGCAGTTCCTTGTCCAGAAGATCGAGACGCGCGCGGCATTGGCTGGCGGTGATGGGACGCGCCCGCCGGAAGAGGCTACGCCTGTGCGAGCGGCTTCGTCGGAGTGACGATTCGTTGCCCCGCACGCCTGGCATCGTCTGCCTCCGCTGCCGGTGAGGCGCGGCATATCGCGCTTGAGGACTGAACGACCACCCCCAAAGGGGCTGCGGTCCCACGGAAACACGTGGCAAAGGCCCAACCACCATGTTTCTCAGGGAACGTGTCACACGGGACCGAACGCGGTGCGGGCCACTCAGTTGATGCGGGATCTCGCTAGGACTGGCTCCTTGCCCTCCCCGACTTGCGGCACAGCGACTTGCGGCACGGCCGAGCACACATCACCACCATCAAAGACGGTGGGTTCTCACAGCACACTGATAGACTTGTGAGCGAAGCCTCCGACGCCCCGCCCCCCCTCGCTGCGTTTCTGCTGAAAGCGTACGGCCTGAAGGCGACCGTATCACGACTGGCCGGCGAAAACGAGAACTACCTCGTCACAACGACGGACGGGACGCGCCACGTCCTGAAGCTGGCCGATCCGCAGGCGGCACGCAGTCTGATTGCGTTGGAGCACGCGGCCGTGGAAGCCGTGCACGCAAGCGGCCTCGACGTGGCGCTGCCCCGCATCGTCCCGACGCCGTCCGGCGCCGTCGCATCAGCCTACGAGCCACCGGATGGCAGGCCGCGGCTCGGACGGCTGCTTCAGTTTGTCGAGGGCACGCCATGGAGCGAGGCCGCCCCCGCGCCGGACGCGCGCTTGCACCACGCCGGGCGCTGCATCGCGCACGTCGCCACCGCGCTGACCCCGCTCGACCCGCCCGCCGCGCGCCGCACGCATCGCTGGGACCTGACGGCTGCCGGCGCGCTGCGCGGCAGGGTTTCGCTGGTAGAGGATGCCGGGCGGCGGCGCGTCGTGGAAGAGGCGTTCCGGCTCTGGGCCGGCGTGCAGCCCTACCTCGCCGCGCTCCCGCAGGGGCTGATCCACGGCGACCTCAACGACGAGAACGTGCTCGTGGCCGAGGACCGCGTGGCGGGCCTGCTCGACTTCGGCGACGCGCTCTATAACCCGGTCGTATGCGACCTCGCCATCGCGCTGGCCTACCTCTTGCTGGACGAACCGGACCCCCTCGCCGCCGGCACGCAGGTCGTTGCGGGCTACCACGCCGTGCGTCCGCTGTCGTCTGCCGAGGCCGAGGTGCTCTTTCCGCTCGTCTGCGGGCGGCTGGCCGTCTCGCTGGTGACCGCCGCCGAGCGCCGCTGCATCGACCCCGACCGCGCGGCTTGGTTCGTCACCGAGGAGCGGGCGTGGCAGGCCCTCGAACGCTACATCGGGACCGACCCGGTGGACGCCGCCTCGCGGCTGTGCGCAGAGACGGCACTCGACGTGTACGCGGATCGCGGTACCCCGCGCGAGCAGCTTGCGGAGCAGCGGAAAGCCCGTTTCAGCGGGGCGCTCTCGCTCAGCTTCCGCACGCCGGTGAAGTTCATCCGGGGGCGCGGCTCCTTTCTCTTCGACGAGCGCGGGTGGCCGTACCTCGACCTCTACAACAACGTCTGCCACGTGGGGCACTGCCACCCACGTGTCGTAGCCGCCGGGCAGCGGCAGATGGCGGGCCTCAACACCAACACGCGCTACCTTTACGACGAACTCGTCACCTACGCGGACCGCCTCTGCGCTACGCTGCCGCCATCGCTGGACCACTGCTTTTTCCTTAACTCCGGCTCCGAGGCCAACGAGTTGGCGCTGCGCCTGGCGCGCACGCACACCGGCCGCGAGGACCTGATCGTGCTGGAGAACGCCTACCACGGTCACACGCGCACGCTCGTGGACATCAGCCCGTACAAGTTCGATGGCCCCGGCGGCCAGGGCCGCAAGCCGTGGGTGCACGTCGCGCCGATGCCCGACGGCTACCGCGGCCCGCACAAAGGCCAGGGCCGCGCCGCCGGGACCGCCTACGGCGAGGCCGTCGGCCGCGTCATCGAAGAGATGGAGCGCCCGCCGGCCGCGTTCATCGCCGAGTCGCTGCCTTCGGTCGGCGGGCAGATCATCCCGCCGGAGGGGTACTTCCGGGCGGCCTTCAGCCACGTGTGCGCCGCCGGCGGCATGTGCATCCTTGACGAGGTGCAGGTCGGCTTCGGGCGCGTCGGGACGCACTTCTGGGGCTTCGAGCAGCAGGGCGTCGTGCCGGACGTCGTGGTGATGGGCAAGCCCATCGGCAACGGGCATCCGCTGGCGGCCGTCGTCTGCACAGAGGCTGTGGCCCGGTCGTTCGCCGAGGCGGGCATGGAGTTTTTTACGACGTTCGGCGGCAACCCCGTCTCGTGCGCCATCGGCCGGGCCGTCCTCGACGTGGTGCAGGAGGAAGGACTGCAAGCGCACGCGCTGACGGTGGGCACCTTCCTACTGGGCGGCCTGCGCGCGTTGATGGACCGCCACCCGCTCATCGGCGACGTGCGCGGGACGGGCCTCTTCATCGGCGTCGAGCTGGTCGAGGACCGTGACACCCTCGCGCCCGCCACCGAGAAGGCGGCGCAGTTTGTCGAAGCCCTGCGCCAGCGCCGCATCCTCACCGGCACGGACGGACCGTTCGCCAACGTCGTCAAGATCAAGCCGCCGATGGTGCTCTCCGAGGCCGACGCCGCGCTGGCGATCCGCGTCTTTGACGAGATCCTGCACGACGCGGCGTTTACGCCCTCGTGAGGCCATTTCATTCTCTGCCTCGCCACGTCGCGGGCGCAGCGGAAGCCGACACGGAAGAGCAACGTTTCGGGCGTGGAATGCGAGCTGCTGCAACCCGCGCGCGCCTGCGGCATACGCCTCTCTGCACGGAAGCCGACCTCCCCTCCCGCACAGCAGCCACCCGCCATGCGTTCTACGCCTCGCTTCTTCAGTCTCCTTGCCGCTCTCTTCCTCCTCGCCGGCGCCCTCACGGCGTGCGAGGCGCAGCCTACCGAGGAGGACACCACCACCGCGCCGGCCGCCTGCGAAGACGGCGGCCTCGAGCTGCCCGACGGCTTCTGCGCCACGGTCGTGGCCGAGGGGGTGGGACCGGCGCGCCACCTCGCCGTGCTCCCCAACGGCGACCTCTACGTCAAGCTGCGCAACACGGATGGCGGCGGCGGCATCGTCGCCCTGCGCGACACCAGTGGCGACGGCCGAGCCGACGTGACGGAGCGCTTCGGCGACTTCGGCGGGACGGGCATCGCCTTACGCAATGGCTACCTCTACGCCTCCTCGCAGACAGCCGTGATGCGTTACCCGCTCGCCGAGGACGCGCTTGCGCCGAGCGGCTCCCCAGAGACCGTGGTGGACGGCTTCCCCGAGCAGCGGCAGCACGCGGCCAAGTCGTTCACCTTCGGCGATGACGGGTCGCTCTTCGTCAACGTCGGCGCGCCGTCGAACGCGTGCCAGGAGCAGTCGCGCACGCCAGGGTCGGCGGGGCTGGAGCCGTGCCCGCAGCTTGAGCGCCATGGCGGCATCTGGCGCTTCGACGCCGATGAGACGGGGCAGACGCAGACCGAAGATGCGCGCTTCGCCTCCGGCATCCGCAACGCCGTGGCGCTCGAGTGGAATCCCGTAGCCCGAACCCTCTACGCCGTGCAGCATGGGCGCGACCAGCTCAGCCAGCTTTGGCCTGATCTCTACACCGAGGAAGAAAGCGCCGAACTGCCCTCCGAGGAGTTTGTCCAGGTCAGCGAGGGCGACGACTTCGGCTGGCCGTACTGCTACAACGACCATCAACAGGACGCGAAGGTGCTCGCGCCCGAGTACGGCGGCGACGGGCAGGAGATCGGCCGCTGCGCCGAGTTCGAGAAGCCCGCCGTGGCCTTCCCCGGCCACTGGGGGCCGAACGATCTGCTTTTCTACACGGGCGAGAGCTTCCCTGAGAGCTACCAGGGCGGCGCGTTCATCGCCTTTCACGGCTCGTGGAACCGCGCGCCGCTGCCGCAGGCCGGCTACAAGATCGTCTTCGTCCCCCTCGACGGGAGCGGGCAGCCGGCGGGCGAGTACCGCACCTTTGCCGACGGCTTCGCGGGCGAGCGCCCCATCGAGGCGCCCGGCGACGCGCAGTACCGCCCCACCGGCCTCGCGCAGGGCACGGACGGCGCGCTCTACATCGCCGACTCGCGCGAGGGCCGCATCTGGCGCGTGACGTACGCGGGCAGCGGCGGAGCCTCGTCGTCCGCCTCGGGGCGGTGAGCAAGCAAGGCACGCAGGCGGAAAGCGTTGCCAAGTTTTGCCGCTTCTGTCTGGACGGTGATAAAACTTTTCGTTACCATTTAGCAGTTTCGATCAAGCTGCCCGCCGCGCCGCCGGGCACAGCCCTGCCGGTAGCGCTACCGATCCGCGAACCGCACAGGTCTGTCCTTTTCTACGGTCCGTTTCCGCCCGTCTGCCTTTTTGCTATGGTCTCCCCTTCTGCAACGCTCGCGCTCTGGGTGCTCCTGGTGGCCGCCGCGCCGGGCCTGCTCGTTGGCTGTACGGCCGAGGAGCGTTCCGCCGAAGCCTCCGCCCTCTCCGAGCAACCCGACACCCTCATGACCGAGCCGAACACGCTCACCGCCGAAGAACGCGACGAAGGCTGGCAGCTCCTCTTCGATGGCGACTCCTTGAGCGACCACTGGCGCGGCTTCAAGCGCGAGGACGTACCCGCCGCCTGGCGCGCCGAGGACGGCACGCTCATGTTCGACCCCGAAGCCGGCGACGGCGGCGACCTCATCACGAAGCAGGAGTACGACGACTACGAGCTGAAGCTGGACTGGAAGATCAGCGAGGGCGGCAACAGCGGCATCATCTACAACGTGAGCGAGGAGTACGACGCCACTTGGGAGAGCGGCCCCGAGATGCAGATTCTCGACGACGAGCGCCACCCCGACCGCGAGGACCCTACGCACCGCGCCGGCTCGAACTACGACCTCGACCAGGCCACGCCCGGCGTCGTCAAGCCCGCCGGCGAGTGGAACGAGGTCCGCATCGTCATGGACGGCAACCACGTCGAGCACTGGCTCAACGGCCAGAAGGTGGTCGAGTACGAACTGGGGAGCGACGAATGGAAGGAGAAGGTGGCCGCGAGCAAGTTCAGCGAGATGCCTGGCTACGGGCAGGCCGACGCGGGCCACATCGCCCTCCAGGACCACGGCGACGTGGTGTGGTACCGCAACCTCAAGATCCGCCCGCTCACTGGTGAGGAGAGCGCGGGCAGCGAGTAGGACGGACGCCGCCCTTACAACAACCCCTCTGCGGAACGGTGATGCGCTTCTAAAAAAGTCATCCCAGACTTGATCTGGATTCAGAGCGGGCTACCGCACCGCCCCCGGCTCCGGTTTCCCGCTTGCGCGGGGATGACTCCGATTTCGGGCACAGCGCCAATCCGAAGAGCTACAAACCCGAGAGCGCATCATGAACCAGACGAACGCCCGGCTGAGCGCCATGATGTTCCTGGAGTTCTTCATCTGGGGCGCGTGGTACACCACCGTGGCCGTGTACATGACGGCCGAGGGGATGGAGGACCTCACGCACTGGCCCTTCACCGTGAACCCGGTTGCGGCGATTGTGGCGCCGTTCTTCGTCGGCCTCATCGCGGATCGCTACTTCGCCACGGAACGGGTGCTGGGCGTGATGCACCTCCTGGGCGCGCTCTTCCTTTTCCTAACGCCCTCGGCCTCGGGCGCGCCAGTGGTGTTTATCCTCTTGCTCCTGGCGTACAACCTCTGCTTCATGCCCACGCTGAGCCTGACGAACACGCTCGCGTTCCACAACATTGAGGATCAGGAAAAACAGTTCCCCATCATCCGCGTCTTCGGCACCATCGGCTGGATCGTGGCGGGGCTGACGGTGAGCTTCGTCGGCGGCGCCTTCGTGGCCGAGGGGCTACGGCCAGAGCAGACGGCGCTGCCGCTCTACCTGGCCGGCGGGGCGAGCCTGGCGCTGGGCCTCTACAGCTTCACGCTCCCGCACACGCCGCCGCCCGCCGCCGGCGAGGAGGTCTCCGTGCGCAGCATCGTCGGCTTGGATGCGTTCCAGGCGCTCGGGAGCCGGTCATTCTACGTCTTCCTGGCCGCCTCGCTGCTCATCTGCATCCCCCTGGCCGCGTACTACAACTTCTTGCAGATCTACCTCGGCGTGGCCGGCTTTGAGAACATCGCCGCGACGCAGACCATCGGGCAGATGTCCGAGGTGCTGTTCATGGTGCTCATGCCGTTTTTCTTCGTGCGCCTGGGCGTGAAGTGGATGCTGGGCGTGGGGATGGCCGCCTGGGTGCTCCGCTACGGCCTCTTCGCCCTCGGCGCGCCCGAGGCGGTGACGTGGATGATCATCGGCGGGATCGCGCTCCACGGCATCTGCTACGACTTCTTTTTCGTGACCGGGCAGATCTACGTGGATAAGAAGTCCACGCCGGCGGTGCGCGGGCAGGCGCAGGGGCTGATCATTCTCATCACGTACGGCGTGGGGATGCTCATCGGCGCGCAGGTGGCCGGGCAGGTCTACAACGGCTTCCTGGGCGACGCCACGGCGCTCTCCTTGGATCAGTGGTTCAGCTTCTGGTGGATCCCGGCGGCGTTCGCGGGCGCCGTGCTGCTCTTCTTCCTCCTTTTCTTCCATGACCGCGTGGACCGCGAGGCGTCCGTCGCCACCGCCGCCGGCGCCGAGACGGAGACCTCCGAGGAGGCCATGCCGGCGTGAGAACGTGTTCAGGGGGCACGGTGCGTACGTGTTCATGCTCGCGCGCCTCTGCCCTCCCCGCTCTTCTGGAACACCTGAGCACGTTCTCTGCGTGAACTCTCAAACACTTCAACGCCCGAACACATGATCAACCGACGCGAAGCGCTCAAGCGCATGAGCCTGATGCTGGGCGCGGCCGTCACGGCGCCGACGGCGGCGGGCTTCCTCAGCGGCGCGCGCCCGAGCGCGGCGGCCGACTGGGTGCCGCAGACGCTCAGCCCCGAGCAGAACGAGCTGGTCATCGCCCTGACCGAGCGGATCATCCCCGCCACGGACACGCCCGGCGCCGAGGCCGCGCAGGTGAACCGCTACATCGACATGATGCTCACGGACTGGCACCCGCAGGAGGACCGCGAGCGCTTTTTGCGCGGCCTCCAGGAGATCCAGTCGCGCAGCCAGGGGATGCTCGGCAGCGCCTTCGTGGAGGCGCCTGTAGAAGAGCAGATCAAACTCCTCGAAGTGATGGACCAGGAGGCGTACCCCGATCCGGGCGAGCGCGACGTCGAGGACGACAAGGTGCAGGAGGCCACGCGCAGTGGCGGCGCCCGTGGCCGCGAGGAGGCCGACGAGAGTCTCGACTCCGATTCCACAACCACCCCCCCGACGGCCGGCCCCCCCGAGAACGCCGACGCCGAGGACCCGCCCTTCTTCCGCATGATGAAGGAGATGACGCTCCTGGGCTACTACACCTCCGAGATCGGCATGACCGAGGAGCTGCGCTGGATGCCGTGGCCGGGCTACTACGACGGCTGCGTGCCCTTCGAGCAGATCGGCCGCGCCTGGGCTTGATTGACGACGGCGGACCGCAGACGGCGGACGGCTGCTCTCCGACTACAAACTTCTCACTTCGCTACGTCGTCATTCGTCCATCGTCGTTGCCAGATACTGATTTCCCCCTCCATCTCAAGTCTCGCTATGAAAAAGAACGTGAACATCGCGCCGCGCAAACAGGAGTTCGACGCCATCGTGGTCGGCTCTGGGGTTTCGGGCGGATGGGCGGCGAAGGAGCTGTGCGAGAAGGGCCTCAACACGGTGGTCTTGGAGCGCGGGCGCCACGTCGAGCACGGCGAGGACTACGTCACCGAGCACAAGGGCGCCTGGCAGATGCCCTTCCGCGGCATCGGCGACCGGCAGACCTACAAGCAGGACTACGCCTACCAGTCGCAGGCCGGGCCGTTTAACGAGTACAACAAGCACTTCTTCGTCAAGGACTCCGAGCATCCGTACGACTACGACGAGGAGCGGCCTTTCCTCTGGATCAGAGGGTACCACCTCGGCGGGCGCTCGATCACCTGGGGGCGGCAGGTCTACCGCTGGAGCGACCTCGACTTCGCAGCGAACAAGACCGAAGGCATCGCCATCGACTGGCCCATCCGCTACCAGGACATCGCGCCGTGGTACTCGCGCGTGGAGAAGTTCATCGGCGTGAGCGGCGAGAAGCTGGGCCTGGACCATCTGCCGGACGGCGAGTTCTTGCCGCCGATGTCGCTCAACTGCGTCGAGCAGCACGTGCGCGAAGGGATCGAGGAAAACTTCCCCGACCGCACGATGACCATCGGCCGTTGCGCCATCCTCACCGAGCAGCATCAAGGCCGCGCCGCGTGCCACTACTGCGGCCCGTGCTCGCGCGGGTGCACGCCGGCGTCGTACTTCTGCGCTCTCTCCTCGACGCTCCCCGCCGCCGAAAAGACGGGCAACCTCACTGTCGAGACCGACGCCATCGTCCACAGCGTGATCTACGACGCCGAGAAGGGCCGCGCCACGGGCGTGCGCGTGATCGACCGCGAGACGAAAGAAGAGCGCGAGGTCTTGGCTCGCGTCGTCTTCCTGTGCGCTTCGGCCATCGGCTCGACGCAGATCCTTTTGAACTCGAAGCCGAGCGCCTTCCCGGACGGCCTCGCCAACCGAAGCGGCGCTTTGGGCCGCTACGTCATGGACCACCACTTCAAGGTAGGCGCCGTGGCCGACTTCGAGGGGTTCGAGGATGACTACTACTACGGCAACCGGCCCAACGGCGTCTACATCCCCCGCTTCCGCAACCTGGGCACGGGCGGGGGCGACGTGGACTTCACGCGCGGCTACGGCTACCAGGGCGGCGCCTACCGCGAAAGCTGGGGGCGCGGCTCGAACAAGCCCGGCTTCGGCAAGGACTTCAAGCTCGCCCTGCGCGAGCCGGGGAAGTGGAAGCTGGGTCTCACGGCCTTCGGCGAGATCCTCCCGCGCGAGGACAACTACGTGGCCCTCGACCCGGAAAAGACGGACGAATGGGGCATCCCGCTCGTCGTGGCGCGCACGTCGCTCGGCGAGAACGAGCGGAAGATGCGCGAGGACATGAAAACGGCCGCCGCCGAGATGCTCGAAGCGGCCGGCGGGAAGAACGTGACGACGTATGAGGACACCTACGCCATCGGCGAGGGCATCCACGAGATGGGCACCGCGCGCATGGGCCGTGACCCGGAGACCTCCGTCTTGAACAAGTGGAACCAGGCGCACGACGTCCCAAACCTTTTTGTTACCGACGGCGCGTGCATGACCTCGGCCTCGTGCGTGAACCCCTCGATCACGTACATGGCCCTCACCGCCCGCGCGGCCGACTACGCCGTCAGGGAGATGAAGCGCGGGAATCTGTAGCAGTGCACGACGCCTACCGTAGGAGCGTGTTGCAATACGCCCCTACCTCTTCATAAAACCTTGCCGCCTTATGAACCGCCGCCGCTTTGTCCGCACCTCCACGCAGGCCGCCGCGCTCGGCGGGCTGGGCCTTCTCTGGACCGGCGCCGACGGCTGCGCCGGTCGCGAGGCCGCGTCCGTAGGCGCAGCGCAGACGATGACGGAGGCGGATGCCTCGCCTTCTTCTTCGGGCGTGCAGGAGGCGTCGAGCGTCTTGAGCCATCCCGGCGTGCAGCTTTACACGCTGCGGACGCTCCTCGAAGACGACTTCCCCGGCACGCTGCGGCAGGTGGCCGAGATCGGCTACGACGAGGTCGAGTTCGCCGGCCTCTACGAGCGCGACCCAGCGGACATCCGCACGCTCTTGGACGAGATCGGCCTGCGGGCGCCTTCGGGGCACGTTCCCCTTGAAGCGATGCAGAACGACCTCGACGGCACTATCGAGGCTGCCAAGACGCTCGGGCACGAGTACCTCGTCGTGCCCTACCTCACCGAAGACCAGCGTTCCTCGCTGGACACCTATCGCGCCCTCGCCGACACGTTTAACGACCTCGGCGCGCGCTGCCAGGAGGCGGGCCTGCGCTTCGGCTACCACAACCACGACTTCGAGTTCGAGACCTTTGGCGGCGAAGAGCCGGCCTACGACGTGCTCCTCGAAAACACCGATCCCGACCTCGTGAGCTTCGAGCTGGACCTCTACTGGATCGCAAAGGCGGGCCGCGATCCGCTGGACTACTTTGAGCGCTACGCCGGCCGCTTCCCGCTCTTCCACGTTAAGGACATGGCCGAGGACGGCAGCCTCGCCGACGTGGGCAGCGGCACCATCGACTTTGCCCGCATCTTCGCGCAGGCGGAAAAGGCCGGCCTGGAGCACGCCTTCGTTGAGCACGACCAGCCCGAGGACCCGCTGGCGAGCATCCGCGCAAGCTACGCGCGCATCGAGGAGCTGCGGTCGTGAACGAATCCAAGCTCCGACCGCAACCCTGTCATCCTGAGCCGCAGGCGAAGGACCCCCATTGTTGAGGCATTCCGCGAGGTGAGAGATCCTTCACTTCGCTCAGGATGACGAAGACCGGGGATGCTCGCCGCAAAACGCAATCAGGCCAAACCCAACCTTTCACGTATGCCCTCAGATCGAAAACTCCGCTACGGCATGGTCGGCGGCGGGCCGGGCGCCTTCATCGGCGAGGTGCACCGCACGGCCGTGCGCCTCACCGGCCAGGCCGAATTGGTAGCCGGCGCCTTCTCCTCGGATGCTGAAAAGTCGCGCCGCCACGGCCAGGCGCTGGGCGTGAAGGCCGAGCGCGCGTACGGCTCCTTCGAGGAGATGGCCGAAAAAGAGGCCGCGTTGCCCGAAGGCGAGCGGATCGACTTCGTAAGCATCGTCACGCCGAACCACCTGCACTTCCGCATGGCGAAGGCGTTCATCGAAAAAGGCTTCCACGTCGTCTGCGACAAGCCGATGACCGTCACGCTCGACGACGCTGAGGCGCTCTGCCGACTCGTCGAGGAGCAGGGCATCCTCTTCTGCCTCACGCACAACTACTCGGGCTACCCGATGGTGAAGGAGGCGCGCGCGCTCGTGGAAGAGGGCGCGCTCGGCCCCATACGCAAGGTGGTGGTCGAGTACGCGCAGGACTGGCTCGCCGACAAGATCGAAGCCGAGGGCAACAAGCAAGCCTCCTGGCGCACCGATCCGAAAAAGGCCGGCGCGGGCGCGCTGGGCGACATCGGCTCGCACGCCGAGCACCTGGCGCGCTACGTCACCGGCCTGGACCTCGACAGACTCTGCGCCGACGTGAGCACCTTCGTCAAGGGCCGCGCCGTGGACGATGACGTGAGTATGCTGCTGCGCTACGCGAGCGGCGCGAAGGGCGTCCTCCTTTGCTCGCAGGTCTCGACGGGCGAGGAGAACGGGCTGCGCCTGCGCGTCTACGGCACCGAGGCATCGCTCGCCTGGGCGCAGGAGGACCCGAACTACCTGCACATCCGGCGGCAAGGGCAGCCCGAGGAGATCCGCAAGCGCGGGAACGACTACCTCTCCGACGCGGCGCAGCGGGCGAGCCGCCTCCCACCGGGCCACCCAGAGGCGTTTTTCGAGGCCTTTGCCAACGTGTACCTCAACGCCACGGACGCCATCGCCGCCCGCCTCGCCGGCGAGACGCCCGACGCGCTCGCGCTCGACTTCCCCACGGTAGAAGACGGCGCGCGCGGCGTGCACTTCATTCAGACGGCGCTCAAGAGCGGGCGCGAGGAGGCGTGGGTGGACGCCGCCTACACGCCGCCCGTGAGCGCCGGGCAGGAGGCTTGATGACGGCCGACCGCAGACGGCCGACCGCCGCTCATCTGGCGGGAAAGAAGCGGCGGTCTGTGGTCAGCCGTCGGCCGTCTTTTCTTGCCAGAGCGCTGTTCCTTTCTCGAACTCAAACCTTTGGGAGCCTTTGTGAGCCACTCGAAAACCACCTCCCGCCGTTCTTTCCTCAAGCGCGCGGCGAAGGCCGGCCTGGCTGCGAGCCTCGCGCCGATGATCGTGCCGCGCCACGTCATTGCCGGGGCGGGCCTCCGGGCGCCGAGCGATACGCTCGGCATCGCGGGCGTGGGCATCGGCGGGGTGGGGAAGCGGAAGATCGAGCGCGTGGCCGCCACGGAAACCATCGTCGGCCTCTGCGATGTGGACGCCGTCTACGCCGCCGACGTTTTCAAAGCCTACCCGGACGCCGCCGCATATCAGGACTTCCGGCGGATGTTCGACGAGATGGGCGATGGGATTGACGGCGTCGTCGTCGCCACGCCGGACCACACGCACGCCGTCATCGCCAAGGCGGCGATGGAGCGCGGGATGGCCGTCTACGTCGAGAAGCCGCTCACGTGGTCGATCCACGAGGCGCGCGTTTTGGCGCGGACGGCCGAGGAGACGGGCGTGGTGACGCAGATGGGCAACCAAGGCCACTCCTCGAACGACGCCCGGCGCATCAACGAACTCATCCGCGACGCCGCCATCGGCGAGGTGCGCGAGGTGCAGGTGTGGACGAACCGGCCCATCTGGCCGCAGGGGATTGACATGCCGGACGTCCTCAAGCGCACGCCGTCCACGCTGGCGTGGGACCTCTTCCTCGGACCGGCGCCGGAGGTGCAGTACGACCCCGCCTTCCACCCCTTCACCTGGCGCGGCTGGGTGGACTACGGCACAGGCGCCCTCGGCGACATGGGCGCGCACCTCATCGACCATCCGTACTGGGCGCTCGACCTCGGCTACCCGACGAGCGTGGAAACGCGCTCGACCGATTTCAACGGCGCCTCCTGGCCCAACGCCACCATCACCTACTACGAGTTCCCCACCCGCACGCTCGAAGACGGCACCGAGCGCCCGCCCGTGAAGATGACCTGGTACGACGGTGGCCTGCTTCCGCCACGCCCCGACGAGCTGCCCGACGGCGAAAAGCTCAACCCCGTCGGCGGCGCCCTCTTTATCGGCACCGAGGGCAAGCTCATCCACGATACCTACGGCGCCAACCCGCGCCTCCTCCCGGAGCGCACCACGGACGACTACACCGAGCCGCCCGAACTCTTTCCCCGCATCGCCGACGAGAACCACGAGCAGAACTGGGTCCGCGCCATCAAAGGCGAGGAGGAGGCCACGTCGGATTTCAAGTACGCCGCGCAGCTTACCGAGGTGATGCTCCTGGGGATCGTCTCCCTGCGTGCCGACAACCGGAAGATCCTCTGGGACGCCGAGAACATGGAGGTCACCAACATCCCCGAAGCGAACGAGTACGTCCGCCGCCAGAACCCGCGCGAGGGATGGGCGGTGTGACGACAGGAGATGAAATCCCCAATGCTGATTTCAGTTTGCGATGTCGAACCGTTCCAAGCGCAACCACCGTGTTTGCCGTAGCGACGTAGCGCGCTACGTCGCTGCTACCAACGCTCGAAACAAGTCCACACTGGCGTAACCATTCCGGGCCGGTACAATCGAAAATCTGCAATCGAAAATCTAAAATCAGAAATGCCCCGCCCCATCACCCTCTTCACCGGCCAGTGGGCCGACCTCCCGCTTGAAACGCTCGCCGAGAAGGCGGCCTCATGGGGCTACGACGGCCTCGAACTCGCCTGCTGGGGCGACCACTTCGACGTCGAAAAAGCGCTCTCCGACGACGGCTACTGCCAGGGCCGTCACGACCTCCTCGCCCGGCACGGCCTAAAGGTCTGGGCCATCAGCAACCACCTCGTCGGGCAGGCCGTCTGCGACCGGATTGATCAGCGCCACGAGGCCATCGTGCCGGAGCGCGTCTGGGGCGACGGCGACCCCGAAGGCGTCCAGGAGCGCGCCGCCGAGGAAATCAAGAACACGGCTCGCGCCGCTGCGGAGCTTGGCGTCTCCGTCGTCAACGGGTTTACCGGCTCGTCCATCTGGCACATGATGTACACCTTCCCGCCGACGCCGGAGGAGATGATCGCCGCCGGCTTCGACGACTTCGCCGAGCGGTGGCATCCGATCCTCGACGCCTTTGACGAGGTGGGCGTCCGCTTCGGGCTGGAGGTGCACCCGACGGAAATCGCCTTCGACATCGCCTCGGCCGAAAAAGCGCTCGACGCAGTTGACCACCGCGAGGCGTTTGGATTCAACTACGACCCGTGCCACTTCGGGTACCAGGGCGTGGACTACGTCGCCTTCATCGAGCGCTTCGGCGACAAGATTGTCCACGCGCACATGAAAGACGTGTGGTGGCGCGAAGGGTTGGGCGCATCGGGCGCGTTCGGCGGGCACCTGCCGTTTGGGCATCCGCAGCGCGGGTGGGACTTCCGCTCGCTCGGCCACGGGCGGGTGGACTTCGGGCGGGTCATCCGCGCGCTGAACCACGCGGGCTACAACGGGCCGCTCTCGGTGGAGTGGGAAGATCCGGGGATGGAGCGCGAGCGCGGCGCCGAGGAGTCGTGCGCGTACATCCGAAAGATGGACTTCGCCCCCGCCGATGCGGCGTTCGACAAGGCGTTCGCGCGCGAGGAGCAGGGGCGCTGAGCAGATCGCTGTGGAATGTTCTTGCCGCGTTGCGCCTCATGCAAACGCTGATGTAGCGACGCGTGGCCGTGCGTCGCTACGGCAATGTCGGCGCAGATCCAGATGGTTGCCTATTCTGCGCGGCGCTGCGCCAGGAGCCAGTCGTAGAGGGCGGGGTTGTCGTAGGTGGCCGTCCACGAGTCGTGGGTGGCGTCGGGGTACTCGGTGTAGCGGATGTCGCCGCCGCACGCCTCCAGCGCCTCGACCATCTCGCGCGAGCGCTCCACGGGGACGACGCTGTCCTGCGCGCCGTGGAAGGCCCACGTCGGCACCGCCTTAGCTGCGCAAGCCGCCCACGGCTCACCGCCGCCGGCGATGGGCGCCACCGCAGCGAAGCGCTCCGGCTCTTCGGCCACCCATGCCCACGTCCCGAAGCCGCCCATCGAAAGCCCCGTGAGGTAGATGCGGTTTTCGTCCACGCGGTACGCCGATTCGACCTCATCCAAAAGCGCGCTCAGGTACTCGACGGACCA
Source organism: Salinibacteraceae bacterium (assembly GCA_965215025.1). Classification (GTDB taxonomy): domain Bacteria; phylum Bacteroidota; class Rhodothermia; order Rhodothermales; family Salinibacteraceae; genus CBDCCV01. The sequence continues at coordinate 460,515 of CBDCCV010000001.1, forward strand.
GCGCTCGCCTTCCGGCGCTTGCGGGGAGACGAGGATGAACGGGAAGGCGCGCCCTTCACGGACGAGCTTCGGCGGGCCGTGTATGGCGACGAGGGCGAGGCTGTCGCCGCGCTCGCCGGCGCCGTGCAGGAAGACCACCAGCGGCCACTCCTTTTCTCCCGCGCCGTAGCCCTCCGGTAAATACAGCAGGTACTCGCCTGCTGAGCCGTCCGGCCGCGTCGCCGCCTCGAGCCGTTGCGCCGACGGCTCGCCGGCGGGCGGCCCTTCTGCAACCGGCTCCGTGCCTGCGCATCCGGCCAGCGCCAGAAGCGCGCCCGCAAGGCCTGCACCGGCGACGATCCATCCGTATCCGCTCTTCTTCATAGACGTCGCGGTTTCCGTAGGGACACGATATATCGTGTCCCTACGCGCAGGCTTATATCACGAGAAGTAAAGCCAGAGCAGCCCCACGAGGACGATGAGGCCCATCGAGAGCCAGAAGTCGAGGCGGCGCCAGCGCGGATTTTCCTCCGTGGGCGTGGCGGTGACCGGCTCGGCCACGGCGGCCTCGTCGGATGCCGCGCCGGCAGAGACGGGTTCTTCTTCGTGCGGCTCGTGGCCCGCCACCGGCTCCTCGGCCGTGGCGAAGGTCAGCCCCCCGAGCTTGCGGCGCTCAGGCGGCGCCGTCATGAAGCTCACGCCCACGAGCACGGCCACGCAGATGGCAAAGAGCAAGATAGCGAAGTGGAGGAAGTTGACCTCGGCGATCCACGCCCAGAACGACCCCTCGGCCAGCCCGGTCTTGTCCGCCCCGTTGATGATCTCCAGGACGAGTCGCGCCGTGCCGAGCACCGCGCCGGTGAGGAGCGAGGCGAGCGCCCCCGGCGCGTTGACCCGGCTCCACAGAATCCCCAGCAGAAACACGGCAGCGATGGGCGGCGAGATGTATGCCTGAATGCTCTGCAAGTAGGTGTAGAGCTGCCCGCTCACGATCTGCATGAGCGGAATCCACGCCAGCCCCAGCACCGTGAGCACGACCGTCGCCACGCGCCCGACCCACACGAGCTGCCGCTCCGAGGCGTCGGGCTTGAGCTTTTTGTACACGTCCCACGTCACGAGCGTCGAGCACGAGTTGAACACGGAAGAGAGGCTCGACATGAGCGCGGCCAGGAGGCCGGCCACAACCAGCCCGCGCACGCCGATGGGCAGGAGCGCCGCCACGAGCGCCGGCAGCGCCTGGTCCGGCTCTTCGAGCATGAGCCGGCCTTCCTGCACCAGCCCATAGGCGATGATGCCGGGGATGACGAAGAGGAAGAGCGGCAAAAGCTTGAGGTAGCCGGCGAAGACGGCTCCGCGCCGGGCGTGGTCCTCGGTCTTAGCCGAGAGCGTGCGCTGCACGATGAACTGGTCCGTGCACCAGTACCACACGCCCAGGATCGGCGCGCCGAAGAGGATGCCCGTCCACGGGAAGTCCGGGTGGCTGATGGGCCGCCACATGTCGAGGAAGCCCTCGCCGGCAAGGCTCTGCATGGCCCCCCATCCGCCGAGCGCGTTCAGCCCCACGAGCGTCACGGCCCCGGCCCCGCCGATCACCACGAAGACCTGCATGAGGTCCGTGTACAAGACGGCGCGCAGCCCACCGAAGATGGTGTAGGCGCCCGTCACGGCCACCACCACGAAAGCGCCCGTCCAGAACGGCACGCCAATGGCGTCGAAGACGACGGCGCCGGCGAAGATCGTCACCGAGATCTTAGTGAGGACGTAGGCGATGATAGAGACGGTGGCGAGGTACCAGCGCGCGCCCGGCGAGTAGCGCTTCTCCAAAAACTCCGGCATCGTGTAGACGCCGCTTTTGATGTAAAACGGGACGAAGACCCATCCCAAGAGCAGCAGGATAAGCGCGGCGAGGATCTCGAACTGCCCCACGGCCACGCCGCTCGAGAAGCCCGTGCCGGCCAGCCCCACGAGGTGCTCCGAGCCGATGTTCGAGGCGAAGAGCGAGGCGCCCACGACGAACCACCCCACGTTCCGGCCAGCCAGGAAGTAGTCGGCCGAGTCCTCGGTGTCGCCGCGCTCGCGCAGCGTCGCCCAAATCGCCACGCCGAAGATAAGGGCAAAGTAGAGGACGATGATGATCCAGTCGATCCCGCCGAGCGCGAGTTGGCCTTCCATAAGAGCGGTGCTTAGGTGAGCGTTTTAGCGGGCCGGCGGCCTTCCTAACCGTTTCTTCGCGGAAGGTACTACGCAGCCTCGTCTTTTTCCTGGTTTTCTGCCTTAGTGCGCACCTTAAAACAGCCGGCGCACGAGGAGGCTGCTGATGGTGGGCGCGCCGGCCTCGGCCTCGAAGCGGATCACCAGCCCCCCGCCGCCGCCGGCGTGCACCCGCGCTTTACGAGTAAGCGCGCGGAAGCGCCCGTGCTGCCCCGCCAAGTCCAGCCCTTCGACAACGGGCTGGCCGTTGACGTACGCGCTGAAGACGCGCTGTCCCGCCCCGCCATGCTCCCGCTCCACGAAGCCGAGCACGACTTCGTAAGCGCCGTCGGGCACGTCGAAGCGGTACGCCTGCACGGAGTCGCGCGCGGCCTGGTAGAGCGGGTCGTCCGGCGTGGAGAGGATGCGGTGATGCGTCCGCCGCGCCGCGCCGCCGAGGTATCCCCAGCTTCCCGGCTCGTAGGCGCGGTCGGCTTCCCAGACGGTGCCCGTCTCGTCCACGAACGAGTAGTGCGCGCCGGCATTCACGGCCATCACCGTCTCTTCCGAAGTCGCATCCTCAAAGAAAGAGGTGCGGTCGGCGTAGCGGATCGTCGCCTCGTCCTCGACGGTTGTGCCGCCGCGTGTGGTGCGCGCCCGGAGCGTGTTTTCGCCGGGCTGGAGCGTCACCTGGAAGCGCGCGGTCGCGTTCTCGACGGGCTGCGTGCCCACCTGATCGCCGTTTAGGAGAAGCTCCACCTCGCCGCCGTTCGTGTAGATCACGACGGGCTGCCGACGGTCTTTGGGGCGGCTGCCGGCGCGGCGCGTCCACCCGCGCGTGGCGATGCGCAGCACCGGCTCGCCGGAGAGCTTTGCGCGGTAGTAGAAGGCCACCTCCTTTGGCGTGCGGTCGAAGAAGTAGAGGCCCTTCTGGTTGATCGCGTTCTTCGTATCCTGCCGCAACGCCGAGCCGAAGTCGAACTGGTTCCACACGGCGCTGCCAACGAGGTACGGCCGCTCGGTGATCTGCCGGAAGTCCGCCTCGTGGAAGCGCTGCTGGTACTCCGTGCTGAAGTCGAAAGCCTGCGGCTCCATCGTGTGCACGCGCTCGTCGCTCCCGGCCCCGTACTCGCTGATCATCAGCGGACGGTCCGGGTGCTGCGCGTGGAGCGTGTCAAGGAACGCGCCGAGCGACTCCAGCTCTTCGTAGTACCAGCCGAAGTAGAGGTTCATCCCCAGGACGTCGGGCACGTCCGAGACGCCCTTTCCGTTGTAGATTTCGTGGAAGGACTGCGCCGTAGCGGTGAGCCGGTGCGGGTCGAGGCTGTCGGCCACGGCCTCCAGGTGCTCGGCCAGGTCCAGCACGTCCTCGTAGTAGCCTTCCGGCAAAGGATTGCGCGGGCGGAGCATGATCTCGTTCATGTAGCCCCACATCGCCACCGACGGGTGGTTGTAGTGCTGGTGGATCATCTCGACGAGCATCCGCTCGCTGTTTTCGCGGAAGGCCTCCGACTGCGTGATGGTGTTGACGACGGGCACCTCTTCCCAGAGGAGCAGCCCGCGCCGGTCGGCCACCTCCAGGACGCGCGGGTCCTGCGGGTAGTGCGCCAGCCGCAGGAAGTTGAACCCGTCCTCGTCAATGATGCGGAGGTCGCGCTCGTGGAAGCGGTCGGGGAGCGCGTTGCCATAGCCGGGGTAGTCCTGATGCCGGTTCGTCCCGGCAAGGAAGAGCGGCTCGCCGTTCAGAAAAAAGCCCTCCCCCGTGGCCTCGAACCACCGGAAGCCGAGCGGATTCTCCACCCGGTCCACAAGCGAGTCGCCGGCGTACACCTCCGTGCTGACGCGATAGAGATACGGATCGTCCGGCGACCAGAGGCGCGGGGCACTGGGCATGTTGCCGGATTGCTCAAGCCGTGCTGCCGTGTCAGGCAGGATCTCCGCCCCCGTCTCAAGCACCGCCACCTCCCGCCCCTGGGCGTTGGCAATCCGGTGCACGACGCGCACCTGGCGCGGCGCATCCGCGTGGTTGACGACGACCGAGCGGATGCGCACGGTAGCCGCTGTGTCGGACACCTCCGGCGTGTCGATGTAGACGCCCGGCGCGGCGTGCTCGGTCACGGCCAGGTGCAACGGCTCGGTTGCCACGAGCCACACGTCGCGGTAGAGGCCGCCGTAGAAGGTAAAATCCGCGTCGAGGGGCGGGATGTCCGGGTCGTGCTCGTTGTTCACCCGCACGGCCACCACGTTCGGCGCGTCAAAGCGCACGAGATCCGTCACGTCAAAGGCGAAGGCCGTGTAGCCGCCGATGTGCTGCCCGGCGTGCCGGCCGTTCACGTAGACGTCGGCCACCTGATTGGCGGCCTCGAAGTAGAGGAAGAGACGCTTCCCCTGAAGCGCCGGGCTGAGCCGCAGCCGCCTGCGGTACCAGCCGATGCCGCGCCGGTAGCCCTCGGCGTCGTCGAAGGCGTCCTCGGCGTTCCAGGTGTGCGGGAGGTCCACGCGCGCCCAGGCGCCGTCGGCAAACTCGGGCGCGGCGGCGCCGTCGAGCGGGCCGGGGGCGTAGCGCCAGCCCTCGTTGACGGTGTAGCGGATGCGCGGCGGCGCGGCTTCTTCCTCCTGCGCCAGCGCCGGCGCGGCCAGCAGCAGTGCCGTCAGGAGGAGACTACCCGCGCGTGTCAATTCTGCAACCATAGGGCCTTCCGTTCTCCACATCAGAAGATGCTTACGGCTCCTCTGCATCGGGCACGAAGCCGATCTTATCCAGCGCCGCGCCGATCTCCGGGTTTGCCATGAACTGCTCCCAGACGAGGCCGGTGCGGTGATTCTCGATCATCACGACGATAGGCGCCTGGTTAAGGCCCATGAAGATCGGCGCTACCCAGTCCTCTTCCAGGTTGATGGCGTCGCGGAAGCCGTAGACGCCCCAGAGCCGGTCGCCGAGGCCGCGGTAGAAGTGCTTCAGGGCGGCCATCGACGCCTCGGGGGTGTAGGGGAAGGAGGCCAGCGCGCCCGTCGGGGTGAGCGTGCCGGTGTCGTTGCGGGGTGCGGCCTCGTGCGCGCGGTAGCCCCAAGGGCCGTCGCTGGCGGTCAGGCCCCAGGCATCTGGGCCGTAGCCGGCGTAGCCGCGCGGGTTGTCCACGCTGTAGGCCCGGCTGATCTGCGCGATGCGGCGGTTGTTGACGAAGTAGTTGGCGTAGCGGTCGCGCTTCTGGCGCGGGTCGAAGCCGAGAAACGGGTAATGCGTAAAGAAGAGCGGCCCGCCGCTGCCCACGCCCACGGGCAGCTCGATGCCGTAGTAGGTGTGGTCGTTGACGTAGTGATCGCCCTCGGTGGTGCGGCCCCAGCCGCGCCGGTACGCCACGGCCCGCTCCGACGTGCCGGCCCAGCCCGTGTGATACAGCTCCGCCGGCACCCCGTGCGTCGGCGAGGCCACGGCCAGCAGGTAGACGATCATCGTCTCGTTCCACCCGATGAGCGGATGGCCCAGCTGCCATGCATAATCGGGCGACCAGTGCCAGTAGAGAAAGTCGCTGTCCGGATGGCGGCGGTACCAGTCCCACTCCACGCTTTCCCAGAGGGCGGTGATGCGCTCGTAGAGATCCTGCTCTTCGCGGAAGTATTGGCGCGCGGCCAGCAGTCCCTGCACCAGAAAAGCCGTTTCGACGAGGTCGCCGCCGTTGTCGTACCGGCCAAAGAGCGGGATGGCCTCGCCCGTTCGCCCGTTGAGAAAGTGCGGCCAGACGCCGTGAAAGCGGTCCGCCTCTTCCAGAAAGCCGACGATCTTCCGCATCCGCTGAAGGCCCTCATCGCGCGTGACGAAGCCGCGCTCGACGCCCACCATGAGCGCCATAATCCCGAAGCCGGAAGCCCCGAGCGCCACGAGATCCGGGTCGCCGGGGATGTTTTCGAGCGCCATGCCGGCCTTGGGATGGGCGCCGTCCCAGTAGTAGCGGAAGGACGCCTCCTGCACCATCGTCAGAAGCTCTTCATCGCTCATCGGGCGCGTGGCGGCCCCCGCCGTGTCCGAAGGCGCCGACGGGTTGTCGTTAACATCGAAGGCGCGCACGCGGTACGTCGCCCACTGCCCGGCCGCTCCGAGAAAATCCACGTACCGGCTGAACCACGCCGGCTGCACACCGAGGGGTTCGTACGGCGCGCCGCTCATCGAGCGTTCGATGAGGTAGCCCTGTACGTCCTCGTCCGGGCCGGGCGTCCACGCCAGCTCAATGTGCCGCTCGTAGCCGTGCGCAGTGAGAGCCGTCGGCGCAGCGGGCGGCTGCGTATCGCCGGGATCGCCGCTGTAGATTTTGATGTCGTCGAGGTAGAGCGTGTGCGGCACGCCGTCGTCGAGCCACTGCTCAAAGAAAATGGTGGTGAGGCGGCGCGGATCGAGCGTGCGCCCGTCGGCCAGTTCCAGTGCGAAGGCGTCAAGGGGGAGCTTGATGGGCGTCCACTGCCGGGCGGGGATCGCCGCGATGAAGTCGCCCAGTTGCACGCTCTTGGAAAGGTCCTGCGCGTCCTCCACACCCAGGAGCGGCAGCGCGCCGGGGCCGATCTCTCCCTCGGCGAAGGCCCAGAAGGCGAGCGTGTCGCCCTCGAAGGCGTCGGCCCGGTTGCGCCACTGCCGCACGCGCAGGGCCATGCGCCAGGTGCCGCCCGTGCGGGAAGTCCACGCCAGCCGCAGCGCGTTGGGCGGGCTGTGAAAGCGTCCGCGCTCGACCGGGACTCTGCCGTCCGCCTGCGCCAGCGCGCTGGGCGCGACGGCCGTACCTTCGCTGTAGAAGTAGACCGAATCCGTCCGGCTGTTGTCGAAAACGACGTGCCGGTCGTACCGGACCTGCGCCAGCGTCGGCGCGGCCACCAGCAGCCCAAGCATCGCCAGGAGAGAATGTTGGAGCAATGCGCGCATCAGCGTCGGGGCCAGGTGAGGGTCTGCTCGCCGGAAAACGCGGGGAAGGCGATAACCGTCCGCTCGTTCTCGGCGTCGTGGCGCATCGTCGCACCGTCGGCGGTGAGGTTGGTCTGCCGGCCCATCAGGTGCACCTCCAGCGGGCGCTCGGCAGAGGACGAAAGCGTGAGCCGGGTGCTGTCTTCCGCGCTTTCGAGCCAGGCCGAGAGGCCGTCCCATGTCTCCACCTCTCCAGAAGCGCCGGGCCAGACCTGCAGAATGCGCCGCTCGTCCAGCGCGGCGATGCTCGTGTCCATCCGCGCGTGGCGGGGGATGAGCGTCTGCACGCCCTCGGGCAGGCGCGGCAGGATGGCGCCGGCGCGCACGAAGAGCGGGATCGTTTCCAAAGGCGCTTCCACTTCGAGGGTCTGCGGCCCCTCGTGCGGCTCGCCGGTCCAGTAGTCGAGCCACATCCCCTCCGGCAGGTAGACGGCGCGGTGCGTGCCGGGGCGGTAGACCGGAGCCACGAGCAGGTCCGGCCCGAAGAGGTACTGATAGATGTGCCGGTGCGCCTCCGGGTCGTCCTGAAAGGCCAGCGCCATCGGGCGGATGACGGGCATTCCCGTTTGTGCGGCCTCGTGCACGGCGTTGTAGAGGTACGGAAACAGCTCCACGCGCAGCCGGGCGTACTTCTGGAAGATCGCCAGCGTCTCCTCGTCGAAATCCCACGGGCCGAGGTTCGAGGTCATGTGCACCTGCATGAACGGCGTGAAGGCGGCGTGCTGCGTCCAGCGGATGAAGACCTCCTTCGTAGGCGTCCCGGCGTAGCCGGCGATGTCCGCTCCCCAGAGGGCGATGCCCGAAAACGCCGCGTTCTGCCCGGTGAGGATCACCGAGGGCAGCCCGTCCTCGTAAGAAAAGTTGCCCCGGTTGTCGCCCGCCCAGTCGAAGGGGTACTGCTGCGTGCCCGTGTAGCCGCTGCGCGTGAGGAGGACGCCCTCGCCGCCCAGGTGCTCGTCCACGTACGCCTGCATGACGCTGTCGTAGAGCGCGGCGTAGCGGTTCTTCATCTCGATGGCGGGCGTGCCATCGTGGAAGACGGCGCCGGGGACGAAGTTGCCCTCGCCGTCGTCCGCCTTAAAAGCACGCACGACGCCGTTGCCGAAAGCTTTTGTCTGGGCAAGCTGGTCGTGCCACCACGCCACGGCTTCGGGATTCGTAAAATCCACCAGCCCGCCCGTGCCCTTCCACCACTCGCTCAGTGCCACGCCGCCGTCGAGGTCGGTGACGAGATAATCGCTCTCGGCGGCCTCGGCGTAGTTACTCGACTCCTCGGCGACGCCCGTCATGTCCTGCACGTTCTCGTTGTTGACGAATGGCGCGAGCCACAGGCACAGATGGAAGCCCAGCTTTTCCATCCGCGCGAACATGGCCTCGGGGTCAGGGAACTGCTCGCGGTTGATGACGAAGTTGTTGTAGCCCGTCTCCCACGGGCTGTCGAGGACGAGCACGGAGGCGGGAATCGCATGGCGGCGCAGCTTTTCGAGGTCCACCAGCACGGAGTCCTGGTTGTGGTGCACGTCGCGGCTTTTCCAGAGGGCGAAGGCCCACGGCGGCGGCACGCGCGTGCGGCCCGTCAGCCCGGTGAACGTCTCCAGGATGTCGGGAAAATCCGGCCCGGCCATGAAGACGACGCGCAGCTTCGTTTCGGGAAAGCGCAGCTTCGTCAGGAAGCGCTCCGAGCCGCTCAGATCGAAGGTGCCGGGCGCGAAGCTGTCGATCCACACGCCGAAGCCCTGCGTGCTCATGAAAAACGGAATCGGCTTGTAGGAGCCGACGCCCTTGTTGCCGTAGCGGTCGTCGGTGACGACGGGGAGGATGTAGCCGCGCTGGTTGAGCGCGTTGAAGCGCTCGCCTGTGCCGTAGTAGGCCGTCTCGTCGTCGCTCAGGAGATGGAGCGCGAAGTCGTGCCGGGCGCTGTCGCGCGCCGCCCACGTCACGGCCACGGCGCGCGGGTCGAGCACCTCGAAGCTTACGCGCACGGCCTCGTTCTCCAGCCCGTCCGGCGTGGCGGCGAAGCTTTTCTGGAGCGCCCCGTCCAGGTACAGCGCGGGTGCTTCGGAGACGGTGGTCAGCGCGCCGCCCTCGTCGGGGACGCGCAGCGTGAGCACGCCCGTCTCCGGCGCGTAGCGGAGAGCGAGATGATCCGTCGCGGCCTCGTGCTCCTGTGCCGCCGCGCTCAGCGCCAGTCCCGCCCATGCCAGCAGCAGCACCGCCGCCGCCGCGCCTACGGCGAGGCCGGTCCCCCAGCGTGTCTTGGCTTTAGACATAGCGGGTTCTGCAAGAGCGACCGGCGCTTGTTCGCCGTCGCCGTGGGCGCACCGGAAGCTGGTGAGGCTACTCACTGCTGAGCTTCCGCTCGGCGGCCTGCCAGTCGCCCATGCGCTTGAGCGGGATCGCCATGCCGCCGGTGGCGCTGAGCTTGTCCCACATGCGGTTGCGCATCGTCCGGATCTGGTCCTGGTAGGCGGGCACGCCGATGAGGTTGTGTTGCTCCTCGGGGTCGGTCTGGAGGTCGTAGAACTCGTTCCGGTCCCAGAGGCCGTAGTAGAAGATGTACTTGTAGCGGTCGCCGCGCAACGCAAAGACCGTGGGCGTGTGCGGGAAGGCGTACTCCCAGTAGTACTCGTAGAGGAGTTCGCTGCCCCACTCGGCCGGCTCGTCCTGAAGCACGGGGAGGAACGAGCGCCCGTCGATGACGTGCTCCTCGGGCATGGACGCGCCGGCGAGTTCGAGCACCGTCGGCGCCACGTCGATGTTGCGCACGAGCGCTTCGATCTTCGAGCCGGGCGCGATGAAGCCGGGCGCCCAGGCCAACATCGGCACGCGGATGGACTCCTCGTAGGCTTGGCGCTTGTCGATGAGGCCGTGCTCGCCGAGCATGAACCCGTTGTCGCCCATGTAGATGACGAGCGTGTTCTCGGCCAGGCCGCTTTCTTCGAGGTGGTCCAGCACGCGGCCGATGCTCTCGTCCAGCGCCCGGAGCGTCTCGACGTAGCGGCGGTAGAACTCGTCGAAGTCCATGTCGCCGTGGTAAGCGTAGTCCACGCCGTGCCAGCCGTAGCGCTGCTCTTTGACCCACTGCGGCTTGCCTCGGTAGTTGCTTTCCGTGTCGTCCATCGAGGCCGGGTACGGGATCTCCACCTCGGCGTAGCGGCCACGGTGGCGCTCGGCGGGGACGAACTCGGCGTGGACGGCCTTGTGCGAGAGGTAGAGGAAGAATGGCTCCTCAGCGTTCTGCTGCGCTTCGAGCCACTCGACGGCGTAGTCGGTAAGGAGGTCGGTGATGTAGCCCGTGCGCTCGACGTGCTCGCCATCCACATTCAGGCGCGGGTTCTCGTACACGCCCTGCCCCTCGAAGCTCACCCAACGGTCGAAGCCGGGGCGCGGGTCGTCCCGCGCTTCGCCCATGTGCCACTTGCCGATAAAGGCGGTGGTGTAGCCGGCCTCCTGGAGGTCCTGCGGGAAGAAGCGCGTGCCTTCGGGCACCTCGCTCTGGTTGTCCACCACCTTGTGGCGGTGCGCGTACTGCCCCGTGAGGATGGAGGCGCGGCTCGGCGAGCACAGGCTCGTGGTCACGAAGGCGTTCGCCAGATGCGCCCCCTCGCGCGCCATGCGGTCCATCGCCGGGGTGTCGAGCCAGTCCGGCGCGCCCTCGTGGAAGCCCATGAAGTCGTAGCGGTGATCGTCCGAGAGGATAAACACCACGTTCGGCGGCGGCTCTTGTGCCTGCGCTCTCCACGGAAGCGCTGCGCCGATGACGAGCACGGCAGCCAAAAGAAGCAGACTCGCAGGTCTCGTAGAAACTGACACAGCTTTCAACACAGCACCGACACTGGAACATGAGTTCCCCTCCTGGACAGGAGGGGTGCCGGAGGCGGGGTGGTAGATCGGAGCCGAGCACTTCGCCTGAGCCGGGCTGCCAAACCGCTCTTCCACCACCCCTGTATCCCCTCCTGCCCAGGAGGGGAGTTGTACATTGCCAACGTTTTGCAGCGTTTTGATCCAACTCATAGCCCTTCTCCCGCCGCGTCCACGACATACTTTTCACCTGTGACCTCGAACTCCGCCTCCATCACATCCTCCGAGCTGCCGCCGACGAAGACCTTGAAGCGCCCCGGCTCCACCGCGCGCGTCATGTCCAGATCGTAGAAGGCCAGGTCCTCGGCCGTGAGGGTGAAGGCGACGGTCTCTGCCTCGCCCGGATCGAGCATCACGCGCCGGAAGCCGCGCAGCTCTTTCACTGGGCGCGTGACGCTGGCCGTCAGGTCGCGGAGGTAGAGCTGCATCACCTCGGCGCCGGCGCGCTCGCCCGTGTTGGCGACGCGCACTTCGACGCGGAGCGAATCCGTCGGGCGCATTTCTTGACTGCCGAGCTGGAGGCTGTCGTACGCGAAGGTGGTGTAGCTCAGCCCGTGGCCGAAGGGGTAGAGCGGCGTCGTGGGCGTGTCGAGGTACGTGGAGGTGTAGTCCTGCCCTTCCACCGGCGGGCGGCCCGTGTTCTTGTGGTTGTAGTAGATGGGCACCTGCCCGACGTTGCGCGGGAAGGTGACGGGCAGCTTGCCGCCGGGGTTGTAGTCGCCAAAGAGCACGTCGGCCACGGCAGGCCCCATCTCGGTACCCAGGTACCACGCCATGACGATGGCCGGCGCGTTCTCGTCCAGCCAGGAGATCGCCAGAGGCCGCCCGGCCATGAGGACGACGGCGACGGGCGTGCCGGTGGCGTGGACGGCCTCGGCAAGCTGCTGCTGCGCATTGGGCAGATCCAGTGAGGTGCGGCTGGCCGCCTCGCCGCTCATGTTGTAGTCCTCACCCAGGACGAGCACCACGGCGTCGGCCTCCTCCGAGAGCGCCACGGCCTCGGCGATGCCGGCGGTGTCGGCCTCGGTGCCGAGCGTGTCGAGGCCGCGAGCGTAACGCACCTCCATCTGCGCCTCGACGGCGGCCTGGCGGATGCCTTCGAGGACGCTCACGGCGTCTTCGGCGCGGCCGGCGCCGGCCCACTCGCCCAGCGCCGAGCGCGCGTCCTCGGCCAGCGGCCCGATCACGGCCAGCGTGCCGAGGTCTTCGGAGAAGGGCAGCACAGCCTGCCCCGACCCATCGAGGTCTTCGTTTTTGAGGAGGACGATGGACTTCTGCGCCAGGTCGAGCGCCACCTCCCGGTGCGATTCGGTGAGCGTCTGCGCCTCCTCACGCTCCGGGTCGCTGTAGCGGTAGGGGTCCTCGAAGAGGCCTAGATTGTACTTAGCCTGGAGGACGCGCCGCACGGCCTCGTCCACCTCTTCTTCCGGGAGGCGCCCGGCGCGCACGGCGTCAGGCAACTCTTGGCCGTAGATGCCGCTCACCATATCCACATCCACACCGGCGCGCAAGGCTTTGATGCCGGCCTCCGTCTCGGTCGCAGCGATGCCGTGCTGCATCAACTCCATCACGCCGGTGTAGTCGGCCACGATGAGGCCGTCCCAGCCCCATTCGCCGCGCAGCACGTCTTCGATGAGGCGCTCGTTGGCGTGCATGGGGACGCCGCCCACCTCGTTGAAGGCGGCCATGATGGTGGCCACGCCCGCATCCACAGCGGCGCGGAAGGGCGGCAGGTAGAGTTCGCGGAGCGTGCGCTCGGAGACGTCCACGGTGTTGTAGTCGCGCCCGGCTTTGGCGCCGCCGTAGGCCACGAAGTGCTTGGCCGTAGCCAGCACGGTGCTCTCGTCGGTGAGGTCGTCGCCTTGGAAGCCGCGCACGCCGGCGCGCGCCATCACCGCGCCGAGGTAGGGGTCCTCGCCGGCGCCTTCCATGATGCGCCCCCAACGCGGATCTTGCGTGACGTCCACCATCGGCGCGAAGGTCCAGTGGATGCCGGCGGCGGTGGCCTCGACGGCGGCTACGCGGGCGGCGCGCTCCACCGCCGCCGTGTCGAACGAGGCCGCCTGCGCCAGCGGGATCGGGAAGATCGTGCGGAAGCCGTGCACCACGTCGTAGGCAAAAAGCAGCGGGATGCCCAGCCGTGATTCCTCCACGGCCATCTCCTGAAGGCGGCGCGTCTCCTCGGCTGTGTAAATGTTGAGAAAGGAGCCGACCTCGCCGGCGCGGATCAGCGCCTCCTGATCGGCGTCGGCGCTCGGGCCGGTGGTGGCCCAGCGGCCGGTGTACTGCGCCAGCTGGCCGAGCTTTTCTTCGACGGTCATCGCGGCCAGGAGCGAGTCGATGAGCACGTCGCGGCGGGCCATCGAGGCCGTGTCAGAGGCTGTGGTGTCAGAGGCTGTGGTGCCGGAAGCCGTGGCGCTGGGGGCGGTCACATTGGCGGCTGCGATGCGCTCGAAAAGCAGGGCGTGGCCCCGGCTGTTGAGATGGGTGCCGTCGCCGGCATCGTACTCCGGACGGAGGGTGCCGTCCTCGGCGGCGAGGCCGCGCCAGAAATCGACGGCGCGGGGGCCGTAGCGCGCCTCGGTGGCGGCGAGGAGGTCGCGCTGGATCTGGCGCTTCTCCGGCTCGAAGTTGCGCGGCTGCGGCGTGGCGATCCACACGGGCACGCCGGCTGCCTCGGCCCGCTCGGTGACCACCTGGAGGTTCGCCATCTGCTCCGACGCCGGGACGCCGTTGGCCGCGTCGTTAGACGGCAGGTTGATCACCAGCGCCGACGGCTTGAGCGCCAGCGCCTGCGTGATGTTGCGCGCCGTGTCGGGCTGCGGGCGGCCGTCCGGGACGGCGTGGCCGCTCGGCAGGATCTGGTGCGTCATGTAGCCGCCGCGCGCGAGGTTCGTCACGCGGTGCGCCGGGTTCTGCGCCTTAAGGTGCACCCGGTAGCGCGCCACCCAGGCGCTGTCGGCCTGCTCCGGCCCGGCGCCCTCCGCCGTCGAGGACCCCAGCACGACGACGTGCGCGCCCTGTGGCTGCTGCGACTGCGCGTGCGCCGGCGCCGCCAGCGAAACGGAGAACAGCGCCGCCACGACGCCGACCTGTAGAAGGGTGCGGAATGCCATGTCGTTTCTCATCAGTCAGATCCGTTGGTCAGGTCACCTGAGGCGACCCGAGTGGTAAGGTATGCCGTCAAGCTCGTCATCCCGTCATCCTGAGTCCTCCCGGTGCCGGGATAGGCTCCGCTGGGACGAAGGATCTCCTACGCTCGAGACATTCTGAGAGATGGGAGATCCTTCACTGCGTTCAGGATGACAACGAGGTTAGGCCACAGCTTGTGCTGAGATGGACCTCCGAAACAGGCTTTGGCGCGCGGAGGAACTTACGGCTCCGGGGCGGACTCGTCCAGCCATCCGCCCGTGAAGCCGGCGCGCTCAAGACCCTGGCGGATGTACGGGTTGTCCCGGAGCAGATCCCAGATGAAGCCCGTGCGGTGATTCTCGATCATCGCCAGGATCGGCCCCTGGTCGATGCCGAGGTACTGATCGTCGAACCACCCCACGCCCGGCACGACGCGGCCCGCCTGCGGCTCGACGTCCTCGAAGTCGAACGTCGGGTTAAAGGCGTCGAAAAAACCGTACTGGCCGAAGAGGTCGTCGCCGTAGCGCTCGCGCATGGTGCGGAGCGCGGGGATGGTGATGTCCGGCGCGAAGGGGACGGAGCCGCCGGCGGCCGTGGGCGCGATGGTGCCGTCGTCGCGGATGTCGCCCGCGCTGGCGCCGCGCGCCCAGTACGTGCGGAACTGGCGGTCTTGGCCGTTCACGGTCAGCGTCTGGTTGATCGGCCCGTCGCAGGCCGTCAGGCCCCAGACGTTCTCGCCGTAGCCTTCCCAGTTTCTCGGGTTGTCCATGGCGTAGGCGCGCTGCGCCTGCGTGGCGCGGCGCGAGTTCTCGAAGTAGTCGATCCCCTTCTCGCGCATGTAGTCATCCTGGATCTCGCGGAAGTCGATCCACAGGTGCGAGTACTGGTGGCCGAAGAGCGGGCTGAAGTTCACGTGCTCGTAGCCGTAGAAATCTTCCCAGCGGTACGTGCTCGTAAACGCGCGCCAGGCCGTGGGGCGCGCCGGATGCGTGGGCGAGCCGAGGGCCAAGACGTAGAGGATCATGGCCTCGTCGTAGCCTTCGTAGCCGTAATCGAAAAGCCCCTGGTCCGGCTTCCACCCCATGCTGATGAGGCCGCCCGGAAGTTGCGCCCAGTCCCACTCGACGCGGCGGTAGAGCGAGTCGGCCAGCGCGCGGATCTCTTCCTCGTCGCCTCCGCCGTCGAAGTACTCCTGCGCCGTGAGGACGCCGGCCATCAAGAGCGCCGTGTCGATGGTCGAAAGCTCGACGTCCTGGAAGCGCAGCCCGTTGGTCATCCCTAAGAAGTGGTAGAAGAAGCCCCGGTGCCCGGTCGCGCCCGCGGGGTCCTCGCTCTGCGGCGCGTTCCAGAAGAAGCGCAGCGTGGTGAGCGTGCGCTCGGCCGCCTCGGCGCGGGAGACGTACCCGCGCTCCACGCCGATGGGGTAGGCCGTGAGCGCAAAGCCGACGGCGGCCACGCTCGAAAACGGCGGGTCGGGCCAGCGGTCGGGCGTGAGGCCGTTCTGCGCGTTGGTCGTCTCCCAGAAGAAGTCGAACGTGCGCGCCTGGAGCGTGTCGAGGAACAGCTCCCCCCCTCCGTCATCCGGCGGGGGGTTCTCCTCGGGCGGCGGGTTTTCGCCGGGGGGCGGGGTCTCCGTTGTGCCTGGGTCCGACGAGCACGCCGGCAGAAGGAACAGGAAGACCAGGAGGCAAGAGATGGCAGATTGCATAGAGCGCTCGGGTTTTAGGACGCTAACGGTCAGCGGCGCGAGGCGCGAACGCGAACTGACCGAGGACGCCGAAGTGATCAGAAGCCCACGTGCTGTCGGCCGCCGGCTCGTCGAAGAGGATCTCGGCGGCCGTTGGCTCCAGGGCGGCGGAGTGGAAGATGTAGTCGATGAACCGGGGCGTGTGGCCGGCCTGCGGGTTGAGCGTTGTCGGACGCTCCTCGCCGGCCTGCTCGGCGTGGACGGCGGCGTAGGCATCCGCGAGGAGCGGGCTTAGCAGATCCAGCTCCGCCGCCCCCGGCGTGGTGTTGAAGTCGCCGGCCACGATCACGGGCGCGTCCCGTCTTGTAGCCTCGACGAAGGCGATCAGGTCCCGGATTTGCGCGGAGCGCACCTCGGCGCCGTCCC
This sequence comes from Salinibacteraceae bacterium, assembly GCA_965215025.1. Taxonomy (GTDB): domain Bacteria; phylum Bacteroidota; class Rhodothermia; order Rhodothermales; family Salinibacteraceae; genus CBDCCV01. Next base: position 476,738 of record CBDCCV010000001.1, read on the forward strand.
CTTCGCCGCTGTAGTGCAGGTGCGTGCTGTAGACGTTAACGGGCCGGCCCTCGAACGAAAGGCGCACGTGGGCGGCGACGCGGTAGTCGGTTTTGGGTTCGAGCACCTTCCCGTTCTCCTCCAAGATGGGGTGGCGCGTGAGGATGGCGTTGCCGTAGCGCTTCGCGGCCCCCACGCTGTCCACCGAGACGAAGGAAACCTCGTAGCCCAGCCCTTCGGCCAGCGTCCTTGCCTGGTTGGGGAAGCCCGGCTTCTGCAGCACTTCCTGCAAGCACACCACGTCCGGCTCCAGTTTCTGCAGCTGGTCGAGGATGAGTTCGCGCCGTCGCGGCCAGTCTTCCTGATCGTGCCAGATGTTGAGCGTGAGCACCGTAAGCTGGCCCGGCGCGCGGTCCGCCGCATCATCGGCCTGCGAGGGCGGCGTCTCGCTGGAGGCGGAGCGGCAGCCGCCGAGGAGCAGCCCGGCTAAGCATAGAAGTAGGAAGGCGCGCTTCATGGACGTGTCCCGCGATGAGCAAATGGAGACCTGGCGCAACCGCTCGGATTACTCGGCAGATTTTTCTCCTGTGCTGCTTGCCGGGCGTATGTGGAAGTTCAGCGTTCGGCGCTGGCCTCTGGAATCGTAGATGACGGCCTGCTCCAGCGCCTCGGGCGTTTTCAGAACGCGCGAGGACTGCGAGAGGTAGCCCGCGCCGTGGTAGAACTCCGCCTTGCGCGTGGTCCCGTCGGCGAAGGTGAGCAGGGCGTAGCGGTCCAGCGGCCGGAGGCGGACGTGGGGCGCGCTCCGGCGCGGCGCAAAGGCGCGCAGGCTGTCGCCGTTCTGCGCGGCCAGGACGAGCGAGGCGTGCTCGCCCGTCGTCACCTCGGTCAGGGAGCGGGCGTTGCCGTCCACGAAAAAGCCGCTCTCGGCGTGGCTCACAAAGGCGAAGGTGCCGTCCCCGCCGCCCTTGAAAAAGCCGCCGAGGGACGCATCGTACCACCCGGCCTGCGGATGGGCCGCGTAAGAGTTGCCCACGAGCAAGAGGTCCAGATGCCCGTCCCCGTCGTAATCGCCCGCACGCATTCCAAACACCGGCGCGATCTGCGCCCGGAGCGGCAAGGGTCGGATGGCGAAGGTCCCATCACCGCGATTCTCCAGGTAGCTCGTCTGGAAGCGCACGGCCTCGCGCACGTAGGCGCCCTCCAGTTCCGCCCTCGTGAACGTCTGGTCGAAAGGCGCCTCGGCGTAGGCCGTGTAAGTTTGGAACCGGCGCTTCATGCCGACCATCTGCGCCGTCATGTCGTCGCGCGTGTGCGCCGGGTAGCTCCGGCCTTGGATGTAGCGCGAGAGGACGGCGTCGAGGTCGCCGTTTTCGTCGAAGTCCTTGGCGTGGATGCGCACCGGCTCGTCCTCAGACGCCTTGTAGATCGAATTGAGGCCCAGGTTGCCGGCCACGTAATCGGTGTCGCCGTCGCCGTCGAAGTCGCCGGCGGTTAGGCTGTTCCACCAGCCCGCCGTATGCTCCAGCCCGGTGGCGGCGGTGACGTCGGCAAGGCGGCCCCCTGTGTTTTTGAAGAACGTCAGCGGCATCCACTCGCCGGCCACCAGCAGATCGATGCGGCCATCCCCGTCGAAGTCCGTCCAGAGCGCGTCGGTGACGAGGCCGGCCTCGGCGAGCGCGGGCGCCACGGCTTCGGTCACGTCGGCAAACCGCGCCTGGCCGCCTTCGGCGTCGTTGCGCAGAAGGGTGCTGCGCGGCGGGACCGGGTAGCGGCCCGGAACGAGGCGCCCGCCGACGAAGAGGTCGAGGTCGCCGTCTTGGTCGTAATCCGCTGCGGTGACGACGGAGCCGCTCGCACGCATCTCGGGCAGCGCACCGCCGGACTGCTCGAAGCTGCCGGCGCCATCATTCAGATAAAGCCGGTCCTGGTACGCGGCATCGCTCGCCGGCGCCGCGTTCCCGCCGCTGACGACGTAGAGGTCGAGGTCGCCGTCGCCCTCGGCGTCGAAAAAGAGCGCGCCCATGTCCTCGTGCGCCGTGCCGCCGCCGCTCGGCAGTGCTTCCTTGGCGAACTGCCCCGGCGTCTTCTGCAAAAAGATCGAGCGCGCGTGGCCTGGGTCCGCGCCGACGAAGACGTCGTCGAGGCCGTTGCCGTCCACGTCGCCCACGGCCAGACCGGGGCCGCCCTGCGAGTATTTCTGCGGCAGGAGCGGCGAGCGCTTGAAATCGGCCACGTCAAGCTCCTCGTGCTTGTGGGCGAGGCCACGCCGCGCCGCTACCTCCTCGAACGGGTGCCGGCGGCGCTCCGGCGCCTCGGCGAAGAGGTACGGCCACTCGTCGCCTGCGCGCTCTTCGGGACGCGCCGCCTCGGCGTGCTTCATAGTGATGACCTGATCGGCGGGCACGCCGGTGAGGAGTTGGCGGCGCCCGTCCGGCCAGTGGATCGCCAGCGAGTCTGCCGTGGAGTCGGCGCCGAGGCCGAAGTGGACGACGTTCTCCACTGTCGATTTGTAGCCTCGGTACGGGGAGTGGTCGTGATACTGCCGCGCACCGCCGCTTTTGAGGATGAGCTTAGCGCCCAGCCCGGCGCGGTTGCCGGCGGGGCCATGAAGGCGGACGCGCAGGTAGTGCGCGCCGCCGCGCTCGCGGGTGTGGTTTTTCAGGACGAAGGCCGCCTCGCCGATGTTGTTCGTCACCAGGTCGAGGTCGCCGTCCCCGTCGAGGTCGGCAAAGGCGGCGCCGTTGGAAAGGCTGGGCCGGTCCATCCCCCAGGCCGCGCTTTTGTCGGTAAACGTCAGACCGCCCTCGTTTTGGAAGACGGCGTTGGGGAGGCGAACCTCCGGCAGCTCGCGCATCGCCGCGAGGAGACGCTCGCGGTTGGCCGCCCGCGTGCCGAAGGTGGCCGTCTCCTGCCCGTAGGCCAGGAAGTCCAGGTTGGTGACGTCCTTGCCGTAGCCGTTGGTGATGAAGAGGTCCTTGAGGCCGTCGTTGTCGAGGTCGGCCAAGAGCGGCGCCCAGCTCCAATCCGTCTCGTGCACGCCCGCGAGCCGGCCGATCTCGCTGAAGGCAGGGCCATCGCCTTCGGGACGCGGGCCTTGGTTAAGCTGGAGCGTGTTGCGCACGTACTGCGGCTCGTAGCCCAGGCGCAGGCTCATGTGGAAGCGGTCGTAGACGCCGCCCGAGAGCATCAGCTTCTGCCGCTTGTTGTCCGGCGGGAGCATGTCCAGGACGACGATGTCCGGGCGGGCGTCGTTGTTGAAGTCGGCGATGTCCGCCCCCATGCCGTTAAAGGTCTGCCCCTTGAGGTAGACGGCGCTGCGGTTGGTAAAGGTGCCGTCCTGGTTGTTGATGTAAAGGAGGTCGTTGGTAATGAAGTCGTTGGCGGCGTAGACGTCCGGCCAGCCGTCCTGGTTGACGTCGGCGATGGCGAGACCGAGGCCGTAGCCTTCAGTCCGGATGCCGGCCTCGCGGCTTACATCCTCGAAGCGCTGAGCCTGTCCCGGACTCGATCCGGGATTGCGGTAGAGGCGGTCGGTGCTCAGGGCCTGGCCTTCGGTTTTGCGGGGGCGGACGTTGTTGCGGTTGGGGTCCTCGACGGTGTTGGTGAGGACGTAGACGTCGAGGTCGCCGTCGCGGTCGTAATCGAAAAAGGCTGCCTGCGTTGAGTAGCCCGTGTCGGCCAGGCCATAGGCGGCGGCCTCTTCGGTGAAGGCAGGGATGCCGTCCGGCCCGTTCCCCTGGTTGACGAAGAGCCGGTTGGCGCGCCTTTCCGGCGGCGCCTTCCCCGCCACGCAGACGTAGATGTCCAGCAGCCCGTCCTGGTTGATGTCCACGAGCGCCACGCCGGTGGACCACGCTGCTTCGGCGCCCACGCCTGCCTTTTCGGTCACGTCCTCAAACCGAAAGTCGCCTCGGTTGAGGTAGAGCTTGTTGCCGACCGTGTTGCCGGCGAAGTAGAGGTCGGGCCGCCCGTTGCCGTCGAGGTCCCCGGCGCCCACGCCGCCGCCGTTGTAGAGGTAGTCGAAGTCGATGGGGTTGAGGAGCGCGTCGTCCTCGACGATGGGGTTGGCGAAGGTGATGCCCGTCTGCTCAGCCGGCAGGTGCTCGAAGAGCGGCGCCTCGCCCTCCCCGCCGCAGCCCGCCACGCCGAGCGCAACGAGGCACAACAGGAGCGAGGCGGCGCGGGCGTGCTTCATCTCGGGGGGCGCCGCGGGTGCATGAAAAGCACGGCGGGCTTTGTTAAAACAAGCCACAACCACCCGTCTGTCATAGAGCTTACGCAGCCGGATGGGGTTTGCATTTGCAAGTCCCCCTTTCAAAGGGGATTTAGGGGGATGTCCTCTGTGTGACCGCTAACTAACATCCCCCTGGCCCCCTTCAAAGGGGGAATTCTTGTTCAACTGCGTAAGTCCCATGTCATCCGCTCTGCTCAGGATGACCATGAGCAGGACATTTTGCCGCAGACCACGCACGAGAGAGCGCTCAGTTGTAGCCGGGGTTCTGCGTCAGCCCGAGCAGATCCACTTCGGTTTGCGGGATGGGGTAGAGCCGTTGGTAGTCCTGGAAGTTCAGCCCAATGGCGGCCATCAGCTCGGCGGCGCGGCCCTGGTGGATGATGTCAAACCAGCGGTGCTGCTCCATGGCCAGCTCCACGCCGCGCTCTTCCCAGATGGCCGTGAGGAGCGCATCACCCGTAGCCGTCACGTCCGGCAGGAACGGCACCGTGGTCAGGTCGAACTCCAAGCTCTCCGTGCTCGTGGACACGCCGCCCTCCCCGCCGGCCGTCTGCGTCACGCGCAGCACGTCCAGCGCCACCGCCTCGCCGGGGCTGACCGACGACATGGCGCTTACGTACGCCTCTACCGTGGACACGCTCGTACCGTTCACGGACTGGATGACGTCCATCTGCTGGATGAGCGCCGGGTTGACCACCCCCTCCCGGTCCAAGCGCTCCGACTCGAGGGCGCGGAGCTGCCCCTCGGCCGGGCCGCCGTCGTGCACGTAGCGGACGAACACGCGGCCTGCTGCGGCGTCCAGGCCCAAGTTCTGCGTCGCCAGCGTCTCGTCAAGCTGCTCCGGGAGGATGCCGATGGTGGCCTCCTGATCGCCACGGGCGCGGGCGCGCACCTGGTTCAGGTAGTTCTGCGCCGTGCTGATGTCGCCCGTCTGGTAGGCCGCCTCGGCGGCGATGAGGAGCACGTCGGCGTAGCGCAGGCGGCGGATGTTCACGGGGCTGTTGCCCGTGCTGGAGGCGTCCAGCGGTGTCTGTACCTTTTCGTTGTACTGCTGGTTCGGCAGCGTCGCGCTGATGTGGACGATCTCGCTGCGGCCTTCCTCGACAATTTCCCAGGGGTAGAGGATGGTGGCCTGCTGGCGGAGGTCGCCTGGCTCGTAGAACTCTTCAAGCCGGTCCGAGGGCTGGTTGAAGCCCCAGCCCAGGTTGGGGAAGCCGCGCACGCCCTGCACCTGCGCGTACTGGCTCGCCCCCCCGCCCTCTTCCAGGTCTATGTTCTGGATCTCGAAGATGGACCCGGAGGAGAACTCGCCCTCCACGCTGAAGATGTAGCTGTAGTCAGGATGGAGCGCGTAGACGCCCGAGTTGATCACGGCCTCGGCGTGCTCTAAGGCCTCGGCGTACTCCTCCTGAAAGAGGTGCACTTTGGCGAGGAGGCCGTTCGCGGCGCCCTGCGTAGCGCGTCCCAGTTCCGAGGCCGGGTACGTCGCGGGCAGCGCTGCAGCGGCCTCCGTGAGGTCTTGCTCGATGAGGGCGTAAACCTCCTCGGCCGTAGCGCGCCCCTGCTCGAACTCGCCCGGCTCGAGCGGCTCGGTAACAAGCGGAACGCCGCCGTAGGCGCGCACGAGGAAGAAGTAGAAGTACGCCCGCAGAAACTTGTTCTCGGCGATGAGCCGCGCGCGCAGGTCCTCGTCCATCTCCGGGACGTCGGGGATGTTCTGGATCGCCACGTTGGCGCGGTAGATGCCCTGGTAATACCCCTCCCACGTGCCACTGAAGACGGCGTTCGACGGACCCCAGGCGAGGTTGTCAAGCGCGATCTGATCGGCGTTGTCGTTCGGCTCGCTCCCCTTGGTGGCCTCGTCCGAGACGATGTCCGTCATGCCGAGCCACGCAAAAACGTGCACGCTGAAGTCGCGCAACTGCTCGTACGTGGCGTTCGTAGCCGCGATGGCGTCGTCCTCGCTCTCGAAGAAGTTCGCCAGCGTAAGCTCGCCCAGCGGCTCCTTATCCAAGAACGAGTCGCAACCTGGCAGCGTCACCAGCGCCAGTGCGGCAAGGATCAGTCCAACCAAAAGCGGTTTTGCAAGGTGGGCCAGAAAGCCCGTCGTTCGTTTCATGACTTCATCGTTTTGGTTCATCAGGTACCGCCTCGGGACTATGCTTCCGGTTTAAGACTTCCGGCTTTCAGAAGCGCTGTTGGCTCAGAACGTCGTGCTCACGCCCACGGTGATCGTCCGCGGGATCGGGTACTCTCCCGTGTCGAACCCGCTCTGGAACACGTTCTCGCTCCCCAGCTCCGGCGTATAGCCTTCGTACTCGGTGAAGGTGAAGAGATTCGTCCCGTTTACGTAGATCTGCGCGCGTTCCACGCTCAGCGGCCCGAGCCACTGCGCCGGGAGCGCGTAGCCGAGCCGCACGTTACGCAGCTTGAAGTACGAGCCGTCCGAGAGGTACCAGTCCGAGAGCCGGTAGTTGAAGCCGCCGCTGGTGATGCGCGGCTCGCTGTTGCTCGTGCCCGGCCCCGTCCAGCGGTCCAGGAAGGATTCCTCGAAATTCTCGGCTCCGAGGCGAACGCCTTTCTTGGCGTTGAAGACTTCGTTGCCCATCTGCCCGTTGAAATCGGCCGCGAGGCTGATCCCCTTCCACGTCGCACTCAGGTTGATGCCGTAGATGAAGTCGGGGATGGGCGAGCCGAGGAACGTGCGGTCCTCGTCGTTGATCACGCCGTCGTTGTTGAGGTCCTCGAAGCGGAAGTCGCCGGGCACGACGGTTTGGCTCGGCGTCGGTAGGTTCTGGATCTCCTCTTCGGTCTGGTAGATGCCGGCCACCTTGTAGCCGTAGAACGCGCCGATGGGCTGGCCCGGCACCGTGAGCGTGGCAAATTCGGAGACGATGCCGACGTTGGCGCCGGGGATCTCCTCGCGCCCTTCGCCCAGCGAGAGCACCTCGTTGTGGACCGTCGAGCCGACGAAGCCGATCTGGTAATCGAAGTCGCTCCCCAGGGCATCACCCCAGTTCAGGTTGAAGTCGAACCCGGTGTTGAGCACCTCGGCGGCGTTGACAAACGGCTCGACGTTCACACCCACGATGTCGGGGATGGGCACACGCACCAGGATGCCGTCCGTCGCGCGGCGGTAGTAGTCCACCTCGGCGGTAAGGCGCTCGTCCAGGAAGCCCAGCTCCACGGCCAGGTCCATCTGCGTCGTCTCTTCCCACTGCACGCCGGGGTTGGCCAGTTCGATGGGCGTGGCCCCAAAGGCGAGCGATCCTGGCGCGCCAAAGACGGCGTTGAGGTTGCCCGCAACGACGGGGATACCCGGATAGGCGCCAATCTTATCGTTCCCGATCTTGCCCCAGCTCGCGCGCAGCTTTAGGTTCGAGAAGAGGTCCACATCCTCCATGAACGGCTCGTCCGAGAGGCGCCAGCCAGCAGCTAGGGAGGGAAAGAACCCGTAGCGATTCTCCGAGCCGAAGCGGGAGGAGCCGTCTACGCGCCCCGTCACCGTAAAGAGGTAGCGGCCCAGGTAGTTGTAGTTCGTGCGGAAGAGGAACGAGAGCATAGCCCAATCGAAGGCGCTGTTGAAGTTCGACTGCCCCTCCTCCTCGCCAGCGCCGAGGTACCACAGGCTCTCGCTCTCCCCTGGCACGCCCAGGCGCCTCCCGCCCAAGCTTTCCTGCGTGAACTCCTGCGCCGTTACGCCGGTGACGGCCTCAACCTCGTGGTCGCCAAACGTGTTGTTGTAGGAGAGCGTGTTCTCCCAGAGCCAGCTATTCCGTTCAAGGTCCGAGACGCTGATGCTGCTCCGCTCGACGCGCTGCTGCGGCGAGACGAAGAAGGTGGGGGTGAAATTGCGCGACTCGCGCCGCCGGTAGTCCAGCCCGAAGCTCGTCTGAAAGCGGAAGTCTTCCAGGAAGTAGGCGTTGACGAAGAGGTTGCCCACGAGCCGGTTCTCGGCGTACTCGTTCCGGCTGTAGAAGAGGGTGGCGGCCGGGTTGCCTGCCGAGGAGAAACCGCCGGGGTTGAAGTCGTCCTCGTCGTTGCGCGGCACGACGGTAGGATCGGCCCGGTAGATCTGGCTGACGATGCCGCCGGGCGCCGACACACCGTCCGAGCGCGTAAAGGACAGGTTCTGCCCCAACTCGATGGAGTCGGAAAGGATGAAGTTGCTGTTGAGGCGGACCGAGACGCGGTCGAACGTGGAGTTCTCCACGATCCCGTCCTCGCCGATGTAGTTGCCACTGAAGTTGTACGTGATCCGGTCGGTCCCGCCCTGCGCGCCGAGCTGGTAGCTCTGGATGGGCGCCGTGCGCAGCGCCACGTCCTGCCAGTCCGTCCCCGGCCCGACCGATTGCGGGTTCTCGAAGAGCGGGTCGTTCCCCTGGTTGGCGGCCAGTTCGTTCGCCAGCTGGGCGTACTGCTGAGCGCTGACCAGGTCCAGCGGGTTCATCACCTCCTGTAAGCCGTAGTAAGCCTCGAAGCTGTAGTTCGTGTCTTGGCCGTAGCTCCCCTGCTTGGTCGAGACGAGGATCACGCCGTTGGCCCCGCGCGAGCCGTAGATGGCCGTGGCCGAGGCGTCCTTCAGGATCTCGATGGACTGAATGTCCTGTGGGTTTAAGAACCCGATGTCGTCGGTGAGCATCCCGTCCACGACGTAAAGCGGCGAGGCGTCGTTCGTGGTGCCCACGCCGCGGATGCGCACCACGGCGCTGCTGCCCGGCTCGCCCGAGGAGGGCGTCACCTGCACGCCGGCCGCCTGCCCCTGCAACGCCTGCGTCACCGAGGACGTCGGGATGCGGCTGATCTGCTCGGCCTGCACGCTGGCGACCGAGCCGGTCAGGTCGCGCCGCTCCTGCGTCCCGTACCCGATGACGACGACCTCGTCGAGGCCCACCTGCGCCGAGGCGAGCGCGAAGTCCACGTTGGCCGTCTCGCCGGCGGCCACGTCCACGCTCCTCCGCTTCGGGTCGAAGCCTACGAAGGAGGCCTGCACCGTGTAGCTCCCCGGCTCGACGCCTGAGATGGTGTACTCGCCGTCGGCGCCGGTGGCCGCGCCCTGCTGCGTGCCTACTATGACGACGTTGACGCCAGGCAGCGTCTGCCCGCTCGTCGAGTCGGTGACGACGCCGGTGATGGTGCCCGTCTCCTGGGCCTGCGCCGCCGGCACCCATAGAAGCGCTCCCATCAGAAGCGCACAGAAAAGGACAGTGCGGTAGCCTAACGTAACTGTTTTAGCCATCAGGTTCCTCTTGCTGGGTTAGCTTCGTTTCTTAAGGATCGCCGCTTTCCTCACTCCGTGACAACGGCTGCATGGCGGGACAGGCCCGGCCTCCAACATGCGGGATCGGCGCGCGGAGCGGCCTCGCCCTCTTGGCTTTGGCAGCCGCCCCGTGCGCCTCACTTAGTGTGCGAAAAGAGCGCGTAGCGCACCCGGCTTTTTTGCCGAAATGCAGCGCGGGCGAGGTGAGCGGCGCCGGGCGTCAGCCCAACGGTGCGAGCCGGTCCGGCTGCGGCGCGGCATCTCAACGGCTCCTGCTCAAGCGTTTGGGCGAAAGGGCGGCCCGTGCCCCGTCCGCTCTCGGCACGATACGGCTCCCCGACCCTCCTGTCAAGATTGGATAAATTTGTGCACCAACGTTACGAGCGCTCCTGCCCGCATCCAGCGGACGGCGCTCAAGCGGCGGATTCCGACGCCTGCCGCTCACGGATCGCTCTGCCCGTCTTCCCGTCGAAAAAGTGCAGCTTGCTGAGGTCGAAGGCCAGCACGATCTCCTCGTTCGGCTCCGGAAGCTCCTGTGGCGCCAGTCGCGCTATGATCGCCTCTGCCAGCCCCTCGGCCTGCGCGTAGATGACGATCTCGTTCCCCATCGGCTCGATCACGTCGAGCACCAGGCGCACCTCGGCACTCGGCCTATCGGCGCGTGCGCTCCCGGCGCGGCGGATGTCTTCGGGGCGGATGCCCAGCGTCACGGCCTGCCCCTCGCGGTGAGCAAGCGCGTGGGCGTGCGCTTCGGGGACGGGCACGGTGATGGCCCCGCCCGCCGCGCGGAAGACAAAGTCGCGCCCCCCTCGCGTGATCTGCCCATCCACCAGGTTCATCGAGGGGCTGCCGATGAAGCCGGCCACGAAGCGGTTCGTCGGGTGGTTGTACAGGTTGAGCGGCGTGTCTACCTGCTGCACGTGGCCGTCTTTGAGGACGACGATGCGGTCGCCCATCGTCATGGCCTCGGTCTGGTCGTGCGTGACGTAGACCATCGTGGCGCCGAGCTGCGTGTGGAGCTTCGCGATCTCCGTGCGCATCTCCGTGCGCAGCTTCGCGTCGAGGTTCGAGAGCGGCTCGTCAAAGAGGAAGACCTGCGGCTCGCGCACGATGGCGCGCCCCACGGCCACGCGCTGGCGCTGCCCGCCGGAGAGCTGCCCCGGCTTGCGCTCCAAGATCGGCTCGATGGAGAGGATGCGCGCAGCCTCGCGCACGCGCTCCTCGATCTCGGCCTTCGGCATCTTCCTGAGCTTGAGGCCGAAGGCCATGTTGTCGTAGACCGTCATGTGTGGGTAGAGCGCGTAGTTCTGAAACACCATCGCGATGTCGCGCTCTTTGGGCGTGAGGCCGTTCACCACCCGCTCGCCGATGTACAGGCTGCCGTCGGTGATCGTCTCCAGCCCCGCGATCATCCGCAGCGTCGTGGATTTCCCGCAGCCCGACGGCCCGACCAAGACGACGAACTCGCCGTCTGCGATCTCGAAGTTCGCGTCGTGCACGGCGACGGTGTCCGTGCCGTAGACCTTGCGGAGGTGTTCGAGCTTTACGCGGGCCATGCCGTTGAGGATTTGGTTGGTTGCGCGTTTGTGGATGACGGCAGACCGCCGACGGCAAACCGCCGCTTTTCGTATCAGAAGCCGCGGTCGGCGGTCGGTCGTCGGCGGTCACGCTACCCCTTCACCGCGCCGAGCGTGAGGCCGGAGATGAGATAGCGGCTCAAGAACAAAAAGAGCAAGACGACGGGGACGGAGACGAGCAAAGCGCCCGCCGCGTAGAGGCCCCACTGCGTGCCGAGGCTCGACTGGAACATCTTCAGGCCCAAGGGGAGCGTAAAGAGGTCCGTCTCCTGCAAGACCACATTCGCCACGACGTACTCGTTCCACGCCGTCATAAAGGAGAAGAGCGCCGTGATGGCGAGGGCGGGCGCGGCGAGCGGGAGGATCACCAGGCGGAACGTCTGCCACGGCGTGCACCCGTCGATGCGCGCGGCCTCTTCGAGCGCGACGGGGATCGTATCGTAATAGCCCTTCATCTGCCAGACGCAAAAGGGCAGCGCCGTGGCCGTGTAGATGATAACGATGCCGATGTACGAGTTCAGGAGGCCGAGCCAGATGAGCATGACGTAGAGCGGCAAAAGCAGCATCGTGGCCGGGAACATCTGCGTCACCAGGAGGCCCGAAAGCATGGCCCCGCGCCCGGCGAATTTGTACCGGCTGAGCGCGTAGCCGGCCGTCGAGGCCAGCGCCACGCCCGTCGCCGTCACCACGGAGGCCACGACGAGCGAGTTCAAAAGCCAACGCAGAAACTCCGTCTCGAAGAGGAGCACGCGGTAGTTCGCCAGCGTGGCCCCGTCGGGGATAAACTGGAGCGAGGTCGAGAGGAGCTGGTCGCCGGGCCGCAGCGAGATGGTGACGATGCGCGAGATGGGAAACACGCAGATCACTGCAAAAACGCCCAGCACCGCGTACGTGCCGACAACGCCAAGCGTGCGTTTTACCGAAGCGGTGTTCATGGCGAATGGGGCTGCGACGACGGACGACGGACGGAGGACGGCGGCGCGTGCTCCTGGATCGGGCCGTGCGCTCCGATTAAGCGGTCCAGGCCATCCGTGAGCGCATCCGCGCGGTCAAGGACATCGGCGGGAGCAGCGGAGAGCAGGGCATTCACGGCGCGGCGCAGGTCGGGCGGGTGGTGCGGGAGGCGCTCGGCGTGGGCGACCATGCGCTTTTCGCCGGGGTGCGGCGTGCGGTTCAGGGCGAAGAGGCAGTCGAAGTAGCTCGTCAGAAACGCCGCCGTGCGGTGCTGCACGCTCACCCTGTCGCCCCGGCGGAGGGCCGCCTCGATCTGCTGCCGGAACGAGCCGTGCGTCCCGCCCAGGAGCGGGCGGTTCGTGGCGATGACGGCCGCGCGCAGCTTTTCGGGATACGGCTGCGCGGCCTCTTTTTTCAGATCCGCCAGCCAGCCGCCCCGGTCGAAGAGCGGCTGCGCGATGCGGACGCTGTGCCAGAAGCAGGTCGAGTACCCCACGCGCGCCTCGCAGCGCTCCAGGACGCGGGCGATCTCGTCCTCCATCCGCTCGCACGCCCAGAAGATAGCCTCGACCACGACGCCCGTGTCGCGGTCGATCCACGCATCTTCATCCCCGAAAAACGGCTTGCCGATCTCCAGCGCCCGCCCGCTCGCCCGCGCAATCCGCCGCCGCGCGTCGAGCGCCACCTCGCCGCGCGCGAAGACGTAGAGATCCACGTCCGCGCCCGGATCGGCCCCGCCCACCGCCCGCGAGCCGACGAGCGCCACGGCCTCGACGCCGGGCAGCGTGCCGTACGCCGCAGCGAGCGTCCCCGCCAGCGAGCGCGTCTGCGTGGGAGTGAGCGGTGGAGGCATAGGAAATTAGCGTTTCCGGCAGCGGAGCGATGTAGGGCCGCGGCGGTGCCGTGTCCGCGCGGGAAGGCGCACACCATCAACCCTCGGCGGCGTTCGTCTTATTCATAAACACCTGCGTGAAGGTGAACAAGATGACGAAGATCACCATCGAGAGCGCCGCCGCCCACCCGAAGCGGTACATCGAGAAGGCGGCCTCGTAGACGAACGAGACGAGGATGTGCGTCTGGTCGTTCGGCTCGCCGCCGTTAGAGACGAGCCACAGGACGTTGATGTTGTTGAACGTCCATACGATGCCGAGCGTGATGGCCGGAATCATCACCGGCTTGAGCAAAGGCGCCGTCACGTTCCAGAACTTCTGCCACGCCGAGGCGCCGTCCACGTCGGCCGCCTCGTACAGCTCCTGCGGGATGGACTGCAACCCGCCCAGGGCGACGACCATCATAAAGGGGAAGCCCAGCCAGATGTTCGTCAGGATGGCCGCGAGGAACGCCTCGACGGGCGAGGTGAGCCACTCGACGGGCGGGAGCAGCAGGTAATCGCGCAGGACGATGTTGATGGCGCCGTACTCGTAGTTGAACATCCCGCGCCAAGTGAGCGCCGTGATGTACTGCGGCAGCGCCCACGGCAGGATGAGCAGCACGCGCCACGCCGGCTTCCCGTACACGAACTGCTGATGCAGCAAAACAGCCAGAAACACGCCCACGCCCACGTGGAAGACGATGTTCACGCCCGTCCAGATGAGCGTCTTGAGGAGGATGGACCAGAAGCTCGGCTCGGTGAACACGGCCGCGTACTGCTGGAAGCCGATCACCTCCCAGTCGCGGATGTGGTAGATGTTCATGTTCGAGAGCGAGAGCACGACGTTGTACAGGAACGGAAACGCCACCACGGCCAGGACCACCACCACCGTCGGCCCCAGGAGCGCCAGGAGGAAGAGCCGCACGCGCCCCTCCTCGCTCAGCCATTCTTTTCTTTTTTCTTCCGGCGCTTGCTTCCGCACACGCGCGCGCCCGTCTCCGGCCTCGGCGGCTCTCTCGTCGGTGCGCTCGCGCGCCTCGATGCCGGCGGTGGTGGTTTTCTCTTCGAGCATGGGATGCTCCCTTTTCTACTCGTCAGAGGCTGTTTGCGAATACAGCGTAGCGCTTCCATTCCCCCTCTGAAGGGGGATCAAGGGGGATGTCAGAGATGGCGCCGGCCGCTTTTACATCCCCCCGGCCCCCTTCAAAGGGGGAGTTCTCGTTTGTAAGCAGCTTCTCAATCATCACAAAAGCGCATCGGCGAGGCGTTCTTCGACGGATTCTTGCATCAGGCGCGCGCCCTCTTCGGGCGTGACGGCGCCGTTCATGATGAGTTGGTACGGCCCGCGCATCCCGTCCCAGTACTGCCGCATGGCCGGGGCGATGGGCATCGGGCGGCTCACCTCGATCTGCCGCAGCGACGCCTGCAAGAGCGGGTTCTCCTGCACGGCCTCCGCGTGGCGCACGGACGCGATCACGGGCACCGTCGCCAATTCCTCGGCCATCGCGCGTTGCATCTCTGGGCCGGTGAGGTAGCGCAGGAGGTCGCGCACGTGGGGCAGCTTCTCTTTCGGGAGGTTCGCGTTGACGGAGTAGCCCTTGGCCGAGACGACGGGCGCGGCCCACCGGCCTGTTGAGGAAATCTTGGGGATGCGCGCGAGGTCGTAATCGATGCCGGCCTCGGCGTAGCCGGCCCACGCCCACGGCCCGTTGATGACGGAGGCGGCGCGGCCGTCTTTGAAGAGCGCCTCGGCCACCTCGTAATCGCTCTCGGCGGGGATCACCTTGTAGCGGTCGCGCAGGTCGAGGACGAACTCGATGGCCTCGACCATCTCCGGCGTGTCGAGCGTGGGGTTGCCGTCCTCGTCCATGATCCACCCGCCGAAGCCCGTGAGGAACGGGATGAAGAAGAACGGCTCGCGGTAATTCCATGTCAGCCCGTACTCGTCGGGGCGCCCGTCGCCGTCGGTGTCGCGGGTGTTCTCTTGGAGCACGCGGATGAGTTCGTCCGACGTCTCCGGCGCCGTGGGGATCATGGCTTCGTTGAAGACGAGCATGAGGTGGTTGCCGATCTGGTCGGCCACGAGCCACGGCGTGCCGTTGTAGCTCACGATCCCTTCTTCGGTGAACTGCGCGAGGTAGCTTTCGGGGAGGACGCGGCCCAAGGGCAGGATCGTCTCGGTCACGGCGAGGACGCCCACGTTGTCCGCCGGCCCGAAGAAGAGATCCGGCCCTTTCCCGCCCACGGAGGCGATGATGTAGAGGTTACGGTTCTCCTCGTTCTCGCGGTAGAGCGCCTCAACGATGACGCTGTCCTCCCGGGCGTTGTAGCGCGCAATCGCCTCCTGAAAGAACGCCCGCTCCGGCCCGATCTTCTGATGCCAAATGCGGATGCGCACGCGCTCGTCCTCCGGCCCGCAGCCAGCGAGCGTGGCAAGCAGGACGGCGGCGAGGAAAAACGAGGTTGTACTTCGCCACGTCATGATTCCTCCTCTAACTTGACGGCTGTGCCATTCGCTATGCACATCATCATCGATTTACCGCCACCGGAAAACTCTCCGTAGTCCAGATCAATGGCGACGACTGCATCCGCGCCCAACTCATAAGCCTGTCGCCGCAGTTCAGTGAGCACCGTTTCCTTCGCGTCCCGTAGCACTTTTTGAGTGGACCCGCTTCTTCCGCCTACAGCATCGCGGACAAGAGCGAACAAGTCTCGGAAAACATTCATCCCTAAGACGCACTCTGCGGACACAATACCCAAGCGCTCCGATATGGAAAGGTTTACGGCCACTTCCGTGGTCAAAATTATTTTTCCAAGCCGTTCCTTTTGCTGTCGCACCTCCTCTCTACCTTCTTCCGCCAACCGTTCCCTATCAGAATATATCGACGTGGTTCTCACAATCTTGAAGCTCTGATCCCCTGGTGAACTTCCCGGTTGGGCATGACCAATTTGGTCATACGGCTGTATCTCCCCAGACACCATCATATGGGCGACCTGTGCTTTGGTCAGCGGTCCCATCTGCCCGTCGTGATTCCTGACGTAATAATCGAGTTCAGCCATACTGCTGCGTGAATTGCTCTGGTTACGGTCCTTCGAGTTGTGAGAGATATGCTACGGATGCTGAACGAGGTCCCGTCGCTTCATGTCGTTTCCAGCACAGTGAACGGCTCGCGCACCACGTCCTCGCCCTTCAATTCCTCCTCGGCCAGCGCGCGGTTGGCTTCGAGCACGAGTGCGACGGCTTCTTTGAGGTTTTCGCGCGCCTCGTCGAGCGTCGCGCCCTGCGTGTTGGCACCGGGCAGTTCCTCGACAAAGGCGATGTAGCCTTCGGGCACTTCTTTGAACACAGCGGTCAGTTGCATGGCGCGCGGCCTCTGGATGTTGTGGGAGAAGGCTTTACCGACTGGAACGACCCTGCGATCCGCCAGCAGCATCCCGCCGGATCACAAGCCCCGTGCGCGGCGGCAGGGCCATCTGGAAGCGGCCGCCGTCCTCGTGCACCCGCACCTCCAGGCGGCCCGGATCGCGCGTGGCGTAGATGGGCTGGTACGCATCCGCATCGCCCAGCGCAAGCTCCATCTCCTGCGTGGCGTTCGAGCGGTTGAGTGCGACGATGAACGTGTCCTGCGCGGTGGCGCGGCGGTAGACGAAGAGGCCGCTCTCGTTCGCCGACAGCACCTCGAAGTCGCCCTCCTGGAAAGCGTCGTGCTCGTTGCGGAGGGCGATGATGTCGCGGTAGAAAGAAAAAAGGTCGTGGTCGAAGGCGACGGTGTCGGCCTCGCGCGCGCGGCCGAGCGGGTCCTTAGCTTCCGGGGCGTAGTCGAGGTCGGGCCAGAGCATGGGCTTGCGGTCGTCGGGGTCGTCGGCGCCCCACATCCCGGCCTCGGTGCCGTAGTAGAGCATCGGCGCGCCCACGTACGTCATCTGGAAAAGCGCGGCGAGGCGCTGGATCTGGCGCTCCTCCTCGTTGGGGGCGCGGACGAGGTAGGCGTCCGTGTAGCGCGGGGAGACGCGGCTGCCCCAGTCGTAGTCGAAGCGCTCCGGCTCTTCGTACGGCTCGCGGCCGGCGTTCACGATCATCGAAGCCAGCCGGTCCGTGTCGTGCGAGTCGAAGAGGTTCTGCAAGGCGTAGCGGACGGGCACGTCGTACGCGGTGCGTCGCTCGTTCAGCATCTCACCAAAGGCTTCGGGCCGCAGCTCGTAATCTACGAGGAAGCCCTTCGCCGGGAAGGCGAAGGCGTAGTAGTTCATCGTGGCGGAGAAATCGCCTTCTTCGATGAAATCCGACGCCTCTTCCCAGATCTCGGTGACGGTGTAGGCGTCGGGGTTGAGTTCGCGCACGCGGGCGTTCCAGTCCTGCCAGAAGCCGATGGGCACCTCGTTCGTCACGTCCAGGCGCCAGCCGTCGATGCCGTCGGCGGGGTCGCCGTCGCCGTTCGGGTCCATCCACTTTTCGGTGGCGTCCATGACGTACTGCTTCGGGCCGGGGTGGAGGTCGTCGCCGGCGGCGTTGTCGGCGAAGACGGGCAGCGTCTCCACGCCCCACCACCCTTCGTAGGCAAACTCCGACGTGTCCGGCGTGGCCGGGTCGTCGAAGCTTTCGACGATGTACCAGTCGGCGTAGGGCGAGTCTTCCTGGTTTTCGCGCAGGTCGGCAAAGGCGAAGAAGTCGCGCCCTGTGTGGTTGAACACGCCGTCTATAATCACGCGGATGTCGCGCGCGTGCGCTTGCTCAAGAAGCGCAAAGAAGAGCGAATCGGCGGCGGTGACGTGCCACGTCTCGGGATCGCTCGTCTCCTCGGCCATCAAGGCAAAATCGCCCTCGGGGTCGGGGCCGAAGTAGGGGTCGATGTGATGAAAAGAATTGCCGTCGTACTTGTGGAGCGAGCGCGCGTAGAAGACGGGGTTGAAATAGATGGCGTTGACGCCGAGCGAGTCGAGGTACGGCAGCTTGTCTACGACGCCCTGCAGGTCGCCGCCGTAGCGCCGGTCGAAGACGCTGCCGTAGAAATTTTCGGGCGCCATCTCCTTTTCCCACTCGGCGCGCGCGTACCAGTCCGAGGTCCAGGGCGTAACGGCCCAGCTCTCGGGCACGCGGCCCTCGACAGGCGTTTCGAGCGACTCGTACGTCGGGTCGTTCGAGGGGTCGCCGTTGCGGAAGCGTTCGGGGAAGATCTGGTAGAAGACGGCCTCGTGCGCCCAGGCCGGCACGGTTTCCGATTTTAGATTTTGGATTGGGGATTTTGGATTGGTTGTCATGCTGTCGCCTTCCTGCGCGCGGGCCGGGGCGGCGACGAGTAAGGCGAGCGTGAGGCTGAGAAAGAAAGGTCGTTTCATGCGGTGAGGCTGTGGGGCGTTCGTTCTATTCGAAGATGGAGCGGGCGGGCGCGGCGAATCCTTCCAACAGCGCGGACCGAACCTCGCCGCCCCTGCCGTGCGTGCCGAACTGTTCGAAAGCGTCCTTGCGCAGCACGAAAACCTCGACCTCCTGCGCATCCGGATCCACGATCCAGTACTCCTTCACGCCGATCCGCTCGTAGAGGTCGAACTTGTTTACGCGGTCGTACTTCTCGCTCGACGGCGAAATCACCTCGACCACGAGGTCCGGCGCCCCGTCCACGTACGCGCCGACGATGTCGAGGCGCCCCTCTGTTACGAAGAACACGTCGGGCTGCACGACGCGCTCCGGCGAGGCCACCACGTCGGCCGGAGAGACGAACACGCGGCCGAGGCCGTGCTCCTGCACCCATTGCCTCAGCAAGAAGTGCAAGTTTCCTACGGCACCCTGGTGGCGCATCACGTGCCCGGAAGGTGACGTGTAGAGGACCCCGTCAATGATTTCGTAACGGTCGTGCGTCTCCGGCATCGCCCGCAGGTCGTCGTACGTCCAGCGCTCGCGGTCGGAGCGCAGGACGGGCGCGCGGCCACCGGGAAGCGTTTTGATCATCGGCATGGCTGGCTCCATGTTTTCATTGAGGAGAAGAACTGGGACGCCGCTGCGTGAGCCGTCCCACTGCCATCCAGAACGCGCGCAGCGGAGCAGCCGTTCGTCGTAGCGCCGCGCCTATTTCACCAGCACCATCCGCCCGGTGCCCTCGAAGTCGCCCGCACGGAGGCGGTAGACGTAGACGCCTGGCGCGAGGCCGCTCGCCCGGAGCGTGGCGCGGTGACGGCCGGCGGGCTGCTCGCGGTCCACAAGCGTGGCGACCTTGCGGCCCAGGACGTCGTAGACGTCGAGCTTCACTTTGGCCGCCTCGGGCAGCGCGTATTCGATGGCGGCTTTACTCTGAAACGGGTTCGGGTAACTCGGCTGGAGGCTGAAGCTTTGGGGCAGCCTCTCGATGCGCCCCGCCACGAACGCCTCGCTGCCAATCAGCAGGGTCAGCGCCACCGGCTCCGCGCCGGCCTCGACCTCGACGGCGGGCGTCGTGCGGAGGTCGTATGCCTCGCCCGTTTCTTCGACGACGAGCCACGCGGCGCTTTCGCCCAGGCTGCCCAAGCCGTCGGCGCGGAGCGTGACGGTCTGCGCCTCCTCGGCCGTGAGCGCCAAAGCGAAGGCGTGGCCCTCGGCGCTGGCGGGGCGGAGGTCGGCGGCGAGGGCGGTGCGGCTTTCTCCATCCGCAGCGAGGCGCAGGCTGGCGGCCTCGAAGCGGGCCGGCGGCGCGTAGACGTCGTGGGCGTCGCGGCCTTCGGAGGCACCTTCGGCGAGGCCGGCGCGGAGGGCGCTCGCGCGCTGCCCGCCGGCGTAGGCGGTGAGCGTAAGGGACGGACCGGCGGCTTGCCGCTGCGCCACCCGCACGCTGCTTGCCGAGCCGGCGCCGGGGTACGGCAAGGCGAGTTCGTCCAGGCCGCCATCGTTGAAGAAGTAGTAGCCAATGCCCTCTTTCGCCGTGGCGAACGTCGCGCTCTCCGAGAAGCTGCCGTTCCACGCCCAAATCGGTTGCAGGTCGCTTTCGTTGGCGGCCTCGACCTCGGCCCAGGACACGTCGCGGTCGAACGGGTTGGAGATGATGTTCCAGCCGTCGTGGAGGTCGATGGCGTAGGTGCCGTCCTCGCCCACGTCCACGGCGTCGAACGTCTCGTCCACCATGCGCGGTGCGCGGCTGAGCATCCAGTAGCCCCGCCCCGGCGCGTAGTCGAACACCTCGTTCGAGGCGTCGAAGGGGATGAGGAAATCCTCGTCGGAGCCGTCGTCCCAGAACGCGCGCCAGTCCGCGCTCACACCCGGCTCGCCGCTCACGTAGTCGCCCACCTGCGCGTCGTCAGGATCGCCGGGGAGGGCGACGAGCTTGTAGTTTTGCGCATCCGACACGTCGCCGAACGTCTGGCTGATCGAGGCCGTGACGCTTGCCGGCGGCCCGGCTGATCCGGCCGGGCGCGTCGAGCCGAAGGGGACGATGCCTTCTTCGGGGAAGGCGACGACCGTGTTCATGTAGACGTGAAACTCGCCCGGCGCGTAGGCGAAGGCCGTGTCCGTGCTCGTGATCTCGAGCGGCTCGCCGGGGAAGAAGTCGTACCACGTCCCGCCCGAGGGGAACGAGACCTCGACGTCCATCGCCTCCAGGCCGAAGTTGCCGACGATGAGCGCCTCGACGTCGCCGTTTACGAGCGTGATGCTGCGCGAGGCGTCGCCCTGGTCCACGTCGAGCGTCACTTCGGTCTCGGGGCTGGTGAAGACGCCATTCGCGTTGCGGAGGTTGATGAGCGCCGCCCACGTCTTGTAAAGGTCCGCGCGGTTCTCGTCGTCGAGGTAGTCCCAGCGGATGGGCTTGGGCGCCGTGCGGCCGGGGATCTGATCTACGGGCACCTCGGCGGAAGCGCATTCGCCCTCGCCGCCGCCGCCGTCTTTGAGGCACTGCTCGCCGGCGTCGCCCCAGCCGTAGCCGAGTTCGCCGAACTGCCAGAGCATCCGCGGCCCCGGCACGGTGAAGAAGAAGGCGCCCACGAGCTTCTGCCGGTTCAGCGCCGTGGGAAAGCTCGTCACGTCGTAGCCGCCCTCTTCCGGCCCGGAGGCGATGTTCCTGAACATGAGCCACTGCTCGTCGTGGCTTTCCATGTACGTCACGGCCCCCGCCACCGGCACGCCGATGTTCGGCGGGTACGTGCGCGCGAGGTCCGAGGAGAACCCTTCGTCTGAGAGGTAGCCCATGGCCGATTGGCTGTACGCGCGGTTCATGTTGTTCCACACCATCATCCCTGGCAGGCCGCGGTCCGTGGCGTAGGTCGTCAGGACTTCTTCCTCTTGGCTCTCGGCGAAGTGCTCCAGGATGATGTAAGCGTCATCATCCACGGCCCAAATCTGATCGGCCATCCGGGTGAGGATGTCCACGCGCTCCTGGTCGAAGCTCGACCACGCGCCGACGTCTTCGTAGCCGTTGGGGGGCGGCCCCTGCGTAAAGCCTTTGGAAAGGTCGAAGCGGTAGCCGTCCACGTGGTACTCCTCGATCCAGTGCCGGTTGACGCGGTCGAGCCAGTACTTCGTGGCCGCGCTCGCGTGGTCGTTGTCGTAGAAGACGTTGAAGGGGTGGCGCGCTGTGGGGTTGACCCACGGGTTCTCCTCGGTTGGCGGGCCGAACTCGCCTTCGTTGTAGAGCCGCACAAAGGGCGACTGCCCCGTGGCGTGGTTGTACACCACGTCGAGGATCACGGCCAGGCCGCGCTCGTGCGCCATGTTGATAAAGGCTTTGAGGTCCTCTTCGGGGCCGTAGTACTTGTCCGGGGCGAAGTAGTAGGCCGGGTTGTAGCCCCAGCTTTCGTTGTTGTCGAACTCGGCCACGGGCATGAGTTCGATGGCCGTGACGCCCAGGCGCTCCAGGTAGTCGAGCGTATCGGCAAGCGCTTCGTAGTCGTGCGCTTCCAGAAAATCGCGGATGAGCAGCTCGTAGATGACGAGGTCTTTCTGCGCGGGCGCTTCGTACTCGTCGTCCGTCCAGCTGAATTCTTGCTGCCCCGTCTCGAAGACGGTGACGAGCTGGTCTGTGCGGCCGGCGGGGTAGGGCTTGAGATTCGGGTACGTCTCTGAGGCGATGAACTGGTCGTTGGGGCTGAGGACCTTTTCGGCGTAGGGGTCGCCCACGCGGATCTCGCCGTCCACAAAGTATTGGAACCCGTACTCCTGGCCCGGCTCCAGATCGGTGAGCGTGATCCAGTAGTGGACGCTGTCTTCGTTGATGCGCGCGGGCGTCATCTGGTACTGCGGCTCGACCTCCCAATCCGAGAAGTCGCCCATGACGTAGACGAACTCCTTGTAGGGCGCGTAGAGCGAGAGCGTGACCTCGGTGGGGTCGTCGTCGTAGTTGATGCCGTCCACGACGCCGGCCGGACGCGGGCGCACCGGCTCCTCCCCCACGCGGATGGCGTAGAACGAGGTCGTGTCCGCCTCCGCGCCATCGCCCTCGGCAATCGCCACGACGTCCGTGCGGCCCGCGCCGCTGAGGGTGAGGCTGTACGTGAGCGCGGCGTCTGCGGTGGCGGCCACTTCCTCGCCATCTACCAGGAGGCGGATCTGCGCCTGGTTCGCGGCCTCGACGACCACGCTGAACGTCGTGTCCTGCCGCGCGAAAACGGGGCTGAACGGCATGACCTGCGGCTCGGCAAACTGCACGCTCGGGTCGCCATCCGAGGCGGCGGCCACGTTGATGTAGATGTTGCCGTTGCCTTCGGTGGACTTGCCCTGGAGCGAGCCGTCGGCGTTGCGGAAGACGAGGGCGATCTGCTCGATGGTCTCGTCTGAGAGGTCGTCCCACGGCGTGGGCACGTCCGCCGGCGGCGTGGCCTGGTACTCGCTGTAAAAGTCGCGGATGTTGTCGATCTCGAGCTTGTAGCGGTTTTCCGAGACGCGCTCGAGCTTGATCTTGGGGATGTTGTTGGGCCAATCCGTCTGGACGTAGCGCCAGTCGTTGCCGTCGCGGCTCTCGCTGGTGACGAGGCCCGTGTGCGCGTAGACGTCGCCGTCGTAGCCTTCGAGGCCGCCCGTGCCTTCGTCGGCGTTGAAGAAGATGGTCACGCCGCCGTCGGCGGTGGGCAGGGCCGGCTCGGCCTCGACCACCTGCGCCGTGGCGGCGGGCGCGGCACCGATGACGAGAGCGAGGAAAAGCGCAAAAAGCGAGCAGGGGCGGGCGTAGCGAGCGGGCATGACAGGAGAGGAGGCGGGGTGGGGAAAAGAGATGGATGGGAGAAGACGGGGGCGGCCTCACGTTGACGGGGGCGGCCTCACACCGGGGCTTCCTCGCCGGCGGTGCGGCGGCGGACGAGGCGCGGCTCCAAGACGATGTTCTTCGGCGGCGCCTCCGGCTCGCGCACGCGCCTAAGGAGCGTCTCGATGGCGAGGCGGCCCATGGCGTGCATGGGCTGGCGCAGCGTCGTGAGGCCGACGTACGCGCTTACCTCGATGTCGTCGAAGCCGACGAGCGCCACGTCCTCGGGCACGCGGAGGCCGGCCTCCTCGACGGCGCGCAGGGCGCCGAGCGCCTGGATGTCCGAGGCGACGAACACGGCGTCCGGGCGCGGCTCCTGGCGCAAGAGCTTCTGCATGGCCTCGTGGCCGGTGGCCTCGACAAAGCCGAAGCGCCGCCGCCGGCTGGCCACAACGAGCGCCGCCTCGGTGGGCCGGCCCGCCTTGCGGAGCGCCTTCTCGTAGCCGCGGCGGCGGGCCAGGGCCGGCGGCGGCTCCGGCGGCGCTACGGTGATGTGCGCGATGCGCCGGTACCCCTGCGCGATGAGGTGGCGCGTGGCCAGGTAGCCGCCCCGCTCGTTATTGACCGAGACGGAGTCGAAGTCCGCGTGCGCCGCATCTACCAAGACGATGGCCTGCTGCGAGGCCTTGAGGCGGCGGCGCTGCTCCTCGGTAAACTGCGTTGAGAGGAGCAGCAGCCCCTCGGCCCGCCCGCGCTGGAGCGCCCGTCCAAGCTGCGCGCCGATCTCCTCGGGCTTGGGCGCGGCGTAGACCAGGAGGTCGAACTCGCTCTCAGAGAGCGCGTCCTGCATCCCGCGCGCCACGTTCATGTAGAAGTGGTTCGTCATCACGGGGATGACGGCGGAGACGAGCTGCGTCTGCTGCCGCGCCAGGTTCTGCGCGGAGACGTGCGGCTGGTAGCCGCATCCTTCAGCCACGTCCAAGACGCGCCGGCGCGTCGCCTCGGCCACGCGCGCGCTGCCGTTGAACACGCGCGAGACCGTCGCCGTGGAGACGCCCGCCTGTTCTGCGATGTCGTAGATCGTCGTAGCCATGAGTCCGCGCGCGCTGGGCGCTCAGTTGGGCCGGCCCCCGCGTCTGGTCAGGAAGGCCGTCCGGGCGGATCGGCGATGTCCTCTTCCACGACGCGGCCGGTGACGCTCACCTCGGCCTCGACGTCTTCGCCGGCGGCGACGCTCGCGCCCCGGAAGACGAGCGTGGTGGTGGACGTGTCGCCCTCGCCTGCCTCGGCGGGCGCGTTGAAGACGACGCGGTAGCTCGTGGCGCCTCCGGCGGGCGTGCCGGTCTCCTCGACGGGCGTCACCTCGAAGCGGTCGGCGTCGCCTCCGAGCGCGAGCACCGGCCGCGCGTCGAGGTCTTCGTACGAGACGACCACGGTGTCAGAGGCGCCGCCGCCGGCCCCGGCGTCAATCATCAGCTCAGCGAGCGAGACCTCGATAGAGGGCGCGGGCAGCTCTGCCGAGACGCCGTCATCGCCGCACGCGGCAAAAAGGAGCGTAGCGTACAGCGCGCACGTCAGCGAGAGAAAAGCGCGGCGGCTTGAGTACATGCTTTTCGGGACCACGGAGGGACTTCAGGAAGGCGCGCCTCAGGATGAAAGCGCTTTCACGGAAGAGTATAGCGCACGCCTGCCTGAATGTAAAGCGGTTTTTTAACGCGCGCCCTCGGCCCCCGCTCAAGCAGGCGGGAGCGCTGTGCATCCGCAGCATCAGAGCAGAAAAGCGCCGCCAGCGGCGGAACCGCGCCCTCAGTAGCAAAGCATGGGCGCCTCGCGCACGTAGCGGTCCTCCTCGGCCAGGTGCAGCATGAAGTCGGCCACGTCGGCGCGGGAGATCTTGGCCGTGGGACCCATCTTGAGGTAGCCCGTCTCGTAAGCGCCGGTGCGCTCGCCGTCGGTAAGGCGCGGGGCGCGCACGAGCGTCCAGTCCAGCTCCGAGGCGCGGAGGACGTTGGCGTGGCGCTCGGCGTCCTTGAGCACGTCGGCGGCCACGAGCGTCATTATGCCCTGCATCAGGCGCGCGCCCCAGTACGGCTCATCGTTCGGATCGGAGACGCCCGCGCCCGTCTCGCTGATGACGCGCCGGACGCCGTGCTCCTTCATGGCCGAGACGATGTTCTCCGTACCGCGCATCTGCACGTCCTCTGCCGAGGTCTTCGTGTGGCCGACCGCGCTCAAGACCACGTCGGCGCCTCTGACGGCTCTTTCGACAGGCGCGTAGTCCATCACGTCGCCCTCGACCACGCGCAGGCGCTCGTGCTGGAGGGTCTGCTGCTGTGCGAGCTTGGCGCGGCTGCGCGCGAAGGCGGTGACGTTGTGCCCGCGCGTTAGCGCCTGCTCGACGAGGTGGCGGCCCGTGCGGCCTGTGGCTCCGAAGATGGCTACGTTCATGGGTCGCGCTCTGGAATGGTCAGGAAAAGAAGACGCCTCGGCAGTGCCGCGCACCGTGGCAGTATAGCGCACCGCCAGCCGCCGCGCGCCCTGGCCGGCAGCTTTTTCACCACCGATGGCGATGGCTACGCCTCCAGCGGCAGGCGCACGGTGAAGGCTGTGCGGCCCGGCCTCGACGCCACGCCGATCTCGCCCTGGTGCTGGCGCGTGACGATGCGGTGGGCGATGTCGAGGCCCAGGCCCGTCCCCTCGCCCACCTCCTTTGTGGTAAAAAACGGCTCGAAGACGCGCGCCTGGATCTCCTCTGGGATGCCGGCGCCGTCGTCTATCACCTCGACGACGGTGAAGGGGCCTTCGGCGCGGGTCGTAAGGCGGAGCGTGCCGCCCTCAGCCATCGCGTCGGCGGCGTTGTCGATGAGGTTCGTCCACACCTGGTTGAGCGCGCCGCCAAAGGCGGGCACGGGCGGCAGGCCGGGCTGGAAGTCGCGCTCGACGCGGATGCCTTTCTCCTTGAGCTTGTGGCCGAGCATGACGAGCGTGCTCTCGAGGTCGCGGTGGAGGTCCACTGGGGCGCGCTCGGGCGCCTCGTCCATGTGCGTGTAGGTTTTGACGGAGGCCACGAGGCTGGCGATGCGCGCGGCGGCGGCGTCAATCTCTTGGAGGAGCGTCTCGGCGGCGAGGCTGGCTTCGAGCCACTTCACCACGTCGGGCACGGCCTCCGGCGGGACGCTTTCCGTGGCGGCTTGGAGGTCTTCGGGAGCGAGGCCGGCCTCGGCGAAGGTTTCGGCCAGGAGCCAGGCGTCGGGCACGTCGTGATCGCTCAGCCAGTCGGCCAGGGCGTCCTCGCTTTCGCTGCGCTCGATGGCGGAGAGGCCGGCGTCCGGGCGCATCTTTTCGCGGACGGCGTCGGCGGCGCAGACGGCGTCGTGCGAGAGGCCGTGCCGGGCGAGGCAGGCCACGAGGTCGGGCAGGCCGTCCATCCGCTCGCGCAGGCCTGAAGCCGAGCGGCGCACGGCGGTGGCCGGGTTGTTCAGCTCGTGCGCCAGCCCGGCCGAGAGCTTCCCCAAGGCGATCATCTTCTCGCGCTGCTCCTGGTCGCGCGCCGAGGTGCGCACGCGGTCGGACATCAGCCCGACGAGGCGCTTGCCCACCTCGGGCATCCGGCTGAGCATCTCGGGGAAGTGCGTTTTGTGGACGAGCGCCATCGCCGTCGGCTCGGTGATGACGCCCTCGCCGCCGAAGTGCGTCATGCGCGAGTACGGCAGGAGGCCCGTCACGCGCCCGGCGCCGAACGTGTCGAAGAGGTGGCGCTGCCCGCTCTCGAACGCGAAGATCTGCATGGCCCCTTCGAGGATGACGATGAGGTGCTCGGCCGGGTCGCCCACGGCAAAGGGCGCCTCGCCCGGCTGAAGCGCCACCCGCTCGGCCCGTTCGGCAAGCCAGGCGAGGTCCTCTTCCGGCTGATCCGCGAAGACGGAGGCGCGGCGCAGGTCCTCGGGCGTGACGGTGGCGTGTTTTGTGTCAGGCATGGGAAAAGATGTAGACAAGTTTAGGAGGACGACGGACGACAGCTCCGCGAAAGAGCTGTCGTCCGTCGTCTACCGACCATCATCCCCGCCGCCTGCAGAGGTGGCCGGAACGGGTTCGGTGCGTTCCTTCGCATCATCTTCGTCGGAGGAGGCGGCCTCCTCGGGGCGGATCATGAGCGCGGCGCAGAGGGCGCTCACGAGCGCCAGCGCTACGCTCACGCCCAGGACCCAGCGGAAGCCGGTGACGAACGAGGCCTGCACGGCGGCGCTGAGCGCTTGGCGCACCTCCGGCGCGGCGTCTTCCGGGATCGTGGCGGCGGCGAGGTCCTCGCGCGCCTGCCAGGTCACCTCCTTCGCCTCGGCGGGGGTGTCGAGCGCGCTGAGCCTGTCGCCGAGCGCATCCGAAAAAACGGCCAGGGCGACGACGCCCAAAACGGCAATCGCCAAGAGGCCGGCCACGCGCGAGGCGGCGTTGTTGATGCCCGAGGCCACGCCCACCTGATGGTCGTCCACGGCGTTCATCACCACCGTCGTCAAGGGCGCCACGCTGATGGTCATCCCCAGGCCCATCACTACGAGGCCGGGGAGGAACGTCTGCCAGTACGCGCCGCCCACGCCGGGGAGCATCAGGAGCGCCAGGCCCGCCGCCGTAATCACGGGGCCGATGACGAGCGGCGTCCGCGCGCCGTAGCGGTCCACCAAGCCGCCAGCCCAGCGTGAGAGGAAGCCCATCAAGACGGTGAACGGCAGAAACGCCGCCCCCGCCGCCGTGGCCGAGTACCCCTGCACCTGGATCAGGTTGAACGGCAAGAAGAAGAGGACGCCGTTGAGCGCGAAGTAGAGAAAGAGCGTCATCAGGTTGGCGCCGCTGAACGTCTTCGAGCGGAAGAGGCCCAGCGGCATCATCGGGTCGCGGTGCTTTTTCTCGGCCCAGACGAAGGCGGCCAGGAGCGCCGCGCCGCCTGCGAGGGCGATGAGCACGCGCGGCCGTCCCCACCCCGCCTCCGACGAGGCGATGAGGCCGTAGACCAAAGCGCCCAGGCCCGCCGTCACCAGCGCGGCGCCGCGGAGGTCGAGCGCGCCGGCGTCCTCGTCGCGGCTCTCAGGCACGCGCCACCACGTCACGGCCAGCGCCACGAGCGCGAACGGCACGACGACGAAAAACACCCACCGCCACGACACGGCGTCGATGAGCCACCCACCCAGGACGGGGCCGAACGCCGTCGTCAGCGCCGAGAACCCCGCCCACGTGCCGATGGCCTGCCCGCGCTCTTCTTTCGGGAACGTGGCTGAGATCAGCGCCAAGCTCGACGGCACCAACAGCGCCCCGCCGAGGCCCTGCACGCCGCGCGCCGCGATCAATCCCCAGACGCTCCCGGCCAGCCCGCACCACACGGAAGCCGCCGCAAAAATCGCCGTGCCGATCATGAAGACGCGCCGGCGCCCGTAGTGATCGCCCGCCGAGCCGCCTACGAGGATGAGCGCGCCGAGGAAGAGCAGGTAGCCGTTGATGACCCACTGCATCTCGGTGGCCGAGGCGCCCAGGCCCTGCTGGATGGCCGGCAGCGCCACGTTCACCACCGAGCCGACGATGAACGCGAGGCTCGATCCCAGGATGGCCGCCGCCAGCACCCACCGCTTCGCCGCGTCGGCGCAGCCGGCATCCGCGCCGCCGCCGTGGACGACGCCCTCGTCGCAAGGTGATCTCTGGCCGTCGATCATGGCCCCGGCCTCCTTTGTGTTGGGCTACGCCCGCCCCCACGTCTCCAACAGGCGCGGCAAGTCTTCCGGAAAGGGATCGAGCCTGTGCCGCCGCGCCACCGCCTAAAGTTGCGCGTCGAACGCGGCAAACGTCACGCCCTCGCCGAGGCCCTCTCTCCAGACGAGTGCCGAGGCGAGCTGCACAGCGTCGTAGCCGCGCAGGCCCTCGTCCCACACCAGCCGCTCGGCGCGGTCTACGACGGCGTCGCTCACGTGCAGGCTAAAGAGGTCCGGCCAGTCGTTCCGAAACGAACCGAGCAAGGACCGGACATCTTCACGGCGAGCCGCGTCCGTCCGGACGGCCTTCGCAAACGCAGCGGCCACTTCCACACGGCTAATAACCGTCGTCGCGGTGAGGTCCGCTTCCGCAACAACCTCTTTGGTTTCCGGCGTGCCTAACTCCACGAGATACTGCTTAACCAGCGCACTCGAATCGAGGTAGAGATTCATGAGCGGAGCTACCGGCGATCTTCAAGCAGCATATCCGACACCATCTTGTCGCCCTTCACCCTGATGGTAGGCTCGTGCGGGGAAAATTTCTTCCCGCTCCACGTGGCAAGCCCTGCCTCCTGCATCGCCTGCAATTTTTCCTTTAGCGTGCGCTCGTCTTTCTCCTGCGCCGGCACGATGCGGCCGATGGGCGCTCCACGCTCGGTGATGGTGATCGTCTCGCCGGCCTTGACCTTGCGCAGGTAGGCGCTCAGGTGGTCTTTCAGCTCGCGGATGCTGGCGGTCGTCTGCTTCATGGCTTCGCTCGTGCTCAAGATGGCGTCGGCGCGGGGCGGTTGGCGGGCTTCGGTCCCGGTCGGTCATGCAAGCAGAAGGCTACCGCACCGCCGTTTCCGTCCGCCGCGCGGGGTCCCGCCGGGGCGTCGTTTCATTCACCGAGCGACCGAAGAGCGCGTAGTCAACCGAGAAGCGACCGGGGCCGGCCAAGAGAAAAAGCACGGCCGCGGCGAGGTAGACGAGCGGCAGCTCGAACGTCGAATCACCCTGAACGAAGGCGTCGCCGTTGGGGAAGTGCACCAGCGCCAGGGCGCCGATCATCGTGCACAGGATGCCGAGCGCGGCCAGCGGCGTGAGCAGTCCTACGATGAGCAGGAGGCCGCCGCCGAACTCCGAGAGCGCGGCCAGCGCCTGCAAGAAGCCCGGTACCGGCGCATCGCCCATCCAGCTGAAGGGGCTTTGGATCTTACCCCAGCCGTGGAGCACGAACGCCGCGCCCATGACCAGGCGCAAAATTAAAAGACCAGCGGAGGCCGTTCCGGTAGCGGGGAAATACAGGAAGCGTCGCATAGCCGAGGGGAAAAGGTGAAAGGGTGATGAAGACGCTACGGTAACCGCGCTCCCACACACAAAGTTCGCGTGAGGAAGAACAGGCGTGCTAAGCTCCCCTCACGTGCCGAGGTGCTGATGCACGAACTTGACGGCGATGGAGCCTTCGCCCACGGCCGAGGCCACGCGCTTGACGGACCCCGCGCGCACGTCGCCTGCCGCGAAGATGCCGGGCACGCTCGTCTCCAAGAGCAGCGGATCGCGCGGCATCCCGGCCCATTCGTCCTGGCGCTTGAGCGCATTCCCGGTGACGACGAAGCCGTTCTCATCGAGCGCGAGCGCGCCATTGAGCCAGTCCGTGCGCGGCTCCGCCCCGATGAAGACGAAGAGGCCGGAGGTTTCCACGACCCGTTCCTCGCCCGTCCGGTTGTTCTCGACCGCGACCTCTTCCAGGCGATCTTCGCCGCAGAGCCGACGGACCTCAGTGTGCGTCATCAGTTCGATGTTTTCGATGCCCTCGACGCGGCGCGCGAGGTAGCGCGACATGCTTTTCGAGAGATCATCGCCGCGGATGAGGAGGAGCACGCGGCGCGCGCGGCGGGCCAGGAACACGGCGGCCTGCCCCGCCGAGTTGCCCCCGCCCACGACGACGGCCGTGCTGTCCCGGCACGCCTGCGCCTCGGTCTCGGTGGCGCCGTAGTAGACGCCCGCGCCCTCGAGATCTTTCAGCCGCTCCAGCTCGAGCTTGCGGTAGCGCGCCCCCGTGGCGATGAGGATGCTGCGCCCGGAGACGGCCTCGCCATCGGAGCGCTCGACGACGAAGGCGCCGCCGCCAGTGCGGAGCGCCACGGCCTCGGAGGGCACGACGAGGCGCGCGCCGAACTTGCGCGCCTGCGCAGCCCCTCGGTTCGTCAGGTCGGCGCCCGAGAGGCCCGAGGGGAAGCCGAAGAAGTTCTCGATCCGCGAAGAGCTGCCGGCCTGCCCGCCCGTGGCCGTGGCTTCGAGCGTGATCGTCTTCAGCCCCTCGGAGGCGCCGTAGACGGAGGCGGCTAACCCCGCCGGCCCCGCGCCCACGACGATGAGGTCGTAGACCTCGCCCTTGGCCACCTCCGTGCTCAGGCCGACGCGCCGGGCGAGGTCGGTCACGCTTGGGTTTTTCAGCACCTCCTCGCCCTGCCAGATCACCACCGGCGTCGCGTCGGGCGGCACGCCGAAGGCTTGGAGGAGCGCGTCGGCGCCTTCGTCTTCTTCGAGGTCGAGCCAGGCGTGCGGGAGCTGGTTGCGCACGGCGAACTCGCGCAGGCGCAGCGTCCCTGCCGAGAAGCGCGAGCCGATGATCTTAAGCGTCGAGGCCGCCTCTTCGAGAAGCTGCGCGCGCCGGGCGATGAAGGCGTTGAGGATGAGGTCGCCCAGTTCCGGCTCCTCGGCAACGACCGTTTTCAGGCGCTCCGGCGGCATCACGAGCACGGCCCCGCCCCCGCGCACCCGCGCCATCAGGTAGGCGGACTGGCCCGTCATCAGGCTCAGCTCGCCCAGGAACAGCCCCGGCCCATCCACGGCGATGATCTTTTCCTCGTCCTCGGAGCGGTCCACGATCTCGACGGCGCCGTCCAGGACGACGAAGAAGTCGTAGACGTCGCCCTCTTGGAAAAGCACGTCGCCGGGCTGCGTGGGCCGCACCTGGCCGTAGGGGCGGAGCCGGTCGATCTGCGCGTCGCTCAGTTCCGGGTGGGTGATTCGGTTGCTCTGCTCCGCCACGGCCTCCTCCGTTGATCGTGCTGCCCCCTTATTTTGTCGGCGCGTCAAGGACGGCGCGGAAGCCCTTCGCCCCCCCCCCCGCCTGCGGGGGCGAACGACCCTACCCGCTCACCCCTTGGAACGCTTTCAGCACGTCCCCTTCCGGCACTTGGTTGCTCCGCGGCAAGAGGCCCCTGCCAGCCAGCGCCGCCGCCACGCGCGCCACGGACGCGCCGTGCTGCCGGCCGCCTTCCAGCGCTTCATCTTGGATCCCTACCGGCTCCATGCGCCGACCGCCCGTCCGCGCGTGGGGTCCCCAGCGCGAGCCGGTCGTCTCGCTCCCCGGCGATGACTTCGGGAAGGGCACGAGCACCATCCCGCACTCGGCCAGCGGGCCGAGCATGGCGAGCTGCGTCAGCTCGCTCCCGCTCCCGGCGTCGCCGTAGCCGCCCCCGGTCGTGAACGCCGCCCCGACTTTGCCGACGAGGTCGTCCGTGAGCCAGAGGTGGTACACCGCGTTGTCGATGAAGCGCTTCAAGCGCCAGTCGAGCATCCCCATGTGCACGGGCGAGCCGAGGACGAGCGCGTCGCAGGTGCGGGCATCTTCCTGCGTGGCCTCCTCCGCGCTTTTCATCGCAACATCAGTGTCAGGAACGGACCGCGCGCCCTCGGCCACCGCTTCGGCCAGCTTGCGTGTGTTCTCGAAAAGGCTGGTGTAGACGATGAGCACGTGTGCCATTGGGAAGAGGGGTGTTTGCTTAGCGGAGGGTGATGTGCGGTGGGCCGCGTCCTGCATCTATCGCTAATCCGCCTTCCGCAGGATGGTCATGTCGTTCTCGGTCATCTCCTCGGCGTCGTGGATCGAGGAGCGGTAGCGCTCCATCATCCACAGCTCGGGGATGATCTCGGCGATCAGCTCGCCGTCGTCGAAGAGGCGCACGACCGAGCTTTCGCTCACGACCACGGCCACGGCGTCGGTGTTGCGGCTCATCGAGGCGGCAGCCATGTGGCGGCTCCCGAGGCCGAGCGGCATCTCGATGCCCTTCGAGTCGGCGTCGAGGTAGCGTGCGGCGGAGCGCACCACGCCGCCGTTGGTGACCACGAAGGCGCCGTCGAGCTGCGCCAGCTCTTTGATCGTCTCGCGCATGTCGGGCGCCTCGATGCGCTTGACGTCGTCGGCGTGGCCCTGCAAGGGGTCGAGGACGAGCGGGCGCGAGCGCTTCAGGACGGCGTCGGCGTCGCCCACGGTGAAGAGCGTGCCGATCTTGCGGCCCTCGCGACCTTCGCGCGCGATCTCGGTGGCTAAGGTGACGGTTTCTTCGAGCGTGCGGCTGTTCACGCCACGCGCCTCGGAGCAGATGGTCTTGAGCCAGGGCGAGTCCTCGGCGCGGGCGCGGAAGTTGGCCGGGCGCGGTCTTGAGGCGGCTTCCATCGGGCGAAGTGGTTGGTGGTGGCGGGAGGCGTCTCGGTAGAACGAAGAAGCGGCGCGGTTGCTCCGGCGGGAATGACGATAGACGATGGACGGCCGACGACGTGCTCTGGGAGAGGAGAATGTGGTCAGTCATCGGTCGTCGGTCGTCCCGCCGCCTCGCGCGCGGCGGGTTCGAGCATCACCTCGTCGGCGTAGCACCAGCCCCAGCGCTCGCCTGGCTCGACGGAGCGGACGATGGGGTGCTCGGTGGCGCCGGCGTGCTTCGAGGCGTGCTTGTTCTTGGACGAGTCGCAGCAGCCCACGTGCCCGCATGTCATGCAGATGCGCAGGTGCACCCACTCGTCGCCCATCCGGAGGCACTCCTCACAGCCCGGCGCGCTCGGGTGCACGGCGCGGATCTGGCCGGTGTGCGTGCAGGGCGTGTCGTCCTTGTCGATGGGAAGCTCGATAGTCTCGTCCATGTCGATCTCGCTCTGATGGAGTTGGGGGCGGTCCTGCGGCGCGGCGGCGGCGCCGTTGCTCTCCAAGCCGTCGCCCCCATCGGCGCTGACGGGCGGGCGGAAGAGCGGCGCGGCGCGGGCGAAGTCGTCGGCCGTGCCAGCCATGACGAGTTCGTCGCCGGCCTCGAGCACGAAGCCGGCCGCGGGGTCATGAGTGACCTCGTCCGCGCGGCGCACGGAGCGGACGGTGAGGGCGTAGGCGCGGCGCAGGTCCAGCTCGCGCAGGGATTGGCCGATGGCGGGGACGCCCTCGCGCAGCGTCACCGTGCGCGTGTCGAAGGCGGGCGTGGCGATCTTGAGCGCTTCGTGGTCGCGCTGGCGCGCGCGCAGGAGCGCGTAGTCGCCCATGCGCAGCTCGGCCTCGAAGGCTTCGATGCGCCGGGGCGGGACCTGGTAGGCGTGCAGGACGTCGTCGAAGATGCCGAGCACGCGCTCCAGCTCCTCGGCCACGACGCGGTCGGCGCCGGCGTGGCGCACGGCGGAGACGTCGGCGAGGTAGCGCGTGGCGACGACGACGCGCATGGTCGGGTTCGTCACGCGCGCCACGGCGGCGATGCGCTCGGCCATGCCCGGCTCGTCATCGGCGATGACGAGGACCTTGGCGCGCTCGGCGCCCACGTGGAAGAGCGTGCGCTGGCGGGCGGCGTCGGCGCGCAGGACGGGCAGCCCCTCGCGCTCGGCCTCGTTGGCGCCCGTGGGGCTGAGCGTGGTGATGACGTACGGCACGCCCGAGGCCGCCAGGATGGGCACGAGGCGCCGCGCCGTCTGCCCGTAGCCGGCCACGATGACGTGGTTTTCGAGGTGGGCGTACTCCTCGGAGAGGACGTCGGCGGCGTCGAGCGCGGCGGCGTTCTGCGTCTCCTGCCGCCTCTCGATCCACCGGCCCAGGCGCGTGCCCAGCTGCGCCAGCACGGGCGTCAAGACCATCAAGACCACGGTGGCGGCAATGAACGTCTGCGCCCCGGCCAGGCCCAGGCCCGCCGGCGTGAGGCCCACTTCGCGGCCCGCCCTTTCTAAGACGAACGAGAACTCGCCCACCTGTGCGAGCATGAGCGAGGCGGCCGCCACCACCGGCACGGGCATCCCCAGGGCCGCCGCGCTCACGCCCGTGGTGACGATCTTTATCAGAAGGACCGCCGCGATGACGCCCAAAACGAGCGGCAGGTTCATCACCAGAAAGCGCACGTCCAGGAGCATCCCCACCGAGACGAAGAACGTGGCCGAGAAGAGGATCTGCAGCGGCAGGATCTCGCCGAGGGCGTGCTCGGAGAACCGGCTCTCGCTCACGACGAGGCCGGCCAGAAACGCGCCCAAGGACACGCTCACGCCCGCCAGGCTCGTCAGCCACGCCGTCCCGAAGCAGATGGCGGCGATGGTGAGAAGAAAAATCTCCGGCGAGCACGTGCGCGCCACGGCCTCCAAAACGAGGGGCATGAGCTTGCGCGCCACGACCAAGACGACGGCGATGAGCGCCACAGCCGTCCCCAGCGCCACAGTGATCTCGAGCGCCGAGCCGCCCGTCCCGCCGAGCATCGGCACGAGGAGCACCATGACGATGATCGCTACGTCCTGGAAGATGAGGAAGGAGAGGCTGATCTGCCCGGCCGGCGCGCCCGTCTCGCCGCGGCTGGACAAGAGCTTCAAGACGATGGCCGTCGAAGAGAGCGCCACGAGGAAGCCCGTGAAGACGCCCACCGGCCACGCGATCCCGAAGAGCAGGAGCAGGCCCGTCACCGCCCCCGTGGTGAGCAAAACCTGCAAGCCGCCGCCCACGAGGATCATCCGCTGGAGCTTGGCGAGCTTGTCCAGGCTGAACTCGATGCCAATGGTGAAAAGCAGCAGCATCACGCCGATCTCCGCCGCCGCGTCAATAAGCTCGCGGTTGGTGACGAGGCCCAGGCTGTTCGGCCCGATGAGCACGCCGGCCAGGAGAAAGCCCACAATCGGCACCACGCCGAAGCGGTTGCACACGTACGCCACCACCGCGCCGGCGATGACGAGCGTGGCGACTTCGACCAAAAACGGCGGCGCGGCGCCGGCGGCAAGGAGGTAGTGCATTCGTTTTCTCTTTGTTTTTTGCGGCGGCCGAGCGTCCGGCGCGGCGCGCAGCAGTGAGAATTGACTTTTTAGTTTGGCAACGGGTCAGCCCATGCGTCCCTTCTCCCTCGATGGGACACGAGCGAAGCGACTGACGGAGTGAAACGGAGTAAAAGGACAGGATGAGGGTGAACAGGCAAGCGCGTTGCTATCCGGCTTCCCCCTCACCCCGGCCCTCTCCCTCCAGGGGAGAGGGCGTTCAAGAGCTGCCGTGTTGCTAAACAACTTGCTCTGTCAGTCGCCTGGTTCATATCTGAAAGCCACCGTCGCGTCCCTACCGTAAGATTTACCGAGGGCATCAGAGCGCGCTCAGGTGCCGGTGCATGAAGTGGACGGAGACGGACCCCTCGCCCACGGCCGAGGCCACGCGCTTGACGGACTCGTGCCGCACGTCGCCCGCGGCGAAGATGCCCGGCACGTTCGTCTCCAAAAGGAACGGCTCGCGCTCCAAAGGCCAGTCTTGCAGATGCGCTTGGCTCAGGTCGGGGCCGGTGAGGATGAAGCCCCGCTCGTCGCGCGCCACGACGCCATCGAGCCAGCCGGTGCGTGGGCGCGCGCCGATGAAGATGAACAGGAAGCCGGCCTCGACCTCTTCGGTCCGGCCCCCCTCGCCCGTCTCGAGCGTGAGCCGTTGGAGATGGCCGTCGCCGTGGCAGGCGGCGACCTCGGTACGCAAGCGCACCTCGATGTTCGCCGTGCCGGCGATGCGCTCGACGAGGTACTGGCTCATCTTCTTTTCGATGGACGCCGAGCGCACGAGCATCACCACGCGCTCGGCGTACGCGGCGAAGTACACGGCCGCCTGCCCCGCCGAGTTGCCCGCGCCGACGATGTACACGGTTTCTCCTTTGCAGCTGATGGCCTCGGTCATGGCCGCGCCGTAGTACACGCCGCGCCCGGTAAGCGCCTCGGCGCCGGGCACGTCCAGGCGGCGCCAGCTTACGCCCACGGCCAGCATGAGCGCGTGCGTGGCGAGCGCGCTGCCATCAGAGAGCGTGAGCTTCTTGTACGGGCCGTCAAGCGTGAGGCGCTCGACTTCTTGCGGCGCCAGGATCTCCACGCCGAAGCGCCGCGCCTGCGCCGTGGCCCGCCGCGCGAGGTCCGCCCCCGAGAGGCCCGACGGGAAGCCGAGGTAGTTCTCGATCCGGCTCGACGTGCCGGCCTGCCCGCCGGTGGCCTCGCCCTCGACGAGGACGGTGGAC
Organism: Salinibacteraceae bacterium; assembly: GCA_965215025.1. Classification (GTDB taxonomy): domain Bacteria; phylum Bacteroidota; class Rhodothermia; order Rhodothermales; family Salinibacteraceae; genus CBDCCV01. Next base: position 513,733 of record CBDCCV010000001.1, read on the forward strand.
AACCCCTCGGAGGCGCCGTAGACGGCCGTGGCCAGCCCCGCCGGCCCGCCGCCCACGATGGCCAGCTCGTAGAACTCGGCCTCCGCCCGCGTCGAGAGGCCGACGTGCGCGGCGAGATCCGCAAGCTGAGGCCGCACGAGCTTCTCGCCGTCGGGGAAGAGGACGAGCGGGAGCGGCGCGGCCTCGCCCTCAGCCTGCCCGTTCACCTGGGCGGCCAAGCGGCAGGCTTCTTCGGAGGTCTCCACATCTAAAAACTCGTAGGGCACCTGGCTGCGCGCGAGGAAGTCCTTGACGCGGTGCGCCTCGGCTGACCAGCGGTGGCCCACCACGCGCACGCCGCCATAGCCGGGCCGGTAGGCCGCGCGCCAATCGCTCAAGAGATCGTCCAGGACGGGGTAGAGCTTTTCCTCGGGCGGGTCCCACGGCTTCATCAGGTAGTAGTCCGCGTGCGACTCGTTGATGGCGCTGATGGCCGCCGAGGTATCCGCGTAGGCGGTCAGGAGTGCGCGCTTGCTCTCCGGAAACACCTGCATGGCCTCTTTGATGAAGGCCACGCCGCTGAGGCCGGGCATCCGCTGATCGGAGAGGAAAAGCGCCACGGCGTCGCCGCGCGTTTTGAGTTCCTGCACGACGTCTAGGGCTTCCTGACCCGAGCCGGCGCGCAGGACGCGGTAGTCCTCGCCGTAGTGCCGCCGGAGGTCACGCGCGATGGCGCGCAGCACCTGCGGGTCGTCGTCTACGGCGAGGATGACGGGCTTGGGCATTTTTTCTTTAGCGTCGGGGAGGCGTAGGGGCTTGATGCATCAAGCCCTGCAACGGTGGGCATCGGGGTTTAATGAATCAAGCCGCGACGGGGCGTTGCTCGGACGCAGCGCGCTTGGCGTGGCGGCGCAGGGCGGCGAGGAGGGCCTCGGGCCGCTCGGCGCTCAGGATCAGCGCGTAGCCCTCCGTGGTGGGGATGTGGAGCACACGTTCTTTCTCCGTGACGAAGAGCAGCGCATTCTCCCGGTTGCGCAGCCAGAACCAGCCGGCCTGGTAGCCCGGCACGCTGAGGCCGTTGGTACGCAGCGTCGGCCACAGCGCGCCGTCGAGATTGGTGATCTGCGCTCCGCCGAGGCGCAGTTTTTCGAGCGAGATCGCCCGCCCGTAGAGCGCGCCGTTTCGGATGCGCAGGTCTTCGGGCGAGACCTCGAAGCGGCCGTGGTGGGCGCTGTGTGCGGCGTAAGCAAACAGCGCTGCCATGCCAAGCGAAAGCAGCACGCACGCCGTGACGATCCCCGTTACCCACATACTATCCTCCGGGTACAGCGCGAAGGGGAGTGCAACAGCGAGGGCTAAAACAGCGAGCAGCGCGGCTAAGAGCCGGAGCCTCCGCACAGCGCTTTGCGCGGCGGGCACTTGGCGAAACGTCTCGGCCATAACGTCTCCAGGTTGGGGCGACGGAGCGGATACTCAAGCGCGGACGTTCGCGCTGGCAGGGTGGTGCGGCGCGGGATGCTCCTCCCACTCTAACGCCTCCCGGTTCCACCCGCCTAGGTCGGCGGCGGCGGCGTAGGTGCTTTCGAGGAAAGCCAGCAGCGCGGCGTCCGGCGCGGCGGCCTGCTGGACATCCTCGTACAGTAACGCGAACTCGCCCAAGTCTTTGCTGTAACGCGCGGCGTCGGGGCGCGCGTCGGCTTCGCGGAAGCCGTCCGGCTCAGGGTAAGCATACGAATAAAAAACGGGCTGCGGATGCGGCGTGCCGCCTGGCCAGAAGCCCGCGCTCGACACCTCGTGCGAGTACGCCTCGCGCGCGACCCAGTCCGGCAGGCCAGGGATGCCGGCGGGGTGCTCCGGCGCCGGGCGCCCCGAGAAGCGCGTCAGGGCCAGGTCGAAGCTGCCCCAGAAGAAGTGCACCGGACTGGACTTCCCCACAAAGCCGGCGCGGAACTGCTTAAAGACGCGGTCCATCTGTACGAGCGCGCGCCCGAAGCGCTCCACCGCCGCCGCGTCGTAATCCGCGTGGTGGTCGTCTTCGTCAAAGGGCGTGGCGTCCTCGACCTCGTTCGGCGTGGTGCGGATGCGGACGCCGAGGCCGAGCGCGTCGAGGCGCGCCATCACCTCGGCGTAGAAGTCGGCCACCGAGCGCGGCTGGAGGTTTATCTCGGCCTCGGCGCCGGTGCTCGTCTGCACGAGAAGCTGGTGGTTGAGGAAGTCGAAGTCGATCTGAAAGACGCGGCTCCCGTGGGCGATGGGCGAGGTGGTCAAGCCGCGCGGCGTGACGTAGAGCGGCACGTGCCACGAGTGGTTCACCCACGGGGTGAGGACGAGGCGGACCTTCCCTACAACCTGCGTCCAGCGGTGGAGCGTCTCGCAGGTGCCCTGCCACGCGTCAAAAGACGGCAGCTCCGGCCACGGGTTGGCGTTGGAGTTTTTCTCGTTCCAATCCACGCGGGCACCTCCGTCCGGTTAGGTGAAGCGGTTGAGCCTTTCTCAAAACGCGAGGCGCACCGGCGCGTCGTCGTCCGTCTACCATCGTCCGTCGGTCGCCTCGCCGCTGCGACAGCCGGGCGGACGGCTCAGCGGCGGGCGAGGCCGCGCAGGAGCTTCTCGGTCTCTTCGCGGTGCTTGGTCTCGTCCGAGATCAAGGTATCGATGTCCGAGGCGAAGCCGTAGTCGCCAAAGGCCTCGGCCTGGCGACGGACCTTGACGTAGCGCTCCACGGCGCCCGATTCGGCCTCGAGCACTTGGCGGAGCATCCCCTCCTCGTCCTCGGCCACGTCGAAGGCGGCTGGCTCGGTGGTGGGCGTGCCGCCGAGCGCGGTGATCTTCTCGGCCAGGAGCTGCGCGTGTCCCAATTCGTCGGGGATCTCGTCGGCGAAGAAGCTCTTGAGGAGCGGGCGGTGGATGCCGGTGACCATCGCCGCGTAGCTCGTGTACATCAAGACGGCCTGGTACTCGTAGGCGAGGGCGTCGTTGAGGCTCTCGATGAGTTCTTCTTTGCTCACGTTCTGCGCGTCGTCGGCCATGATCTCTTTCCGGAATGCGGGTGGGTGATGACGGGTGCGGAGGGGCCGCTTTTCTCTTACCCCGGCGGGCGCTTACGGATTCACGCGCTGCCGTCTTCCGCGGAGGCCTTCGGCTCGAACTGGTCCACGGCGCCGGCCATCCGCACGAACACCTCTTTCCAGGAGGCGCCGTAGGGGTAGAACTGCTTTTTCTGGCCGTCGTCCCACTTATGGCGCATCTCGGGCGTATCGATTTTATAATCCGGCCGCACCTTCTTCGTCACCTCGCGCAGGTCCTGGTGTAGCTCGGCGGTGGAGGGGCGGCCCCAGTACCAGTAGCCGTTGTAGATCTTAAAAATCTTCAGCCCCGGCTCCAGGACGAACGTGTGGGGGATGACGGGGAGGTGCTCCTCGTCGGTGTACTCGGTGATCTGGAGGTCTTCGGGGATGCGCCGCTCTTTGTCGAAGAGGAAGGGCCAGTCGGCGCCGACGCCCAGGCGCAGGTCGTTGACCTCGACGAGGCTGTCGTCGGTGGTGATGGAGACGAGGCGGGTGAAGCCCACGGCGCACTGCCGGCTAAAGGGCACGAGCTGATGGAGCTGCTGCCGGTCCTTGGGGCAATAGAGGCCGCGGTGGAGCGTAAGCACCATCGGGTCCTGGCCTTGGAGCAGGGAGAGCTTGCGTTTGGTGCCCGTGTGGTCGGGCAACTCGTAGTCGGGGAAGGTGGCGCCTTCTTGGATGTCTGCGCGCATGGCTTTGGGTGGGTTGGGTGTGTGGGGATGAGAGCGGTCAGGCGAGGTGCTCGTGGATGAGCGTGACGGCCATGGACCCCTCGCCCACGGCCGAGGCCACGCGCTTGGTGGACCCCGCGCGCACGTCGCCCACGGCGAAGACGCCGGGCCGGCTGGACTCGAGCGTGCCGGGCGTGCCGCCGGCTTCGCTGCCGCCGGTTTCGCTGCCGCCGGCGGTCGTGGCCTCTGCGCCGGTGAGGACGAACCCGTCGGCGTCGAGCCGGAGCCGCTCGCCGAGCCAGCCCGTGTTCGGCTCGGCCCCGATCATGAGGAAGAGGTTTTCGATGGCGCGCGTCTCCTCCGGGCCGCCGCGCTGGCGCCAGGTCACCTGCCGCAGCCACTCGTCGCCCTCCAGGGCCGTCACCTCCGTCCGGCAGTGCAGCGCGATGTTCTGCGCGGCCTCGATGCGGCGGACGAGGTAGTCGCTCATCGAGGCGGCCAGGCCATCTGAGCGGACGAGCACGTGGACGCGGGACGCCCGCCGGGAGAGGAAGACGGCGGCCTGCCCGGCCGAGTTGCCGCCGCCCACGACGGCCACCTCGCGCCCGTCGCACAGCCCGGCCTCGACGGCGGTGGCGGCGTAGTGCACCCCGCTGCCCTCGAAGCGCTCGAGGTTCTCCAGCGCCAGGCGGCGGTAGCGCGCCCCGGTGGCGATGACCACGGCGCGCGCCTCCACCGGCGCGCCGTCTTCTACGCGCAGCCGGTACGGCCCGCCGCCGCCGGCCTGCGGCTCCAGGGCCGTGACGCGGCGCGGCAGCGCGAGCGTCGCGCCGAACTTCTGCGCCTGCACCTGCGCGCGTCCGGCCAGCTCCTGCCCGCTCACGCCGGCGGGGAAGCCCAGGTAGTTCTCGATGCGGCTGCTGGTGGAGGCCTGCCCGCCGGGCGCCTCGGCCTCGAGGATGACGGTGCGCAGCCCTTCGCTCGCCGCGTAGACGGCCGCCGCCAGCCCGGCCGGCCCCGCCCCCACGACGGCCACGTCGTACGTCACGCCGGGGTCCGGCTCCTCCGTCAGCCCGAGGCGCTGGGCCACCTCGGCGATGCTCGGGCTGCGCAGCACCACGCCGCCGGGGCAGACGACCGCCGGCATGTCGGCCCGGCTGGCGTCGTGGCGGGCCAGGAGCGCCGCCGCCTCCTCGTCCGACGGCTCCTCGGCGCCCGTGTGCAGCACGCGGTGCGGGTAGCCGTTGCGGTGCAGAAAACCCCGGACGCGCAGCAGCCCGCCCGAGCCGCGCGGCCCGACGAGCGTGACGCCGCCCTGCTCGTTCTCGATGAAGCCGACGCGCCGGGCGATGAAGGCGCGCATCACCACGTCCCCGATGTCCGGCTCGGCGGCCAGCAGCGCGCGGAAGCTGCGGCGGTCGATGCGGATGACCTCTCCGTCAACCCCCATCCGCCCGCCGACGAGGATCTCGCGGTCGTTGAAGAGGTCCAGCTCGCCGGTGAAGTTGTGCTCGCCGTGCACCGTGAAGACGCGCGGCTGGCCGTCCGTGCCCTGGTCGTAGATCTCGATGTGGCCCGCCAGGACGATGAAGAAGTCCACGCTGCGCTCGCCGCGCTCGAACAGCAGCGTGCCGGCGGGCAGGCGCTCGGCCCGCCCGAACCGCGAGGCCCGCGCGATCTGCTCGTCCGTCAGCTTCGGGAAGGCCACCTGCGCGTCGGCGCCCGCGTAGGCCTCCGCCGTGTGCGCGGCGTCGGTCCACGGCGGGTCCGCCTGGGGACGCTCCGTATCCGTCATGGCGCTTTTGTCTGGCATGGGGTTCACGTTTAGCCTGGGGGGTTTGGCGCCTGTTGCTCGCGTTCGGCCTCTTCTGCTACTCCTCCGCCGAGGCGGCCTGCCGCTCCTCGCGCAATGCGGCGTCGATGGCGCGGCCGATGGCCCCCGGCTCGAAGTCGCCTCGGTAGCGCGTGCCGTCAATGAAAAGGTTCGAGGTGCGGCGCACGCCCGAGCGCACGCCGGCGCTGCGGTCCTCGTGGACGCGGCCGAGGTGCGCGTGCGCGGCGAGGTCTTCGGCAAAGCGCTCGGCGTCGAGGCCGAGGTCGTCGGCGTAGCGGCGGAGGTCGGCGTCCGTGAGGCGGTCTTGATGGCTGAAGAGGTGGTCGTGCATCTCCCAGAACTGGCCTTGCGCGCCGGCCGCCTCGGCGGCCTCGGCGGCGCGCTCGGCGTGCGGGTGGCGGCGCGAGAGCGGGAGGTGGCGGAAGACGTAGGCCACCTCATCCTCGCCCCGGCGGCCGAGCAGGCGCTGCACGGCCAGGTGAATCTGCCGGCTGCGCGGGCACTCGTAGTCGCCGTACTGCGTGAGGACGACGGGCGCCCTCTCGGGGCCGCGCCAGTGGTCGCGCTCTTTAGCGGGCGGCGGCGTGAGCTTGGCGCCGTCGCGGCTGCCTTGCGACCAGGCCGGCGTGCCGGGGCGGAAGGCGCCGGGCTGCCCGGCGTAGCGGCCAAAGAGCCACTCGCGCCAGGTGAGTTCGAGCTGCCCGCAGTCGCGGTCGGGGAAGCGGTCATCGCGCGTCTGCGCGTAGTTGAGGATGCCCACCAGGAGGACGCCGCCCACGGTATTCCCCAGGACGACGGCCGAGAAGAACGCCGCGCTTTCGCCGACGCTTGCCAGCCCTTGGAAGGCGAGGTAGGCCACCTCGCACGCGCCGATGATGCAGTGGAAGAGGTCGGCCGAGGGGATGAGCAGCATCAGCACGAAGACGGTGAGAAAGCGCGTGGTGGTCTCGCGGGCGGCGTGGTTGAGCCAGACCATCGAGGCGACGATCCACCCGGCAAAGACGCCTTTCCAGAAGAGGTCCCACCAGGGCACCTCCAGAGCGTGCTCGCCAAACGAGCGCGCGGCGGCGGCGGCCTCCGCGTTGAAGACGCCGGTGACGCTCAGGACGTAGGCCAGGCCCACGGCGCCGAGGACGTTCGCCACGAGCACGATGCCCCAGATGCGCAAGAGCAACGGCACGCTGGCGATGCGCGTGAGGACGAGCGTGACGGGCGTGAGCGTGTTCTCGGTAAAGAGCTGGTAGCGCCCGCCCACGATGAGCAGAAAGCCCAGCGGATAAAGCAGGTTGCCCACCAGGCCCGACGGGTCCATCCCCTCGGTGGCGCCCGTGAGCGCCGCGCGCGCCACGAACGAGAGGCCAATCGAAAAGCCCGCCGCCAGCCCGCTCAGGAAGAGGAGCCGCGCGGGGCGCTCGAACTCCTCATCGGCGGTGGCGACGATGCGCTGGAAGATCTCATCCGTAGAAAAAAGATCGCGCACGGCCTTGCCCGCCGCCGGCGCGCCGCTGTGCGACTGGTCCAGGACGGCGCGCATCTCGTCTTGCGATGCGCCACGCCGGGGGTGGTCGTTCTGCTTCATCGGCGTTTTTTATGGCTTGGGGTAAACCAAGGAGACTCCCCTCCTGTCCCGGCACCGGGGAGGGGAACGCGATCTCTGACGTTGTTCTCGTCTATCAAACCGCCTCAGAGGAGGAGGTCGTGGTACTCCGGATGCCGCTCCAGGTAGGCGCGGACGAACGGGCACAGCGGCACGACGGTTAGCCCCTCGGCCCGCGCGTAGTCGAGCGCCGTGCGCGTCAGCGCATTGGCGATGCCTCGGCCCTCGAGCGCCTCGGGCACCTCGGTGTGGGTGAAGACGATGCGGTCCCCCGCGCGCAAGTACGCCGAGGTCGCGCGCTGGCCTTCGACCTCGGCCTCGAAGCGGCGCTCGGTCTCGTTATTCGTCACCGTGATGCTGCTGCCGTCCGTCATGGCCCCACTCCGCTCGCGTGTGGTCCTTTTGAGAGAAATTCCTTCCGGCGAAAAGGGGACGCTTTATGCGGCGGCCTGCGCAAAGGGCGTCATGCGGAGGTACTCATCAAAGCTGGAGAGCGCTCTCGCCGTTGAGGTCGCCTTCGGCAACCCCGGCGCCCTGCTCGGTGAAGCGGCAGGTGACGGCCGCGCCCTGCCGCCCGGAGGCACCAGAGGAAAGCGGGCGTGCCCTCTCTCTTACCCGTTCCCCTGAATCACTGCTCGTAGTTCTCGACGGTGTCGGGGCCGCGCAGCTCGGTCTGGTCGGGGTCCTCGCCGAACTCCTCTTTGGCGCGGCGCTGGCGCAGGAGATCCCACTGCTGATCGAGTTCGACCTCGACGGCTTCGAGGCGCTCCTGCTCGGCCGCGCTCCGGTCGGCGCCTTTGTCGAAGAGCGTCTGCCTTTCCTCATTGAGCGCCTCGATGCGCTTCATCACGTCCTTGTCCGTCATGGCGCGTCCTCCTTCTGATGAGTAGGTGATGGCGGCGGGCCGGCTCAGCCTGCCTCGGCGAGCGACCGCACGAGCGCCTGGGCAAAATCCACCTCGTCCTCGTTTACGACGTGGCCCATCCCCGGATAGATCCGCTTCGTCACCTCGGCATCGAGGCGTTGGAAAACGGCAGCCGTTTCTTCGACGCGCGCCAAGGGGATGTGCGCGTCGCGGTCGGAGCAGCCCAGGAAAACGGGCGTGCCGCCGAGCGATCCGGAGTAGCTCGGCAGCGGCGCCTCCTGCGGGCCGATGAGGCCGCCGCTCCACGCGATGACGCCGCCGTAGCGTTGCGGGTGCTCCGCTGCGTAGTCGAGCGCGAGGCAGGCCCCCTGCGAGAAGCCCAGAAGCACCGTCTGCCCTGCGGGCACGCCGCCAGCCTCAACCTCCGCCAGCACCTCGGCGATGGCGCGCAGGCCGGAGGAGCGGCCCGGCTCGTTGCGCTCCGCCGGCGCCAAGAACGAGTACGGATACCACGTGTGCCCGGCCGCCTGCGGCGCGCGGTAGGCCACGCCCTCGGTGCCAAGCGCCTCAGCGAAGGAGAGGATGCTCTGGGCCGAGGCGCCGCGCCCGTGAACCATCACCACGGCGGCTTTGGCCCCGCTCAGCGCCGCGCCGGCGCTACGGACGGGCTGCCCCTGGTGTGGGCCGGGCGGGTTGGCGGCGCTTGTGGCGTGTGGCACGGTCTCCATGGGGGATGAGCGTTTCTGCCGGCAAATGACGACGGACGATGGACGGCCGAAGGCCTGCCCCGGCACCGGGGACGCTCAGGATCCGCGGTCGTCTGCCGTCGGCCGTCCGTCGTCGCCCGAAGGGATGCGGAGCGCCGGAAGATGCGCCTCGATGGCGGCACGGCGGTCTTCGAGCCAGGGCGGGAGCTTGAGCGCGGTGCCGAGCGCTTCTTCGTCTTCGTCCAGGAGAAAGCCCGGCGGGTCCGTGGCAATCTCGAAGAGGACGCCGCCCGTGTGCCGGCGGTCGCGGAAGTAGATCGAGCGGAAGTACTGCCGGTCCTGAACGTCGGTGACGCGGAGGCCGCGCTCGAGGAGCCGCTCGCGCCAGTGGGCCTGCGCCTCGTCGTCATCGGCGCGGAAGGCAACGTGGTGCACCGTGCCGGCGCCCGCGCGCCCGCGTTGCGCCGTGTCCACGAGGTCGATGGCGCTGCCGCCGCGTCCGCCGGCCGAGGGCGCCTCCAGGCGCGTGCGCTCGTCCTCGGCGCCCGCCTCTTCCCATCCGAAGACTTCCGTGAAAAGCGCGGAGACCGAGGCCGTGTCGGACACGTCCAGCGTGACGGCGTCGAAGTGGCGCAGCGCGTGCTCGGCCGGGACCGATCCGCCGCCCCATCCGCCCTCGTCCAGGTGGGGGCGGAAGACGAGTTCGAGCGGCAGCCCGTGCGGATCGGCCAGGTGGAGCACCTGCCGCCCGAAGCGCCGCTCCGGCCCTGTGAACGCGACGCCGTGCTCGGCCAGGCGATCCATCCAGAAGCTCAGCGCGCCCTCGGGCGCGGCGAACGCCGTGGCGCCGGCCATGCCGCTGCCAGACCGCCCCGGCACCGCGTTCGCCCACGGGAAAAAGGTGAGGATCGTCCCCGGCCGGCCCGCCGCATCGCCGTAGTAGAGGTGGTAGGTGCCGGGATCGTCAAAGTTGACGGTGCGCTTGACGAGGCGCAGGCCCAGCGTGCCGGCGTAGAAGTCCACGTTCGGCTGCGCCGCGCCGGCGATGGCCGTGACGTGGTGGAGGCCGCTGATCTTCTTCTCTTCCGGCTCCATGCCTCTTTATCGGTTCGCTCGGCCCCGGCTGGCGCCGGGGCTAATCCGCCGAACGGCATCACCAGACAGCCGAGCGCCGCGCTCAAGCGGACCTGAGCGCGGCGCGGCGTCTTCTTCCGATGGCGGGCCGCGCAACGCAAGCAGCGCGGCGGCGGCGCGGCGGCGTCAGCTCCGCGCGCGTGAGCCGGCAAACTGCCGGTAGAGGAACAGCAGGAGCAGCGCGCCCAGGATGGCGATGATGAAGCTGCCGATGTTGAACCCGGTAACGTCGCCCGTTCCGAAGAGCAGCCCCCCGATGAAGCCGCCCACGATGGCGCCGGCGATGCCGATCAAGATGGTGACGATGATGCCGCCCGGATCGGAGCCGGGCATGATGAACTTAGCGATAGCGCCTGCGATGAGGCCGAAGAGAATCCATGCAAGAATGCCCACGGTTGTCGTCCTCTATTATGGTGAAGGCGGTGGAAAAGCGAGAGCGTACAGCGGCACGAAGATTACGCAAAGGCAACCCAAAAGCAAGTCCGTACGGTTTCGTTGCACAACGCGCGCCTCGTTACGCGCCGCCGGCAGCACCGTTTGACCCTCAGGCAGCCTGCCCAGCCGCTTCTTTGAGCGCCTCGACGTGGTCGAGCTTTTCCCAGGAGAACTCCGGCCGGCCGAAGTGCCCGTAGGTCGCCGTGGCGCGGTACTTCGGCTGGAGGAGGTCGAAGCGCTTGGTGATGGCCGTGGGCGAGAGCGCGAACGTCTCCTGCACGGCCTCGACGAGCTGCGCGTCCGGGAGGACGCCCGTGCCGTAGGTCTGCACGTCGATGGAGACGGGTTCGGCCACGCCGATGGCGTAGGCCACCTGCACGAGCGCCTCGTCGGCCAGGCCGGCGGCTACGAGGTTTTTGGCCACGTGGCGCGCGGCGTACGTGGCCGAGCGGTCCACCTTAGAGGGGTCCTTGCCACTGAAGGCGCCGCCGCCGTGCGCGCCCTTGCCGCCGTACGTGTCCACGATGATCTTACGGCCCGTCAGCCCCGTGTCGCCGTGCGGCCCGCCGATGACGAAGCGGCCCGTGGGGTTGACGTGCAGGATGAGGTCGTCGTCCAAAAGCTCCTCAGGCAGCGCGCGCGGGAGCAGGATCTCCTTGACGTCGCGGCGGATCTCGTCGAGCGTGACGGCCTCGTCGTGCTGCGTGGAAACGACCACGGTGTGGATGCGCCGCGGCGTCTGCCGGTCCTCCTCGTACTCGATGGTGACCTGGCTTTTGGAATCGGGCCGGAGGTAGGTCATCCGGTCGCCCGCTTTGCGGATGGCGGCCAGCTCGCGCATAAGCCCGTGCGCAAACATGATCGCCATCGGCATCAGCTCCTCGGTCTCGCGCGAGGCGTAGCCGAACATCATGCCCTGGTCACCGGCGCCCTGCTCTTGGTCGAGGCCGCGGCCTTCGTCCACGCCCTGGGCGATGTCCGGACTCTGCTCGTGGATCGAAGAGATGACGCCGCACGAGTCCGCGTCGAAGCGCAGGAGCGGGTCCGTGTAGCCGATGTCGCGGATCACGGCGCGGGCGATGTCCTGCACGTCCACGTAGGCCTCGGAGGAGACCTCGCCGGAGAGGACCACCAGGCCGGTGGTAACGAGCGTCTCGACGGCCACGCGGCTGTTGGGGTCCTCAGCCAGGAGCGCGTCTAAGATGGCGTCGGAGATCTGATCGGAGACTTTATCGGGGTGCCCCTCGGAGACGGATTCCGACGTGAAGAGGTAAGCCATAGAGCGGGAAGGGGGCGCGGTTCGTTGCAGAGGAAGGCGGAAAAATAGGCAGGTAGCGGGAAGCCGAGCGGCGGTTTCCGTCATCCTGAATCCCGCCTCAAGTGCGGGACAGGCTCCGCGAAGGATCTCCGATGCCTAAAGAAGGCTGCCGAATGGGGAGATCTTTCGCTACGATCAAGATGACGAGATCGCGCATCTTGCTGCGACCTGTTCAAAACGGATGAGAGCTTATGCGCGAGGCACAGCCCGCAAGATACAAGCACGCCGCATCAAGTGCACGGCGCGGGCCGGCGCTAACGTGCGAAGTCTGCATCAAACGCCGGGGTCGAATTGCTTCTGGCGAGGCGGCCCCTTAGTTTCCGTGGCTTGAACGCAGGTACGGACGCTTCCAACGCACCGCGTTTCAACGCACCGCGTTCCCGCGCGCGCCACGGAAGCCGTCCGCCCCTCACCCCGTCCCCACTACCAGACGCACCCGCTACGGAGGCTTCCCCAACATGGCTGATACGATTGAGTCCAAGGTCCACGCCATCATCGAAGAAAAGCTCGGCGTTGACGAGTCCGAGATCACGCGCGACGCCTCGTTCACGGACGACCTCGGCGCCGACTCGCTCGACACCGTGGAGCTGATCATGGAGTTCGAAAAAGAGTTCGACATCACCATCCCCGACGAGGAGGCCGAGAAGATCGTCACCGTGGGCGACGCCGTGGACTTCCTCAAAGAGCGCTCGAACGAGGCGTAAGCCCTGCGCCGCCGCGCGGGCCGATGGCTTTTCCCGCGCGCGCCGGCGCTCCTGTTCGTGCAGGCCCCGCGCGGCGCTCTCGGCCGGCGCGGCGTCTGCCTTTTCGCGTGGTGCTGCGCTTCGGCGGGGCGTGGGCGCGGCCGGCCTGCGCCTCGTGCGGCCTTCGCGTTTTGCGCGCTCGTCTTCTGCCCCACAGGGTTACCCGCTATGCCTCGTCCCCAACGCAGAGTCGTCGTCACCGGCATGGGCGCCCTCACGCCCATCGGCCTCACGGTAGAAGCGTACTGGGAGGCGCTCCTCAACGGCGAGAGCGGCGCGGCGCCCATCGAGCACTTCGACGCCGAGCCGTTCCCGACGAAGTTCGCCTGCCAGCTCAAGGGGTTCGACCCGCTGGATCACCTCGACAAGAAAGAGGCCCGGCGGATGGACCCCTTCGTGCAGTACGCCGTGGCCGCCGGCGACGAGGCGTTGGAAAACGCCGGCCTCGACTCCGAGACGATGGCGCAGGAAGAAAAGGACCGCACCGCCGTGATCTTCGGCACGGGCATCGGCGGGATGCACACGTTCCAGGAGCAGACGGAGTCGTTTCTGGAGCACGGGCCGCGCCGCGTCTCGCCGTTTTTCATCCCCACGATGATCCCGGACATGGCCGCCGGGCACCTCGCCCTGCGCTACGGCTTCCGCGGGCCGAACTACTGCATCATCTCGGCCTGCGCCACGGGCAACAACAACATCGGCGACGCGATGATGCTCATTGAGCGCGGGCAGGCCGACGCGGCGCTCTGCGGCGGCACCGAGGCCATCATCACGGAGATGGGCCTGGGCGGCTTCAGCGCCATGAAGGCCCTTTCCACGCGCAACGACGCGCCCGAGAAAGCGAGCCGCCCCTTTGACGCGCACCGCGACGGCTTCGTCATGGGCGACGGCGCCGGCGCGCTCGTCCTCGAATCCCTGGAGCACGCCAAGCGCCGAGGCGCCGAGATCTACGCCGAGGTCCTCGGCATGGGCCTCTCCGACGACGCCTACCACTACGCCGCGCCCGACCCCGAAGGCTCAGGCGCCGCCCTGGCGATGGAGAACCTCTTCCGCGACGCCGGCCTGCGGCCCGAGGACGTGGACTACCTCAACATGCACGGCACCTCGACGCCCTTGGGCGACGTGGCCGAGACGAAGGCCATCAAGAAAGCCTTTGGCGACCATGCGTATGAGATGAACCTCTCCTCGACGAAGAGCATGACGGGCCACCTCCTGGGCGCAGCCGGCGCCATCGAAGCCATCGCCACGATCCTGGCGATCAAGCACGACACGGTCCCGCCCACGATCAACTTCGAGGAGGCCGACCCGGAGTGTGACTTGAACTACACCTTCAACGAGCCGCAGGAGCGCCCGGTGAACGTGGCCGTCTCGAACGCCTTCGGCTTCGGCGGGCACAACACCTCGGTGGCCTTCCGCAAGTTTGAGGGGTGAGGTGTTAGAGGCAAGTTGTATTGTCAACGATATCAAAGAATATCATCCGCACACCACCTGTCAGTTGGTACCCTCATCCATCTTCTTGCCTTCGTGAAACTGGAGGATATCAAGACTCGCGCCCGCCAACTCGTTGAGAAGGGTCGGGGAGTACAAAGCACTGAATACGATGTTAGCGGATTCGGCTCTTCTGTTGACTCCGAGCGCTTCAACGATTTTAGATCGTCTGCTCTGTCCTTTCTCAGCAGAGTCTTTGGTGAGGACTCTCCTTATTACAAAGAGTTCGACAAGAGAGTAACCTCATCAAGCCCCTATGACACAAAGAGAGGCATGGGCATCCTTAACAGCATGTGAAGAAGAAATATCAGGCGGGTGGCTCTTCACCACGAAGGGCTTGGTGTCAGCAGAAGTGTTCACCAACTTCTTGGATATGGCTGAGCACCTTTTAGCCGAGGGCTACAAAGATCCTGCTGCTGTTCTTTCAGGAAGCGTTTTGGAAGAGCACCTCCGACAACTCTGTGACAGAAACGGACTGCCAGTCGAGACCGTCCGTAATGGCAAAGTCTCTCCGTTAAAAGCAGATAGGCTCAACGCTGAACTGGCAAAGGCAGGTGTCTATAATAAGCTGGTCCAGAAGAGCGTGACCGCGTGGCTTGATCTCAGGAATCAAGCAGCGCACGGTCGCTACGCTGAATATGATAAAGCACAGGTCAGACTTATGATGAGCGGCGTAATCGACTTCGTCTCCAGATTGCCCGTATGAGACACCTCGCTACTACCATGCGCCGAGGCGGGCGGGCGCTCATTCGAACGTACTGTGAGGCTGGCATTAAGCCCCTCGGCGCACTTCACCTCGCCTCTACGGTGACGATGGGCGCCGACTACTTCTGTACCACCAACGACCCTCTGCTCCGGAAAGCGCGGGAGGCGAACACCGCGTCCACCCGCGTCGTTGACCCCGTCGAACTGGCCGCCGCCTTAAAGCTATAAAGCCATGAGCCGTACCGCCTCTTCTGCGCCCTCCCGCCGGACCGGCGCCGCGCGGTTTCTGCAGCAGTACGGCCCCGGCCTCGGCGACTACACGGCAGAGCGGGACGCCCTGCTCGAAGGCCTAAGCATGGAGGACGTGCTGCGGCTGGTGAAAGAGCACGAGCGGGAACAGGGGGAATAAGACCGCCCTTAACGGCTTCGGCGGCCACAACATCTCGGTGGCCTTCCGGAAGCTCGAAGGGTGAAAGCATGGGTCGGCAGAGAGCGGCCTGCACAAGCACCTACCGAGGGCACCGCCGGTGAACATGCACACCGCCCCTTCCAAAGCGGCCGCCGTATTCGTGCACGGATTCGGGAGTTCGCCCGCGTGCTGGGACGGGCTGTGCGCGCTCTTGGAACAGGACGACGCCGTCACCTCCCGGTTTGATCTCCACCTCTTCGAATACCCCACGGCGCTGGTCAACACCGTGCCGGTGCTGCAGCGCATCCCACGCCTCGCTGAGCTGGCCGAGAAGCTCAAGGACTATCTGGACTCCGAGCCGTTCTGGAACCGCGACGTCACGCTGATCGGGCACAGCCAGGGCGGGCTGGTCATCCACGCCTACCTACGCCACATGCTCAGTGAGGCCGAGGCGCGCCAACTGGAGCCGGTCCGCCAGGTCATCACGTTCGCCACCCCGCACGGCGGCTCGACCACGCTGCCCTTCCTGCGCCGCGTCCTGGCCCGCGTTTTTGACAACCCGCAGGAGCGGGCTTTGCGCGTGCTCGACCCCGAAACGGCCGAGGTCGTCCGCACGGTCAAAGAGCGGGCCGCCACCGCGAGCGAGGCCACTGCGACGAGCTGGCCCGTCCCCGTGTACTGCTTCGGCGGGCTTAGCGATAAGGTCGTGCCCGAGGCCTCGGCTAAGGGTCCCTTCAAAAGTTCTAAGATGCTCAGCGGGGACCACTTCACCATCTTGAGGCCGAAGGACCGCCAGGACGACCGCTACGCCGAGTTCACCGAGGTGCTCCTCGACCCCGGCCATCCCAAGGTTTTCGAGATCGAGCGCTACGAGACGCGCATCGCCGTGCGCCCCGTGCCGCGCCAGGCGTTCACCGTCAAGCTTGGCGACGGCGCTTTCCGCGAGGTGGAAACGGACAACGTCTGCGAGCTGAGGCGCACGGTGCAGTTTGCGCGCGGCAACCGATGCCGGTCACTCTTCAACATCCGGTATTCCTCGTCGAGCGGCAGCGCCTTCACGTACAGCACGAGCCATCAGAACGAGGCCAGGCACATCGCCAACGAGTACGAGAAGTCCGGCGACAAGATAGACTTCAAGTTCGCCCCCAGGCCGAAGAGGCCCCACGAGAAGTACGCCCTCGGCCTGGAGATTTACAACGGCTTCGGCCGGGGGCGGCGCGACGTGCACTTCCACCTTGGACCGAACACGGTAGGCGGCCTGGCCCGCTACCGGAGCCTGACGTATGAACTGGACCTGAGCGCGTACGTCCGCTCTGGCTACGCCGTCCCATCGGCCCCGAGGTTGTACCTGCACCGCGAGGACCCCGGCAACTGCAGAAGCTGCCTCACGCGCCGCAACGAGCTTGAACCAATACCTCCGGCAGCAGAAGACGCGCGCGGGCTGTGGCGGTGGGAGCTGTTCAACCTCCGGGAAGGCGTGGTGGACGTGGTCTGGGACGTCGCGCAGGAAGAGAAGGCGGACGCCACTTAGCGCCACGGCGCCCGGCAGCGCGGTCCAACCTCGCGCGGTTGCCGTCGCAGCGCGGCGGCTGTACCTTAGCCCACTGGCCCGCCGCCCGTCACCTACGAGCCTGAACGCCATGCGCCACCCTCTCGCCCTTGCCCTGGCCGCTCTCCTGCTCGCGCCCCGGCCCGCCGCCGCGCAACCGGAGGGCGCGTACGACTACCACCGGCCTACGCGCACGCTCGTGCAACGCGGGATGCAGGCGCTGATGCTGTGCAACGGCCTCTTCGTCTCCGGCCGCACGCTCGACCAGGTCTACGCTCAGGAGCTGCAATACTACCGGATGCCGGCGCTCCCGCCCTACGACGGCCGCGTCACCATCGACAGAGACCGCCGCGCCGTGACCGTAGGCGACCCGATGGCGAGCGGCGGCACCCCGACAATGCGCGCGGCCTTCCGCGAAGGGCTGGGCTGCGTGATGATGGCGCCCGACCAAACCTTCGACGACATCGCCGCGCTGCCGCGCCTCGACCTCCCCCCGCCCGCCGAGGACCCGGCGAACGTGCCCTGGCCCAACGGCGACCTCGTCCCCGACGCGCCCTTACCCGACAGCGTAGACGCCGAGGCGCTCGCCGACGCGGCCGAGTGGACGTTCAACCGCGCCGAGCATGGGCACCCGTCGCAGGTCACGCTCAGCCTGCTCGTCGTCTACAACGGGCAGATCGTCCTCGAAAGGTACGCGCCTGGCGTGGACGCAGGCACGCGCACGCGCACGTGGTCCACGGCTAAGAGCCTCGCCGTCACGCTCATCGGGATGCTCGCCGATGAAGGCCGCCTCGACCTCGACGCACCGCTGGATTTCGACTGGCTCCCCGAAGCGTCCGACGCCGAGAGCGACCCGCGCGACGCCATCACGCTCCGCAACGTGCTCCACATGTCGAGCGGCCTCATGCCCGTGGACAACGCCGGCGGCTGCGAGGTCACCGGCTCGTGCCTGAGCTACTGGGCCGGTGCCTCGTCCGCGGAAGGCGCCTTGAGCCGCGGCCTCATCCGCGAACCTGGCACGCACTGGGACTACGAGAACTTCGACACGCTCTTGGGACTATGGGCGATGAAACGCGCCCTGGGCGACAGCGCGGCGTACCTCGCCTTTCCGCACCGCGCGCTCTTCTCCAAGATCGGGATGCGCAGCACGCTCCCCGGCGTGGACCGCTTCGGCGACTACGTGATGAGCAGCCAGGTCTACACCAACGCGCGCGACCTCGGCCGCTTCGGTCTCCTTTACCTCCAAGGCGGCGTGTGGGATGGCGAGCGGCTGCTCTCCGAGGCGTGGATCGAGTTCGTCCGCACACCGGCGCCGGCCACCGAGGGCGCGGGGCGCTTTTACGGCGGGCAGTGGTGGCTCGTCCCGGACAGTCGCACCGACGTGCCGCCCGACGCCTACGCCACGGCCGGCAACCGCGGGCAGCACGTCGTCGTCGTGCCGTCGCATGACCTTGTCATCGTGCGGCGCGGGCTGGACTGGCTCCCCGGCATCCACCGCTTCCCGTGGTGGGACCTCACGCGTGAGGTCATCAAGGCCTTCCCCGAGCGGCCCTGGGGCGAGAAGCCCGAAGTGGCCGCCTCGCCCTCCGAAGAAGATGCTGCTGGCGAGCGGTAAGCATGACGGTACGGAAAAACAGAGACGAAGAAACGAAGAGCCGATGACACGAAGCGGTTTTCGTTTCCTCGTCTCTTCGTTTCTGCCCCCTCACGCCACGCCGGCCTCGGCGAACGCCGTCTTCACTAAAGCCTGCGCCTCTTCATGAATGGCGTCGAGGTGGGCCTCGCCCTTAAAGCTCTCGGCGTAGACCTTGTAGATGGCCTCCGTGCCCGAGGGCCGCGCGGCGAACCAGCCGTTCTCCGTCACCACTTTCAGCCCGCCAATGGGCGCGTCGTTGCCGGGCGCGCGGGTGAACGTGCCTTCGATCTTCTCGCCCGCGAGCGTTTTCGTGTCGATCATCTCGGGGGAGAGCTGCTTCAGGGCCGCCTTCTCCTCCGGCGTGGCCGGGGCGTCGCGCCGCTCGTAGACGGGGCTGCCGAATTCTTCCTCCAGGTCGGAATAATGCGCGGCGGGGTCGCGGTCCGTCTTCGCGGTGATCTCGGCGGCCAGAAGCCCTAAGATGATGCCGTCCTTGTCCGTCGTCCACACCGTGCCGTCTTTGCGCAAAAAGGAAGCGCCGGCACTCTCTTCGCCGCCGAAGCCGTACGAGCCGTCCAAGAGTCCGTCCACGAACCACTTGAAGCCGACGGGCACTTCTTTGAGCGGGCGGCCCAGCGCGTTCGCCACGCGGTCGATCATCGAACTCGACACGAGCGTCTTGCCCACGGCGGCGCTTTCCGGCCAGCCCGTGCGGTGCTCGAAGAGGTAGCGCACGGCCACGGCGAGGTAGTGGTTCGGGTTCATCAGCCCGCCCGTGGGCGTGACGATGCCGTGGCGGTCCACGTCCGGGTCGTTCCCGAAGGCGACGTCGAAGTCGTCTTTGAGCTTGACGAGGCCGGCCATCGCGTGGGGCGAGGAGCAGTCCATGCGGATCTGCCCGTCCTTGTCCACGGTCATGAACGCGAACGTCGGGTCCACGCGCGGGTTGACCACTTCGAGGTCGAGGTCGTAATGCTCGGCGATGGGTTCCCAGAAGTGCACGGCCGCGCCGCCCATCGGGTCCACGCCGATTTTTACGCCCTCGGCCCGGATGGCCTCCATATCGAGCACGCTTTCGAGGTCTTCCACAAAGGGGCGGACGAAGTCGTACTCGCGCGTCGTCTCGGCCTTGAGGGCGCGGGCGAAGGGGGTGCAGTGGACGGCTTGCAGCTTGTCGGCGAGGATCTCGTTGGCGCGGTCCTGGATCTTCTGCGTCGTCTCAGAGCCGGCCGGGCCGCCGTGGGGTGGGTTGTACTTGAAGCCGCCGTCGGTGGGCGGGTTGTGCGAGGGGGTGATGATCACGCCGTCGGCCAGCCCCTCGGTGCGGCCTCGGTTGTAGGTGAGGATGGCGTGGGAGATCACGGGCGTAGGCGTAAAGCCGCGCCCTTCGTGGATGCGGATCTCCACGCCGTTCCCGGCAAAGACCTCGACGGCGGTGGAAAAAGCCGCTTCGGAAAGCGCGTGCGTGTCCATCCCCACAAGAAGCGGCCCGGTGACGCCCTCTTTCTGCCGGTGCTCAACGATGGCCTGGCACACGGCGCAGATGTGGTCCTCGTTGAAGCTCGCGTCCATGGCCCGCCCCCGGTGCCCCGAGGTGCCGAACGAGACGCGCTGCCGCTCCTCCTCGGGATCGGGCTGGCGCGTGTAGTAGGCCGCCACGAGGCGCGGGACGTTGGCGAGGAGTTCGGGCGGGGCGGGCTGTCCGGCGAGGTCGTGCAGAGGCATGGCAGGGCGAATCGGTTGGGGCGATGGTAGGGGCACAGAGCCTGCCCCGGACCTGATCCGGGGGCGGTGTGCCCGTACGGGGCCGGCGTCAAGGCCGGCGGGCGGCGGTAGGGACACGATATATCGTGTCCCTACGTCAATCCAAAAGCGATTGGTAAAAATCGAGCGTCTGCTCGGCGATGCTCGTCCAGCTAAAGACCTCCTCGACGCGCCGGCGCGAAGCCTGCGCCATCTCCTTGCGCGTGTCGGCGTCGGCGAGGAGTTCGTTCACGCCGTCGGCGAGGGCGCGGGCGAAGGCGTCGGGGTCGCGCGGCTCGAAGTCGCCGCCGCCGGGCTGGTCGATTCCTACCAAGAGGCCCGTCTCGCCGGGAACGATGATCTCCGGGATGCCGCCGACTTTCGAGGCCACCACGGGCGTCTCGCACGCCATCGCCTCGAGGTTGATGATGCCGAACGGCTCGTACACGCTCGGGCAGACGAACACCGTCGCGTGCGTGTAAAGGGTGATGATGTCGTCCTTGGGCAGCATCTCGGCGATCCAGACGATCCGCGCGTCGGCGTCCTGGCGCGCGCGCTCGACGCGCTCGGTCATCTCGCTGGCGATCTCGTCGGTGTCCGGCGCGCCGGCGCAGAGGACGACCTGGACGTCGCCCTCCATGTGCTTGATCGCGTTGACGAGGTGCAAGATCCCCTTCTGCCGGGTGATTCGTCCGACGAAGAGGACGAACGGCGTGTTCGGGTCCACGTCGTACTTTTTCAGCACGTCGTCGTTGGGGCGGGGGCGGTACTGGTCGAGGTCAATGCCGTTGTAGATCGTGCGGATGCGCTCCATCGGCACGTCGTAGAGGTCGTGCACGTCCTGGCGCATGGACTTCGAGACGGCCACGACGCCGTCGGCGTTCTCGTAGGCCGTCTTCTCGACCCACGAGGAGCCGTGGTAGGCCGTGCCGAGCTGCTCGACCTTCCAGGGCCGGTGTGGCTCCAGCGAGTGCGTCGAGAGGACGAGCTTGGCGCCCGAAAGCTGCTTCGCCAGGCACCCGCCGAGGTGGCTGTACCACGTGTGGCCGTGGACGATGTCGGTATCCGGGGCGACGGAGCCTGCCATGACGACGTTGCGCTGCATCGTGTCCAGGAACTTGCGGTGCCGCTCGTCCTGCGCCGGCGCCTCGCCAATCGGCTGGACGCCGCGCACGGTGAGGTTGCCGTGGTCCTCACGCTGATCGCCAAAGGAGTAGACGTTGATCTCGTGCTGGCCGCCGTCGAGTTTTGCCAGCTCGCGTGTGAGGTATTCCACGTGCACGCCCGCGCCGCCGTAGACGTTGGGCGGGTACTCGTTCGTCAGGATCGCTATTTTCATAGGGAGGGGGTATGGGGGAAGCGGTAAGGGGGCGCGGGGACTCTGGCTGAGAGGATAAGGCCCGCACGACGCTCGATGCAACGCCCCCTCTCCCACTCATCCGTTCCCTCTTCTAAATAATCCGGTCGTCCTCGATGCGCACGTTTTTGGGGATGACCACGATCCCGTCGCGGATGTAGAACCCCTCGCCCTCGCCTTCCTGCACGCTCTCGCGGTTGGTGATCCGGCAGCGCTTGCCGATGGAGACGTTCTTGTCGATGATGGCGCCCTCGACGTGCGCGTCCTCGCCGATGCCGGCGCGCTCGGGGCCTTCGATCACCTCGCGCTCCTCGGGCCGCTGCCACGGGTAGAAGTCCGCCCCCATGAAGACGGTGTCTTTGACCGAGGCGCCGCGGTCGATGAACGAGCGGATGCCGATGACCGAGCCGGAAACCTGGCAGTTTACCAGGACGCTCCCCTCGGCCACGAGCGAGCGCTGGATGGTGGAGTTCTCGATCTTGGCCGGCGGGAGCATCCGCGCGTTGGTGTAGAGCGGGCTTTCGGGGTCGTAGATGGAGAAGGGCGGCTGCGGCTGCGCGAGCATGAGGTTGGCGTCGTAGAACGAGCGTATCGTGCCGATGTCGCTCCAGTAGTGCTCAAACGGATACGAGACCACGCGCCGCTCCTCGATAGCGGCCGGGATGATCTGGTGGCCGAAGTCGTGCTCCTCCGGGTTGGCGTCGAGCATCTCTTTGAGCACGTCGCGGTCGAAGAGGTAGATGCCCATCGAGGCGAGGTAGCGCCGCCCCTGCCGTTCCATCTCCTCGCTCACGGGGCTGTCCTTGCCTTCGAGCTGGTCCAGGGGCGGCTTCTCGTGGAACTCGGTGATGACGTTCTCGTCGTCCGTCTTCAAGATGCCAAAGGCGGGCGCCTCCTCGGCCTTGACGGGGATGGTGGCGAGCGTGACGGCCGCCTCGCTCTCCTGGTGATGGCGCAGCAGCCGGCGGTAGTCCATGGCGTAGAGCTGATCGCCCGAGAGGATCAGGACGTTGTCGTGGCGGTAGCCGGCCAGGTGCGAGAGGCTGCGGCGCACGGCGTCGGCCGTGCCCTGGAACCAGTTTTTCGTGTCCGGGGTCTGCTCCGCCGCGATGATCGTCACGAAGCCGCGGCTGAAGCGGTCGAAGCGGTAGGCCCTGGAGACGTGCCGGTTCAGGCTCGCCGAGTTGAACTGCGTCAAGACGAAGATGCGGTTCACCTCGGAGTTGAGGCAGTTGGTGATGGGGATGTCGATGAGCCGGTACTTCCCGGCGAGCGGGACGGCGGGCTTGGCGCGGAGCTTGGTGAGCGGGTAGAGCCGCGTGCCGGCCCCGCCGCCCAGGATGACAGCGAGCATGGTAGGGTGAGGGTTTGAGTTTGGGGGTGTGGGGGTGTGGGAGGGCGCTTGATCGGGACGCTTCCCTGATCGGGACGCTTCCCCTGCCAAACACCCATCCACGCCCGCCCTCAGCAGCGGCGTCAGCCGCCGAGGAACGACTCGGCTTCTTCAACCATCGCGCGGCTGCCGATGAAGAGCGGCGTGCGCTGGTGGATCTCCTCCGGGTTGATCTCCAGCGTGCGGCGCCCCCGCCCGTCGATGGCGCGCCCGCCGGCGGCCTCGCAGATGAGCGCCATGGGGTTGGCCTCGTACATCAGCCGGAGCTTCCCCTCGGGGTAGGCCTTCGTGGCCGGGTACATGTAGATGCCGCCCTTCAACAGGTTACGGTGAAAATCGGAGATAAACGAGCCGATGTAGCGCGTTTTAAACGTCTGCGGCTCCTCCTGCTCGTACTGCATCCAGCGGATGTATTTCTCCAAGCCCTCGTCAAAGGCGGCGCTGTTCCCCTCGTCAATCGAGTAGAAGCGGCCGCGCTCGGGCATGGTAAGCTCCGGGTGGGAGAGCATGAACTCGCCCACGAGCGGGTCGAGCGTGAAGCCGTTCACGGTGTCGCCCGCGGTGTAGACGAGCATTGTCGAGGAGCCGTAGACGACGTAGCCGGCGGCCACCTGCTTGGTGCCCGGCTGCAGCACCGCCGCCACGTCCGGCGGGCCGTAACCTTCGGGCCGGCGGTAGACCGAGAAGATCGTCCCCACCGAGACGTTCACGTCGATGTTCGAGGAGCCGTCAAGCGGGTCCATCAGGACGATGTACGGGCTGTCGGCCTCGGTCTCGACGGGGATGATCTCGTCTTTTTCTTCGGAGACGATCAGGCAGGCCTGCCCGCCGCGCCGGAGCGCCTCGACGAACTCGGCGTGGGCGATCTGGTCGAGCTTCTGCTGCACCTCGCCCTGCGGGTTGATCTCGCCCGTCTCGCCGGTGACGTCCAACAGCCCGGCGCGGCGGATCGAGCTGTTGACGAACTTGGCCGCCACGGTGAGGTCGTGCACGAGCCGCGTGAAGCCGCCCGTGGCGCCGGGGCGCTGGTGCTGCGCCTCGATGATGAACTGCTCCAGCGTACGGAAGCGCCTCATCTCGGGCGGGCGGGGGATGTGTTCGGTCTTTTCTTCCATGACGAGATCGCGTTTGTGGGTGATGGCGGTCGAGGCGAAGGTAAGGGCCAAGGCTGGCGGATGGCGTAGGGGCGTATCGCCATACGCCCCTACGGCGGTGAGGCCAACGGGCGCTCGGCGCTCTGAAGAAGATACCCTTGGGCGAGGGCGCGGTAAGCGGCGGTCTGCTCTTCTTCCCACGCTGCGTCGCGGCCCAGCACCTCGGCCAGGAGCGCGGCCACGCGCGGCGCCGCCTCGATGCTCGCGCGCGCATCCAGGAGCAGAAGGCGCGTGCGGCGGGCGAGGACGTCCTCGACGGTGCGCGCCATCTCGTGCCGCGCCGCCCAGGCGACCTCGCCCGCGCGCGTGGCGAACGCCGGATGCAGCCGCCGGCCGTACCGCTCGTCTTCCTCGATGAGACGCTCGACAGCGGGCGCATCGGCGCCGTAGGCTTGGAGCGCGCCGAAGCGCTCGGCCTCCGGGTGGTGGCCGTGGAGCGGGAGCTTGGCCGTAGGCGAAGGCCGCTCGTCGAGGCCGGCAAGCAGGGCGGCCTGGTCAATGGTGTCCTCGGCCATCTTGCGGTACGTCGTCCACTTCCCGCCGGTGATGGTCACTAACCCCGAGCGCGCGATGTGCAGCGTGTGATCGCGCGAGATGGAGGCCGTATTGCCGCCCTCGCCGCCCGCGCTCACAAGCGGGCGCAGGCCAGCGAAGGTGCTCAAGACGTCCTCCGGCGCGGGGTCTTTGGTGAGGTAGCGCGCGGCGTGCGTCAGGAGAAAGCTAAGCTCTTCGGCCAGCGGGCGCGGCTCCGCGGTGGCCTCTTCGACGGGCGTATCGGTGGTGCCGACGACGACGCGCCCGTGCCACGGGATGGCGAAGAGCACGCGCCCGTCATCTGTTTTGGGGACCATGATGGCCGCCTCGCCCGGCAGGAACGACTTCTCCAGGACGATGTGGACGCCCTGGCTCGGCTGGATCATGGGGCGCGCGTCGGGGTCGTCCATCCGGCGGACGCTGTCGGTAAAAACGCCCGTGGCGTTGATGACCACCTTCGCCGGGATCTCGTGCGCGCGGCCCGTTTCCGCATCGCGCGCGCGGACGCCGCGCACCTCGCCCTCTTCTTTTACAAGATCCGTCACCTCGAAGTAGTTGAGGAGCGTGGCGCCCTCGTCGGCGGCCGTCTGCGCCATCGCAATCGCCAGGCGCGCGTCGTCGAACTGCCCGTCGTAGTAGATCACGCCGCCCAGGAGGCCGTCCGGCTCGATGGTGGGAAGGTGGCGCAGCGTCTCCTCTTTGGAGAGGTGCTTCGAGCGGCCGAAGCCCTGGCGGCCGGCCAGGAGGTCGTACATCTTCAGCCCGATGCCGTAGAACGGCCCCTCCCACCAGTCGTAGTTCGGCACGACGAAGGGCAGATTCGTGACGAGGTGCGGCGCGTTTTTGAGGAGGCGCCCGCGCTCTTTTAAGGCTTCGAGGACGAGCGCGATGTTGCCCTGGCGCAGGTAACGCACGCCGCCGTGGACGAGCTTCGTCGAGCGGCTCGACGTGCCCTTGGCGAAGTCGTGCCGCTCCAGCAAAAGCGCCCGGTAGCCGCGCGCGGCGGCCTCGATGGCGCACCCCAGCCCCGTAGCCCCCCCGCCAACGATGACGAAGTCCCACGGCGCGTCCTGATCGTCGAGCGCGCGGAGCATGGCGTCGCGGTTCATTTCTTTGGGCGAGTGGTGGGTGGCGAACGGCGAGTGGGACGCGCGGGAGCGCGGGGCGACGCATGACCTCACCGCCGCGGTCAAATCAGGACGTAGGGGCTTGATGCGTCAAGCCTCTACGGCCGGCTCGGGGAAGGATTTGATGATTGACTTTTTAATCGGGCAATACGGTTTGACTGGGCACCACGGCAGCGGCCTGAGTCCCTTCTCCCTTTATGGAAGAAGGACAGGATGAGGGTGAACGAGCGAACGCGTTGCCACACCACGCCCCCTCACCCTGTCCCTCTCCCTCCAGGGGAGAGGGGACTTGGAGGGCTGCCGTGGTGCCTGGTTAATTTCTCAAAGACCATCATCAAACCCCTACGGCTGCCGGGGCGTCCGCGTAGGGCGGGCCGTCCTTCGTCAAGTGTCCGTCGCCGCATCGCTGGCCCAGGCGCGGGCGCGGCCGAGGGCGCGGCGCCAGCCCGCGCGCATGGCCTCGGCGGTGGCGCGGTCGGGCGCGGGCGTGAACGTCTGGTCCTCTTTCCACTGCCGAGTGATGGCGCCCTCGTCTTTCCAGAAGCCCACGGCTAAGCCGGCGAGGTAGGCCGCGCCCAGCGCCGTCGTCTCGGTAATCTGCGGGCGGACGACGGGGGTGCCCAGGAGATCGGCCTGGAGCTGGAGCAGGAGGTTGTTGGCCGCCGCGCCGCCGTCCGCGCGCAGCTCCTCCACGGCGAGGCCGGCGTCGGCCTGCATGGCCTCGGCCACGTCGGACACCTGGTGGGCGATGCCCTCCAAGGCGGCGCGCGCGAGGTGACCGCGCTCGGTGCCGCGCGTCAGGCCCACGATGGTGCCGCGCGCGTGGGGGTCCCAATGCGGCGCGCCCAGCCCCGCCAGCGCCGGCACGAAGTACACGCCGTCCGTATCGTCCACCGACCGCGCCAGCGCCTCGACCTCCTCGGCTGAGCGGATGATCCCGAGGCCGTCGCGCAGCCACTGCACCACCGCCCCGGCGATGAAGACGCTGCCTTCGAGCGCGTACTCGGTCGGCCGCTCGCCCCGCTTCCAGGCCACCGTGGTGATGAGGCCCGTTTCCGAGGCGACGGCCTCGGCGCCCGTGTGCATCAGCAGAAAGCAGCCCGTGCCGTACGTGTTCTTGGCCAGGCCGGGCGAGGTGCAGCGCTGCCCGAAAAGCGCCGCCTGCTGATCGCCCGCGATGCCGGCGATGGGGATGGGCGCGGCGAAGAGGTCGGCGGCCGTCTCGCCGTAGACCTCGCTGGAGGAGCGCACCTCGGGGAGCATCGCGCGCGGGATCTGCATGATCTCCAGAAGCTCGTCGTCCCACGTGCCGGTGTGGATGTTGAAGAGGAGCGTGCGCGAGGCGTTCGTCACGTCGGTGATGTGCAGCGCGCCGCCGGTGAGCTTCCACACGAGCCAGGCGTCCACCGTGCCGAAGGCGAGGCGGCCGGCCTCGGCCTTTTCGCGCGCGCCGTCTACGTGGTCGAGCAGCCAGCGCACCTTCGTCCCGGCAAAGTACGAGTCGAGGACGAGGCCCGTCTTCCGGCGGAAGAGCGGCTCGTGGCCCTCGGCTTTGAGCCGGTCGCAGAGGCCGGCCGTGCGGCGGTCCTGCCAAACGATGGCGCGGTGGACTGGTTGGCCCGTCTCACGATCCCACACGATGGCCGTCTCGCGCTGGTTCGTGATGCCGATGGCGGCGAGGTCCTTGGCCTTGAGGCCCGCGCGCGAGACGGCCTCGGAGGCCACGCCGATCTGCGAACTCCAGATCTCGCCGGGATCGTGCTCGACCCAGCCCGGCTCGGGGAAGTGCTGCGCAAACTCCTTCTGCGCCGAGGCTTTGACCGTGCCCTCCGGCCCGAAGACGATGGCGCGCGAGCTTGTCGTACCTTGGTCGAGGGCCAGGACGTACGACATGGCGCGGGGCGGATGAGTGGCGCGGGCAGACTTCCGAGCATCCGCAGTATACAAAACGGCGCGACGCGAAGCGATGGGGGCCGGGTGTGGGTGTCGTAGCGGAGGCTGTCTTTTGCAGAGACGGTCTCGCCAGGCCCGGAGACTCCCCTCCTGGACAGGGGGGGAGCTTGCTTGGCTTAACGGACGGCCCCCTGGCTGCCCCCTCATCAGTCGTCGCGCTCACCGAAAAACAATCTCGTCGATGAGGTCCTGGCCGAGTTCGCCGTTGAGGCGGTCGCGCCAGGCGCGGCGGCGCATGTGCAGCTCCTGCCGCCACGCCGAGGAGGTGATCTTGACGTAAAGCCGCGCGCCCTTCACCCAAGCCGAGTGCGTGACGCCGTTGATCTGCGGCCCGGCGATGGCGGCCCACGTCTCGATCACGCGCGCCTTGTCGAGGCCGGGGCGCAGGCCCATCCGGTCGATGAGCACCTTGAGCACGTCGCCGAGGGGTTGCGGGCTGCGGTTGCGAGCCATAGAGCGCGCGGGTGGAGGTCAAGAGGAAACGGGCGACTCTAACGGCGGGCCGGCTGCGTGGTTTTCTGCGCTCTGCCCGGAGGCGCGGCTCTGCCCGGAGGCGCGGCTCTGCCCGGAGGCGGCAGCGGCGAGGCGCAGCCGCCGGCGTGAACCGCCCGGACGCGGGCGCGTACTGCACGCGCGGTGCGCAACGGCTCCCCAGCGCCTTGTGCCGGCCGCGTTACTTTCGGGCGCGGCGCGGCGGCTTGTGTGCTGCCGAGGCGTCCGCGCGCTCTCCTCTCTCGGCTACCTGTACGTTTTCGTCCATGCCTTTGTACGTCGCTGCGCTGCGCAGTCTGCTCGTGTACGGCTTGCTTGCTGCCTTCTTCTCGCCCCCCGCCGCCGCGCAGCTTGCTGAGCCGGCCCCCGGCTACGCCGCAGGCGGCGACACCGTGCGCGTCTCGCTCGGAGAGGCGCTGCGGCGCGCGCTCGCGGCCAGCCCGGAGGTGGACCAGCGCCAGGCGCAGCGCCGCTTTGCCGAGGCGCGCCTGGGCGAGGCCCGCGCCAGCCGCTTCCTCCCCGAGTTCGAGCTGAGCACCGTGCACGCCGCGGCCCCCGGCCTCGAGAACGTCCCCGCCGGCGCCGATACCGACGCGCTCTACCTCCTCCCCGAGGTCGAGAACGACTGGAGCGACCTCCGCCCCTTCAACGCCTATAACATCGACTTCGGCCAGCCGGTGTGGACGTGGGGCGAGCTTGGCGGCTCCATCCGCGCGGCGCGCTACGGCGTCCTCGTCGAAGAGGCCGAGACGGACGCCCGGGCGCTCGCGGTGGCCCTGCGCGCGGGCGAGACGTACTTCAACGTCCTCCTCACCGAAGCGCTCAGCCGCCTTACCGAGCGCGCCGGCGAGACGGTGGACCGCGCCCAGCGTGAGGTAAACCGCCTCTTAGAAGAAGGCGACAGCAGCGTGGACGACGCCGACCTCTTCCAGCTCCGCATCACCGAGCAGGAGTTCAGGCGCCGCGTCGTCGAGGTCGAGGAGCGGCGGCGGCTGGCGGCCTCGGCCCTGGCGCGCCAGCTCTTCCTGCCCGAAGGCGTCGTCGCCACGGCGGACACGAGCGTGCTGGCGCCGCTGGCCTTCGAGCTGGACAGCCTCGCCTTCTACACCGACCTCGCCCTGCGCACGCGCCCGGAGGTTGAGCAGGCGCGCGCCGGCCTCGCCGCGCGCAACGCCCTCGTCGAGGTGGCGCGCTCGGACTACTACCCGAAGCTCTTCTTAGGCGGCTCCTTTGGCAGCCGCTACGCGGCGGGCCGCTTCCGGCAGGAGAGCGCCTACGTGGGCGACCCCTTCGTGGGCAACACCACGCAGGCGGCCTTCAGCGTCCGCATGGACCTCAACCTCTGGCGCACGCGCGCGCGCGTGGAGCAGGCCGAGGCCGAGCGCAACGAGGTCCGCTTCCAGCAGGAGGCCGCCGGGCAGCTCATCCGCTTCGAGGTCGAAGAGGCGTACCGCAACGTGCGGATCGCCGAGGCGGCGCTCGCCGCCAGCGACACCTCGCTCCAGATCAGCGGCGAGTGGTTGCGTGTTGAACAGCTTAACTTCGACTTCGGCTTTGGCGAACCCGAAAACCTCGTCTCCGCCACGCAGGCTGACCTCGAACTCCAGGCCGCCTACTACGAGGCCGTGCGCGATTACAACGTGACCGTCCTGCGCCTCCTCCGCGCCGTGGGCGTCCTCGCCACGCCCGACGAAGCTGGCATACTTGTTGACTTGTAACCAACCGAACGACAGCCTCCTGACGATCCGGCGCGGCTGCCGTGCTCTGCACTCGCCGCGCCCGTTTCCTCTCCACAGCTACCGCTTGTCCACCATGATACACAGAGCTTTTGCCTTTTTCGTGACCGGCCTTTTCTGTCTTGGCATCTTTGCCGGACAGGCGCTCGCGCAAGACGCTGCCGAGCGCGAAGACGAGATCCGCACCCTCCTCGAAGCGCGCGACGCCGAGATCAAGAGCACCCTCGGCGATGCGCAGGCCGGCAACCTGAGCGCTCAGCAGCGCGCAACGCTGAAAACACTCGTCAACGGCGTGATCGACTTCCGCGCGATGGGCCAGGCCGCCCTCGGCCCCTACTGGAAAGACCTCTCGGCCGATCAGAAAAATGAATTCATTGAGGTCTTTAGCGACATCGTGCGCGAGCAGTCCCTGGCGAACCTCGAGCCGTACCGCGCCGAGGTCACCTACAAGAACATCGACGTGACGGACGACAACGCCTACGTCACCACCACGACGGTGTACGACGGCGAGCCGATCACCGTGGAGTACGCCATGCACTACGCCGACGGCGAGTGGCGCGCCACCGACATCATCATCGACCAGGTGAGCACCGTGGGCGGCTACGAGCGCTCGTTCCAGACGGTCATCCGCAAAAAAGGCTTCGACGCGCTGATGACGAGCCTGCGCAAGAAGCGCCAGAAGATCATGAGCTAAACCGCGCTTTTGACGAGAGACGACGGACGGATGCCGACAGCGATGCGCGCTGCCCGCCGTCCGTTCGTCCACCGTCTGCCGAGAAGCATCCATGCCGTCCTGGCGCCTCGCTGGGGCTGGCGTTTTCGAGCAGGGTTCGCAGCGGCTCGAAAACATCGGTCCCGGCGGGGCGTAGGGGCAACCGTTATTTCCGGCCTCCCACCTCATCCAGAAGAGAGTCCCTTGCCAACGGAAGGCTACGTCTTGCACAGCTACGGGCCGGCGCGTTACGTGCGCCACGCGGCCGCCTCGGTGGTCACGCTACGCCGGCACGACGCCCGGCGCCCCGTCGCGCTCTACTGCCCGGAGGAGCACGCCGCGCTCCTCAGGCGCCACGGCCTTGACCGGCTCTTCGCGCGCATCGAGATCCTGCCCGAGGCGCACCGCTCCATCGTCGGCTTCAAGCATCACCTCTACCGCTTCGCCCCGTTCGAGCGCTCGCTCTTCGTGGACGCCGACGTGGTGTGGTGCAAGAATCCGGACGCGCTCTGGCAGCAGCTTTCGGCCTTCCCGTTCACGGCCACCGGCCTCGAGCACGCTGACGTGTTCTTCGGCGCCTCGAAGAGCGTGGGCGTGGTGGCCGACGTGCTCTTGGACCGCCGCCGCCGCACGCTGCGCCGCTTCGGGCTGACGCACCTGCCGCGCGTGCAGGCCGGCATGATCTACGTCCAAGACCGCGGCCTCGCGCGGGAGGTCTGCCAGACGGCGCAGCACTTCCTCGAGCGGCGCGACGAGACGCACTTCCGCAGCCGCCTCGACGAAAAAGGCCGCGCTGAGGAGTCGTGCGAGTGGAGCCTGGCCATGGCCATGGCCCGCCTCAAGCTCCCCGTCTTCCCCTGGCTCCAGGGCCACAACAGCCCGCAGGTGGACTTCGTCGAAGGGCTGACGGACTACGACCTCAACTTCCGCCACGTGCAGTGCCGCTACTACTGCGACAAGCTCGTGTACGACCTGCGCGGCATCCAGACGGAATGGCTGCGCGACGCCCTCATCGGCGCGCTGAGCCGCCTGCCGGGCCGGGGCGATTTCCTGGAGGTGACGCCCTTTGCGCTGCACTTCGGATGGCTTCACCACAAGCAGCCGTTCCACGACTTCGCCGCGCGCACGTGGGGGCGCCTCACGCGCCGGCAGAAGCCGCAGCCGAAGCGCGTGGCCGCCGCCCTCCCCGCTAACGGCTCCACGGTCGGGGGCGACGGCGCCATCGGTGAGGTCGTCAGCCAGGAGGCGGCGGGCCGGTGAGCCGGGCGTAGGCCGCAGGCGTGTCCACGTCGCGCACCACGCCGGGGTCCTCTACGGCCACCTCGATGACGGCTTTCTGATGCCGCTTGAGAACGGACCGCGCGCCGCCATCGCCGCCGAGTTGCAGAAGCGCGTCGCGGTGCGCCCGTCCGAAGAGCACCGGATGTCCACGCCGCCCCCTGTAGACGGGCACGCAGATGGCCTCCGGTGAGGCCGCCTCCGCAAACCGCGCGCAGAGCAGCACCGGCGTCGCCGCGCCGAGCAGCGGCATATCTCCCAAACCGATGAGGTAGCCGGCGGCCTCTTCCGAAGCCGCCTCCACGCCGCAGCGGATGGACGAGGCCATGCCCGAGGCGTAGTCCGCGTTGCGGGCCACGCGCACCGGCAGCCTTGACAGCACCGCGCACACGGCGTCCTCCTCGTGCCCCGTCACCACGACGACCTCGGCCACCGGCGCGCTTAGCACCGTCCGGACGGCGCGTTCAAGGATCGTCCCGCCCGCGAGCGGCAAGAGCAGCTTGTTCGCCGCCCCCATCCGCCGGGACAGCCCGGCCGCCAGGACGACGGCGCTCACGTGTTCGTGTGCCTGCGTGCTCATGTGCTCACGTTCTTCTACTTGAACAGGGACGCCCCGGCCTGAACACGTAAACACCTCCACACGAACACGTGCATCATCCCGCCGGCACGGCCTCGTGAATGCGGCCGGCGCGCGCGCGCAGGTGGCCGCCGGAGCGCCCGTGCAGCACCGCCTGAATCTCGGCGATGATCGAGAGGGCGATCTCCTCCGGCGTCTCCGTGCCGATGTCCAGGCCCACCGGGCCGTGGAGCTTGCCGAAATCGGCGTCCGTGAGCGCGGGCGTCTTGGCGCTTAGCTCATTCATCAAACGCTCGGCGCGGCGGCGCGGGCCGAGCGCACCCACGTACGCCACAGGCGAGGCCAAGAGCGCGCCGATGAGCGCCTTGTCGCGTGCGTACTCGTGGTTCATCACCACGGCTGCCGTGCGCGCGTCGAGGGCCACGTGCCTCAGCACCTCCTCCGGATGCATCAAAAAGACGCATTCGTCGGCGGGCGGGAAGCGCTCTTGGAGCACGTCCGGCCCCTTCTTGCCGACGACGACCACGGGCCAGCCCACCTCTTTCGCTACGCGCACCACGGGCCTGACGTCGTACCCCCCGCCAAAGATGACGAGGCGCACCGGCGGGCGGACGACCTCGAAAAGCACCTCCACGGCGCCGCCTTCGGTTTCGTACGCGCGGATCTGCGGCTGCCTTTTTCCGAGCGCCTCGTGCGCATCGCGGCGCACGGCGTCTTCGACGCCCTCGGCGCCCTCGGCGCCCAGGCTGCCGCGCACAGGGCCGTCCTCGGTGAAGAAGAGGTGCCGCGCCAAAAAATCCGCCCGCCCCGGCGCGCCGATGACCGTCGCCACCAACCCCGCCCGCCGCTTCTCCAGGCACATCTCCACGAAGCGGAGCGGATCGGCGGGGCTGCCCTGCGGCAGGATTGGCTCGATGAGCACGTCCACCGTCCCGTCGCACCCGATGCCGAAGCCGAGGATGAGGTCGTCGTCGGCGAGGTCGAAGGACTGCACGAGCGGCGTCTTTTGCTCCATCACGCGCAGGGCGTGCTGCGCCACCTCGCCTTCGAGACAGCCCCCGCTGATGGTGCCTACCGTTTCGCCGCCGGGCGTGACGAGCATCCGCGCGCCGGGGCGGCGGTAGGCCGAGCCGCCCACCTTGACCACCGTAGCGAGCGCAAAGGGGGCACCACTGCGACGGAGGCGGCGGGCCGTGTCGAGAATAGCGGATAGCTCTTTCATAGCGGTGCGTCTGTCGAAGCAGCGTGCGGGCGCGGAGCGACTTGGCCCATCGGCGGGCCGGCGCGCGTCGCCTCGCTCTCATCTACATGACGGTAACGCAGAGAGCCGGAGGCGCGGTCCCGGAGGCGCCTCTGATGCGGGGAAGCGATGAAATCGATCTCGCACTGGAGATCGCCTTTTTAAATTTATGATGCAAGATCCGCGAAGCAACGGTGAAACGCGCTTGACAGAGCGCGGTTTGTTTCTCTAAGTTGACGGGGCGGAAGCGCAGCCTGCGCGCGCCGCCTCTGCCGTCTCGGTCTTGATACCTCATCCATGAAGCTCGAAGGCGAACGCACCCTCCCCGGCCAGCCCGAGCAGGTTTGGGAAATGCTCCTGGACCCCGACGTGCTCGTCACGGCCATCCCCGGCTGCAAAAAGCTCGAAAAGGTGGAGGAGGACCACTACAAAGGCGGCATCGCCGCGAAGGTGGGCAGCATCCAAAGCGAGTACCAGACGACGTTCAAGATCACCGATAAGCACCCGCCCGAGCGCTACACCATCAAGGTCGAAGGCCAGGGCCAGGCCGGCTTCGTCAACGGCGAGGCGCGCATGGCGATGCAGGCCGAAGGCGACGAAAAGACGCGCCTCCGCTACGACATCGACGCGCAGGTGGGCGGGCGCATCGCGCAGGTGGGCCAGCGGATGATCCGCGCCACGGCTACCGCCCTTATCGACAACGGCTTCAACGAGCTGCGCGACACGATGGAAACGCGCCTCGCGCCCGGCGGCAGCCGCGACGGCGCTGCGAACGCGCAGCGGCAGGCTGCGCCGGGAGGCCGGCAGCGCTCCGAGCTTGAGGAGCTGTGGCGCCGCATCCGCAACTTTGTCAGCGCCGCCGTCGCCTTTGCGCGCGCGCTCTTGGCTTCGGAGCCGGACAGCCGGCGCTGAGGCGCGCTCGGCCTCGCGGCAGCACGCATTCCCCCTGGCGGAAGCCCTTCCGGCCCATAGGTACCACCGCCGGCAGCTTTCAGAAACTTCCCTCCCCTCTTCCTGAACGAGAAGGCCACCGCCATGAGCCACACGATCCGCGTCACCGTCAACGGAAAGGAGCACGAGGTCGAGGTCGCTCCGCGCCTGATGCTCGTTGATCTTTTGCGCGACACGCTCGGCCTCACGGGCACGCACGTGGGCTGCAACACGAGCCAGTGCGGCGCCTGCACGGTCCACCTCGACGGCCACGCCGTCAAGGCGTGCACGCTCCTGGCCGTCCAGACCGACGGGCACGCCGTCACCACCATCGAGGGGCTGGCCCAGGACGGGAAGCTCCACTCCTTGCAGGAGGGCTTCCGCGAAGAGCACGGGCTGCAGTGCGGCTTCTGCACGCCCGGCATCATCATGGCCGCCGCCGACCTCCTGAGGCACGAAAGGAGTCCGGGTGAGGAGGCTATCCGCCACGCGCTCGAAGGGAATTACTGCCGCTGCACGGGCTACCACAACATCGTCAAGGCCATCCAGCACGCCATCCAGGCCGGCGGCGACGGCGCCTCGTCGGAAGAGGCCGAGCACATGCACACGGGCGAGGACCAGAAAAAGACGAAGCACCTGGCCGAGGCCGCGCAGTACCCCGGCGAAGACGAAAGCTGACCCCGGCGCTCTACCTTGCTTCACGTGTCATTCTGAGCGGAGCGAAGAATCTCCTGCGTCGAGGCGCCCTCAAGCCCTGAAGATCCTTCACGGAGCCTGCCCCGGCTCCGGGGTTCAGGATGACGTACCGCGAGCGCCGACGCGGCCTGCCCCCCGGCGCCCCCACCCATCTCAACCCCCGAGACCGAGCCATGAGCGAGCTAAAGCAGCAGAACGGCAGCACCGAGCAGATCGGCAAGCGCGTCAAGCGCGTTGAGGACCGCCGCTTCATCACCGGCAAGGGCCGCTACACGGACGACATCAAGCTGCCCCAGATGACGCACGCCCACTTCGTGCGCAGCCCCTACGCCCACGCCAAGATCAACGCCATCGACGCCTCCGAAGCCGAGAAGATGCCCGGCGTCGTGGCCGTCTTCACTGGGCAGGACATGGTAGACGACGGGATCAACCCGATCCCCACGGGCTGGCAGATCGGTGAGGAGATGAAGGAGCCGGCCTGGCACGCCATGGCCGTGGACAAGGCCCGCCACGTGGGCAACATCGTGGCCGTCGTCATCGCCGAGGACAAGTTCACGGCCGAAGACGCCGCCGAGAAGGTGAACGTCGATTACGAGATGCTCCCGGCCGTCGTTAACGCCAAGGCGGCGCTCGAAGACGGCGCCCCGCTCCTCCACGACGACGCGCCCGGCAACCTGAGCTTCGACTGGAACCTGGGCGAGGAAGAGGCCACGAACCAAGCCATCAACGGCGCGCATCACGTCACGCGGTACGAATTCGTGAACCAGCGCGTGGTGCCTAACGCGATTGAGCCGCGCTCGGCCATCGGTCACTACGAGGAAGGCAAGGACGAGCTTACGCTCTACACCTCGACGCAGAACCCGCACCTCATCCGCCTTTTGCTCTGCGCGTTCGTGACGGGGCTGCCTGAGCACAAGGTCCGCGTCATCAGCCCGGACGTGGGCGGCGGCTTCGGCTCGAAGATCTTCCACTACCCCGAGGAGGTCGTCTGCGCCTGGTCCACGCGCAAGGTGAACCGGCCCGTGAAGTGGACGGCCGACCGCTCGGAGAGCTTCATTTCCGACGCGCACGGGCGCGACCACATCTCGACCGCCGAGATGGCCTTCGACGCGGATGAGAAGATCACCGGCCTGCGCGTGAAGACGCTCGCCAACCTGGGCGCGTACCTGAGCACCTTCGCCGGCGCCGTGCCGACGTACCTCTACGGCACGCTCCTGGCCGGGCAGTACAAGACGCCGAACATCCACGTCAACGTCAAGGGCGTCTTCACGAACACGGTGCCTGTGGACGCCTACCGCGGTGCGGGGCGGCCTGAAGCCACGTTCGTCGTCGAGCGCTGCGTCGAACTCGCCGCCCTGGAGATGGGCATGGACCCGGCCGAGCTGCGTAGAAAAAATTTCGTGCAGCCCGACGAGTTTCCGTACGACACGCCCGTGGCGCTCACCTACGACAGCGGCAACTACGAGGGCGCGCTCGACATGGCTTTGGAGAAGATCGGCTACGAGGACTTTCGCCGGGAGCAGGAAGAAGCGCGCAAAGAGGGCCGCTTACTGGGCATCGGCTTCTCGTCGTACATCGAGGCGTGCGGCATCGCGCCCTCGGAGGTGGCCGGATCGCTCGGCGCGCGGGCGGGGCTGTACGAGAGCGGCCAGATCCGCGTGCACCCGACGGGGAAGGTCGAGGTCTTCACCGGCTCGCACTCGCACGGGCAGGGGCACGAGACGACGTTCGCTCAAGTGGTGGCGCACCATCTGCAAATGCCGCTCGAAGACGTGGAAGTGATCCACGGCGACACGGAGAAGATCCCCTTCGGGATGGGGACGTACGGCTCGCGCTCGATCTCGGTGGGCGGCTCGGCTTTGATGGTGGCGCTGGAGAAGGTGAAAGACAAGGCCCGTAAGATCGCCGCGCACAAGCTCGAAGCTTCCGAAGCAGACCTCGAGTTCGCAGAGGGCAACTTTACCGTGAAGGGGACGGACCGCTCCATCGGCTTCGGCGACATCGCGCTCACGGCCTACATCCCGCACGACTACCCCAACGACACCGAGCCGGGCCTGGACGAGAACGCGTTCTACGACCCTAAAAACTTCACCTACCCCTTCGGCACGCACATCTGCACCGTCGAGGTGGACGCGGAGACGGGCGTGGTGAAGATCCTCCGTTACGTCGCCATTGACGACGTGGGCAACATCATCAACCCGATGATCGTGGAGGGGCAGGTGCACGGCGGCGTGGCGCAGGGCATCGGCCAGGCGCTCTTCGAGGGCGCCGTCTACGACGAGAACGGCCAGCCCGTGACCGGCTCTTACATGGATTATACGATGCCGCGCGCCGACGACCTGCCCATGTTCGAGGTCGGCTCCCAGGTGACGCCGTGCCCACACAACCCGCTCGGCGTCAAGGGCGCGGGCGAGGCCGGCACGATTGCCTCGACGGCCTGCGTCGTCAACGCCGTGACGGATGCGCTCTACCACCGCGGCATCCGCGATATCCCCATGCCGCTCACGCCCGAGCGCGTCTGGCGCGCCCTGCACACCGGCGGCGGCGACGGCGCGGCGGCCCAGGACCACGACGCGCAGATCAGCGCCGGCACCGAGTCGGCCGGCGAGGGGCGGCAGTCGTACGAGAGCGAATAAGCGGTTGGCATAGGGACACGATATATCGTTTCCCTACGGATGCCCCAGCGCGAAATCTACGCCCTGAACCAGACCGATGCTTGAAATGCGCAGGATGATGCTCACCATGATGGCCGTCTTGCTGATCGGCGCCTCGCCCGCAGCGGCGCAGAACAAGGACGGCCTCCGCGCGCGCATCTTTGCCCATCCGGCAGACGAAGTGTACCGAGCAGCCGTCGCGCTCGCCGTGGATCGCGGGTATGCTGAACACGGCCCCGTGCTGCCTGACGCAACCGTGCCGGTGCTTCTGGACTGGCACCAGACGCTGGAGATCGGCGGCGAGCACATCGACCTCTACGTGCGCCGCGCGAACGGCCATGCGCGCCTGCTCATCGAAAGCCTGCGCCCGGAGATGACCCGGTCCGCCCGCAAGCAGCTTGCGGCCTACCTCGACGACCTGGACAAGCGGCTGAGCCAGAAAGGGGGATGACGGCGCTTCAACCTCCCCCCACGCGCAATCGAAATCCAAAATCGCCAATCGAAAATCGGACATGGCTACCTACGACTTCGACTACCAGCGCGCCGGCTCCGTGGACGAGGCGCTTTCGCTTTTCGCGCAGTCCAGCGGCGACGGCGCCAAGTTCCTGGCCGGCGGGCACAGCCTTCTTCCGGCCATGAAGCTGCGCCTGGCCTCGCCCGAGACGCTCATCGACATCTCCGAACTCAAGGACGAGCTTGCGGGCATCGAGGAAAAAGACGGCTACCTCTACATCGGCGCGCTCACGACGCACCGCCAAGTCGAGTACAGCGATCTCGTCAAGGAGAAGTGCCCGGTGCTGGCGCAGATGATCTGGCAGGTGGGCGACCCGCAGGTGCGCAACCGCGGCACCATCGGCGGGAGCCTCGCCCACGCCGATCCGGCGGCGGACTACCCCGCGCTCGTCCTCGCTCTCGGATGCGCCGTCGAGGCGCGCGGCCCCGGCGGCACGCGCATGGTCTCGGCCGACGACTTCTTTACCGGCATGTTCGAGACGGCGCTCCAACCGGGCGAACTCATCACGCAGGTCGTCTTCCCGACGTTCGGGCCGGGGCGCGGGGCGCGCTACGAGAAGTTCGCCAACCCGGCCTCGCGCTACGCCGTCGTGGGCGTGGCGGCGATGCTCGACGTGGACGAAAGCGGCACGTGCGAGGCCGCGCGCATCGGCGTCACGGGCGCCGCGCCGAAGGCCTTCCGCGCCACGAGCACCGAGGAGGAGCTTGTAGGCACCGCGCTCTCGGATGAGGACATCGCAAGCGCCGTGCGCGGGATGGTCTCCGCCAGCGACCTGATGGAGGACCTCTCCGGCAGCCCCGAGTACCGCGCGCACCTGTGCGCCGTGCAGGCGAAAAAGGCCATCCGCGAGGCCGCCAAGCAGGCGAAGCAGTAAGCCGGCAGATGGGCGGGAGAAAAGGGATTGGCGCTCACACCTGAGCCGAGGTAGGGGCGTATCGCGATACGCCCCACTTGCCTGTGTCCTCTGCTCAAGAGGGGAATCCGTCGCGCGCACGTTGTAGCGAACCACCCTCCGCGCCTACGAACCCAGCAACGCCTCATGCCTCAACTCGACTCCGTCGAAGCCGTGCAGGCCGCGCTCGAAGGCGAAGCGTACGTGGCCGAGCGCGCGCTGGCCACGACGCTCTTCCTCGCCTTGAAGATGGGCCGCCCGGTCTTCCTAGAGGGCGAGGCGGGGGTGGGGAAGACGGAGGTGGCCAAAGTCCTCGCCCGCCTCCTCGGCACCGAGCTGATCCGCCTGCAGTGTTACGAGGGCCTCGACGTGCACACGGCCGTCTACGAGTGGAACTACGCCCGGCAGATCCTGCACATCCGCTTGGCCGAGGCCGCCGGGCAAGTCAGCGAGGAAGCCGTCCTCGGTGAAATCTTCGGCCCGGACTACCTCATCGAGCGGCCGCTGCTCAAGGCCGTGCGCGCGGCGCAGGACGGGCAGGCCGCGCCCGTCCTCCTCATCGACGAACTCGACCGCGCGGATGAGGAGTTCGAGGCCTTTCTCCTGGAGCTGCTCTCGGATTTCCAGATCACCGTCCCGGAGATCGGCACGATCCAGGCCGAGCGGCGGCCCGTGGTGGTCATCACCTCGAACCGCACGCGCGAGATCCACGACGCCTTGAAGCGGCGCTGCCTCTACTTCTGGATCGACTACCCCTCGCGCGAGAAGGAACTCAGGATCGTCAAAAGCAAGGTGCCGGACCTGCCCGCGCGCCTGGCCGATCAGGTCGTGGCCTACGTCCAAGAGCTGCGCCGCGCCGACCTCTACAAGCTCCCCGGCGTGGCTGAGACGCTCGACTGGTCCCGTGCGCTGATCGCCCTCTCCGAGATCGAACTCGACCACGAAACGGTGGACGACACGCTGGGCGCGCTCTTGAAATACCACGACGACGTCACAAAGATAAAGGGACGCCGAAGCGCCGAGATCCTGAAAGCAGCCAAGAGCGCAACAGATCGGTAGGCGCGGCGGGATCTGCCGGGGCGTCGGATCGGTAATGCTGCATCATGAAACACCCTCCGCCGCGTCTTCGCACGGCTCCGCGCGCGCCGCTCGTTGCCCTTCTGCTGATCTTGCTCCTCCTCGCGCCTGCCCTCCCGGCGCAGGCGCAGTCCCGAGGCGCCCCGCCCGACGAAAACGCACAGGCGCCTGCCGACACGCTCGAATACGCGCTTGGCCCCGTCGAGGTCTTCGCCACGCCGTTCGCCATCCCGGCCGGGACGGCGCCCTTTGCCGTGAGCCACCTCCAGCGCACCGACGCCGAGCTGAACGCCGATCCCACGCTCGCCCTCGAAGACCTCGCCACGACGGTGCCGGGGCTGTGGGTGAACACGCGCACGCACTACGCCACCGGAGAGCGCCTCACCATGCGCGGGCTGGGCTGGCGCGCGCAGTTTGGCGTGCGCGGCGTGCAGGTGGTCATGGACGGCATCCCGCTGACGGTGGCCGACGGGCAGGCCATCCTCGACGTCGTAGACCCGTCGTTCATCCGCGAGATGGAGGTGATCCGCGGGCCGGCCTCTACGTTTTGGGGCAACGCCTCAGGCGGCGTGCTCTACCTCTCTACGAAGCCCCCGGCGGGGACGCCGCACCGGGTGCGCGCGCGGCAGACCGTCGGCTCCTACGGCCTCTCGAAGACGGATCTTCAGGTCACGCCCCGCCTCGGCGGCCGGCACCGCCTGAGCGCGTACGCCTCGTACCTGGCGCAGGACGGCTTCCGCGAGCACAGCAGCGTGAAGCTCTTCCGCAGCGGCCTCACCGGCACGTACGCCTTGGGCGAAGAACGCGGCATCGAATACTTCGGCGCGTACTCGAACATGCCCGAGGCCGAGAACCCCGGCACGCTCGACGACTCCACCGCCGCCGCCGATCCGCGCAGCGCGCGCGGCTTCATCGTGAGCCAGGGCGTGGGGAAGACGTCGCAGCAGGGGCAGCTTGGCCTGACGTACTACGCGCGCACGGGCGCCGGCCTCTTGCGGGCCACGGGCTACGGCGTCTTCCGCGTGCTGGAGAACCCGATCCCCAGCGACTACATCGACCTGAGCCGGCGCGCGGGCGGCACGCGCCTCACGCTCCAAGACCAGGACGGGCGGCTCGAATGGGGCCTCGGCCTCGAAGGTAAGCTCCAGCGTGACGACCGCCGGGAGTTCTCGAACGAAGGCGGCGCGCCGGACTCACTCCAGATCGACCAGCTTGAAGCGGTGTACGACGGCGCCGCGTTCGGGCGGGCCGCGCTCTCTCTCGGTGCGCTGCGCCTGAGCGCCGGGCTGCGCTACGACTGGCTCCGCTTCTCTGCCGACGACCGCCTGGACGCCGCCGAGCAGAGCGGCGGTCAGGACGGCGCGCGCCCGTTCCAGGCGCTCAGCCCCTCGCTCGGCCTCCTTTACGATCTGACGAACGCGCGCCTCTTCGTCAACCTGAGCACGGCGCTCGAAGCGCCGACGACGACCGAGCTGGGCAACCGCCCCGACGGGCAGGGCGGCTTCAACCCGGACGTGGAGCCGGAGCGCACGTACGGCATCGAGGCCGGCGCGCAGGGCGTCTTCCTCGCGCCGCAGATCTCGTACGACGTGGCGCTTTTCGCCATGCAGGTGCGCAACCTCCTGGAGCCGTACCAGCTTGTCGAGGACGGCCCCACGCTCTTCCGCAACGCCGGGCGCACGCGCCACCTCGGCGCCGAGGCCGCCCTCCAGTGGCAGCTTCCGCAGCACCTCTCGCTCAGGGCCAGCTACACCTTCCTCCGCGCCACCTTTGAAGAGGCGGAGGCGGACGGCCTGCGCCTCGACGGCAACCGCGTGCCCGGCGCGCCGGAGCACGTCGTAGGCGCCGTTCTAAGCTGGCGGCCTGGGCCGCTCTGGCTCACGCTCGACGCACGCGGCGTAGGCGCCTTCTACGTCAACAGCGCGAACACGGCCCGGAACGACGGCTACGTCACCGTCGATGCGCGCCTGAGCCATCCGGGGCTACGCCTCGCGCCGCGCCTCGTGCTCCAGCCCTTCGCCGAAGGAAGCAACCTCTTCGACGAGCGCTACAACGACACGGTGGTCAACTTCTTCGGCGGGCGCTACTACGAGCCGGCCGCCGGGCGCACCTGGAGCGCCGGCCTCGCGCTCCAGGTGGACTGACGCCGCCTCACACACGCCCCGCGCCCCATCCGCCCCGGCCTCGACCGCTTGCTTTGA
Organism: Salinibacteraceae bacterium; assembly: GCA_965215025.1. Classification (GTDB taxonomy): domain Bacteria; phylum Bacteroidota; class Rhodothermia; order Rhodothermales; family Salinibacteraceae; genus CBDCCV01. The sequence goes on from CBDCCV010000001.1 coordinate 556,128, forward strand.
ACGGATGACGACGAACGGATGACGACGGACGACCGTTCGCGCCTGAGCGTCGTCGTTCGTCTATCGTCGGTCGTCCCTCTGCGCGCATGACCGACCTCTCCAACGGGCAGCCGCCCTCCACATCGGAAGCCGCCACCGGGCAAGCCACGCCGCTGGCCGACCACGTCATCGCCTTTGGGCGCATCCTCAGGCGTGCGGGGTTGCGCGTCGGCTCCGGCCAGATCGTGGACGCCCTGCGCGCGGTCGAGGTCGTAGGCGTAGAGCGGCGCGAGGACGTGTACCAGGCGTTCTACAGCGTCTTCGTGCGACGGCAGAGCGAGGTCGAACTCTTCGACGGAGCGTTCCACCTCTTCTGGCGCGCGCCCTCGGAGCTGTCCGAGATGATGCAGATGATGCTGCCAAGCGCCGGCGACAACCGCGCGCCGGAGGAGCAGCCTCGGCAGCGCGTGCAGGAAGCGCTCGAAGAGCCGAAGGACCGTCCGCCCGAGCGCGCGCACCCCGTCGAAGAAGCGGAGATCGAGGTGAGCGTCTCCTTCAGCCGCACGGAGACGCTCAAAGAGAAAGACTTCGCCGACTTCAGCGCCGAGGAAGTGGCCGCCGCGAAAGAGCTTATGCAGCGGATGCGCTGGCCCGTCGCCCCGCGCCGCGTCCGCCGGCTTTCCGCGCGCGAGAAGGGCCGCCCCCTCGACCTGCGCCGCACCGTGCGGGGCGCGCTCCGCCACCACGGCGAACTCCTGGACCTCTGCCGCCGGGGGCCGAAAAAGAAGCCGCGCCCCATCGTTCTCCTGTGCGACATCAGTGGGTCGATGGAACCCTATTCGCGGATGCTGCTGCACTTCATGCACGCCGTCACCGCCGGGATGGAGCAGCGCGTGGAGAGCTTCGTCTTCGGCACGCGGCTGACGCGCATCACGCACCACCTCCGCCGCCGCGACGTGGACGAGGCCGTCGCCCGCGTCTCGGATGAAGTGCAGGACTGGGCCGGCGGCACGCGCATCGGCGAGGCCATCCGGGCGTTCAACTACGTGTGGCTGCGGCGCGTCTTGCGCTCCGGCGGCGTCGCCTTGGTCATCAGCGACGGGTGCGACCGCGGCGACGCGGCGCTTCTGGGCAAGGAGATGGCCCGCCTCCGCCGCGCCTGCCATCACCTCTTCTGGCTCAACCCGCTCTTGCGCTACGCGGGCTACGAGCCGCTCACGCAGGGCATCCAAGCCGCCCTTCCGCACGTGGACAGCTTCCTGCCCGTGCACAACCTCGAATCGCTGGAGCAGCTCGGCCAAGCGCTGGCGAAGGCCACAGGGGGATGAGACGAAGAAAGGACGAGACGAGGAGGAGAAGAGCGCTTCGTCTCGTCGTTTCCTCCGTTCACCGTTTCCATCCCCCGCGTCTAGAAATCGGATCACGCGCACTCAGCAGCGGTACCTACTCTTTCAGCAAACGCTGCCCCGCCCCGCCGTCCATGAGCGACCTCTTCTACGAACTTGACGTGCTCCCCCCCGGCGGCGACGGCCCCTCGGCCCCCGCCGAAGCGCCTGTCGAGGAGGTGCCGCAGCGCTTCGGGCTGGACTACGACGCGGCGCGCTCCGAGGCCGAGGTCTTAAGCGACGGCTTCGGCCGGAGGCACACCTACCTGCGCATCTCGCTTATCGAGCGCTGCAACCTGCGCTGCCGCTACTGTATGCCCGAGGAGGGCCTGGACTGGACGCCCGGCGAGCAGCTTCTCACCGATGACGAGATCATCCGCCTGGCGCGGCTCTTCGTCGAGGCGGGCGTGACGAAAATCCGCCTCACGGGCGGCGAGCCGCTTCTGCGCCGAGGCGTTGAGCGCATCGCCAAGGAGATCGGCGCGCTTCCAGGGCTGCGCGACCTGGCCATCACCACGAACGGGCTGCTTCTTCCGAAGAAGATCGACCGCTTGCAGAAGGCGGGGCTGACGCAGATCAACCTGAGCCTGGACACGCTGCGGCCGGAGCGCTTTGCGGCCATCACGCGCCGCAAGGGCTTCCCGCTCGTCCTGCGCGCCGTGGACGAGGCGATCCGGCGCGGCTTTAGCCCACTCAAAGTCAACTGCGTGGTGATGCGCGGCGTGAACGACGACGAGGTCTTGGACTTCGTGGCGTGGACGGAAGAGAAACCCGTCGAGGTGCGCTTTATCGAGTACATGCCCTTCGACGGCAACCGCTGGGACGACCGCCGCCTCGTCCCCACCGCCGCGCTCTTGGAACGTGTCCGCGTGCGCTATCCGCATCTGGAGCGCCTCCAGGACGGCCCGCACGACACGTCGCAGACGCACCGCGTGCCTGGCTTCGTGGGCCGCATCGGCTTCATCTCGTCGATGACGGAGCCGTTCTGCGAGGGCTGCAACCGCCTGCGCCTCACCGCCGACGGCCACCTCAAGGTCTGCCTCTTCGGCCGGGCCGAGGTGAGCCTGCGCGATGCCCTGCGCCGAGGCGCCCCGGACGGCGAGGTGCGCGCGCTCATCAGCCGGGCCGTGGGACGCAAGAAGGCGCGCCACGCCGGGATGTACAACCTCGCTCAGATGGAGAACCGCCCGATGATTACGATTGGCGGGTGAAAGAAACCAGTGCTTCAGCCGTCACCTATATCTGCTTTTCAGAAAGATAACGAACCTTCAACGTCCACGGAAGATATCGAATCCTCGTTTATGCGTCATCTACTTAGCTGCTCGATCTCGAACGCCATCTGCGATGTGCCGCTACGCCGTATCGTCATCACGGCGAGTATAACAGGCGGACTACTTCCGCTCGTAACACCTCTCCTTGGCTTCGTACTTGACGCCCTGCTGTATTTTGATGACGCCGTCGCATGGGGTTTGCTCTGCGGCACCCTTACTCTCACCAGAGCATTGTACTTACACAGCGATGAAGATCGTAACGTTGCGTTTCAAACCCTTGATCTTTATGCCCGACTCGTTCTCGCCTCCCTTACTATGACGATGAGCGCGTTGGCTGCCATCGTCTTTTGGTGCTGGTGGGGGGATGGCGCCCTACCCAGCCCCTTTCTTGTGTCGCAGGCGTTCGTTGTGGGCGTAGTCATGACGATCTCCGTTTGGATATTTCTCTACCACCTCGACGTTGTAGAAGCCAAAGCGCAAAAGTTTTGGTCGGAGGAGGTAGAACCGTTTCTCTCGCAAGCTGATCTGTCTCACGCTATTCAGGGGGTACTCTTTGCTACTGCATTATTCGCGTTTGCGGGTCCAAAACTCTTAGACAGCTTTCTTTCATCGGTCGGGTTCGCACCTTCGCAGAGCGTGGTAGTGGTAATTGCAGTAGTTACAACACTCTGCATCCCCTACCAGATTTGGGTCTTCTGCCGAAGCTCGGAGCGGCCGCCCTACTGCTACCGCATGGGTAGAAAGTGGTAGCGGCCGGCGCGATCTTAGGACGAGGAGCAGCCTCTAAAGGGCATCAGCACACCTGCACCGTCTCCATCCCCAGCAGCGCACCGAGCTTGTGCACCTTCGCGGCGATGTGCCCCACGCCCACGGCGCAGTGGTGCGACGGGCCTTCGCGCGACCACCCCTCGACAAACGCCTTGACGCCAATCGGGAAGCGGTAGCGCGAGTTCGTGTTGCCGATCTCTAAGATCGGCCCGGCCACGGCTTCGCCCTCGGCTACCAGGAGTTTGAGCCGCCCGTCGCCGGTCTGCACCACGGCCAGCACGGTGACGGGGCCGTTTTTGACGCTCATCTCCACGGAGAGGCCCTGTCCCTGCTTGCCGTGGTACACGCTCAGCGGCTTGAGCCTGGGCTTCCCCTCAGCGATGGCGATGTGGCCGGGACCGTCGTGCCCCATCAAGAGCACGTCGTCGTTGAAGTCCATCGCGTAGAACTCGGTGAAGGAGCCGCCCACTGAGAAGGCGTCCATGATCTTCATCGCCTGCACGTTCTTGAGGTCGCACTCGCCGGCCACGGGCACGTGGTGCGCCGTGAGCAGCGAGTTGCCCACGATGACCGAGGCGATCAGCTCCTCGAACACGCCGCCCGGCGATCCCTCGTAGTAGTACGCCAGGGCGCCGAGCTTCTTGTCCTCCACGAGCCGGTCAAGGGCGCAGGCCGTGCGCGCGGCGCGCTCGACCTCGGCGTCTGTGCACTCGTCGCTCACCTCGAACTCGCGGCGGATCTGCTCCGTCTTGCGCTCGACCTCCGCCTCGGTGACGGCCTCGCGGCGGTCGTGCAGGTCGTCCACTTCGAGGTGCTCGACGTGGCTGCCGAAAGAGACCGCCTGCTGCGTCGGGTCGGTGTAGATGTCGAGCATCCCGCTGTAGTAGTGGCCGAGGATGCCGACGCGGCTCTGGCGCATCGTGCGCGCCACGCGGGCGGCGTCCACCCAATCGGCGAGGGCGGCCCAGGCCTCGTCGTCGTCGAGTGTGCCGGTGACCTGGTGGAACGGGATCTGCGCGCGGACGAAGACGGAGGCGATCTCCGGCACCGAGCACGCCTGGCAGTTGGCTAGCCACTCGCCCGTCATGGCCACGCGGTCGCCCATGCGGTTAAAGGCGTCGTAGTCGATGGCGGCGGTGGGCTGGAGGTTAAGCACGACCACGGGCACGCCGGCCTTCTGCACCACGGGCAGCACGGTCTCGGAGAGGGCGTAGGTGGAGACGTAGAGGAAGAGCAGCTCCACGTCCTCGCGCTTGAAGCGGCGGGCGGCGGCGCGCGCTTTTTCGACGGTGTCCACCAGGCCGGCGTCCACGACCTCGGCGCCGCGCGCGGCCAGCCCTTCGCGCACGCGGGCCTGGTACCCTTCGAGGCGCTCGCGCAGGCCGTCGAACTGCGGCCAGTACGTCTGAAGCCCGATGCCGAAGAGGCCCACTTTTGCAGGCGCGGCGTCGGCGTGTTTTTCCTGCGTGGCGGCTTGCGCGCGGTCGTCGGCGTGTGGCATGGCGTGAGCTGGGTTCGGGAGCAGTTGGGCAACGTTCGATCCGGCTGCATCGGCGAGGATGACTCTCCCTCTCTCTTCAAGGGAGAGGGGACGCGGGAGCGATCCGTGACAGCAGCTAGCCACGTTTCTGTCTTTACCAGAGAGCTTCGCCAGCGCTCACTCCTGCGCGATGTAGTTCCCCCATCCGATGACGACGGTGGAGAGGATGAGCACGCCCAGGCCCACGTAGATGAGCGCCATCGTGCGCGAGCCGGCGCCGCGCCACTCCTTCGTAATGAGGCCCCACATGTTGCTGAACACGATGACGAACGCCATGTGGATGGACCAACTGGCAAACTCGTACGCGCCGAGCTGGCTCGTGCCCATCCCGTAAAACATGAACTGCATGTACCACGTGATCCCGGCCAAGATGGCAAACCCGTAGTTCGCCCAGAGGGCAACGCCCGTGCTCTGCCAGTAGTCCGACGCCGTCCCGTTCTTGACGTTCAGAAAAGCGCACCAGGCGAAGTTCGTCAAAAACCCGCCGGCGAAGACGACGATCAGCACGGGGCTGTTCTGCCAAAGCACGGGCGTCCCGCGCGTGATGGCCGCCTCGGCGATGGGCCGCCCCGCCGCGATGGCGAAGGCCATGCACGCGCTCATGATCCCGGCAAAGACGGCCACCCAAACGCCTTTCGTGAAGTCGAACTCCTGGACACCCGTGCGCTTCTCCTCCTCGGAAAGCTCCTTGTCCTTGAGCGCGCCGGCCCACCCCACCACGGCGATCCCGACGAGCGACACGAGCACGCCCGCTACGGTGACCTGCCCGGAGAGGCGCCCCAGCAGCGCCACGAACTCCCCGAAATAAATCGGCGGCAGGAGCGTCCCAAACGCGGCGGTAAAGCCGATGGCCACGGCGTACCCGAGCGAGAGGCCGAGGTAGCGCATCGTCAGCCCGAACGTCAGCCCGCCGATGCCCCAGAGGAGGCCGTAGAAGAACGTCCAGAAGAGGCTGCTCGGCGGCGCATCGGCTAAGATGGCGAGCACGTCCGGCACGGTGAGCGCGGCCACCACCCAGGGGGCGACGATCCAAGAGAAGACGCCGTTTACGATCCAGTAGCTCTCCCACGCCCAGTTCTCCACCTTCTTGAGCGGGAGGTAGAAGCTCCCGGCTGCAAAGCCACCGATGGCGTGAAGAAGAATGCCGAGTGCCGGGTTCATGCGTGCGTCTCCGCTCTATGCGGAGGCGCGATGCCTCCGGACGGTTGGTGCGGCGTGGCCGATTTCAGCGGGCGAGGCGGGACGGCCCCGGCACGCCGCTGCGCCGTAGCCGCCCTTCCTGCAAGACCCCGGCCTGGAGGAACGGGTTCCTTCGGCGTCTTTAGCCACGCGCGGCCAGGTGCCAGAGAAAGACGACGCTCGACGGCGCTTCGAGCACTTTGAAGAGGATGACGAGCGCCAGCACCGCCGGCGGGCTGACGAGCGCGAGCGCGGCGACCATCGCCGCCGGGGCGCGCGTAAGGGCGGCGTAGTCGTAAAGCGCACGGGCGGTAGCAGCCAGGGCGATCAGCGCCCAGGCGGCCACGAGCGCGAGTGCCACGGGCATGGCCCACGGCGCCGGCAGCGTGAGCACGACCACGGCGCCGGCCATAAGCATCAACAGCGGCCAGCGCGGCCCAACGATGAGGAGCAGCACCTGATCGGTTTGCAGGTAGAGGTAGCGCCGCGAGACGAGGGAGAGCAGCAACGCCCAGAGCAGCAGCGCGACGGCGTAGAGCGCGCCGGCCAGGAGCACGATGAGCCAGGGCCGCTCCAAAAGTGAGAGCACCTGCGCGCGGGCGCCGGCCGAGAGGCCGCCAGCGAGCCACACAAACGCCTGCGTGCGCTGCGCGGCCACCAGGAGCGCAGCCACGAGCAGCCCGCCGCTCAGGCTCACCGCGCCTAAGAGCACGCCTACGGTGCTGGCCAGGGCATCGCGCCCTTCGCGCACGGCCTCGCGGTAGAAGCCGCGCGCCCGGAAGTAGCGGCCCGTCAAGCGCCGAAAGGGCGGCGCCGCTGCATACAGCACCCCGATCAGAAGCACCACGCTCCACGCCAGGAGCACGGCCCACGGAACGTCCTCGGCTTCGGCGGCGCCGGTGGGGAAGGCGAAGGCCGTCTGCCGTCCGGTGTAGAAGCCCTGCACCACGCGCAGCGCCGGGCGCGCCGCGCCGTCCGAGGCATGAAGGCCGTAGCGGCGCGGCGGATACACATCGGCGGAGGCGAGCGCGGGCGTGCCGGCGCGGCGGTCCCGCCATCGGTAAACGAAAAGCGCGGCGGGGCGAGGGCCGCCGGCCTCGATGGTGGTGTCCAGAAGCGCGGCGAGGTGCGTTTCGAGGTAGCGCGCCTGCGCCTCGGGCGTGTGCGGCACGCGGAGGCCGCCTGCCGCGCCTTCATCCACGAACGCCCCCAGCGCGCCGAGGCCGACGCCCGTGTCGAGCGTGTCGGCGTGCGCGGATCGCCAGCGGCGCAGCAACGCTTTTAGGCTGCCTGAGGCGTCGAGCGCTTCGAGCAGCACCGTGTCCACAAACGGCGCGCAGGGATCGGACGTGACGAAGGGGGTGGCGTAGTACGTCCGGCTGCCGGGCGGCCCGCGCTCGGTCACCTCTTCGGCCAGTGCTTGGACGTAGGCGCAGGCTTCGGGGCTGCTCAGGTCGCTCCCGCGTGCCAGCCCGAAGTGCCGCGCCGAGGGATGGTTCTCGGCGCGGCGGAGGGCGGCGCGCAGCACGCGCGTCACGCCGCCGAGCGTGTCGCGCAGCGCGGCGGCCGAGAGCCGCGCGGCCGGGAGGTCTTGCCAGAGCGCCAGGCCCAGCGTGTCGGCGAGCGCGAGGAGGCGCTCGCGGCGCACGAGGCCGGTGCGGACGGCCTCGACGCCGGCGGCTTTCATCGCGTGCAGATCGGCGGCGGCTTGGTCCGCGTCATCGGGCGGGGTCCAGACGACGCCTCTGAGCGGCGGGGCAGGCTGCGCCACGCCCGGCGCGGCCCCCCATGCAGTGAGCAGAAAAAGGAGCAGGCAGCGCGAGGTCATCTGGCCGAAGGCGAGGCGGGGCGACGTGTGCATCAGTTCATATTCTACCACATCTGCGCGTGAAATGGCAGCGCACAACTGCCGCCGCCGCTCGTGTGACGATCTTGTGCGTAGCCGGCCGTGCGCGCCTGCCTCCAAGCCGCTCGGCGGGATTTGGGAGCGCTTTTTGATCTTTCGCTACAAATGCCTGCTCGGACGCTGCCTCACGGCGCGTTTGGCGCGGCCTCTACCACATGTTTTCTTACATCAACAGCATTCGACCATGAAAAAGATCATAGCCTTTTCGTCGCTCGTAACCCTTTTCCTGCTTGCCGGCCTCCCTGTAGCACAGGCGCAGAACACGGTGCTCGGCGTGCGCGGCGGCTACGAAGTGGACAAGCTCGAAGACTTCTCGCTCGGCGCGGACCTGCGCATCCGCAACGACGCCATCCCCTTCATGGTGAACCCGACGTTCGACTACTACTTCACCGAGGGCGACCGCCAGCTCTACCAGGCCGGCCTTAACGGGCTGCTCGAGTTCGGCATCGACAACCAGGCGTTCACGCCCTACGCCGGCGCCGGCCTGACCCTCTCGCGCACCTCGCGCGACGATGATGCCGACGTTGACCCTGACGACGAGGTCTTTGGCGACCTCGACGACGGCGAGAGCGAGACGGCGTTGGGCGCGCAGATCGTTGGCGGGGCCACGTTTCGCTACGGCAGCCTCCAGCCGTTCGTGCAGGCGCAGTTCGGCCTGGGCGGCGGGCCGGAGCTGACGGGCATCACCGCCGGCCTTCTCTTCGACCTCAGCCGCTGACGCCGCCCTGCGCTTTTCTCTCTCTGTGCACACGGAAGCCCCAATGGTTATAGAGCCGGCGGGGCTTTTTCTTTAACTTTTGTGCTCCCGGCCCGCCTCTTTGAACGCGAGGCGTGACAGCGTAGCCGTTTTTTAGTATTCTCGGAGCGCGAACGGCTGCTCTTAGCACCAGCGCGGCGGGTTAGCTTTCAACCGAGCCACACGCGGCGTATGTTAGCGCCACGCGCGATGCCAGCCGCACGCGCCCTCAACCTCCCCCGAACGAAACTCTCCTGTTTATCATGCTACGTTCTTCTATCACACTTTTGGCGGCGCTCGTCGCGGCTGCTGTGCTTCCTGGCTGTGCCACGATCTTTACCGGCACCTCCGACACGATCCGGTTCGAGTCGGAGCCGGAGGGCGCACGCATCTTCATCGACGGCATCGAGCGGGGCCGGACGCCGGCCTCGGTCTCGGTGAGCCGCTCGGCCTTCGATGACAAGCAGGTGACGCTGCGGCTCGACGGCTATGAGGACCGCACGTTCGTGCTCGACAAGCGGTTCAACGCCGTGAGCATCCTGAACCTAGCCGGCTTGCTCGGCTGGGGGGTCGATTTCGCTACCGGCGCCGTGATGAAGTACGACCCTGAGATGTACTCCATCACGCTTGACTCGGAGCGCGCCCAACGCCTCGACAACCTGGAGCGCGACGCCTACGGCCACTACCTCATCCCCGCCCCCGAGGGCGGCGAGGCCGTGACGGTGACGGATGCGGAGAGCGGCGTCACGCTCGTCTTCGAGCGGTAAGCTCTACGACGCCCACGCCGCTCTTCGGTCGTGGTCTTTCGGGAAGCCGCGCCCCGAGCATTCAAGGGCGCGGCTTTTCCTTTGCAGAGGCTTCCCGTGCTGCCTCGTTTTCCGGGGGAGTAGTACCCCGAGCGGCGTGCTTCGGGGCGTGACCCTCGCGCGCGACAGTTATTCACGCCTCTGTAACGCCCCCGGCTGCAACGCTTACACGCCAATCCGATAAGAGGGACGACGCATTCGGGCACTCTCGCGTTCGCCACCTTCTCTCAGGCAACCTTCCTCTTCGGTCATGAAAAACCTTACGCTCCTCTCGCTCGCCCTCGCGCTGGCCCTTTTCGTCGGCGCTCGGGACGCACGCGCGCAGTTCCAGTTCGAGATCGGCCCGCGCATCGGCTACGCGCAGGTCCAGAACGATTTCGACATCGACGATCTCGAGTTCGACGATGACCCTACCGACGACGACCTTAGATCCCTTGGAGAAGATGTTTCCGGACTCGCCCTCGGGTTGGACCTCCGGCTTAGCAGCGCAGGGCTGCCTGTGCAGATCAACCCTACCTTTGACTTCTACGTCTTGAGCAAAGAGGAATTCGACCGCTTCACGCTCTGGCGCATCACCACGAACGCGCTCTACGAGTTCGGCTCGCAGAACGTGGCGTTCACGCCGTACGTCGGTCCCGGCGTCTCGTTTACGCGCTCCTCATTCGAGTTCCAGCCCGGCCTCAGCGACGCCGAGGTCAACACAGACATCGGCCTCAACATCGTCGGCGGCGCTGGGTTCGACGCCGGCCCGGCCAAGCTCTTCATCCAGGGCGAGTACGTCGTGTTTGGCGACTTCAAGCCGTTCGGCGTCAGCGTCGGCGCGCTCTTCAACTTCGACGGCGGGCAGGAGTGATCTCCCCTCGACCGCAAGTCACGACGCAGAAAAGCCGCGCCCCCGTCAATCTGGGAGGCGCGGCTTTTCTGCGTGGCGGGCGCGCGTCCTGCTGCGCAGGGGGCGCGCGTCCCGCTTCAAAGACCACAGGTTCTCCGCGCGTCTTTGCTGCACTGTACTCCTTGCCGGTGCGCAGAGCCGTCAGCCGTGCTCACGGGCCGCCTGTGGCGGGGCTGGAGGACCCCCTTTTTCGATTTCGGATTGCCGATTGGGGATTTTGGATTGGTCGCCAATCGCTGCCGTTTAAGGTAATCTGCGGCGGTGTCAACCCTGTGTCACAAGCTGCCGGGCTGTGCACTACCGGCAGCTTGTAAGGCAATCCAAAATCGAAAATCAGAAATCCAAAATCGGTTAGTCCATCATCTTGCGCAGGAAGGCGGGCGTGTCCGGGTCGTCCTTGCGGATGCGCTCTTTGCGCTCCTGGAGGTCGTCGGCGTGGAGGCGGCGGATGCGCGTCTGCTTCGGCGCGGGCTTGTCGCGCTCGTGCTGCGCCTCGGCGGCCTCCGGCGCCGCTTGCTCTTCCTCGCCTTGCGCCTCTTGAAGGCGGCTGCGGCGCTCGTAGGCCGGCACGTCGAGGTGGCGCAGGCTGTCCTCGCCTTTGTAGCGCGTGGGCGGGCGCCCTCCGCCGAGCGGCGTGGTGCGGCGCACGCCCTCCTCTTGGGCGGCGGCGGCCTCGCGGTCGTCGTCGCTCTCGAAGCCCGTGGCGATGACCGTCACGCGCAGCTCGTCGCCCAAGTCCTCGTCGATGACCGTGCCGAAGATCACCTCCACGTCCTCGCCGGCCTCGCGCTGGATGATCGAGGTGGCCTGCGTCGCCTCGCGGATGCCCAGGTTCAGGCCCGAGGTGATGTTGACCAGGACGTTGCGCGCGCCGTTGATCGAAAGGCCGTCCAGAAGCGGGCTGCTGATGGCCTCGACGGCCGCCTTCTCGGCCCGGTTGTCGCCCTTGGCCGTGGCCGATCCCATCAAAGCCGTGCCGCCGTCGCGCATCGTCGTCTGCACGTCGGCGAAGTCGAGGTTGATCAGGCCGTGCACGGTGATGAGGTCTGAGATGCCGCGCGTGGCGCCGTACAAGACGTCGTCGGCAATGGCAAAGGCCTCGACGAGACTCGTCGAGTCGTCGGCGATGTCCAAAAGGCGCTCGTTGGGGATGACGATGAGCGTATCGACGTGCTCCTTGAGAAGCGTGATGCCCTCGCGGGCGGTGCGCTTGCGCCGGTTGCCCTCGCAGTCGAACGGCTTGGTGACCACGGCCACGGTCAGGATGCCGAGCTTGCGCGCGATGGAGGCCACCACCGGCGCGCCGCCCGTCCCGGTGCCGCCGCCCATGCCGGCCGTGATGAAGACCATGTCGAAGCCTTTCAGAGCCTCCTCGATCTCGTTCCGGTTCTCCTCGATGGCCTCCGCGCCGATGCTCGGGCGCGCGCCGGCCCCGAGGCCCTTGGTGAGGTTCTTGCCGGACTGCACCTTCTGCTGCGCGCGGTTCTTGGCCAGCGCCTGCTGGTCCGTGTTCACGGCGATGAACTCGACGCCGCCGTAGATGCCCTTCTCGATCATGTTGTTGATGGCGTTGCCGCCCCCTCCGCCAACGCCGATCACGCAGATCTTGGCCTCGTCGTGGGCCGCGTCGTCAAAGGAGAAGTGAGAGCTGAAGTTGGTTTCCATGATAGACCCTCCAGTGGGTTTTTCTTTTCGGTTGGATGTGCGGGGATGAAGCCGGCGCGTTTTTCTTCAAGGTGAGCAGCCCTGAGTCCGAAAGCGTCCGGCGGGTGCGATGCGTTTACGATTGCGGGTTTTCGATTGCGATGGACGTAGGGGCACACCAGCGGTGTGCCCGTACAAGGTTTGCGATGGTGGATTACAACTCGTCAAACCACGCCTTCATGCGCGTGGCGATCTTGTCCATGAGCGACTCGCCGGAGCGCACGGCCTCGCGCGCCGGGGCGCGGCGCTCGCCCATCTCCTCGACAAACGGCGCCCCGCCGATCACCTCCGGCCGCATCCCGTAGAGGACGAGGCCCACAGCGGTGGCGTACTTCGGATCGGAGACTTCTTCGACGAGGCCGCCCGAAAGCCCCATCGGCCGGCCGATGCGCGTTTCGGTTTCCAAGACGTCGGCGGCCAGCTCGGCGGTGCCCTCGATCAAAGAGCCGCCGCCGGTGAGGACGATGCCGGCGGCCAGGTGCCGCGCGTAGCCCGAGCGCTTGATCTCGATCTGCGCGATCTCAAGGATCTCCTCCAGGCGCGGCTGGATGATCTGCGCCAGGGTCGAGCGGCCGATGGCCTTCTCGGCGCGCCCGCCGATGCCGGGGATGGTGATCTCCTCCCCTTCGTCGGCCAGGTCCGCGAGCGCCACGCCGAACTGCCGCTTCAGGCGCTCGGCCTGGTCGCGCATGACGCCGAGGCCCTTGCGGATGTCGTCGGTGACCTTGTCGCCGGCCACGGCGATGACGGCCGTGTGGCGGATGGTGTGGTCCTCGAACACGGCGATGTCCGTCGTCCCGCCGCCCACGTCGATCAGGGCGACGCCGACCTCCTTCTCGTCGTCGTGCAGGACGGCGAAGCTGGAAGCGAGCGGTTCCAGGACGATGTCGGCCACCTGGAAGCCGGCCTTTTCGATGCAGCGGTAGATGTTCTTCGCCGCCGAGACGAGGCCGGTGATGATGTGCACGTTGGCCTCGAGGCGCACGCCGCTCATGCCCACGGGGTCGGCCACGCCGTCCTGCCCGTCCACGATGAACTCCTGGGGGATGACGTGCAGGATCTCGCGGTCGGACGGCATGGCCACGTGCATGGTGTCCTCCAAAAGCCGCTGCACGTCCTGCTGCGTGATCTCCTGGTTGCGGTTCGAGATCGTGATCACGCCGCGGCTCTGGAAGCTCTGCACGTGGTCGCCCGCGATGCCGACGATGACCGAGCGCACCTTCACGCCGGCCATCCGCTCGGCCTCGTAGACGGCCTCCTGCACGGCGTCCACCGTCTTGTCGATGTTGACGACGACGCCGCGGTTCAGCCCTTCCGAGGGCGCCATCCCGATCCCGAGGATGTTCACGCGGCTAAGCTCGTCGGCAGCGGCAACGACGGCGCACACCTTCGTGGTGCCGATGTCCACGCCGACGACGATCTGCTCGTGCGGAGCGCGCGCGCCGTTGGCGAAGCCGTTGAGGGTGGTGAGTCGTTCGTTCGTTAGCATGAGAGGGGCCTCCTGATTGTTGAAAGGAAGAAAGGGTTGGCGTAGGGGCACACCGCCGGTGTGCCCGTACAAAGTTAAAGGTCGGTGTCGGCCTCGCGCGTGACGACCTGCCCCTCGAAGCGCAGGTCGATGAGGTCAAAGGGGTGCTGCGGATGCGCGCGCACGGCCTGCTGCCAGAACGCGCGGAGCGTTTCGAGCTTCTGATCGAAGTCATCCGTGCCGAGGCGCACCGAGACGGCGCCGCGCGCGTCGGTCGGCGCCGTGTAGAGCCACGCCTCGCCGTCTTCGCCGAACGCGATCTCGGAGACGAGCGCCGTCCCGTCATCAGCAAGCGTGCCCTCCGGGAGCGCGGCCAGGAGCGCGCGCGCGGCTTCGTGCTGAACAGGCCGCACGGGCTGGTACGGCGCACCGAGGCCGCTCAGGAGCGGGACGTCGTACACGGCGCCGGAGTCGAGCGGCATCTGAAAGCCCTCGGCGTCGAGGTAATAGGCCGGCGTGCCATCTTCGCCGAGGGCGAGCGCGGCGGGCGTGCGCTCCGTGACGCGCAGGCGCAACGTGCCGGTGGGCAGGCGCGTGGCCTCGGCCGTCTTGATCCACGGGTGGCGCCGCAGCCGGTCTGTCACGAAGTCGGGGTCGAGGCCGAAGAGCGTCATGCCGGTGTCCACGCGGGCGAGTTTGAGGAGCGAGTCGCGCTCGGCGTGCGCGTGCCCGGCGAGGTCGATCTCGTAGACGCGCAGCGTGGCCTGCCACTGCCACGCGAGCCAGCCCAAGAGGCCGAGCGCCGCCACGACCACCGCCACGCCCAAGGCGCGGAGGAGCGTCGTCTGCGTTGTGTTTTTCTTTTTTGCCATGGGTTGATGCGTTGGTAGGGATACGATATATCGTGTCCCTACGGCGTCGTTTGCGGTTTACGTTATCGTCTGCAAGGTTTCCAAAAACTGCTTCCCGTAGCGCCACACGTCCCCCGCGCCGATGGTGATGACCACGTCACCCGGCTGCACGAACTCGGCCAGGAAGTCGGGGAGCGCCTTCTTGTCCTCCACAAGGTGCACGCCGCGGTGGCCGTAGCGCGTGGCGAGGTCGGCCAGCGCCCGGCTGCTCACCCCTTCGATGGGCTGCTCGCGCGCGCCGTAGATGCCGGTGACAACGAGCGCGTCGGCGTCGAAAAAGGCGCGGGCGAAGCCGTCCAAAAAGTCGCGCGTGCGCGAATAAAGGTGCGGCTGGAAGACGGCCACGATCCGCCGCCCCGGCCAGCCCGCGCTCACGGCCTGGAGCGTGGCCTTGATCTCCGTCGGGTGGTGCGCGTAGTCGTCCATCACCAAGACGCCGCCCGCCTCACCCACCTGCTCGAAGCGGCGGTCCACGCCGGAGAACTTCGCCAGGCCAGCGGCGATCTTGGCGAACGGGATCTCCAGTTCCAGCCCCACGGCCACGGCCGCCAAGGCGTTGCGGACGTTGTAGAGGCCGGGCACCTGCAGCTCCGCCTCACCTAATTTTTCACCGCGCACGAGCACGTCGAAGCGCGTGGTGAGCGCGTCCTGCCGCACGTCCTCGGCGCGTATCTCGGCCTGGCGCGAGGTGCCGTACGTCACCACCCGCCGCCCGATGCGGCCGATGGTCTCCTGCACGACGGGGTCGTCCAAGCAGACGATGGCCGCGCCGAAAAACGGCACCGTGTTGGCAAACTGCACGAAGGCGTCCTGGATGTCGGCGAGATTTTCGTAAATGTCGAGGTGGTCTTCTTCGATGTTCGTGATGACGGCCAAGGCTGGCGTGAGACGCAAAAACGTGCGGTCGTACTCGTCGGCCTCGATGAGGATGATGTCGCCCGCGCCCGAGACGGCGTTCGAGCCGAAGACGGCCACCTTCCCGCCCACGATGATCGTCGGGTCGAAGCCGCCCTCGGTGACGACCATGCCGGCCATCGACGTCGTCGTCGTCTTCCCGTGCGTCCCGGCGATCCCCACGCCGAACTTCATCCGCATCAGCTCGCCGAGCATCTCGGCGCGCGCGATGAGCGGGATGCGGCGGTGCGTGGCTTCGAGCGTTTCGGGGTTCCCTTTCGGATCGATGGCGGAGGAGTACACCACGGCGTCGGCCGCGCCGACCTGCTCGGCGGCGTGGCCCTTGTGGATGGTGGCGCCGAGCTTCCCGAGGCGCGCCGTCACGTCGGTCTTTTCCAGGTCCGACCCCGAGACGCGGTAGCCGCGGTTGAGCAGCACCTCGGCCACCGAACTCATCCCAATCCCGCCGATGCCCACCATGTGCACCTGCTGGATGCGGCCTAAAGCCGGTTGTCTGCGTCGTTCCTGGTTCATTTGCTTCGTTGCAGTCGTGGGTGTAGGGGCGTATTGCAATACGCCTACGCGGTGGCATTCGTGGTTTCGGTGGCAAAATCGGCGAGGGCGAGGATGCGGCGGGCAATCTGCTCGGCGGCGTCCGGGCGGGCGAGGCGTCCGGCGGCGGCGGCCATCTCTTCGCGGCGGGCGTCGTCTTGGAGCAGCGCGGCGAGGGTGGCGGGCAGCTTCTTCTGCAAATCCGATTCGGGGAGGAGGACGGCGGCGCCTTCGCGGCTCATGCTCTGGGCGTTTTTCGTCTGGTGGTCCTCGGCCACGTTGGGTGAGGGGACGAGGACGGCGGGCGTTTTCGTCACCATCAGCTCGCTGCACGTGATGGCGCCGGCGCGGCAGAGGGCGAGGTCCGCCGCCGCGTAGGCCAGGTCCATCCGCTCGACGTATTCTAAAAGGTGCAGGCGCGGGTACGGGGCGATTTTTTCCTGAAGGCGCGCGAAGTAGCGGCGGCCTGTCTGCCAGATGAGATGCACGTTTTCGTTTTTCAGAAGCGCTTCGTGATGCATCTGCAAAGCATTGTTGAGCGCCTCGCTGCCGAGCGATCCGCCAAAGGCGAAGAGCAGCTTCGCTCCCTCGGGCACCTCGAAGTGGTCGCGGCCCTCGGCGCGGCCCGCGTGCGTAAGTTCGTCCCGCGTCGGGTTGCCGCTGAGGACGCATTTCCCGGCGGGCAGATGCGCTTTGGCCTCGTCGAAGGCGATGTGGACCTCGGCGGCGGCCTTAGCCAAGAGCCGGTTCGTGAGGCCGGCGTAGGCGTTCTGCTCCTGCAGGACGAGCGTGCGCCCGCGCAAGGCGGCGGCGAGGAGCACCGGGCCGGAGACGTAGCCGCCCGTGCCCACGGCCACGTCGGGTCGGAAGCCGCCTACGAGGCGCCAGCTTTGAAGAAAACCTCTCATCAGCTTGAAGGGGAAGGCGAGGTTGCGGAGGGTGAGCGCGCGCTGCCATCCGCTCACGGTGATGGGGTGGATCGAATAACCGGCTTTGGGGACGGCCTCCCACTCCATGCGCTCGCGCGTGCCGGCAAAGGCAATCTCGGCCGCCGGCGCGAGGCGCCGCACCGCATCGGCGATGGCGATGGCCGGGTACACGTGCCCCCCGGTCCCGCCGCCAGCGAATAAGATGTGAGGTGCACGGTGTCGCATAAAATCGAGGTTGGCGTTGTAGGGGCACAATATAATATATCGTGTCCCTACGCCTTCGCATGGCGAGAGATGTTCAGAAGGATGCCGATCATTGCGCCGGTGGCAACCATCGAGGTGCCGCCGTAGGAGACCATCGGGAGCGGGAGGCCGGTGACGGGGAAGAGGCCGCAGGCCACGCCTGCGTGGATGAAGCCGTAGAGCGCAATCATCGTCGTGAGGCCGACGGCGAGGAAGAGGCCGAGCGGGTCGGCGGCGTGGCGCGCGATCCTCAAAAAGCCGCGGAAGAGCAGCGCGCCGAAGAGGCCGAGCACCGTGAGCGCGCCGAGGAGGCCGTACTCCTCGGCAATGATGGCGAAGATGAAGTCGTTGTAAGGCGCCGGGAGAAAATCGCGCTGCACGCTCTTGCCGGGGCCGACGCCCGTGAGGCCGCCCATGGCAAAGGCGATGCGGGCCTGCTCGGCCTGGTAGCCCTCGGCCTGCGCGTCGAAGACCTCGGCGGCCTCCGTCGTGGGGAAGATCTTGACGCCGAGGTAGCTCTCCACGCGCGCTGCGCGTTGCGGCGACCCCAGGAGCAGCAGCGCGGCCAGGACCAGGCTCAGCGTGACGAGGCCGCCGAGGTGCACCACGCTCGCGCGGCCGACGAAGCACATCAGTCCAGCGGAGACGAGCACGATGGCCGCCGTCGAGAGGTCGTCCAGGCCGATGAGGAAGACGGTCAAGAGAATCCAGAAAAACAGGGGCGCAAAGGCGCGGCTGAAGCTTTTGATGTAGTCCTGCTTGCGCGTGAGCATGAGCGCGAGGTAGGAGATGAGCGCCACCTTCGCCAAATCCGACGGCTGGAACCCTACCGGCCCGAAGCGCAGCCAGCGCTCGGCCCCGCCCGAGGCCACGCCGATGATCTGCACGAGCACCAGGAGGAAGATGGCGCCGATGAGCGCCGGCTTGGCCCAGCGCGCCAGCGTGCGGTAATCTATCAAGCTGAACAAGGCCACGGCGCCCAGCGACAGCCCCACGCGCATCACGTGGCGCAGGAGGAAGCGCTCGGTGTCGCCGCCGGCTTTGGTCTCGGCCAGGAATGTGACGGCGCTGTACACGGCCACCACACCGAGGGCCGCTAAGGCCAGCACCACCCAGACGACGTACTTATCCGCCGGCGCAAACGCGGCGTGGAGCTTCGTGGCTATGGTTTTCGCTTTGGGCATTCGTCTGATGTTTTCTGCGGATGGGCACGGCGCGGCACGCCCCTACGTTGTTTTGCGAAACATGGGAGGTCGTGGTAGGGACGCGATATATCGTGTCCCTACGGCGTCACGCTGAGAATCAAAGGTTCATCACCAGGCGGCGGAAGGTGTCGCCGCGGTCCTCATAGTTTTCGAACATGTCGAAGGAGGCGCACGCGGGCGAGAGCAGCACCACGTCGCCCCGGCGCGCGGCGGCGCGGGCGCGGCGGATGGCGTCCTCCATCGAGAAAGCCTTTTGCGCCTCGGGCGCGGCGCGGCCCAGCTCGCGCATCACCTTCTCGGCGCTCTCGCCCAGGGCGATCACCGCGCGCGCCTTCTGCCGCACGAGCGGGCGCAGCGCCGAGTAATCGTTCCCCTTGTCCTTCCCCCCGGCAATCAAAACGACCGGCTCGTGGAAGCTCTCCAGCGCGTACCAGACGGCGTTCACGTTCGTCGCCTTCGAGTCGTTGACGTAGCGCACGCCGCCGACGGTGCGCACGGCCTCGAGCCGGTGCGGCACGCCCTCGAACGAGGCCAGGCTCGCGCGCACGACCTCGGAGCGCACCTCCATCACGCGCGCGGCCACGGCGGCGGCGAGCGAGTTCTGCAGGTTGTGCCTGCCGCGCAGGGCCAGCTTATCGGTTTGCATGAGCACTTCCTCCCCTTCGTGGATGCGGAGCACGATGTCGTTTTCTCTGGCAAAGGCGCCTTCTCCGAGCGCCGTTTCTGCGCTGAACGGCAGCGCCGTGAGCGCGCGGCGGCGCGTGCGGCGCGCGGCGCATTCGCGCACGAGGCCGTCGTCATGGTTGTAGATGAGCACGTCGCCTTCGGCTTGGTTTTCAAAGATGCGGAGCTTGCTGTCGGCGTAGCGGCTAAAGCTGCCGCCGTAACGGTCCAGGTGGTCCGGCGTGATGTTGAGTAGAATGCTCACGCGCGGCCGAAACGTCTGAATGTGGTCGAGCTGGAAGCTGCTGACTTCCAGGACGACCACGGCCTCCGGGGAGAGGCCTCGCACGTAGTCTGAAAACGGATAACCGATGTTGCCGGCCACGACGGTCTCGCGCCCGGCCTCTCGGAAAACGTGGCCCAGAAGGCTCGTCGTCGTCGTCTTCCCGTTCGTCCCGGTGATGGCAACGATGGGCGCGCGGCAGAACCACGAGGCCGCCTCGATCTCCGAGAACACGGGCAGGCCCTGGCGCCGGGCCTGCTCGATGAAGTTCGTCGTCGAAGGCACGCCGGGGCTGACGACGAGGAAGTCCGCCTCGGCCAGGCCGCGCCCGGTGTGCCCGCCGAACTCGTACGCCACGCCGTCGGCCTCCAGGGCGGCTTCGAGGCCCTGCGTGGCCGGCTTCTGCTCCGTCAAGAACACCTCGGCGCCGGCCTCGGCCAGGAGCCGCGCCACGGCCCGCCCGCTGCGCGCCCCGCCTACGACGGTGACGGCTTTGCCCTTGAGTTCGGTTGGCGTCATTTCCGGGGCGGGGGCGGCGGTTGGTGAGGGAAACGATGAATGGAGGAATCGAAGAGACGACGAGGGCGCTTCGGCTCATCGTTTCGTTGTCTCTTCGGCTCCTCGCCTTATCGTATCCGCAGGATCAAAAGGGCGAGGATGACGCTGATGGCGGTGACGATCCAGAAGCGCGTGACGATCTTCGACTCGTGCGTGCCGTAGGCCTCGAAGTGGTGGTGGATGGGCGCCATGCGGAAGAGGCGCCGCCCGGTGCCCGTGCGGCGGCGCGTCCATTTGAAGTAGCTCGTTTGCAAGATCACCGAGAGCGCTTCGACGAAGTAGATGGCGCCGAGGACGGGCAGGAGCAGCTCCTTGCGGATCATCAGCGCCATGGCCCCCACGGCCGCGCCCAGGGCCAAGGACCCCGTGTCGCCCATGAAGACGGTGGCGGGGTAGCCGTTGAACCAGAGGAAGCCGAAGCACGCCGCCGTCATGGCCGTGGCGAAGACGGCCAGCTCGCCCGCGCCCGGCAGGTACATGATGTCGAGGAAGCTGGCGATGACCGTGTTGCCCGTGGCGTAGCACAAGACGATGAGGCCGGCGCCCACGAAGGCCGTCACGCCCGTCGTCAGCCCGTCGAGGCCGTCGGTGAGGTTGACGGCGTTGGAGACGGCCGCCATGATGAAGACGGCCACGGGCAGGTACACGAGCCAGCCCCATCCGCTCAAGCCAAACCACTCGTGGAAGATGTTGTAGTTGAAGATGCGCTCTTTCAAGAACGGCACGTACGTCATCCCCTGCACCTCGGCGAACTGCGGGTGGAAGTAGAGCACGGCCCCCACGATCAGCCCGAGGCCGATCTGCCCGAAGATCTTCGTCCAGGGCGAGAGGCCTTCCTTGTTGTCCTGGATCGTCTTGATGTAGTCGTCGGCGAAGCCGAAGGCGCCCATCCAGAGCATCGCCAGCATGGCGAGCCAGACGTACACCTCGGCGATGGCGCCCCAGAGGAGCGTGGCGCCCAGCACGGCCAGCAGGATGATGATCCCGCCCATCGTGGGCGTGCCGGCCTTGTGCGCGTGGCTGACCACGCCGGCCCCCTCGCCCTCGCGCACGCGCTCGCCCAGCTGGCGCCGCGCCAGCCAGTGGATGATCGAGCGCCCGATGAAGAGCGCGATCACCAGCGCCGTGATCCCCGCCAGCCCCGCCCGCACCGTGATGAAGCGGATGATCTGGAACCCCGGCGGCTCGTACAGGCGCTCTAAGTAGTCGATGAGGTAGTAGAGCATTTCGGGTCTGGGAGTGTGGGGGGCTGGGAGTGTGGGAGGGAAAAGCACAGATCACGCCTTCTCCCATACCTCCGCACGCGCATACGCCCATCCTCATTCTTCTTTTTTGCTAAAGGCCTTGCGGACTTCTTCCCGATCATCGAAGGGCAGTCTTTCATCGCCCACGACCTGGTACGCCTCGTGCCCCTTGCCGGCGATGAGGACCACGTCGCCCGGCGCGGCCTCGCGGGCGGCCGTGCGGATGGCCGCGCGGCGGTCCGTGATCCAGCGCGCGTCGGTGGGGCGGTCCATGCCGCGGCGGATGTCGCTCAGGATCGAGCCGGGGTCCTCCGTGCGCGGGTTGTCGCTCGTGACGATGACGCGGTCGGCCAGGTGCTCGGCCAGGCGGCCCATCGTGCGGCGCTTGGTCCGGTCGCGGTCGCCGCCGCAGCCGAAGATGCACCACAGCTTGGCGCCTTCGGGCTTGAGGCGGCGCAACGTGGAGAGGACGTTTTCGAGCGCGTCGGGCGTGTGGGCGTAGTCCACCACGGCGGTGGTGCCATCCGGAAAGCGCATCTGCTCGAAGCGCCCCGGCACGGGCGGCGCCTCGGCCAAAGCGTCGAGCGTTTCTTCCTTCTCGTAGCCCAGCGCCCGGCCGATGCCGTAGGCGGCGGCGAGGTTGTAGGCGTTGAAGCGCCCCACGAGGCGAAATCTTCGTTCGCCCCCGTCCATCCGCAGGCGCAGCCCGCCGAGCGCGTTTTCGATCACTTCGAGGCGCACATCGGCGTCCGGCGCCTGGCCGAAGGCGAGGCGGCGCGCCGCCGTATCCGCGACCATCGCCGGACCGTTTTCGTCGTCGGCGTTGTAGATGGCGATGGCGTCCGGGCCGAGGCCGTCGAAGAGCTTCTTCTTGGCGGCACGGTAGTCGGCGAGCGTGGCGTGGTAGTCCAGGTGCTCGGGCGTGAGGTTCGTAAAGACGCCCACGCCAAAGGGCACCGCGCGCGTCCGCTCCTGCACGAGCGCGTGGGAGGAGACCTCCATCACGCACGCCGCGCAGCCGTTCTTTACCATCTGCCGGAGCATCCGGTGGAGATGAGTGGGGCCGGGCGTGGTCAGCGGCGCATCTACAATCTCGCCGCCGCCGAGGTCGAAGCGGATCGTGCCCAAGAGGCCTGCCCGCGTCCCAAGCGCGCCGAGGAGATGGTGCGCCAGGAAGGCCGTCGTCGTCTTCCCGTTCGTGCCCGTGATGCCGATCATCTGGAGATCGCGGGCCGGGTCGCTGTAGAAGGCGGCGGCGAGTTCGGCGGCGGCGGCGCGCGTGTTTTCGCACACGACGAAAGCCGTGTCCGAAAGACGCGCGCGGGTGGCCGCCGGCACCGCCTCGCAAGCGATGGCGGCGGCTCCGTTTTCAGCAGCTTTGTCAATGAACAGGTGGCCGTCAGCCTCCGTGCCGCGGATGGCGACGAAGAGGCCGCCCGGCCCGACCGCCCGGCTGTCCTCGGCCAGGTGGTCGATCTCGATGTCCGAAAATTTTTCTTCGAGGCGCGCGTGCGGGGCCGTGAGGAGGCCGGCCTCGTCCAACCGCCGCCGCAGCGCTGATAATTTCATGAGGAGGCTCCGCTATTCATGAGCCGCTGTTTGGCGGATGGGCAAGCGCAAGACGTCGGGTTGGCAGCGCAGCACCACGCGCTCGGTCTCGGCCAGGGGCGTGCCGGGGGCGGGCTGCTGCTCGGCCACGACGCCGTGGCCCTCGACGCGGACATCGAGGCCGCGCTCGTTCAGGAGAAACACGGCACGGCGCGCGCTCTGGCCCGTGAGATCGGGAAGATCGGCGGCGAAATCGGCGGCGGTGAGGTGGGCGGGCGTGAATGGGGGTGCGGTCTCGGCCGGAACCTCGCTTTCTTCGGAGAGCGTGTCGGCGGCGGCGAGGAGCGCGCGCTCGGTGGCGATGCGCTGGGCTACCTCCGGGAGCGTGCCGGCCCAGCGCGTGGCGATCCGCTGGAAGACGGGCGCGGCCACGGCGCCGCCGTAAATGCTCGACGTCGGCTCGTCCATCACCACGATCATCGCCACGGCGGGGTCATCCGCCGGGAAAAAGCCGACGAACGAGGCGCGGTACTTCCCCGGTTGGTAGCGCCCGCCAATCGTCTTGCGCGCGGTGCCCGTCTTGCCGGCCACGCGCAGGCCCTGGATCTGCGCCTGCTTGGCCGTCCCGCTATCGACGACCTGCTCAAAGGCCGGGCGCAGCGTGCGGGCCGTCTCCCGCGAGAAGGCGCGGCGGATGGAGTCCGGCTTGTTCGTCCAAAGCGTTTTGCCGGTGAGCGTCTGCCGCTCTTTGACGAGGTGCGGCTGCACGACGGTGCCGCCGTTGGCGAGCGCGGCGTAGGCCACGAGCATCTGCAAGGGCGTCACGGCCACCTCGTAGCCAATCGCCATCGAGGTTTGGGAGGTGCCGCTCCAGCGGCTCGGTTTTTTGAGCATCCCGCCCACCTCGCCGGGCAGGTCGATAAGCGTGGGCTGGCCGAAGCCGAGGGCGCGCGCGTGCTGGTAGAAATCGCCCGGCGCGATCCGCTGCGCCGTGAGCGCCGTGCCGATGTTGCTCGACAAGGCGATGGTTTCTTGGAAGGAGATCGTGCCGTAGCCGTGCGAGTCGTGCATGGTGCGGTTGTGGAAGACGTGCCAGCCCTGGCCCGTCTCCAACGAGTCGCTCATGGCGATGACGTCTTCTTCGATGGCGGCCACGGCGGTGGCGAGCTTGAACATGGACCCCGGCTCGAAGCGGTCCGTGATGGCGTGGTTGCGGCGCGCGCGGCTGCGGAAGGCGGCGGGGCGGTTGGGGTCGTACGTCGGCACGCTGGCCATCCCCAGGATGGCGCCCGTGTGCGGGTCCATGGCGATGGCCGTGCCCCAGTCGGCGCCGCTTTCTTCAACGCCGCGCTGGAGTTCTTCTTCTAAGATGGTTTGGCGGACGAGGTCGAGCGTGAGGACGAGGCGCTGCCCGTGCTGCGGCTCGGTGATTTTTCCGCCCACGAAGGACTTGATGCGCCCGCGGCGGTCACGCTTGACGGCGCGGCGGCCCGGCGTGCCCTGCAAAAAGCCGTCGTACTGAAGCTCCAGCCCGGCCAGGCCGTGCCCGTCGGCGCCGGTGTGGCCAAGGACGTGCGCGCCCGTCTCGCCGTAGGTGTAACGGCGGGCAAAGCGCGGCGTGAGGATGAGGCCGGGTACGTCCCACGCGGCCACTTCCTCTTTCTGCGCCTCGGTGAGGCCGCGCTCTAAGAGCACGTACTGCGGCGAGGCGCGGCGCTGCACCTTCTGCCGGTAGCCCGAGGCGCGTTGCCCTGTGACGCCGGCAAGCTTTTCGTAGAACGCGGCGCCCTCGCGGGCGAAGCCGCTGGCGGTGGGGTCGAGGGCGAGTTCGTACTGCGCCGCGTTGATGGCGAGGGCGCGTCCGGCCTGGTCGAGGATCGGCCCGCGCATGGCGGGGATCTCGACGGAGGAGCTGGCCTGGCGCGCGCCCTGCGTTTGCAGCGCCCGGCCTTCGGAGAGGTGAATCCACACCACCTGCCCGGCCACGAAGAGCGGCAGCACGCTCAAGAAGGCGAGCACGCCGTACATCCGCGTCATGATTTGCTGCTTGGGCTTCACGTTTTTCTGCGGTGCGGTTCTTTTCTTCTTTCGTGAGCGTCGGTCGTGGGCGCAGGGGCGTATCGCGATGCGCCTCTACAAGCGTTATTCCTTGTCCAAAACGATGGTGGGGCCGTAGGCGACGTCTTCTTCGAGGCCCAGCTCCGGGGCGCGGCGGTAGATGACGGCGGGGCCAGTGGCGCGGTCGAACTCGGCGCGGAGCCGCTCCTGCTTCAGGTGCAGGCGCTGGTTCTCGGCGCGCTCGTGCTGGAGCTTAGTGTAGAGGTCCTGCGTGGCGTGCACGTGGGCGACGTACGCCGTGCACAGCACCGCCAGCGCCAGGACGACGAGCGCGAACCGCACCGTGGAGACGCCTTCGAGGAACGCCGCCCCGTGCCGCATGGCGGCGCTGCCGGACGACTTCTTTTTCCCTTTCTTCGATAGATCGCCCCAGCCGGGCGCTTCCGTAGCGCCATCGCGCGCGCGTCTCAGCGTGCGTTTCGTCTTGCTGGAAGGGCGTCGCTTGCGCTGCGGCGCGCGCCTTTTCGTGGTCGTGCTACTCATGGTGCGGATCGGGTTGGGGGCGGAGGTCGCGCGCGGCGCGCTCAAGGGCTTGGAGGCCTTTTTCGGTGCGGCTCAAGAGGCGCTGCGAGAACATGGGGAACGGCCGCTCCTCCTCGACGCAGCGGGCAAGCTCGCGCCGAAGCGCGTCGCGCAGCGCGTCGGAGTACACCATCGGGCGGCGCGCGTTGGCGGCGTCGCTCAGGCGCTCCAAAAGGCCTAGGCGTTGGGCGGTGCTCATGGCGCAGATCGGGTGGGGGGCGCGGATCGGGAGCGGACGGCGTGGCGGGACGCGCCGCGCCTCGGCAGGCCGCGCTTCTTCGGCCCCTCGCGCTCTTGAGGGAGAAGCGCTTGGATGTCCTGAATGCCTTCCTCGACGTGGCTCAGCAGCTCTTTCGAAAACGCCGGGAACGGCCGGCCTTCCTCGCCGCAGCGGGCGCGCTCAGCGTGGAGCGCGTCGCGCAGATCGCACGAGTACACCAGCTGGCGGCGCAGGTCGGAAGCGTCGCTCAGGCGATGCAGCAGGCTTCGGTACTCTTCGGTGTTCATGACAGGCGGGCGGGGGGTTGCTTACTGATGGGGTGGGGCGGCGGGCGGGCGGTCAGCGCGGCGCTCGGCGATGCGCAGGCGGGCGCTGCGCGCGCGCGGGTTGGCCTCGACCTCGGCCTCGGAGGCGCGCACGGGGCCTTTCACCACGCGCTTCCACGGCGTGAGCAGGTTGCCGTAGAGGTCGCGCACGGGCTTGTTGTCGAAGTTGCCGTACTTGAAAAAGCGTTTTACGCGCCGGTCCTCCAGCGAATGGTAGCTGATGACGGCCATGCGCCCCCCCGCGCGGAGCACCTCGACGCCGGCGCGGAGGGCGGCTTCGAGCGCCTCCAGCTCCTCGTTCACGGCAATGCGCAACGCCTGGAAAACGCGCGCGAGCGTCTTCACCTCGTCGCGCGTGGGGACGGCGGAGCGCACGACGTCGGCCAGGGTGCCGGTCGTTTCGAGCGGGCGCGCCTTGGCGATGGCACGGGCGATGGCGCGGGCGCGCCGCTCCTCGCCGTAGTCGTAAAGGGCTTGGCGGAGGTCGGCCTCGTCCCAGTCGTTGACGACCTCGGCGGCGGTGCGGCGCTGGCGCTGGTCCATGCGCATGTCGAGCGGGCCGTCCGCCTGAAAGCTGAAGCCGCGCGCGCCCGCGTCGATCTGGTGCGAGGACACGCCGAGGTCCAGGAGCACGCCATCTACCGGCAGCGCGCCGGCTTCTTCCAGAAGCTGCGTCAGCTCAGAAAAATTGCCGCGCACGGTACGGAAGCGACCGGCCTCGATGGCGTCGGCGAGGCGCCTTTCGGCGGCGTCGAGGGCGTCGGCGTCTTGGTCGATGCCTAGGACGCGGCCCTCGGGCGCGAGCGCGTCGAGGAGCGCCGCCGCGTGCCCGCCGCCGCCGAGCGTGGCGTCCACGTAGAGGCCGCGCCGGTCGGTGACGAGCGCGTCGGTGATCTCTTGAGAAAGAACGGGGGCGTGGTACGCGCTCGCATACGCCTGTCGCGGCGAGGCGCCAGGGGGCGGCGTCTGCTCGTTGCGGGGGCGGTTGGGCGGCGCGCTTACCATCGTCTTCAGCGGGGGCGTTTAGTTGAGGCGGGGTTCAGCGGGTTTCGGGGCGAGCGGTTGTAGGAGCGGCGGGCGGCGTTACACGCCCATGACGTGCTCGGCCAGCGTCTCGTAATCGGCGGGCTGCTCGTTGAGGTAGCGGTCGAAGACGTCGGGGTCCCAGATCTCGATGTGGTCGAAGGAGCCGAGGATGAGCGCGCGGTCTTCGATGCCGGCAAACTCGATAAGCGGCTTGGGCAGGCTCACGCGGCCCTGCCCGTCGTACGTCACCTCGTCGGCCCAGCGCATGATGCGGCGCGTAAAGGCGCGGGCCTCGCGGCTGTACGTGCTCAGAGCGCCGATCTCTTTTTCGATCTCGGCCCAACGGTCGAGCGGGTAGAGCGAGATGCACTGCTCGAAGCCGCGCGTGATGGTGAAGGTCTTCTTGGCTTCTGGGTTGAGCGCATTCCTCATCTTCGCCGGGATGGCAACCCGGCCCTTGCTGTCTACCGAATATTCCGCCTGTCCTTTGAAGCCTGCCATAGCAGCGGGGCGACGCCGAGGCGCCGCCCTCCCGGAAAGTGTGCAGTCGGGGGCGTGGTCAACTTCCCCACTTTTCCCCACGCGCTACCACAAGGTACGGGATTCAGAGGCAAAGTCAAGCTGTACGGCCCAGAAATACCGATTTATCGGTTACGAAAGCCTTTGTGCGAATGATGTGCACATGCGCACTTTAGGCGCAAAAGTAGCGCATCACCTCTCTAAGTGAAAATGTTTTCACCATGTAAATAGCTGTGGTGAAAATGTTTTCACCGATTAGTATATTGGGCATTCCGCCGTCCCGCACATACCTCTCGCGCCGATGAAAGCCCGCCTGACCGAGCGCCAGAACGAAGCTTACGAGTTCGTCCGCGCCTACCTCCGCCGCCACAGCAAGCCGCCCACGCTCAAGGAGATCGGCGGCGCTCTCGGCATCTCTTCCACAAACGGCGTCTACAAGCTTCTGCAGGCGCTCGAAAAGAAAGGCTACATCCGCCGGGAGAAGCACGCCGCGCGCGGCTTGCAACTGGTCGAGGACGAGGGCGACCCCTTCGCGCTTGACGGCGGCGTGCCGAGCCTCATGGTCATCAGCCGCACGGCCAGCGACCAGCCCGAAAACCTACGGCGGCGGCCCGGCGGCTTCGTCTCGGTGGACCCGCGCTTCCTCCAAAAGGCGCGCGACCCGGACGCCTGCCTCGCCGCCCGCTGCGGCGACGACGGCATGAACGGCGACGGCATCCGCAAAGGCGATCTCGTCCTCATCGAAGAGGTGCCTTACGAGGAGATGCGCAACGGCACCGTAGCCGCCTTTCTCGTGCGCGAGGAGCTACAGGTGCGTCGCCTCTACCTCGCCAACGGCCGCCTGCACCTGCGCCCCGCCGACCGCACCTACACCGAGGAAACCTACCCGCCCGGCGACCCCGGCTGCTACGTCATCGGCCGCGTCCTTGGGCTGATGCGCGGGCTTTGACGCTCGACTCTTCGCAAAAACGTAGGGACACGATATGTCGTGTCCCTGCCACGCGTCAACGGTTTCGCCATCAACAAAAAAGGGCACGGCGCCGCCGTGCCCCTACGCGGAGTGATCGGTACGTTTTTGCCGCGCGTCACATTTTCGCCGAGGCGAGTTCGGCTATTTTGCGGCGGCGCGGGGGCTGTGGCCCTTTCATGAGATCGCGCTCGCGGGCGTAAGCGACGCTCGCTTCCACGAACGCCTTGAAAAGCGGATGCGGCCGCCCCACGGTGCTTTTGTACTCGGGGTGGAACTGCACGCCGATGAACCAGCGCTTCTCCGGCAGCTCGGCGATCTCGACGAGGTCCAGCTCCGGGTTCAGGCCAGTGAACTGCATCCCGTGCTCCAGGAGCTTGTAGCGCAGGACGTTGTTGACTTCATAGCGGTGGCGATGGCGCTCCTGCACGACCTCGGCGTCGTAGATCCTGCGCACGCGCGAGCCTTCCTTGAGGCGGCACTCGTACTGCCCGAGACGCATGGTGCCGCCCTTCTCGGTGATCTCCTTCTGCTCCTTCATCAGGCCGATGACGGGGTACGGCGTCTCCGGGTCGAACTCCGTCGAATGCGCGCCCTCCCATCCGCACACGTGCCGCGCGAACTCGACCACCGCGCACTGCATCCCCAGGCAGATGCCGAAGAACGGCACGTCCTCCTCGCGGGCATAGCGCGCCGCCACGATCTTCCCGCCGATGCCCCGGTCGCCGAAGCCGGGCGCGATGAGGATGCCGGCCACGTCGCCCAAGACGTCGGCCACGTTCTCTGAGGTGAGGTGGTCGGAGAGCACGCTTTTGAGTTCGACCTGCACGCCGCCGGGGATGCCGGCCAGGCGCAGGCTCTCGGCGATGGACTTGTAGGCGTCCTGGTGCTCGACGTACTTGCCCACGAGGGCGATGCGCACGGTGGCCTCGGGCGTTTTGAGCCGTTTTAAAAACTCGATCCACGCCTCCAGGTCCGGCTCCTCGCTAAAGCGCGCCTGCTCCTCGGCGGTGAAAAGCTGCTCGATCACGATGTCGCCCAGGCCTTCTTCTTTGAGCAGGAGTGGCACCTCGTAGATGGACTCGGCATCGAGCATCTGGATGACGGCGTGCGGCTCGACGTTGCAAAAAAGAGCGATCTTGCGGCGCAGATCCGATTCCAACTCATACTCCGAGCGGCACACGAGGATGTCGGGCTGGAGGCCGTGCGAGAGCAGCGTCTTGACGGAGTGCTGCGTGGGCTTCGTCTTCAGCTCGCCCGCCGCGCGCAGGAAAGGGACGAGCGTGAGGTGCACGTCGAGCGTGTTGCGCGGGCCGACCTCGTAGCGAAGCTGGCGGATGGCCTCGAGGTAGGGCTGGCTCTCGATGTCGCCCACCGTGCCGCCGATCTCGGTGATGACCACGTCGTTGCCGCCGCGCTCGCCGAGGCGGAGCATCCAGCGCTTGATCTCGTCGATGATGTGCGGCACCACCTGCACCGTGCGGCCCAGGTACTCGCCCGCACGCTCTTTGCGGATGACCTCGGAGTAGATGCGCCCGGTGGTGACGTTGTTGGCCTGCGAGGTGGGTCTTCCGAGAAAGCGCTCGTAGTGGCCGAGGTCGAGGTCCGTCTCCGCGCCGTCGTCGGTGACGTAGACCTCGCCGTGCTCGTAGGGATTCATCGTCCCCGGATCGACGTTGATGTACGGGTCGAACTTCTGGATGGAGACGTTCAGCCCGCGCGCCATCAAGAGGCGCCCCAACGAGGCCGAGAAGATGCCTTTCCCCAGCGAAGAGGTCACGCCGCCGGTGACGAAGATGTATTTGGTCTGCACAGGGTCGGTCCGTCTGATGGAGATGGAGGAGCGAACGGGCGACACGCCGAGGCGGGTGTCTCTTCAAAGTACGACAGCCGCCGCGCCCCTTGCAACGCGCGAGCGGAGCTTGCAACGCGCACGTCAAGGACAAAAGCGCCGTGCCGCTTGAGCGCGGACGCGGCGCTTCTCACCTTGTGTAGGCAGCGATTTCTTACCCAAAACCAACGCACGGAGGTCCGCTATGCTAAAGCACGCCCTTCTCTACGCTGCCGCCCTCTTTCTTCTGGCCAGCTGCTCGCTTTTCCCTTTCCCGGATGACGACGATCCGCCCGCCCGCGACGACCTCGCCGGCACGCTCTGGACGCTCGAATCCGTCGAGACGGCTGACGGCGAAGTCATCGAGCCGGAGCAAAACGAAGACTATCGCTACTTCCTGCGCTTCAGCCGAGGCTTCGCGGGCGGGCAGGACGCCTGCAACACGTGCCAGGGGCCGTACTCGACGGGGGACGACCATGCACTCTCTATGCAGCTCGCGTGCGAGGAAGCAGGCTGCGGCGGCGCGCCCTTCAGCCTTTACCCGTACAGCAGCACGCTGAATGAGGCGCGCTCCTACCACCGCAACGGCGACCGCCTGCGGATCATCGCGCGCGGCGCCGACGGCGAACTCGTCGTCCTGCACCATCGGTTCGGGCCGTAAGCGCTCAGCCGCGCTGCTCCCGCGCCACGACGAGGACGCCCGTGCCGGTGGCGTTCGCTATGCCCGTTCCTCGGCGAGGCGTAGCGCCTGCTCGTACAAAGCGGCGGACATCCAGAACCCTGTTTCTTGAAGCGCATCGAGGAGCGGCTTCGCCTCGCTGATGACCTCGTAGCGCTTGGCGCGAAGCACGAGGCCCACCGTGCCGATGACGGTAAGCTTCATCTTCGCAGCTTCGGCGCGCGCCGCTTCGTCATCGAGAATGAGGTGGGCGTTCTTGATTTGCTGGCCCAGCGCGATGACTTCGGATTCGCCCGCGTCAAGGCGTCGGCGCAATCGCTGGATGAGCGCAGGATCGCTCACCGGCTCAACCGCCATGCCCTCCGGGACGCGCCCGAACTCGCTGCGCACTGCCGGCGGAATGCGGATGTCCCGGTACAGCCTCCCAAGCAAACCCATCCGGCCAATGCGCTCCAGATGAATCAGGCAGGACGTATCAGGAAGGCAGATCGGCATCGAAGGGGCCACGACGCGCCTACGCTTCCATTTCGCGTTGGAGATCGCCCGCCGAGTAGTCGATCACTGGAATGCCCTGTTCGGCAAGCAGCTCCATGAACGCGCGTTTGGAGTAGCCGGCCAGCTCAGCCGCCTTCCCAAGCGAGACGCGCTTCGCCTCGAAGAGCTTCATGCTCAAGAGCAGCCGCGCCTCATCCGCCGAGACGTGCGGAGGCAGGTCAATGGTTAGCTGAGCCATGGGGTTCACCGCTGGCAGGGCTGTGACGGCGCAGACGTGCGCTACTTCGCTTAGCATGATACCTCCGCAGAAAGGAACGGTTCAGCCGTGCTCAGCGCGCCGGCTTCCGCGCGACGACGAGGACGCCCGTGCCCGTGGCGTTTTCTTCCTCCATGTCCTTCGCGTTGAGGTACAGCCCCACGGGCAGCGCGGCGAGGTAGTAGAGCGCCACGACCGGCAGGAGCGCCCAGCTTCTGCCGAGCATCTGCATGGGCCGCTTGATGAGCCATCGCCACGCCGCCGAGCCGTACGGGCCGTACGTGTAAAGGCTGCGCACCGGCTCCAGCCCGACCTCGCGCAGCTTCTCTTCCAGCGCGCCGAGGTTGTACCCGTCGCGCACGTGCTCGCCGATGAAGCCCTCCTCACCCGCCTCTGACACGTCCGAGCCGCCGAGGTCCGAGGGCGTGTTGATGAGGACGTGCCCGCCGGGCCTGAGCACGCGCGCAAAATGCTTGAACACGGCGCGGTCCGCCCCGATGTGCTCCATCACGTCCACTGAGAGGATGAAGTCGAACGGCCCCTCGGCCCGGAGCGCCGTGAGGTCGTCCACGGCAAAGCGCACCTGATCGGCCTGCGGCGTGGTTGCGATGAAGCGCTCGGCGCGGTCGAGGTAGTCGCGCTTCACGTCCACGGCCAAGACCTCGGCGTTCGGGAACGAGCGGGCGACGAAGTAGGCGTACTGCCCGAAGCCCGTCCCGGCGTCGAGCACGCGGATCGGCTCGCCGGGTGGGTACGCGCTCAGGAGCCGCCGCACCTCGCGGCGGACGTACCACGCGCGCAGAAAAAGCGTGTCGAGCACGCCGTAGAGGAACCGCTGAAACGCCGGGTGCCGGTCGGCCAGCGCGCCGAGGCGGTCTTTGATCGGGTCGTACTGCACGAGCCGGGCGAACGGTGGATGGCGAATGGAGGTCAGAGCGCTCAGGCCATCGCCTCGATGGCTTCGTAGAGGACCGAGGCCGCCCTCTCTTTCTGCTCCTTCACGCCCTCGGTTAGCCGCGCCTGCAACCCATCGGCGAAGAAGCGCTCGATGGCAGCGGCCAGGGCGGGCGGGTCTTCGGGCGGGACGACGAGGCCGGCCTTCTCGTGCGGGACGATCTCAGGCAGGCCGCCCACATCCGTCACGATGAGCGGCCGGTCAAAATGAAACGCCACCTGCGCCACGCCGCTCTGCGTGGCGCGCACGTACGGCTGCACGACCACGTCGGCGGCGGAGAAGTAGCGCGCCACGTCCTCGTTGGGCACGTAGCCGGAGCGGACAAGCACGTGGTTTTCGAGGTGGTGCTGCCGGATGAGGCCGCGGTACGGCGCCATGTCGTCGTAGAACTCGCCCGCCACCACGAGGCGCACGTCCGGTCTTTCTTCGACCACGCGCGGCATGGCTTCGAGGAGCGTGCGCAACCCCTTGTACGCGCGGATGAGGCCGAAGAAGAGCAGCACGGGCGCCTCGGCAGGCAGGCCGAGCACGTCGCGCGCGGCGCTTTTCGCCTCTGCCTCACCAAAGCGCTCGTAAACGGGATGTAGCACGCGCCGCACTTCTTGCCGGACGCCCAGGCTGCGCAGGTCGCGCTCCACAGCTTCGGACATGACCACGAAACCGTCGCACGCACCGAAGAAGTAGCGGCTCAAGAGGCGGTCGCCCACGCGCCGCTCGTGCGGGAGCGCATTGTGCACAAGCGCGAGCGTGCGAATTTTCTCTTTCCGCTCCCGGCGGAGCAGCCGCGCCATCGTCCCGTACGCCGGCCCGAAAAACGGCATCCAGTGCTGAAAGACGACGGCGTCCGGCGCGTCCCGGCTGATGGCCCGCGCCGCCCGCCACCACGACAGCGGGTTCACCGAGTCGATGATCCGCTCGGCCGAGATGGACGCATCCGCCGGCGGCTCCGTCTCGAACTGCGTCGCGCCGGGGAAGAAAAGCGCCGGATACTGCCGCGCGAAGCTCACCACCGGGACGGTGTGCCCGCGCGCCTGGAGGCCGCGCGCGAGCGTTTCGGTAAAGTGCGCGATGCCGCCCCGGTACGGATGCACCGGCCCAACGAGCGTTATTTTCTTTTTCTTGACAGTCATGAGCCAGATGCTGATAACCTCTGGCTCCTAAGCTATGCGTTTCTAAGCGCCAATGACAACTATGAGGAGCGGGGAAGTGGTAACGGAGAACGGAAAAAGCGCTCGTCCAGGCACCACGCTCATGGCCGGCAACGTGCTTCCTCACCGATTCACGCTGCTCATGTCGGCGTAGCGGTCGCCGGCGGTGGCACCTTGCGGGGCGATGACTTCGAGGCGGTCGAGGTCGTCCTGCGAGAGCGTGAGCGCGGCGGCCTCGGCGTTCTCCTTGAGGTGCCTGCGCGAGGTCGTGCCGGGGATGGGCACGACGCCCTCGCCCTGCGCCAGGACCCAGGCCAGGGCCAGCTGCGCGGGCGTGGCGTCTTTCTCCTCGGCTAAGCGCCGCACCTCCTCGACCAGCTCCAGGTTCTTGTAGAAGTTCTCGCCCGTGAAGCGCGGATGGCCGCTGCGGTAGTCGTCCTCGGGGATGTCCTCCGGCTTCTGGAAGCGCCCCGTGAGGAAGCCGCGCCCGAGCGGGCTGTACGGCACGAGGCCGATGCCCAGCTCGCGCAGCGTCGGCAGCACCTCGTCCTCAAGGTCGCGGCTCCAGAGCGAATACTCGCTTTGCAGGGCCGAGATGGGCCGCTCGGCGTGCGCGCGGCGGATCGTCTCGGCGGCGGCTTCGGAGAGGCCCAAGAAGCGCACCTTGCCCGCGTCCACGAGATCGCCCATGGCGCCGACGGTTTCTTCGATGGGCACCTCCGGGTCCACGCGGTGCTGGTAGTAAAGGTCGATGTGGTCGGTGCCGAGGCGTCTCAGCGAAGCGTCGCAGCTTTGGCGCACGTAGTCGGGCCGGCCGCTGATGCCGCGCGCGTCCGGGTCGTCCGTACGCACGATGCCGAACTTCGTCGCCAGCACGACCTCGTCGCGCCGGCCTTCGAGCGCTTGGCCGACGAGCCTCTCGTTCTCGCCGCGGCCGTACATGTCCGCCGTGTCGAAAAAGGTGATGCCGAGGTCGATGGCCGCGTGGATCGTGGCGACGGACTCCTCCTCATCGGCGTCGCCGTAAAACTCGGACATGCCCATGCAGCCGAGGCCGAGGGCGGAGACGGTGAGGCCTTCGTTTCCGAGCGCGCGCTGTTTCATGGGTTCGGGTGGTTTTTGGTGTGCACGTGTTCAGGTTGCAGCGCAGGCGGAGCAGGGGCGCCGGCGGGCGCCTTACTTCTCCAGCCGCACTTCTTGCCGCCCTTTCTCCCACTCCCCCTTTCTCCCGCTCTCTAAAACCGGCGCTACCGTCTCGCTCACTTGGTACGCCTCCGTTTCCTCCATGCGCGGGCGGACGAACATCTCGCCGATGAGGCCCGTGGTGAAAAGCTGCCCGCCGAAGAGAATCAAGAGGAGGCCCAGGAAGAGGAGCGGGCGGTCGCCCACGGGGGAGCCGAAAAAGACCTTCTCGAAGGAGATCCAAAGGCAGATCAGGAAGCCGGTCACGAACGAGAGCGTCCCCGCCGTGCCGAAGAAGTGCATCGGCCGCGCGGCGAAGCGCGTCAGGAAGACGACGGAGATGAGGTCGAGAAAGCCGCGCACGAAGCGCTCCAGGCCGAACTTCGTGCGCCCGTGCTTGCGCGGGTGGTGCTCCACGGGCTGCTCGGTGATGCGCTCGAAGCCCTCCCATTTGGCCAGGAGCGGGATGTAGCGGTGCAGCTCGCCGTAGACGCGCACGCTCTTGACCACCTCACAGCGGTACGCCTTGAGGCCGCAGTTGAAGTCGTGGAGCGCGATGCCTGAGATGCCGCGCGTGACGGCGTTGAAGAAGCGGCTCGGCACCTTTTTCGAGAGCGGGTCGCGCCGCGTCTTCTTCCATCCGCTCACGAGGTCGTACCCCTCTTCGAGCCGGGCAACGAGGCCGGGGATCTCCGCCGGGTCGTCCTGCAGATCGGCGTCGAGGGTGACGACGTAGCGCCCGCGCGCCTTTTCAAAACCCACCGCCAGCGCGGCCGACTTCCCGTAGTTGCGCCGAAAGCGGATGCCGGCAAAGCGCGGGTCCTCGTCATGGAGCGCCTCGATCACGGCCCAGGAGCGGTCCTCGGAGCCGTCGTCCACGAGCCACGCCTCGAACGAGAGGCCCGCCCCCTCGCACGCGGCACGGACACGCGCGGCCAGCTCTACGAGCGAGGCCTCCTCCTCGTAGACCGGCACGACGATGGAAAGGTCAGGGGTTTCCATTTTTGATTTTGGATTGGGGATTTTGGATTGGCTGGCACAGAGCAAGCCAATCCAAAATCCCCAATCTAAAATTGCGAGTACCAGGGGCCGTCGAGGTCGGCCTCGTAGATGCGCGAGGCCGTGTCCGTGTCGTCCGAGTCAATGACGAAGTAGACGTGGTCACGCTCTGAAGGTTTGCGGCTCAGGCCCTCGACCTTACCGGTGAACGGCTCGCCGCTCTCGTCCAAAAGCTCGGCCCAGCGCGCGTCGCCGTCGGCGTCGATGATGCCGAGGACGGAGCCGACGATCTCGCCCGTGTCCTCGTTCTCGGCCGAGGCGCTGAAGAGCACGATGCCCTCGGCAAGCGCCTCGGCGTCGGAGAAGGTGAGGCGGACGCCGTGCAGCTCACCCAGCTCGTACTGCACGACGTTGATGATGGCGGGCGGCGGCGCCTCGGCGGGGTCGTCCAGGAACGCTTGAAGCTCTTTCCAGCTGATGTCGCCGGTGGCGTCCACGGGCTTCAGGCGCCCGCGCGGCTCGGCGTTGCCGCGCTGGAAAAGGCGCAGGCGGTCCTCGTCCAAAAAGACGGCGCCCTCGACGTTGAGGCCGCTGCCCGAGAAGTCGCGGTTCTGGCTCAGCCGCCCGTGGAAGGCGGGCGTCTCGACGAGGCGCGTCTCCGGCTCGCCGTCGTGGTCCTTGTCGCGCCAGTCCACGGTGACGACCCACTCGCGCGTCTTGTGCGAGCCGCTGCCGAAGGCGACAAGCAATTGCCCATCGGTCGAGGGGTCGGCGGCGCAGGCTTCGAGGTCGAGCTTGTGCTTTTTGTTACCACGCTCCTCGTCGTGGACGCGGTCGCCGTCCGGCGCGGGCGGGAGCGCAACGCCGCGCACGCGGTGGCTGTCCGGCTCGACGAGGGCGAGGAAGTTGGCGTCGTCCTGCACGAGCGCGAAGCGGTTGATGAGGTAAACGAGGCTCGAGGCTGCGCGCACGTGGTTGGGGCGCTCGTCGCCGTCGGCGTCATCGTCATACGTCAGCGGCGAGGAGCGGACGACGCGCGCGGTGAGCTTGTCGTCTTTGCGGGCGTCTACTTTGCGGACGGTGGTGTCGGGCATGAGGCTGTTGTTTTGCGACAAGAGTGCGTTACGGCTGGCACCGGAATCCCATACCAACATGCTCGAAGTGGGCATCTCCGGTGAGCACGTCCTTGATCTTCAGTTCACGCATCACCACCATCGAGGTGAGGTCCGTGAAGGAGATGTTCGGTTTGTCACCGTACACTTGTCTAAACCTAACCGCTTTAGCAAAGCGCTCGGACGACACCCACTCCACCTGGAGAAGCCCGGCGCCTATGGCCCCCTCCAAACTGCTAAGAGAAGAATCGGCCAGAGGGAAAGGAAGGCGCTTGAAGAGCAGCGTAATCGTTTCATCCAGCACGTAGTCGGTCGTGTAAATGGTGCCTCCGTTGTTGCGGAAGTCTTCGTAGAACCTGGAAGCCTCCGCATGGGCCGCCTCACGCCGGTCCCGCAGCGTGAGCCACCCCCACGTGTCTATGAAGAGGCGCCGCCGCTCAAGCGCCATACAGCTCCCCGTCTATGCCTTGAGCCAGCCTGCCGTGTTCGACGCCGCCGACATAGTCAGTCAAAGGATCTTCTGCGAAAGGATCCTCCAGCAAAGGAGGTTCCTCCCGCGAAGGGTCTGCGAAGAGGTCCTGCAGAGCTGTCGGTCCTGCAGGCTCTGAGCGCTGCTCCCGAGATTGTAAGAACTCGGCGAAGTCGAGCACTTCCGCCTGCCGGTGTTCGGGCAAGCCGTCGAGCACGTCAGCTATGCGCTTCTTCACGTCGGGCATGGTTCTACAAATCCACGGTGGCGTACTTGGCGTTGCGCTCGATGAACTTGCGGCGCGGCTCGACCGATCCGCCCATGAGCGTGGAGAAGATGCGATCCGCAGCGGCGGCGTCTTCGATGGTCACGCGCTGCGTCATGCGCGTGGAGGGGTCCATCGTCGTTTCCCAGAGCTGCTCCGGGTTCATCTCGCCAAGGCCTTTGTAGCGCTGGATGGTGACCTTGCCGCGCCCGCTTTCGCGCATCTCCGCGGCGATCCGCTGCTTCTCCTCCTCGTTCCAGGCGTACTCTTCCGTCTTGCCCTGCGCCACGCGGAAGAGCGGCGGGAGCGCGATGTAGATGAAGCCCTGCTCGATAAGCGGGCGGAGCTGCCGGTACAAAAACGTGAGGAGCAGCGTGCGGATGTGGGCGCCGTCCACGTCGGCATCGGTCATGAGGACGATGCGGTGGTAGCGCAGGTTGGAGAGGTCGAACTCCTCTTCCGTCGTGGTCAGCCCGCAGCCGAGTGCGGTGACCATGTTGCGGATCTCGTTGTTCTCCAGGATGCGGTCCAGGCGCGCCTTTTCGACGTTGAGGATCTTGCCGCGGAGCGGGAGGATGGCCTGGAAGTGGCGGTCGCGCGCCTGCTTGGCCGAGCCGCCGGCCGAGTCGCCCTCGACGAGGTAGATTTCGCTCTCGGCGGGGTCGCGGCTGGCGCAGTCGGCGAGCTTGCCGGGCAAGGAGCCGCTCGAAAAGGCGCTCTTACGCTGGACCAGCTCGCGCGCCTTGCGGGCCGCCGCGCGCGCCTGCGCCGCCAGCGCCACCTTGCGGATGATCGACTCGGAGACCTTCGGATGGTCTTCGAGCCACTTCGCCAGCTCGGTGCCCACGAGGCTTTCCACGAGGCCTTGCACGTCGGAGTTGCCCAGCTTCGTCTTCGTCTGGCCCTCGAACTGCGGCTCGGCCACTTTGATGGAGAGGACGGCCGTGAGGCCTTCGCGGAAGTCGTCGCCGGAGATGTCGCACTTGATCCGCTTGAGCAGGTCGTTCTTCTCGGCGTACGTCTTTAGGGTGCGCGTGAGGGCGCGGCGGAAGCCGGTGACGTGCGTGCCGCCCTCGTGCGTGTTGATGTTGTTGACGAAGGTCAAGACGTTCTCGTTGAAGCCGTCGTTGTAGCGCATGGCCAGCTCGACGGGCACCTCGGCGTCTTCGTCGGCGATGTAGATCGTGCTGTCGTGGATGGGCGTGCGGGCTTCGTCGAGGTAATCAACGAACTCGACGAGGCCGCCCTCGAACTCGTACTCCTCGCGGCGCAGGTCCTCGTCCTCTTCGCGCCCGTCCTCAATGGCGATGAAGACGCCTCGGTTGAGGTAGGCCAGCTCGCGCAGGCGCTCGGCCAGCGTGTCGAAGCGGAACTCCGTCACCTTAAAGATCTCGGTGTCGGGCCAGAACTGGATCGTCGTGCCCGTCTCCTCATCGGCGCGCAGGGGGCGGACCTGCTCCACGGGCGAGGTGGGCGCGCCGCGCTTGTAGCTCTGGCGCCAGAGGTAGCCGTCGCGCCGCACCTCGGCGTCGAAGCGCATCGAGAGCGCGTTCACGCAGGAAACGCCCACGCCGTGGAGGCCGCCGGAGACTTTGTAGCTGCCTTTGTCAAACTTGCCGCCGGCGTGAAGGACCGTCATCACCACCTCGAGCGCCGAGCGGCCTTCCGAGGGGTGCTCGTCCACGGGGATGCCGCGCCCGTCATCGGTCACGGTGATCGAGCCGTCCTCGCCAATGAGGACCTCGATCTGCGAGCAGTAGCCAGCGAGCGCCTCGTCGATGGAGTTGTCCACGACCTCGTAGACGAGATGGTGTAGCCCGCGGATGCCCACGTCGCCGATGTACATGGCCGGGCGCTTCCGT
This sequence comes from Salinibacteraceae bacterium, assembly GCA_965215025.1. GTDB lineage: Bacteria > Bacteroidota > Rhodothermia > Rhodothermales > Salinibacteraceae > CBDCCV01. The sequence continues at coordinate 595,743 of CBDCCV010000001.1, forward strand.
ACGGCCTCGAGGCCTTCGAGGATTTGGATGTTCGAGGCCGCGTAGGCACTCACGGGGATGTCCGTCTCCGTCGTGCCGTTGGTGGTGCGGAGGTGCGTTTCTGCCATGACGGAATTTTTTCTTTTATGGAGATGCAAGGCGCGCCGCTGCCGGTCAAAATACGGCGGCGCGCGTCTAAAAGCTATCCGTTATGTAACGCGCGCAAGCGTTTACGGTTCGCCCGATAAAGGCAGATGTGCAACGTAGGGGCATAGCCTGTCCCGGCACCGGGGGAGCGGCGTGCCCTCACCAACGACGGCACCGCAACAGCGCTACAGGCGCGTGCGAAGCTCGCGGCGCGTACGCTCGGCAAAGGCGGCTAGGCGGTCGAGGAACGCGCGTAGTTCGCCCAAGAAGTCCTCGGCGGGGTCTTCGCGCAGGACTTCGCAGGCGGCGTGCACCTGGCGCGCTTCCTCAACGAGCGCTTCGGAGACGTCGGGGTAGAGGCTGAGGAGGCGCTGGTGCATCCCTTGCAGCAGGCGCTCGGCGCGGCCGAGCTTCATGAGCTGATCGAACCGGCGCACGGACGCTGTCAGCGCGCCCTCCTCCTCTTCTGCCGATGCGCGGCGTTCGGCCAGGACGTAGCTGGCGTGAAGCTGCCGGTGTAGCTCTTGGAGCGCGCGGGCAGCGGCGCGCAGGTACGGGCGCGTCACCCCGGCCGGCTCCTGCGCGGAGGGGTCGCGCCCGGCGCGGCGCTCTTTGGCGGCCTCCCACACGTCCACCGCCGTCTGGAGCGTGGCCAGAAGCGTCATGGACTGGAGCACGGCCGCTTCGCCGGGCGCGCGGTCGTCTTTGGGCGGGAGGTCGGCCATGCGGAGACGCGGGAGTGAATCGAGGAGACGACGAGTGGATGAAACAAGAGGTCGCAGGCTACGGCGCCGGGCGGCTTCGAGCTACAGGAGGCGGCATAACTCAGCGCTTCGTCTTAGGTCCAGATGCACCATGCTCGCCTCCGGCTTCCGCTTCGTCAATCAGCTTGTACCCGACGTTCAACGTGCGGATGTTCTGCTGTCGAATCACGAGGTAACTCCCGCGGATCCTGTAGAACCGCTTGTCGGCAGGAGGAAGCGTCTCGCCCTGTTGTTTTTCCTCGTCGTCCGCGAAAGACCGGCGCTGGGCGCTCTCCAGCACAATCCTGTCGAGGCGGCCTGCCGTATCGAAGAAGTAGTCGTTTAGAACGCCCCAATACAGCACAGCGCCTTCTTCCTGGCTTACAACTACGGAAACGAACACGAAGTCAATCTCGGTGCTCAGGAATTTGCGAATGGACCGGACGCTCCGCTTCTCCTGCTTTACATCGAAGACCCTGGCCTCTCCGGAGAAGGTGTAATACCACTCGTTGTTGAACCGGAGGAAATCGTAGCGCAAATCAAGATGGTAGCGCCGGACTCCCGCGTGAATCAGGTATCCGGACAGCAGCCCCGCACCGTTGACGCACAACAGGTACGTTAAGATGGAACCGGCGTGACCAGCAACCGCATCCAGGTAGCCTCCGATGCGTCCTGCCTCTACCGGCGGCCACCCGGCTAGGAGCGCCAGCAGTGCTTCAAAGTTAATAGCCGCTCTCGAGAAAGCGCTAACTAATCCTACGGCCACGCCGTTTAAAATGAGCGCGCCCAGGATACCGCTGGCAACCTCGTCCTGGAGCGTGCTAAGCGAGGAAGGACTCCGCGCGAAGAACCCTTTCCTGTACGCATACCTGAAAAGAATGCCCGGTAACACAAGGAGCGTGACGACTAACGCCGGGAAGGCGATGTTCATCTGTCCGCTCGGGACTCCTCTATACGGCGCGTCTCTTCTTCTCGCTCTGGGGAATACCTCGGGGCGTTACGCACGCGGTACACTTTCTCCTCGACATAAACCGTGTGCCCGTTTCGCTGACGCGCAGCCTGGACCAAGTCGAAAGACGCTTGCTCATTAGCCAGAATACGGCGCGCTCGGTCAGACTTCGGAGCTTTCATAGCGTTTCCTTCCAGTTAGTGAGGCGAAGCTACTGCCTTACTACACACTGCGGCGCCTTTCTGTTCACTCGCGCACCGTCCGAAAAGCGCTTGGTCTCGCAAAGACGCGCGACGTCTCACACTTCGAGGTAGCGCATAAACTCCTGCACGCGCTCGAGGAGAGCGCTGTCCTCTTCGCCAAAGGAGGCCACGATGCGGTAGCCGTTGTGCTCAAGCATGTGGCGCGCGCGCGTAGCATCGGTGGTGTTGAGCTTGACGGTGACGCGGCGCGGCCCCTCAGCCGTGGCGGGCGGCTCGGAGGCGACGGAGAGCACCTTGGCCGCGCTCTGCTCGATAAGATGGACGAGCTTGCCGAGCGAGTAGTCGCGCGGGTCGATCTCCAGAGCCAGGATGGCGCCGGCTTCCTGCGTGGCGAGCATCCGCGCAAACTGGTTGAAGAGGTCGTAGCGGCGGACGGCGCCGAGGTAGCGGCCCTCTTCGTCGGTGACCGGCGCCGTGGTCAGGTCGTGCTGGACCATGACCTTCGTGACGTCGAAGACGTGATCGCTCGGGCGCACGCTGATGGGCTTGCGGCCGAGGAGCATACGGATTTCGGTGTCCGGGTCGCCCGCTTCGAGGAGCTGGTCCTCGGAGACGAGGCCGAGGAGCATCTGCCCGGCGTCCACCACGGGGAGGTGGCGCACGCTGTACTCCATGAGCTGGCTGAGGGCATCCTCGACCGCGTCGTTCGGGGCGAGCGACGGCAAATCGGCACTGATGAGGCTCTGGATCTTCATGGCGGAGCGGACAGGCTGAGGGCGGCGCGGGCGGTTACAGGGCTGGGCGTTACCTACTTATGGGGTCTGCAATCGCTGTGCCGCTTTGTCCGGGGCGGCCGCAGGCTGACAGGGGCGCAGGCGTAGAAGGAGTTACGAGGCGATGTGCAAAGGTGCAAGGTATTTTGGGCGACCCTGCCGTCATCTTTTCCGCCGCTCTGCTGCACAGGCACGCTACGAGGCTGAGGAGCCGTCCGAGGCGGCGGGGAGCGGCGTGAGGTCGGGGAAGTTTTCGAGCATCCGCTGCACGTCGGCGTCGTACTTTTTTGAGATGCGGTACCTGAGGCGCGCCACGGCCTGCGGCTTGGCCTCACCATCGGCCATGCCGTTGCGGGCGTAGAGGTACTCCTCGCTCACCACGTCGGCCACGTTATGGATGTGCGAAATGGCCTTCGGCGAGGTCACCGGCACGAGGGCGGAGCGCTCCACGAAGTCCTCCTCCACCACGGCGAGGAGGTCCGCCTTGAGCTTGTCGAGGCCGATGCCGCGCAGGGCCGAGACGAACGAGGCCTCCGGGTACGCGCGCCGCAGCGCCTCGATGCGCTGGCGCCCGCTCACCGCATCTACCTTGTTGAAGACGACGAGCGTGGGCTTGTCCTCCGCGCCGATCTCCTGGAGCGTCTCGACCACCACGCGCATGTGGTCCTCGTAGCGCGGGTGCGAGGCGTCTACCACGTGCAGCAAAACATCGCTCTCGCGCGTCTCGTCCAGTGTAGATTTGAAGCTCTCGATGAGCTTGTGCGGCAGCTTGCGGATAAAGCCGACCGTGTCGGAGAGGAGCGCCTGCTTGTTCGTGTCGAGCGAGACGAGGCGCGTGGTGGCGTCGAGCGTGGCGAAGAGCTTGTTCTCGGCCAAGACGCCCGCGCCCGCGATGGCGTTCATGAGCGTGGACTTCCCCGCGTTCGTGTAGCCGACGACGGAGACGCGCGTGTGACGGCTGCGGCCCTTGCGCTGCGTCTGCCGCTGCCGGTCGATCTTGTCGAGGTCCTCACGCAGCTTCGCCATGCGGTCCTCGATGAGGCGACGGTCCGTCTCGATCTGCGTCTCGCCCGGCCCCTTCGTGCCGATGCCGCCCTTCTGCCGCGAGAGGTGCGTCCAGCGCCGCGTGAGCCGGCTGCGGATGTAGTCAAGCTGCGCGAGTTCGACCTGCGTCTTGGCCGCCGCCGTCTGCGCGCGGCTGGCGAAGATGTCCAGGATCAGCCCGCTGCGGTCCAGGAGCTTGCAATCGAAAGCCTTCTCCAGGTTGCGGATCTGCACCGGCGCGAGGTCGTCGTCGAAGATGACGAGGTCGGTGCCGCGCTCGGCCACGAGGCGCTTGACCTCGGTGACCTTCCCGCTGCCGATGAACGTGGACGGGTTCACGCGCGAGAGCGACTGCGTGACGCGGTCGGTGACCTCGGCGCCGGCGGTGCGGGCCAGCTGCTCGAGTTCGTTGAGGGCGTCGCGGGCGTCCCAGCGCGTGTGGCCGGGCGCGGTCACGCCCACGATGATGGCGGATTCGGGCGTCGGCTGCTGCGTGGCGTACAAAGGCAAAAGGCGGCTATGGGAAAGCATTGGAGCGCCCGGCGGAAATGCTGCTCGGCACGCGCTTCTCTTTTACCCAACCTGAGGCGCAGGGTTGCACCCTGGAATGCGCCTTGCGCCGCCGCCCGCGCCTCTTCTGCAAGGATGTTGTGAACGTAAGATGTGCACGACGGCGGACGCCAGACGATGCTTAAAACCTGAGAACGGGTGTCCATCGCCACGCGCACAGCGCGTCAGCGCTCGGCCAGGGCCTGCTGCGCATCGAAGTCGAAGCGCGCATCGGCCTTTTCGCGGACGAGGGCGGCAAAGGCGTCGCGGTAGGGGGGCGGCACCCGGAGTTCGAGCCGGCGCCGCGCGCGCGTCTCGTCCTCGTAGAGGAAGACGTAGCGGCCCGCCTCGGCGTGGCAGAAGTAGTCCACGACCTGCTGCCAGGCCACGGCGTGGCGCCCGCGCCCGGCGTGCGCCACGATGCCGTAGCGGGAGATGAGCACCGTGCGCGCCAAAAACGCGGCCGTGAACCAAAAGGCGCCGCCCGCGCCGTAGCCGGCCAAGACCACGGCCCACAGCATCTCGTCGGTCCAGTAAGCGTAGACGAGCGCGGCCACCACCAGGGCGGTAAACGCGGCCGGCCACGCCAGCGCGCGGGCGGTGCGCTCGCCCATCCACGTCATCAGCACGGCGCGCACGCGCATCCAATTGACCACCATGGCGAGCATCCACGTGGAGGCCACGCCCAAGAAGATACAGAGCAGCCCCAGGTGCAGCAGGGTGGAAAACGGCGTGGACATGGGCGCGTGCTTGTGAAAGGGGGGGCAGGAAAAAGCGCTTCCAGCAGCCCGCTCGTGCCGGGGCTGAAGCCTACGTCGCCTCGGGCTGCCACTGCCGGGCGACGAGCATCTCGGCCACGAGGAAGCCCAACGCCAGGAGCAAAAAGACGTTCCAGATTTCGAGTCCGGCGCGCTCGGTGCGCAGCGCCTCGGCCACGCCCTGAGCGCCGCCCTCGCCCGCTCGGAACACCTGCACGCTCTGCCCCAGCGCATCGCCTAGGCGCTCGGCGGCCTCATCGGGGACGAGCGTGCTCAGGTCGGACTCGGCGCGGTCCGGGTTGAGCGCCACGCGCCGCACGAGCGAGTCGCCCGCCACGACGTCGTAGACGCCCGGCGCGCGCAGCGAGGCGTCCGTCTCCAGGAGCACGGCGCCGAAGCGCTCCGCCTGCTCCGGCGTCGTCTCCGTGCCGTCGGGGCCGACGAGGCGCAACGGCTCGCCCGGCGGCGCCCCGGCAATGCGGAGTTCGCCCGGCCGCCCGGCCACTAGCCCTTCGCCCGCTACCGATTCGCCCGCTGTGAGGTAGTAGAGCGCGCGGTAGAGGAGCGGGACGAAGAGGCCGCGCGTGGGGAGGTCGCTCCACGCCAGGTCCGGCGCCACGGCCATCACGAAAGCGGCGCCGCGCCCGTGGCGGATCTCCTGCAGAAAGGGCCGCCCGTTGGAGAGTTCGATCAGCGTCTGCTCGGTGCCCGAGCGCGGGGCGTAGTCCATCGCGTAGGTCACGGACGGCTCCTCGAGCGTGGCCTCCTCGCGCCCCTCGTCGAAGACGCCCTCGAAGAGCGGATGCTCCAGGTCCACGCGCTCGAACGAGGCCACGGGCCGCTCGCCGCCGCGCGTGCCGCTGAATCCCGTCACCGCCCCGCCGCCGAGCGCCTCGAAAAGCGCGTCGTACTCCGCCGCCTGCGGACGCGCGTTCGGGAAGAAGAGCAGCCCGCCGCCGCCCTCGACGTAGCGCTGAAGGGCGGAGCGCTCGCCGCTCGACAGATCGCGCGGGCCGACGAGCACGACGGCGTCGTACGCGGAGAGCGCCGTGCCGGGAAGGCGGCCTTCGGGGATCGTCTCCGCATCGAAGGCCACGCGCCCTTCGGTCAGCTCCGAGGAGAGGGCCAGCTCGACGTAGTCCGTGCGCTCGCCCTCGCCCTGGACGATGAGGACGCGGCGCACGCGCGGGACGTGGAGCGCGAAGAAGCGCACGTCGTCGCCCTCGAAGTCGTCGCCCTCGATCTCGACGCGCCCCGGCAGCCAGCCTCTTTGCTGCGGCGTGGCCGTGAAGCGCACCACGGCGGACGCGCCCGCTGGAAGCGCCTCGGCGGTGGCCTGCGCCACGCGCGTCTCGCCCAGGAACAGGCTCGCCACGTACGAGGAGAGCGTTTCATCTGAGAAGTTGCGCAGCGTCGCCGCGATCTGCACCGGCTGCCCGGCCTCCACGATGCGGCTCTCGACCTCGACCTCCGTTACGGCCACGTTCGCGTGCGCTCGTTCTCCGATAGGCAGAAGACGGACGGGCACATTCTCCGGCAGCACGGCGGCGAGCGAATCGGCCAGCGTGCTTGCCTGCGCATCTGACAAGAGATACAGCACGCGGTTCGGATGCGTGGCCTCTTCGTCGAGGAGGCGGGCGGCACGGGCGGCGGCGCGGCTCAGCGGCACAGCGCCGGGCGCGGTCTCGATCTCCGCGAGCGCCTCCTGCGCGGCGATGCGGCCTCGGTAGGGCGCCGCCGAGCCGGCCTCCCCAGCGGTGGTGACGATGAACGCCTCGTCGCCTTCTTGCAGATCCTCGGCGATGCCGGCGGCCAGCTCTTTGGCCTGTGCGAGGTACTGGCCCTGCCCGTCGCGCAGCGTCATCGAGAGCGAGTTGTCGATCACGAGCGCGGCGGAGGTCGGCACGCGCGCGCCGACGGTGCCGGCGGCCGAGCCGGTGAGCGTGGGCCGCGCGAAGGCCATCACCAGGGACGCCACGGCCAGAATGCGCAAGAGGAGCAAGAGCCACTGCTTGATCTTGACGCGCTGCATGGTGGACTTCTGCAGCTCTTTGACGAAGGCGAGCGAGGAGAAGTCCACCTTCTTGGGCCGGCGCAAGTTGAGGAGATGGAGCAGCACCGGGATGGCCGCCGCCGCCAGGCCCAGGAGCACGAGCGGGTCGAGAAAGGTCATGCGGCGCGGGCGTGTGGGAAGATAGTCGGGGCGGCGGCGTGGGGCTTTGAACGGCTGCGCCGGTGCCTGTTTCCGCGAGGGGGCTTGTTTCTGCGGAGCCGGCTTAGCTCTTTCCGGCGGGCGCTTTGAGCAGCGGATGCGTGCGCTGGAGCACCGCCTTCGCGCCGCTCAGCCGGCCTTTGAGGACCGCCCCGCCGTACGGCTTGGCCGAGAAGGCCGCCGCCAGGAGGCGGCCCAGCGTGGCCCACCAGAACGCCGGCTTCCGCAGCGGATGGCGTATGTTCTTCGTGACGAACCAGTGGTGATGAACGGTGTACTCGCGCGCATACGCCGCCGCACGCAGCCGGCTCACCGGCGAGACGCGGTGGACGAGCCGCGCGCGTGGCTCCACGACGAGCCGCCAGGCCGCGCCCACGCGGTACGAGAAGTCCCAGTCCTCGAACGGCGCCGACCCTTCAAGCCGGTCGTCAAAGCGGAAGCGCTCGAGCACCGCGCGCCGGTACGTCGCCGAGCATCCGCTCAGCCACTCGGTTGGGCAGAGGCCGGGCGGCTCGGCCCTGCCAGAACCGGCCCTGCAAGAAGCCGGAAGCTGCACGGACGAAGAGCACCCGGAAGGCAGGATGCGCCCCGGCACCTTCGAGCGGATCAGGAACAGCCGCCTCATCCACGCCCGCACGGTGGGCGCTCTGGGACAAGGACTTGTCTTGTCCGGCGGGAGCACCAGGCCGCCCACGCCGCCCACGTCCGGGTGCTCGGCCAGCACCCGCGCCAGGCGCTGGAAGTAGCCCGCCTCCACGGTCACGTCGTCGTCGATGAAGTGCACGGCCTCGACGGAAGGCGGCAGCTGCTCCACCGCGTAGTTGCGCTGCCGGGGGAGCGACGCCCGCCCGCGGTACACACGGTAGCGCACCACGGCCTGAGCGCCAAGGTTTTCGCACAGTGCCCGGTGCCGGCACCGCACCGCCTCGCCCTCGCTGGCGTCTACCACGAGGACAAGGCTTGCGGGTTGGCCGTGGCTAATCTCTTCTCTGAGACAAACGGCGACGCTTTCGAGTGTGGCGCGCAGGTCATCCGTGCGGTTGCGCGTGCAGATGACGATGGCCTGCCGCGGATCGGCGGCTTGCTCGGGTTGGTCTGGCGTGGGCACGGCGCGGCGGCTTGGAACGGCGTTGGCGGATGGAGAAATGCGCTCGGCACGGCCCTCCCTACCGGCTGCGGCTCCGGCAGGTCCCGCCGAAGGTCAGGGACGCAAGCAGCGCCATCCCCTCGGGGCAAAGCGGCGCTCCGTTTCGCCGGGGCGGCGCGTGGCTACGAAGTTGGGCGTCTCGCCGGGGCGCAGCCGCAGCGGCTGATCCTTCGGGATGAGCTGCGGGCCGGCGTGCTTCCAGTTCAGACCGTAGAGCGCGTAGCCACGCTGCGCGAGACGTCCGTGCGCCGGGCCGTCCCAGCCGCCGTGCTGCTCGTAGACGACGTGCGCGATCCGCCCCTCGCCCAAGAGCCGCGCGGCCCCGTCCAGCACAGCCGCCTCGTGGCCCTCCACGTCCACCTTGAGGACGGCCACGCGCCCCGCCTTGCTCAGACAGCGCTCCAGCACACCGTCCAGCGTGTCGGCGCTTACGCGCACATCGGTAGGCACCTCTTCTGAAGCGGCCTCGCCGGAAGAAACGAGCCGTGCCGTCCCGCGGTTGGCGCCGAAGTCTGCTGAAGGGCGCAGCACCGCCGGGCCGGACCGGCAACTAAGCGCAAGCTCGAAGAGCGTCACGGGCGAGCCGCCCGCCGCCTGCTCTGCCTGCTTGGCGTTCTGCCTCAGCTCACGGAAAAGCTGCGGATGCGGCTCGAAGGCAAGCACGCGCCCCGGCGCCCCCACGCGCGCGGCCATGAGGCCCGTCATGTACCCGACGTGCGCGCCTGCATCCACGGCCACGTCGCCCGCTTGCAAGAGACGCCAGAGCGCCTCGCTCACGCCGAGGTCGTAGATCCCGTGCAGATAGATCGAGCGGCCGATGTGCTCGCGCGGGTCCACCCGCATCCGCGCGCCCCACGGCAGCGCCACAACGGTCGACGCTTTCGCCCCGGCTACGAACTGCCGGTACACGCGGCGCGTCACCTGCGAGGGGCGGTACAGGTAGTGCGGGCGCACGAGGCTTTTTAAGAAACGGTTCATTTTCCTGATGACTTCTCAAGCAGAAACGGCCCCATCGCCAGCGCGTCCATGTGCGTCTTCTGGAAGCAGCGGAGCGCGTCAGCGGGCGTGCAGACGATGGGTTCGCCGCGCACGTTGAAGCTCGTGTTGACGAGCGCCGGGACCAGAAAAGTGTTGCGGCACCGCTCACCGGCGCGGGCGGACGTGCTTCGTGGGCGTCGCCTCGAACGGGTCGTCGGGCCAGTAGTGCTTCGGGTAGCGGCCCTTCATGTCCTTTTTGACCTCGAAGTACGTCGTCTCCCAGAAGCTCCGGAGGTCCTGCGTCACCTGCACGGGCCGCTGCGCGGGCGAGAGCAAGTGCACTGTGAGCGTGACGCGCGCCCCGCCGATGCGCGGCGTCTCCACCAGGCCGAACAGCTCCTGCAGCCGCGCGGCCAGCACCGGCGCTTCGGGATCGGAGTAGTCAATGGGCCGGCGCGAGCCGCTGGGGACTTCGAGGTGCGTGGGCGCTTCTTCTTCGAGCGCTTGGCGCTGCTCCCAGGTGAGCATCCCTTTCAGAATTTCGGCGAGGTTCAGCCGGCGGAGGTCGTCGGCGCGCTTGAGGCCGTAGCAGTGCGGCGCGAGCCATTCGCCTACGCTCGCGCGCAGCGCCTTTTCGGAAACGTCGGGCCAGCCTTCGCCCGGCGCGTGGTGGTGCATGAAGAGCATCCGCTCTTGAAGCTGCCGCGCGCCCTTCGTCCACGGCAAAAGGCCGAGGCCCGCTTCGGCGACGCCCTCAGCGAGCGCTTCGGCCAGGGCAGCGGGATCGGGGTCGGCGAGCGGCGCATCTTTCAAAACGAGCGCGCCGAGGCTTTCCTGCCGCCGCGCGCGGACGATCTCGGCCTCGGCGTCCCACCGGAGGATTTCCTCTTCTTCGATCTCGTGGCCGAAGTAGTCGCGCAGGTCTTCTTCCGCAATCGGCGCGGTGAGGAAGATGCGCGCCTCGCGGCGGCGCCCGTGCAGGTGGGCGGCCACGAGGTAGTCCGCGCCGGCCAGAAGCTGCGCCTCGTCCAGCACGGCGGCGCGGCCGGAGCGCAGCTTGAAGCGGCCCGGCTGCTCTGGCTTCGCTTGTGCGATGCGGTCCGGGTAAGCAAAGGCGAGGAGCAGCCCGCACGCCTCAACGCCGCCGCTCTTTTTCTCGGAGACGCCGAGCCGCCGCCGCCAGTGCCGCGCGACTTTGAGGACGTGCCGCCCGGCGCCCTTGCTGAGGCGGTAGCCCAGCGCGTAGCCGCTCTTCGGGCGCCGGCCGTTTTCGAGCGCCTGAAGCGCTTCGAGGCGCAGGCGGAGGTCGGCGTCCGGCGGGCCGTCGGTGCCTTTGAAGATGTCGCGCTCGCCGAGCAGGGCCGCCAGACTGCACGCCACGGTGCCGAGGCCGAGCGTCTGCGCGCTCAGCGCCATGTGCGCCAGGCGCGGATGCAGGCCCAGCGCCGCCATGTCGCGCCCGTGGTCGGTGATTTTTCTCTCCCTGTCGAGCGCGCCGAGGTTCTGCAACAACTCCTGCGCCTGCGCAAAGGCGGCCTCGGGCGGCGCGTCGAGCCAGCTTAGATCGTCAGGACCAGGGGCGCCCCACTCGGCGAGGTCGAGGGCGAGCGGGGCGAGATCGGCCTGTTTGATTTCGGGCGCATCGAAGGGCTTGAGATGCCCCTGCTGGTGGCGCGTCCAGAGCCGGTAGCACGCGCCCGGCGCCAGGCGCCCCGCGCGGCCCTTCCGCTGCTCGGCCGAGGCGCGGGAGATCTGCACGGTCTCGAGCCGCGTCATCCCGCTCTGCGGAGAAAAGCGCGGCGCGCGCGCCAGCCCGCTGTCCACCACTACGCGCACGCCCTCGATGGTCAGGCTCGTCTCAGCGATGTTCGTCGAAAGGACGACCTTCCGCTCGCCCTCGGCGCTCGGGCGGATGGCCGCGTCCTGCTCCCGTTGCGAGAGGTTGCCGAAGAGGGGCCGCACGCGCACGTTCCCCGGCAGCCCGCCGCCTTCGAGGCGGCGCTGCGTCCGGCGGATCTCGCCCGCGCCAGGCAGAAAGACGAGCACGTCGCCCTCGGCTTCTTCACGGAGCGCGCGGAAGACGGCCTCGGCGGCGTGCTCCTCGATGCGGCCTTCGGGGCGGCGGTCCAGGTAATGCGCCTCGACGGGAAAGAGCCGCCCCTCGCTCACGATGCGCGGCGCATCTCCTAGAAGCTCCGCCACCGGCGCGGCGTCGAGCGTGGCCGACATCACCAGAAGCCGCAGGTCCTCGCGCAAGAGGCGTTGCACCTGTAAGGCGAGCGCGAGGCCGAGGTCGGCCTGCAGGCTGCGCTCGTGGAACTCGTCGAAGACGACGCCGCCCGTCTCCTGAAGCGCCGGGTCGGCGTGGAGCATCCGCGTCAGGACGCCCTCGGTGACGACCTCGATGCGCGTCTCGGGACCGACGCGCGTGTCCATCCGCACGCGGTAGCCGACGGTCTCGCCCACGGTTTCGCCCAGGAGATGCGCCATCCGGCGCGCGGCGGCGCGGGCGGCTAGGCGGCGCGGCTCGAGCATGACGAGGCGCTTCCCGCTCAGCCACGGCTCGTCCAGCAGCGCGAGCGGCACGCGCGTGGTCTTGCCCGCGCCCGTGGGCGCCTCGACCACGGCACTCGGCGCGGTCCGGAGCGCGCGCCGGAGATCGGGCAGAACGGCTTCGATGGGCAGATCCGTCACGGGCCGGCTTTTTTCCTTTGCAAAGGCATGGCCCGTGTTGTAGCGGAGGGCGCGGCGGCGGTTTCTTTTTTCCCCAGCGCCGCGCTGCCGATCTACCGCACCACCGTCACCGCCCGCACCTCGGAGAAGCGCTCGCCCTCGGCGCGGACGAAGTACAGCCCGCTCGGCAGCCCTTTCGTCTCGAAGCGAAACGGATGCGCCGCGCCCGCCGCGAGCGGCCCCTCGTGCAGAAGCGCCACGCGCCGCCCCAGGAGGTCGTACACGGCCACCGTCACTGGCGCTTCGCGCTGCACGGCCAGCGTAAAGCGCGCCGCGCCGCTGCCCAGCGGGTTCGGCGCCACGGGCGAGAGCCGCGCCTCGGCGAGCGCCACGGCAGCCTCGACCGTCTGCGAGTAGGCAAACGCGCCGTCGCGGTCGGTCTGCCGCAGGCGGAAGGCGTGCGTGCCCGGCGCCAGATTTTCGATGCGATGCGTGTAGCGCTGCGCCTCCGCTGTCGTGCCGGCGCCCTCGACGAAGGCGACCTCCGCGAAGGCCGCTGCGCCCGGCGCACGCTGCTCCACGGCAAAGCCGGCGTTATTCGTCTCGCTCGCCGTCTCCCACGCGAGGAGCGCATCCGCGCCGTCGAGCGTGACGCTGAAGCCGAGGAGTTCGACGGGCAATTGGCTGCAATCGAAGCGGTAGAAGCGCCCGCCGCCGTAATCGGCCACGAAGAGGTTGCCGGCGGCGTCCCGGCCGAAGGTCGAGAAGCTCTCTTCGGCGTTCTGGATTTCGAGCCGGTTGTCCACGAGGCCGCCGTCTTCGTCGTACGCCAGCGACCAGAGGTTGCCGCTGACGAAGTCGGCGTAGACGTAGCGGCCGTCGAGCGGGGAGCAGGCGCCATCCGTGCCGGTGTAGACGTAGCCGCCCGTGACCGATTCGCCGCCCGCGTCGTTGTGCCGGTAATCAATGATCGGGGGCGTGAGGCCGGTCGTGTCGCAGTCCCCGCCGTCCGGGTAGCAGCGCGTGCCTTCCACCACGTTCCAGCCGTAGTTCTGACCGGCCTCGACGATGTCAATTTCCTCGCGCCGGTTCTGCCCCACGTCGCCGGCGAAGAGAAAGCCTTCGGGGCCGAAGCTGAAGCGGAAGGGATTGCGGAAGCCGTACGCCCAGATCTCGCCGCAGGCGTCGTCGTCGCTTACGAACGGGTTATCGGTGGGGATGGTGTACGGGGCCGAGGCGCCGCCGCAGTCGGACGCGAGGCCGCCGTCGCCGGTGTCCAGGCGCAGCATCGAGCCTAAGAGCGTGGAGCGGTCCTGCCCGTTGCCCTGCGGATCGCCGCCGGAGCCGCCGTCGCCGAGGGCGACGTAGAGCAGGCCGTCCGGCCCGAACTGGATCTGCCCGGCGTTGTGGTTGCGGTACGGCTGATTGACTTCCAGAAGAATCACCTCGCTCGCGGGATCGGCCGCGTCGGGATCATCCTCGGAGACCTCGAAGCGCGCGATCACGGTGCGGAGCGGGCCGCCCTGATCCGTCGTGTAGTTGACGTAGAAGAAGCCGTTCTCGGCATAGTCCGGGTGGAAGGCCAGGCCGAGCAGCCCCCGCTCGCCGCCGCTGGCGACGCGCCCTCGGATGTCGAGGAAAACGGGCGCGGCGCCTACATCAGCGCGGTTCTCGAAGACGCGGATGCGCCCGGCCTGCTCCACGGCAAAGAGGCGGTCCGTGCCGTCGCCGGGCGCTTGCAGGTCCACCGGCGCGCGAAAGCGGCGCAGGTCGGGGAACGCCTCGGCCAGCTGAAGCTGCTGCGCCGAGGCGGCGGGCGCCGTGCTCATCAGCATCAGCGCGAGGAGGAGAAGCAGGAGAGTGCACGTGCGGCGCTTTGCGATGCGTTTCATAGCCTCGTCAGTTGGCGGTGCGGATGGTCCCTCACTTTGCGTCTGGAAGATAGCCAGCCCTCCGCTGCCGCGCCCGCCGCCGTGCTTAGCGGAGCGTCACATCTGCTCCACGGTGTAGCCCTCGGCTTCGAGCAAGGCTTTCAGCCCGTCCTCGCCCACGACGTGCCCGGCGCCGACGACGATCATCGGAACCGGCTCCTCGCTGAGCATCCGCGTGATCTCCGGCATCCAGTTTTCGTTGCGCTCAACGAGGAGCCTGTCGTAGAGGTCGGGGAAGTCGCTCTGCATCTCGTCCTGCATGATGCTTTCGAGGCGCTCGGCGTCGCCACGCTTCCAGGCGGAGACCATCTCGTCGATGATCTCGACGTTGCGCTCGGCCTCTTGGAGCGAGTATTTCAGAAAGGCCTCCTGCTTCTCGGCGGGGAGCGTGTCGAAAAGGCGCATCTGCTCCTCGGCCGTTTCCAGGCCGATGCGCTCTTTGCCGGCCTCCTTCGCTTTCTCGAAGAAATGCGAATCGATGCCGGACTGCGGGTTGTAGCCGGCGCGCTGGATCTGCATCACGGGCACGACGAAGCTCATCACCCACGGCTCCATCTGCTGCATCTGCGCCAGGGGGAGGCCCAGCTCCTCGGCGCGCGCTTGGAGCGTGGCGTACGTCTCCTCGGACAGCTCGGTCTCCAGGCTCTGGCCGGCGGGGTACATGCCCATCTGCCCGATAAGCCCTTGCGACTGCGCCTGCGCGCTGTCGAGGTCCAGCTCGAAGACGAGCGCATCAGCCTCGGCGAAGGCTTCGTCAAAGGCCGCGCCGAGCGGGTAGGCGTCCGGCTTCATAAGGTGGATGGAGCCGACAAGGTAGCCCTCGGTGGCGCCGCCCTCGGAGGCGATTTTCCAGAGCATGTGCCGCCCTGAATCGGCGGCCGTCGTGTCCTGCGCCTCGGCGGCGGGGACGGCCAGGAAGAGCAGCGCGAGAAGGAACGCAAACGAGATGCGGATGGCGTGGCGGTTCATGGCAGGCGGGGGGCGTGATGGGGTTTCGGAAAGCGGTGTGAGGCGCTTCTTCTGTGGCGTGCAAAAGGCAGAGGGGTACTCGGCCGCTCCCCTCACCCTGATTCTCTACCACCGGGGGAGAGGGAACGCTTGGACTGGGCCGGCTGCCATTTGGGTGGAAGAGCACGGGGAACAGGCGCCCTCTTGTGCGATGAACCCGCGCAGATGTTTCTCACCTGAGCGGGGCATCTTCTCACGCTGCCGCGCATATCAAAAAGCTGCACTGGCCCGCCCCTTATCCCGCCCGCAACACTTTCCCAATGGCGCCCTCCACCGAGACGCTTTCTGCCCAGTCGCCCGTCATCGCCAACGCGCACCCGGACGCGAAGCAGTCCGCGCGCGAGAACATCGTCCTGCGCGGCGTGCGGCAGCACAACCTCAAGAACATCAGCCTGGACCTGCCGCGCGGCACGCTCATCGTCTTTAGCGGGCCGAGCGGGTCGGGGAAGTCGAGCCTCGCCTTTGACACCATCTACGCCGAGGGGCAGCGCCGCTACGTGGAGAGCCTCTCGAGCTACGCGCGGCAGTTCTTGGAGCGGATGGACAAGCCCGACGCCGACCTGATTACGGGCCTCGCGCCGGCCATCGCCATCGAGCAGAAGACGTCGGGGAAGAACCCGCGCTCGACCGTCGCCACGCAGACGGAGATCTACGACCACCTGCGCCTCCTCTTCGCGCGCGTGGGGAAGACGATCTCGCCCGTGAGCGGGAAGGAGGTCACTAAAGACACGCCGCGCTCCGTCGCCCTCGATCTCGAAAGCGAGCTTGCCGACGGCACACGCTTCTACCTCACCTTCCCGGTGCCTGAGCACGCCGACCTCTCGCTCACGGACGAACTCACGTCGCTCCTCGCGCGCGGCTTCGCCCGCCTCGTCGTCCTCCCCACCGAGAAGCAGGCGGCGAGCGGCGACCGCCCCGACCTCGTGGACCTCAACGAGAAGCCGCCCAAAAAGGCCATCTACTACGGGCGCGACCGGCTCCTCGTCTTGGTGGACCGGCTCAAGCTCAAAACAGGCGACGAGGCCACGCGCTCGCGCACGGCCGACTCGGTCGAGCAGGCCTTCCGCGAGGGGCAGGGGCGCTGCGCCGTCGTGACGCGCGAGGGGCGGCGGCTGGACTTCAGCGCGTTTTTCGAGCGCGACGGCATCCGCTTCGAGGAGCCGAGGCCGCTGCTCTTCTCCTTCAACTCGCCCCTGGGCGCGTGCCCGACGTGCGAGGGCTTCGGGCGCGTGCCCGGCATCGACCCGGACCTCGTCGTGCCAAATCAGGGCCTCTCGATCCGCCAGGGCGCCCTGGCGCCGTTCCGCACGGATAAGTGGTCAAAGCACTTCACCGACCTCATCCGCCTAAGCTCGCAGAAAGGCTACAACATCGACGCGCCGTACCGCGAGCTGGACGACGATTTCAAGCGCGCCATCTGGGAGGGCGAGGGCGACTACATCGGCGTCGAGGGCTTTTTCGACTACCTCTCCTCCAAGGCGTACAAGATGCACTACCGCATCTACCGCGCGCGCTTCCGCGGGTACTCGCCCTGCCCGGACTGCCACGGCTACCGTCTGCGGCCGGAGGCGCTCTACGTCAAGGTGGGCGGCAAAAATATCGGCGAGGTCGTGGCGATGACGACGCGCGCCGCCCGCGACTTTTTCGACGACCTGACGCTCACCGAGCACGAGGAAAAAATCGCCGGGCGCGTGATGGAGGAGCTGCGCAAGCGCGCGAAGTATCTGGTAGATGTCGGGCTGGACTACCTCACGCTCGACCGCCTGGCGCAGACGCTCTCCGGCGGCGAGTCGCAGCGGATCAACCTCTCGACCTCGCTCGGCTCCTCGCTCGTCGGCTCGCTCTAC
Source organism: Salinibacteraceae bacterium (assembly GCA_965215025.1). Classification (GTDB taxonomy): domain Bacteria; phylum Bacteroidota; class Rhodothermia; order Rhodothermales; family Salinibacteraceae; genus CBDCCV01. Next base: position 612,684 of record CBDCCV010000001.1, read on the forward strand.
GTCCTCGACGAGCCGACCATCGGCCTGCACCCGCGCGACAACGACCGTTTGATTGCGATTCTCGAACGCTTGCGCGACATCGGCAACACGGTGCTCGTGGTCGAGCACGACCCGGAGATGATCCGCCGCGCCGACCAGGTGGTGGACTTAGGCCCCGGCTCCGGACGCTTCGGCGGCGAGGTGACGTTCCAGGGCACGCCCTCGGCCATGCTCGACGATGAGAATTCGCTCACGGGCGCGTACCTCTCCGGCCGCAAAGAGATCGCGCCGCCGGCCGAGCGGAGAGCTGTGCGCGAGGGGCGCGAGGTCGTCGTCCGGGGCGCCAGGCAGCACAACCTCAAAAGCATCGATGTGGCCTTCCCGCTCGGGATGATCGTGTGCGTGACGGGCGTCTCGGGCACGGGGAAGTCCACGCTGGTGGAGGGGACGCTCTACGAGGGCCTCACGCGGCTCATGGGCGGCTCGGGCGATGGGAAGGTAGGCAAGCACGACAGCATCGAGGGCACCGACCAGATCGGCGCCGTGGAGATGATCGACCAGCAGCCCATCGGCCGCTCGCCGCGCTCGAACCCGGCCACGTACACGGGCGCGTTCGACGGCATCCGCAAGCTCTTGGCTGGGACGCGGCAGGGGCAGATCCGCGGCCTCAAGCCGGGCTACTTCTCCTTCAACACGCCGGGCGGGCGCTGCGAGGCGTGCAAGGGCGAGGGCGTCGTGCAAGTCGAGATGCAGTTCTTGGCCGACCTCTACCTCGAGTGCGAGGCGTGCAAGGGCCGGCGCTACAAGCAGGACGTCCTGGAGATCACCCACCGCGGCAAGAACGTGGACGACTTCCTGAACATGACGATAGACGAGGCGGCCGAGTTTTTTGCCGATGAGGCCACCATCGTCAACCGGCTCACGGCCTTGCAGAAGATCGGCCTGGGCTACCTCACGCTCGGGCAGCCCTCGACCACGCTCTCCGGCGGCGAGGCGCAGCGCGTCAAGCTGGCCGATCACCTCGGCGGGCGCGCCGAGGAGGGCACGCTCTACCTCTTCGACGAGCCGACGACGGGCCTCCACTTTGGCGACATCGAGAAGCTCCTCTCGGCCTTCGACCAGCTTGTGGATGGGGGCCACTCCGTCGTCGTGATCGAGCACAACCTCGACGTGATCCGCTACGCCGACTACGTGATCGACCTCGGCCCGGAGGGCGGAGAGCGCGGCGGCGAGGTCGTCTGCGCCGGCCCGCCCGAAGAGATCGCCGCGCACCCGACGAGCCACACGGGGCGGTTCCTGCGCGAGGTGCTTTAAGCGGGGCGGTTGGCGCGGGGGCGTGTGGCGATGCGCCTCTACAAACCTGGGCGTGGGGGCGTCGTTAGAGGCGGCGTCTTCTTTAAACGAAAAACGGAGGCTGCGATGGGCACCCCAACCTTCTCTGCACCGGACGAGCCGGCCGTCGAGGCGCTGCTCCGCTCGCCAAAGCTGGCGCTGCACGTGCGCTCGTTCAGGCGCGTCCTGGCCGAGGAGGAGGCGCGGCGTGAGCGCTTCTACGAGGAGACCGACGCCGACCAGAAGGCCGAATTCATCAACGGAGACGTCGTCATGTCATCGCCCGCACGTCTGCGTCACAACGTCGTCAGAGACCGGCTGCACACGCTTCTGAGCACGTACGTCCAAGTCAACGATTTAGGCGTGGTTCTGGGCGAGAAGGCGCTCATCGCCCTCACGCGCAACGACTACGAGCCAGACGTGTGCTTCTTCAAGAAAGAGACGGCGACGGGCTTTGCGCCAAATCAGTGGAAGTTTCCGGCGCCGGACTTCGCCTGCGAGGTGCTCTCCGGCAGCACGGCGGAAAGGGATCGCGGCGTCAAGTTTGAGGACTACGCGGCCCACGGCGTGGCCGAGTACTGGCTGATCGACCCGGACGCCCAGACGGTGGAGCAGTACGCGCTCGACGGCGGGCGGTACGCGTTGCGCATCAAAGCGGCCTCGGGCGAGATCGAGAGCGGCGCCGTCGAAGGGTTTGCCATCCCTGTGCGGGCGCTTTTCGACAACACCGCAAGCCTCGACACGCTGCGGCGGATCGTGCAGGAATAGCGGCGTGTTGCCAGGCGTCTCCGGAGCTAAAAAAAGCGGCGATGCCGAGGGGTGGCATCGCCGCTTCTGTTTCCGCTACGACCTTCCGCGAGGCTGCGCGCAGGAGGTGCGGTCAGGGCTTGAGGACGACCTTGATGCAGTTGTCCTTCTTGTCGCGGAAGGTCTCGTACATCTCGGGCGCGTCCTCGAGCGAGGCCGTGTGCGTGATGAGGAACGAGGGGTCGATCTCGCCGCCTTCGATCTTCTGCATCAGCGGCTGCAGGTAGTGCTGCATGTGCGTCTGCCCCATCTTGAACGTGAGCGCCTTGTTCATCGCCGCACCAAAAGGGAGCGTCACCCCGTTGCCGTAGACGCCGGGGACGGAGACGGTGCCGCCCTTGCGGCAGCACATGATGATCTCCGAGAGGGCGTGCGGCTGGTCCGAGGCCAGGCCGACGGCTTCCTTAGCGCTGTCGAACGTGGACTGCACCGCACTCGACGACTGCGCCTCCATCCCCACCGCGTCGATGCAGCGGTCCGGCCCGCGCCCTGCGGTCATCTCCTGAAGGCGTTCGTAGACGTCAACTTCCTTGAAATGGATCGTCTCGGCGCGGCCGTGCTCGCGCGCCATCTCGAGGCGCTCCGGCACGCAGTCGATGGCAATGACACGCTCAGGCCCAAACATCCACGCGCTCTGGATGGCGAACTGCCCCACCGGGCCGCAGCCCCACACGGCCACCGTGTCGCCCTCTTCGATCTCGGCGTTCTCGGCGCCCTGGTAGCCGGTGGGGAAGATGTCGGAGAGGAAGAGCACCTGCTCATCGGTAAGCCCCTCGGGCACCTTGATGGGGCCGACGTCGGCAAAGGGCACGCGCAGGTACTCGGCCTGGCCACCGGCGAAGCCGCCGAGCATGTGCGAGTAGCCGAAGAGGCCGGCCGGCGAGTGGCCCATCATCTCCTGGGCCTTCTCGGCGTTCGGGTTCGAGGTGTCGCAGAGCGAGTAGAGGTCGTGCTCGCAGAACCAACACGCGCCGCAGCAGATGGTAAAAGGCACCACCACGCGGTCGCCCTTCTGCAAGTTGCTCACCTCCGAGCCGGTCTCGACGACGACGCCCATCGGCTCGTGGCCGATGACGTCGCCTTCTTCCATCATCGGGATGAAGCCGTCGTAGATGTGGAGGTCCGAGCCGCAGATGGCCGTCGTAGTGATCTCGATGATGGCGTCGCGCGGGTCCTCGATCTTGGGGTCGGGCACGGTATCGACGCGCATGTCTTCTTTGCCGTGCCAGGTAACTGCTCTCATGGGGATCTCCTTTGTTGAGTGAGCGGGAGTGAGGGGAAAACGGGCCGGCAGCGGGAGCCTCCTACTGCTTCGAGGCCACCCAGGCGCTGAGGCCCAGGAGCGCGAGGGCCGGCAGCGCGTGCGTCGGCGGGTCTTTTGCGCGGACGAGGTGCGTCCAGAGCGCGCCAGCCATGACGCCGCTTAAGACAGCACCGCTCGGCTTAGCCCATCGCGGCGTGCGGAGGCCGGCGAGCATCCCCGCCGCGCCGGCGGTCTCGGCGAGGCCCACCGCCACGCGCAACCACTGCGGGTAGCCGAAGCGCTCGAACTCGCCCTTCATGCCGCCGGCCAGCTTCATCCCGCCCGCCCCGAAGAACGCGGCCCCGAGCAGGCCCTGCGCGATGCCTTTCGATCTGTCCATAGCGTGCCTCTTCTGGTAAGCTACCGTTGGTACGTGCCGGTGACCTCGCCGCTGGCAAGGACGTGGCCTCGGATGGCGTCGAGGAACGCGGCCCGGCTGGCGCCGTGCGGCAAGTCGGGCATGGCGTCGAGCGCGAAGACCTGGATGTGGTAGCCGTGCGCCGGGTCGCCCTTGGGCGGGCGCGGGCCGAAGTAGCCCACCGAGCCGCGGTCGTTCGTGCCCTGGAGCGCGCCCTCGGGCTTCGGGACCCACGGGCCGCCGGGGACGGCCTCGTCGAGCCGCGTCACATCGGCCGGGATGTTGTACATCATCCAGTGCACGAAGGGCGGCTTTTCGGAAACGTCCGGGTCCTCCATGACAATCGCGTAGCTCTGCGTGCCGGCCGGCCCTTCGCTCCACTCGAGCGCGGGCGAGATGTTCTCGCCCTCGGCGGCGAACGTCTCGGGGATAGCGGCTCCGTTCTCGAACGCCGGAGTCGTGACTTGCAACGAAGCGGCCTCCGTGGTGTCGCCTTCTGCCCTGACGATCTCGGCGGCGAGCTGCTCCGGCGTCGAAGCCGGCGGCTCGGCGTCGGGTGTGTCCAGGACGCGCGCGTCGGCAGCAGCCTCGTTCGTGGGCGCGTCGGGGCCGCCGCTCGCGCTTGAGGTGTCGGCGCTTGAGGTGTCCGCGTCCGCGCCGCCGGTGTAGGCGATGCGGTAGATGACGCCGTTTTTGTCATCGGAAACGAGGAGCGCGCCGTCGGGCGCCTGGGCGAGGCCGGCCAGGCGCCCGAGGTGGCCCCATCCGCCGCCTTCTTCTACGAGGAAGCCTTTGACGAACGGCTCGAAGCCGGCGGGCCGCCCCTCCTCAAAGCGGATGCGGACGACCTCGTAGCCCGAAGGCGGCCTCCGATTCCACGAGCCGCGCATGGCGATAAAGGCGTCGCCGCGGTAGCCTTCCGGGAACGCCTCGCCGGTGTAGAAGGCCATCTGCATGGGCGCGGCGTGCGGCGTGTAGAGGCCGACCGGCTCCGTGCTTTCTTCGGCCCACTCTTCGAGCGTGATCTCGCCGGGCGGCTGGTCGGCCGGGTTGAACTTCCCGTCGGCATAGACGAAGGGCCAGCCGTACTTCGCGCCCTGGACGATGCGGTTCAGCTCCTCGTGCTGCTCGTTGTCGCCGAGCCAGTCGATGCCGTGGTCCATCCCGTAGAGGTCGCCCGTTTCCGGCACGAACCCGTAGCCGATGGTGTTGCGCAGGCCCGAGGCGTAGATCGTGCGGCTCTGGCCGTCCGGCGCCACGCGCAGCATGGTGGCGTTCTCGGGGTCCGTCTCGCCGCAGGCGTTGCACGTGGACCCGACGGTGACGTAGAGCATCCCATCTGGCCCGACGACGACCATCCGGTTCGGGTGCTGCCCGCCGGCGGGAAGGTCGTCCACGATCCGCTCCAGGGGCGCGAGCGCGCCGTCGGGCTGGATCTCGGTCCGGTAGATGTCCTCGACGGTAACGAGGTACATCGTCCGCCCATCGATGGCGATGCCGTGCATTCCTGGCCGGCTCGCTACGACCTCCTCTTCGTCGGCGCGGCCGTCGCCGTCCGTATCGCTGAGGCGCACGACGTCGCCCACGGAGCGGCGCGTGACGTAGACCGTGCCGCCTGAGGCCACGGCCATCATGCGCGGGTTGATGAGGCCCTCGGCGAAGACACCGATCTCGAAGCCTTCAGGCATTTGGAGACCCGCGAGCCGCTCCGGCGTCGGGTCGAGCGGCTCGGGTTCGACGACGTGCGCGACGACCTCGACGTTGGCCGACTGCGGGTTCTGCAGCCTCTCGGAGACGGGCTGCGCGAAAGCGGCCCCGGCCACCAGCGCAAAGCCGAAGAGCAGGAGAAGCGCGTTTTTCTGTGCGTTCATGAGGGCGTGCAAAGAGAGCGAACGGGTAACCGAAGAAGACCGAAAGAGAACGCGCCCGAGGGATTCAGACGGCGCTGGGCCTTCAAGGCCGCGCCGTCAGGCTACGACTCGTCGCCGTCGTCGTCGCCATTGCCGCCGTCGAAGTCGATGCCGTCAGCCCAGCCGCGGATGGCGTCGTTGGCCGCGCCGCCTCTTTCAAAGACGGCCGCGTGCGAGGCGTTGTCGATGATGGCGATCTCGGCGTTCTCGCCGATGGCGTCCACCATGCCCTGCGAGATCTCGTACGGGTAGATCGTGTCCTGGAGGCCGACCAAGACGAGCGTGGGCACCTCTACGTCGTCGAGGACGGGGCGCAGGTCGGGCCGGTTGGCAAGCGCCCCGAGGCCGGACAGGGCGGCCTGGAAGGACGCCTCGTTCATGATGCTGATGAGGCTGTCGGCCAGGGCCGGCTCGTTCATGCGCGCCTCGCCGGTGAGCATCTCGTCAATGATGAGCGGCGGGAGGGCGCTGACTTCGTTCTCCTGCTGGAGGATTTCGGCAAGCCCTGTCCACGTCCCGGCCTCTGCCGGGTTGGCCGGCGCGGCGATGGTGTCGATCAGGAGCAGCCCCGCGAAGCGGTCCGGCGCCTGGCTGAACATCTGTAAGACGATGGGGCCGCCCATGGACATCCCGCCGATGGCCGCCTCTTCGATGCCCAGCTCGTCCATCGCCGCAAGCACGTCGTTGGCGTAGGTCTCGATGGTGGCCGAGGTGCCCTCCGGCGCCGTGCTCTGGCCGTAGCCGCGCAGGTCGAAGGTGATGACGCGGTAGTCGTTGGAGAGGCCGGCGCGCTGCTCCTGGAAAAGCTGCCCGCTGAGCGGGTAGCCGTGGATCAAGACGAGCGGCGGGTCGCCTTCGTCGCCGTCGATGCGGTAGTAGATGTTGGCGCCGTTGACTTCGACGAAGCCCTCTTCCATCTCGGGCGGGTCCTGCGCGAGGATGTCGTCGGAGTCGCAGCCGGTGAGGGCGCCGCCGGCAAAGGCGAGCAGGACGATGACGGCGAGCGTGCGGAGTGCTTTGGAAGTGCGCATAATTTCTTTTACTGCGTGTTGCGTGAGCGGGAATGAGATGCGTGTGCGCAATAGCGTCGCGCCAGATCGGCCCACTGCCGATCAGCGCGAGGAGGTGTGCGGATTAGGTTTGCGGGTCGAGTTCGACCTTGATCCAGCCGGCCTTGCGCTGGTCGAACGCCTCGAGGGCCTCGAAGGCCTCCAGGCCGACGGCGAGGGGTTTCTCTCACGTGAGCACCTGCGTAGGGTCCACGCGGCCGGTGCGGACCATCTCTACCAGGCGCGCGAGGTAGCGCCGATGGTTGCAGTTGCCCATCCGCACGGGTCAGGTTCTCGTTCATGGCCTGGCCGAGCGGGAAGCGCTGCATCGCCTCCGGATAGACGCCGATGATGGAGAGCGTGGCGCGGCCTACACGCTCCGGGCCTGCTCCTTGTGCTTGCCCTCAGCGAACTCCTCGACGATCTTGGCGCAGAAGGCCGGCAGGTCATCCGGGTTGCGGCTCGTCACCAGGCCCTGATCGGTGACGACCTCGCGGTCCACCCACGTGCCGCCCGCGTTGCGGATGTCGGTCTGAAGCGTGGGGTAGGAGGTGACGGTGCGGCCGTCGAGCACATCGGCCTCGACGAGAAGCCACGGCCCATGGCAGATCGCGCCCACGGGCTTCTTCTGCTCGAAAAAGGCGCGCACGAACTGCACGGCGGCGTCGTTGCCGCGCAGTTTGTCGGCGCCCACGGTGCCGCCGGGGATGACGAGGCCGTCGAAGTCCTCGGCCGAGACCTCGTCAAAGGTCTTGTCGATGGCGTAGGTGCCGCCGGGGTCGAGGTCGCTGTTCACGGTCTGCGCCTCGCCCGCCTCGAAGCTGACCGCGGTAACGCGGGCGCCTGCGTCCTCGACGACTTCTCGGGGGCGGGTGAACTCGGGTTCTTCCGTGCCGCGCGGGGCGATGAGGATGGCGATGGTTCGTCCTTCAAGCTGGTCGGCCATGGGTCGTGGTTGCTTCGGGTGAAAGCGGCTTAGGGTGTAAAGTCTTGAGGCTGCGTTGCAGCCGGCCTGGCTGTCGGGTCCTGGAATAGGCATTTCGCGGAGGCCGTTCCTAACTCCGTGTCACCATCTATTGAAGGGGGTGTTACTTTCTCGTCAGAAGGCGCGGCTTTATCATTTCGCAGCCAAACGGGTGGGATGCCGCCTGGGTGACGTTCAGATGAATTTGCCGGAAGCTGTTGCAAAACAAATCGTTGTCCGCCGCGCGTTGTGAACCATCCCCCGCACCCCTCGTTGGCCTGTGCACGTCTCCTTTTAGATCGCTCTGCCGCAACCCGTTCGTCCAGAGGAAGAGCCTGCCGGATTTGCCATGCGCCCTGACTTCTCCCCCACCTTGCCCGCCGCTCGTGACGGAGCGGCCGCCAAGCGCCCCAGCCTGCCCGAGCGCGTGGCGCTGTTTACCGGCGCCTACAACCACATCGCCGACGGGGTCTCGCTCACGCTCAACCGGCTCGTGGCCTATCTCGAAAACGAGGGCGTGGACGTGCGCGTCTTTGCGCCCACGGTGGACGATCCGCCCGTGGACCACGCCGGGACGCTCGTGCCGGTCCCCTCGGTGGCGGCGCCGGGGCGGCCGGACTACCGCGTCTCGCTGGGCCTCTCGCGCGAGGCGCGGAAGGCGCTCGGCGCTTTCGACCCCGATCTTTTCCACATCGCCACGCCCGATCTTTTGGGGCGCAGCGCGCTGGCGGAGGCTAAGGCGCGCGGCATGCCGGTCGTGGCCTCCTACCATACGCACTTCTCTTCGTACCTCAAGTACTACCACCTGGGCCTCTTGGAAGGCGCCCTGTGGGCGTACCTGCGCCGCTTCTACGCGCAATGCCGGCACGTGTACGTCCCCTCCCCGTCCATGGCCGAGGTGCTGCGCGCCCACGGCATCACCGAGGGGCTGCGGCTGTGGGAGCGCGGCGTGAACACCCGGCGCTTCAACCCGAGCCAGCGCTCGGCTGCGTGGCGCCGCGCGCACGGCCTGGCCGAAGACGAGGTCGTCGTCACCTTCGTGAGCCGGCTCGTGTTGGAGAAGGGCCTCGACCTCTTTGCTGACGTGATCGAAGGCCTCGAGGCGCGCGGCGTCCCGCACCGCAGCCTCATCGTGGGCGACGGCCCCGCGCGCGAGGAGATGGAAAAGCGCCTGCCCAAGACGCTCTTTACCGGCTACCTCGAAGGCGACGACCTCGCCCGCGCCTACGCCTCGTCCGACCTCTTCCTCTTCCCGAGCGAGACGGAGACGTTCGGCAACGTCACGCTCGAGGCTATGGCCTCGGGCCTCCCCACCGTCTGCGCTGACGCCACCGGCTCGAACGCGCTCGTCGAAAGCGGCGAGACCGGCCTCCTCGTCCCGCCCGGCGACGCGGAGGCGTTCCTAAAGGCCACCGCCCGCCTCGTCGAAGACGCCCCGCTGCGCCGGCAAATGGGCCGGCAAGCCGCCCGGCGCGCGCAGCACTACGAGTGGGACGCCATCCTGAGCCGCATCGCCGGCTACTACTCCGAGGCGCTGCGCCCAGAGGCCGCGCCGGTGTACGCGGGCGACGGCGTCCCCGGCACCGCCGCAAGGCCCGCCGCCGCCTCGCTCTCGGTCTCCTGACTCCGCCCGCCGCGCGATGCGTCTTCTTTTCGTCTCGCACTCGTTCCCTCCGGAGGGCCGCCCGCTCTCGAACGTCGGCGGGATGCAGCGCGTGGCGACGGAGCTGCACGCCGCCTTGGGGGCGACGCCTGGTGTGGACCTCTCCGCGCTAGCCCTGCGCTCCTCATGGCGCTGGACGCACCTCAAGGCCGTGCCTTTCCTGGCCCGTGCGGGATGGTCGATTAAGAAAAAGGCCGAGCGCGGCGAGATCGACGTCGTCCTTTTCTCTTCGATGGTGACGGCGTCGCTGGCCGTGCCGCTGCAAAAAACGCTGCGCCGCCGCGGCGTGCGCACCGCCGCCATCGTGCACGGACGCGACGTGACGCTGCCCTTCGGTCCGTACCAGCGCTTCGTGCTCAGGGTGTTCGGGGCGCTCGACGCCGTGCTGCCCGTGAGCCGGGCTACCGGCGCGGCCTGCCGGGCGCGCGGCCTCCCCGCGCGCAAGCTGCACGTGGTGCCCAACGGCGTGGACCCCGGCCGCTTCGCGCCGCCGCAGCCGCGCGCCGAGGCACGCCGCGCGCTCGAAACCACCCTTGGCGATCCCGCCCATCCGCTTCCTGAAGGGGCGCTGCTTTTGTGCAGCGTGGGCCGGCAGGTCGAGCGCAAGGGCTTCGGCTGGTTTGTCGAGGAGGTGATGCCGCGCCTGCCCGAAGACGTGCACTACTGGCTCGCCGGCGATGGGCCGCAGGCCGAGCGCCTCGCCGAGACCGTCCGCCGCCACGGCCTCGGCGGGCGGGTGCGCCTTCTGGGCCGCGTCTCCGAAAAAGCCCTCGAAGCGCTCTACCACGGCGCCGACCTCTTCGTCATGCCCAACGTGCCCGTAGAAGGCGACATGGAAGGCTTCGGCGTGGTGATGCTTGAGGCGGCGCAGTGCGGGCTGCCGTCCATCGCCGCGCGGCTCGAGGGGATCTGCGACGTGATCGAAGAAGGGCAGAACGGCCACCTCGTCGAGAGCCAGGACGCTGAGGGCTTCGTCCGCGCCATCGGCCGCTACTGCGGCGACGCGGCGGCGCTCAGTGCCTTCGGCGCGCGCGCCCACAGCTACGTGAGCGAGGCGTTCGGCTGGCCCGCCATCGCCCGACGCTACGCCGAGGTGCTGCGCCCGCTCCGGAGCGATCCGCACTTCCGCGCCGCCGCCGAAGCAGAGCAGGCTCGCAAGCGCTCGGCTGCTGCCTCGTCGCGGGCGTGAGCGCCGCTCCCCGTTGCGTCAGAGTGGCTGCGGCGCTTATCTTGGGGTGCTTTCCTGGTGGCTGGGCACTTTCTTCGGAGGCGCTCCCCGGCGGCCTGCATCTCCTCGCGTAGTAATCTCCCCTATGGCTTTTCTGTGGAGGAGCCGCTCGGCCTCGCCGGAGGACGGCGGGCCGGCGGGGCAGTGGCGCGCTCCCCAGCGGCGCGCCTCGCTCTGGCGCGCGCTCACGCCGCCGCAGCTTTTCGTCGGCTCGTTCTTGCTCCTCATCGCGCTCGGCACGGTGGGGTTCAAGGTGCTGCCCGGCCTCTACACCGGCGCGCCGCTCTCGTGGCTCGACGCGCTCTTTACCGCCACGAGCGCCGTGTGCGTGACGGGCCTCATCGTGGTGGACACGGCCACGTACTTCACCACGGGCGGGCAGGCGTGGGTGCTCTTTCTGATTCAGATGGGCGGGCTGGGCATCATCTCGTTCACCACCGTGATCATCGCGGCGCTGGGGCGGCGGCTCTCCTTGCGCCACGAGGCGCTTGCCTCGGAGACGTCCACCATCGCCCCGCACGTGGACTACCGGCAGCTCACGCGCGATGTCTTCCGCTTCACGCTCGCCTTCGAGGCCGTCGGCGCGCTGCTCTTGTACCTGCTCTGGGCGGGCGACTTCGGGTGGGACGGGGCGGCGTGGCCGGCGCTCTTCCACGCCATCAGCGCGTTCTGCAACGCGGGCTTTTCGACGTTCTCGGACTCGCTCATGGGCTTCCAGCGCGCCCCGCTCGTCCTGGGCGTGGTGATGGCGCTCATCATCCTGGGCGGGATCGGCTTTTTGACGCTCGAGGAGCTGTACCTCTGGCGCAAGGCGCTCGGCCGCCGCACGCGCTTCCGCCTCTCGCTCCACTCGCGCATCGTCTTGGCGACGACGGCGGTGCTCCTGGCGGCGGGCTGGGCGCTCTTCACGTTTTTCGAGTGGGGCGTCACGCTGGCCGAGCTGCCCGTGTGGGCCAAGCTCGCCAACGGCCTCTTTGCGAGCGTGACCCCGCGCACGGCCGGCTTCAACACCATCGACTACGCCCGCGCCACCGACTCGACGAACTTCCTCACCATCATCTTCATGTTCGTGGGCGGCTCGCCCGGCTCGACGGCCGGCGGCCTGAAGACGACAACGTTCGCCCTGATCGCGCTCCTGGCGTGGGCACGACTCAGGGGCCGCACCGTGACGAGCTTGTGGGACCGCTCCGTGCCCGAGCTGACGGTGCAGCGCGCCGTGGGCCTTTTTGTCATCTCGGCCGTGCTCGTGGTGGTGAGCATCTTCGTCTTCTCCACCTCCGAGATCGCCACCGTGGTCGAGGCGCGCATCACGGGCGCGTTCTTGAAGTACGCCTTCGAGGCCTTTAGCGCCTTCAACACCGTGGGCCTTTCGATGGGCGTCACGGGCGGCCTCTCGGTCACGGGGCGGTGGACCACCATCGCGCTTATGTTCATCGGGCGCGTGGGGCCGCTTACCGTGGCGGCGGCGCTGGCGCGGCGGCGCCTGCCCGCCGCCTCAGGCGAGCTGCGCTACGCTTACGAGGACGTGGCCGTGGGCTGAGCGCGCCGTGGCAAAGAGCTTCCCTTTCCCCCTTTGGAAGGGGGATCAAGGGGGATGTCAGGGTTGACGCCCTCCGTTTTTACATCCCCCTGGCCCCCTTCAAAGGGGGGGTTCACCGGCTACCGAGCGTAGCATTCCGAAAATTCAGCAGTCTCTTAAACCTCAGCTTATGAAACGCTACGTGATCGTCGGCCTCGGGAACTTCGGGGCGAGCGTGGCCGAGGCGCTCTACGCGCAGGGCCATGACGTGATTGCCCTGGACGTGCTCGAAAGGCGCGTGGACGGGATCGCGCACCGGGTCTCGCGCGCGGCCGTGGGCGACGGCCGGCAGGTCGAGACGCTGCGCCGCGTGGGGGCGGAGGGGGCCGACACGGCCGTCGTCTCCACCGGCGACGACATCACGGCCTCGATCCTGGCCTCGATGGCGCTGAGCGACCTGGGCGTGGAGGACGTCTACGTCAAGGTGATCTCGCGCGAGCACGCCCGCGTGATGGCGCGCATCGGCGTGACGGAGACGGTCTTCCCCGAGCGCGAGTCGGCCCTGAACCTGGCCAGCCGGCTCGCCGAGCGCTCCATCGTCAACTACGTGCACCTAGCCGGCGACCTCAGCATCCAGGAGATGGTCGTGCCCGAGGTGTGGCGCGGGCGCACGCTGCGCGAGCTGTCGCTGCGCATGGATCACGGCCTCTCCGTCGTGGCCGTGCACGACGTCATGAACGACCGCATGATCGCCCCGCCGGACCCGGACACCTCCCTCTCGGCCACGGACACGCTCCTCTTGGCCGGCACGGACGAGAACCTCGAACGCATCGCGCGCACGATGGAGTCGGCGAATTAGGGGCGAAGAGGCGGTCGCTGCGGCAGAGGCTTTTGCGCCGCCGCTCCCGCACGCGCTACCCTAGGTCGAAGCGGCCGAGGCGCTTGGGCGTGCCGGAGATGGCCTCCAGGTTCCGCTGCGCCGGCGCGTAGCTGTGGCCGAGCGTGAGGGCGGAGCGGTAGTACTTGCGCGCCTCGCCCACCTTCATCTTAAGCTGCATCACCACGCCCATGAGGTTGAACGCCTCCGGGCGCAGGGGGCGCAGCGCCACGGCCGCGCGGGCGTGCTCGAGCGCGGCCTCGAGGTGGCGCTCCTCAATGGCCGAGCGCGCCTGCCGGATGCGCGCGTCGTACGTCTCGGCCTGCGCTCCGGCTTGGGCCTCGCGGTCGAGCATGGCCGCGGCGAGCGCACGCACGTCAGCCACGGAGAACGGCTTCTGGATGAAGTTGTCCGCCCCGGCGCGGAGCATCTCCACGGCCGCCTCCACGCTCCCGTGCGCCGTGATGACGACGACGGGCACGTCGGGCCGGTGGCGGCGCGCCTGGCGCAGCACGTCCTCGCCGCGCAGCCCCGGCATCTTCAAGTCGAGGAAGACGAGGTCGAAGTCGTCCTCGCGGATGCGCTCGAGGGCGCGCCGGCCGTCGGCGGCCGCCTCTACCACGCGGTTTTCGGCTTCGAGCGCGCGCGTGAGCGTGGTGCGGATGTTCTTGTCGTCGTCGGCAACGAGGATGCGCTTGGCGGCCATGCGGGGTGAGGCGGGGCGGTCTTGCAGAGGGGTTCTTCTTTGAACGCGGGCGGCTACTTCCCGGAGAGGCGTTCGATAAGCGAGGAGACGATGCCGCCGCCCTGCGGCGCGCGCTCCGGACCGCGCACGACGGCCACGGTGCTGGAGACGCGCCGGCTATCGTCCTCATCGAAAAGCGCCGGCACGAGGGCGGAGGCGTGCGCGGCGCTCACGCAGATGGTGGTGAAGTCCCCGGCCACGCGCGGCAGCGCCTGCTCGACGTCCTTGGCAGCGGTGATCTGCGTGTAGTACTTGTTCTCGGGCAGGCCGGCCTCGCGGGCCACTTTGTGGATGAGCCGCAGGCCGCTCTTGGCGGACTCCTCCTCGTCCTCGACGTGGAGCGGCTGCACGTTCACGAGCGTCAGGCTGACCACGGCCGCGCTCTTGGCGAACTCGAGCGCGCGGCGCACAGCCGCGAGCGTGTGCGCCCCTTCGCTCACGAGCGCCGCCGTGCCCGTGCCCTCGTGCGTGCCGGGGCGCACGAGCGTGACCTCGCACCCAGCCTCGTCGGCGATGCGTTGCGCCAGGGCGTCGAGGGCGCGCGCCTGGGCCGGCGGCCCTCTCCATTCGAGGAGGACGTGGTCGGGCCGTTCCTCGCGCACGGCCTCCGGCAGCACCTCGGCGGGGTCGCCCGAGGCCACCTCGCGCACGTGCAGATCGACGCCGAGGTCTTTGGCGCGGCCCTTCGCGGCGCCGAGGTCCACCGGCGGCCCCTCGCCCTCGCCCGCTGCGGCGCCTGCGATGACGACCTCGCCCTCGTACGGATGCGCCGAGGCGGCCGCCAAGCGCAGAAGCGCCTCCTCGGTGTCCGGATCGGTGAGGAGGACGAGGACGCGGTGGGCACGGTTGCGCGAGGCCGCCGCCGAGCCGTCCTCACTTGGCGCCTCGGCGGTGGGGGCCGGGCCGCTGCCGACCTCGCGCGCGCGCACCTCCTCGACGAGCGCGCGGATCTCGGTGGGCGTGAACGGCTTTTCGATGAAGTCGGCCGCGCCGCGCTTCATGGCCTCGGTGGCGTACTCGGCGCTCCCGTGCGCGGTGAAGACGATGACGGGGAGCCGAGGCCGCAGCGCCTGCGCCTCGGCCAGCACCTCCATCCCGCCGATGCCTGGCATCTTCAGGTCGAGGAGCATGAGCGCGAAGTCCTCGCCTTCGGCGCGCAGGCGCTCCAGGGCCTCCTCGCCGTTGGCCACGGCCTCCACCTCCACGCCTTCTTCTTCGAGCGCGTGGCGGAGCGTGAGGCGGATGTTCTTCTCGTCGTCTACGACGAGGACGCGGCGGGCGGGGGCGGTAGGCGGTGGGGTGCTCACAGTGGTCCTCTTCTGAGATAGATAAGGGATGGGCGGGGCTGCGGATCTCCTTCCCGGCCTGCCGGGTTTAGCGCGCAACTCCGGCTCCGGCACGTTCGCGCGCTCTCTCGGGCAACGGCTCTCAAGAAACGGCTCTCTTACGGAAACTGGCGATGGAAAACTGGACGCTGCGCAAGAAAATCCTGCTCGGCTACGGGCTGGTGCTCGCGTTCACGGCGCTGGTCTTAGCCCTCGCGTTCGTGACGGTGTGGAACCTCGGCAGCGCCTCCGGGGCGATCTTGAGCGAGAACTACCGCTCCATCCTCGCGGCCGACAACATGACGGCCACGGTCGAGCGCCAGGACTCGGGCGTGCTCTTGTACCTCCTCGGCTACAAAGACGAAGGCCTGCGGCAGTTCCGCCAGAACCAGAGCACGTTCTCCGAGTGGCTCGGCCGCGCCGAGGACAACGTCACCATCGGCGGCGAGGAGCGGGTCCTGGCGCGCGTGGACTCGGCCTACGACGCCTACCTGGCCGAGTTCGGCCGCCTCGTCCGGCGCGACCCGCCCGTGCAGGCGGCGCCGGCCATCTACCGCGACGAGATGCTGCCCGCTTTCCTAAGCGTGCGCGAGGCCACCACGGCGCTGCGCGACCTCAACCAGCAGACGATGTTCGCCGCCAGCGAGCGCGCCAAGGACATGGCCGAGGGCGCGCTCTGGACCGTGGGCCTGGCCGGGCTGATCGCCCTCGGGGCCGGCCTCATCTTTAGCTTCCTGCTCTCGGAGCGGCTCGCGCGCCCGATCCGCGACCTGCAGCAGGCCGCGCAGCGCATCGCCCGAGGGAACTACGACGTCGCCGTGCCGGCGCGCTCCTCGGACGAGCTGGGCCGCCTCGGCGCGCAGTTCAACGACATGGCCGCCGAGCTGCGCCACTTCCGCGACCTCAACGTGGAGAAGATCGTGGGCGAGCAGCGCAAAAGCGAGGCCATCATCCAGAGCATCGACGACGGCCTCGTGGTCGTGGACGCGCACTTCGATGTCCTGGACATGAACCCGGCGGCCGAGCGCGCCCTCGGCGTCGAGCGCGCTTGGGCTGAGGGGCAGCCCTTTCTCAAAGTCGTCGGCAACGAGAACCTCCTCGACTACGTCAAGGAGACGGCCGCCTCGGGCCGCGCCCCTTCCATCGACGAGGCCGACAGCTTCCTCAGCGCCGAGGAGGGCGACGAGCCGCGCCACCACCAGGTGCTCGTCACGCCCGTGCACGCGCCTTCTTCCGGCGAGATGCTCGGCGTGATCCTGCTCCTGCGCGACGTCACGGAGCTTAAAGAGATGGACCGGCTCAAGAGCGAGTTCGTCGCCACGGCCTCGCACGAGCTGAAGACGCCGCTCACCTCCTTGAGCATGAGCCTGGGCCTTTTGGAAGAGCACGCGGAGGGCGCTTTCGAGGAGCGCGAGCGCGAGCTGCTCGGCGTGGCGCAAGAAGATGTGGAGCGCCTGCGCGCGCTCGTGAGCGACCTCCTGGACCTCTCGAAGATCGAGTCGGGCCGGCTGGAGCTGGAGCGCGAGGCCGTGGCCGTAGGATCGCTCTTCGAGGGCGCGGTGGAGAACTTCAGCGCGCGGGCCGAGGAGCGCTCCGTCGCCCTGCGCGCCGAGGTGCCCGAGGCTTTGCCCGCCGTAGAGGCCGACGCGAACAAGATCACGTGGGTCTTGAACAACCTCCTCTCCAACGCGCTGCGCTACACCGACGCCGGCGGCACCATCCGCCTCCAGGCCCGGCGCTCCGGCGAGGCCGTGCACTGCACGGTCGAGGACGACGGCACCGGCATCCCCCACGCCTACCAGGCGAAGATTTTTGACAAGTTCGTGCAGGTGGACAGCGAGCGCTCGGTGGGCGGAAGCGGGCTGGGGCTGGCCATCTGCAAAGAGATCGTCGAGGCGCACAGCGGGCGCATCTGGGTGGAGTCGGAGCCGGGCCAGGGCGCCGCCTTCACCTTCACGCTGCCGGTGGCCTCGGAGGCGGCGGATGCGCAACAGTCCACGGACGGCGCCTACGCCGCCGACGAGCGCGCCCGCGACGAGAAGTAGCACCCGAGCGGCAGCCCCTGCCCGCTAACCTGCCCCCTCCAGAAACGCCGCCGCCCGCCGCTCCGACCAGTATTCGCCCCCGTTCCTGAACGCCACGAAGCCGACGTGCCCGCCCGTCTCGGGCACTTCGAGGAAGAAGTGCCTGCTCGCCCGTGCCTCCTCAAATGGGTAACACGGCGGCGCCAGGAACGGATCGTCAGCGGCGTTGACCAAGAGCGTGGGCACGCGGACGCGCGGCAGAAACGGACGGCTGCTGCTTTGGGCGTAGTAGTCCTCGGCGTCTGCGAAGCCGTGTAGCGGCGCCGTGTAGCGGTCGTCGAAGTCGCGGATGGTGCGGAGGCGCCCGTAGCCGTCGAGGCTGACCGCTTCGGGGTGCGCCTCGGCCTTGAGGCGGATGGTCCGGCGCAGCGAGCGGAGGAAGTGCCACGAGTAGTGCCGGTTCGTCCAGCGCGAGAGGGCGGCGGCGCTGGAGGCGAGGTCGCACGGCACGGAGAACGCCACGGCCGCGCGGAGGCGCGCGTCGGCCTCCGCGCCGCGCTCGCCCAGCCACTTGAGCATGAGGTTGCCGCCAAGGCTGAAGCCGAGGAGCGCCGCCTCGCGGTAGCTTCCCGCAGCAAAGGCATGTCTCACCACAGCGCCGAGGTCTTTGGTGAGGCCGCTGTGGTAGGCGCCGGGCAGGCGGTTGGGCGAGCCGCTGCGCCCGCGCAGGTTCCACGCCAGGGCGTCCCAGCCGCGCCGGTTCATCGCCCGCGCCATCCCGCGGATGTACGCCGCCCCTGTGCTTCCTTCGAGGCCGTGCGTAAGGACGGCCACGCGCCCGGAGCCGATGCGCGACCAGTCCAGGTCCAGGAAGTCGCCGTCGGCCGTCTCGATCCGCTCGCGCTCGTAGCGGATGCCGCGCACGCGGCGGAAGAAGCGCGGAAAGAGCGTGTGCAGGTGCCCGCTGCGCAAAAAGAACGGCGCCTCGTAGCCTGATGAAATAAGCGGCATGGGCGGGGCGGCTGATGAGCACCTCGCCCTTTCAAATGCCGAGGCCGCGCGCCCAGGTCCCGGAGCCGCGCGCCGCGCCGCGCGTAACGCTTCCTCAAGTATCCCCAAAACGTCCGCCCCGCCGCGATGCCCGCCCCGCCCGACGCGCTCCGCCCGCTCCTCGCCGACCTCAGCGCCGCCCTCACCGACCTCTACGGCGAGCGCCTCACGCGGCTCGTCCTCTACGGCTCGCACGCGCGCGGCGAGGCGCACGACGAATCGGACGTGGACGTGCTCGTCGTGCTCCAGGGCGAGGTCCGTCCCGCCCGTGAGATCCGGCGGATGGGATGGATTCGCACGGAGATCAGCCTTGCGCACGAAACCACCGTTTCTGTTCTCCCGGTGTCGGAAAACGACTTCCGCGTCAAAGACAAAATCTGGCTCAGCAATGCGCGAAGGGAGGGTATGACGCTATGAGCGTACAGAACGCCCTGCGCCGCGCCCAGCGCTACCTCAAGACGGCCGCCCTTCTTCTCGAAGAGGGCGACTACGAATCGAGCGTTTCGCGCGCGTACTACGCCATGTTCTACCTCGTGCGCGAACTGCTCCGGCAGAAGGGCATCGAACCGAGCACGCACAGCGGCACGCTCAACCAGTTCGGCCTGCACTTCGTCAAAACGGGCATCCTGCCGGCGCGCTTGAGCAAAACGTTCGGCGACGCGCAGGAACTGCGGCAGTTCGCCGAGTACGCCGAGGAGCGCGTGATCTCAGAGGACGACGCGGCGGCGGTGCTCCGCGAGGCCCGCGCTTTTGTGGAAGAAACAGCGCCGCTGCTCGCCGCCTGAGCGCCCAGGACGCCGCCGACCCCAACGCGCCCCAACGCTTCCTCCGCGCTCAGCTCGAAGCGTAAGCCGGAAATCCGTCATCCCCACGTGCACGGAACATCCCCACCCGCCGGCGGAGAGAGCGAGTGCCCCACCGCAGGCCACGCCGCCAACGCGCCCCCTTCTCCCACGCCCCCTTTCTCAAACCATGAGCCAAACGCGCGTCCTCCTCTTCACCGGCAAGGGCGGCGTGGGGAAGACGACGTGCGCGGCGGCCACGGCGCTCCTGGCCGCGCAGACGGGCCGCCGCACGCTCGTCCTCTCCTCCGATCCCGCCCACTCGCTCGCCGACGCCTTGGACCGGCCCCTCGGCCCCGAGCCGGAGGAGGTGGCGCCGAACCTCTTCGCGCAGGAGATCGACCTCTACTACTCCATGCGGAAGTACTGGGGCAACATGCGCGCTTTGATGCTCACCGTCTTCCGCTGGCAGGGGATCGACCGCGTGGCCTCGGAAGAACTCGCCGCCCTCCCCGGCATGAACGAAGGCTCGGTCCTCCTATGGCTCGAGCAGTTCTACGCCTCGGGGGACTACGACCTCATCGTGGTGGACAGCGCGCCCACGGGCGAGACCTTGACGCTCCTCACGCTGCCGCAGGCCACGCAGTGGTGGCTCTCCAAAGCGTTCCCCTTTCAGAAGACGGCGGTAAAAACCCTCGGCTTCGGCGTGCGGAAGACGACGGGCATCCCGCTGGACAAGGGCTACGACGAGTTGGAGAAGATCTTCGGCAAGCTCGAAACGATTCAGGCGGTGCTGGCCGATCCGAAAAAGACCTCTGTGCGCCTGGTGATGAATCCGGAGAAGATGGTGATCCAGGAGGCGCGGCGGGCCTACACGTACCTGCAGCTCTACGGCTACGGCGTGGACGGCGTCGTGGTCAACCGCATCCTGCCGGAAGAGGAGATGGGCACGGCGCTCGAAAAGTACGTCGCCGCTCAAAAGCGCTACCTCGGCGAGATCAAGAACTCATTCGCCCCGCTCCCGATCCTGCGCGTGGGGCACCTCGGCGAGGAGGCGTTCGGCCTCGACCTTTTGGAAAAGATCGGCGAACGGATGTACGCGGGCGGGCGCGACCCCGCCGCCGTCTTCTACGACGAGCCGACGTACCGCGTAGAGGAAGAAGGCGCCGGCTACGCCATCCGCATCCGCCTCCCCTTTGCCGAGGCGGAAGACGTGGAGGCGCGGCAGTTCGGCGACGAGCTGGTGGTGCAGGTGGGCGGCCAGCGGCGAAACTATGCGTTGCCAAAGTTTCTGAGCTATTATACCTTGGCATCGAGCCGGCTGGAGGACGGCTGGCTCTGCCTGCGCTTCGCGCCGTCCGGCTGAGGCCGGAGCGGCGAACCGATGAGGCGAAGAGCGGATGAAACGACGAGGCATCTCCTTACACCGTAAGCGCTTCGACACGCGGTCGCCTCCGTTCCTCGTCTCTTCCGTTCCTCGTTTCAAAACCCACTTCTCACCCCCTCCCACTTTCCCAAAGACCCCGCCCATGTTCGTCCCCAGTATGCTCCTTAAGCAGCTTTACACGTTCGGCAGCCTGGAGAACACGGGCGAGGGCGTGCGCTTCGCCATCAAAAACCGGCTCTCGGACGCGGAGGTGACCGAGCTGCTGGGCGTGAAGATCAACGGCGAGGACGTGCCGCCGGAGCGCCTGCGCCTGCGCCTCGACGACGGCTCAATGGTAGCGGCGGGCGAGATCTCCAAGCAGCAGCCCGTGCGCTTCCCGCTCAGGCAGATGCTGAGCGTCCACGCCCAGGGGCGCGAGCTGGACCTGGGCAAGCACGAGATCTCCATCGCCTTCCGGAGCACGCCCTTTGGGAAGCTCAGCTTTACGGTGGAGGACTCGATCCGCGAGGACGGCGAGGACCGCGTGCGCATCCCGCGCGACCGCGAGGACGACTACTCCGAGGAGATCATCCGCGAGCGCCAGCGCTTTGTGGAGGAGTTCACCGGCAAGAAGCTGGAGCACACCACCAACTACTCCTTCGACCCGCACACCACGCAGGGCAACGCCGAGCACTTCACGGGCGTGGCGCAGGTGCCGCTCGGCTTCGCCGGGCCGATTCAGATTAACGGCGAGCACGCTAAAGGAGAGTTCTTGGTGCCGTTGGCCACGAGCGAGGGGACGCTCATCGCCTCGTACAACCGCGGGATCAAGGTCTTGAACGCGGCCGGCGGCGCCCTGTGCACGGTCGTGGGCGATTGTATGCAGCGCGCGCCCGTGTTCGTCTTCGAGAACGCCCGCGACGCGCGCGACTTCAAGGACTGGATCGAGGAGCACATCGAGGACATCCGCCGCGAGGCCGAGGCCACCACCTCCGTGGGCAAGCTGCAGTACATCGACCCGTACCTCTCGAACCGCTTCGTCTACCTGCGCTTCAACTACTCCACGGGCGACGCCGCCGGGCAGAACATGGTCGGCCGCGCCACCTTTGCCGCCTGCGGGTGGATCCTCGACCATTACAAGGAGGTCGTGAAGCACTTCTTCTTGGAGTCGAACTTCGCTACGGACAAGAAGGCCTCGCAGATCAACATCATGCGCACGCGCGGCAAGCGCGTCACCGCCGAGGCGACGATCCCGCGCGACGTCCTCATCCAGCTGATGCGCGTCGAGCCGGAGACGTTGAACTACCACATGGGCGTGGCCACGGTGGGCGCCTTCCTCTCGGGCGCGAACAACAACGGCGCGCACTCGCCCAACGCCATCACGGCCATGTTCATCGCCACCGGGCAGGACGTGGCGAACGTCTCCGAGTCCTCAGCCGGCATCATCTACACCGAACTCACCGAAGAAGGCGACCTCTACCTCTCGCTCACGATCCCCTCGCTGATCGTGGCGACGTACGGCGGCGGCACGAGCCTGGCCACGCAGCGCGAGTGCCTCGAGGTGATGGACTGCTATGGCAAAGGGAAGGTGCGCAAGCTGGCCGAGATCATCGCCGGTGTGGCGCTGGCTGGGGAGATCTCGCTCGGCTCGGCCATCTCGTCGTCGGACTGGGTGTCGAGTCACGAGAGCTACGGCCGCAACCGCTGAGCGCCCAAGACGGAAGGTTCAACGCGAAGCGCTCAGCTCGGGGGCGCTCGGCCTCCCGGCGCGGCGCGCGGGCCGCTGCTCGGCGCGCGGCCTGCTGCTCGGCGCATCGAAGCGCACGTGCACGCTCTGGAGCAGGCCGCCCGCGTAGTGGAGCAGGGCGTAGATGAAGACGATGACGCCCGCCATCTCCATCGCCTCTTCTACCGAATAGAGCATGGCGTGCGTGAAGGTGTCCTCGCCAAAAGCCGCCACGTGCCGCGCCGCCGCCAGCTCCATCCCGAGGGCGCCGCCCACGTACAGCCCGCCCGCCGCCAGGAACAGCGCCCGGTAGCGCGGGCGCAGCGCCAAAAGGAAGCGCACGTACGAGGCGGCCACCGCCAGCGCCAGCAGCCCAAACGACACCACCCAGGCGTAGTGGCGCGCCGCCCCCTCCAGTCCGAAAAGGCGCGCCGTGACGCCACCGACGAACTCGTGCACGCGCAGCAGCTCATCAGCGCAGAGGTAGGCGAAGATGCCCGCCAGCGCCAGCCAGTGCCGCCTGTAACGTCTCCCCGTGGACGCCTTGGCGATGAGGCCGAGCAGCGCGGCGGCCAGGAGCAGCATAAGCCCGGAGAAGTACGCCGGGAAGTTGTCCTCACCGTTGAGGTCGAACTTGCGGATAAAAACGAAGCCCTCCATGTACCCGAGGTGGTACCGCAGCACCTGCACCGCCACGTTGGCCGCGATGAGCAGGCCGGCGGCAAGCGCTAGCGCTTTCGTAATCGTTGCAGGGGCAAGGGTGATGCTTACGCGTTTCTTCGTCATCCGCACAGGTTTAACCGAATAGGCAGGGCGCTTTGTTAATGGTATGGTAACATAGCCTGCGCCCCACAGCACAACAATGAGCCAGCGATAAGCCCCGTTCTGAGCATCACGAGCGAACGAGCGAACAACAGAAACCATTGGCGCATCGGCGCTGCGCCGTTTCTCCATCGGACGGCGTGCCGCCCCCGTGCGCCTCGGCGGCGCCTCCGTCGAATCTGCGCGGAAGAGGGGCGCCCGTCAAACCTTCCCTTTCGAGGCGCCGCTCACGAGCGCCGCGCCGATGAGGTGCGCCACGCGCAACGGCTCGGGCAGGCGCGCCTTGCCCAGCGTGGCGCGGACGAGGCCCTTCGCCTCGGCCACCTCGATGCCGGCTGAGGCGATGTAGAGGCCGGGCGCGGCGCGGCGAGCGGGTGGGGTGCGTTCCAAGATGGGCAGGCGCTCAGCCAAACCGGCAGAGCGAAGCGCGTGTGCGAGCCGCTCGGTCGAGGTTTCGTGGCGCGTGGCCGCCAGAACGGGCGTCTCCAGCTTTGCGGCCAGCGCGCGCAGGTCGATGAGGCCCAGCCCGGCAATGGTGATGCCGCCCAGGACCACAGCCTGGAGCGCCGCGTGCCAGCGCTGCCCGCCGATCCACGCGGCCAGGTAATCGGTGGCGCCGGCGCCGTCCACGGGAAACGCGCCTACGGCCACGCCCTCGACCAGCGTGGCGCCCTCCATCATCACGCCCACGAGCGGCACGTCTGCGGCTTGGCTTTTCTCAAAAGGCGCGTCGTCGATGCCCAGGACGTGGGGGCGGAAGCGTTGCATCTCTTCTCCCTGCTGATCTTTATTCTTGTGCGCTGCGGAGCGTTGTGCTGCTTGCGGCGTTTAGCGCGCGCCTCGCCCGTGCCCTACCCTCCCGCCCCCGCGCCGCCATGTTACGCCAAAGCACCGTCCGGCAAATCTTCCTCTTCGGTCTCTTGATCCTGGCGACGCTCGCGTTCTTCGAGCTGATCCGGGGCTTCCTGATGCCGCTCTTTTGGGCCGTGGTGCTGGCCATCGTCTTCCGCCCGGTGCAGCAGCGCTGGGAGGCCGCGCTCGGGGACCGGCCCTCGCTGGCCTCGGCGCTCACGCTCGTGACGATCATCCTCGTCGTGGTGATCCCGCTCGTGGCCGTGGGCACCGCCGTCGTGCGCGAGAGCATCCACATCTTTGAGCAGGTCCAAGCGGGCGAGATTGACCTCGACGCGCCCATCGACTTCTTCGAGCGGATGCTCCCCACGGTGGCCGGCTACCTCGACCAGTACGGGGTCGAGATCGCGCGCCTGCGCGAAAGCCTCTCCACCACGGCCCTCTCGGTGAGCCAGTTCCTGGCCGAGGGCGCCCTGAGCTTCGGGCAGAACGCGATCCAGTTCACCGTGCTGCTCTTCCTGATGCTCTACATCCTCTTCTTCTTCCTGCGCGACGGGGACCGCTACGTGGACGCGCTCGTGCGCGCCGTCCCGCTCGGCGACGTGCGCGAGCGCTGGCTCATGGGGCGCTTTGCGCAGGTCTCGCGCGCGACGATCAAGGGCACGCTCGTGGTGGCGCTGGTGCAGGGCACGCTCGGCGGGCTGGCCTTCTGGGCGCTGGGCATCCCCGCCGCCGTGCTCTGGGGCGTTTTGATGACGGTGCTCTCGCTCCTGCCGGCCGTCGGCTCGGCGCTCGTGTGGTTCCCGGCCGCCGTCATCCTCATCCTCACTGGCGAGGTGCTCAAAGGCATCGCGCTCATCGCCTTCGGCACGCTCGCCATCGGGCTGGTGGACAACTTCCTGCGCCCGGCCCTGGTGAGCCGTGACACGCAGATGCCCGACTTCCTCATCCTCCTGACCACGCTCGGCGGGCTGACGCTCTTCGGCCTCTCTGGCTTCGTCATCGGGCCGATCATCGCGGCCTTCTTCCTGGCCGTCTGGGAGATGTTCGCGCAGGAGTACGCCGAGGACGAGAACCCCGAAGCCGTGCGCGAGGCGGCCACGGACCCCAACGCGATCCCGCCCAAGCGCGACATCCCGCCCGAGGACGAGGCGCGCGAGCGCCGGGACCTGCCGCCGGCCTCTTCCGGCCCGCCGCCCGTTGGGGCGGCCGAGCGCAGAGCGTAAGCGCCCAAGCGCGGACGAACGACGGCAGGCGACGGCGCGCCGCAACGTGCAGCGCGGCTCGCGGGGGCACAATCCGCCCGCGCCGCAGTTGGCTACTCCTGACGGCCGGATAACGGCTGCCCGCCGCGCCCCCCTCTACCGCCCGCCCATGCCCGAGCAGGGTTCTTCCATACCGCCCGACCACAGCACCGCCGAGGCGCCCCCCGCCACCGGCGACGGCTACGCGCCTGCCCGCGAAGCCACACCCACGCTTGAAGACGGCCGCACCGCCGACGCCGGCCCCGCCGACACGCGCGGCGAGGAGAACGCCTTCGTCGCCCGCGCGCCATCGTCTGCTGACGAAGCGCCCGAGCGCGAAGAGGCGCCGCGCAAGCCGCCGCTCTTTTTCGATCCGCTGGCGCCGTACAAGGGCGCGTTCCGGCGCTTTTTCACCGTGTACCGCCACGTGCTGGGCCTCCTGGCCGGCGGCATGGTGGCCTACGTGCGCGCGCTCCCGCCCGGCGAGCGCAGCGGCTTTACCCACATGTGGGCGCGCATGACGGCGTTCTTCGTGGGGCCGTTCGTGAGCCGGGAAATGCGCCGCCTTTCCTTCGCCAAGCAGCTTCGGCGACGCCTCGAAATCTTAGGCCCCACGTTCATTAAGCTGGGGCAGATCATGGCCATCCGTGAGGACCTCCTCCCGAGGGAGATCACGCGCGAGCTGGAGAACCTCCTCGACAAGCTGCCCGAGGTGCCCTTCGAGCAGGTGCAGGCCATCATCGAGCGCGACCTCCGGCGGCCCCTGGGCGAGCTGTTCGAGTTCGTGCAGCGCAAGCCGCTCGGCTCCGCCTCCATCGCGCAGGCGCACCTGGCCGTCACCAAAGACGGGCAGAAGGCCGTCGTTAAGGTCATTAAGCCCGGCATCCGCGAGGTCATCACCTCGGACCTCAAGCTCTTGGAAGCCGTGGGCTACCTCTTGCAGTGGGCGCTGCCGCGCTACCAGCCCAAGCAGATCATCGAGGAGTTTGCCGCCTACACGAGCAAAGAGGTCGATTACACCTTCGAGGCCGACAACGCCGAGATTTTTTCGTCCAACTTCGCCGACGCGCCCGGCATCGTCTTCCCCACGATCTACCGCGACCTCTCCTCGGACGACGTCCTCACGATGGAGTTCATCGAGGGCGTCCGCCCCGGCGCGCCGGAGTCCCTGGCGCTGAGCGAGATGGAGCGCGCGCGCGTGGTGGACCTCGGCGCCGAGGCCATCATCCGGATGCTCTACCAGGACGGCTTCTTCCACGCCGACCTCCACGCAGGCAACCTCAAGATCATCCCCGCCAAAAAGCCGGGCGACTCCATCCGCATCGGTTTCATCGATTTGGGGATGGTGGGCCGCTTCGGGAGCAAGGTCAAGCGGCGCCTCCTCTACTACTTCCACGCGCTCGTGCGCGGCGATGTGGAGAACGCCACGCGCTACCTCCTGGAGATGGCGCGCATCGGCCCCGGCGGCGACCCGCAGGGCTTCCGGCGCGCGGTGACGGACCTGGCCCGCCGCTTCCGGATGCAGGGCGGGCGCGGCGACCTCTCCATCGCGCAGCTCATCCTCGAATCGCTCTCTTTGGGTGGGAAGTACCGCGTGTTCTTCCCTGTGGAGATGACGCTCATGGTCAAGGCGCTCGTGACGTTCGAGGGCGTGGGGCGCACGCTCGAGCCGGGCCTGGACGTGGCCGAGATCTCGCGCGTGCACGT
The DNA here is from genome assembly GCA_965215025.1 of Salinibacteraceae bacterium. Classification (GTDB taxonomy): domain Bacteria; phylum Bacteroidota; class Rhodothermia; order Rhodothermales; family Salinibacteraceae; genus CBDCCV01. Next base: position 639,316 of record CBDCCV010000001.1, read on the forward strand.
GCAGGAGATCTTCCGCGACCGCTTCGACCCGCGCGCCTTGAGCCGCGAGCTGGTCTCCAACGCGCCCGAGGTGATCGACCTCATCGTGCAGGCGCCGCAGCTTTTGGCCACGGGCGTGCGGTTCTTCGAGGAGCAGATCGACACGCACACGCCGCGCCCGAACCCGCTGGCGGGCCTGAGGAGCGGCATCCTGGCCGGCGCGTGCATCGTGGCCGGCGCCTTGGCGGCGGTGCAGGGCGGGCCGTGGTTTCTGTGGCTGCCGCTCTTCACGCTCGGCTTCTGGCTCGCGGTGCTTGGCGGGAAGTGACGGCGGCCCACCCGTCTTCATGGAACCACCTTTCTCAACGCAGAGACGCCTCGGCGAGGCGTCTCTACCGGGAGCCGAGGAGACTACGCCGCTTCAAATCGGCATCAGGCAGTTCCTGAGAGCCGAGCCTTTTCCTCTTAACAGCGGAACCGATCACCATGAAGCTCGAAGACCTCGTTTCCAAAAACCCGAACGTGCACGGCGGCGACCTCGTCTTCGCTCAGACGCGCATCCCGGCCAAGCTCGTCATTGACGCCATCGAAGCCGACGTGCCCCTGAGCGAGTTTCTCGAAGACTACCCTGGCATCACACGCAAACCGCCGTCGCGCTTCTGCGTGAGGGGCTGCGCCGCATCGAGGCCGAGATAGACCTCCGCAACAGCGCCGACGCCAACGAAGTGACTTCGGTGTTCGAGGATGCGCGTGTTGCTTGACCACGATATTCCTCAGAGGCTGCGGCACGACTTCCCGGAGCCGTTCGTCGCCGAGAGCACGCTGTACCGGGGCTGGCACCGCTACGACAACGGCGATCTCTTGAGCCGCGCCGCCGGGGCCAGCGGCTACGCCGCCTGCTGCTGCGCTTCGAGGCGGTCGAGGACGTGGCTGAGGCGGTCGAGGACGGCGTCAGTGTCCTGGATGACCTGCGTGCTCGGGCGCTCGGCCCACGGGCGGCGCGGCGGCCCCAGGAGCGTGCGCGCCGGGTCGTCCAGGACGCTCGTGCGCAGCTTGAGGCCATGCTTTTCGAGCTTCGGGCGGATCTCGGCCTCGTGCGCGCGCAGGTAGCGCCGCGTCGTCTGGTAGGCGCGCTCGCACACGGCGTGGCGGTTCGAGAAGCTGAAGATGTTGGAGAAGAACATCCGCTCGTCCTCGAAGTCCGGCTCGATCAGGACGATGTCGGCCTCGGGGTAGGCGTGCTCGTAGGAGCGGAAGCCCGTGCGCATCCGCGAGTGGACGATGGCGCGGAACGTCTGCGATAGCACCGCCGGGAGGCCGTGCTCGGTGAGGCGCCCCGGCGTGGCGCTTTCGCCCAGCGCGGCGCTTCCATTTAAGCGCTCCTCGACGAGCGCCTGCACGGGCACGATGGGGTTGATGCAGAAGAGGAGGTCGGCCCCGGCGTCGAGGGCGAGGCTGGCGTTGACCGTGCGGCGCGCCACGCCGTCGATGTAGTGCGCGCCGCCGATCTCCACGGGGCAGTACAGGGCCGGCAGCGCCGTGGACGCCTGCACGGCTTTGGAGATGGGCACCTCGGGCTGCTCCTCGCCAAAGGCCACCGTCCGTGCCGTGTCCAGGTGCATGGCGATCACGCGCAGGCAAACGCCCCGGAGCCGGCGGAAGTCGTTCGTACGCCCGTGCGCGGTGAACACGCGCGCGAGGTACCGCTCCAGCCCGGCGTTGTCGAAGAGACCGACGGGCACGAGCGGCATCAGCTCGGCCAGGGCGCCCATCGGGGAGAGGTCGAAGGGGGCCAGGAGGTACTTCTTCAAGGCGCCGAAGAGCGCGCCGGGCGAGCGCCTGAGCCGCCGCCCGTACTCGCGCGCGGCGGGCGTGAAGAGCACCTCGGGACGGATGTTGAGCGCCTCCTCCTCGGCGCGGCCCACCACGGCGCGGCTGAGCGTGCGCGCCGGGATGCCGTTGGCCAGGCACGCCGTAATCAGCGCGCCGGAAGAGACGCCCACGTACACGCCGAGCCGGTTGAAGTCGAGGCCTTCGATGGCTTCTTCGAGCGCGCACAGCGCCCCGATCTCGTAGACGGCGCCTTCGACCACGCCGCCGGCGCACGCCAGTCCTACGTTCTTTCTGCGTTCGGTCATCGTGCGGTACGGCTTGTTCTCGAAACAAACGGAAGCGCTTCCGCCCTGATGCTCTTGCCGAGCGGTACGTCTCGCTTCCCGGTCAGGACGGCCGCCGGCGCTCCTCGATCACCTCCGCCAGGCGGTCCACCTGCGCGGCAAGCCGGTCGATCTTACGGGCGAGCGCGTTGACCTCGGAGCGCGTTGGCAGGTTGATCTGCTGCAAAGTGCGCGCCACGACCCCGCCGATAAGCTGCTCGGCCTGCCCGGCGGCGGCCTCGGCCTGGCTCGCCGCCCGTCCGATCTGCCGCGCGGCCATCGCACGCTGCGCCTCCCACTCGTCCATGAGCGCTTCGACCTCTTCGCGGCGGCGTGTCTCATAGGCCTCGCCTCGGCTTACGAGCCGCTGGAAAAGCTTGCCGCCCTCCTCTTCGGCGGCCGCCCACGCGCCCAGGCCCGCGCGCCAGACGTCCCACCCGCGCTCCATCAGCCCACCCTGCGGCAGTCCGTCGTCGTCTCGCTCGTGATGCTCCTGGTCACGCATGGCCGTCTTTAAAAGGGGTCGATGAGGAAATGCGCGGCGCGCCTGCTACGAGGCGTCGTCTTGTTCGCCTGGCACGTTTTTCTCGTCCAGCACCTTGGCGAGCTGTGCTTCAAGCTGCCCGAGCTGTCGCCGCAGCTCGGAGAGGTCGTCCGACTTCACGGGGCTGTGCACGAGCCGGCTCAGGCGGCCGAGCGACTGCTGCACAAGGCCCGAGGCGCCGTGGCGAAGCTGCTCCAAGCCGGCCATGCCGGACTCCACGGCCTCGCCGCTGCGGCGCAGGAGGTCGTGCAGGAGATCTGTGGGGAGGAGGTGGTCGCCGCGCTTGCCTTCTTCTAAGATGATCTGCGTGAGCGTCTGCGCGGTGAGGTCATCGCCGCTCGTGTTGTCCACCACCTCCACCGTTTCGCCTCGGCGCACGAGTTCGGCCACGTCGCGCAACGAGACATAGGCGCTCGCCTCGGTGTCGTAGAGCTTGCGGTTGTCGTAGCGTTTGATGAGGCGAGGCATGATTCTTCGGACAGGCTGTAACGCACTGCGTCATGAAAGCGCTTTTCTCACGCCTCCCATTCTGTATTGATCCTTGGGACTGGAACATCACCTACGCGCCTGATCTTTTTCTTCACCGCTCCTTGACCTTCCCTTCTTGACGGCTTACTTTCGTGCAGAACATTTGAAAAGTTTCAAACGACAGCGATAATCCTTCTGCTCTTCCCTAACTGCCAGTATGAGCGCTTCCCGTACGCTGTCTCCTATTGAGCAGGAGCTTAGCGAAGCCTTCGGTAACGTCTACGAGTCCTACGGCTTCAAGCGCCTGCAAGGGTTAATCGTGGGGATGCTCCTTACGCGTCGTGAGCCGACCTCGCTCGACGACATGGTGGCGCTGCTGGGCCACTCGAAAGGCCCCATCTCCACCTCGGTACGCCGCCTGGCCGATGTCGGGGTGATCCGCAAGGTGAACGGGCCGGTCAACCGCCGCCATTACTACGCCGCGCACCCGGATCTCTTTTTCAACAACTTCAAGTTCAACATGGAGACCGTGCGCAAAAACCGCGCGCTGGCCGAGCATTTCATCAGCCGGGTGGGGAAGGACGGCGCCCTGCACCCGGACTACCTCAGAGACAACCTCGAACACATGCGCACCTTTTACACGCTGATGGAGTCGTTCTACCAGAACTTCGCTGATGAGTGGAATAACGCCCGGCAGGCAGCGGCGCAAGACGTGTGATTCTATCGGTGGGAGCGGAAGCGCTTTTGTTTCCTTACGGCGTGTTTGTTTGAAAATTTTCAAACGTTTGAAAAGCAGTCAGTCTGATAAACTCAGTCATCAACCAACGCACACGAGGGTCGCCATGACACGCTTGCTTACGCTTACCTGCCTCATCACGCTGGGCCTGGCTTCGGCGGCTCATGCGCAGAGCGGGACGATCACCGGACGGGTCACGGACGCCGGCTCACGCGGGCCGATCCCCGGCGTGAACGTCCGCCTCGTGGGGACGACCATCGGCGCGGCCACGGACGAAGACGGCGCCTTTGAGCTGATGGGCATCGAGCCGGGCAGCTACACGCTCGCGGCCTCGTTCGTCGGCTACACGGCGCGGACGGTGCCCGTCGAGGTCGGAGCGGGCGAGACGGTGGAGCTGGATATCACGATGGAAGAGGGCCTTTTCGAGGGCGACGAGATCGTGATCTCCGGCTCGCAAAGCCCCGAGAAGCTCACCGACACGCCCGCCACCATCGAACTCATTACGGCGGCCGACATCCAGTTTCTGCCCACGTACAACCCCGGCGAACTCCTGGCGCGGCAGAAGGGCGTGGACTACTTCCGCGCGGGCGTGGCGACGCCGGCCATCAACGTGCGCGGCTTCAACTCGAACTTCAACGCGAAAAACCTGCAAGTCACCGACCACCGCTACTCGACGCTCGTGGCCACGGGGCTGCCCTTCGGTCCGCTCGACCCGGTCATCGCCGAGGACATCGCGCAGCAGGAGATCGTGCTCGGCCCCAACGGCGCGCTCTACGGCCCCAACGCGCACAACGGCCTCGTGAACACGATCACGAAAGACCCGCGCACCTCCGAGGGCACGATCATCAACGCGCAGGCGGGGAACCAGAGCACGTTCGGCGGCTCGATCCGCCACGCGCAGCAGTTTAGCGAGCAGTTCGCCTTCAAGGCCAACCTCGGCTACTCGCGTGCGGAGGAGTTCGCCTTTGCCGACTCGGTGTACATTGACCGGCGCGGGCCGGACGGCCAGGTGTACGCGCCGGGCACGCCCGCAGCGGAAAGGGACGGCGTGAACGAGGGCTACGACGAGTACCGGCTCGACAACGACGTGGAGTTTTTGAAGGGGAGCGCCGCTTTGTACTACACGCCGGGCGGCGGCAACACGGACGTCATCCTTAACTACGCCGGCTCGAACAGTACCTACCTCTCGCCCACGAACGTCGGCCGCAACCAGATCAAGGACTGGCGCATCCACGTCCTGCAGGCGCGCGTGGTGGCGCCGAAGTTCTTCGCGCAGGCGTACTACACCATCAGCCGCACGGACGACACGTACTCCATCGACGACCGCACGAAGGCGTACTACCGCGCCATCGACGCAGGGATGTCCGAAGGCGAGGCCGAGGAAGCCTCGCTCCAAAGCGGCGCCGTGTTCGTGGACGACTCGCGCCGCATCAACGCCGAGGGGCAGTACCGCGACATTTTTGCGGACGTGCTTGAGGTGACCGCCGGTGTGCAGTGGCAGCGCGACCTGGCCGACAGCCGGGGCAGCTACCTGCTCGATCAGGACGGCGCCATCACCGTGGACCAGGTGGGCGCCTACGGGCAGATCGCGGGCGACCTGCCGGCGGGCCTGCGCGCCGTGTTCGCCTTCCGCGCGGACAACCACGAGGTCTACGGCTTCAACTTTCTTCCTAAGGCGGCGCTCCTCTACAAGGTGGGCGAAAACAGCACGCTGCGCGCCACCTACGGCCGCGGCATCGCCGCTCCGACGATCCTGAACCAGTACGGCCAGCTCTTCGGCGGCCTCATCTTGGGCAACGCTGAGGGGTTTACTGTCCTCACCTTCGACGCCGAGGGCAACGTCACAGGCACGCGCGAGGTCGAAAAGCAGGACGTCGAGAAGCTGCAGACCTTCGAGGTCGGGTTCAAAGGCCTCCTGGGCGGCAAGTTCTTTGCCGACGTGAACGCCTACTACAACATCTCCGAGGACTTCCTCAGCCCCGTCACTGTGATCGGCGTGGCGACGCACCGGGGCGAGACGCCCATCCAGGAGGTGCAGCCGGCCTTCGGCATCTACAACGGCCTCGTGGCCACGTACGTCAACTTCGGGCAGTTCAACACGTACGGCGCCGACTTCGGCCTGACGTACTTCCCCACCGAGGCGCTCTCGGCCACGCTCAACTACTCCTTTTTCGACATCGCCTTTGACGAGGACAACCTCGAAGAGAACGACTTCAATGGCGACGGCGTGGTGAACAAGCTCGACCACCTCGTCAACGCGCCCAACAACAAGGCCTCGCTGGCCTTCAACTACAACGGCGCGCGCTTCTTCGGCTCAACGTTCTTCCGCTACGTCCAGGAGTACGACTACTTCTCGAGCTTCCAGATCGCGGCCGAGACGCAGGACCTCGTCTACCGCGGCACGCCCGTGGTCGAAGACGCGCCGGGGACCGACTCGTACAATTACGGCCCGCTCGGCGGCTTCCTCACGGTGGACGTGGGACTGGGCTACAAGATCAGCGACAACCTCCGCGTTTCGGGCCAAGTCACGAACCTTTTCGACACGGAAGTGCGCGAGTTCACCGCCTCGCCGTTTATCGGCCGGCTCTTCTCCATCAGCACGCGCTACGAGTTCTGAAGCGCCTTTGACGATCACGCCCCCCGCTCGCCGGCAGACCCGAAGCGCCCGACGCACATGCCTGACACGTCCGCACGCCGCCTTGAAAACCGCGTCGCCATCATCACCGGCGCGAGCCGTGGGATCGGCCGCGCCACCGCCGAGCGCTTCGCCCAAGAAGGCGCCGCCGTCGTGGTCGCCGACGTGGACGAGGAGGCCGGCCACGCACTCGCTGAGGAGATCGGAAACGGCGCGCTCTTCGTCCGCACCGACGTGGCCGAGCCGGGCGACGCCGAGGCGCTCGTCCGGCAAACGCTCGACGCCTTCGGGCAGGTGGACATCCTCGTCAACAACGCCGGCATCACGCGTGACGCCTCGCTGAAGAAGATGACGGCGGAGCAGTTCGACGCCGTGCTCCGCGTGAACCTGCGGGGCGTCTTCGCCTGCACGCGGGCCGTCGTCCCGCCGATGACGGAGGCGGGCTACGGGCGCATCTTGAGCGCCGCTTCCGTCGTGGCGCACCACGGCAACTTCGGCCAGACGAACTACGTCGCCGCCAAGGCCGGCGTGATCGGCATGACGAAGACGTGGGCGCGCGAATTGGGCCGCAAAGGGATCACCGTGAACGCCGTGGCGCCCGGCTTTATCGACACGGAGATGGCGCGCGCCGTGCCCGAGAAGGTGCTCCAGGACGTAGTCGAGAAGACGCCGCTCCAGCGCCTCGGCGCGCCCGAGGAGGTGGCCGCCGCCTACGCTTTCCTCGCCTCCGAAGAGGCCGGCTTCATCACCGGCGCCGTCTTGAACGTGGACGGCGGGCTGGTGGTGTAGCCGGGCCGCCCTACCCGTAGGGGCACATCGCCGATGTGCCCCTACACCGAGAAACTAAAATCATGATGTCCAGAGCACAGATCATCGGCACGGGCCTCTACGCGCCGGAGCGCGTCGTGACGAACGGCTACTTCGACCGGCTCTACGGCGAGGACGTGGACGACTTCCTGCGCGCGCGCCGCAACATCACCGAGCGCCGTTACGCCGACGAGGACGAGGCCACCTCCGACCTCGCCACCGAGGCGGCGCACCAAGCGCTCGGCAAGGCCGGCATCGGGGTCGAGGACGTAGACCTCATCATAGTCTCGACGGACACGCCGGACTTCCTCTCGCCCTCGACGGCGGCCGTGGTGCAAAGCAAGCTCGGCGCGCGGAAGGCGGCCACGTTCGACCTCAACACGGCGTGCGCAGGCTACGTCACCGCGCTCGACGTGGCGCGCAAGTTTGTCGAGGCCGACGGCGCGCGCTACCGCCACGTGCTCGTCATCGGCGCCTACCTCATGAGCCGCTTTATTGACTTCGAGCAGAAGAACACGGCCTCGCTCTTTGCCGACGGCGCCGGCGCGGCCGTCCTCCGCGCTTCGGATGGCGAGGCGGGCATCCTGGCAAGCCGGCTCAAATCCGAAGGGCAGTTTTACGGCAACATGGGGATCTACACCGGCGGCACGGCCGCGCCCATCACCGAGGCGAACGGGCGCATCCAGCAGCTCGAGTTCCGGAAGAAATTCCCCGACGGCTTCAACCCAGATCACTGGACAACGCTCGTGCACGAGCTGTCGGGCGAGCTTGGCGTGACGCCTTCGGACGTGGACCGCTACTTCTTCACGCAGATCAACGTCGAGAGCATCTGGGAAACCCTCAGCCGCCTCGGCCTCCCACGCGAAAAGGCGCACAACGTGATGGACCGCTTCGGTTACACCGGCAACGCCTGCATCGCCATGGCGCTGGCCGACGCCGACGCGCAAGGGAAGCTTCAGCGCGGCGACCTCGTCTTCCTCATCGCCTCCGGCGGCGGCGCCGCCATCGCCGGGATGGCGCTGCGGTGGGCGGGGCGCGAGAAACGGTGATACGAGGAAATAAGGAGACGATGCGCTCAAGCTAACTCGTCGTCTCTTCCATTTTTCGTTTCCTCGGCTCTTCTTTGCGCTCCCTCCCCACTCACCCTCTCACCCTTTCCCAAATGACCGACACAACCATCGCCTGGCTCTTTTTCGGCGCGTACCTCGTGCTGATCTCGGCGGCGGCCACGTGGGGCATCCGGAAGGTGACGGGGTTCATGTCGTTCTCGGTGGGGAGCCGGCAGGTGAGTCCGGTGTTCGTGGGGCTGTCCTTGGCGGCGAACCTGACGAGCGCGGCCACCTTCGTCATCAATCCGGGGCTGCTTTACCTGTACGGCGTCTCGGGCTTTTTGGGCTACGCCGTCGCCACGCCGCTCGGCATCGTCTTGGGGCTGACGGTGCTCTCGAAGGCGTTCCGCCGCGTGGGCGACGAGTTCACTGTGCTCACCGTGCCGCAGTGGATCGGCGACCGCTTTGGGGACAAGCGCCTCGCCGTCTTTTTCGCCGTGGCGAGTCTTTTGCAGATCACGTTCCTCGTCCTCATCACCGTGGGGCTGACGCTCGTGCTCAGGAGCGTTTTAGAAATCCCCACGCTCGTGGCGATGGCGATTGTGATTATTTTTCCGCTCGTGTACATCATGCTCGGCGGCGCCTCGGCGCACACGCTCACGAACACGGCGCAGGCCATCATCATGCTCGTCGTGGCCGTGCTGCTCATCGGCTCGGGGCTGGAGTACTTCGCGGGCGGGGTGGACGGCTTTTTGGCGCGGCTGCGGGCGGTGGACCCGCTTCTGGCGCAGCCGACGAATCCGCAAAGTCTGCTCTTCCGCGATTGGTTCGAGGTGTTCGTGGCGAACTTCGTGATCGGCGTGGCGGTGATTACGCAGCCGCACGTGATCTCGAAGGCGCTCTACCTCAACAGCGAGCGCGACGTGAACAAGTACCTTATCACGGGCTTCGTCGCGCTCGTCTTCTTCTTTAGCGTCTTGGCCGTGGGCCTCTACGCGCGCATCCTCATGCCGGAGGCCGGCCTGCCGCCGGACCAGATTGTGCCGGCCTACATCGTCGAGGTGTTCTCGCCCGTGGCTCGCTCGGTGGTGATGATCGGCCTCGTGGCCGCCGGCTTCTCCACGATGGAGGGCCTCCTCGTGGCGCTCTCGACCATTTTCTCGAACGACCTCTACCGCCACTTCGCCCGGCGGCGCGGCACGCTCTCAGATGAGGAGATCGACCGGCGCGGCATCCGCTACAGCAAGGTTTTCCTCCTCGTCCTCGCGCCCGTGGTGGCGGTTATCGCGTACGGGCAGATCGTCAGCCCGGACCTCTCCGTAGCGATCCTGGCGCAGAACGGCGTCTACGCCCTCTTCTCGGCCACGTTCGCGCCCATCCTCTTCGGCATTTTTTCCAGCCGGATCACGCGCGGCGGCGTTTTCGCGGCGGCGGTGACGGCGCTCCTCGTCCACTTCGGCGTGTACTACGGCGGCCTCACAATGTACGCGAACAACCCCGCCGTGCCGGCCACGTTTGCCCTTTTTGCCAGCACGCTCGTGGCCGCCGGCTCGCTCTTTTTCGCGCCGAAGAAAGAGACGGCCGAGCGGCAGGCGACGGTGTGAGGCGACGTGGGCGTGACGAATCGGCAGGAGGGCATGGTGAATCATGTCCCTATGGTTTTTTCGGGCGGGATCGAAAATCCGCAATCGGAAATCAAAAATCGAATGATGGTTCGCACGGACTGGCTGGAACGGCACGCGCTTTACACGCCCGAGGCGACGGCGCTCGTGTGGGCGCCTTCGGGCCGCGCGCTCTCCTTTGCCGAGTGCCACGCGGCGGGCGAGGCGCTGGCGGCGGCGCTCGCCACGGAGCACGGCCTCTGCAAGGGCGACCGCATCGCCGTTTTGGCCGAGAACACCTTGGAGCACGTCCTGCTCTTCTTTGCGGCGCAGAAGGCGGGCTTCGTCCTCGTCCCGTTCAACTTCCGGCTGGCCGCGCCCGAGCTTCAGCACCTTGCCCAAGACAGCGACCCGGCACTGCTTTTCTTCTCGGAAGACTACGCAGAGACGTCGGGAACGCTCAGCACCAAAGCGGAACGGCTGCCGCTCTCCGAGGTGGAGGCGCTGCTCGACGGGCCGGAGCGCGAGGCGGAGCACGCGGAGGTCGGCCTCGATGACCCGCTGATGATCCTCTACACCTCGGGCACGACGGGGAAGCCGAAGGGCGCCATAATCTCGCACGGGATGCTGTTTTGGAACGCCGTCAACACGGCCCTGCGGCTCGACCTCACGGCGGCGGACCGCTCCTTCAACGCCGCGCCGTTTTACCACACGGGCGGGTGGAACGTGCTCCTCACCCCGTTCCTGCACCGCGGCGCCACGACGTTTCTCTTCGACGCTTTTGATGCCGAAGCCGTCCTGCGCCTGTGCGAAGAGGAAAAACTGACGATCCTCTGGGGCGTCCCGACGATGCTCAAGATGATGGCCGAGAATAAGGCGTTCGCCGGCGTCACGCTGGAGCGCGTGCGCTACGCCATCGTCGGCGGCGAGGCCATGCCGGCGCCCTTGATCCGCACGTGGCAGAACAAGGGCGTGCCCATCCGCCAGGGCTTCGGGATGACGGAGGTGGGCGTGAACTGCTTCTCCTTGCCCGAGCGCGACGCCCTCCGGAAAATCGGCTCCATCGGCCTGCCTAATTTTTATCTGGACGCGCGCGTGGTGGACGCGGCTGGAGCGGAGGTGCCGCTCGGCGCAACGGGCGAACTCCTCATGCGCGGCCCCGTCGTCACGCCCGGCTACTGGCGCAACCCAGAGGCTACTGCGGAAGCCATTTGCGACGGGTGGTTCTACACGGGCGACCTCGTGCGCCAGGACGACGAGGGCTACTTCTACGTCGTCGGGCGCAAAAAGGAGATGTACATCTCAGGCGGCGAGAACGTGTACCCGGCCGAGGTCGAGGCCGCCCTCTACGCGCACGGTTCGGTCCGGGAAGCTGCCGTCGTCGGTGTGGCGGACGAGCGGTGGGGCGAGGCGGGCGTGGCCTTCGTCGCCGGCCGAGACGACGCTGCTTTAGACGGAGACGAACTGCTCGCGCATTGCCGCGCGCGCCTGGCGAAGTACAAGGTGCCGCGCGAGATCCGCTTCGTGAGCGAACTGCCGAAAGGCCACAGCGGCAAGGTGCAGAAACGCGCGCTGGCCGAGCGCGTGCGAGGCGAGGCGGCAGCGCCAACGAGCCGAGACGGCCCGGCGCCGTAATCTTCCTCATCCGCCGCCACAAAATGCCGCACGGCAAGTGGTGGAAGAAACAAGCTGGCGTTGGCGTAGAGACGTGACGGCGTCACGTCTCTACCGGGCGGGCGTGCCAGACTCATCAATCACCCCGCTTGGAGCCTGCCGAGCTTGTCCCGGCACCGGGGGCACCGGAGGCACCCCTCCTGACCAGGGGGGACCTCGATGCGCGGGGACATTCTCATTCGTCAAACAGTTCCCACCAAACGCCGCCCCGCTATGCTTCTCCTCATCCTCGGCCTGCTCATGCCCTTCAATCCCGTCGCCCTCGACTCCACGCAGACGGCGGCGCTGCCCTTCTACCCCGCCCCCATTGACACGGTCGAAGTCGGCGGGCGGCCCGTGGCGTTTTACGACAGCGGCGGCGCAGGCGAGCCGGTCCTTTTCGTGCACGGCCTCGGGTCGAACCTCTCGTTCTGGCGCGAAAACCTCGTGGCGTTTGAAGAGGCCGGCTACCGCGCCTTGGCGCTCGACCTCCCCGGCTACGGCCTCTCCGGCAAAGCCGACGTGCCGGGCACGATGCCGTTTTTTGCCGAAACCGTCGCCGGCTTTTTAGGCGCGCTCGGCGTGGAGGAGGCGCACTACGTGGGCCTTTCGATGGGCGGGCAGGTGGGCCTGACGTTCGCGCTGGAGCACCCGGAGCGTTTGAGAAAGCTCGTCCTCGTCTCGCCGGCGGGGATCGAGACGTTCACCGACGAGGAGGCCGCCGCGCTCACCGGGCTGATGACGCCCGAGGCCATCCAGAACACGCCCCCAGCGCAGGTGCGGCAGAACATCGCGCTCAACTTCGCCGCCTATGATTCGGCCCGCTACGGGTGGATCTTCGAGCAGCGCCAGGCGCTCCGCCAGCAGGCCGACTACGCGAGCTACGCCGAGGCCAACGCGCGCGCCATAGCCGGGATGCTCGACGGCCCCGTCTTTGACCGGCTCGGTGAGGTCGAGGCGCCTACGCTCGTCCTCTTCGGCACGGGCGATAAGCTCATCCCCAACCGCTTCCTCCACCCGGAGCTTACGGCCGAGGCCGTCGCGCAGTCCGCCGCAGCAGCACTGCCGAACGCTAAGCTCCAAATGATCGAGGACGCCGGCCACCTGCTCATCATCGAGCGGCCCGAGGCGTTTAGCAGCGCCGTGCTCGCTTTCTTGGAAAGCGAGGAGTAGCGCGGTCAAGGCCGCCCGGCCCCGGCGGGGGCGTTCTCCGGGTGCTCCGTGGCGCGGATGCCTTGCAAGGAGACGTACGGCGGCTCGAAGACCCACGGCGGCACGCCGTACCGCTCGCGCAGCGCGGCGAGCTTCTCCTTCATCCGGCTGATCTCTTCGGCAAAAGCGGGTTCTCCGTAGACGTTGTTGACCTCGTACGGGTCGTTTTTCAGGTCGTAGAATTCCCAGACGTCGTCCGTGTAGAAGCGGATGAGCTTGTAGCGGCCGTCGCGCGCGCCCTCGTGCCGGCCCACGTTGTGCCGCCCGTGGTCGTAGTAGTGGTAGTAGACCGCGTCGCGCCACTCGTCGGCGCTGTCTTCGAGCAAGGCTCTGACGGAGCGGCCCTGCATCCGGGCGGGGGCGGGCACCCCGGCGACGTCGAGGAAGGTAGGCGCGTAGTCGATGTTCTGCACGAGCGGCCGGACGCGGGTGCCCGGCGCGATGCCAGCGGGCCAGCGCATCAAGAGCGGCATCCGCAGGGCCGGCTCGTACATCAGCCGCTTCTCGGCGTAGCCGTGCTCGCCGGTGAAGTAGCTCTGGTCGCTCGTGTAGATGACGAGGGTGTTCTCTTTGAGCGCCTCGTTTTTGAGCGCCTCGTTTTCGTCGAGCCAGTCGAGGATGCGCCCCACGTTCTCATCGACGGTATCGACGAGGCGGAGGTAGTCTTTGATGAAGCGCTGGTAGGCGTACTTCTTGAGCGCGGTCGAGTCCATCGTGGCTTGCCGCTCCCGGAAGGCCCGGTTCTGCGGATCGACGGCGGCGTGGTAGGCGCGCAGCTGCTCGTCCGTCATCCGGGCGAAGTAGATGTTGTACTGCTCCGGGTCGTACGTGCCGTAGGCGGGGATGGGCTGGAAGTCTTTGATGTGGAAGTTGACGTCGGTGGCGTAGTGCGACCGCGTGGCGAAGGTGTCGGAAAAGGTGGCCGGCTCGGGGATGGTGTCGTTCAGGTAGCGCTCCAGGTGCCGGATGGGGGGCATACGCGGCACGTGCGGCGCCTTGTACTGGACGAGCAGGGCGAAGGGCTGGTCCGGGTCGCGCGTCTCCTCAAGCCAGCGCAACGCTTCATCCGTGACGAGGTCGGTGGAGTAGCCTTGGACGGTTTCCGTGCCGGTCTCGCTGTCGTAGAACTCGGGGTTGTAGTAGAAGCCCTGCTTCCCGGCGCCGGTGAGGATCTTGTAGGTGTCGTACTCGTCGCCGGGCTTGCTGTTGAGGTGCCACTTGCCGAAGAGCACGGACTGGTAGCCCGCCTCCTTGAGCGCGCGCGGGAACACCATCTGCAGGCTGTCCCAGGCCGCCCCGTTGCCCGTGACGCCGTTGACGTGGCTGTGCGTGCCGGTGAGGATGGAGGCCCGGCTCGGACCGCAGATCGAGTTGGCGCAAAAGCTGTTCAGAAAGATCGCGCCCTCGGCGGCCAGGCGGTCGATGTTGGGTGTGCGATTGATGCTCCCGTCGTAGGCGCTGATGGCCCGGTTGGCGTGGTCATCCGCCATGATGAAGATGATGTTGGGGCGCGGCGGTTCTGCTTCGTCGTTGGCGTCCTCGCACGCGGCGAACAAGAGCACCGGCAGCGCAGCCAGCGCGAGGCAGGCGCGAGCCGAGGCGGACCAGGTTGTCATAGAGCGCACGATGGCGTTGCAAGTGACTGGATGCGCAAAACGGAATTCGTAAGTACGCGCACGCCTGCTGGACTTTCAAGACCGACGGGTAGCGCCCCTTACGACGCTTCCAACTGGCGCCGGGCCTCGCCTCCGGTGACGTCTTTGTTGTAGAGCGGCGCGCCGGGTTCCTGCTTGCGCCCGCCCTCGCGCAGGCTGCCCGTATCCACCGGGGCGAAGCCGATCTCTTCGATGAGCGCGGCGACACGCTTTTTAGCTTCGGCGTCGTCGCCGGCGAGGAGGATGGCGCGGCGCTCTTCCACCGGCTTCGACGCGTCGCCCTGGTCGCGCAGGTGCTGCCAGTAGATCGTGTTGAACGCCTTGACCACGCGGGCGCCGTCGAGGTGCCGGGCCACGAGTTCGGTCTGCGCGCGCCCGTCCAGACCCATCTCGCCGTCGCGCTCGGGGTAGTAGTTCGACGCGCTGATGACGATCTTGCCCCGGAGCGCATCGGCCGGCAGGTCTTTGTAATGCCCGAACGGGATGGCTTCGAGCACGACCTCGCCGAACGCTGCGGCGTCTTCGACCGTCATGGCACGGACGTTCTCGCCGAGCGCGCCCACTCGGTCTTGCAGCGTATCCGGTCCGCGCGAGTTGCTCAGCGCGACCTGGTGCCCCGCTTCGGCAAAGAGCCGCGCCGCCGTCCCACCGATGTTGCCCGCTCCGATGATGCCGATGTTCATGTGTGTACCCTCCGGGGTTGCGGATGAAGTTGCAAAGCGGTTCAACACGCCCGTCAGTGCACGTAGCTGCCAGCGTTGACGTCGATGCTCGCGCCGGTGGCGTGGTCGGCCAGGCCGCTGGCGAGGAAGACGATGAGCGGCGCCACGTCCTCCGGCTCCGTCAGGCGCTCCAGAGCGATGCCGCTGCGGGCGTAGTCCTCGCCGAACTCGTCAATAAAGGCCTGCGCCATGTCCGTGCGCGTGAAGCCGGGGGCCACGACGAAGGCGCGCAGCCCGCTCTCGCCGAAGCCGCGCGCTAAAGAGCGCGTGAGCGCCACGAGGCCGCCTTTCGACCCGGCGTACGCCATGTACTCCGGCGCGTCGCCGCGGAAGGCGGCCCGCGAGGCTATGTTGACGACGCGGCCCGCCCCTTCCGTCTCACCGACGTGCGCGGCGAAGCGGCGGCACAGCCATTCCGGCGCGCGCAGGTTCACGGCCATCGTCCGGTCCCAATCCGCCTGCCAATCGGCCGCGGAGGCGCCGAGCGGCATCCGCAGCGCGACGCCGGCGTTGTTGACGAGGACGCGGAGCTTTTCTCCGAACGCCGCGACGGCTTCATCAAAAAGGCGCTCGCAGTCGCCTGTCCGGGCGAGGTCGGCCTGGAAAACCTGCGCGCCGGCCCCGATCTCCTCGGCCAGCGCCTCGGCGGCGTCGCGGCTTTTGCCGAAGTGCACGCCTACGGCCGCGCCAGCCTCGGCCATCTGCCGCGCGATGGCGGCGCCGATGCCTCGGCTCGCGCCGGTGACGAGCGCCGCCGTTCCGGAGAGGTCAATCGTCATGGGGCGGTGCGCTCACGAACTCGGCGTGGGGAGCGACGGCTTTTTGACGCCGGCAGGCTTGTGCTTCGGGCGCTCCTGCGCGGTCTGCGGGCGGCGCCAGAGCGGGACCGAGGAGCACGGCTCGCCGAACATCAGCTTGCGCGCCACGCCTTGCAGCTTCTGCGTAGCTTGCAGGTAGGCGCTCGGCGGGACGATCTCGCTCCCGCAGCCTTTGACGACGACGGGGCGGCCTTCGTACGCGGACCAATCCTCACCTTCGAGCGCGCGGGTGAAGTAGTCGCGCAAGAGATCATCGCGCCGGCCGAAGGCGACCGAGCGCGCCACGCCGTCGAGCTTGGCGGCCACGAGCATGTACGCCCACGTCGGTACGATGGCGTCGGCGGAGCAATGGACGGCCACGTGCTCCCCCTCGTGCTGCTGCCAGTCGTACGCCTTCACGTCGGCGCGGAACTTTTTCTCTTTGAGCATCAGCCCTCCGACGAGGAACGGGGCGATGTCGAGTTCGGCGATAGGGGCGCCGTCCCAGAGCTTGGCCAAGTTGTAGACGGCGATCTCGCTCTCGGCGACGCGGTTGGTGATCGGCTCCATGCTTTGTTTCCGTTTCTTGTAGTGGCTTCGGCTCAGGACTGCGGGGCAGCTTTTTCGCTGTGCACCTCTTTGAAGCTCTGCTTGCGGCGCACTTCGTCAAGATCGACGTGCTTCGACGCATGTGACACTTCGATCTCTGCCAACTGGCCCCCGCTGTCGTACGCTGCCTGCACCTCGTTTTTGGTTACGTCGTGGCGCTTGATGTTGCGCTCGAAGTAGGGGATGGTCTTCAAGAGAAAACGCCGTTCGCCCCGAGAAATCCGTCGTCAAGCCCACGCGGCCACGTTGCGAAGCTGCCTCACGGCGCGGATGACCTCTTCGGCGGCGCGGTCCATGTCGTCTTCGGTGGTGGCGCGGCCGAGGCTGAAGCGGAGCGTGGAGCGCGCGTCGGCGTCGGAGAGGCCCATCGCTTGGAGGACGTGGCTCGGCTTTTGACTGCCCGTCGAGCACGCGCTGCCGGTGGCGACGGCGAGCGCGCGCAGGCTCGCTTCCAGGTTTTCGGCCTTGACGCCGCGGAAGGTGACGCTGGACGTCTGCGGCAGGCGCGGCGCGTCTTTGCCGTTGATCTGGACGCCAGAGAGCGCGTCGGTGAGGCGCTCTTCAAAAGCGTCGCGCAGTGGTGCCAAGCGCTCGGCGTCGGCAGCGAGGCGCTCGGCGGCGATCTCGGCGGCGGCGCCCATGCCGACGATGCCAGGCACGTTGAGCGTGCCGCCGCGCCGGCCTTCTTCCTGCCCGCCGCCGGTGAGCATCGGCTGAAGGCGCACGCGCGGGCGGCGCCGGCTCGCGTACAAAGCGCCCACGCCCTTCGGCCCGTAGAGCTTGTGCGCCGAGCACGCCAGGAGATCGGCGTGCTGCACATCTACTGGGATCTTACCGACGGCCTGCGTTGCGTCCGTCATGAAGAGCGCGCCGGCCTCGCGCACGACCTCGGCGATCTCGGGGATGGGCTGGAGGACGCCCGTTTCGTTGTTCGCCCACATCACGGCGGCGAGGAGGGTGTCTTCGCGCAGGGCGGCTTGGAGATCGGCGAGGGCGAGCAGGCCGCTTTCGTCTACGGGCAGGTAGGTGACCTCGAAGCCTTGCCTTCCGAGCGCGCGGCAGGTGTCGAGCACGGCTTTGTGCTCCGTCTGCACGGTGACGAAGTGGCGGCCTTTCCTCTCTGCGTACGTGGCCGCCACGCCGCGCAGCGCCATGTTGATCGCCTCCGTCGCCCCGCTCATGAAGGTGAGGGCGCGCGGCTCGGCGCTGAGGAGGGCTGCTGCTTGCTCGCGCGCTTGGGTGACGGCCTCCTCGGCGGCCCAGCCGAAGGCGTGCCCTTTACTCGATGCGTTGCCGTAGTGCTCCGAGAAGAACGGCAGCATCCGCTCCAGGACGCGCGCGTCCACGGGCGTGGTGGCGTTGTGGTCGAGGTAGATGGGCGCGGGCATGGCGGCGGCGCTTTTTCTTCTGGAAAAGGCCTTTGTAAGACCGGCGCCGGGCAGAGCGGGTTTCGCCAACGTGCATGGGAGGCGTTTACGTCTACAAATCAGCCTCGGCGTAGGCGCGTTGGAGCAGGTCCGCAACGCCCATCGGGCCGGCGGTGCGTTCGAGGTAGACGCGGTCGAGGGTCTCGGCGCGCATCTTCATCACGCCGAGCACGTCGCGCCACTGCCGGTCCGAGACCTCGCCGCCCAGCCGGTACCAGTAAAGCTTGTGCAGGACCACGTCCTCGGCACTGGCTACGGCGAATGCCCGACGCGGCTCTTCCGAAAAGACGTAGGGCTGACGGCGCCGCATCTCCTGCTGCGCGAAAGCGCCTTTTCCGAGGACGAAGACATCTACCTTGAGCATCGTCCCCAGATGGATGACGTTGAACGAGGAGCGCTCGCGGACGGCTTCCCGGATTCCCTCGGCATCGATGTAGAACGCCCCTTCGAGCGCAGCGACGAAGGCGGCGACGTGCCCGAACTGCAAATCCGCCACCACATCCCCGTCCTGTGTGGTACGCGGAATGCCGTAAAGCGAACTTGCCAGCGATCCGCCCACGAAGCAGGGGGCGCCAGCCTGCTCAAGCGCCTGCACAACCTGGAAGGTGACGTCGAAGAGGTCCACAGCCATCAGTACCCTTCGCGCTCGGGGTCCCAGCCGAAGACCTCGATCATAGTGTCGCGCTCCAAGCGGAGCGCGGCCAGGCGCAACTGCATCTCGCGCTCGGGCACATCGGGGCCGTACTGGACGCGCAAGCGCGCGCGTGCGAACCGCTCCGCCGTGCGGTTAAGCGCCGTCACCTGCTCCATCTTCTGGCGCGGCGACATCTGCCGGTAGCCTTCGATGAGCACGGCCTCGGCCTCCGGCGATGTGTCTTCAAACAGCGGCATGGGGATGCGGGCGGTGGTTCGGCCACGAAGAACACCAGCACAACCGCCGCCGGGCGCGGCGGGTTTCGCGGCAGGACGGCCCCAAACGCCGTAAGGGCGTATCGCGGTACGTCCCTACGGATGCTTGCTCCGAACGTGACCTCATTGGATCAGAAGCTCGCCTTAAGGCCCAGGAGGAACGTGCGCGGGAGGCCGGGGCGCAGGCCGGCCGGGCGGCGCGCCACGGCGTAGACGGCGTCGGTGAGGTTGCGCGCGCTGGCGAAGACCTCGGCGTAGCGCGTGACGGCGTAGCTCGCCGAAGCGTCGAGGACGAGGTGCGCGTCGATGGAGGCGTCTTCGTCGAGGTCGCCCTGGCCCGCCACGGTGCGCAGCGCGCTCACGTACCGGCCGCCCAGATTGAAGTCGAACCCTTTGAAGCCATCCACGCCGATGCTCGCCGCGAGCTGGTGCTCCGGCAGGTACGGCAGCTCATCGCCCTCCTCGACGGCGCCCCACGGGTCGTAGTCGCTCTCGAAGGCGTTCTCGAACGTGGCGCGCGTGTAGGTGTACGCCACGTCGAAGGGAATAGAGAAGCGCGCCCCTGCCACGAGGCCGAGGTCCTGCTGCGCCGAAAGCTCGACGCCGCGCACGTGGGCGTCGCCGCCGTTGAACTGCTCGCCCGAGGGGTCGCCGCCGACGGCGGCGAGGTCGCGGCCCAGGAGGTTGGCGTAGTCGTTGAAGAAGCCGACGGCCTCCAGGCGCAACCCCGGCCGACGGTAGCGCAGGCCCGCTTCGTAGTTCACGCTCAACTCCGGCTCGGTGCTCTCGTCCGCGCCGGGCGGCGCGAAGCCGCGGTGCACGCCGCCGAACGTGCTCAGCCCTTCCGTCCATTCGTACATCACGCCCATGCCGGGGATGAACACGTCCACCTGGTTCGAGCGCGTCCTCTCGGGGGCGGCCGTGCGGGCGCGGCCTTCGGGCGTGTCGGTGGCGTAGTCGTCGCGCGTGAGGGTAATGGACTCGAAGCGCAGGCCGGGCGTCACGGTCAGGGCGCCGCGCTCGAGGCGGTACTGCGCAAAGGCGGCCCAGGCGTCGGCGCGCTGGATGCGGTTGCTCTCGGTGCCGGGCGTGCCCCTTTCGGTAAGCTGCATCACGCCGTCGTCCATGCGGTAGGCGTCCACCCACTGGAAGCGGTCGATGGCGTCTTCGTGAAAGCGCCCGCCGATCTCCACACGGTGCGCCAGACCCGGCGTCTCGAAGGTGAAGCCGGCCACCGATTGCACACCCTGCGCGTAGTACGAGCGGTTGTTGTTTTTGACCATCAGCGCGTCGTCGTTCTGGCTCGTGGCGCCCTGGACGATGGCGAGTTCGGCGGCGTAGGCGTCCGGGTTGTCCAGAAGCGCAGCGATGCCCACGGCCTCGCTATCGGCGGCGGCGCGCACGTCGTCGAGCTTGAACCAGTTGCGGTGGAAGTTATTGCGGTAAAGCGTCGTCGTCACGTCCACGAACGGGGCGGGTTGGATGAGGTGCCGAAGCTGGTACTGCTCGTGCTCGGTGTTCATCACGTCCTCCTGCGAGGCGGCGTAGCGGCGGTACGGCGCCCGGTCGAAATCGGCCTGCGTGAGGCCGAGGTAGGTCTCGTTCGAGGTCTCGCGCGCGGAGGCGATCTTGAAGGTGAGCGCCTGGTAGACGCGCGCGTCGCGGCTTGTGGAGAGGCGCAGCTTGGCCAGATAGTCCTTCTTGTCGAAGCCGGTGTCCCCATCCGAACTGCCGCCGCCCGCGTCGAGGTTTTTGTAGCCATCGGAGCGGATCTGGTACGTCTCGGCCACGAAGCCGAAGTGCTCGTACGAATCGCCCACGTGCGCGTGGATGGTGCGCTCGGCGTCGCCGCCGGCCAGGACGTTGAGGCGGCCGGAGAAGGCGTCGGGGATCTGCGTGGAGAGGAGGTTGAGCGCACCGCCGGTGGTGTACGGCCCGTAGGCGATCTGGCTCGATCCCTTGCGCACCTCCACGCCCTGCATCCGCCCGATGGTGGGGAAGTAGTAGGCCGAGGGGGCGGCGTAGGGCGCCGGCGCAGCCAAAACGCCGTCCTCCATCACCGTGATCTTCGACGAGCGCTCCACGCCCGTCCCCCGGAGGCCGATGTTCGGGCGCAGGCCGTAGCCGTCCTCTTCCTGCACGTACACGCCCGGCACTTGGCGCAGGACGCGGTGCACGTCGCTGTGGCTGAACGTCTCCAGCTCGCGCGGGCCGATGTAGTGCGCCGAGCCGGGGATCTCGTCCAGGTGCCGCCGCCCGCCCGTGAGCATGACGTGACGGACGACGAGTTCGCTCAGCTCCACGGGCCGCTCCAAGAGCAGCACCCGCACGCGCGCGGTCTCGCCCGCCTCGACGGTGATTTCCTGCCGCTCACGCTCGTAGCCCAGGAGGCTGGTCACGAGCGTGTGCGTCCCCGCCGGCACGTCTTCGATGACGAAGGCGCCGTCCGGCCCCGTGGCCGCCCCCAACCCGCGCCGGCCCTCGACGTAGAGGTTCACGCCGGAGAGCGGCTCGCCCAACCCCTCTTCTTTGACTACGCCCGTTACGGTTCCGGTTTCTTCTTTAGGCTGCGCTAACACAGGCGCTGCTGCCATCAGCGTAAGCGCAAACACGGCCCACGCCGCACAAAGGTAGGAAGTTGACGAGGTAAAAACGTTCATGACGATAGCAGGACGGCGGTGATTGTTTTGGCTTGCGAGACCAACGTAGTCATTAATTTAGATTAAGTCTACACAAGATGGTGCGGTACTCTTTAAATTGATGCAAAGCCGTCGCGCGCTCTATGCCTTCAACGCTCCTCATCCATGACCTTCCGCCCCGTCACCAGCGACGCCGATTGGGAAGCGGCGCGCGCCATCCGCCACCGCGTGTTCATCGAGGAGCAAGGCTGCGCGCCCGAAGAGGAGTGGGACGGCCACGACGCCACGAGCCAGCACGTCCTGGGCATGGCAGGCGGGGAGCTGGCGGCCACCGCGCGCTGGCGCACCGTAACGCACGGCGGCGAGGCCGTAGCCAAGCTGGAGCGCTTTGCCGTCGTACCCGAGTATCGCGGGCGCGGTTACGGCCGGGCGCTCGTCCAACACATGCTGGGCGAGGCGCGTCAGGCCGGCCTCCATACCTTCTACCTGCACGCGCAGGCGCACCTGGAAAGCTTCTACGCCTCCTTCGGCTTTGTGCGCGAGGGCGAGCCGTTCGAGGAGGCAGGCATCCCGCACGTCGCCATGCTGCGACGGGATGATGAGTGACGACGGACGGACGAAGATGGCTCTGGGCTGCGGTCGTCGTTCGCCCTGCTGCAACAAAGGAAACGCCCCATCAGCGCTATGCCGATGAGGCGCCCTTCTTCTTCGGAGGGGGAAGAAATCAGCCGCCGCGCATGATGTCGAACGGCTCGCTCAGGTCCACGCCTTCGATGACGGACGGATTGATGCGCACGGTGGTCTTGGCGCGCAGCGCTTCGAGGCCTTCGCGCATGGCCTCACGCTCGCGCTCCTGGACGAGCATCTGCCGGGCGCGTGAGGTGTCCATCGGCTCGGTCTCGCGCTCGCCCGTTTTGCGGATGAGGTGGTAGCCGAAGCGCGTGCGCACCGGCTCCGCAGTCACATCGCCGGAGTCTTCGAGGGCGAAGGCGGCCTCTTCAAACGGCGGCACCATCTGCCCGCGGCTGAAGTAGGGCAGCTCGCCGCCGGACTCGGCGCTGCCGTCCTGGCTGTGGCGCCGCGCCATCTCGCCAAAGTCCGCCCCTTCGCTGCGGATGCTGTCGAGGACGGCCTCGGCCAGGCTGCGGACGCTGTCCTCCTCGGCGGGCGTGGCGTCCTGACCGGCCAGGAAGAGGATGTGCTGCGCGCGCACCTCCTCGGCGCGCTCCTGGCGGAAGGCTTCCGTTTCTTCTTCGGTAGGCGCCTCGGCGCCGGCGGCCAGTTCCTCCTGGACGGCCTGGCCGCGCATCTGATCGGCGATCATGGCGCGCAGCTCGTCCTCGTCCATGTTCTGCGCGGCGAGCATCCGCTGGAAGCGCTCGTCGCCGCCGAGCTGCTGCCGGAGCTGCTCCACGCGCGCGCCCACCTCGGCGGAGTCGGCGCCGGCGTCTATCGCATCGGCCTCACCGAAGAGGACGTGGCGCATCACGAACTGCTCGACGATGTTGCGGCGCAGCTCGGCGGCCTGGCTTTCGTCCAGCTCGGCGGTGGGCGCCTGCTGCGCGATCTGGTCGAACTGCTGCGTAAACTCCTGCGTGGTGAGCGTGTCGCCCCCGTACTCCGAGCTTACAATCACGGCGTAGGACGCATCTTCAATCGGCTCGCCAATGGTGTAGGTGGGGGCCTCTGCGCCTTCCTCTTCGTCCAGCGTGATGCCGGAGCCGCTATCGGCGCAGCCGGCTACGAGCAGCGCGAAGAGGAGCGCCGCGAGAAGCGTTGGGAAGGCCGGCGCACCGCTGCGCGCCGTTGCAAACGAAAACGATCTCATGGGGTATACCGTGCCTGTGTCTATCAGAAAGCCTGCGGTGATACGTCTAAGACGGGGGTTGTTCCTACCGGCGTGCGGCGGGGGTTGGTCCGGCTTTTTCTGCCGGGCGAGGGGCCAACAGCCCGGCACGTCGTAGAGTTTTGATGAAACGGAAACCGGCTCTCGGGGCGCTCGTTGTGGATCTTCGCAGAGGCAGAGAAATCTGCGAGCACAAAAAAGCCGCGTTCGTCTAGTGGTTTAGGACGCCGCCCTCTCACGGCGGTAACACGGGTTCGAATCCCGTACGCGGTACCTCAGCAACACCCGCTCTCGGCTCCTGGCCGGAGCGGGCTTTTTCTTTTTGTGCCTTCCGATGTGCTCGCATGGAAATCAGCGTCTTGACGCTTGTGCGAAACCGCACGGCGCACCTGCGTAACCTCGTGCGCGGCCTGCGCCGGGGCGAGGCGCTGCCGGGCGAACTCGTCGTAGCCGTGATGGGCGGCGAGGACCCTGCGCCGCACCTGCCCGACGC
Source organism: Salinibacteraceae bacterium (assembly GCA_965215025.1). GTDB lineage: Bacteria > Bacteroidota > Rhodothermia > Rhodothermales > Salinibacteraceae > CBDCCV01. The sequence goes on from CBDCCV010000001.1 coordinate 663,253, forward strand.
GACGTTCCCCGTGCGCTTCCTCTCGGTAGAGCGCGCCGGCACGGATCTGCCGCTGGCTGCGGCGCGCAACGCGGCGGCTCGGGCCGCGCGCCACCCCGGCCTCGTTTTTTTGGACGTGGACTGCATCCCCGCCGCGCATCTCGTGGCCGGCTACCGCGCCGCGCTGGAGAAAGAGCCGGACGCCCTGCTCGTGGGCGAGGTGCGCTACCTGCCGCCCCACGCCGCCGAGAACGATTGGACCGAAAGCGCGCTCTACGCCGCCAGCCAGCCCCACCCCGCACGTCCGGCGCCTCCCGGAGACGGCAGCGCCCCTCGCCCGGTAGACCGCTACGAGCTGTTCTGGTCGCTCTCGTTCGCGCTCCGCAGCGCCACCTTCTGGCGCCTCGGCGGGTTCGACGAGGACGCCTTCCTCGGCTACGGCGCCGAGGACACCGACTTCGCCTTTGCCGCGCGCGCGGGCGGCGTGCCGCTCTTGAGCGTGGGCGGGGCGCGGGCGTTTCATCAGCATCACGCCACGTACGATCCGCCGCTTCAGCACTTCGGCGCGCTCGTGCGCAACGCGCAGCGCTTCTACGAGAAGTGGGGCGCGTGGCCGATGGAGGGATGGCTCGCCGCCTTCGCCGAGCGCGGCCTGATCGAGTGGCACGCGGAGGCGGACCGGCTCATCGTCCGGCGTCCGCCGAGTGCTGGGGAAGTGGCCGCCGCCCGGCAGGAGGCCGCCGCGCCGTTTCAGGACGGCGTCTTTAGGAGCGAGGCGTAGACGGCTGCGTGCGCGGCGCGGAAGGCGGCACGGTCCGCCTCCCGCTCCTCGACCGGCACGGGCGCAGGCTCTCCGCCGTCGAGGAACGCCTTCAGAGCGGCGCGCAGCGAGGCGGCGTTGAGCGCTCCGTGCTCGACGCGCACACGCATCATCGGGGCCTGCTCGCGGAGGTAGCCCACGTCGCCGGCCACGACAGGCACGCCCAGGTCGGCGCACAGCTCGAGGAGGCCGGAGTGCGTGCCCCAGCGGTAGGGCAGGAGCAGCGCGTCGGCTCGGAGCAGGCGCTCGCACAGCGCTGAAAACGCGAGCCACGCGTGCGGATGGACCCGCACGCCGGCGCCGGCGGCAGCCTCGACTGCGGCGCGGCCCTTGGCGCCCTCGTGGACGAGCACGTCGAGGCGGAGGGGCCAGCCCTCGGCCGCCATCGCCTGCGCGACGGCCAGCGGCGTGCGCCAGTCCAGGTTGGCCCGCAGCGCCTTGGCGTGGAGCAACAGGCGTAGCGGGCGCTCTGGACGATCTTCGAGCACGGCGGCGCGGCGGCGGCGCAGGCGGCGCATCTCTTCAAGACCTAAAAGCGGGCCGTGAGGCACGACCTCCGCGCGCCGCCCGAAGCGCTGGTGCACCTCCCCGGCGGCGCCGGGCGTGAGCGTGAGGACGCGCGCGGCGTGGCGCGCCAGGAGGCGCAGGTAGGCCTCGTCGTCCTCGGCGGCGCCGGGCGGCGTGTGCGGGTTGCGGAGGTCGTGCACGGTCCACACCACGGGCGTGCCCCCGGCGCGGTGGGCGCCGAGGACGGCGGCGAAGCGCTCCGGCGCGTACTGCTCCCAGGTGAAGTGGAAGTGCGCGAGGTCCCAGCCGGCGCGGCGGGCGCTCAGCCAATCCGGGTCGTAGAAGCGAGGCAGCTTTGGCCACGGCTCGTCGCGGTGCACGAGGCGCGCCGCCTCTGGATAGAGGCGGTCCACGTAATCATGCGCAGGCGGGTAGGAGAGAACGCGCGGCGGCATGGCGGATGCGTCATCGCGGATGAACAGAGGAAACTGCTGAGATTCTTCGACTGCCAGCAGAGGACGAACGACGGTAGACGAACGACAATACGTGGGAGACCGACGTGTGGCTCACGTCGTCGGCCGTCGGTCGCCGGTCGTCTGCGGAGCGCCGGAGAAGCGGCAAGCCGTGCGGTCGAGGTAAGCCGCCGCGCGGACGGCGCCCTTTCCATCGGCAAGGCGCTTGAGGGGGGCTGGGTCCATGGCGCGGGCGCGGCGCAGGAGGGCGGGCCACGCCTCGGCGGGGGGCCAGGCTTCGAGTGTGAGCGCCGCGCCGTGCTTTTCGAGCAGGCGCGCCTTGCTGTGCTGCTCGCCAAAGGGGCGCTCTTCCGGCAGGCAGATGAAGGGGCGCCCGGCGGCAGCCACCTCCATCACCGCGTTGTCGCCGGCGGCGGCCACCACCACATCGGCCGCTTTGAGATGGGGAAAGGGATCGGCCACCCATCCGGCCCCGTGCACGTTGGGCGGCGCAGATCCGGGCGCGGAGGCGCCGAGCAGCGTCCATCGCCACGCGGGCGTTATCGCGGCGGCGGCGCACACGGCCTCTGCCGAAATGCCTGCCCCGCCCCCGCCGTTCAGGACGACGACGGCACGCTCCCCCTCCGCCCAGCCGAGACGCTGCCGCGCCGCCGCGCGCAGGAGCCGCCGCCCGTCGTAACGTGAGAAGCCGCCCGCGTAGCAGGTGCGCGCGCGGACCCACTCGGGCGCGGTCGGCTCTTCGAGCCATTCGGGATACGGCGCCAAAAGGCCGGCGGCGGCGCGGTACGCCAGGGCGTGCGCGGCATCGGTGCGCGTGCCGTGCTGCCGCACGAAGACGACCGGCAGGCTGCACAGCCGCCCGAAGAGCGCCACCTCGGCGGACACGTCCACGACCAGGAGCGCCGGCTCTGCGCGCTCGGCCCAGGCGGCGAGGTAAGCCATGCGCGCGCGCAGCCCGCCGTGGCCCACCGGCGCGTAGTGCAGCTCGGGCGGCGTGCCGATGGACTGCGCCGCGCCCTTCGCCCCGCCGGCGTCGGAGGGCAGCCGGATCACCTCGGCCCACGGGGACAGCTCCTCAGCGGCTTCGGCGGAGGTGAGCACGGTGGCCTCGTGCTTCAGATGCGGGAGGATGGCCTGCGCGCGCATCACGTGCCCGTGCCCGTGGTGGTGGACGTAAAAGCCGATGGGCGGCATCACGCGGTGGGCGATGGGGCGGCAGCGTGACGAGGGGCCGCTTGCGCCCCAGCGAGACGGCGGTACAGGCGTTCGTAGCGGTCCACCATCCTTTGGAGCGAGCAGTGCTTCTCGGCGCGGCGGCGGCAGGCGCGGCGGTCCAGCCCCAGGCACGCGCGGGCGGCCTCGGCCAGCGCCTCGGTGTCGCCCGGCGGGGCCGTCCGGCCGGAGGCGGCGCAGAGAATCTCGGGCACGGCGCCGCGCGCGAAGGCGGCCACGGGCGTCCCGCACGCCAGCGCCTCGGCCACGACGAGGCCGTACGGCTCATCCCAGCACGGCGTGCAGAGGAAGACGCCCGCTCCGCCCACGAGCGCCGCCAGCCGCTCGTGCGCAAGGTGGCCCGCGTAGCCGTCGCCCTCGGCCAGGCGCGGCTCTACCGCTTCGCGGAAGTACGCCGCGTCGTGCACGGGGCCGGCCAGCGTGATGCGGAGGCCCGCCGCGTGCGCCGCCTCGATGGCGTGGTGCGGCCCTTTCTCCGGCACGATCCGGCCCGTCCACACGGCCCGCGCCGGGTCGGCCTCGGGGCGGAAGCGCCAGCGACCCAAGTCGATGCCGTTGGGGATGACCTCGCAGCGGCGCACGTGCTCTTGCCAGGCGCGCGCGTTGCAGGCCGAGACGGAGACGTAGGTGGCGTTGCGGGCCGGCCGCCGGGCCGCGAGCGCGCTCTCGAGCCACGGCGTCGGCGGCGTGTGCAGCGTGGTGACGAACGGGCACGGCAAGGCCGGTGCCATCGCCACGGGGAGGTAGTGCAGGGAGCTGTTCTGCACCACGTCGAAGTCGGCCCGCTGGAGGCGGAGCATGAGGTGAAGGTAGGCGTGGTGCTCGTGCATGAACGGCTCGGCGAGCATACTCGCGTCGCCCCGTGCGGCCTGGGAGAAGTCCAGCCCGCTGGCCTCGTCGCACACCGGCTCCATGCCCAGATCGGCGTCCGAGGTGGCCGAGGCGAACACGGTCACGTCGTGGCCGCGTCGGCGCAGGCTCGTGGCCAGGGCGTGCGTGTGCATCTCCAGCCCGCCCGCGAACGGCTCGCGGATGGCGTGCCGCGCCGAGGCGATGATCCCAATTTTTAGGCTGCGCACGGGGTCTCCTCCCTGCTGCTCATCCGCCTACGATCTGCCCGCCGTTCGGGTGCAGCGTCTGCCCGGTCATGTACGAGGCGTCCGCCGAGGCGAGGAAGACGTACGACGGCGCCACCTCCTCGGGCTGGCCTGGCCGCCCCATCGGCGTGCTCTGCCCGAAGCTCTCCACCTGGTCCGCTGGGAAGCTCGCCGGGATGAGCGGCGTCCAGATCGGCCCCGGCGCCACGGCGTTCACGCGGATGCCGTCCTCGACCAGGTTCTGTGCGAGCGCCCGCGTAAAGGCCAGGATGGCGCCCTTCGTCGAGGAGTAGTCCAACAGGACGGGGTTGCCCTCAAAGGCCGTAATCGACGTCGTGTTGATGATGCAGCTCCCCTCCTCCAGGTGCGGGCGCGCCGCCTGCACCATGAAAAACTGCGCGAAGATGTTCGTGCGGAACGTCTTGACGAGCTGCTCCTCGGAGATGTCCTCGACGTTTTGCTGCACGTGCTGCTCGGCCGCGTTGTTGACGAGGATGTCGAGCCGCCCGAACTCGCTCACCGTCTTTTCGACGGCCTCCTGGCAGAACGCCTTCTCCCCCACGTCGCCGCTGATGGTGAGGCAGCGCCGCCCCTCGGCCTCGACGAGATTTTTCGTCGCCTCGGCGTCCTCGTGCTCGTCGAGGTAGACGATGGCGACGTCGGCGCCCTCGCGCGCGAAGAGGACGGCCACGGCGCGGCCGATGCCGCTGTCGCCGCCCGTGATGAGCGCTGCCTTGCCGTCGAGCTTACCGCTGCCACGATAAGCCGGGGACGTCTCCGCCGGCTGCGGGTCCATCCGGTGCTCGTCGCCGGGCTGCTTTTCCTGGTACTGCGGAGGGAGTTCGGAGGGGCGGTCCTGTTGAGATTTTCTCTGAGATGCGGCGTCGTCGGCCATGGGTGAAACGAGCTGAGCGGGGTTCAGGCAGGCGATGTGGAAAAAGGGATGCTTCGTTTAGCTTGCGTGCGCGGCGAAGTTCTTCGTCCGGCAGCATAGTTACTTCCGTTACAAAGATGCGCGCCGCGCCCTGGACACCATTGCCTCGCGCCTGCGTTGAACGGCTCGTGCGATTTTTCCCTTGCCCTTTGCCCCGGAGGCGGGCGCGTCATGGAAGCTTATCCCGAAGAGTTCTTTTCCCGCTCGCTGGCGTCGAGGCTGTCCGAGCACCTCCACGACGCGCGGACGATCCTCTTGAGCGAGGCCCTCACCCCGGCCACCGTCGAGCGCGTCACGGCGCAGCTGGCCGAGCTGTCGCGCGCCTCAGGAGAGCCGGTGCGCCTCGTCGTCAGCGCGGCGGGGGGCGAGGCCGAAACGGGGCTGGCGCTCTACGACGCCGTCCGCTTTGCCGGCGTGCGCGTACGCGCGCTGGGCACCGGGCGCATCGGGACGGCGGGCGCGCTGGCCTGCCTCGCCGCCGAAAAGGCCGACCGCTACGCGCTGCCCAACGCGCGCTTCTTGCTGCGCCGTCCCACGCCAAGCGCGTCCGTGGGCGATGCGGAAGCGGATGCCGCCCACGCCGCCGACCTCCGCGCGCGCGCGTGCCGCATCGTGGCGGGGCGGACGGGCCAGCCTCCCGAAACCGTCGAGGCCGACCTGCGCCGCGGGCGCTTCTTCAGCGCCGAGGACGCCGTCGCCTACGGCCTCGTCAGCCGGATCGTGGCGCGCGCCGACGAGATGCCTTAGGGCCAGGCGCGGCCATAAAAAAAGGCGGCCCCGCCACCGTAGCGGAGCCGCCTTCTGCTTGCTGTGGAGCGCGCGCGGCTTAGGCTTCGCCGTCGCCGCCCTGGGACTGCTGGCCGTTGGTGGGGAGGTCGCCACGGTTTTCGAGCACGGTGTCGATGAGGCCGTACTCCTTGGCGTCCTGCGCGCTGAGCCAGTAGTTGCGGTCGGCGTCGTGCTCGATGGTGTCGATGTCCTTGCCGGTGTGCTCGGCGAGGATCTCGTAGAGGCGCTTTTTGAGCCAGAGGATCTCGCGCGCCTGGATCTCGATGTCCGAGGCCTGCCCTTCGGCGCCGCCGAGCGGCTGGTGGATCATCACGCGCGAGTTGGGCAGCGCCGCGCGCCGGCCCTCGGCGCCGGCCGTCAGGAGCACGGACCCCATCGAGGCGGCCAACCCGACGCAGATGGTCGAGACCGGCGAGGGGACGTACTGCATGGTGTCGTAGATGGCCAGCCCGCTGTAGATCACCCCGCCAGGCGAGTTGATGTACATGTTGATGTCGCGGTCCGAGTCCTCGTTGGCCAGATAGAGCAGCTGCGCCACCGTGAGGTTGGCGATCTGGTCGTTGATCGGCGTGCCGATGAAGACGATGCGGCTCTTGAGCAGACGGCTAAAGATGTCGTAGGCCCGCTCCCCGCGCGTCGTCTGCTCCACGACCATCGGGACGAGGCCGGCAATGGACTGCTCGCGCGTGGTCCCGCCGTAGATGCCCTCGGGCATCGACCTCAGCCCTTTGCTGAACTTGATGAAATCATCGACCATAGCGCGTCCTCTGGTGTTTTTATGCCTTGCTGAAGTGGGCCGCTTCCAACCTCACGGGCACGGGTGCGGTTCCTCTCTTCGGGGTGGGGGAGTGGCTCTGCGAAACGATGAACCAGCGAGACGAGGAAACGATGCAAGGCGACCTGTTCACTCCGCATCTCCCGTCTTTCTTCGTCTCTTCGAGTCCTCGTCTCCTCTGTTTTCCCCTCACCCTACCGGGTTGACGGCCTGGCGGGCGGCCTCTTCGCGCTCGACCTTTTCCTCGAACGCCTCCTTGCTTTTCTCCACTACGTTGAAGCGCTCGGCCAGCGCGTCGAAGACCTTGCGGCTCAGGACCTGCTGCTCGACCTGGCTCATCATCTGCGGCATGGACTGGTAGAACTGCCGGAGCTGCTCGGCGGAGAGCCGGCCGCTGCGCTCGGCCTGCCGCTCGAAAAACGCCTGCCGGTCCGCGTCAGTGATCTCGATCTCGGCGTCCTGCGCCACCTTGTCGCGCACGAGCATCCAGTGGGCCTGCTGCTCGGCCTCGCCGCGGTTGCGCGCGCGGAAGTGCGCTTCGTCGAAGCCCTCCGGCAGTTCGCCCTCGTTGCGCTCTTTTACGTCCTCTACGAACGAGTCGAGGTACATCTCCACCACGGCGTCGGGCACGGGCACGGGGTGGAGCCGGAGCATCCGCTCGACGATCTTGCCCTGCAGAAGCTCGCGCGAGCGCTGCTCCCAGGCCTCTTCGAGGCGGCTGCGCACCTCGGCGCGGAAGCTCTCCACGTCCTCGAACCCGTCCTCGGTGATCTCCTTGACGAAGGCGTCGTCGAGGTCGGGCAGCTCGCGGCGCTTGACCTCATGGACGGTGGCCTCGAAGCGGTGCGCGTGCTCCTCGCCCTCGGGGTGCCCCTCGTGCGCCTTGTCGTGGGCGAAGGTGAAGCGCACCGTGTCGCCCGGCTTCGTGCCCAGGAGCGCCTTTTTGAGTTCGGCCAGCATCGGGTTCTGGTCAAGCTGCGGGCTGTCGAGGAACAGGGACTGGTCCTCGTCGCGCTTGCCGATGACGGGCGCGCCCGTCTCCGCGTCGATCTCCTGGAGGTCGAAGGTGACGTAGCTCTCCTCGCCGGCGGGGTCCTCGGTGGGCATCACGTCGGCGTGGCGCAGGCGGAGCTTCTCGATCTCCTCCTCGACCTCTTCGTCGGTGACGGCGTGGGCAAGCTTGGGGATCTCTTCGTCGGAGAGGTCCTTCAGCTCGATCTCAGGCCGCACGGCAAAGCGGATGACGGCGCGGAGGTCGCCTTCGAGGGCGTAGTCGAGTTCCGTCATCTCGGGCTGGCCGAGGACGTCCAGCTCGCCTTTTTCGGCGACCTCTTGCTCGTAGGCCTCTTGGACGAACTTCTCGGCCACCTGCATCCCGATGGCCTGACCGTACATCTTCTTGACGAGCGAGAGCGGCACCTTGCCCTGGCGGAAGCCTTTCATCGAGGCGTGCTTGCGCTGCGCCTGGAGCGCCTGCCGGACCTCGCCCTCGAGGTCCTCAGCGGGCGCCTCGACGGTGAGCGTGCGCTCGGTCGGGCCTACTTCCGTGATCGTGGTTTGCATGGGAGAAAAGAGCGTTCGTCTCTAAGTCGATGGATGGGGTGCTCGGGGGCGCGGCGGGGGTGAGGCGCCGCGCACTGAGTCCAGCAAAACTAAAAGCCCCGAGGCGCCGCGTGTTCGGCGGCGGGCGTGAATTGCCCACGTGTTTGGGCTGGACCACATGCGGAGGTTTGACGTGCCAGGCCCGGCGTCAAAAGTTGAAGCCCACCGAGAGGTACACCTCGCGTGCGCCGAAGCGCTGCCCGTTGTACGGCCAGGCGACGTCGAGGCGGACGGGGTAGCCCAGGACGAGCGTGCGCACGCCGCCGCCCGCGCCGACGAGGAGGTCGTCGAAGACGCGGTCGCCCTCGGCGTTCTGGCGGAAGGCGCGGAAGGCGCCGCCGGGGCCGGGGCCGCCCCACACGCCGCCCACGTCGGCAAAGGCGGCGCCGCGGAGGGCGTAGACGGGGAGCAGGCCCGTGAGCGCGTCGCCGAGGAAGGCGCCCAGGGGGAAGCGCCACTCCGCGTTGAAGAGGCCAAAGCTCGACCCGCGCTGCGCGTTGAAGTCGTGCCCCCGGAGCGGCATCACCGGCGTGGCGAAGGCGAAGTCGGCCACGCCGTCTACGGGGAAGCCGCCCACGGGGTCGAAGCGGCGGTTGAGCCAGTTCTCCACGCCGGCGGCGTAGAACAGCTGCCGCGTGCTGCCGAACGAGGTGCCGCCCGAGAGCCTGAGCGCCAGCCCGTAGCGGCGGCTCGGGCCGAAGGAGGCGTACGTGCGCGCATCGGCCAGGAGCGTGACGAAGCGGATGGGGCCGGCCGTGCCAGAGAGGCTCACGGCCAGGCGGTGCCCGCTCTGCGGCGCGAAAAAGCCGGGCGTGGTCACGTCGCGCGTGAAGGTAAGCGCCGGGTTGAACAGGACGCGCGTCACCTGCGGGCGCGCCGGGTTGCCGATGTCGGCCTGGCTCACGCCCACGACGCCGGCGTCCAGGTCCACGCGGTGGAACGTGTCGAGCGGGTAGCTCGCGCGCAGGCTCGTGCCGTAGCGGCGATAGCGGTAGTAGGTGCGCCGGGCGTAGTCGGGCAGGAGGCGCGCGGTGTGGTAAACGGAGAGACGCCAGTCCGTGCGGTGCGGGAGGTAGCTGTAGGAAAGCGCGTAGTCGGCGTTGCGGAGGTCCACCAAAAGGTTCGTGGTGAGAAGGATCTGATGGTTGCCCATCATATCGCTAAAGCGCATCTGCGCCACGCCTTGCACGCCGTAGAGCGCGTCGTACCCCGCCGCGCCGTAGATGAGGTCGGGCGAGAAGTTGAGCTTGTACTTCTTCGGCGCGAGGGCCGGCTCGGCGGGCGCGGGCGTAGAGGCTTGGCCCGCTTCCGAGGGCGTCGGCGCCTGGCCGCCCTCGGCCCGGTCATCGCCGCCGAGCTGCACGCGCACGGCGCCGTACGTGGCGGCAGGGTCAGCTGTCGTGTCGGCTACGGAGGAAGCTGGAGCGGAGGCTGCTGGCGTGAGGCCGCGCAGCCCGCCGCCGCCGTTTTGCTCCCAAAAAGCGTGCAGCGCCAGGAGGCCAGGCGCGCCGCTTTCCTCGCCTACGGCGGCGGCGCGCAGGAAGGGGTTGCTCCGCTGCCGCGCCTCGGGGGCGAGCGCGAGGGCGGGCGCCGGCTTCTCCGTGCGGCCCATCACGCGCTGTGCCCACACCGTCGGCGCGAGGTCGTCCGCCGCCACTCGGCGGGCGAAGGGCGCGCGCAAGAGGTAGAGCGACGGCGTGCCTCGCCGCAGGCTCACCACGGCGGCTTGCTGCCCATCGGCCGAGAGGGCCGCTTGCGTGACGCCGCTCGTTAGATCGGTGAGCGGACGCTCGGCGCCGGTGACGAGGTCTTTCTCGTAGAGGTTGGGGATGCCGTTCCGGTCCGAGATGAAGAGGAGCCGCTCCCCCTCGGGGCCGAACTGCGCGTTGTAGTCGTCCCACGGGCCGCGTCCCGAGGTGAGGCGCTCGGCACGGCGCGCGCCCAGCGGCAGGGCGTAGAGCGCGTGGCCCGGCGCTCCGTTCTTTGGCGAAGCGTACGCGGCCATGTCGAACGCCTCGGCGCCGTGGCGGCCCACCTCGACGTGCGGCCCGCGGTCGCTATGGAAGACGAGCACGGCGCCATCCGGACGCCACGCCGGCGCGTGGTCGCCAAAGACGTCATCGGTGTAGTTGACCGCCTCGCGCGTTTCGAGGTCGAGCACGAAAATGTCGCTCTGCGCACCTTTGACGCCGGAGAACGCAATCTGCCGCGCCGCCGGATGCCACGCCACGCCGCTGATCTGGTCCACGCCCTCGACGCGGACGTGCTCGGCCTCGCCCGTCCCGGCGTCCACGACGGCGATGGCGTCCGCCGGGCCGCTCTTGACCGCCACGGCGATCTCCGTGCCATCCGGACTCCACGAGAGGCCGGGCACCTGCGGGCGCAGGCTCTCGAACCCCGCACTCGTCTGCCCGCGGATCAGCTCGCCGAGGACCTCGCCGGTGGAGGCGCGGGCGAGGTAGACGCCAAAGCGCGCCCCGTCGGCGGCGATGTAGGCGAGGCGGTCGCCTTTGGGCGCGAGGGCGGGGCTGCCGTAGTAGCGCGCCTCGGCGTGCGGGTCCACCGGCGCGGCGATCTCTTCGAGGCTCTCGCGCGCGGCCAGCTCGGGGTAGTAGACCTCGCGCAGCGCCTTGTGCCAGCGCTCCGAGAGGGCATCGAGCGTGAGGCCGGTGGCGCTCTGGAAGCTTTTCTCCACCGAGCGCGTCTCGCGCAGCCCGTGCAGCACCTCACCGATTTTCTCGCGGCCGTACTGCTCGCCGACGTAGTCCCACAGGCTCTGCCCGCCGGGGTAGGCCAGGTAGCCGCGCAGGCGCTCAGCCGGCGGGAGCGCGTCGTCCAGGACGGCGGCGCGGACGTAGCGGTCCGGCTCGGTGCCCCAGCCCGTGGCCGCGTACTCGGCCAGCCCCTCGTTGAACCAGGGCGGGATGCGCAGCTCGATGTTGTTGCGGATGATGGACTGCACCGAGCCGCCGTAGAAGAGGTCGTTCACGGCGGCGTGGACGACCTCGTGGTGGATCACCTGCCGGAAGGCGCGGTAATCGCCCGTGAAGGGCACGACGATGCGGTTCTTGAAAAGCTCCGTCGCCCCGCCGATGCCCTCGGCAAAAGGAGGCAGGTTCACGGCGTTCGTGGCGGCAAACGCGGCGTGGCCCTGGTAGATGAGCAGTGGCGTGCGCTCCGTCAACTCGCTCTGGAAGAGCGCCTCGACGTCGGCGTGGGCGGTCTCGGCGGCTGTGGCGGCAAAGCGGGCCAGCGCCTCGCCGCCCTCGTAGTAGTACACGTCGAAGTGCTCGGCCTCAAGGAAGCGCCAGGCGTGCGCCTCGTACTGCACCCGGTTTTTGCCAAAGGCGAAGTACTGCGCCTCGGCCGGCTCCGGCGCGCCCGCCCAGCCCGCTGCCGCGAGCACCGCCGCCAGCATGTAGAGAGCCGTTCGCATGAAGAGAAGAGCCGTGTGGAGCAGCCGCCGGAAAGGCCAGGCCGGAAGCGCTAAACAGAGCAAAGACAGCGCGTTTAGCCGAGGCGTTCTACCGCTGCGCGCCGCGCTCAGGTTCCTTCTGTGCACTGAACGCCTCAACTTACAAAGACGCGTGCTCCAAAGCCGCACGCCGCAAACGCGCGCGGCCCGCCCTGCCGGTTAAGCAGAGCGGGCCGCGCAGGTGTTGACCGGCAGGGCGCGCATCAGCAGTGAGCGGCGCGCGGGCCGGGGGTGAGGGGTGTGCTACTCCGCACCGGGGAGGCCGAGCGCGCGGGCCGCCTCGCGGTACGTGGCGAAGTCGTAGTCCTTCACCGTGAGGCTGCTGCCGCCGTCGTCCGCGTCGGGCGGGATGACGACGACCTTGACGCTGTACTCGCCGGCCAGGGCATCGAGCGCATCGCCGGAGAGCGAGGCGAACGCGATGGAAAGCGCGCCCGCGTCGTAGCCGTAGCGGACGCTGACTTCGCTGTCGGCATCGCCGTCGCCGTCATCGTCCATGTAGAGCGTGTACGGGAGCGCCACCCAGACGCTGCCGGCGTTGCCGTTCACGTCCTGCGTCGGCACGTCGCTGGAGAGGACGAGGCCGGCCTCAGCCAGGCGCAGGCTCGCCAGGCGGAGGGCGTCTTCCTCGCCGTCGCCATCGTCGCTATCGCCGACGGTGATGGTGGCCGGGTCCACGACGACGCCGTTGTCGCTGTCTTCATCTACGAAGTACGGGCCGTCCGCGGCGCCGCCGGAAGAGATGAAGTTGTACGCCTCGTTGCCATTGGTCTCCTCGTGCGGCATGGCGATGAGGACCTGATCGCCCTGGAGCGTCGTGTCCTCGGGGAAGTCCGTGCCGGGGATGTCGCCGAAGAGCGTGACCTCGACGTTCTGGTACGTGCCGGCCTCGAAGTAGTCCGAGACGCCGATCACGCTGCCGGCTATCACGGGCGGGTCGTCCAGGAGCGTCGAGTCGTGGATGGCGATGTACCCGTCGCGCGGCAGGTAGAACGAGGCGACGGTGACGGTGACGCTGTCCTCGGCGGCCTGGTCGTTGAAGGTGACGTTCGCGCCGGGGCCTACGGTCACGCGCGCCATGTCCACGATGGCGCTGCCGCCGCTCGTGTACGCGCCGTCCTCTGCGCCGCCGGAGGTGATGAAGTTGTACGTCTCGTTCCCGCTCGTCTCTTTGTGCGGCATGGCGATGAGCGGCTGCGCTCGGCCCAGCGTGGTGTCCTCGGGGAAGTCGGCGCCGGGGACGTCGAAGAGTTCGATCTCGAGATCGTCGTACGTGCCGGCTTCGAGATACGCCGAGACGCCGATCACGCTGCCGATCACGTTCCCGTCCAAGAGCGTGGAGTCGTGGATGGCGACGTAGCCGTCGTTGGGCACGTAGGCGGAGGCGACGGTGATAGTGCGGCTGTCGTCCGCGTTTTGCGGCGCGAGGTCTACCGTGGCGTTGGCGACGTTGCCTTCCTCGAACTGCTCGAGGTAGGCCAGGACGGTCCCGCTGTCCACCACGGCCGAGTCGATCATGGCGATCTCCTCAGTGTAGGTGCGGCGGTTGCCGGCGTCATCGTCGTCGAGGTCGTCGGCGGTGAAGGTAAAGGTGGTCACGTCAGGGCCGGGGCCGGCCGGGCCTTGCGGGCCGCGCTCGCCTTGTTCACCGGGATCGCCTTCTTCGCCCATGAGGCCGCGGGGGCCTTCGTCGCCTTCGCAGCCGGCAGCGAAAAGGGCGAAAGTCAGAATGAAAAAGCACAGGTACTTCAGGGGTACTTGCATGAGCAGAAGCGTCGCTTGATTGAGAAAAGAAGCGCGTATTTCTACCTTAGAAAGTAGGCCTCCTGCTCGCTCTATATCAAGGTCATTTTTTGAGAACCCCTTTTTGCGCAGGCGACCAGGCGCAACTTTGCTGGTAGGAGCAGCGCAGATGCCCTTGCTCCGAAAGAGCAAAAGCTCATCCAAATGGACATATCTGGCGCGCGCCACGCCGCTCAAGGAGCGCGCCCGGCAGTAATCTAAAGCTGCGGCAGCGTCTCGCGCGGGATCTGCACGAGGTACTGCTCTTCGAAGATCTCCTCGTGCACGCCGAACTGCCCCGTGCCGCGAAAGTCCACCGCCACGTGCGGCCCGACGACGCGCTTCACCTCGCCGATGCCGTAGTACGCGGGCATCGGGCCGTAGTACACGAGCTGGCCCTGGCTCAGCTCGTCCTTAAAGCGCGCCCGGCGGTGGAACGCCTGCACGACGGGGAGGCGTTCCATCCGGTACGGGCTTTCCTTCTTTCCCTGCCTCTTTTCCATGACGTATGCTGGCTTGCTGAAGTGCACGTACGTCAACGAGGCAGATCAGACGGGGTTCGGCCTCCTTCGCGCCGCGTGCGTTGCGGGGCGGTTTCCCTGGAACCTGCGGTTTCATGGCAACGCGCGATTCGATATTATACACGCCACCCGTTCCTCGGCGCGCGCTTCACCCGGCGCGGCGCCGGTGATCCCTTGGCTCAGCCCACGTTCTTCTATGGAGCACGATACAAAAATCATCGACCGGCAGGTAGGCCGGAACGCGCAGCTTTTCGCACAGGCCGTGGCGGCGCTCGGCACCCCGCAGGCACGCTTCCCGTACCTGCGCATCCTGGTGAGCCTGGTCGAGCAGGCGCACCCCGAGTGGAACCAGGCCCCGCAGAAGGACGAGCAGATCGCCCGGCTCGTCCTCCACATGAGCCAGGACGGCCTCTCCCTTGAAGAGGTGGTCGAGGTCGTGCGCGTGCGCGACGCCGAGCGCAACGGCCACCCGTAGCCCCGCCCGCTGCTTAGCCCTTGACCCGTCCGGGATTAGCTTGGACGAAGCTCGCCCAGCCGCCGTGCTTTTTAGCCGTGGCGCCTCCTGTGCCGCCGGCCAGCCGGTGCGCGTGGCACAGCCCCACGGCCAGCGCATCGGAGGCGTCCAGCCCCAGAGCCGCGTCCTGGCCGATGCCAAGGACCGAGCGCACCATAAAGGCCACCTGCTGCTTCGAGGCGTTGCCGTTGCCGGTGACGGACTTCTTCACCGCCTTAGGCGTGTACTCCGTCACGGGGATGCCGCGGTTCAAGGCCACGAGCATGGCCGCCGCCTGCGCCCGGCCGAGCTTGAGCATCGACTGCGGGTTGCGGCCGTAGACGGGCATCTCGACCGCGCACTCGTCCGGCGGGCAGGCCTCGACGAGCGCCAGGAGCCGGTCGTAGATCTGCTTCAGGCGCAGCTGGTGGCTGTCTGTAGATTTGAAGCGCAAGACGCCGCACTCAAGCAGGCGCTCCTCCCCGTCGTCCTCGACTTTGATGAGGCCGTAGCCCGCCACGCGCGATCCGGGATCGATGCCGAGGATGACCATGCCTTCGGAGCGAATGGTGAAAGGCGAGTAGCGAGTGGGGAATAGGTTAAACGACGGCAGCAGCGAACGCAACCACATTCGCGTTCTCTCCCCAATTCACTACTCTCTATTCGTTACTCACCCTCAGTCAAGCTTGACCGGCTCGCCGTCCATCTTGAGCGTGGTGTAGACGGTCTCGACGTCGTCGAGGTCTTCCATCGCGTCGATGAGGCGGAGGACGGCTTGCGCCTCGTCCTCGCCCAGGGTGACGGCGGTGACGGGCAGGCGCACGAGGTCGGCCTCCTTGGGCTTGAGGCCGGCTTGGCGCAACGCCGTCCGCACGGCGTCGAACGCCTCCACGGGCGTCGTCACCACGAAGAGGCCGTCTTCCTCGTGCAAGTCTTCCGCGCCCGCCTCAACGACGATCTCGAACAGCTCCAGCTCATCGTGCGCGGCGGCGTCAAGAAGGAGGCGGCCCTTGCGGTCGAAGAGGTAGGCTACTGAGCCGTCCTTGCCCAGGCTGCCGCCGTGCTTGTTAAAGAGGTGCCGGAGGTCGGCCACCGTGCGGTTGTTGTTGTTCGTCATGGCCTCGACGAAGACGGCCACGCCGTGCGCAGCGTAGCCCTCGTAGGTGGCCGGCTCGTAGTTCTCGCCTTCGAGTTCACCCGTGCCGCGCTTGACGGCGCGCTCGATGGTGTCCTTGGGCATGTTCTCCGCCTCGGCGCGCTCGATGGCGTTCGCCAGCGTGGCGTTCATCGAAGGGTCGCCGCCGCCCTCGCGCGCCGCCGTGGCGATCTCGCGCGCCATCCGCGCCCAGATCTTCGAGCGCTTCTTGTCCTCGGCGCTTTTCTGCCGCTTGATCTTCGACCATTTGTTGTGGCCTGCCATAACGCTTTTCGTCTTCTGGTTTTCTGTTCCGTGTGCGCATCCGAAGATGTGAAGATCATTTACGCCCTGCGGGCGGATTTCGGTCCGCTCCAGTGAAGACGCCCTCGCGCTCGCAACGGCGAAGGAAGCTGAAGGCGAGCCGGTTGGTCGTTTCGGGCCGCTCGCGCGGGACGAGGTGGCCGCAACCGGGGAGGACGTGCGCCTCGGCGTGCGGCATGACGCGGGCGGCGGCGCGGATGTGGCGCGACGGCAGCATCCAGTCCTTCTCGCCGTGGAGGAAGAGCGCGGGCATCCGCAGCCGGTGGACCCGGCCGGCGAGGCAGGTGCGCAGGCGGCGCGGCCGGAGTTCGTGGCGCATCCACCGTCCGAACGCCCTCAGCGCGTGCGGGTGCTGCAGGCCGGCGTAGGCATCGGCGACGAGCTCGCCCGTAATGCGCCGGGCGTCGCGCACGGCCAGCGGCAGCGCGGCGCGCACGGCCAGCGGGTGCGTCCGCAAAAGATGCCGCGTCACGGCGAAGATGCCCGGCACGCGGCTCAGGAGGTAGGCGGCCTCGTGCAGCGGCGCGCGCGGCTGCAAGCCGTACGCGCCGGAAAGGACGAGGGCCTGCACGCGCTCCGGGGAGCGGCGCGCGAAGCCGAGCGCCACGGCCCCGCTCATGGACGAGGCCAGCAACGCGGCGCGCGGCACCTCCACCGCGTCCAAGAAGTCTTCCACGAAGCGGACGTAGTAGGCCGTGGTGTAGGGGAGGTCCGGCGCGGCGCTGTCGCCGTAGCCGGGCAGATCGGGCGAGAGGACGCGGTAGCGCGCGGGCAGCGCCTCCATGAGCGACTTCCACGTGAGCGCGGAGGAGTCGAGCATCCCGCCGGGCAAGAGCACGAGCACCGGCCCGCTCCCGCGCCGATGTTGGTAGTGCACGCGCACGCCGCCCGCCTCGGTCCATCGGCTCTGGATGCGCGGGTCTTGGATGTGGAGCATGGCGCTGCCGGGTTTTGCGTTTGACGGCTGAACGTTCGGTGTTTAGATGTTCAGCGCTTCAACGGTCAGCTGCCTAAGCCGATTCCGCACCCGGCCGCCGCCGCACGCCCGGAGGCGGACGCCCCGTTTTCCTGCGCGAGGCGTTTTCCTGCGCGGGGCGCGGACCTGAACCCGGCGTCCGGCGGTATCACGTCTCGCCCTTCGCTCGAGCCTGTCTCGCCCGCCGCCTCGCTCGCGTCCGATGCCCTCGCCGGGAAAGCTGATGGTCCGCCTCGCCCTCATCGCCGCGCTTTTTGCTTGGAGCTTCGCCCCGGTGGCGGAGGCCCTTGCGCAGGCCGCGCCGCTCGACACGACGGCGCTCGACACGACGGCGCTGCGTGCGGATGTGGAAGCCGGCATCGCTGCGCTCGAAGCCGAGCGGCCTGAAGAGGCGGCGGCGCTCCTCGCCCCCGTCGTTCGCGCCGCACCCGCCTTTCGGCTGGCCGAACGAGGGGCCGCGGCGTACTGGCTGGGTCAAGCCCACGCAGCGGCGGACCGTCCGGACGAAGCCTTTGCCGCTTGGGCCGCCGGCCAGGCCGCCCTTTCCGAAGCCGGCGCGTTCGACGCACGCCTAGCCGACGCCTTCATCCGTCAGGTTTTCGAGCGGCGCGACGTGGCCCGCTACCGCGCGGCGACGGAGGCGTACCTGCGCCTCCTCCGCCAGATCGACGCGCCCGGTGACGCCTCCACCGAGGCCGTTCTTGTGCAGCACCTCGAAGCGCTGGCGCTCGTGCTGCCCGAGGCCGTCCGCGCGGCGACGGGCCTCCGCCCGGAAGCGGACGATCCGGAAGCGGACGAGGCGTCAAGCTTGAAGCCCGGCGCCGGGGCGGCGCTCGTGGCGTGGTGGCGCCGGCAGGACCCCACGCCGGCCACGCGCGAGAACGAGCGCCTGGAAGAACACCTCCAGCGCTGGCTTTACGCGCAAGCGCACTACGAGAAGGACGGCCGCCTCGACGCACGCGGCCAAGTCTACGTGCGCCTCGGCGCGCCGTACAAGAAAACGTCCGTTGACTTCGACGGCTACGGCTTCCGCCGCAAGGTGCTCAACCAGAACCCCACGCTCACGGCGTTCGGGTTCCGGCGGAACGAGTTCTGGGTCTACCCGCACGTAGATCATGCCGCGCACTACCTCTTCGTCCGCGAAAGGCGCGGGTGGTACGTCGAGGCCGAGCCGACGGACCTCGTCCCCTCGACGCTGCGGATGGGCTTCTCGTCCGGCTCGTCGCGCGGGCGGAGCAAGAGCGAGGCGTTCATCCGCTCGATGAACGAGGTGTACCGCCAGCTCGCCCTCTACCACATCGACTACGCCTCCGCCTACGAGGGCGCGGCGAGCTACGCCGACCTCCTGGACATGCAGGCGTTTGCGGGGCGCTCGTTCTCCCCCTCGGGCGAGTCGCCGGCCGTGGCGGCGCAGCGGCTCCTCTCGGAGAGCCGGACGGAGGCGTTCCAGAACGCGCGCCGCCGCCGCGAGAGCGTACCCGAGGTCTACGCCGGCCCCGTGGGCGAGGCCTCGCCGCTGCCCGTCGAGGTCCGCCTCGCCCGCTTTCTTCAGGCCGATGGCGCCACGCGCGCCGAGGTGTACTGGAGCGCCCCCGCCGCCGCGCTCCTGCCGCCGCGCGAGGTGCTCCGGCGCCTCGACCGCGAGGACGAAGGCTTCCCCGAGCGCTACTTCCTCGCCGTCGCCGTCACGCAGCAGCGCGGCCAGGCCGAGGCGCGCACCGTCGCCCGCAAGCGCCACCTCATCAGCGCCCCGCGCGAGGCGGAAGGCCTCCTCGCACCGCAGACGTACACGCTCCCGCCGGCCACGGCCCGCACCCGCATCGGCGTGCAGTGGGACGAGTACGCCGTCTACCCCGACGCGCCGGAGGCCGACGCCGGCGACGCGCCGGAGGCCGACGCCGGCGACGCGCCGCGCCTCGGCCCGCACCTCCGCCGCGCCACCTTCCACGCCGACTCGCTCGCGCCGCTCGTCCGCGACGAAAGCGTTTTGGAGATGAGTGACCTCAAGCCGCTCTTCCTCCACGACGAGCAGAAAACCGGCCCCGACGCCCTCGCCGAGGCACCGCCCTACCCGTTCGCGCACGTCACGCCGAGCACGCCGCTCGCCCTTTACTTCGAGGTCTACCACCTCGCCTTCGGCGCGGATGACGAGGCGCGCTACACCGTCGAGTACGACGTGGCGCGCCAGACGGAGCCGGGCGGCCTCGCGCGCCTCTTCCGTCGGGGCGAGGAGCAGCGCACGACCACGCGCACGGCCTACACCGCCCAGAGCCGCACCGCCCGCGAGCACATCCTCCTCGACCTCGACGCCGAGGAGCAGCGCGCTGGCACGCTCACCATCACCGTCCGCGTTACGGACGAGACGACGGGGCAAAGCGTAGAGCGCGCCATCTCTTTCGAGGTGGTGCCACCTGCGGAAGAGACGGCGGCGGAGTAGCGGCAGTTACACGTGACGAAAAACCCAGCCTTCTCTCCGAACGATATCGTACGGCTTCGTCCACTCGACGCCGCGGTCTTGGCACACGTGCGGAATCTTGTACTTGCGAGGGTTGGTCGTGGCGTCTAACTGCTCTGTTGTTACTACAACGGCTTCTTCTACCGCGGCAACAGCTACCACGTACAAATCGGCATAGCTTTGTCCGATCCCGACCGTCCCGATCATGCTGGGATAATCGTTAACGAGCCTTGCGTAGTATTCCTCGGTAGCATCTGTCGCGGTACGGCAGAGCCTATCTCTACGGTCACGGCACCACTCGTAGAGATCGTCGTCTTGCTCGGCCAATTCGTGCAGCACTTGCTCTGGAAAGCCGAGTTGCTCTTGCTCTGCGAGATCCTCGATGCCACCCCAGAATGTAGGATGCGTCTCGGGCTTGTACCAGAAATGCCATGCACTGATGAGCGCGCCGGTGTCAACGCAATAGATCATTCCGCCTGGAAGCTGTGCGACGCGCCGACGACTCGCTCCTCGAACTCTCCGAGGTTCTTTATCTTTGTGCCCATGATGCGCGAGAGGTCCCGCGCGCCGAGGGCATCAGCATAGAAGCCGCGGAAGGCCAACGTTGGCAGCAGCGTGCCTAACCGGGCGAGCACGTTGTTGTAGAAGGAGCCTCCTCCCGCCTCTTCTTCCGAAGCGCGCCACGTATCGTACTCTTCTCTGAGCGCTTCGTACGTCCCCTGAACGACGAGGTCAAATGCACCGAGGCGGCGGATCATCACCGCCGGGCTGACGCGGTAGCGCCGGGCCAGAGCGCGCACCTCATCCCCTTTCCAAGCAGAAGGGCGGTTACGCTCCCTGACTTGTTGCAGGGAGAGCAGGTCGTCCTTCGGAACCAGCACAGCAGCAGCCAGACGGTTGCACCACCGCTCTTCTTCCTGTTCTGCTTCCAAAGGCGCGCTGCCGTGCAGCACATCGCTCCCGAGCAGGACATGTGCAAGCTCGTGCATCAGCGTAAAGATGCGCCCGCGCACGCTGTCTTTCGCGTTGAAAGCGGTGATGGGCAGCGGGCGCTCGGCAATGGCAAACCCTCGCGCTTCAGCGAGTTCCACGCCCGACATCTGGAAGGAGAGCACGCCCGTTCGCTCAAGGGCTGTGCGCCATGATTTCAACGCCTCACGGTCGTTTCTCCAATGCACCTGCTCGCCTACGCCCACGTCCAGCATTCCACGAACGTAGGCTCCTGCCTCTTCCGGATCGTCATTCAGAGTGAGGCGGAGGGGCAGTTCCGGTGGTTCTTCGTCGAGACGCTCGTACAGTTCAAGTGCTATCTCGCGTCGGCGCACGCACTCCTGCACCTCCAGCGCGAGCAGGTGCGAGTCGGCTTCCGGAGACGCACCGAACACCCTCCGCATAGCAAGACGAGGCTGGTCCTCCTCCGGCGGACTGTTCAAGTAGAAGAGGCCTACGGGTTGGCGCAGCGTCTTGGCAATCTTCTGCAGCTGCCGGATGGTAGGCCGCTTCGCTCCTTCTTCCCACGCAGCGAAGGCGTCCGCGCTGACCCCGGCACGCTTTGCGAGCAGTTCGGGATCGACGTTCACCCGCCGGCGCGCCCAAGCGAGCATCTTAGGATTAATATGTGCTCTGGTGACGGCCATAGCAGGAAGAGTACCTTTCTGGAACTCTTGAAGTTCTTGCATCGCGGCGACACCTCTGTGTCACCGCCACGACCGCATAGTTTTTGTTCAGGAGAGACGGCGCTGCTTCGATCTCCCTGTTGGAAGCCGAGATGCTGCGCTAAGACGCACTACCGCGCCTCGCTCGTCGCCCGTGCGTCTTCCAACCCCAGCACCGCCTTCCCCTGCTCAAAGGTGATGTCCACGGGGATGCCCGCCTCCTGCAAGCGGGCGAGGTCGGCCTGGAGCTGCGAGTCCATCCGGCCGTACTTCTCGACAAAGGCCGTCACGGCCTCGTAGTCGCCGTCGCCCTGGAGGCGGAGGATCTTTTCGGAGAGGCTGTTCATGGCTTCCTGCATCCGGTCCGGGTTGATGCGGTAGGTGCCCGTGGTCGAGTCGCGCGCGAAGGCGCCCCACTCCTTGAAGTAGTTGAAGCGGATGAGGTTGGCCTGCCCGTGCGCCGACGACGCCCCAAAGCGCACCGAGCGGAAGATCGAGGCGAGGAACGTAGCGTAGTTGTTCATGAGGTCCGTCTCGATCTCGCCTTCTTCTTCGAGCCGCGTGACCATGTACAGCCCTAAGACGTCGGCCTTGCCTTCTTCCATTGCGGAGGCCTGCTCCTGCAAGGCCTCGCGGACGGTGCGCTCCGTGCCGTCTATCGTCTTCTTGATGCCCAGCCCGTGCGCCACCTCGTGGAACATGGTGTTCTCGAAAAAGGCGTCGAAGGTGATGTGCTGGCGCTGGCTGTCGGCGATCAGCTCCTCGGCGATAGGCACGAGGATCTGGTCGAACTTCGCGCGCATGGCGTTTTTGAGCTGGAGCCGGCGCGTGCCTTTCTGAAGCTGCACCTCCTCGTCGTTGGGCAGGTTGATGGCGATGGTCTTGGCGCCGGCGTTGGCGTCGCCGGCGTAGTAGACGGCGTCGTAGGCGCCGAGGTCGGAGTCGCGCCCCGGCGTCTCGTCTTTGTACTGCTGCGGGACGGGCAGGCCTTCCTGGAGCATCGGGAGGAGCGTGGCGTAGCGGGCCAGGCGGTCGCTCCACGCTTTGTCTTTGATGAGCACGAACGTCTCGTGCGCGGCCTTGTAGCCGAAGAGCTGGTCCTCGTACGTCTCAATCGGGCCGATCACCACGTCGAGCGTGTTGTCCTTCATGTCCATCCACGCGAGGTCGCTTTCCTGGTACTCGTCGGTGAGAAGCGCTTCGGCGCGGAGTTCGAGGTATTTTTTCAGGCCCGGCTCTTCGGCTAAGGCGGCGGCCTGGCGCACCTTCTCAGCGGCGCGGCGCGTCTGTTCAGGAAAAAACTCGTGGTACGGGATGGCCCTCAGCGCACCGGAGGTGTCGCGGCGGACCATCGTGTACAGGCTCCGGAGCGAGTCGTCTTCGGCGGCAGCCTCCTCGAACTCACCCTTTGAGATGCCCGCCGGGTAGAAGTTGGCGCCGGCCGGCTTTTCGCCTACGCCTTCGATGAAGGGGGCGTTGTTGTCGAGGCGGTCCCAGGGGCCGTAGTTGATCTCGACGAAGCGCTGCAAGGACGAGTCCTCGACGGCGGCCAGGAGCGAGTCCATGTTCCCGTAGGCCTGCACCTGGAAGACGGAGTCCATGGCCTGCCCGGCCTCGATCAGGAGGGCGACCATCTGCCGCTGGTTGTCCGAGAGGCCGGAGAGGTCGCCTTCGAGGCGCACGGTGGTGTACTTGTCCAGGAGCGCCTGCGCGGAGGTGTCTTGGCGCGCGGCGCTCATCTCGCTGAGGTTCATCGAGGGGCGGTCACAGGCGGTGAGGACGAGCGCCAGCCCGAGGGCGGCGGCGAGAGGAAGCTTTTTCATGGCACCAGTATGAGGTCAGATCAAATGGCTTTTCTTTTCGGAAGAATACAAAAAGGCAAGCAGAATTACTCCGCAGAAAGCGCGCGGCGGATCGCTTCGACCAGCCCGGTTACGTCATTCAAGGCGCCCTGCACGTCTTCGGCGGTGACCTCGGCGTGAGCGAAGAGCGGGTAGCGATCCACGAGATAGAAGTCGGTGATGCGGCGGCAGGCGTGCTCGAACGGCCTCAGCGAGGCGTCGTAGGCGGTGGCGTCGTCGAGCAGGGCCTCCAGGTTGTGAATGCGGCGCAGCTTCCAGCCGTGCGAAAGCAGAAAGGCTTTCAGAAACTTCTCCACGGCCTGTTGCAGGCAGAAGCCGGCCAGCTCCGGATCGCCGGCGTCGAGGAGCATGTGGGCACGTTGCCAGTCCTTTTCGGCGATGGCCGTCCAGTCGTGCGGGTACTCAGACTCTTTCTGCGGCATAGATCTCTTCTCCCTCTCGGAGCATCTCTTCGACAAACTGATCGCCTTTGGTAAGACGTTTTTCGATCTCCTGCGGCGTCATCACCAGCACGTCAACGGGCAGCGAGCGGTGCGTTCCGGCGAGGATGCGCCGCACGGTGGTCATGCGGTCCAGAAAGCGCGCCTCGGTTTCTTTGATGATGAGCAGGTCGAGGTCGCTGTCCGGCCCCGGCGCGCCGCCCCCGGCGTAGGAGCCGAAGAGGAGGATGCGCTCGGGCGCGTACTCACGCGCGAGGCGGCGCACCATGCGGTCGAGGATTTTTCTGATGTCGGCGGTGTGCTCCATCGGTGGATCTCTGAGGAGAAGGCGTTAGCGCACGGTTCCACGCGCGTCCACGGGGACCGTTTCTACGACGTCCTGGCCGTCTACGAGGTGCATCTGTGCCTGCGTGTTGACGGTGACGCAGGCGTGGTTGGGCACGAGCCGCAGCCGGTCGCCCACACCGAAGGTGGCGCCGCCGGGCACCTCGACCCAGGCGTGCTCCTCGGAGAGCGCGGTGACGACGGCGTGCGGGTGCGCGCGCATGGCGGCGGCGTTGTAGAGCAAAAGGCCATAGCCGGAGGTGCCGTAGCCGCGGTCCGAGGTCATCACCTTTTTGCCGGCGTCGAGGTAGAGACGCTCGGTGCCTGAGCGGTCGCGCCGCTTGGAGATGACGGTGGCAAGCACGGTGAGCGCGCAGTCTTCGAGCCGCGCTGCGGTGAGGCCCACCTGCATGGCGTCGTAGAAGACGTAGTTGCCGGGGCGGACCTCGCTCACGGAGAAGCCGCCCTGCACGGCGTTCTCGAAATGCGCCATCGAGGGCGTCGAGCCGATGCTGATCTCGAGCGCGGCCTCGTCTTGCGCGGCTTCGACGCCCGCCTCGCGCAGGACGGCGGCGAGGGTGAGCATCCGGTCGCGCTCCTCCTCGGCGGCGCGGCGGAGGGCATCGGCGGGCGCCTCGCCATCGCGCGGGCCGTGGTAGGCGTGGCCGGCGTGAGTGAGGAGGCCCGCGAGGCGCAGTCCGGGAAGCGCGTCGAGCCGGCGGGCGAGCGCAGCGGCAGCGCGCTCCTCGCGCCAGGGCACGCCGCAACGGCCGTGGCCCGTGTCGATCTCCAAAAGCACCTCAGCCTCCCGGTCATGCGCGGCATAAAAGGCGGAGGCGGCCTCGGCACCCGCTTCCGTATCCACGCAGAAGGAGATCCGCGCGCGGTCCATCAGCTTTAAAAGCCGCGCGTGCTTTTCTTCGCCGACGACGGGGTAGGCCAGGCGCACGTCCGCGAAGCCGGCTTTTACGAAAACCTCAGCCTCGCCCGGCTTGGCGACGGTCAGCCCCTCGGCGCCGCGCTGTTCTTGCTCACGCGCGGTCCACACGGACTTGTGCGTTTTAACGTGCGGGCGGAGGGCTGCGCCGTTGGCCTCGGCCTTGGCCTGCATCCGGTCGAGGTTGCGTTCGAGACGTTTCTGCTCGATTAAGAGGCACGGCGTGGCGAGGTCGTCGAGGGTCATGGGCGCGGGGCGGGGGGTGGGCAAGGGGGCAGCCTACGTTAAAATCAGCAATCCGCGCTCGGCAATCCACCTGCCTCTGCCGCCTGCCGCGCTCGTGCCGCTCCGGAACGGCAGGCCGCTTACGAGGTAGATGGGTAGCCGTACGCATCTCCTCCTGCCCTCTCACAACCTCAGCGTCTTCATGCCCTCTCGCTTCCTCTCTCTCCTCGCTTTCGTGCTCATGGCTACTACCACCTCTGCGACGGCGCAGCAACAAGACACGACTGGGGCCGAGCGCGACCTCACCGCCGCGCTCACGGCCGAGACCCAGGCCGCCCTCACGCCCACGGGCGTAATCCAACTGCTCAAGGACGGCAACGAGCGTTTCCTCAACAACGAGCCGCTCGAGCGCGACTTCCTCAGCCAGGTCCGCCAGACGGCCGAGGGGCAGTATCCGATGGCTGCGATCCTCGGCTGCATCGACAGCCGCGTCCCGCACGAGATCATTTTCGATAAGGGCGTGGGCGACGTGTTCTCGGCGCGCGTGGCCGGAAACTTCGTCAACACCGACATCCTGGGCAGCCTCGAGTTCGCCACGGCCGTGGCCGGCTCGAAGGTGATCGTCGTCCTCGGCCACACGGAGTGCGGCGCGGTCAAGGGCGCCTGCGACCACGTCGAGCTGGGCAACCTCACTTCGACGCTCGCCAACATCGCCCCGGCCGTCTACGCCGTCGAGGACGTCGAGGGGCCGCGCACGTCGGAGAACAAGGACTTCGTCCAAGCCGTGGCGCACGAGAACGTCGAGATGACGGTCCAGAACATCGTCGAGCGCAGCCCGGTCATGCGCGGCCTCGTCCAGAGCGGCGACCTCATCGTCGTCGGCGCGATGCACGACGTGGCTACGGGCGAGGTCACCTTCTACGAGGACTCCATGATCACGGCCGAGACGATGGAGGCCGACTGACGCCTGCACTCCCCGCCGCGCTCGGGGGGAGATGGAACACGTCACGCTACGAAAAAAGCCCGCTGGCATACGCGCCGGCGGGCTTTTCTTTTGGCTGGGACGGGCAGGCGGCTACCGGGCGGCCACCTCGCCCATCGCCAGGCGGAGGCGGTTGCGGGCGGCAACCCCTCCGGTCGGTTGGCTTGACGGGAAGCAAGCGCGCGATACGGGCAACCTACTTCTTCTCGAAGGGGCTTCCCTCCAAAACATCAACCGCGAGTGTCTTAATAGCTCTGTGCATCGGCTCCTCACCTGCTGAGGCGCCGAACATCTCCTTGAAAGAGTTTTCGCTTTTTATCCTGCTTCTCCCGCCGCCTTCTACAATGCGCCGGCCAGCATGATTGTCCCAGAGGATGAAAGCCGACTCCTGGTAGAATCCTGTCTCCCTTATAATGCCCCCCATGCCGGACGCGGTACCTGCGAAAAGTTCTATGTCTTTGAGGAAAAGCACGTAGTCGGCTTCGACACCGCGAAACTGAATCGGGTTTTCTTTGGGTAGCTTGAAAAACGCCCGCTCTGTTTCGCTGCCCGCGTTCTTGTATTCGACGAACTGGCTGGTGAACGTAGGCTCACCAGCGTAATCGGCATACACGGTTCTATTGAATGCGCCGTGCTCTGCGAGCACATCGGGAAGCTGCTCGCGGAGGAAGTCAGCGTAGGCCTCGCTAGGAGAACCTTCTGTCTTTCGCTCAAGCCACTGGCTCCTAACTTCCACCTCTCCCTGCAGAGGAGCTACGACGAGCGTGCCGCCTGACAGGGATTTCCCTGCGTACTCCGGAAGCACTGTGCTTTGCGTACCGCACGCGCTGAGGAAGAGAACGAGCAGGCCGGCGGTAAAAAATGCCGTGCGTGGTGAAATAGTAAGCGTGCTCATGCGAAAAACGGCTGTTGGGATGGATGTGCGCTTGGAGATGCCAGGCAGCTTCAGCTGCAAGCCGAACGCCAACCCAGTTCCAAACAGCCCGGACAACGGAAGCCTCCAAAATGAGAAAGCAGCCGCGCCTTCATGCCGGAAGCGCGGCTGCTGTAAAACATGAAACGCTAAAACTTCTACGCGCCGACCTCTCCCATAGCCAGGCGGAGGCGATTGCGGGCGCGCTCGCGGGCGGCCTCGGCGCGCTCGCGGTCCACGTCGTCGCCTTCCTGGCTCAGCGCCCTGTCGAAGAGTTCTTGGGCGCGCTCCTCGGCGCGGCGGGCGCGCTCGACGTCAATCTCGTCGGCCGGCTCGGCGGTTTCGGCCACGACGGTGACGACGTTGTTCAGCACTTCGAGAAAGCCGCCGCTCGTGGCAAAGGCGATGCGCTCGGCCTGCCCGCCCGGCAGGATGCGCAGGATGCCGATGTCGAGGGCGGCAATCATGGGCGCGTGGTCGGTCAGGACCTCGAAGGAGCCTTCGGTGCCGGGCGCCTGCACGCTCTCTGCCTCGCCGCTAAAGACGGTCCGGTCCGGCGCTACGATGTCTACGTTCAACATGGCGAGTGGTGAATGGTGAGTGGCGAGTGGGGGACGCTTCTACTTCCCCACTCGCTATTCGCAAATCGCTAATCGCCCCGCTACTCATTCATGCGCTCGCCGGCCTCGATCACCTCGTCGATGGTGCCTTTGAGGAGGAACGCCTGCTCGGGGAGGTGGTCCAGCTCGCCGTCCAAGATCATGCGGAAGCCGCGGATCGTCTCGTCGATGGAGACGAGCGCGCCGGGCGTGCCGGTAAACTGCTCGGCCACGAAGAAGGGCTGGCTGAGGAAGCGCTGCACGCGGCGGGCGCGGTTGACGGCCATCTTGTCCTCGTCCGACAGCTCATCCATGCCCAGGATGGCGATGATGTCCTGAAGCTCCTTGTAGCGCTGGATGATCTGGATCACGTCCTGCGCCGTGCGGTAGTGCTCCTTGCCCACGGCCCGCTCGTTGAGGATGGTCGAGGACGAGTCCAAGGGGTCGATGGCCGGGTAGATGCCCTGCGCCGTGAGCGCGCGCGAGAGCACCGTCGTGGCGTCGAGGTGGGCGAACGTCGTGGCCGGGGCCGGGTCGGTGAGGTCGTCGGCTGGGACGTAGATGGCCTGGAAGCTCGTCACCGAGCCTTTCTTCGTGGAGGTGATGCGCTCCTGCATCTCGCCCATCTCGCTCGCGAGCGTCGGCTGGTAGCCCACGGCCGAGGGCATCCGGCCCAGGAGGGCGGAGACCTCGGAGCCGGCCTGCGTAAAGCGGAAGATGTTGTCCACGAAGAAGAGCACGTCGCGCCCGCCGAGGTCGCGGAAGTATTCGGCGATGGTCAGGCCGGTGAGGCCCACGCGCGCGCGCGCTCCGGGCGGCTCGTTCATCTGCCCGAAGCAGAGCGTCACCTGGCTCTCCTTCACGGCCTCCATGTCCACCTTGGAGAGGTCCCAGCCGCCCTCTTCCATGACGTGCTTGAACTCCTCGCCGTAGGTCATCACGCCGGCTTCGAGCATCTCGCGCAGGAGGTCGTTCCCCTCGCGCGTGCGCTCGCCCACGCCGCTGAAGACGGAAAGCCCCTCGTGCGCCTTGGCGATGTTGTTGATCAGCTCCTGGATAAGCACCGTCTTCCCTACGCCCGCGCCGCCGAAGAGGCCCACCTTGCCGCCGCGCGGGATGGGCTGGATCAGGTCGATGACCTTGATGCCCGTTTCGAGCATCTCGACCTCGCTCGAAAGCTGGTCGAACGCCGGCGGCTCCTGGTGGATGGCGCGGTAGCCCTCGGCCTCGGGCTGCGGCAGCCCGTCGATGGCCTGGCCCACGACGTTGAAGAGCCGCCCGCGGATGGACTGCCCGATAGGCACGGAGATGGGCTTCGCCGTGTTCTTCACGGCTTGGCCGCGCGTGAGGCCGTCGGTCGAGTCCATGGCGATGGCGCGCACGCGGTCCTCGCCCAGGTGCTGCTGCACCTCCAAAACGAGCGTGCCCGTCTCGCGCTCGATCTCTAAGGCGTCGAGGATTTCGGGGACGCCCTCGCGCGGGAACTTCGCGTCCACCACCGGCCCGACGATCTGCACGATCTCGCCGGTGCTCGTCTCTTTCGCGCCGGAGCGCCTCGTCTTTGCCTTTGTAGCTTCCATCTGCTAAAAAAGAATTGTCTTCAGAAAAGCGTCTGCGCCATCGGGGCCGCGCATCTTGCAGGGGTCAACATACCATGCGCTCGACCCAATTGCTTCTCCGGCGGCCCCGCCGTGACCCTTCTGCGCGCAAAGAATCGGGGAAATCCCGCCTGCGTGGACGCGGTGGCGGGTGGCGCGTATCTTCCAGGATGACTCGCTTCCTCCTCCGAATCGCTCCCGTGCCAGCCATGCTCCTCCGCTACGCCACGCTCCTCGCCGCGCTGCTCTTCGTTGCCAGCCCGGCGGCGGCGCAGCAGGATTCTTTGTCCACCATCGCGAAAAAGACGGACGGCCTCGAAAAGCGCGACGGCTTTTTTCCGCTCTACTGGGACGCCTCGGCGGGGAAGGTTTATTTGGAGATCGAGCGGCTGGAAGAGGACTTCCTCTACGTCGTCTCGCTCCCGGCGGGCCTCGGGTCGAACGACATCGGGCTGGACCGCGGGCAGCTGGGCGGCGAGCAGATCGTGCGCTTCGAGCGCGTGGGGCCGAAGGTCCTGCTCGTGGCGCCGAACGTCCGCTACCGCGCCGAGACGCAGAACGCCGCCGAGCGCCGTGCCGTCGAGGACGCCTTTGCCGAGGGCGTCCTCTGGGGCTTCGAAGCCGTGGCCGCAACGGGCGAGCGCGTCTTGGTGGACGCCACGCCGTTCATCGTCCGCGACGCGCACGGCATCCGCGAGCGCTTGAAAGAGACGGAGCAGGGTACGTTCTCGCTCGACAAGAGCCGCAGCGTGCCCTTCCCCGAAAACCTCAAAGCCTTCCCGCAGAACACGGAGATGGAGGCGCGCCTGACGTTCACGACCGACGAGGCGGGCGGCTACGTGCGGCAGGTGGCCGCCGCGCCGGAGGCCGTGACGTTGCGCCAGCGCCTCTCCTTCGTCCAGCTCCCGGACACTTCGGGCTTCCAGCCGCGCCGCTTCGACCCGCGCTCGGGCTACTTCTCGACCGAATACTACGACTACGCCGCACCCATCGGCGAGGACTTGACGCAGCGGCTCATCACGCGGCACCGCCTCCATTGCGCCGGCGCGCGCGACGAAAGCGGCCTCTGCGCGCCCGAAGAACCCATCGTCTACCACCTCGACCCCGGCACGCCGGAGCCGGTGCGCTCGGCTTTGCTCGACGGCGCGCGCTGGTGGAACGCCGCCTTCGAGGCCGCCGGCTTCCGCGACGCCTTCCGCGTGGAGATGCTCCCCGAAGAGGCCGACCCGATGGACGTGCGCTACAACGTGATCCAGTGGGTGCACCGCTCCACGCGCGGGTGGAGCTACGGCGCCTCCGTCACCGACCCGCGCACGGGCGAGATCCTCAAAGGGCACGTCACGCTCGGCTCGCGGCGCGTGCGGCAGGACTACCTCCTGGCGGAAGGCCTCCTCGCGCCATACACGGGCGGCAACGCAGGCGGCTTCTCCTCTCCCGAAAACGACCCGATGCTCGAGATGGCCCTGGCGCGCGTCCGCCAGCTTTCGGCGCACGAGGTGGGCCACACGCTGGGGCTGGCGCACAACTTCGCCGCGTCTACGAACCGCCGCGCCTCGGTCATGGACTACCCCGCCCCGCTTGCCGCGGTGGAAAACGGCGAGGTCTCTCTGCAAGACGCCTACGACACCGAGATCGGCGAGTGGGACCGGATGGCGATCCGCTACGGCTACGCCGCCTTCCCGGATGGCGCGAATGAAGAGGCACGGCTTGACTCGATCATCCAGGAGATGCGCGCGGCGGGGCTGGACTACCTCTCGGATGCGGATGCGCGTCCGGGCGGCGCGGCTGAGCCGTCGGCCAACCTGTGGGACAACGGCCAGGACGTGACCCAGGCGCTGGAAGAGGAGATGCGCGTGCGCGAGGTGGCGCTGAAGAATTTTGGCGAGGCCGTCATCCGCGAGGGCGAGCCGCTGGCGTTGATGGAAGAAGCGCTCGTGCCGCTCTACCTGCGCCACCGCTACCAGATTGACGCCACGGCGAAGCTCGTCGGCGGCGTGCGCTACACGTACGCCCTGCGCGGCGACAGCATCTCGCGCCCGGCGCCTGTCGAAGCGGTGGCGCAGCAACGCGGCCTCGACGCGCTCCTCGCCACCGTCACGCCCGAAGCGCTGCGGCTGCCACCCACGGCGCGCGCGGTGATCCCGCCGCGCCCGCCGGGCTACGGGCCGAACCGCGAGCTGTTCGAGGGCTACACCGGCCTGACGTTCGACCCCTATGCCCCCGCCGAGGTGGCCGCCTACATGACGCTCTCGGCAATTGTGCAGCCCGAGCGCGCCGCCCGCCTCGCCACGCAAGGCGACTTCGACGCCAGCCTCCCCAGCCTCGCCGATGTCCTTACGCGCATCACCGACCAGACGTGGAAGGCGCCCGCGATGAGCGACGCCTACGACGCCGCCCTGCAGCGCCTGGTGCAGCAGGTGTGGACGGATGCTCTCCTCGAAGCCGCCGCCCGCGAAAGCCTTTCTCCACCCGTCCGCGCCGGCCTCACGCACGAGCTGCGCAGCTTGCGCGACTGGCTCGGCGAAAATCCTGGCCGCTCCGGCGAGGCCGAGGCGCATCGCGCCCTCGCCCGCGCTGAGATCAACCGCTTCTTAGGACGCACCTACGACGAGGCCGCGTCGCCTCAGCGGCTCGACGCGCCGCCCGGCTCCCCCATCGGCGGCGGCGCGCCGGCGTTTCAGCAGCGCCAAAGCCGGCGCGCCGCGCTCCTCAGCGGCTGGCTCCCGGCGGAGGCTGCGTGTGGCTTCGTAAAATAGCGGGCCATGCCACGTACAGATGGTGCCGACAAGAAGCTAATTCCCGTCCTGCGCCCACCGCTCGCCCAAGAAAGCCAGCGCTCTATTCCTGAAGGCCTCCGCCTGGTCACCGAAGATCGGGATGTGGCCGCCGTTGGGGATGACCCACAGGTAGGCCTCCGGCACGGCAGCGTACATCTCGACGGGGATGCGCACCGGGAAGAACTCGTCGCGGTCTCCGTGAACGATGAGCGTTCGGGCCGTGATCGTTGACAGGTACGACGCGGTGAAGTTCATGTCGTCGTAGCTGCCCTTCATCCGGCGGAATTGCCCGATCACCTCCCGCGTTTGCACACTTCCCCGTGAACTGCACGCCCCCCACTCCTCCAGCTCTGCCGCGGACAGGCTGTCCGGCACAGCCCGTCGCATGATCGCACGGGCCTGCTCGGGAAAGTGAGACGTCGCCCCAATCAAGACCATTGCTTCGATGCGTTCGGGTTGCTGCGTGGCCATGTGGAGGAGGGTCATCCCGCCGCTGCTCATCCCCATCGCTTTGACGCGCTCGATCCCAAGCCCGTCAAGTAGAGCGAAGATGTCGCGCGCCGCTTGCCGATGGGTGAACTGCCCGGATGGGTTTGTTGAGCGCCCGTGCCCTCGCAGGTCAGGAACGATCAGCCGGTGATGCTGGGCAAGCTCCTCCACGTGGGGCCGCCAGCTTTGCGCGCATCCCCCAAAGTAATGGAGGAGCAGAAGCGGAGCGCCCTCACCTGCCGCCTCGTAGTAGACCTGCGTGCCCTTGGTCGACACCGTGTCTCCGACGATGGCGTCCTGGGGCGGCATCCGCCGAGCAAGACGAGGGGGATGACGACGAAAGCAAGAGCGGTCGGTTTCGTGATCGTCTTTTCGAGGGATGACGTGTTTCTGAGGAGTTCGCTAAGACGTCGAGTGGTCTGCCGGTCGGCTGTGACTGCCCCGGCAGGCGGTGCGGAAAGCAGGACCTGAACCGAACTTTACGTGTTGCGCAACACCTCATCGATGCGCGCAAAAACTTGAAGGGCGCGGAGGCGTCTCTGTGATCAGATCGTTTGCGGACAACGAGACGAAGAAGGTCTTTCGACGCGAGCACAGCAAGAAGCTGCCCGAGGACGTTCAGCGCCGAGCCTTGCGTAAGCTGCTCCTGACTGGTGCGGCGGAGGTCGTGGCCGAACTGCGCGTGCCGCCGGGCAACCGCTTAGAGAAGCTCCGCGGCGACCGTAAGAGCCAGTGGAGCATTCGTATCAACCAGCAGTGGCGCATCTGCTTCAACTGGCGCGACGGCGACGCCTACCACGTCGAAATCACGGACTATCACTGAGGTGCTTTTTATGGCTACTGAGAAAATGCCGCCCGTCCATCCAGGCGAAATCTTACTGGAGGAGTTTCTAAAACCGATAGGTCTGAGTCAGAACAAGCTCGCGGATGCCCTCGGCGTCAACCCGCGCCGCATCAGCGAGATCGTCAATGCCAAGCGCCGCATTACAGCGGACACCGCGCTCCGTCTGGCTCGCTTTTTTGACATGACGCCGAGGTTCTGGCTCCACTTGCAGGCGCGCTATGACCTTGACGTGGCCGCAGACGCCCTCGAAGATCGCCTCAAACGCGAGGTGAAAACTAAAGACGAAGTCCTGGCCTGAGCACGCGCTCACACCGTTGCCTCGCCGTTCCTTGGCTGAATGTTCTGATTGACGCGGGAGAGGTTCTCCGGGACGTACTCGGCCCAGACCCTACAGCTCCGGAAAGGTCAACCCGAAGCGCTCGCAGAGCACCGGGACGCTCTCGAAGTCCATCTCGATGGAGTACTTCTCGTTGATCTGCGCGAGCTGTTCCATGTCGCTCCCCGCCGCGGCCACTTCTTGGAAGTAGCTTTCAAACCCGGCCGGCGAGACGATCTCGATGACGCGGCAGGGGGTGTCTCCGGCGTTCCAGAGGGTATGCCACCGGCCGCGCGGCTTGACTACCCACGTCCCTGGCTCGGCCGTCACCACGTCCTCCCCCACCAGAGCGCCCAGCGTGCCTTCGAGCACGTAGGAGTACTCGTCCTCGTTGTGGTGCAGATGCGCCGGGGCAACCAGTGTATGCGGCGGGATGGGGTAGTGGGCAACGACGAAGCGCTCGCCCGTGGTTGCGCTGTCGATTTTCCAGTACCCGCCGGTGTCCGCGAAGCCGAACGCCTCGCCGTCGTCGGGCAGGATCACCGCCGGCTCGTTCGGGATATCTTGCCCGTCTGATTTGGTGTCCTGATTGACTTCTTGAGGTGAAATGGTCATGATTGTCCTCCGTGGTATGTTGCTGATTAGTTTGGTGAATGCGATGCGGCGACTTGTAGCGCGCTGCCGCAAGCGCTGCGAGGCGAGTACTCTTGGGGGCGCGTGCTTGTGACGATTGGGGCGTGCTCACACCGCCTCACCGTTCGTCGCCGGCTGGATATTCTGGTTCACGCGGAACAGGTTCTCCGGGTCGTAGGCGGCCTTGACCTGGGCCAGCCGCTCGTAGTTGCCCCCGTAGGTGGCGCGGATGCGGTCCTCGCCCTCCTCCATCAGAAAGTTGAGGTACGCCCCGCCGGCCGAGTGCGGGTGCAGCGCCTCCCAGTAGTCCTTCGCCCAATCGGTGATCTTCTCGCCGTTGGCGGGGTCGGGGTCAATGCCGGCAATGACCATCGACCAGCGGGCGTCACGGTAGCTCCAGGCCGTCTCCTCGGCAACGACATCATGTGCAGCGCCGTCGATGGGGTAGAGGTGCATCGTCGAAAGCGGCGTCGGCACGTCGGCAAAGCGCCGGTGGGCGGTGATGGCCTCGTCGCTCAGCTCACGCACGAAGTCGCCCTTCCAGTACCACTGCAAGCCCGGTGGCATGAGCGCGTCGAACATCCCTTGCAGCACCGGATAGGGCATCGGCCCGACGTGCTCGAAGAGCGGATCGGCGACGGCGCGGGCTTCTTGAAGCGCCACCTCGGCTTCGTCCGTCGAGCCGGTGTGGCACCACATTAGCCCGCAGACCTTCTCGCCGTGGAGTTCTTCGGGGAAGGGCGGCCCCGGCACCTCGGCCACGAGGTAGAAGGCGTAGACGTCCTCCGGCGCCTGCGGCAGCCAGTCGCGGTACCAACGCATCGTCGGTTCGAGCTGGTCGAGCGGCCAGAACATCGGCCCGGCCACGACGGTCTCGACCGGATGGAGTTGAAAGACGAAGGAGGTGACCACGCCGAAGTTGCCCCCGCCGCCGCGCAGCGCCCAGAAGAGGTCGGCGTGCTCGTCCTCGCTGGCGGTGACGAAGGAGCCGTCGGCCAGCACCACGTCGGCCTCCACGAGGTTGTCAATGGTGAGGCCGTGCTGGCGCGTGAGGTAGCCATGCCCACCGCCGAGCGTGAGGCCGCCCACGCCCGTGGTGGAGATGACGCCGCTCACCGTCGCCAGGCCGAAGGCGTGCGTGGCGTGGTCTACGTCGCCCCAGGTGGCGCCGCCCTCGACGCGCGCGGTGCGCTGTTCGGGATCCACATGCACGCTGTGCATCGGGGAGAGATCAATCACAAGGCCGCCGTCGCACAGGGCGAGGCCGGGGCCGTTGTGCCCGCCGCCGCGCACGGCCACGAGCAGGTCATTTTCGCGCGCGAAGTGGACGCAGGCGATCACGTCGGCCACATCGGCGCACCGGGCGATCAGGCACGGGCGCTTGTCGATCATGCCGTTGTAGATCGCGCGGGCGTCGTCGTAGCCATCATGGCCGATGGGGATGAGGTCGCCGCGCAGGCGTGCAGCGAATTGCTGAATGGTTTCTTCGTTGAGAACGGTCTGGCCGTTCGTGCGCGTCATTGCTTGCAGGTTTTCCATGATGCGATGGGATCGGCTGGAGAGAAATGGACGGGTGAAG
This sequence comes from Salinibacteraceae bacterium, assembly GCA_965215025.1. Taxonomy (GTDB): domain Bacteria; phylum Bacteroidota; class Rhodothermia; order Rhodothermales; family Salinibacteraceae; genus CBDCCV01. The sequence continues at coordinate 698,796 of CBDCCV010000001.1, forward strand.
GCATGGTTAAGCGACGGTTTTGGCCTCCATCTGCGCCGCGATGGTCTGCCGCATGATCCGTCCCTGGCGGATGAGCAGGGTGTCCGTGGCGAAGGGAATGCGGAGCGTATCGGATTCGCCGGTCCAGACGACGTAGGCCAGGTCATCGTCAATGACTTTCTGCGTTACGTCAAGCGTCGAGCCTGGAGGGAATGCGGCGAGCAGATCCTCGAAGAACCCACGGATCTCATCGCGCCCGCGCAGCACGGCATCCGGCGTGAAGAGCACCGCATTCGGGGAATAATCCGCCATGAGGGCGTCTATCTCTCCTTCGCGGAAGGCGTGGATGTGATCCTGCAGAGTCTGCGCAGCCTGGTGGTCGGGTATCAGTTCTTTAGCTTGTAGCATGGTTAAGACCTGTCTCAAAGAGTGAAAGCTTGTTCTAAGGACGGGAGGCATCACACGTGCACGACTTCATCCTTCATCGAGTACAGCATAGCAAGGACCTCATCCTTCTCCTGCTGCCCTGCGCCATGTCCTTCCAAGACGCCCAAGATGTCGTCGATGGCCGCCACGAACTCCCGCTCGCTGATGTTCATGCCCGTGTGCGTCGTTCGCATGTCTCTGCCGTCGTACTGCTCCGGTCCACCGGAGCCGGCACCGAGGAGATCACACATGTGCTGCTTGACCTGGGCAACGACATCGGGGCGTTCTAAATAGGGCAAAAAGCGCGCTTTGATGGCGGGGTTGCTCAAGTGCGCTTCGACGATGTCGTCCACCAACTTGGCGATACCGCCCGCTCCATCGAGTCGCTCGTACAATGATTGATCTGGCATGTCGTCCTCCTCAAACCTGAGTGATAGAGATCGTTCGTGTGCAATTCTCAGATGCGTGGCGGCGCCCTCACACCGCGGGCGCGATGTTCCGATTTGCGCCGAGGACGGTGGGCTGCCCCGCTTGATCCGCATTGTCAGCCCTGTGCCGCCAGGTTGCGATGCGCCGCATCGATGAAGCGCTGATGCTGGTCCGGCGGGGAGATCTCGAGGAACTCGGTGTCCTCCTCGGCGACCCCGGTGTGTCCGGGCGGCAGGTAGTACACGTCGCCCGCCTGGAGCGTCTCCTCGCCGTCGTCGTACTGAATCCGAAGTCGGCCCTTCATGACGTAGCCCCAGTGCGGACACGGGCACAGGTCGCCAGGGAGGCCTTCCAGCAGCGGGCCGAAGTCCGTTCCGGCGGGGACGGACACGACGACCACGCGCATGTCCTCCCAGTCCGTGGCCCTGACTGTTGCAGGGCCTGCTTCGAGTACGATGGGCAGTTCGTTCTTGGATGTATGCATGATGTCCTCGTTTGCGTGCGGGAATGAGTGAATGAGTAGAGCGGTCCTGCATATGAGATAGCGGGAAAAGACCCACCGGCCCGCCACCGGGCGCATTCGGCTCAGGCGTGCTCTTCGCTCGGCTTCTCGTGCTTCGGCCACGGAAAGAGCATCGGCACGCGCTGGCTGTAGCGCTCGTACTTTTCCCCGAAGACCGTCATCAAGTCGCGCTCTTCAAGCTGGAGGACGATGAGGAAGCCCGCCATGATCGGGTGGCGCAGGTAGCGGTAGAGGCCGGGCGCCTGAAAGTCCGGCTCGACCGGCGCCTCGCCGCGCCGCTGTCAATGGACTTGGGCACGGCGAAATTGCCGACGAAGCCGATGCGTAGAGGAAGGTGATGAAGAAGACGAGATAGCTGATGAGGCCGTAGAAAAAGACGAGCGTTCTGCGCATGTCGGAAAGTTCCATCGTGTTTTGCAGATCTGCCCTTCACCCGTGTAGCGCGCAGAACCGGCGCCGACCCCGCCGCCCGTTCTCACATTCGTTACATCACGGCGACATGAAAGGCGGGTGTTCTTCGTATAAGTGAATACCGCCTGGATGTCAGTATTTCTGCGGCGGGGCCGCCTGCTTGCTGTTTCCGGCTTCGCTTGGAGCTTCCTTCGGAGACGCCCCCGCCCCATGCCCGATCAAGCGCACATCACCGAGCTGCTCCGCCGCTACGGAGACGACGAGCGCGACGCCTTCGACCGCCTTTTTCCGGCGGTCTACGATGAGCTGCGCCGCATCGCGCACCGCCACATGCAGCGCGAGCGCGCCGGCCATACGCTCGGCACCACCGCCCTCGTGCACGAGTGCTACCTGGGCCTCGTGGACCAGACGCGCACCTCGTGGAACGACCGGGCGCACTTCTTCGCCGTGGCCTCGACGGCCATGCGCCACCTCCTGATTGACTACGCGCGGCGGCGCACGGCCCAGAAGCGCGGCGGTAAGCGCAAGCGCGTCACGCTCGACGACGCGATGGTCGCCGCCGAGACCGAGGCCGCCGAACTGATCTCGCTGGACAAAGCGCTGACGGCGCTCTCCGAGAAGCACGCGCGCATGGGCCGCGTCGTGGAGTGCCGCTTCTTCGGCGGCATGACGGTCGAAGAGACCGCCGCCGCGCTGGACGCCTCGGCGCGCACCGTCGAGCGCGACTGGACGCGGGCGAAGGCGTACCTCCGTCAGGCCCTCGCCAACGACGAGGCGACAGAAGAAGCGTAGAAAGAGAGGGGAAATAAGCGGAAAGAACGATGCCCCCATCCGACCCCTGGCACAAAATAGACCGCCTCTTCGCGCGCGCCCTCGACCGCCCGCCCGACGAGCGTGCGGCGTTCTTGAACGAGGCGTGCGACGACGAAACGGTGCGCCATGCCGTGGAGGACCTGCTGGCTGCGAGTGAGCGCGACGCTCTGTTGGACAAACCGCTGGCCGAGCGCTCCGGCGCGTTCTGGGAGGGCTTTGCCACAGACGTGGCGCCCGCGCCGTCCTTCGAAGGCCAGCGTGCGGGGCCGTACCGGCTCATGCACGAGATCGGGCGCGGCGGCATGGGCGTTGTCTACCTCGCTGAGCGCGCCGACGGCCACTTCGAGCAACGGGTGGCCGTCAAGCTCCTGCGCCGCGAGTCGTTCGCTGAGGATCTCGCGCGCCGCTTCGCACAGGAACGGCAGATCCTCGCCTCCCTTCAGCACCCCAACATCGCGCGTCTCTACGACGGAGGCGTGACGGAGGACGGACTGCCCTACCTCGCGATGGAGCACGTCGAGGAGGGCCGGCCCCTCGACGCCTACTGCGAGGCCGAGGGCTGTTCCTTCGAGGAGCGGCTGCGGCTCTTCCTCACCGTCGTGCGGGCCGTGCAACACGCGCATCAGCACCTTATCATCCACCGCGACCTCAAGCCCTCGAACATCCTCGTCACCCCCGGAGGGGAGCCGAAGCTGCTGGACTTCGGCCTGGCGAAGCTCCTCGAAGAGTCGGCCGAGGGGACGCTGGCGGCGTACCCAACGCAGCGCTGGATGACGCTCCAGTACGCCAGCCCGGAGCAGGTCCGGGGCGAGGCGCTGACGACGGCCTCCGACACGTACCAACTGGGACTGATCCTCTACGAACTGCTCACCGAGCAGCGGCCCTACGACGTGGAAGGCAGGACGCCGAGCGAGGCCGAGCGGGTGATCTGCGAGACGGAGCCGGCGCGCCCCAGCACCGCCGTGGCCGCCGAAGCCTCGGAGGCGCATTTTGCCCACTCAGCGCGCCTCCGAAAGAAGCTGAAAGGCGACCTCGACACGATCATCCTCAAGGCGCTGCGCAAAGACCCGGCGCGCGGCTACGCCTCCGCCGAGACGCTGGCCGACGATCTGGAACGTTATCTGGAAGGCCGTCCGATCTCGGCGCGCCCCGACACGCTCGGCTACCGGATGGGGAAGTTCGTGCAGCGCCACCGAATCGGTGTGGCGGCGGCGGCGCTCGTCTTCTTGTCGCTCGTGGCCGGGATCGCGGGCACAGCTTGGCAGGCCCAGCGCGCCGCCGACGAGGCCCGCCGCGCCGAAGCCGAGCGTGACAAGGCCGAGCAGGTGACCAACTTCCTCGTGGATGTCTTCGAGGTGGCCGATCCGGGCGAGGCGCGCGGCGACACGGTCACGGCGCGCGAGCTGCTGGCACGCGGCGCCGCCCGCATCCGCAGCGAACTCATGGGCCAGCCCGAGGTGCAGGCGTCCATGATGACGGCGCTCGGGCGCGTCCACCGCCAGCTCGGCCTCTACGACGAGGCGCTCCCCTTGCTCGAAGATGCGCTCGAAACGCGGCAGAATCACCTCCGCCCCCCGCACCCCGACCTCGCCGAGAGCCTCTACGAGCTGGGCGTGCTGCATCAACAACAAGGCGACCACGAGCGCGCGGACGCCCTGCTGACCGAGGCGCTTGGCATCCGCGAACGTCTCTTCGAGGCGCCGCATCCCGCCCTTGCCGCCGCGCTGTACCAGCTCGGCCTGACGGCGCGCGCGCGCAGCGACTACGACCGGGCCGAAGACCTGCTGCGCCAGTCGCTCTCGATGCACCAGGCACTCTACGGAAACGCGCACCAGCGCGTGCCCAGTAGCCAGTTCGAGCTGGCCATGACCCTGCACGACCAGGGCCACTACGAAAAAGCGTTTGCACTCCTTCAGGAGGCTGTCGCCACGTACCGGAGCCTGCCGGGCGAGACGACGCCCGCCTACGCCGCCAGCCTGCACGCGCTCGCGGGCTTCTACGACGCGCAGCGCAGCCACGCCGTCGCCGAGTCGCTGCACCGCGAAGCCCTTACCGTGCGGCGCGCGCTCCACGGTCCGGAGCACCCCCAGGTAGCCGCCAGCCTCCGCGCCCTGGGCGCAGTGCTGGCTGCGCAGGGCCGCTTCGAAGCCGCTGAACAGCACGTGCGCGACGCCCTGACGATCCAGCGCGCCTGGCACGAGGGCGGGCATCCGGATCTGGCTTTCAGCCTGGTCACCCTCGGAAGAGTCTTGTGGAGCAAGGGCGAACCGGGCGCCGCCGAGGCGGCCCTGCGCGAAGGGCTTGCCATGCAGCGGCACCTCTTCGACGAGGCCACGCCCCTCGTCGGCACGACGCTCCGCACCCTGGCCGACCGGCTGCAAGAAGCAGGAAGGCTGGACGAGGCCGGCCCGCTTTATGAAGAGGCACTGTCCATCTACCGGCGCGCCTACGGCGAGGACAATCTCTTCGTGCTCAGCATCCAGTTCAGCCAGGCCATGCTGCTGAGGCGGCGCGGCAACTACGAGCAGGCCCTCCCGATCCTCGAAGAGGCGCTGGAGCAGTACCAGGCGCTCTTCTCCAGCGAAGACCACCCACGCCTGGCAGACGCGCGGCGCGAACTGGGCGCCTGCCTCACTGCGCTCGGACGCCACGACGAGGCCGAGCAGCACCTGCTCCGCTCCTACGCCGCATATAAGAAGGCCGACAACCTCAAGCCCCGCCAGCGCGCGGCCCTCGAACACCTCGTTGCGCTCTACGATGCCTGGGGCCGGCCTGCCCAAGCCGCCGAGTATCGCACGCTCCTTGCTGCGGCTCCGGCGCCTTGAGCCTATCCGCTACGCGCCGTCGCCATTTCCGAAATGGTCGAAGCCGCCGGGCCGCAGCGCCACCGCACCGCCCTCCGGCGTCCGGATCTGCACGCCCTCGTCCTGCTCGCGCACCTCGCCGATCACGATGAACGACGCTTCATCGAGCCGGTCGAGGTCGTCGGGCGCGGCAGCGAAAAGCAGCTCGTAGTCCTCCCCGCCGAAGAGCGCGAACACGTCCACGTCCTCCTCGAAGCGGTCCGCCACGGCGCGCGTCTCGAGCGCCACCGGGAGCGCCGCGCCGAAGAGCCTGGCGCCCACGCCGCCCGCCTCGCAGAGGTGGTGCACCTCCGAGGCCAGCCCGTCCGAGATGTCGATGAGGGCGTGCGGGCGGAAGCTTTTTTCTTTCCACTCGGAAACGGCCTTCAGGCGGGCCGTGGGCGCAAGCTGGCGCTGGATGACGTAGGAGAATTCTTCCAGATCGGGCGTGAAGCCCTCGCCCTCCTGCTGCAACCGCTCGCGCTGCTCCACGAGGATTTTTAGCCCCGCGTACGCCGCGCCGAGGTCGCCCGTAACGCAGAGCGCGTCGCCCGGCTGCGCGCCTTTCCGGTAGACGATGTCCTCCTCCCCCGCCTCGCCGATCACCGTGACGGAAAGCGTGAGCTGCCGCGCCGAAATGGTGTCCCCGCCGATGACCGTCATGCCGTACAGCGCGCACGCTTGGCGGAAGCCGCCGTAGAGCGCCTCGACCTCTTCGACGTACACGCTTTGCGGCAGGCCCAGGGTGACGGTGGCGTAGCGCGGGCGCGCGTTCATCGCCACGACGTCGCTCACGTTCACCGAGAGCGCCTTGACGCCCAGGTGCCCCATCGGCATGAACGAGCGGTCGAAGTGCACGCCCTCGACGAGCGCATCGGTGGTGAGGACGTGCACTTTGCCCTCACCCGCGCGGTACACGGCCGCGTCATCGGCGATGCCGGCGAGGAGATTCTCGTCATCGGCCGGGTCGCCGAGGGCGGCGCGCATCCGGGCGATGAGGCCGAACTCGCCGATCTCGGAGACGGCGGTGAGCGAGGAAGGCTGTTGCGGCTGGTCCATGCCTGTACAGTGGTTCGCGGAGATCTATCGGAAAGGTCCTCTGCATCACTCACCTGCTCTGCGAAGGGCTTCCCGGTAGAGCGCCTCCGAAATGCGGAAGTCGGCTGTGGCGAGCGCGTCCATAAAAGGTCGGACGGCGGGCACCACTCCGCTCCGTTTGGCTCGCAGGAGCAGGCCCACCGTGCCGATCACGTCTACACCGAGCCGCCTCGCTACGCGCCGCCCTTTCTTCTCATCCATCAAAACGACGCAGCCTTCGTGCTCCAGTGCCAGCGCCAGCACTTCAGCCTCGCCCTTATCGAGTTGCGTACGGAGCGAGCGCACGAGGCGCCGGTCCGCCACATCGCGCACGCGGAGCCACGGGAGCGCGCGCCCGAACTCCTCGGCCACCGCCGCCGGCGCGGCCACCTCCGGAAAGACGGCGTGGAGCAGTGCCAACCGGCCGATGCGTTCGAGCGCAATCAGGCACGACGTGTCGGCGATGATGAGCGACATCAGAGGCGCAGCTCCTCGTCGAGGTCTTCGGGCGGGTAGTCAATCACCGGGACGCCGTGCCGGCCGAGCACCTCGATGTAGGCGCGCTTCGAGTAGCCGGCCACCTCGGCGGCCTGCCCGAGGGAGAGCTTGCCAACCTCGAACAGCTTCATGCTCAGGTAAAGCTGCGCCTCGCTCGGAAGCACATCCGCAGGAAGCTCGACGGTGAGCGTGCTCATAAGGAAAGCGGGAGAAGTCAGTTTCGATGGGAGCGCCGCATGGTTCAGTCCTTTACGCCCCAGATGCGGATTTTCTTCCTTCCGAGGGCGGCGCGCATCCGGGCGATGAGGCCGAACTCGCCGACCTCGGAGACGGCAGTGAGCAAAGAGGGCTGCGGCGGCTGGTCCATGCGTAAAGATCGTTCGTTTTGCATATTTCGAGGCTTTCTCGCACGGAGACGGCGGCGCGCGCGGTTCGCCGGCCTCGCTCACCCCGGCACGCAGAGCTTGCCCAGGAGCGTCGCGCGCTTAGCACCCGTCACCGAGGGCAGGTTCGCGGGCACGCCGTTGAGGTGCTCGTGGGCCAGGACGGCGAAGCAGAGCGCCTCTTTCGCGTCGGGGTCGAGGCCGTAGTCTCGGGCGGTGCGGACGGGGATGGGCGCGAAGGCGTTGGCGAGCGTCTGCATGAGCGTGGCGTTGCGCGTGCCACCGCCCGCCGCGATGACGACGTCCAGCGGATGCTCCTCGCGCAGGAAGCGGGCGTAGGCTTGGTAGACGGAGTAGGCTGAAAACGTCGTGGCCGTCGCCAAGAGGTCGTGCGGGCTGAGGCCGTTGGCCCTTTCAATGAGCGCGTCGGCGTAGGCGCGGCCGTAGCGCTCGCGGCCGGTGGACTTCGGCGGGGGCTGCTCGAGGTAGGCATCCTCTTCCAGAAGCGCGGCCAGGAGCGCCGTCTTGGCTTCGCCCTTCGCGGCGAGCGCGCCGCCCGCGTCGTAGGGCTGGTCGAAGAGCCGCTGAGCCAGCGTGTCCATCACCATGTTGGCCGGGCCGGTGTCGAAGGCGAGCACCGCTTCGGGACCTGAGCCGGCGGGGAGCACCGTCAGGTTGGCGATGCCGCCGAGGTTCAAGAGGCCGCGCGTCTCCTCTTCGCTCGAGAAGCACACGTAGTCGAAGTACGGCACGAGCGGGGCGCCCTGCCCGCCGAGCGCCATGTCCGCCACGCGGAAATCACCCACCACCGGCACGCCCAAGAGGTTCGCCAGGACGGACGGATCGCCGATTTGAAGCGTGGACGCAACCGCCTCGCCCGCGCAGTCCTCGGCGTCAGGGACGTGGTGGACCGTCTGCCCGTGCGAGCCGATGAGGTCGAGCGCCTCCAGGGCGAGACCGGCCTCGGCGGCGGCTTGGCGCGTGGCCTCCGCAAAAGCGCACGCGAGGCGCACGTTCAGCTGCGAAACCGCACGGACGGACGACGTATCGGGCGCTGAGTTCTTCAGCACGAGCCGCCGCAACGCCTCCGGGTAGGGCACGCTCACGAAGCCGAGCACTTCGGTTTCGAGCGCGCGGCTCGTGCCGCTCAGCCGCGCCACCACGGCATCCACCCCGTCCACCGAGGTCCCGCTGATGAGGCCGGCCACGAGGCGCGTCTTCTTCTCGACAAGGCGGAGGAGGCGCTGCATGGTTCGGGTGGGGCGGATGGGGGGTTGGGGGTATGGGCGTGCGCTTTGATCTTGGCTTTCCCCCCACACCCCCATCCGCCCACACGCCCAGACTCACCCCTCCTCGGCACGGGCGCGCATGGCGGCGGCTTTCTCGCGGTGCTCGGCGGCGCGGGCGGGGTCCTGCTCGGCGAGGCGGTCGTAGACGCGCGCGGCGTCGGCGTACTGCTCCTGCGCGGCGTAGATGCGGGCGAGCGTCTCGGAAACGAGGTCGTCGAGGTCGTCGTCGAGGTCGGGCGCGGGGAGGTCGTCAAGGTCGGGACGCGGGGTGATGCGCGCGCCTTCGAGTTCGCTGATGAGGCTGTCGAGGTCGTCGGGCGCCTCGTCGGAAAAGACAGGCGGCGAGGGAGGCGCCTCGGGCACCGCCTCGGGCGCGGCGTGGTCCTCTGGAGGCGAAGCGCTGCGGCCTCGGGCCTCGGGCGAGGGGGTTGCGAGGGCGCGCTCGCCGGTGCGGTGCAGCCCCTCGGCCACGACGGAGCTGGACGGCACGAGGAAGTAGGCGCGCTGCCAGGCGCGGTAGGCCTCCGGCCAGCGTGCCTCGGCCTCGTAGGCACGCGCCAGAAGCACGCACGCCGTCACGTGCAGGGGCGTGCGCTCCAGGCGCTTTTCGAGCGCGCGGACGGCCGCCGCCGCCTCGCCGCGCTCAAGCTGCGCGATGGGTTCTTGAAGCGATGCGAAGGCCATTTGAGCGGAGAAGGGGGAACGGCGAACAGAGAAAGGGACGGCTCGGCGGATGCGCGTTGCCTCCGGGCCAAACGGATCTGCCAAAGTACGCAACGCGCCGCGCCAATCCAACCGCCGCCTCGCCATGCAGGACGGCATCAGCGGGCCAACCGGCGGCGCGCCTGCCCGATGCTCGCCATCGCCACGAGCGCGAAGCCGCCGGCGAAGAGCGCCTGGAACGGCACGGCGGCCCACTCGCCATAGGCGACGGTGATGCCTAGGCCAGCCACGCAGTACCCGGCCAGGAGCGCCTCGCCCCACACCACGGGCGGCAGGCGCAGCGCGGCGTAGCGGCTCTGCCACCACGGGGCCGCGCCGCTGTCGTGGCTGTACTTAGGCGTGCGCACAAACGCCGAGCGCCGCCCCGTGAGCGCCTCGGCCACGGCGCGCGTGTTGCTCAGCGCCAGGCCCATCGTCGCCGCCATGAAAACGGGGAAGAGGGCCAGGCGGCGCGGCCAGTCCGGGTAGAGCGCGCGCTGCGCGAAAAGCTGCGCCAGGAAGAACCCCGCAAAGCCGACGAGGCCCAGCCCCAAGAGCGCGAAGTACGCCGCGCCGGGGCCGTAGCCCAGGTTTTTCAGCAGAAGGAGCGGCGCGTGCGTGAGGGCGGCCAGGAGCACGAACGGGAAGACGAGGTGCGCCGTGAGGTGCGCCGTGCCTTCGAGCTTCACGCGCGCCGGCTGCCCGGAGCGCCAGAGCGGCCCGAGGAGCTTGCGCGCCGTCTCCACCGCACCTTTCGCCCAGCGGAATTGCTGCGTGCGCAGGGCGTTCATCTCCACCGGAAGCTCGGCGGGCACCTCCAGCGCGGGCAGGAAGCGGAAGCGCCAGCCGGCCAGCTGCGCGCGGTAGCTCAGGTCCAGGTCCTCGGTGAGCGTGTCGCCCTGCCAGCCGCCAGCTTCTCTGATGCAGCGCCGCCGCCACAGCCCGGCCGTGCCGTTGAAGTTGATGAAGCACCCCGTACGCTGCCGCGCGGCCTGCTCCACGGCAAAGTGCGCGTCCAGGCCAAAGGCTTGCAGCCGCGTCAGGAGCGAGGCCTCGGCGTTGAGGTGGCCCCAGCGCGCCTGCACCATGCCGACCTCTTCGTCTTCTAAGAGCGCCGGTACCGTGCGGCGGAGGAAGTCCGGCGGCGGCACGAAGTCGGCGTCGAAGAGGGCCACGGCTTCGCCGCGCGCCAGGCGCAGGCCGTTCGCCAGAGCGCCGGCCTTGTAGCCGGTGCGCTCCGCGCGGCGGATGTGCACGATGTCAAGGCCACGCTGCTGCCAGTGGTCCACGCGCCGCCGGGCAATCTCCACCGTCTCGTCCGTCGAGTCGTCAAGCACCTGGATTTCGAGCTTGCGACGCGGGTAGTCCAAGCGCGCGCAGGCGTCGATAAGCCGCTCGGCCACGTGGGCTTCGTTGTAGAGCGGAAGCTGCACGGTGACCCCCGGCCAGCCGGCCTCGGGACGCGGCGCGGGCGCATCGGCCGGCGGCACCGGCCCGTCCAGGAGCCGGTCCGTACGCGCGTAGCCCCACGCCAGCCACAAGAGGTTCAGCCCGTAGACGGTGAGCACGAGGATGGAGACGGCGTAGAGCGCAGCGAGCATTTTTTGAGGGATGAGGGGCGGGGTAACAGGAAAGAGGAGAAAAGCAGAGAACCTGCGCCCCCATCCCCGTTCCCCCTCCCCCGTTACCAATCCGAAGTGGCGGCGGTGAAGATGTCGTCGGCGATGTTTTCGAGGGCGGCTTGGGCGGCCTCGCGCTCGGCGTCGGTGCCGCCCTGGAGGGGGTCGTACTCGGCGAAGCTGCTAAACGAGGTGCGGTCGAGGAGTTCGGGCGAGCCGGGCGCGCCGGTGGTGTCCGCAGCCGTCTCGGTCTGGTCCACGTAGCGCGCGCGCACGGTGATGGTGACGCGGTTGAGCGTAGCGCGCTCGTCGCCGCTCACGGCCGTCGGCTCGTTCTCGTAGCGCTCGATGCGCGCGCCCAGGAGGGCGTCGGCCTCGCTCTCGGTCGTTTCGAGGCGCAGGCGTGTCTGCTGCACGAAGCGGTCCTGGAGGAGCTGCGTCATCTCGTTGTCCAGGTCCGGGAACGGGTTCTGGCTCACGTCCTCGACGAGCGGGATGGCCACGGTGTCCAGGCGCTGCGGCACCGTCGCGCCCGTGAAGCTGTAGAAGCCGCAGCCGCCGGCGGCGGTTGCCAGCCCCAGAGCGAGCACCGCGAGCAGCGCAGCGCGCCGGGCCGCACGCGCTCTGCCCTTTATGGAAAGAATGGAGGAATGGAAGAACTCAGGAATGGACGCCTTCTCCTCCTCTCTTCCTCCTTTTCCTTCGCCCTCTCCCGAATCAAAGGTCTTCATCGAGGTCCTTGAGTTTGCGGTAGAGCGTGCGCTCGGAGATGCCCAGCGCCTGCGCCGTCTGCCGGCGGTTGCCGTCGAAGCGCTTCAAGGCCTGGCTAATGAGGCGCTGCTCGGCGTCCTCGAGCGTGGGCAGCGGGGCCTCTTCGCCCTCGCTTTCTTCTTCGGAACGCCCCTCTTCGGAGGCGGCGGCGGCGGCGCTCCCGAGCGGGCGCGGCGCCTCGGCGCCGTTGGACACGCGCGAGGCCTCGGAAGCACGTGAGGCTTCGGGAGCGCGCGGCGGATGCTCTTCGATCTCGTAGGCCACGTCCTCGATCAGCGTGTTGTAGTCCTCGCCGCCGCCGCCCTCGCGCGGGCCGACGATGACGTAGTCCCCGCGCTCGCCGGAGAAGCCTTCGCGCTCGGCAAAGGCGCGCGGCACGGCCACGCCCACGTTGCCCGCCTTCGCCGCCAGCGTCTGGACCTGCCCCTTCATCTCGCGCACCTCGTGCTGAAGCTCCAAGAGGGCGCGGTAGAGCATGGCGCGCTCGCGCGACTCCGTGTGCTCCCCGCGCGCTCCGGCGGCGTCCTCTTCGTTTTTCGCCACGCGCATCAGCCCGCTCTGCGCCCGCCCGGCCGTGACGCCGCGCAAGTACGGCTCGAGGTCCTCGGCGCCGACGGCCTCGCCGCGCAAAAGGACGACGGCCTGCTCGGCCACGTTCTTTAGCTCGCGCACGTTGCCGGGCCAGCGGTAGCGCTTCAAGAGCGCCTCGGCCTCGGGCGTAAGCTTCTTGCGCGGCGAGTTGTACTTCTGTGCAAAGCGATGCACGAAGCTCTCGAAGAGGGGCACGATGTCCTCTTGGCGCTCGCGCAGGGGCGGGATGCGGATGAGCACCGTGGAGAGGCGGTAGTAGAGGTCCTCGCGGAAGCGCCCGGCCTCGACCTCGCGCGCGAGGCTTTTGTTCGTGGCCGCCACGATGCGCACGTCCGTCCGCCGCGCCGTGGCCGAGCCGACGCGGCTGAACTCGCCGCTCTCCAAGACGCGCAAGAGCCGCACCTGCGCCGCCTGCGGCATCTCGCCGATCTCGTCGAGGAAGATCGTCGAGCCGTCGGCCTCCTCGAAGTAGCCGCTGCGCTTTTCGACGGCGCCCGTGTAGGCGCCTTTTTCGGCGCCGAAGAGTTCGGACTCCATCAGCCCCTCGGGGATGGCGCCGCAGTTGACCACGACCATCGCCTCGTGGCGCCGGGGCGAGAGCGCGTGGATGGCCTCGGCGATGAGTTCTTTCCCCACGCCGCTCTCCCCCTCGATGAGGACGGTGATCTCCGTGCGCGTGACCTGGCGCACGCGGTCGATCACGTTGCGGATGCCCGCCGACGTGCCGATGATGCCGAAGCGCTCTTGAACGGATTCGCGGTCCATGAGGCGTTGCTGCTCTCTGCGGAGTTTCTTGCTGCTCGGGGGGTGGCGCTCCTTCTTACCTATCACACCCGCGCGCCGCGCCGCAAGATCCGCTCGCCGTGTTACGGTCCTTCTTCCTCGTCCTCCTCCGGCTCGGGCGCCTTGCTAAAAACGCGGCGCTGCTCCAGGATGCGGCGGTCGGCTTCGAACTTCCCCTCGAAGCGGTCCAAGCCCTCTTGGCGCATCCGCTCGGCGTGCTGGTCGAAGTAGGCGTCGAGGTGCGCGCGGCTTTCGACGTGGTAGTGCACGGTGAGGCGGCGCCGATGGCCGGGGCCGCGCTCGGCGCTCTCGTCCAGGTCGTAGAGCGCGGCCGAGCGGAAGCCGTCGAACTCGAGCATCTCGTGGATGTGCTCGCCGAGCCACGCCGCGTACGTGTTGGCCGCGTCGGCGTTGACCGTGGCGTTGACTTCGTAGATGAGCATGGTTTGCGTGTGGGGGTGTGGGCGGATGGGAGCTTGGGGGATCAGGCTACAGAGGCGGCGCGCTCTTCGGCCAGCGTGGTGCGGCCGAGCGGCTCGCCGAGGAGCGTGGCCGAGGTGCAATCCGTGATCTTGACGCGCACGTAGTCGCCTTGGCAGAAGTCCTCGCGGTCGAAGACGACCATCTTGTTGTTGTCGGCGCGGCCGGCCAGTTGCGCGTCGCTGCGCTTGGACGGCCCCTCGACTAGGGCAATGACCTCGCGACCGATCTCGGCGCGGTTTTTCTCCTCCGAGATCCTGTTCTGAAGCTCGATGATCTCGGTGAGGCGGCGCTTCTTGACGGCTTCGGGCACGTCGTCCTCGTACTTGCGCGCGGCGTAGGTGGTGGGCCGCTCCGAGTACATGAACATGTAGGCGTGGTCGTAGCGCACCGCTTCCATCAGAGAGAGCGTCTCGGCGTGCTCCGTTTCCGTCTCGCCGCAGAAGCCGGCGATGATGTCGGTTGAGAACGCGATGCCAGGGCAGATCGTCCGCGCGCGCTCGATGAGAGCAAGGTATTCCTCACGCGTGTAGGTGCGGCGCATCCGCTCCAGGGTGGCCGTGCTGCCGTGCTGCACGGGCAGGTGGATGTAGTCGCACACGTTGGGCCGCTCGGCGTGCACGTGCAGGAGTTCGTCGGAGCAGTCCTTCGGGTGCGAGGTGGAGTAGCGCACGCGCAGCTCGGGCGAGAGCCGGCTGATGCGATCAAGGAGTTCGGGGAAGCCCACGGCCGTCCCGTTCTCGCCGAAGCGGTACGAGTTCACGTTCTGCCCCAGGACGGTGACCTCTTTGTAGCCGTCCTCGACGAGCCGGGCGCACTCGCTCAGGATGCTCGTCACGGGCCGGGAGCGCTCGCGCCCTCTGGTAAACGGCACCACGCAGAAAGCGCACATGTTGTCGCACCCGCGCATGATGGACACAAACGCCGAGACGCCTTCAGAGCCGTAGCGCACGGGCACGAGGTCGGCGTACGTCTCCTCTTTTGAAAGCTGCACGTTCACGGCGGCCTGGCCCGTCTCCTCGGTCTCGGCCAAAAGGCGCGGGAGGTCGCGGTAGGCGTCGGGGCCGACGACGAGGTCCACGAGCTTTTCCTGGTCGAGCAGCTTCTCGCGCAGCCGCTCGGCCATGCAGCCCAAGACGCCGAGCGTGAGATCGCGCCCGCGCTTCGTCTTGTCCGCGCGGAAGCGGTCGAGGCGGTGGCGCACCTTCTGCTCGGCGTTCTCGCGGATGGCGCACGTGTTGATGAGGACGACGTCGGCCGCGTCAGGATCGCGCGTGAGGCCGAAGCCCTCGCTCTGGAGCACCGAGGCGACGATCTCGGAGTCCGAGACGTTCATCTGGCAGCCGTACGTCTCGAGGTAGACCTGGCGCGCGCCGGGCGCTTCCTCAGCGGCGAGCTTCGGCGCGTCGAGGGCCTCGCCGTCCTCGCGGCCCATGATGTCGATGTCAGAAATGAGCGTGCTCATGGCAGGCGGAAAAGAAAAGCTACGGAGAAGCGCAAAAAAGGCCGGCGGGAGCTTCCGTAACGAAGCACCCTGCCGGCCTGTTCGCGCCATGCTTCGAGAAGACTCAGCCGAGGAAGAAGAGCGCAGCGGCGATGCTATACATAACCACAGCGCTGGCGATGGCATAAAGCACGTAGGCGATGAGGAAGGCGCCGAGCGCTTTGGCAAAGCCCTTAAACCCCGTCAGCTTGAACATCTTCATCTGCGCCCAGAGCACGTACCCGATAGTCAGGATCATCCCTAAGGCGGCGTAGACCGCCAGGCTGTCCAGGAGCGGAATCGTAACGAGGAACGGCAGCGGGAGCAGCATCCCCTCAGCCCAGGCGTAGACGTTCAGCCCGAAGTGGCGCTTGAACGCGCCCGTGAACGCCGCTTCCTCCCGGAAGAAAAGGCTGGTAAGCAGCGCCGTGATCGGGGCGAAGAGCAAGAGGTACGTCAAACCCAGGTACTTCGTCGTCATGCTTACGCCAACGACCTGCACCTGCTCCATGAAGCGCTGAAGCTCTGGATGCTCGGCCATGATGGCGGCGCTCTCCCCTCGCAAACCCACGTCCATCGCGCCGCGCATCACCTCGTCCATATCCACGACGAGCGTGCCCAGAAACGTGCAGAGGGCCGCCGTGATGAGGATGTACTTAAACGGCGAAGCGTAGCGCCGCTGCTCATCCGTCTGATACGCTGCCGCCACCGTAGACGGACGATGCAGCAACGTGAAGAAGGTACGCGGGATGCTCCAGTCGAGGTTAAACCCGTCAGCCAGCATCTCTTCTACGATGCCCTTTTTTGTCGCCGGCGTCTGCTCGGCCTGGTTCGCTTTGTTGATTTCCATGACTCCTGCCTGGCTTCCTCTGGGGGCTGCTCCGGTTTTCGGTTCGGAGAAAAAACGTCGCCGCGAATGGAAGCTAACACATGGCTGCGTGAAGTCCTAATTTTTATCGCCCCCGCCACGCCTCGGCGATGCGGTCGGCGTCGGCGCTTCGCTCCTGCCCTGAGAGCCAGCGCACGACGTACTTGCCGACGAGGTCGAACTCGATGTTCACCGCCGTGCCCTCCTCCCAGCCGGAGATCGCCGTGTTCTCGTACGTGTGCGGGATGATGGCGACGGTGAGTTCATTTTCCTCCAGCCGCGCCACCGTCAGGCTGATGCCGTCAAGCGCCACCGAGCCGACGGGGATGACGTACGGCGCGAATTTCTCCTCGAAGCGAATGGTGTAGAGCCGGTTCGTGGCCTCCTCTTCCACGCGCGCGACGGTGCCGGTGGCGTCCACGTGCCCCTGCACGAAGTGCCCGTCGAGGCGCCCGCCGGCCTGTAGCGCGCGCTCGAGGTTCACGGCATCGCCCTCCTTGAGCCGGCCGAAGTTCGTCTTGCGCAGCGTCTCCTCGATGGTGACCACGTCGAAGGTCTCGGCGTCCTGCCGTACGACGGTCTGGCACGCGCCCTGGATGGCGACGCTCTCGTCCGGGCGCAGCGCGCCCGCAAACGGCGCGCGCAGGGTGAGGCGCCGCCCGCCCCTCTGGTGATCCGCGCCGAGCGGCTCCACGGCGGCGACGGTGCCGACGGCTTCGATGATGCCGGTGAACATGGGGGGCGGGGAAACAGTGAGGGGCGAGGGGGGTGTTAAAAAAGATCGCTGAGGCCAACCGAGAAGCCGCCGATGGTCTGCGAGGCCGCGCGGCCTCCCTCTTCGGCTCGCTGGTGCAAATCGAAGGCGCCGCCCGCGTTGGTGTGGACCTCGACACTTTCTTCGAGCGGGTCCACGACCCAGTACTCGGCCACGCCTGCTTCGGCGTAAAGGCGCTTCTTCTTGCGCAAATCGTAGTAGCCCGTAGAGGGGCTGAGCACCTCCACGACGAGGTCCGGCGCGCCCTCGATCTTCTGCGCGCCTACGATGCCGAGCCGCTCCTTCGCCACGAAGACGAGGTCCGGCACGGGCGTGTCCGTCTCCGAGAGGTACACGTCCACAGGCGAGACGAAGACCTCGCCGAGGTCGTTCTCCTCGACGAAGGCATCCATCACGCGAAGCAGGCGTCTCACGATGCGCTGGTGCTGTATGTTGGGCGAGGCCGTCATCACGAGTTCTCCGTCGATGAGCTGGTACGGCGCCCCCTCGGGCAGCGCAGCGTAGTCGGCGTAGGTGTAGCGCTCCTTTTCGGGGATGGGGAGCTGGGCGGCGGCGGTTTGCATGGCATCCTCTCATTTTGGTTCAAGGCCCGGCGGCGCGGCGGTACCCTTTGAAGAGGAGATCGGCGCCAGCGGTTTCCCACACGTGCTCGGCGAAGGTAAGGGCGCCGGCCATCTTCTCTACGCCCAAGCCGCGCACCACGGGCGTGCCCGTGCCGATGAGCTTCGGCGCGATAAAGCAGAAGTAGCGGTCCACGAGGTCGTGGCGGAAGAGCGCTGTCGCCAGCCCCGGCCCGGCCTCGACGAGGAGCGACCGGAGCGGGCGCCCCTCGACGCCGCCCTCCGCCCCAAGCCGATCCAGGAGCGCGCCGAGGTCGAGGTGCCCGTCTCTTTCCGGAAGACGCCAGACGCGCCCGCCGGCTTCCTGCAGCGTCTCGGCGTAGGGCGGCGCTTCTGCTTTATCGCTGAGGACGGCGGTGGTGAGCGCGGCGTATTCGTCGGCAAAAAGGTGTAGATCGGGGCGGAGCGCGCCCGCGCGGTCGAGGACGAAGCGCAGCGGCTGCCGGCCTTCCGTGTGGCGGACGGTGAGGCGCGGATTGTCCGCCTTGGCCGTGCCGCTGCCCACGAGGACGCCGTCCAACTCGGCGCGCCAGCGGTGGACGAGCGTGCGCGCAGCTCTACCGCTCACCCATCGCGCGTCGCCCATGCTCGTGGCGATCTGCGCATCGAGCGTCTGCGCCGTCTTGAGCGTGAGGAGCGGGCGGCCCGTTTTCACGCGGTGGAAAAAGGCCTCGTTCAAGCGCCAGCATTCTTTTTCGAGAGTGCCCACCTCGACCTCGACGCCCGCCGCGCGCAGCCGCCGGATGCCGCGCCCGGCCACCTCCGGAAACGGGTCGGCCATGCCGCAGATGACGCGCGGGATTTTTTTCTCCAGGACGAGGTCGGCGCAGGGGGGCTGCTTGCCGTGGTGCGCGCACGGCTCGAGGTTGACGTAGAGCGTGGCTTTCTGGAGCGCCTCGGCGCCGTGGCCGGCCTTCTCGGCAGAGCGGACGGCCTGGCGCTCGGCGTGCGGGCCGCCGTAGGCGCGGTGCCAGCCCTCGCCCAGCACGCCGCCGTCTTCGCCTACGAGCACGGCGCCGACCATCGGGTTGGGGCTGACGCGGCCGGCGCCGCGTGCGGCGAGCGCCAGGCAGCGGCGCATCCACCGCTCGCGCTCGCCTTCTCCGGCTACACCTCCTCGATGTAGTCCGGCAGGGGCGGCGTCTGGAGTTGCCATTGCTCGAAGTAGAATTTCTGCTCGGAACGCGCCTTCTGGTACGGCAGGACGAAGCGGCGCACGCCCTCGCCCGGATAGCGGCGGAAGGCAGCCGTAAGCGCCTCACGCATCGGCGCCGATGAAAAGAGGCTCCAGTCGAATCCGTCGTGTGCCCTCTCGGGGAAGAAGACGACGCGCGCCGCATCCAAGAGCCGCCGCAGCGCCGGCAGCGCGCGCCGCCGCTCGCCCTCGGCCGCAGCGGCGATGCGCCCCTCGTCCACGCCGCCTTCCGAACAGACGAGCACGGCCGTTTGTGCCGGACGGCGCAAGACGGCCTCTGCCTCATCGGCACTGAGCGCGGCGACCTGGCCCGCGCCGTCGGCGCGCTGCCAGGCGAGGCCGCCGAGCCAGTCCACGAGCGGCCGGACGAACGCCTCGGGCCGGGCTAGGGCCGTCAGCCCCACGCGCCCGCCGCCCAGATCGGTGCCGGCGAGGTAGCCGCGGTGGTACGCCGGCCCATCGAGCAACGCTTCCAATGACAGACGCGGGCCGCCCGTTTGGCCGCGCGCATCGGGGTCGAGGTCCGCGGCCACCGCTTCGAGCGCCGCCGGCTCTTCGTAAAAGTATTTGAGGATGTCCACGTTTGGGGATGGACGTGTGGGGGGTGTGGGCGCGTTACGGATGCGCGGCGGCGGGTGCGTCGGTGGCGGCGGGTTTGCTGTCTTCGGTGGCAGGTGAAGCTCTTTGGGAAAGGATGGGCGCGGTTGAGGACGAGCCGGCGCGGCCCTCGGAACCGTCGGCGGCGTGGCGGACGATGGCGTGCGCGCGCGGCACGACGAGGTCGAAGCGCTCCACGCTGCCGATCTCCGCGCGCACGGCCTCCGGCTCGGTGCCCGGTGGCAGGGCCAGGTCGGCCGTGTAGCCGGGCGGCACCACGCAGCCGATGGGGCGCGTCCGCCCGCCCGCCGTGAGGCGCTGAAGGCTGAGCACGTCGCCCGTTGCGTTCTGGATCTTCAGGCGGGCGGCCTCCACGCGGAGCGTCACGCCTTTGGGGACGGCTCCATCGCCGGCGGCCTCGTCGGCAGGGGCGGCTTCGGCATTCGCTTGGGCGGGGGCGTAGCTTTGGAGCGGGAGCGGCGCCTCGGTGCCGTTGGCGAAGGCGTCCACCACCTCGATGAACTGGCTCGTGTAGTCCTTGAGCCAGCCGCAGTAGCTGCGCGTTTGGCCGTCGAGCGTGACCTCCAGGACGACCTGCCGGAAGAGGTGCTTCTCCAGGAGCGGGTCGAAGGCGTTGCCGGCGTGCCCGATCACCTCGCCGGAGAGCGACTTGAGCTGCTGCTCCTGGCCGGCCAGCACGGTGGCCCCCGGCAGCTTCGTCTTCGTCGCGCCGATGATCATGCCGGCCGACTGCACGAGCGCGTCGCGCACCATCGAGACCCAGTTGCGGACCTTGCGCCAGAGCCGTTTCCAGAAGCCGGGGTGCGCCGTGCGGTGGATGATCTCGGCGCGGCGCTCTTTCTCCTTTTCGGAGAGGCCCTCGGGGTAGCGGTAGAGCGCGTCCATCGTCTCGTACTGGTCTTTGTAGAAGATGAACGAGCGCTCGACGTGGCCCTGCGGCGCGACGACGGGCGCGGCGTAGGTGATCTCCAGCCCCGAGGCGTACGGCTCGAAGCGGCCCCAGGTGAGGTCGCCGTCCTTCTCGGCGAGGGTGACGTGGAAGCCCTCGAGGCTCTTGAGGCAGCGGTCGCGCCGGCGCGCCTGGACAAGCGCCAGCACCGTGGCGAAGACGAGCAGGACCAGGATGGTGAGGAGCGTTCCGTCTATCGGCATTCGTCTGTCGGCTATCGGGGCGGGGGCGGGCGCGGCGCACAGCGAACGCCTTTGGCGAGCGGCGCGTTTCGCGGCAGCGGCGGCGCGGCGGTCGGGGCGCTGGGCGAATCAAAACGAGGCGCCTGCCGTTTTCCTGGCTCGTTTCCCCTCGGCACAGAGAACCGGCGCCCGCGCCGCCGCCCCGCTTATGCGCAACACCGCACGCTCAGCCTGGGCCTGGACGGCCGTGTCCGGGATCATCCTCGCGGCGCTCCCGGCCATGGCCGCCGTGCGCCTCTTCGACCGCGACCCGGCGCACTACCGCACCGGGCGCGTCTTCCGCTGGTTCGGGCAGCTGGCCACGCGCGTCAACGCCGCGTGGCACATCCAGGTCTTGGGAGATTTTCCGGAGAACCCGCGCCGCCCGTACGTGGTGGTCTCGAACCACCAGTCCCTGGCCGACATCCCCATCATCAGCCGGCTGCCCTGGGAGATGAAGTGGGTGGTCAAGGCCGAGCTGTTCCGGCTGCCCGTCTTCGGATGGCTGATGCGCCTCGCGGGCGACATCTCCGTGGACCGCACGGACAAGCGCTCGCGTGCGAAGGTGCTCATCGCCGCGCGCGGGTATCTGCAGAAAAGGTGCTCGGTGATGTTCTTCCCCGAAGGCACACGCTCGCGCGACGGGCGCGTCCTGCGCTTCACCACGGGCGCCTTCCGCCTGGCGATCAAGGAGCAGGTGCCGGTCCTCCCCCTGGCCATCGACGGCACGCAGGACGCCCTCCCTAAAGCCGACTGGCGCTTCAGCCAAGAGACGCACGTGCGCCTCAAAGTCCTCGCGCCCGTGGAAACGAGCGGTCTCACCTCGGCCGATGCCGACGCGCTGCGCGACGAGGTGCGCGGCCGGATCATCGCGCAGCTTGCCGCCTGGCGCGGCGTGCCGCCGGAGGAGATGGACGCGCGGGCGCCACGGAGCAAAGTTAAAGACGCCGTTAAAACAGATGCGGCATCCGGCTCCGCTGCGCCGTAACGGAAACCGGCGCGGGCGCGGCGCATAACGGATGATCTGCCGATGCCCCGTAGCTCAATTGGCAGAGCACCTGCCTCTGGAGCAGGGGGTTCCTGGTTCGAGTCCAGGCGGGGCAGCAGGCCGGAAACCGCCGTGGAATCCATCCACGGCGGTTTCTTTTTCGCGTCTCTTTCAGTCTAGAAGGGCAGCTATCAGAGAATGAGCACACCCCCGCACTCGGCCCTGCTTCCGCATGACTTAGACCGGAAGGCTCGTCCGAAGCAACCGCTTTGGCGGTCAAGCTTGGCGGGCGTCGCGCACTCCTGGATGAGCGCGAGGGGCACAGGCTGAGGCGCTCCTGAGCGCGAGCAACGTGTCACCGCAGTTGGTTTTGCTTTTTCGCTTTCGCCGTCCTCCCGGTTCTCTCGGACTGCACGCGTCGTTCGTTGCGCTGGCCGCCGCTCTGCTGCTGGGGGGCTGCGGCTTCGAGCGCGGCGACGAGACGCGCCGCGCGTCGGCGGAGCCGCCGCCGAGCATGGCGGCTCCGCCAGCAGAGCGCGGCGCGACAGCCGAGAGGGTTTTTAAGCGGGGGATGGCGCGGATCGACGCGCAGGCGGCTGCCATCGATTCGCTCTTCCAGCCCTTGCCGCTCCTTACGCCGGCCGAGGAAGAGGCGCTGCGCCGGTACCGCAGCCCTGCACAGCTCGCGCGGGCACGGGCGCTGGGCGTGGGCCGCGACCTGGCGCCCGGCCAGGTAGAGGTGCTGCTCCGCACCGGAGGCCTCGTCGCCCTAAACGACACGGCGTACTGGGTCGTCCGCGATCTCGATTACTCCCGCCCGCTCGTCGTGCCGGGCGTGCGCACGCTCTTGGCCGAGGTCGGGCGGCGCTTCCACGCGCGCCTGGCGGAGATCGGTGCGCCGCCCTACCGCCTGGAGGTCTCCTCGGCGCTGCGCACGGCGGAGGACCAGGCTGCGCTCCGCGAGGTGAACCCGAACGCGGCCTCAGGCACGAGCGCGCACGAGTACGGCACCACCGTGGACGTCTTGTACAGCGCGTTCGCCGCGCCGGCGGCAGAGGTCGTGGCGCTCGACGCAGCGGAGGCCCCCTGGGCCGAGCCGTACCTGCGGCGCTACGCCGAGGCGCAGATGGAGCGCGTGGCGGGGCGGCGCGCCATGGAGCTAAAGGCCATCCTCGGCGAGGTGCTTCTGGAGATGCAGCGCGAGGGCCTCGTTATGGTCACGCTCGAACGCCGGCAACCCGTCTTCCACATGACGCTCGCACGCGAGCCGTAGAAAGGCGCTGAGCCTTGCGTCGCGTCCAGCGGCGCCGCCGGGCGGGCCTCGTTTTCTACCGCTCGCGCACCTCGACCTCGACCTCGCGCTCGCCGGCGGGTTCGAGCGTCAGGACCAGCGCAAATCGGGCGCCCGGCGTTAGCGGGCGCTCCAGGTCGATGAGCATGACGTGGTAGCCGCCCGGCTCGAAGGCCAAGGCCGCGCCGGGCGCCACCTCTACCCCGCCTGAAATCGGGCGCATCCGCATCACCCCGCCTTCCTCGAAGCTTTGGTGGACCTCCGCCACGCGCGCCACGTCGGCGCGGGCGCCCGTGAGGCGCGCTGGCGCTTCGCTCCCGTTGCGGAGCGTGAAGTACACGGCCGAGCGCGCGGCGCCCGTGGTGTCGGCCGGGCGCGCCCAGGCGTCCTCGACGCGGAGGTCCGGCTCCGCCGTTTCGGCCGGCGCGCCATCGGGAGCGGGTTCGCACGCGGCGAGGGCGAGCGCCGCGAAGAGGATAAGCAGAGGGCGCATCCGGCGTTAGGAGGAGCGGGTGAGGGCGCGGAGGTCGGCGGCCATCGCCTCGGCGTCGGTCCCGAAGGACCAGAGCAGCCGCGCGCGCCCTTCGCGGTCGAGGACGTAAACGGTGGCCGTGTGGTCTACGAGGTAGCCCGCCTCGGAGGCGGCGGCGCTGTCAGCCTTGGCGTAGAAGACGCCGTAGGCCGAGGCGGCGTCGGCGATGGCCTCGGGCGTGCCGGACAGCCCCACGAACGAGGAGTCGAACGCGGCGGCGTAATCGGCGGCGCGCTCCGGCCTGTCGCGCTCCGGATCTACGGAGACGAACACCACCTGCACGTCCTCGCCGTCCTCGCCCAGCAGCTCTTTGGCGCGGGCGAGCGTCGAGAGCGTGGCCGGGCACACGTCGGGGCAGCTCGTGTAGCCGAAGTTCAGCACGACGAACGCGCCGGCGTAGTCGCTCAGCTGCACCGGCCCCTCGGGCGAGGCGAGCGTCACGTCGCGCGCGGGCATGGGCGGGTCGAGGTAGGTCCCGCTGAAGTCCGCGGCGGAAGGGCCGCACGCGGCAAACGCGAGAAGCACGGCGGCGCACAACGCCGGAGCAAAGCACGACAGGCGGGCGCAGCGGGTCATGGCGAGGCCGTGGAGTAGCAGCTAAAGAGGTGAGCGGCCTCGTAGGCAAGGCCGAGCGTGCCCTCGGCCGCCTCCGCCTCGCGCACGAGCGAGCGGACATCGGCCACGAGGGCCTCGGGCGGCGGGAGGCCCAGGCGGTAGCGCGCGCGCACGATGCCGAGGCCGTCCACCACCACGAAGGTCGGGTCAAAGCGGTAGGTCCCGTCCGCCCGGCGCTCGTAGTACACGCCGAACCCGTCGCGGACGGTGCGGCGCAGCGCGCGCTCCGACCCCGTCGCCCACGTCCATCCGTCAGGCGCGGCCCCGGCGCCGGCGGCCTCGCGCAGGCGCGCAGGCGCCGGCCCGTTGAGCGCCACCGTGACGAGGCGGACGGGGACGTCCCCCGTCTCCTCCTCGTCCAGGGCGTCTTGCACGGAGCGGAAGAGCGGGGCCGTCGCGCGTGCCGCGTCGTCGTTGCCGGCGTAGTCGAACGTGTAGAGCGTGATGCCGCCGCGCAGGCTCTCGCTCGTGAGGGCGGTGCCGTCGGCGGCCGTGAGGGCAAAGCCGGGCGCGAAGCCGAGGCGCGGACGCACGTCGAGCTGGAAGAGCGCCACGTAGACGCCAGCCGCCAGCGCCACGAACGCGGCGAAAAGCACCAAGGCCACCTTCACCGCGCGCGGCGTCATGCTCTCCCCACGGTCTTCTGCGAGCGCGTGCTCTCAAGCGGCCGGTTAAGCCGGCATCTGCGCCCACGACGCGCACCAGCCGCCGGGCGAGACCGGGCCGGCAAAGAGCGTGCAGCCCAAGCAGCTGTCGTCCTCGGCGTAGGCCTGCTGAAACTGGCAGTTGCCGCAGTACTCCCCTTCCTCGGGCGAGCGGTCCTGGTAGTTCAGCGCCTGGCGGGCGGAGAGCGCCTGCTCGTCAAGCGCGTCGAAGCCCTCGCAGGACGAGGCCTCAACGACGGCGTACTCGCCCTCGCCGACGGTCTCGGCCTCGCCGTCTCCGCCGCCGCAGGCAGCCAAGAGCGTGGAGCCGCCCAGCCCCGCCGCGCCTAGAGCAGCAAAGCGGCCGAGGAAGTGGCGGCGCGTGAACGGGGCGTTCGAGATCGGGCGGTCAGGTTGGTCAGGCATGGTCTGCTCGGTAGGGTGAGGGCGTAGAAGGGTGAGCGGGCGGAGCGGTTAGAAGAACTGGTACCCCGGCGACACGAAGTGCGGCGCGTAGCCGAGGAAGAACGGCCCGTAGGCCAGAAGGATGAGCACGATGGCGACGGCGACCCATAGGCCGATCCGGTCCCACGTCGGCTCGAAGCCGTCCTTGGCCGGCGCCGTGATCGTCTCGCTCCAGGGCACGTCCGCGGGCGCCTCTCCTTTCTTGCCCGCCACGATGGTCATGAGCATGATGACGAAGAAGAGGAAGAGGCCGACGAACATCAGCGTGCCGCCTATACCCGTGAGCGCGCCGCCGAGGTCCCAGGCGGGGCTGTCGTAGGCAGCCCCGACGCGGAAGATCCGGCGCGGCATCCCTTCGAGGCCGGCCGAGATCATCCCGCGCGCAAAGATCAGCACGCCGATGAAGTACGTCCACGAGGAGACCACGCCCAGCGTCCGGCCCCAGAGGCGCCGCCCCGTGAGGTAGGGCACGAGCCAGTAGCCCACGCCGCAGAACGTGAGCGCCACGGCGCTGCCCACGGTCATGTGGAAGTGGCCCGGCACCCAGGTGGTGTTGTGAATCACCTGGTTCATCGAGAACGAGGCGTTGATCAGCCCCGTGGCCCCGCCAAAGATGAACGCGATCATAGCCAAAAGCTGCGCCAGCACGCTCGGGTCGCCCCAGGGCAGCTTCCAGATCCAGCCGAAGAGGCCGCGCCCGCCGGCGGCGCGCCCGCCGCTCTCGAGCGCGGCCGTGACGGAGAACGCCGTGGCCAAGCTCGGGAAGAACACGCCGAAGGTGAGGATGGCGTGGAAGAACTTCATCGCGTTCGTGATGCCGGGATCGGTGTACTGGTGGTGGAAGCCCGTCGGGATCGAGAGCAGGAGGAAGAGGACGAAGACGAGGCGCGTGAGCGAGTCCGAGAGGAGCCGCCCGCCCACCTGGCGCGGGATGAGGACGTACCACGAGACGTACGCCGGCAAGAGCCAGGCGTAGACGATGGCGTGGGCGGTGAACCAAAAGAGCGTCCGCGTAAGGAGCGGGTCGATCTCCGGAAGAATCCCGAGCGTCCACGGCGTCATGAACCCGAGGAAGCTCACGGCGATGGGGATGGAGGCCAGCCCCCACATCACGTAGCTCAGAAGGCTGACGTAGGCCATGAGCGGGATGCGGTCGCCGGCGTGGCTCTGCCGCCACGTCCGGTACATCGCCACGAGGTTGAAGAGGGCCACCCACGTGCTCACCACCACCAGGGCGAGGCCGATGTAGTAGGTCCAGTGCGCCTGGAGCGGCGCGTAGGCGGTGTAGAGCACGGTGCCCTGCCCGCTCACCACGGCGTAGATCACGAGGACGTTGCCCACGGCCAGGAGCCAGAACGAGGCCCACGAGGCCCACTTCAGCGGCTGTACGGACAGCGCCCGCCCCACCATCAGCGCGAGGAAGCCGTTCGAGAAGGCGAACGTGAAGATCAGCACGTTCGCTACGCCGTGCACCGTCAGCCCCTGGTAGTAGTTCTCCAGGAACGGGAAGTACGAGAGGATGTCGATGTTGGCATAGGAGAGCGCCTGCGCCAGCCCGTGGAAGATGCCCGCCGTGAGCGCCAAAAACCCGATGTAGACCGAGTAGCGGAAGGCGCGGCGGTGCGTGGGCGCGAGTTCGTAGCCCGCCGGGTCCTCTACGACGGGCGTGGCGGTGAGCACGGCCGAGGCCGAGCGGGACGAGCCGAGGGAAGCTTCCATTGCGGGGGCGAAAAGCGGCGGGTGAGAGGCGTGGGCGGGGCGGAGAGCTTAAGAAACCGTTTGTGAAGTTGAGAACACCCCCTTTGAAGGGGGCCGGGGGGATGTAGAGAGAACCGTTGCCAACCCTGACATCCCCCTTGATCCCCCTTCAAAGGGGGAAATGAAGCAGGCAGCTAACTTCATAGACTGTTAAGGCGCGGCTACCGATCAGAAGTGTCGGGGTCGGCGGGGAGCACGCCCGTCGTATCGGGCGCGGCGGTGGGCGGCTCGGACGGCTCCTCGAGCGGCTCGCCCGTTGGCACGACGACGACGCGGCCGTACATCGCGTGGTGGGCCAGCCCGCAGTACTCGTGGCAGATCAGCAGGTACTCGCCCGGCGCCTCGAAGCGGTACGTCTTCTGCGAGACCTGGCCAGGGATGAGCATCATGTTCACGCGCGTGCCCTCGATGGAGAACCCGTGGATGACGTCCGTCGTCGTGGCCGTGAACGTGACGTCGGCGCCTTGCGGCACGCGGATCTCGCCCGGCCTGAACCCCCACGCGAAGCCGACGACGACGGCCTCGTAGGCGTCCGGCCCGGTCTGCCGCACGCCCGGCGCATCGAAGGGCGGCGTCTGGTCCACCTCGGCCGGGTCGATCTGCGCCACGCGGCCGGGCAGCTCGATCCCCATGGCCACGCTGGCGTAGGCGAGCGCGATGAGGCAGCACACGAGCAGGATCGCCCCGAGCGTGAGGAAGGCTTTTTCGAAGACGACGACTTTCGTGCCCGCGGCCATGGATCGGAGGGGGTCAAGAGGAGGGCGGTGGCAGGGCTTAGCGGCTGAGCAGCTCGAGGTACATCACGACCCAGAAGCCGAAGATGATCATGAGCAGGAAGAGCGTGAAGAAGAGCGTCCCGCTCAAGTTCGGCTCCTCGACGGGCTGCGCGTGCGTGGCTTTCTCGTCGGTCGTCCCCGTGGCCGGTGCTCGGCCCGCCTCGGGTTCGGGCGCGGTCTCCGGGCCGGAATCGCTCGGGGCGGAGCCGTTCGGCGCAGCGTTGGGGGGGCGGTCGGCCATCGGTATCGGGGGGATTAGTCCTTGGCGGGGAGCCAGTTGCGCACCGCCCGCCCCAGCCAGACGAGCAGACCGGCGAGCACGGCGGCCACCGGGATGGAGATGAGCAGCCGCGCAGCGTCCACCTCGAGCGCGAGCAGCTCGCTGATCGTCTCCCACAGGTACCCTACGAGCGGGAAGCCCAGGAGCACGAACACGGCCATCCGCAGGACGATGCCGGCCAGCGACGGGGAAGCATGAGCGCTCATAGAGCCACCACGGTAGATGAGGGGCCGCGCCTCTGCGGACAATCTCTCTTTGCGGAGAAGAAGACGGCGGCGGGCCAGGCGCAGGGTACGAAGGCGCCGCCGCCCCGGCGCCCGGCGGGTTCCTACACGCGCTGCCGGGGCTTCGCGCGCGCCGCTGCGGGGGGAATCCCTACGCGCCCGCTCAGCCCTCTGCTGGATCGCCGCCCGGACGCCTGCGCGGCTGCGGTGCACTTCTGCGGGTGCACTTCTGCGCCGCCGTTCATAACGTAGACTCTGCGCCGCAGGCCGCCGCCCTCAGCCATCAGATCAACGCCGCGCCATGAGCAAGCCCGTCGCGCTCGCCATCGTCCACGGGACGGGGCAGAAGGAGGAGAACTTCGCCGACGACATCATCGAAATGCTTGGCGACCTCTTCCCGGCGCAGCTTGCGCACCTGCCCGAAGCGGTGCGCACGGAGGCCGAGCTGGTGATCGAGCCGGTCTACTGGGCGGCGCTCCCGCGTCAGATCGAGGACGAGATCTGGGAGCGCGTCACAGCTAAGGGCGACCTCGACCACCTGGAGTGGCGCCGCTTCCTCTTCAACGTGGCCGGCGACACGCTCGCCTACCAGCCCAGCGAGGGGCGGCGCGACCTCTACCTGAGCGTGCACCGCGTCATCGCCGAGGCATTCGAGCGGCTGGCCGAGCGCGCCGGCCCCGAAGCGCCGCTGTGCGTGGCGGCGCACTCCATGGGCACCATCGTCGCGCACAACTACCTCTACGACATGCAGCACGGCCCCGAGGCGGGCAGCGAGGACCTCCACGACACCGGCGAGCTGCCGCGCCCGGCTACGCCGCTCGAACGCGCCGAGACGCTCGCCCTCTTCGTCACCTACGGCAGCCCGCTGGCCATCTGGCGCCTGCGCTTCGGCGACGCCTACAAGGCCATCCACTTCCCCGGCGACCGCGTGGGAGAGCTGTACCCCGGCCTCGGCCCGAAGTGGCTCAACATCTACGACGCCGACGACCTCCTGGGCTACCCCATCGCCAACCTCACCGAGCGCTACGAGACCCTCGCCGCCGACGGCTACCTCGAGGACCGCCAGCGCAACGTGGGGAGCTGGTTCAGAAGCTGGAACCCGCTCGCGCACAAAGGCTACTTCCGCGACGCCGATTCGCTCGAAGACCTCGCCAGCTTCCTCGCCGGCATCTGGCAGGGCGCTTACGGAGGGGACGGGTAAGGGGAAACGGGTAACGGGACGCTTGCTCAGCGTCAGAAGCGGAGCGTGAAGACGGTCTCCTTGCCGGGGCGCGAGCGCACGTCGAGCGTGCCGCCGTGCAGGCGCATGATCTGCCGCGAGAGGCTCAGCCCGATGCCGGAGCCTTCTTCTTTGGTGGTGAAAAAAGGGACGAAGATCTTCTCCTGCACGTCGGGCGGGATGCCGGGGCCGTTATCGGCCACTTCGAGCACGGGGCGGCCGTGGCGGCCTGCCCGCGCGCGCAGCGTCACGCGCGGCACCTCGGCGTGGCCTTCGACGGCTTGCAGCGCGTTGAGCGTGAGGTTGATGAGCACCTGCTCGACGAGGTCGGGGTCGGCCGTGAGGGCGAGGTCCCCCGGCTCGACGCGCGTGTCGAGGCGCACGCCCTGCCGCTCGGCCTGCGCGCCAAGGAGGCGGGCCACGTGCGCGAACACCTCGCGCGCGGGCACCAGCTCGAACGCCGGCGCCGGCACGCGCGTGAAGGCGCGGTAAGCGTCTACGAAGTGGATCAGCGCGTCGCCGCGCCGGCGGATCGTGCCGAGCGCCTCGCGCGTGTCGGCCAGCGCCTGCGCCGAGAGCACCTGCGCGGCGGCGCCGTCTCCAGGTGCAGCCCCGGGCGCGTCTCCGGCGGCGGTCTCCGGCGCAGCCTTGCCGTCTTCGAGGAGGCGGTCCGCCGTGGCGGCGAGCGACGAGATGGGGGCGACGGAGTTCATGATCTCGTGCGTGAGCACGCGCGTGAGCCGCTGCCACGCCTCCATCTCCTTCTCGGCCAGCTCGTTGCCGATGTCCTGGATCGAGGCCAGCGCGTAGGCCTCGCCCTGAAGGCGGAAGCGCGTGGCGTAGACGGCCAGGTGGAGCGTGCGCTCGGCGCGCCGGAGCTTGACGAGGCGGCGCTCGCCGCTCTTCAGCTCCAGCAGGGCGCGCGCGAGCGGCTCGTTCTCACCGCCGAGGTCCTGCACGCGCCGGAGGCGCCCGACGTCCAGGAGCCGCTTTGCCGCCGCGTTCATCATCTCCACCTCGCCGCCCGCGCGGAACGAGACGAGCGCCACGCCCACGTGCCGCACGACGTACTGCAGGTAGCGGAACTGCTCCTCGCGCTCGGCCCGCACACGCCGGAACTCCTCGGTGATCTCGGAGAACGCAGCAGCCAAGCGCTCGAAGAGCGGCCCGCGCCGGCGCCCCGCGAAGCGCTGCGAGAAGTCCTCGTAGCGGATCGCTTCGAGAAAGCGCGTGAGGTCGCGCACCCAGCGCTCGGCGTAGCGCACCAGCGAGGCGACCTGCCACACCAGAAGCGCGCCCGCAAGCAGCATGGCCTCGTAGAACCGCGTCTCGGCAGCGAGCCACGCCAAGAGCGCCCCCGTCGCGGCGATGGCCGCCACGCGCACGACGAGCTGGACGCGGTAGCGTTTGTAGAACACGGTTGGGGGTGGGGGTCTGGGTGGATGGGCGTGTGGGAGGTGGGGTGGGACGACCGAAGGCAACGCTTCATCTGCGCGTCATCTCCCAAACCCTCGTACGCCCACACTCAAAGCCCGTACTTCTCGATGCGCCGGTAGAGCGCCTTGCGCGAGATGCCCAGCTCGTCGGCCGCGCGGCTGACGTTGCCGCCGTGCTTCGAGAGCGCCTTGCGGACGGCGGCGCGCTCCAGCCTTTCGAGGTCGAGGCTCCCCGCCCCGAGCGCGTCTCGCTCTTCGGGCCGCGTCGTGGCGGGCTGCGGGGCCGAGAGCGTGAGGTCCGCCGCGCGGATCGTGGCGCCCTCGCCCATGATCACGGCGCGCTCGACGGTGTGCTTCAGCTCGCGCACGTTGCCGGGCCAGCGGTAGTTCTTCATCTTCTCCAGGGCCTCTTCGCCGAAGCGCTCGGCGGCGCGCTCGTACTTCTGGGCGTAGGCCCGGAGGAAGCGCCGGGCCAGGAGCGGGATGTCGCCCGCGCGCTCGCGCAGGGGCGGCAGGCGCAGCTCGACCGTGTTGATGCGGTAGAGGAGGTCCTGGCGGAAGGCGTTCTCTTCGACCATCTGGTAGAGCGGCTGGTTGGTGGCGGCCACGAGGCGCAGGTCCACGGGCCGCGCGCGCGTCTCGCCCACGCGCACGACCTCGCGGCGCTGCAAGGCGGTGAGGAGCTTCTTCTGCAAAGGCGGCGGCACGTTCCCGATCTCGTCGAGGAAAAGCGTCCCGCCCTCGGCCGCCTCGAAGCGCCCGGCGCGCGCGGCGTCGGCGCCGGTGAAGGCGCCCTTAGCGTGGCCGAAGAGTTCGCTCTCGAAGAGCGTCTCGCTCAAGGCGCCGAGGTCGGCCGTGACGAACGGCCCTTCCGCGCGCTTTGAGCGGCGGTGCAGGGCGCGGGCGGCGAGTTCTTTGCCCGTCCCGTTCTCGCCCAGGATGAGCACGTTGGCTTCCGTGGCGGCCACCTTCTCGATGGCCTGAAAGACGGACTGCATGGCCGCGCTCTGGCCGATCATCTCGTCCTCGGCGCTTGCCGCCGCCCCCTTGCCCCCCGCCTGCCCCTCTGCCCGCTCCCCCTCCCGCAAGAGCGCGGCCCTGCGCGAGCGCCCAAGCTCCACGCCCGCCCGCACGGCCTCGACGAGCCGCGCGTTCTCCCACGGCTTCACGATGAAGTCCGCCGCGCCCTCCTTCATCGCGCGCACGGCTTTTTCGACGCTCCCGTACGCCGTAATCATGACGACGACGACGGACGGGTCGATCTCCAGCACGCGCCTCAGCCAGGTGAAGCCTTCGCGCCCGCTCGATGCGTCGCGCGTGAAGTTCATGTCCAGCAAAACGACGTCGCAGGGCGCCTCTTCGAGGAGGGCCGGGATGGTGGCCGGGTTCTTCGTCGTGTACACGGCCTCGGCGTGCTCTTTCAAGAGGAGGCGGATGGCCGTGAGCACGTCCTCTTTGTCGTCTACGACGAGGACCGTTCCGGTTTTTTCGGGCATGGGTTCTTCTGTGAGTGGCAGAAGCCTCTTTCAAGAGATGGCGGACGACCGCCGGTCGTCCCCAAAGGGCGCTAAAACCGTTCCGCCGGGCGCCGCCTGCGCAGGGGGCCGCCAGCGCACAGTGGGCCGCCGCGCCACTGTGCGGAAGCGCACA
Organism: Salinibacteraceae bacterium; assembly: GCA_965215025.1. Taxonomy (GTDB): domain Bacteria; phylum Bacteroidota; class Rhodothermia; order Rhodothermales; family Salinibacteraceae; genus CBDCCV01. The sequence continues at coordinate 731,020 of CBDCCV010000001.1, forward strand.
CCTGCTGTGCGGAAGCGCACACCGCGCCGCCGCGCCACCGGCCCCAGCGCAGCGCTACGGGCGGTGGCGGCCGCTGGCACATCCGTTGCGCTTCTGGCGAGACGACCGCCGACTCCAAATCAGCCAACCCGCTACCTGCCCCGGACGACGACGCCATGCCGGACGATCCGAAACCCGCCACGCTTTTCGCCCCGAACCGCTCCGGGCAGCACCCCGACGCCGCGAGCACCGGCGGCGAGGGCGTGGACCGCAAGATCGAAAAAAAGACGTTCACGCCCAAGCGCCTCGCCCTCGGCGCGGCGGCGCTCTTCCTCATCGGCCTTCTGGGCTGGCTCGTGTGGGACGCCGCCGCCGGCGGGCAGACGCTGAGCGTAGAGCGCGAGAAGCTCACCATCTCTTCCGTCGAGGAGGGGCCGTTTCAAGAACTCATCGCCGTCACGGGCACGGTCTTGCCGGAGCAGACCGTCTACCTCGACGCCGCCGACGGCGGGCGCGTGGAGGAGGTCTACGTCGAGAGCGGGGCGATGGTCGAAAAAGGACAGCCGCTTTTGCGCCTCTCGAACTCGGACCTTCAGCTGCGGCTGATGCAGAACGAGGCGCAGCTTTCCGAGCAGGCCAGCCGCCTTCAGGAGATGCGCTTCCAAATGGAGCAGAACCGCCTTTCGCTGCGCCAGCAGCTTGCCGAGATGGACTACCAGGCCGGGCGCCTGGAGCGGCAACACGCCCGCAACGCCAAGCTCTACGAAAAGGGCCTCATCGCCGAGGAGGAGTTCGAGAGCACGCGCGACGAGCTGGCCTACCAGGAGCGCCGTCGCGCGCTCACCGAGAGCGCCTACCGCCAGGACTCTTTGGCGCAGGCCACGCGCCTGGAGCAGATGGAGACCACCCTGAACCGCCAGCGCCAGCAGTTCCAGACGCTCCAGGCCACGCTGGCGAACCTGACCGTGCGCGCGCCCATCGGCGGGCAGCTCACGGCGCTCGACGCCGAGGTGGGCGAGATCCGCCCCTCCGGCGCGCGCTTTGGGCAGATCGACGTCCTGGACAGCTTCAAGGTGCGCGCGGCCATTGACGAGTTCTACATCGAGCGCGTGCAGCCCCAGCAGACGGCCACGACCGAGCGCATCGGCGGGGTGCGCTACGAGCTGGTCGTCACGCGCGTCTACCCCGAAGTCGAAGGCGGGCGCTTCCAGGTGGACTTGGAGTTCGCGGATGAAGCGCCCGAGGGCATCCGCCGGGGGCAGTCCTTGCGGCTGCGGCTGGAGCTGGGCACGCCGGAGGAGGCTGTCCTGGTAGACCGCGGCGGCTTCTATCAGAGCACGGGCGGCAACTGGGCCTTCGTGCTCGATGGCGACGGCGAGGCCGTGCGGCGAGGCATCGAACTCGGCCGCCAGAACCCGGAGCACTTCGAGGTTTTGGGCGGCCTCCAGCCCGGCGACCGCGTGGTGACGAGCAGCTACGAGACCTTCGGCGAGGCCGACCGGCTCGTTTTTGATTGACGGACGACGACGGACAACCGACGACCGTTCACGCAAAACTACCGCGCCATGTTAGAGAGCTATTTCAAGATCGCCTTCCGCAACCTGAAGCGGAACCCGGCTTACACGTTCATCAACGTCGGCGGGCTGGCGCTGGGACTGGCGTGCTGCGTGCTGATCGCGCTCTACGTCCGCGACGAACTCAGCTACGACGACTTTCACGCGGAGAAGGACCGGCTCGTTTTTGTCGGCAGTGGAACCTCCGCGAAAGGCAGTGGCGCCGGAGGCATGGCGACGCCGTACCCGCTGGCCGGGGCGCTTGAGCGCGAGGTGCCCAGCGTCGAGGAAGCGGTGCGCATGATGTGGCCCGGCAGCGGGAAGGTCAGCCGGGACGGTGAAACGTTCGCCAAGGAGGAGAACATTTTCCACGCGGAGGACGGCTTTTTCGAGGTGTTCTCGTTTCCGCTCGTAAGAGGGCGCGCCGCGCTGGACGAGCCGAACACGGCGGTCCTGTCCGAAGAACTGGCCCAGAAGTATTTTCCCGGCGAAAATCCCGTCGGCCAGACGCTGCATCTCAAAGACGTGCGCGGCGGAGATCAGGCTTACCGCGTCACCGGCGTGGCGCGCTCGCGGGATAACTCGTACCTCTGTTTCGGCGCGTTGCTCTCGATGCCGTCGCTCGACTACGCAGAGCGGTACAGTGACCAGTGGGGCGCGCACATGTTCTTGACCTTCGCGCTGCTGGAAGAAAACGCTTCGCAGGAAGCCTTCGCGCGGCAGGCCACGGCGCTGTTGCAGCGGCGCTACCAGCAAACGTACGACAAGGAAACGGAGAGCGCCCTTTTCGCGCTGCCCATCGCCGATCTCTACCTCTCCGAGCTGGTGACGCCGGACGGCTTTCGCGGGGAGCGGCGCTACATCTACCTCTTCGGCGCGGTGGCGTTTTTTATCCTGCTCATCGCCTGCGTCAATTACGTGAACCTGGCGACGGCGCGCGCGGCGCAGCGGGCGAAGGAGGTAGGCGTGCGCAAGACGCTCGGCGCCGGGCGCGCGCAGGTGGCGCGGCAGTTTCTGGGCGAGTCGGTGCTGTTGAGCATGGGCGCGTTTGTCCTGTCGCTGCTTCTGGCGCGGGCGGCGCTGCCGGTCTTTAACCACCTCTTCGATAAGGAGCTGGCGCTCTACGGCGGCGGGAACGGGGCGTTTCTGCTCGTGCTCTTCGGGGCGGCGCTGGGCGTGGGCCTTCTGGCGGGCAGCTACCCGGCGCTCTACCTCTCCGGCTTCAGCCCGGTCCCGGTCCTGCGCAGGCACGCGCGCGGGGGCGCTTCGGACGCGGTGCTGCGCAAGGGGCTGGTCGTGACGCAGTTCGCCATCGCCGTGGCGCTGATTGCGGCGACGGGCATCGTCTTCCAGCAGCTTCGCTACACGCAGGCGAAGGACCTCGGCTTTCAGAAGGAGCAGGTCGTCACCGTACCGATCTGGGACGTGCAGGAGCAGCACGCGGCCATAAAGCGCGCCTTCGCGCAGCACAGCGGTGTGGAGAGCGCGTCAGCCACGTCCGGTGCGCCGGGCAGCTACCGCATGACCTACTCCTTCTCCCGCAGCGGCTCGCCCTCCAGCGACGAAGACGAGGAGAGCATGGCCGCGCACATCGTCTTCGCTGATCCCGACTATCTGGAGGCGATGGGCATCCCGCTCAAGGCCGGACGCTTCTTCTCGGCCGAGCGGCCAGCGGACTCCAGCGCCTACGTGCTCAACGAAGCTGCCGTGCGCGAGCTGGGCTGGGAAAACCCCGTCGATCACCCGATGGCCTACTCCGATGGCAGAGCGCCGGACCGCGTGATCGGCGTGGTGAAGGACTTCCACTTCGCCTCCTTGCGCGAAGAGATCGGGCCGGTGGTGATCCGCCTGCGGCGCCCACCGTCGGAGGCTTCGTACGCCTCCTACGGCGAGGTGGTCGTGCGCTTCCGACCGGGGCAGACGGCGACGGTGCTGAGCCATCTCCGGGAGCAGTGGACGCGTTTTTCCGACGAGCCGCTGGAGTACGAGTTCTTGGATGAGCAGTTCGCCGCCATGTACCGCACGGAGCGGCGGCTCGGGCAGGTCTTTGGCGCGTTCGCGTTCGTGGCCGTGCTGATCGCTTGCTTGGGCCTCTTCGGCCTGGCCGCCTTCACGGCCGAGCAGCGCACGAAGGAGATCGGCATCCGCAAAGTCCTAGGCGCCTCGGTCGGGAGCATCGTCGCGCTCTTGTCGAAGGACTTCGCCAAGCTCGTGCTTGTGGCCTTCGTCGTGGCCGCGCCGGTGGCGTGGTGGGCCATGAGCCGGTGGCTGGAGGACTTCGCCTACCGCATCACGCTTAGCCTGTGGCTTTTCCTCGCGGCCGGCGCCGTGGCGCTCCTCATCGCGCTCCTGACGGTAAGCACGCAGGCCCTGCGCGCCGCCACGGCCAACCCCACCGACGCCCTCCGCTCCGAATAAGGACGTGTTCACGTACTTGCGTGCGCATGTGTTCGCGTCTTCCTGCACGCCTTCGTCAACGCTCGAGCACCTGAGCACCCGAACACCTGAGCACGCTTGCCGCCATGCTACCGCTCGACTTCAAAATCCTGCCACCGCGCCGCCTGCATGAAAGGCGCCAGGTGCTTCACGTTCTCAGTGACGGTGGTGACGCCCTGCGGGTCGCCCAGGGCGCGCACCTGCGCGACGAGGATGGCGTCCGCGTCGAGCCGGTCGTCCGAGGTGAAGGGGAGGCCGCGGTTGCAGGCGTCGGCCCAGACGTGAGCGGCGTCTTGCATGATGGGTCGCGTGATCGGGTCGAAGTGGAAGTCTGCGATCATCGCGTCCAACCGCGCAATCTGCCGCGCGGCGGGGATGCGCAGGAGGCCACGCCGCACCTCGTAATCCGTGATCTCGGAGATGACGATGCGGCAGCCGGCATCTACGACGCGCTCGGACCACGCCGTGATGTCTTCAAATTTGCGCGGATGCGCGATCTGCGAAAGCGGGCGCGCATCGAGCACGACGGTCGGTTCCATAGCGGCTTTCTACTTCGGAAGCATCTTGTCGAGCTGCTCCCAGACGCGCTCCTCCTCTTCAAGCGAGCCTTCCTCACGCCACCTGCGAGCCGCTCCAGGAACCGCTCCGGGTGCATCTCGCCGATGACGCCGGGCGGGCGCTCGCCTTTGAGCTTGATCTTTTTCCGCTTCGGGGCGGACTGCGCTTCGCCTGCTTGCCTGCCTTTGCTCATGGTCTTCGTCCGTCTAATTCTTGGCCGCCTGCTCAAGCTTTTTACCTGCTCCATCCCGGTGGGGTCCTGCGCTCTCGCGTCCAGCACGTCCTTACCTACACGCCTTCGTCAACACCCTGAACCCTTAAGCCTCAAGCACCTGAACCCATGCTAAGGAGCTACCTCACCACCGCCCTGCGCGCCCTGCGCCGCCGCAAGGGCTACGCCTTACTCAACGTCAGCGGCCTGGCGCTCGGGCTGGCCGCGTGCCTCCTCATCGGCCTCTACGTGCAGGACGAGCTTTCCTACGACGCCTTCCACGAAAAGGCCGAGCGCACGTACCGCGTCCTGCGCGAGTTTGACCTGCCAGACCTGCAAACGACGATTGAGGTCACGCCCTCGGCGCTGGCGCCGGCGCTCAAAGAGGGAGTGCCCGCCGTAGAAACCGCCGTACGCACGGGGCGCAGCAGCCCCGTCGTGCAGCGCGGCACGCAGCGGTTCGTGGAACCGGATTTCCTCTGGGCGGATGAAGGCTTTTTCGACGTGTTCTCCTTCCCGCTTACGGAGGGCGAGGCGGCGCTCGGCCGGCCTGGCACCTTGGTGATTTCCGAGACGATGGCGCGGAAGTACTTCGCCGGCGAAACGCCTGTCGGGCAGACGCTGCGCGTAGGCGAGCGCGAGCTGGAGGTGACCGGCGTGATGGCTGATGTGCCAGAAAGCTCCAGCCTCCGCTTCGGCCTCGTGGGGTCGTTGGCGACGCTGGACGTCGAGTCCAACTGGGGCCTCAACAACTACGCGACGTACGTGCTCCTGCGCGAAGGAACCTCCAAGGCAGAGGCGACGCCGCAGGTGGCCGAGGTCGTCAACGCGACCGTCGAGGGCACGACGCGCAGCGACTTCATCCCGCACCTTCAGCCGCTCACGGGGATTCACCTCGGGCAGGGCGTGCCAGTAGAAATCGCTTCGGCGGGCAACCCGCTCTACGTCTGGCTCTTTGCAGCGCTGGCCGTCTTCATCGTACTCCTGGCGTGCATCAACTTCATGAACCTGGCCACGGCCCGCTCGGCGGAGCGAACGGGCGAGGTGGGGATGCGGAAGGCCCTCGGCGCCGGGCGCGGGCAGCTCGCGGCGCAGTTCCTGGGCGAGTCCGTGCTGATGACGCTCCTGGCGCTCGTCTTGGCGTTGGGCTTGGCGCGGTTGGCGCTGCCGTTTTTGAACGCCTTGGCCGGCAAGAGCCTCGCCTTTAGCACGCTCTACGTTGGGCCGCAGGTGCTCGTCGTCGTTGGGCTGGCGCTCGCGGTAGGCCTCGTGGCGGGGAGCTACCCGGCCCTCGTCCTCAGCGGCTTCGAGCCGACGCGAGCGCTCCGCGGTGCGCGTTCCGGCACCGGCGGGAAGAGGCTGCGCCAGGGGCTGGTCGTCTTCCAGTTCGCCATCTCGATTGCGCTCCTCATCGGCACGGCGGTCGTCTTCCAGCAGCTTCAGTTTATGCGCAGCGCCGGGCTGGGCTTCGAGGAAGAGAACGTCGTCGTCATCGAGCGCACGGACCGCTTGGCGGGGCAGACGGAGGCGTTCAAAAGCGAGGTGGTCCGGCTTCCCGGCGTCGAGCGCGCCGCTACGGGCTACTCGGTGCCGGGGTCATTCTTCATCAACACGATGTGGCAGGAGCCACCGGCCGACCCGGACAAGGAGATGCACAACATGAACTACTCGTTCGTCGGGTGGGGCTACGTCGAGACGCTTGGCATCGAGATGGCGGCCGGGCGACCGTTTTCCCAAGCGCGCGGCACGGACTCGACGGCTACGGTGCTCAACGAGGCCGCCGCGCGCGACTTCGGCTGGACGCCTGAGGAGGCCATCGGCAAAAAGATCACGAACGGCGGTCCCGAACTCACCGTCATCGGCGTGGCGGAGGACTTCCACTACGAGTCGCTCCACGCCGAGGTGTACCCGCTGGCGCTGTTTGCGCCCCTCCGCGCGCAGCAATACACGGCCGTCCGCGTGGAGCCGGACGACGTAGCCGGCACGCTTGGCGCCCTGCGCTCCACGTGGAGGCGGTTTTCCGATTTGCCCTTCGAGTACGCCTTCCTGGCCGACGACCTCGCCGCGCAGTACCGGGCCGAGGACCGGCTGGCGAAGGTGTTCGGCACGTTCGCCGGGCTGGCCGTGCTGATTGCGTGCCTGGGCCTCTTCGGGCTGGCGGCTTACACAGCGCAGCGGCGCACGAAAGAGATCGGCGTCCGGAAGGCGCTGGGGGCGTCGGTGGCGAGCATCGTCGCCTTGCTCTCGAAGGACTTCCTCAAGCTCGTGGCGTTGGCCTTCGTGGTGGCGGTGCCGGTGGCGTACCTCGGGGTGCGTTGGTGGCTCACCGGCTTCGCCTACCGCGTCACGCCGGGGGTGTGGACGTTCCTCTTAGCCGGCGCGCTGGCCGCCCTCATCGCCGCCTTGACGATCAGCTACCAGTCCGTCAAGGCCGCGCGCACGAATCCGACCGAGGCGCTGCGCTACGAGTGACGCGACCCCGCCACGAACACCGACCTCCCACCCCCCCATCCTCCCACACTCCCAACCTCAAAAGCCATGATCCAGACCAAGAACCTCAAGAAAACCTACCGCACCGACGAGGTCGAGACGACGGCGCTCTCGGGCGTGACGCTCGGCATCGAGGCGGGCGAGTTCGTCTCCGTGATGGGGCCGTCGGGCTGCGGGAAGTCCACGCTCCTGAACATCATGGGGCTTTTGGACAGCCCCTCGGGCGGGAGCTACGTCTTTTTGGGCGAAGACATCGCCGGGCACTCCGAACGGCAGCGCGCCAAGCTGCGCAAAGGCAACATCGGCTTCGTCTTCCAGAGCTTCAACCTCATCGACGAGCTGACGGTGTGGGAGAACGTCGAGCTGCCGCTCCTCTACCTCGACGCCGGGAAGGACGAGCGCAAGGAGAAGGTGCAGGCGGCGCTCGACCGCGTGCGGATGACGCACCGGCGCGACCACTTCCCGCAGCAGCTCTCCGGCGGGCAGCAGCAGCGCGTGGCCGTCGCCCGCGCGGTGGTCGCCAGCCCGAAGCTGATCTTAGCGGACGAGCCGACGGGCAACCTCGACTCCACCAACGGCGAGCAGGTGATGAACCTCTTGGCCGAACTCAACGAAGCCGGCACCACCATCGTCATGGTCACGCACTCCCCGGCCGACGCCGAGTACAGCCGCCGCACGGTGCACCTCTTCGACGGGCACGTGGTGTCGGAGAGCTTCATGGAGCACAAGTACGCCGCGCACACCGAGGGCGGCGCCGGGCGCTGAGGCATCCTGAACCTCCGATCCCTTCGACGCCATGTGGAAGAACTATCTCAAGCTCGCGCTCCGCAACCTGCTGTGGCAGAGAGGCTATACGCTAATCAACCTCGCCGGGCTGGCCGGCGGGCTGGCGTGCAGCTTCTTCATCCTGCTCTGGGTGCAGGACGAACTCAGCCACGACCGCTTCTTTGAAGACGGCGACCGCGTCCACCGCGTATGGCGCAACGTGAACGTCGGCGACCGGGTCCACACGTGGTCCGCCACGCCGAAGCCGCTCGCCGACGTGCTGCGGACGGAGTACCCGGAGATCGTCCGGGCTGTGCCTACCGTTGAGGACTTCCCCGTTGTCATTACGCAAGGAGAGCGAAGCTTCCGCGAGAGCGGCAGCTATGCCAGCGAGGCGTTTTTCGACCTCTTCCCCTTCCCCTTCATCCAGGGCGATCCTACGACGGCACTTACAGGCGAAAGCTCCGCCGTCATCACCGCCCGCACCGCGCGCAAGCTTTTCGGCGAGGACTGGCAGACGAGCGGCGACGTACTGGGCCAGCGCCTTACCGTCGCGCATCGGGAAGACTTCACCATCACGGGCGTCATCGAGGACCTGCCAGCGAACTCGTCGTGGCAGTTCGACGTGCTGCTTCCGATCCACAATTTCTTCGCGCGCAGTCCCTGGGTAGAGGAATGGGGGGCGAACGGGTTTCGGCTCTACGTGAAGCTGCGGGAGGGGGCCTCGGCTGAGGCCGTCAGCGAAAAAATCACCGGCGTCGTCATGGCGCATGAGGAGGGGGCCGACGAGACGCTCTTCCTCCAACCCTACAAAGACCTCTACCTCCACTCGGATTACGAGAACGGCCAGCTCGTCGGGGGGCGAATCGAGTACGTGCGCATCTTCTCCGCCGTTGCCGTCTTCCTGCTCCTCATCGCGTGCGTCAACTTCATGAACCTGGCGACGGCGCGCTCGGCCAAGCGTGCCCGCGAGGTGGGCGTGCGCAAGGCCGTCGGCGCCGGCCGGCGCGCCCTGGCCGGCCAGTTCTTGGGCGAGTCGGTGCTCCTGGCGCTCCTCGCGTTCGTGCTTGCCTTAGGGCTGGTCCTCGCGCTGCTACCGTTTTTCAACGGGCTGACGAGCAAGTCCTTCGCCCGCGCCGATCTCGGCGCGCGTTTCCTGCTCGGCGGCCTCGGCATCGCGTTCGTGGTGGGCCTCGTGGCGGGCAGCTACCCGGCCTTCTACCTCGCCTCCTTCAACCCGCTCGCCGTGCTTCGCGGCACGCTCCGGCAGCGGCCGGGCGCGGCGAGGCTGCGCAAAGGGCTGGTCGTCTTCCAGTTCGGCCTCTCCACACTGCTGGTCGTGGCGACCGTGGCGGCGCACCTCCAGGTCCGCTTCATCCACGAGCGCGACATCGGGCTGGAGCGGGACAACCTGATCTACCTGGAGCAAGAAGGCGCCCTGGAGAGCCAGCACGGCGCCGTCCGCCAGGAGCTGCTGGCGCGGCCAGGGATCGCGAGCGTGACGGCGGCGAATGCGAATCCGCTCGAAATCCGCCAGAGTACGGGAGGCGCGACCTGGGCGGGCAAAGATCCCGACGACGAGCGCGAGGTCTACGTCATCAATGCCGACTACGACTTCGTGGAGACGATGCAGATGAGGCTTGTCACCGGACGTACGTTTTCCCGCGCGTTCGGCGCCGACACCGCCGGGTTCGTCATCAATGAGGAGATGGCCGAGGCCCTGGGCGGCAGCAGCGTGGTGGGCAAGAAGATCGAATTCTGGGGGTTGGAAGGGGCGGTGCTCGGGGTTGTGGAGGACTTCGACATGAACTCGCTGCACGCACCTACCGAACCCGTCGTCATCCGCCTGGCGCCGGAAGAGACGTCGCGGCTCTACGTGCGCGCCGAGCCGGGGCAGACGGCGGAGGCGCTCGCCAGCCTCGAAGCCGTTTTCGAGGCATTCAATCCGGAGTATCCCTTCGACTACCGCTTCCTCGACGAAGCGTTTGAGGCGGCCTACCGGAGCGAAGTCGTCGTAGGCCGGCTGGCTAACGTGTTCGCCGTCGTTGCCATCTTCATCTCCTGCCTGGGCCTCTTCGGGCTGGTTTCGTACACGGCGGAGCGGCGCACGAAAGAGATCGGCGTGCGCAAGGTGCTGGGCGCCTCGGTGCCGAGCCTGGTCGTGCTGCTGACGGGTGAGGTCACGAAGCTGGTGCTGCTGGGCATCGCGCTGGCCCTGCCGGTCGCGTACTACGTCGTGCACCAGTGGCTGGCCGGCTTTGAACACCACGTTGACGTGGGCGCGGGGCTGTTCGTGGCGACGGGCCTGCTGGCCGTCGTTATCGCCTGGCTGACGTCGAGCTATCAGGCCGTCAGGGCGGCCATGGCCGATCCGGTCCGAAGCCTTCGCCACGAATAACATCCAATGCCCAAACCGCCATGTGGACGAGCTGCTTCCTCACTGCCATCCGCGCGCTGCGCCGCCACATCGCTACGCCGCGCTCAACGTCATCGATCTCGCCGCTGGGATGGCGTGCGTCGTTGCGCTTGGCGCGCTCGTGCTCGGCACCGTGGGCTGGCAGGCCTGGCGCGCCACCTCGGCCGATCCGGTGAAGAGCCTCCGCCACGAATAACCTCAGCGCTAAACCGCCATGTGGAAGAACTACCTCAAGACCGCCTACCGCACCCTCGCTCGGCAGAAGGGCTACGCCTTTATCAACATCGCCGGCCTCACGCTCGGCCTGGCAAGCTGCCTTGTCATCTTTCAGTACGTCGCCTTCGAGTACAGCTTTGACCGTTTCCATGAGCACGAGGGCGACCTCTACCGCGTGACCCAGGCGTTGGCCCGGCCCGGCGAGGAGCTTGAGCCGGGGGCGTTCACGCCCCACGCGCTGGCGCCGGCCCTGACCGAGGCCGTGCCCGAGATCCGCCATGCCACGCGACTCCACCCGGAGTACGCCCCCGCCGTCGTCTCCAGCGCGGGGCGTCCCGAGCGGGTCTTCGAGGAAGAGGAGGTCTTCTACGCCGACCCTGCCTTCCTGGAGATGTTCACCTTCCCGCTCGTGGCAGGCTCCAGGGAAGAGGCCCTGAAGCCGGGCACCGTGCTCCTCTCCGAGTCGGCGGCCGAGAAATACTTCGGCGAAGAGAACCCCATCGGGCAGGTGCTCGGCTGGACGGGCGCCGTCGAGGGAAGCTACCGCGTGGCCGGCGTCTTCCAGGACGTCCCCGCCAACTCGCACCTCCAGTTCGACTTCCTGCTCCCGATGGAGGACCTCCTCCGGGGCGAGACATACAGCGCGCCTGACAGAGCCTGGAGCTGGAACAACTTCTACACCTACGTCCAGCTTCGCCCTGAGGCCGACCCCACCGGGGCCGAGCGGAAGATGACGGAGGTGTACATGGCCCATTACCCCGAATCCTTCCGAGAGCAGGGCATAACGGCACGCCTGAACGCGCAGCCGCTCCAGGATGTCCACCTCAACGCCGGCGTCTCCGCGCCCGAGGTGTTCGTCACAGGCAGCTACCGGACGGTATACTTCTTCACTGTGATCGGCCTGGTGACGCTCGTCATCGCGCTCCTCAACTACATCAACCTCGCCACGGCGCGGGCGCTCGACCGGGCGCGCGAGGTGGGCGTGCGCAAAGCCGTGGGCGCGCAGCGCGAGCAACTCATCCGGCAATTCCTCTTCGAGTCGGCGCTGACGAACGGGATTGCCGCCGCGCTCGCGGTGCTCCTGGCGACCTCACTCACGCCGGTGGTGAATAACCTGGCCGGGACGCAGCTCACGGGAGCGCTCTGGACGAACCCGCAGTTCTGGGTCGCCTTTCTCGTGACGTTCGGCGCCGGCACGCTGCTGGCCGGGTTGTACCCGGCGTTCGTGCTCTCCTCCTTCCGGCCCGCCTCCGTACTTAAAGGGAAAGCGGGTTCGTTGGCGGGCGGGCTTTGGCTGCGGCGGGGGCTTGTCGTGCTGCAGTTCGCAGCCTCCTTCGCGCTCGTGGCCGGGACGGCCGTCGTTTACAATCAGCTCCACTACATGCGAGGCATGGACCTGGGCCTCGACCTGGAGCAGGTCCTCACTGTGAAGGCGCCGCGTGTGCTCCCGGAGGGAACGGACCAAGAGGCGGCCTTGACCACCTTCACCCAGGAGCTGCGGCGCCTCCCGGACGTCCGGCAGGTCGCCACGTCGGTGACGCTTCCGGGGCAGGGGTTCAACTGGAACGGGGCCAGCGTCCGGCGAGCGACGGATGACCCCACCAGCGCGATCCGCGGCGTCGTCACGTGGATTGACACCAGCTTCGCCGACCTGTACGGGCTGGAGCTGGTGGCCGGCGAGGGGTTCTCGGACGCCACGGTGTCTGATGCGGAGGCGTCTGACGCAGAGGAGGAGGAGGAGGAGGAGGAGGCGCCGCTACCTCTGATCGCGAACGAGACGGCCGTCCAGACGCTCGGCTTCGCCTCGCCCGCCGAGGCCGTAGGCCAGAGCCTGGTCCTTGGCGACATAGACGCGCGCGTCGTCGGCGTGTTCGAGGACTTCAACTGGACCTCGGCCCACACGGCGCGCGAGAACATCTTCTTCGGGTACGTGGGCGCGGGGCGGCAGGTCTCCCTCAAGGTGGGGGCAGATAACCTCCCCAGCACCATCGCCGCCGTAGAGCAGATCTATAAGGCCCGCTTCCCCGGCAATCCCTTCAGCTACAGCTTTGTGGACGAGCAGTTCGACCAGCAGTACCGCGACGATCAGCGCTTCGCCACGCTGTTCACGGTTTTTGCCGCGCTGGCCATCTTCATCGCCTGCCTGGGCCTCTTCGGGCTGGCCGCCTTCACCGCGCAACAGCGCACGAAGGAGATTGGCATCCGCAAGGTGCTGGGCGCTTCCGTTTCCGGAATCGTGGCGCTGCTCTCGAAGGACTTCTTTCAGCTCGTGGTCATCGCCTTCATCGTGGGGGCACCGGTGGCTTACCTCGCCATGCGGCAATGGCTCTACGGCTTCGCCTACCGCATTGAGATCGGCGTGGGCCTCTTCGCCCTTGCCGGCGGCCTCGTGCTCTTCGTCGCCCTTTTGACGGTGAGCTACCACGCCGCCAAGGCTGCGCTGAGCGACCCGGTCCAGAGCCTGCGGCACGAGTGACCCCGCACGAGCGACCCGTGATCACCTCCTGCCCCCCGCCGACACCTGCACTATGAACCAGATCTGCATCCGCATCCCCACGCTGCGCACCGGCGAACCCATCGAGCTGGACGTGACCATCGGCGGCCGGAAGCGGCTCATGCACTACCGCGTCGAGCAGGTAGACTCTGCCGCGGCCGCCTCGGGGGCCGAGCGCATCGAGCGCCTGCACGCTTTCGTGAACGGCTACGACCGCGGCTGGGAACTCGTCCAGATCGGCACGCCGAGCGCCGAGGGCTTCGTCCCCGTCATGTTCCGCCAAGCGCAGCCCGCGCCCCTCGCTTAAGCCCCGTCATGCTCCAGAACTACCTCAAGGTCGCCCTGCGCAGCCTGCGGCGCGACGCCGGCTTCTCGGCCATCAACCTCTTCGGCCTCGCCGTGGGGATCGCCGTTTGCCTTTTAATCTTCCTCTTCGTCCGTCACCAGTGGCGCGCCGACCGCTTCCACGAGAACGCCTCTCGCATCGCGCGCGTGACGACGTGGGCGGGTGAGAACCGCTTCGCCGCCGCGCCGCCGCCCGTCGGCCCCGCACTTGCGGCAGAGCATCCGGGCGTGGAGGAGGTCGTGCGGATGGCGCAGTATCTTAGCGCGATTGTCGAGCGCGGGCCGAACCGCTTCGAGATGGAGTACCTGCAGACGGAGCCGTCCTTCTTCCGCGTCTTCGACTTCGACCTCGCCGCAGGCGACGAGAAGACGGCGCTGGCCGAGCCGTACACGGCCGTGCTCTCCGAGGAGGTGGCGACGAAGCTCTTCGGCCAAGAAGATCCCGTCGGGCGGACGTTCACGTGGCAGAACGTGGGCACCTTCACCGTCACCGGCATTCTGGCCGAGCCGCCCGGCCCGACGCATCTGGACTACGGCCTCGTCTTCTCCTACGCCACGCGCGCCGCCCGCGAGGACGAGCGCGAGGCGGACTGGCAGCACCTCGGCCGCGAGTACGCCTATCTCCTGCTGAGCGAAAGTGCCGACCCGGCCTCCGTCGAAGCGGCCCTGAACAGCCTCGGCCGGCGCCACTGGCCCGAGCACGTGGCCGCGCGCTGGCGCTTCCAGCTCCAGCCGCTCACCGCCATCGCCCTCGGCTCGTTCAGCCTGTGGAACCGCATCCAGAGCGGCGGCCTGACCTGGACGATCCTCTTCGTCCTTATAGGGCTGGCCGCCGTCGTGCTCCTCGCCGCCGGGTTCAACTACGTGAACCTGACGGTGGCGCGCTCGCTCGGGCGGGCCAAGGAGATCGGCGTCCGGAAAGCCGTGGGCGCGCAGCGGACGCAGCTCGTCGGGCAGTTTTTGTGCGAGGCCGTGCTGACGACGTTTTTCGCCATGCTTCTCGCGCTCGTCCTCTTGCAAGGGCTGGTGCCGGCGTTCGAGCGCCTCTCGATCATGCAGTTTTTCGAGATGGACCGGCTGAGCTTCGCCGAGGAGCCGATGTGGGCGCTGTGGCTCGCGGGCTTCGCGGCGGCGGTGGGCCTCGTGGCGGGAGCGTACCCGGCCTTCGTCCTCTCGCGCCCGTCGCCGACGCAGATTTTGAAGCCCGCTTCCACGGCCTCGGTGTGGAAAGGCGTCCTCTCGGTGAACCTGCGCAAGGGGCTGATGGCGCTCCAGATCGTCTTCGCCCTCGTCCTCGTGATCTCGACGGCGCACCTGTACCAGCAAGCCTCGGCCATGCTTGGGGCGGATCACGGCTTCCGCACCGAAGGCGTCTTCGGCGTGGGGCTGCGCGGCGTGGACTACGCCACGTTCCGCCAGGAGGCCGAGAAGGTGCCCGGCGTCGCCGGCGTGACGGGCATCTCGGACATCTTCGTCGGCGGCGACTACGACCACCGCGACCTGAGCCGGCCCGAGGCGCCCCAGGACACGCTCCGCAGCGCGAACTACTACGCCGTGGACTCGGCCTACGTCCGCCAGATGGGGCTGCCCGTAACCGCCCGGCTGCCGGATGCCGAAAAGCGCTTCGCCAGCGGCGAGGCCCTCTGGCTGAACGAGACGGCCACGCGCGCGCTCGGCTTCGGCGCCGCGCGGGACGCGCTGGGCGCTTCCGTCTCTATAAACGACGAAGGGCCGTTTGCCGTCGCCGGCGTGGTGGCGGGCGTGCACTTCAACAGCCTCAACAAGCACCTCGAGCCGCTGGCGCTGCGCTACGAGCCGGACGAGCTGGGCCGGGCGCTCGTCCTGGCCGAGGGCCGTCCGCTCAGCGCCGTGACGGACGACGTGGAGGCGGTGTGGGAAGACCTCGGCGCGGCGTACCCGTTCACGCAGCGCGCCTACGCCGACCTCTTCCAGATGCGCTACGGCGGCTACGCGGACCTGGCCTACCTCGCGGGCGGCATGGCGCTCCTGGCCGTCTTGATCGCCTGCCTCGGCCTCCTGGGCATCGCCGCCTACACGACGCGGACGCGCGTGAAGGAGATCGGCGTCCGGAAGGCGCTCGGGGCAAGCGCGGGCGACATCGTGCGGCTGCTCTCCGGCGGCTACCTCGCGCTTTTCGCCGGGGCCGCCGCAGTGGCCGTGCCCTTGGCGTGGTGGATCAACGCGCAGTGGCTCCGCGCCTTTGCGTATCCCGTGCCGCAGCGGGCGTGGCTGTTCGCGCTGGGCGTCGGGGCGCTCCTCGCGCTCGTGCTCTTGGCTGTGGGCACGCAGACGCTCCGCGCCGCGCGCGCCAACCCGGCCGAGAGCCTGCGCTCGGAATAGCTTCCGTTCAACGTTCTCACGTTCAACGCTTAACGAGGAAACGTCATGCTCAAGAACTACCTCAAGATCACCTTGCGCAGCCTCCGCCGCCGGAAGGGGTACGCCGCGCTCAACATCGCCGGCCTGGCCGTGGGGATGGCCTGCTGCGTCCTCATCGGCCTTTACGTGCGGCACGAGCTGAGCTACGACCGCTTCCACGCCAACGCCGACCGTCTCTACCGCGTGGCACAGACGAAGCCGATGGGGGCGATGGCGGGCACCGGCGCGGCGCTGGGGCCGGCACTGGCGGAAGACTTCCCGCAGATCGAGGCCGCCATGCGCTTCATCCGCAACGACAAGCGCGTTGCCGTCGAGCATCCGGAAACGGGCGAGGTGCGGCGCTTCGAGGAGGAAGGCTTCGTCTACGCCGATCCGGCCGTGCTGGAGGCATTCCCGTTCCCGCTTGTGCAGGGCGATGCGGCCTCGGCGCTGGCGCGGCCCGGCACCGTCATTCTCACGGAAGAGACGGCGCGGCGCTACTTCGGCGACGCCGACCCGATGGGCCGCACGCTGCGCCTGGAAGGCGGCGGCGAGCCGTTCCCGCTCACCGTCGCCGGCGTGGTAGAGGACGTGCCGAACGCCTCGCACCTCTCGTTCGACCTCTTGACAGGCTACGACACGTTCAAGGCCGAGCAGGGGATCCCCGTCGAGCAGCAGTTCACGAGCTACTGGTGGCCGTGGGGGTGGACCTACGTGCTGCTCGAAGACGGCGCCGACGCTGAGGCGCTGGAGGCGCTGCTGGGCGGCTTCGCCGAGCGGCGACGCGGCGACCGGACCTTCGTGCCGTTTCTCCAGCCCATCACGCGCATCCACCTCTACTCGGACCTCAGCGGCGAGTGGGAGGCCAACGGCAGCGCGCAGGTGGTGGGCGTCTTTGCAGCGATTGCGCTCTTCGTCTTGCTCCTGGCGGGCGTCAACTTCGTGAACCTTGCGACGGCGCGGGCGGCGGAGCGCGCGCGCGAGGTGGGCGTGCGCAAGGCCGTGGGCGCCGGGCGCGGGCAGGTGGCGCGGCAGTTCCTGGGCGAGGCGCTGCTCTTGACAGGCGTGGCGCTCGCCCTCGCGCTTGTCATCGCGCGGGCGGGGCTGCCAGCCTTCAACGCGCTGGCGGGCACGTCGCTGAGCCTGCCGTACGGCGCGCCGGTGTTCTGGGGGGCGCTCTTGGGCGTCTTCCTGCTCGTGGGCCTGGGCGCGGGCGGCTACCCGGCGCTGGTGCTCTCGGGGTTCGACCCGGCGCGCGTCTTGAAGGGCAGCGCCTCGGGCCGCTCGGCGGCGGGCGGGGCGCGGCTGCGCAAAGGGCTGGTCGTCTTCCAGTTCACCGTCTCGGTCGCGCTCATCGCGGCGACGGCCGTGGCGTTCCAGCAGCTTCAGTACCTGCGCGCGGCCCCGCTCGGCTTTGACGAGGCGCGCGTGGCGGCGCTGGACCTGAAAGCGACGGCGCCCGCCCGTCCGCTCAAGGAGGCGCTACTGCGGCAGCCGGGCATCGAGGCGGTAAGCTTCGCCTCGCAGCGGCCCGGCTTCGGCGCCAACGCCGAGGTGCCCTTCGAGACTGAAGAAGACCGCAGCTACACGCCATCCGACCAGATCGCCCCCGAAGACGAGAGCGCCGCCAACCGCACGCGCTACCAGAACGTGAGCGCGGGCTACTTCAGCCTGATGGACATCCCCGTCCTCGCCGGGCGCGAGTTCTCCGACGCCCGCCCCGCCGACCTCGGCGAAATGCTGCGCGACGAGGAGCACGCCGGCCCGTTCTTCCGCGGGCGCGCCAAGATTCTGAACCGCGCCGCCGTGGAGGCGCTGGGCTGGACGCCCGAAGAGGTCATCGGCAAGACGTTCCGCATGTACACCTCGGAGGGCGGCACGCTCTACATGGACACGCAGGGGCCGATCATCGGCGTGGTGGAAAACGTGCACACGAGTTCGATGCGCGAAGAGATCGTGCCGATGGTCTATGAGCCGGCGGGGGTGCCAGGCAGCAACGGCACCTACGGGCTGAACTACGCGCTGGTGAAGCTGGCGCCCGGCTCGGCCGCTGGCGCGATGGACGCGCTGGAGGCGGCCTGGGACGCGGTCGTGCCGGAGGTGCCCTTCGAGGCTTCGTTCCTGGACGAGGCGCTCGACAACCGCTACGAGCGCGAGCAGCGGCTGGGGCAGGTCTTCGCCGTCTTCGCACTTGTGGCGATCTTCGTCGCGTGCCTGGGCCTCTTCGGGCTGGCCGCCTACACGGCGCAGCAGCGCACCAAGGAGATCGGCATCCGTAAGGCGCTGGGCGCGAGTGCGGCGAGCATCGTCGGCCTCTTGTCGAAGGACTTCCTGGGGCTGGTGGCCGTGGCCGTGGTGCTGGCCGCGCCGGTGGCCTACCTCGGCATGAGCCGGTGGCTGGAGGGCTTCGCCTACCGGATCGCACTGGGGCCGGGCGTCTTCCTCGCGGCCGGCGCCGCGGCGCTCCTGATCGCGCTCCTTACCGTGAGCTACCAAGCGCTCAAGGCCGCCCGCACCGATCCCACCAAAGCGCTGCGCTCCGAGTGAGGCACGTCGTGTTCGCGTGCGGACGCGCTCGCAAGTCTTCAACGCCTTCGGACGCTGCTTCACGCAAACGCTTAAACACCTGAACACATGTTAAAAAACTACGCTAAGATCATCTACCGCACCCTGGCTCGAAGCCCCGGCTACACGGCCATCAACGTCGGCGGGCTGGCGCTGGGGGTGGCCGGCTGCATCCTCATCGCCCTGTTCGTGCGGGACGAACTCTCCTACGACCGCTTCCACGAGAAGGCTGACCGGATCTACCGCGTCACGAACAGGGGGGAGCGCCTCGCCACGTCTGCCCTGCTGGCGCCGACGATGGAGGAGGAACTGCCGGAGGTGGAGCGGGCCGTGCGCCTGAGCCGCCGCTGGAGTTTTGCAGACGATGTGCTGGTCACGCGCGGCGACGCCTCGTTTTACGAAGGCGGCTTCCTCTTTTTTACCGACCCCGCGTTCTTCGAGGTCTTCAGCTTCCCGCTGCTCAAGGGCAACCCGGAGACCGCGCTGGAACGGCCGTTCACCGTCGTCCTCTCCGAGACGATGGCACGGAAGTACTTCGGTGGCGAAGACCCCATCGGCAAGACGCTCACCATCGAGGGGCCTTGGGACGCGCACGACTTCACCGTGACGGGCGTCGTCGAGGACGCGCCGTCCAACAGCCACTTCACCTACAGCTTCCTGGCCTCGTTCGCCACCCGGTTCCAGACCGATCCGGGTCCCGAGAACATCCTCCACTGGGGCTACGTCACCGACTACACCTACGTCCTGCTGGATGAAGCAAACGACATCGGCGCGTTGCGAGCGAAGATGCCGGATTTCTACCGGCGGCATCACGGAGAACGCTTGGCGGGGATGCCCGACGATCAGAAGCCCGACCTGAGCAACGCCTACACGTTCCAGCCGCTTCCGAGCATCCACCTGCACTCGCACCTGGAGGGCGAGCTGAAGCCGAACAGCGAGGTGCGCTACCTCTACATCTTCTCGGCGGTGGCGCTGCTCATCCTGCTGATCGCCGGCATCAACTACATGACGCTGGCGACGGCGCGGGCGGCACAGCGGGCGCGCGAGGTGGGCGTGCGTAAGGTCGTCGGGGCGACGCGCGGGCAACTGGTGCGGCAATTCCTGGGCGAGTCGGCGCTGCTTACGGCGCTGGCCCTCGCGTTGGCTGCTTGCGTCGTGCGGTTTGGCCTGCCGGCGTTCAACCAGTTTACCGGCAAGGAGATCAGCATCGGCTTCGCGTCGGCGCCCTGGTTTTGGCCGGCGCTGCTGGGCGGCGGCCTGCTCATCAGCCTGCTGGCGGGCGGCTATCCCGCGCTCGTCCTCTCCGGCTTCCGCCCCACGCTGGCGATGAAGGGGCTGACGGGGCGGAGCGCGTCGAACGCCTGGTTCCGAAGCAGTCTGGTGACGCTCCAGTTCGCCATCTCCATCGCGCTCATCGCGTCCACGCTGATCGTCCAGAGCCAGCTCGGCTACATGAAGAACAAGCGCCTGGGCCTGAACCCCGAGCAGGTGATCGTCCTCGACACGCGCGGCAAGCTCGGATCGGTGTCGCAGCGGTTTGGGCCGTTCAAGCAGGAGCTGCTGCGCAACCCGGCCATCACGCACGTCACGGCGGTGAATCCGGGCCTACCCACACCAGCGGACTACTCGCACAGATTGTTTCCTAAAAACCCAAGAGAAGCATCGTCCAGAGAAGAAGCAGAAGCCATGCCGAGGGCGACGGTCCTGTCGGCCGGGATGGGCTTTCTGGAGACGCTGGACATCCCGCTCGTCAAAGGACGCGCCCTCCGCCCGACTGACTTCGACTCGATCCGCGCCGAAGGCGGCTTTACGCCGGTCCTCATTAATCAGGCGGCCGCCGATGCGTTCGGGTGGGAGGAGCCACTCGGAAAGGAGTTCGCGTGCTGCCTGCGTCCGACACCGCGCGTGGTCGGTGTGGTGGAGGACTTTCACTACCAGTCGCTCAAGCAGCGGATCGCCCCGTTGGCCGTCGTGCCCACGTGGTGGTCACGCCACGTGCTCGTACGCGCCCAGACGGACGACCTGCCGGCGACGCTCAACTACATCGAAGCGCAGTGGAACGACACGGCACCGGACTACCCGTTCGCCTACACGTTCCTGGACAGCCGGTTCGCCGCGCTCTACGACGCCGAGGAGCGCTTGGCCCAGGTCTTCGGCGTGTTCGCGCTGCTGGCCATAGGGATTGCCTGCATGGGTCTTTTCGGACTGGCCGCCTACGTTGCCGGCACGCGCACCCGAGAGATCGGCATTCGCAAGGTGCTCGGCGCTTCGGTGGCGAGCATCGTGGCGCTCTTGTCGAAGGACTTCTTCCGGCTGGTCCTCCTCGCGCTTGCCGTCGCCGCGCCCGTGGCGTACGTCGCCATGCAGTACTGGCTGGAGGACTTCGCTTACCGCATCGAGATTGGCCCGTGGGTCTTCGTCGGCGCGGGGGCTGCCGCGTTTCTGGCGGCGCTTCTCGCCGTCGGCTATCAATCCATCAAGGCCGCCCTGGCCGACCCCGTCAAGAGCCTGCGCCACGAATGAGCACGTGCTCGCGTGCGGACGTGCGCACGCCGTTCACTTCGCCCGTGCCGTCCATGAACACCTGAACACACAAACCACCTAAACACATGGGGAGAAACTACCTGAAGATTGCCCTGCGCACGCTGCGCCGGCAGAAGGGTTACGCCGCCATTAACGTCGGCGGCTTGGCCGTGGGGATCGCCTGCTGCGTGCTGCTCCTCTTGTACGTCCGCGACGAGGTGGCGCACGACCGCTTCCACGAGAACGCGGACCGGATCGTGCGCATCAACCGCATCGTCGGGGAGCAGGGTGCCGAAAAACGCTCGGCAGGCACGCCCGTGAAGCTCGCGCCCGCGCTCAAGGAGGCGTTCCCCGAGGTCGAGCACGCCGTCCGCCTCAGCGCTGCCGACGTGTCTGTGGAGCGCGAAGCCGACGCGGTGGGGCTGGAAGCGCTCTTTGCTGATCCGGCGTTTTTCGATGTGTTCTCTTTCCCGCTCCTTGCCGGTGATCCGTCGCGGGCACTGGCTGAGCCGAACGGCCTTGTGCTCTCGGCCTCGACCGCGCGACGGCTCTTTCCAGGCGAGAACTCGGTCGGGCAAGCGCTCACGCTCAAACTCAAGGACGAGACGCTGGAGCGGCGCGTGACGGGCGTGGTCGCAGATCCGCCGCACGCCTCGTCTATCCAGTTTGACGTGATCTTGCCGTTCGAGGATTATCGGTACAACTTCGCCGGGGCGCTGCGGCAGTTCGCCTTCGAGCGGTGGGACTTTGACGTGGTGAGCACCTTCGCCCTCCTGCGCAGAGGCGCGAACGCTGAGGCGCTGGCGGCGAAGCTCCCGTCGCTAGCGGACGCCGAGGCTCCAGAAGAGGCGGAGGGCGACGGGCCGCGCGTCCGTGTTTTCGGCCCGAGCAAGGCCGGCTTTGCGCCGCAGCCGTTGACGGAGATCCACCTGGAGCCGGACGTGATGCCGCAGTCGGCGCTCGCCCCGCCGAGCAGTCCGGTGTACTCGTACCTCCTGGCGGCGGCGGCGCTCTTGATCCTTTTTATCGCGTGCGTCAACTTCACTACGCTGGCCGTGGGGCGCTCGGTGGGGCGGGCGCGGGAGGTGGGCGTCAGGAAGGCGCTCGGCGCGCAGCGGGCGCAGGTGGCCGGGCAGTTCTGGGGCGAGGCGCTCCTCACAACAACGCTGGCGCTCGGCGTGGCGCTGGGGCTGGCGCGGCTCTTTTTGCCCGTCTTCAACCGGCTGGCGGGGAAGGCGCTGACGCTCGACCTCGCGGGTGAGCCGCTCACGCTCCTGGCACTCGTGGGGCTGGCGGCGGGCGTGGCGCTCGTAGCGGGGAGCTACCCGGCGCTCGTCCTTTCCCGCTTCGAGCCGACGCGCGTTTTGCGGGCCGGCGCAGGCGGCGGGCCGGGCGGAAGGCGGCGCCTCGTACGCGCGCTCGTGGCCGTGCAGTTCGCCCTCTCCATCGCCCTCGTGACCGGCGCCTTCGTCATGCACGAGCAGATCGGGCGCCTCAAGACAGACCTCGGCTTCCAGCAGGAGCAGGTCGTACGGATGAATCTGACAGGCGATACGCAAGAGATGGCGGCGCTCTTCGACCCCTTCCGCGAAGAGGCGCGGCGCCACCCGGCCGTGGAAGAGGTGGCCGGCTCGACGTTCAGCTTTTTCGGCAGCGCGATCACCGTGCCGCTCGTCCTCGGCGACACAGGCCGGGTGGAGGCGCGCGTCATCCCCGTCACCCAAAGCTTTGCCGAGACGCTCGGCATCGAGACCGTAGCCGGGCGCGGGCTGCGCGGCCCTGCGGGGGATGCGCCCAGCCTGGGCGGCGAGGTGCTCGTCAACCGCACGCTGGCGCGGCGCCTCAGCTTCGCGCCGGAGGAGGCGCTCGACCGGACGCTGACGTTGGATGAAAGCGCTCCGATGGCCGGCGCTTTTGGCGAATCGCACGTGGTGGGCGTGGTGGAGGACTTCCACGTGCGCGATCTCAAGCACCGGCTCGACCCGGTGATCCTGGCCTCGGCAGAGCGCCTGTACGGCATAGGCGACTTCTACGCGCGGCTCGCGCCCGGTCAGCTTGCCGAAGGGCTGGCCCACCTGCGTGCGACGTGGGCCGACGTCGCACCGGACCGGCCGTTCGAGTACGTCTTCCTGGACGATCTCGTGGCCGAGGCGTACGAGACGGAAGCGCGCTGGCGCGCCATCGCCGGCTACGCGGCCGGCCTCGCGCTCCTCATCGCCTGCGTCGGCCTCTTGGGCCTGGCGGCGCTGGCGGCCGAGCAGCGGACCAAGGAGATCGGCATCCGCAAGGCGCTTGGCGCTTCGGTCGCAAACATCGTCGGGCTGCTCTCGGCGGATTTTCTCAGGCTCGTGGCCGTGGGCTTCGTGCTGGGCGCGCCCCTGGCGTACCTCGGCGCCAGGCGCTGGCTCGACGGCTTCGCCTACCGCATCGACCTCGGGCCATGGCTCTTCCTCGCGGCGGGCGCCGTGGTCGCGCTGGCGGCCCTGGGCGCGGCCGGCTGGCAAGCTTACCGCGCCGCCCTCGCTGATCCGGTGCAGAGCTTACGGCACGAGTGACGAGCGTGCTCACTACGAGCGCGCCCTCTCCCATCCCCCCCACACTCCCACACCCAACCATGATCCAACTCGACGGCATCACCAAATCGTACAAGAGCGGGCTGATGAGCCGCACGTTCGTCCTCCGGCGCGTGAGCCTGGACATCGCTGAGGGTGAGTTCGTCACCGTCCAAGGGCCGAGCGGCTCGGGGAAGTCCACGCTCTTGCACATCCTCGGGATGCTCGACGCGCCCTCCGAAGGGGCGTACCACTTCCTCGGCGAACCCGTCCACGCCATGACGGAAAAGCGGCGGACCGAGCTGCACCGCACGCACATCGGCTTTGTCTTCCAGGCGTACCACCTCATTGACGACCTCACCGTCTACGAAAATCTCGAAACGCCGCTCCTCTACCAGGGCGTCTCTTCGAGCGAGCGCAAGAGCCGCGTGGCCGAACTCCTCGACCGCTTCGGCATCGTGGCCAAGCAGAAGCTCTTCCCGAGCCAGCTCTCCGGCGGGCAGCAGCAGCTCGTGGGCGTGGCGCGCGCGCTCATCGCCCGGCCCAAGCTCATTTTAGCGGATGAGCCGACGGGCAACCTCCAGTCGCGCCAAGGCGCTGAGATCATGGAGACGTTCCAGCGCCTGAACCGCGAGGACGGCGTGACCATCGTGCAGGTGACGCACTCCGAGGCGCAGGCGGCCTACGGCACGCGCGTCATCGAGCTGGCCGACGGCCGCGTCGTGGCCGACCGCCCCGCGACCGAGACGGGCATCGAGCGCGCCTAACCCTAGAGCGTCACCTCACAGAACGCCCGCCATCTACCGCCGCACGCCATGCTGAAGAACTACCTCACCATCGCCCTCCGCAATCTGCGCCGGCACAAAGGCTATACAGCCATCAATGCGGGCGGGCTTGCGGTGGGGCTGGCAACGTGCCTGCTTATTGTGCTCTGGGTGCAACACGAACTCAGCTACGACCGCTTTCACGCCGAGGCTGAGCGCATCTACCGCGTGCTCTACATCGCTGAAGGCGAGGACGGCAGCGAGGAGGCGCTGGCGCAGACGCCCCGGCCCCTCGCGTCGGCGCTGGACTCGGCGTTTGCCGCCGTCGAGCGGGCCGTGCGCATCAACCGAAATCCGGGCGTGGTGCGGCGCGGGGCGCAGTCTTTCCGCGAGGAGATTACCTTTGCCGACGACGGCTTCTTTCAGATGTTCTCGTTCCCGCTCGAACGCGGCGATGCACGCACGGCCCTGCGCGCTCCGAACACGGCCGTGCTAAGCACGCCGGCCGCGCAGAAATACTTCGGCGATGAGAATCCCGTCGGTCAGCGCTTATCCGTGCGGCTCGGTGGTGCATTTTACGATGTGACGGTGACGGGCGTGGCCGCCCCGCTGCCGGAGAACTCCAGCATCCGTTTCGACGTGCTGCTGCCGCTTAATGAGCAGTCGGCGTACCGCACGGCTTTCGCAAATGACAATTGGGGCACGCTCAGCCCGCGCCTCTATGTGCAGCTTGCGTCTCCAAAGGCCGCCATCGCGCTGAGCGAGCAGATTCCAGCCTTCATCGAGCGCTCCATCCCCGAAGGCTTTCACGCGAAGCAACTCCGCCTGCAACCGCTTGCCGAGGTGCACCGCACGCCGAGCGTGACCGGCGGGCTGGCCCCGACGAGCGATCCGTCGTACGCCTACATCCTCATTGGCATTGCGCTCGTCGTGCTGCTTATGGCCTGCATCAACTTCACGACGCTGGCCGTCGGGCGCTCGGCAGGCCGCGTGCGCGAGGTGGGAATTCGCAAGGTGATGGGAGCCGTCCGCGCGCAGCTTATGCGGCAGTTCTGGGGCGAGGCACTGCTCATGAGCGCCCTGGCCTTCCTGCTCAGCGTGGCGCTGGCCCGCCTTGCGCTGCCGTTTTTCAATGCGTTGGCGGGTACCCGTCTGCACCTGGGCGCCTGGACCGATCCGGTAATGCTGAGCGTAGGAACCGGCCTTTTTCTCCTGGTCGGACTCGTGGCCGGCGGCTATCCAGCCGTGTATCTGTCGCGCTTTGAGCCGACCGAGGTGCTCACAGGGCGCTTCCGCGTGGGCGGTCGTTCGCGCTTCACGGCGGCGCTTCTTGTCGTGCAGCTCACCGTCTCCACGGCGCTCATCATCTGCACGCTGTTCATGGGGCAACAGCTTCATTTGCTCCAGACGCGCAACCTGGGCTTTGAGCAGGAGCAGGTCGTGCGCCTCGGCGTACCGCCCCAAGAAGGCGTTACGCTCTGGGAGCGAATGCAGCAGGCGTTGGCCGATGAGCCGCGTGTCCAGAGCGTGGCCGCCTCGTGGAACCAGATCGGCGGCGGTGAGGGCGTCGGCTTCAACCGGCTGCCCACGACGGCCGGCGCGCAGGAGATCGAGGCCGCTTCGTTCAAGGTGTCGCCGGGCGCGCTCGAAACCCTCGATCTGGCGCTCGCGCAGGGCCGGCCTCTGTCCGCCTCGAAAGGGAAAGGAGAGCAGGCCGCCCCGCAGGTTGTCGTCAACGAGGCTTTTGTAAAGGAGATGGGCTGGGACGATCCGCTCGGCCGACGGGTGAGCGTCCTGTTCGGCGTGCAGGACGCGCCCATCGTCGGCGTCGTGAAGGACTTCCATTTCGAGTCGCTGCACGAGAAGATCCGCCCGCTCGTGATCGACATGAGCGGCCCTTTTTCGACGCTCTACGTGCGCTTCGCCGCCGGCGACCCGCAGACGGCTCTCCGCACCGTGGAAGTGGCGTGGAATCAGGTCGCCCCGGAGTTGCCATTTGCCTTCACCTTTCTGGACGAGGCTGTCGAGCAGCAGTACCGCGCCGAGACGCGCTGGACGCGCACGGTCACAACGGCTTCGGTGCTCGCCATCTTCATCGCCTGCCTCGGCCTTTTCGGCTTGGCCGCCTTCGCTGCCGAGCGCCGCCGCAAGGAGATCGGCATCCGCAAGGTGCTGGGCGCGAGCGTGGCCTCGGTCGTCGGGCTGCTCTCGAAGGACTTCCTCAAGCTGGTCCTGATTGCGTTCGTCGTGGCTGCGCCCGTGGCGTACGTCGCTATGCGGCGCTGGCTCGAAGACTTCGCCTACCGCGTGGAGCTTTCGCCGTGGCTCTTCCTCGCAGCCGGCGCGGCGGCGCTTGGCATTGCGCTGGCGACCGTCAGCGTGCAGGCCGTGCGCGCGGCTTTGGCCGATCCGGTCGAGGCGCTGCGATCTGAATGAGCCAAGCGTGGTGGGCGGTTTTTCAGCTTCGGCTTTCGGCACCGCTCACACCTGCCCCGCCGCGAGCCGGTGCCGGAGGGGCGCGCCGTCCGCCTCGGGCGCCTCGCCGACAAGAGGCAGCTCCGCGTAGAACGTGGCGCCCTCGCCGTGCGTGCTCTCAACGCCCACGGTGCCGCCGTGCTGCTCGATGATCGTCTTGACGATGTAGAGGCCCAGGCCCGTGGAGTGCTCGCCGCCCGTGGGCCGCGCCGAGAGCCGCTCGAGCTTGCCGAAGACCTTCTCTTTGTCCTCTTCGGTCAGTCCCGGCCCCTCGTCGGCCACGGAGAAGCGGATGCACGCCGCCTCGCACGTGAGGCGGACCTCGACCGCGCAGCCCGCCGGGGAGTACTTGATGGCGTTGCTCACCAGGTTGTCCATGGCGCGTTGCAGGTGCGTCTCATCCACCAAGTGGCGGCAGTCTTCCGGCCCCTCGAACCGCAGCGCGATGAACTTCTCCTCGGCGCGCGCCTGGTTGCGGCCCATCACGCTGCGCGCCAGGTCGGCCAGGTTCACGGGCTGCCGGTGCAGCTCCACCTTGCCGCTTTCGAGCACCTGCGCGTTTAGCAGCTCGTCAATGATGCGCAACATGCGCTCGGCGTCGTCGCGGATCAGGGGCAGGAACTCCTGCGCGAGGCCGCCCGGCGCCTGCCCATCGCCCGCTTCTTCGAGGAGCAGCTTAGCGGTCCCGATGATACCGCTGAGAGGGTTTTTGAGATCGTGCGCGATGGTGCCCAGGAACTCGCTCTTCTGCTCGTCGGCCCGTTGGAGCTGGCGGTTGGCGCGTTCGAGCGTGCGCGCCTGCTGGCGCAGCGCCGCGGTGCGCTCCGTCACGCGCCGCCGCATCTCGCGGGCGTAGCGCTTGAGCCGGCGCGTGCGGTACCCGTTATACGCGAAGCTGATGCCCGCCACCGCGCCCAGGACCACCAGCCCGTAGGCCAGCTGCGCCCACCGCGTCAGGTACCACGGGGGGAGGATGCGGAAGGCGAAGAGGCCCGCGCGGCTCGTCTGGCCGAGGGCGTTTTTGGCCCGCACGCGGAAGGCGTAATTGCCCGGCGGCAGGTTCGTGTAGTCCTTCCTCGTCTCCTTCGTCCACGCGGACCAGCGCTCGTCGAAGCCGCCGAGCCGGTACTGGTACTGCGTAGCGGAGGGGAGGCCGTAGCTCGGCGCGGCGTAGGCGAAGCGCAGCGCATTGTCCTTGTACGCCAGCTCGGGCGTGCGCGCGCGGATCGGGGGGTCGCCGCCGTAGATCAGCGAGTCGGCGCCCACGGTTACGCGCCGCACCGAGGCGGCAAAGCCCGCGGCGTGGCCTTCCGCCGCCGGGGGGCCGTGCCGCACGAGACGCTCCGCGTCGCCGATCCACACGACGCCGCCCGGCTCCGGGTAGATGGCGTAGACGCCTTCGGCCAGCAAGACGTGGAGCAGGGGCGCCGGCTCCCAGGCGTACGACCCGTCTTCGCGGCGGCGCGCCACGCCGGTGCCGGCGCTCGTTCTCATCCACAGGCTGCCGTTCCGGGCCTCGGCTGCGCGGAAGATCGTTTGGGGTCCACGGGCGAAGCCGCCGCCGAACGCGGAGTCGGGCGCGAAGGGCGTGCCCGAAGCGGAGGTGTGGCGAAGCAGCCCTTTTTTGGTGGCAAAGAAGACGCGCCCACCCGCTGAGAAGACGTAGACGCTCCCCTCCGGCAGCCCATGCCGCGCCGTCTCGAAGTGCTCCACCGCCAACGTCTTGCCGCTGTCTTCGGAGGAGGCGCCTTCGGGAACGTCGATCCGGAACGCCCCCGTGTACCCGGTGCCCAGCCACACCGTGCCGCTGCGGGTTTCCGCTATCGAGCGCACTTCCCCGCTGACGCCCGCCACGTGCTCTTCGGCCTCGGTCCACCGTCCGTTTCTGAGGTGGAGCAGACCGAGGCCGTCATGAAGTCCTACGAGCACGAGCGCAGAATCCCGCCGAGGCCGGTGCAAGGCGGTGGCGGCCTGCTCCGTGATCCGCGCCGCGCCTCTCTGCCCGATGCGGTGCACGCCGTCCGTGCACCCGGCCAGCAGCCCGCGCTCCGTCGAAAGCAGCGACCAGCACCGCGTGGCGAGGCCCGGCACCGGCTCGAACACCGGCTGCCGATCCTCGGCGGCGGACGTCTCGAGGCGGTACACGCCCCGGTAGGTGGCCGCGTAGAGCTTGCCGCGATGCCGGGTTACGGACTGTACGACACCCTGAAGGCCTACGCGCTCGTCGTAAAAGGAGAGCGGGGCCGGCACGCCCACCCGCGTGATACCTTTGTTCAGCCCCAGCCACATCCCGCCCTGCGGGCCGGCCCCGACGGCAAGGACCGTCTCGTCCTGCAAGCCATTCGCCTTGCTAAGGACGCGGAAAAGCTCGCCCGAGGGGCGTACGAGGGCCACGCCGCCGCGCATGGTGGTCAGCGCGAAAGCGCCGTCCGGCAGCACCGCGCCCTGGTACAGCTGGTTCTCCAGCAGAAACGAGTCGGCCTCGGTCCGGAAGCGCGTGAACGCACGCCCGTCGTAGAGGAACAGCCCCTGGGTGCGCGTGCCCACCAGGATGCGGTCCGCGTCGTAGGGCAGCATGACGTAGACGCGCTCGTCGGCGAAGCGCTCGCCGCCCGGCACCAGGCGCAGCGAATCGTCTTCCAGGCGCAGCAGGCCTCGGCCCCACTCGCGCACGTACACGTCGCCGCGGACTTCAAACGAGAGGTGAAACGCCGCCTCGGCAGGCCACGCCGTCATGCGCTCCTGTTTTTCCGACCAGAGGAAGAGGTACTCGGGCGTCTGGAAGTAAACGCCCTCCGGCGTGGCGAATGTTTTCCACACCTCCGTAAACTGGCGCAGCTTCGGCGGCACGTGTTCTACGAGCGAGACGTACTGCAACTGACCGACGGAGTCCGGCGCCAGGTAGCCCAGCTCCTTCTGCGCCCCAACGTAGACGCGCCCGCCCTCGCCGACGGCGAGCGAGCGTACGACGCTGCCGTTGGAGACCGGGGTGAGCTGCCAGTGCACGCCGTCGAAAGTGAGCACGCCGCTCGTGTTACCAAAATACATACGACCGCGCGGCCCCTGAGCGATGGCCCAGTTCTGCAGATGCGCGCCGTACTCATCCGGGCTGTAGTTGTGCATAAAGAACTGCCCGGCCTCGGCGTGCATGGTAGAAATCGGCTGCGCCACAACGGGCTGAAGCCAGAAGCCCGCAACGAGTACCACAGAGAGCCACGCCGCCCTTAACCACCCTCCACAACTGTGTATAAATGTAACCCCTACTGATCTCATGTCTTACAAATAATACACGGACGTAACGATAACACACAGAGCACCGCCTAAAAGCACGGGGATTTCGCAACGGCTTGCGCTGCTACGCTCTGAGCAAAGAATATGCCTCTCATCTTCACGACCTCACAAGCGGTGGCATAGCAGTAATGTAGCCCAAGTTGCGAGGTAGGGCGTCAAACTCGCCTTCCCGTCATCCTGAACGCAGTGAAGGATCTCCAATGCCTCAGAATGCCTCAACGGGGGAGATCCTTCGCGCTGCTCAGGATGACAACTGAATAGGTCACAACTTGGGTAATGTAATAGAGCAAAACGGCAGACGGCTCGGGCGTGCTCTTTGCCGCCCGCAAGCTGCCGGGCCACAGGCGCGGCGGCTTGCTGCTGCCAGGGCGCAGGCTTATGTTTTCGATCCGCGCTCTGCCGTCCATCTACTTCGTGCCCCCATGCCCACGCTTTTCGAACTCACCCACGAGCAGCAAGACCTCAAAGCGCGCCTCGAAGCCATCGAAGACGTCCTGGAAGAGGCCGGCGGCGTCGTCACCGACGAAGAGAGCCGCGCCTACGACGCGCTCGTGGACGACCTCGCCGCCTCCGAGGCTGACATTGAAAGTAAGCTCGACGGCTACGGCTTCGTCAAGGCCGAGATCGAAGCGGAGATCGGCGAGATCGAGGGGCGGATGGAGCCGCTCCGGGAGATCCTGGACAACCTGCGCGCGCGGTGCGACGCCAAAAAGCGCCAGGTCGAGCGCCTCAAGCAAGCCGTGCTCGACTACTTGGAGAACACGGGCCTGGAGCGGATCGACTGCGACCACTTCCGCTTCCGGCGCCAGCGCAACGGCGGCAAGCAGCCCCTCGCCTTCAGCGCCGAAGCCGATCCGTACGACGCGCGCTTCGACGCCTTCGTCCGCAAGGATTTTGACAACGATGCCCTGCGCCAGGCCCTTGACGCCGGCGACGAGCGCGCCGCCGAGGTCGCCCGCCTCGAGCCGCGCGGCCACCACCTGCGCGTTTCCTGAGGAGACGAGGAATGGATGCGTCGGGGAATGGATGAGACGACGAAACGACGGTTGCGCGCCGGGTCTCTTCGGCTCCTCGCTTCTTCGGCTCCTCGGCTCGTCGTTTCCAGGCCGGCGGCGCTTTCGGCACAGCGGCGCGGTTCGTATGCTACGGCACGCGCCGGCTTCCTTCGTCTGCCTCGCTCGCCATGCCGTCCCATCTCGCTCTGCTGCTCGTTCTTTCTGTCGCCGCTGTGGTGGCCGCGGCCGGCTGCCAATCGACCGCCGAGACGCCTTCTGCCGAGACCCGGCCCGCCGGCGCGGAGAAAGAGCGGCGCGCCGAGGCCGAGCGCCTCGCCCAAGACGCCATCATCGTGGACGGGCACATCGACGTGCCCTTCCGCCTCTGGCGCCGCGATGAGGACGTGGCCCAAAGCACCGAGGGCGGCGACTTCGACTTCCCGCGCGCTGAGGCCGGCGGCCTCGATGCCGCATTCATGTCCATCTACATCCCCGTCGAGCGCCAAAGCGACTACGCCGCCGCCCGCCAGCTTGCCGATTCGCTCATCGACCGCGTGGCGCGCATCGCCGAAGAGGCGCCGGAAAAGTTCGCCCTTGCTACCTCGCCCGAGGACGTGCGCCGCCACCACCGCGAAGGCCGCGTGGCGCTTCCGCTGGGGATGGAGAACGGCGCGCCCGTCGGCGAGGATCTTTCCAACCTCGCGTACTTCTACGACCGGGGCATCCGCTACATCACCCTGGCGCACGCCGAGGCGAATCAGATCTCGGATTCCTCGTACGACGAGGAGTGGCCGCACAACGGTTTGAGCGCATTTGGCGAAGAGGTCGTCCAGGAGATGAACCGCCTCGGCATCCTCGTGGACGTCTCCCACATCACCGACGCGGCCTTGGAGGACGTGCTGCGCGTAGCCGAGGCGCCGGTGATCGCCTCGCACTCCTCGGCGCGCACGTTCACGCCCGGCTTCGAGCGCAACCTGGGCGACGACGGCCTCCGCGCCATCGCCGAGAACGGCGGCGTGGTGATGATCAACTTCGGCTCGACGTTCCTGCGCGGACCGTACCAGGAAGAGGGCGACGCCATCCGCGAGGCGATCACCGCGCATCTGGAGGAGAACGAGATCGCGCCCGACTCGCCCGAAGGCCGCCGCTACTTCCAAGAAGAGCGCCGCGCAAACCCCGTTGGCACGGTCGCGGACGTGGCCGATCACATCGACCACGTCGTAGAACTCGTCGGTGTGGAGCACGTGGGGCTGGGGTCGGACTTCGACGGCGTCTTCGCGCTGCCGGAGGGCTTACAGGACGTGTCCATGTACCCGAACCTCGTGGAGGAACTGCTGCGGCGCGGCTACTCCGAGGCCGACGTCCGCCTGATCCTGGGCGAGAACGCCCTGCGCGTGTGGGAAGAGGCCGAGCGTGTGGCCGCGCGGATGCAAAACTCCTAAAAAAACTTTGAGCAGAAGAGGTACGCGATGAAATTCCGCGTGTTGATCGAGCAGGACGAAGACGGCGTGTTCGTGGCCGAGGCGCCGGCGCTGCCGGGCTGTGTCACGCAAGGGGCTACGCGCCGGGAAGCGCTCCAGAGCGCGCGCGAGGCCATCGCGCTCCACCTCGGAAGCCTCGAAGCGCACGGCGAACCCATCCCGCTGCCGGCATGACGAATCCGAACGGCCAGCCGCACTCTCCCGACCTCGCCGCGCTCCTTAGCCGGGCGATGGCGCGCGTGGACGCCTGGGAAAAAAGCTGGGGCGCGTTCGACCCGCACCCGGCGCTGGCCGTGGAGGCGGATCGGCTCGAGGCGGCGCTGAGCGAGTACCTGGACCGGCTCGGCGGGAACTACCCGTTTTTCCATCCGCGCTACGCCGGGCAGATGCTCAAGCCGCCGCACCCGGTGGCCGTGGCCGCCTACGCCGCCGCCGTGCGCATCAACCCGAACAACCACGCCCTCGACGGCGGCCCCCCCACCGGCCAGATGGAAAAAGAGGTCGTGGCCGACCTCGCGCGGATGCTCGGCCTGCCGGATGAGACGCTCGGCCACCTCACCGGCGGCGGCACCGTAGCCAACCTTGAAGCGCTCTGGGTGGCCCGCCATCTCCATCCGCAGAAGAAGATCGCCTTTAGCCAAGGCGCGCACTACACGCACGGGCGGATGTGCGAGGTGCTCGGCGTCGAAACGATTGTCATCCCCACCGATGCGGCTGGGCGGATGGACCTCTCGGCGCTCGAAGACGCGCTCGAAACCGGCGAGATCGGCACCGTGGTCCTCACGCCGGGGACGACGGGCCTCGGCGCGGTGGACGCTTTAGACGAGGCGCTGCCGCTCTGCCAAAAGCACGCCGCGCGCGTCCACGCCGATGCGGCCTACGGCGGTTTTTTTACTTTGATGGCGCAGCCCGAAGCCGATGCGCCGGAAGGCTTCCCCGCCGCCGCGTTCCGGGCGCTGGCCGGCTGCGACTCGGTGGTGATTGACCCGCACAAGCACGGGCTGCAGCCCTACGGCTGCGGGTGCGTGCTCTTCCGCGATCCGGGCGTGGGGCGTTTCTATCAGCACGACTCGCCCTACACCTACTTCACGTCCGACGAACTCCACCTCGGCGAGATCAGCCTCGAATGCTCGCGGCCCGGCGCGGCGGCGGGTGCGCTCTGGCTCACGCTACGCTGCCTGCTGCTGCGGGCCACAGGCGGCCTCGGTCCCGTCCTCGCCGCGTGCCTCCGCGCCGCGCGCCGCTGGGCCGATCTGATCGAAAAATCCGACGCGCTCCTGCTCTACGCCCCGCCGCAGACGGACATCGTCGCCTTCTTCCCGCGCACGGAAGCCGCCACGCTTTCCGCCGTGGACGCGGCCAGCCGCCGCCTCTTCGAAAGGGCTATGCACGACTCAGGCGATCCCGTCTTCCTGAGCCTCTACCGCCTCCCCGCCGAAAAGCTCGTAGCCCAGTTCCCGCATCTACAAGCGGATCGCCCCGACGCCGCCGTCCTCCGCAGCGTGCTGATGAAGCCAGAGCACGAACGCTTCGTAGACCACCTCCACGCGCGCGTCGAGCATTTCGCCCGCGCCGCCTCCGCCGATCCCTCCGCCGCCTAACCGCCCCGCCGCCGATGCAAAAATTCGAGACCGTCCCCGAAGTCATGGCCTCCTACCCGGAGCGCTTCAAGCCCGAGGCCGCCATGGGCACGCAGGCCGCCGTGCAGCTCCACCTCACGGGCGAGGGCGGCGGCGACTACCACCTCCTCATTGACAACGGCACGCTCGACGTGCAGGAGGGCACGCACCCCGACCCCACCGTCACCGCCACGGCGGATGCGCAGGACTGGATCGCCCTCAACAACGGCGAGACCGATCCCATGCAGCTCTTGATGCAGGGGAAGGTGAAGTTCAGCGGCTCCATCACCATGGCGATGAAGTTCCGCTCCATGTTCGAGACGGCGGCGTGAGCTTTTTTGACGACGGACGATAGGCGACGGACGACCATCAGAGTGCGAACGTCGTCGGTCGTCCGTCGTCCCCGCAGGCCTGCCGCCCGCCCAAACCTCTTGCACGACCGTGAATGAGCCGAATCGCTCTGCCCAATCCATCGGCATGGAGCGGCAGCTCAAGCGCTACATGGATGGGATGCAGGGGCAGCCGCCGGCGCAGCCCATCGCCATCGAGGCGCTGCGCGAAGCGGCGCGCGGGGTGCTCGCGCCCGAGGCGTTCGACTACCTCGACGGCGCCGCCGGCACCGAGAGCACCATGCGAGCCAACCGCCACGCCTTCGAGCGCTGGCGCCTCCTCCCGCGGATGCTGTGCGGCCCCGCCGAGCGCGACCTCTCGGTGACGCTCTTCGGAGAGCAGATGCGCGCGCCGATTCTGCTAGCGCCCATCGGCGTTTTGTCCATCATCCACGAGACGGCCGAGGTGGGGGCCGCCGAGGCGGCGCGCGCGCTTGGCTTGCCGCTCGTCTTGAGCACGGCGGCCTCGCGCACCATCGAAGAGGTGGCCGAAACCCTCGGCGAGACGCCGCGCTGGTTCCAGCTCTACTGGCCCAAAACGCGCGACCTGGCCGCCAGCCTCATCCGCCGCGCCGAACAAGCCGGCTACTCCGCCCTAGTCGTCACGCTCGACACGACGATGCTGGCCTGGCGCCCGCGCGACCTCGAGCATGGCTACCTCCCCTTCCTCCACGGCGAGGGGCTGGCGAACTACTTTTCCGACCCCGTCTTCCGCGCCGCCCTCGACGAGCCGTCCGAGGAGAACCCCACGCAGGCCATCCTCTACTTCGCCTCCCTCTTCTCGAACCCCGGCCTGACGTGGGACGACCTCGCCTTTTTGCGCGAGACGACGGACCTCCCCATCGTCCTCAAAGGCATCCTGGCGCCTGACGACGCCCGCCGCGCGGCGGATCACGGCACCGCCGGCGTCATCGTCTCCAACCACGGCGGGCGGCAGGTGGACGGCGCCCTGGCCGCGCTCGACGCGCTCCCCGCCATTGCAGAGGCTGTGGGCGATAGGCTTACGGTGCTTTTCGACAGCGGCATCCGCACGGGGAGCGACGTCTTGAAAGCGCTCGCCCTCGGCGCCGGGGCGGTGCTCGTAGGCCGGCCGTACGCTTACGGTTTGGCGGTGGGCGGCGCGGCCGGCGCGCGGCGCGTCCTGCACAACCTCCTCGCTGACCTCGACCTGACGATGGGCCTGTGCGGCTGCGCCTCCCCTGCCGAGCTTCGCCGCGAGCACCTCGTCCGCGTAGACGGCGCGTGAACGCTACGGGGCGAGGCGTTCGAGCGTCCAGCCGGTGCCGTCTTCGGCGCGGCGGTAGCGGAGGCGGTCGTGCAGGCGGGTCGGGCGGCCCTGCCAGAACTCCATCTCTTCGGGGATGAGCCGGTAGCCGCCCCAGTGCTTGGGGCGCGGCACCGCCCCGTCCTCGTCGCCGAAGCGCGCCTCGGCGGCCTTCAGGCTTTCTTCCAGCGCGGCGCGGCTTTCGACCACCTCGCTCTGCGGCGAAGCGTGCGCGCCGAGGCGGCTCCCGCGCGGGCGGCTCCGGAAGTAGGCGTCCGACGCCTCAGGCGCAAGCTTCTCAACGCGCCCCTCGATGCGGATCTGCCGCTCCAGCGCCGCCCACCAGAAGACAAGTGCGGCCCGTGGGTTGGCGTCCAGTTCGCGCCCTTTGCGGCTCCGGTAGTTCGTGTAGAAGCGGAAGCCGTCTGCGCCCGCGCCTTTCAGAAGCACGACGCGCGCGGAGGGGCGGCCGTCCGCCGTGGCCGTGGCGAGCGTCATGGCGTTCGGCTCCGCCACCCCCTGGGCCGCTTGCGCCTCGGCAAACCACGCATCGAACTGCGCGATGGGATCAGCGGCGGCGCGTTCTTCTGTGAGGCCGCTTTGCTGGTACTCTCTGCGGAGGTCGGCGAGGTTTTGCGCGGGCATGGACGTCGGGGATGGCGTGGGCGTGGAGGCAGGCTCGATGCATCAAGCCCCTACGTTTCGTGCGCGGACCAGACGTAGCTCAACAGCGGCAGACTTTCTTCGGCGAGGCGGACGACCTCCTCGGAAAACGCGGGCGTGGCGAGTTCGCTTTCGGGCACATCGCGGCGGACGAGGAAGCTCTGCCACTTCAGGTGCTCGGCGATGGCGCTGTCGCGGTAGTCGGAAAAGCCCTGCGGCATTCCGGTGAGCGTGTCGCTCCGGGGCGTGACGGGGAGGCCGCGCGCCTCCATCTTTTCGAGAAGCGAGAAGAACGCGCCGGGCTGCTCGGCCATCCGCTGGCGCACGGGCCGCAGGTAACGCGCCGAGAGCTGGTAAAAACCCGCCGAGAGAAAGGAGTTCTCCGGCTCGATGTGGACGTAGACGATGCCCGGCGCGTCCTTGCTTCCGGAGCGGTCGAACAGCGCGCTTATGTGCGTCTTGTACGGCCGCTTGTCGTTGGAGAAACGGACGTCGCGGTAGATGCGAAAGCCTGAGCTTCGAGGGTCGCCGGTGAGTGGCAGCCCCTCGTCCGCCATGCGCCGCGCCACGTCGGCGATGAGGCACTCGAGCGGGCCTTTAAGCTCGTCTTCGTACGTGCTTTTGCGCGGCTTGAACCAGTCGCGCTCGTTGTGCTTCTCAAGCTGGCGCAGGAAAGCAAAGCCCTCCTCGCGGAAGCCGGGAAACGGAGGAAGCGCAGTGAGGTCGGGCATGTGTGCGTGAGGTTTGGAGGTTTGGGAGATTGGGCGGACGATGGGCGAATGACGACGCTTAGCCGACGGAGGCCGTCGTCGGCCGTCCGTTGTTGGTCATCTCAAAACCAGATCTCCATGCGGAGGCCGCGCGCATCGGCAGGCGGATCGTCGGGGAGGCGGCGGGCGCGGCCAGCACGGATGCGCGCGGCGGTCCAGCACGCGGCTGAGGCGTCGAGGAGGTCGTCTGGCGCGACGCCGCGCGGGCGCTTGTGCAGCGCCGCCTCGACCTTCTCGAAGCCGTTGTTTTTCAGAAGGCGCGTGCGGATGGCGCGGCCTTCGGCGCCGTGCTTGCTCTGGGCGACGGCCGCGCCGCCGTTCATGGCGTAGAAGGAAAGCTCAGGATGCACCTCGCGGAGGCGCTTTTGGCGCGCGGGCGTCATCGTGGCGTCTACGGCGCGCATCTTGGAGAAGAGGTTGAACGCCATCTTCGAGAGACCGATGCCGCCCTCAGAGTGCGCGCGGTTGGCGGCCTGCGCCGCGTCGTACTCGGTGCAGGCGAGGGCAGCGCGCGCCGGCGGCGAGAACACGCTCGACGCGCGTGGGCGGCCGAGCAGTTGACGCGCCTGACGGTCACACGCCCGCCCGCCGCGCTCGATGACCTCGGGCAGACCGATAGGCATGTCAATCGCCACAACGGCCGGCGCTTCGGCAAGAGAAGCCAGCGCTTCGGCATCCGAGACGGAGCGCTGACGAAAAGCGCCCGTCGCTGTGTGGCGGAGGATGACGATCCAGCCCGCACGGCACCCATCCGCCCCGGCGACCCACGTTTCGCTTTTTTTCGTTTCGCGTTTGGCGTTCAAGGTTTGGCGTCGCAAGCTTAAAGACCAGCTACGCACCGTCTTAATCTCAAGCGGCCTCAACGTTCGCCCTCACCAAGCGAAAGCGGGAGAGAACGCGCCAGTCTCGCGTACGCCCACACCCCCACCCTCCCAGACCTCCACCCGTAAACGAATGCCTCATCTCGAAACGCTTTTGGCGAGCGCCGGCTGCGTGCCCGATCCGCACACGGGCGCGCTCGTGGCCCCGCCCGTCCTCTCCTCCACGTTCGAGCGCGCGGCGGACGGCTCCTACCCCGGCGGCTACCAGTACAGCCGCACGGCCAATCCCACGCGCCACCTCTTCGAGACGACGCTCGCCGAAGCCGAGGGCGGCGCGGCGTGCGCGGCGTTCGCCTCCGGCATGGCCGCTGCGACGGCCGTCTTCCAGGCCCTCCGCCCCGGCGCCCACGTCCTCCTAGCCGATGACGTGTACTACGGCGTCCGCGCGCTCCTCGACGACGTGTTCGCCCGCTGGGACCTCACCTACGAAGCGGTTGACCTGGCAGACCTCGATGCGTTTGAGAAGGCGCTCGCAGATGCGAAAAAAGCGCAGGGTCTCGTCTGGGCTGAGACGCCCTCGAACCCACTGCTCAAGATCACCGACATCGCTGCCGTGGCCGAGCGCGCGAAAAACGCCGGCGCCCGCCTCGCGGTGGACGCGACGTGGACGACGCCGCTGCTCCAACGCCCGCTCGACCTCGGCGCCGACCTCGTGGTGCACTCCGTTACCAAGTACCTCGGCGGGCACTCCGATCTTGTGGGCGGGGCGGTGGTGGCGCAGGAAGAAGACGAGTTTTTTGCGCACGTCCGCGCCGTGCAGGAAAAGGGCGGCGCGGTGATGGACCCGTTCAGCGCGTGGCTGGCGCTGCGCGGGATGCGCTCGCTCGGCGCGCGGCTGCGGCTTCAATGTGAGAACGCGCGGGCGGTAGCGGCTTTTCTGGACGCGCATCCGCGCGTGACCTGCGTGCACTTTCCCGGATTGGAGACGCACGCCGGCCACGCCACGGCCCGCCGGCAGATGGAGGACTTTGGGGCCATGCTCTCGTTCGAGGTCGCGGGCGGCGCGGAGGATGCGATGGGCGTGGCGGGGCGCTGCGAGGTCTTCACGCGCGCCACGAGCCTGGGCGGGACGGAAAGCCTCATCGAGCACCGCGCCTCTATCGAGCCGCCCTCTTCCACGACGCCCGCCGCGCTGCTCCGCCTCTCCGTTGGCCTGGAACGCGCCGAGGACTTGGTGGCGGATCTTTCGCAGGCGCTCGGCGATTAGGGGAGGCGCTCTCTGGAAGCGCTTCTACGTGTTCGCGTGTGTGTGTGGGTACGTGTTCACGCAAAGCCTCGTAAGCGAGCGCCCTCCGCGCCCTCAACACGCAAGCACATTCTCACCCGAACACCTTCAGCATGAAGCTCCGGCTCCCGTTTTTCCTTGCCAGCCGATTCGTGGCTGATGAAACGCTCGAAGGCACCGTCCCCGTCGTCCGCGACCTTAACCGGAAGGGGCTGCGCGTGGCGCTCGATCTCTTGGGCGAGCACGTCGAGAAGCGCGCCGTGGCCGAGGAGGCGCGCGACACGTACATCGGCCTCGTAGAGAAAATCGCGCAGGAGCGGAAGGAGGGGCACCTCAGCCCCGCCGGCGTGAACGGCCGTTCGCCAGTGAACATCTCCATCAAGCTCTCCATGATGGGGCAGATGGTTGACGAGGACTTCTGCCTGGAGAACCTACTCCAGCTTTTGGAAGTGGCGAAGGAGCACGGCATCTTCGTTCGCCTGGACATGGAAGGGAGCGACCTCACCGCGTCCACGCTCTCCATCTTTGAGCGGGCGTACGAGGAGTACCCGCAGCACGTCGGCCCGGTGCTCCAGGCCATGCTCAAGCGCACCGCGCAGGACGTGGAGCGGATGTGCGAACTCGGCGCGAGCGTGCGTTTGTGCAAGGGCGCGTACAAGGAGCCGCCCGCTATCGCTTATCAGAACATGGACGCCATCCGCACGCAGTTCGTCAAGTACATGAAGCGCCTCGTGGCGGACGCGGGCTACGCCGGCATCGCCACGCACGACGACGCGCTCATCGAGGCAACGAAGCAGTTCGCGCGCGAAAACGACATTCCGCGCGACGCCTTCGAGTTTCAGATGCTCTACGGCCTGCGCTCAGAGACGCAGGAGCAGATGGTGCGCGACGGCTACAACATGCTCGTCTACGTCCCCTACGGCACGGAGTGGGTGCCGTACTTCTGGCGGCGCCTGCGCGAGCGTAAGGAGAACGTCACGTTCCTTTTGAAGAACGTCCTGCGGCGGTAGCTTCGCTCGGTAGCGCCTTTGCAGCGCCGTCGCTCCGCCAAGGCGCCGGTTGGCTCGAATCCGTCCCCATAGCGACGGGCTTTGCATCTCGGAGAAGAAACGCCCGGCGGCGGTGCTGCACCAGAGGCAACTGAGCACCGCCGCGCCGTCAGCGCACGCGCAGGCGCTCGCCCGGCTTCACCTTGTTCGAGCGCAGGCTGTTGAGCTGCTTCAGGCGGTCCACGGTGGTGTCGTTGCGCCGCGCGATGATCCAAAGCGACTCGCCGGAGCGCACGGTGTGGTACACGGCGCCCGCCGTGCCCTCCACCGCCGGCGCGGCGGGCGCTGAGACCGCTTCGGCCTCGGGCGCGAACGGCTCGCCGGCCACCGTCAGCCGGTTCTCGACAACGCGGACACCCTCGACCTTCTGCGCCACGGCGGCAGCGCGGGCGCGCTCGTCAAGCGTCTGCACGTCGCCGAAGAGGACGGCGCGCTCGCCTGTGACCTCGGGATCGAAGTCGAAGGGGCGCAGGGCCGGCTCGGCGACGAGCGCTTTTTTGATGCGGGCGGCGGTGGCGGCGTCTTCAAGGCGCTCGGCCACGCTGCGGTTGCCCTCCGCCTCCGGCGCTACGGCAGGCGCCGGCTCGCTGATGCGGGCGCCGCCGTTCTCCCCGGCAGCGGGCGCCTCGGCTTCGGGCGCCGCCTCCTCAGAGGCGCACGCCGCGCTGCCGAAGGCGCAC
Source organism: Salinibacteraceae bacterium (assembly GCA_965215025.1). Lineage (GTDB taxonomy): Bacteria > Bacteroidota > Rhodothermia > Rhodothermales > Salinibacteraceae > CBDCCV01. Next base: position 772,048 of record CBDCCV010000001.1, read on the forward strand.
AGGCTCAGCACGACGAGGAGCGTGGCAAAGGACCGCATTGGCGTGGGGCTTCGCTTTTCCAAAGCAAACCTTCTCTAAAAGAAAGCGCGGCGCCGCTTACGCCTCTTCGAGCACGTCGGTGCTTTCCTCGCTCTTCTCTGCGGGGTCGGCGTGGTACTCCGTCTCCGTGCGCGTGCCCTCGATGGCGCCGTGCTCGGCGAGCCAGCGCTCGGCGTCGATGGCGGCCATGCAGCCAGTGCCGGCGGCCGTGACGGCCTGGCGGTAGACGTGGTCCTGCGCATCACCCGAGGCGAAAACGCCGTCCACGCTCGTGTGCGTCGAGTCCGCCTTCGTCTTGATGTAGCCCTGCTCGTCCATCTCGAGCCAGCCCTCGAATACCTCCGTGTTCGGCGTGTGGCCGATGGCGACGAAAAGGCCCGTCACGGGCAGCTCGTACGTTTCCTCGGTGTCGTTCTTGCGGATTTTCACGCCCTCGACGCCGGTTTCGCCCAGGACGTCCACGACCTCCTGATTCCAGAGGAACTCGATCTTGTCATTCTTGAAGGCGCGCTCCTGCATGATCTGCGAGGCGCGCAGCTCGTCGCGGCGGTGGATGACGTGCACCTTCTTGGCGAAGCGCGTCAGGAAAAGCGCCTCCTCCATGGCCGAGTCCCCGCCGCCGACGATGGCGACCTCCTCGCCGCGGAAGAACGCGCCGTCGCACGTGGCGCACGCCGAGACGCCGTGGCCGAGGAGCCGCTGCTCGTTTTCGAGGCCGAGGTACCGCGCCGAGGCGCCCGTGGCGATGATGAGCGTCTGCGCCAGAACGGGCTTCGCGCCATCGACCAGGAAGCGGAAGGGACGCCGGGAGAGGTCCACGTCCGTGACGGTGCCGTAGCGCACCTCCGTGCCGAAGCGCACCGCCTGCGCCTCGAGGTCCTCCATCATCTCCGGGCCGAGGATGCCTTCGGGGTAGCCGGGGAAGTTTTCCACATCGGTCGTGGTCATCAGCTGCCCGCCCGGCTCTTCGCCCTGGAAGACGAGCGGTTCGAGGTTGGCGCGCGCGGTGTAGAGCGCCGCCGTCCACCCCGCCGGCCCCGTTCCTACGATGACGACCTCGCGGTTTTCTGCTCCCGCGAAGTCGATGCCGTCAAAAGCTGAGCGATCCGGTGTGCCGTTCATCTGCATAAAGCAAAAGGGGATTCGAGAGGCGGAAATGAAGAAGGTTGGAAGACCGAGACACACGTGCCGGTCTTCCAACCTCTGCTGTTGCAAAACCGAAGCGCGTTACGCCGGCTGTCCGGCCAGGCTTTCCAGCTTCTGCGCGAGCTGCTGCTTCGGCACGGCACCCACCTTCTGCTCAACCACTTCGCCGTCTTTGAAGAAGAGCAGCGTGGGGATGGACCGGACGTTGTACTTCATGGCCGTCTGCTGGTTGTCGTCCACATCGAGCTTGCCCACTTTGGCGCGCCCGTCAAAGTCGGCGGCCAGCTCCTCAATGGTCGGGGCGATGGCGCGACACGGCCCACACCACTCGGCCCAGAAGTCCACGAGCACGGGCTGATCGGAGTTAAGCACCTCGTCTTCAAAGTTCGCGTCGGTGAGCGTGACGTACTTGCCGTTCTGTGCCATGAGGATTGGCCTGTTTTCGTGTGCGAAGAATGCGAGCAAAGGAGTTGTGAGCGGACGCTTGAACACGAGCCGGCAGGCGCTGTTTCTGCGCGCCCCGGCTTGTCGCTTACGTGCTCGCTCACGTGCTCGCTCACGTGCTCGCTCACGTCCTAAAGTCGCAAGGCCCGTTCCACCACGTCCGATGCTGACGCGCGGGCAGACTCTCCTGCCAGAACCGCAGGCGGCGGCGTGCTCAAACGCCGAGGCGCTCAGGCAGCGCGTTCTGATACGTCTGAGCCAGCGTTCGGCCATCTGCGTTGATAGCGAGTTGCCCGTTTACTTCGACGCGCAGCCTTGCCTCGGCGGTGACGCGGCCAATCTGCGCGGCCTGCACGGCATGATCGGCACAGACGGCCTGCACTTCCTCCTTGCCCGGCGCGGCCGAGAACACGATCCGCGACTGCGCCTCGCCGAAGAGGAGCGCGTCGAGCCGCATGGCTTCCGGTTGCTTCAGCGCGATCTCGACGCCCAGTCCATCGGAGAAGATGGCTTTCTCAGCGAGGCAGACGGCCAGCCCGCCGTCCGAGACGTCGTGCGCGCTTTGGACGAGGCCAGTGCGGATGAGGGCGAGCATGGCCTGCTGCACAACCTTTTCTTCATCGAGGTCGAGCAGCGGCGCTTCGCCCGCCGTTTTGCCGTGCACGGATGCGAGGTACTCCGACGCCTCGATGCCGCCCCGGTGCTGCCACGCTGATGGAGTGAGGAGGAAAACGGCGTCGCCCGCATCTTTGAAACTGGCCGTCGTGGCGTGCTTTTCTACCTCCTCGACCACGCCGAGCATCCCGATGGTGGGCGTGGGGAAGACGGCGCCGTCGGGGTTCTCGTTGTAGAAGGAGACGTTGCCGCCGGTGACGGGCGTAGACAAAACGCGGCAGGCGTCGCTCATGCCGGCCACGGCTTCCTTGAACGTCCAGTAGACCTCCGGCTTGTACGGATTGCCGAAGTTGAGGCAGTTGGTGATCGCCACGGGCTGGCCACCGGCGCAGACGACGTTGCGCGCCGCCTCAGCTACGGCGATCTGCCCGCCGCGCCGCGGGTTGAGATACACATAGCGCCCGTTGCAGTCCGTCTTAACGGCGAGGCCCTTGCCGGTGCCTTTCACACGCACCACGGCGGCATCGCTCGGCCCCGGCCCAACGACGGTGTTCGTGCGCACCATCGTGTCGTACTGCTCGAACACCCACGCTTTGCTGGCGATGTTCGGCGCGCTGAGCAAGGTAAGCAGCGCGTGCTCCGCCGCCTTCGGCTGGAGGTCCGGCACCGTGGAGAAGTCGAAGCCGCGCGTGCGCTGCAAATAGGCCGGCTCTTTCGTCTCGCGGTGGTAGACGGGCGCACCGCCGCCTAAGACGAGGTGCTCCGCCGGGACGTTCGCCACTTCATCGCCGTGCCAGAGGATGCGCACGCGGCCGTCGCCTGTGACCTCACCGATGGGTTCGGCGCCGAGGTCCCACTTGTCGAAGATGGCTTTCAGGTCCTCCTCGCGCCCTTTCCGGCAGACGATGAGCATCCGCTCCTGACTTTCGGAGAGCATGATCTCGTACGGCGTCATGCCGCTCTCGCGCGTGGGCACCTTGTCGGCGTGGATCGTCATGCCGTTTCCACCCTTCGCGCTCATCTCGCACGAGGAGCACGTCAGCCCCGCCGCGCCCATGTCCTGGATGCCGACGACGACGCCCGCGTTGAGCGCTTCAAGCGTGGCTTCGAGCAGGAGCTTCTCGGTGAAGGGATCGCCCACCTGCACGCTCGGCCGCTTCGCCTCGCTCTCCTCGCTGATCTCTTCGGAAGCGAATGTGGCGCCGTGAATCCCATCGCGCCCCGTCGCCGCGCCGACGATGTAGACGGCGCTCCCCGGCTCGCGCGCCGTCGCCGAGGCCATCTCGCCGTGCTTGAGGATGCCGACGCTCATGGCGTTCACGAGCGGATTGCCTTCGTACGCCCGGTCGAAAAACACCTCCCCGCCCACCGTCGGCACGCCGAAGGAGTTGCCGTAGTCGCCGATGCCGCGCACGACGCCGTCCACGAGGTAGCGTACGCGCGGATTCTCCGGCGATCCGAACCGTAGCGAGTTGAGCGCGCAGACGGGCCGCGCCCCCATCGTGAAGATGTCGCGGTGGATGCCGCCCACGCCCGTAGCCGCGCCCTGATACGGCTCCACCGCCGAGGGGTGGTTATGGCTCTCGATCTTAAACGCCACCGCCAGCCCTTCGCCGATGTCCACGAGGCCGGCGTTCTCCTCGCCCGCGCCCACGAGGAGCGCTTCGCCCTCCTGCGGCAGCGTCTTCAGGACGGCGATGGAGTTTTTGTACGAGCAGTGCTCGCTCCACATCACCGAGTAGATGCCCAGCTCGACGAACGTAGGCGTGCGGCCCAGCTTCTCGACGATCCAGCTGTACTCTTCTTCGGTGAGGCCGTGTTCTTCGGCAAGGGCGGGGGTGACGGCAGGTTCGCGGAGGGCGGTCTGCGGCATGAGACTCGGGGAGGGCGGCAGGAGACGTGAGCGTACCGTTTGTAAGCATAAGAAAGGCGCCCGATCCTCCGAGGAGGAAACGGGCGCCCGATTGCAAAGCATCCGTCAAATCCCGAACGCCCGAAGGCACGCCGGATGCGCAACGCTGCCTACCTCCGCCGTCCGCGCTTCGTGGTGATGAGGACGACGCCGTCGCCCGCGCGCGGGCCGTAAGCGGCCAGCTCCCACGGCCGCGTCAGCACCTCAACGCGTTCGACGTCGTAGAGGCTGAGCACCGAGAGCGTCCCACCGCCGGGGTGCGGCGTTAGCGGCATCCCGTCCACGACGAAGAGCGGCTCCTGGAGCGCCCCTCGGACGCGGATCTCGTAACCGCCGCCGCTGCGGTACACCTGCACGCCGGGGTGGTGCTTGAGCAGCTCCTCGACGCGGCTGACGCGGTCGGCGGGCAGGGGGCGGTCCGGCGCACGGGCCTCGCGTGTCGAGGAGGAAGAAGCGCAGCCGGCTGCCAGGAGCAGCACAAGGAGGAGCAGCGGTAGGAGGTGCAAGCTTTTCGTAGTCATGGCTCATGCCTCCGGGTTGTGCTTTGTGAATGGGCGTCTGCTTCTTAACAGCGTGCCAGGGCACCTCTTTCGCACAGGCTGAAGGTGCCCTGGCCTCTCGTCTAGCGCCGCGCTCAGCGCTCCTGCGGTTCGTTCTGCTCTTCGCTCGCGCTGAGGAGGACCTCCTCCTGTGCCGCCTCTGCCGCCAGCCGCTCGGCGCGGGCCTGCCGCCGCTCGGCGCGCTCGATGCGCGCCTTCGTCAGCAGGGTGCGCTTCCCGCCGCGCTTGGCGATCCATTCGGCCAGCTCCGGGTAGGTCTGCGTGTAGTAGGCCGCGATGGCGCGGCGCGCGCGGCGCTGCACAAAGCGGTCGCGGTCCTCATCGGAGAGCGCGACGAGCGCCTCAATGCCGCTCCTCTCCTTACCCAGGAGGCAGATCGCCGTGGCGGCCATCTGACGCTCGCGCGGGTGGCGCGCGCCGGCGTAGACGGCGAGGAGCGTCGGCACCAGGGCGTCGGCAGTCGCGGGAGCTTTCAGCGCCAGGTCGTAGCCGGGCTGCTGCAGGAGCACGATGAGTGTGACGAGCACTTCCTCGCGCACCTGGCGGATGGGGGAGCGCATACTGGCCTTGAGCTGGCGCGGGTAGCCTTTCAGCCAGACCGGGCGCGGGCCATACAAAGGCAAGGCCGAAGCGGTGCTGGCGGTGACTGCGCTGACGGCTTCAGCAGACTGTCCAGGCTCTGAGGAGCCGGGCTGCGGGGCCGCTGGCGTCTGGGCGCGAGCCGGCAGAGAGAGGCAGGCCGCGAAGACGAAGAGCGTCAGCGCTTTTGCCACAAAGACGCGGCTGCAGAAGATGCGCCCGGTGGCGTAGAGGCGATAGGCGCCTTGGCTGCGTAGGATAGATGAAGCTTTCATGGGGTCACCTCATTGAGTTTCGGGTTCGTGGTTTCTCCCGCCTCAGGGCCTTTCCGGGAAGTAAGCAGGTCACCTTCCGTATTTGACTGGCAATGAAGCGGGGGTCTTTGGATTGCTTCTTTTGCGTAGGGGTCGGAGAACCCTCCTTTTGATTATCTTGAGTAGGACGGAGGGAGAAAAAAGCCGCGTCTATCACTGCCCCTTCACCGGCATGCTGACAGCGTTCCCCTCGACCGGGATCATGACATGGGCGAATGGAGTGCTGCCCCACATCACGTAGGGGCCGCCCCCTGACGGCTCCGTCGGGATTCCTACCAGAGTCGAGGGGTCAGGGGAAATCAGCATGAGGTGAGGCCCCGTCACCACCCACTCATTATCCGGCGTAGGCCCGGTAGCGAAGGGGTCGATGTTGCTCGCCCCAGCGTCGCCCCGGAGCATATAGGCGAGTCCGACCGAGGTTGCTTCGAACTCCTCGTTCCCGCTCATGAGCGCACCGACCAGCGCCATCCACTGCGGATCCACGCACATCGGGGCCTGCGGCACCGCCATACACGTCCATTCGTTTGCGCCTTCGCGGAGGACGTTGCCGTTCGCGTCGAGGATGGTCGCCTCCGCGGCGATCTCGGGGATCCCGGCGCTCTCGGCATAGGCGATGGGGTCGTCCATACCTGGAGCGTCGGGAACTGGGGCCTCTGGAGCGGCGACGCCGTTGTCGCAGCCCGCTACCAGCACAGCGACAAGAGCAAAGGCGAGGGTGGTTGCCAGGACGGCGGCGACGAGTGAAGCGTACGAAGGGCGGGGGTAGGTGGTGCGGCATTGGATAGTCATGGCTCGGGCCTCCTTGTTTGTTTGTCGTGCATTTCATAAGTCCGTTCACCCTACATGGCAGCAAAACAGAAGCAAACCCTTCATGCGGCTCCGCTTTTTTCATCCGGCGCGCACTCTTTATGACCTCGTTGACGTATCTGCTATAGGAAGCGGGCCTGATGCCCAGGCTCGTCTGCAAAGCGCCGATAGGAAAAGCACGGAGGAGGAGAAGCCATGCACGCCTCACGCGACGTGACACGACTCCTCGTGGCCTACGGCCAGGGCGACCGTCAGGCGCTCGACCGCCTCCTGCCCGCCGTCTACGAGCAACTTCGCCGGCTGGCGCGCGCCCGGCTGCGCACCGAGCGCCCCGGCCATACGCTGAACACCACGGGCCTTGTGCACGAGGCTTACTTGAAGCTCGTGGACATCAACCAGGTGGAGTGGGAGAGCCGGAGCCACTTCTTTGCGATGGCCTCGAAGGTGATGCGGCGCCTTTTGATCAACTATGCCAACAAACGCAAGGCGCAGAAGCGCGGCGGCGGCGCGCCGAAGGAGGAATTGGATGAAGAGCGCCTCATCCCGGACGCCTATGCGGAGACGCTCTTGGAACTGGACGACGCGCTGCAACGCCTGGAGGCCGTGCATCCGCGTCCGGCCGAAGCCGTGCAGCACTGCTACTTCGGCGGGCTGACGAACCAGGAGACGGCCGAGGCGCTGGGCGTCTCCTTGACGACGGTGGAGCGCGACCTGCGCTTTGCACGCGCCTGGCTCACTAAAGAGTGGCACGGCAAGCTCGACCTCTGATGGCCAGCACGCGGCAGAGAGACAAGCCGTGAAGGGATTGAGGCCGTTTTCCTGCCAAGTAAGATATAGGCGCAGGAAGAAAGACGACCCGCTGCGAGAGCTTATGAATCCTCCCGAATCCTCCAAGCAGACCGTGCAAGAACAGGCCGCGCGGACGCGGCACCTCTTCGACGCGGTGATCGACCTCGATCCCGGCGAGCGCTCCGCTCGGCTGAGCCAGGAGCAGGACGCGGCTGTGCGCCAGGAGGTCGAGGCGTTGCTCGAAGCCTACGACCGCGCCGACGAGGTGCTCCCCCCACTGGAAGAGCCGCTCCCGCCCCCCTCCGAGGCCGACGCCCTCCTCTGCCAGCGCGTGGCGCACTACGAGGTCATCGAGAAGCTCGGCGGCGGGGGCATGGGCGTGGTCTACCGCGCTTGGGACACGAAGCTCGACCGCGCCGTTGCGCTCAAGTTCTTGCCGCCGCACCTCTCGATGGACGAGCGCGCCAAGGACCGCCTCACGGCCGAAGCCAAGGCGGCCTCGCTACTCGACCACCCGAACATCGCCGTCGTCTACGAGATCGGCGAGCACGAGGGGCGGCTCTTCATCGCGATGGCCTGCTACGAGGGTGAGACGCTCAAGAAGAAGATCGCGCGGGGACCACTGACCATCGAGGAGGCCACCGGCTACGCCGCGCAGATCGCCGAAGGCTTGCAGGCGGCGCACGAGGCGGGGATCATGCACCGCGACATCAAGCCGGCCAACGTGCTGGTGACCCAAAAAAGCCGGGTGAAGGTCGTGGACTTCGGGCTGGCGAAAATGACCGGCGCGGAGCTTACCCAGCCGGGGGCGACGCTCGGCACGGTGGCCTACATGAGTCCGGAGCAGACGCGCGGCGAAGCGGTGGATCACCGCACCGATCTCTGGAGTCTGGGTGTGGTCTTCTACGAGATGCTCACCGCAGAGAAGCCCTTCGGCGGCGAAAGCGACCGGACGCTCATCCACGCCATCCGCCACGACGCGCCGGAGCCGGTCGAGCGCCTGCGCGAGGAGGTCCCAGCTGGACTGGCCGCTCTCGTGCAGCGGTGCCTCGCCAAAGACCCGGACGAGCGCTATCAGACGGCGGAGGATCTGCTCGACGACCTGCGATCTGTCAAAGAGGGAAAACATGTCGCGCGGCGCGTACGCCCCCGCCGCAAGCGCGCCTTGGTCTACGGCAGCGCGGCGGCGTTGCTTATTCTCCTGGTAGTAGCGCTTAGAAGCCTGCTGTTCGCCACAGGCTCCGGAACGACGGAGATTGACTCCATCGCGGTCCTGCCGCTGGCCAACCTCTCGGGAAATCTCGATCAGGAGTACTTCGCCGACGGCATGACGGAGGAGTTGATCTCGACGCTGGGGCAGATCGAGGCGCTGCGCGTGATCTCGCGTACGTCGGTGATGCGCTACAAGGAGACGACCAAGACGCTGCCGGAGATCGCGCGGGAGCTGGGTGTGGAAGCAGTCGTAGAAGGGTCGGTGGCGCAGGAAGGCGGTCGGGTGCGCATCCAGGTACGGCTCGTCGATGGGGCGACCGAGGAGCGGCTCTGGGAGCGGCGCTTTGCGCAGCCGATGCGGAACGTCCTGGCGCTGCAGCATGAGGTGGCGCGCGCGATTGCGCGCGAGATAGAGGTCTCCCTGACGGCTGCGGAGGAGGCGCGTCTGAGCGCTGCTCCGGAGGTGGATCCGGAAGCGTTCGATCTTTACGTCAGGGGGACCCAAGCCCGGCACAAGATCTCGGGCGAAGGCTTCCGGGAGGCCGGGAACTACCTCACCCGCGCGATCACCAGGGACTCGGCTTACGCGCCGGCCCATGCTGGTCTGGCTTCGGTGTATGCTTTCGTCGGGGATGGCGCGCGCGCGAAGCAATCCGCAGAGAAGGCACTCGAACTGGATCCGAACCTGGCCGAGGCCCATGTCGCGCTCGGACTGATCCGGCAATTCTACGACTGGAATTGGATGGGCGCGGAGGACGCCTTCCGGCAGGCGATCCATCTGAACCCCGGCTATGCCGAGGCCCATCACGAACTGAGTATGCTCCTAATGCGGCAGAAGCAGTTTGACGAGGCGTTGCGCGCGGCGCAGCACGCCCTCTACCTTGCCCCGATGTCGGCGCGTTTCCAACTCGGCGTGGGAGAAGTCTTTCTCGCCAGCGGCCAGTACCAGGAGGCGCTGGTTACGGCCGATAAGACTCATGCTCTCAACCCGAACTTCCTCGGCCCCTACTACCTACGCGGCTATGCATACGCAGAACAGGGAAGGTACGAGGAGGCCATAGAGGCGTGGGCGACGTGCGCCGCCCTCGCCCCCGAATGCGGCGATTACCATCGCGGGCACGTCGGGTACATCTATGCTGTTTCAGGGAGGAAAGACGAGGCACTGGAGATCATCAAGTGGCTAGAAGCGCGCTGGCGAGCAGAACAAACGACGGAGTCCCGCTTCAATGAGTCCGGCCTTGCCTTCGCCATTGCGCAGGTGTACGCAGGTTTGGGGAACCAGGAGCAGGTACTGGACTGGCTGGAGCGAGGCGTGGAAACGGGTTCGTTTATGCTCTACCTGGGCATCGACCCGACGCTACATTCTCTGCACGAAGAGCCACGCTTCCAGGCGCTGCTGGAGAAGATGGGGCTGGCCGAGTGAGGCCACAAAAGAAAAGGCCCTGCTCCCGGAAAGGGGCAGGGCCTTTTCATGAATACACTGGCAACGACCTACTCTTCCGCCTGTAAGGCAGTACCATCGGCGCTGCGAGGCTTAACTTCTCTGTTCGGAATGGGAAGAGGTGTGGCCCTCGCGCTATAGTCACCAGCAATCTGTGACAGATGATCGTTCCGACGGGCGCTCATGGCGCCACACTCAGCGAAAGAGTGCTGAAATAGGAAGTACGGTAAAGTGGCAAGGTTGTAAGCCTCATAGGTAATTAGTACGGCTCGGCTGAGCGTGTTACCACGCGTACACCTGCCGCCTATCCACGTCCTCATCTCGGACGACCTATTGGAAAGACCTGATCTTGCGGTGGGCTTCGTGCTTAGATGCTTTCAGCGCTTATCCCTGCCGCACATAGCTACCCAGCATTGCGCTTGGCAACACAACTGGTACACTAGAGGTGCGTCCACTTCGGTCCTCTCGTACTAGAAGCAGATCCGCTTAAGTCTTTTACGCCCTCAGTAGATAGGGACCGAACTGTCTCACGACGTTCTGAACCCAGCTCGCGTGCCGCTTTAATGGGCGAACAGCCCAACCCTTGGGACCTTCTCCAGCCCCAGGATGCGACGAGCCGACATCGAGGTGCCAAACCTCCGCGTCGATATGGACTCTTGGCGGAGATTAGCCTGTTATCCCCGGCGTACCTTTTATCCTTTGAGCGACGGCCCTTCCATTCGGAACCGCCGGATCACTAAAGCCTGCTTTCGCACCTGCTCGACCTGTGTGTCTCACAGTTAAGCACCCTTATGCTTTTACGCTCTACGCATGATTACCGACCATGCTGAGGGTACCTTTGCAAGCCTCCGTTACTGTTTAGGAGGCGACCGCCCCAGTCAAACTACCCGCCTAACACTGTTCCAGAACCGGATCACGGCCCATGGTTAGGCTTCGCTCAAGATAAGGGCGGTATTCCAAGGATGGCTCCACAACGCCTGGCGACGCTGCTTCGCAGCCTCCCGCCTATCCTGCACATATCTTGATCAAAGTCAATGCTAAGGTGTAGTAAAGGTGCACGGGGTCTTTCCGTCCCACTGAGGGTACCCGGCGTCTTCACCGGGACCACAATTTCACCGAGCTCGCGGTCGAGACAGTGCCCAAGTCGTTGCACCATTCGTGCAGGTCGGAACTTACCCGACAAGGAATTTCGCTACCTTAGGACCGTTATAGTTACGGCCGCCGTTTACCGGGGCTTCAGTCGCGAGCTTCACAGAGGGCGAACCCTCTGTTAACAAGCTCCCTTAACCTTCCGGTACCGGGCAGGTGTCATCCCCTATACGTCGCCTTGCGGCTTGGCAGAGGACTGTGTTTTTGTTAAACAGTCGCTTGGGCCTATTCACTGCGACCGTCTTCCGCTTTTGGATGGAAAACGGCGCCCCTTCTCCCGAAGTTACGGGGCTAATTTGCCGAGTTCCTTAACCGCGAATCACTCGAGCGCCTTAGGATACTCTCCTCGCCTACCTGTGTCGGTTTGAGATACGGGCACCCCACGACAACGTACGACGCTTTTCTTGGCAGACGCTTGGGATCTCTATGGGTTTGCCTGTCGGCTCCCCCTACTGTCGTCGCTCAGCCTTGGTGCAGGGCGGATTTGCCTGCCCTGCGGCCTACACGACTTCAACGCAGCTTCCGTCGCTGCGCGGACCTTACACATCTGCGTCCCGCCTTACGTTAGCGCCGGGAGGTGGTACGGGAATGTTAACCCGTTTTCCATCGGCTACGCCTTTCGGCCTCGCCTTAGGTCCCGACTAACCCTGTTCCGATTAACGTTGAACAGGAACTCTTAGGCTTACGGCGGACGGGTTTCTCACCCGTCTTATCGTTACTCATACCTACATTTTCTTTTCCAGAAGCTCCACGCCCTCTCGCAAGGGGGCTTCATCGCTGCTGGAATGCTCCTCTACCACTCTTTCCCGCCCGTAGGCAGGATCGAGTCCGAAGCTTCGGCGCCAGGCTTTATGCCCGTGAATTTTCGGTGCCGGACCGCTTGACCAGTGAGCTATTACGCACTCTTTCAATGAATGGCTGCTTCTAAGCCAACATCCTGGTTGTCTATGCAGTCTGACGTCCTTCATTCAACTTAGCCCGGACTTGGGGGCCTTAGCTGTCGGTCTGGGTTGTTTCCCTCTCGGACATGGATCTTATCACCCATTGCCCTCACTACTGGAGATCGTGTATTTGGCATTCGGAGTTTGTCTGGGTTTGGTACCCGGTGAAGGGCCCTAGCCCAATCAGTGCTCTACCACCAACACACTCTTGTCCAGCGCTGCACCTAAATGCATTTCGAGGAGTACGAGCTATTTCCGAGTTTGATTGGCCTTTCACCCCTATCCACAGCTCATCGGAGCCTTTTTCAACAGACACCCGTTCGGGCCTCCACGTGGTCTTACCCACGCTTCACCCTGGCCATGGATAGATCACTCGGTTTCGCGTCTGCCCCTGCTGACTCTGCGCCCTATTCAGACTCGCTTTCGCTGCGGTTTCGGCCCTGAGGGCCTTAGCCTTGCCAGCAAGGTGCAACTCGTAGGTTCATTATGCAAAAGGCACGCGGTCACGCCACAAAGGCGCTCCCACTGGTTGTAAGCATATGGTTTCAGGTACTGTTTCACTCGCCTACTAGGCGTTCTTTTCACCTTTCCCTCACGGTACTGGTTCACTATCGGTCATGGACGAGTATTTAGCCTTGCCAGATGGTGCTGGCAGATTCCCACAGGATTTCTCCGGTCCCGTGGTACTCAGGAGGTCCGCTGCGGTCAGTTGCTGTTCGTCTACAGGGCTTTCACCTTCTGTGGCGCGGCTTTCCAGTCCGCTTCGTCTTTAGCGCGTGACCGCGTGATGCGGGTCCTACAACCCCGTCTGGGCCGAAACCCAGCCGGTTTAGGCTTTTTCCCTTTCGCTCGCCGCTACTCAGGAAATCACTCTTGTTCTCTTTTCCTCCGGCTACTTAGATGTTTCAGTTCACCGGGTTCGCTTCGCTGCGCCTATGTATTCAGCGCAGGATGACCATGAATGATCATGGCCGGGTTTCCCCATTCGGACATCCGCGGATCTATGCTTGTTTGCAGCTCCCCGCGGCTTATCGCAGCTTATCACGTCCTTCATCGCCTGTCCATGCCAAGGCATCCACCATACGCTCTTCCTTACTTACGTGCCTTGCACTTTACTATACTATCCTATTTTGGCACTCTTTCGCTCAGTGTTGCCACGCCTGTGCATGCACGGTGCAGAACGGCTCGTCACCAGCTCTGCGGAGTGCGGGCGTGGCACTACGGAACGATCATCAAGTCAAAGAACACTTTTGCTTCCCGAAAACGGGAAGTGTGGAGTTAGCCGGATTCGAACCGGCGACCCTCTGCTTGCAAAGCAGATGCTCTACCAACTGAGCTATAACCCCGCCCGATAAGGATGCCGCAGCACCTTGCCAAGTGCCGGGTTTGTGGGGCTGGGAGGAGTTGAACCTCCGACCTCACGCTTATCAGGCGTGCGCTCTAACCACCTGAGCTACAGCCCCCTTTCGGGCGCTTGCCCTTCCGCGCAGAGGCAAGCCTGCACAAAGATGGGCTTTTGCGCTCATGTGGCGCAAGTGTTCTCATGGAGAGAGGGAAGTATAGCGAGTCCTGCCGTTTTCCTTGCAGAAAGCCGAGGCATTCTGGAGAATCGTCGAGCGAGCAAAGCTCGGGTTCTCTTTAGGAGGTGATCCAGCCGCACCTTCCGGTACGGCTACCTTGTTACGACTTAGCCCCAGTCACTAAGCTTACCTTCGGCCGCTCCCTTGCGGGGCACGGACTTCGGGTACTCCCAGCTTCCATGGCTTGACGGGCGGTGTGTACAAGGCCCGGGAACGTATTCACCGCGCCGTTGCTGATACGCGATTACTAGCGATTCCTGCTTCACGGAGTCGGGTTGCAGACTCCGATCCGAACTGAGACCGGCTTTCGAGATTCGCTCCCCCTCGCGGGGTGGCTGCTCGCTGTACCGGCCATTGTAGCACGTGTGCAGCCCCAGGCGTAAGGGCCATGATGACTTGACGTCGTCCCCACCTTCCTCACTGCTTGCGCAGGCAGTCTTCTTAGAGTCCCCGCCATGACGCGCTGGTAACTAAGAACAGGGGTTGCGCTCGTTGCGGGACTTAACCCAACATCTCACGACACGAGCTGACGACAGCCATGCAGCACCTCGCTACCAGCCCAAAGGGAGACCCCCTTTCAGGGGCTGTCCGGTAGCGTTCGAGCCTGGGTAAGGTTCTTCGCGTTGCATCGAATTAAGCCACATGCTCCACCGCTTGTGCGGGCCCCCGTCAATTCCTTTGAGTTTCATTCTTGCGAACGTACTCCCCAGGTGGGATGCTTAACGCGTTAGCTTGGACACCGCGCCTGTAAGTGGCGCGACATCTAGCATCCATCGTTTACGGCGTGGACTACCAGGGTATCTAATCCTGTTTGCTCCCCACGCTTTCGTGCCTGAGCGTCAGTCACCGTCCAGCTGTCCGCTTACGCTTCTGGTGTTCCTCGTGATATCTACGCATTTCACCGCTACACCACGAATTCCGACAGCTTCTCCGGGACTCAAGAACGGTAGTATCAAAGGCCATTCCGCAGTTAAGCTGCGGGCTTTCACCTCTGACTTTCCGCTCCGCCTGCACACCCTTTACACCCAGTAATTTCGGACAACGCTTGGACCCTCCGTATTACCGCGGCTGCTGGCACGGAGTTAGCCGGTCCTTATTCATAAGGTACCGTCAAGCCCCGCCCTAGAGCGGAGACCTTCTTCCCTTATAAAAGCAGTTTACGCCCCGTAGGGGTGTCTTCCTGCACGCGGCGTAGCTGCGTCAGAGTTTCCTCCATTGCGCAAGATTCCCCACTGCTGCCTCCCGTAGGAGTCTGGGCCGTGTCTCAGTCCCAGTGTGGCTGATCGTCCTCTCAGACCAGCTACGGATTGTCGCCTTGGTAGGCCGTTACCCTACCAACCAGCTAATCCGACGCAGACCCATCCTTACGCGCTCGAAAGCTTTCATTCCAAGGCCATGAGGCCGAAGAACAATATGGGGTATTAGACGCCGTTTCCAGCGCTTATTCCCCGCGTAAGGGCAAGTTGCCTACGCGTTACTCACCCATTCGCCGCTTTACTCAGGCCCGGAGGCCCTTTCTCGCTCGACTTGCATGTGTTAAGCTCGCCGCCAGCGTTCGTCCTGAGCCAGGATCAAACTCTCCGTAGTAGTAAAGGCAATAACCTTTGTAAGACCCGAAGGTCCTACGGATCGGTTTGAACCTTGGTGTTCGTTGTTGAACTTTTGTTCGCTCGAATCGACTCTCGATCATGCCGCGCCTTGGGCAAAGCCCAAAGGCAACATGCGAAATCGACAGGACTCGCTATACTTCCAATCTCTTCAAAGAACAGTCCCGGCTTCGCAACCTCTGCGGTTGCAGGCGCGAGAGCCTTTTCTGCGCCATTGAGAATCAATGGTTGCATACCTCATTTTGGCGCGGACAACCATGGTACGGCAAACGTACCGACTTGTCAAGTGCGCCTTCTTTCTTTCACGCTCTCTTCAACAAAGCGACTCGGAGATATCCAGGCCACTGTGCCGGCTAAGCGCAAAAGCAAAACGTGTAGAACAGCGTTGCGAGCCATCCGGCCCGCGAAGGATTCTCTACTATGTAGAGGCGCGGCCTGCGTTTCCACTCTTTGTCGCATTCGACGAAGCTTCAAATAGCTTGACGAATCGAGCTAAAGAGCGGCGCCCTTCTTGAAGAGATGGCCTGAAACCCTGCCTTACCTTTCAGGTTTCTGCCGCGCTTTCACTTTCTTTGTCTTCAAGGTTACTTCTCTTCAGCCCTTCAGCCTCGTCATGAACGCCACGCTCCGCCGGACTTGGGATTACGCGCGCTCGCTCGCCAAGAACGTTTACTTCTGGATGGGCCTTGCCGCACTCCTTGTGCTCGCCGCCGTACTCTACGTGCTCGTCAACAACCTGGCCATGCCGGCGTACACGCGCCACGATGTGGCCGTGAGCGTGCCGGACGTCACGAACGAGCCTTTCGAGTCCGCTGAGCAGTTTCTACGCGCGCGCGATCTGCGCGTGGAGAAGACCACGCAACGCTTCAACCCCGAGCTGCCGCGCGGCGTGGTGGTGGACCAGAACCCGGCCCCCAACTCGTCGGTCAAGCCGGGGCGGCGGGTGTACCTCACCGTCAACAGCGGCGAGCGGCCCAGCGTGCAGCTCCCGGACGTGCGCGGCGCCTCTCTCCGCGAAGCGCGCAATCGCCTCCAGGCCGTCGGCCTGCGCGCCGACGACGCGCGCCTCGACACCGTCCCCTCGCAGTACGCCAACACCGTGACGCGGCAGGAGCCGGAGCCTGGCGACTCGCTTTCCGAGGGCGCCAGCGTGACGCTTTGGTACAGCAAGGGGCTTGGCGAGACGTACGTCACCATCCCCGACCTGACGGGGCAGACGGCCGACGAGGCACAGCAGAGCTTGCTTGACCAGAAGCTCCGCTCCGTCGTCATCGAAAACGCCAGCACGGACCCCGATGCGCCGCAGTCCGAGGCCGAGCCGAAGGTGGTCCGCCAAAGCCCGAAGCCGGGCACGCGGATGCGGACGGGATCGGAGATCCGCCTCTTCGTTGGCGAAGCCGAAGACCTCGGCGGCGAGGAGGACCAGGACGGGTAGCCGCGCCCGCTCCCAGGTGCGGCCATTTCCCGCTCATTCAACGACGTACACGGCGAACCCTTCGTCAGCGGCGACCTCGATGCGCTCCTGGTGCTTGGTAGGGAACGTGCGGCCCACATAGTCGGGCTGGATGGGATACTCGCGGTGGCCCCGGTCAACGAGGACGACAAGCTGGATGGAACGCGGCCGCCCGTGCTGCACCACGGCGTCGAGCGCTGCGCGGGCCGTGCGCCCGGTGAAGAGCACGTCGTCCACGAGCACCACGTCGCGGTCCGTCACATCGGCGTGAACGGCGGAGTGGTCTTGAACGGACGCGGGGGTGCCCGAGCGGTCGTCGCGGAAAGGGGTGGCGTCGAGGGCGTGTGCGGAAAGGCTCCGGCCCTCAATAGCGCCAATCTCCTCGGCCAGCGCCTCGGCCAGAGGCACCCCGCTGCGGCGGATGCCCACGATCTCCAGCGCCTCGGCGCCCTGGTTGCGCTCGATGACCTCGTAGGCAAGCCGGCTGAGCGTCCGTCTCGCGCGCGCGGGCGATAGGATGAGGGTGCGGTTGGGCATGGGCGCTTGGCTTCCACGGGGAGGTCTAACGGAGCGGCATCACCGTCTTGGTGGAAAAACGCCAGCCTGCCGCCGGAAGTCAACCCTTGCAGGGAAGCCGTGCCCGTGCGCAGCGATCTCACGTGAAGCTTGGCAGTGTCAGCTAATCGCCCACGGCGCGCAGGCTGTCCGGCGCAAAGCGCAAGCCCGAACCCGCCGCTGCCCACCTTTAGCTTCTGGAGTACGGGGCGATGCGCCCAAAGCGCATGGCGCCCTTGAGATGAGGAGCAAGCCTCCCTATGTCGTTACGAGAGTGTGGCAATGGTGAGCACAGAATGAACGGCGGATGGCTTAGTTGTCTTGCAATCATTGGTTATTCTATCAGGCGAACCTATCGGACAAATCTATCAGGCGCGAGCAGGCTCTTCACTTCATCACGGATGCGTCGAGCCGGCGAGCGTTTTCACTTACTTAAGGGAGATGACGACATGGCCGACCCCCGAACCCTCGATCTCCAGGACGCTGCCGCAGAGCCGCTCCGCCCTCGCAGCTCGCGGCGAAACTTCTTCAAACTCGTGGGCGGCACCGCCGGCGCGGCGGCGCTCGTTGTAGCCGGCTGCGACACCGCCGGCCCCGACGCCCCCCCCGCCGGCGACGAGCCAGAGGACTATCCCATCGACGGCTCCGGCAGCGACATCGAGAGCGTCACGCTCGACTTCAGCAACGACTTCGGTCCGCTGAACTTTGCCTACCTCCTCGAGCAGCTCGAGTCCCGCTTCTACTCGCTCGCGTGCAAAGGCCCGGACGCGCCGTACGACGGCATCACGGAAACCGAGCGGTACTACCTGAGCGCGCTCGACGCGCACGAAGGCGCCCACGATGCCTTCCTGATGGCCGCCATCCCGGACGCGCAGCGCATCCCGGACAACCTGCAGTTCGACTTCAGCAGCGTGGACTTCTCTGACCGGATGTCCGTGCTTACCACGGCGCAGGCGCTCGAAGACACGGGCGTCTCGGCCTACAACGGCGCGGCCCGCTTCATCAGCAGCGACACCTTCCTCACGCTCGCCGGCAAGATCGTCTCGGTAGAGGCGCGCCACGCCGCCACCGTCCGCCTGGTCCTGTTCGACGACCCGACGGCGTTCGCCGACTTGGAGAGCCTCGTGGACTTCGGCGCCGTCCCGGAGAACGCCCTCGACGCGGCGCTGCCGCCGCAGGACGTGCTCCCGCTGGCCGCGCCGTTTTTGACCTTCGACGTCAACATCGTAGGCCTCTAAAGCACCGCAGGCCCAAGCTGACGCCCGCGTCCCATCTTCCCCTCTGCTCCCTACCGCACAGGTAACGCCATGAACATCGCCGACATCCAACACCTCCTCGGCTCCGCCGATGGCGAGGCCCCCACCTCCCGCCGCGAAGCGCTCCGCCGCACCGGGCGCCTCGGCGCGGGGCTGGCCCTGGCCGCGCTGCCCACCGCCTTTCTCGTCCCGAAGGTCTCCTTCGCGCAGGACGGCAACGGCGTCATTGACAGCCTCAACTTCGCGCTCACGCTCGAATTCCTGGAGGAGTCCTTCTACCGCCAGGGCACGGCCAGTGGCGTCGTCCCGGACGGCCCCGTGCTCGCCGCCTACGAGCTGATCGAAGAGCACGAGGCCGACCACGTCGATTTCCTCTCGGCCGCCATTGCCGCTGCCGGCGGCACGCCCGTCGAGTTTGACGATGACGACTTCGACTTCACGGCCGGCGGCGCGTTTGACCCCTTCAACGACTACGACACCTTCCTCCTGCTCTCGCAGGCGTTCGAGGACACGGGCGTGCGCGCCTACAAAGGGCAGGCGCCCGGCATCCCGCGCGACCTCATGGTGGCCGGCGTCAACGTGCTCACCGCCGCACTCCAGATCCACGCGCTCGAAGCGCGCCACGCTGCCTACGTGCGCGCCGTACGCGCCTTCCAGATGGATGCCGACACCGCGCGCGCGCCCTGGATTCTCTTCGACAGCAACACGGACGGCACCCCGATTGAGGCCGTCTACGGCGCCGGGATGCCCGCTGACATGTTCCCCGCCGAGGAGAACACCGTGCAGGCCGGCGTCAACATCGCCGGCTTCCCCGGCGTCGTCCCCGCCGAAGCCTCCGCCGCCTTCGACGAGCCGCTCGACATGCAGACGGTGCTCAACATCGCCGCCCCCTTCCTCGCCGGCGACGACTCGGCGTAAGGACGCGGCGGCCTCTGCTGCACGCTCACCTTCGTTCAACCTAAACACGGAGCGCACGTTATGGAGAACACGAAAACCACCACCGAGCAGGAAAGCCCCAAGCTGCCGTACCACCGCCCCACCCTCAAGCAGTGGGGCACCGTGGCCGATCTGACCCAGACCAGCGCCGGCATGGGCGAAGACCCCCTAAGCGGAAGCATCGACTGCGGCAGCTGATTGACTGCGGCAACGGACCGCGCGGCGCCGGCGAAAGAGCACGGCCGGCGCTGCTCCTTTCAGAAGAACAGGCATGAGCGGCCTCTGCGGCATCATCCACTTCGACGGCGCCCCCGTAAGGCGGCCCGCGTTGCGGACGATGGCAGAGGCCGCCGTGCATAGAGGACCCGATGGCGTCCGCTTTTGGAGTGGTGGCGGGGCAGCCCTTGCGCACCTCGCCCTCCACGTCACCCCAGAGGACCGGCGCGCGCAGCAGCCCCTCATCGAAGGCCACCTCGCCCTCACCGCTCACGCGCGCCTTGACAACCGCGCCGACCTCACCCGCACGCTCGCAGCCAAAGGCTATCTGGCCGAGCGGCGCCCTACCGACGCCGCGCTCATCCTGGCCGCCTACCGACGCTGGGGCACGGGCTGCGCCGAGCGTCTCCTGGGCGACTTCGCCTTCGCCCTCTGGGACGCAGAGCGGCAGCGCCTCTTCGCCGCCCGCGACCCGATGGCGATGCGCCCGTTCTACTACCGCCAGGAGCCGGGCCGCGTCCTCTTCGCCAGCGAGGTGAAGCAGATCCTGGCCGCTCCCGGCACGCCGGATCAGCTTTTCGAGCCGGCCGTCGCCGCGTACCTGGCCGGCCGATTCGAGCCGCTGGCCTGGACCTTCTACAGAGGCGTCGCGCAGCTCCCGCCCGCCCACGCGCTCGTGGCCGACGCCGGCGGCTGCCGCACGTGGCGCTACTGGGACGTCGATCCCGCGTTTCGGATCGCGTACGGGAGCGAGGACGAGTACGCCGAGCACCTCCTGGAGCTGTTCGAGAAGGCCGTGCGATGCCGCCTGCGCTCCACCGCGCCCGTGGGCCTGCTGCTCAGCGGCGGGCTGGACTCGACCTGCATCGCCGCCACGGCAGGTCGGCTTTTGCAGAGAGGCAAAGATGACTGCTCGGCCTTCGGCACGTACTCCTGGGCGTACGACACGCTTCCGCAGTGCGATGAGCGCGCCGTTAGCGACCGCATCGTGGAGCGCTACGGCTTACCCTCCACCGCCATCAACGCCGAGGCCGCCGCGCCGCTGGAGCACCTCCCGGCCGGCGCGCCCGACCTTGACGAGCCGTTCGCCGGCGTGTACGACGCGCTGCTGGAACGCTCCCTCGCCGTCGCCCGCGCGGAGGGCGTGCGGCAGATGCTCACCGGCCACCGGGGCGACCTCGTGGTCGGCGAGTGGATCTTCGACTACGCGAGCCTGCTGCGCTCCGGGCGATGGCTCACGCTCTGGCGCGAGCTAAACGCGCACGCCCGGCGCACGGACGCATCGCTGACGAGGATCATCAGCCGCTACCTCCGCCCCCCGGTCCGCAAAGCGCTCTGGCCGGCGGGCCGTGCCGAGCGGCTGCGCACGCCGGCGCGACGCCTGTACCGGGCGCTGCGCCCCGCCCCGCTGCCATCGCCGCGCCCCGCGTGGCTTGACCCGACCTTCGCCACGCGCGCCGGCCTGAACGCGGAGACACCCCCGCTGCCCGTCCCTGCCGGCCTGCACGGCTACGCGCGCCGGCAGCGCTACCGCACCGCGCTGATGCCCCTGCACATGCGGACGGCCACGCTCTTCGAGCGCCGCTGCGCCCGCGCCGGCCTCGCCGCTGCCGACCCCTGGAGCGACCGCCGCCTGGTCGAGTTCGCCCTGGCTGTGCCGCAGCGTGCCATAAACCGCGCGGGCGAGAACAAGCGAATCGCCCGGCGCGCCATGCGCGGCGTCATGCCGGAGGCCGCGCGCCGGGCAGCTGGGAAGACGAGTCCGAAGCCGCTCTATGAACGCGCCCTCAGAAGACGCGCGCAAGCGGCCGTGCGCCGCCTCCTCTCTGACACCCGCGCCGAAGCGCTCGGATATGTTGACGGAGGCGCCCTGCGCGCTTACTATGAAGGCTACCTGCGCGGCGCGCGCGAGGACTACCGCTTCTGGTATGCCCTGACGTTGGAGATGTGGCTGCGCCAACGCGAAGAGGCGGCCGCCCCCTCTTCAAGCCCTGCCGGATCAGGCACCGCGCAACCGAGCGCTGCTATGTAAGCCTGCGAAAGTACATCAGCTAGCTGACGATGGACGATAGATGACGCGCGCGCGTGGCAAAGGCCGTCGTCAGCCGTCGGTCGTCAGCCGTCTTGGGTTCACGAGTTTTCGTGGACCCACATAGAGACTGTTTTGATTTCAGGATGCTTCGTCGGTCGTCGGAGGAATTCCCCCTTTGAAGGGGACTAAGGGGATGCAAAGAGGAAGGGTGCCAGCCGCTACATCCCCCTTTCTCCCCCTTCAAAGGGCGAAACACGTACTCCCAAACAGTTTCATAGAGGCGCAGCGCAGAAAAAGCCAAACCGCCACCGTACAGGCAACTAACCGCGAGAGCGCAATGCCTCAGTCCCCCAAGCTCTTCGTCCTTTGGGACGGCGATCTCACATCTTACGCCGCCTCTTTCGGTAAGGGCGCAGCGTCCGGTGCCGAGGCATTGGCTCATGCCCTGGCGGCCAGCCCCGCCTGGGCCTCGATGCCCAGCGCCGTGCTGATCGCCCGTGAGGCGCCGCGCCCGGCCGTGGCCGTGCTGGGCCGCTTCGACGACGCGGCGGAAGGGCGCCTGCACGCGTTGCGCGTGCAACTCGGCGCTGCCCTGGAACGCCTGCGCTACGTTTCCTACGCCCAAGCCGAAGAGGACTGCGAGGCCTTGGCCCGCCGCCTTATCGAGCGGTTCGGGCGCGGGGAGGTGCGCCGCTTTCGCTTCACGGGCATCCCGCGCGGCGGCCTCGTCGTGCTCGGGATGCTGAGCTACGCGCTCGATTTGGAACACGCCCAACTCACGCCGCCGCATCCGCCGCGCGCCCCCCTCGTGGTGGTTGACGACTGCGCGCTCACCGGCTCCCGCTTCGGCCGCTTTTTGAAGCAGTGCGAGAGCCGGCGCGTCGTCTTCGCCCCGCTCTACGCGCATCCCGGCTTGCGCGCCTCCGTCGAGAGCGAGCCGCGCGTGATGGCCTGCCTGAGCGCGCAGGACCTCCACGACCACGGCCCCGAGCGCCTCGGCAGCAGGTATGCCGCCTGGAAAAAGCGCTGGGCGGAGCGCGCCGACGGACCGCGCTACTGGATCGGCCAGCCCGACCACGTTTGCTTTCCCTGGAACGAGCCGGACATGGGCGTTTGGAACCCATCCGCCAACGCCGCCGAGCAAGGGTGGCGCGTTGTACCGCCGGCGCACTGCCTCAAAAACCGCCCCGCTGCCGATGGAGGGCCGTCCGCGCCGGTGCAGGTGCAGCCCAGGAGCCGGGGGCCGCTCGCGCCCGCTGCCGAGGTCTTTTTCGGGACCTTCGAGGGGCAGCTCGTCGTCGCCCACGCGGGGGAGAAGACCAGCTTCCGCCTCACCGGCGCGGCGGCTGGCATGTGGCGCGCGCTCGTCGAACACGCAGCGGTGGAAGAGGCACTGGCCGCGCTGCAGGGCGCCTACGACGCAGATGCGGTCACGCTCGAAGCCGACCTGCGCGCCTTTGCGAAAGACCTCCGTGCCCACGACCTGCTTGAAGAGAAGCGCCATGCCGCAACGTCCACAGCCTGAACAGGACGCCGCGCCGGCGGCAAGCTCTGTGTACAGCGTCTACGGCCTGGCGCTCGGCAGCGACTTCCCCTTCTCCTACCCCCTGACGCCGACGGATGCGCCGCCTGGCCTCTATTTCACCTGTCGCCCGGAGGCCGCTCATCCGGAGTTCTGGGATCGGGCGGAGTGCGTCTACGCGACGCGCGCAGGCAGCGGCGCCCGCAGCGGCCTCTACCGCCATGCCGGCGGCGAGGCGCTACGCCTCCTGGACGGGGCCGCCGACTTCCACCTCGGGCCGGAGCGCATCGCTTGCCATCTGCGCGATCCGTCCTACGCTTACGCGATAGAGATTTGGCTCTTGGGCACGGTGCTGGCCTACTGGATGGAGCGGCAGGGCTTCCCCATGCTCCACGCCTCGGCGGTCGTTGTGGAAGGCTGCGCCGCAGCGTTTCTGGCCACGAGCCGGGGCGGCAAAAGCTCCCTGGCCGTCACCCTGATGCAGGCCGGCCACCCGCTCCTCACGGACGACCTGCTGCCCGTAGAAATGCAAGACACCACGCCGACAGGCCGCCCCGGCTATCCGCAGATGCGCCTGTGGCCGGACCAGGCCGCGCACTTCGCCGGCGGGCACGAGGGCTTTGCGCGCGTCGTCCCGCATCTGGACAAGCGCCGCGTGCCGGTGGAGCCGGGCGGGCTGGGCGCGTTCTGCAACGCGCCCCGGCCGCTGGCCTGCTTCTACCTCCCGGAGCGCCGCGCCACGGAGGACGCCAACGCCGAGATCGAGATCGCGCCCCTCTCCCTCGGCGAAGCGCTCATCGAGTTGGTGCGCCAGTCGTTTCTTCCCAACCTCATAGAGGCCGCCGGCCTGCAACCGGAGCGCATCAAGCGCCTGTCCGAGGTCGCCCGGCGCGTGCCCGTGCGGCGGCTGATCTATCCCAGCGGCGTGGAGCATCTGCCCCGCGTGCGCGAGGCGCTTCTTGAGGACCTGCGCGCAGGATGAGCGCGCGCCCTTAGCGCAGGAGCTTGCGCGCGGCGGCGGCGGGCTATGCCGCCTCGGCCCCTTCGGGGCGGTTGGGGCAGTCCTCGCGCCGGCAGCGGCCGTACATGTTCAGCGCGTGGCGGGTGATGTCGAACCCGTAGATCTCCGCCACCATCTCTTGCACGCTCTGCAGGCGCGGGTCGCAGAACTCGAACAGCTCGTTGCAGTCGATGCAGATGAGGTGGTCGTGCTGCCAGTAGCTGTGGGCGCGCTCGTACTTCGCCTGGTTCTTGCCGAACTGGTGGCGCACCACGAGGTCGCACTCTATCAGCAGCTCGAGCGTGTTGTAGACGGTGGCGCGGCTCACGCGCGTGCCCTTCTGCTTGAGGCGCAGGTACAGCTCGTCGGCGTCCACATGGTCGGCGGTGGCGTAGACCTCGTCCAGGACGGCAAAGCGCTCGGGCGTCTGGCGCTGGCCGCGCTGCTTCAGGAAAGCCTGGAAGATGCGCTTCACCTCTTCCAGTTGCTCGCTCGGCAAGGTGGACATGCGGCTGTGCTCTCGCGTGGGGGTGTGGAGAAGCGCGGATGTGGAACGGTCTCGGCGTTTCTCTCACACGTCTGCCCGTTCCTGCCTTTCGCGCTAAGCGGAAGAACCGCCGCCCGAAACGGCAGTTCCGCCGAGGCGCACGGCCACGTCGGCCCAGACGGCTTCGTGCAGCGCCTCGATGGGGCGCGTGCCGTCGAGGCGTACAAAGCGCTCCGGGTGCGCCTCGGCGAGGCGTTCGTAGGCGGCGGCCACGCGCTCGTAGAAGCCGCCCTGCGCGGCCTCCATGCGGTCTTTGGCAGGGGCGTCCTTGCCGGCCGTGCGCGCGGTGCGGCGGGCACGGGCGGCCTCGGGGTCGAGCACGACGAGGTACGTCCGCGCCGGCACGAGGCCGCCGGTGGCGCGGCGGTGGAGCGCGTCGAGCCACGCGGCATCTGCCTCGGCGGCGAGGGCGCGGCCGGCGCCTTGATACGCCGTCGTAGAATCGTAGAAGCGGTCGCAGATGACGACGCGGCCGGCGGCGAGTGCCGGGCGGATGCGCTCCGAGCAAAGCTGCGCGCGCGCGGCGGAAAAGAGCAGCAGCTCGGCCACGGGGTCCACGTCCATGTTGGGGTCGAGGAGGAGCGTGCGCACGCGCTCAGACAGCTCCGTGCCGCCGGGTTCGCGCACGAGAAGCGGGTCGCGCCCGGCCTCGGCGCGCAGGCGCTCTACCAAGAGGCGCGCCTGCGTGCTCTTGCCGCTGCCGTCGATCCCTTCAAACGTGAAAAGCATACGCTGCCATATCCTGTGACGAAAGCCGCACGCGCCAATCGGCGCTGCGGGCACGCGCGCACGGCACATGCAAAAGGTTCGCAAGGCGCCCGTGTCCTCTGCCAAATGCCTTGCACATGGGCGGGCCGCCGTTTTATACTGTGAGCCGATGAGCCTTTTTGCGACTGCGCCGCGCCCGTGCCGGGCGGCAGGCCGCTTGCCCGGCTCGCCTGCACGTCCACGCGGAGCCTTTTCAGACGACGCCCAGCATGAGCAAGTTTGACTTCGGATTTGACGACTACGATGACCCTGCCGACGAAGCCCGCCTTCATGATCTGATTGCCACGTACGAGACGCAAGGCCCCGGCGCGTACTTCGACTCCGACGCGCTCGAGGACATCGCCACCTACTACTTCGAGCAGGGCCGCTTTGACGAAGCGCTCGGCGTTTTGGACCGCCTCGTCGAGACGCAGCCCTACGTCTCGGACGCGCAGATGCGCCGCGGCCTGCTCCTGAGCCACCTCGGCCGTCACGAGGAAGCGCTCGGCGCCTTTGAGCGCGCGCTCGAACTCAACCCCGTCGATACCGAAACGCTCGTCAACCGCGGCGTGGCCCTCGACAGCCTCGACCGCAGCGAGGAAGCCCTCCGCGCCTACGAGCGCGCGCTCGAACTCGACCCCCTCTGCTCCGACGCGCTCTTCAACCGCGGCGTGACGCTTGAACGCGCCGACCGCCTCGAAGAGGCCGTGGACGCCTTCGAGCGCTGCACCGACCTCGACGCCGAGCATCCCGAGGCCTGGTACGAGCTGGGCTACTGCTACGACCGCCTCGGCCACGACGAGGCGAGCATCCGCTGCTACGACCGCCACATCGACGGGGCGCCGTTCTCGCACGATGCCTGGTACAACCGCGGCATCGTCCTCAACCGCCTGAGCCGCTACGAGGACGCCGTGGACTCCTACGACATGGCCCTGGCCATCGACGAGCACTTCACCTCGGCGCATTACAACCGCGGCAACGCCCTGGCCAACCTAGGCGACCTACGCGGCGCCATCGCCGCCTACGAGCACGTCCTCGAACTCGAAGGCGGCGACGCGGCCACCTTCTACAACATCGCCCTGGCGCACGAGGAGCTGCGCGCCTTCCAGACGGCGGCGCGCTACTACCGCCGCGCCGTCGAAGAGGACGCCGCCTACGCCGAGGCCTGGTACGGGCTGGGCTGCTGCTGCGAGGCGCAGGAGCGCTACCTCGACGCGCTTCCCTTTTTCACCCGCGCCACCGACCTCCACCCCGACACGCCCGAGTTCTGGCGCGCCAAGGCCGACTGCGCCTACGCCGCCGACCGCCTGGCCGAGGCGCTGGTCGCCTACCGCACCGCCCTCCACCTCGACCCCTCCGACGGCCAAGGCTGGCTCGACTACGCCGCCGCCCTCTTCGACGCCGAGCGCCCCGCCGAAGCGCTCCACGCCACCCGCGAGGCCCTCGCCCTGGCCTCCGACTCCGCCGACGCGCACTTCCAGGAGGCGCGCGTCCTCTTCGCCCTGGGCCGCCCTGAGGAGAGCTTTGCCTCGCTGCGCACGGCCTTCCGCCTCGACGCCGGCACGAAGAAGGCCTTCCGCCAGACCTATCCCGACCTCTACGCCAACGCCCGCGTCCGTCACGAACTCGGCCTGGACTGAGCGTGGGGAAAAGCGAAAGGGGAACAGGAACGAGGCGGTCGTGCTCGAACTCTGACCTTTACGCCTGCCCTTCCGCCGCGCCGTTTTGGAGAAGCCCCGCCGTTCCCGCCACACGCTCACGCACCTCGCGCAGGGCCTGCTCATGGGCGGGGCGGACATCATCCCCGGCGTGAGCGGCGGGACGATGGCGCTCATCGTGGGCGTCTACGCCCGGCTCATCGACTCGATCAGCAGCGGGTTCTCAGCGGTGGTGAGTGCGTTGCGGCTGGACGGCAAGGCGGTGCGCCATCACCTGCGCGACGTGGAGTGGGGGCTGATCCTGCCGCTGGGCGCCGGCATCGTCGCGGCCATCGTCATCGCCTCACAGTTCATCCCTGCGCTCCTGGAAAGCCACCCGCACGAGATGCGCGGGCTGTTCTTCGGACTCGTGGCGGCGTCGATTGCCGTGCCCTGGCTGCGCATTGGGAAGTTCACGGGGCGGCTTTTTCTGATTGCGGGCATGGCGGCGGTGACGGCGTTTCTGCTCGTGGGCCTGCCCGTTCTGGAGACGACGGAGCGGCCCGGCCTCCTGCGCATCTTCTTCTCGGCCAGCGTCGCCATCTGCGCGATGATCCTGCCCGGCATCAGCGGCGCGTTCCTCCTGGAGGTGATGGGCCTCTACGAGCCGACCACCGAGGCCATTAAAAACGCCGAGGTGGGCTACGTGCTCGTCTTCGGCGCGGGGGCGGCGCTGGGATTGGGCCTCTTCTCCAAGGTGCTCGACTGGCTTCTGGAAAACCGCCACGACCCAACGATGGCCGCGCTCGTGGGCCTGATGGCCGGTTCCTTGCGCGCGCTCTGGCCCTGGCAGCCGTGGGACACCGGCGCGCGCGACCTCCTTTGGCCCTCCGCCGCCGACCCTGTCCTTTCCGTGCTGCTCCTGGCGCTCCTCGGCTTCGGCTTCGTGGCGGCGCTGACGTGGTGGGGTCAGCGCCGCCTCCGCGCCGAAAGCGCGCGCGCCGGCTCCCGCTGAGCACGTCCGCGACACTGCGCGAACCCGCGACGGCCGATTGAAGCGTTCTCTCTGGTCTAC
This sequence comes from Salinibacteraceae bacterium, assembly GCA_965215025.1. Classification (GTDB taxonomy): domain Bacteria; phylum Bacteroidota; class Rhodothermia; order Rhodothermales; family Salinibacteraceae; genus CBDCCV01. The sequence goes on from CBDCCV010000001.1 coordinate 800,159, forward strand.
ACAGCCTCTGCCTCCTCTCCGAGCGCGCCTCGATCTCCATGAACCGCTGGCACTCGTTTCTCCAATCGCTGCCTACGGAGCACGTCTCCGAGGGCAACCGCGTGGAGCACATCGTCTACGACGACGAGATCCTGCGCGCGATCTGGGAGACACTTGACGAAGCCGAGGCGCGCGTCTGGATGAGCATGTACGCCCTGAAGCCCGACGAGGTGGGCCACGGCACGCTCGCCCGGCTCACCAAGGCGGCCCGGCGCGGCTGCGAGGTGCTCCTCGTGTGCGACTACTTCGGCTCCTTCGGGCTGCGTGAGAGCGACCTTGAGCCGCTCCGGCGCGCGGGCGGGCGCGTCGTCCTCTACAACCGCCCCTGGCCGCCGTGGAAAAAGAACGGCGCCCTCCTCGTGCGCGACCACCGCAAGCTCATCATCGTGGACGACCGGCGCGCGCTCTGCGGCGGCTTTAACATGACCGAGGAGTACGCCGAGGGCTACGACGCCTGGGTCTTCGACGACACGATGGCGGCCCTTGAAGGCCCCTGCGTGCAGGACCTGGCGCACTTTTTCGCCCGGACGTGGGAAGAGAAAACGGGCGAGCGCCCCACCGTCCCCGCCCGCGAAGACGCCTCCGCAGAAGCTTCCGAGGAGGCCGACGGCGGCGTGCCCGTAGCCGTCCTCGAGATCGACCCGCGGCGCCGAGCGGAGAGCCTCCTGCCGCGCGTCCTCGAAAAAGCCATCGCGCAGGCCGAGCGCTCGTGCCGCCTCGCCACGCCGTACTTCGTCCCGCCGGACTGGCTCTACGACGCGCTCCTGGCCGCCGCCCAGCGGGGCGTGGACGTGCGCATCCTCACCGCCGGCCAGACGGACCGCGCCATCGCGCGCTGGGCCGGCTGGCACTGCTACGCCGAGCTTCTTAATAACGGCGTGCGCGTCCACGAGATGTTCGGGCGCATCCTCCACTCGAAGACGCTCGCCATCGACGGGCAGCTCGGCTCCATCGGCTCCTACAACATGGACGCCTGGACGAGCCGCCACACGCTCGACCTCAACGTCGTCTTCGCTGATGAGGCGGCGGCCTCCTCGCTGCAAGAGGAGTTCGAGATGGGCCTGGAGATGGCCGAGGAGGTCACGCCCGAGCGCTGTGAAAAGCGCTCCTTCTTCTCGCGCCGCCTGGCCCAGATCGTCTACCACGCCTACCGCCGGCTGTAGCGTTTAACGCTTGAGCGTTTCAGCGTCTACCGCACGAGGACCACGCTGCCCGCGTCGGCGCGCTCGCCGTCCACGGTAAGCGCGTAGAGGTAGACGCCGCTCGGCAGCGCGCCGGCCCTGAAACGGAAGCGCTGCTCGCCGGCAGACCGGGTGCCATCTGCCAAAACGGTCACCTCGCGCCCGAGCACGTCGTAGACCACGAGGCGCACCTCGGCCGGCGCGGCCAGCGTGAAGGCGAGCGTGGTGGCCGTGCGGAACGGGTTCGGCACGGCCACGACGCGCGGCTCCTCGGCTTGGGGCGGCATGTGGCCCTCGGCCTCGTTCTGGTAGAAGAACAGCCCGCCGCTTCGGTTGCCGAGGAAGAGATCCGCCGCCCCGTCGCCGTCGAGGTCGGCAAAGGCGGGGGCGGCAGCGGGCGGGGCGTCGAGTGCGAGCGCCGCGTCGTTGCGGACGAACTGTGGCGCCTCGGGCGTGCCCGCGTTGCGGTAGAAGACGACGCCCGCGTCCTGCGTGCCCACGTAGAGGTCGAGGTCGCCGTCCGCGTCGGCGTCGTGGAGCGCCGGACGGCTGCGCGTGCCGGCGTCGAGGCCGCCGGCCCACGCCTCAGCCTCAAGCGCGAAGCGTGGCGCGTGCGGCGTACCCACGTTGCGGAAAAGGGCAAGCGCGCCGTCCGACTTCCCCACGACGAGGTCGAAGTCGCCGTCCGCGTCCACGTCGGCAAAAGCGGGGGCGAAGAAGTTGCCGCCGAGGGTTTCGAGCGCCGGGGCGCCCTCGGCCGTGAACGCGCCCCCTTCGTTGAGGTAGAGCGTGAGGCCCTGGAAGGCGCCGAGGGCGAGGTCAGGATCACCGTCGGCGTCCACATCGGCAAAGGCCGGGGCGTAGGAGAGGCCATCTTCGAGCGCGTCGAAGCGGCCGTCAGCCGGCCTCTCGCGGAAGGCGGGCTGCGCAGGCGTGCCCGTGTTCTCAAAAACCACGAGCCGCGCCGATCCACCCGCCGGCCCCTCCTCGCTGCCGACGACGAGGTCGAGGTCGCCGTCGTCGTCGAGGTCCGTCGCGGCGGGCACGCTCGCGCGGCCGACGTCGATCATGTCCAGGAAACGCCGCGTGCGCAAGACGTAGCGCCCGTTCTCATTCTCGAAAAAGAAAAAATTCTCCACTGCATCGCGCGCTCCGCCGAAGCTCCCGCCCAGGACACCTGTGAAGAGGTCGAGGTCACCGTCCGCGTCGATGTCGGCCGGGGCGGGGGCGTTGTAACCGCTCGTGCGGATGGGGTTTTGGAGCGGGAACGTGTCGGAGGCGAGCGTGAGATGAGGCGCGGCGCACGTGCCGGCGTTCTTGATGAGGTAGAGGCTCGGCGAGAAGAAATCACCCCAGAGGAAGTCGGGGTCGCCGTCCTGGTCGAGGTCGGCGGCAGCGACGGCGTTGGCGCCGTGGAGCGCGTGGCGCGGCTGCGCGGCCTCGGCGGCGGCGCCTCCGCACACGCTCGGCGGGCCGATGCAGAGGTCCTGAAAGGTGCCGGAGACGAGGCGGTAGGCGGGCACGCCATCGGCCAGGCCGTCAAAGGCGTAGAAGGCCACGCGCCCGCTGATGAGGCCGAGGACGAGGTCGGGCGGCCCCTCGCAGTCGAGCGCAGTGAGGGCGGGGATGTTCTGCCGGTCGGCGAAGATCACCTCGCCCGAAGCGTCGAGAAGCGGATCGGCGGCGCGCGTGAACTGCGGCTCCTCGGGCGAGCCGTCGTTGCGGAAGTAGCGGATGCGGCTCACGGGCGCCTCGGCAAAGAGGTCGAGGTCGCCGTCTCCGTCCGCATCGGCGAAGCGGAACCACTCGTCCACGTCGAGGCTGCGGAAGTGCGCCGTGCGGAAGGCCAGCTGCGGCGCCGAGGGCGTGCCCGTGTTCTCGAAAAACATGACGCGGCCCGCGCGCTCTTGGACAAAGAGGTCGAGGTCACCATCGGCGTCGATGTCCGCAAACTGCGGGCGCGGGTTGTTGAAACCGCCGAGGAAGGGGAAGGCATACGCCGCGCCGGTGCTGTCGGCCACGGGGAAGGGCGCGATCTGCCGCGCAAACGGCTGCGCGCGCGCCGATGTATTACCCACCATCAGCAGAACGAGCGCGAGCGCCCGGAGGAGAACGGGAAAAGGCATGAGGGCTTAGGCTGCGGTCTGCAGGCGCGTATCCAGCGCGGCGAAAAACCGCCGCAGCTTCTCGGCATCGAGCGCGCCGCCGGTGCGGACGCCGGAGCACACGTCGAGGCCGAACGGGTTCACCGTGCGCGCGGCCTCGGCCACGTTCTCAGGCCGGAGGCCGCCGGCGAGGAAGACGGGCACGCCGGCCGCCTCGCGGATGCGGCGGCTCAGTCGCCAGTCGTGCACGCGGCCCGTGCCGCCGAGTTCTTTCGTAGAAAGGGACGGGTTGCCCGAGTCCAAAAGCAGCGCATCCACGTGCGGCGCCGTGTCGAGCGCTTCCTCGACGGAGGCCTCGCCGGTGACGTGGACGACCTGCACGAGGCGAATGCCGGGGAGCGCCTTGCGCAACGCGGCGAGGGCGCTGGGCGCGAGGCGGTCGCAAAGCTGCAGGGCCGTCGTCCGGCAGCGCCGATGTTGCGCGGCGATGGCCTCGGCGCGCGTCGCGCTCGTCAAGAGGAACGTGGCGACGGGCGGCGGCACCGTGGCTGCGATCTCAGCGATCTTCTCCTCGGAGATCACGCCCGGCCCGCTCGGCATCGCGCCCACGAGGCCCAGCGCCGAAGCGCCCGCCTCAACGGCCAGACGCGCTTCCTCGATGCTCTGGATGCAGCAGATTTTGACGCGGAGCACGTTTGCGTGTGGGAGTGTGGGGATGCGGGCGAGTCCGTGCTGCCATGCTCACGGCGTGCCGATGCCGGTGGGGTTGCGGCCCACCTCGATCACGGCCTCGATCTCCAGCGTGGCCGTGCGGATAACGGCGACGGTGCCCACGCCGGACGCCAGGTCGCTCGGCGTGTAGGCGCCTTCGGTGTTATTGTTGGAGACGTAGAGGAAACGCCCGTCCGGCGAGAGGGCGCTCCCGTGCGGCTGCGCCAGCCCGCGCCCGCGGATCGTCGTCTCGACCACGCGCGCTTCCGTGTCGATCACCGAGACGCTGTTGTCGGCCTTGTTTGGCACGTAGAGGCGCCGCCCGTCCGCCGAGAGCGCCGGGTGCCACGGCGCGGCGCCGACGCCGATGCTGCCGGCGGGCGCGGGCTGCACGGGATCGCTTAGGTCAAAAATCTGCACCTGCCCCGACGCCTGCCCGGTGACGTACATCGCCCCCCCGTCCGGCGCGATGGCGAAGTGGACGTAGACCTGGGGCGCGCCGCCCACGTCGGCCAGCGTCACCGCGTTCGTGCCGGCGGCGATGGCAGCGAGGCGGTTTTCGGAGAGGCTGCCCGTGTACGCCACGTCGCCCGCCGGGCGAACGGCCAAGCCGTGCGGACGCGCCAGCGGCACGCTCACCGTCTCCACGAGCGCCATGTCTGAGCGGCGGATCACAGCCACCGTCTGCGGCACGTCCACCACGCTCATCGTGTGGCCGGCGTAGAGGAGATTTTCCGTCGGGTGGAGGGCCAGCATCCCCGGCGCCTCGAACGGCGCGCTGCCCACCAGCCTGTTCGCGCGGTCAAACTTCGCCACGCGGTCTGCGCCGATGAGCGAGACGTACCAGAACGCCCCGCCCGGCTCGACGACGACGTGGTGCGGCTTCGCGCCGGCGGAGAACCCGTGCGCCGTCAGGTCCACCGTTTCGACCACCGCGTTCGTCTGCGTGCTGATCACCGTCACGGTGGCGTCGTCCTGGTTGCAGACGTAGAGGCGCGAGCCGCCTTCCGTTGCCGGGTCCAGCGGCCCGCTGTTGTCGCAGCCGGCGAGCGCAAGCAGCAGCGCGAAAAAGAGGGCGAGCGTGGTGGTACGCATCGTTGGTTTCCGCATCGTTTCGCAGGGTAGCATCGGTGGCGTAGAGACGCCCCTCGGCGAGGCGTCTCTACCGGCGGTCGGACCTGGCGCTCACCGCACGCGCAGCGCCGTGGCCGTCTCGGAAAACTCCTCGCCTTCGATGCGCCAGAGGTAGAGGCCGCTGGGCAGGCCGCTGCCGTCAAGCGTGAAGGCGTGCCTCCGGCTCTCGGCCAACGGGCCGCTGTGGAGGAGCGCCACGCGGCGGCCCAAGACGTCGTAGACGGCCACCTCCACGGCTTGCGCGCTACGGAGCGTAAGCTCGAGCGTGGCCGCCGCGCGGAACGGGTTCGGGTAAGGCCGGGCGAGGAGGTACGGGCCATCGAGCGTGATCTGGGCGCGGGCCTGGGCTTCAAAGGCGAAGCCGTCCGCGCCGGCGTCCTGCTGGCGGAGGCGGAAGCGGTAGCGCCCCGGCGGGAGGCCCTCGATGCGGTACGTGTAGCGCTGCGCGGCCTCGGCGTCGCCCTGGGTTTCTACAAAAGCGAGCGTCTCGAACTCGGCCGCCTCGCCCGTGGCCTGCTGCACGGCGAAGCCGGCGTTGCCCGCCTCGGAGATCGTCTGCCAGGTGAGCACGACGTCGGCGCCGAGGACTTCGGCGCGCAGGCCTACGGGGCGGTTGGCAGGCACTTCGCCGGGGCGCACCACGAACAGCCCCTCACCGATGCCGCTCACGATCAACACGCCGCTCTCGAAAAACGGGTACACGCTCCACGCGCCGTCAAAGCGCGCCCTGTCGGCCTGCGGGTACGTGTCGAAGTAGGCGATCTCGACAGGATTAAGCGGATCGGCGATGTCCAGGAGACGCAGGCCGCTCTGGTAGTTGGCCTGGTAGAGCGTGTCGCCGCGGACGTACTGGTTGTGATCGATGGCCGGCGTGGGGCCGAAGTAGTCGGCGGCGAGGACGGGCGCGTCCAAATCGGAGAAGTCCCAGATCAGCGTGCGCGTGTTCTGCGTGAGGCCGTTCGCCTCATCGAGTTCATCGTCCTGGAAGAAGTAGCGGTGGTCTTCCGTGAGCCAGCCCTGGTGCACGTAGCCCGTCTGCGGATAGGTGCCCGTGCCGAGCTGCGTGGGAGCGCTCTTGTCCGTCACATCCGTGATGGCGATGCCTTCCTCGTCGGCGCCGATGCAGATCTCGCGGCCCTGGTGCTCTTCGTCCGGCCCGCGGTAGCGGACGCACTGCGCGTCGTGCGTGTAGCCGCGCCCGACGCTCGAGTTGAAGCAGCCGGCAAACTGCGGGTCTGCCGGCTCGCGGATGTCGATCATGTGGAGGCCGGGGCCGCACTGGTTCGGCTCAGGCGCGTTTTGGCGGCCGGAGAGGCCTACGGCGTACGCGAAGCCCGTCTCCGTGTCAACGGCGAGGTTGTGCGCGCGCCCGAAGCTGCCGTAGTAGGCCGTCTCGGAAAAGGTGACGGGCACCTCGCCGCCGAGGCCGCGCAGCTGCGTCAGGTCGAAAACCTGCATCCCGTGCCCCGTGGCCTCGCTCACAATGAAGGCGTGGTCGGCGTAGACCTTGACGTCACGCCACGTCGAAGGTTCGGTGTGCGTGGGCAGGAAGCCGAGGAAGACGGGGTTTTGCGGATCGCTCAGGTTCACGAACGCCGTCCCGTCGGAGCGGCCTAGGAGGGCGTACTCGGCGCCGGTGGCGGGGTCGGTCCAGCCCCAGAGGTCGTTGGCGCTCACGCGTGGACCGCCCCCGCCCAACTCGGCCAGGGGCACGAAGGCCAGGAGGTTCACGCCCTGGCACGGGTAGCCCGCCGCCTCGCCCTCGACGCACGGCACCTCGGCGCCGGTGACGGCATGGGCCGCCTGCGCGCGCGGCGCGCGGTCTCGCTCCACCCACGGCGTAGCGACGCCCCCGCGCTCTTGCGCCATCGAGGGCGGGCCGCTGCTCACTGCGAGAAGGCCCATCAGTGCGAAGGCGAGACGGTACGGCATGACGGCGTAGAGTGGTGAGGCTCTAGATCTGTCGCTCCGGATCTGCAATGCGTGCGGCAGCCGCAGCCGCCGCTGCACGCGCCTCGGCAGGAGAAGTGAAGGAGGGCCTGCCCAGCAGATGGCTTCGGATAAGCCCCCCAAACATAACCCGCGCGCCGGAGAAGAGCACCCCTGATTTTCGCCCCCTCCGAAGCTGCCTTGCCGAAACGACGGCGCAGGCCCTCCGTTTCTGCTCTGTCCGTTCTTCCTACCAACCTGCCTGGCCTCCCCACACTCCGACTCCTGCGCTCTTCTACGCCGCCATCACGTTCGACGCCCTTCGGCCCAAGCTGGAAGGGATGCTCAAGGCCGTCGATTTTGTGCTTGCGAACGGTTATCCTGCACGCGGCGAGGTCCCTCTTCCGCGCGCCGGCGCTTTGATCTTGTTGGGCGACGGGCGACAGCACAGGCGGAGCGTCGTCGGTCGTTTCTCGTCCGTCGTCAGCGTGCGCCGGCGCTTTTGAACTCACGCAAACCTACCCCCCAATGACGGTTGTACCGATGCGCGTGGCGCTTCCCCTCCTGCTTTTGCTCGGCGCGCTTGGGGCCGGGTGCGGCGGCGCCAAGGAGACCATCCGTGAGCAGGAAGCGGCCATCAGCGCGCTTCGGGCGGAGAACCGGCAGCTGCGCGCCACGCGCGGCCTCCTCTTGGACTCGCTCCGCTTCTACGACGACATCGAGTCGGGCCGGTACTACCGCGAGCTGCGCGTCTTGAACGACCGCGCCGAGCGGATGCGCTACGACATCACCACGCTGCGCGACGGCGGGCGCACGCTGGCCGTCCTTCCGGCCGACGACCTCTTCGAGCCGGGCACGGCCACGCTCTCGGAGAGCGGCACGGAGCGCCTGGCCGCGCTGGCCGAGCAGATCGGCGGCGCCTACCCGGAGCGGCCCTTGCGCATCGAGGGGCACTCGGACAACGTCGCGCTCGGCCCCGAGCTGCAGGAGCGGTACCCGAGCAACTGGGAGCTTTCGGCGGCGCGGGCGGCGGCGGTGGCGCGCCACCTCATCGAGGCGCACGCGATGGCGCCGGAGCGGTTTCAGCTCGTGGCCTTTGGCGCTACGCAGCCTATCGCGGCCGAGGACACGCCCGCCGGGCGCAGGCAGAACCGGCGCGTGCGCGTGGCCGTCCTGCCGGAGCCGCGCAGCTACTCGCGCACCGGGGAGGCCTGGTAGCGCCCACGGAAGCGGAGGGGCGCCGCGCCGCCGTGTAGGTAGGCCAGGCCGCCTGGCCTCGGCGCCGCAGCGATTTGCTTGTCAGGCCACTCGGCCCGGCGCATCGTTGCGCGCCATGGGGGAGGCTTCCTACCTTGACTCGCCCGCGCCGCTTTTGACGGCGCTTCTCCTGCACGGGTTCACCGTCTTCTATGCAAGCCACCTCCGACGCCGCCTCACGCAGCGGCCACGAGCCGGGAAGCTACCGCGCCCGCCTCCTGGCGATTTTGACGGTCGTGGCCGTGGTCGCCGCGCTCAAGGTCACGGCGCCCGTCACTCTGCCGCTGGCGTTTGCCGTCTTCCTCATCGCGCTCTTTTGGCCGCTCCAGCGCCACCTGGAGGAGCGGATGACGCGCGGCCCGGCCACGATTATCACGCTCATCGCCTGCCTCGTGAGCCTGGGCCTTTTCGTAGGCGCGCTGTGGTGGTGCGCCGAACTCGTGGCCGAGCGCGTGCCCGAGTACGAGAGCGAGTTCCGGCGCCTCTACGAGCAGGCGCGCTCTCAGGCCGAGGCCCTCAACCTGCCGCTCCCCGGCACGAGTGACGACGGGGCGAGCGCTCAGGGCGAAGGGGGCGGCTCCGCCGCGTCGGCGTTGCCTTCGGATGTTATCTCCCGCGTGGCCGACCAGACATTCTCGCTCCTCGGCGGGCTGGTGCTCGTCATCGCCTTTTTCGTGCTTGGGCTGCTCGAAGTGCGCGACTTCGGCGCGAAGATCCACCGCAGTTTTCCCCACCACGCCGACCGCTCCTGGCTGGAGCCGATCCGCCGCACGGCGCGCGACTTTCAGCGCTACATCATCGTGCGCACGGGGGTAGGCCTCATCACGGGCGTGGCCTCAGGACTGGTGCTGTGGGCCATGGGGCTGGACTTCGCCTTTTTGTGGGGGTTCCTCAACTTCATCCTCAACTACATCCCCACGCTCGGCTCCATCATCGGCGTGGTGCCGCCGGTGCTCTTTGCGCTCGTGCAGTACGATGGGTGGACGATGCCGCTGGTGGTGCTCTTGGGCGTGGGCGGCGTGCAGCTCGTCATGGGCAACTACGTCGATCCGCTCCTCCAGGGGAAGTACCTCCAGCTCTCGCCGCTCGTGGTGCTGCTCTCGGTGGCGTTCTGGGGGTGGCTCTGGGGCATCGTCGGCGCCTTTATCGGCGTGCCGCTCACCGTGGCTATCGTGATCGCCTGCGGCGCCTTCGAGCGCACGCGCCCCATCGCCATCCTGCTCTCCGATCTTTCGGAAGAGGACGAGGACGAGGACGGCTCGGACGCGCCGCAGAGCCGCGATGAGGCGGCGTAACCGTTTGGGGATGCGCTCCGCCCAATCTTCTGCTCCACGCCCGCCCCGCGCTACGTTGGCCTCTACAAGAAAATGCCGATGAGAAGACGGCTGATCCGCCTCGCCTTTTTTCTCCTCGCTCTGCTGAGTGTGGCGCTGATGCTCTTGGCAGCGTTCTTCTTCTGGGCCAGCTCCGGCACGCTCAGCGAAGACGAGCTGGCCTCCACGGCCACGTACGCCGCCGAGCCGGCGCCGCCGCGCGACACGTTTGCCGTGATGACGTACAACATCGGCTACCTCTCCGGCATGACGAACAACCGGCCCGTGGTGCGCTCCAGGACGCTTTTTGCGAACAACCTCGTCCAGGCCGCCCGCCTGATCCAGCGCGCCGATCCGGACGTCGTGGGCTTTCAGGAGATCGACTTCGGGGCGAGCCGTTCGTTTGACGTGGACCAGCTTGGCGAGCTGGCCGAGCGGCTCGGCTACGCCGCCTCGGCCACGGCGGTGAACTGGGACGAGCGCTACCTTCCCTTCCCCTACGGGCGCCCCGCCGTGCACTTCGGGCGCGTCCTCAGCGGGCAGGCCATCCTGAGCCGCTACCCGATCCTCGAGCACGAGCGGATCGAGCTGAGCCGCACCTCGCGCCCCTTTTACACCGACGCGCTCTACCTGGACCGCCTCGCGCAGGTGGCCGTGATTGACCTCGGCGGGCGTCCCGTGGCCGTGGTCAACGTGCACCTGGAAGCCTTCGAGGAGGCCGCGCGCGAGACGCAGGCGAGCGAGGTCCGCCGTGTGGCGGAGCGCTACGCCGCGCACTATCCCACGCTCCTCATCGGCGACTTCAACGCGCCTGCGGACGCCGCCCGCGCCGCCCTCCCACCCGAGGAACGCGCGCACTACGCCGACGACGAGACGCTGGCCTTACTCCTCGGCGGTACTGCCTTCCGCCCCGCCATGCCGGACAGCGTGCAGCGCCGGCCCGTCCGCGCGGTGGGCACCTTCCCGGCCGATGCGCCCGCCGTCAAGATCGACCACATCTTCTACACGCCCGCCACGATCCGCCCCGCCGGCGCGCCAGAGATCCTGGGCGGCGGCGCGAACCCGCCCTCCGACCACCGCGCCGTGCTCTGGCGCTTCACGCTGGCAAACTAAGCGCTGCGCGCCGTCGCCGTTTCGGGCGGCGCCTCGGCGGCTTGGCCGTTGCCGCCGGGGGCAACGGGCGCGTCGGGGCGCAGGGCGCGGCGGTCTTCGAGCCACTGGAGCAGCGCCGGGAGGAAAACGAGCGCGGCCAGGAGCGTGGCGCCGATGCCGGCCACGGCCAGCTCGCCAATCGAGCGCAGGCCGGGGTGGAAGCTCAAGAGCAGCCCGCCGAAGCCGATCATCGTCGTCAGCGATCCCATGGTGACGTGCTCGCCCGTGGAGCGCAGGACGCGCCAGATCGAGCCGCGCCCCTCCTCGCGGTAGCGGTGGACGAGGTGCACGCCCGCGTCGTTGCCAATCCCCAAGACCGCCGGCAGCACCACGAGGTTGTAGAAGTTGAGCGCCAGCCCGAACACCTCCATCAGCAAAAGCATCCACAGGATGCCGACGACGAGCGGGACGAGCGCCAGGAGCGCCCACCGCACCGACCGGAAGTTCAGCCACATCAGCGCGGCGACGATGAGGAGCGTCGCCAGGATCATCCACGGCGCCTCGGCAAGCATAAGCTCCAGCATGTCGGCGGCGACGAGCGAGGTCGAGGCGGCGTGGTACGTCTCGCCGTCGGCGCTGAACGTGGCCACGTCCTCGGCAAAGGCGATGGAGTTGCGCCCATCCGAAAGGCCGACGGAGGGGTAGACGATGACGAAGCCGCCCACCTCGCCGCTCTTGGACGTGAAGCGCTTTTTGAGGTAATCCGGCACCTCTTCGAGCGCGATGGGCGCGGTGGTCTGCGCGGCGCGGCGGAGCTTTTGGATCTCCTCGGTGGAGTCCTCGCGTAGGGCGCTGCGGTTCAGCGTCGCGCGGATGGCGGCGATGCGCCCGAGCTTGGCCTCCTGCTCCTCGGCGCCGAGCGGGAAGCGCTCCTGCAGGCTCTCGACGCTCTCGATAGTGGGCGAGGTGGTGTCCTCGGCCATCTCCTGGCGCAACGCGGCCACGACGGCGGGTACCTCGCTGCGGTCACTTGTTACGACGTACGCCGGGTTGCGGCCGCTGCCTCCGCCCGTTTCGGTCAGCTCTACCACGTTGTCGCGCGCGCGCCACTCGGGGTAGTCCGGCTCCAAAGCGCCGAAGTCGTACTGGAAGTCCACCTGCGGGAGGAGCACCACGGCAATCGTCACAGCCACGAGGCTGCCCACCACGAGCGGGCGCGCCGCTGGGAAGCGCGCCGCCGCCGGGGCCGCGCCCTTGCCCTCTGCCGCACGCGCGCTCAGGTTCAAAAGGCCGACGCGCTCGAAGACGGCCACAAGCGCCGGCAGCACCACCGTCATGGCCACGAGGGCGAAGAGGACGCCCGTGCCCGCGATGAAGCCGAACTCGCTAAAGCCCCGGAAATCGGCCAGCGTGAGAACGTAGAGGCCGGCCGCCGTGGTCATCGCCCCCACGGTGATGGCCTGGCCCGTGCTCACGAACGTCTCCTCGGCGGCTTCGAGGACGGGGCGGCCCTCGGCGCGCTCCTCGGTGTAACGCGCGTAGAAGTGGATGCCGAAGTCGATTCCCAGCCCAAAAAGCACGAGGCCGAGCGTGGAAGTCATCAGGTTGAGCGTGGTGAAGGCGAGGTACGCCACGGCCCCCGTCCACGCCAGGCTCATCAAAAGCGGGAGCGCGATGAGGAGGCCCAACGCCGGCATTCTGAGAAGCTCGGCGCCGAGGAGGCGCATGGAGAAGCGCCCGCCGCCAGCCCGCGCGCGGACGCCTTTGTAAAGGAAGTAGAGCATCACCACCACGAGCACGGCCAGCACGCCCACGCCAAACGAGCCGGCCACATCGCGCTGGATCGTCCCCACCTCGACGAGCTGCCGGTAGAGGCGCCCGGCCAGCGTGACCTCCATCTGCGGATGGAACTGCTGCGGCTCCATCGCTTCCACGAGGCCATCGAGCGCCGCGTACGTGCTTTCGATGAAGCCGATGTCCGTCTGCGCGCCGGAGGGGAAAAAGCGCACGACGAGCGTGGTCGAGTCCGGCGAGAGCTGGTACTCGCTCACGGTGAGGCCGTCGTAGATTTCTTCCAGCTCCTGGGCCGCCGTGTCTTCCTCGGCCTCCTCTTCCTCAAGGGGGAAATAGAACGGATTGGCCTCGAGGTTGGCCTCCTCGATCTGCTCGTCGAGGTAGGTTTCGAGCCGGGTCAGTTCCTCATCGGAGGCGAAGTAGAGGGCGTTGTCACGCAGAAAATCCGCGTCGCGGCGGAAGTCGGCGCGGGTGAAGAACGGCTCGTCGCGGTCTTCGGCCTGGAGGGCGAGCGCTCTGGGGACGAGCGCCTCGGCGAACGCCTTATTCGCTTCAAAGGAAGGGCTTTGGATGGCCACGGCCACGTCACTCTCCCCGCCGACGGTGCTGCGCAGGCGCTCCAAGGCCTGGACGCTCGGGCGGTCCGGCGGGAGGAGCTTGGCGAAGTCCGTGTCGATGCGCAGGCCGGAGGCGAGCCAGAGCGCCGCCGCCGTGAGCGCCACGGCGCCCACAAGCACCCACGCGGCGTGCCGGACGACGCCGCGGATGAAGGGACGCAACGCCTCAAAAAAACGATCCATGGCCTAGCTGTGAGATGACGGGGATGCTGCGCCGGGGCCTCCTCTGACGAGCGGCCGGCGTGCGTTGGCTGGACGGCGCGCATTGCTACTTGCGCGTCGTTACGTTGGACGCAGACAGCAGCACGATGTTGTCGAAGTCGGCGACGGACCGCTCTCCCGTCGTGTCGGAGTCGCTCCACAGGGCGACCGAGATGGGCCGCTCCGGCGGGCTGCCGCCGAAGAGCTGGCGGTAATCGGCCCGCACGTCGCGCCGAACGGTATTCCACCTCCCGACGCCCGGCTCCTTGCCCGAGGCGATGACGAGGACCTTGAGCGGCCCTTGATCGATCACGGTGCCCACGGGCAGGGTGGAGCTGTACGTGTATTTGATGCTGCGGGGGCGGCCCAGCCAATCGCTCGAGAACGTGACGTAGAACGCCGCACCGGTATCGTTGATCTCGTCCTCGCGCGCGCCGGGGGGCAGCTCGACGGCGCGCCACTCCCAGCGCAGGTGCGGATGCTGAGACAGGTTCCAGTCGAGGGCCTCGCCCTCTACGTTCGGCAGCACGATGCGCACCGATTCGTTGTCGGTGCGCAGGCGCAGGAACTTCCGTCCGTCCTCCTTCTGCACCCCGACGTACTCTCCTTCTTCGGGATTCTCGGCAAGCGGAGCGAGCTGGCGGCCGTTCAGGCGTCGCCACTGCGTAGGCAGCCCATCCGGCTCGTAGCTTTGGAAGTCGTCCACTACGACTTTTTCCGCCTGCCAGAGGAAGGCCTGCCAAAGCGGCGGAGGGGCTTCTTCGGGCGCTGCCCCAAGGCCTGTGGTGAGAAAGGCCAGTACGATGAGAACCCTCGTCATAATTCGCTAAGGTTCGTTGAGCTACAGTGTCCGCCGCCGGAATGCGCGCCGAGGCGTTGCTTTGCTAACAAACAACATGCATACCAAAGCCGCTCGGCCGTTTCTTACGCGTCTCACAGCGAATCCCTTACGGCACCTCGGCCACGCGCTGACCTTCGGGGGAGACCGGTTGCTCTTTGGGGAGGGCGTTCTCCACGCCGCCTTCGCGTTCGGGCACGCCGGGAGCAGAGCGCTTCAGCGCCGTAGCGGAGGCGAAGAGCACCAGGTTCAACCCCTTGTCCAACGCGCTGGCGGCGAGCAGCATCCCCACGATCCCGGCGGACGGGGCGTTCATCATTTGACACACCTCCACGCTCACGCTGATAAAGGCCAGGTCGCGCGCCGGGAGCAGCGGGATGCGGCTCGTCACCACGAGGACGGCGATGAGCGTGAACCACACGCGCCACTCCACCTCAGGCAGCACCACCGCCCACTGCGCAAGCTGGAGCGCCGTAGCGAGCATCAGCCGGAAGACGTGTATGCCGAAGACGGCGGCCAGCGTACGCGCCGACAGGAAGAAGATCGTCCGCCGGAACTTGATGCTCAGGGCAGCCAGCGCCCCGGCCACGCCCACCGCCGCCAGGACGTACGTGGCGTCGTAGCGGATGAACCGCTCGGCCACGGCGATCTGCCCCGCGAGGAAGAGCGTGGCGAGCACGCCCAGCGCAAACGTCGTGGAAGCGACCGAGGACGCGATGGCGTTGTCCTTGAGCGTCCCCCAAACCCGCCTGGCCGGAACGCCCACGCGCTTCTGCGCCCAGAGGTACAGGTACACCTCGCCCGAGTAGCCGAGCACGTCCTTGTTGTAGACGCGCTTTTTGAGCAGCGTCAGGAACCCCTCCCCAAGCGGCATCGCCGGCCAGGCCGTCCGGTAGATGAGCGCCTCGCTGAGCGGGAGCAGCAGGTAGATGACCAGGAAGATGACGTAAAAGAGCGGCTCCGTCGGCAGCGCCTCCCAGATGCGCGCCCAGCCGATGCCGGCCGTCTGGTAGGCCAGCAGCCCGAGGATGCCGGCCAGGAAAAGCCACCGCAGCCACCCAAGCAGGCGCTTCCCCGTCCGGCTTTGGGCAAGCCGGGTCCAGCGTGTCGTGAGCGCGCTAAAGTCCATAGAGCAAAAAGCGGAATGCCCTCCGGCATCCTTTATTGAAGAGCGGCCTCGTTAGCGAGCGCGGCCCCCCGCCCCTTTCCCTTGACGAGGCCTTTCTTGACAAGGCGCATCATCTCCCGGAGCGGCGCCTGCGAAGAGCGCTTTCCCCAGTGCGCGACGGCGCGCTCGCGGCTGCGGCGCCCCATCGCTTGGCGGCGCGCTTCGTCCTGAAGCAGACGCTGTATCGGCCCCACCACGTCATCACCCTCAAGGCGAAGCCCGCAGTCCGGCGGAAGCACGTCGGGCGCGATGGCCTCGGCAAAGGCAACGCCGGGCACGCCGCAGGCCGCCGCCTCAACGAGCGTGCGCGGGAAGAATTCGCGGCGGCTCGTGTGCACGAACAGGCGCGCCTGGTTCAAGTACTGCGGCACCGCCTCGTTCGCAACGGCTCCTATCCATTCGACCTGCGGATACGTCCTGCGCAGCTCCGCCTCGGCCGGGCCGCCGCCTACCACCGCTACCCGGAGCGCTTCGGAGAGCGCCCCGAGCGCTTCGTAGCTCTTGACGCGGGGGACCAGCCGGCCTACCGTGATTAGGTCCCATCTCTTCTTTACGCCGGGCAGAGGCCGGAACACGTCCGTGTCTACGGACTTGGGCAGGCGGATGAGCCGTTCGGCGTCCACCGCCGCGCGCCAGAAGCGCCAGCCCGGATGCTCCAGCCGCCGGCGCTGCGCCTCCGTCTCGTAGAAGACGACTTCGGCGCGCGGCACGTGCCGGGTGTAGCACTTCCCTCCGATGACGAAGACGTAGGGCGTCCCCGCCGCGCCGAGGTGCTTCCGGATCAGGCGCGTGCCTACGCCTCCGTCCACGCCTTTGAGGACGAAGAGGTCAGGGTTGGCCTGGCGCGCGTGGGCTACGAGCGCGTCGCTGTAGTGAAACTTCGTGCGGCGGTCGCGCTGGACCGTCTCGAAAAGGCGGATGGGATAGTCGGCCAAGCCGTCGAGGCGGGACCGATGCGTGCTGCTTTGGTGCGCCCCGCCCCACAGCTCCACGTCGTGGCCCATCTCGGCCAAAAGGGCCGGCATCCACCGATCTCGGTTTTCAAGCGCGAGCCACTCCTGAACCGACCACAGGTCGTGATAGACCGGGTAGGTCTGGACGAAAGCGACGTTCATGAGGCGGCCACAGGAGGCTTCAAAAGGCCGAGTTGGAAAGAGTCCTGAAGGTACGCCCGAAACGCCGCCTGGGCGCGCTCGTCAAGCTGGAAACGGCTGTGCTTGAAGAGGTCGCGCCGCGCGTAGCGGCACCAGACGTACGCGACCCAGTCAACCGGTGTGTTACGCATCCGGGTGAGGAAGTGCTTCTGTTCCCACGTGTTGTCTCCGTGAAAACAGCGGATGAAGAGGTGCGCTTCGTCGGCGGGCAGCTTGGCGTAACGCTTCGCCATCCAGGCTTTGAGGTAAGCCGTGTCCTCGGCGCGGCGCATCTCTGGGTAGCGGATGGCGGCGTCGCGGCGGTGCATGATCGTCCCCGGCACGCCGTCCTTAAGCAGACCGATGTACGGGTGGTAGAAGAACCGGCGGGTGTCGAGGTGCATGAGCGCGCCCGCCAGCGTGCAGGCGTCGTAGCCCTGCTGGAGGAGGTGCGCCTGCCGTGCTACGCGCTCTGGGTGATACCAGTCGTCGTCGTCCCACTGCGTAAGCAGCTCGCCCTCGGCGGCGTCAAGGGCTACGTTGCGCAGGTGGCCCAGCACGTGCCCCGGCTTCTTCTTGAGCTTGACGTACGTGACCTCATGGGCAGGCAAAGCGGCGAGCACGGGCGCCAGGTCCTCCGCGCCGTCGTCCACCACGACGAGTTCCTTGTTCGGATAGGTCTGCGCTTGGTAGCAACGCACGGCCCGCCGGCACAGCGCCCGCCGGTCTGCCGTGACCATCAGGCAGCTCACCCTCGGCGTCTCGGAGAGCGGCCTTTTAGAGAGCCGCTCGGAGGAAGCGCGCGCCGGCTCGGGCGCGGGTTCTGGGGCCTGTTCCGTTTCTGCTGAACTCGCTTGGGTAGACACGGGATGCAACTTTGTTTGAAAGACGTGGCCTGAAGAACGACGAATCGCCTCCTGTTGCGCCTCTGCGGATGGGGCCTCGCATGGGCGGTTTCGTTTTTAGAAGCGGGTTCGTTAATTGGGGTCTCTATCATCACCCGCCGCGCGCGCCATCGCTCCCCATGCACACCTACGAAAGCATCCAGATCGGCGACTCGTTCTCGGTTGACCGCATCGTCACCGCCGAGGACGTGCAAAGCTTTGCCGACATCACCGGCGACGACAACCCCATCCACGTGGACGAGGCGTACGCCAAAGACTCGCGCTTTGGGCACCGCGTGGTGCACGGCGTGCTTCTGCTCGGGCTTATCTCCAAAGTCCTCGGGCGCGACTTCCCTGGCCACGGCAGCGTGGCGGTGGCGCTCTCGTGCCGCTTCCTCAGGCCCGTGCCCGTCGGCTCGGAGGTGACCGTGGAGATCAAGGTGTCCGAGAAGGTCGAGAAGCGCAAGTACGTCAAGGTGCGCACGTACATCTACCTCGACGGGCGGATGGTCCTCGGCGGCGAGGGCACGGTGATCCCGCCCTCCGAGGAAGAGGCGGAGAAAGGGAGAGCGGGTGAACGGGAGAGCGTGTGAGGCCAGGGCCTCGAACGCGCCCTTCCCTTCGCCCCCATATCCTCAAACCTTCACTTGCGGGGGAGCTTGAGTTCGCGCCCGCGCTCGATCTGCTCGTCCAGCTCGACCTGGTTGATGATGGCCAGCTCCTGCGCGTCCATGCCGGGCGGCAGCGCGCCCTCGTCCACGAACGTGCGGAAGGGCGCCGTGCGCGGGGCCGGGCGGACGGCCAGGCGCGCCGGCTCCATGTTCAGGATGCTGCGGTCCGTCAGGCGCGAGAAGCCGCGCATCGTGTTCAAGAAGACGTCCTGGTAACGCGAGAATCCGCTGGCCGTGCTCACGCCCTGGAAGGTGTACACCTGACCGCCGTATTCGAGGAAGTAAGCCAAGAGCCGCACCTCCTGCCCCTGCTGCGTCTGCGCCTGGACGAGGACGTACTCAGCCGGGATGCCATCGCCAGAGCGCGCCGAGCCGCTGTCCAGGACGCGCGCGCCCTGCGCCTGGCTCACCTCCCGCGCCAGCTGCTGCGCCGCCGCGCGCGGCGAGGAGGCATCGGCAAAAGTGAAGCCAAGCTGCGCACCCTCAGCCACCATGGCCACCTGCTGCGGCGTGTTCTGCACGCGGAAGCCGTCGGGCACGGGAAAGCGGAAGCGCAGTTCGGGGTGATAGAAGACGCCATTGCGCGTGAAGCCCTGGCGCGGGTCCTCGCCCAAGACCATGCCTTCGAGGATGCGATAATACTGGTCCTGGTCCAACTCCGTCATGGACGAGCCGAGCCGCTGCCGCCACTCCCCGGCCATCTCACGGATGCGCGCCTCACGCTCGCCAGGGTCCGGGTGCGTCGAGAGAAAGGAAGGAAGCGCCTGGCCGGACTTCTCCTGGATGCGCTCGAGCGAGCGGAAGAACTCGGCGCCCTCGGCCACGTCGTAACCGGCCTTGGCCGCGTACTCGACGCCGTACTGGTCGGACTCGCGCTCGTCGTCGCGCCCGTACCGGAGGAAGAGCAGCTGCGTGGCCTGGCTTCCAAGCTGGAGGATGTCCCCGCCCGGCAGTCCGGCCGCCTGCCCGCCAAGCGCCGCGCCGATGAGGCCGACCTGGTAGAGCTGCTGCTTCCCGGCGCGCTTCGAGGCGTGGCGCCCGGCCACGTGCACGATCTCGTGACCAAGGACGACGGCCAGCTGCGCCTCGTTGTTGAGGTGCGTCAAGAGGCCGCGCGTGACGTAGACGTAGCCGCCCGGCAGCGCAAAGGCGTTCACCACGGGGCTGTCCAACACGCGGAACGTGAACTCCGTATTCCTGAACTGCTCGTCCGCCTCCGGGCCGCGCAGGGCGCTCTCCTGAAGCACGCGCTCGCCGATGCGCCGGACGTACTGCTGCACGCCCTTGCCCTGGTAGAGGCCGAACTGCTGGACGATCTGCTCGTCCGACTGCGCGCCGAGCTGCTTCTCCTGCTCCCAGGAATAGCCCAACACGCGCCGGTTGCCGGTGAGCGGGTTCGTGCCCGTCTGGCAGCCCGTGGCGTAGAGCGTCGCGGCCGTGAAGAAGAGCACGAAGAAGAGCCGCGCGCGGTAGAGCAGCGCGGCGCGCCGAGGATCTGTAAGCGAGGCGTGCATGGAGGCGTCCGTTCTCTGAGGAGGTCGTTCTCTGGAAAGGGAAAAGCGCGGGCTGTCTCACCGGGAGACGCGCACTCGAAGAGCATCAAAGCAAAGACAGCGCCAAGGAGATCCGCGCCGCGTGGCGACGGCACAGCCTCGTCACAGTCTGACACGTGTTCGAGGGTTTGTATGCCGAGGCGTTCACGTAGGCGAGCGCTCACCTAGGCACGCAGGCCCCCGAACCCCTCACCGCTCCTCCGCCACCGAAGCTACCGCGCCCGCCTCAATGAGCAACGCGCAGTTGACCGATGCGCCAAAGTCCACCGCCTCCTCGAACGGCGCGCGCGCGGTAGCCGTGACGAAGCTCTGCCCTACCACGCCCGACTGCACGAGGCCCAGAAACGAGCGCGAGCGCCGGGCGTCGAGCTTCGCAAACGCATCGTCGAGCAGGAGAAGCGGATGCTCCTCAAGCCGGTCATGCAGATAAAGATACTGCGCCAGCTTGAGCGCCATGCCGAAAGTGCGGTGCTGCCCCTGCGAGCCGTAGCGCCGCACCTCCAGCTCGCCGAGGCGGAAGACGAACTCGTCGCGCTGCGGCCCGACGAGCGTGCGCCCGCGCTGCCACTCCCCGCGCGCCGTGCGGTCGAAGGCGTCGCGCAAGACCTCGGCGGCGGCCTCCGCGCTCGGCTCCTCCGGCAACGCGCCCACCGATT
This sequence comes from Salinibacteraceae bacterium, assembly GCA_965215025.1. Lineage (GTDB taxonomy): Bacteria > Bacteroidota > Rhodothermia > Rhodothermales > Salinibacteraceae > CBDCCV01. The sequence continues at coordinate 820,435 of CBDCCV010000001.1, forward strand.
CGTACTCGATGGAGGGCCGCTCGATGGCCGCCTCGATGTGCGCGTATGCCTCTTCCAGGAACGCCGAGAAGTCCCGGATAAACCGCTGCCGCCGCGCCACAATCCGACTGCCGAGGGCGACGAGTTCCTCCGTCCACGGCCTGAGCGCGGCGTCGGGCGGCGCGGTGCTGCGGCGCTTGTGCTGCATCAAAAGCTCGTTGCGCTGGCGGCGCGCGCGGCGGTACTTCATCAGGTCGTCCATGTAGACGGCGTGCGCCTGGCAGAGGATGTTGTCCACGAAGCGGCGCCGCTCGTCCGGCCCGCCGGCCGTAAGCTGGTAGTCCTCCGGCGAGAAGACGACCACCGGCAGCATCCCCACCACGTCCGAAAGTCTTTCCAAGGGCGCGCCGTTGATGAACATCCGCTTCCCCTCGCCCGGCACGTAGACGATCCGCGCGCGCAGCTCCGAGCGCCGCTCGCCCTCGAGCCGCCCCTCGACCTCAAAGTATGGGCTGCCCTGACGCAGCGCGTACGTGTCACGCGGCGCGATGAAGCTTTTCGAGAGGCAGAGGTAGTGGATGGCCTCCAAGATGTTCGTCTTCCCCGCCCCGTTCGGCCCGTAGAGCAAGTTGACGCCCGGCGCAAACTCCACCTCCGTCTCCGGATGCGCGCGGAAGGAAAACAAACGCAGCGAGCGGAGGACCATCAGCGAACGGGCACACGGGGCGAGAAAGCAGGCGTTCTGCTACGCTGAGCGCGCCGGGTTCGTTCGTTCCGCGCGGGAAGGTGCCTGCTACGGATGCGGGTTGCCTCTGCCGCTGCGCTGTCGTTTTTTGCGTGTGCCGTCACGTGCTATGCGGGTGGCATTCGTATAGCACCAAGCTCATGTGCGCCGCAGCCATGTCGTCACTTGCCGTATCTACCGTCTGACGCCAATCAATATGAAGCTGCGTTTTTTGATAGCACTTCTTCTGCTTCCCGCTTGCACTTCGTATACCGACTTGGGAAGCAACTTCAAGCTCTACGAGTATGACCGCGACGACGTGTTCGTGGGCTATTGCTTCAACGACTGCGAGGTGTCGAGCATTCCAGTGATCCCACGCAAAGTGGTCAAGATCAACCACAACTCAGACTGGATTGTAGCTGAGATAGAGGGCGATTCAAGCCAGTCGGGATATTGGGTAGTGGACAAGAACGTGGAGGCGGAATTTTGCTATGATTGCGGCTTTTTCTATGACTCACTGCAGGCGAATGTGCACGGGCCGCTCAATGTTGAAGGCTTCGAGGCAATGCTTGAAACTGAGAAAATTGCACTGCGGCTAACCGAGTAATCGTGGTGCGTATGAGACGATGTTATGCACACAGCCAAGGGACTGAAGTCATCTCGCTGCCGAAAACCTATCCGACTCAGCAGCGTTTTTCCTCATCTGGCACCGAACCCAAACGGCGCGCGCGATGAAGATCAAAACCGTTATACACGAGGCCGAGGAAGGAGGCTATTGGGCTGAAGTACCCGCTATTCCCGGCTGCGCCACGCAAGGCGAGACGTTCGAGGAACTGCTGGAAAACATTTACGAAGCCGTAGAAGCGTGCCTCTCCGTTGATGTGGAAGACTACGAACTCCCCGAAGGCGCCAGAGTCATGGAGCTTGCGGTTTGAAGGCGGTCTCGGGGAAGGCGTTCGCTCGTCTGTTGGAGAAGAAGGGTTGGGCGCTTAAGCGCGTGAAGGGAAGCCACCACGTCTATGTGGAAGCCGGGCAACCCAGCGCGGATCTCAGTTCCCATACACGGGAATAAGTCGCTGAAAAAAGGGTTGCAGCGACATCTGATGAAGCTGGCCGACATCTCGGAAGAGGAGTTGTAAGTAGAAAGGAACGCGCTCAACGCCCACACCCCCACCCTCCCACACGCCAACGTGCCCGACGCCTCGCTTTTCGACACGCTCCAGCGCCTCGCCACCGAGCAGCGCAACCCGGCCTCCGCACGCATTGACACGGCCTCGGTGCGTGGGATCCTGGAGATCATCAACACCGAGGACCACCGCGTCCCCATCGCCGTGCGGCGGGAGATTCCCTACATCGCCGAGGCGGTCGAGCGCGTGGTCGAAGCGTTCGAGGCGGGTGGGCGGCTCATCTACGTGGGCGCGGGGACGAGCGGGCGCCTCGGCATCTTGGACGCCTCGGAGTGCCCGCCTACGTTCGGCTCGCCGCCGGAGCAGGTGCAGGGCCTCATCGCCGGCGGGCGCGCGGCCGTCTTCCGCTCCCAGGAAGGCGCCGAGGATGTGGAAGCCGACGGCGCCGCCGCGCTCGACACTCTCGACGCGACGCCGAACGATGTGGTGTGCGGGATCGCGGCGAGCCGGCGCACGCCGTACGTCGTCGGCGCGGTGAGGCGCGCGAGAGAGATCGGCTGCGCGACGCTCTTCGTCACCTGCACGCCGCGCGCGGAGTTCGACCTCGACGTGGACGTGGCCATCTGCCCCGTCGTCGGCCCCGAGGTCATCATGGGGTCCACGCGGATGAAGAGCGGGACGGCGCAGAAGCTCGTCCTCAACATGCTCACCACGGCAAGCATGATCCGGCGCGGGAAGGTCTACGAGAACATGATGATTGACCTTCAAGAGACGAGCCAGAAGCTCGTCGAGCGCGCCCGCCGCACGGTGATGACCGTCACGGGCGTGGACTACGACGAGGCCGCGCGCGTCCTGGGCGAGGCCGGCGGCCACGTCAAAACCGCCCTCGTTATGCTCCTCGCCGGCGTGGACGCCGAGGCCGCCCGCACCCGCCTCGACGCCACAGGCGGCTTCGTGCGGCCCGCCATCGAAAAGGCCGCGTGATGCTCGCCAAGCTTCTTCTCATCGCGGGCGGCGGGGCGCTCGGCGCACTTCTGCGCTACGCCGTAGCGCGCGGGATAATCGCCCTGCTCGGCAGCGCGTTTCCGTGGGGCACGCTCGCGGCCAACCTCGCCGGCTGCCTCTTCATCGGCGCGCTGTGGGCGTGGAGCGAAGAGACCGCGTTCTCGGCGGAGGCGCGCGCGTTCGTCTTCGTCGGTGTGCTGGGGGCGTTTACAACGTTCTCGACGTTCGGCTTGGAGAGCGTGGCGCTCTTACGCGGCGGCGAGATCGGCCTCGGCCTGGCGTACGTCGTGGCGAGCAACGCAGGCGGGCTGCTTTTGGTCTACCTCGGCGCAGTGCTGGCGCGCGCCGTTCTGCGGATGGGCTGAGCGCGGCGACCTATCGCTTCTTGCGGAAAACCTGCGCGCGGTGGAGCGTTCAACGCTCGTTCTCCATCTCGAACAAACACGAAGGCAGCCATGCGCCTCAAGGACATCGTCTCGAAAGACCCCGGCGTGCACAGCGGCGACCTCGTCTTCGCGGGCACGCGCGTGCCGGTCACTACGCTCCTTGACTATCTCAAAGGCGGGCATTCCGTTGACCGCTTTTTGAAAGGGTTTCCCACGGTGAGCCGCCGACAGGTGGAGGCCTTCTTGGAACGCGGCCTCGATGAGGTGGAGACCGCCGTGGAGGCGCAAAACGAGGTGCAAGAGAAGGCACCGGCCCATGCGCGTTCTCATTGACGAGGACCTCGACACCGATCTGCGGCACGCCTTCATGAGTGCCACGGCTGAAACCGTCCAATACCGCGACTGGAAAGGGTTGGAGAACGGGGACCTGCTCCGCGCGGCACAGGACCGCTTCGACGTGCTCGTCACGATGGACGCGAACATGAGCCATCAGCAGAACTTGAAGCTGTTCGATATCGCCGTCGTTGTGCTCAGGGCGAAATCCAAGAACTTGGCTGACCTCGAAGCCTTGATGCCGCAGGTCAACGAGCTACTGCCACGCCTCCGTCCGGGCAAGGCCGTCGAAGTTTTCCCGCCCGAAGCAGCGTAGCTGAAGCGATATCGGATTTCGCTGAACCTGCTGAATCTCCGCGCCGGCCCGCTCGTTTTTTCTACCAGCAGCCGACGCCCTTCCACCGGGGCGCCGGCCTTTCGGTGTTGTGTTCACGCTTTCCTTCTGCTTCTGTGGCCCTGCAAGAAATCTACCGCACCGTCAGCCAGACTCCGCTTTTCGACGAGGCGGCGGCGTGGCTGCGCGAGGCCTCCGCGCCCGCCGCGCTTCGCCTCGAAGGCACCTCCGGCTCGCTGCCCGCCTTTGTGATCCATCACGTCCTGCGCGCGCGCGCCGAGGAGAAAAGTGGCGCTCCCCTCCTCTGCCTGATGCCGGACGAGGACGCCGCCGCCTACCTCCAGAGCGACCTCGAACAGCTTGCCGGCACGGACGAGCGCGTGCTCCGCTTCCCCGCCACCGGCCGCACGCCCTACGACGCCGAGCAGATGACGGACCCGGAGCCGCTCGTCGCCCGCGCCGATGCGCTCCAGCAGCTTGCCGGCGGCTTCGACGGCGTTGTCATTACCAGCGCCGAGGCCGTGGGCGAAAAGGTCCCGCCCGCCGAAAGCGTCCGCCACGAAACCACGGCGCTCGCCCTCGGCGACATGGCGCCGCCGGAAAGCCTCATCGAGCGGCTCGTGGATCAGGGCTTCGCCCGCGTCGAGTTCGTCGAAGAACCCGGCGAGATCGCGCTGCGCGGCGGCATCCTGGACGTCTTCCCCTTCTCCGGCGCGTACCCGATCCGGCTGGAGTTCTTCGGCGATGAGATCGACTCCATCCGCGAGTTCGACGTCAGGACGCAGCGCTCGGTAAGCCGGCTCAAGACCGCGCGCCTCGTGCCCAACCTCGAGCGCGACGCGCAGGGCGGCGGCTACGTCCCCTTCTTCGATCACCTCCCCAAGGGCACGCCGCTGGCGACGTACGACGAGGAGCGCGTCGTAGAAACCACCGCCGCGCTGTTCGAGCGCGCCGCCGGAGCGTACGAAGCCGCCGCCGAGGACGAGGCGTTCAGCGGCCCGCCGCCCGAGGCGCGCTACCTCGACGCCGAGGCGCTGCGCCATCTGCTGCAAGATCACGCGCGGCTCCTCTTCGGCACCTTCGCTGGCAACACCTCCGCCGAGGCGATGGACCTCGATGCGCGCCCGCAGCCGGCCTTTGGCGGGAGCATGGACCTCCTGCGCGAGCGCCTGAACGAGAACGCTGCCGACGGCCTCCGCACGTACATCCTCTGCGACAGCCAAGGCCAAGCCTCGCGCCTGCGCGACCTGCTCGAAGCGGAGATCGACAGCGGCAAGGCGCGCCTCGTCATCGAATCGCTCCACGAGGGCTTCGAGTTGCGCGCGCAGGAGATCGCCGTTTACACGGATCATCAGATCTTCAACCGCTACCACCGTCCCTCGACGAAGCGGCGCAAGAAGACGCAGGGCGGCCTAAGCCTGCGCGACATCCAAAACCTCAACCCCGGCGATTTTGTGGTGCACGTGGACCACGGCATCGGGCAGTTCGCGGGGATGAAGGAGATCGAGGTGCGCGGCAAGCAGCAGGAGGCCGTGCGGCTCAACTTCCAGGGCGGCGACGTGCTCTACGTCAACGTCAGCGCGCTGCACAAGCTCAACAAATACAGCGGCAAAGAAGGCCACCAGCCGCGCCTCACGAAGCTCGGCTCCGGGCAGTGGGATAAGGTCAAGGCGCGCACAAAGTCGAAGGTCAAGGACATCGCCCGCGACCTCATCAAGCTCTACGCCGAGCGCAAGGCCTCGGACGGCTACGCCTTCCCGCAGGACACGATCTGGCAGCGCGAGATGGAGGCTTCGTTCGCCTTTGAGGACACGCCGGATCAAGCTGCCGCCGCCGAAGCCGTCAAGTGCGACATGGAAGACCCCGTGCCGATGGACCGGCTCATCTGCGGCGACGTGGGCTTCGGCAAAACGGAGATCGCCGTGCGCGCGGCGTTCAAGGCGGCGCAGGACGGCAAGCAGGTCGCCGTCCTTGTGCCAACGACGATCCTGGCTGCGCAGCACTACGAGACGTTTAAGAGGCGCCTCGAAAAATATCCCGTTACTGTGGATATGATCTCGCGTTTCCGCTCCCAGTCAGAGCAAAAAGAAATCCTTGAGCGTCTTGAAAAGGGACAGATCGACATCCTCATCGGGACGCATCGCATCACGTCCAAAGATGTGAGATTCAAAAACTTAGGCCTCTTCATCGTAGACGAAGAGCAGCGCTTCGGTGTGAAGATGAAGGAGCGCTTACGCAAACTTCGCGCCGAAGTGGACACACTCACCCTCACAGCCACGCCCATCCCGCGTACGCTCCAGTTCTCGCTCATGGGCACGCGCGACCTTTCGATCATCGCTACGCCGCCGCCGAATCGGCAGCCTATTATTACTGAGATTCATACCTTCGACAAAGACCTTATACGTGATGCTATTCTGTACGAGAAAAGCCGCGGCGGGCAGGTGTTCTTCATCCACAACCGCGTCAAAACGATCCATGAGGTGGCCGAGATGCTGCGTGCGATGGTGCCGGGCATTCGCGCGCGCGTGGCGCATGGGCAGATGCAGTCACACGAGCTGGAAGACGTGATGCTCGGCTTTATTGAAAAAGAGTTCGACGTGCTCGTAAGTACGACGATCATCGAGAACGGCCTCGACATCTCGAACGCCAACACCATGATCATCAACCGCGCGGACCGCTTCGGGCTGTCGGAAATGCACCAACTGCGCGGGCGGGTGGGGCGCTCGGAGCGGAAGGCATTCTGCTATCTCTTGGTGCCGTCGGTGCACACGCTCACGCGCGAGGGGCGGCAGCGGCTGCGCGCTGTGGAGGAGTTCTCAGACCTCGGCAGCGGCTTCAGCCTGGCGATGCGCGACCTTGACATCCGTGGCGCCGGGACGCTCCTCGGCGGCGAACAGAGCGGCTTCATCGAAGACGTCGGCTACGAGACGTACCACCGCATTTTAGACGACGCCGTGCAGGAACTACGCAGTGAGGAGTTTCAAGGTGTATTTGCAGGCGAAAAGCACGCGCCGCCCGCGTCCGAAACCAACGTGGACGTGGAAGCGGATGCGCTCCTGCCGGTGGACTATCTGCCCAACAATACGGAGCGTCTGAACCTGTACCGGCGCATCAGCGAGGCGGGCGAGCAATCGGCGCTGGACGAGTTGCGCTCAGAGATGGCCGACCGTTTCGGTCCGCTCCCAGAAGCGGCCAAGCACCTCATGGCGGCGGCGGAGCTTCGGCTCCTGGCACAGAGGCTTCGCCTGCCGAAGGTGCTGTTCAAGAACGAGCGGCTTTTTCTCTACTTCTCCGAGCAGGAGGAAGACCCGTACTTCTACGAGGCGTTTTTCCATCCGCTTCTCGAACGGCTCGCGGCGCTCGACCGGCGCTACGTGCTCAAGGACAACAAAGGCAAGAAGCTGCGTGCTATCGTGCAAAGCGTGCCAAGCCTTGATGTGGCAAAAGCGGTGATGTGGAAACTGCTTTCTGTTGAAGACGAAGCCGTCACGATCTAAGCCTGTCTGCTTTAGCTTCTCTCCTCTGCACGATTTGCCTTGTGTGCCGGATCAACTCGGACGGGGGTGGTGAAAAAACCGCCTCCACACATGCACCCAGACGCGCGTTCTCAGCCTGGCGTAGGCTCTACCATTCCTTGAGGGTTGCGCGCCGTAGCGGGCCGTTGTGGGCGTTTGGAGGCGTGTCGCTTTCGAGCAGTTCTTGAAAGGACAGATTCGCTGTGGGAGAGATGTTCCACGTGAAACACTCTACTCTGACACCTCCTCTCTGTACTGCTCTGCCAGCGAAAGCGCGAGATGACGGATCTCCTCCTTGAGCAGGTCTGGCTCTACCACCTCGGCGCGCGTGCCGTAGCGCAGGAGCCACCGGGCGACGTAGGGCAGGTTCTCGAAGTAGAACGTGACCTCCTTGCTTCCGTCCTCCAGCTCACGCTCCACCTCGATCTTAGCCGGGATGCCGCGCCGTGCCCATCGGTACTCCTGCGCGTCGAAGCGGAGGACGATGCGTTGACCGGTGCTGTCCCGCCGTTCTTCGAGGTAGTTATTTAGCTCAAATCCTTCGGGCTTCTCGAAGCGCCCCATTCCGACATGCATCTCGCGGATGCGGTCGAGGCGGAAGTTGCGGATGGCGTCGCGCAGGTGGTCGTACGCGATGAGGTTCCAGTGGTCGGTGTAGTACACGAGGCCGAGCGGGTCCACGCGCCGCCGGGTCAGCTCGTCGCGGCTGGGCACGTAGTAGCGCATGTTGATGGGGTGCTGGTTGGCGATGGCTTCGCTGAGTTCGTACCAGCGCCCCTCCTCCTCGTCGCTCGTGCGCATGGCGTGGAGCCAGTAGGGGTCGAGCACGGTCCGCTCGCGCAGCCGGTCGATGTACTCCTGCACGGGCTTCGGGAGCACGGAGCGGATCTTAAGCGCGACCTCGTCGGCATCTTTGCGGAGCGAGGCGTCGGGCTGGAGCTTCATGAACTCGGTGCCGGTGAGGAGCGTGGCGGCTTCGCGCGCGGTAAGCATAAGCGGCGGAAGCTGGTAGCCTTCTAAGATTTCGTAGCCGCCCTCTTCGGCGTACGTGAGCGGCACGCCTGATTCGCCCAGCGCGCGCAGGTCGCGGAAGATCGTCCGCCGGCTCACGCCGAAGTGCTCGGCCAAATCGCGCGAGGTCATGTTCGGTCGGTTCTGAAGGAGCAGCACCTCGGCGAAAAGCCGCTCGGTGCGGTTCAGCGTCCGCTCTTCGTTGGTGGGCATAAGCGCTCAAAGGGTGACGGTGACGATGCATTTGTCCGCAAAGTACGCCTCGCCTAAGACACTTTGCAGCGGATGCTGTACTATGCAGGCGGACGGATACGCGCGCCGCAACGACTCTACCTCAGATCCGAGAGCGCCGCCTTTCAGACAAACGAGACCCGGCGTCCAGAAACCGCCGCCGGCCGACGCATCTGCCGAGACGGAGACGCGCGTATGCCAGCGCCACAGGTCCAGCAACGGTGCCGTAGCACGGGAGATAGAGTAGTGCGCCCCTCCAGGCCACGCTTCTGCCCTCCCATTCCATACGTCGAGGTTGCGCAAGCCCAGCCGCCGCACCATCGCCTGAAGCGCCATCGTTTTCTTTTCGACGGAATCCACTGCGCAGAAGCGCACTTCGGGAAAACAGATAGCTAAGGGCACGGCCGGAAGCCCGCCACCCGTGCCCCAATCCACCACCATGCTTTCGGGGGGAAAGCCTTTGACCGCAAGTGACAGCGCGTGCCGCACGTGGAGGGCCACGCGGCCCTCATCCTCGCGCGAAATCAGGTTCACCTTCTGATTATAACGCACAAGCAGACGTACATACGTGCCGAGCATACTGTTTTGCTCGTCCGTGAGCCAGAGGAAATCCACATCCATGATTTCTGCTGATCTCGGCGCGCTGACGACGACTTGTTTCACGTGGAACACGCCGTTAACTCGCTCCCAGCGCTGGTAGTGTTTCATGTGGAACGTTTTCCTGTACCGGCCGCAATGACGTGCCGCCCTGTTTGAGCAACACCATGAGCACGGATACGTCGGCGGGACTGACGCCGCTGATGCGGGACGCCTGGCCTAAGTTCGTCGGTTCGATTCTGGAGAGCTTCTCACGCGCCTCGTTGGTGATGTTCTTCACCGCACCGTAGTCGAATCCGCGCGGGATCGGCATCTGCTCCTTCTCTTCCATCTGACGAATCATGGCGCGCTGGCGGTCGAGATAACCCTCGTACTTGAGGTCCATCTCCGCAAGCTGCGCCGCCGAGTACGTCCCCGGCGTGGGCGCTACGAGGTCGCCGTACAGATTCGTCTCTCGGAGCAACGCTTCGAGGCTGACCTGCGGCCGCTTGGCAAGCTGAACGATGCGCTCAGGACTGCTGATGGAGGATGTACCCTGCGCTTCGAGGTACGGGTTGGCAGCCTCAGGGGAGACCGTGTGTTCTTCGATAGCGGTGCGCGTCTGGCGGATGGCTTCGCGTTTCTGCCGCATCCGTTCGTGGCGCTCCTGCGTAGCCAAGCCGAGGCGGTGCCCGAGGTCCGTGAGCCGCAAATCGGCGTTGTCCTGGCGCAACAGGATGCGGTGCTCGGCGCGCGAGGTGAACATGCGGTACGGCTCGTCGGTGCCTTTGGCTACGAGGTCGTCGATGAGGACGCCGATGTACGCTTCGGAGCGCTTGAGCACAACGGGCGCCTCCTCGCGGAGCCGCTGCACGGCGTTAATCCCCGCCATGAGGCCCTGCGCGGCGGCCTCCTCGTAGCCCGTCGTGCCGTTGATCTGCCCGGCGAAAAACAGCCCTTCAACGCGCTTCGTCTCCAGCGAGTAGCGGATCTGGTGCGGCGGAAAGTAGTCGTATTCGATGGCGTAGCCGGGCCGCAGCAGGTGCGCGTTCTCCAAACCCGGCACCTTGCGGAGCGCCTGGAACTGCACCTCCTCAGGCAGGCTTGTCGAAAAGCCGTTGACGTACACCTCGTCGGTCGAGCGCCCTTCCGGCTCGATAAAAATCTGATGGCTCTCTTTCTCGGAGAAGCGGTCGAGCTTGTCTTCGATAGAAGGACAATAGCGTGGCCCCTTGGCCTGGATGCGCCCGGCAAACATCGGGCTGCGGTCGAAGCCGGTGCGCAGCATCTCATGGACGGCGGGCGTGGTGTGCGTGAGCCAGCAGGAGAGCTGATCGCCTTCGAGGCGGTCCGTCATGAAGGAGAAAGGCGATGGGTCGGCATCGCCGGGCTGCTCCTGCATGACGGCGTAGTCGATAGTGCGCCCGTCGATGCGCGGCGGCGTGCCCGTCTTGAGCCGCCCGCTCTCGAAACCGAGCCGATGCAGGCTCCCGGTGATGCCCCGCGAGGCACGCTCGCCCATCCGCCCGCCGCCGAAGTGCTTCTCGCCGACGTGGATGACGCCGTTGGCAAAGGTGCCCGTCGTCAGCACCACGCACGGCGCTTTGAACGTGACGCCTAAGTTGGTGCGCACGCCCGTCACGCGGCCCGCTTCGGTGAGCAGTTCCGTCACCATGTCCGCCCGCATGAAGAGGCTGCCGATGCCTTCCAGCTCCTCGCGCACAGCGGCGGCGTACGCCATGCGGTCGCACTGCGCGCGCGGCCCCCACACCGCCGGACCCTTGCTCCGGTTGAGCATCCGAAACTGAATGCCGGCGCGGTCGGTGACGCGGCCCATCAGCCCGCCGAGCGCGTCGATCTCGCGGGCGATGTGCCCCTTACCGATCCCGCCGATGGCCGGGTTGCAAGACATCTGCCCGATGGCGTCGAGCTTAAGCGTGATGAGCAGCGTCCGTGCGCCCATGTTCGCGGCGGCGGCGGCGGCCTCGGAGCCGGCGTGCCCCCCGCCAACGACGATGACGTCGTAGCTGAAATAGTCGGTCATAGGTCAGAACGGATGGGAAATGAAACAGAAAAACAGCTTGCTCAGCACCTGAACGGGTACGACACGTATTTTGTCACATGCAAGCCCACACTGCCGCAAAGGGCGACACTTGATTTGTCAAAGCCAAATCAAGCCGCCATCTTCTTCAGAAAGCGTTGCACGGTGCGGCGGTCGGGGAGGTCGGATTCGTCGAAGTGGCGGCGGAGTTCGTCGAGCAGTTCGCCGCTCGTGCAGCGGGGGTGATCGGCAAGGAAGTAGAGGGCGACTTTGCGCATCTCGGTGCCGGGGTCGAAGTAGGACGTGTAGGTGCGCTCGCTGCGTGGGCCGTGGTCATCGGCAAGGCCGGCGAGACCGCCCTCGGCGAGGCGCTCGGCCCAGCGGCGCAGCGTGCGGCCGCTCACGCCGTCGTACACCTCGTAGACCCAGGCGTCCACCTCGGCAGCGCGCTCGGCGAAGCGCTCGGCGGTTTCTTCCAGCGCCTGCGTGTCGGAGAGGTGGTGCTCCTCGCGGTGGCGGAGGTACGCACGCACAAGCGCCAGCCGCGCTATAAGCCGGCGAAAGGCGGTGTCTTCGAGCGCGTTCAGCGTTTGCGTGGGCGAGGCGGTCTCGGCCATGGCGCCAGTTCTGTGAGGGGCGAGGCGTCTGCCGGTTGTTTCACGGTGAAACAACTCCGGCGAAGAGAAGAGCAGATCCGATCAGAGCGCGACCTCTTTCGGGAAGCCGGGTGCGCGACGGGACGTTTTCAGCGCGCCCTCGGTGGCGAAAAACCGCATCGCGCCGCTTTTCGCGTTGCACGTCCAGACCTCCTCGGCGCCGGCCTCGAAGTAGAGGCGCTTCTTCTCCTCGATCTCGGCGGGCGTGTTTGAGGAGGAGAGCACCTCGACGCAAATCTCCGGCGCGATGGTGGCGTCATAATCGTCCTTGATCTTCTCCCAGCGCTCGGCCGAGCACCAGACGGCGTCGGCCACCTTCGTCCCCTTCGTCGTGCGGATGGCGGCTTCGGTCACAACCTCACCTTCGGGCAAAAGCTCAGCAAGCAATTGCCCGATTCTGAACTGGTACTTCCCGCGCCTGAAATACGTCGCGGTCATGATGATCTGGCCGTGCTCGTTCGTCTCAATCTTGTAGGGCAGGTCTCGGAGGTTGGGGTCGTTGCAGACCTCCTCCCACGTCAGCCCGGCTTTCTCGGCGGTAGCTTTCATGGCGGCCACGTGACGGTTCATGGAAGGCTTCGTTTCGAGAACGGAAACGCCCGCGCGCGCCGGTTTGGTTCGGGGGCGAATGCGCCTCGACTGTTTCACCGTGAAACATGTCGCCGCGAAGCGCCGCCTACTTCCCAATGCAGAAGCGCGAGAAGATTTGGCCGAGCACGTCCTCGGTGGTGACGGCGCCGGTGATGGCGCCCAGTTCGTCGAGCGCCGCGCGGAGGTCGAGCGCGAGGAGATCGCCACTGACGCCGGCGCGCAGCCCACGTTGCGCCGCGCGGACGGCGCCAAGCGCCTGGCGGAGGTGCTGCCGGTGCCGCCGATTCATGACGACGGGCGAGGCCTCAGCGCGGCTCAGGTCGGCGCCGATGGTGCGAGTGAGGTGGTCGAGGACGGGTTGCAATTCTTCGGCGCTGTCCTGCGCGCGCTCGGCGGAGAGACGCAGCGCCGGCACGTTTTCGATCTGCGGGAGCGCAGCGCCATTCGCCACGTCGCGCTTGTTGCCGATGAGGAGGGCGGGCGTTTCGATGGTTTGCAGAAAGTCGGCTTCGTCCTTTTCCAGACCGCGGGTGAGGTCGTAGCAGTAGAGGAGCACGTCGGCCTCTTCGATGGCGCGGCGGGCGCGGCGCACGCCCTCGGCCTCGATGGCGTCGGCGGTGGGGCGCAGGCCGGCGGTGTCCGTGAAACGGAAGCGGATGCCCTCGATCTCGGCCTCGGCCTCGACGGCGTCGCGCGTGGTGCCGGGCGTGGCGCTCACGATGGCGCGGTCCTGGCCTACAAGCGCGTTCAAGAGCGTGGATTTCCCCGCGTTCGGCCGCCCGCCGATGACCACGCGCACGCCGTCGCGCAGCTTCTCGCCCGTGGCGTAGGAGGCGAGCAGCTCTTCGAGAAGCGCTTCGGTTTTTTCGAGCAGCGCTTCGAGACGGCCCCGGTCGGCGAAGGCGACGTCTTCTTCGGAGAAGTCCAGCTCCAGCTCGACGAAGGCGCACAGGCCCAGAAGCTCCTCGCGCAGGGCGTCGAGGCGGCGGGAGTAGCGGCCCTTGAGGTGGCCGAGCGAGGCGCGGTGCGCCGCCGTGGAGGAGGCGTGGATGAGGTCGGCCACGGCCTCGGCCTGCGCGAGATCAAGCTTGCCATTCAAGAACGCGCGCTGCGTGAACTCGCCCGGCGCGGCGGCGCGCGCGCCGGCGGCGTAGAGCGCGTCGAGGATCATCGGCGCGGCGAAGTCGCCGCCGTGGCAGGAGATCTCCGCCACGTCCTCGCCCGTAGCCGAGCGCGGCACGCGGAAAAGCGTCACCACCACCTGGTCGATCTCCGCCCCGTCTTCGCCCGCGAAGAAGCCGACGTGCGCCGTGTGCGAATCGGCCTCTGTGAGATCTTTTCCGCGAAAGCACGCATTGGCGATGGCGATGGCGTCGGGGCCGCTCACGCGCACGATGGCGAGGGCCGCCTCGCCGCGCGCCGTGGCTATGGCCGCGATGGTGTCGGTCATCGTTTCATCAGCAGGAATCTGCGTCGCCCGCCTGCGCCATCCTGAGTCCCCTCGGCGCCGGGGTAAACTCCGCCGGGACGAAGGATCTCTTACGCCGAAGAATGCCTGAACGGGGAATATCCCTCACTGCGTTCAGGATGACCATCTGCGAGATGAATCTCATTCATCGCCGCCGTTACGTGCGTGCTTTCTTTACGTGCGCGCTTTCTTTTTGCGCTTACTGCGGCGGGCGCTTTCCGCGTCTTTCGCGCTGCCTTTGCCGTTCGTGGCGGCGGCGTCCTCGCTCTCCTTCTCGATCTGCTTGTTGATGAACTGCTGCTGGATGGCCGTGACGATGTTGTAGGCGAGGTAGTACAGGCTCAGCCCGGCGGCGAAGCGGTTGAAGATGAAGAAGATCATGAACGGGAAGACGTACATGAGGATCTTCGCCTGCGGGTTCGAGGCGCTGCTGCCCTGCTGCACGCGCATCTGCACGACCATCGAGAGGCCCATCAAGAGCGTGAAGCCGGCCACGGCGTCGCCGTAGAGCGGGATCGAGAAGGGGAGCTGCAGGATGTAGTCTGGCACGGAGAGGTCGTTCGCCCAGAGGAAGCTCCGCTGGCGGATCTCGATGGAGGTGGGCAGAAACTGCCAGAGCGCGATGATGACGGGGTACTGCAAGAGCATGGGCAGGCACCCGCCGATGGGGTTCACGCCCGTCTCTTTGTACATCTTCATCATCTCGGCCTGCTGCTTCTGCGGGTCGTCCCCGTACTCCTCCTTGATCTCCTGCATACGCGGCTGCAGCTCGCGCATCTTCGCCATGCTCTTGTAGGAGGACTTCGTGAGCGGATAGACCAAGAGCTTGACGATCACCGCGATGAGGATGATGTCGATCCCGTAGTTCGGGATGAAGTTGTGCAGGAGCCAGAAGAGCGGGATGAAGAAGAAGGTGGCCAGCGGGCGCGTGACGATCTCGAAGACGTCCCACCCGTAATCGACCATGTCGTAAAGGCCGACGTCGTAGTCCGAGATCTTGAAGAAGTCCATGGGGCCGAGGTAGAGCCGGTAGCGGTCCACCTGGCCGGGCTGCGGCGCGGCCATGAGGAGGTGCGTGGCGTAGTCCTCCCAGAGCACGCCGCCGTCGGTAAGCTTGTCGCCGATGAGTTCGGCGCCGCGCGTTTGAGTGGGGTCGTCGGGAAGGAGGGCGGCGGTGAAGTATTTGTTTTTCACGGCCGTCCAGGTGACCTCGCCGCGCAGCGTCTCCTCGGCGGTGTCCTCGCCTTCGAGCGTGACGCTGACCACGTCGCCGCTGTAGGCGAAGGCGCCGGACTCGGCGGCCTCCGTCTCCGGATCGCTCTCGGTAAAGGGCAGGCCGCCGTCCCAGACGACCTCGTAGCCGGCGCCGGTGGCAAACGCCGCCGCGTTCTCCTGCTCCACTTCGAGGCCCACTTCGTACGACTCGGGCGCGAAGCGGTACACCTGCCGGAGGCGCCCGCCCCCGAGCCGCGCCGTGAACGCGAGCCGCACGGTGTCCTCCTCCACGCGCACCACGTTGCCCGAGCGCGCCCCACCAATGACCTCCGGCTCGAAGTAAAGCTGGCGCGTGTCCACGTTGTGGTTCGCCGGCGTGGTGAAGGCAAGCGCGAGCGCGCCCCTTTCTGTCGTGTCTACAAGCTGAACGGGCGTCTCCTGGTCAAACTTCTTGTACTCCTTTAGCCTGAACGAGGTGAGCGTAGCGCCTTTTGAAGAGAACGTCGCTTCGTAGACGTCCGTCTCTACGACGAACGTCTGTGCCGTGCCCGTGAGCGCGCCGGCCAGGGTCGAGTCCTGGACGGGCTGCCGCTCTGGAAGCGCCTCAGCGCCGGCCCCTTCGCGCTCGGCATCGGTGAGGTCCTGGCGCTCGTCGAGGCGCTCTTGGGCTTGCGCCTGCGCGGCGGAGGTGTCCGTGACGGGCGCCTCCTGGTTCGTGGGTCGCTGCGTCGGCTCGGGCGAGAACTGCCACATCCACACAAAGGTGATGAGCGCAATCAGCACCGTGGCGATGATGACGTTGCGCTGATCGTCCGGCTGCGGCTGCTGCAGGGAAGGAGGCAAGGGGACGCAGGAGCGTTAGAGAGGAAGAGCCGGAGAGAGAGGGATTGCCGCGCGTACGGCGCCACAGAAAAGCGGTTTCTGGCTCACCGCCAATTCACGCGGCTGGCGCGAGTTGAGGAGACGACGAACGGAAGAAACGGGGAGCTTGCCGAAGCGCGCGCCTCAGCGGCGCGGCGGCGCGTCGCCTGCCGGGCGCAGATGGGCGGCCACGCGGCGCATGGCTTCGGGCAGGTCGTGCGGCACCTTCTCGGCTACGCGGCTTGGGTCGCCGCGAAAGAGCACCATGAGCGTAAGCACGCTCTTACTGGGAGCGTCTTCCCGCTCCGGGCACGCAGAAAGAAGAGACGTCAGAAGATGCTGATGCGTGCGGTAGACCTCGCGCAAGATGCGCCGCACGCGGTTGCGCTCGACGGCATTCCTGGCGCGGCGCCCCGGCGCAAACCCGATCTGGAGCGGCACGTCGTCGTGGCCCACGTCCTCGCGCGGCGCCATCCGGTACAGCAGCCGCACGGAGCCGACGGCCACCGTCTGCACGTCGCTCCGCCGGCGGTCAAACAGCGGGCGGATCAGCCGCCGCCGCTTGAGGCGGTGCGCTCGCGGAAAGCGGAGCTTACCCATCGGGCAAACCGCAGGTTACCCATCTGGAAACGTCAGGCCTCCCATCGGCAGGCGGGCGGCGGACTAACGGTGCTTGCCGTTGCGCACGCGGCTGACTGAGAGGCTCTTGCGGCCTTTCTGGCGGCGGTTCTTAAGCACCTTCTGGCCGCCCTTCGTCTTCATGCGGGCGCGGAAGCCGTGCTTGTTGCGGCGCTTTTTCTTGCTGGGCTGGTACGTGCGCTTAGCCATAACTCAACGGTTTGCTAAAGAGACAATTGTGAAAGACCGTTACCTAACGGGCCACCCTGCTTTTTGTTTGAGCCGCTCTGCTCAGAGCAACTGGGCGTCCCCCGTTTTGATTTTTCAGAAGATACGGACGTGCGGCCAGAGATCAACGCCGCCGGTTGACTTTCACCGAGAGCGCACGTATCATTCGTGGTTCCAGAGCGCGCCGCCTCCGGGCGAAGCGTCCACGCGGGAATAGCTCAGTTGGTAGAGCATCAGCTTCCCAAGCTGAGGGTCGCGGGTTCGAGTCCCGTTTCCCGCTCTTTTTTTATTTGCGATAGCGGACTTCCTGCGGAAGTCCGCTATCGCGCGGGGTTCCAGTCTGGAATTCCCCATCGCAAATCCAAAAACGCTCAGGGCGGTTAGCTCAGTTGGTTTAGAGCACTTCCCTTACAAGGAAGGGGTCATAGGTTCGAGTCCTATACCGCCCACCGAAGGCTCGGCCTTCTCATCGCACCGAAACGCCCACCAGATCGCAGAGCGCGACATCTGGTGGGCGTTTTTCCGTGCGTCTCATGCGTCGGGTGGCGACGGCGCCCGCCGCTACTTCACGAGCACCAGCTGCCGCGCCGCCGTGAAAGCCCCCGCCCTCATGCGGTAGACGTACGTGCCGCTCGGCAGGCCGCTTGCGCTCCACTCGACGCGGTACGTGCCCGGCGCCATCTCCTCGTCCACGAGCGTGGCCACCTTGCGGCCCAAGACGTCGTACACGTCGAGCGTCACGTCCGACGCCTCGGCCACGGCGAAGCGGATCGTCGTGGCGCCGTGCGTGGGGTTCGGGTAGCTGCCTTCGAGCGCGAAGGCCGCCGGCGCCGAGGCGTCGATCTGCGAGACCACCGGGTCGCAGCGTGAGGTGAGGCCGGCGCCGTTCTCCACCGTCACTACGATGGCCACGCGGCGGTCCTCCGGGTCGGAGAGCGTGCCGCCGAAGCTTACTTCCTCGACCTCGTCGGCGTCGAAAGCAACCACGGTGCCCTCGGCGAGGCCGGCGCCGCTTTCTTCGCCGGCAGCGTAGAAGCCGTCGAGGTTTTCGAGGCGCGTGTAGGTGATCGAGGCGATGCCGCTCTCGGCGTCCGTGGCCGAGGTGGTGATGGACGGCGGCTCCGCGTCACGGTCTACGAGGATCTCGCCGCAGACGGGCGGCGTCGCGTCCGCCACCGGCGCGCCGAGGCTGAGTCCGGCAAGCACGGGGTCGTGGTCGGAAGCGCGGTACGGACCCGGCTCGTAGAATGCCGCGGCCGGCCCCACCGGCATGGACGCCGCCTCGTAGCTGAGGAGGTCCGGCTCGTCGGCGTTGATGTGCCAGGCCGTCGTCCCGGTGACCTGCGGCGTCAGGGCCGCGCTCGAAAGGGCGTAGTCGAGGTGGCCGAACTGTCCGCCGAAGACGTACGAGTACGCGAACTCGCCTTCGGAGTCTTCAAGGAGGCCGGCGTAGTCGTCGCTCGTGCCGCGCTCGCCGTCGGGGCCGGCCTTGATGGCGTCGATGGGGTCCTCCTCGTCGTAGGCGTTCAGGTCGCCGATGATGAGGTGGTCCTCGTCGCCGCTGCCGGTGGGGTCGGTGGCGAGCCAGGCGACGAGCGCTTCGGCCGCGCGCGTGCGCCGCTCGTTGAAAAAGCCCTGCCCGTCGCCTTGGTCGCAGTTCGGATCGACGTCCGGCGAGGTGCACTCGTCGTCAAGGCCGGAGGCGCTTTTCGACTTGAAGTGGTTGACGACGACGGTGACGCGCTCGCCCGTGCTCACCTCCTCGAACGTCTGCGCCAGCGGCACGCGGTTGGTCCGCTCGCCGATGAAGATCTCCGCCGGCTCGGTCAGGGTCACGAACGGCCCCACAGGCGCGACCGCCTCGGGCCGGTACAGCAGCCCAACCTTGATGGCGTCCCCGCCGATGGTGCCCGCATCTACGAAGGCGTACGTGCCCGCGCCGAGGCGCTCGTTCAGCCCCTCGGCCAGGTCCGCGAGCGGCTCCACGCCCGTCGTGTTCTCCACCTCAACGAGGCCGATCACGTCGGCGTCCAGGCCTTCGAGCGCGCTCAAAAGCTTGTCGCGTTGGCGCATGAACTCTTCCTCGGTGTCGGCCCCGCGGCAGTTCTGGTCCAGATCGGGACCGCAGTTGGCACCCGCCGTGTCGAGCGTGAGGAAGTAGTTGAGCGCGTTGAAGGCGGCCACCTTGAGCGCGCCGCCCACGTCGTCGGGCGCGTCGGAGCGCGGGTTCGCCTGGATGTAATCGGCGCCCTCGGTCGGCTGGATGCGGTAGCGGCCGAAGCCGTAGCTCAAAACGCCGACGGTGTTTCCGACGCGGTCGCCGCCGCGGAACAGGTTATCCAGCGTGAAGGGCTGCCCGTTCGGGTGGCGCAGCGTGTCGGGCCGCACGCCCGTGCGCGCGTCGTCGAGCGTGATGCGGCGCAGGTCAAGCGCCTCTTCGACCTCCTCGGCAGGCGGCCCCGGCTCGACGTAGCTCGTGGGCTGGAAGGGCCGCTCCAGGTCGTCGGGCGGGAAGGCCAGCCCGATCTGGCCAAAGAGAACGAAGTCCTGCTCGGCGTACTCGGCGATCACGAGCGGCTGCGGAAAACGCACGCGCATCCCCTCGTAGCGCTCAAGCACGTCGCGCGCGGTAAGCGGGAACGTGATGTCGGTAAAAGCCGGGAGCGGGGCGCTCGTCACGATCTCCAGGAGCGAGACGCTGGTAAGCTCGGTCAGGCCGAAAAACTCCGTCACCTCACCCGTGACGCGCACGAGGTCGCCGGGGACGACGTCCGGGATGCTCACCGAGGCACCCCCGGTGAAGACGAAGAGGCCTTCCGACGTTTCCGGGTCGTCGTCCGCATCGCTCTCCTCTTCTTGAACGAAAAAGCCGCCGAGGTCCGTCCCGAAGAGATCCCCGTCGCCGGGCTGGAAGTCGCCCACGACGACGCCTTCGACGGTGACGACCTGGCCTTCGAGCGGGCTTTCCTCGCCGCTTCCCTGGACGGCGTGGATGGGCGTGATGGTCTGCGCGCGCGCTCCCGGAGCCAGAAGCAGCGACGCAAGGAAGAGGACAACGAGCAGCCGTGCAGCCGGCCGAACGCGCACGGAGAGGAGGGAACGTAGCAGAACAGGCATCTTAGCGGCACGAGTTGGTCAAAGGCGGAGTCATCCGGGCGGTCTCAGCCTGATATAGAACGGGAGAAGAGAGGAGAGGCGCCATATACATTTGGCGCACCTGTCCAGTGTTAACGGATTGTTAAGCCGTGCAGGGTCAACCGTTCCGTCGCTGCGCAGAGCGGACTTCGCCGGCGCTTACGCTTGGTCGGGCGTCGGGGCGGCGGGCTTGGCGCCGTCGCCGGCGGCGCCGTCGGCGGGGGATTCTTCGAGGCGGAGCGGGGCGCCCATCTCAGCGCGCACCTTGGGCAGGGCGCCGGGGTGGCGCTCTTGGACAAAGCCGATCATGTGCTCGCGCACGGCGCAGCGAAGCTGGAAAAGCACGGGCGCGCTCGCGGCGCTCTGCAGGCAGCGGATCTCGACGGTGCGCTCCGAGGCGTCCGTCACCTGCACGGCGCAGGCGTTGCCGTCCCACAGGTCCGAGCCTTCTACAAAGCGGCGGTGCTCCTCGCGGACGTCTTCCACCGGCACCGTGTAATCGACGTAGAGGAAGACCGTGCCCAAAAGGTTCGCCGAGGTGCGCGTCCAGTTCTGGAACGGCTTGTCCATAAAATAGCTGATGGGCAGGACGATGCGCCGGAGGTCCCACACACGCACGACGACGTAGGTGAGCGTGATCTCCTCGACCCACCCGAACTCGCCCTCGACGATCACCACGTCGTCCACGCGGATGGGCTGCGTGATGGCAAGCTGGAACCCCGCAAAGAGGTTGCCCAGCGTCTTCTGCGCCGCGAAGCCGACGGCGATGCCGGCCACGCCCGCCGAGGCCAGGATGCCCGCGCCCAGGCTGGGGAAGTACCGCATCAGCACGAGCGCCACGCAAAGGAGGACGACGACCACGACGAAGATGCGGCGCAGGATGCGCGTCTGCGTGACGACCTTCCGCGCCTCGAGGTTGTTCTCGGCCTCGACGTCGAAGCGGCGGCTGACGTAGCTCTCCAGCGCCAGCGACGAGCGCACCGCCAGCCACCCGAAGGTGAAGACGATGAGCGGGTAGAGCACGGCACGGGCGTGCTCGGCCGTCTCCTCAGGCAGCCCCTCGGCGATGAGGGGGAGGAAGACGAGGACGGAGAGGAGCGGGAAGAGGAGCCGCGCCGGCCGACGGCTGTAGCGCAAAAGCGCGCCCTGGAAGATGCCTACCGAGGGCACGCGCGCGATTAGGCTCGTCAGCCCGCGGTAGAGCAGGTAGTGCACCACTAGCCCCAGTACCACGGCGCCGGCGAGCGTCCCGCCGGCCCAGGCCCAGACGCTTCCGTCCTGGAGCAATTCGTTTTGCAGCAACTCGTTCGGTAGCATCTCGTCTGTGAAGGGGTGTGTTCGTCTGCCGTCTGCGATTACGCGGCCCGCGCTTTGCGCCTCAGAAAACCCAAGTGGTGACCTATCCTGTCGTCATCCTGAACGCAGTGAAGGATCTCCTTCGTTTCAGCATTTTAAGGCGTGGAGATCCTTCGCGTTGCTCAGGATGACGAAGGCCGAGCGTTTCAGCTATACCTCACAACTTGGGTTAGAAAACCGAGCGCCGCCGATGTTCGACCGATAACAGAAACGCAAAACAGGTCCGCGCCCGGTCGGCGCGGGCGGCCTCATGACCTGCCGCCGGGCCGGGCGGGCGATGCGCTCCGCTCCGCGCCGATGAGGACGACAAACGTGCCGCGCCCGCCGTGCGCCGCTCCGTCGAACGCAGCCGGATCGTCCGCCGGACGGAGGGCCACGCTCACCACGCGCGCCGAGGGCCGGTAGCGCGCCAGATGCTCGGCGATGCCCGTGCCGCGCTCCACGTGAAAAGCGCCCGCCACGTGGAGCACGAGCGTCTCGGGATAGCGCATCAGATGCTCGGCTATCGAAAACGCCATCGCCGCGTCCCAGAGCGCCTGCGCCTGGATCAGGTTTTCCGCGCCCGCCCCGCCGTGCGGGCTGCCGTGCGCCGCCTCCGCCTCGGAGGAGTCTGAGGACGCCTCGGTGTGCGGATGTTCTTCGCGGGCCGCTTCCATCGCCTGGCGCATCGCTTCGCGGAACTGCGCGCGGTACGCTTCCGATGGATCGGCGTAGGGCAGTGGCGGCAAGCTCGTTTTCGCCTCGGCCGAGAGCGCGCCGAGCGACGCTTTTCCTTCACGGGCCACGCGGTTCACGTAGCGGCGCGGCGCATTGGCGGCGATGACCGGGATGTCGTGCGCCTTTGCAAACGCGACGAGCGGGCGGTAATCGGTTGCGTAGTTGGGCCACGGGCGGGCAGCGTCCAGGAAGTGCTCTTCGGTAATGAGGCCGCCGAGGTACTCGTCCACGACGGGCTGCACGTCGCGCGCGAACATCTCCAGCGAGAGCGCCACGGGCCGCGCGCCGGCGTCGCCGAAGCGCTCGTAGGCGCCTCTGAGCAGCTCGCGCTCCACCGCGTGCGCCACCGAATCATCATGCACCTCGCCGATGAGGACGACGTCGGCCGTGTCCATCGCGGCGAGGATCGCATCGAGCGAAGCCGGCTCGCCGTCAGACGTGTAGACGCGGTAGGTGCTCGAATCGGCGTCGGAGGCTTGCGCGCGGGCCGGCACCGCAAGCGCTGACGCCGCGAGCAGGCACAGAAGGCAGGAGCCGAGGAAACGGCGCATCGGCGCGCGGCAGTGCAGCGTGGATCGGCTCATCAGCAGCAAGCTCCGCCTCGTCGTTCTTTTCCTTCCCGGAGGCCCCCTCACCGGCGTCCCTTCTGGCGGCGGTTTCCGGGGCGGCGTTCCGAGCGGCGCTCATCGGCGGAGGCCGGCGCGCCGTTGGTGGCTTCCGCTTTCTCTTCCGGCTCGGTGGTCTCCGGCTCGGCGGAGGGCTGCTCAGGCACGCGGCGGACGTAGGCGCGGTAGACTTCATCGACGAGCATCCCCAAAAGCTCCGGCTCGTCTTTGGCCAGGCTCCGCACGAGCGGGACGAGGCGTTCGGCGCGCTCGCGCTCGATGTTGTTGGCGGCGCGCAGGCGGCCTTCGAGGACCTCGGTGAGGCGTTCGCCCACGCGCGCGGAGACGTCTTCATCGGTGGGGAGGTCGTGGCGCTCGACCTCGACGCCGTAGCGCTTGGCCGTGCGCTCGAGCTGGTAGGCGTCCTCGTGCGTGACGAGCGCGATGGAGACGCCCGACTTCCCCGCGCGCGCCGTCCGCCCGGAGCGGTGGATGAAATACTCGCGGTCCTGCGGCAGGTCGTACATGAACACGTGCGAGAGGTCGGTGATGTCGATCCCGCGCGCGGCCACGTCGGTGGCGACGAGGAAGCGCAGGTTCCCCTCGCGGATCTTCGCCATGGCCTTCTCGCGGTCCTTCTGCGAGAGGTCGCCGGAGATCTCGTCGGCGTCGAAGCCGTAGTTCTTTAAGAGCGTGGCGAGGTAGCTCACCTCGCGCTTCGTGTTGCAGAAGATGAGGGCCGAGTCCGGGTTCTCCATCTCCATCAGGCGGATGAGCGCGCGGTCCTTGTCCATCTTCCCGACGAGGTAGTAGCGGTGGTCGATCTCGTCCACGCTCATCTGCCCGGAAGAGAGCGAGAGGAAGCTCGGCTCGGTAAGGAACTCGCGTCCGAGGGAGATCACCTTCGGCGGCATCGTGGCGCTGAACATGTAGGAGCGCCGCTTTTCGGGGAGGTGCTTTTTGAGGTCCTGCATGGCCGGGTAGAAGCCCATGGAGAGCATCTCGTCGGCCTCGTCTAAGATGAAGAGCTTGAGGTGCTTCAAGGAAAAGTTGCGGCTTTGCAGATGGTCGAGCACGCGCCCCGGCGTCCCGATGACGACCTGCGCGCCGTCCTTAAGCGCCTTGATCTGCGGGCCGTAGCCCACACCGCCGTAGATGAGGACGGCGTCCAGCTCGTTCGTCTCGGCGGTGCCGAGCTTCATGCGGTCGAACTCCTCGTGGATCTGCCGCGCCAGCTCGCGCGTGGGCGCCAGGATAAGCACCTGCTGCTCGCGCAGCGCCGGGTCCAAAAGCTCGAAGAGCGGGAGGAGGAACGCGCCCGTTTTGCCCGTACCCGTGCGCGCCTGCACGATCATGTCGCGCTCGTCGAGAAGGTACGGGATGGCCTTTTCCTGCACAGGCGTCAACTCTGTCCACCCGGCAGCGCGGAAGGCCTGTTGCACGATGTCCGGCAGCGTCTCCGGCGTGGCCTCGGGCAGAGGCGGGTCCGGCTCCTGGAAGCCGCTCGCGCCGCGCTCGCGTTGCCGCTCCTCCTGCGCGCGCGAGGTGAAATCAACCGTCTGGATATACTTCGAAGCCATAGCAAGCAAAAAGCGTCAGCAGAAAGAGGGCGAGGGAGACAACGTCTTCGTAACGCGATGCGAAGCCGAACGATCCGCCTTCAGAGCGGGACGCCGGCTGGCAGCGTCCGCAGCGGCGCCGGCCTTTATTGGCACCGCCTGTTTTCTCCGACCCGAGTCCTGACCTGCCTGACTGTCATCCTGAATCCCGCATCGAGTGCGGGACAGACTTTCGCGTTGCACCCCAAGGCGCTTCTTTCAGGGCGCTCGGGACAACGATGAACAGGCGCCGCAGCAGAGTATCACGGAAGCATCAAATCGCTTGCACGAAAGTGCAGAAACCTGCGCAGCGGAACGGTATTCGCTCCCGTAGAAAACCTGTGCGGAACGCCTGAAATGTGACACGTTGGCACGTTACTGTGCCTCGCGCTTTCCCTCCCCGACCGAATCTGAGCTATGCCAACCCTCAACCGATCTGCGGCTTTTGTAATTGCTGCTCTGGCCGTCCTCTTTTTCGTTGCCGCTGCGCTCGCCGGGTGCAGCGATTCGGCCGCCTCCGCTGAGGCGACGCCCGCCGCGCTCCCCGCCGATTCGACCCTGGAAACGGCCGTCTTTGCCGGCGGCTGCTTCTGGTGCATGGAGAAGCCCTTCGAGCAGGTGGACGGCGTGCGCTCGGTCGTCTCCGGCTTTGCCGGTGGCACCTCGCCGGACCCGACCTACGACGAGGTCTCCTCCGGGCGGACCGATTACGTCGAGGCCGTTGAGGTGACCTACGACCCCGACGTCGTCTCCTACGAGCAGCTTCTCGACGTCTACTGGCACCTCTTCGACCCGACGGACGACGGCGGCCAGTTCGCCGACCGCGGCGCGCAGTACCGCTCGGCCATCTTCTACGACACCGAGCGCCAGAAGCAGCTCGCCCAGGTCTCGAAAGAGGAGCTGGCCGAGACCGGCCCGTTCGAGGAGCCGATTGTAACGCCCATCCGCCCCTCCACCGAGTTTTACGCGGCGGAAGAATACCACCAGGACTACTACAAGAAGAATCCGACGCGCTACCAGCAGTACGCCGAAGGCTCGGGCCGCGTCCCGTTCTTGAAGCGCACCTGGGGCGAGGAAGATGCGATTGCCCGCGTCAACGCCGAGAACGCCAAAAAGGCGGAAGAAGCCGAAGCTGAGACGAGCACGTCAGCGGCGCCGTGGGAGGGCTACGAGAAGCCCTCTGAGGAGAAGCTGCGCGCGCAGCTCTCGCCCGTCCAGTACGAGATCACGCAGGAAGACGGCACCGAGCGCGCCTTCCGGAATGCGTTCTGGGACAACAAAGAGCCAGGCATCTACGTGGACGTGCTCTCCGGCGAGCCGCTTTTCTCCTCGACGGATAAGTTCAAGAGCGGCACCGGCTGGCCGAGCTTCACCAAGCCGCTCGAAGAGGACCTCGTCGTCGAGCACAAGGATCGCTCGTTCGCCATGGTGCGCACGGAGGTGCGCTCGAAGCACGCCGACTCGCACCTCGGCCACGTCTTCGAGGACGGCCCGGCGCCCACGGGGCTGCGCTACTGCATCAACTCGGCCGCGCTGCGCTTCATCCCTGCCGGCGAGCTTGAGGAAAAAGGCTACGGCGAGTACGCCCGGCTCTTCGACGGCAACGCGCAGACGGCGAGCGGCAAGTAAGCGAATGGTGAATAGCGAACGGCGAATGGCGATAGGGATGTGCTGTCCACCGCCATTGGCTGTTCGCTACTCGCCCCTCACATCGCCAGGCCGCCGTCCACGTGGAGGACGTGGCCGGTGATGTAGGCGGCGGCGGGCGAGGCGAGGAAGAGGACGGCGCTCGCCACGTCGTCGGGCTGCGCGGGGCGCCCGAGTGGGATGGCGCCCTGCATGGCCTCGCGCGCCTTGTCGGCAAGCTGCTCGGTCATGTCCGTCTCGACGTAGCCCGGCGCCACGACGTTGACGGTGATGCCGCGGCTGCCCAGCTCTTTGGCGAGGCTTTTCGAGAAGCCGATGATGCCGGCCTTCGAGGCGGCGTAGTTCGTCTGCCCTGGATTGCCCATCACGCCCACGACGGAGGAGACGTTGATGATCGTCCCGCCGCGCTGCTTCATCAGCGGGCGGTAGGCGGCCTTGGAGAAGTTGAAGACGCTTTTCAGATTCGTCTCGATCACGGCGTCCCAGTCGTCTTCCCCCAGGCGCAGCATCAGCCCGTCGCGCGTGACGCCGGCGTTGTTGACCAGGACGTCGAGCGTGCCCCAGGCGTCGAGGACGCCGCCTACAGCCTCCTCAGCCGAGGCCATCGCGGCGGCGTCGCCCTGGAAGACGAGCGCTTCGGTGCCGCCTTCTTCAAGCTGCGCCTTGAGCGCCCGTGCCGCATCGGTCGAGGAGCGGTAGGTAAAGGCCACGCGCGCGCCGGCCTCGGCCGCCTTTTCGACGATGGCCCGGCCGATGCCGCGCGTGCCGCCGGTGACAAGGACGTTTTTTCCGGAAAGGTCGAGGCGCATAGAACGAGAGGAGCGGGTGCGTTGGCGAAAAAAGACGAGGGGCGGTTAGCGCGGCGAGGAGGCCATGCCGGCTTCCGGAGCCGTTGGGAACGTCCAGACGAAGTAGTAGCGGTTGATGCCCAGGAGCTGCGACTGCCGGATTTCGAGGCGGAGCCGCTCCGCCTCGAGGAGGTCCCGGCCCTCGACGAAGCGCTTGAAGAAGAGGCTGTTGCGCGCGTAGAGCGCCGAGCGCGTGGAAACGAACGTCTCAACAGGAATGCCTGACTCGATGCGCACGGGCTTGTACGTGCGGCCTTCTCCGTCTTCGAGCAGGACGCGGTCGCCGGGGCCGCCCAGGCGCAGGCTCGAAAGCCCGCTGCGCGAGGGAGGCGAGCCGGCAAAGCGGTAGACGTCGATCTGGATCTGGTCCTGGAACTCGCCCCGGCGCTCGGCGATGGTCTGGCGGGCGAGGTCCTTGCTCAAGCCTTGGATGCCGCGCTCGGGCTGCAAGGACATCAGCGAGGCTTCCAGGCTCCAAAGCGTGGCGTACGTGCGGTAGTCCAGCGAGCCGGTCCTGGCGCTTCCGTCCACGCTCCGCCACGTGGCCGACCACGCGCGCAGCATCTCCTTGAATGAGCGCTCGGTTTTGAAGACGAGCCGGCCTTCCTTCTCCACGATGCTGAGGTTGGCGAGCGAGTCGGGCGCGTGGGGCACGTCGCGCTCGTTGGGCAGGTAGCTCCGGGCCACGTCACCCGCGTTGATGGCGTACGGGTCGCTGCTGGCGCACCCCGCCAGGAAGAGGACGAGGAGAAGAGAGGCGCTGGCGTAGTTCATCATGGCACCGGACGGGTTGGCCGAAGACCGCGAATGCTGCGTGAACCCGCTGCGCAGGCGTCGGGTCCGCCACCTTATTGTGAGGGCCTCCCCGGTTAGGCCGACGACGACAGCGCCTCGACCTCTTCAGCGGTGCCAGCCTGCGCGGTCTCGGCCTCGCGGCCCAGGGTGCGGCGCACCAGCCCGCTGAGCACCTTCCCGGCGCCGACCTCGATAAAGTGCGCGGCGCCATCGGCCTGCATGGCCTGGAGCGTGGGCGCCCAGAGCACCGGCGCTAAGAGCTGTTCCAGCAGCCCCTCGCGGATGGCTTCCGGATCGGTCGTGGGGCGGGCCGTGACGTTGAGGTAAACGGGGCAGCGCGGCTTTTCGATGGCGAGGTTGCCGAGCGCATCGGCCAGCCCGGCGCGCGCTTCTTCCATAAGCGGGGAGTGGAAGGCGCCGCTGACCTGGAGCGGGAGCGCCCGCCCGCCGCGCTCCTTCGCCAGCGCGGTGGCGCGCTCGACGGCCGCCGTGTCGCCGGAGATGACGACTTGACCAGGCGCGTTGAAGTTGGCCGGCTGCACGAGGCCGTCGCCTGCGGCGGTGGCGTCTTCGCAGAGGGTGCGCACGGCGTCATCGTCCACGCGCAAGACGGCGGCCATCGTGCCGGGGCGCTCGGCGCCGGCGGCGGCCATCAGCTCGCCGCGGCGGCGGACAACGCGCAGCCCGTCCTCGAAGCTGATGGCGCCGGCGGCGGCCAGCGCGCTGTACTCGCCCAGGCTGTGGCCGGCGGCCATGTCCGGCGTGCGGCCCTGCTCTTCCAAAGCGGCCATCGCGGCGAGGCTGTGCACGTAGAGCGCCGGCTGCGCCACCTCGGTGGGCGTGAGCGCGTCCTCGTCCGCCTCTTCTTCCGTGCCGAACATCCACCCGGTGAGCGGGAGGCCGAGCAGCTTGTCGGCCGCGTCGAAGCGGGCGCGCGCCTCGGGCGAGGCGTCGTACAGATCGGCGCCCATGCCGGCGTGCTGCGCGCCCTGGCCGGGGAAAAGAAAGGCGGTTTTTTTCATTTTGAATTTCGGATGGTCCTCGCGCCTGCGGATCGGAAGAATCCAAAATCAGAAATCGCCCATCTAAAATCGAGAGCCGTCGTAGGCCCATCGGACGAGCGCGGCGCCCCAGGTGAAGCCGCCGCCGAAGGTGGAGAGGATGAGGTTGTCGCCGGGGCGCAGCTCGCCCTCCCAGTCGTGCAGGCACAGCGGGATGGTGGCGGCGGTGGTGTTGCCGTAGCGCCCGATGTTGAGCATCACCTGATCGAGCGAGAGGCCGACGCGGCCGGCGGCAGCTTCGATGATGCGGCGGTTGGCTTGGTGGGGGACGAGGTAGCGCACGTCCTGCGGGGCGAGGCCGTTGCGCTCCATCACCTCGGCGCAGACCTCGGCCATGCGCGCCACGGCGCTCTTGAAGACGGCCCGCCCCTCTTGCTTGAGGAAGTGCAGCCGCGCGTCAATCGACTCATGCGAGGCGGGGCGAGCGCTGCCGCCGCCCGGCATGTGGAGGAGGTCGCCGTACTGGCCTTCGGCGTAGTTCACGGCGTCGATCAGCCCGCGGCCGTCCTCCTCCTGGGTGGGTTCGAGGAGGACGGCGCCGGCCCCATCGCCAAAAAGGATGCACGTGTTGCGGTCCGTGTAGTCGATGATGCTCGACATCTTGTCGGCGCCGATGACGAGCACCTTTCCGTGCTGCCCGCTTTCGATGAAGCGCGCGCCGGTGGTGAGGGCAAAGAGAAAGCCGCTGCACGCCGCCGAGAGGTCGAAGCCCCAGGCGTTCTCCGCGCCGATGAGGTCTTGCACGAGGCACGCCGTGGCCGGGAAGAACATGTCCGGCGTGACGGTGGCAATGATGATGGCGTCGATCTCCTTGGGGTCGAGGCCGCGCTTCTGGAGCAGCTCGCGCGCGGCCTCGGCGGCCATGTAGCTCGTGGCCTTGTCGTCATCGCGGAGGATGCGGCGCTCTCTGATGCCGGTGCGCGTGCGGATCCACTCGTCGCTCGTATCGACCATCTCTTCGAGGTCGTGGTTCGTCAGGCGCTCCTCGGGGAGGAAGTGCCCGACGGCCGTGATAGCGGCGCGCGTGGCTTGGTGTGCCATGTGACGAGGGGTGAGGTAGGGGAATCTGTTTGCAGGCGGGGCCAGCCGCGCTTCTTAGTAGCGACGACCGATGATGGACGACCGACGACGTTCACGCCTTTAGCTCAGATCGTCATCTGCCTGCTCGTCCGCAGCGCGCGGGTCAGGGGCGGCTTGCGGCGGCACTGCGGGTGCTGAAGGCGGTTGCGATGGCGCCGGTCACGTCTTGCTCGGCCACGTCGCGGGCGGTGAGGATCATGCGCTCGACGGCGCGCGGCGAGGAGCTGCCGTGCCCGATGACCACGGTGCCGTCCACGCCCAAGAGCGGCACGCCGCCCCGCGCCTCGTAATCGAACGGCTCTTTGATGCCGCTCAGGACGCGCGCAACGACGGCGCGCTCTTCCTGAGACAGCCCCTGGCGCTCCATCTCCTTGGCGGCGAGGTGCTTCAAGAGCGTCGTGCCGATGGCCTCGCCCATCTTGAGCATGACGTTGCCCACGAAGCCGTCGCACACGGCCACATCGGCGGCGTGGTGCAAAAGGTCACGCCCCTCGATGTTGCCTACGAAGTTCAGCCCCTCGGCGGCGCTTAGGATGGCGAAGGTTTCCTTGACTTGCTCGTTGCCTTTGCCCGGCTCCTCGCCCACGTTCATGAGGGCGATGCGCGGCTCGGGCCGGTTCATGACCTCTTTGGCGTAGATGGCGCCCATGCGCGCGAACTGCGCCAGGTGCTCGGGCTTGCAGTCCACGTTCGTGCCCACGTCGAGAAGGATGCAGTAGCTCTCGGTGGTGGGGACGAAGCCCATCACGGTGGGCCGCTCGACGCCAGGCACGCGGCCCAGGATGAAGAGCGAGGCAGCCATGACGGCGCCCGTGTTGCCGGCGCTCACAAACGCATCGGCTTGGCCTTGCGCGTGCGCGCCTATGCCGAGGTGGATGGAGGAGCGCTGCTTGCGCTTAACGGCCTGCGCCGGCGCCTCGCCCATGCCAATGGTCTCCGGCGCATCTACGACGCGCAGCGGAAGCTCGGCCGCTTCGGGGTGCGCCTGGAGCGCCTCCTCTACACGCGCCTCGGGACCGAAGAGGAGGAGGTGAAGCGCTCCTTCGGCGCGCGTTGCCGCACGCACGGCGCCTTCTATCACCACGGCGGGCGCTTGGTCGCCCCCCATCGCGTCCACAGCAATGCGCATAGCCATAAAGAAAGATCAGTCTCGCCCGACGGGTAGTGAGAAGCTTGACAAGCAGCCACCGTTAGAAGCTGCCATGGCTAAGATAAGCAGCCCGTACCCGGAAAAGATAGGTCTACGCAACAAAGCACGCCCCCACAGCCAGGCCGGTCGGCCTTACCGCTTCCAGGAGCATGCTTTCTTCGCTTCAAAAAACGCCGCCGCGCCAGGACGCAGGCCTGCACTAACCTGCCCTAAAATGCGTAGTCCTCCTTCGGCTCGATGACCTGCCGGCCTCGGTAGTGACCGCAGCTTTGGCAGGCGCGGTGCATCTCCTTGCGGACGCCGCAGTTGGGGCATTCCATAAGCTGAGGCGCCTTCAAGCCGCCGTAATACTGCGAGCGGCGCTTGCGCGTGCGTGACTTCGAGTGCTTTCTCTTCGGGTGTGCCATGGGATATCAGGGGGTACGTGTCGGCAGGAATAGAAAACTAAGGGAATCGCTGAGGAAGATGTTAGCTGCTGCGTCTGCGTTTTCTGCAAAAAAGCGCGCGCTCAGCGGCAGCGTCTGCGGCTTACGAAGCGTCTTCATCTTTAAGCGCGCGCAAAGCGGCCCATCGCGGATCGGCCACGTCCTCGTTGCCGGAGGGTGCGCCAAAGGCCGTCTGGATTTCTTCGTCCTCAGCGCCGGGGGCAATCTTGCGTTGCGGCACGGCCAGAAGCAGCGTGTCGCGCACGGCGTCGGTGATGTCGATCTCCTGATCGGTGGGGAAGAGGTCGCGCACGTCGTCGTGCTCCTCGGCGTCGGTCACGGTGCCGGGGGCGGCAAAAAGCAGGCTATACTCGCCCTCGATGGGCTGCACGAACGGCTCCAGCGTGCGGTCGCACGTGAGCGCCGCGTCCGCCAGAGCGGTGAACGCGACCAAGATGCGGTTCGGCTGCGCGAAGAGGTGCGTGTCTACGCGGATGCTGCTGAACGTCTCGGCGGTGAGGTCTAAGTCCTCGGCGCTCGGCTCCAGAACCATCCGGTGGGCGCCTGCTTCCAGCCCGGCGACGTTGATTTGAAGCATGAAGGGCGTACGTCGTTTGAGAACTTTTTCTGCGAGATGCGAGGGCAAGCCTCTCGCTGCATCTAAAGGACGATTCCGAACACGATCTTTGTCCTGCGTGTTCCTGTGTGCGAGGGCAGCCTCGCAGTGGCTTCGTCCCGGCTCGCCGCCGAGTGGCGCACCCAAGTTGCGCCGCGCGGCGCTTGACGTTAATGCGGACGTGTGGTTACTATGACGGGCGCCTTTTCAGAAGGCCCTGCAACCCGGAGGCATCACCCGCCGGCTGTTTCAAAGGAGCCTCAATCCGCCCTGGGCTTGAGGCTCTTCTTCGCATTGGACCGGCGCGCGCTCTCGGAGTTGAGCCGCCGTCCGCCCCTGGAGCAGGAAGTGCAGCTTGAAACGGGCGTAGCGCGCCGATGTGAGTAAGTTGTGGATAACTTCTGCTTGGTTTGCTTCAGTACGCCATCCAGAAGCGGTACGGCTGAGGTTGCTTCTGCAGCTTCGTTCGCACATTGGCCTAAGCGCTTGTTTTTGCAGGATTAGAGGCTGTGGATAGGTTGTGGAAAACTCGCCCTCTGCAAAAGCCGGGCGCGCACTAAACCGCTTGACAACCACGTAACATCCTCTTAATTGTGGATAAAACGTGGGTATGTTGGTTTGCCGTGCCTCTGCGACGAGGTCATTGGTGAGCGGCGGGGGTGTTCGCATAGGCTCCAATTTGGTACTACGTCAATCTTTTTTCACCGGCCACGCCAAGCGCAACCGGCTTGGCGGCTTTCGGCTTTACTATCGGCAGCATGGAGCACACTCCTGAGGCGGTCTGGCAAGCGTGTCTCGGCATCATCCGGGACAACATCCCTAGGCAGAGTTTCAAGACGTGGTTCGAGCCGCTCAAGCCGGTGGCGCTTGAGGACGAGGGGGGCCTGCGCAAGCTCACCGTGCAGCTGCCCAGCCGGTTCTACTACGAGTGGCTCGAAGAGCACTACTTCGGCCTCCTGCGCAAGACGGTGACGAAGGTGCTCGGCAAGCAGGGGCGGCTCTTCTACGACATCGTCATCGAGAAGGACGATGCCGAGAGCGGACGCGGCGGCGCTTCGATGCAGCTCCCGGCCCGCCCGGCGGTCAACCAGCCGCCGGAGCCGCCCGATCAAAGCGCCGAAGAAAGCCGCGCCGCCGAGCCGCCGCCCCCGGCTCCCGAACGCTCCGAAAGCAAGGCGCGCCGCGACGGACAGCGGCCCTCCAGCAAACGGCCCGCGCCAGCAGCGCGCAGCCGCTCCGGCGCGAACCGGCGCTCGGGGCCGAAGCGCGCGCCGGAGCAGCCCAGCCTCTTCTCCCAACAGAGCGAGGCGCCCCCCGCCGAGGTGCCGGTGCAGAACCCGTTTGCCATCCCCGGCATCCAGAAGATGGAGGTGGACAGCCGCCTCAACGAGGGGTACACCTTCGAGCGCTTCATCGAGGGCGACTGCAACCGCCTGGCGCGCTCAGCCTCGTGGGCCATCGCGCAGGAGCCGGGCGCCACGAGCTTCAACCCGTTCTTAGTCTACGGCGGCGTGGGGCTGGGGAAGACGCACCTGATCCAGGCCATCGGCAACTACGCGCGCGCGAACCGGAAGATTGACACGGCGCTCTACGTCTCCAGTGAGCGGTTCACGACGGATTTTGTGCAGGCCATCCAGCACAACCGCATCGGGCAGTTCTCGATGTTCTACCGGCAGATCGACCTCTTGATCGTGGACGACGTGCAGTTCTTTGGCGGGAAGGAGAAGACGCAGGAGGAGTTCTTCCACATCTTCAACGCGCTGCATCAGAGCGGAAAACAGATCGTGCTCTCCTCCGACCGCGCCCCGCGCGAGATCAAAGGGATCGAGGAGCGGCTGCTCTCACGCTTCCAATGGGGCCTCTCGGCCGACGTGCAGGCGCCTGAGCTGGAAACGCGCATCGCCATCTTGCAGCGCAAGGCCGAGGACGAGGGCATCGAGCTGCCGCAGGAGGTGATCGAGTTCGTGGCGCACAACGTCAAGAGCAACATCCGCGAGCTGGAGGGCGCCCTGATCCGCCTCACGGCGCACGGCGCGCTGCACAACCGCGACCCCGACCTCGCCTTGGCTAAGGAAATCCTGCGCGACCTCATCCAGGACACGCGCGTAAACCTGACCATCGAGGAGATCCAGCGCATCGTGTGCGAGTTTTTGACCATCGACGAGAACGACGTGCGCGGGCGCACGCGCAAGCGCGAGATCGTCCGCGCGCGCCAGATTGCCATGTACTTTTGCAAGCAGCGCACGCAGCACTCGCTCAAGACCATCGGCCTGCATTTTGGCGGGCGCGACCACTCCACCGTGATCCACGCCAACAAGACCGTCGAGGACTACCTCGAAACCGATCCGCAGTTCAAGAACACCATCGAGGCCATCCGCCAGAAGATCGAGCTGCGCAGCCGGTAGGTTTGGGAAAGGGCGAGTGGGGAAATGGGCGAGAGGGTGAGAATCCCGCCCTGCCGTCCCCGCGCCCCTTTCTCCCACGCTCCCCTTCTCCCATTCTCAAACAGAGCTATGAAATTCACCACGTCCAGCGCCGCGCTCTTGCAGGCGCTCAACTCCGCCAGCGGCGCCGTGCCGTCCAAGAGCACGCTGCCCATCTTAGAGTGCATCCTCTTCGAGAAAGAAGACGACGCGCTACGGCTCTCGGCCACGGATCTGGAGATCTCCATCGTGCGCAAGGTGGGCGTGCAGTTCGAGTCGAACGGCGCGGCGGCGGGCGAGGGCGCCGAAGCCAACGCTTCGAGGGTGGCCGTGCCGGCGCGGCGGCTCCTGGACACGCTGCGCGCCCTGCCGGACCTCCCCATCACCTTCACCACCAGCGGAGCGGCGGGCGACTTCAAGGTCGTCCTCGAAACGGACCAGGGCCGCTACCAGATGGTCGGCTACGACGGGGCGGACTACCCGGCGCTGCCGCAGCTCGAAGGCAAAAACGAGATCGATCTCGACGCCGAGCTTCTGGGCCGCGCCATCAAGAAGACGGGCTTTGCCGTTTCCAAAGACGCGCTCCGGCCCGCCATGATGGGCGTGTACTTCCAGATCGAAGAGGGCGAGGGCCGCACCGTAGCCACCGATGGGCACCGGCTCGTGCGCCTGAAGATGGAGCAGATGACGGGCGGCGAGGCGCTCTCGTTCATCGTGCCGGAAAAGGCGATGACGCTGGCGGGCCGAGTGGCCGGCGAGGGCGTGTGCACGCTGCGCGTGGACGAGGGGCACGTCGGCTTCGACTTCGGCGAGGCGCGCGTGATGGCCCGCCTCATCGACGAGAAGTACCCGAACTACGAGGCCGTCATCCCCACCGAGAACGACAAGCGCCTCGTCGTAAACCGCGAGGCCATGCTCGCCGCCGTCCGCCGCGTGGGCCTCTATTCTTCTTCGATGACGAACCAGATCCGCCTGGCCATCGAAGCGGACCGGGTGAAGATTTCGGCCGAGGACATCGAGCGCTCCTCGGAGGCGCACGAGACGGTCTTGTGCGAGTTCGACGGCGAGGAGGCTATGACCATCGGCTTCAACGCCACGTACCTGACCGAGGTCTTGAACAACCTCGACGCCGAGGAGGTCGTCTTCGCGCTCTCGACGCCGAACCGCGCCGGCATCGTCACGCCGCAGGAGCAGGCCGAGGGCGAGGACATCCTCATGCTCATCATGCCGGTCATGCTCAACACGTATGCGTAGCGGCGGGATTGCGGGTGCCTCGTGCCCACACGCTCATGCCGCTACCGTTTGAGTTTGCCATCGAAGGGCCGCCCGTTTCTCAGCAAACGCGGCGGCGGGCGCGCTACCATGCATGGGTGAACGAGGTCCGCACCGTTTCCAAACGACGCTGGCCTTCCGGAGAACTGCCCGTCGCGGAAGCGGTGATGCTCACGATCACCTACTTCTACGAAGGCGCTTCGCTGGATGTGGACAACATCCCCAAGCCCATCTCTGACGCCCTCAAGGGGCTGGTTTACTTCGGTGACGCTCAGATCAACGACATCCTTTGTCGCCGACGGGACTTAAACACGGACCTGCGCGTTGTGAACCCATCTGCGGTCCTCGCCGAAGGATTTAGCTGGGGGAGGGAGTTCCTCCATATCGTCGTAGAAAGCGCGCCAAACCAGGAGGTGATCGAGTAATGGAGACGACCACCACGCTTGAACAAGTCCGTATCAAGCAGCTGACGGAGGAGTACCGAAGGGGAGGCTACGAAGTCATCGTCAGACCGAAGCCGCATCAGCTTCCAGACTTCTTAGAAGGATACCTGCCAGATATGATCGTTGGTCGCGACGGCGAGTGGACAGCCATTGCAGTAAAGTCGCGGCGAGCGCTTGCTGCCGGGACGCAGACGCGCGACCTCGCCCGCCTCATCGAGAACCGACCCGACTGGAACTTCGAACTCATCGTCGTAAGCGATGAACGGCCCCATGAAAGCATGGAGGTTCTTGACCCTCGCAGCGTTCGCCGAGGCATTGAAGAAGCTATGCGTTTGGCGGATAACGACTTTGCTGGTCCGGCGCTGCTAACGGGTTGGGCCGCGCTGGAGGCTGCCTTACGCCTACTCCTGAACGCGGAAGGCGTCAAGGTCCGCCTCCCGACCACAAGGATCGTTGAGCAAGCCGTAGAAGAAGGCGTCATCAGCAGAGGCGAGTACCGTATGCTCTCAGCCCTGATGCGGCGCAGAAACGCTCTGGCGCACGGGTTCCGTAGCGAGGCCGTCCACCCAAGCCAAGTCTCAACGCTGCTCAGCCTGACAAGACGGTTGTTAGATGAGGCTGCGCCTGCCGAAATCGTTTAGCTTCGCGCTTCGGCCTTTGATGGCCGGCCCGGCCTCGTCATCGCTCCGGCCCATCGTACGCCGCGTCCTCGTGCAGCTTTTGGAGCAGCCAGACGGCCTCCCCGGCTCGGAGGCCCTGCCCGGCGGCTACGCGCTTGAGCGCCTGCGTGGCGCCTCGGCGGTCGCCCTGCGCCAGGCGCGTTTTGCCCAGGTAGTACGCCGCCTCAAGCTGGAGGAACGACCCCGGCTCGGCTTCCCGGATGACGCGCGTTAAGAGATCAGCAGCGCGGGAGAGTTCGGCTTCGTCGTAGCGGGGGAAGAGGCCGAGCGTGGAGGCGGGCGCCTGGCGCAGGTGCTCAAGCGCGCGCAGGTAGAGCGCATCGGGAGAAGCGTCATCGGCGGCGGACGGGCCGGCGGCGCGCTCAGGGCCGTAGCCTTCCACGCGCATCTCGTTGGCGTCGAGGGCGGCGAGGCGGGCCGTCTCGGGTTGCGCCAGGCGGCTGCCCACGTAGAGCACGGCCAGTCCCAGAATTGCCGCGGCGGTCCATCCGACGACACGGCCGCGCGCCCGGCCCTCTACGCTGGCCTCCTCGGGACGGTCGGCTCCGGAGGACGGCGGCGCGTCGTTCTGCCTTTCCTTCATGGGAATAGTTCGGCTGAGAGAGTTTCCTTACCTCTGCACGAGTGCAAAACGCCGACGCGGATCGGCACGCCTATCAAGATTAAAGGAATACCGTGCTGGTTCAAAACCTACGAATACCCGAGGCGTGCCAAAGCAATACGTGCGGATCTAGAGCGCTGGCCTCTTCCCGCACCGATTGATTTTAAACGCCGCGCGCGTTACGTTAGTTTGCTGCCGCCACGCCCTGGATTGAGTGGCGTCTCCCAACGAGTTTTTCTGTTTGCGCACCGCGCTTCAACCGCAGCTTCCTACCCGAGTGCCTTTATGAATCCGAACAGCTTCAAAACGTTCAGCGCCAAGCCGCATGAGGTCGAGCGCGCGTGGCTCCTCATTGACGCCGAGGACCAGGTCGTGGGCCGGCTCGCCTCGCGGGCGGCGCATCTTCTGCGCGGCAAGCACAAGCCCTCCTTTACGCCGCACGTGGACACGGGTGACTTCGTGATCGTCATCAACGCGGAGAAGGCGCGCTTCACGGGGCAGAAGGAGATGCAGAAGGAGTACTTCCAGTACAGCGGATACCCCGGCGGCGAGCGCACCACCACGCCCGAGGTCATGCGCCGGCGGCGGCCCACGTTCCTCATCGAGAACGCCGTCAAGGGGATGCTCCCGCGCGGGCCGCTCGGCCGCAAGATGCTCAAGAAGCTCAAAGTCTACGCCGGCCCGGAGCACCCGCACAGCGCGCAGCAGCCCAAAACGATGAATCTCTGAGCGCGCGCCCCCGCCCGGCTCCTCTGTCCGCATTCCGCACTCTCAACGTCCGATACCGATGGCAGCAGAAAACCAACTCACCGCCGTAGGCCGCCGCAAAACGTCCACGGCGCGCGTGTACCTCCGCCCCGGCGGCGAAGGCAAGATCACCATCAACAAGCGCGAGGCGCGCGAGTACTTCCCGCTGGCCTGGCGCAACCGTGCCCTTTTGATGCCCTTCGAGGTGACCGACACGCTCGGGCAGTTCGACGTGGTGGTCAACGCCTCGGGCGGCGGCCTCACCGGGCAGGCCGAGGCCAGCCGCCTGGGCATCGCCCGCGCGCTCGTTGAGTTCGACGAGGAGCTGCGCGGCCC
Organism: Salinibacteraceae bacterium; assembly: GCA_965215025.1. Taxonomy (GTDB): domain Bacteria; phylum Bacteroidota; class Rhodothermia; order Rhodothermales; family Salinibacteraceae; genus CBDCCV01. The sequence goes on from CBDCCV010000001.1 coordinate 858,869, forward strand.
GCTCCGCGCCGCCGGCTTCCTCACGCGCGACGACCGCATGGTCGAGCGCAAGAAGTACGGCCAGCCCAAAGCCCGCAAGAAGTACCAGTTCTCGAAGCGCTGATTTTTCTTTGGCTTCCTGACCGCACCCAACCACACATACGGCCCGATGCGCCGGTGGGGTGACGCGGTTTAAGAACGGACGAGCAGAGGAGTGGAAGAAAGGAAGCAACGGTCTTCCTCTCATCCATTCGTTCTTTCATCCTCTCCTAAACCGCGTTGCACCGCGCAAAGGACGGCCGTAGAAGCCCAACCCCGCTCGTTTAACTCAACCCGACCTCATGGCCCAAGAAGAACAGCAGACCGAAGAAGCGCAGCAGAACGCAACGCCTGGCGCGCAGACCGCCGCCACCGAAGAAGAAGCCGCCGCCGTGGCCGAGGCGGAAACGCAGCCCGACGCCGTCACCGACGAATCGGCCGAGGCCGGCAGCGAGCCAGCCGAAAACGTAGAGACACGGGATGCCGCGTCTGAAGAAAAGGCCGCCGACGAGGAAATTTCCGGTGCAGAGGCCGACGCCGTAGTAGCCAGCGAATCCGCGCCGGCCGCCGAAGCCAAAGCCGAGGCGGATACGGCAGCGGAAGAAGAGGAACAGGCGCAGCCTGCCCTCGCCGCCCGCACGAACGGCGGCCCCGGCAACGCCAAGCACGAGGCCACCATCGAGGAGCTTCTTAAGGCCGGCGCGCACTTCGGCCACCTCACCAGCCGGTGGCACCCGCGCATGGAGCCGTACATCTTCATGAAGCGGAACAACATCCACATCATCGACCTGATGCAGACGCAGGTCCTCCTCGACCGCGCCGCCGACGCCGCCCGCCGCTTCGCCAAGCGCGGGAAGAGCATCCTCTTCACCGGCACGAAAAAGCAGGCGCAGGAGATCGTGCGCAAGTACGCCGAGGCCACCGAGCAGCCCTTCATGGTCGAGCGCTGGCTCGGCGGCACGATGACGAACTTCCAAACCATCCGCCGCTCGATCCGCCGCATGGAGGACATCGAGAAGATGGAATCCGACGGCACGCTCGACAAGCTCAAGAAGAAGGAGAAGCTCGTGCGCCTGCGCGAGCACGAGAAGCTCGAAGGCACGCTCGGCGGCATCCGCCAGATGCCGAGCCTCCCCGGCGCGCTCTACGTCGTGGACGTCAAGCGCGAGAACATCGCCGTGAGCGAGGCCAAAAAGCTCGGCATCCCTATCATCGCCATGACGGATACGAACTGCGACCCCAACCCCATCGACTACCCCATCCCGGCCAACGACGACGCGCTCTCTTCCATCGAGCTGATCACCTCGATCATCGCCCGCGCCATCACCGACGGGCAGGGCGAGCGCCAGGCCGAGCAGCAGGCCAAGCAAAAGCAGAACGCTTGAGCGCGAACCGGGGAAACAACAAGACGAAACGAGGAGACGAGCAAGGGAAGAAAGGAAGAGACGAGGAAATGAGGAGCCGACGCGGCGAAGCCGCCCTCCTCGATTCGTCGTTTCATCCACTCATCGTTTCCTGAACGTGTACGAACCGCATTAGAGCAACCAGCAAGCAATGGCAATCTCTGCAAAAGACGTAAAGCGCCTCCGCGACGCCACCGGCGTTGGGATGATGGACTGCAAAAAAGCGCTCCAGGAGGCCGACGGCGACTTCGACAAAGCCGTCGAGGTGCTTCGCAAAAAAGGCCAGAAGGTGGCCGCTAAGCGCGCCGACCGCGAGGCCGAGGAAGGCCTCATCGTCACCGCCCTCTCGGACGACGGCCGCACCGCTGCCATCGTCGAGGTGAACTGCGAGACGGACTTCGTCGCCCGCAACGACGACTTCAGCCAGTTCGCCAACAAAGTGGCGCAGATCATCCTCCGCGAGCAGCCCGAGGACCTCGACGCCCTCCACGCGCTCGACTACGACGGCAAGATCACCGTCGAGCGCGCCTTAACGGACCTCACCGGGCGTATCGGTGAGAAGATTGCCGTGCGCCGCTTTCAAGTGATGGAAGCCACCTCCGGCGGCGAGATCGTCTCCTACGTGCACCCCGGCTCGCGCCTGGGCGTCTTAGTGGACCTACAAGGCAACGGTCAGGGCAGCAGCGGCAGCCTCGAAGATGTGGGGCGCGACGTGGCCATGCAGGTGGCCGCGCTCGACCCCGTGGCCGCCTTCCGCGAGGAGGTGCCCAAGGAGGTGCAAGAGAAAGAGCGCGAGATCGCCCGCGACGCCGCCAAAAACCAGGACAAGCCCGACCACGTCATCGACCGCATCGTCGAGGGCAAGGTGGAGCGCTTCTTCAAGGACAACGTGCTCGTGGAGCAGCCCTTCGTCAAGGACTCGTCCAAGACCGTGAGCGACGTGCTTCAAGAGGCCGGCGCCAAGGTCGTCCGCTTCGTCCGCTTCGCCCTGGGCGACTGAGGCGATTTTCGATTGGTGATTTTGGGTTGACTCAGAACGGCAGCATGGCAACAAATCCAAAATCAGAAACTCAAAACCCAAACCTGAAGCACCGGCGCGTCTTGCTCAAGCTGAGCGGGCAGGCGCTTCTGGGCGAGGCCGAGTACGGCATTGACGAGCGCGTGCTCGACGCTTACACCGTCGAGGTGCGCCAAGCGGTCGAGGCGGGCGTAGAGCTGGCCATCGTCATCGGCGGGGGCAACATCTTCCGCGGGGTAGAAAACGCCACGCGCGGCATGACGCGCGCCAATGCCGACTACATGGGGATGCTCGCCACCGTCATCAACGCGATGGCGCTCCAGGACCGCTTAGAGCAAGGCGGCCTCGAAACGCGCCTCCTCTCCTCGATCAAGATGGAAGAGATTGCCGAGCCGTTCATCCGCCGCCGCGCCATCCGCCACCTCGAAAAAGGCCGCGTGGTGATCTTCGGCGCCGGGACGGGCAACCCGTACTTCACCACCGACACGGCCGCCGCCTTGCGCGCGCTGGAGATCGACGCCGAGATGCTGCTCAAAGGCACGCGCGTAGACGGCGTCTTCACCGCCGATCCGGAAAAGGACGCCTCGGCCGAGCGCTTCGCCTCGATCTACGGCGGCGCGGCTATCGAGCGCAACCTGCGCGTGATGGACATGACCGCCTTCACGCTCTGCCGCGAGTCCGGGATGCCCATCACCGTCTTCAACATGAGCCGGCCCGGCAACCTCCTGCGCGTCTTAGAGGGCGAACCCATCGGCACGCTCGTGCATTGGAACGAAGCGCACGCCGCTGCCGATGGCGCGCCCGCCTGAAATGCCACCGCTTATCTGATCCGCTCCCGCACCGATGAACGACCCCAGCATGAAAGCCGTCCTGGACGAGGCCAAGGCCGGGATGGAGAAGTCCATGAGCCACCTGCGGGCCGAACTCAACTCCATCCGCACCGGGCGCGCCACGCCGGCCATGCTCGAGAACGTGCGCGTGGAGTACTACGGCTCGACGATGCCCATCAACCAGGTGGCCTCCATCTCCGCCCCGCAGGCGGACCTGCTGATGGTGCAGCCCTGGGACACGAACGCCCTGGAGCCGGTGGAGAAGGCCATCATGCAAGCCAACCTCGGCCTCAACCCGTCCAACGATGGGCAAATGATCCGCGTGCCCGTGCCGCCGCTCTCCGGCGACCGCCGCGAGGAGCTGGTCAAAACGGCGCGCGGCCTGGGCGAAGAGGCCAAGATTTCGATCCGCAACATCCGCCGCAACGCCAAGGACGAGATCAAGCGCACGCAGCAGAAGGAGAACTTGTCTGAAGACGTGCGCTACGGCGGCGAGGAGGAACTTCAAGAGATGACCGACGAGTACACGAACAGCATAGACACGCTCCTAAGCCGCAAGGAAGAGGAGATCCGGAAAGTGTAGCTGCGCCGACGTTCTCGAATCGCATAGAAAAGGGAGGCCGCCGTCAAAGGCGAGCCTCCCTTTTCTACGCTTGCGCTGGTTGGAGATGGAGGCTACTTCACCACGACCATCTTGCCGGACTCGGCGAAGGCCTCACCCGCGCGTAGGTGGTAGACGTAGACGCCGCTCGGCAGTCCGCCCGCGTCGAAGGAGGCGTAGTGATAGCCCGCCGGCACCCTCTCGTCGAGCGGCCGGGCCACCTCGCGGCCCATCACGTCGTAGACGACCAACTCCACGTGAGCGGCCTCGGGCATGGCGAACTTGATCTTCGTCGAGCCGCGAAAAGGATTCGGGCTGTTGCCTTGGAGCGCGAACGCCTCCGGCGCGGCACCTGCGATGTTGCTCGTGATCGCGCCGTCGAGGCAGGGCTTGTTCGGTTCCGTCGCGGGCGCGTTGCACCCGCCGCCGTCGCCGCTGCCCTCGTAGACGATCAGGTCTTTCTTGCGCGAGGCCGTCCGCCCTCCCGAATCGACGAAGACGCGGATGGCGGCGAGGTCGTCGCCCGAATCGTTGTCGTAGAACGCCGTCGAACACGACGAAGCGCTGGCGCACGTTCCGTACCACGGCTCGTCCACGTCGGAGCGCTTCTGCCAGCTATAGGCATACGTTCCCGTACCGCCGGAAGCGTGAGCCTCCCACGTCCCGGTCTCGCCCTCATCGATGCCGGTAGGCCCTGTGATCTGTATGTCTATAGGCGGAGCGCCATCTAGCACGGCTTGATGAGCATTGAGACGACCATCGCCGTCCCAGTCCGTGTTGCCGTAGTCGTCGGCCGTACTCTCGATGATGGACCGAACCTCCGATTCTGTCAAGCTTGGATTCAGAGAGAGCATGAGCGCAGCTACGCCTGAAGCCTGCGGCGCTGCCGCCGAGGTGCCGCCGAAGCGCGGCGTGTAATCGTCGCCCGAGGAGCGCTCATAGCCCAGCGATCCCATGCGATCCGTTGTGCGCACATCTCCCCGTTGCCTCGTGTTTCCACTGGGAGCTACAACGTCGATGTCGTTCCCAGCCGACGGCGTGTAGTACCATCTGTCGTCGTCTCTGTCCACGGCCCCGACACCCAAGACGCCGGCGACATCCGAAGGGAAGGAAGCGTCCGTCACTTGGCTCCCATTGGGAAAGTTACCCGCAGCGAAAACGACGACGCTCCCTCTGCCACCACGTCCCTGTGCTCAGCGGCGTAAGCCCCACGACGAGCACGTCGCACGCGGTTTCCCGGAGCGCTTTGCGAAGCGCCGCCACGGTGGTTGCCCCGCCAACGACTTCGATAGCCGGCGCGTCGCTGAGCATGTGCTTCAGCCCTTCGCGCACGACCGGGTAGGCGTCAGCGACAAGCAGGCGGATGAGTTCTTTGGACGGAAGCATCGGCTGCGTGGGGCACAGAAGCCGTGAAACATGACTGAGAATCACGTGGACGCTCCTTATGGGAGATAATTATTTCCGGCAGCAAAAGCACGCTCTGCACTGCGTTGCCGTAACGAGCATCCCGACGGCTTCCCCGTTTTTTGATCGAAACTTGCCGCGCGAACGGTTATACTACGTCAGGTGCAGCAACCCGGAGGGGTGCCCGAGCGGTCGAAGGGGCCCGCCTGGAAAGCGAGTGTGCCGTTCACGCGGTACCGAGGGTTCGAATCCCTCCCCCTCCGCCGCTTTCGCTTCGCTGACGACGGACGGTTGACGACCGACGACCTCTTGCTTCTGCGCAGGGCGTCGTCCTTCGTCGGTCGTCCGTCGTCACTTTCGCAGACGCCGTCTTTTTCCAGCAGCCTCCGCCCGCATGATCGAGAGCATGACCGGCTTCGGGCGAGGCACGGCCGAGAAGGGCGGCGTGACGGCCACCGCCGAGATGCGCTCGGTGAACAAGCGCTTCGTCGAGGTCTCCATCCGCCTGCCGCGTCTTCTGGCCGCACGCGAGGCCGCCATGCAGGCGCTGGTCAAAGAGCGCTTCGAGCGCGGGCGCATCACCGTGCAGATCCAGCTTGAAGAAGTGCCCGGCGAGGAAACGCTGCCCATCCGCGTGGACGAGGCCGCCGCGCGCGCCTACGCCGATCTGCTCGGAGACCTGCGCGCCGCCGCCGGCATCGAGGCGCCCGTGCAACTGGAGCACCTGCTCACGTTCTCCGACGTGTTTACGAGCATCGAAAAAGACGATGTCGAGGCCGGCCAGCAGGAAGAGGCCGCGTGGCAGGCCGCACAAGCCGCGCTCGAACGCGCCGCGCGCGCCCTGCGCCGGATGCGCCGCGAAGAAGGCCGCGCCCTCCACGCCGACCTCTCGGCCCGCCTTGACGCGCTCGAAGCGGCGCTCGGGAAGGTCGAGGCCCGCGCGCCGGAGCGCGTGGCCGAGGCGCGCCGCCGGCTCCGCGAACGCCTTACCGAACTCTTCAACGATGAGCGTCTCGAAGCCGACCGCCTCGAAGCCGAGGTCGCCTTCCTGGCCGACAAGCTCGACGTGACGGAGGAGTGCGTCCGCCTGCGCTCGCACCTCGGCCAGTTCCGCACGGCGCTCGACGCCGAGGGCGAGGCCGTCGGGCGCCGGCTCAAGTTCTTGGTGCAGGAGATCCACCGCGAGGTCAACACCATCAGCTCGAAGGCGAACGACGCCGAGGTGGCCCAGCACGCCGTCGGCATGAAGGAAGAGGTCGAGAAGATCCGCGAGCAGGTGGCCAACGTGGAGTAGCACGCGAGACGACGAATGGACGAGGCGAAGGGTGGAGGAGGACCCTCCCTCATCGTTTCTTCCTCTCCTCGATTCGTAACATCCCGTATGCCCGAGCCGCGCATCATTGTCCTCACCGCGCCGAGCGGCGCCGGCAAGTCCACCATCGCCAAGCGGGTGATGCAGGAGATGCCGGCGCTGCGTTTCTCCGTCTCGGCCACCACGCGCGCGCCGCGCGCCTACGAGAAGGACGGCGTGCACTACCACTTCCTCTCGCCAGGCGACTTCCAGGCGCACATCGACGCGGGCGAGATGCTGGAGTACGAGGAGGTCTACCCCGGACGGCTCTACGGCACGCTCCGCGCCGAGGTCGAGCGTGCCACGCGCGAGGCGCCTGTGCTTTTGGACATCGAGGTGAAGGGCGCGTTCAGTGTCAAAAAAGCGTTTGGCGAGGACGCGCTCCTCATCTTCATCCGCCCGCCTTCGCTGGAGGTCTTGGAAGAGCGTCTGCGCGGGCGCGACACCGAGAACGAAGACTCGCTCAAAGAGCGCCTCGCCCGCGCTACGATGGAGATGGACGCCGCCCCGCGCTGCGACATCGCTATCGAGAACGACGCGCTCGAACCCGCCGTGCGCGAAACTTTACGCGCCATCCGTCAGTTTCTCGTGAGCTGAAGTTACGGCGCGCATTTCTTCCGAATCAAAAAGAGAAAATGGCTATAGAAACGATTGACGTAGACAAGCTCGCCGCCGAAACGGGCAACATCTTCGAGACCGTGGCGATCATCGCCAAGCGCGCGCGGCAGAACGCCTCGAACGAGCGCGCCGAGCTGGAAGAGAAGCTCTCCTACTTCGAGGGCTTCGGCGCCGAGATCGAGGACGTGCGGATGCAGGAAGAGCAGGCGCGCGCCTCCATCGAGTTCGAGAAGCGGCCCGAGCCTACTGAGGTGGCCATCCGCGAGATGCAGCAGGGCGACATCTACTTCCGCAACCCCGGCGAAGAAGCGCAGTTTTGAGAATAGGAGAAAGGGTAAGTGGGAGAAACGGAGACGTTGCTTTCCTCACCCTTTCTCTTTTCACCTACTCACCCTTTCGCTGAGATGCCGGACGCCACCGACCAGCCGCTCGCAGGTCGCCGTCTGCTCCTCGGCGTGACGGGCAGCATCGCGGCGTACAAGGCGGCGCTGCTCGTGCGGCTCTTCAAAAAGGCCGGCGCCGAGGTGCAGGTGCTCATGACGCCGGACGCGGCGCGCTTTATCCCGCCGCTCACGCTCGGCACGCTGTCAGAGCGCGAGGTGCTCACCGAGGTGTTTCCGGAGAACGAAGCCGGAAGCTGGACGAAGCACGTCACCCTGGGCGAGTGGGCGGATCTCTTCGTCGTCGCGCCCGCCACGGCGCAGACGGTGGCGAAGCTCGCGCACGGCTTCTGCGACACGATGCTCACGGCCACGGCGCTCTCGGCGCGGTGCCCGCTCCTCGTCTGCCCGGCGATGGACCTGGAGATGTACCGCCACCCGGCCACCGAGGCCAACCTGCGGCGCCTTGAAGAGATCGGCTACGCGGTGTTGCCCGCCGCGCGCGGCGCGCTCGCCAGCGGCCTCGTCGGCCAAGGGCGGATGCCGGAGCCGGAGGCAGTCCTTGAGCGCGTCGTTGCGATGCTCGACCAGGGAGAAGAGGCGGCGAGCGGACGCGAGGAGGTCGAGGAAGGCGAACCCTCCTACATCCACACGCCCACTTACGCCTACTCCGGCGCGACGCAGCCGCTGGCCGGCAAGCGCGTCCTCGTCACCGCCGGCCCCACGCGCGAGCGCATCGACCCGGTGCGGATGCTCACGAACCCGTCCACGGGCACGATGGGCTACGCGCTGGCCGAAGCCGCCGCCCGCCGCGGCGCCGAGGTCACACTCGTGAGCGGCCCTGTGGCGCTGGAGACGCCGTCCGGCGTGCGCCGCATCGACGTGGAATCGGCGGAGGAGATGCACGCGGCCGTTCAAGAGCACGCGGGCGCCGACTTCGTCTTCGCCGCCGCTGCGGTGGCGGATTACGCGCCGGTCGAGCCGTCGGACGCGAAGCTCAAGAAAGAGGACGCCGGCGCGCTCACCCTGCGTCTGAGGCGCACGCCGGACCTCCTCAAATCGCTGGGCGAAAAGAAGCGTCCCGGTCAGGTGCTTGTCGGCTTCGCGCTGGAGACGGACGACGGCGAGGCCAACGCGCGCCGCAAGCTCGAGGCGAAGAACCTGGACTGGATCGCCCTCAACAGCCCGATGGAGCAGGGGGCCGGCTTCGGCGCGGGCACGAACCGGCTCACGCTCATCCGCCGTGACGGGGAGGCCGAGCGGCTGCCGCTCCTCTCGAAAAAAGCCGCTGCCGAAAGGCTTCTGGACCGCGTCCTTGCGCTCAGCGCGCAGCCGTCCGGTGAATCTCCGCGGTAGCTCTGGCGCAGTCTCGGTTTGGCTGTTGTGTTCGGGGCGGCGCGCGCCTACCTTTGTAGCCCCACGCCTTCCGGCGATCTTTGCGGCCCGCCCCCCGAGACCTATGCGCGACGCGCTCCGCTCGCTAAAACTGGCTTTGGAGCACGAGAAGGCGCTTTTCGGGCCGCTCCTCTTCCGCGACCTCGTCCCCTCCGCACTCGAAGACGACGCCTCCGTTGACGACATGGCGAACCAAGACCTCTTCGGCAACGAAGTTGACCCGAGCACCGACGCCTCCCTGCCGCCGCCCGAGCGCATCACCGCGCTCATCCCCGACGACCACCCCGTGAAAAGCCTGGGCACGCTCCAGGAAGTGCGCGATTGGATGCAGGACGCCGTCCTCGTGCCCATCGACGAGCAGCGCGAGAACGTGGTCTTCGGTGTCGGCGACCCGGAGGCCGGCCTCGTCATCATCGGCGAGGCGCCGGGGGCGAACGAGGACAAACAGGGCGAGCCGTTCGTGGGGCGCGCCGGGCAGCTGCTGGACAAGATCCTCGAGGCCATCCACTTCAAGCGCGAGGACGTCTACATCACCAACATCCTTAAGAGCCGCCCGCCGCAAAACCGCGACCCGCTCCCCGAGGAAGTCGAGGCGCACATCCCCGTCCTTTACAAGCAGCTCGCCCTCATCAACCCGAAGGTGATCCTGTGCGTGGGGAAGGTGGCCGGCAACACGCTCCTGGACCGGCGCTCCTCTTTGGGCAACCTGCGCGATCAGTTCCACGACTTCTACGGCATCCCGCTGATGGTGACGTACCACCCCGCCGCCCTCCTGCGCAACGCGCAGTGGAAGCGCCCCACGTGGGAGGACATGAAGCTTCTGCGCACCCGCTACGACGAACTGACTTCGTGAGCATGGGCGTTGAGGCGGATGGGCGCATGGGCACCTTTCCGCTTCCGTAGCCGCCATAGCCTTTGAGGAAAAGCCCTCCCGCACCCCCGTACGCCCATCCCCCACACCCAGGACGATGGCAGAGAACGAAGAGCGCCGGCCTCGCCTCTTAAGCATCGACGACGAGGCGCAGCGCTACCCGTTGGAGAAGATGACGCGCCAGCGCCGCCAGCGGGGCGGCTACGGCGGCGGGGCGTCGTCTGCCGGGCGCGTGCCGCCGCAGGCCAGCGAGGTGGAGCAGTCCGTCCTGGGCGCCATGCTCATCGAGCGCGAGGCCATCCCGCGCGCCATCGAGGTCCTCTCGCCTGACGCCTTTTACCTGGGCAAGCACGAGAAAATCTACCACGCCGTCCGCAGCCTCTTCGACCGCGGCAACCCGGTAGACCTCATCACCCTGTCCGATGAGCTAAAGCGGCGCGGCGAACTCGAGGCCGTCGGCGGCCCGTACTACCTCACCGAGCTGACAGCGAAGGTCGCCTCGGCAGCCAACGTTGAGTACCACGCCCGCATCATCGCCGAGAAGGCTTTATTGCGGAAGATGATCGAGACGATGACGGGCCTCATCGGCGAGGCGTACGACCCCGGCGCCGACGCCTTCGACCTCCTCGACCGCACCGAGAGCGACATCCTCTCGATCTCGGACAACCAGCTGCGCGACTCAGCCTCGGCCCTGAGCGACGTGGTGAAGGGGACGCTCGAGCAGCTCGAGCGCATCCACGGGCGCGAGGGCGGCATCACCGGCGTGCCGAGCGGGTTCAGCCGCCTGGACGACCTCACCAGCGGCTGGCAGCGCTCCGACCTCATCATTGTTGCAGCTAGGCCCTCGATGGGCAAAACAGCATTTTGCCTCGCCTGCGCGCTCAACGCCGCCACGCACCCGGAGTACCCCACCGGCGCGGCGATCTTCTCGCTCGAGATGGGCGCGCAGCAGCTCGCGCAGCGGATGCTCACCTCCCAAGCACGCGTGGACGCGCAGAAGGCGCGCACCGGCCGCATGAACGACCAGGACTGGCAGCGCCTGGCCCGCGCCGCCGGCACGCTCTCCCACGCCAACATCTTCATCGACGACACGCCGGGCCTCTCCATCCTGGAGCTGCGCGCGAAGTGCCGGCGCCTCAAGGTCGAGCACGACATCGGACTGGTGATCGTGGACTACCTCCAGCTCATGCACGGCACCACGAATACGCGCCAGTCCAACCGCGAGCAGGAGATCGCGCAGATCAGCCGCAGCCTCAAGGCGCTCGCCAAAGAGCTGGACGTGCCCGTGATCGCGCTCTCGCAGCTCAACCGCGCCGTCGAGAGCCGCGGCGGCGACAAGCGCCCGCAGCTCTCCGACCTGCGCGAGTCCGGAAGCATCGAGCAAGACGCCGACGTGGTAGCCTTCATCTACCGCGCCGAGCGCTACGGCATTACCGTGGACGAGCACGGGAACTCCACCGAGGGCATTGCCGAGGTCATCATCGGCAAGCAGCGCAACGGACCCATCGGCACCGTCGAACTCGCCTTCGTGAACCAGTACGCCCTCTTCGAGAACCTGACGACATACTACAACGACGCCTACGGCCCGCCCGGCGGCTACGGCGCCAGCAGCTACGACGACGATGGCGGTTTCAACGACGGCTTTGACGACGACGCGGGCGGCGACGGCTTCAGCCCGCCGCAGCCACCCCCCGCCGCCGGGGACGCGCCCTTCTAAAAGAAAAAGGCGGCGGGTGGAATCGAACCGCCGAATGGGAGCTTTGCAGGCTCCTGCCTTACCACTTGGCTACGCCGCCGCAAAAAAAAGCGAAAGCCGCTCTGCGAAGCGCAGATGCGGCCTTTTCCGTTAGTGAAAAAAGAGGTGGCGGGGGGAATCGAACCGCCCATACGAGGCTTTGCGGGCCTCGGCCTAACCATTCGGCCACGCCACCGCGTGCTGCCAGCGCCGGACGTTTCAATACGAGAACGTTCGGCGCCGGAAGAGGTGACGGGCGGATTTGAACCGCCGTACGAGGCTTTGCAGGCCTCTGCCTAACCCCTCGGCCACGTCACCAGGGTATATTGCTGCGTCGCGCCGGACTGCTGCGCCCGGCAGGTACGGTGCGGGGCGCTTTCCGGTACGCCCGGCAGGATTCGAACCTGCGACCGTCCGCTTAGAAGGCGGATGCTCTATCCAACTGAGCTACGGGCGCGACGTCACGCTGCTCATGAGCGGCGCGCTGCGCTGCTCAAAGTCGGGGCGGCAGGATTTGAACCTACGACCCCCTCGTCCCAAACGAGGTGCGCTACCGGACTGCGCCACGCCCCGATGACCGCCCTATTTCTTCGCCTGGCTCAGCACGTCCTGCACGTCGCTCTGGCGGACGACGCGCTCGCGGAAGCGGTAGTTGCCGTTCGCCTTCTTCTCGGCGACGACGACCTTGGCCATGGGCGTGGTCTCGTCGCGGGCGCCGCGGTTGACGCGCTGGTTTTTGCTGACCTTTGCCATCGTCTTGCTCTCAGGTAAGAGGGTTTAGTGTTGGCTGCCGCCCTTTGGCCGCGCGGGTCTACTTGATCTCGCGGTGGACGGTGTGCTTTTTGAGCACCGGGTTGTACTTTTTCAACTCCACGCGGTCGGTGGTGTTGCGTCGGTTTTTCGTGGTGGTGTACCGCGAGGTGCCCGGCGCCTCGGTGCATTCGAGCGTGATCTGGATGCGGTTGCCTTTAGCCATGATCGCGGAAAAAGCTTAGCGTGGAAAACGGAGCGGGCGGCGACGCGCTTAGACTTTGACGCCGTTCCGGCGCGCTTTCTTCAACACGGCCTCGATGCCGTTCTTGTTGATCGTCTTGAGCGTCTTGGCCGAGACCTTGAGCGTGACGTAGCGGTCCTCGCTCGGCACGAAGAACCGCTTCTTCTGCAGGTTCTTGTGGAAGCGCCGCTTCGTCTTGTTGTTCGCGTTGGAGACGTTGTTGCCCACGCGGGGGCCTTGGCCGGTGAGGTCGTCTTTGCGTGCCATGTCAAATAAAAAAGATTCAGGTGCCGATGCGCAACGGAGACTCCGTAGAGGCAGACGCTTGAAAGGCCCGCCCGCGCGGAATGTTTCCGAAGCTTTGGTGGAGAGCACCGCCCGACGCGGCTCAAGCCCCCACGTCGCCTGCGGCGAGGCCGGCGGGTAGCGCGGCGGCTTTGAAGAAGTCAAAGAGCGTGTCGCCGCGCAGGCCCAGGCGCAGCGTCTCGAGCGGGATGACTTCTTCGGGGGCAATGTTGCCCAGGTTCACGTTCGGCCCGAGCCGGCGGATGAACCACACCTGCTGCGCCTTCTGCGGCGCCTCGAAGATGATCTGCCCGGCGTCGATCTGATCCACGATCTCGTCCACGAGGCCGGAGCGGACCTCGCCGTTGGGGCGGAAAAGGCCCGCCGTGCCCGTCTCGCGCGACTCGCAGATCACCTTCCAGCTTCCCGCCTGAAGCTCGGCGCGGATCTGCTCGACCCACTTGTAGGGCGGCGTGATCTTCTCCCGGTCCTTCGAGCCGACCTCGCTCAGGACGCGGTAGCTCTTCGCCAAGGAGGCAATGCATTCGAGCTTCTGCCCACGCGCCAGGGGCAGCGTGCCGTCGGAGACCTCGACGTGCTCGATGCCGAGGCAGTCCATCAGGCGGCGGTAGTCGTCCATCTGGTCGCGCAGGTACATCGCCTCGAAAAACGTCCCGCCGAAGTAGACCGGCAGGCCCGCTGCGCGGTAGATGCTGAGCTTGCGCTCCAGGTGCGGCGTGATGGCGGCTGTGCCCCAGCCCAGCTTCGCCAGGTCGATGTAGCTGGCGGCCACCTCCAGCACGGCCTCGACTTGACGCGGCGCCAGCCCCTTGTCCAGGAGGTGCGTCAGCCCCTCGCTGCGCGGTTTGACCGGGCGCGCGGGCAGGCCCTTGATCTCGAACTGTTCGATCATGCTTTTTTCAGCCTATGAGAGAAGAAAAGTAGTGTGGGCGTGTGGGTGGTGGGGGTATTGAGAGAACGCGGGATCGAAGCCTTCCCCCACACCCAGTCATCCTTCAAGCTGCACGGCGCGGGCCGGCTCGATGGCGCCGGCGCGACGGGCCGGGTACACGGCCGCCAGCACGCACAGCGCCAGCGAGGCGGCGGCGATGAGCACCACGTCCAGCGGGCGGACGGCCACAGGATAGGCGCTGATCAAGAAAGATTCCGCCCCGGCCAGCGGCACGAGCTTGAAATACTGCTGAAGCAGCGCCAGCGCCAAACCCAGCGCCACGCCCGCCCCCGTCCCGATGGCGCCGATGAGCAGCCCCTCGGTCATGAAAATGCGGCGGATGTCCCTGCGCGAAACGCCCATCGCCTGCAAGACGCCCACGTCGCGCCGCTTCTCGATCACCACCATCGTCAGGGAGCCGACGATGTTGAACGCGGCCACGACGATGATGAGCAAAAGAATGGCCGAGGCCGCCCACTTCTCCAGGCGCATGACGTCGTAGAGCGCGCCCTGGAGGTCGTACCACGTCTCCACGGTAAAGCGCGGGCCGAGGCGTTCTTGCAGCGCGGCCTTGACAGCCTCGGCGCGGTCGATGTCGTCCAGGCGCAGCTCGATGCCCGTCACCTCATCGCCCATGCGGAAAAGCCGCTGCGCCTCGCCAAGGGCGATGAACACGCGCTCGGCATCGCGGGTGCCCTGCATCTCGTAGAGGCCGCGCACGGCGAAGCGTCGCACGGGCGCCCCGCCGAAAAGCTGCGTAAACGTGCGCTCGATGGCGGGGGCGGAGAGCAGGCCCACGGTGCTCGGCGCGCTGAGGTCGCTCGGCGGCAGGACGCCGAAGCGCCGCGCCAGGCTCATCCCCACGACGATGCCCGGCGTCCCGTCCTCGGCGGCGAGGTCGAAGCGGCCCAGCCCCGCCTCTTCCACGAGGCTGCTCATGCCGCCGAGCGCCTCCGCCTCGACCCCGCGCACGACGACGACCTGGCTCGCGTCAATGCCGCTCTCGTGCGCGAAGAGCGCCTTCCCCTCCACGTACGGCGCCGCGCGCTCGACGTGCTCAAGGCCGCGCGCTATGCGCAGGAGCGAGTCGGCGTGGGCGAGGCCGCCTTCCTCGGCGCTCACCACGCGCACGTGCGGGTCGATGGAGACCATGAGGTCGCGCACGAAGTCGTAGAACCCGTTCATCACCGATAGCACGACGATGAGCGCGGCCACACCCAGCACCACGCCCACCATCGAGATCCCCGTGATGATGGAGATGAGCGACACCTGCCGGCGGCTGGCCAGGTAACGCCGGGCGATGAGCGTGCGGTAGTCCAAGCTCAGGTTCGGATGGATGATCGGAGAGCGGCGCACCTACGGCTTACTGTTGCGCCTCGTCCACCCTCCGGTCGCCCGACTTCTGGTGGAGCAGCGGCTGCGCGGTCTCGAAAAGCGAATCGGCCACCTCCACGGGCATCTCGACGGCGTTCGTCAAAATAGCGGCCCCAGCGCCGCCGGCGGACTCTTTGCGCATGGACACCACGGCGCGCCCGGCGGGCGAGTCGATGGCCTGGTACTCGGTCCAGTTGAAGACGCGCGGAGCCGCCGTGGAATCCATCCCTTCGAGGTGGAAGGCCCAGTGGTCGAGCCGGCCCGTCTCTTTGCCCACGTAGAGCCAGTAGCGGTCGCCGGGCGTGAGGCCCACGTCGCCAAAGGTGATGCGCAAGACGTCGGTCTCGGCGGTGGAGGAGTCGGCGGCGTAGGCGCGGTTGACGCCGCGGTCGAAGAGCTTGACGGGCGCCAGGAGCCAGTAGGCGTCGTTGATGTGGCGGGCGTAGGCTTCTTGGAGAAGCGTGTCGCGCCGTGCGGGTTCGACGGCGGCGCCGCTGCGGTAGACCTCGCCCTGGAGGCTGTCTGAGGCCCCGGCGGCGTTGAAGAGGGCCACGTGGCGCGCCGTGTCCCCGCCGGGGTTCCATTCCAGGCGGTACGCGCCCGTGCGGCGGTTCCAGAGGTGGCGCGCCACGACGCGGGCCGAATCGCCCGCGCCGCGCTCCACGGCAAAATCGAAGCGCAGGTAGGGAAGCTGCATCCACACCTCCGGCCCGCCCATCGCCTCGTAGAGCCGCATGGCAACAGAGTCCGCGCGGTTTTCGACGGCAGGCATCTCGAGCGAGGCCGTCGGAGACGTGGCGCCCTCCGAAGAGGCGCGCTCCTGATCGCCGGCGCATCCAGCCACGAGCGCTGCTCCGGCGACCAGGAGTGAGACGGCAAAGGCGCGGCGGCGAGCAAAGGACGTTTTCATAGAAAAGGCGGCGATGCGAGGGAGGACGGCGCGCCAGTAAAGGTAGGGCGGGCAGGGCAGAATAAGCAGCGGCTGTCGAAATTAGTGCGCAGCATTCCCTTTTTTAGGGATGCGCGTTCGCTCTCCGCCCCGCGCCTGCTTCCGAACAAAGAAGCAAGGCTGCGGTTTTCTACGCGCCTTTGCACGTGCCCCTTTTCGGAGACTCCTCTTCGGAGACACGCCTCATGAACGTGCTCTGCCGCGTCGTGCTGCTTGCCGGCTTTTTGACGACAACGCTGACGCCAGTCGTCGAGGCGCAGCGCAGCGGCGATGCGGCGGCTGACACGCCGGCGGTGTACGGCAGCGGGGCCGGGGCGAAGATCGTGCTCACCAACAGCGGCTTCGGGCTGGGCGGCTACGTGAGTTGGGCGCTGGGCGAAGGCGAGGCCTCCGAAGACGAAGCCTCGCTCGTGATCGAGGCGCACCTCGTCTCGGGCAAGGACGAGCGCGAGGCCGCGTTTTTCGACCGCTTTGGCCGGCGCGACATCCCCGAGAAGGCCAACTACCTCCTCATCGCGCCCCTGCGGCTGGGCATCCAGCGGCGGCTCCTGAGCGCGCAAATCGAGGACAACTTCCGCCCGTACGTGCAGGTCGCCGTCGGTCCCACGGCCGGGTGGGCCTACCCGTACTTCGATGACGCCGATGGGGACGGCGAGCGCGGTGAGGACGAGCGCGTCTATGGCACGTTCGCGGCGCTTCCGGAGGGCGAGCCGCGCTTTGGCTTTGGCGGCCTCCTGGCCATTGGAGCGCACTTCGGGGCGGGGCACGCGGCCACGCGCAGCCTGCGCTTTGGGTACGCGTTTGACGTCTTCCGCCGGCCCGTGCAGCTCTTGGAACCCGGCGTGAAGGAGGCGCAGCGCTACTTCGGCACGCCTACGATTGTGCTCACCATCGGGCGGCTGTTTTAGGCGAATGGCGCATCGTGCGCAGCGAATGAGGTTCTCTTCACCACTCGCCTTCGCTATTCGCCCACTACACGTTGAAGCGGAAGAGCATCACGTCGCCATCGCTCACGACGTAGTCTTTGCCCTCGGCGCGCATGACGCCGGCCTCGCGCGCGGCGGCCTCGGAGCCTTTCTCGGCGTACTCCCGGTACGGGATCGTCTCGGCGCGGATGAAGCCGCGCTCGAAGTCGGAGTGGATCGTGCCGGCGGCGGCGGGCGCCTTGGTGCCGTGGCGGATCGTCCACGCACGCGCCTCTTTCGGCCCGGCGGTGAAAAAGGTGATAAGGCCCAGGAGATCGAACGCCGCGCGCACGAGCCGCTCCAGCCCGCTTTCTTCAAGGCCCATCTCCTCCAAAAAAAGGCGGCGGCCCTCGTCGTCCAGCTCGGCGATCTGCGCCTCCATCTCCGCCGAGACGACGACCACGCGCGCGTCCTCGCCGGCGGCGATCTCGCGCACCGTGTCCACGTAGGCGTTGCCGTCCGGCATCTCGTCCTCGCCCACGTTGGCGGCGTAGAGGACGGGCTTGTTCGTCAAGAGGAACAGCTCGCGCAGCCACGTCTCCTCGCTGCGGCTCTCGGCGTTGAACGTGCGCGCGGGAGCGCCGCCGGAGAGGTGCGCTTCGAGGCGCTGGTAGAAATCGAGTTCGGCGCGCGCCTTTTTGTCGCCGCTTTTGGCCGTGCGCTCGGTCTTTTCGATGCGTTTCTGGAGCGTGTCGAGGTCTTTGAGCAGAAGCTCGGTGTCGATGGTCTCGATGTCGCGCCGGGGATCGACCGAGCCGTTCACGTGGGCGATGTTCTCGTTTTCAAAACAGCGCACCACGTGGACGATGGCGTCGGTCTCGCGGATGTGGCCCAAAAACTGGTTGCCCAGGCCCTCGCCCTTGGACGCGCCGGCGACGAGGCCGGCGATGTCCACGAACTCGATGGTGGCCGAGAGGACTTCGGCGGAGCCGGCCAGCTCGCCGAGGCGCTCCAGGCGCGCGTCCGGCACGGGGACGACGCCCACGTTCGGCTCGATGGTGCAGAAGGGGTAGTTGGCCGAGTCGGCGCCGGCGTTCGAGAGCGCGTTGAAAAGCGTGGATTTGCCGACGTTGGGAAGTCCTACAATGCCGCAGCGAAGCGCCATGGTGTTGCCGTTGAGCGTCTTTGACCAGAAGGAAAAAAAGGCGAGCCGGGCCGCAGCCGGGCTAGCCCGGACGTATCTGCGCGCCTTTGCATTGTTCCAGGACGCGAGCGCCCCCTAAGCCTTGCAGCCAGCCGTGCGGAAAGCTACCTTCGGGGCATGAACGATTACGCCTTCTGCCGCTCCGCGCGGCCCTTCGTCGTCCTCGCCGCGGTCTTCGCGCTCTCACTGCCAGCGGGCCGATCCGCCGCAGCGCAGTCCTCTTTCTTGCAGGCGGGCGCCGGCGCGCTGCCGGGCGGCGGGGCCGAAATCGGCTACGTGGCGCCGGGCCGTTTCTACACGGTGGAAGGGATGCTGTACGCCAGCCGCGCGCCGGCCTTGGATGCGGAGGGCGATGTGCTCGTGGCCGCCGGTGTGGGCGGGGCGCTGCGCATCGGGGAGGCGCTGCGGATCGTGCTCGGCACCGGGGGGCGTTACGGCGTGGACGCGGGCGTGCGCTTTGGGCCGGGCCTCTTCTTCAAGGCCGACGAGACGCGCGCGGAGGAGAACCAGCGCTTCCGCCTCATCTTCGATCCGTTCGTGCGGTTCGCGCTGCCGCTGCGCGGGCGCTGGGCGCTTTTCGCCGAGGCGGGCGCGCAACGTCCCGTGCTTCGCGCCGGCGTCTGGGTGCCGTTTTTCTGAAAAGAAGCGCAGCGGTTACTCCGCGTAGTCCACCGTCACAAACGCGCGCTCGGGCAGCCGCACGGCCGAGAGCCGGCCCAGGTGCGGGTGCATGTGGTACACGCAGCCCGTGTCGATGCTGATGAGGCGGTCCCGGTTGATCGGCTCCTCTTGCGGGGTGTGGCCGCACACGACGGTCTTCTCCCACGCCAGGCGCTTGGCCTCGATGTGGCCGCGCTCCCACAAGAACACGTCCTCGTCGTAGCGCTTCAGGTTCTCGGCGATGGAGAGGTGCGGCTTCAGGCCGGCGTGGACGAAGAAGAACTCCGGCGTGTCCAGGTACAGCTCCGTCTTGCGGATGAACTCCGTGTGCGCTTCGGGGACGTGGACGTGCTGCTGCCCGTTGGCGTAGCTCTGGAGCGTGGCTACGCCGCCGTTGGAGCGCCACAGGTCGAAGGCGCCGCGGTCGAGGTAGTCGAGCATGAGCGCCTCGTGGTTCCCACGCAGGAACGTGCAAGCGACCTCTTCGCGCAGGCGCAGGAGCCGCTCGATCACGGCCTGCGAGTCCGGCCCACGGTCGATGTAATCACCTACAAAGACGAGGTGATCGTCCGGAGCGGGGGCCACCCGGCGCAGGAGCGCGTCGAGCGTGCGGGCGCACCCGTGGATATCTCCAATGGCAATTAGGCCCAAGGTGCTTTTTGAACGGATGAGCGGAAAAGGGCGAAGCAGAGCGCGGCGCGGTTCTTACGAAGGCGTAGCGCGGTCGCGGATGGAGTCCATCCCCACGAGGCCGCGCCCCGACTTCTGGAGGCGTCCCTGGCGCTGGAGGTCGAGCAGCACCGCGTCGAGGACCCCGTTGATGAACGGACCGCTCTTGTCAGTGCTGTAGCGTTTGGCTACCTCGATGGCCTCGTCGATGGTCACTTTCGGCGGGATGTCCTCGAAGGTGAGCAGCTCGCACACGGCCATGCGCAGCACGACGCGGTCCACCGTGGCGATGCGGCCGAGGTCCCAGTTCTCGGCGTGCTGGCCGATGATCTGGTCCAGCTCGTCGCGGCGGCTCAGCGTGCGCAGGAGCAGCTTCTTGGCGAAGGCCATCGAGGTGGCGTCCGTCAACGCGTCCTGCAGGACGGTTTCGATCACGTCCTCGGCTGTGCTTTTGGAAAGCTCCTGCGCATAGAGGGCCTGCATGACGTGTTCGCGCGCTTCGCGTCGGTTGCTCATAAAAGGAGGCATTCTTGCGGGGCTGCCGCGTGGCCGTTAAGCTACCTATACGCATTGCAGCTCGAACACGGGCCACGCCCGGCTTGCATGACCGCCGGCGTAGTGCAAAGGGCACGCTCTTATAATCTTGGGCGATGCGGGTTCGGGACCCGAGCCGGCTTCATCACTTGTTTACAGGATTCGCCTCCCATCGCACCTCTCGCACATCCGTGCAGCACTGTCAAGCCCCTGTGGGAAGCCAAAAGCTGCCTCTCTAAAGGACTTCCGGCCTGCGCCAAACCGAGGCCTTTCGCTGATGCGTAGCTCGTCCGCAGTTCAATGGAAAGCCTACCCGGCCTTGCTCGTGGCCGGCGCGCTGGCGGCAGGCATCGGCGTGGCGGCTTGGCGGGTGGAGATCGGCTTTGCGGCATGGGTCAGCGTGGCGGCGGTGGGGGCGGCGCTCTTTTGGAGCATGGCGCTGTGGGAGCGGCGCCGGCTCGTGACGCTGGCGCCGCTTCTGCGGACGGCGGCGGTGGGCGTGGTCGTAGCCGCCGCAGGCGCCGCGCTCTGGAGCTATCACCAGCTCGCCCCGGCCGATCATATCGCCCGGCACGTCCCGCCCCCCGCCGCCGATGGGCGCGCGCCAGACGTCACCGTCGTAGGCCGTGTGAGCGGGGCGCCGGAGCGGCGCGCGGGCCGCATCCGCTTCGTCCTGGAAGCTGAGCGGCTCGCGGGGCAGCAAGGCGCGCTGCCCGTGCGCGGGCGCGTGCAGACGGCGCTTCTCCCCTCGATGTGGGAACCGGAGGCGCAGCCTTTCCCGCACTTGGAAGAGGGCGACGTGGTCCGCATCACGGGCCGGCTCGAAGCGCTGCGCCCGCCACGCAACCCGGCCGACTTCGACTACGGCGGTTACCTGCGGCAGCGCGGCATCTACGCCACCCTCTCCACCTACGAGCCGGAGGACGTAGCCGTGCTGGGAACCGCGCGCGGGCCGCTGCGCGAAGGCGTCACACGCGCGCGGCGGCATGTAGATCGGCAGATCGAGCGGTACGTGCCTTCGCCGGCGGCGCGAGGCGTGCTGCGCGCGCTCATCCTGGCCGACCGCAGCGGCATCGCCACGGCCACGCGCGAGCGCTTCATCCGCACCGGACTGATGCACCTTTTGGCCGTCTCGGGCCTGCACGTGCTGCTGGTGGGGATGGTGCTCTACGGCCTGCTGCGCCCGCTTCTCACGCGCCTGCGGATGCGCCGCGCTACCGTGGAGGTCACCCGCGCGGCGTTCACCGTGCTCGTCCTGGGCGCGTACATGCTGCTCACCGGCGCGCGGCCTTCGGTGGTGCGCGCGGTGGTGATGGCTACGCTTTTCATCGGTGGCGAGGTGATGCAGCGCTCGTCGCATCCGCTCAACACGCTGGGCGTGGCGGCCGTGGCGCTGCTCGTCTTTAACCCGGCGCATCTTTTCGACGTCGGGTTCCAGCTCTCGTTTGCGGCGGTGGCGGCCATCGTGACGCTCGGCTCGGTACTTCGCGGCGCGGTGACGAGGCGATGGAGCGAGCACGGGTGGAGATCGTTCGTCACGGCCTCGGTGGTGACCTCCGTGGCGGCGGTGCTGGGCACGGCGCCCGTCCTTTTGTACCACTTCGGCCACGTGGCCCTCGGCGGACTCGTGCTCAACGTGGTGGCTATTCCGCTCACGGCCCTCGGGCTGGCCGCCGGGCTGCTCACCGTGCTCCTGGGCGGATGGTTCGGTGCGGCGGCAGTCCTTTTTGGCGCAGCCGCCGGCGCGTTTTTGCAGATGCTCCTCTTCGTAGCAGAGGCCGGCAGCGCCATGGCCGGATGGGCCGCCGTGCGCGTCCACGTAAAGTCGGCGTGGGCGCTTTTGGCGATGGGGACGGCGCTGGCGATGCTCGCGCAGTGGCCGCGCCCCCGGCTGCGCTGGCGCCTGGCGATAGCGACGCTCGCGTTCGTCAACGCTGGGCTGTGGATAGGTCTTTGGCAAGGCGCCCACGCCCCGCGCCTCGACGTGGTCTTCTTCGACGTCGGCCAGGGCGACGCGGCGCTCGTCAGCCTGCCGAACGGGAAGCACGCGCTCATCGACGCCGGCGGGCGCACGCCGTTTACCGACGAAGCCACGCGTACGCTCGTGCCGCACCTGGAGCGGTTCGGCATCCGGCGCCTCGACGCCGTCGTCATCTCTCACACCGACAGCGACCACCTCGGCGGGCTGCCTACGCTTTTGCGCACGGTGCCCGTTGGGCGTATGGTGCACAACGGCCGCGACGCCTCGTCAGCGCTCTACGCCGAGGTGCGGCATCTGCTCGACAGCCTCCAAGTGCCGCACCGCGCCGTCCACGCCGGCGATGCGCTGCGCCTTGATTCCTCCGTGCAGATGCAGATCCTCGCGCCTGACCCTGAACTGCTGACCGCCGCGGTGAGCGACAACGACGCCTCCGTGGTGCTGCGCCTCACGTACGGGGGCACGCGCTTCCTCTTTACCGGAGACGTCGAGCGCACTGCCGAGGCACAGCTGCTTTCCCGCTTCGCCCCGCTCCTCGCCAGCGAGGTGGTCAAGGTGAGCCACCACGGCTCGCGCACGAGCAGCACCCCGGCGTTTGTCGAGCAGGCCACCGCAGACGCATCGGCGCCCGCGCGCGCCGTCGTCAGCGTAGCGCGCAGGAATGCGTTCGGGCTGCCCAGCGCCGAGGTGCTGGGGCGATGGACCGCCAGCGGATCGGTCGTGAGCACCACCGCGGCGGAAGGCGCCGTCTGGCTCCGGAGCGATGGCAAGCGCGTCACGCGCGTACAGTGGAGATAACCGAAATCCGCTCGTTATGGGGAGGCAGAGGCGTTTTTGCGTCTATATTCCCTTTTTGGAATATAAATTCCTGTAGCGGAATACGCACTGCGTGGAGGAGCGATGCGCCCACCCGCGTCGATGTCGGCAAGCCGTTGCCTTGATGGAAAGGCTAAGGAGGTCCGCAGCGAGGCCAGAACAAACGAGAAGAACGAATCGGAAAGCCGGGTGAACCGAGTTATCCACATCTCCTAGTAAAAACAAAGATTTTTAAATTTTTAAAAAGTGTTGTTCTTGTTGTAGTAGTACTGTGGATATGTGGACAACGTCGTTATGCACATCGGCCCGCCGCCGATGTGCATAACACGCCGACTTTCCCCCAGCTTTATGCACAACTGGGCTGCCAAGAAACGCGGGTGAAAGCACCTCTAGGGCCGGAACGTCGAAGTTTTCCACATATCCACAGCCGTCCACACGCGAACAGGCGTTTCCGTGCGCGAAGTTATAAACGTCTTCCACATTGTGGATTAGTGCGGATAACGTGTGGAGAAGCAAGGGTGTTATCCACAGCTTTCCACACCGTCGCATCGCCGCGCCGGAAATGAACAAGTTATGCGTAGGTTATCCACGGGTTATGCACAGCGCCTCAACACGCGAAAAAGGCCTCCACCGCTGCTTTTCGGACAGCGGCAGAGGCCTTTTTCTCAGACCGTGTAGACCCGCCGGAACGGAGCGCGTTACGGCCGGCCCAGGAGGCTGAACATCTTCTGCTTGTAGGCCTCCACGCCAGGCTGGTTAAACGGGTTGACATCCAAGAGGTAGCCGCTCACGGCCACGGCGTGCTCGAAAAAGTAAAGCAATTCGCCGATGTCGGCGGGAGCGATGCGGTCGATCCACACCGTCAGGTTGGGCACGCCGCCCTCGGTGTGAGCCTCGGCGGTGCCTTGGTAGGCGTTGCGCGTGACGTCGTGCATGGGCCGCCCGGCCAGGTAGTTCAGCCCGTCGAGGTCGGCCTCGGTTTCGGGGATGGCGAGGTCGCCGTCGTCCTCCTCGGCCATAAGGAAGGTTTCAAGGACGAGCCGCTGCCCCTCCTGCATGTACTGCCCCAGCGAGTGGAGGTCGGTCGAGTACTGGACGGCGGCGGGGAAGAGGCCGGTGCCTTCCTTCCCCTCGCTCTCGCCGAAAAGCTGCTGCCACCACCCGCCGATGCCCGAGAGGCGCGGCTCGAAGACCGCCAGCGCTTCGACGTCGTAGCCCTCGTCCAAGAGCAGGTAGCGCAAGAGGGCGTACTCGACGGCCGGGTTGCCTTCGGCCCGCTGGCTCAGCGCCTCGCACGCTGAGGCGGCCCCGTAAAAGAGCGTGCGGATGTCGATGCCCGCCGCGGCGATAGGCAAAAGGCCGACGGGCGTGAGCACGGAGAAGCGCCCGCCCACGCCTTGCGGGATCTCGTACTTGCGATAGCCACGCTCGGCGCGCAACTCGTTCAACGCGCCCGTCTCCGGATCGGTGGTGACGAGGATGCGGCGGTCGGCGTCGTCGAAGTTCTCTTCGAGCCACTGGCGCACGAAGCGGAAGGCGAGCGCCGGCTCAAGTGTCGTCCCGCTTTTGGAGATGACGTTGACGTAAACGGACTTCCCGTCGAGGTAGCCGAGGAGTTCGCTGAGGTACGCCCCGCTGGTGTGGTGCCCGGCGAAGAGGATCTCCGGGCCGCCGCGCTCACCCGCTTTGGCGGAAGCGAAGTACGGCGTGAGCGCCTGAATTACCGCCTTGGCGCCGAGGTACGACCCGCCAATGCCGATGCACACGAGCACGTCGGCGCGCTCGCGGATCTCGGCGGCGGTGTTTTCGAGGTCTTCGAGGAGGGCGTCGTTGGGGTCGGTGAGGAGCGGGTCGCGCCAGGCGAGCATGTCGGCGCCGGTGCCGCTGCCGTCGAGGAGCGTCTGGTGGGCGTCTTCGGCGCGGGCGCGGTGCTCGTTCCAGGCGCCATCAGGAAGAAAGGAGCGGGCGGAGTCGGTGTCGAGGCGGATCATGGCGTTGGGCGTTGGGTGAGGAGGAGGCGCGTTCGGATGTTGAACGCGGGTGCGCCTAAACGTTCGGGCCGGAAGCATATTGTAACGCAGGTTGTGACCTACGCTTTTTGTCTTTCTGACCGAGTCCCGCCGGTGCCGGGACGAGTGGAGGAATCTGCGCTTGAGATGGCAGTAGCGCCCTCCCAGATGCCTCGACTTCGCTCGGCATGACAGGAATTGGGGGCTTTTGCGTAGGTCTCACAGCTTGGGTTATTGTAACCCTGCCCTCTTGCCAAGCCAAGCAACGCAGCGCGCGGAAGACGCGCCAAGGAGCTGCCACACCCTCGGTCTTGCTTTGCGCGCGGGGCGGCGCGTACCTTGCTCCTCCGCTGGCTGTGCCGCTGCAGCCCTGCCTGCTGCTCTGGCTCTTCTGCATGGAGAACCCGTCCCGGCACCGGGGAGCGAAGCGGCAATCTCGGAAGCTGTTCGGTGAGTCCCTTTTCAGAAGTCATCCCGGACTTGGTTGCTAAGGAAACCCATCCGTTGCCAAGCAGCTTCTCGAAAAATCGCGGCATAGGGCACTCAATCGTAGGCGCGTGTGCAGCAGATCCTCTTTTACGTCGGGCTGGCGGCCGTCTCGACAGCTGTCATCTGGAAAGGCAGCGGCTGGCTTGAGACGGCCTCCGAGCAGCTGGCCGTGTACTACCGCCTCCCCGCCGTTGTGCAGGGCGCCGTCGTAGCAGCCGTGGGGTCGAGCTTCCCCGAGCTTTCCACCACGGTGATCTCGACGCTCTTGCACGGCGAGTTCGAGCTGGGCGTGGCGGCCATCGTCGGCTCGGCCATCTTCAACGTCTTGGTCATCCCCGGCCTGGCGGGCGTCGTGGGCGGGCGGCTCCAGGCTGACCTCAACCTCGTGTACAAGGACGCGCAGTTCTACATCATCTCGGTGGCGGTGCTGCTTTTGGCGTTCTCGTTCGCCGTGATCTACAACCCGGTGCCGGGCGAGGAACTCGTGGGGGAGATGAACCGGCTTATCGCGCTCATGCCCGTGGCCCTCTACGGCCTCTACCTCTTCGTGCAGCAGCAGGACACGGCCGAGCACCACGCCGAAAGGGCAGCGCTCCAAGCCGAAAAGGCGGCGCTCCAGGCCGAAGAAGCCGCCGGCGAGGCGCAGGAGATCCGCCCGCTCCAGGCGTGGGGATGGCTCGCCGTGAGCCTCGTCGTGATCGTGGCGGGCGTGGAAGGCCTCGTGCAGGCGGCGCTGGGGCTGGGCGAGGCGCTCGGCACGCCCAGCTTCCTGTGGGGCCTCACCGTCGTGGCGGCGGGGACGAGCCTGCCGGACGCCTTCATCAGCGTCAAGGCGGCGCGGCAGGGGAAGGGCGTCGTCAGCCTGGCGAACGTCTTGGGCAGCAACATCTTCGACCTCTTGATCGCCGTGCCTGTGGGCGTCTTGATCGCCGGGAGCGCGCCGGTGGACTTCGCCGTGGCCGCGCCGCTGATGGCGTTCCTCACGCTCGCCACGGTGGTGCTCTTCACCTCGATGCGCACCTCGCTCCGGCTGCGCCGCACGGAGGCCGTCGTGCTCCTGGCGCTCTACGCCGTGTTCGTGATTTGGATGACGCTCGAAACGCTCGGCGTCACAAGCACCGTGTTTTAGCGCGCGTGCGGGCAAGAGCGCCCGCAGCGCTCGGGGTTACTTCGACGACGTCCCCATCACCTTCACGTTGTCGCCCAGGATGTCCTCGACGTAGAGCATCTGCACGATGATGATGACGGCCACGGTGAGCGGCGTGGCGACGATCACGCCCAGGATGCCGGCCAGCACGCCGACGAGCACCTGCGCCGTGATCAGGAGCGCCGGCGGCAGCTCCACGGCCCGCTTCTGGATCAGCGGCGTGATGAGGTAGCTCTCCAAAAGCTGCACGCCGAAGTACACCAGCACGACGTAGAGCACCAGCTGTGGGCCTTCGGCCAGGGCCACGAGCATGGCCGGCACCGCCGAGGCGATGGGGCCGATATACGGCACGAACGAGAACACCGCCGCGATGAACCCCAGTGTAAACGCCAGCGGCACGCCTGCGATCAAAAGGCCGATGGCCGTGAGCAACCCAACGACGACCATCGAGGCGATGCGCCCGATGATCCACCAGCGCAGCCCGCGCCCGAGCGCCTGCAAAAGCTCGCGGGCGCGCTCGCGCTTGGACATCGGCACGAGGTGCGCGGCGCCGTTCACGTACAGCATCGGGTTGGCCGCCAGGTACAGCCCGATGATCACGATGATGACGAAGTTCGTCAGCCCGCTCAGGAACGTGGAGAAGATGCCCGTGATGCTGCCCACGATGTCCGAGCCGCCCGAGACGAAGTTCTCCGCCGAGGGCGTCTGCCGCAGCACCACCTCGCCCCAGCCGTAGCTGCGCAGGGTGCTGCGCAGCCGGTCCACGGCCTCGGGGATGCGCTCGGAAAGCTGCGTGGCTTGATCGGCCAGGCGCGGCCCGGCCAGCCACCCAACGAGGCCCGCCAGCGCCACGAGCACCACCACCACCAGAGCCAGGGCCACCCCGCGCGGGAGGGGCGTGCGGTGGTGGACGAACATCGCCAGCCCGCTCAGGAAGATCGAGAGCAGCACGCCCGCGAAGATGAGCAGCAGCACGCGCGCCACGTGCTGAAGAAAGTAGAGCGCCACGACGAACGCCAGCGCAATACCCACGGCGATAAGCACGCGCCGCACGTACCGGCTTTTTCCGAGAGCAGAACGTTCAGGAGCGGAAGAGGGCATGGTCGAACAAGGCAAGGAGAAGGGGTGTGGTCTTCGGGCAAACGGCTTTCAAAATAACTCAAGTTGTATGGCACAGTTGAAACGCTCAGCCTTCGTCATCCTGAGCCAAGCGAAGGATCTCCCACGTCTCAAAATGCTGAAACGAGGGAAATCCTTAACTGCGTTCAGGACGACAACTAGGTAGGTCACAACTTGGGTTAAAATACGAGACGCCAAGCGCGCTGAAAGGCCGGTTTGAAACCGAACTGCAAAAATCCGTCCGGGGGCGTTCTGGCTTGCTCGCCGCCGCCTGCTTATTTTGCGCGCATACGGCCTCTGCCCGCTTCTGCACTTCTCGTCCACGACGCATCCGCTATGCTTTTCCGCCAGATTTTCGACCCCCATCTTGCGCAGTACACCTACCTCATCGGCTGCCAGGAGACAGGCGAGGCGCTCGTCATTGACCCCGAGCGCGACGCCGAGCGCTACCTCCGCCTCGCCGAGGAGGAGGGCCTGCGCCTCACCACCGCCGCCGAGACGCACATCCACGCCGACTTCCTCTCCGGCGCGCGCCAGCTGGCCGAGCGCCACGGCCTCACCGTCTACCTCTCCGGCGAGGGCGGCGACGAGTGGGCCTACACCTGGGGCGAGGGCTGCGACGTCCGCCTCCTCAAAAACGGCGACACGTTCGCCATCGGCAACGTCCGGGTCGAGGCGCGGCACACGCCCGGCCACACGCCCGAGCACCTCTCCTTCCTGATCACGGACCAAGGCGCCGCCGATGAGCCGATGGGCCTGGCCTCGGGCGATTTCGTATTCGTGGGCGACACGGGCCGGCCCGACCTCTTGGAGACCGCCGCCGGCCACACGGGCGCCATGCGCAGAGGCGCCGCACAGCTCTACCAATCCGTGCAGAAGTTCCTGGCGCTCGACGATGGCTTGCAGGTGTGGCCGGGCCACGGCGCCGGCTCGGCTTGCGGCAAGGCGCTCGGCTCCGTGCCGCAGACGACCGTCGGCTACGAGCGGAAGACGAGCGCGGCCCTCGAAGCGGCGCAGCAGGGCGAAGCGCGCTTCACCGACTACGTCCTGGCCGATCAGCCCGAGCCGCCGCTCTACTTCGCCCGGATGAAGAGGCTGAACCGCACCGGCCCGCCGCTCCTGGACGCGCTCCCTGAGCCGGCGCCGCTCTCGGTGGAAGACCTCGGCCGCCTCGCCTCGGACGACGAGGCCGCCGTGCTCGACACGCGGGCGGACCGCGCGGCGTTCATGCGCGGCCATCTGCCGGGTGCCCTCTTCGCGCCCTTCGGCAAGAGCTTCCCGACGCTGGCCGGCTCCTACGTCCGCCCCGAGCAGCCCATCTACCTGATCCTGGAAGAAGAAGCGCACCTGGACGCGGCCGTGCGCGACCTCGTGCGTGTGGGGCTGGACGACCTCCGCGGCTACGCCACGCCGGAAACGCTCAAGGCCTACGCCGAAAGCGGCGGCGCGTTGGCCGAGACCGAGCGCATTGACTTCGAGGAGATGGAGCGCCGCCGCCACGAAGACGCTCTGGTGGTGGACGTGCGCTCCCACAGCGAGTACCAGAGCGGCCACGTCCCGGAGGCGCGCCTGACCCCGCACACGCGCCTGCCCGAAAAGCTAAGCGACCTGCCCAAGAGCGAGCCGCTCCTCGTGCATTGTGGCGGCGGCCTGCGCGCGGCCTCGGCCGTGAGCCTCTTGGAGCGCCACGGCTTCGAGGCCGTGCACGTGGACGACCGCTTCGGCGCCTGGCGCGAGGCGCACGCCGACGCCGTGGAAACCGAAGAAGCGCCAGCGCACTGAGCCTGCGGAAACGGATTTCCGCGCGCGCCTTACCCGTTTCCTGCTCCCCGTTCCCTCTAAAAAGATGGCCTGGCTCGGAGCGCTTGCCGTGGGGCTGACGCTGGGGTTGCTCGGCTCCGGCGGTTCGATTCTTACGGTGCCGGTGCTCGTCTACCTCGTGGGCGAGCCGGAGAAGCTGGCCGTGGCCGAGTCGCTGGGAATCGTAGCCATCATCAGCCTGGTGGGCGCCGTGCCCTTCGCGCTCTCGGGGCGCGTGGCGTGGCGGGCCGTGGCGCTCTTCGGGCTGCCGGGGATGGCGGGGGCGTACCTCGGCGCGTACGGCTCCGGGTTCGTCAGTGGGGCCGTGCAGCTTACGGTGTTCGCCGTGGTGATGCTGCTGGCTGCCGCGCTCATGCTGCGCCCGGCGGCCTCAAAGAGCCAATCGAAGGGTCGGCAGGCGCCGTGGACGTTGGCGGCTGAGGGCTTCGGCGTGGGCGTCTTGGCCGGAGTGATCGGCGTGGGGGGCGGCTTCCTCATCGTGCCGGCGCTCGTGCTCCTCGACGGGCTGCCCATGCGCCGGGCGGTGGGGACGAGCCTTGCCATCATCGCCATCCAGAGCCTGAGCGGGTTCGCCAAGCACCTCGGCGTGCTCAAGGAGGCGGGGCTGGCGGTGGACTGGCGGCTCGTTTTTATCTTCGGCGCGCTCGGGGTGGTGGGCAGCTTCGTGGGCAGCCGCGCCGGGGCGTACGTGCCGCAAGCGCGCCTCAAGAAGGTGGTCGCCGTGTTCGTCCTGGCCATGGGCGCGTTCGTGCTCTGGCAGAACGCGCCCACGCTGTAGGGCTGAGGCGGTTTTCCGCTACTGATTCTCGCGCGCGTACACGCTCTGGCGCCCCTGCCCGTCGAAGGCCAGGACGCTGTACGGCTGATCCGGGCGCCCCTCGACCTCCATCCCCGGCGAGCCGATGGGCATCCCCGGCACGGCCAGCCCGGCGAAGTCAGGCTCCTCGCCGAGCATCGTCTTGATCACGTCGGCCGGCACGTGCCCCTCGACGACGTACCCGCCGATGACCGAGGTGTGGCACGAGCGCAAGGCGCCCGGCACGCCCAGGCGGTTTTTCATGGGCGTGACGTTGATCATCTCCGAGGTCTTGACCTCGAAGCCGTTTTCTTCCATGTGCTCGACCCACTCGGCGCAGCAGCCGCACGTCGGGCTTTTGTAGACGGTGACGGCGGGCAGCGCCTCGGCGGCTTCTTCTTCTTCTTCGGCGGGGCCGGCGTCCGAGGGGGAGCAGGCCGCGAGGCCGAAGAGGGCGAGAACGAGAAGGGCCGGGAGAAAGCGTCGGAGCATGAGCATGGCAAGGGGCATCGCGTGAGAGAAGAAAAAACGGGTTACTTGGCGGCCAGGAGCGACTTCTGCTCGCCGGCGGGCACGCCAAAGGGGAGGCGGTTCTGCCGAGGCGGGAGCGGGCAGGCGTAGTCCGGGTTGTAATCGCAGGACGGGTTGTAAGCCTTGTTGAAGTCCACGCGGAGGGCGGCGCCGTCGGCGCGGGGGGCGGCGTCCACGTAGCGCCCGCCGCCGTAGGTGGACTGGCCGTTGGTGGCGTCGGCGAAGGGAATCCAGAGTTCGTCCGGCCCGGCGCCGCTCGGGCGGAAAACGCTGAGGCGCGCCGTGCCTTCGGGGAAGGGCAGCGTCACCACGCCCACGCGCACGTGCGCGGCCATGCCGCCGTCGCTCTCCGTCATCCACACCGTATCGGGCGCGGCGGCCGGCTCGAACGGCGCCGCGGCGAAGCGGTACGTCGAGTCCACGTCAAAGTAGCGCAGGCCTTTGAACTCGGCGCGGGCGGCTTTGGTGAGGACGCTGCTTTTGGTGCGCATCTGCATGTCACGCTCGACGCGGTGCTGCAAGACGGCGTCGCGGTAGGACGGCGGTGCCGGCGGGTCGCCCGCGCAGCCGGCTGCGAGCAAGACCGCCATCAGCGCGGTGACAGAAGCAGAAGAGCCAAGGCGGCGCATCACGTTCCAGGCAGCGGTCCGTGGCCGAGGGGGAGCGCGGCGGCTACGCCAGCTGCGCCGTGTAACCGGCCTCCTCAATCGCGCGTTCGATGGCGGCGCGGTTCGTCTCGGCGTCGTCGTAGCCCACGCGCGCCGAGCCGATCTTCACGTCATGCTCGGTCACGCCCGGCACGGCGGCCAGCGCCTCGTCCACCACCTTGACGCAGTGGTCGCACGACATGCCTTCGATCTCGAACGTTTCCGTGCGCGTCGTCATAATCAGCGGGTATTTTTCGGAGAAGGGGGTTCGCAAAGAAAACCGCGCAGCAGAGCGGAGGGTTTCGGGAGCCGGCCAGTTCGCAGATTCTTGTTTTCCAGGCACAAGCGCAGAACACGCCGTCCGCCATCCGCCGTCGTCACAGAAGCGCGTTCAGCGTCCAGAGCGCGGCCATCCCGGAGCCGATGGTCCAGAGCACGCTGCGCGTCGTCCACGCCACGACGGCGGCCAGGACGCCTGCCACCAACCGCGTGTTGCTGAACGAAAGGGCAAGCGCGCCATCGGCATAGACGAGCGCCGGGACGACGAGCGCGGCCAGGACCGCCGCCGGCACAAAGCGCAGCCCCAGCGTCCCCGCGCCGATGGTCACGATCACGAGCCAAGCGGTAGAGGTGCTCACGGCGCGTCCTCCTCCGGCACGGAAACCGCTTTCTCGGCAAGCAGCCCGGCCCCGATCCCGCTCAGCGCCGCGACGATCAGCTCCAGGTTGAACGGCAGCGCAAACGCCGCCGCCGCCACAAAGCCGCCCACCGCCGCCGCAGCCACGGCGGGTCGATCCTTGAGCGCAGGCACGAGGAGCGCCATAAAGGTGAGCGGCACGGCAAAGCTGAGGTCCCACGCCTCCGGCACGCCCGCGCCTACAAAAAGGCCCGCGGCGGTGGCCGTTTGCCACGTCGCCCAGATGGCCCCGGCGGCGCCCAGGTAGTAGCTCCGCCGCTCGGTACGGGGCAGGCCCTCGCCAAAGCGCGTCACGGCCACGGCGTATGCCTGATCCGTCAAGGCGTAAGCCAGCGGAAGCTTCTGCCGGGGCGAGAGGTGCTGCAGGTGAGGCGCGAGCGAGGCGCTGTACATCGCAAGGCGCAGGTTGATGATGAGCGCCGTCGCCACCACGACGAGCGCCGCCGCGCCGTTCTCGATAAGCTGAAGCGCCGCCAGCTGCGCCGCCCCGGCGAAGACGATGACCGACATGGCCTGCCCCTGAAGCGGCGACAGCCCGGCCTCCACCGTCGCAATCCCGGCCACTGCGCCGAAGGGTGCCATCCCTAAAAGCAGCGGCGCCGCCGCCCGTGCCCCGGCCCGGAAGCTGCTCGAAGCGCCGTTGCGCGGCATGGCGGATCTCGAAAACGTGGATAGATGACGGCTTGCACTTCAGCCGCGCAACGCAGCCTTACCGCTTGGACGTGTCCGGATAGTACCGATACAGGCGGCGCGGGACAAGACCGAAAGGCGCCGTGCCAGCCGAAGCCGCGTGTCATACCAAACCCGAGTGCCTACTTACGTTTGGACTTGTCCTCCCGACCGGAGCGCAGCGCCCTGAACGTAGTGAAGAAGTGCTCTTGGGGTGCGAAGCGGAGGGATCTGGGATACTCGAAACGCTCTGCCAGAGGGAGACTTCTCCACTCACTTCGTTCGGTCGGAATGACAACCGTATAACCGAACTTGGTATCAGGCAGCGTAGCGAAAGGGCCATGCAAAGACGCGCTCGAACAGCAACGACGGGTACGTCCGCCCCACCGCATTCCGCGCCCGCGCCGCCCGCCCTCCGAGCTGGCCGATCCAGCCGGCCCACAGCGATTGCCGCGCGATCCACGCCGTTCGGCGGTACCGCGCCCGCTCGAACGCGGCGAACGCGGCTTCGGGCGCAGGCGCTTCTGCGAGACAGCGGGCCAGCGCCGGTGCGTCTTCGATGGCCATGCAGCCGCCCTGCCCGAGGTTCGGCGTCATGGGGTGAGCCGCGTCTCCTACGAGGACGATCCGGCCCCGATGCCAGGGTTGCGTCGGGGGGCGGTCGTACGCATCGTCGCGGAGGATGGCCCCGGCCGGCGTCGTCTCGACGGCTTCGGGAACGGGCGCGTGCCAGCGTCCGAAGAGCCGGAGGAGTTCGGCCTTGCGCGCCTCCGGCCCGGCGTCGTTCTCGCCTTCTGGCCGGTTGTGCGTGGCGTACCAGTACGCCCGTCCGCCGCCCGTGTCGAACAGCCCGAAGCGGCGCCCATCTCCCCACGTCTCGAACGCCGCGCCGGGACCGAGAGACGGGGGCAGCGGTCCGATGCCGCGCCAGATGGTGTACCCGCGGTAGATCGGCGGATCGTCCCCGAAGAGCGCGGCGCGCACCCGCGAGCGAAGGCCGTGGGCCCCGACGAGGATCTCGGCCTCCGCCGCGCTGCCGTCCGCGAAGCAGGCGCGGACGCGGTCGCCGTCGTCCTCGGCCCCGACGAACGTTTTCCCGAGTCTGACGGCACTCTCGGGTAGTGCAGCCCGTAAGGCGCCGAGCAGGTCGGCCCGATGCGCGCAGAGAGCCGGCGCGCCGTACCCACCGGCGCGGACTCGCAGGAGCGTTCGCCCAGCAGGCGTCTTCACGCTCACCGCGCGGATGGCGCCCGCGCGCGCCTCAAGGCAGCCGAGCACGCCGAGGCGGCCGAGCACGCGCGTGGCGTTGGGCCAGAGGCTGATCCCCGCCCCCACTTCACGAAGCGCCGTGACCCGCTCGCAAACAACGGCTTCGATCCCCGCTTGGCGGAGCGCAAGGGTCGCCGCCAGTCCAGCGATCCCCCCTCCAATGACGAGAGCATCCACAGCAGACGGTGGGGGTGTAAGTTCACAGGCAAGACAACGGTCTGATTTCCGCGCCTAAAGCGCCTCGCCCATCTTCCAGAACGCGATGCCGCCGGCCTGCTTTCCCACGTCCACCGACGCCACGCGCGTTTCCTTCTCCAGGTCGATCACGTCCACGGCCCCCGGCTCCCCGCCGATGCCCTCGGCCGAGACGAAGGCGTAGCGCCCGTCCGGCGAGACGACGACGCCGTGCGTGACGCGCCGGCTGTTCTCAATGCGCGCCGTCTCCGTGCCCGTTTCCAGATCCCAGAGGCCCGTCGTGGCGGCGCCCTTGTAGCTCACGACGAGCGTTTGGCCGTCCGGCGTGACCTCGAGGTTGTACGGCCCGGCGCCTGTCTCGAAGCGCCGCGTGATCTGCCACTTTTCCAAGTCCACCTCGGCCACGGCGTCGGCGCCGTTGAGGGCGACGTAGGCTTTTCCTTCGGTCGGGTGAGGCTGGACCCAGGTGGGCTTGGGGTTCTGGCCCGGCAGCTCAAGGCGGCGCAGGACCTCGAAGGTGGCCGCGTCGATCTCGTAGAGCGCCCCGTCCATCATGCCTACGGAGTAGAGCCGCAGTCCGTCCGGCCCCAGGCGCGCGCCGTGCGGCATCACACCTGTTTCGACCTGCGCGACCTCCGCCATCGCCTCGGGGTCTACCACCGAGACGGTGCTCTTTTCCAGGGCGCCGTGCAGGTTGAAGTTGACGACGTAGAGGAGGCCCGTCGCCTCGGAGACCGCCATCGTGGCCGGAAACATGTCCACCTCGACCTCGCCGATCTTTTTGTTCGTCTCCGTGGCGTACTTGACGACGCGCCCGTAGGGCTGCCCGTGTGCGATGGAGAGGAACCAGTGCTCGCCGCCGGGCGCCACGGCCAGGCCGTGCGGCCCCTCGGTTTCCACCGGCCAGCGGCCCACGGGGATCTCCTGCGCGACGGCGGCCTCCTCGCCGTCGAAGCGCACGAGGTACACCGCGTCCTCGGACTCGGCGGCGACGTAGACGAAGTAGCTCGGCGGCGTGTCGTCGCCTGCACCGTTCGGCGCGGCGCCGAGCGTGAGGAAGAGGAGCGCGGCGGTGAGGAGAGGGGTACGCATAGGACGTGAGCGGAGGTGAATCACAGTCAGAGAGTCGGGGACGGCGCGGCTCAGACCGTCATCTTCGTAGGCACGCTTTCGAGGTAGAGCGTGTCGTAGCTCAGCCCCTGCCCGCGCGGCCATTCTACGGACCCGAACTCTACGTACGCCTCTCGGAAGTAGGCCTCGTCGCGCAGCTCTTGGAAGATGCCGAAGTCAAGGTGCGGCTTCGCGTCGAAGTCGCGCACCTCGCCGCCCTCAAAGATGAGGCGCAGCACGTGGTCGTCGAGAGGCTGAACGTCTATCACGTCGGGGTTCATCGGCTTAAGGGGTCTATCCATTCGAGCGCTTCGCCGCGCAGGGCGCGTTGCCAGTTCCCTTCCAACGCCGCGCGTCGGGCCGCGATCCAGTCCTGCACGCGCCGGGTTTGCTTGTTCCCCAGCCGGCCCGCGAGCCGTTCTCCCGTTTCGATGGAGAAGGACGCCTTGTATTCGCCGTAGCGCACGTGGACGTGCGGGGCGTGGTGCTGCTGCACATCCCGGAAATACATGTAGACGAAGATGCCATAGAACTCCGAGATGCGCGGCATAGGAGGCGCTTCCGTTGAAGCCAGAGTCCTTGCTTACGATGAGGTGATCAGCCGGGCCTCGGAGAAAGATTTTGGCCGAGGAGCAGCTTCATCCGGCCGCCGCGAGCGTGCGGCGTTCGCGCTCGGCCGCGTATTCGAGGCTCGCAAGGATGTCCTTTCTCCTCTCCAGATAGGGGAAGTCGGCCAGCACCTCGTCATACGTCATGCCCGAGGCCAAGTAGCTGAGCACATCGTAAACGGAGATGCGCTCCCCGCGAATGCAGGGCTTGCCGCTGCGCTTGCCGGGTTCGAGCGTGATCCGGTCTTCGTAGCTCATGGTGCTTCTTGCAACGGAGTGCTGTTGTCAAGCTCGAACAGCGCTCCAGCCTTCGGGTTCTCCTACGCCAAACGAACCGGAAAGGCTGGCGCTGTCGAGATGGAGGACGAACTCGAGGTCGGTAACATTTTTGCGGCAGACAAGTCGCAGCCCCAACCATTCCTCAAAATCCGTCTCAGGCGATTCCGCAAAGTAGTTATGAACCTGAACTTGTTACTCTTCTCCTTGACAATGACGTTGCTTCTCGGCGCGTGCCATGACGCCGCGTCGCTTTCGCCCCAGGAGCAGTACGCGCAGGCCGTCGTCTACGCCGAGGCCGGAGACGAAGAACGGGCAGAAAAGCTGGCGCGGCTGGCGGTCCAGGGGGGCCACCTGGACGCGCACGTGCTGCTCGGCAACATTATGTTTTTGAAAAAAGACGAGGAGGAGGCCATGCGCCTGTGGCAAGGCGCGGCGGATGGCGGCAACGCAGAGGCGCAGCGCGCCCTCGGCTTCCATCTCTACGTGGAAGACCGCTACGAAGAAGCCTTCGTGTGGACGCGGCGCGCGGCGGAGCAGGGTAACCCGGCGGCGCAGTACCTCATGTACCTGCACTACCGGGAAGGCCACGGCGTCCCGTACGACTTCGACCAGGCCATGCACTGGCTCCGGCGGTCCGCCGCGCAGAGCTACGACTCCGCCGTGAAGAGCCTGCGCGGGATGGAGCACCAGGGCTTGCTCTAAGCCGGGCGGGCCGGGTTATTCCACTGAGGCTGTCGGCTCGTCACTTTCGCCGGGCTGCTTCAGCTTCACGACCCAGAGGCCGCTGTTCCAGTCCGAGAAGAAGAGGTGGCCCTTGTGCGGCTGCGGCCCCCACGCCATCGGCGCGTTGGGGATCTTGCCGTCGGGGTCGTCCGGGAAGAAGCGCGCTACCTCGCGGCCCTGCTCGTAGAGGTTGCCCATCAGATCGCCCGAGATGTCCACCACGCGCAGGCCGCCGTTGTAGTAGGCCACGTAGAGGAGGTCCTCCTCGTCATCGACCCAGTAGTTGTGTGAGCCGGCTTCGGGGACGCGGTAGCGCGCCACCCGAATATTTTGCAAGGCGCGAAACCGCGCGCCACGCCGCGCCCTGCCGACCGATCCGCCCCCTCTGCGCCCATGCTCCTTTTCTACGCCGCGCCCGCTGCCCGTTTGCCCGCCATCCGCTACGACGGGCTGCGCGGGGACGTGCGGCTCCAGCCCACGCTCGAAGCGGCACGGCAAGAGGCCGCCGCCGAGAATCACCACCGCGTGCTCGTCATCGACGCGGCGTGGCTGAGTGGCGTGGCGATGCGGGCGGCGTTCGAGGCGGAGGTGCGCGTCGAGGCCGTGCCGCCGGCGGCCCTCTGCAACCTCGATCCGTACCGCGCGCCCGTGCCTGTCGAGGCCGGCGGCGGCTACGTGGTGCGCCCCGGCGCAGAAGATTCCGAGGGGCCGGAGGTGCTGCTCATCTACCGGCGCGGCGCGTGGGACCTGCCCAAAGGCAAGCGCGACGCGGGCGAGACCGTCGAGGAGTGCGCGCTGCGCGAGGTGCACGAAGAGATCGGCGCGCGCCTCGGGCCGGGCGGGCTGCGCCTCGTCCGCGCGCTCGGGCCGACGGTGCACGGTTACGCGCATAAGGACGGCTACGCCGTCAAGACCACGCATTGGTTCCTCATGCACACCCCGCAAGAGGGGTTCACGCCCGAGGCGCGCGAAGGCATCGAAGCGGTTGCGTGGGTCGCCTGGCGTGAGGCGCAGGAGCGCCTTAGCTACGCCAGCCTGCGCCAGCACATAGAAAAGCTCAGCGGAGCGGATCTCCTGAAGAGGTAACGATCAAGTCTCCGCGCGCGTGCCGGTAGAAAAGAAACGGCGGCGCGCGCTATGTTACCGAGCGCACAGCGCGGAAAATGGCAACTGCTTAGTTCCTCGAAGCATCCTGCCTTCTAAAGTCGGTTCTGTTTGAGCAGCGTTGCGGAAAAAGCCGCGAGCGTGAAGAAGTCTGCCCAGCGTTGTATCTTCTTTGCTGACGAAGATGCCGGCACAGGAAGCGCCAAGGCTTGGATGCCTTCATCTGCTTCCGAACATCCTACCAACCGAGCAAGGTGATCCCGCATGGCGAATCAGGTACGACGGACGGCAGAGCGCGGCGCGCGCAAGGCGACGGACACGCCCGGCCGCAGCGATTGGCTCGACACGTTTGCGCGCATCGGCTACGTGGCCAAGGGCGTGGTGTACACTATCGTTGGGGTGCTGGCCGTGCAGGCGGCCTTCGGCTCGGGCGGGCAGACGACGGGTTCGCGCGGCGCCCTGCACGAGATCGCCTCGCAGTCGTTCGGGCAGATCCTCCTCGTCTTAACAGGCATCGGCCTTCTGGGCTATGCCATCTGGCGCCTCGTGGCCGCCGCGCTCGACCCCTCAAACGAGGGCACCGACGCGAAGGGCCTCGTCAAGCGCACGGGCTACGCCGTGAGCGGGCTGATCAACGGCGCGCTCGCCGTCCTGGCGCTGCGGATCGCGTTTGGCTCAGGTGGCGGTGGCGGCGGCGGCTCGCGGCAGACGATGACGGCCAAGCTCATGAGCCAGCCCTTCGGGCTGTGGCTCGTGGGCATCGTGGGCGCCATCATCATCGGCGTGGGGCTGTACCACTTCTATAAGGCGTACAAGGCCAAGTTTATGGAGAAGTACGCCGCCGGCGAGATGAGCGCCACCGAGCGCACCTGGGCCAGGCGCATCGGGCGCGTGGGGTTGTCGGCGCGCGCAGTGGTGTTCTGCATGATCGGCACGTTCTTCATCCAGGCCGCTTTGCAGGCCGACCCGAGCGAGGCCGGCGGGCTGGACAAGGCGCTCCAGGAGCTTCAGCAGCAGCCCTACGGCCCGTGGCTCTTGGGCCTCGTCGCCATCGGGCTGGTGTGCTACGGCGTGTACTGCTTCTCGTACGCGCGCTACCGCCACTTCGAGACGCAGCAGACGCGCGCCACCTGAGTTCGGGCGCAGGGAAGCGCAGTTCTTTTCTTCTGACCCGAAGCCGCGTGGGCTACGCGGATAAACGCAAGCGCAGAAACCGCGCAGCGCCTCACGACGAGGCCGCGCTGCGGGCCTCGACCTCCGCCGGGCGTGACGAGGCGTCGCCGCCCGACTCCTCGGGCGCGAACTCGTCCCACACCTCTTCGACGCACTCCAGGAGCCGGTCGATGTCCGCCTTCGTGTGCGTGGCCATCAGGCTGATGCGGAAGCGCTGCTTCGAGACGGGGACGGCTGGGTACTCGATGGTGTTGAGGAAGATGCCCATCTTGTGAAAGCGGAAGGCCGCCCGGCGGATGTTCATCGTCATGGGCAGGTGGAGCGGGATGATGGCCGTCTCCGGCTCGCCGATGTCGAAGCCCAGGCGCCGCAGCCCCTCGGCCGTGTAGCGGATGTTCTCCCAGAGGCGCGCGTGGATCTGAGGCTCGCGCTCGAGGAGGTCCAGCCCGGCCAGGACGGCGGCCACGACCTGCGGCGGGAGCGAGGCCGAGAACACGTACGAGCGCGCGAAAAAGCGCATGTAGTCGGCGATGGCCTGTGAGGTGGAGACGAACCCGCCGACGACGCCGAACGCCTTGCTGAACGTGCCCCAGTTGACGGCTACCGCGTCCGAGACGCCGTACGCCTTGGCCGTGCCCGCGCCGCTCGGCCCGGTCACGCCGGTGCCGTGGGCGTCATCTACGATGAGGTGGGCGCCGTGCTTTTGGCAGAGGCGGGCCACCTCGTCCAAGGGGGCCGTGTCGCCGTCCATCGAGTACGCGCCCTCGACGCCTACGAAGAGGTCGCCGCGCCCGTCGGTGTCAGCCGCTTCGAGGAGCTGGGCGAGTTCTTCGGTGTCGTTGTGCGCGAACTTGGCTGAAGAAGCGCTCGTCATCTTCAGCCCGTCGTGGAAAGAGGCGTGGCAGTAGGCGTCGTAGATCACCGTGTCGTGCCGGTCGGCGAGGCAGCTCACCAGGCCGACGTTGGCGCCGTAGCCGCTGTGGAAGAGCACGGTGTCTTCGGTGCCCTTGAGGGCGGAGAGGCGTGCTTCCAGCTCGTCGTGCAGCGCGGTGTAGCCGTTGAGGAGCGGCGGGCCGCCCACGCCGGCCCCGTACGTGTGCAAAGCCTCGGCCACGCGCTCCTTGACGTATGGGTGGTTGGCCAGGCCGAGGTAGTTGTTCGACCCGAACATGAGCATCCGGCGCGGTTTGCCGGTGTGGCGGTCGAGCACCTCCACCTCGCGGTCCGCCGCCGAAGAGACGAGGCGCAAGTGCATACTGTCGCCGCGGCCGATACCGCGCCGAATCCAATCTGAAAAGAAGTCGGTGCGGCCTTTCAGGTCGAGACGGCGGCCACGGAGCAGGATTTCTCGTAAGTCAAAGTTCTCTCCCCCGGAAGCGGCATGTTGCTCCATGAAAAGTCTCCTCTAAAAATTGTTGGACAAGTAGATGTTAGAGCCAAACTCTTACAAAAGATTGAGCCAAAAGTGCTGGCCTCGTAATCAAGAGCGCGCTCATTGCTTTTGCAAAATAATAACAACAGAAGAGGAATTCACGGGGAGCATGTTAAAAAAGGTTGATACCTCGGCAACAGGAAAACCGATCTTTTTTAGCCGCCCCACGCTACGCTGATGACCTGGCAAAAAGCACTTTTTCGTATTCCCGTGCGATGGCCAGCGAGGAGAAATGCCCAGGCATGAAGTTTGTGTAAGTTAGCAATCGTGTCTTCAACTGCAACAACCAAGCGCCAGGGACCCGGCCATGGGAGAGGAAGCTTTTGAAAAACTCAGCCGCGAAGCTGTAGCGAGCGCAGGCGCCGCTCAAGTGCGCCTGCGTTTCCTCCGCATTGCCGGGGGCAATGCCGAGCTTGCACGGCAGCTGCGCGGCGTGGCGTGGCAGGAGTACTGCGCGGCGGACCGCCCGTTCGGGGCCTCGGAGGAAGGGATGCTGCTGTGGCTGGCGTACGAGCAGCACGGCCATCCGCAGTGAAATTGCAGCCGGGGCGCGTTTGCAAGCGCATCGGCGCGGGGCTGGATAAAGACCCGACTTGGGAGAAATCTACCCATCCACCAGCAGATACGCTCCGCGCCTGGCTCGGACAGTCCTGCCCCGGTTTGCTCCTCGATGGTGCTCAAGCCGGGCTGGCGTAGGAGGCCTCGGCGCGCTGATGCTGAGGGAACGAGACGGTGAAGACCGTTCCTTCCCCTTGCTCGCTCTCGACGTCGATGGCGGCGCCCATGGCCTCAACAAGGTGGTGGGTGATGGCCAGCCCGAGGCCGCTCCCCTCATGCGAGCGGCCCAGCCCGGTGGATTCCTGGCGGAACTCCTCGAAGAGGTGCGGCAGGAACGCCTCCGAGATGCCTATGCCGGTATCCTTCACCCGCACCAGGACGCTCCGCTCGCGCTCTTCGACCTCCACGGTTACGCCCCCCTCGGCGGTGAACTTGATGGCGTTGCCCACGAGGTTGTTCAGCACGCGGTTTAGGAAGGTCTTGTCGAGGTGCGCCGTCGTATGCGCTGAGGCACGCTCCACGCGCAGGTAAAGGCCGCGCTCGCGGGCCAGCGGGGCCAGCAGCTGGGCTACGCCCTCGGCCTCTTCGGCCACGTCCACGGTTTCAGGCCGCAGCGTGACCGAGCCGCTTTCAAGCTGCGCGTAGTCGAGCACCGAGTTAAGCGTGTTCAAGAGCCGCTGCGCGCTGCGCTCGATAAGCGTGGCGAACTCGCTGAGTTCGTCGTGGCTCTCCTCGGCGAGCACGCCGGCGAAGCCGATGATGCCCGTGAGCGGCGTGCGGATCTCATGGCTCATATTCGCCAGGAAAGTGCTCTTCATCTGCGAAAGCTCCTCGGCCTGCTCTTTGGCCTCGATCAGCCCCTGCTCGTAGGCGCGGCGGTCGGTCACGTCGCGGAAGTAGACGGACAGCCCCTCGGAGAAGGGATAGATGTGCACGGCAAACCACCGCTCCAACGGCTCGTAGAAGGCCTCGAACTCCACCGTGGCCCCTTCCTGAGCCGCCTCGTGCAGGCCCCCGATTTTGTCCGCCCCGATGTGCTCCGAGAACATCCCCTGCGCACAGCGGCCGAGCAGCGCCGCGCGGCGCTCGCCCAGAAGCTGCTCGGCCCGACCGTTGACGTACGTGAAGCGCCCGCGCTCGTCGAGGGCGAAGAACCCGTCGTTGATGCTTTCGAGGATGTTCTCGATGCGGCGGTTCGACTCCTGGAGCGCGTCGCGCGCGCTGCGCAGGCGCCGGTTCGAGAGGCGCAGGTTCCCAAGCGTCTGCCCCTCGTAGAGCCATGCGACTACGCTCATGATGAGCGCGATCATGGCGAACTGGAGGAAGTAGATCCACCAGAGCCGCTCCGGCTCGGTGTACGCGGGGAAGACGTGCCCCTGCACCGTAAGCGCGTAGAAGCCCCCGGCTATGGCGACGGTCAAGACCGCAAAAACGAAGCTGGCCGCCGGCCGGATCAAAAAGGCCGCCAGCCACGGCACGAAAAAGTACCACAGCAGCACCGGGTCCCTGAAGCCGAGGTCGAAGTACGCCTGGAAAGCAATAAGAAGTGAGATCTCCAGGCACAGGAGGAACCCCGGCGCGACGTGCGAGCGCGAGGCGCGCAGGAGCGGGAGGTTGAAGAGGGCCAGCGCGCCGCCCAGAAAGGTGACGCCCACGTTCGAAAGGGGGTAGCGCCCGGCCAGGCTCATCTCCACGCCGAAGAAGAAGCAGGCAAAAGAGAACGCCAGCGAGCTGACCACAAGCAGGCGCCCGCGCCGGTGCGCATCGGCGTCACGAGCGCTGCCTGCGGGTATAAACCTATCAACAAACGCCAGCAGACGCTCGGTCACGGGCGGGCGGGCCGCACGTTCGCCGGGCGGCGGCTCGCCGGCGGAGAAGTGGTGTCGGGTGCTCGGTAGGTTCACGCGGTACGAGCGGTTCGATTAAGAGCGCGGGGCGGCGTCGTCTGGCGGAGGCCAACGTTGCGCGCACGGGTTCGATGGCGCCACGTTAAAAACCGTTGGCAAAAGCTGTACCTCTTTTCTCCACGCCCGGCCGAGGCGGGGCCAGCGCAGGCGAAGCGGGAAACAAAATACCGGCCCGCTGGCTGAAAGCAAACATGCCCACTCCCGAATCGCCCGCCGCCTCACGCCCTCCCGCCAAGCTGTGGACGGCGCTCCGGCGCATCTTCCGACTCAGCCGCCCGTACCGCGCCCGCCTGTACGGCGCGCTGGCGCTCACGGCGCTAAGCGCGCTCATAAGCCTGGCCGTGCCGCTGGGCCTGCGCGCCCTGATCGACGCCGTCTTCGAGGCGGGCAACGGCGCCTTGCTGAACCGCATCGCGCTGGGCCTCCTGGTGCTGTTCCTGGCGAGGGCGGTGATCGGCTTTTTCGGGTACTACCTCCTGGAGTGGACGGGCGAGCGCGTCGTGGCCGATCTCCGCCAGCGCGTCTACCGCCACCTCCACCGCCTGGACCTGCGCTTCTTCTCGAACCACCGCACGGGCGACCTCACCTCGCGCCTCACCAACGACGTCGCCTCCGTGCGCGCGGCGGTGACCTCGGCGCTCGTGGACCTGCTCACGCAGACGCTCACGCTCGCCGGCTCGCTCGTGCTGATGCTGGTGCTGAACTGGCGCCTGAGCCTCGTCGTCTTGGTCGTCGTGCCGGTGGTGATGGGGCTGGCCATTTACTTCGGGCGGAAGATCCGACGCCTCGCGCGCCGCCTCCAGGACCGCCTGGCCGACACCACGGCCGTGGCCGAGGAGGCCATGGCGGCCATGCGCCTCGTCAAGGCCTTCGCCCGCGCCCCCTTCGAGGTCGAGCGCTACAACACGGCCGTCGAGGAGCTGTTCGAGACGGCGCGCTACAAGGTGCTCGTGACCACCATCTTCTG
Organism: Salinibacteraceae bacterium; assembly: GCA_965215025.1. Classification (GTDB taxonomy): domain Bacteria; phylum Bacteroidota; class Rhodothermia; order Rhodothermales; family Salinibacteraceae; genus CBDCCV01. The sequence continues at coordinate 903,063 of CBDCCV010000001.1, forward strand.
GTCCACGGTGGGGCTGCTCTTTTTCTCGGCGCTCGTGGGCGTGTTCTGGTACGGCGGGCAGGAGGTCCTGGCCGGGCGCCTCACCGCGGGCGACCTCGTGGCGTTCATCTTCTACGCCTTCAACATCGCGCGGAGCGTGGGCGCGCTGTCGCGCCTCTACGCCACGTTCAACTCAGCCGCCGGCGCCTCCGAGCGTCTCTTCGAGCTGCTGGACACCGAGCCGGAGGTGCAGGACGCGCTCGGCGCCCCGGCGCTCCCGCCCGTCGAGGGGCGCGTGCGCTTCGAGCGCGTGCGCTTCGCCTACGAGCCGGGGCAGCCCGTGCTCGAAGACATCGACTTCGAGGCCGAGGCGGGGCAGACCGTCGCCCTCGTGGGGCCGAGCGGCGCGGGCAAGTCCACGCTCATCAGCCTGATCCCGCGCTTCTACGACCCGAGCGAAGGGCGCGTCCTGATCGACGGGCACGACGTGCGCCGCGTCACGGCCGCCTCCGTGCGCGAGCAGATCGCCGTGGTGTCGCAGGAGGTGAGCCTGTTTGCAACCTCGATCCGCGAGAACATCCGCTACGGGCGCCTCGACGCGACGGATGAGGAGGTGGAAGGGGCCGCCCGCGCCGCCAACGCGCACGACTTCATCGCCGCGCTGCCCAAAGGGTACGCCACGGAGGTGGGCGAGCGCGGCGTGAAGCTCTCCGGCGGGCAGCGCCAGCGCGTAGCCATCGCCCGCGCGCTCCTCCGCGACGCGCGCCTTCTTTTGCTTGACGAGGCCACGTCCTCGCTCGACTCCGCCTCCGAGGCGCTCGTGCGGGAGGCCCTGGAGCGGCTCATGGCCGGGCGCACCACCTTCGTCATCGCCCACCGCTTCGCCACCGTCGTAGGCGCCGACCGCATCCTCGTCCTCAATGAAGGCCGCATCGTAGGGGACGGCACGCACGCCACGCTCATGCACGAGGGCGGCCTCTACCATGATCTGGCTTCGCTTCAGTTTGCCGAGGTGGGGCAGGAGGCGGCGTAGCAACGAGAAGCCGCAGGAGGCACGTCGCCGGTGCCAAGGTGCTGATGCTCGAAGAGACCGCCGCCGAGTTGCGCGAGGGCGCTTCTGGAGCGGGCCGGCAGCGGTGGCACCCGGCGCGTGCCGGCGTGCCCATGAGACACGGGCTACCCCTCTTTCTCCTCGGGGACGACGCTGGCGTAGCGGAGCGCGCCGTCGCGCAGGAAAGCTACCGGCGTGATCGCGCCGATGCGCGCCTCGGTCAAAAGGCGCAGGAGGTCGTCGATGCCGGCGATGCGCTGCCCACCCAGGCCCACGAGCACATCGCCTTTGCGGAGGCCGGCGCGCTCGGCCGGGCTTTTCTTCAGCACCTCCACGAGCAAGACGGCGCCCTCTTCTTCGAGGGTGTGGCGGCGGCGCGCCTCTCGGGGAAGCTCTACGTTCTGCCCCACCACGCCGATGACGCCGCGCCGCACGCGCCCATCGCGGATGAGCCGCCCGGCCACGAACCGCGCCGTGTTCACCGCCACGGCAAAGGAGATCCCCTGCGCCGGCAGGATCATGGCCGTGTTCACGCCGATGACCTCGCCGCGCGCGTTGACGAGCGGGCCGCCCGAGTTGCCGGGGTTGAGCGCCGCGTCGGTCTGGATCACGTCTTCCATGAGCCGCCCCGAGCGCGCCCGGAGCGAGCGCCCAAGCGCGCTCACCACGCCCGCCGTCACCGAATGCTGAAACCCGTACGGGTTGCCGATGGCGATGGCAAGCTGCCCCGGCCTGAGCGCCCCCGAGTCGCCCAGCGTGGCGGCCTGCACGCCAGGCGCGTCGATGCGGAGAACGGCCAAGTCCGTATCCGCGTCGCGGCCTACGAGGTCGGCCTCGTGGCGCTGCCCGTCGGAGAAGGCCACGCGCAGGCGGGCGGCGCCTTGCACGACGTGGTCGTTGGTCAGGAGAAAGCCGTCGCCTGTGAAGGCAAAGCCGGAGCCGCTTCCGCCGCGTCTCCGGCGGCGGCCCCGCCCGCGCCGCTCCACCTCGACGCTCACGACGGACGGCCCGGCTGTCTCCGCCGCGTGGGTGACGGCGCGCGAGTAGGCGTCGAGCAGGTCGGCCTCGGAAGGCGGCGGTGTGGCGTTCTCAGGGCGAGGCGATCCAGGCGAGACGAGCGTGCGGATAGGCATGGCTTTCTCCGAGGGCGATAGGTTGTTTAGTTAGCCGCCTAACTAAAACAATGCCACGCCTCGCCGGCTGCCGGTTCTGTCAGGCGGCGTCCAGGTTTGACAGCACGCGCAGGAGGAGGCGGCGCAGCCCCTCGGCCTCTTCGTCAGAGAAGCCGGCGAGCACGTCGCGCTCGACGCGGTGCCAGCACGCCTCGGCGGCGGCGCAGCAGGCGCGGCCCTCTTCGGTGAGATGGAGGCGGGCGGAGCGGGCGTCGTTGGGGTCAGGCGTGCGGCGGAGGAGGCCGGCGCGTTCGAGACGTTGCGCCATTTTCGTCACCGTGGGCGGCTCCACGCCCAGGCGCGCGGCGAGGGCGGAGGGCGAAAGCCCGTCTTCTTCTTGGAGATGGAGGAGGAGCCGGTCCTGGCCGCAGTGCAGGTCCGCCACCTTTAGGCGCCGCGCCCGGTCCGCCCTGAGCGCGCGGCCCACGCGCCCGAGCAGGTAGCTGATGTGGTCGTGCACGTCGGGCATAGGTCGCTTTTGGATGCTGCGTTTTCGATGTTCGAGTCGGACTTCGCGCTTGGGACGGTCTATCAGAACATCGGCAATCGGATGATCAAAGTCGCAGTCCTGGGCGGCGGCGTGAGCGGGCTGACGGCGGGGCTGCTCCTGCGGCTCCTCGGCTACGACGCAGCGCTCTACACCGCGCACCGGCTCGAAGCCGAACCCGGCGAGGAGGCCGTGCCGGAGTTCGCCAGCCGGTACCCGGCGGCCTCGGTGATCCCGCACACGGTGACCATCCGTGATCTGCCGGAGCACATGCGCGTGACGCAGCGCTTTTTCGAGACGCTGCGGCGCGCGGACCCCCAAAGCGGCGTGCGGCTTCAGCGGCACTACGAGGTGTTCGAGACGCCCACCGCGCCGCCCGACTACGCCCCCGGCATGACGGATTTTCAGATACTCCCCGAAAGCGGCGCGGGCCTCCCCGAGGCGCCCAGGCGGCGCGGGGCCGAAGCCGTCTTCGGCTGGCACTTCCAGAGCTACTTCGCCGAGGGGCCGGTGTACCTGCCGCGCCTCGCCGCGCTTTTTGAGAGGGCAGGCGGGCGCGTGGAAGAGCGGCGCGTCCGGCGCGAGGATCTGTCCGCGCTTGGCGCCGAGGCCATCGTCAACTGCACGGGGCGCTGGGCCGTGGAGCTGTTCGACGACCCGGCGCCGTTCAGCGTGCTGCGCGGCCACCTCGTCTTCGCCGATGCGCCCGCTGAGCCGCCGCTGAACCGGCACACGGGCGAGCGCTTCGCTTACGGCTACCGGCCGGCGCCCGAGGCGTACCCGGTGGCCGAGGGGGCGCTGCCGGGCGGCGTCTACGCCTACCCGCGACGCGACGCCTGGGTTTTGGGCGGCTCGCGTCAGGCCGGGCGGCCCGCCGTGGGCGAAGCGTGGACGGGCGAGGAGGCCGCCGCGCCGACGGTTGCCATCGCTGGGCACGCCGTGCCGGCGCCGGTCCTCGCGCTCAACCGCCAGCTTTTGCTCGACCTCACGGGCGCCGACGTGGCGCCGCATCCAGAGAAGCTACGCGCCGTGGCGGGCTACCGCTTCGCGCGCGGCCTCGGCGGCGCGGGCGTCCGCCTGGAGGTGGCCGATGAGGGCGTCGGCGCGCCGGTGGTGCACAACTACGGGCACGGCGGTGCGGGCGTGACGCTCTCCTGGAGCTGCGCCGCCGAGGTGGTCCGGCTCGTGCGTGGCGCCGTCGGCCCGCCGCCGGACGCATCGGCGTTCGAGACTGAGCCACTGGCCGCGCTGCGCCGCGTGGCCGAGGAGGAAACGGCGACGTGACGCCGCCCCTCGCTATTCCGCCCGCCGCGCCGCATATTCCGTTTGACGAAGGACGACCGACGAAGGACGACCTGGCGTTCCGTCGTCATCCGTCAGCCGTCGCCTTTTCCGAACGAGCCGCCCTGCACGCCCATGGTTACCGCGATTCTCCTCCTCACCACCGCGCGCGGTCAGGTCAACGAGGTGGCCGAGGCGCTTGTCAACCTCGACGGCGTGGGCGAGGTGCACTCCGTGGCCGGGCGCTACGACCTTGTCGCCATCCTGCGCGTGGCAAGCAACGAGGCTTTGGCCGATCTCGTCACCGGCCACATCCGCCAGCTTGGCGGCATCGAGCGCTCGGAGACGCTCATCGGCTTCCGCGTGTACTCGCGCCACGACCTCGGACGCCTCTTCTCCGTGGGGATGGAAGAGGGTTGAGTGCGGAGGCGGCCGTCTACCGATCCGGATAAACGATGGGCACGTCCACGAACCGGGTGACGGCCCCGCCGAGGAAGCCTAACCCGCTATCGACGTTCGACGGGCCGCCCAGTGGCGGGAACGGCTGCGTAGGATCGCCCGGCGGGAGGCGGCCTTCGGTTTCCGGCCAGTCCTCGCTGACGGAGGCGACGGTGACGCGGAAGGAATAAACCTCGGTGACTCTAAAACCCTGAAGCCCTGGGATGTCATCGCTCCAGAACACTTTGATCTGCCAAGCCCCTTCGCCCGTGCGCGTGGCTCCTGCAAGCGGGTAGGTCGTGGTCCTGCGGCGGCGGCAGCCCGGGTCCGGACCACACACGCACGTCAAGTAATCGTAATCGACGCGCACGCCGCCGAGGCGCTCCACGCCTTCTACCGTTATGGTCGTCGGGGCGGCCGTCTCGCCACACGTGGCCTGCGGCAAGGCGGGCCGGCCCCCGGCTACCTCCGGCTTGGGGAACGCCGGAGGCAGCGTTACCTCAGCCGCGCTGCTTGCTCCGTCGCTCTCCCGCTGCACGGTGAAGCGGTACGTGCCCTCCGGCTCGATGCCGGCGGCGGCTGTCCAGAAGTTGTGCACCGCCACCCCGGTGGCCCCGATGAAAAAGGTGGAATCGTGCCAGACGGCCGTTTCGCCCGTGGCGAGGTTCTCCGACGTGACGCGGGCATCGATGGAGCCGATCCCGGCCAAGGCGGTGTCCTGCACCGGCTCGACGCGCACAAACTGCGTGTCCGCACTGGCATCGAGGATGCCGAAGACCGAGTACGCCAGGTCGCTCTCCTCGAAGATCTCAAAGGAGGGGTCGCAGCTGATGACCGAAAAGAGCGCGGCCACGACTACGACGAACGCGACCAATGAGACCGATGGCGCGCGCTTAAAGGACATGACTACACCGAAGAATTTCTAAGCCAGTTTACGGCGAGCTTCGGCGACTACACCGAGGAGCGGAAGAAGCTCTTCGAGGGGCTGACGCTCGACGAGGCGGCGCGCGAGATCCGAGGCGAGCAAGCGGAACGCGCGCGAGGCTGAGGAGATGGAAGGGAAAAGCTGAGATCAAGCGATCTCCCGCACGCCCACACCCAAATCACTCCTGCCCCACGAAGAACACCGCGTTGGCGAAGGCGAGCTTTCCCGTCTCCCAGAAGCCGCGGAAGAGCGGATTGTCCACGAGGTAGACCACGCGCCCGCGCCCCATCTCCTCGACGCCGAAAACGAGCGTGTTCTCCAGCTTCGCGCGCGCCTCGGCCCCGGCGAAGCCGCTCACGAGCGGGTCTTCTTGAAGCACGGCCACGTTCCAGCCCTCGTCGAGGTAAGCGAAGGCGGCGTCGCCCGTTTTGAGCGTGAAGTACGCGCCGCCCTCCTCGTCGTAGCCGTAGCCGAGCGGATGCGTGGCGTCGAGGCGCGCCCGGAAGATGGCGCCGGGGACGTTCCCGGAGACGCGCTGCCGCTCGCGCTCGGCGTAGACGCGCAGCTCCGCCACCTCGGCCGTGTCCTCTTTGGCCTCTTTGCGCTTGACGGCGAAGCCGTCCTTGCCAGCGAGCGCGCCCACGGCGCCGTCCAGCGCGATGAGGCGCCCGCCCGCGCGGACCCACTCGCGCACGGCGCCTAAGCGCTCCTCGGTCAAGACCTCGCCGTAGCTTCCATCGGGAAGGATCAGGACGTCGTACTCCACCAGATCGCGCGGGTCGAAGTCCTCCGCGTGCATGAGCGTGGCGGGGTAGCCGATCTGCCGGTCGAAGAAGTGCCACGCCTCGCCCACGGCGTAGGGCGAGAGCGGCGCACCGGAGAGAAGCGCTACGCGCGGCTTTTTCAGAAAGGCCACACTCTCGGAGCCGAAGTCCGGCCCGCTGGCAATAAAGCCGCTGCCCACGGTGCGGAGCAGCTGCCCGAGCGAATCGGCCGTCTCGGTAACGATGGCGTCGAAGCGCTCACCGAGGCGTTCGTTGCCGGCGCGCGTGATGACGAGCGTGCCGCGCCCGTAGCGCCGCCCACCCGCCTCAAACGGCTCGCGCGCAAAGCGCAGGCCAATGCCTTGCTTTAAGAGCGCACCTAGGAAGCGGGCATCGTCCACGCCCTGCCACTCGGCCAGGTAGGCGTAGGTGCCCTCGCGGATGGCGGGCGCCGCGCTTGGAGAGGCGGGCGGCGTGGCGGCGGTCGCTACGCCGGGGCGCTCGGTGAGCGCGTAGGCGCGGAGGCCGTAGGCGTAGGGGAGCGCCCAGGCCGTGATGTCGTACGTGAGCGAGTCGGCCAGGTCGGCGCGCGGCTCGAAAAGCACCTTCGCCAGGCGGCCTTTGGGCTGTGCCGCCGGCACCACGAGGTCGCCCGGCTCTACCGTGAAACGCGCCGTCTCGCCCGAGGCATAATCGAAGCCGCGCGCGTTCTCCTCCTCGGCGGCGTAGGCGTAGCGGAGGCCCTGCGCGTCGAGGTGCACGGCCAGCGCGTCCATCGGCCCCGTGCCCGCGCCGGGCTTGACGACGTACGCCGCGTAGCGCCCCGGCGGGTCGCTTTGCGCCTCGGCGTAGTAGCGCGCGAACTCCTCGATGAGGCGCGCGCGGTTCTCGGCGGCGGACTCCACCGTCGCCAGGCCCGTGGTGTGGTGGTGGGCGATCCGCTCTTTGAGCGTGAGCGTGTCGCCCTCGGCCGTCTCGATGGCTAGGCCGGCGCGGCCGGAGCCGGCCTGCTCGTACGTCATCCCGATGGCGCCGTTGAACGTCGGCCACGTATCCCCATAGCCGGGGTAGAGGAGGTCGAACACCTCGCGCGTGAAGTAGAGCCAGTTCTCCTCGTCAAAGTAGCGCGCGTTGTTCTCGCCGATGGTCGTCTGAAAGGAGCGCTGCCAGGCGGTGATGTCCTCGTGGAACGGCTCGGCGGCGGGGGCGAAGTAGTAGTGGTCATCCACGCCCTGCTCGTGGAAATCGACGTGGACGTGCGGGAGCCAGCGGTTGTAGAGCGCCAGGCGCGCGGTGGTCTCCTGCTGCGTGGCCCAGGCCCAGTCGCGGTTGAGGTCGAAGTAGTAGTGGTTCATGCGTCCGCCGGGCCATGGCTCGTGGTGCTCGCGCGCGGCCGGGTTCGGATTGGGCGTCTTGCCGCGCACGCGGCGGTACCACTGCACGTAGCGCTCGCGCCCGTCCGGGTTAAGGCACGGGTCGAGGACGATGACGACGTCTTCGAGCCAGCGCTGCGTCCGCTCGTTCTCGGGGTCGGCCAGGTCGTAGAGCGTCGCCAGCGCCGCCTCGGTGCTCACCGATTCATTCCCGTGCACGTTGTAGCTGAGCCAGACGAGGGCCGGCCCGTCTTCTGCGGAAGCCTCCGAGGCCTCGCCGGCGGCCAAACCCGTGCGCTGCACGTTGCTTGTGCGGATGCTTTCGAGGCGGTCCTGGTTCTCGGGCGAGGCGACGAAGAGCGCCACGAGCGGGCGGCCCTCGTACGTCTCGCCGTAGCGCTCCAGGCGCACGCGCGGCGAGGCGGCGGCCACGTGCGTCACGTAGTCGATCACGCGGTGGTGCGGCGTGAACTGCGTGCCGAGATCGTGTCCCAGAAACGCCGACGGCGTCATAAGACCCCCGCCGCCCTCATCCTGCGCATAAAGAGACGAGCCGAAGAGGCGGCACCAAAGCGCGCCGAGAATCAGCAGATGGGAAAAACGGCGAGGCATCATGCGCAGCGGGGGGACAAACAGGCGGGGGACGGCGGACCGACGGAAGCGGGAAAATAGCGCCCCCTGCCGTTCACGTGCAAGACGCCTGCGCGCGCGCTCCGCGTCCTCGCAGAAGCGCGGCCTGCACGTAAAAAAGTTAGCACAAACGCGGCGCTCGGTCCGACGGCTTCAACAATGCCGCCGCGCAAGCATAAAGATGCAAAGCGGCGTCCTGAGGCGGCGGCTCGCCCGCGAGCCTCGACCGTACCGCGCCTGACGCTCACCGCAACCCTTCTGCCCCTATGGCCGACATCGAACTCACGCGCCCGCACACCCTCGGCAAAGACGGCGCGCGCCAAGCCGTCGAGCGCGTCGCCCGCGACCTCGAGCAGACGCTCCACTTCAAGCAGCGCTGGCAGGGCGACACGCTGCACGTCCAGCGCACCGGCGCCGAGGGCCGCATCGACGTCCGCGACGACGCCGTGCAGGTGATCATCGAACTCGGCTTCTTGCTCAAGTCCATGCGCGGGCAGGTGCGCCGCGAGGCCGAGCGCCTCTTAGACCGCCATCTAAAAGGCGGACGACCGACGACCGACGGATGACGATGCCGCCTTGTGCCGGTTTCAGGGCGCGCGCTCGGACGGCCCGTCCAGCACGGTCACGCTCACGAGAGGCCGGAGCGCCGGCCACCGCGCCCGCACGCGCTCCTGAAGCTGCCGCGCGAGCGCTTGGCGCAGCGCCGCTTCGTCGGCCGTGGCGCCAGGGAGGCGCCGCACGTAGACCTCGGCCAGAAGCGTGGGTGGCCCCTCCGCGCTTGAGCGCGTAAAGCGTGCGCCGGCCTCGACGAGGGCCACCTCCGGGTGCGCCTCGATAACGGTGCGCATCTCGGTGGCGGCGCGCTCGGCCACGCTTGCGCGCTCGAAGCGCAGCGGACCGGAGAACTGCCAGAAGAGCAGCCCGGCCAGGAGCAGCGCCGTGACGGCCGTGCCCAGCGGGAAGAGCCAACTCCGGTTGCGCTCGTAGCGCGCCCCGCCGCCCGAGAGGCCGAACATCCGAAAGACGACGGCGCCCGTGGCGTTGATGCCCACCAGCTGAAGCACGAGCACGTAGAACCCGCTCAGCGCCAGGTCCCACCGCCCGATGACGCCGGCCATCCCCACCAGCCCGGCCGGCGGCGCCAGCGAGGCGGCCACCAGGACGCCCACCGCCGCGCCGGAGACCAGGCTGTCGCGGTCCGACTGCACGAGGTTGAGCGCGCCCGCCGCGCCGGCGGCCAGCGGCAAGAGCACCGCCACAGCCGAGACGTTGCTGCGCGCCACCATCTGCGTCGTGGGCGTGTCCGGCCCGAAAAAAAGACTCAGGAGCGCCGTCGCGGCGATCATCGCGGCCAGCGCGCCGACGTAGCGCAGGAGGCTCTGCCCCAGGAGGCGCGTATCGCCCGAGGCCGTGGCGATGGCGGCGTTCATGGCCGGTCCGGCAAACGGCGCAATCAGCATGGCGGCGGTGAGGAGGTAGATCGTGTTGGTGAAGAGGCCCACCCACACCACCACGCCCGCCGCCGCCGCGTAGCCCACGAGGCCCGTCCATGACCCCACGCTTTGCACGCCGGCCAAGAACACCTCGATGGGGCTGCGCACCTCCACGTCTTTGACCTGCTCGGGCGCCTCCTCGGCCGGCGGCCGCAGTGCCACGACGCCCCGCGGAAGGAACGCCACGCGCAGCTCCGGCACCCGCTCGAGCCGGTCCAGGAACGGCCCGACGTTGCCGTTGGAGAGGTGCAGCATCACCACGTCGAGCGGCGCGCCGCCGGCGTCGTCCGCGCTGAAGGCGGCCACGTTGAGCGCGCCGAAGTCCTCGGCCGTTTCGGCGACTTCGGGGCCGCGGCCGCGAGGCACTTGTACGAAGAGTTGCCGCATGATCAGTCCGGTTTGATAGAGAGGGCATTGCCCCCCGAAGAAACTTCCCGGTGGCCGTGCCGCGCCAAGCCCTTGGCGCTTTGGACACGTTCGTTACGCATCTTTTCACAAGTCTGTGCAGGTTGCGCTAACCAAAAAGGTCGTTTGCTTTGTAGGAGAAAAAACGGACAGCAGTGAGCAGCAGGCCGTCCGTGATGTTCTCACTCAGCCCCTTCATAAACCAGTAGGAGATGTTTTATGAGTTCAAAGAAAAAAGACGTTAAGCAGCATCCACTTACGGACGATTTCGTCGCCGCGCTCTCGCGTGACCTCGAAGTGCGCGTAAACCAGGGGGTCAGCTTGCAGGACGCGCTCCGCGAGACCCTCGAGCTACGCGCGCCCGTCGAGCTGTACGAAGAGGGCAGCCGCTCCTCTGGCTCCTCTACGCTGGGCTGGCTGTTCACGCTCGGCCTTTTGGGCGCGGCGGCCTACGGCGCCAACCTCGCCGCCAAGGAGTTCTTAGGCAAGGGCCTGACCGAACTGGCCCAGGACCGGACCGGCTCGGGCAGCAACGGCGACTACAGCTACCAAGCCTCCGAGCGCTACAGCGCCAACAACGCGCGCTCCGGCGCCACGACGGGGGCCGCCGCCAGCACTATGGCCGGCACGGCGTCCGCCTCCGGCATGGAGGCTTCCTCGAAGCGGCGCTTTGAGGACTACGACGAGGACTTCCGCACCCACCACAAGAGCACGTACGGCAGCTCCGGGCGCGATTACGAGGCGTACAAGCCGGCCTACGAGTACGGCCACCGCTACGCCACCGAGAGCGACTACGAGGGCCGCTCCTACAGCGACCTCGAACCCGAGATGCGCCGCTCCTACGAAGAGGAGCACGGCAAAGGCTCCTTCGAGGACGTGCAGGGCGCCACGCGCCATTCCTTCGAGCGCAGCCGCAAAGACAGAAGCAGCGGCGGCACCTCCTCCGGCGTGAAATCGCCCTCCGGCAGCAGCCGCACCGCCAGCGGCGACCCCGGCAGCGTCACGCGCAAGGGCGACGACAAGTAGACGCTCAGCACGCGAACGTTCAGCGCTAAACGCGCAGCAAAGGCCCGCTTCTCCGATCCGGAGGGCGGGCTTTGCTGTTACGAGGCCGTTCTGCGCTTCTCGGCCTTGTCCTCTTCGCCGTCCTCCGCGCGCACGTGCTGGGTGTCCTCCACCACGCGCACGGCGTCGTCGTCCGGGACGATGCCGGAGCCGTAGTGGCTGGCCCAGACCTGCGTAAACTCCGCGCCCAAGAAGACGATGAGCGAGGAGTAGTAGATCCACACGAGGATGATCGCTAAGGCGCCGGCCGCGCCGAACGCCGCGCCGGGATCGCTCTGCCCGAGGTACAGCCCGATGAGGAACTTCCCAATCACAAAAAGGAGCGCCGTGACGAAGGCGCCGATCCACACGTCCTTCCACGCGATCTCGGCGTCGGGCATCACCTTGAAAATGGCGGCAAAGAGCAGCGTGATGATGAGGAGCGAGAGGCCCGCGTTGATGATCCAAAGCGCCACGTCGGAAAGCCCGCCGGGCACGAGGCCGCCGATGAACCCGCCCACGGCCGAGAGCGCCGCCGAGAGCGCCAGCGACACCAAGAGCAGAAAGGCGATCCCGAGGATCATCCCCAGCGAGAGCACGCGCTTGGTGACGAAGTTCCAGAGGCCGCCCTGCTCCGGGTCCGGCATGACCTCCCACGCGCGGTTGAGCGTCATCTGAAGCTGCGCGAACGCGCCCGTGGCGCCAAAGATCAGCCCCGCGATGGAGAACACGAGCGCCAGCGTCCCGCCCGACCCCGAGACGCTCTCGTTGGCGTTCTCCACCATCGTGCTGATCTGGTTGGCGCCCTCCTGCCCGATCAGGCTCTGCGCCTGCCCTTGAATCGCCGCGTCCACCTGCTCCGGGCTGAGGAACAGCCCGGCCAGCGTGATGAGGATCAAGAGCAACGGCGGGAGCGAGAACACGGTGTAGTACGCCAGCGCCGCCGCCATGCTCGTGCAGTCGTCGTCGGAGAACTCGGCAAACGTTTCCTTGAGAATGCCGACGCCTTCCTTCGCCGTGGACGTTTCTTCGGAAGAGGCGTTCTCAGAAGCGGCGGCGTTGCGAGCACGAGGCTTTTCAGCAGATGACATAAGCGCGGGGCAGGAGCGGGGAGTGAGGTCCGGCAGGCGCGAACCGCTCGGCAGAGGGGCAGCGGCGACGCATCTCCACGCCGTCGGAGAGGAGTCAACGTAGGGCGCTTAGCGCAGTTCTACAACAACGCGCTGCACGCCGTCCTGCACGTCCACGGCAATAACGCGCGGGGCGGGTCGTCCATCGCCGGGGAGGGCATCGCGGCGCGCCTCGCCGTTGGTCCGCTCGTTGCGGGTGCGTTCGTCGCGGGCGCCGTCGTCATCGTCACCGCGGGCGTCGTCGCGGTTGGCCTCCTCGCCGTCGGCCTCGTCAGCCTCTTCGTCGGCGTAGGGGACGATGCTCAGGTTGCCGTTGCGTTCCAGGAAAACGGTCTTCACCTTTTCGAGGTCTTCGAGGCCGGCCATGCGCAGCGCCTGCTCCAGGTCCGAGGTGCTGATGCGCGTGCGGCGCATCCCCTCCTCTTGAAGCTCGCCGTCTTCAACGATGGGTTCTTTCCGGCCGATGAGGGCGTGCTCCACGGCGTCCGAGTAGTACGTGGCCGTGGCCAGGACCCAGTGCAGCGCCACGAGGCCGAGGGCAATGACGATGGCGTGCAAGAACATGCTCGCATCGTTGACCGCGCTGGCCAGGAGCGCCCCCACGGTGATGCCGATGATCACGTCGAAAGAGGAGTACGTGCCCATGAACCGCCGCTTCCCAATGCGCACCAGCCCCAGCCCCACGCCGTAGGCGATGAGCGTGCGCAGCCCGAGTTGCCACCACGTCACCGCCTCGGCGTCGGCGCCGAGGGCGTGTTCGATGCCTGTCCAGATCGCTTCAAGCATGACCGGCGTCGGATGATGAATCGTGTTGCAAGTGGGGTCAGCCGAGGGCGCTCTCGGCGAGGCTGCTCTGGGCGGCGTGGTCGAGGTGGGCGTACTCGGCCTCGGAGACGGCCTCCCAGCTCCAGCCCTCGCGCTCGACGAGCGAGAAGAGCAGGCGGCGGCGCCTCTTGTGCGGCTCCAGCGCCTCGGCGAAGGCTTCGTCAGAGCACACGGGGAGGCCGGCGCGGCGGAAGGCGTCCAGGCTCGGGCGCGGCGGGTCGTCCTCGTGCGCGTCGATGAAGCGGTCGTTTATGTTCTCCAAGAACTCGGAGATGGCCGTGCGCACGGGGCGGCGCGCGCCCAGGGCCGCGCAGTCCTCCTCGAACGCGCACTCGAAGACGGTGAGCGCCTCGTCGAGCGCGGCCAAGCTCGGCGCCAGGGCCTCGCGCCGGTCCGTGCCGTGGAAGTAGTGCAGGACGGGGTAGGTGAGGTGGCGTTGCGCCAGCGTAGCCACCTCCAGGGCCAGCCCCGAGAGGTGCGCCTCGAGCGCGCTGCAGTCCCTGCCGTCCCAGGCCGTGAGGATGATCTCCTCGGGCGAGCGGCCCAGGCCCGAGAGGTACACGGCCAGGCTGCGCCGGTGCGTGGCCGCCTGGAGCACCGGCACCATGTACGTGATCGAAAAGGTGACGACGAACAGCCCGTTAAGCGCCGCCAGCGACACGAGCACCTGCCAGAAATGCCCGACCGGCCGAAAATCACCCAGGCCCAGCGTGAAGAGCGTGTAGCCGGCAAAGTAGACCCGCTCCCAGAAGCCGGCCGGCGCCTGCGTCTGCGCGTTCACGATGGCGTACTCGTACCCGCCAAAAAAGAGCGCCCACCCCAGCCACACGAGCACGATCCAGGTTATGATCACGGCCATCATAATCACGATGCCGGCCTGCGAGAGCGCCTGCGCCCCGCCCCCGACGTCGTCGTCTTCGTCGGAGCGGGCCGTTTGCCGCCGCGCCATCACCGCGCGCCAGAGCACGCTCGTGAGCCGGTCCGAGAACGAGCCGGAGCCGCGCGACATAAGCGTGGTTTGCAGCACGTCCACAATCGTAAAAACGATGAGGAACAGCCCGAAGACAGCCAGCACAAAGTTCATAAAGCGGAAGCGGACGCAGAAGAGGGAAGATGCTTAAAGGCAGGCAGATGCTCCCTCAAAAGATACGCCAGCGCAGCCTTGACGCAGAGCGAGCGCCCGTTACACTTTTGCAAAGCGCGCGGCGCGTCCCGCCCGCTGATGTAACAATGCTCACCCGCTGCCGCCCAGCCAGGCGTGGTGGTCCATAAGCGTGCGGGCACTGGCGCCACCGTCGCGCAGGAGTTGGGCGGTCACACGGAAGCGCGCGCTGAGCGCCTCGCGGTCGGCCTCGTGCTGGAGGGCGTCCTCGGCGCTGTCTTTGAGCCGCTCAGCGTGCTTGAGGAGGCAGCGGCGCTCGGCCTCGCCCTTGGCGGCGAGTGCCACCTCGGCGATGACCTTCATGAGGTGGAGCGCCGCGTTGCGGTCGGCGGCGGCGTAGGGGCGCGGCGGCTCGAGCGCCATCTCGGCAAAGTCCTCGAAGGTGATGGGGTGGACGACGACGCGCAGGCGCCGGTCCTCGTCGTAGCGGAAGGCGTCGGGGAGGTCGCGCCCGGCCAGGTTCGAGAGCGCGCTCCCGAGCCAATCGAAGCAGGTCATGGCCGTGAACGGGTCGTTCGTGCCGGGCGAGAGCGCGCGGGCGGCAATCTCAACCAGCTCGTTGACGAGGAAGAGCACGTCCTGCGTCTGCGTCCGCTGCGCGCCCCAGGCGAAGGCGCTGCGGAGGGCGCGGGCGGCCTCGTCCGTCACGCGGTCGGGCGGCCAGGCCAGGACGAGCGTGCGGTCGTGGCTCACGAAGTCGCCGGGGCGCTGCTCCAGGCGCAGGAGGAGGTCGTGCTTGCGCGCGAGCTTGATCAGCCCCTCCTCATCGATGTACTGCACGTAGCCGGCGCCGCCCGCGCGCACGGGCACGGCCTCCTCGACGAAGCCGTTGGGCACGTCCTCGCGCGGGTCGTAGCCGTTCTCGTCGGGCGCCGCGTGGCCGATCATCTGCGGGAAGAGCGTCTCGATCTTCTTGTTCAGCTCGTGCCCGACGCCGGCCACCACGTTCGAGGCGTGGATGGACTCCGGGACGTGGTGGACGAAGAAGATCAGAACGCCGATGGAGGCGAGCGCCAAGACCACCCCGCACAGAACCGCAGCGTGCGGCACGAAGGCCGTGACGCCGCCCTCCTCCGCCGAGCGGATCGTGCGCAGGACCAGGAGGCAGTAGAGGAACGTGGCGATGAAAGTGCCCAGCGTGATCTGGTTGCCGCGGTCCTGCATGAAGTTCGTCAAGAGGCGCGGCCCGAACTGCGATGTGGCGTACGAGACGGCCGCAATCGTGATCGAAAACGTCACGCCCGCCACCGTAATCATGGACCCGGCAATGGTGGACAAGAGCGCCCGCGCCCCGTCCGGCTTGTTGGCGTAGAGCCAGCCGACGCCGTCCATCCACGCGGCGCCGAGGAAGCCGTCCACTGCTATCATCAAGACGGAGAGGACGATGGCGCCGAGCGCCATGATCGAGGGGATGAACCAGTAGCTCGCGCGCGTGGCCTCCCAGAACTTTTGCAGCGTAGCGCGCATGGCGGCAAGCGTGAAAAAGTGGAAGAATCAGAGAGGTCGAAGTAGGGGCGAATGGTAATCCGCCCTCACCGCAGGGACGACCGCGCCACCACAGATGCCTTCACGGCCCGCCGTCCGCTGCCGGCTTGCCGCCGTGGTGCGGAGGCTCGGCGTCTTCGTCTCCGGAGCGGCTGTTGCCAGCCTGCGCGCCGCCGTTTTGCGCGCCGAGGGCATCGGCCAGGGCGGCGAGCGTGGCGGCCAGGGGGCGCGGCTCGGGCGGACTCTCGCCCGCAGGCCAGCCTTCGCGCTGGCGCGTGCGGTCGCCGTCGGTTTCTTCCGTCTGGTCGTGGACGAGGGTGACCTGCGTGGGGAAGGGCATGTCAATAGAGGCGTTGTCGAGCGCCTCCTTGATCGCTGTGATGACCTCGTGGCTGATGTCCAGCACATCGGCGCGGCGCGGCCTGGTCCACCAGCGCGCGCGCAGGTTCACGCTCGACCCGGCCAGCTCCACGGTCAGGACGTCCGGCGCCGGGTCTTCGAGGACGCCCTCGACCGAGCGCACGGCCTCGAGCATCACGCGCGCGGCCTCGCGCAGGTCGTCCCCGTAGCCGATTCCGACGTCGTACTCGGAGCGCCGCGCCTGGTGCGCGGTGTTGACCAGGACGGCGTTCGTGTAGATCTCGCCGTTGGGGATGACCACGCGCCGGCCGTCGTACGTGCGCACAAAGGTGGCGCGCGTCTCGATCTCCTCGACGGTGCCCTCGTAGTCGCCAAAGATGATCTGATCGCCGATGCGGAAGGGCTGCCGCAGGAGGATGAGGATGCCGGCCAGGAAGTTCTGCAAGATGTCGCGGAAGGCGAACCCGATGGCGACGCCGCCCACGCCCAGCAGCTGCAAGAGATCGCCCCCGCCGATGCCCGGCACGACGATGCCGGCGGCCACGACGAGGCCGGCAAAGAGCAGCCCGATCTTCGCCAGGCGCCCCAAGACGAGGCCCACGTTGGCGGACGCGCGCTCGCGCGTGGCGCGCTTGACCACGCTCTGCACCACGCGCGCGATGATCCAGAAGATTATGAAGACGACGAGCGCGATCACCATCTTCGGCAAGAGGGCGATGAAGCCGTCCACGAGGTTGTCCACGGTGGCCCAGGCCGTGCTTACGTCGGCGCTGATCTGTTCGGTGGCGGCTTCGGTGCTGCTTTGCTGAGGCATTCGAGGGGGAAGGCTGGAGGAAGCGGCGGCGGCACAAGTATAGCAAACGGGCCGCTTATTCGCCCGGCGGCCACGCGCCTAGGAGCCGGCGCACGACGACGAGCTGGCCGAGGTGGTAGGCGTTGTGGTCGGCCACGAGGAGCGCCTCACGCAGGAACGTCTGCCCGCCCTCGTCGGCGTGGGGGACTTGGGCGAAGAGGTCTTCGGTGTCGCGCACGAGCGTTTTCATGGCGTCGAGGTCGGCGCGGAACTGGCGGATGGCCTCGTTCCAGGCGTCTTCGCGGGGCGGCGTGGGGGCGTCGGGCCAGTAGTCATCGGGCCAGTCTTTCGCGTCGTAGGCGCTGGGGCGGGAGAAGTCGAGGATGTCGCGCTGCGTGCGGCGCAGGTGCTCAAGAAGCTGCCAGGGCGAGTAGGGCAGATCGGCGGGCTGCCTGCCGCGCAGGCGGGGCGGCAGGTCCTTCACGACGGCGTCGAAGTCCTGGTGCGCGCCGCCGCCGCCGAGGAGGTAGAGGACGTGCTGGCGCAGGGCGGCTTGGTCGGGCATGGAGATCGGCGGGCGGATAGAGGAGCGGAGACCTTCGGAGGGGGACGCGCGTATGGCGTCGGGAAGGCGTGGCGCCCTGAGCGCGCGGCGCCATGGACCCTCCTCAACAGAAAGAACGAAAAATCATGCACACGAACCGAACGACGCTTCTCCCCGCCGCGCTGCTTCTGATCGGCGCGCTCTTTTTCGTGGAGCCGGCTGCCGCGCAGGAGCGCTCCGACATGCTCCCGCGCACCAGCCCGAACGCCGTCGTCGGCCAGACGGTGGGCGTCTCGAACGTCACGCTGCGCTACGGGCGGCCCAGCGTGCGCGGGCGCGAGATCTTCGGCGAGCTGGTCCCCTACGGCGAGGTCTGGCGCACGGGTGCCAACGAGGCCAACGCCATCACCTTCTCCGATGACGTGATGGTCCAAGGCCAGCCCCTCGAAGCGGGCACGTACGCCCTCTTCACCATCCCCGGCGAGGAGGAGTGGACCCTCATCTTCAACGAGAGCCAGCAGTGGGGCGCCTTCAACTACGACGAGGCGCAGGACGCCCTGCGCGTCACGGCCACGCCCGAGGAGGGACATCCGCACGAGCTGATGTCGTTCCACTTCACCAGCGTCACCGATACCTCCGCCACGCTGGCGCTGCATTGGGCCGAGACGGCCGTGCCGTTTACCCTGAGCTTCGACACGGACGCCCTCGTGCAGGAGCACGCCAACGCCGCCGTCCAGGAGGCGACGGACTGGCGCCTGCCCGCGCAGTACGCCTCCTACGCCATGGAGCGAGGCGCCTACCTCGACGACGCGCTCACGTGGGCCGATAAGGCCGTCTCGCTGGAAGAGAACTACAACACGCTCGCCCTCAAGGCGCGTCTCCTGGCCGAGACGGGCGATTACGAAGAGGCCGTCAGCGTAGGCGAGCGCGCCGTAAGCATGGGCCAAGAGATGGACGAGACCCCGAACGGCCTGTCTGAGATGGAGGAGATGATCGCCACGTGGAAGGCGGAAGGGGAGTAGCCTCTCAGGCGCTCCGCCGTCACAGGCCGGCAGGCGCCTCAGGGCGGAGCGGCAGCGCGAAGAACCCGCGCACGCTCCGCACCGGGCGCCCGCCCACAAGCTGCCGGCACGCGAGGCGCCCGCCCGCTTGCCAAGCGGCGCGGAGCACCACGTCGTCGCGCAGTGGATAGTTTGGGTCGTAGAGGCGCACGCCGAAACCCTGCCCCGGACAGAGCCTGTCCCGCATTTGATGCGGGAATCCGGGGCCGCCGCGCGCATCCGCGAAGCCGCAGGCCAGCACCTGGTGGTTCTCCCAGAGGCGCGCGAGGCGGCGCGTGTAAATTAGCCCAAGCTGCACGGGCCGCCCCGCCTCCAGGCGCCGGCGGATGCCGGGCCACGCCGTGGCCGTGCGGCGCTGCGCCTCGGCATCCGAACACGCCGTCCACCGCGCAAAGGCGGCCACCTGCGGAAAGAAAGGCGAGCCGCCGAGCGAGTCGATCTGCCGCCTGACGAGCGCGCGCCAGAGCGGCGTGCCGGGCATCGGGGGCGCGGCGGCCGGGGGCAAGGCGCGGCCGTGCTCGAAAAAGTCGTAGGCGAGGGCTACCATGCCGCCGCACAACCCGTACGTCGCCCTGATTCCGGCCTGCCGAAGCGTGCGCGCCACGAGCGGCACCCCGAAGCGGTTGGCAAACCGAAACCCATGCCGGCTCGGCACGAACTCGGTGGCCGCTTGGTCCGGGGCTACACCGCCGCCGCGTGCTGTCTCCACGAGCCTCAGCGCAGGAACGGCTCCGTCGGGGCGTTCGCAAGCTGCTCTTTCTGTACGACTCGCACCCGCGCGTCGCGCAGCTCCAGCCGGTTCGTGGCGGCAGCGAACGCCTCTTCCAGCGGGCGCTCCTCTTCGACGCATTCGGCTGGGAGCGTGCTCAGGACGAGGTCACCCCGGAAGAGGCCGCGCTGCGCCTCTTCAGACGAGGTCTCCGTCCCGGCGGCCTCCACGCGCAGGAAGTGCCCGCGCGGCACCACCAGCGTCATTGCGACGTGCTCGCTCTCGATGGCGACCTCGCGCGCGTCGGCGGCGGCGAAGATGGCGGTGATCGGTTCAGAAGCCGCGACGTCGCCGTGCTGCGCCAGGGCGGAAGCGGCGGGGAGCGACAGGACGAGCAAAAGGATAAGGCGCTTCATAGGTAGACCTCCAGGCGTTGCTCGGCATGGCGAAAAAAGGATCACGACAGGTTAGAAGGGTACGCCGTTAGCCGACGAAGGGCAACAGCCGCTTGAAGTATACCCGTACCAAAGCAGAAGCAGACCGACCGATGACGATGCAAAGCAACCTCCCGGCGCAAGCGCTGGTCCCCGAGCCGATGATCGAGGCGGCGGCGCAACGGTTCAAGCTCTTGAGCGAGCCGGCGCGGCTGCACCTCCTGAACGCGCTCCACACGGGCGGCGAGCAGAGCGTGCAGCAGCTCGTTGAGGCCACGGGGCAGCGCCAGGCCAGCGTGAGCAAGCACCTCGGACGGCTCAGGCGCGGCGGCCTCGTGGCACGCCGCCAGGACGGCCTCCACGCCTTCTACCGCCTCGCCGACCCGACGCTCGCCGCGCTGTGCCTCCTAGTCTGCGGCCAGCTTCGGCAGGGCGCGTGAGCAAACGTCAGGGCGGCTCCGCTTTGCCAGCGCGCACTCATGGCAGGGAGCGCAGTCTAATCGGACGGGGCGGCCTCCGGGGCGGCGGCGGGCGTCTTCGGCGTCTTGGCGTGGATGCGGCGGCGGTAGCGGGCCAGACGCTCGCCCTCGTCCTCGGCGTCCCAGCGCCTGAGCAGGCGCTCCACGGCGCGGTGCGGCGTCCGGAAGAAGTGCCCGGCGCCCAGGCGCGCGCGCAGGCCCGAGCGCGCCACCGTCTCGCGCACCGGCCCAATCAGCCCCGCGAAGTGGAGCGCGATGCCGGCCTCTTCAAGCGAGCGGTGCACGGCCTCGAGCGCCTCGGTGCCCGTCGTGTCCAGGTCGCTGATGCTGCTGCCGTCGATCACCACGGCGCGAAGGGGCCGCCCGCCGTTCTTCTTTGGCGTCTCCAGGCCGGCCTTCTCCAGAACGAAGTCCTTGAGTGCCTCAGCGTTGACGAAGGAGAAGGGGGCGTCCACGCGCAGGACGAGCACCTCGTCGATGGGCGCGGCGTTGGGGCGGCGCTTGAGGTCGCGGAAGGTGCGCGTGCCGGGCAGGTGCCCCAGCTCCACCATGTTGGGCCGGCTGATGCGGTACAGGATGAGCACCACCGAGGCGGCCACGCCCAGGAGCAGCCCTTCCTGGATGCCCACCACGAGCGTCATCAGCGCGGTAAAGAGGGCCAAGGCGCCGTCGCGCTTTTTCGCGCGGAAGAGGGCGCGCAGCTCCTCGACGTCGAGCAGCCCGGCGGCGGCCACGATGATGATGGCCGCCAGCGCCGCCATGGGCAGGTAGTAGAAAAGCGGCGTCAGGAAAAGCAGCGCGAGCGCGATCACGGCGGCGGCGGCGGCGTTCGCCAACGGCGTCTGAGCGCCGGCCTGGTCGTTCACGGCCGAGCGCGAAAAACTGCCCGAGACGGGGATGCCCTGGAAAAAGCTGCCCGCCGCGTTGGCCGCGCCCACGGCCCACAGCTCGCGGTTCGGGCGGATGCCGTAGTGGTGCCGCTGCGCAAAAACGCGCCCGAGCGAGGCCACGCTCATAAACTGCACGAGCGCCAGCGTGAGCGCCGTGGGCAGGAGGTCGCGCAGATCGCCCATCTGAAAAAGGCCCGGCAGCTCGAAGCCGGGCAGCCCTGTCGGCAGCGCGCCGATGACGGCCATGCCGCGCGCCTCCCATCCGAACACCCACACCGCCGCCGTGGAGAGGACGGCCACGACGAGCGCCCCCGGCACCGCCGGCCGCCACCACTGCAGCCCGGCCAGCACGGCCATGCACGCCACGCCAAGCGCCAGCGTCGGCCCGTGCACGGCGCCGATCTGCGCGGCGGCCTCCTGCGCAATCGCGTACACGAACTCCGAGCGCCCCAGGTCCAGCCCCAAGAGGTTGCCGATCTGACTCGCGCCGATGATCAGCGCGGCGGCCGTGGTAAAGCCGTCGATCACTGGGCGCGAGAGGAGGTCGGCCACGAAGCCGAGGCGGGCGGCGCCCATGGCCAGCTGGAGCGCGCCTACCATCGCGGCCAGGAGCACGGCCAGCGCCGCGTACCGGGCCGACCCCGCCTCGGCCAGGGCGCCCACGCCCGCCGCCACGATGAGCATGTCGATGGCAATCGGCCCGACGGCCAGCTGGCGCGAGGTGCCCAGGAGCGCGTACACGAGGGGCGGCACGAGGCTGGCGTACAGCCCGTAGACAGGCGGCACACCCGCGATCACCGCGTAGGCGATGCCCTGCGGCACGAGCATTACCCCCACGGTAAGGCCGGCCACGAGGTCGCCGCGTGCCTTTTCGCGGCCGTACCCGCGCAGCCACACGGGCGCCGAGACGGCCTCTTGAAGCTGCTTGGCGGCGCGCTGCCACATGCTTTTTCTGGAAGAGATCCGCCGGCGCGCGGGTTACGCCTCGACGCGCTTAGGGAAGCCCGGCGCGCGCTGCGATGCCTCCACCGGGCCGCCCGCGTCGTAAAAGGTGACCTCGCCGCGAGGCGTGACGAGCCAGACCTCCTCGGCGCCGCCCTCGAAGTAGAGCCGCCGCTTCTCCTGCATCTCGGCGGAGGTGTTGCTCTGCGAGGTCACCTCGACGCAGATCTCCGGCATCACCGGGCTGCTCGCCGCGTCCTCGGGCGCCTCGGCCAGGCGCTCCTCCGAGATCCAGATCACGTCCGGCGCCTTGATCCCCTCCGCCGTCTGCACGGCGAACTCGACGGCGGCCTGTCCAGGAGCATTGGCGAGGTCTTCGAGAAGACGGCCGATGCGAAGTTGCAGAAAGCTGTGCTTGTTTTTGGGCGGACTCAAGATGATCTGGCCCTGGGCGTTAGTTTCGACTTTGTAAGGGAGGTCGCGCAGGCTGGGATCGTCCACGATGCGTTCCCAGAGCGCGGCGTGGTCGAGCGGGGCGGTTTGCGTAGCCATCGGAGGGAGCGGTGAATGGTGAAGAGCAGGTGGTCGAACGAGGCGGCGCGCGCCTATCCGCGCTCGGCCAGGCGCACGTCACGGGCCTTGAGCTGGAGCGAGGTGCGCCCGCGCCAGGTGTTCTCCTCAATCGAAAAGGCGAGTTCGAGCGGGCGGCCCTGGCGGGCGCTCTTTTGGACCACGGACAGCTTCTCGCCCATCCCGAAGCCGATCACGTCTAGGCTCGCGCCGCTCGCGCCGTCGCCAGAGGCGGCGGCCGGGCGCACGGCAAACTTGAGGTGCTTGCCTTCTTTGCCCACCGTGCGCGGCGTGCCGGCTACCTCCACGGCCTCGGCCTTGAACACCGGCGCCAGGTTCGTCGGGCCGAAGGGGGCGAACTGCCTGAGCACGGCCCAGAATCTTCCTGAGACGTCGCCGATCTCGCTAAGCTCCAGCGGCGCGTCGATCTCGATGGCGGGCTTGAGCAGCTCCGCCGTGATCTGCTCGCCCACGGCCTCGTCAAAAGCGTCGCGGAAGGCGGGCAGGTGCTGCTCCTCTAAGGAAAGTCCGGCCGCGTGGTCGTGCCCGCCAAACTGAACGAGGAGGTCCTTGCACTGCGCCAGCGCCTTGTACACGTTGACGCCGTGGATGGAGCGCGCCGAGCCTTTCAGAATATCCTCGCCCGCGCGGCCCAAGAGGACGGCCGGCTTGTGGAAGCGCTCCACGATCCGGCTCGCCACGATGCCGACGACGCCCAGGTGCCAGCCCGCGTCGTAGAGGACGAGCGCGTGGCGCTGGCGCGAGGTGATCTGCCGCTCGGCCTGGCGCACGGCGGCGGCGGTCGTCTCGCGGTCCACGGCGCGGCGCTCGGCGTTGAGCGCTTCGAGCGTCTGCGCGTGCTCTCGGCCCTCGGCCACGCTCTCCGAGAGGAGCAGGCGCACGGCGTGCGCGGCGTGGTCGAGCCGCCCGGCGGCGTTGATCCGCGGCCCAATCGTAAAGACGATCTGCGTCGAGGTCGCGCCGCTGAGGTCGAGGCCGGCCTGCTCGGCCAGCGCGCGCAGGCCTGGACGCGGCGCGGCGCGCAGGCGCTCCAGCCCCTCGCGCAAAAGCACTCGGTTCTCGCCGTAGACCGGCACGATGTCCGACGCGATGGAGATCGCCAAAAGATCGAGGTAGGCAAAAGCGTCCTCAGCAGGCGCGCCGATCTCTTGGAGCACGGCCTGGACGAGCTTGAAGCCTACGCCGCATCCGGAAAGCTCCTTAAACGGATACGGGCAGTCCGGGCGCTTCGGGTCGAGGACGGCCAGCGCGTCCGGCAGCGCGTCCGGCGCCGTGTGGTGGTCGCAGATGATGAGGTCAAGGCCTTTTTCTTTGGCGTACGCGGCCTCGTGCACGGCCGTCACGCCGCAGTCCAGCGCGATGACGAGCGTGGCGCCCTGCTCCGAGGCGTAATCGAGGCCCGCTTCGCAGAGGCCGTAGCCGTGCTCGAAGCGGTGCGGGATGAAGAAGTCCGCCTCGGCACCCTGCGCGCGGAGGAAGTGCACCATGAGCGCCGTCGAGGTCGTCCCGTCCACATCGTAATCGCCGTAGACGAGGATGCGCTCGCCGTCTTGCAGGGCGCGCGCCACGCGGGCGGCGGCGGCGTCCATATCCGCCATCAGAAACGGGCTGTGCAGATGGGCGCGGTTCGGGCGGAAAAAATGCTTGGCCTGGCCGAGCGTCTCGACGCCGCGCAGGACGAGCGCGCGTGCGAGCGCCTCGGGCAGATCGTTAAGCGCGCGCCGAAGCCGCTCGATGGCCTCCGGCTCGTCCACGTCGCGTAGCAGCCAGCGGTAGTGCATTCTTTCTTTAAGAGGGTCAGAAGAGAAAAAAGGGAAGCGTGGAAGAGAAGATAAGACGGCGCGGGGGCGAACACCACCGGGCGCCGGCGCCAGCAGTCCTCTGCGCAAAAGAACAAGCATTAGGCCCGTCACTGAAGCGCGCTGTTGCTGCACCGAACGGCCGGCCGCGGCTCTCAGCCTGCAAGCGCTGACGGTAAAGCAGTCGGCGGTCCATGACAAAGCAATCGGCGGTCCGCCGTCCGCTGTCTGCGGTCCTGCTGGCACCGCCTTTCTGCGTGGCACAACTCACGCTAAGCAGGAGCGCTTAACGGGAATTTCTTGTAAGAGGCCGGTTAGGCGTGCAATTTTAGATGAGCCTGTTCTATCTTGACTAAGCACATGTCTCGTGCAGGGCCTTTGCTTTCACGTTGGGCGTCCTTCCGGTACTGTGCCAGGCGCCCGCTTGGCCGGTCCCCCGCTCCGCTGCTCAGGCATCCGTCTGCGTCTTACCCGCCTCTACCCCGCGCTTTCTACGGGGCACTTTCCGCGCGGCCCGCATGGCCTCCTCGCAGAGTTCCGGGCCGCCGTACAGCGTCGCCACCATCTGCTTTTGCAACCGCACGTGGCGGCCCGAGCTGCCGTACGCCGTCGGTGAGGCCCCCACGCACTTTCTGATACCCTTTTGCTCTCGCATGAAGATCTCCACGCTGCAAGAAAAGAAGATCGAGGAGCTGCGCGACCTCGCGCGCGGGATGAACCTAACGGGCGTCTCGAAGATGCGCAAGCAGGACCTCATCTACCGCATCCTGGAAGCCCGCGCGGAGAAGGAGGCCGCCGGCCGGGGCGGCAACGGCGCCAAGGCGCGCCCTTCCGCCGGCACGCCGGCGTCCTCCAACGGCGCCTCGGCGGAGCAGGGCGGCGGCGCCTCGTCGTCCGGCGAGCGCGCGGCGCCGAGCAACGGCGCCCCAAGCGGCGCGCAGCCGGAGCCGGAAGGCGCACCGCGCCGCGAAGGGCGCGCCAAGAACCGCCGCCGCGGCCGCCGCCGTGACGAGCGCCGGAAAAAGGACCGCCGTCAAGGCGAGCAGCGCCAAGGCAAACAGCGCAAGAACGACGCCCGCCAGAAGACCCCCGAAGCGAAAGAGCGCGCCGCCAAGGGCGCCCTCTACGACGGCCGCCCTGACTACATGGCCGAGTACGACGCCGACGCCACCGCGCTCGAAGGCATGATCGACCGCGTGGGCCTCCTCGAAGTGCTCCCCGACGGCTACGGCTTCCTCCGCTCGCACGAGTACAACTACGAGTCCGGCCCGGACGACATCTACGTCTCCCCCTCGCAGATCAAGCGCTTCGACCTCCAAGCCGGCGACACGGTGTCCGGCAAGGTGCGCCCGCCCAAAGAAGGCGAGAAGTACTTCGCGCTCATCCAGGTAGACGAGGTCAACGGCCGCGCCCCCGGCGAGACCGAGGAGCAGCGCCCCGACTTCGAGAACCTCACGCCGCTTTTCCCGGACGAGCAGCTCGTCCTCGAGACCGAACCCGGCGAGCTGTCCACGCGCATCATCGACCTCTTGGCGCCCATCGGGAAGGGGCAGCGCGGGCTGATCGTCTCCCCGCCGAAGGCCGGCAAGACGGTGCTCTTGCAGAAGATCGCCAACGCCGTCATCACGAACCACCCCGAGGCGCACCTGATGATCCTCCTCGTGGACGAGCGCCCGGAAGAGGTCACCGACATGGAGCGCAGCGTAGAGGGCGAGGTCATCTCCTCGACCTTTGACCAGGACCCGGAGCGCCACGTGGAGGCGGCCGAGGCCGTGCTCACCAAGGCCAAGCGCCTCGTAGAAGCCGGGCAGGACGTGGTCATCCTCCTGGACTCGATCACCCGCCTGGCCCGCGCCCACAACGCCACGACCGCCTCGAAAGGCCGCACGCTCAGTGGCGGCGTCGAGGCCGGCGCGCTGCGCGGCCCCAAGCGCTTTTTCGGCTCGGCGCGCCACGTGCAGGAGGGCGGCTCCTTGACCATCATCGGCACGGCGCTCGTGGACACCGGCTCGAAGATGGACGAGGTGATCTTTGAGGAGTTCAAGGGGACGGGCAACATGGAACTCGTCCTCGACCGCGAGATGGCCAACCGGCGCATCTACCCGGCCATCGACGTGATCGCCTCCGGCACGCGGCGCGAGGACCTGCTCCTCGATGAGGAGCGCCTGAGCCGCGTCTGGGTCCTGCGCAAGATCCTCGCGGACATGTCTCCCATCGAGGCCATGACCTTCCTCCAGGAAAAGATGCAGGGCACCGCCAGCAACGAGGACTTCCTCGTCATGATGAACTCGTGAGAGATGGCCTGGCGACAAGCTTCTTAAGCTCTGGCTCCTTTTTTTGCACAGAGATAAGTGGAAGAATCAAGCGGAAATGCGGTTGCTCCTGTCTGAGCCGCCGCTCCAGTCGAAGAGCCAGGCGCTCCACCGTTCTTGAGCGAGGGCAGAGTTGTTCGATAAGCGCTGCCGCTGTCCGTTTTCGCCCCTGAGGATGTGTGTGACCTTCCCCGATTGGGTGGACACCGGGTTAAGGTCACTCCGAGACCTGACGCCCTGCAAGTACGTCTGTCACCAGTGGCGGGGAACGCCTGAACGGTTCGGGCTAAATCCCCCACCACGCCGTGGGACTGAACACCTTAGAAGACGCAGGTAACCACGTACCCCTCCACGAAGGCTCCCCGCCGCTAAGCGCTGCCTCAGCGCGCGCCCGTGGCATTGACCCGGATGCGGTACAGCTTCGAGCCGGCGGTGATGAAGAGCGTGTCGTTCGCCGCCCCGCCGAAGGTGACGTTCGTGGCGGGCTGCGGTACCGGGATGCGGTCCACGAGCTGGCCGTCGGTGCCAAAGATCCAGAGGCCGCCGGGGCCGGTGGAGTAGAGGCGGCCCTCCGCGTCCACGGCCATGCCGTCCGCGTTGCCTTCGGCGTCGGGGTCGTCAAGCGTGGCGAAGCGGCGGCCCGTCATGGCCGTGCTGTCGGCGGTGAGGTCGAAGGCCTGGATGAACCCGCCGCGCGTGTCGTTGACGTAGAGGCGGCTTTCGTCGGGCGCGAGGACGATGCCGTTGGGCCGCTCGAAGGCGTCGGTGATTAGCTCGACCTCGCCCTCGGGCGTGAGGCGGTAGACGCCGGAGAAGTCGAGTTCGCGCGCTTCGTCCTCGACGCCGTAGGGCGGGTCGGTGAAGTAGATCGCGCCGTCGGAGGCGACGGCGGCGTCGTTGGGGCTGTTGAGGCGCTGGCCCTCGTAGCGCTCGGCCAGGGGCGTTTCCTGCCCGTTTTCTTCCACGCGCGCGAGGCGGCGCCAGCCGTGCTGCGCCAGGACGAGGCGCCCCTCACCGTCGGCCGTGATGCCGTTGGAGTTGCCCGAAGGCCGGCGGAAGACGGCGACACTGTCGCCATTGGGTGTCCACTTGTAGACGGTGTTGGCGGGGATGTCGCTAAAGAGCAGGTGCCCGTCCGGGTGCCAGTACGGGCCTTCGAGGAACTCAAACCCGCCGGCAACCTCTTCGACCTGCGTCCCTTCCGGCACGGGCGACGGCGCGGCGCCGGGCGATTGCGCGGCGGCGCTCCCGGCCAGGCCAACGCCTAGCGCTACCCCGGCGAGCAAAAAGAGGCTACGGGTTGAGAAAAGACGTGCGGCGCGGCTGGCGGGGTTTTTCATCGTGCTCCTGTTTTGGATGTCCGAGAGGCTCCGGGGCTTAAAACCCTAACGAAACCCAGAGGCTGTCATTGCGAGGAGTCCCCCCGGCGCCGGGGGAAACTCTGCCGGGACGACGTGGCAATCTCATCCGGTTTGCTCCCTTGTGAGATGGCACCAATGGGCATGACCTAAAGGCCTCCGCGCTCCCGGAGCCTGCCGGAGTTTACCCCGCCAAGCGGGGGCACCGGGGGTCGCTCGCAATGACAAGCAGGGGTTTTGCTAGGCGTTCTTAGTCTTCCTTGCGCACTTCGCTTTCGAGCTTGAGCACGCGCTGGCCGTCGTCTTGTTCGATGACGAGGGCGGGATCGTCCTCGGAGCCGTTGCGCGTGATCTCCTTGCCGCTGATCTGGCGCGTGGTCTTCTCCTTGTGCTGCTCTTTGATGGTGCCGGAGGCGCGGCCGTTGCCCCAGGGCCAGGACACGCGGTCGCCTTTGTTGTAGCTGCTCATGCGTCGGTGCCGGTTGCTGTTTGGGGGTTGCGTGCGGACGGGTACGCTTAGCACAGGCGGGGCGTTCGCCGAGCAGCTTCTCAAACTTTCCAGAAGGCGACGGGTATGGAAGAGGTGGCGGTGCCGCCGCCGCACCGCTTCGCATCCGCCCCGCTAAGCGCTCTTCTCCCATGCCCCAACGTTTCCTCCTTCTCCTCGCCGCGTTTGGTCTTCTGCTGACGGGCTGCGCCGAGGACGCCGAGCAGCAGCCCGCCGACACCGCCGATGCCGATGCTTATCTCTTCCCCGTACGCCAGGGCGGGCAGTGGGGCTACATCGACCGCAGCGGGGCGATGGTCGTGGAGCCGCAGTTTGAGGCGGCCTATCCGTTCTCCGAGGCGCGCGCGCTCGTGCGGCAGGGCGGGCAGTACGGGTACATCGACCCCAACGGCGAGGTGATTATCGAGCCGCAGTTCGAGGACGGCTGGTACTTCTCCGAGGGGCAGGCGCCGGTCAAGGACGGCGGCGCGTGGCGGCTCATCGACGCGAGCGGCGCCGTCCAGAGCACCCTGGCCGACAGCAGCGCGCCCGGCGAAGCGATGGACCGCCTCGCGCTCGACCCGCGCTTCATGGTCGAGCAGCGCTACCCGTCCAGCGACCTGGAGCGCGTCAGCGTGGACAGCCTCTACGGCTACCGCAACAGCGCGGGCGAGATGGTCATCGCGCCGCGCTTCGACGAGGCGTGGCAGTTTGCCGAGGGCCGCGCGCGCGTGCAGCAAGACGGCCAGTGGGGCTTCATCAACGAGCAGGGCGAGTTCGTCATCGCGCCGCAGTTCGAGCAGGCCTGGGACTTCCGCCACGGCCTCGCCCTCGTGGCCTCCGCCGGCGAGTACGCCTACATCGACACCACCGGCGCCTACGTCTGGCAGCCGGAAGAGTGAGCAGGCGGGCCGCAGCAAGGAACGAGGAGCGGAAGAATGGAAGAGACGACGATCCCTCCCGCTCCTTAGGTTCTTCCACTCCTCGTTTCCTCGTCTTAACGATCCTCCTCTCACCTCCTTCCCCACAGAAGCCATGAGCACGACGCCGCACATCCTCTGGGTAGACGACGAGATCGACCTCCTCAAGCCGCACCTGCTCTTTTTGGAGAGCAAGGGCTACGACGTGCAGAGCGTAGCCAACGGCGCCGACGCCGTCGAGCACGTGCGCCAGGAGCGCTTCGACGTCGTGCTCCTCGATGAGCAGATGCCGGGCATGGGCGGCCTCGAAACGCTCGAAGCCATTAAGGGCCTCCGCCCCGAGCTGCCCGTGGTGATGGTCACCAAAAGCGAGGAGGAGCGCCTCATGGAAGAGGCCCTTGGCGGGCAGATCTCCGACTACCTCACCAAGCCGGTGAACCCGAGCCAGATCCTCCTCACGTGCAAACGCCTCCTGGAGCGCCAGAAGCTCCAAAGCGAAAAGGCGTCGCAGAGCTACCTCCAGTCGTTCGGCCAGATCTCGATGGCGCTCCAAGAGGCGCGCTCGCACGAGGAGTGGACGGACCTCTACCTCCGCCTCGTGGGCTACGACCTGAGCGTGGAGGGCGACGAGGCCGCGCGCCAGATCCTCGAGGACCAGCACCGCGAGGCCAACCGCGCCTTCGGCCGCTTCGTCGAAGACCACTACGCCGACTGGATCGAAGCCACGCGCCGCGAGCCGGACGAGGACCGGCCCGCCCTCTCCCACGAGGTCATCCCGCGCTACGTGCTCCCGCACCTGGGCAAGAACGGCGGCGGAAAGCCCGTCGTCTTCTTCGTCATCGATTGTATGCGCTACGACCAGTGGCTCGAGTTCGAGAGCCTGCTCCATCCGCTCTTCGCCATCGAGAAAGACTTCCACTACGGCCTCCTGCCCACGGCCACGCCGTACTCGCGCAACGCCATCTTCTCAGGCCTCCTCCCGCGCGACATCGAGCAGCGCTTCCCCGAGGTCTGGGCTAAGGGCCAGGACGATGAGCACAGCCGCAACCAGCACGAGGAGGACTTCCTGCGCGACCTCCTCGACAGGAAGCGCTCCTCAGCGCGGATGCGCTACGACAAGCTCATCACCACGGACGACGGCCGCGCCTTTGCCCGCAGCGCCTCGGACCTGGCGCAGCACGACCTCTCCGCCGTCGTCGTCAACTTCGTGGACATCCTGGCGCACTCGCGCTCGGACTCCGACGTGCTCAAGGAGATCGCGCCGGACGAGCGCGCCTACCGCGCCCTCACGCGCACGTGGTTCGAGCACTCCTGGCTCTTTGAGGTCTTCCAGAGCCTGGCCCGGACGGAGTGCACCGTCGTCGTCACCACCGATCACGGCGCCATCCGCAGCCTGCGCTCGACCAAGGTGATCGGCGACCGCGAGACCTCCACGGCGCTCCGGTACAAGTACGGGCGCAACCTCAAGTGCGACGCCGAGCACGCCCTCTTCATCGACGACCCGGAGGCGTACGGGCTGCCGCGCCACGGCATCAACTCGAACTACATCATCGCCAAGGAAGATTACTACTTCGTCTACCCGACGAACTTCCACCGCTACGAGCGCCTCTACCGCGACACGATGCAGCACGGCGGCGCCTCGTTGGAAGAGATGATCCTGCCCGTCGTCACCATGCAGCCGAAGTGATTTTCCTGGCGAATGGCGAACAGCGGATGGCGAACGGGGGCTGAGCGAGTGACCGCTGTGGAGCGCGTGGAGGACCTGCTGCCCACGACGACCGACTCGCCCGAGGCGACGCAGGCGCTGGGCGCTCGGCTGGCTGAGCGGCTGCGCCCCGGCGATGTGGTGGCGCTCTACGGCGACCTCGGCGCGGGGAAGACGCAGCTTGCTAAGGGGATCGGCGCGGCGCTGGGGCTGGACGCGCACGTTATCACCAGCCCCACGTTCACGCTCCTGCACGAGTACGACGGCGGCGAATGCTTCCCACTCTACCACTTCGACGCCTACCGGCTCGACGGGCCGGACGCCTTTGCCGCCCTCGGCTTCGAGGACTACTTCGACGCCGGCGGCGTGTGCCTCATCGAATGGCCCGCGCGCGTCGAGGCGCTCCTGCCTGAGCGGACGCTCCGCCTCCACCTCGCCCACGACGGCCTGGAGAGGCGGCGCGTCTTTTTAAGAGGGGGAGAAGAGGGAATAGGTGAGAGGGAGAGTGGGTGAGGGCGCGACATCAGGAAGACGCAGGGCGGCGGCCTCATCATCGGCTCTTCCGTTCATCGGCTCCTCGTTTCTTCTCTCCCCCCTTTCCCAACGCCGTGCCTACGCAAGACGTCCTCGCCTACCTCCACGCCCTGCCGCGCTACGCCGGTACGGCCGATGCCGCCTACAAGCCCGGCCTGGAGCGGATGCGCGCCTTGCTCGGCGCGATGGGCGATCCGCAAGCGGCGTTCGAGAGCGTGCACATCGCCGGGACGAACGGGAAGGGGTCCACGGCGGCGTTCGTGGCGGCCGTCGCCACGGCGGGCGGGCGGCGCACCGGGCTGCACACCTCGCCGCACCTTTTTCATTTGCGCGAGCGGATGCGCATCGGTGCCACGGCGGCGCCCGAAGATTGGCTCGCCGAGGCCGTGGCCCGCTTCCGCCCCGACTTCGACGCCGTAGCGCCGAGCTTTTTCGAGGCCACCACGGCGCTGAGCCTTTTGTATTTTGCTGAGCGTGCCGTGGACCTGGCCGTGGTCGAGGTCGGCCTGGGCGGGCGCCTGGATGCGACGAACGTGCTGCGCCCGGCCCTCGCGCTCATCACCACCATCGGCCTGGAGCACACGGACATCCTGGGCGATACGCTCGGCGCCATCGCGCGCGAGAAGGCCGGCATCGTCAAACCGGGCGTGCCCGTGCTTACGGCGGTGGAAAATCCAGAGGCGCTGTCCGCGATCCGCGCGGTGGCCGAGGCGCAGGGGGCGCCGCTCATCCGCGTGCAGGAGGCGGCGCGCGTCCTGCGCGCGGAAAGGGCGCCCGACGGCTTCACGCTCGACATCGAAACGGAGCGGCGCCGGTACGAGGGGCTGCGCCTCGGCCTCGCCGGTGCGCATCAGATAGGGAACGCGCGCCTGGCCCTCTGCGCCGCCGAGCGGCTTGGCCTCGGCGAAGGCGCCATCCGCACCGGGCTGCGCGAGGTGAAGCACCTCGCCGGCCTGCGCGGGCGCGGCGAGGTGCTTGGAGAAAATCCGCTCGTCGTGGCCGACGTGGCGCACAACGCCGACGGGCTGGCCGCCGCCCTCGCGCTCGCCAAGCGGCAGGCGGACGGGGGCCGCCTCACCGTCCTCTTCGGCGCGATGCGCGACAAAGATGTGGCGGTGATGACCGCGCTCCTGGCTAAGGCCGGCGCCACGGTCATCCCCGCCCACCTCGACGCCGAGCGCGCGTTGCGGGCTGAGGAGGTGGCGCGGCTGCTCGAAGCGCGAGGCGTGCGCACCGAGGCACCGGCGTCGGTGCCGGAGGGGGTGGCGCGCTTTCGGCAACGGGCGGCGGCGGGCGACGCGCTTCTCATCACCGGCTCGCACGTGACCGTGGCGGCGCTAGGTGAGGCGGCGTTCGAGACCGCACTGCCAAGAGGGACGTGACGGACCGGGACCATCACGCCCTGCGTCCGTTGCGGCCGCTGGTTGTGCGGCTCTTCTGCGCGTTTACTCGCCGCGCCGCCCTTTTTCGTAAGTCCGATACAGCTCTTCGTGGTCTTCCGCGTACAGCTCCACATATCCGCAGTGGCCACACAGGCGAGCGTAGACCGATCCCCCTTTTCTGCCCTTCAGCAGCACCGCTTCAGGACGCTCTTGCACCTGGACGGTTAGGCTGAAAAGGGGGTAGTTGGCTGCCCCGCGGTCGAGGATGCGTGCCTTGGGGACCACTTCTTCAGATCCACACCGTGAACACGAACTACCAGGGCGTTGCTTTTCCATGACGTACTCGATGTTGTGGTGAGCGGTCAGCGAATCTCAACGACCATGTTTTCCAGCGGGATCTCTTGAGATACTGCTCGTGCCGGGCGCGCGGGGTGCGGCGTCCACGGCACGCCCTGCAACGCCTGGGGCAACGAGTCGAGACGCCCGATCAGCTCAAAGGAAGACAATGCGAAGGGGCGCCCTTCCCCTTTTAGCGGATCAGGACGGTCCTCAACGTGAAAGTGGAGGTGAGGGGCGAGCGAGTGTCCGGAGTTTCCGATGCGCCCGATCTCTTGGCCTGCTTGAACGGAGGCGCCTTCTTCAACGGAGATCGAACCAGGACGCAGGTGGGCGTACACCGCGAAGCGTCCATCTCCTATGTCTACGACCACCGTGTTCCCCGCCACCGTCTCTGGGGTGAACGGAACGGCGGGCTTCCCGGAGAGCGGAGGGGTCTCCGGCAGGCCGTCGCGCACGAGCACGACCTTGCCGGAGGCGGCGGCCAAGACGGGCTGATCGTAGCTGAACCAGCTCGCGTTCTCCTGAGGGTCTCCCTCGAAGAAGCGCCCCGCTTCTCCCAACCGTACCCAATCGACGGCGAACCGCTCCGGCACCCGCGCCTTGCCCTCCAACACCACGAGGGCGCGCCTGTGGCCCGAACGGTTTGACGGAGCGCGCACGGTCACCCATCGCCCTGCACCCACAGGGGCTTCGATGGAGGGTGGTGATCCGGCGGCGACGGGAAGAGGAGCGGTGCGCAACGTGTCGGGCCTGCGCTCAGCGCCCGCACTGAAAGCGAACTCGTGGAGGAGCGCGCGCGGCAGCGGCGTCTGGGGGGCGAGCGTGACCCACTGATACAGGACGCCGCGCGCGCCCGGAGGAAGCACCACCACGGGCTGCGCCGGGCGGGCCGCTCGGCCAACGACCCAAAAACGACGCGCTACGTCGCCGGCCCCGCTCGAAGCAAGCTCGGTGGCCGGGTGATCTGCGTCACGCACCCGCAGGTGCTCGAGTCTCAACGAGTCACCCCCGAAGTTGGTCACGTGCAGCTCATAGACGAGGTGCTGCCGCCCAATCGCCTGGACGGAGGCAGGCGGATGCGCGACGCGGACCTCCACGGCGGTCGGCGTCAGTTGCTGCGCGCTCACCGTGGAAGCGCACGCTGGAAGGAGTAGGACGGAAACCGCACAGCAAGCCAGCCTGCTAAAGCGTAGAGGCCGGGCCTTGCGCCTGGAGAGGGCAAAAGCATAGGAGCCTTTCATAGGAGCCTCGATGTCGATGCGTGAAACAGGGATGCGAAACCACTTCCTGTTTCGTCCGCCGACCTCCGCTTGTTGCCCCTACGAAAGTATGGAAAAGGTATGGTTCGGCTTTCCAAGGCCGTGCGCGCAGCCTTGCGCGTCCTCTCGGTTCACCTACAGAGGGGGCAGCAAACCTTCCTGGCGCGCGCGCCGCACCGCCTCCGTCCGGCGCCTTACCCCCAGCTTCCGGTAGAGCTGAGAGGCATACATCTTGATCGTGGGGACCGAGAGGTAGAGGCGGTCAGCGATCTCCTGGTTGGAAAGGCCCGCCGCGATGAGTTCCAGGACTTCCCGCTCCCGCTCCAGTAGCGGCTCAAGCTCCGCCTGCGCCAAGGCGGGAAGCGGAGGTTTGAGGTCGTTGGCACGACCACTGACGCCGGACGCCCCTGAACCGGAGGTGGAAGAAACAGAAGAACACGGCGCGGCCCCAAGGAAGACGTTAGAATGCCGCGCGTAGTAGACGCGGTACGAATCTCCTTCCTGAAGTCGAAAAAACGCATCCTGATTCACCGAGAACCGATGTCCCCCGCAACGGACGCTGTAGCGAAGAAAGCGGATAATCCCCGGCGTCGAAGACAGCTGGTGAGATACCACACCCGTCACCGAATCAAGATGGCCCTCCCGCAGGTCACGGCAAATCCGACCGTACCGCCGGCAGGTACGACTTAGCAGCGCGAGCCAGAAGACGGCAAAGGCGCTGCCAATCCAGAAGGGTCCGCGAGCGCCGAAGGAAGGATAGGCGACTTTGATTGCCACGGCGACGGCCACCAGCGCAAGCAGGACGAAGAAGCCGGCACAGCCGGCCAAGTTCAGCAAGCGGTGTCTGCGAAGCTCGCTTCGCTGCTTCTCACTGATAACTCCACTTTCATTCGACGCCACGTCTTCGCTCGTCATCTGAAGGGCGCGTTCCTCACGCGGCAGCGGAGACCTTGGGCGGGGCCAGGGCCAGCGGCGCGGGCGCATAGCCGGCGGCCTCCTCGATGGCGCGCACGAAGCGGGCCTCGGCGCCCCGGAGCCAGCGGCGGAAGCGCTTGGCCGGGCGCCGGTAGGCGGGCAGGAGCGCCATCAGCTCGTGGATGTCGAACTGCGTGCTCATCGTCCCGGCGCCGGCGCGCAGGCCGTCGAGCGCGTTGCAGTGCTGCTCGAAGTGGCCGTCCACGGGCACCATCAGCACGGGCTTGCCCAGGTACATCGCCTCGCTGACAGACTCGAAACCCGCCGTGCACACCAGGCCGCGGCAGCGCGCCATCATCGCCAGGAATTTCTCGTCGTCCAAGGCGTGGAAGGTGAGCGTGGCGTCGTGGCGGTACGTGGGCGCGGCGCGCGGGTGGTCCCAGAAGCAGTGCAGCCGCACCTCCGGGTGCGCCTCGTGCCAGCGGATGACCTCGCGCGCGTAGCCTCGGTTCAAGAGGTAGATCAGGACGAACGGCTCTTCAAGGCCCAGCGGCTGCTCGAACACCTCGCGGCGCAGGAGCGGCGGCATGACCAGGAGGTCTTTTTCCGGGAGATCGGGCGCGGGGTAGAGCGAGAGGGCCAGCCGCTTCGTGGCGCCCCAGGCCGTGGTGCGCGAGAAGAGCTTGGTGACGTGCCGGCTAACCCAGCGCCCCGGTGGGAACGTGTACGCCGGGTGATCGAACATGTACTGATGCGCCACGCACACCATGGGCGCGGCGGGGCGGCGCAGGCGGTAGTACACGCCCGCCATGGCCTCGTGGAAGTTGACGACCACGTCGGGCCGGTGGCGCGCGAAGGCGGCGCCCATCACGTCCAGGCTCTTGCGGAAGCGGCCGATGATCTGCGCGTTCTTCCAGATGGTGGGTCCCATCCGCACGGAGCGCTGCGCCGCATCGGTGACGAAGCCGGGGCTGTCTACGAAGGTGACGGGCGCGCCGATCTTGTTTAGGAAGAAGGGCGGCACCTCGCGGCGGGGGTTCCGCCCCATCATCACGCCGCCCACGCGGTGGCCGGCACGGCGCAAAAGCCCGCTCAGGGCCAGCGCCTGCGTCATGTGCCCGCGCCCCTCACCCTGGACGATGAAAAGACAGTTTAGCGACATGCTTAAGGCGGTGCTCTTTCAGCAAACGGTCAACCCGAACCCCGCGTACCGGCGGATTGATCCGCCGTGCGGGCTGAGGTCAACTTACTGAAAAGAGCACGCCGAGGGCAACGCACGCCGCTGCCGCCATCGGCTCAAGCCGGCTCAGGCTGCGCCGCCCTCCGCGCTCGGCGCCAGGAACGGCGCCCGCCGAGGCGGATCGGCCTCGCGCGCGTGCTTCTCCTCGTCGCTTGGGGCACGGCTCGGGACCACGGCTCGGAGGGGGGACGCCGGCCAGCGCAGCAGCTCGAGCTGTCCGCCGGCGTGCTCGACGAGGGCCGTGCAGCGGTCCGTTGTCCAATCGCCGGGGTTGGCGTAGAGGAGGCCGGTGGCGGCGGTGCGCAACGCCGCGCGGCGGACGTGCCCGCACACGACGCCGTCCACGTCCCACGTGCGCGCCTCGGCGGCGACGGCGGCCTCGAAGCCGGCCATGTGCTCGCCCGTGCCGGCGTGACGGTACCAGCGGCTCAGGCGGCGCGCCCAGCGTTGCGCGCCCAGGTGCGCGAGCCAGCGTGCCCACCGCGCCGCCCGGTCGAGCTGGTCGCCGTGGAGGACGAGCAGGTGCCGGTCATCGGCGGTGACGTGGATGGCGTGCGGCTGCACGGTGATGCCGCCGAAGCCGCAGTGCAGCCACTCGCGCACGAAGGCGTCCTCGTCGCCGGGGAGGTAGGCGACGCGCGTACCCTGGCGCGCCTTGCGCAGCACCTCGGCCACGACGTCGTTGCAGGGGGCGTCCCAGCTTCGGCGCTGCTTGAACGCCTCGGCCCCTACGATGTCGCCTACGAGGTAGAGGTACTCCGACTCGCTCCCGTGCAGGAAGTCCAGGAGCGCCGAGGTCTCGCACGCGGGCGTGCCCAGGCGCACGTCGGCCAGCCAGATGGCGCGGTAGTGGTTCGGTGGGGTCATGCCAAATCCTCCGGTGCCCATGCTTAAGAAGTACGGAGATTTGGACTGCAAGATAGCCGTGCCGCCGCTCTCCGCTGTTAAGCCGCCGTTACCGCAGCGTTAGCAAAGCATTGCATGTGCAGATGATGAACGCGCGGACGCCGCCCTAAACAGAAAAAGCGCCGACCCCCGCGGAGGGTGCCGGCGCTTTTCCTTGCTTACCTTTCGGCAGGCGCTGGGCGATGGAGATCAGTTCCCGAAGGTGAAGGTCCACCCGTCGGCCCAGTTCGTATCCCCGAAGGCGCCGATGAAGTCCACGTCCTCGAAGCCTTCCGGCTCGTCGGAGCCGTCCATCGTGAGCGCCGGGCTGCCCTCGGCCGGGAGCGGGTTCAGGCCGCTCTGCGCCGCGCGCTCGATGTTCTGAAGCTGGGGGTCCGTGAGGACGTTGCCAGCCCCCGAGATGTACTCGCCGATACCTTCCTGATCTTCGACCATAGCTTCTTCATCGTCCACGAAGAAGACGGCATCGGAGATGTCGTCGATCTCGTTGATCTGGAAGAAGATGTTGTTCTCGATCCGGATGTCTTCGGCCTCGAAGCGGGCGCGGCTGTCCTCGCCGCTCTCCAGGTCCTCGATGGCGATGCCGTTCACAAACTCCGTGAAGATGGAGTTGTAATACGAGCCGCCGAAGTTGTCGCGGAAGAGCATCATCTGGTTTTGACCAGCCTCCGTGTCTACGCCAGGGCCGATGTAGGTGGCGTTGTAGATCACGGGCGTGGCGAACGGCATCACGTCCTCGCCACCGCGGTCGCCAATGCCACCGTCATGCTCGCCGGCGTGGTCGGCCGTGGCGGCGTCCTGCACGGCGAAGAGGAACTGGTGCCGGCCTCGGTGGCCTTCGTCGATGTCGAAGGCGTCGTCGCCATTAAAGGCGGAGACGAGGTAGCGCGTGTTCACCGTGCCGCCGAACCACTCGAAGCCGTCGTCCTGGTTGTTAAGCACTTCGACGTACTCGATGGTCGTGCCGCTGCCGACGCCGCCCATCGTGAGGCCGTTGATCTCATTGGCCGCGCCGATGTCGCTGCCGCCGTAGCGGATGGACACGTAGCGGAAGGTGCCCGAGTTGTCCGAGTCATCGCTGCCGCCGTACTCGCCGCGCGGCTCGTTCGTCGGGATGCCCTCGATCTGCGTGACGCCGCCCTCGGAGTTGAGCGTGGCCGCGCCGAGGATGATGACGCCGCCCCAGCGCCCACGGGCGTCCGCCGGCAAGTCGTTCGGGTTGTTCAAGTCGTCATCCGTGGTGGTGAAGATGATGGGGTTGTCGGCGGTGCCGTTGGCCTGGATCGTCGCGCCGCGCGCCACGATGAGCGCTTTGGCGTCGGTGTCCTCGCCCGGCTGGCCTTTGATGACCGTGCCCGGTTCGATGGTCAGCTCGTCGCCCTCGTTGACGAAGACGAAGCTGGCCAGCTCGTAGGTGAAGCCGCTCACCCAGGTGGCCGTGCCGGTTCCGCCGCCGTCGTCGGTGACGGTGATGGTGGTGCCGGTGGTGTCGTAGGCGGCCGGGTTGGTGCTGCCGGTGCCGCCGTCATCCTCTTCCTCGACCTCGATGTCTTCCGAGTCGGTGGCCGTCTCATTCTCGTCGTCGGTCACGGTGAGGGTGACGGTGTAGCTGCCTTCAGCGTTGTAGGTGTAGGACGGCGTGGCGGTGCCTTCATCGGTGGCCGTGCCCTCGCCGCCGAAGTCCCAGCTGTAGTTGAGCGTGCCGCCGTCCGGATCGTTGGAGGCGGAGGCGTCGAAGTCCACCGTCAGGCCGTTCACGCTGGAGGTGAAGCTGGCTTCCGGGGACTCATCGCCGCCCGTGGGAGGATCGTCGTCGTCGCAGCCGGTCCAGACCAGCGGCAGCACGAGGAGCGCTACGATCCAAAGCGGGGTGTGAGAAAAACGCTTGGTCATTTGCATGTCAGGTCGGGGTTGTGTTTATGATCGAGCGGGTGAAGAGAGGAAAGGCGCCGTTCTGGACGGCGAGGGCGGCTTTGGAGCGCCCGTCTGCCTTGTGCTGATTCACGTGGCGATTCGGACAGGGCCAGGCGGAATCGGTAGCAGAGGTTTACAATCGGCATCAGAGGTTGTAGGTCAGCCCAATCGAGAAGGAGCGGCCTTGGTCGTAGGCCTGGTACACGTACGCCTGGCCTTTGAACGCTTGCGTGACCTCGTAGCGCGCGTCGAGGAGGTTCTTGGCCGAGACCTTCGCCCGGACGCCGTACATGAGCTGCTGCGAGACGATGACGTCGAAGGTGTTGCGCGGCTGTTCGAAGAGGTCGGGCGCGCCGCCGCTGGAGACGGCAAAAAGCCGCTCGCCGAAGCGGTTGTAGTACAGCCCCACATTGGTGCCCTGCTCCGGGTGCTCGTAGGTGATGTCGGCGTTGACCACGTAGGGGGACTGCCCCTGGAGGTCGCGCGTGTCGGAGGCGTCCGGATCGTAGGCGCGGATCAGCGCCAGCTCGTCCTCGGCGATGCTCACCTGCGACTGCGTCAGCGTGAGGTTGGCCCCGACCTCGACGCGCTCCAGGAAGCCGGCCAGGAAACCCAGCCCCTTACGCGCCTCGAACTCCAGCCCGGCCACGTCGGCGCTCTCTACGTTGCGGAACTGGATCTCGGTGTTGGCCGCCACCGGGTTAATGGCGCGCTCGATGGGGTTGGAGAAGGCTTTGTAGAAGGCGCTCACGGCCAACAGCTCGCCGGGGCTGAGGAACCACTCCCAGCGCAGGTCGAAGTTGTTCGTGATGGAGCGCTCCAACTCGGCGTTGCCCACGAACACGTAGCCGCCCACGAAGTCGAACGAGGCGTAGGGCGCCAGCTCGCGGAAGGTGGGCCGCGCCAGCGTGCGCCCGTAGGCCGCGCGGAAGTTCATCGTCTCGGTGGGCGAGTACACCAGGTTGGCCGAGGGGAGCCAGTCGTAGTTCTCCAGGCGTCCTTCCGGCTCCGTCTCGTCCTGGCTGATGGCCGTCATGTCCGTGTACTCGTGCCGCACGCCGCCGATGAAGCGCAGCCCGCTCAGGAGCGGCGTGTCGAGCATGGCGAAGCCCGCCGCTACGACCTGCTCGCCGTCATAGTTGTTGCCCTTGGCGGAGACGTCGTTGATGTAGTTCCCGAAGCGGAACAGCCCGTTGTCGTCCTGCCCGACGAGGCCAAGCTGCCGCCCGAAGAACGAGTCGGCGTTGCCGTC
Organism: Salinibacteraceae bacterium; assembly: GCA_965215025.1. Classification (GTDB taxonomy): domain Bacteria; phylum Bacteroidota; class Rhodothermia; order Rhodothermales; family Salinibacteraceae; genus CBDCCV01. The sequence goes on from CBDCCV010000001.1 coordinate 943,832, forward strand.
GTAGGTGGCGCGGTCCTGGTCGTAGCGGAAGCGGCGCTCGCGGAAGGCACGATCCTTCTGCTGGTACAGTCCGCCTACCTTCACCGTGGCCGCGTTGGCCAGGAAGGGAAGCGGGACGGCGACGGAGAGGTTGCCGCTCTCGCTCATCTCTTCAAGGTTGCGGAAGTAGCGCGTGGGGCGCGGATAAGCCGAGGGCGTGATGAAAAACGAGGTGTCCGTCCCGCTCGGGTCGAAGTGGTTGGTAAAGAACCGGAAGTCGGGTTCGTCCTGCTCCGAGCGCGCCGCCGTAGCGCTCCACTCCACGCGGATGCCCCGCCCCGGCCCAAAAACATGGTTGCCCTGCCCCTGCACCGAGCGCATCGTCCGCTCCGTCTGGCGCAGGACGCGCGTTTCAAAAACATCGGTGCCTGTGTTGGGCGGGTTTCGGCCGGCGAGGTAGCGCGCCGCCTCCTCGTCGCTGCGGTTGTAGATGAGGTTCAGCCCCACCTCGTGCCGCTGGAACGGGCGGAACGAGATGTTGGCCAGCCCGCCGATGAGCGTCTCCGTCGAGCCGGACTGGTCCTCGAGATCCAGCTCGGTGACGAGCTGGTCCACCGTCGAGACGTCGCCCGTGAGCGCGTAGCGGCCCGTCTGCCCGCCGTCGTACCCGGAGACGTTGCGGTCATAGGACAGGCTCCCCACCACGCCAAGCGGCCGGCCCCCCAGCTCGAACTCGTTCCCGAACGAAAGCCCGTAGCTCATGTCGATAGGCGCGGACTCGATGACCGGCGCCATGGGCGAGGTGAAGGCCCTCGACGCGGCGTCGAGCCGCTGCGCCGCCGCCTCGTTGCCTTGCGCCTCGCCGATCCGCGGGATGCCGCCCTCGAACGCCGCCGGGATGCTCTCCGCGCCGCCGGTGAAGGTAAGCTGGTCGCCGCCGAGGCCCACCTCGCTGTTGTAGGAGGCCGAGGTGGACACTGTCACGCTCAGGTCTGCCGGGTACGAGCGCGTGCTGATGTTGATGTTGCCGCCCGTGAAGCTGCCCGGCTGGTCCGGCGTGAAGGTCTTCGACGCGACGATGTTTTCCAGGAGGCCCGCTGGGAAGAGATCAAACGGGACGGCGTTTGCGTCCGGATCGGCGCTCGGAAGCTCGGCGCCGTTGAGCTGCGTGTTCATGTAGCGCCCGCCCAGGCCGCGCATGTTCACGTACTTCCCATCGGTGATGGACGCGCCGGTGACCTTCTCCATCGCATCCGCGGCGGTGGAGCTGCCGGAGCGGCTGATGGCCTCGGCGCTGATGGCGTCCGAGACGGCCGAGGCCCGCTGGCGCTCTTTCAAGAGGCCCGCCTCGGAGTCGCGCGCCGCCGCCGCCGTGACGACGACCTCGTCCAGCTCGGCCGCCTCCGGGGCGATGCTCAGCTCCACGCGCTCGGTCTCGCCCGCGCTCAGTTCGATGCCCGTCACGGTCTTGGGCTGGAAGCCTACGAAGGAGACGCGCAGGTCGTACGTGCCGGGGTCGAGGCCGGTGATCTCGAAGCGGCCATCGAGGTCCGTCTGGCTGCCGGTTTGCGTGCCCTGGATGACGGCGTTGGCGCCGGGGAGCGGCTCGCCCGTCTCGCCGTCCACCACCACGCCGGCAATCGTGCCGGTGTCCTGCGCCAAGGCCGGCGGGGCCGCGAGAAGAAGTCCGAGAAGAAGCAGAAGCGCGTTGCGTAAAAAGGGTTGCTTCACAGTAGCGGGGAGCATGGCAAAAGAGAAGCGCTCATGGGTAGGGGAAGCACGGAACGCCGTGCGTTTTTTACGTGTCGTGCGCGCTAAGCCCATGACAGCGCCGCGACTTCAGGAGATAAAGGTAAGCGTCGCTTTCCCCGCGTATGTTATCCCGGCTTTACCCTCACGTTACCGTTGTATTAAGTCGGCGGTGTTGAGCCGTTTACGTGCACGAGGCGTGAAGCGATGGCGCAGCTTTTGTGAACCCGCTGCGCCGGTAGTTCTTACCGGAGCGGGCGCGCCCGCTCCTGCAGAAACTCCCGCGCGCGCGGCACCGTTTGTGCGATTCTCCCGCACCGTTCTCCAACCCTCCGGCCTTGTGGCGAAGCGCTCTCCGTACCTCGTCCTCTTCGCCCTCTGGCTGATGGTGTTCTCGGCGTCGAGCCAGGTCATCATCATCTCGCCCATCCTGCCGGAGATCTCAGCTGCGCTTGACATCCCGGACGCGCTCCAGAGCTGGCTCGTCTCCGTCTACGCGGCGCTCTTGTGCCTCTTCGCGCTCGCCACCGGGCCGATCTCCGATAAGATCGGGCGGCGGCGCATCCTCCTCATCGGGACGGCGTGGATGGCCGGGGCGCTCGCCCTGCACGGCCTGGCCGACAGCTTCGCTGCGCTTCTGGGCGTGCGGGCGCTGGCGGGAGCGGCCGGCGGCGTCCTCAGCGGCGCCGCCGTGGCCTACGTGGGCGACTACTTCCCCTACGAAAGACGCGGCTGGGCCAACGGCTGGGTCATGAGCGGGATGGCCGTCGGGCAGATCCTGGGCATCCCCATCGGCAAGCTCCTGGCCGACGCCTTTGGGTTCCGCTGGCCGTTTCTGATGTTCGCCATCACCATGGGCGGTGCGGCGCTCCTCACCTGGCGCTACGTCCCACAGCCCGACGTGGCGCTCGACGCCAAAAAGCTCAGCCTCCGGCGCGCCTTCCGCGGCTACTGGGAGCTTCTGAAGGAGCGGCCCATCCTCGTCGCCACGGCGGCGTACTTCCTCATGTTCTTCGCCGTGGGCCTTTTTGTGGTGTACCTGCCCACGTGGCTCGAAGGCGAGATCGGCCTCTCGGGCACGCAGATCGCCCTGCTCTTCTTCTTCGGCGGCGCGGCCAACGTGGTCACCGGGCCGCTGGCCGGGCGCATCTCGGACACCATCGGGCGTAAGCCGCTCATCGTGAGCGCGTGCCTGGGGCTGGCCGTGCTCATGGCCGCCACGCCGTACGCCATCGGCGGCGTGGTCTCGGCGTCGGTGCTCTACGCCCTGGCGATGGTGACCGTCGCCATGCGGATCGCGCCTTTGCAGTCGCTCCTGACGGCGCTGGCGTCGAGCGAGCGGCGCGGCATCCTCATGAGCCTGGCCGTGGGCATCGGGCAGATCGGCATCGGGCTGGGCAGCTTCCTGGCCGGGCTGGCTTACGCCGAGTTCGGCTACGCCTCGAACACGTTCATCGGCGCGGCCTCGATGCTGGCCATGGCGCTTCTGGTGCGCTACGCCCTGCCCGAGCCGGAAGGCGACGCCGCCGGCATCCGCTCCTCCGCCGGCGAGGAAGCCGCAGCCACCGCCGAGGTGTGAGCCGCGCGCGCTACGGTGCCGGGTCCGCCACCTGCCCGATGAAGAGGATCGTGCCGGAGTGGTTCTCGCGGATGGCGAACACGAACGGCCGGTCCACGCGCACCACCGGCGGCCCTACTGACGTGAGGCCTATGCTCACACTTGTGACCGCCGCCGCCTCGGTGCCTTCCTCGTTGACCTCGACAAAGGTCTTGTGCAGCACCTCGCTGATGTGCAGGTCCTTGCGGGCCGGGTTGATGCCGCCGAAGTCGGACGAGTCCGGGTCGAAGGCTTTGTTCATGCCCATCGCCTTGAGCACGTCGTTGAGCCTCTTTTTGTATTCGAGCTTGAAGCGCGGCATCTCCAGCGCGGCCAGCTCCTGCGGGTGCAGGCCGCCGGTGATCTCGCTCCAGCGCGCCTCGTCAAGGCCGGCGGCGAGTGCCTCGATGCTGTTGGCTTCGCCTTCGGGCAGGAGGATGGTCATGGTGTAGAGGCTGTCGCCGTAGGGCAGGTCCACGGCGGTGACGCGCTCATCGCGGTAGTAGGCCAGCGTCGGCTCTTCGAGCGTCATCATCGGCACCGCTTTCTCGGAGCCGTCCGGCAGCGTGAAGGGGGCCTCCTCGGTCTTCTCCCGGTCAAACTGGTACTGCCAGTCGCCCTTGAAGTAGATGGCGTTGATGAGGTACATCATCGTGAGCGGGTGGATGGGCGGCTCGACGATTTTCTCGATCTTCCCGTTCGTTTTCTCCTTGACCCAGGCGTTGATGCGCGCGGGCGCCTCCGCGCTGGAGAAGTCGAGCGCGGCGACCTCGGCGTCGAAGAACTCCTTGTTCGTGTCGATAAAGGCCTGCTCGACGGCGAAGCCCTCGCGGTACCAGATCGAGTTGGCGAGGCTGAACTGCACGCTCAGGTCCAGCCCGCCCAAAAGGCCGATGAGGCTCTGGTAGGCCGCGTTGATCTCTTTTTGCGAGAGGCCGGCCAGTTCGAGCGCCGCTTCCATCTCGGCGCGCGTGGCGCCCTCGGCCCCATTGAGCGTCATGCCGAGGGCCATCGAGACGCTCAGGGGCGAGAGGAAGACGTTTTCCTGTGGCTCCTCGGCGCTGACGGCGCGGAAGAGCTTCAGGCCGAAGCGATGATTGGCCTCGACGAGGGCTTTTTCGGGCGCGGTGAGTGCGCGCGGCGGCTCGGCCGGTTCGGGTTCGGCCGCGTCGCAGGCTGAGAGCGCGAAGGCTGCAAAGCAAGAGGCGATCAGGAGCAGGGCGCGTGGCATGACGGGTTTGTCGGTGCGGCTTGTAGAAGATGATGTCTGGTTTGAAGAGCGAGTCCACTCAAGAATCCCCGCCGGGGGGCCGGTTTACGGTGTCCCGCGTGACACCTCGAACCGCCCTCTGTTGTAAAGTCCCCAGCCTCCGTACGTCCACTCGCCCTCCAAACGGTCAAGGCCCTCGCTCTCAAACATTCCTCGAAGCGTCACATTGTCGTCTTCGATATTGGGGTTGAGGTTGACATACGCGCGTCCGTCCTCCCTGACACTGCCGCGAAGCTCTCCCTCTCCAACTTGCTGCCCGATCCTGTCGGCGTCCCCGATCTGCTCAAGGTCCCACGTGCCTTCGAGCAGGTAGCGGTTGCAATGCCGGCTGCACCCTTCGTCCTCCACCTCTCGGAAATCGATACGCAGCGTGCCTTGCACTATCGCCGCACCCGTCGAATCGTACGCGGTGTACGTGTAGGCTTGCGCGTCCGCCTGTGGGTTGTCTCCCACGATGCTGTAGCAACCTGAGAGCAAAAGAACGGCAACAGCGAAAATGGTCAGAAGCTGAATCTTCATGGCGAGCACCTGCCTCCGCTTAAAGTTGTGATCTTCCGCAACGCCGTAACGCACGTTAACACATTGACCGTCTCTCTGCAAGGTCAAATCTCGTCCCCATCCGCACCGGCGCGACCGAGACCTATCTATCCGCCCGACACAAAAAAGCCCCGCCCCGGACGAAGGAGCGAGGCTTTCGTTCGCTTCAGCCTTTCCGGTTGAATGGCGCCGCGTGCTATTCGGCGTGGAGCGCCACCTCGGCGGTGCGCTCGCCGAAGTGCTCGATCACGTCGGGGAGCTTGTTCGGGTCGTCGATGACGAGGTGGGCGCCGCGCGCGCGCAGGAGGCGGGCGTGCGCCTCACGCTCGACGTAGGGCGGCACCACGCCCAGCGCGTAGAAACCGGCCGCGCGGGCCGCCTCCATGTCGTCCACCGAGTCGCCGATGTAGAGGGCCTCTTCCGGGCGCGTGCGCCGGCCGACGGCGGCCAGGATGGCGAGCGCGTGCTGGAGCGGGAACGGATGCGGCTTTTCGCGCCCTTCTTGCTTCTCCTTCGCCACCACGAGTGGGAAGTAGCGCTTCCACCCGAAGCGGTCGAGCGTCCACTCGGCCTCGGCCTCGGGGCGGCCCGTGATCACGCCCATGACGGCGCCCCGCGAGGCGAGCTTGTCCAGGACGCGCGTGCGGATGAGCGCCGGCTCCTCGGCGATGAACCCGTCCCAGTGGGCGCCTCGGTAGCGCCGCTGGAACTCGTCGATGACGCGGCTAAGCGGCACGTTCATCGAGGTGTCTGTGATGATAGCGTGCGTGAGCTTCCAATCGTCATTAAAGCCGCCCTGGTTTTTGTAGCGCTGCACGGTGCCGGGCACGATCTGCCGCCCGGTGAAGTGGCCGACGGTTTCCTCGATGGCGCGGCGGTAGGAGCGCGAGACGTCTACGAGCACGCCATCGATGTCAAAGAAAAGAGCCTTCAGGTTGATGGGTTGGGGCATACGGAGGGGGCGGGGATTGCGGTGGGGAGGGACGCGGCAAAGCTATCGGCTTTGCACACGGCAGAAGCCGTTTCAGTTCCCCGCGCGGACGGCTGTAAGTGCTTTGGTTCTTTGGAGATAGAAGGCGCACGGGCAGACGCGCACCGCACTGCCCTGCTCAAGCGCGCCGCAACGCCGCGCGCAACTCGGCCGGCGTGTAGACGGGAAGCGCGGCCGCCTCGAAGTCGCGCGTGCTGCGCTCAGGCGATGGCCTCGGCGCCGGCACGGCGGGCGGCCTCGTGCAGCACGGCGTCCTCGTGGTCGCCAAAACTCAGCGCGAGGGGCGCGCGGAGAATGCCATGATCAACGGGCGCAGCTTTGCAGATCCGGAGCAGGTGATCCAGCGCCTCGCACGTCTTTTCCTCTCCTACGTGCCTGCGCCGCGCGCCTTCCTTGAGCTACAGGTTCGGGTTCTGCACGCGCTCGGTCTCGGTGATGGGCAGGTAGCGCCACGGCCCCGGCGTATCGAAGGGGAGGCCAAAGCGCCGCTGGTCGATCAGACGCGCGCCCGTGACGAACAGCTCCATCTCGCGCTCGTGGACGATGGTGTTCGGCCCTTCCCCTTGCAGGGCGATGCTGCCGAGCGGCGCCAGGCCGTGGCTGGCGCGCACTTCGTTGACGAGTTCGAGCGCTTGGGCTTCGTCGCTGTCCAGGCGCAGGGTCAGCTCGGCGCGCATGAGGTGGTTCTCCTGCCACGTCATCACGTCGATGGGCGCGCCCGGATCGAGGTACAGCCCCTGCTCGTAGAAGGTGACGGGCGTCTCGTCGGACTCGAACCCGGTAATAGTGTAGAGCGCCACGCGGGCCGTGTCGAGCGCGCCGCTGAGCGCATCCGGGCTTTCGGCGATGGCCGTCTCGTCGAAGCCGGCAAAGCGGAAGGCGGCCATGTACTGCGCGCGCCCCGGCCCGGCATCGTCATAGACGTCGTTGGAGGTGTCGATGCTGTGGAGGGCCTGGAACGGCACGTCGCCCTCGGCCAGCCCCTCCTCGGCGAGGGCCTGCGCCTGCTCGTAGGCCGCCTGCGGGTCGTCTCCCACGCTGGCCCTGTAGAGATGGCTCCGCGCTGAGAGCGAGCTGAGCAGGCGGTTCTCGTAGGCGCCGGCAAAGCCGCTGGCGCGCGCGCTGTCGAAGTCGGCCACGGCCAGGTCGTACATCTGGGCCGAGGGGATGAACGGGCTGGCGTCGATGGTGCCCCCGCCGCGCTCGGGGTCGAGGCCGAAGTAGGCGGCGTAGTAGTAGCGCGCCAGGCCGCCGTAGAGGTGCCCCACGTAGAGCGCCTCTTCCTTGACGGCGGGGTCGGCCTCCGGCCCGGAGAAGTCGAGCGCCTCGACGCGCCGCACGAGGTCGTCGGCCAGGAAGCGCAGCTGGCTCACGCTGTTGAAAAAGCCCACGACCTGGACGTTGTCGGCGGCGACCTCGGCCTGGTCGATCTCCCGGTACGAAGGGAACGTCGAGGTCGGGACGCGGTCGTCGAAGATCAGCTCGTCGGAGAGGCCGCCGCCTAAGAGCGCGGCGTCCTCGTGCGTGAAGGAGAACTGCGCCTCGACGCCCTGCGTCACGAACGGGATCTGCACCGGGTTGTCCAAGACGTCGTCGTTCACCTCGTCGATGGGGTCGTCCACGTCGGAGACGAAGGCGTCGCAGCCGGCCAGCAAGGTGGCCGTGAGCGCGAGGAGGAAGACACGAGGAGCCGTTTTCATAAGCCTTCTTCTGGTGATGGGCCGATGGAAAAGCGGAAGGGGCCGCGCCTGCTCAGAAGCGGAGCGTAAGCGTGACCGTGTACGTGCGCGGCGACGGCAGCGTAGCGAAGTGCGCGCGGCGCTGCGACCCGCGCGCGCCGTGCCAGTTCGCCTCCGGGTCCATCCCGCTGAACTCGGTGAACGTGAGCAGATTACGCCCGGTGAGCGCCAGCGACGCGCGCTCGACGTACTCGCGCCCGAGCGCGAAGCGGTTCACCAGGTCCGAGACGTCGTAGCTCAGGCTGACCTCGCGGAGTTTGAGGTAATCGGCGTCCTCGACGAAGTTGCCCAGCGGGCTGACGCCCGCCGTGGTAAAGGCGTTCGTGCGGGCGTAGGTCTCGGCCGCTTGGCGGTAGGCTTCGGTGCCCGGCTCCAGCCCGCCGGCGTCGAGGTCGGCCAGGTAGCCCACGTTCTGCGCGCGCAACTCCTCGTCGGTCAAGCCTGCAAACGGGCCGATGCCGAGCTGGTAGCCCGCCACGTTCCGCTCGCGGATGCCGTTGAAGAAGCTCTGGAACTGCCGCGTGTAGCTCAGGGCGCTCAGCCCGTCGGTGAAGTCCATGAGCGCGTAGAGGTTGAAATTTCTCAAGAACCGGAAGTCGAACGAGAGCGAGCCGCTGTGCGCGGGGATCGGGTTGCCCAAGAACTCGCGCGCGGGGGTGCCGTCTTCGTCCAGCGTGGCCGGGACGGGGCCGGTGAACACGCCCTCTTCGTCAAAGCCCGCCACGGTGCGGTAGGTGTAGTAGGCCTTATCGGGCAGCCCTTCTTTCGTGACGTTCTGGCCGGCGTAGATGGGCTGCGCGCCGGCCAGGTCCAGCACCTTGTTCGTCTGGTAGCTGTAGATGGCCGTGAGCGAGAGCGCGTTCTGCCGCGTGCTGAATGCGGTGAAGTTCGCCTCCATCTCGACGCCCTGCCCCCGTTTCGCTCCGACGTTGAACGGGACCGTGGAGGCGATGCGCCCCGTCGAAGGCACGTTCTGGAAGCCGATGATCGAGCCTTGGGCGCGCTGGTAGTAGTACGTCGCGCTCAGGCCGAGCCGGCCGAAGAGGTCGGCGTCGAGGCCCAGCTCGACCTCGCGCACGCGCTCCGGCTCGATGTCCGGGTTGCCGATGCTCGACGGCACGGCGCCGCTGCCGTAGGGCGAGGACTGCGCGTAGTAGCGCACGGGGATGCCGGCGGAGAGGCCGGGGAGCGACCCCGTCTCGCCGTAGGCCGCGCGCAGCTTGAACAGCTCCGCCGAGGCGGGCGCCAGGCCAAAGGCGTCCAGGCGCACGGCCACGCTCGCCTTCGGGTAGAAGATGCTGGCGGCCTGCTCGCCGATGGCCGTGGCGAAGTCCTGCCGCGCCCCCACCGTGAAGAACAGCCCGTCGCGGTAGCTGAATTCCTGCTGTGCGAAAAGGCCCGCCTCGCGCGCATCGAAAAAGACCTCATCGCCAAAGCTGAACTGCGTCCCGGCGCCCACGTTCGTGATCAGGCTCGTCGAGAAGTCCTCCTTCCCGAAGTCGAACGCGCGCAGCGTCCGGCTAAACGCCTGCCCGCCCACGAGGGTGGTGGCTTGCCACTCGCTGCCGAGGCCGTAGCGGTAGCGCGCGTTGAGGTCGTAGGTGTACTGCTCGTTGCGCCGCTCGTAGATGGCGCGGTAGCCGTTGTTGACGGTGGGGATGCCCAGGTCCGGCGTGATGGTCTCGTCGTTGCGCAGCTCGTCGCCCTGGTAGCCCACGGAGGCGCGCACCTCGAAGCCCTCGACGGGCGCGTAGCTCAGGTGCGCCGAGCCGGTGAACTGGTTGATGCGCTGCACGTTGTCGATGCCCGTGATGGCCGTGCTGTCGCCCCACTGGTACGGGATGTTCGAGAGCGTCACGTTCGAGGCGATGCCGTAGAGGTTGTTGTCGCCCTGCGCGCGGGCGACGTCGTTGGTGGAGTACCCGGAGGTGAGCTTGAAGGTGAGGCCCTTGAGCGGGTACGCCTCGAAGTTGCCGCGGAAGTTGAAGCGGTCCTGCGTGTTGTAGCGCAGCGTCCCCGTCTCGTGGCGGTAGTCGAACGAGCCGTAGTAGCTCACCACGTCGGCCGCGCCGGAGACGCTCAGGCTCTGCTGGTTGATCGTGCCCGGCTCGAAAAAGCTGTTGGCCAGCTCGGGCGTGGGCGAGGTGTCGAGGTCGTACTCCGGCTGCCGGTTCGTGCCCAGGATGGACTTGTAGCGCACCGAGAACGGCTCCCCGCCCCGGCTCCCGCTCTTGGTGGTGATGAGGACGACGCCGTTGGCGCCGCTCGTGCCGTAGAGCGCCGCGCCGGCTGGCCCCTTCAAGACCTCGATAGAGGCGATGTCTTCGGGGTTGAGGTTCGAGAGCGTCGAGACGCCCTGCCCGCCCGCGTAGAACCCGCCGATGTCTTGGTTGTCCGCGCGCACGCCGTCGATGTAGATCACGGGCTGGCCGTTGCCGCCGAGGCCGCCGCCGGAGCGCACGTCAAAGCGGAACCCGCTCCCCACGCTCCCCGACGTGGCCTGGAGGTTGACGCCGGCGATCTTGCCCGAGACGAGGTCGGCTAGGCCGGAGTAGGCGTTCTTGTCCGTCAACTCGTCGGCGTCCACGCTGGAGACGGCCACCTCGGCGCGCGCTTTCGAGGTCTCCGAAGCGATCCCCGTCACGACGATCTCCTCCATGCCCGTGAGGTCAGGCCGGAGCGCGATGTCCTGCTCCACGGTCTCGCCCGCGCTCACCACCACGGTCGCCTCGTAGTCCCGGAAGCCGACGTAGGAGACCGAGAGCGTGTGCTCGCCGGGCGGGACGTCAGGGATCGTGTAGCGCCCGTCCGGCCCGGTGGCCACGCCTCGCTCCAGCGCTTCGATGAGGACGTTGGTGCCGGGGAGCGGCTCCTCCGTCTGGCGGTCCGTCACCCGCCCCGTCACGGCGCCGCCGTCCTGCGCCGAGGCCACGGGGGGGATCAGGAGTAAGGCGATAGCGAGGCATACCGTCTTCGTAAGCGTTCTCATGGCTACCGTGCTTGGTTAGGTGAGAGAAAACCAGTTCCTCAAGGATGGCTTCCCGTTCAGGAACGCCTGCGGCGCAGTTCCTCGTAAGCCACTGCGCATTGTGTTTTGTATACAATGTTAAGAAACGGCGATCTTTCGTTCAACCCAAAAATTTCTGCCCTCTGTCATCGGTCAGACGGAGTGCCCCGCCTTCCTGAAAGTGTGCTTGAACGTTGCCGCCGTCAGCAGCGGGCACGGACGTGATTTCACGGATCGCGCGCCCTCGTAGCGGCGGCGGAGACCATCGCCTGCGCGATCTCGCGGGCGAGGCCCCAGGCGTCGGCCTCGCCGCCGAAGCCGCGGCCCAGGTTCGTGAGCACGATCACGGTGAGCGTATCGCTGGGAACGCGCACGATCTCTGTGCCGGTGATGCCCGTGTGCCGCAGCAGCGTGTGCTCTTCCGTCTGCTCGACCCCCCATCCGAACCCGTAGGGATAGGTGCTCCCATCGCTTAGCTCCACCGGCGTCCACATCGCACGCTTGCTCTTCTCGCTCAGGAGCCGGTCCGCGTAAAGGGCGGCGTCCCACTTCGCCAGGTCGCCCACGGTCGAGAAAAGGCCGAAGTGCGAGGGCAGCTCGTACTGCCACGGCCGGTGCAGATTCGACAGCGTGCCGTCGCGCAGCGTGTAGCCCCGCGCCAGGTTTTTGTGGATGCCGACGGGGTCGGTGATGAAGGTATTCATCATTTCCAGCGGCTCGAGGATGCGTTCCTGCATGAACTGCCGCCAGGGCGTCCCGCTCACGTGCTCGGTCATCAGGCCGAGGAGGAAGTAGCCCACGTCGCTGTACGCCCACGCCTCGCCGGGGCGCGTGCGAAGGGTGTCGGCGCGGGCGGCGGCCCAGCTTTCTTCGGTGGAGATCCACACCTGATCGTAGTGACGGCCTCCGCCGCCGCTGAAGCCCTGGCCGATGGGCGGCAGGCCCGAGGTGTGCGTCAGGAGATGGCGCGGGGTGATGGCGCTCCACGCCTCGGGCGCGTCCTCGGGCAGGTAGCGCGTGATGGGCGCGTCGAGGTCGATCTGGCCTTCTTCGGCGAGCATCATCACGCCGGCGGCGGTGAACTGCTTGGTGATCGAGGCGAGCGCAAAGCGCGTCTCCGTGGTGACGGGCACGCCGTTCTCGACGCTGGCGAGGCCGTAGGCGCGCTGGGCGAGGACGTCGCCGTTGCGCGTGATCGCCAGGGTGAGGCCGGGGATCTGGCGCCTTTCCATCTCGCGCTCGATGTAGGCGTTGAGCGTGTCAGGCACCGCGGCGACCCCCTGCGCAAAAACGCGGCTCAGCGGCGCAGCGGCGAGGAGAAGAAGCACGCAGAGGCGGATGCGCATAGGGGCAGCCCTCATTAATCGGCGCTGTTCTGGTTTTTCTCAACGATACGCAGCCGCAGGGCCTGCACCTTCGGCACGCTCTCCGGCGACAAGGAGAAGAAGACCTCCACGTCTTCCTTTTCGCCGTGCATCACGAAGGTGCCGCGCAGCTGGTTCGCCGGGGCGAGGGGGCCGATGGACGTGATCGCGCCGGCGGCGGCCAGGACGTCCTCGGCTTCGCGCCTGCGGAGGGCGCGCGGCGTGTCCAGGTAGAAGTTCTCGGCGAGGATTTCCTCTTCCAGGACCGGGTCCCACGTTTGGACGAGCCGGGCGACCTGCTCGGCGCGTTCCTGGAGCAGGGCGGACGCCGCCCACGCTCTCGGCTCGATGCCGCTCTGCTCCAAAATGAGGCCCATCGCTTCGTCGTTGGCGGTGCGGGTGGGCGCGTACGTGCGGTTGGCAAAGGAGATGATGCCGAGGCCAAGCTCCGGGTAGAGGCGGTAGTTGCTCCCGAAGCCGGGCAGGCCGCCCGAGTGGGCCACCTCGAGCACGCCCTCGCAGTCTTTTCGCACGACCAGCCCGTAGCCGTAGCCCCAGAGGTACGGGCACGGCGCGCCGCCGGCCCCTTCCGCGTCGGCGACGAGCTGGGGCATGTTGGCTTGGTGCATCGCCCGCGCCGAGGCGCGCGCCACGGGGCCGCGCTCCGGCGCATTGCGCGGCGGGTAGGCCGCGAGGTGGAACGCCACGTACCTGCTGAAATCCCGCATCGACGTAATCAGCCCGCCGATGGCGCCGAACGCGCCGGTGTGGAGCATCGGCTCCTCTTTCCACTCGTTTTCCTCCCAGCGGTACCCCTGCGCCAGCTCGCCCTCGGGCACCTCGGCGTACTCCCAGTACGTGTCCGTCATGCCCAGCGGCTCCAGGACCTCGTCGGTGACGTACTGCTGATATGGCACGCCCGACGCGCGCGACACGACCAGGCCCAGGAGGGCGTAGCCGAGATTGCTGTACTCGAAGCGGTAGGCCGGGAGGGTCGAAAAGGAGAGGCCCTCCTCCAGAAGGCTCACCAGTTCCTCCGTGCTGTCGTCCAGTTGCCGGTCGGCCCACGGGTTGTCCTCCGGCAGGCCCGAGGTCATGGTCAGAAGGTTTTCGATAGTCATCGGCGGGGCGTCGCGGGTGAGGTACGTCACGCTGTCCAGCTCTGGGACGTACGTGCGCACCGGGTCCTGGAGCGAGAGCGCGCCTGCGTCCCGCAGCTTCAGGACGGCCATCGCCACGACGCTCTTCGTCATCGAGGCGATGTGGAACTTCGACGTGGCCGTCACAGGTTGCCCACCGGAAAGGTCGAGCGTCCCGGCCGCTTCGTGAAAGAAAAGCGAGTCGCCTACGACCACGCCGTAGACGTATCCGGGGTAGCGGTGCTCCTCGGCGTGGCGGGCGAAGAGGGCCTGCACCTCGGGCAGGGCCGCTTCGATCTTCTCTAGCCGGTCGGCGTCGGCAAACGCCGGGGGCTGGTAATCTGCCGAGGAAACGACCGATGCCGTATCCGCCTGCTGAAAGGCGCGGGCGTGGGGCGGGAGAATGCCGCAGCCGAGCAGAAGGAGCAGTCCGGCTGCCACGTGTCGAGGCTTCATCGCGCTGGACCTGTTTGGGAATCGGAAGCGCCGCGCCTATTCGCCGGGCGTGGCGAGGCGGTTGTACTTCTGCAGAATGGCCTGGAGGCGGTCATGCGGCAGCGCGCGGATGCGGACGTCGTCGGCGCCCGTCATCGTCTCGGCGGCGACGAGCGCGTTGGTGATGGCTTCTTCGGTCGCCTGCACGGTGGCGCGGAAGAGCGGGTCGAGCTGCCCGTTCGGCAGCATGGTGACGGGGATGGTGCCCTCGCCCGCGCCCAGCCCGTCGTTCGCTGTGGAGAAGGCGATAAAGAGGTCGCCGGAGAAGTTGCCGGCGATGCTCCCTTCGCGGCCCAGACCGAGCGTGGCGCGCTTGACGAGCCGTTCGATCTGCACGGGAAGCAGCGGCGCATCCGTCGCCACGACGATGATGATGGAGCCGCGCCCCTGACCGCTGCCCTCGTCCGGGGCGTTCTCGTCGTCGTCGCAGCGAGGGACGCCCCGGAGCCAGTCGCGCGTGGGCGGCTCGTCGGAGGCCAAACAGCGGCCCTGCACGCCTTCGTCGAGCAGCTCCTGCCCCACGGGCACGCCGGTGATACGCAAGTCGGGCTGCCGGCCGTAGTTGCACTGCACCAAGACGCCCACAGTGTAGCCGCCCGCTTCGATCTCGACCGTGCGCGAGGCCGTCCCGATCCCGCCTTTGAACCCGTGGCAGATCATCCCCGTCCCCCCGCCGACGGCGCCTTCTTCAACGGGGCCGCTCGAAGCGCTGTCGAGCGCGGCGAAAACGTGCTCCGGCCGGACGTGGAAGCCGTTGATGTCGTTGAGCGTGCCGTCCCACGTCTCGGCCACGACGGGGAGCGTCCACAGAAAGTCGTAGCCGTTGTCGAGCATCCATTGGATAGAAGCGTCGCGCGCCGTGCCCACGCTGTGCGTGTTCGTAATCAGGATGGGCGTTTCCAAGAGGCCCGACTCCTCGACCCAGGCCGTGCCCGTCATCTCGCCGTTCCCGTTGAGCGGAAACCACCCGGCAAACACCGGCGCAGGCGACCCCTTCCCGCGTGGCAGGATGGCCGTGACGCCCGTGCGCACCGGCCCCTCGCCGCGCACGAGCGGCCCGCTGCCCCGGATGATTGTCGCATGGCCCACCTCCACGCCGGCCACGTCGGTGATGGCGTTGTACTGGCCCGGCGTGCCCCGGAACGGAACGCCGAGGTCGCGTGCCCGCACCTCCTCGGATTGTGCGGGTTCGGATTGCGCGCGGAGCGGGGCGGCCCCCAATGCCATCCACAGCGCGAGGGCGGCGAAGACGAGGGCGGTGTGAGCGGACGGTTTCATAAGCTGGGGCGATTTAGTCCTTTCGATTTTGCAAGGCGGGATTTCGGATGTCCAACGACGGTGCCGTCCTTCCACCGTAGGGACACGATATGTCGTGTCCCCACCGATGGTCGAGGCTTTCTTGTAGAAGACATCGTTTCAGAGCAGGTTCACGCCGCGCCCGCCCCGTGCGTGGTGCGCCCGCCGGCCACCGTGCGCACCACCTCGATCTCTTTGATCCGGTCGGGGTCCGCCTCGTGCGGGTCTTCGGACAAGATCACAAAGTCGGCGAGCTTGCCGGGCGTGATGGAGCCTTTAAGGTTTTCCTCAAACGATGCGTAGGCGCCGTTGATCGTGCACACGCGCAGCGCCTGCTCCACGCTGATGCGCTGATCCGGCCCCCACACGCGCCCGTCGAAGTCCTTGCGCGTCGTCATGCTCTGGATCGCCATGAGCGGCTGAAACGGCCCCGGCGGATAGTCCGACGCGGCGGCCACGCGGATGTCGTGTTCCAAAAACGAGGCGTGGGCGAACATGCGCTGCATTTTTTCCTCGCCGTACTCCGTCCACTTGTTGCCGTGGTAGTGCGCGTAGGTGTAGAACGGCGTAGGGATGGCGCCGACGGCTTTGATGCGCCGAAGCAACTCATCGTTCACGAGCGAGCAGTGCTCGATGCGCGGGCGGAAGTCGTCGGGGGCGTTCTGACGCTTGGCGCGCTCGTAGGCGTCCAGCACCATCGCAATCGCCACATCGCCATTGGCGTGGATGCCGATCTGGAAGCCGTGCGCGACGGCGTCTTCTACTGCCGCGTCGATCTCCTCCTGGCTCATCGTGAGGATGCCGTAGTCATCGGGGCGGCCTTCGTAGGGCGTGCTCATGCGCATGGTGCGCTCCGAGGCCGAGCCGTCGGCGGCGTGCTTCACCGCGCCGAGGCGCAGCCACTCGTCGCCGAAGCCCGTGCGCAGGCCCGCCGTCTTGAGCGCTTTGTAGAGGTCGGTCCGCCCGCCGGGGAAGAGGTACGCGCGGAAGCGGAGGTCGCCGGCCTGCCGGGCGTCCTGATAGGCCGTGAGATCGTCGGCGTCGCACCACACGTCGTGGACCGAGGTGAGGCCGTGCGCGGCCATCCGTTTTGAAATCAATGCCACCCCGTCGCGCCGCTCTTCGCGCGTGCTCGACGACGGGATGTGCTTGTCGATGGGGTAGAGCGCCTTCTCGGCGGCCTTGCCGGTGAGTTCCCCGTCCTCGCGGTAGAACTTGCCGCCTTCGGGGTCGGGCGTATCGGCGGTGATGCCGGCCTTCTCGAACGCCTTGCTGTTGTAGACGGCCGTGTGCCCGCCCCGGTGCGCCACCTTCACCGGATGCTCCGGCACGGCCTCGTCCAGGTCTTGCCGGCTCACGGGGCGGCCCTCGGCCAGCTTCGTGTCGTCGTACATCACGCCAATGACCCACTCGCCCGGCGGCGTCTCCTGGGCGCGCGCGCGGAGGGCATCCTGGATCTCGGCGATGCTCCGCACGCCCACGTCCACGTGCAGGAGCTGCGAGAGGCCGGCGCCAGCCGGATGGCTGTGCGCGTCGATAAAGCCCGGCAGGACCGTCTGCCCCTCGGCGTCGATCACTTCGGTGCCGGGCGTGGCCAAGCCTCGGATCTCGTCCGCGTGGCCGACGGCGACGAAGCGGCCGTTTTTGACGGCGAACGCCTCCGCCTGCGGCTGGGCGTCGTCCACGGTGTAGACGCGCCCGTTCAAGAGCACGAGGTCGGGGCCGGCGGCCTCGGGAGATGGGGGCGGCGCGTCTTCTTTTCCGAAAAACGACCCCAGCCCCAGCGCCCCGGCCAGCGCCGCGCTCTGGGAAAGGAACTCAGCGCGGGTGTACTTCGCCATGGTAGTCTCCGTTGGTTTGCTCTGATCCGCGTGCGGTCAGCACCTCTTCCTGCGCCCGCTCGCCTGCCGAGACCGGCGGCGGAGCGTCTTTTCCAAAGGCCGAACCCAGCTTTTCCCACACCGCGTCGAACTCCGCCTCGGCCCCCTCGGGCGGCGCGGTAACGAGGCTCACCCCCACCGTCACCAAAAGCCCAATGGCTACGCCGGGGAGCATCTCATACAAATCGTAGAACTGCGCCTTGAAAAGGAGCACCCATCCGACGGTGACGACGAACCCCGCGAGCATCCCCCAGGCGGCGCCGGCCAGCGTCGTCCGCCGCCAGAACAGCGCGCACAGGACGGGCGGCACGAAGGCGGCGGCGAGGCCCGACCACGCAAAAAGCACGAACCAGAAGATCACGCGCGCCTCCATGAGCGCCACCACGAGCGCCGCCAGCCCCAAGACGACCACGGTGACCTTCCCGTAAAACGAGAGCCGCCGCTCCGAGAGTGTGGGGTTGTAGATTTTTTGGAGGACGTCGCGCACCACGGCTGAGGAAGCCAGGATCAGAAGCGAGTCGGCCGTGGACATGATGGCGGCGAGGACGACGACGAGGAAGACGCCGGCGAAGAGCGCGGGGAACAGCTCCGTGCTCATCAGCGGCAGGATCGTTTCCGAATCGGCGAGGCCGGGGAAGAGCGCGCGCCCGGCCATGCCGGAGAGCACGGCGCCCGCGTCGAAGACGATGATGGACACCACGGCGATCAGCCCGGCGCGCGGCATCTCGTCCAGCCCGCGCGCGGAGATGAAGCGGACCAGAAGCTGCGGCGTCCCCAAGAAGGCCAGCCCGACGCCTACGAAGCTCAGCGCGCTGAGGACGCCCGCCACGGAGAACCCGAGCGCGCCCATCGGCTGAAGCAGGTCCGGGTCCTCGGCGCCGAGTTGTTGGAGCATGGGCGTCCACCCGCCCGCCGCCGCGATCCCCACGATGGGCAGCGCGAGCAGGCAGCCGAACATCAGCACGCCCTGCAAGAGGTCGGAGTACGCCACGGCCTTGAAGCCGCCCACGGCCGTGTAAAAGAGCACCACGGCGGCGCCGAGCAAAACGCCCGTCACGTAGTCCAGCTCCAAAAATGCGTTGAACGCCTTCCCGGCGGCGGTCAGCTGCGCGGCGATGTAGAGCGCCACCATGCTAAAGATGATCAGCGCGCTCAGGCGCCGGAGGACCTGCCGCTCGTCGCGGAAGCGGTCTTCGAGGAAGTCCGGGACGGTGATCGAGTCGAAGCGGTCCGTGTACTCCTTGAACGGGCGGGCGACGAAGACCCAGGCGAGCGTCACGCCCAGCACCTCGCCCAGGACGACCCAGAAGGCGTGCACGCCCACGAGGTAGCCCATCCCCGTGAGGCCCAAAAGGAGCCACGCGCTCTCCCCCGTAGCGTTGGAGCTAAAGGCGATCACCCAGGACGGCAACTTCTTCCCGGCCACGTAGTAGCCCGCCACGTCTTTGGAATCGCGTCTGGCCCACGCCCCGATCCCGAGGAGGACGAGCAGGTACGCGACGAGCACGGCGATAAGAATGGCGCGATCCATGAGGTATGCGGCTTGGTTTAGCGGCCCGAGCGCGGCGGCCGTCGGCGGGGCTGAGGGTGCGCGCGGTAGAACGCCACGGCAAGCGCCAGAGGCGGCGCCACGGCGGCGGCGATCAGAAGCCAGGCGGTCCAGGGTAAACCGGCGATCATGTCACACGGGATCGAAATGATGGTGGCGGAATAGGGACGCTTCGACCGCTGGTAGGGACACGATATATCGCGTCCCTATGGCAAAGGATGCCGGCGGAGAAAGCATATCTCGCGGTCAAACACCTGTCAGAAAAGCACCTCACGCCGACGCCTCCACCCGCCCGCAGGCGCGGCCGAGCCGGTCGAGCGCGTCGTCCACCTGCGCTTCGGTGACGAGCATGGAGGGGCCGAGGCGGATCACCTGCCCGTCCA
This sequence comes from Salinibacteraceae bacterium, assembly GCA_965215025.1. Taxonomy (GTDB): domain Bacteria; phylum Bacteroidota; class Rhodothermia; order Rhodothermales; family Salinibacteraceae; genus CBDCCV01. The sequence continues at coordinate 962,807 of CBDCCV010000001.1, forward strand.
ACCCGCCGAGGCCGATCAAGAGGCCTTCCGCTTTCGTCGCCTCCAGGAGCGCCTTCGCTTTCTTCGGGCTGGGCGCTTTCGTCTCACGGTCTTCGACGAGTTCGAGCGCCTGCATCAGCCCCAGGCCACGCACCTCGCCGATCCATTCGTGCTCCGCTTGCAAAGCCTCCAGCCCTTGGCGCAGCTGCGCGCCGCGCTCGGCCGAGCGCCGGGGCACGTCTTCCTCCTGCATCACCTCTAAGGTGGCGTCGGCGCCGGCCATCGAGACGGCGTTGCCGCCATAGGTGGAGATGGACTTCGGCGTCCACGCCGCCGCGATCTCTTCGGTCGTCATCGTGGCGCCGACGGGGAAGCCGCTGGCAACGCCTTTGGCCATGATCATGATGTCCGGCTCCACGCCCCAGTGCTCAATGCCGAACCACTTCTCGCCCGTGCGCCCGAAGCCCGTCTGCACCTCGTCGGCGATGAAGAGGCCGCCGTAGCTTCGGATAATCTCGGCGGCGCGCTGGAAGTACGTCGGCGGCGGCACGATGAAGCCGCCCACGCCCTGGATCGGCTCGGCGATGAAGCAGGCCGGCTTGCCCGTCGTCGTCGTGCGGATGGTTTCTTCGAGGTCGCGCGCGAACGCCTCGGCCATTTCTTCTTCGGACTGCTCTCCGAAGGGCGAGCGGTACGGGTAGGGCGACATCGCGTGCTTGATGCCCGGAATCGAACTCGCAAGCGGGCGCCAAGGCGCGTGCGCAGTGATGTTCGTCGCCATGATGCTGCGGCCGGAGTAGGCGTGGCGCAGCGCGACGACCTCGCTCCGCCCGGTGTAGAGGCAGGCGAGCATCACGGCCGTCTCCACGGCCTCGCTCCCGCTGTTCGTAAAAAAGGTTTTTTGCAGATCGCCCGGCGCGAGCGCGGCCAGATGACGCGCCACGCTCACCTGATTTTCGGTGAGGTAGAGCGTAGAGGTGTGCCCGAGCCGGGCCACCTGCTCCTGCACGCGCTGCACCACGCGCGGGTGGCAGTGGCCGATAGACGTGGTAAGAATCCCCGCGAAAAAGTCGAGGTAGCGCCGCCCCTCGGCGTCCACCACCTCCATCCCACTCGCCTCGGTGATGACGAGCGGCTCCTCGTAATACGCCTTTACGCAGGGCCAGAGGTGGTCCTCGTGGCCGCTTTTCACGTCGTCCGCGCGGATCTGCGAACCATTCGTTGCCACCTCGGCGGCGGCGGCCGTTTGCTCAGGCATGGGCTTGGGGGAGGGGAGGAAAGGAAGAATGGAGGAATGGATGCGGGGAAGACGGGCAGGGCGGCGGCCTGCGCTACCAGCGCGAGATGACGACGCGGCGGTCGGTGTAGAAGGCGATGGCGTCCTGGCCCTGCGCCTTGAGGTCGCCAAAGAACGAGTTGCGCGAGCCGCCGAACGGGAAAAACGCCATCGGCGCGGCCACGCCGATGTTGACGCCGATCATGCTGATCCCGGCGCGGTAGACGAACGCGCGCGCCGCCCGTCCGCTGGAGGTGAAAATTGACGTGGCGTTGCCGTAGTCGTTCTCGTGCATGAGCGCGATGGCCTCGTCTACGGATTCCACCTGCGCCATCGAGGCCACGGGGCCGAAGATCTCTTCGCGGCCGATGGCCATCTCTGGCGTCACGGCCTCGAACACGGCTGGCCCGACCCAGTGCCCGTCCGGGTACGCTTCCACCCCGTCGGCGCTGCGGTCGAGCACGAGCTGCGCGCCCTCTTTCTTCCCCTGCTCCACGTAATTCAGCACACGCTCGCGGTGCGCGGCGGAGACGACGGGACCCATCTCGGTGTCTTCGTCGAGGCCGTAGCCCATCTTCAGTGAAGAAGCCCCGTCGAGGAAGCGCTCGCGGATCGGCTCGTACGCCTCGCCCACACCCATGATCACGCTCCCGGCCAGGCACCGCTGCCCCGCCGAGCCGAAGAGGGAGCCGAGCAGCGCCTCGCTTACGCGGTCGTAGTCGGCGTCGGGGAGGACGATCATGTGGTTTTTCGCGCCGCCGAGCGCCTGCACGCGCTTGCCCGCCGCCGCTGCCTTTTGGTAGATGATCCGCGCCACGCGGCTGGAGCCGACAAACGAGACGCCCTTTACGTCCGGATGCTCCAGAAGCGGCTCAACGACGTTTTTGTCACCGTGGACGACGTTGAGGACGCCCGCAGGCAGCCCCGCCTCCTCGGCCAGCTCGACGATGCGCTGGTGCGTGAGCGGGTCCTGCTCGCTGGGCTTGAGGACGAACGTGTTCCCCGTGGCCACGGCGTAGGGCCAGAACCAGCACGGGATCATCACGGGGAAGTTGTAGGGCGTGATCCCAACGAAGACGCCGAGCGGCTGCCGCCGCGCCTGGCAGTCCACGCCGCGCGCGATGTCTTCGAGCGTTTCGCCCATCATCAAAGTGGGGATGCCGCAGGCGTGCTCGACGTTTTCGATGCCGCGCCGGATCTCGCCGCGCGCTTCCGCTTTGGTCTTGCCGTGCTCGCGGCTCAAGGACTCGGCCAACTCGTCGAGGTGTTCTTCTAAGAGCGTCTTGAGCCTGAAGAAGACGCGCGCGCGCTCCACGGGCGGCGTCTCGCGCCAGTCGGGGAAGGCTTCTTTGGCGGCCCGCACCGCCGCGTCCACCTCGGCGCTGGTGGAGAGCGGGACGCGCCCGAGCGCTTCGCCCGTGGCCGGGTCCGTCACTTGGAGCGTGTCGGCGGAGTCAGGCGCGGTCCACGCCCCACCGATGTAGTTGCGCACGGGGCGCGCCTGCTGTGCTACCTGAGCCATACGTGTCGGGGGTTGAGGATGAAACGCAGCGTTTCTAGGCGCATCGAATTCGCCTGTGGCGAGCAGGAGCGCGGACGGAAGAAAGCCTTTATTGTATTTTGTGTACAATTTAAAGAAACGATGCAGGAGTGTCAAGTTTTTGTTTGCCCTTCGGAATCTGGGACTGGATCAACCGTCCCTGTCAGACCCGAGCGGCGCTTCTGTGAAGGGGTGGCGGAGCGCTCTTTGCAAGCGGACGGTTGCCACGCGCGAACTCGTCTGGGAGCCTCGCGTAATTTCTCTTTAGCAAGGTTGTCCTCGGACGCATAAGCAGAAGCCGCTTCCATTTCTCGAAAAGCCTCTGGCATGAGTTCAGCCTCTTGGTCTCAGATCTCTCATGACACGCTGGCGGATCAGGTGTATCACGCCGTGCGCGCGCAGATCTTGGACGGGCACGTCGCCCCCGGTGAATTCATCCGGGAGCAAAACCTCAACGAGGCGCTGGAGGTGAGCCGCACGCCCATCCGCGAGGCGCTTGGGCGGCTCGCCAGCGAAGGCTTTTTGGAGAAGCTCCCGCACCGGGGCTTCCGCGTCCCCGAGGAACCCATCAAGGACCTTCTGGAGCTGTACCCCATCGTCGCCGCGCTCGAGCGCCTCGCCGGACGGCTCGCCTTTCCCCGGCTCACGCCCGACGACCTCGCCCGGCTTAAAGCGATCAACGCCCAGCTTGAAGCGGCGCAGGACGCGGGCGACGCGCAGGCGCTCACCGAGCTGAACAACCGGTTCCACCGCCTCTTTGGCGAGCGAAGCGGAAACGGGTGGCTGTGCAACCTCCTGGACGACCTCCGCGCGCAACTCACGCGGCTGGAGCGCTGGTACTACTCCTACGGCGAGCACACGCGGCAGTCCATCAGCCAGCACGCCGAGATCATCGATGCGCTCGAAGCCGGCGACCACGCCCGCGCGCTCGGCCTGCTCGGAGACAACATGGCGCTGACGCACAAGAGCCTGCTTGAAGAGACGCGCGACGGGGCTGCGGTACACCCCGCCCCGCGCAACGGCTCCCCCGACGAAGCGGAGGCAAAGCAAGACTGAACGTCTCGGTGCTCCGGAGAGCAACATAAGCTGCGGGAGGTCCGCCGCCCTCCGCCTCAGGACGTCGGCTCGTCCGTCTCGGGGCGTCGGCTTCGCTCAGCGCACGAGGGTGACGGGCCGGGTCTCGGAGAAGCTTTCGCCCATGAGCCGCACGAAGTAGAGGCCGCTCGCCAGGCCTTCGGCGCGCAGGTCCACGGGCTGCATGACGCCGGCGGGCGGCGTGCCGCTGTAGAGCACGCGCACGCGTTGCCCCAGCACGTTGAACAGTTCCATGCGCACCGGCGCGGCCTCTCCCACGGCGAAGCGTACGACGGCGCGCTCCTGGAACGGGTTCGGATACGCCGGCTCCAGGACGAAGCGCCTGTCCAGCCCCACCGCCACTTCAACGACGGGGCTGTAGGCGAAGCGGCCGTCGAGGTCCATCTGCTTCAAGCGGAAGGCGTGCGTGCCCGGCGCCAGCCTCTCGGTGCGGAACCGGTAGTGCTGCGCCTCGGTCGTCGTCCCCACCCCCGCCGCGTAGCCGATCTGCACAAAGCGCCCTTCGATGCGTTGCTCGACCTCGAAGCCGGCGTTGTCCGTCTCCGAGGCGGTGGTCCAGGTGAGGACGGCGGCCTCTCCGTCCAGCGCCGCCTCGAAGCGCGCCAGTTCGACGGGCAGGTTGACAAAGGTGCTGCTGTACGGTCCGCCGCCGAGCGTGTTGAAGTCCGCATTGAAGCCCGGATTGTCGCCCGCGATGTTGCCCGGCACGGTCACGTTCGAGAAGAAGCCCGTGCTGCTCACCACGAAGGCGAAGGCCTGGAACTCGCCCGCGCGCGTCACGCCCAGCGCGCTAAAGGGGAAGGCCACCTCCAGCCCCGTCGCCGCGCCGGCGCTGTTGTCAAACGCAAAGCGGATGGACCCTTCTGGGAAGAAGGCCGGGTTGCCGCTGTTGTCCTCCGCGTCGGGCGGGCCAGCGGCGGGCGTGCCGTCCTGCGGCGCCTGGCCGAGGTAGTCCGCCGCGTCGTCATCGCCGGCGAGCTTCACGGCGTCGAAGAAGACGTTTTCCGAGCCGCCGCCGGGGTTGACGGCGAACATGTAGTCCACCTCGAAGCCCGCGCGGAAGTCGTTGTTCTCGTCGCCGTTGCTCATGTAGCTGCCGGCGTTCTCCACGCCGCCGAGGGCTTCGCCCGCCTCAGCGCCTTCGAGTTTGTCAAAGTTCAGCTAGAACCCGATGGCGTTGTCGTTGCTCGTATCGAGCCGGCCCCTGATCCCCAGGTAAAGCGTGTCGTTTGTGGCGTCGTCGTCAGAGACGCTCACGGCGTAGACGATCTCCTGCACGTCGATGGCATCGCCGAAGCCGGCGTTCTCGTTCTGCTTCTGGGCGAGCGGCTGGTACGCCGCCTCGTCAAGCACGCCGTCCACCGCGATTTGCGCGTGCGCAGCCAGCGGGCAGAGGATTAGTAACAGAGCGGAAAGGGCGAAAAGCGTAGCACGTGGTTTCATCTGAGCCTCCGAAAGACGATCAGGGTTGAAAGCGCTTACATCAGGCAAGGTACGAATGCGGCCCTAACGCAGAGAGGGACGTAGGGCGCAAAGCCACCCGTCCCTCTCTGCGTTATGAAAAACTACGTCCCGACCTTAGCGCTCGCCGCGCGTGGGCGTCTCGCCGGAGAGGCCGCTGCGCGCCTGCCGGCCTTCGCTGATGTCCTCCAGAAGCGCCTCGACCGCCGCGCGGAGCTGCTCATCGGTGCCCAGGGCGCGGCTGTCGGGTTCGTTCTCGACGAGGATGTCGGGCGTGGCCGGCGTGTTTTCCATGTTGTTGCCGGACTCGTAGACGTACCACCCGCGGAAGGGGAGCCGCACGTAGGACCCGTCCATGAGGCCCACGCCGCCGGTGGAGATCACCGCGCCGAAGGTGGGCTGCCCCACGAGCGGGCCGAGGCCGAGCTGCTGGAAGGCGTGCGAGAAAATCTCGGCGTTCGAGTAGCTGTTCTCGTTACAGAGCGCGGCCACGTGCCCCGTCCACGACGCAAACGGGAGCCGCTCGCCAAAGGGGTAGTTTCCGCGGAACTGCTCCTGCTGCTCATCCAGGTCTTCGGCGGCGCCGCGCGGGACGGTGTAGGCGTGGCGGCGCACGGTGAGCACGCTCAGGAGGAAGTCCGTCGTCCAGCCGCCGCCGTTGTAGCGCACGTCCACCAAGAGGCCGTCCTTGCCCTCGCCGCTGGCGACGAGTTCGCGCTCGAAGCGCTCGAACGAGGACCAGTTCATCCCCTCGATGTGGATGTAGCCGAGACGGCCGCCCGAGTATTCCTCGGTGAGGCGACGGCGTTCTTCCACCCACTCGCGGTACAGCTCGTCGTTCAGACTGGAGGCCGGGCGGATCGTCACGTCGCGCTCTTCGCCGTCGGCGCCCGTCACGGCAAGGAGGATGCGCTCGTCGGCCGTGTCGTTGAGGAGCATGTAGAAGTTGGGCGCCTCGCTCACGCGCTGCCCGTCCACGGCGGTGATGACGTCGCCCGCGCGGAGCTTGCTGAACTCGCGGTCCGCTGGCGAGTCCGGGACGACGCGCACGACCTCGACGCCGTTTTCGACGGGATTGATCTCGACGCCTAAGAGGCCCGTTTGGAGATCTTGCGTCTCGGCGCGGTCGGAGCCGTAGAAGCCGAGGTGGCTCGCGTTCAGCTCGCCGAGCATGAGGTTGAACACGTCGCGGAAGTCGCGCTCGGTTGAGGCCTCGAGCGCCCACGGACGGTACTTCTCGCGCATGGCCTGCCAGTCTACGCCGTGGAAGCCGGGGTCGTAGAAGCCGGCCTCGAGCGCGCGCCACGCCTCGCCGAAGACCTGCTGGCGCTCTTCGGGGTGGTCAATCGTCATGCGCGCTTGGAAGCTGAGCGCTTCGGTCTCGCCTTTTTCGGTGTCCACGCGCGCGAGGCTGCCGCCCGACTTGAGGTAGTGCACGTGCTTCCCGTCCGGACTCAGCCGCACGGCGTAGGGCGACTGGTCTCCTTCGGTGAGGCGCTTCTGCTCGGTGCCGTCCCATTTGATTTTGTAGAGGTCTACCTCGGCGTCGTAGCGCTGCGTGCGCCCGCTGCGCCCGGCCACGAAGAAGAACGTCTCCCCGTCCTCGGAGATGACCGGATCGGCCTCGTTGCCGGGGAGCGCGGTGACCTGCTCCAGGCGCTCGTAGAGGCCGTCGAAGTCGATCTCGACAGGCTGCACCTCCGTCGAGTCCTTTTTCTCTTCCTCGTCCTCTTCTTCCTCTTCGAGCGTTTCCCAGTCGCGCTTGGTGCGCTCCCAATCTTCTTCCTGGAGCCAGGCGAACCACACGTCGTCATCGCCCGAGCTTCTCGACGAAACGAAGGCGAGCTTCGAGCCGTCCGGACTCCACACTGGGTCGGTGTCCGGGCGCGGGTGCTTGCTCACGTTGACGGGTTCGCGCGAGCCGTCCGCGGGGTGGATGTAGACCTCGTGGTTGAAGTTGAGGTCGGGCATGGAATAAGCCAGGTAGCGGCTGTCCGGACTCCAGCGCACGCCGCTGGGCGTGGCCCATCCGTCAAGCATCTGCTTCTCATTCTGGAGCGCGCCGCCGGCTACATCGGCCACGACGAAGCCGCCGCGCCCGCGCCGGAAGGCCACCTTCTGGCTGTCGGGCGAGACGACGGGACCGCGCTCGTCCTCGGGCGTCTCGGTCAGGCGCGTGGCGGTGTGGCGGAGCGTTTTGTAGAGGCTCGGCTCCTCGGCGTCTGCTGAAGAGAGACGGTAGAGGTCGTACTGCCCCTCGCGGTCGGAGGTGAAGATCAGGTTCTCGTTGTCGAGCCAGGCCACGTCGCGGTCACGGTACGGATCTTTCGTGAGCTGCACGGTGCGCTTGGCGTCCTTGTCGTTGCGGATAAGGAAAATTTCGCCGCGCACGACGAAGGCCACGAGCTTGCCGTCGGGCGAGACGGCGAACTCCTCGGCTTCGCTGGAAAAGGTCTTGCGCTCGACGGGGTCGAAGCGGTAATCGGCGGGCACCTCCACGCTGAGGCGCTTGGGCGGGCCGCTGCCCTGCATCACGTACACGTCCGTCTGCCGCTCAAAGGCGATGGTCTGGCCGTCGCGGCTGGCCGTGGCGTAGCGCGGGCCGTCCGTGTCGTAGTTCGTCATCTGCTCAGGCGTGCCTTCAGGCGCGCCGTCCGCGCCGAGCGCCTGGCGGAAGAGGTTGTACGTCCCGCTCCGCTCACTGATGAAAAGAAGCGCGTCCTCGCCGAGCCAGACGGCGCCGAAATCGTTCCCGGCGAAGTCGGTAAGCTGCGCATACTCGCCCGTCTCTTGGTCGAAGAGCCAGAGGTCGCGGTTGGCCGGGCCGCGGTAGTTTTTGCGCTTGGGGCCGTTGGCGCCGCGCTCGAAGACGACGAAGCGCCCACTCGGCGAAGGCGCGGGCGCGTAGCCGAGCGCGTCGAGCAGGCGGTCCGGCGTGCCGCCCTCGAAGGAGACGCGGTGGATCTCGTTCTCCCACTCGACCTGAACGTAGTTGCGGTCCGTCTCGAAGACGAGGTCGCCGTTTTCGGTCCATCCGCCGAGCACGTCGTTGGCGCTGTGGTAGGTGAGGCGGCGCGGCGCGGAGCCGTCGGCCTGCATGGCGTAGAGGTCGTCGTTGCCGTAGCGGTCGGAAAGGAATGCAATTTGGCTGCCGTCGGTGCTCCACTTCGGCATGGCCTCGTAAGCCTCGTGGACGGTGAGGCGGTAGGCGCGCCCGCCGCCCACAGGCACGGTCCAGAGGTCGCCCTGGTACGAAAAGGCGATAGTCTGCCCGTCGGGGCTGACGGCGGGGTGGCGCAGGAACGGGCGCTCGGCCTGCGCTGAGTCGGTCTGCGCTGAGTCGGTCTGTGCTGAGTCGACCTGCGCTGAAGCCGGCCCGGCAGTAAGCAGGCCGAGGACGGCGGCAAAGAGAAGAACCGTAGCGGTGGTTTTCATGGCGTTTCGGCTTGGGTGAATAGAGACGCGCCCTGTGCTTACGTTCCGGCAGGAGGCGCAGTTGCCGAGGCGGTCGAGATGCAAGCGAGCGCCCCGCCTTGCGCGTGAGGCTACTCCGCTGAGGCGCCGGGCGCAACGCTCGGGGCGGCTCCGAGCGCGGCGATGCACGCTTCGCCACCCGCCACACGAAGCCGGGGTCGAGACGGCGGCGCGTGGCCCGGCGGTCAACAAACGCCCGGTGCCGCGCCTCTTTGTACCTGCCGATCTGGTCGGGCGCGATGTGCTCTTCGGCGCGCCGGCGAGGTCGTGCTCGCGCAACACTGCCGCGACGGCCGGCGTGTTGGCTGCCGTCATAGTTAGAGGCCGAGGGTAAGCGCGATGCCCCCCTGCCCGTACTCGCGGGCGAGGCTTGTCAGGAAGGCGTGCTTCGCCGAGCACGTGCCGCGCCCCTCGGTCAGCACCCGGCGGTAGGCGGCGCGGCCTGCGTTGCGGCCGTAGGGCAGGTGCCAGACGTGGCGTGCCGCCGCCCGGAAGCGGCGCAGGCCGTGAGCTACGCACAACTCGCCGAGCGGCCCCGAGCGCGCATACAGCGAGAAGTTGGGAAGCTGGTCAATCACAGAAACGAGCCGCCGCGCCAGCGCACGTTGAGGCCTACTCGTCCCCGTCGTCTTCATCCTCGTCCTCGTCCTCACCTCTGATGGTGAGCGTGTAGACCTTCAAGTTCTCTGCAGCCTCCGCGCCTTCGCTATCCTGCAGCACGAGGAACAGCTCGTAGTTCGTCTCGCCGTCGTCCTCTTCGTTGTCCAGGATCTCGACGGTGACCTCCGTGGCGCTCTCGCCCGCCGGGATCGTGGCGGAGGTGTTGGGGAGGCTGTAGTGCACGCCTTCCACCGCCGTCGAGGTGTCCGCTGCGACGAAGTTCACTGGCAGGGCAGAGTCGCGCTGCGGGCCGATAAGCTGGATGCTGGTCGTCACCGTCTTGGTGGCTACCGTGTCCGCCTTCTCGTCGACGGTGGCCGACAGCGGGGTGAACTCGAGCTGGGGATCGTCATCGTAGACGCGCGTGGGCTGCTCGAAAAAGTCGCAGGCGCCCGTAGACAGACTTAACAGCAGCAGGGCGAGCAACGCGATTGACAGTTTCAGAGGTGACATAACGGCTCTTATTTGAGGCGACAGGAGGAGAGGTTCTGCGCGAAGCTGCAGAGGAGGGTCAGTCCAAGTAGCCTGGGTTCTGCACAAGCTCTTCGTTCACCTCGAGCTGGGAGGGCGGGATGTCATCCAGGATGCCGTAGTAGCTAAAGGGGACGTCTTCACGACCCGTTCCAAATGCCTTGTCGATGTCGCGGCCCAGACGCTTGAGGTCGAAGAAGCGGTGCCCCTCAGCCACCAGCTCGCGGCGGCGCTCGGCCAGGATTGCGTCATAGGCAGAGTCGAAGTCGAAGCTGCCGGCGTTTAGGGCGTCCGCGTTGCGTTGCGCACGCAGGTCGTTGAGCCGTTCGATAGCGGGCGCTACGCCTGACGTGTTCAAGCGGGCCTCCGCCTGGATGAGCACCATCTCGGCGATGCGCAGGTGAACGTAGTCGTCAGCAAACTGCGAGGGATTCTGCTCTGCGGCGTACTTGTGCAGCTCGAAACCCGCGTCGTTGACCGCCGCGCAGCCTGACGGTTCGACGTTGTTGATCTCGTCGAAGCACGGCTCGTACCAGGCGTCGAGCCGGGCGTCCTCTTCCTCGTAGAGGCTCACCAAGTCCTGCGTAGGCAACTGCGCCAGCCACTGCAGCGTCGTGTACGCGGAAATGGCATTGTTGACGCCGGCCGATTCAGTGGTAGGGTTGGTGCTGATGGTGAAGATGGCTTCGGGGTTGGGGACCCGCTCGTCGAAGATAGCCTCCAGCTCCGACGGCTCGGCCAGCTCCGATCCGAAAAGGGCACCCGCTGCGTCAATAGCCGCCTGCGCGCGCGTATCCGCCTCTGCCCAATCGCGCTCGTAGAGGTTGACCCGCGCCATCAGCGCCTGCACGGACGCCTCGGAGGCGAAGAAGGGCACACCTTCCCCTGCATCCTCGTCCAGGTTCTGAAAAAGGTTCAGCGCCTCGCTCAAGTCCGACTCGATCTGGTCATACACCTCGAGCACGGTGCTCCGCGGCTTTTGGATAACGTCCTCGATGGCAAGCGTCGGCTCCGTCTGAATGACGACGCCCAACTCCCAGCCTTGTCCCGGCCCGGAGTTCGGATCCACGACGCCGCCTTCTCCATCGGGGTCGTACCCAAAGATCCGCACTAGGTGGTGGTGCGCCAGCGCCCGCATGAAAAAGGCCTCGGCACGCAGCTTACTGGCTTCCGCTTCGGGCAGGACGCCTTCTTCGATGCCACTGATCAAGATGTTCGCTTCGTTGATCATGGCGTAGAGATCATCGTAAGCGCCCGTCCCGATGCCGTTGCGGGGGCTGGTCCCGAACAGGTTGAGTCCTTGGTGGCGCCCCTGGTTACTACGGAAGAAGGTGTTGTCCGCCAGCGCCGAGGGTCCGAGCAGCCAGTCGGTGCTCAGCGCCGTCCCGTGCATCCGGGCGTACATGCTTGCACGGATCGACCGTATAGCGTCAGGGTTGGAAAGCGCCTCTTCCTGGCTGACGGCCGTGCTCGGCTCTACGTCCTCGATGATGCTGTCGCACCCCTGCAGGAGCAGCAGAAAGGCGAAGGCGAAAGCCGTCTTAGCGAAGGTTCTCATAACGTGTGCGTGGCTCAGTTCGGTGAAGCGTGCGCGGATCTTCCTTGCTGGGGCCGGGAGGCGTGCGGCGCCCCGGTTCGTGCAGCGGCTAAAGATCCAACTCGATGCCGATGTTGATCTGCTGCTCGGCCGGGTAAGAGGATTCCTCAAAGGCGTCACCTTCGAGGCCGTCATCCACAAAGCTCAGCTCGGGATCAATGCCGAGGTAGGTGCTCCACGTGATGAGGTTGACCCCGGTGGCGTAGATGCGCGCGCCGCGTAGCCCCACAACGTTCATCAAGGAGGGCGGGATGCGGTAGCTCAGCGTGGCGTTCCGCAGCCGGATGTAGTTGGCGTTGAAGAGCCACCGCGAGGAGAGGGCATCGGGGTCGAGCGTGTTATCGAAGATGTTGAACGGGACCGCCCGAGGGAACGTCGCGATGTCGCCCGGCTCTCTCCAGCGCTCGTCCGCAATGAGTCCGAGGACGCCCTCGCCAAAAGCGGCCGTCCAAGTGCGTTGCGTGTTGGGCAGGCCCGTGACGCCGTAGCTGAAGTTGAAGAAGAGGTCCAGCGACACTCCCTTGTAGTCGAACCGGGTGCCGAACCCTCCCGCCACGTCCTCTTCAAGTCCGTCGAAGAACTGGTCGTCGGCGTTGTCGGGGTCGTAGGTGAGGTTGCCGTCGGCGTCGTAGTAGAGCGGGCGGCCGTCGGCGGGGTTCACGCCTGCCCAGAGGGGCACCTTCCACGCCCGGAGCGAATGGCCTACGGCAAACGGGACGGCGTCGCCGGCGAAAAGCTCGTCCACGCCTTCACTCAGCTCCAAGATCTCGTTCTGGTTCACGCCGATGTTGAAGCGCGTGGACCACTGGAAGTCGTCCGTCTGAATGTTTACCGAGCGGAAGTCGAACTCGATGCCGCGGTTTTCGATCTTGCCGATGTTCTCGGTGAAGATCTCGAACCCGCTTTCCGAGGGGATCGGCCGATCCAGGAGGAGGTTGTCGCTCACCTCGCGGTAGAGGTTGAGGCTCCCCGTGAGCCGGCCTCGCCAAAGCGACCAATCGGCCCCGAGGTTGGCCCCGCGTGACTCCTCCCAAGACAGCTCAGGGTTGACCAGCTGATCCGGCTCGAACCCAACCTGCCCTTGATACGAGCCGCTGATGTCGTAGAGGCCGCGCGCGGCGAAGTTGCCGATGCCCGCGTTGCCGGTGACGCCGTAGCCGGCGCGCAGCTTCAGGTTATCCACGAAATCGACGTTGAAGAACGGCTCCTCGGAGATGCGCCACCCCACGGACGCGGACGGGAAGAAGCCCCAGCGGTTTCCAGTCCCGAACCGCGAGTGCCCATCGTACCGCCCCGTGAGGACGAGGAGGTAGCGGTTGTCGTAGTTGTAGTCGAGCCGACCGACGTACGAGATCAGCCGGTACTCGGTGTTGAACCCCTGAAAGAAGGAGACCTCATTAGCCGCCGCCGGCACCTGCAGGAGTTCGTTGTTGAACCCGATGTAGCCGGTCTCGTCGTCCTCCCAGTATTCGCGCCGGAATTCGCCGACCACCAGCGCGTCAACGTCGTGGTGGTCGCCGAACGTCTGCCGCGCCTCCAGCGTGGCATTCGCTGTGACGTTGGTAAGCGTGGCGAAGCGGCGGGACAGCTCGCCCCCTTCTGATGGCGCCAGGGTCGGCGTTCCGTACTCGTTCTCTTTCGTGTACTGGTAGTCCAGCCCCAGCGTCCCCCGTGCCGTGAGCCAGTCGGTGATGTTGTAGGACGGGCGGAAGCTGGTAAGGATCTGCGTCACGTCTACCGTACGGTCCTCTTCGTTGAGGAAGAGGGCTGGGTTCGTCGTCGGGCTTTGCTCAGTGAAGGGGTTGTACGAGCCGTCTGCCTCGGCCAGGAAGCCCTCCGGCAGGGGGCCGTCGAGGTAGGGGAACGAGATGGGCGGCTCCTCGCCGATGGCTTGGTAGAAGGGGCAGTTGATGAAGAACCCGTCCTCGCAGACGCCTCGGTTGTCCTCGTTATTGAGCGTGATGCTCGCGTCGAGGTTGAGATCTTCCCCAAACTGCTGGCTGAGCCGGGTGCGGAAGTTGAGTTGGTCGTAGCTTACCCGCCGCGTGGCCCCTTCGGTGCTGCCCCAGCTCCCTGAGAGGTAGAACTGCGTGTTCTCGTCGCCTCCGGTGGCCGTAAAGCCGGCCTTCATGTGCGATCCCGGCTGGAAGAGCCAGTCCTGCCAATCGAAGTTCCGCAGCTCGTTAAACGGCGTATCCGGGTCGTACCCGAACGTCGGAAGGATGTCTTCGCGAAACCCTTCTTCGCCGAAGGCATCGACCTGGAAGTCCACCCACTCGTCCCGCTCCATCAGGTCGAAGCGATCCGATTGGAAGCGGGTCCCGCCCTCGAAGCTGAGGGATACCTGCGTTTCGCCAGCGCTGCCCGACTTCGTCGTGATGAGCACGACGCCGTTGGCCGCCTGCGCCCCGTAGATCGCCGCCGAGGCCGCGTCCTTCAAGACCTCGATGGACTCGATGTCGTTGGGGTTGATGGCGTTGAGCGGGTTGCGGTCAGTAAGCTCCGACTCCTGGTTGAAGCTTATCGGCACGCCGTCCACGATGTAGAGCGGCTCGTCGTCCGCGTTGATCGAGCCTTCCCCACGGACGTTCACCCTGAACCCGCCGCCGGGTCCCCCGCTGGTGGTGTTCACCGTGACCCCGGCCGCGCGCCCCTGTAGAAGCGCCGAGGTGCTTTGCACCGGCACGTCCTCGATCTCCTCAACGCTCACACTGGCGACCGAGCCTGTGATATCCGCTCGCCGTTGCGTGCCGTAGCCCGTAACGACGACCTCGTCGAGGCCCACGGCCGTTGTTTGCATTTCGAAGTCCTGCGTCACCGTCTCTCCTGCACTGACCGTGACCTCGGCCTCGTTGGTCTGGTACCCGACGAAGCTGACGCTCAGCGTGTGCGTGCCCGCCGGGACGCCTTCTATCGTGTACTCTCCGTCAACATCGGTAGCGGCGCCGATGTTGAGTTCCGGGATGGACACGTTGACGCCCGGAATTGTCTCGCCGGACTCGGCATCCGTCACCGTTCCGGTAATGCTACCTGTATCCTGCGCGAGCGCGGAATCGGGGAGCAGGAGGAGCAGGAGGAGCAGGAGGAGCGCGGCTGCTGTTGCCGTAACGATCTGTTTCATAGCGCCTTCGGAGGTCGTGCGTCTGCGTGAAACGAAAGAAGATCGGGGCGCTTAGCGAGTACCCTTGCAAGCTGTGCCACCTTAACTTATCGTTGAAGGTAGACGTACGCCTTCGGACCGACACCCCCCCCGGCGCCAACCGTGTGGAATCGAGGGCCAACCGTGCGGAATCTCCGCTGAATGGTAAAAGAGGCCAGACGAACTGTAACTCAGAGGTTCAGACCGGCTTCTCTATCCACTGGCGGAAGTGAAATTAGAGATGCCGCCGAAACGTTAGAGCTTGTATTCAAGGTGAGCTTTAGGGGTCTGCGACGACCTTAACCCCGAAGTCATTCCCGGCTTGATCGGGAAAGCGCAGCTTTCCCAGAGGAATCCAGAGTGATCTGGCGCCTTGGTTCCTATTCTGGATTGACCCGCCTCCGCACGAATGACAGCGTTTGAATACAAGCTCTGAGTTCTTGCGAGTGTTCTTACGGCAACAGTGCCTTACCGTCAGAAGCACCTATGACGCCGCGCAAGTCGGACTCACCGGAGACGATCTTCTCCAACCGCTCGATCTGCGCATTCAGCGCTGTCTCTAAAAACACCTTCCGCCTGCGCCGCACATGTGTTTTGGTGTAACAAGCACTTGCTGGAACAGCAGCGGGCGGTCGGCAGAGCCTCACCGAAGCCGTTCACCGGCGGGCCGTGCCGGCGGCTTCTACTTGGTGGAGCGCTGCCGCGCTCTCGTTGCCCACGCGGTCCACGGCCGAGACGGCAACGGCGTCGGGGCGCGCGCCGCCGCCAAGCGTGAACGTCCGTTGCGCACCGGGCACGAGGGCAAGCTGCCAGCGCCCGTCCTGCCGCCAGCGGACAACCCACGAGCGGACGGCCTCGCTGCCGCCCGGCGCCATCGTGACGACGCCGCCTCCGTCTTCCATGCGCAGCGACACGTCCGGGCGGTCGGGCGGCGCGTCGTCGAGCCAGGGCGAGGCGGGGACGAGCGCGGGCCGGGCGTACGGCCCCGTCCGCAGCCGCTCGACGAGGCGTCCCTGCGCCGTGGTGTCGGGCGCCGGCATGAGCGCCTTCATGCTGAAGTGCACGTTGCCCTGGGCGCCGGGCTGCGCACGCGTCACGTAGATCTGCCCAAGGATCTCGCCGGCGGGCCAGTGCCGCTCGCCGGGGCTGCGCACGCGGCTGGCGAAGTTGCCGGGCCAGAGGTGCCGCCCGTGCGCGTTCTCTTCGATCCACCAGCGCAGCATCACGGGGTAGGGCTGCCCCGTCTGGTCGATGCGGTAGTAGAGCTGCGGCGTGAGGTAGTCCACCCAGCCCTCGCGCAGCCACCGACGCGCGTCGGCATAGAGTTCGTCGTAAGCGTCGAAGCCAGTGATGCCGTCCGGATGGCCGGGCCGCCAGATGCCGAACGGGCTGATGCCGAACTTGACGTGCGGTTTGATCCGCTTGATGCCGTGGTACACGCTTTCGACGAGTTGATCGACGTTGTGGCGGCGCCAGTCGGCGCGCGTGCGTGTCTCGCCTCCTTCGAGGGCGCGCTGCCAGCTCGTGCTGTCGGGGAAGTCGGCGCCGTCGGCGTAGGCGCGGTACGGGTAGAAGTAGTCGTCAAAGTGGACGCCGTCGATGTCATAGCGCTCCACCACGTCGAGGATGACGCGCTCCGTGTGCGCGCGTGCCTCCGGGACGCCGGGGTCGAGCCAGAGGTACTCGCCGTAGCGGCGGACGTACGCCGGATGCCTGCGGCTGACGTGCCCCGGCGCCATGCCCGCTGTGTCGGCGGGATGGCCGGCGCGGTACGGGTTGAACCAGGCGTGCAGCTCCAGCCCGCGCCGGTGGGCTTCCTCAACGGCGAAGCGCAGCGGATCGTAGAACGGCTCCGGCGCCTGGCCCATCCGCCCCGTCAGGAAGGCCGACCACGGCTCGTGCGGCGAGTCGTAGAGCGCATCGGCCGCCGGGCGCACCTGGAAGATCACCGCGTTGAGGTTGAGCGCCTGCGCCCCGTCGAGCATCCGGCGCAGCTCCTGCTGCTGCTCACGGGTGGAGAGGTCGCGCCGGGAAGGCCAGTCGATGTTCGCCACCGTGGCGATCCACGCCGCCCGGAACTCGCGCGGCGCCGCCGGAAGGTCCGCTATGTCTTCAGCAGGCGCGTTGGTTGACGCGCGCGGCCCCGAGCAGCCCGTCAGCAGTCCACCGGCGCAGAGCGTGACGACGAGCGCAGCGCGAAAGGGAGAATAGGAAGGCATCAGCGGAAGGGGGAAGTCCAAGCTGGTTCGGGTGGATTACCAGGTAAGCCTCATGTCATCCCGAGCGGAGCGAAGGCGCGCGCGGTCAAAGCGAAGCTTACCGAAGAAAAGGATCTCAGCGCCGCCGCGGAAAAAGCTACGTGTGGTTGCTTCAAGCATCACATTGAGATCCTTCGATTCGCCTACGGCTCGCTCAGGACGACAGGGAAATAGAGCATCACCTTCTGCAACCCCTGAGAGCGTTTCGCCCGGCCGCGTTCTTCTTCAATCACGTCCTGCGCGCCGTGTTTTAGGTAAAGAAATGCGGAGGTCAGAATGGACGAGCCGCCTGCGACGGGTAAGGCGCTTTTCAACTTTGGAACCGCTTCCATTCCGACTCTTCATTGCGATCTGATGTCGCGCGTCCGTTCCTGTACGGTAGGAACGTCTCGGCTTTGATCCTCTCTCGGTAGTGAGTAGATGGTAAGTGATCGTCCACCTCGGCGTTTCCGCCTCTGTCGTTTCGAGCGAAGTCGAGAAATCTGGTCGGGCGAAAGCGTCGTCTCCAGCGCAGACCGCTCCACTCGCTCCGCCCGGTCGGGATGACCCGCTCCCTCATCACTTATCGTCTGACCACCACCCCTCCCTCTTCCTTTGACCGCTCCGTCGCTTTACATCGGTTTGGACGCGGGCGGCTCTACGACGGAGCTGCTCGGCCGCGTGGTGCCAGGCGCGGATGGCACGGGCGACCTCTGCCTGCAGGGACCCGGCACGAACCCGAACCGCGTCGGCACGGAGGAAGCCGCCCAGGGGATGGCCGACTTGGTTCGCCAGGCGATGCGGCGCATCCCGAGCGCGCGCCTCGTCTCGGTCTACGCCGGCGTGGCCGGGGCGGGCAGCGCCGAGGAGCAGCAGGACCTCGCCGCGCGCCTGCGCCGTGCCCTGGGCGACGAGGCCCCGCCCTCCGTCCACGTCGTCCATGACGCGCTCATCGCGCTGGAAGCGGCCTTCGGCGAGGGCAGCGGGCTGATCGTGATTGCCGGGACCGGCTCCGTCGTCTTCGCGCGAGCTGAGGACGGCACGGTGCGGCGCGGCGGCGGCTGGGGCTACGCCATCGGCGACGAGGGCAGCGGCTATGCCCTGGCGCGCGCTGCCCTGCGCGCCATCGGCCACGCCTTCGACGGCGGCCCGCCCGCGCGCCTGCGTACGCTCTTGGCTGAGGAGCACGGCCTCCACACGCGCGAGGCTATCATCGAGCGCGTCTACCACACGAAGTGGCCGCTTCAAGAAGCCGCCGGCCTCGTCCTGCGAGCGGCTGCGGCAGGCGATGCCATCGCGCAGCGCATTCTTGAGGAGCAGACGGCAGCGCTGGCGCAGCAGGTGGTCTGGCTGGCCGAGCGGGAGCCGCCCGTGGAGCCGCGCTTGGCGCTCATCGGCGGCCTCACGAACGAGGCCGTTTACGTCGAGGCCTTCCACGCCGCGCTCTACCGCGCGCTGCCGGACTGGACGATCCACCCCACGCCCGAGGCGCCCGTGACTGGCGCGTTGCGCCTGGCTCTGCGCAACGGCTCCGGCTCCCATGCCTGACTGAACGCGCCGCACAGAGCCGCTCGGCGTTCAGTCGTCCGCTTCCGGCGGCCCATCCCCAGGGCCGTTGAAAGGCGACTCCGGGTCGGCCTGCGGGCCGAGGCCGGTGATGTCGCACCCGTCGGCCAGGGCGCCGCAGTCCCACCACACCGGCGCGGTGAGCTGGTTCTCGTCGGTGATGTTCTGGCGCTCGCGCGCTGCTTGGTAGTTCTCGGTGTTGTTGCTGAGTTCGGAGGGCGGGTAGATCAGCCGGCGCATGATCACGCCGTCGGTGAAGCTGCCGGCGCCCTGCTCGGGGTCGTCCACGGGGGCGGGGTCCAGCTCCGGATAGCCGGAGCGCTTCCAGTTCGCCCAGCCCTCAAAGCCGTTCAAGAGGATGGCCGCCCAGTACTGCGTGTTGATCTGGTCGAGCTGCTCGGCGAGCGAGGCGCCCGTCTGGTAAGGGTTGCGCTCGAGGTAGGCGTCGATCTCCTCGCTGGGGATCGTCGCCTCGCTGCCGTAGAGCGCGAGGTACTCCATGGCCGCGCGCACGCCGGCCGCGTAGTGGCTCGCGGCGTCCTCGCCCGTCCAGCCGCGCGCGGCCGCCTCGGCGCGCATGAACTCGACCTCGGCGTAGGTCTGGAAGAAGATCGGGTCGTTGAGGTCGCGCAGGGCCGGGTGCAGGGCCAGGTAGTCGTCGTAGGAGCCGGTCCAGCTCGGGTGCTCGTCGATGGTCGTAGCGGTGTAGCCGTTGGGCCAGCCCTTGACCGTGTCCGGGTTGGCGATGACCTGCCCGCCCACCTCGCGCGCGCCATAGACGAGCAGGCGCGGGTCCTCCCGCTCTTTCATGAACTCCACCATCGTCTGGCTGATGCGTGGCACGCCGAAGCCGTAGACCTCACTGTTGGGGTTCGTGTTGAAGCCGGAGGAGCCGCCGGAAGGCCCGTCCTGCTTCGCCAGGTAGGCGATGTCGGCGTTGCTCTGCATCACGCCCGCCTCGCTCTCGATGGCCTCGACGGCCCACTCCTGGGCGCGAGCCGGGTCCACCTTCACCAGGCGCAAGGCCAGGCGCAGCTGGAGCGAGTTGGCGAACCGCTTCCACTGGTCGATGTCGCCGCCGTAGACGATGTCGGCGCTGCCGTAGGTGGGCTGCGACGCGTCGAACTGGTCGAGCGCCGCCTGCAGCTCGTCATGCATGTCGTAGTAGATGCTGTCCTGCGGCGTGTAGCGGGGCGTGAACTCGCCGCCGAGCGCCCCGCGTGCCGCCTGGAAGTAAGGGATGTCGCCATACGTGTCCGTGAGGCGCTGGTAGATGAGCACGCGCCAGATGCGCGCGGCGGCCAGGAGGTTGGCCTGCGCGGCGGCGTCCTCGCGCTCCTCGAGCCGGCTGATGAGGTTCTCCACGTTCTTGACGGCGGCCAGCCAAGCGGGCGAGCCGGCGTAGGAGACCTGGAACGTGGCCGAGGCATAGGAGCTGATCAGCCCA
Source organism: Salinibacteraceae bacterium (assembly GCA_965215025.1). Classification (GTDB taxonomy): domain Bacteria; phylum Bacteroidota; class Rhodothermia; order Rhodothermales; family Salinibacteraceae; genus CBDCCV01. The sequence continues at coordinate 982,749 of CBDCCV010000001.1, forward strand.
TAGTCGTCGCCCACCCAGTAGCCGAGGTTCGACCCCAGGTGCTGGTTGATCAGCTCGCTGTAGATGAGGTTCGTGCGCCAGACGTCAAAGCGCGTTCCCCCCGTGCCCAGCTGCACGGTGGTGAACTCGAGGCCCGGCTCGATGTCGCTGGCCTGCGTCGGGTCGCGGTTCGTATCGCCGAACTCCCCGAGGCCGTCGCAGGAGGAGAAGATCAGCACGGCGGCGAGGCCGAGCAGGAGGCGGCGGGGCGTGAAGCGGTGCATGGATAAAGGAGAGACGTTCGTGGATGGAAGATGGGCCTTAGCGCGGCGCGGCGGGCGCGGGCTACTCAGAACGTGACGCGGACGTCGAACCCGACCGTGCGGCTCTGCGGGACGCCGGCGAACTCGATCCCCGGCGTGTAGGAGCTGTTGTACTCCGCGCCGGGGTCCACGTTGGGCACGCTGTTGTAGAGGTAGAGCAGGTTCCGCCCCACCAGCGAGAGCGTGACGTCGCGCAGGGGCGTCCGGCTCACCCAGCTCGCGGGCAGGCGGTAGCCGAGGCGCAGCTGCCGGAGGTTGACGTAGTTGGCGTCGTACATGAACTCCTCGGCGATCAGCCCGCCGATGTAGCCGTAGTACTCCGAGGGCAGCACCAGGGCGGTGTTGGCGCTGTCCACGACGACGACGCGGTTCCCGTCCTCGTCGCGCACCACGTTCCCGTTCTCGTCCGTCTGGAAGTGCCCGATCACGCCGCCGCCCGAGAAGCAGCCCTCGACGGGGTAGCCCTCCTCGGTCTTCACCGCCTCGCACTCCTCGCGGCCCCGGAGCGTGTTCTTGTGCAGGCCGTAGTCGTACGCGCGCGAGTTCGTGCCGGAGTAGAGCTGCCCGCCCCACTTCACGTCGAGGAGCGCGTTGACGTACACGTTCTTGTAGGAGAACGTGTTGGAGAGGCCCGCCGACCAGTCCGGCGCTCCCTTCCCCAGCACGCGCCGCTCGCCCAGCAAGGGCAGCCCGTTCGTGCCGTGGACGATGTTCCCCTCCTCGTCGCGCACGTAGGGGATGCCGTAGATGGCGCTTACCGGCTCGCCCACCTGCTGCACGATGCTCACGGTGCCGCCGCTGCTGACGGCGTCCTGCCGGAACTCCTCGGCCAGGGAGAGCACCTCGCTGCGGTTGGCGGCGAAGTTGAGGTCGGCGTCCCAGCGCATCGTCTCGCGCTGGAAGGGCGTGGTCGAGAGGAGCAGCTCGATGCCGCGGTTCTGCACCTCGCCGCTGTTGACGACGCGGCTGAGGTAGCCCGACGTCGGCGGCGTCGAGATGGTGGTGATCTGGTTTTCCGTGTTGCGGCGGTAGTAGGTGAAGTCGAGGCCGAGGCGGTTGCCCAAAAACTGCGTCTCGAACCCGACCTCGATCTCGCGCGTCTCCTCCGGCACGAGGTTGAAGTTGGGCAGGTTCACCTGCGAGATCAGGCCCAGCGGCTGCCCCTGGTGCTCGCCGATGAGGCCGTAGGTGAGGAAAAGCTGGTACGGGCTGGTGTCCCCGCCCACCTCGGCCCACGAGGCGCGCAGCTTCCCAAAGCCCATCCACTCCGGCACGGGCAGCACGTCCGAGAAGACGACGCTGCCGCTCACGGAGGGGTAGAAGAACGAGTTGTTCGCCTCGGGCAGCGTCGAGGACCAGTCGTTACGCCCCGTCACGGTGAGAAAGGCGAAGTCGCGGTACGAGAACGCGGCCGAGCCGAAGAACGAGCGCACCTCTTCTTCCGAGAAGCTGTAGATGCGCTCCGGGCTGCCGGTGTTGGAGATCGTCTGAAGCCCCGGCACGTTGAAGCCCTGCCCACGCAGGCCCACCAGCTCGAACTGATTCCGGCGCAGGTTCCCGCCCGCGTCCACGCGCACCGAGAGGTCTTCGGTGAGGGAGGGCGTGCCGCTCAAGAGCAGCTTCGTGTTGCTCTCCCAGCGCTGGTACTCGCGCTCCTCCATGCTCCCCTCCGGCTTAAAGGCCGTGCCGAACGGGTCCACCGTCGTGCGCCTCAGGTTGGACCAGTCCAGCCCCTGGCGCCCCTGCACCGAGAGCCAGGGGGTTATGTCGTACGTGAGCTGGATCCCGCCGAGGATACGGTCGCGGTTGTCGTCGGCGTCGAACTTGTTGACGGCGAAGTACGGGTTCGTGATAAAGGGGCTGGCGCCGTATTGCAGCTCCGTGCCGTCCTCGTTGAAGCCCGGCTGGAGCGCGCTCTTGGGCACGTTCGCCGGCAGGACCGAGACGAGGAAGTTTGGGTTGCGCGCCGGGTCGTTGAGGTAGGTGCGGTCGTTGGTGTCCTCGTTCTGGTAGGTGGCGTTGGCGTTCACGTCGAGGCCGCGGAAGCGGGTGTTCCCGCGCAGGGTGACGTTCGTCTGCTCGTAGCTGGAGCTGGGCACGATGGCGTCGGAGCGCTGGTGCGACCCCGAGAGGCGGAACGAGACGTTCTCGTAGGCGCCGTTGAACGCCAGCGTGTTCTTCACCGAAAGCCCGGTCTCGTAGAAGCCCTCGCGGTCCACCACGTTCTCGTACGGGCGCGTGACGCCGTCGAACTGCACGGACTCCTGGACGGAGCCGCCCAAGGGCGCGCCCCAGCTTGAGAGACTGGCCTCGCGCGCCTCGGCCTGCGTCGTTGGCACCGTGCCGCGGAAGCCCTGCCCGTACCGCGTCTGGTAATCGGTGAAGCCGGTGAGCGGGTCGCGCGCCGTGATCGTGCTGTTGAAGAGGATGCTGGACTCCTCCTGCGTGCCGCCGCGGCCGTTCTTGGTGGTGATGAGGACGACGCCGTTGAGGGCGCGGCTGCCGTAGAGCGCCGAGGCGCCCGCCCCTTTGAGCACCGAGATGCTCTTGATGTTGTTCGGCGCCACGATGGAGAGGGCCGTCCCGCCGTCGAACCCGCCGTAGCGCCCGGCCGAGGCGCCCACGGCCCCGGCCCCGCCCCCGATGGTCTCGTTGATGATGGGGATCCCGTCCACGACGTAGAGCGGCTCGTTGTCGCCCGTGAGCGAGGACGCCCCGCGGATGCGCAGGCTCGACGAGGAAGCCACGTCGCCCGCGTTCGTGCTCACGACCAGGCCCGGCACCTTCCCGCGCAGCAGCTCCATCGGGTTCGGCTCGGTGGCTTCGACCAGCTCCTCGGCCTCGACCTGGCTCGTGGCGTAGCCCAAGGAGCGCTGCTCGCGCTCAATGCCGAGCGCCGTGACCACCACCTGCTCCAGCTCCTGCGCCTCGGAGCGCAGCTCTACGTCGATGGTGTTCCGCCCTCCCACGGCCACGGTCGTGTCCTGGAAGCCCACGAAGGAAAAGCGAAGCGAGGCCTCGGCGCCGCTCACGCCCAGCGCGTACCGCCCTTCGGCGCCCGTGGTGGTGCCGCTCTGCGTGCCCACCTCCACCACGTTCACGCCGGGGAGCGGCTGCCCGTCATCGGCGGAGATCACCACGCCTTCTACCTCAAACTCCTGAGCCGTGGCCGGCGCTATGCCTACGAGCGCAAAGATGCAAAAAAGAATAACAGCCCTGGACGCGTTCGGACACATGAGACGGCGGCGGTTTGACGTGAAGTGATCAGCGGTGATGCGTTGAGGGAGCCGCATGTTGATTTCCTTGCTTTCGGTGCATGTCGCGCTCAAATTAGCAAAGAGCGGCGCCCTTAACAAAGAGTTTATTCGATTTTGGAACCGCTTCCAACCCTCGGCTAAAAGCGACGTTACTTAAGGCGTCCGCATTGCTGCGAATTCCCCCAGGTGCGGCGGCTGCGCCTAATCGCCCTCTGCCAGCACCTCCTCGGGCCGGCGGTAGTTGACGTCCAGCGCGTCGAGGCGCCGCAGGTGCGCCGGCAGGCGCTCGGTGAAGCTGGCCCAGGCGCGCGCTTCCTTCGGTGACCAGACGACCTCCGAAAGCGCCAGCATCCGCGGGAAGGCCATGTACTCGACCTTTTCGGGGCTGTTCATGTACTCGGTCCACACGTTCCCCTGCGCCCCCAGGATGTGCTCGGCTTCCTCGGCCGTGAGCGTGTCCGGCACGGGTTCGTAGGCGTAGACCTCTTCGAGCGTCGTCATCCCGCCGATGGCGACCGGCTCTTCTTCGGGATCGCCCTGGTAGTGGTCGAAGTAGAGATCCGCATTCGGCGTCATGATGGCGTCGTGGCCTTGCTGCGCGGCGGCGATGCCACCTCGGGTGCCGCGCCAGGACATCACCGTGGCCTCGGGCGCGAGGCCGCCCTCCAGGATCTCGTCCCAGCCGATGAGCTTGCGCCCGTTCGCGTTCAAGAACTCCTCGATGCGGCGGATGAAGTAGCTTTGCAGCTCGTGCTCATCGGCCAAGCCCTCGCGCTCGATCACCGCCTGCGCCGCCTCGCTCTCCTCCCAGTGCTTCTTGGGCGCCTCGTCGCCGCCGATGTGGATATACTCGCTTGGGAAGAGCGCCATCACCTCGGTCAAGACGTCTTCGAGGAACGCGAAGGTCTCCTCTTTCGGGCAGTAGATCTCCTCGTGGATGCCCCACAGGGTGGCTACGGTGTACGAGGAATCGCCCATCGCGTCCGTGCAGCCCAGCTCGGGGTACGCCGCCAGCGCCGCGCGCGAGTGGCCCGGCATCTCGATCTCGGGGAGGACCGTCACGAAGCGCTCCTCGGCGTAGGCCACAATCTCCTTCACCTCCTCCTGCGTGTAGAAGCCGCAGTAGCGCGCGTCGTCGAAGGTTTGGTCGGCGTAGGGGCCGACCATTGAGGAGTCGCGGCAGGCGCCCACGGTCGTCAGGCGCGGGTATTTTTCGATCTCGATGCGCCAGCCCTGGTCCTCGGTCAGGTGCCAGTGGAAGGTGTCGAACTTGTAGAGCGCCAGGAGGTCGATGTACTTCTTCACGAAAGCGACGGGCATGTAGTGGCGGCCCACGTCGAGGTGCATCCCGCGGTACGAAAAGCGCGGCGCGTCCTCGATGCGGACGGCGGGGATGGCCCACGCGGTGCGCCGGTCGCCCATGCCTTGCTCGACGGCCGGCGGCAAGAGCTGCCGGAGCGTCTGCATCCCGTAGAAAAGCCCGCGCGGCGTAGCGGCCGTGACGACGACGGACTGCGGCGCAACGTCGAGCCGGTACGCGCCCTCGCCGGTGCTGTCCGCCACCTCGCCCGAGAGGACGAAGGCGATGGCGTTCTCCACGGCGCCTGTGGCCGGCTCGGCGCTCATGCGCACCGGCAGCGCGGCGGCGTCGCGGATGAGCACGGCGAAGGCGCGGGCTACCTGCCGGGCTTCTTCGTTCTCGAAGTTGGAGACGGCGATGCGCGTGCTGTCGTTGAGGGTGAACTGCCCGGCGCGCGCCTCCAGGTGCTGCGGCCACGGGATGAGCGGGTAGCGCGCGGCCTCGTCGGCGGTGCGGTCCTGCGCAGAGGCGTTGGGAATGGCAAGAAGCGCGGCGAGGAACAGCAGGTAACAGCGGGGCATGTTCTTCTCAGGAGGTGAGCTGGAGGAATGCGAGCCTGCGCTTCGCGTGCTACGGCATGGCGTGTGTGGTGACGAACGCCTCGGCGGCGTAGAACTCGGGCAGGCCCAGCCGGTTAAGCTGCTCGGCTGTCGAGCGGTTGCGCTCGCGGGCGCGCTGCCAGAACTCGCGCTCGTCGTACGCGCCGGGGAACATGGCGCGGTCCTTCTGACTCTCGTGCTTGAAGATGGCCTCGATCTTGCGCGCCAGCTCCGCCTTCGTGATGGGGATGAAGACGTCGGCGCGGTGCGTCTCCCACTCCTGCCAGGCGCCGCGGTAGAGCCACACGCGCGGCGGCGTTTTTTCAGAAGCGGCGTCCTCGTTTTCAGAAGCGGCGCCCTCGCCGTTCTCGCTCTGGCGGTAGCGCCCCAAGGCCTCCTTGATGGCCCCGTAGCACATCCGGTGCGTCCCGTGCGGGTCCGAGAGGTCGCCGGCGACGAAGATCTCGTCCGGCTCCGTCTCGCGCAGGAGGTCGAGGACCACCTCCACGTCGGCGTCGCTGATGGGGTCTTTGCGCACGCGGCCGGTGCGGTAAAAGGGCATGTCCAGGAAGCGGGCGTTGCGCGCGTGCAGGCCCAGGACCTCGATGGCGGCGATGGCCTCGGTGTAGCGGATGTAGGCCTTGAAGCGCTGCACGGCCTCGGTGTCCACCTCGGCGGGCGCCTTCGCGCGGATGAAGTCGATGTTCTTTTCGATGACGCGCTCGGCCTCCGTGCCCGCCTCGCCGCCGAGGCCGAGCACGTCGCGGCTCATCTCCACGAAGCGGAGGTGGCGCTTGACGTCGCCATCGAAGACGGCCACTGAGCCATTGGTCATGTACGCCACGATGACGTCGTTCCCGTTGGCGACGAGCTTGCCGAGCATCCCGCCCATCGAGATCACGTCGTCGTCCGGGTGCGGGCTGAAGACGACCACGCGCTGCCCGGAAAAGAGGTCGTCCTGGTAGGCGATGCGGCGGCGCAGGTCCTCGAAGACCTCGCGGCAGAGCGCGTCGGTGTCCGGGTACGTCTGCGTCAAGCCGTGGAGGTGGTTGCGGTGGAAGTCGGCCTTTTCGAGCTTCGGGATCGCCTTGCCGAGGTGGTCCGAGAGCCAGATCACGGCGCGCTTGGCCGCGGCGCGGTCCCAGTCCACGTCGCGCACGAGCCAGGGCGTCTTCTCGCGCGTGAGCGCCCCGGCGGCGGCGCGGTCGAGGTAGAACGTGGCGTTGCGGTGGCGCTGCAGGTACGAGGCCGTCACCGCGCGCGTCGGCTCTTCTTCGACGGCCTTGCGGATCACGGGCGCTTTGTGCTCGCCCGTGGCCATCAGGACAACCTCGTTCGCGTCCAGGATCGTGCCCACGCCCATCGTGATGGCTTCCTGGGGCACGTTCTCCTCACCGAAAAAGTCGGAGGCGGCGTCTTTGATGGTGATCTCATCCAGGACGACGAGGCGCGTGCGCGAGTGTGGGCTGGAACCGGGTTCGTTGAAGCCGACGTGCCCGCTGCGCCCGATGCCGAGCAGCTGCAAGTCGATGCCGCCCGCCTTTTCAATGGCGTGCTCGTAGCCAAGGCAGTGCTCCTCGACGTCCTCGCGCGGGATGTCGCCCTCCGGGATGTGGATGTGCTCGGGCGGGATGTTGACGTGGTCGAAGAAGTTCTCCTGCATGAACCGATGGTAGCTTTGCAGGCTCTCCGGGTCCATCGGAAAATACTCGTCGAGGTTGAAGGTGACCACGTTCGAGAGGTCGAGGTCTTCTTCCTGGTGCATCCGGACGAGGTGCTGGTACACGCCCACGGGCGTCGAGCCGGTAGGCAGCCCGAGGACGAGGCGCTTCCCCACGGCGCGGCGCTCTTCAACGAGGCCGGCGATGCGGCGGGCCACCTGGTAGGCCATCCGCGCCGGGTCGTCGAAGATGAGGACGGGGACGCGCTCGCGCTGCGTGCCTTCGTTGGTGGCCTGCGCGTCGGCGCTTACGGTTCTCGCGGCGCGGCCGTGCGCTTCGGCGGGGGGCGGGGCGGTGTTCATGGCGTGGGCCGGAAGGCGAGGTGGGAGGGGGCAGAAGCGATGCGCTCGATCTCACTCAGCTTCTCTGCCATGATACGAGGCCCATGCGCTTGTGAGCAACGCGGCGGCTAGTTAGGAAGCGCTTCCAAAATAACGATCACCGCGCAAAAAAAGGCCGCGCGCTTGTAGCTGCCGGCCCCAGCACGTACGTTGTGAAGCAATCTTCATGTTGGTACTTCTTAGAAACTGTTTAGGATTTCTGAAAAGGCTTGTCTTTCCCCCTTCAGAGGGGGATTCCCTCTGCTGTCGGGCGAGGCATTCTAAAATCTCAACAGTCTCTTAAAAGTCACATGCCCAATATTCAGCAAAGCGCTAAGACGTATGACGTGTGCATCGTCGGGTCGGGGGCGGGGGGCGGCATGGCCGCCAAAGTGCTCGCCGACGCCGGGGCGAGCGTCGCCTTGCTCGAAGCCGGGCAGCCCTGGTCGGTCAAGGAAGACGGGGCCATGTTTAGCTGGAAGTACCAGTCGCCGCGTCGCGGGGCCTCCACCACCGAGCGGCCCTTCGGCGAGTTCAACGCCTGCATCGGCGGCTGGGAGATTGACGGCGAGCCGTACACGACCACCGAGGGCACGAGCTTCGACTGGTTCCGCGGGCGCATGCTCGGCGGGCGCACCAACCACTGGGGCCGCATCTCGCTGCGCTTCGGCCCGGACGACTTCAGAGGCAAGTCCAACGACGGCTACGGCGACGACTGGCCCATCGCCTACGAGGACCTCGCGCCGTACTACGACAAGGTGGACCGGCTCATCGGCGTCTTCGGTTCGAAGGAGAACTTCTACAACGAGCCGGATGGCGTCTTCCTCCCGCCGCCCGCGCCGCGCTGCTACGAGCGGATGATGCAGCGGGGGGCCGAGAAGCTGAACATCCCCGTCATTCCCTCGCGCCTCTCCATCCTGACCGAGCCGCTGAACAGCCGCCCGGCGTGCCACTACTGCGGGCAGTGCAGTCGCGGCTGCACCACGGTGTCGAACTTCATGTCCGGCCCCGTGCTCATCGAGCCGGCCGAGGGCACGGGCAACCTCGAACTCATCACCGGCGCGATGGTGCGCGAGGTGACCACCGACGACGAAGGCCGCGCCACGGGCGTCTCCTACATCGACACGGCCACGCGCCAGGAGCAGAAGGTGCGCGCGAGCACCGTCGTCCTGGCTGCCAGTGCGTGCGAGTCGGCGCGGCTGCTCTTGAACTCCAAGTCGCGCCAGCACCCCAATGGGCTGGGCAACTCGTCGGACCTCGTGGGCAAGTACCTGATGGACTCCACCGGGACGGACGTCGCGGGCCTCTTCCCGCAGATGATGAACCAGCCGGCCCACAACTGCGACGGCGTGGGCGGGATGCACGTCTACATCCCGTGGTGGGCGCACGAGCGGCACGCGCGGCTGGGCTTCCCGCGCGGGTACCACTTCGAGATCTGGGGCGGGCGCGGCATGCCGGGCTACGGCTTCGGCGGCGGCATCCAGCGCTACAACGGACAATACCCGTACGCCACCAGCGGCCAAGCCCAGGGCGGCCCCGCAGCCGGTAGCACGGCTGCGGGCGGCGCAGACACGGCCCGTACCGGTACGGCCAGCAGCACCGCCACGGGCCGAGCCGCCCAGGCCGCCCAGACGGCGGTGCGCGCCGGCGGTTATGGCCAGCAGCTCAAGGAGGACTACCGCCGGTTCTACGGGGCCGTGGTGGGGATGTCCGGGCGCGGGGAGATGATCGCCCGCCGGGAGAACCGCTGCGAGATCGACCCGGAGACGGTGGACCAGTTCGGCATTCCCGTCTTGCGCTTCAACGTGACCTGGAGCGACGAGGAGCTGCTCCAGGTCAAGCACATGCAGGAGACCGCGCGCGAGATCATCGAAGCGGCCGGCGGGCGCCCGCTCGGCTCGATGCCCACGAAGGAGGAGGGCTACGGCATCCTCACGCCGGGGCGCATCATCCACGAGGTGGGCACCACGCGCATGGGCGACGACCCCGAGACCTCCGTCACGAACGCCTTCGGCCAGCTCCACGACGCCCCTAACGTCTTCGTCGTGGACGGCGGCCCGTTCGTCTCGCAGCCGCACAAGAACCCGACGTGGACGATCCTGGCGCTCTCTTGGCGCGCCTCGGAGCACCTCGCCCAAGAGCGCCGGCGCAGCAACCTGTAATCCGCCCCTCGCCCTTCACCCTTCGCTACCCGCCTTCCATGAGCGACCTCAGCCGCCGCGACGCCCTCAAGCTCCTGGGCGTGCTCGCCACCGTGCCGACGCTCAGCCTCGCCGGCTGCACGGGCGAGGACGCCGCCGAGGTGCGCGAGCGCGCCGCCGCTCAAGACGCAGGCGACGACTACCTCACCGGCACGACGCGCCCCGGCGCCGACTACGAGCGCCGCTTCTTTACCGATCACGAGTACGAGACGGTCCACGTCCTGGCCGACCTCGTCATCCCGGCCGACGAGCGCTCCGGCAGCGCCACCGACGCGGGCGTGCCCGCCTTCATCGACTTCGTCATGACGGACGAACTCCTCGGCGGGCCGCAGCGGATGCGCGAGCGGCAGACGGCCCTGCGCGGCGGGCTGGCCTGGCTCGACCACCAGAGCCACACGCGCTTCGACGCGGCCTTCCTCGACGCCACAAACGCCCAGCGCCGCACGCTCCTCGACGCCATCGCGTACCCCGACGAGGCCGAGCCGGCGATGCGGCCGGGCGTGGTCTTCTTCAACACCTTCCGCGACCTGGTGGCCTCGGGCTTTTTTTCGAGCAAGATGGGCGTGGCGGACGTGCAGTACATCGGCAACCGGGCCGTGGCGCGGTGGAGGGGCTGCCCCGAAGAGGTGCTCGACCACATCGGCGTCTCGCAGCAGGCGTAACGGGCGGGTGTAGCCGGCAGAGCTGCCCGCGAGGGTGCGCGCGTCCCTGGCGGCAAGAACCATTGGGAGGTAGAAGCGTTGCTTCAAAACGCAACCGAAACGGTGACATATCAGAGAGACCGCCATGTCTGCCTTCACCATCAAGGGCCTTCCCGATGACGTGCTTGGGCGGCTGCGCGCGCTAGCCGAAAAGGAGCGCCGCAGCATGAACCAGCAAGCCATCGTGCTCTTGGAAGAGGCGCTGGCCGAGCGGCGGCCCAGCTTCAGTGAGGCGCACGCGGCGTTTGTCGAGAAGCACGGCCCGTCCCCGCTACGCGAAGAGGACTTCGCCGGGCTGCGCAGCAAAGACACAGGGCGCCCGCCGCCCTTTGGTGAAGACGCCGAAGGTCCTGAAACTGACAGCGCACCCGGCGCCGAGGGCTGATGCTGCGCTACCTCCTGGACACGAACATCGTATCCGAGCCGGCCAAACCGCACCCTGATGTGACGGTTCAGAAGCGCTACGACACGCACAGGCGTGAGGCCGCGATCTCAAGCGTCGTGTGGCAGGAGCTGGTCTACGGCGCGGAGCGGATTCCGCAGGGACGGAAGCGCGATTTCTTAAAGCGCTACCTCACCGGCGTCGTGCGCGCGGCCCTGCCGATCCTGCCCCTCGACGCGGAGGCAGCGGCGTGGCTGGGCCGCAAGCGTGCGCGCTTAGAGAGCGGAGGCCGGACGCCTCCGCTCAGCGACGCCATGATCGCGGCGACGGCAGCCACGCGCGGCGTCATCCTCGTCACGCGCAACACGGCGGACTTCGGCGGCTTCGAGGGGCTGCACGTGGAGAACTGGTTTGGCGAGTGAACGCGAAGGCGCTGGAATCTTCAGACAGCTGGGCGCGCTTAACGCGCAAAGCACAGAGCCTCTTCCATCCCTTCCTTGCCGCAGTGACGCGCGATGCCCCGTGCGCACCGGGAAGCTTGCCGGCGCCAGCCTGCCCCCTGCCATCTGGCGAGCCTTGAAGGAGAGCAGGTCCTCAGCGTAGCGCGCCGCCGTCGGCGCCCCGCCGCTACTCCTCGGCCCGGTCGATCTCGAAGGTCTGCCCCGGCAGGTAGATGTCGAGCGCAAGGCCCTCGGCCCCTAAGAGCGTAACGGCGCGTCCGGCGTGCTGCGAGCGTTGCGTGCGGACGGCCTCTGCCCCGCCGCGCACGCGGTAAACGAGCACCTGCCAGTGGCCGACGACCTCGGCCTGCGCGCCGTCGATGAGCAGCGCCGTGGACTCGTCAACACCGAGGCCCGTCAGCTCCGGGTGCTCCAGGAGGGCCGTGAGGATGCGGTTGTGGCGGCTGCGGTAGAGGAAGTGCTGATCGATGATGGCCGTCTTCAAAAGGCCCAGCCCCTGGCGGATCTCGGCGTTGCCGGCCTCGATGGTCCGGAACGTTTCGTAATAGTCCTCGCGCTGGAGGGCCGTCCCCGTGAGCATCTTCTCGCTCATCACTGCGGCGCCGGCGCTCGTCCCGGCGATGACCGCCCGGCTGAGGTAGGCGTCCCGGATGGCCTGCCGCAGCACGGGCCACGCCTCTACCACGTCCATGAAGTCGCGCTGGTCGCCGCCTGTGATGTAGATCAGCCGCGCCGCGCGCACGGAGTCGAGCCGCGCCGGGTCCGGCTCGGCGCCTCTGGAGAAGTCGAAGCCGCGCACCTCCCGCGTCCCGCCGCCGATGAGATCTTCGCGCGCGGCCTGGATCGCCGCCCCCGGCTCGGAGCTGGCCATCGGGAGGACCGCGGCGTACCCGCCCTCGTCCAAGCCCGCCTCTTCCACGAGGCGCTCCATCATCTCCGGCGGGCGGCTCCCCCCGCCGATGACGAACAGCTTGCCCGCCGTGCCAGGGTTGCCCGGCTCGTAGGCCGGCTCCCCGGCGCCTGCCGCCGCGCCGTCGCTGCACGCGGCGCCGAAGGCGAGCGCGCACGCGATGAGGAAGACCGCCAGTGCGCCGCGTAGAATGCTCATGAGCCGTAGCCGGGGTTTGGTGGGAGGATTTCGTTCGCGTTTGCCCGTTTTCCAGCGCGCGTCACCCATTGGCCCCGCAGCTTTGGCGCACGACCAGCTCCGCCTCCAGCGTGACGTGCTCCTCGGCGGCGGATGTCCCTTCGATCTGATCGAGGAGAAGGTCGGCGGCGCGGGCGCCTTTCTCGTAGATAGGCTGGCGGACGGTGGTGAGCGGCGGCACGGTGTAGCGCGCCAGTGGCAGGTCGTCAAAGCCGACGACGGCGAGGCGCTGCGGCACGGCGATGCCGGCCCGGTGCAGCGCCGAGAGCGCGCCCACGGCCATCGTGTCGCTCGCGCAGAAGACGGCCGAGGGCGCCAGGCCGCGCTCGATCCACGCCTGCATGATCTCGAAGCCGCTCGCGCCGGAGTAGTCGCCCACGGCCGTCCACGGGGCTTCGTCGGAGAGGCCGGCCTCCTGGAGTGCCCGACGATAGCCGTCGCGCCGGTCCACGGACTCCTGCATGTCGAGGCAGCCGAGGATGGCGGCGATGCGCGTGTGGCCGAGCGCGAGCAGGTGCCGCACGGCGGCGTACGCCCCCGCGAAGTTGTCCACGTCCACAGAGGGCCACGCGGGCCGCTCGGGGTCGTGCCCGATAAGGGCGACGGGCACGTCGCGCGCCGCTACCGCGTCGGCCACGCGTTCGGTGACCTCCTGCGTGACGAGGACGTAGCCGTCGAAGCGCTGGTCGTTCAAGATGCGCCGGTCCACGCGCGCGCCGGGCCGGGTGGAGACCATCGAGAGCGAGACGAGGTACCCGCGCTCGATGCAGCGCTCGAAAAGGCCCGAGTGCAAGAGCGGCCAGAAGCTGTTTGCCAGGGCGTTCCCGCTCCGGCGCGGGGTCAGGACGCCGATCTCAAAGGTGCGGTCTGTAGCCAAGCTGCGGGCGACGGAGCTGGGGCGGTAGTCGTACTTCTCGATCACGCGCATCACGCGCTGGCGCGCCTCGCGGCTCACGTTGGGGTGATCGTTGAGCACGCGCGAGACGACCGAGCGCGACACGTAGGCCAGCTCGGCTACCTTGTCAATCGTCATCTTCTTCATGGCCCGATCCGGAATGCTGTTCAGTGCAGAAGTAAGGATCGCCCTTTGCCGCCGGCAGCGCCGCTCTGCCACGCGGTTGCTGCCCCAGCTCAAGTTGTGAGGTAGGGCGCTAAGTTCGCCTCCTCGTCATCCTGAGTCCCCCGCTGAGCGGGGTGAACTCTGCCGGGACGAAGGATGACATAGGACTTACGCAGTTGAAACAACGATGGCATCAAGACCCCCCCTTTGAAGGGGGCCAGGGGGATGTAGCGAGGGATGACGCCAATCCTGACATCCCCCTTGATCCCCCTTCAAAGGGGAAAACGGAGGCAACTGCGTAAGTCCTATGACAATCGGGTAGGTCATAGCTCAGGTTCTTATCCCCATGCTTGGCGCCGCGTGCGCCAGCGGCTTGGCGCCTCGCGGGTGCTGTCCTGGCCGTTCGTCGTGGAGGCTGAGTCCGGGCGCGTGGCGCGGTAGAGGGCGGCAGCCACGGCGGCGGCGCGGTCGTGCGCTTCGTCGTCGGGCGTGAGGGCTTCGGGCCTGAACTCCTGATCGACGAAGTGCGTGGAGAAGCGGCCCGCGCGGAAGCCCTCGTGCCGCATCACCAGGCGGCAGAAGGGGATCGTCGTGGCCACGCCGGCGACCTCGTACTCCGAGAGTGCGCGGTCCATGCGGGCGATGGCCTCCGTGCGCGTGCGGCCCCAGGCGATGAGCTTCGAGATCATCGGGTCGTAGTGGACGGGCACCACGCCGCCTTCCTCGACGCCCGCGTCTACGCGCACGCCGAAGCCCGATGGCGCGGCGTGGCGCACGAGCGGCCCCGGATCCGGCGCGAAATTCTCGGCCGGGTTCTCGGCGTAGACGCGGCACTCGATGGCGTGGCCGTGGATGGCGAGATCCGCCTGCGCGTAGCCGAGCCGCTCGCCCTCGGCCACGCGGATCTGCTCGGCCACAAGGTCGAGGCCGGTAATGGCCTCCGTAACCGGGTGCTCCACTTGCAGGCGCGTGTTCATCTCCATGAAGTAGAAGCCCAGGTCTTTATCGACCAAGAACTCGACCGTGCCCGCGTTCTCGTAGCCGCACGCCTCAGCCGCCGCCACCGCCGCCTTACCCATCTCTTGGCGCACCTCCGGCGTGAGGACGGACGACGGCGCCTCCTCGATCACCTTCTGATGGCGGCGCTGGATCGAGCACTCGCGCTCGAAGAGGTGCACCGTGTTGCCGTGCTGATCCGCCAGGATCTGGAACTCGACGTGGCGCGGCTCTTGGATGTATTTTTCTACGAAGACGCGCCCGTCGCCAAAGGCGGACTCGGCCTCGCCCTGCGCGCGCTCCATCGCCTCGGCGAAGGCGCCGGGGTCGTGGACGATGCGCATCCCCTTGCCGCCGCCGCCCGCCGCCGCCTTGATCAGCACGGGGTAGCCGATCTCTTGGGCAAAAGCGGCGGCCTCGTCGGCGCTTTCGACGGCGTCGGGGGTGCCGGGGGCCATCGGCACGCCGGCTTCTTGCATCAGCGCGCGCGCGGCCGTCTTGTCGCCCATCAGGCGGATGGCCTCCGGCGGCGGGCCGATCCACACCAGGCCGGCCTCCTCTACGGCTTCGGCAAAGGCGGCGTTTTCGGAGAGGAAGCCGTAGCCCGGATGCACGGCGTCGGCGCCGCTCCTCTGGGCTGTGGCGATGATCTTCTCCTGCACGAGGTACGATTCCCTCGAGGCCGGCGGGCCGAGGGCGTACGCCTCGTCGGCCAGGCGGACGTGCAGCGCCGTGGCGTCGGCCGTGGAGTAGACGGCCACCGTCTGGATGCCACGCTCGCGGCACGTGCGGATGACGCGCACGGCGATCTCGCTCCGGTTGGCGACGAGGATTTTTCGGATGGGCATGGGGGTTGAGAGAGAGGGGGAGTGGGGGAAAGGGAGAACGGGGAAGTGGGAGAATGGGCGGATGAGGGCGGCGCGTTCCCTTTCTCCCTCTCGCCTATTCTCAAGCCGTGGCATGATCTGTGCGCCTCGTCAGTATAACGGATAAAAGGTGGAAATGCGGCGGATGCGGCAGGTTCGTCTCATTGTCGGCGTCTGCCACGGCGCGTTTCCGCCTGCAAAATCGTCAGCTTTCGCTCCGTGCTACAACGGGAGTGCCCCCAACGCCATGCCTCAAACGAAAGAATACTACGAGATTCTGGGCGTGAGCGAGGACGCCAGCGCCGCTGCCATCAAAAAGGCGTACCGCAAGCTCGCCCGCCAGTACCACCCGGACCGCAACCCCGACGACGCCGCTGCCGAGGAGCGCTTCAAGGAGGTCCAGGAAGCGCACGAGGTCCTCTCCGATCCTGAGAAGCGCAAGCAGTACGACGCGCGCCGCAAAAACCCGTTCGGCGCAGGCTTTGGCGGCGGGTCGGGCGCGGGCAACGGCCGCTTCTACCGCGACGCCGATGGCACGTACGTCCGCTTCGACCAGGGCGAGCGCGGCGGCGCGGATGCGTTCGGGGGCACGGATGCGTTCGGCGGGGTCGGCGGCGGCGTGGGCGATTTCTTTAGCCGCTTTTTCGGCGGCGAGGCCGGCGGCGAGGCCGGCGGCGAGGCCGGCGGCGGGGCGGCACGCGCGGGCCGCTCGGCATCGACCGGGCGCGACGTGGAGACGACGCTGCGCGTCTCGTTCGAGCAGGCGCTGGAGGGCGGCAAGACGGAGGTGAAGCTGCCCGACGGCGAGCGCCTGCGCCTGCGCGTGCCCAAGGGCGTGCGCTCGGGCTTCAAAATCCGCCTGCGGGGGCGCGGACGGCCCGGCGGGCTGCGCGGCGAACGCGGCGACCTGTACGTGACCTTCGACGTGGCCGAGCACCCGCGCTTCCGCCGCCAGGGCGACGACCTCTACGTTACGGAAACCGTCGGCGCGCTCGAGGCTACGCTTGGAGTCACGCGGCGCATCACCACGGCCTACGGCAAGCGGATCAAGCTGCGCATCGCGCCGGGCACGCAGCCGGGCGAGAAGCTGCGGCTCAGAGGCCAGGGCGTCCAAACCGAAAACGGCACGGGCGACCTCTATGTCGAGATCGCCGTAGCCATCCCCAAGGACCTGACCGAGGAGCAGCAGACCCTGTTGCGCGAGGCCGCCGAACGCGCCGGGCTGCTCTGAAGAAAACGGCGCACGACTGCTTGATCTTTCTAAACCTTTTCCGAAACGGGGAACCCGCGTGGTGCCGGGTCTATCCAAGGGACATCCCGCGCCGGGTGGCTCACCCACCTTTCTTGCCGCCGGGCGCGCTCTTCCGCTCATTACACCCGAGGCCGAACGGACTGCCCCATGAAGAACAAACCCCGCAACGTCTTCCGCATCGACATCGAACCCGATGATGAGCACCCGGACCGCCACCCCACCCACGGCTGGCAGGTGCGCATCAAACGCCACAACAAGCAGCACACGAAGTACTTCTCGGATAAGAAGTTCGACGGGCGCGAGAACGCCCTGAAAAAGGCCGTCGCCTACCGCGATGAGCTGCTCAAGGAGCTGCCCGAGCCGCTCGACCCGGTCCAGAAGTCGGCCGAGGCGCGCTCGAAGACGGGCGTCATCGGCCTCAACTTCTGCCACAAGGACGACGGCAGCGGCACCTTGAAGCCGTACGTGCAGCTGAGCTGGCTCGAAGAGGACGGCACGCGCCGCAGCGCCGCTTATTCCGTACGCAAGTGGAACCTACGCCGCGCCGTGTGGAAGGCGTGCGCGCGTCTGCATGGCGTCCGCTCCGAGCAGGGGAACGACGTGGGCGAGGTGAACGACATGTTCCAGACGGCCTACCCGCGCATCATCGAGCAGCACGAGAAGCTCAAGAAGGAAAACCAGATGGAAGAGCCGACCGAGGCGTAGAAGAGCTTTTCCACGCGCTTTGGCCACGCCTCCCGACATGCCGCCGCAGGAGCATCCGCTCCTGGCCCGGACGCGCCGGGTGCGTTCTGGCGCGTCCAGCGCGCGGCGGTTTGGGACGGCCCTTGTGCTTCCGCTGCGCGCGGCGGCGTTTCTGATAGGGCGCCCGCGGTTGTGGCCGTTCGCGCTCGGGCCGGCGCTCGTCAACGTCGGCCTCCTCATCGGGGCCGCCGCGCTGCTCTTCGCCTACGCCGAGGCGCTGCTCGGGCTGCTCTGGGCGAGGCCGGACGGCGCCGCGCTGCTGCTCATCTGGCAGCTTGCCTACGCGCTGACGCTCGTTGTGGGCGTGGGACTGAGCTACGCGCTCGTGCTGCTCTTGGGCGGCGTCCTGGCCAGCCCGTTCAACGACGCCCTCTCCGCCCGCACCGAGGCGGCCCTCACCGGACGCCCGCCGCAGACGTACGACGAGCCGCTCGTGCGCGGCGTGCTTCGCTCGGTCGGCTCGACGGCGTTTATCACGCTCGTCTACGGCGCGCTCCTCGTGCCGGTGCTGCTCCTGAACCTCGTGCCTGGCTTGGGCAGCGTGGCGGCTACGCTTCTGGGCGGGGCGCTCTCGGCCTTCTTCCTCGCGCTCGAATACGCCGACGTGACGTTCCAGCGCCACGGCGTCCGCCTCCGGCAGAAGCTGCGCTTCCTGCGCGGCGACATTGCACTCGCCGGCGGCTTCGGACTCGGCGTGGGCGCGCTTCTGTGGGTGCCGCTTTTGAACCTGCTGTGCATCCCCGTGGCCGTCGTGGCCGGGACGACACTCGCGCTGGCGTTAGAAGAGTAAGCGGCCCATACGCTCACGCCTGCGCCATCGCGGCGCGCTTGCGGGCGTTAGGGTCGAGGTGGCGCTTGCGCAGGCGGAAGGCTTCGGGCGTGACCTCGATCAGCTCGTCGGCGCCGATGAACTCGATGGCTTCCTCCAGGCTCATCCGGCGCGGCGGGGCAATCTTCTCCAAGACGTCCGCCGAGGCGGCGCGCATGTTCGTGAGCTTCTTCTCCTTGGTGATGTTGACGTCGAGGTCCTCCTCGCGGCTGTTCTCGCCGATGATCATCCCTTCGTAGACCTCCTGCCCCGGCGCCACGAAGAGCGTCCCGCGCTCTTGCAGGCTCATGGCCGCGTAGCCGGTGGCCTGCCCGCGCCGGTCGGCCACGAGGGCGCCGGTGGTGCGCTGGCGGATGGGGCCGGCCCACGGCCGGAAGCCCTCGAAGAGGTGCGTGAGGATGCCCGTCCCCTTCGTGTCCGTCAAGAACTCGGTGCGGTAGCCGATGAGGCCGCGGCTCGGCACGATGAACTCCAGGCGCACGCGGCCTGTGCCGTGGTTGACCATGTTGGCCATCTGCCCGCGGCGCTGCCCCATCTTTTCGACGACGACGCCCATGTGCTCCTCCGGCACGTCGATGTAGGCGCGCTCGTACGGCTCGTGCTTTTTCCCGTCGATGGCCTTGGTGATGACCTGCGGCTTCCCGACGGCCAGCTCGTAGCCCTCGCGGCGCATCTGCTCGATGAGGATCGCCATCTGCAATTCGCCCCGGCCGGAGACGACGAAGCGGTCCGGCGAGGCCGTCTCTTCGACGCGGATGGCGAGGTTGCCCGCCGCCTCTTTGAGGAGCCGGTCCCGAAGCTGGCGGCTGGTGACGAACTTGCCTTCGCGCCCGCTCATCGGCCCGTCGTTGATGCGGAACTCCATCGAGAGCGTCGGCTCGTCCACGTGGAGCGGTTCAAGCGGCTCGGGATTCTCCGCTGCGGCGATGCTCTCGCCCAGGCCGATGCCCTCCATCCCAGCGATGGCAACGATATCGCCCGGCCCGGCCTCTTCGGCCTCGACGCGCTGGAGGCCTTCGTAGGTGAAGAGGGCCGTCACCTGCGCCTTCTCCATCTGGCCGTCGCGGTGGCAGAGCGTGACGCGCTGCCGGTTTCGGAGTCTCCCTTGCACGATGCGTCCGATGGCGAGCGGGCCGAGGTAGTCGTTCGGCTGCACGCTTGTGGCGAGGACCTGGAGCGACCCCTCGGCGTCGCCCTCGGGGGCGGGCACATGCTCCAGGATCGCGTCGAAGAGCCGGCCGAGGTCCGTCAGCTCACCGTCCGGCTCCGTGGCGCACTTCCCCTCGGTGGCGACGGTGTAGAGGACGGGGAACTCGATCTGCTCCTCGTCGGCGTCGAGGTCGATGAAGAGGTCGTAGACGGCGTCTAAGACGACGCCGGGCCGCGCGTCGCTGCGGTCGATCTTGTTGATGACGACGATGGCCGGGAGGCCGAGCGCGAGGGCCTTCTGCACGACGAAGCGCGTCTGCGGGAGCGGCCCCTCGGCGGCGTCTACGAGGAGCATGATCCCGTCCACCATCCGCAGCGTGCGCTCGACCTCGCCGCCGAAGTCGGCGTGGCCGGGCGTGTCCACGATGTTGATCTTCGTCTCGCCGAAGAGGACGGCCGTGTTCTTGGCCATGATGGTGATGCCCTTCTCGCGCTCGAGGTCCATCGAGTCCATCACGCGCTCCTGGATGTCCTCATTCTGGCGGAAGGTGCCGCTCTGCCAGAGCATGGCGTCCACGAGCGTGGTCTTGCCGTGGTCCACGTGCGCGACGATGGCGACGTTGCGGAGGTCCTGTTGCTTCGGCATGTGGGGGGCGCTGTACGTTGGAAAAGCGTAGGGACACGCCGCCGGCGTGTCCTCGGCGAGGGGGGCGTCCTTGGAAAGGCGAGAGGCCGATGCCTCCATCGCGTGCGGCACCGGGATGTTCCACGCGCAACGGCCGCAGGGGGCGAAGATTGCGTGCGTTGAATCCTGTGGCGCCGTGCGGCATTTCAAACAAATCGTTAACGCCGTTAACCCGACCGCCGCTATGGAAGCTTCTCCGGCCCCGATCCGGGAGATGATCGCCGTCTTCAACGAGATCAACCGCTACGCGCAGGCGAACGGGATGGCGCTGGCGGTGGAAAGACCCGGCGTGGCCGTCTACCGGATGACGGTAGAGGAAAAACACCTGAGTTCGCCCGGCACGTGCCACGGCGGCGTGGTGGCCGGACTGATGGACGCGGCCCTCGGCGCGGCGGCCTTGTCGCTGGCGTTCACGCGCGAGGAGCTGGTCGCCACGGTCGAGTTCAAGATCAACTACTTCCGCCCCGTGCGCCTTGGCGATGTGCTCGTGGCGCGCGGCACGGTCGAGCACGCGGGGCAGCGCCTCCTCGCCGCGCGCGGCACGATCCACCGCGCCGATGCAGACGATGGCTCCGAAGGCGAGGCGGTGGCCGGCGGCCTGGGCACGTTCAACGCCTACCCGCTCTCGAAGCGCGACCTCGCGGCGTTCGGCCTTGCGCAACCCTCGTAGGGGCACACCGCCGGTGTGCCCCTACGCAAACCTCTGGAGACTGCTGCCATGCCCGAAACCGCCACGCTCCGCACGCCGCCGTCGTTCACCGGGCGCTTCCCCGGCGATCTCCTTTTGCGCTTCCGGCGCGATCCGGCGCAGGCGTTTCGGGAAGCCGGCACCGCCGCGCGGGCGCAGGGCGAGGGCGTCATCCACATCCACCTCGGCTTCCGCCAGTTCGCCCTCGTGGTCGAGCCGGCGCTCGTCGGCGAGCTGTTCACGCAGCGCGAGGACGACGTCATCAAGCCGCCGGCGCTCCGCGCGTCGAAGTTCATCTTAGGGCGCGGCCTGCTCACGAGCGAGGGCGCCTTCCACCGCCAGCAGCGTAAGCTCGTCCTGCCGGCCTTCCACCGCTCGCGCCTCCATGCCTACGCCGAGGTGATGGCCGAGCGCGCATCCGCCGAGAGCGAAGTCTGGCATGACGGGCAGACGGTGGACGTCCACGCGGCGATGATGCGCGTCACGCTCGAAATCGTCGCCGAGACGCTCCTGGGCGCCGACCTGCGTGGGGAGGCTCGCGGCATCAGCGAGGCCGTTACCGCCGCGCTCATGATGTTCGACCGCGCGCGGACGCCGTTCGGGATGCTGCTCAACTATCTGCCGCTGCCGGGCACGTTCCGGCTCTACGCCGCACGCCGAAGGCTGGACGCCACCATCTACCGCGTCATCCGCACGCGGCGCGCCACGGGGCGGGACACCGGCGATCTCCTCTCGATGCTCCTCACCGCGCAGGACGAGGCCGGCGCGCGGATGACGGACGAGCAGGTGCGCGACGAGGCCATGACGCTTTTCCTGGCCGGCCACGAGACCACCGCCGTGGCCCTCACGTGGACGCTCGCCCTCCTCGCCCAACACCCCGCCGCGGAAGAGAAGCTCCACGCCGAGGTGGACGCGCTCGGCCGAAGGCGTTTAGGCTTCGACGACCTCGCCGCGCTGCCGTACACCCGGCAGGTCATCAGCGAGGGGATGCGGCTCTTCCCGCCGGCGTGGTCGGTGGGGCGGCAGGCCGTGCGCGCCACGCGCCTGGGCAACTACGAGATCCCCAAAGGCTGGCTCGTGGGCATCTGCCAGTGGCATCTGCACCGCGACCCGACGCTCTGGCCGGAGCCGGAGCGGTTCGATCCCGAGCGCTTCGCGCCCGAAGCGCAGAAGGCGCGGCCGAAGTTTGCCTATCTCCCCTTCTCGGTGGGGCGGCGCGGGTGCATCGGCGAGCAGTTCGCGTGGGCGGAGGCCGTCCTCGTCCTGGCGACGCTGGCGCAGCGCTGGCGCTTCCGCCTCATCGAGGACGCGCTGCCGCCGACGGACCCCGGCATCACGCTCCGCCCCGCGCGCGCCGTTTGGATGCGCGTGTTTGAGAGAGGATGAAAGGGCGAATGGGTGAAAGGGCGTCTTCCGGAGTTTTCACTGCGCCGGGCCGCCCGGAGCCACTGCCAGCGATGCGTAGTAGAGCGACACGGCGCGGATCTGCTCGGGCGTGAGCCGGTGGGCCGTCGGGTGCATGAGGCGGACGTAGGGCGAGCCGCCACGGTGCTCTTCCTTGAACAGCTCAAGCTGCAAGGCCAGGTACTCGGCGTACTGCCCGGCGAGGAGCGGGTAGGCCGCGTTCCGGCGCCCCTGGCCGGGGCCGTGGCAGTCGGCGCACGAGGGGATGCCGTCGCCGGGGAGGCCCCGTTGCGCGATAGCCTCGCCGCGCCCGATCAGCGGCACGTCTGCTGCTTGCAACGCCGGAGAGGTTGAAGATCGGCGCGCCGCCGGGCCTTGACGCGCGAAAAAGCGGGCGAGGGCGCGCATCTCCTCCGCGCTCAGGCCGGCGGCTATCGGTTCCATCATCCCGCTGTGACGCTCGCCGCGCGCGTAGGCCAGGAGGCTATTGTAGAGGTAGTCAGGCTTCTGGCCCGCGAGCCGAGGGAAGGCGCCCACGCCTCGGCCCTCACCTTGCGCGCCGTGGCAGCGCGCGCAGCTTCGGGCGGCCAGCCGGCGCACCGCTGCCGAGCGTGCGGCGGCGCCTTGGCGGTCGGGCGCCGTTAGCTGACGGAGGGGCGCGGCATCCGCGTCAACCGCCGCGTCGTCCACGCTCACGAGCTGCGCGTACGCCTCGGCGTCCAGGTCAGGGAGCTTCAGCAGGAAAGCGACCACGGCCCACACCTCGTCATCGCGCGTGCCCGACGCTGGCCACTCCGGCATCCCTGTGAACTTGATGCCGTGCTTGACGATGTAGAACAGCTCTTTGGCGTCCCAGTCCGCAAGGCCCGGTGGGAGGTAGGGCGGGTGCGGCGTCATCGCCTGCGCCACGGGCGGCTCCCGGAGCGCCGGGCTGCCGTGGCAAGGCTGGCAGCCCGTCTCGTAGTGGCCCGCCCCCTTCAAGACGAGGAGCGGACTGGCGAGCGAGTCGCGCGAGGGCGCCTTGATGCCTATGCTGTGCGTGGAGACCGAGCGCGACTTGGACCAGTCCAAAAACCACCGCGTCATGGCCCAGTGCTCGGAACTGGCCTTAATCGGGACGATGCCCGACGCGGCCACGAGCAGCCCGCCCACGCCCACCACCACCAAGAAGGCGACGATGGTGCGCAGCCGGCGCTTCCAGGCAAACCGGCCCGCTCCGTCTTTCTCGTCGGCCTCGACGGAGGGCGCCGCGCCGGATTCTTGGGTGGAAGAACGGCGCAGCCGCGCGCCGGCCGCCGCGCCGGTAGCAAGCAGCGCAAGCGTTTTGAAAAGCCGAGCGAGAAGCCGGATCATGCGCGTTCCTTCGTTTTAGATGGGGCGCCTCTCAACAGCCCGACCGTCAGCCAGAGGCCGCCCAGAAGATACGAAACGCCGCCCACCAGAAGCATGATCGCCCCGCCGAGGTGCTGGTCTTCGAGCGGCGTGAGTCCGGCCATCACCTCGCCGTGGGCGTAGAGCGGGCGTGGGCTGAGGGCCAGAAGCGCCCCTAGGAGCGTCATGTGCATGGCCGTGAGCAGGAGGCCCACCACGCCCGCCGCCCTGCGGCTCCCGCGCCTCGCCGCGCCCCCGCCAAACGCCGAGAGCCATACCAGCACGCCCGCCAACAGAAACGTCCCCTGCTCGAGCACCAGCCCCGCCGCCGTGTGCCGCGCAAAGTGGTGCAGTCCCGGCGCGTGCCACGCCCACACCACGATCAGCTCCAGCACCGAGGCCGGGATCGGCGCGAAAAGCGCGGGCGCCCGACGTGCCGGATCGAGCCGCGCCCCGGCGATCCCCAGCGCGAGGAGAGGCGCCGCCACGGCCACCACGCCCATGTGCATCGTCATGTGCGCAAAGAAGGCGTGGCGGGCCATCTGCGGCAGCGGCCCGAGCCACACGGCGCCCAGCACGACAAGCCCGAGGATGAGAGAAATGCGCCGCATTTTTCGGTGTGGGTGTGGGCGGATGGGCGTGTGGGGGAACAGGCAACGCGGAAGGGGAGCCACGCCCATACCCCCGTCCCTCAAACGCCCGCCCTCAGTAACAGCTTCCGATGAAAACGGCGGTGAGGGCCACGTAGAGCACCCCCACCGCGCTCAGGCCCGACAACAGCAGCGCGGCGAAGCCGAGAAAGCGGTGCCGGTCGCCCGGCGTGTCGAAGTCGTGCGGCGCCGTGGCCGTGCCGTGGCTGTGCCGCCGAAAGGCAATCCAGCCCGCCACCCCAATCCCGACGAGCGCAAGCGCCGTGTACACGCCGATGGTCACCTGCACGGCATCGAGCGTGCCGCTGCGCCCGACCACCTTCGCGCACCAGACGGCGGCGGTGATGTAGCACAAAAGGAAATGCACCGCCCAGACCGTCGGCGAGACGACGAGAATCCACAGGCTCTCGTCCTGCTCGGGAAGCTCCTGCTTCTGCTGTAGGCGTTCGGTCATGGCATTGAGCCTCTGTGAACCGTACAAGATCAACTAAGAAGGAATGAGGAGGAATGGATGAGCGGAAAAAGGACGAAGGGATGAGAAACGCCTTACCGCATCCTTCTTCCGCTCTTTCTCTCCTCCATTCCTAATCCTTTTGCCCTCTTAGCAGAACCGTTTAGCTCATTTTGCACGCATCGGCAAATGGTGTCAGGCCACCAGCGGGAATCCGGCCACCACGGCCACGGTGATGAAAACGGTAATCGCCACGAAGTGCCAGTAGAGCTTCACGTTGGTGATGTCGATGTCGTGCCGCGCGGTCATCCGCCCGGCCAGCCGGCGCGCCACGCAGTACAGCTGCATGATGACGCCTGCCGCCACGTGCACCGCCGCCCAGAGGACCAGCACCCAGACGATGGCCGGGTAGACGTGGCTCGTAGGATCAAGCCCGGAGACCCACGGGCCGAGGAGGAGCGCCACCCCGCCCGCCAGCGCCAGCACGACGGCGCCCAGCAGCCCGCCGTAGAAGCGCCGCGCGCGGTCCTGCCGGTTCCAGCGCCGCGCCAGAATCGTCAGCGCCCACGCGCCCAGGAGCAGCGCGCCGCCGAGCACGGGCCAGAACACGCCCGGCCCCGCCGCCGGATCGGGCGGGAAGTCCTCGTGGATCGTCCAGTAGAAGAAGTAGCCGAAGACGAGCGCCACGAACGCCGTCATGTCGCCGAGCATGGTGATGAACATCGCCCACCAGCCTACCGACTCCGGCCCCGAGGCGTAGAGCGGCAGCGTCAGGCCCAGGCCCACGTCCTTCTCCGGCTTCTCGGGGATCATGGCCGTCCCCGTCCACAGCCACGTGAGGATGGCGCCAAGCGCAAAGACGCCGCTCACGAGCGAGAGCCACCACCAGTGGAAGGTCGAGAAGATGAACACGCCGCCCGTGCCCATCGCCGCGGCGAAGGTGATGAACGTCGGCCCCGGCACGCGCAGGCACTGGATCGGCTGCGCGTCGATGGTGGAGGTGACGAGCGTCTCGCGCTTTTCCTCTTCGGCGTCGGGGAGGTAGAAGCGGCCCTCGTCCACGTCGCGCACGAAGTTGGGTTGGTCCCAAAGCGGGTAGCGGCTGTCGATCTCGGGGATCGAGCGCACGCCCCACGGCTCGTCCGGCATGTCGGCCAGCCATTCGAGCGTGCCGGCCCCCCACGGGTTGCGCTCCGAATAGGGCTGCTTCCCCTTCGGCCGGATCACGTCCCACACGAAGACGGCAAAGCCCGCCGCCAGAATAAACGCGCCCACGGTCGAGATCAAGTTCAGCGCGTCGAAGCCCATGTCCGGCGCGTAGGTAAACACGCGCCGCGGCATCCCGCGCAGGCCCGTCAGGTGCATCGGCAGAAAGGCGACGTTGAAGCCGACGAACATCAGCCAGAAGGCGATCTTCCCGAGCCGGTCGGAGAGCTTCTTCCCGCCGACGAGCGGAAAAAAGTAGTAGAACCCCGCCACGATGGGAAAAATCACGCCGCCCACAAGCACGTAGTGCAGATGCGCCACGACGAAGTACGTGTCATGCGCCTGGAAGTCGAAGGGCACGAGCGCCACCATCACCCCCGTCACGCCGCCAAGGACGAACACCGAAAGCCCGCCGAAGACGAACAGAATCGGCACGGCCCGCGTCACGCGTCCGGCCAGGAGTGTCGCCAGGAAGCAGAAGAGCTGCACGCCCGTCGGGATGGCCACGGCCTCGGAGGCGGCGGAGAAGAGGCCGAGCGAGATGCCCGGCAGCCCCGTCGTGAACATGTGGTGCACCCACAGCCCAAAGGAGAGGAAGCCTGTCCCCACCGCCGCCAGGACGACCCACGAGTACCCCACCATCGGCGTCTTGGCGAACGTCGGCACGATCATCGCCACGAGCGCGATAGAAGGAAGGAAGATGATGTAAACCTCCGGGTGGCCGAAGATCCAGAAGAGGTG
Source organism: Salinibacteraceae bacterium (assembly GCA_965215025.1). Classification (GTDB taxonomy): domain Bacteria; phylum Bacteroidota; class Rhodothermia; order Rhodothermales; family Salinibacteraceae; genus CBDCCV01. The sequence goes on from CBDCCV010000001.1 coordinate 1,009,232, forward strand.
CTGCCACAAGAGCGGATCGCCCCCGCGTTCGGGATCGAAGAACGGCCAGTCGAGAAGCCGCTCCATCTCCAAAAGCACGTCGCCCGCGATGAGCGGCGGGAAGGCGAAGAGGATCATCCCCGCCACGACGAGGATGTACCACGAGTAGAGCGGGATGAGGTTGATGCGCATCCCCGGCGGGCGGCATTTCAAAACGCCCACGATGAGTTCCACCGCGGCGGCAATCGAAGCCACCTCGATAAAGGTGAGGCCGAGAAGCCAGATGTCGGCCCCGACGCCTTCCTGGTAGGCCGTGGTGAGCGGCGGGTACATGAACCAGCCGCCCGCCGGCGCAGCGTTAAAAAAGATGGAGCCGCACACGAAGATGCCGCCCAGGAGGAAGCTCCAGAAGCCGTAGGCCGAGAGGCGCGGAAAAGGCAGGTCGCGCGCGCCGAGCATCTCGGGCAGCACCATGATCGAGAACGCCTCGAAGATGGGCACGGCGAAGAGGAACATCATCACCGAGCCGTGCAGCGTGAAGACCTGGTTGTATAGCTCGGCCGAGAGGAAGCTGTTCTCCGGCACGGCCAGCTGCACGCGCATTAAAAGCGCCAGGACGCCGGCGAAGAGGAAGAAGACGAACGCCGTGGTGGTGTACCACAGGCCGACTTCCTCGTTGTTGACGGCGGACCAGTAGCGCCAGCCCGTCGGCGTTTTCCACGTCCGCTTAAGCCGCTCTTTCTGCGCCTCCTGCAGCGCCTCGGACGGCTCGTAGGGGAGCGGCTCCGGGTCGCGGGGCGCTGTTTTGAGCCGTGTCGTGTCGGGTGTCGTGGTGCTCATCGGCTCGCGTTTAGCGAAGGGTGTTCGTTGCTCATGCCCTGGAAAGCCGTCCGGGTTTTCTGATTGCAGCGCTCTCGGCAAAAACTCCCCCTTTGAAGGGGGAAACGCTCAATCACAGGTGACCTCTCGGCAGGAAGCTCTATTGCAGTTCGTTCAGGTAAGCGGCCAGCGCCCGCAATTCCTCTTCCGGGAGCATCCCAAAGGCGGGCATGTGCACGCCCGGCTTGACGCTTTCTGTGCGGGCGATCCACCGGAAAAAGTCGTCCGGCTCGTTAGGCAAGATGCCCGCGCCGAGCGAGACGCGGCTGCCCACGTGCGTGAGGTCCGGCCCCACGACGCCGTCGGCCTCCGTGCCGCGGATGGCGTGGCAGGCGCCGCAGCCGTTGGCGACGAACGCCTCCTGCCCCCGCGCGGCCAGCGGTGCAACGGGCGCCGGGGCCGGCGCGGCTTGCTCAGCCAGCCAGCGGTCGAACTCCGCCCGTTCCTGGACGACGACGTAGAAGCTCATCAGCGCATGGGCGGTGCCGCAGTACTCGGCGCAGGCGCCGCGGAAGGTGCCCGTCTTCGTTGGATGGAGCGTCAGGCGGTTGGTGCGGCCGGGGATCATGTCGATCTTGCCGCCGAGGGAAGGGACCCAAAACGAGTGGATCACGTCGGGGCTGTCGAGGAAGATGTCCACTGGCTCGCCCACGGGGAGGCGGACCTCGTTGGCCAGCTCGACGACGGCTTCGCTGCCGCCCGAGGGCGCGGGGTAGCGCACGCGCCACCACCACTGCTCGCCAGAGACGCTGATCTGAAGGCTGCCCTCCGGCGCCGGCTCGATCAGATCCGGCAGGAGCGCCAGCCCGTAGACGAGGTAGCCGGCCAAGACGAGCGTGGGAAAAACGGCGCCGCCGCCGATGATGAAAAGCGCGGTGCGCCGCTCGTGCGCACCCGTCCGGACGCGGATGGCGTAGATGGCCAATCCGATGACGATGACCCAGACGAGGAGCGCGCCGCCAGCCATCCACCAGAAGAGATCGGCAATCTGCTCGGCACTGCGCCCGGCCGGCGCCAGCGCCGACTGCACCCCCTCGCACCCGGCCACGAAGAGGACGCCCGCCACCGGCGCGGCCCATCGGCACGCGGCGCAGGCCGCCCGCAAAGCGGCAGCGGCGGACTTGGCGAGACGGGGAGCTTCCGGCATGGATGGAGGCGGGTCCGACGTGGTCCAGAGAGCGAGGCGGCAGGGTGCGGCCCTCAAGCGCGCCGCCTCCCCGTTTCTCCTCAACGCCACTGCACTGCATGTAGGCGCGGAGAGGCGCCTCCAACCTCCGTCTTTCTGCCGTGTCTTGCAACCCCGTGCGCGGCAAAAAAGTCTGCACGCCCGCAGAAGGAATCCCTACTTGCTTAGGCACAGTGTCACGCCTCGCCTGCGCAGATGCGCCTTATCGTGCGAGAGGGCGAAGGGGCGAGGCGCGCAGGTTCACCCATTCGCCCCTTCTCCCGTTCACCCGCTCTCCCTTTCACAGATCCAGCTTCTCGTGCCCTTCCGGCTCGTAGCGCTCGCCCGTGGCAAGGGCCTTGACGAAGCCGGCGATCTGGACGAGCTTACCGGAGGACGGGTCCCAGTACTCGGCCTTATCCACGGCGACGCGCAGGAGAGCGAGATCGTCCGTTTCCAGGCCGTCGGGGAACCACGCCTTCAGGGCCGGATGCCAGAGCTGCTCCATCTTCTGACGGTCGTGCGAGAGACGCGCCGTGCCACTGACGGAGACGTAGCGGCTCTTCTTCGGCGCGGCGTAGGAGAGGTTCACCTCGTGCTCGTCCTCGATCTCGTCTGCCTTGGCCGAGGCGTCGCTCGTGAAAAACCAGAGCGCGCCGTCGAAGCGCTCGTTCTGCGTCTGCATGGGCCGGCTGCGCAGCGTGCCGGTTTTCTCATCCACCGTCGTCATCATCGCGATCTCGACGTCGTTGATGAGGTCGGCAAGCTTGTCGATGGCGTCTTGGCGGGCTTGCTTGGCTTCGGTCGCGTCCATCGGGGAAAAGAGGAGTCGTTGAGGAAAAATGCGGATCGTCCACAGGCGACACTCCCGGCGCGGCGCGCACGTTCCAACGCACGCCCCAAGCGATGTAACGCTTTAAAGAGAACGGCCCGGTCGAGCCGGCGAGCCGGTGCCGCGCTGCGCGAAGCCGAGAGCCGTTGACAGCAACCACGCGGCGCGCTATACTGGAGTGTTCAAAAAATGAATAGCCCCGCGCTGCTCCTGACGCCGACCTATGGCCGCTCGCTTCCGCGATCCGCTGACCATCGAGCACGCCCTGCTGGGCTTCCTGCGCTGGCGGCCCATGCACGGCTACGCGATGTACGAGCGCCTGGCCGAGCCGGATGGGCTGTGGCTGGTGTGGCGGCTCAAGCGGAGCCAGCTCTACGCGCTCTTGGCGAGGCTGGAGGACGAAGCCCTCATCGCCGCCACGCGCGAGCCGCAGGCCGAGGCGCCGCCGCGCAAGGTGTACCGCCTCACCGAGGCCGGCCGCGACGCCTTCCAGCAGTGGATGGAGCGCCCCGTGCCCCGAGGGCGCCGCCTGCGCATGGAGTTCCTGGCGAAGCTCTACTTCGCGCGGTACGAGGAGCCGGCCACGGCCGAGCGCCTCGTGGCGCGGCAGCGCGCCGCCTGCCGCCGCTGGCTCAAGGAGCAAGAAGACGAGGCCACCGCCCTCCCCGATGCGCAGCGCTTCAAGCGGCTCGTGCACGGCTTCCGCACCGGCCAGATCCGCGCCATGCTCGACTGGCTCGGCGCCTGCGAGGACGCGCTGCCCGCCCTCACCGACGCTCCCTGAATGCTCATGCCGCTCCGACGTTGTGCGTGCCTCGCCGCCGGCACGCGGTGCGCTGCCGCTGCGCTGCTCATCGGTCTGCTGGTCGTGGCCGGCTGTCGCTCCGAGGGCCGCGACCGATCTGGCGAGGCGCCCACGCTCACCCTGTTTGCCGCCGCCTCGCTGGCCGAGGCGTTCGAGGAGATGGCCCGCGCTTTTGAAGAGGAGCGGCCGGGCGTGCGTGTGGTGCTCAGCGTGGCCGGATCGCAGCAGCTTGCGCAGCAGCTCGCCCTCGGCGCGCCGGGCGACGTCTTCGCCAGCGCCGACGCGCAGCAGATGCAGGTCGTGGTGGAGAGCGGGCGCCTCGCCAAGGAAGCGCCGCGCATCTTCGCCCGCAACCGGCTCGTGGTCATCACCCCAGAGGACGATCCCGGCGGCGTGCGGGGGCTGGCGGACCTCGCCGCGCCGGGGCTGCGGCTGGTGCTGCCCGCCGAGGCCGTGCCGGCGGGCCGCTACGCCCGCGCCGTGCTGAAAAAAGCGAGCGCCGCGCCCGACTTTGGCAAGGACTTCGAGCGCCGCGTGCTGGCGAACGCCGTCTCCTTCGAGCAAAACGTGCGCGCCGTCCGGGCGAAGGTCGCCCTCGGCGAGGCGGATGCCGGCCTCGTCTATGCCACCGATGCGGCCGGCGCGCGCGGCAAAGGCGTGCGGTGCCTCCCCATCCCCGATTCGTTGAACGTGACGGCGGCCTACCCCATCGCACCCGTCGAAGACAGCGCCCGGCCTGCCCTGGCCGCCGCCTTCATCCGCTTCGTGCTCTCCAGCCGAGGGCAGACCCTCTTATCGCGCTATGGCTTCCTCCCCGCCCGAGACCACGACGCTGCCTAAAACGGATGCGCACTCCGGCTCTACGCCGGACGGCCCCCGCGACGGGGCGCCAGACCGCGCGGCGGCGGCGGACGGCACGGCGCCCGTGCTGGTGCCGGGGACGGTGCGCGCGCCAAGCGTGCCGGGCCGTGCCGGGCGCGGGGCGCTGGGCTGGGCGATGGCGGCGCCGCTCCTGGTCTTCCTCGTGCTGCCGCTCGTGGCGCTTCTGGCGCGCACCTCGCCGGCGGCGGTGTGGGAAAACCTGGGGCGGCCCGTCGTGGCAGAGGCCATCTGGGTGAGCCTGAAGACGAGCACGATGGCGGCGGCGCTCGTCGTCCTTCTGGGCACGCCCGTGGCGTACCTGATGGCACGGCGCGCCTTCCCGCTCAGGCGCGCCGTGGATACGCTTATCGATTTGCCGATGGTGCTGCCGCCGGCTGTGGCGGGCGTGGCGCTGCTCGTGGCCTTTGGGCGGCGCGGCCTCGTGGGCGAGTGGCTGGCGGGCCTCGGCCTCGACATCGCGTTTACGCAAGTCGCCGTGGTGATGGCGCAGGCGTTCGTGGCCGCGCCGCTTTTCATCAAGGCGGCGGCCATCGGCTTTGCGCGGGTGGAGCGCGACCTCGAGGAGGCGGCCATGCTGGACGGCGCCGGGCCGTGGGACGTCTTCCGCCACGTCACGCTGCCGCTCTCGCGTGGCGCGCTCCTCGGCGGGGCCGTGCTGGCGTGGGCGCGCGCGCTGGGCGAGTTCGGCGCCACCATCATCTTTGCCGGCAACCTCCCCGGCCGCACGCAGACGATGCCGCTGGCCATCTACATCGGCTTCGAGCTGGACCTCGGCGTGGCGCTCACGCTCTCGGTCATCCTCATGGCCGCCTCGTTCCTAACGCTCGTGCTGGTGAAGTGGTTTTTCTTGTAGGCGGACCGCAGACGACGATTCCTTTTCCGCGGTCCGCCGTCTTCAGCGCGCTTCGATCCACGCAGCGGTGGCTGCGACGATCTGCGCGTCCACGTGGCCGAGCTGCTGGTATTCGCCCGGCGTGGAGGGGCCGTCGCCCGCGATGAAGTGGTGGTTGAGGCGGGGATAGCTCTTGAGCGTGACGTTCCCGGCGTCGCCTAGCGCATCCTTCCACGCGGCGAAGTCCTCAGCCATCGTAACTTGATAGTCGCGCTCGCCTTGCAGGATGAGGGTGGGCCGCTCCAGCGCCGCCGCCGTCACGGGGTCGTAGTCGCGCAGATCGAGCCAGTACGAGGCCGGCGCGCCCGCGACGGGTGCCGTCAGCGACGAGTCGCCGGGGGTGATGGCTTCGATCTGGTCGGCCATGTCGTGAATCGCCGCTACGTCTACGGTGCTGTCGTGTGCGTCGAGGTGGTCGGCCTGGGCGCGCAGCAGTTCCGGCAGGGAGCGCGCGGCGGCAGCAGCGAGGATGATGCCGGCGAGCGCCGTGTCGCGCCGGGCGATGCGCGGAGCCATCATGCCGCCGAGGCTGTGGCCGAGCACGAATACGCGCCTGTTGTCTACCTCCGGCCGCTGCCGCAGCAAGGCGGCGGCGAGGGCGTCGTTGGTGACTTCCTTGTCGGTCGTGTAGGCGGTGCCCGCGAAGGCCTCCGGGTAGGCGCGGGTGCGTTTGTCGTAGCGCAGCACGGCGATGCCACGCGACGCGAGGCCGGCGGCGAGGTCGCGAAGCGGCTTGTTCGGCCCTACGGACTCGTCGCGGTCGTTCGGGCCGGAGCCGTGCACGAGCACCACGCCCGGAGCGCTCGCGGCGCCCGTCGGCAGCGTGAGCGTGGCACCGAGCGGCGTGCCAGCCCCAGCGTCCACCGTCACTTCTTCCTCGCGGAAGGCCGTGGTGTCGGCGTAGTCGGGCAGCGTGTAGGCGGGTTGGGGCGTGCCGGCTTTTCCAGTCTTCTGCGCTGCGTCGGCGTTCTGCGCCTCGCCGGGCGGAGCGATCTGGAGGCCGGCAATGCGGTTCTCGTCGTCAAAGACGACGCGCAGCGCGCGCTCAGCCTCGGCGAAGTCCATCAGCACGTAGGCCACGGGACGTCCGCTGAAGGTGGCCGAGCGCGTGCCGGTGATTTCCTGGAACGGCCCCGCGCTCTGCTCCAGCGCGCCCATGACCTGCTCGGCCAGCGCTGGCGTGAGGGCCTGCTGCATCTGGGGGGTGAGGTCCAGCGCTTGCGCCGCCTCCATATCGCGGTTCACCAGCGCTTCGCCCAGGGAGCGCGCGCGCGCCTCGCGGTCGTCAGCGGTGGGCTGTGCCCACGCGGGCCACGCAGTGGTAAGCAGGAGAGTGGCGAGGAGGGCGAAGCGAAGCATTGGAGGGACGGGGGAAAGGGAAGAGGACGGTTCGGGAAGCAGGGAAGCAGAAAGGGAACGGGCCTCTTCCCTCATCACCGCTCCTTGAGGGCGAGGCGCACGAGGGCGTCGGCGCTCTGGACGCTGGCACTTGAGCGCAGCGCCTTACGGATGGCGCGCTCGGCGTCGGCCTTGCTCAGGCCCAGGGACTGGAGCGCGGCCAAGGCGTCTTTGCGCGCCTCGGCTTGGCCTGCGGCGGGGCCGCCCGCGACGGGCGCTGCGCCGCCGAGGTCCACCTCGGCAAAGCGGTCGCGCAGTTCGATGATGAGGCGCTCGGCCGTCTTCTTCCCCACGCCGGAGATGCTCGTCAAAACGGCCGCGTCGCCTTCGAGGACGTGGTCGCGCAGCTCAGCCGGCGTGAGCGCTGAGAGCGCCGAGAGGGCCAGCTTCGGCCCCACGCGCGAGACGCCGGTCATCACCTCGAACACTTCTCGCTCGGCCTCGGTGGCGAAGCCGTAGAGGCGCACGGCGTCCTCGCGCACGTAGTGGTACGTGTGCAGCTTCACGGCTTCCCCTGCAGCCGGCAGCGCGGCGTACGTCGAGGACGGGATCTCCACCCGGTAGCCCAGCCCTCCGGTTTCTACGATGGCGTGCTCGGGCGATTTCTGAACCAAAGTGCCGGAGACGTAGGCGATCACTGATGCGTATGGGCGTGTGGGGATGGGGGTGCGGGCGGGGAAAAGCTTGGATCGTGCGTTCTCCCAAACCCCCAACCTCCTACCCGCCCACGCCAAACGCAAGCGGCCGCAAGGGGCGCGGCGCTCCGAAAAAAGCTATCCCTCCACCGGCGCCTCGGCGCCCACGGCCTCGCGCTCCCAGCGCCACACGATGGGCATCCGCCGGCCGATGCCGAAGGCCTTGTCCGAGACGCGCAGGCCCGGCGGCGCTTGGCGGCGCTTGTACTCGTTCCGGTCCACCATGCCCAGGACGCGCGCCACGAGGCCGGCCTCGAAGCCCGTTTCTTCTACAATCGTGTCCAGCTCTTTCTTCTCCTCGACGTAGCGGTGCAGGACGGCGTCGAGTTGGTCGTAGGGCGGGAGCGAGTCGGCGTCCTGCTGCCCCGGCGCCAGCTCGGCCGAGGGCGGCTTGTCGATGGTGCTCTGCGGGATGAGCGCGCGCCCGGCCGTCTCGTTAATGTGCTCGGCCAGGGCGTAGACGTCGGTTTTGAGGACGTCGGAGAGGACGGCCAAGCCGCCGGACATGTCGCCGTAGAGCGTGGAGTAGCCCACGGCCATCTCGCTCTTGTTGCCCGTGGAGAGGAGCAGGTAGCCGAACTTGTTCGAGAGCGCCATCAAGGTGAGGCCGCGCGCGCGCGCCTGGATGTTCTCCTCGGCCACGCCCGGCTCGGTGCCGGCGAAGTGCGCGGCAAGCATTCCGTCGAAGGCCTCGATGGCCGGCTTGATGGGCACGTTCTCGAAGGCGATGCCGAGGTTCTCGGCCAGCTTCTCCGAGTCCGTCACCGAGCCGGCAGAGGAGTACTTCGAGGGCATCGTCACGCCCAGGACGCGCTCCGGCCCGAGCGCCTCCGCGGCCAGGGCGCACGTCACGGCCGAGTCGATGCCGCCGGAGAGGCCCACGAGCGCTTTCCCGAAGAGACCCGTCTTCTCAAAGTAGTCGCGGATGCCGAGGACGAGCGCGTCGTGCAAGTCGGCGGTGTCGTCGTGCGTGCTCGCGCAGGAGGGGAGCGCGGCGGAGGCGTCCCAAAGGACGAGGTCTTCCTCAAAGGAGGCGGCGCAGCGGACGGGCGTGCCGTCGGCGGCGTGGGCGCGGCTGTCGCCGTCGAAGATGATCTCGGTGTTGGCGCCCACGGTGTTGACCAAGGCGAAGGGCAGGCCGTGCTGCCGGCAGATTTCTTCGACGAGCCTGTCGCGCCGCGCGTGCTTGCCCTTAGAAAAGGGCGAGGCGCTGATGTTAATGAGCAGATCGGCGCCCTGCGCGGCGAGGTCGGCAATGGGGTCCTCGTCGTAGAGGCGGCGGGCGCGGCGCTGCGCGCTGTTCCACATGTCCTCGCAGATGTGGAGGCCGAGCCTCCGCCCGCGCCAGGCGATGACCTCCTGCCGATCCGCCGGCTCGAAGTAGCGGTGCTCGTCGAAGACGTCGTACGTGGGCAAGAGCCGCTTGCGGACTTCGGCCTTCCGCTGGCCGCCTTCGTAGAGGAGCGCCGCGTTGAAGACGCGCTTCCCGGTGCGGCCCTCGTTGGGTACGGGCACGCCGAGGATGAGGCCGAGGTCCGGCGGCACGTTTTCGGCGATCTGCTGGAGCCTCTGCTGCGTGGCCTCGATGAAGAAGCGGTTCTCCAGGAGATCCTGTGGCGGATAGCCCGTGACGCACAGCTCGGGGAAGACGGCGAGGTCGGCGCCCTGGGCGTGCGCCCGCTCGGCAAAGCGGGTGATTTTTTCCGCGTTGCCTCCGAGGTCGCCCACCGTCGGGTTGATCTGAGCTAGGGCGATGATCATGGAAGCGCGGGAAGCGGGTGGAAGAGGAGACGGTGCCAAGCGCAGGCTTTAATCACGCCGAGATGAAGCCGCGCGTTCCGTGACGCAACAATGTCGAAACGTCTCAAAAACGTGCTATCTCTACAGACCGGCTGCGAGGCGGCTGGCGAGTTTTTTGCCCGTCGGTGCGGCAGCTTCCCCTTCGAAAAGCTGCACACTGCACCAAGTCAAGCCGTTTCTTCATGGACGAGCGCCATCAACCCGCCCCCGCCGTACGCCACCGCCGCGCCGAGCAGGCTTCTGCCGAGCAGCAGCACACGCCCGAGCCGAGCCAAGAGTCGGACGAGGCACCCCCGTCCTCGGATCAGGGCGGCGAAACGGACGAGCAAATCCTCAGCGCCGATCTCAAGCGCGCGGCCGTCGGCGGGGTTATCGCTGCCATCGTGGCGCTCGTGGGGGCATTGGCTACAGGGAAGATCAGCGGGGCGGAGGGGCAGGCGCTCGTCCAGGCCATGTTGCCCACCACGCGCGCGTTTACCACGACGGCCATGATCGCCTCGGCCACGATCATCGCGCTCATGGTCACGCTCCTGAGCCTGAGCGCCAACGCCAACAGCACGCTCAAGCCCGTCTACTACCGGCGCATCCAGCACATCGCCACGATAGACGTGGGCGTCTTCATCTCGGCGACGCTCTTCCTTTTGCTCTTGAACCTGCCGCTCGAACGCGCCGATAAGGTGCCCATGTCGTACTACGACGTGATGTACTACGCTAACGTGGCCGTCTCTGCGGCGCTCGGCGGCGCCATCATCGCCATCGTGCTGATGCTTTATCACACCGTGCGCGACATGATCCGCATCGTGGGGCCGTCGGACGAGCACCCGCTCATCATGTCGGAAGAAGACGGGGAATGAGGACGCACGCTCAAGGCGCGCGCTGAGGGGGCTGCTCCAGGGGCCAGTGGGCTACTGCTCCTCGGCGGGGCGAACGACGTAGCCGGCGGCCTTCCATGCCTCGGCCCCTTTGCGCATCACCAGCACCTCGACGCCCGGCGCGCTGGCGAAGTCCGTGTTGTAGCGCAGGACGACGTACTCGCCTTCGGGCGCGTTCTCGAGCGTGGTGGTGTAGCGCGCCTCGGCCAGCTCGCGCGTCAGGGCCTCGCCCATCTGCGCCTTGACGTTGCCTACGGCCTCGATCCAGCGCTCCTCGGGCATCTGCTCTTTGAGCAGGTCAGAGGCGGCGGTGTAGCTCTGCGTAAGGTCGCCGCCGTCGATGTAGGCGAGCCATGCCTCGGCGGCTTGCCGGGCGGCGTCTGTCTGCGCGCTCGTGCCCGCCGTGTCGGCCGGCATGGGAGGCGGCGCGGTGGCTGCGGTGTCCGTGGCCGTGGTGTCCTGCGCCAGCGCCGGCAAGGCTGCAAAAAGGGACAGGGCAAGAACGAGCAGTGTGGCGCGTGAGAAAGCGGTAAGCATGAAGAACACCAGAGCGGTGAGAGGGGGAAAAGGCGCAGCAAAGCGCGTCGGCAGCGTGCACGGGAGGGGTGCGGCAAATGATCCACGCGCCCTCCCAGCGGCGCGCTACACCACCTCGCCGGGCGCGCGCTCGTTGACGGGGCCGCGGTAGCCGAAGACGCGCTTGACCAGGCGCACCACGCGCGGCGTCTGCTTCTGCGCGTACCACTGGTCGGCGGCGCGGCGCGCGCCCAGGCCGTAGGTCGGGTACGGGTGCACGGTGTCGGCGATCTGGCGCAGCGTGACGCCGTGCTTCATCGCCAGGGCGTACTCGCAGATGAGTTCGCCCGCGCGCTCGCCCAGGACCGAGGCGCCGAGGATGCGCCCGCGCCACGTCGAGGCGTAGACCTTGATGAGGCCCGTCGGCTCGCCCTCGGCCAGGGCGCGGTCGAGCTTCTCGTACGGGAAGCGGTACACCTTGTACGCCGTGCCGTTTTCTTTAAGCTCCGCCTCGGTGGCGCCCACGTGGGCCAGCTCCGGGTCGGCGTAGGTGACCCACGGCAGGTGCTGGCCGTCGATCTTCTGCGGGACCTTGAGCAGCGCGTTCGCGCAGGCGACCTTCGCCATGTGCTCGCTCATGTGCGTGAACTGGAAGCGGCCCGTCACGTCGCCGATGGCGTAGATGTGCCGCTCGTTCGTGCGGCAGCGTTCGGAAACGGTGATGCCGTTTTTGGTGCGCTCGACGCCGGCCGCCTCCAGGCGCAGCCCTTCGAGGTTGGGCGCGCGGCCCACGGCCACGAGGAGCGCGTCGGCCTCGACGGTTTCCGGGGCGCCGCCTTTTTCGACGTGGACGGCGATGGTGCCGTTGGTGGACTGCGCCACGCGCTCGACCTTGGCGCCGAAGACGTACGCGACGCCTTCCTTGACAAGCTGCTGATGGAGCATCCCAGCCAACTCGGCGTCGTCTTTTGAGAGGATGCGCTCGGCGCGGTCGATCACTGTGACCTCGGTGCCGAGGCGTTGGAAGGCCTGCGCCATCTCCGTCCCAATCGGCCCGGCGCCAAGGATGGCGAGGCGGCGCGGCTGCTCCTCGATCTCGAAGATCGTGTCGCTCGTGTGGTAGTCCACCTCGCTCAGGCCCTCGATGGGCGGCGCTTGGGGCCGTCCGCCGGCGGCGATGATGACGTAGCGCGCGCTCGCGGTGGTGACGGCGCGCTTCCCGCTCTCCTCCGTCTCGATCTCGATGGTGTGCGGGTCGAGGAAGTGGGCGTCGCCCTCGCGCACCTCCACGCCCATCTTCTCGAAGATCTCGGGCCGGTCGGCGTCGTGGTAGACCTCCTCGCGGGTGCGGCGCACGTGCGCCATCACGGCGGCGAAGTCCACCTCCGGCTCTGCCGCCGAGATGCCGTAGTCCGCCGCGTGGCGGATGCCATGGGCCACCTTGGCGCACTTCAAGAGCGCCTTCGAGGGCACGCAGCCCGTCCACGTGCAGTCGCCGCCGAGGCGGTGGCGCTCGACCATGAGCGTGCGCGCGCCGAGGCTGGCGGCGATGCCGGCGGCGGTCAGCCCGGCCGCCCCGCCGCCGATCACGATCACGTCATGCGTTGCGTCTTGTGGGTTCATGCGCGCCGTCCGCTTGCGGATGTTTTGGATGGTGAAGTACCCGCCCGTAGAGATCATCCCGAGCATGAGGCCATACACCCAAAGCGGGATGTTGCGCCCAAAGGCGAAGACGTAAAGGTACGACGAGAGGTAGAAAAACGCCGCCGCGAGGGTGGGCACGACGATGGGCCGCCCGCGCAAAAGCCGCCGCACCACCCACCCAATCGACGCCGTGAAGAACGGGATGGCGAGGAGGTAGATAACGGCAAAGATGAACGGGTCCACACCGTAGTCATCGCCCAAGCTGAGGAACCAGTCTTTCGTGTCGTTCCACATAGGGGTGAAGAAGGAGTCTCAACGCGCGGCCAATATAGGCAACGCGCGCCACGCAGGCGTAACGCCCAGATTACAGCGCTCCGAAGATTCCGTTGCAAAGCGCGAGATTCCGTTGCAAAGCGCGCGTGGGGAGGAGGTCAGGTCGCGGCACGGCGCCCGCATCCTATGCCGTGCATGGCGCGTTGCTTATATTAATGTTGAACCGCCGCGTAGGCCGCCGAGTCCGCGCCGCGCTGCCGCTCTCTCCGCCCCGTTCCGTTCGTCATGGCTCAGCACGACGCCCCTACCCAAGAAGACGCCCCGCCGCACCACGCCGCGTGGCGCGAGCGGCTCTACGTCGTCATCTTCGAGTCAGACACGCGGGCCGGGCGCGTGTTCGACATCGTGCTCATCGGCGCCATCATGGCGAGCGTGGGCGTCGTGATGCTCGAGAGCGTGCAGAGCATCCACGTCCAGTACGACCGGGCGCTCTGGGTGGCGGAGTGGACCTTCACCATCCTCTTCACCATCGAGTACGTGCTGCGGCTCATCTGCGCGCGGCGGCCGGTGGCCTACGCCAAGAGCTTCTTCGGCATCGTGGACTTCCTGGCCATCGTGCCCACGTACCTGAGCGTGCTCGTGCCGGGGACGCAGTACCTCCTGGTGATCCGCCTGTTGCGCGTCTTGCGCGTCTTCCGCATCCTTAAGCTCGTCGAGTACCTGGGCGAAGCCGACGTGCTCCTGCGTGCCATGCGAGCGAGCCGGCGCAAGATCACCGTGTTCCTTTTTACCGTCGTCAACGTCGCCGTGATCGTGGGGGCGGTGATGTACTTCGTCGAAGGGCCGGAGAACGGGTTCACGAGCATCCCCATCGGGATTTACTGGGCCATCGTCACGCTCACCACCGTCGGCTTCGGCGACGTGGCGCCGGCGACGGACCTCGGCCGCGCGCTCGCCGCCCTTTTGATGATCATGGGCTACGGCATCATCGCCGTGCCTACGGGCATCATGACCACGGAGCTGTCGCGCATCGACCGCGAGGACGAGGCCGCGCGGCAGGCCCAGGAGCGCGAAGCGTGCCCCGCCTGCCATGCCACCGGCCACGACGAGGACGCCAGCTTTTGCAAGCACTGCGGCGCCCCGCTCCGGCCCGAGGAGATCGTCGAGCGCGCGGAAAGCTCCGCCGCTCACTAATGGCGGCGCGCGGCCCCATGCTGTGAAAAACCCCGTGCTGTGAAAAACAGCGCACCGATGCTGCCCAGAAGTAGCGGGCGCTCAGCGGTTTTTGCATATTGGAGCGTCTCCCTCTCGGCTCCGAACGCCGGAGCGCTTCACCCCGCCGCCAGCCGCTTTTCGCCATGAGCCAGCCCCCCGCCACGACCCTGCGCGTCAACGATCACGAAGTCCATTGCCAGCCCGGCGAGCGCCTCGTGGACCTCCTCATCCGTTTGGGGATGGAAGAGGAGGTGCCGCACGTGTGCTACCACCCCTCCCTCGGCCCGATCCAGACGTGCGACACGTGCATCGTAGCCGTCGGCGGCGAACTCAGGCGCGCCTGCGCCACCACGGTTGAGGCGGGGATGCGCGTCTCGACGCGCGCCGGCGACGCTGAGGCCGCGCGCGAGGAGGCCATGAACCGCATCCTGGGCAACCACGAACTCTACTGCACCGTCTGCGACTACAACAACGGCCACTGCGAGGTGCACGACGGGGCCAAACACATCGGCATTGTCCATCAGAGGTACCCCTTCGAGAAGAAGCCGTACGCCGTGGACGAGTCCAACCCGTTCTACCAGTACGACCCGGACCAGTGCATCCTGTGCGGGCGCTGCGTCGAGGCGTGCCAGAACGTCCAGGTCACCGAGACGCTCTCCATCGACTGGGAGGCCGAGGTGCCGCGCGTTCAGTGGGACGGCGGCTCCGAGATCAACGACTCCTCGTGCGTCTCGTGCGGGCACTGCGTCACCGTCTGCCCCTGCAACGCCTTGATGGAGAAGAGCATGATCGGCGAGGCGGGGCACATCACCGACATGCCGTACCGCCAGCGCCGGCAGGCCATCGCCCTGGTGAAAAAGGCGGAGACGTACGTGGGCAACGGGCCGCTGTTTGCCACCTCGGAGGTGGACGCGGCCATGCGCGCACAGACGATCAAAAGGACGAAAACCGTCTGCACCTACTGCGGTGTGGGGTGCGCCTTTGACGTGTGGACGAAGGGCCGGAAGATCCTCAAGATTGATCCGCAGCCCGAAGCGCCGGCCAACGGCATCTCCACGTGCGTCAAGGGCAAGTTCGGATGGGACTTCGTCAACAGCGAAGAGCGCCTGACGCACCCCGTCGTCCGCCACGAAGACGGCTTCCGCAAGGCCACGTGGGACGAGGCGCTAGGCCGCGTCGTGAACCGCCTCCAGCGCATCAAAGCGAAGTACGGCCCGGACGCTATCGGCTTTGTCTCCTCCTCGAAGACGACGAATGAGGAAGCGTACCTCGTCCAAAAAATCGCCCGCGCCGTCTTTGGAACGAACAATGTGGACAACTGCGCGCGCTACTGCCAGAGTCCGGCCTCGAAGGGCCTTTCGCGCACCGTCGGCGTCGGCGCGGATTCGGGCACGATGGCGGACATGGAAAAGGCCGCGCTCATCGTCGCCATCGGCACGAACACGGATACGTCGCACCCGGTTCTGGCCGCGCATCTGCGCCGCCGGCAGAAGCTCTTCGGGCAGCAGCTTATCGTCTCCGACCTCCGCAAGCACGAAACCGCCCGCCGCGCCGATATCTTCCTCCGCCCCAACCCCGGCACCGACATGGTGTGGGTCAACGCGGCGGCGAAGTACATCCTCGACCACGACCTCCACGACAAAAGCTTCATCGAGGCGCGCACGAATCAGTTTGACGACTACCGCGCCAGCCTCGAAGACTTCACGCTCGACTACGCCGAGGAGATTACCGGCTTCCCGGCGGAGACGATCAAAGAGGTGGCCGAGAAGATCGCCCGCGCCGAGTCGGTCTGCGCGCTCTGGGCAATGGGCGTGACGCAGCACGTCAATGGCGCGGACACGTGCACGGCTATCTGCAACCTGATGCTCTTGACGGGCAACTTCGGCAGGCCGGGCACGGGCGGCTACCCGCTGCGCGGCCACAACAACGTGCAGGGCGCCTCGGACTTCGGCGCTTTGTACAACAAGCTCCCCGGCTACCACCCCGTCGAGGACGACGAGGCGCGCGCCCGTTGCGCCGAGGTCTGGGGCGTCGAAGAGCTGCCGTCGGAGCCGGGCTTCAACAACAAGACGATGGTGGACGCCATCCACGACGGCAAGGTCAAGGCGCTCTTCGTCGTGGGCGAGGAGATGAGCCTCGTGGACGCGAACACGCATTACGTCCAGGAGGCGTTCGAGAAATTAGAGTTCTGCGTGATCCAGGACATCTTCTTTTCGACCACGGCCGAGTTCGCGGATGTTGTGCTGGCCGCCAGCCCCTCGCTCGAAAAAGACGGCACGTTCGTCAACACTGAGCGGCGCATCCAGCGCCTCTATAAAGCGCTCGAACCCCTCGGCGACTCGCGCCCGGACTGGGAAATTCTGACGGACTTGGCCAAACGCCTCGGCCACGACTGGGGCTACGAGCACCCCTCCGAGATCATGGACGAGGTGGCGCGCTGCACGCCCGAGTTCGCCGGCGTGAGCTACGAGCGCCTCGAAGGTTACGAGTCGCTCGTCTGGCCCGTCCAAGAAGACGGCACGGACGAGCCGCTCCTCTACACCGAGCGCTTCCACTTCCCAGATCATAAGGCGCGCTTCTTCCCCGTCGAGTGGACGGCCCCGCACGAGACGCCCGATGAGGAATACGACCTCCACCTCAACAACGGCCGCGTCCTGGAGCATTTCCATGAGGGCAACATGACCTACAAGACGCCCGGCATGAGCGAAAAAGTCTCCGACACCTTCGTCGAAGTTTCCCCCGAACTCGCCCAAGAGCGCGGCGTCACGGACGGCGACTGGGTGCGCCTCACCTCGCGGCGCGGCAACGTCAAGGTGCGCGTCGTCGTGAGCGATGAGGTGAAAAACGGCGAGGTCTACATGCCCGTCAATTCCAGCGAGGAGCGCGTGAACGTGATGAGTTCGAGCACCGCCGACCCGGTGGTGGACACGCCCGCCTACAAAGAGGTGGCCGTCAAGATGGAGAAGCTCGGCGAAAACGGAACGTCCCCCATGCCGCGCACGAACCCGCGCTACGGCAGCCCCACCCCGCAGAAAGGTGTCGAGGTCGAGCGCAAGTGGGCGCGCAGCGACTACCGCTTTCCCACGCAGCCGCGTCCACAGAACGGGGAGGTGTAGAGCCGAAGGCCGCCGCTCGGAAAGAGAAACAAGGACGCGAGGAAACGAAGAGACAACGCGAGCCTTTTTTCCTCGTTTCTCCCTCTCGTCGGTTCTCGCCCTGCGCCCCCCCGCCCCTCGTCGTTCCCCACTCCCCCACGAAATGGCCAAGCCGCTCAAGTACGACGTCCCCCCCGCCCACGCCGAAGAGACGGCGCACGAGAAGCTCGACGACCTCCTCGAAACACTCCACGAAGCGGGCGTCCTGCGCATCCTCGACGGCTTCTCCGGGCAGTTCGCCGAAGTGTCCGGCGTGCTCCTTAACCGCCTCGACACGGAGGAGGGCCGCAACGCCATGTCGAACGTCCTCATCCTCATCAAGACGCTCACGGAGCTGGACCCCGACCGCACGCAGGCGTTCGCAGACGGCCTTGAAAAGGGCCTCGCCGCTGCTGGGGAGCGCATCACCGGCGAGAAGCCTGGCCTCCTCAGCCTGGCCGCCCTCCTGGGCGACGCCGACGTGCAGCGCGGCCTCGCCGCCACGCTCACGCTTCTGAAAACGCTCGGCCAGCATCTGAACCGGGAGCTGGACCGCCGACCGCGCGGGCACTGATTACGGGAAACTGGGTCCTGATTGTCAACGGATACGGTTGGCGAAGTCGCTCAGGCGGCCAGCGCCAGCCAGGCAGAATGCAGGCGGCAGGTCCTCGACCCCGGCTCGCCACCGAGCTACGCCATGCTCGCTTGAGGTTGATCGCCGCGGCCGCGGCGGCGTGTTGAAGGTGCGCCTTCTCGCGCCCTCGGCAGCGCGTGCGGCGCATCCTCAGCGCGAAGACGGCCTGCGGGACCGTCCCCTCGACGCCGGCGCGTGCTTTGTATGATAGTCTCGGCCAGGCGAGGGGCAGATGCACCATACCTACCACTTCTGAATTTGCCAACGGCGTCTATCCCGGAGGGGCCGGCAGGAAGCTGCGAACGACACCGGCGAGGGATCGAAAGAGATCAGGTGAGCGGCTGTATCCCAAACCTGCAAGTTTATGATTTGATCAAGAGCGCTTAAAGGTAGGATAACGCTCCGGGCGAGCGTTCCTTGTTATGTTCGGGACACTGGTCGGCCGCACGGTTCATCGCGCACCGTCCGGAATCTGCCCTGCCTGCCATTTGTCCACGCGCTACAGCCTTGAAACGCTCGATACCCTCTGCAACCGCCATCGTCATTTCCGCGCTCGCCATGCTGATCGCGGGGTCGCTTCTGTCTCCCACCGTGACAGTATCTAAGGCTCAAGACCAAGAGGGCCACTCCGTCGAAGGCGTCGTTACCTCCGAAGCTGAAGGCGAGACTATGCCGGGCGTGAACGTGAGCGTCGTAGGTGCGTCCGTCGGTACGGCGACCGACGCTGAGGGGCGCTACGGCCTGGAAGTCCCATCCGCGCAAGACACGCTGCTGTTCAGCTTCGTCGGGTACGAGGATTTGGAGGTCCCGATTGCCGGACGCGAAACCATCGACGTGTCGATGTCGGCGATGGTCGAGGGCCTTTCAGAGGTTGTCGTGACGGGGTACGGCGAGGAAGCGCGGGCCAACGTCACCGGGGCCATCACGCACGTAGAGGGCAAAGACCTGGACGTCGCGGAGGCGGCGAACACGTCGGAGCTGATGGCAGGCGTCCCCGGTCTTATCACGAAGCAGACGAGCGGCCTGCCGGGCTTTGACCGCCGGTCGATCAGCATACGCGGCTTTGGCGATCCGCTGGTGCTGGTGGACGGTATGGAGATGCCGCTCGACCGGGTCGATCCCTACGACATCGAGTCCATCAGCGTGCTGAAAGACGCCTCGGCCGCCGTGTACGGCGCGCGCGCCGGCAACGGCGTCGTCCTGGTAAAGACGAAGCGGGGCAAAGGCCAGTCGGAACCCCGGATCAACTTCTCAACCACGCTGAGCGCACAGACCCCGACGGCGCTGCCCGAGCACGTCAGCGCCGGGCAGTACGCCGAGATGCTCCGCGAGGGCGCTCTGTACATGGGCATCGAACCTCGCTTCAGCGCGGAAGAGGTGGAGAACTACAAAAGCGGGGCACCGGGCTTCGAAAGCTACGACTGGTACGACGCCACTTTCAGCGACTACGCGCAGCTGGCGAGCTACAACATGAGCCTGAGCGGCGGCGGCGAGGCGTTCAACTACTTCGTCTCCGGGATCTACAAGACGCAGAACAGCGCCCTGAAGTCCGACGACCACACGTTCGACGTGTGGAGCGCGCGGGCCAACGTCGATACCTACCTCAGCGACGAGTGGACGGCCTCGCTCAACCTCGGCTTTCGGAGCGAGCGCCGGAAGCGGCCCGGGCAGCCGGTAGACGACATCTTTCTTGATCTCAACCGCGTGCAGCCCATCTACCGGCCCGTCCTGCCGGACGAGAGCCGGATGGCCTTTGGAGGGTTCACCCGCGCCAACCCCATCGCGTCGAGCCAGATCGAGACGTCCGGCTTCCGGCAGACGGACAACGACTGGGTCGAGGGCAAGGCCGCGCTCGAGCACGAGTTCAACAGGCTGCACGGGCTGACGCTTTCGGGCACGCTGGGCTTCCGCTACGGCTGGGAGAACTGGCGCGACTTCCGCAAGGAGTTCGACGTGTTCTCGTACAGCGACGAGACCGACACCTACACCCAGGAAGCCACCGGCGGGCAAGAGCGCATCGGCCGGAGCGCGGTGCGCCAGTGGGAGATCCGCCCCGAGCTGGCTCTGAACTACCGCCACACCTTCGCCAAAAGGCACGACGTAGAAGCGCTGGCCCTCGTTGAATACACCAACGCGAGCTTCTCGCGCTTCGGCGCGGAGCGCCGGGGCCTGTTCACCGCAGAGCTGCCCTACCTCTTCGCCGGGGACCTGAGCCAGGTGAGCAACGAGGGGTTCGTCAACGAGGCCGGGCGCCAGAGCTACGTCGGGCGTGTGCAGTACGCCTACGACGACCGCTACCGGATCGAGGGCACGCTCCGCGCGGACGCCAGCCACAAGTTTCCCAGCGACAGCCGGTGGGGGTACTTCCCGAGCGTCTCGGCCGGTTGGTCGATCCACGAGGAGGCGTTCATGAGCGGGCTGGGCCGCACCTTGAGCCGCCTGAAGCTACGCCTCTCCTACGGGCAGGCCGGCGACGACGACGTGGGCGCCTTTCAGCACCTGCAAGGCTTCACCATCCGGAACAACCCCTGGGTCGTCGGCGGGCGGACGTACCGCATCCTGGCGGAGTCCTCGCTGCCGAACCCTTCGATCACGTGGCGCACCATGACGCTCTGGAACGCGGGCCTCGACGCCACGCTCTGGAACGGACTCCTGAGCATGACGGCCGACGTGTTCCAGCGAGACTCCGACGGCCTCTTCGGCACGCCCCAGGACGACTACCCGGACACCTTCGGGGCGAGCCTGCCGCAGCTCAACATCAACGCCACCCGCACGCGCGGCTTTGAACTCGAACTCGGCCACACCTACACGCTCGGCGACTTCACCTATCGCGTGGGCGGCAACATGACGATGAGCAGCACGGAGTGGACGGAGTTCGCCGAGCCGGAGTACGAGACGGACGCCGAGCGGCGCGTGTTCGGCAACGAAGGCCGCGACCTGAACCGGCGCGTCGGGTACGTCGCGCTCGGGCTGTTCCAGAGCCAGGAGGAGATCGACAACTGGGACCTCGACCAGGACGGTGACGGCAACAGCACGCTGCGCCCGGGCGACATCAAGTACAAGGACCTCGACGGCGACGGCAAGCTGACCTTCGCCGACCAAGAGCGCATCGGCTACGGCGCCTTCCCCGACCTGACCTACGCCGCGAACCTGGGCGCCTCCTACGGGAATTGGTCCCTCGACGCTCAGTTTCAGGGCGCCTCCCGGTTTACGATCAACATCACCGGCGGCGCGCGGGTGCCCTACCAAAATGAGCTGACGCCGTTCACGTACCAGTACGAGCACCGCTGGCGCCCGCAGGACCCGACGAGCGAAAACCCAACAAACGCCAACGAAGACGCCAAGCTGCCCTACATCGACGCCTCCGGCGCGGGGTGGTCGGAAAACAACAACCGCTACTCCTCCTTCTGGCTCAAGGACGGCACGTACCTCCGCCTCAAAAACCTGAGCCTCTCCTACGCCCTCCCCGGCAGCTTCACAGAGAGGATAGGCGTCCAAGGCGTTCAGGTATCCCTGGCAGGGACGAATCTGTTTACGTGGGATCGGCTCGGCATCTACAGCGACTCCTACGACCCGGAAAGCCCCGGTTCTTCCCGCCGGTACCCCCTCGTCAAGACGTACCAGCTTCGCCTGGGCGTAACGCTTTAACCGCGCGCCGACGCCGCCCTTTTCACCGAAGAACGGATCTCCGCACCATGCCCCTCAACGACTTCCCCCTGCGTTTCGCGCACTCTCTTCAGCGGCTGGCCGCGCCGCGCCGCGCGTACCGCTTCACCCTCGTACTCGCGCTCGGTGCTACGCTCGCGCTTGCGGCGTGCGACTTCAGCTCGACCGTGCTGGACAAAGAGCCGCAGGACCAGATCTCCGAGAACACGGTCTTTAGCGACCCCAACCTGGTGGACAGCTACATGTTCGAGGCGTACGCCGACCTCAACATCCAGCACGGCTATGGCAAGAGCACGTTCAACTCGTGGCGCTGGGAAGCCCTCGGGGCCGAGTACGTGACGGGCGCCACCTGGCAGGCTACGTACCACGGCGCCCTAAGCGTCCCCGATGCGGGCGGGGCGCACTGGATCCTCACGAAGTGGGACTACGACAACGTCCGGCGCGTCAACACGATCATCGAAAAGCTCCGCGCTTCAGAGAGGCTGGACGAGGCGTTCGTCAGGACGCGCGTGGCCGAAGCGCGCTTTATTCGCGCCTTCATCTACTACAACCTGGTGAAGCGCTACGGCGGCGTTCCGCTCATCACTAAGGTCCAGTCCCTGAGCACCCCCAGGGATTCGATATTCGTAAAGCGCGCCGACGAGAAAGAGATCTGGGACTTCGTCGCAAGCGAACTCGACGCCGTGGCCGGCGATCTCCCAGAGGACCCGAGCGGGCGGGAGGGACGTGCCACGAAGTGGGCGGCGCTCGGCCTCAAGAGCCGGGCCATGCTGTTCGCCGCGAGCGTAGCGCAGTTCGGCGAGGTGATGACGGCCGGGAGCGGCGAAGGGAGCGTCCAGCTGGGCATCCCCGCGAGCGAGGCGGATGCGTACTGGACGCAGGCGCTCGACGCCGCCGAAACCGTCATCGAAGAAAGCCCCCACGCGCTCTACAACGAGTACCCCGACGACCCGGCAAAGAACTACCAGCATCTGTTCATCACCGAGGCGGCGGAGAACCCCGAGGTGATCTTCGCCGAACTCTTCGACGGCGACCAGAAGGGCCACTCCAACACCTTCCACAACCTCCCGATGGAGTACGCGAAGTCCTGGGGCGCCAACGCAGGCGCCACCTGGACCGTCGTTCAGCTTTTCAACAACGAGGACGGGTCGTCCATGAAGCTTTCGGAGGCAGAGCTGACGAGCCAGCTGTGGTCCGCCGAGGAGCTGTTCGGGCAGCGCGACCCCCGCTTCCGCGGATCGGTGCTGTACCCGGAGGCCACGTTTCGGGACAGCATGATCACGTTCCACACCAGCACCATGCGAGGCGGCGAGAAGCTGACGCGCGAGAACGCCGGGTACCTCGACGGCGGGTGGCCGGCCTCCGCCCCGCCGCGCAACTACACGCGCACCGGCCTGCTCGTGAAAAAGCGGACGCGGCTGGACAACGTGCCCAACCAGCTCAACACCGACGGCACGGACTACATCGACATGCGCCTGGGCGAGATGTACATGAACGCCGCCGAGGCGGCCTTCGAACTCGGGCAGTCCGGTAAGGCTCTGGGCTACGTCAACACCATCCGAGAACGGGCGGGGATGCCGCTGTTCGAGTCTGCGTCTCGGGAGAACATCCGTGCGGAGCGCCAGCGCGAACTGGTGCTCGAGCAACGCCGCTACTGGGACCTGCGCCGCTGGCGCACGGCCGTAGAAGAACTCGACGGCTTGCGCGTCAAAGGGATGCGGTTCGACTACGACTGGGACGCCAAGAAGTACCAGGTGCGCCTCGTCAACGCTGAGGGCCGCCCGCGCGTCTTCCAGGAGCGCCACTACTACCTCCCCCTCGGCGCCGACCGCCTCGCGCAGAACCCGGCCCTCGTGGAGAACCCCGGCTACTAAAGCGTTTTTCGTTCTGCGCTGCTCCCCCGAAGATTATTCAACGCTTGGTCAGTCCATGAAGCTGCGCGCCACCGTCCTCTCTGCTTTCCTCCTCTACGCTACGGCCGCCTCTGCGCAACCAGCCGGGCAGGCCACCGGCAGCGTTTACCACGACCAGAACAGCAACGGCGCGCGCGACGCCGGCGAGCCGGGCATGGCCGAGGTGGCCGTCTCCAACGGCGAGGCCGTCACGCGCACCGACGCCGAGGGGCGCTACCGGCTGCCCGTCAGCGGCGGCGACGTGCTCTTCGTCATCAAGCCGAGCGGCTGGCGCGTGCCGCTCGACGCGCAGAACCGCCCGCAGTTCTACTACCTCCACAAGCCTGACGGCTCGCCCGGTGGGACGAAGTACGCCGGCGTGGCGCCGACCGGCCCGCTGCCGGAAGAGGTCAACTTCCCGCTCGTGCCGAGCGAGGAGCCGGAGCACTTTCGCGCGCTCGTCTTCGGCGATCCGCAGCCGCGCTCGATGCAGGAAGTCGATTACTTCGCGCGCGACATCGTGAATGAGCTTATCGGCGTCGAGGACGTGGCGTTCGGCATCAGCCTCGGGGACATCGCGTTCGACAACCTGGAAGTGCTCGAGCCGGTGGCCGAGGCAACAGCCCAGGTGGGCGTGCCCTGGTACTACGTCTTCGGCAACCACGACATGAACTTCGACGCGAAGAGCGACCGCCTCGCCGACGAGACCTTCGAGCGCATCTTCGGCCCCGCCGACTACGCCTTCGTCTACGGCGCCGTCCACTTCCTCGTGCTCGACAACGTCCTGTACCCGAAAGCGGAAGGGAAAGGCTACGAGGGCGGGCTGCGCGAGGACCAGTTTGCGTTCGTAGAAAGCTACCTCGATCACGTGCCAGAGGCGGATCTCGCGGTGCTGGCGACGCACATCCCCGTCTCCGGTATGCGAGAGGCCGACCGCGAGCGGCTCTTGGAGTTACTGGCGGAGCAGCCCCGCACGCTCTCGCTCTCCGGGCACTGGCACACGCAGCGCCACGCCTTCCTGGGCCGCGAGGAAGGCTGGCCGCGCGACAGTTCGCATCACCAGTACAGCGTGGGCACCACTTCAGGAGGCTGGTGGAGCGGCATGAAAGACGAGACCGGCATCCCGCCCACGATGATGCGCGACGGCACGCCTAACGGCTACGCCTTCGTCACCTTCGACGGCACCGACTACGTGATCGACTACAAGGTCGCGGGGCGCCCGGCAAGTTACCGGATGAACATCCACAGCCCGCGTCAGATTAGCCGGAGCGCCGATACGACGGAATCGAGGCTCACGGTGAACGTCTTCAACGGCAACGAGAAGACCAAAGTCGCTTACCGTCTGGGAAAGGAAGGACCGTGGACGTCCATGCAGAAAGTCTCTGCCAACGATCCCTTCTTCGATACGCTCTACCAGCGATGGCAGCGCTTTGAGAAGATCGGCTTGCTCGAGTCGTGGAAGAGTAGTTCAGACTCTGCGCAGACCGATCCGCCGGGAACGCCGGTGCCCAGTCCGCAGGAGAGCACGCACCTGTGGCAGGCACCGCTGCCTGCGCGCCTGCCGGCGGGCCGTCAGCGCGTAGAAGTGCGCGTCACCGATATGTTCGGACGCTCGTTTACGGACGTACACACCTTCCGGGTGGTCGAGTAATCCATGTCCCCGGTCTGCACAGGTGGGATAGGGTGAGGGCGCCCCGGCATCGCTGAAGCAGTGCTCGGCAGTCTTTCGGTACCGCTGCTCAGCCTTCGTGCGTGCGGATGACGTCTAAAAACGCGTCGCCGTAGCGCTCAAGCTTCACCGCGCCAACGCCGGAGAGGCGCTCAAAGGCGTCGAGCGTCGTGGGCCGGTGCGCCGCCATCGCCTTCAAGGTGGCGTCGTGGAAGATGACGTAGGGCGGTACCTCCTGCGCGCGCGCCAACTCCGTGCGCTTCTCGCGCAAGTCCTCGAAGAGCGCCTGGTCTTCGGGGCTGTCGAGGCCGGCGTCGGGGGCCGTGCGCTTCTCCTTTTTCGCAGAACGTTCCGGGCGCGGATCTTTGCGAAGCTCGACCTCCTGCTCGCCGCGCAGCACCGGGGCGCAGGCGTCGGTGAGCTTCAAAGCGCCGTAGCCGCCCACGTCCACTTTCAGAAGGTCGGCGGCGACGAGCTGGCGCACGACGGACTTCCACCCCTGCTTCCCCAGCTCCTCGCCAATGCCGTAGGTCGAGACGCGGTCGTGGCCGAAGCGGCGGATCTTCTCCGTGTCGCGCCCCAAGAGCACGTCGGTGACGTGGCCCGCGCCGAAGCGCTGGCCCGTGCGCACGACGCAGGAGAGGAGCTTCTGCGCGGCGACGGTGCCGTCCCACGTCTCCACGGGCCTGAGGCACGTGTCGCAGTTGCCGCACCGCTCCTCAGCGGCCTGGCCGAAGTAGTTGAGGAGGACCTTGCGCCGGCACGCCGTCGTCTCGCAGTAGCCGAGCATGGCGTTGAGCTTGTGCCGCTTCGTCCACTCGTAGTCCGCGTTGCCGCTCGCGCCGCCCTCCATGATCTTGCGCATCCGGACGACGTCGGCGTAGCGATACGTCATCCAGGCGTCGGCGGGGCGGCCGTCGCGGCCGGCGCGGCCCGTCTCCTGGTAGTAAGCTTCGAGGCTCTTGGGGAGGTCGAGGTGCGCCACGAACCGGACGTCCGGCTTGTCGATCCCCATCCCGAACGCCACCGTCGCCACGACGATGAGGCCCTCTTCGCGCAGGAAGCGGTCCTGGTGCGCGTGCCGGTCCGCCGCCGAGAGGCCTGCGTGGTACGGCAGCGCCGTGTGGCCCTTCCCCGTGAGCCAGCGCGCCGTCTTGTCTACCTTCTTGCGTGAGAGGCAGTACACGATCCCCGCCTCGCCCGGATGCTCCTCCTCGATAAAGCGCCGAAGCTGCTCGTTCCCCTTCTTTTTGAGGACGACGGCGTAGCGGATGTTGGGGCGGTCGAAGCCGGTGACGAACAGGTCGTCTTGGGAGAAGCGGAGGCGCTGCAAGACGTCGCGCTGCGTCTCGGCGTCGGCCGTGGCGGTAACGGCCAGGCACGGGGCCTCGGGGAACCACTCGCGCAAGGAGGCGATCTGGAGGTAGTCCGGGCGGAAGTCGTGCCCCCACTGCGACATGCAGTGCGCCTCGTCGATGGCGAAGAGGGCCGGGCGGACTTCTTTCAGCAGATGCAGAAACCGCTCCGTCATCAGCCGCTCGGGGGCGACGTAGAGGAGGTCGAGCTGCCCGCTGCGCAGCCGCTGGCGCACGTCGCGCTTTTCCGCTGCGCCGAGGCTTGAGTTCAGAAACGCCGCCCGCACGCCGATCTGCCGGAGCGCCGCCACCTGGTCCTGCATCAGCGCGATCAAGGGCGAGACGACGATGCCCGTCCCCTCGCGCACGAGCGCCGGGATCTGGTAGCAGAGCGACTTGCCGCCGCCCGTAGGCATCACCAGAAGCGCGTTTTTTCCATTGATGATGCGCTCGATGATTTCTCCCTGTCCCGGCCGAAACGCCTCGTAACCGTACACCCTCTGAAGCACATGCAACGGTGCGGCGGCGGTCACGTCGATCATGGAACGGCAGGACTGAGAAGTGGCGGCGAGCGGTAGAGTAGGAAGCGTCAGAAGGCCGCGCCGTTCCGCACCGCGCCCGATCAGCACGTCGAGTGGAAGAGGCCGCCGGTGGGGGTCGTCTCGCGCAGCGCGCTGTACTTCCGGGCGGCCTCCTCGGTTTGCAGGACGTGCGCCTCGACGCCGCGCTCGTTGAGCAGCCTCAGCGTTTCGGGGCAGACCTGGAGCCGCTCGTGGAAGCCGGTGGAGAGGACGACCACCTTGGCGCCGTGGTCGAGTAGCTCCTCGACGTCGGCGGGCTGGATGCCGGGGGCGTGGCGCGTGCCCGTCTCGTTCCAGTCCCACGCGCGGGCGCCGCCAGGGAAGCACTTCGCGTCCTTGAGCGCGTCGCCCTGGCCCTCAACTTCGATGCGGCCCCAGGCGAGGTCGGCGATGCGCGGAGCGGTGGCGGTATCCATCCTCGGATTCATCGGTGTGAGAAAAAGACTACTGACCGCGCCGCCACCGCGCCAGTCCCAGGATGCCCACGCCCGCCAGGAACGCCGCCAGCGCGCCACCCAGAATCTGTTTCGGGAGCGGGTCCGGCGCGGGGGGCGGGACGTGTGTGACGCCCTCGTCCTCGTCGGCGCGGATGGGGTGGCCGACGTAGCGGCCGTGCGCCGGCGGGCGGAAGTGCCGCGCGAAGTGATGCAGCGCCGCAGCCACGTCGCCCTCGGTGATGGGGAGGCCGTGGCCGGCGGCGACCATCTCGGGGCTGAGGTCGGCCAAGCGCTCGACGCTGCGGCGCGCGGCCTCCCAGTCTGGCGTAAAGGGCGAGGGCGGGCGGCTGATCTCGCGCCTTTGCGTCACCTGCGCCGCCCACGAGTCGAGGTCCATCGTGCAGAAGGCGTCGCCGGCGAGGAGGAGGCCGTCCTCTCTGCGGTAGAAGGAGACGTGGCCCGGCGTGTGGCCCGGCGTGTGGATCCACCGCCAGTCTTCGCCGAGGCCGGGCACGGAGCCGTCTTCCGGGAGCGCCTGGACGCGGTCCCCGAAGTCGTAGCCCGAGTCCGGAAAAAAGCGCGCCAGAAAGGCGATGGCGCCGCCCATCGTCGGGTCCTTCGGCGGGTAGTCGGATCGGCCGGTGAGGTACGGAAGCTCGGCCTCGTGCGCGTAGATGGGCACGTCCCAAGCGTCGGCCAGCTTCTGCGCCGAGCCGGCGTGGTCGAAGTGCCCGTGCGTTAAGGCGATGGCCTCAGGCGCCCGGCCGCCAAAGCGCTGTTCGGCGGCGCGGCGGACGTACGGCGCCGCTCCTGGCAGGCCGGTGTCTACCAGGACCCACGCCTCGCCCGGCCCTTCTACGAAGTACGCATTCACAAACGCGATGCCGAGGCGCGCCACGCCCGGCGCCACCTCCTCGACGCCGCCGTAGGACTGCATGGGAAGCGTGGGCGTGGTGCGGGGTGCTTTTCCGTTCTGCATGGGGATCCCTCTTTCGGCAAAAACCAACGGCTGCGAATAAGCCCCGCCGGCGGTTTCCGGCGGCCTCGTTCTCCAAAGTAGCCACGCGCGCCGCGCTCCGCAACGCCGCTCTTGTGACGACGGACGAATGACAGCCTGCCCCGCCCTGCGGGGACGGGCGACGGCGAGGTACGTCATCCTGAACCGAAGTGAAGGATCGCCCACGCTGGACAACGCTTCGGAGGGTGGAGATCCTCCGCTATGCCCAGCGACGACGGAGAGGCGGAGCGTCGTCGGTCGTCCTCTGTCGTTCGTCGCGCCGGAGACGCCGCTCAAGCCTCGGCGATGGCGGGCGGGAGCGGGCCGCGCTCCAGGCAGCGCTGCGCCGCCTCGCGTCCCATCGCCATCATCTGCGCCATGATGAGCGGGCGAAACTCCAGCCCGGACGAGGGCAGGTCGCGCTCCGGGCGGATTAGGTGCAGGTTCACCACGCGCTTGTCGGCAAAGGGGTTGGGCGCGCCGGGCGGGCTGAAGACGGCTTCGATCTCTTCCTCGGAGAGGAACTCGGCGGCGCGGGCGCGGGCGCGGTCGAGGTAGAGCGTGGCCTCGTTGTAGAATTGCGCCGTGCGGACGTCGTTGAGCGTGACCTCCTGCGTGAAGAGGTTGACCGTGCGCATGAGCGTCTTGACGATGAAGCGGTACGTCGTGTCCTCGCGCTCGGGCGTCTCGGGGATGAGGACGATGGCATACAAATCCGTGGCGCCGTTCTCGATGGTGATGGCGAGCGGGGCGATCTCGCGCACGCCGCCGTCGGTGTGCTGGTCGCCCCCCTCGCGGATGCGCACGGGCGGCATCAAAACGGGGAGGCTGGCCGAGGCTAAGATGGCGCGCAAGAACGTCCGCCGCGAGAGCGGCCCGCCGCCGGGGCCGCCCCGGTGCGGGTTCCAGTAGACGAGCCGGCCCGTTTGCAGATTGACCGTCGTCAAGAAGACCTCGGCCGAGGAGGCCAGCACCTCATCATAGCGCTCGGGCGTGATGAACGAGTTGATCAAGCTCCAGAGCGGATGCGAGTCGTAGATGGCGTCTTTGGTGAGGATCTCGATGGCGTTGCGCGGGCGGATGATGTCCTCCGTGCGCACGCTCGTGTAGATCGCGCGCAAGAGCTGGACCTCATTGGTGACGACGAGCGGGGCGATGAGGGCGCCCGTCGAGGTCCCCGCCACGACGTCGAACTGGATGCCGGCCTCGCGCAGGACCTCGATGGCGCCTACGGCAAAGGCCCCGCGCGATCCGCCGCCGCTTACGATGAGTGCGTTCGTGGGCATGGCTCTCTTCGCTTGGGGGGTGGGGTGTGCTTTCAGATGGGGTCTTGCGTGTTGCTTTGCGGGGAGGCGTGGCACGCTTCGATCCATCGGTAAGCAGGGGCGTATTGCGATACGCCCCTACGCCCGCTCCGCTGAGGGACCGCGTCCCGCGCGTTACAGCGCCGGCTCGATCTCGTAGAAGGCTTCGATGAGGCCCTGCTTCACGGCGCCGGCTTCGAGCGCGGCGTCCGCGCCGCCGTCGGGGCGGCTGCCGGCGTTTTGCGCGAGGGTCTCCTCGATGGGCGCCGCGAGCGCTTGCGGGCCGTTCGTCTGGAGATAGCCTAAGAGCGCATCCGTCGTGCTGAGCGGGTCGATCTCGTCCCAGCGTGCTTCGATGGCACCGAGGGCGGCGCGCGCCGTGTCTTCGGCCAGGCCCAAAACGCGCGAGCGCACGCCGGTGCGGATGAGAAAGTAATACTCGTCCGGCGCGGCCTCCAGCTCCTCGTAGAGCCGGTGCGCCTCCGGGTTCTCGGGGAACTTCGTCGTGCTGCACGCGCCGAGGCCCAGTGCCATCAGCAGCGCGAGCACGGCAAGTCGTCGGGGGATGGGCAGCGCTGCCATGAGCACGATCTCCGCAGGGTGAAGGGGCGCCTCTCGGTCAACCTCTCCTGGTCAATGGGCGAGGTGCGGCTCGGACGGATCAGAGCAGCACGGGGCGCGGGCCGCTGAGCAGCTCTTCCACATCGGGTGCGGGGCCGAGCAGGTCGTCTTGGAAGCCGCCTAGCTCGTCGCGCGTTTCTTTGGAAAGGAGCGCCGTCATCCGCTCGATGGCCGGCCCGCCGATGAGGCACGGCAGGTGCGAGAGCACGAGCCGGTTGCCCTGGCAGTGCGCCAGAAGCTGGTACTCGCCGAGCGCCTCGGCCGGCGTGCCGTCCACGACGCAGCGGTCGAGCCAGCGGGTGGGGTCCGGGTCGTCTTCTGCCGAAAGTACGGCGGCGCGCGCGGCGAAGTCTACACGCTCGGTCACAAACTGCTGCATCCGCGCGCGGGAGGCCTCGGAGAGCGAGGCGCTGAGCGCTTCGTAGCACGGCAGGCAAAGGGCGTACTCGAAGAGGGTCTCGCGCGCGCCGTAGCCCGGCGCCACGCGGAACGCCTTTTCGATGAGGTACGGCGGCGCGCCTGCGGTGCGGAGGGCGCGCTCGCACTGAAGGCAGCGCTCGAAGGGCGCGTCCGCCGCTTCGGAGTAGAGCACGTCGGGGATCGGCACGCTGCGGAAGAGGCCGAACATGAAGAGCGCGAGGCTTGTGGCGAAGGCAAAGAGCGGCGTGCGGAAGAGGTTACGCCGAGGCAGGGGCGGCCGGTTCATCCGTCGGTTCGTCAGTCACGCCGCTGGCGGGCGCGGGGCTGGCGTCTTGGCGTTCGAGCACGACGGCGCGGGCGAGCGGGCGCATCTGCACGACGTCGCCTGGCTGGAAGGAGTGGTGGTTGGGCGTGTGCACGAGGTAGTCGATGCCGCCGGAGCGCACGCGGTAGGTGATGTCGTGCCCCTTGAACGCGCGCGCCGTGACCTCGCCCACGGGGCCGTTGGCATCGCCCGGCGCTTCGAGCGCGAGGCACTCGGGGCGGAGCGAGAGCAGGACGCTCCCGGTGACGGGCCGGCTCAGGGCGAGGCGGCCCAGCGGCGTCTCGGCCACGTCGCCCTCGGCCTCCGAAAGCAAAAGGTTCGTGCGGCCTAAAAACTGCGCCACGAAGAGCGTGCGCGGCTCGTAGTACACGGCCTCCGGCGTGCCGACCTGCTCGATCCGCCCGCCGCGCATCACCGCCACGCGGTCGGCAAAGGAGAGCGCTTCCTCTTGGTCGTGCGTGACGAGGACGGCGGTGATCCCCTGCTTTTTGAGCAGGCGGCGGATCTCGTCGCGCGTCTGCTGTCGCAGCAGGGCGTCGAGGTTGGAGAACGGCTCATCTAAAAGGATGAGGCGCGGGCGCGGCGCCAGCGTGCGTGCCAGGGCCACGCGCTGCTGCTGCCCGCCGGAGAGCGTGTGCGGCGCCCGCCCGGCCAGCCCGCTCAGGCCAACAAGCGCCAGCGCTGCCTCGGCCCGGCTGCGCCGCTCGTTTTTGGGCAAGCCGCGCAGGCCAAAGGCCACGTTCTCCACCACAGAGAGGTGCGGAAAGAGGGCGTAGTCCTGAAACAC
Source organism: Salinibacteraceae bacterium (assembly GCA_965215025.1). GTDB lineage: Bacteria > Bacteroidota > Rhodothermia > Rhodothermales > Salinibacteraceae > CBDCCV01. The sequence goes on from CBDCCV010000001.1 coordinate 1,040,901, forward strand.
GAGGCCGATGCCGCGCCGCTCGGTGGGGACGTGCACGCCCTCGCCCGTGAGCGTTTCGCCGCGCAGGGTGACGGTGCCGGCGTCGGCGCGCTCGAGGCCGGCCACGAGGCGCAGCGTCGTCGTCTTGCCGCAGCCCGAGGGGCCGAGGAGCGCGAAGATCTCGCCCTCGTCCACGGCAAAGTCCACGGCCTGCACCGCCGGCGGGGCCGAGGGCACGTAGCGCTTCGTCAAGCCGATGGCGGTGAGGAGCGTAGGCATGTTGTCGGGGCTTATCAATCCCTGCTGAGCAGGCATGGGAGGCTATGACCGCGGTACCAGTTCGCCTGGACGTGCTCGGTCGTGTAGCAGCCGGTGATCCGCTTCGGCCCGCCCTCGACGCTGTAGACGTACATCGCGCTCAAGGGGCCTGGATTCCGCTCAAGAAAAACGGCTGCGCCGGGGTGGACCTCGTTTCCGGGATAGTAGTGCACGGCGTCAACGCCGAGCGCGCGCATGAGCGCTGCCCGCTCTGGGTCACGGCGTTCGAGGCGGTCGCGGTCAGCCATGTAGTCGCCGTCGGAGCAGCAAGCGAGCGTGAGCCGGACGAGCTTCTGATACGCCGCCTCGTTGCGGCTCAGGTCGTGCGGGTAGAGGGCCTCCCTGCAAACGATTACAACGGCAGCGATAGAGATGAGAACGAGCGCCGTTGCGATCCACCGCTGCGCCCGCCGGCGATGCTGCATCGGTTTGCGCGGCGTACTTCGGTTCATGCCGGGCGTTTCTAAGCAGACGAAGGTTCTTCCTGGTACAGCAGCAGTCCGACAAACGCGGCCGAGAAAACCATAATCGCCAGCGCGTAAGGCGCCGCGCGGCCGAAGAGCGCTTCCTCGGCAAAGCTCCACACGCCCAGGGCCAGCGTCTCGAAGCCAATGGGAGAAAGCAGGAACGTCAAGGGGAGTTCCTTCATGGCCGAGAGGAAGACGAAGGCGACGCTCACCAGCAGCCCGCGCCGCAGCAGCGGAAACGTCACCTCGAAAAACCCCCGGAGCGGCGAGCGGCCCAGCGCCCGCGCGGCCTCCTCCAGGCGCGGCGGCGCCTGGTAGAGCGCCGAGCGCACCGGCCCAATGGCCTCGGCCAAGAAGTGCAGCGCGTAGACGATCACCAAGAGGCCGAGCGTCTGGTAGAAAAACGGCGCGCTGCGGAGCGTGAAGAAGATGAACGCCAGCGCCAGCGCCAGCGGCGGCGTGGCGTAGCCGAAGTACGCCACGCGCTCGAGGCCGCGCGAGAGGCGCGACGGCTGCCGCACGCTCGCGTACGCCACCGGCACGGCCAGCGCCCCGGCCAAAAACGCCGCCGGCACCGAGGCCGACACTGAGTCGCCCAGCGCGGCGGCGACGTCGCCCCAGTCCACCGCGCCGCCGCGCGTCATCCAGAAGCCGACGGTCAAAAGCGGCACGCCTGCCGAAAAGAACCCTACGCCGCCGGCAAAGCCGTAGGCGGGCCATCGCCACGCGCCGAGCGGCACGCGCCGAGCGCGACGGCGCGCGCCCGTGCCCGTGCGGTGGAAGAGCAGCCTGCGCAGGAGCCGCGCCTCCAGGAAAAGCACGCCGGCGGTGAGGGCCAGGAGCATTAGCGCGAGCCAGGCGGCGTAGATGCGGTCGTACGACGCCGCGTATTGCAGATAGAGCGCGTAGCTGAACGTCTCAAACCGCATGAGCGAGACGACGCCAAAGTCGCCCAGCACGTGCAGCCCAACGAGAAGCGCCCCAGCCAAGAACGCGGGCCGAAGCTGCGGCAGCACCACGCGCCAGAGCACCGCACCGCGCCGCATCCCCAGCGCCCGCGCCGATTCTTCGAGCGCCGGGTCCAGCCCTAAGAGCGCTGAGCGCAGGTTCAGGAAAAGGTACGGAAACAGGCCCAGGCTCAGCGCCAGGAGCGCGCCCCCGTAGCCGCCGAGCCGTGGCAGCGCCAGGCCGGTAAGCCACGCCAGCGTCCCGTACTCGCCCGTAGTGCCCAGGAGCACGTACGCCATCACGTAGCCCGGCACGGCCAGCGGCACGACGCCCAGGAGCGTGAAAAGGCGCCGCGCGCCGAGGTCCGTCCGCGCCACGAGCCACGCCAGCGGGAAGGCCAGCGCCGTGGTGAGCGCCAGGACGCCGCCCGTGAGGAGCACCGTGTTGAAAAAGAGCCGCAGCGTGCGTTCGCGCAGGACGATCCGGGCGAGCTGCGCCGGCTCGGCCTCGAAGGCGCGCACGACGAGGTACGCCACCGGCACCGCCACGCCCGCCGCTACCGCGAGCGCCGGCAGGAGAACGAGGGGTTGGGAAAGGGAGAACGGGCGAGTGTGGGAGTGTGGGAGTGTGGGAGTGTGGGAGTGGGGGCTTCCGGAAAAAGGCGTTCTCCCTCTCTCCCCCTCATCCATTCCCCCACTCTCCCTCACGCTCTCCTCAGGCATAGCCGCCTCGTCCGTTGACGCGCGGAAAACAAGACGCCGCTCCGCCCGGCCTCAGAGCACGCCCGCCTCGCGCATCAGGGCCAGCGTGGCGTCGAGGTCGCTCAGGCGCTCGAAGTCGAAGTCCGGGCTAAGCTCCAGCGCCTCGTCTACGGACGTCATGTAGCCGGGCACCTGGGCGCCCTCGATGATGGGGTACTCGTAGACCTCCTCGGCGGCGTAACGCTGCGCCTCTTCGGAGAGCAGAAAGCTGAGGAAGCGCGCGGCGGCCTCGGGCCGGCCGGTGTTGCTGAGGAGGCCGGCGCCCGTCACCAGCGCGAGGTTGCCCACGTCGCCGGGAGCGAAGTGGTAGATGGCGAGCGGCGCCCCCGCGCCGGCGTCGCCCTGCGTCGCGCGCAGGACGTAGTAGTGGTTCGTAAGGGCGAGGTCGATCTCCCCGGCGGCCAGCGCTTCGATCATGGGCGTGTTCGAGCTGTAGGCCTCCGGCTCCAGCTCCTGCATGGCTTCGAGCCACGCCGTAGTGGCGTCGTCGCCGTGGACCTCGCGCATGGCCGTGACGAAGTCCTGGAAACTCGAGTACGAGGGCGTCCACCCGATGCGCCCGGCGAACTGCTCTTCATCGGGCAGGTCCATCACTGAGGATGGGAGCTGGGTCGAGTCCACGCGCTCGGTGTTGTAGGCCAGCACGCGGAAGCGCGTCGTCACCGGCGTCCACTCGCCGTCCGAAGGGGCGTAGGCGGCGGCGCGCTCGGTGAGCGAGTCCGGGAGCGGCTGCAAGAGGCCCTCGCCGATGGCCGTAGCCAAAGCGCCCGTCGTGTTTGCCCAGAAGAGATCGGCCTGGCTGGCCTCGCCTTCTTCGTTGAGGGCCGCCAGGAGCTGCGCGTCCGTGCCATATCGAACTTCGACGGGCGCGCCGGTGGCTTCCTCGTAGCGCTCGACCAGCGCGTCTACGAGCGCGCGGCTGCGGCCTGAATAGACGACGAGCGGCTCTTCTTCGCCTGCTTCGTCATTCGGCGGCGCCTCGCACGCGGCCACAAGAACGATCAAGAACAGGAGCAGGCAAAGGCGTAAGTGGCGCATGGGAAACTCTGTTGGTGGAGAGGGCTTTGTTTAGATCGAATCTAAAGAAGCGCCTCCGCAAATAACAGCGCCGTCGCTTCGAGAGAAGCGCGGCCCCTCCGCAAATCGCCAAAACTCCACATTCGCCTACGCGACGGCCGACCACGGATGACCGACCACGGCTTGGCAGAAACGTCGTCGGCCGTCCCCCGTCCGTCGCTGCTTCCTCAGCCGGCGCTTCTGCTTGAGAGACCATCGAACGCCCCGAACGCCATGAGAAAAGAAATCCACGACGTCACGCTCGAACTCGTAAAGGGCGACATCGCCGCGCAGGCGGACATGGACGCCGTCGTCAACGCCGCCAACGCTGAGCTTCGGACGGGCGGCGGCGTGGCGGGGGCGCTGCACCGCGCCGCCGGCCCCGGCCTCGCCGAAGAGGGCCGCCCAATGGCGCCCATCCGGCCCGGCGAGGCCGTCCTCACCGGCGGGCACAACCTGCCCAACGCGCACGTCATCCACTGCCTCGGCCCCGTCTACGGCCGCGACGAGCCATCTGACACGCTCCTCGCCGCGTGCTACCGCGAGGCGCTGCGCCTAGCCGAAGAAAACGAGATCGCCTCGCTGGCCTTCCCCGCGCTCTCGACGGGCGCTTTTGGCTACCCGCTTGAAGAAGCCGCCGAGGTCGCCCTCGCTACGATCCTCGACGCGCTGCCGGGCTTGAAAACGGTGCGGCACGTCCGCTTCGTGCTATACGACGGGCGCGCGCTCGACGTACACGCACGCGTTCTGGAGCGGCTCCTTAGCGAAGCGTGAGCGCGAATGCGGCAAGCAGCAAAATGACGCTCCCGACGACAAGCACAAGCTTCGCCGTTCGCCGATGGTTGGGGAGCACCCAGGACGCCCCGACCAGAATGAATATCCCACCCCTCGCTGCGCCCGACCACGCCGAACCGCCGTCGAGGTAAGCGTCGAGAAGGTGGAGGGCAAGTATGAGCGCGCCCACGCCTATGAAGAAGCGGCCGAGCCACCGCCACTCGCGGTCGGTGCGGGTTGGCTCCGTTTCTTTTTCAGATGCGCTCATGAGGTGGCGGTGATGCGTAGGGCAAGCTCGTCGCCAGGCAGGGGGAGGCCGCTCAGCCGAAGAACGCGAAAAGCCCGACGAGGAAGCCAAGAATGGCCGTCGCCCAGCCCACCGTTGTGTAGATGGTCACCTTCATCTCCTCGAAGCGCGCGTTCATCCGCTCCTCAAGCGCCTTGAGATTTCCATTCATTCGCTCCTCAAGTGCCTTGAGATCTCCGCTAATGCGCTCCTCGAAGACGGCGAGGTCTTTCTTAACGACAAGCCGCTCCTCGCGCTTGTCGAAGGCGCGCACGAGCGCATCGGCCTGCTCGGCCGTGAAGCCGCCGGCGCGCAGGTCTTCGTGGAGCGTGCTCGGCATCGAATGGCGGCGCAGGTCGCGTGAGGGGACGCTGCGTGTACGCCCCGCGCAAGCCGCCCTGTTCCCGCCTCGGCGTGCTACACCCCGAACCAGTAGCTGAGCTTGACGAGCAGCGTGTTGGTGGACTCCGCGCGGAAGAGGTCGCCCGTGTCGCGCCAGAGGTCGAAGCGGCCCGTGGATGCAGAAGCCGCCTGCCCGCGGCTCCACACGACGAAAAGCTGCGAGCCAGGCCGGTACTCCCAGCGCAAGACGAGCGTGGCGTTCAGCTCGCGGACGTTGAAATCCGGGTCGGAAAAGGAGAAGTCCGCCGAGGCGTCGGGGTCGAAGGCGCCGTCCGCGTCGTAGTCTACGTCGTAGAGGCCGGTCTCGCCGTTGAAGAAAAGGCGCCCGTCGAAGCGGGCGAAGCGCTCGGCAAAGGCGGCGGCGCGGGGGCGGCTCACCTCGGCGAAGCGCGTGTAGCGCCCGGCGCTGATGAACGGCTGCGCGTAGAGCTGAAGCGAGAGGTCGGGCGTGAAGGCGTAGTCGGCGCGGACGGTCATCGCGGCCGTGCGCTGATCGATCCGCCCAAGGACGTACACCGGCGCGCCGGAGGCCGTGGCGGTGGCGACGAACTGGTCCGGGTTGCGCTCGATGCTGAAGCTTGGCTCCAGGCTGATCTCGGCGGCGCTCGTGGGCTTGAACTCGATCTCCGGGTCGAAGGAGTAGTAGTAGCCCGCTGCGCCGTGCTCGACGACGCCGAAGCTTTTCAGCTCAAGCTCCACGCGCTTGCGCCCGTCGGTGCGGATGCCGCCGTAGAGGTTGGCGCGCGCGTTTGAGCGCAGGGCCGGGCCGCCGCGCAGCTTCGTCACCGCCAGCGACGGCGCGCGCAGGTTCGCTCCGCCGAAAAAGCCCCAGTAGTTCTTAAGCTGCCCCTCGGCCCAGGCTTCGAGAAAGGTGCCCGTGTGCTCGCCGCCGAAGGTGCGGTTCGTCCCCAGAAAGCCGCCCGCCTCGAACGCGCGGAAAACGCGCCCCGCCGAGTAGTTGTTGTAGCTGCCGAAGAGGCCGCCGAAGAGGCGGTCGGCGTTGTTGAGGAAGCCGAGGTCGTTGATCTCGAAGCCGGGCGAGCGCGCGCCCGTTTCGGCGCCCCACTGCCAGCGCCCGCTGATCTTGCGCACGGTGGCGTCGGCGCTCCATCCGGAAAGCGTTGTGCGGGTGGAGTCGAAGGCGAGGTGCGCGGCGTCAGGCCGCTGGAAGTAGCGCGCCGAGGCGCCTTGCGTGCGCAGGAGCGCATCGGTGGAGCCGCGCACGTGGCTGCCCAGGAGCGTGAGCTTGGCTTCGTAAGCATCGCCGGAGAAGCGGTGGCGCCCGTCGAGGCCGCCCGTGTACGCCGCCGTGTGGAGGAAGCCGAGGCGCTCGGGCACGCGGGGGCGGTTGGTGGCGGTGAAGACGCCGCCCACGGCGCTCGCGCCCTCGCGCAGGTTGCGACTCGCGCGCAGGGCGGCGTAGTTCGTCAGCGGCTCGACGGGGGCGGAGTGCTCGGCGCCCTCGGCGTCGATGAAGCGCGCCTCCTCCTCGGCGGTGACGGCTTCGAGCGCGCCCAGCTGCCAGCCCGAGCGCGTGCGGCCGGTGACCTTGGCCGCGCCCAGGATCGTCGTCTGCTGCGGCGCGTCGCGGTAGACGGCCTCGCCCGGCGCCGAGCCGCGCGGCGCGCGCCCGATCCGCCGGGAGTAGAAGAGCGTCGGCCCGGAGAGGCTGAAGATGTCGGCGCCCTCGATGAAGAAGGGCCGCTTCTCCGAGAAGAAGCTCTCAAAGGCGGAGAGGTTGACCTCCGAGGGATCGGCCTCGACCTGGCCGAAGTCGGGGTTGATCGTGGCGTTGAGCGTGAGGTTGGATGTGAGGCCGTACTTGAGGTCGCCGCCGAGCGCGGCGAAGGGGTCGTTCTCCTGGAAAAAGGGACTCGCCGGATCGCCCGGCGCGCGCGTGAGGCGGCCCACGGCGTAGGGCACGAGTTCGAGGTGGCTCGGCGGGTCAAGGCCGGCCAGCCCCGTGAGCGATCCGAAGACGGAGACGAGGCGGTCGGCCTCCGGGTCGAGCGGCGCCCAGGCGCTCTCCTCCTGGCGCCGAGCGATCTCACGGACGAACTCCGCGCCCCACACGAGCGATTCGGCGTCTTCGGGCGCGCTGAAGCGAAGCTGCGAGAGCGGGATGCGCAGCTCGGCGGTCCAGCCCTCGGCGTCGATGGCGGCGGCGGCGTCCCAGACGGCGTCCCAGTCGTCGTCCTCGTCCGTGTCGTCATAGATGAGGAAATCGGCCTGGACGCCGCGCGGGTTGACCTTGAAGGCGAAGGCGGTGCGGTTGTCGTTGTAGCTGTCCAGGGCCACGGTGAACCAGTCCGAGTACGCCTCGTCATCGCGGCGGGCCAGGCGGGCGACGATGGAGTCCGGCGCCGCATCGTACATCCGGGCGCCGACGTAGAGCGCCTCGTTGGTGTAAAGGATGCGCACGGCGGTGCGCTGGCTCGGCTCGGCGCCTACCTCGGGGCGGAACTGCGTGAAGCCGGTGGCGGCCTCGGCGTCTTGCCAGGCCGCCTCGTCCAGGCGCCCGTCCAGGCGGATGCCCGCGTCCGTGCGCGCGGCGCGGAGGACGGGCGCGGTGGGCCGGGCGCCCTCTTCCTGCGCGGTCTGCGCTTCGGCGGGTTGGGCGAGGGCGCCGGGCACGAGCGCGCCGAGCAGCAACGCAAGCAGCGCGCCGCTCCGACGGGCAAGACGGCGTGGGCGAGGAGCAGAGAGCGTCATGCGTGCGGGCCGGCGGTCAGCGTGGTGAGAGGCGGTTGCGTTATGAGATGGGTTGCGATGTGCCCTGCGCGTTGCCCGTTTTCCACCGTTGCTAGCAGAAGTCACTGCGCGCGCACCAGGTCAGCCAAGGCGTCGGCGGCGCGGGGGTCACCGCTGCGGCCGAGGTGGTCGATGGCCTCGGCGCGGACCTCGGGGTGCGGGCTGGTGCGCGCTACTTCGATAAGGACGGGGATGCTCTCGGCGCCGCGCTGCCGGTAGAGGGCTTCGAGCGCTTCCTCTTGGACGCGCGCCGGGGCGTTCTCGTCGCGCAGCACCTCTTCGAGGAAGCGCGTGGCGGCGGGCGCTTCTTTACGGGCGAGCGCCTCGACGGCCTCCTCGCGGATTCGTTCGCTGGGGTGCGTGCGGGCGATCTCGATCAGGCGCGGGACGCTTTCTTCGTCGGGGAGGCGCGAGAGCGCCCGGAGCGCGCGCAAGGGCTGGCGCAGGCTGTCAGGCGCATGGTTGCCGGTGCGGAAGACGAAGCCGTGCGCGTTGCCGTCGCCCCACGACTCCGCCCAGTCCTCACTCCATTCTTCGGACCAGCGCTCAGCCCACTCTTCGGCGCGCTGGCCCATCGCTTCGCCGTAGCGCGCCCAGTCGTTGGCGTGCTCGTCCCAGTAGGCTTCCCAGTCCTTCATTGACGAATCCGTCGCCGCGGGCGAATACTCTTGAAGAATTAAGCGTTGCCGCGCTTCTTCTAAGCGCTGCCGGGCCGCTCGCAGGCCTTGCTCTAACGCTTCCAGACGTGCGCGTTCTTCGGGGTCATCGCTGTCTTCAAACTTGGCCCGGCGCTCGGCAAGCTCGGCACGAAGGGTGTTCAAGCGCTCCGCCGCTTCTTGTACGCGCTCGCGGTCTGCATTCAGGCTCGTGTCCGTGCGGAAGATGACGCGCGGGCCGGAAACGGGTGGCATCGGCGGCGGGGGCGGCGTGAGGCCGCGCGCGCTGCGGCCCGTGCGCTGGTAGCGGAAGATCTCGCCCGTGGTGCCGCCCGCGCTGCGCAGGCGGATGCTGCCGCTCACGGTTTGGAGCCGGAGCGTGCGCCCGCCGCCGCTGCCGAGCGTGCCGCTGGCCTCGGCGCCTACGAAGCGCTCGTCGTCGGCGTCGAGCGGGAAGGCGGAGGTGATCTCGCCGTTCATCGTCTGCGCCTCGACCTCGGTGTCGGCGCTGGCGGGGAGGGTGACGGCCAGGTTGCCGCTCACGGTTTCCAAAGCGAGCGTGCCGGGCCAATCCGCGCGGCCCATCTCGATCTCGACGTTTCCGCTCACGGTTTGACCCGAGGCGTGGCCGGCGGTGGCGAGGGCGATGTTGCCGCTCACCGTGCGGGCGTGCGCCTCGGCGGAAAGCCCGTCGGCCTGCACGTTCCCGCTGATGGTGCCGGCCTCGAAGCGCACGCCCTCGGGAACGCGCACGGTGAAGGCGGCTGAGGCGTCGGTGTTGCGGTTGCTGTTGGAGCCGTTGCCGTTCCAGTCGCAGGCGTCCGAGCCGTCGTTCTGGCCGGGGAAGACGGCGCAGAGGAGGACGCCGCCGTCCGGGCGCGCTACGCGGCGGACCTCGACGGCGCGCCAGTCCGCGCCCGTGCGGCGGACGACGACCTCGGCCTCGCGCCCCGAGGCCGCTTCGGCGCGGATGGAGCCGGAGATGTTTTTCACCTCGAGCGTGGCGCCTTCGGCCAGCGTGCCGGTCCAGCGCACCTCGCGCCCCTCGGTGCGGAGCGAGTCGGCGGCGGCGCGTGCGGTGGGCGGCGCGGCGGCTTCGGCCAAGCCGAGGCGCGGCTGCACGGCCGCCAGCACGCCGACGAGCGCCGCCACGGCGAGGCCCAGTCCCGCCGCCGCACGTGCGCTGAGGGCCGCGCGGCGCAGCGACGGATCGAGGATGCGCGCGATGCGGTCTTCGAGGCCGGAGGGCCGCGCCATCGTGAGCGCGCCGGCGGGCGGGCGGGCCGCCGCGCGGAGCGAGCGCGCCACGGCTACCAGGTGCTCGGCGTACGTCGAGGCGGAGACGTGCTGGCCGAGCACGCGGTCGTCGCAGGCGCGTTCGCGTTCGACGCGCATCTGCCGGGCGGCCCACCACGCCAGGGGGTTGAACCAGTAGAGCGCGCAGGCCATCTGGCCCAGAAGCTGCGTGGCGCAGTCGCGGCGCTGAAGGTGAGCCAACTCATGCAAAAGCACGGCGCGCCGCTGCGGCTCGTCCCACGCCGAGGCCGCTTCGGGCAAGAGCACGACGGCCTGCCCGAACAGCCCCCACACCATCGGCGCGGCGGCGTGGGCGGTGTACCGCAGCTGCACGCGCCGGTCGATGCCGATCTGCCGGGCGGCCTCGGCGGCGAGCGCCTGCCAGCGCGCGTCGGTCACGGGCCGGGCCTGCTGCACGAGGTGCTCCGCCCGGAGCATCCCTGCGAAGAAGTACGCGAAGACGAGGCTCGCCCCGCCGGCCCAGGCGAGGAGCAGCCAGTGCACGCGGCCGGTTTCCGTGCGCGGCGCGGCGGCGGCTTCGGGCTGCTCAAGAGGCGGTGCTGGCGCCGGTTCCGCGCTCGCCTTCACTGCGGCGCGGGGCGGCGTCTCCATGCGCGGCGCACGGGGCAGCGGCTCCGGCGAAGGGGATGCCGAGCGTGCGGGGCCTTCCGTCGGCAGGGCGAGGGGGGGCAAGAGCGCCGCCGGTGCGCGCAGCTCCGTGGCCCGCGTCTGGGCAGCAGCGGCGGCAGGGGCGGCGGGCAGCGGCGGCGTGTAGGGAGCGGCGGCTTCATCGGCCGGCCCCAGCGCGGGGAGCGGCACGTGCCACGCCGGAAGCAGTACGGCAAAGAGCGGCAGCGCCAGCGCGCCTGCGAGCGCGAGCGTCCACACCCGGTGCCGCAGCGCGGCGGAGCGGCGGTGCAGCAAGGCGGCGGCAAGCGCAGCCACGGCCAGGAGCAGCGCGCTCTTGAGCGCCGCGTCGGCGGCTGCGGCGAAGACCTGATCAGCGGCGGGCACGGGGAGGAAAGCGTCCATGACTTTTGGGGCAAGAGGTGCGGAGTAAGCGGAAACGGCGCGGCGTGACCAAGCAGCGTTTAGAAGCGAGATAAGGAAAGCCAGAAGGCGGACTGCTCGCCGCGCGCTGCCTGCCCGTCGCTACCTGTTCTCGTTCTTGGCCTTTTCGATGAGACGGGCGAGGCGGTCCAGCTCGTCCTCGGAAAGCTGCGTGGCGGAGCGGTCCAGGAGCGCCGCCATGGCCTGCCCGGCCGATCCGCCGAAGAAGGTGTTGAGCAGGCGGTCGAGCGCCGAGCGCCGTGCCCGCTCCGGCGCCAGGGCCGGGCGGTAGACGTAGCGCGGCCCGTCCTGCCGGTGCTCGGCGTGGCCCTTCTCTTCGAGGATGCGCAGCGTGGTGCGCACGGCGGAGTAGCTCGGCGGATCGGCCAGGGCGGCGCGCACGTCGGCGGCGCTGGCCTCGCCCAGGCGGAAGAGGATGTCCATGATTTGGCTCTCGCGCCGGCTCAGGTGCGCGTGTGGGGCGGAGGGCATGGGCGTTCTTCGGATAAGCGTGCTAATTTTTTAACATCTACGGACAAGCAAATATTTCTGTATAGCAAAGTCAATAGGGCGGTGTTATTTTTTTAGCACCAGATGAAAAGACCTCCCGCCGTGCAGGAAGTCGCACTACGGAGCCTGCGTCTTCTCAGTTGCAGAGGCGCTTCGGGAGGCGCCGTCCTGCCGGGGGGCGCCAGACGACCATCGGTGAGGACGAGCACCGATGAGGACACAAGGTGAGCCGCGCCCCTGCGCCCAGGCTCCGCCCAGAAGTCCTGTTCAACGCCCAGCGCAACGCTCAGCGCAACGAGGAGACACGCCACGGCGCGCATCGTTATATTGCGGCTGCACCCCATCCCGCTACCGATCCCGCTTCCCATGCGTACGCTCCTTCTCTTTCCGCTGCTCATGCTGCTCACAATGCTGCCGGCGGCGGGGCAGTCGCGCCAGGACGCCCCTGAAGAACGCGCCGCAAAGGGCGGCGGCGACCGGCTCATGGGCCGGCCTTTTGCCACGCGCAGCCCGGTGGTGGCGCAGCGCGGCATGGCGGCCACAAGCCAGCCGCTCGCGTCGCAGACCGCCGTGGACATCCTCAAAAAGGGCGGCTCGGCCGTGGACGCGGCCATTGCCGCCAACGCCGCCCTCGGCCTCATGGAGCCGACGGGCAACGGCCTCGGCGGCGACCTCTTCGCCATCGTCTGGGACCCCGAGGCCGATTCCGTCTACGGCCTCAACGCCAGCGGGCGCTCGTCCCAGGCGCTCACCTACGAGGCCATGCAGCGCGAACTCGGCGCCCTCGGCCGTGACGAGATCCCGCTCTGGGGGCCGCTGCCGGTGAGCGTACCCGGCGCCGTGGACGGCTGGTTCATGCTCCACGAGCGCTTCGGGAAATTGCCGATGGATGAGGTCCTCGCGCCCGCCATCCGCTACGCCGAGGAGGGCTTCCCCGTCTCCCAGGTCATCGCCTACTACTGGCAGATGAACCTGGAGCGCTTCCAGGAGGAGCAGGGCCTGATCCCCGCCTTCGAGAACGCGCGCGCGACTTTTTTCATCGAAGACGGCGACAGCCTCCGCGCGCCGCAGGAGGGCGAGCTTTTCCGCAACCCCGACCTCGCCCGCACGCTCCGCCTCCTGGCCGAGAACGGGCGCGACGCCTTCTACCGAGGCGCCATCGCCGACACGATAGACGCCTTCATGCGCGAGATCGGCGGCTACCTCAGCAAGGGAGACCTCGCCGCGCACGAGGGCGAGTGGGTTAAACCGATCTCCACCACGTACCGCAGCGCCGAGGTCTACGAACTCCCGCCGAACGGGCAGGGCCTGGCCGCGCTTCAGATGCTCAACATCCTCGAAGCCTACAACCTCGACTCGCTCGGCCACAACACGGCCGACTACCTCCACCTCCACGCCGAGGCCAAGAAGCTCGCCTTCGAGGACCGCGCCCGCTTCTACGCTGACCCCGCCTTCTACGACGCGCCCATCGAGCGGCTCCTTTCGAAAGACTACGCCGCCGGACGCCGCGACCTCATCCGCCCCGGCCAGGCGCTTCAGCAGATCGAAACCGTCAGCGCCGAGCGCCTCGACGGGGGCGACACGATCTACCTCACCGTGGCGGATTCGTCGGGGATGATGGTCTCGCTCATCCAGAGCAACTACGTGGGGATGGGGAGCGGCCTCGTGCCGCCGGGCCTCGGCTTCATGCTTCAGGACCGCGGCGCGCTCTTCACGATGGAGAAAGGCCACGCCAATGCCTATGCCCCTGGCAAGCGGCCCTTCCACACGATCATTCCCGCCTTTGCGACGAAAGACGGCCAGCCGTTTCTAAGCTTCGGCGTCATGGGCGGGGCGATGCAGCCGCAAGGCCACGTTCAGGTCCTGTGCAACATCCTCGACTTCGGGATGAACGTGCAGGAAGCCGGCGATGCGGCGCGCTACCGCCACACCGGCTCGAGCCAGCCCACCGGCGGGACCATGACGGACGGCGGCACGCTCTTCCTCGAAAGCGGCATCCCCGGCGAAGTGGCCGAGGCGCTGCGCCGGCGCGGGCACGAGGCGGCGTACCGCGTGGGCGGCTTCGGCGGCTACCAGGCCATCCGCTACGACGCCGAGCGAGGCGTGTACTTCGGCGCCTCGGAGATGCGCAAAGACGGGCACGTGGCCGGCTACTGAGGCGGTTTCGGAGGGCCGCCGTCCAGCGCGCGGAGGCTGCTTGGCGCGCACGCGCTTGGCCGGCGGAGGTTTGGTGCGTCAACCCCTGCCTGAGGGAAGCCATTCCCCGGACGGCGCCGGAATCCAGAATCGAACCCCCCAATCCGAAACCGACATGCGCGTCGCCCTCATCGGCACGGAAGGTCACGCGGAAGAGCGCGCCGAGGCCGTGCAGCAGCGGGCGGGCGCCGCGCTTGTGGGCCGGCGGCCGGAGCGGCTGGAGCTTTTCGCTCAGGAAGCTGCGCCTGACGAAGACGGCGGCCTCGGCGCCCTCTTCCGGCGCGCCGATGCGGCGTTCATCGCCGTGCCGGTGGCGGAGCGCTTCCGCGCGGCCGAGGCGGCGCTCAAGCGCGGCCTTTCCGTCTTCCTCGAATGGCCGCCGGCCGTCTCCCTCCGCGAGGGCGAGCGGCTCGTCGAGTTGGCCGAGGAGGCCGGCGTCGAAGCCGGCGTGAGCCGCCCGCTGCGCTTCCACCCCGTCTTCGGCGCGCTCCCGGACGGCTGGCGCGCCGACCTCATCACCCTGCGCGAGACCGCCGGCGCCGCCCGCTGGCCCGCCCGCCTGGCCGATGCCGTGGACCTCTGCTGCGCGCTGGTGCAGACGAGCGGCGTGCAGCGCATCGGCGCGCAGGCCGTGCGCGCGGGCGGGCGGATGGAAGCGGTCAGCTTTGGGCTGCGCTTCCACAGCGGCGCCTACGCGCAGGCCAGCCTCCGCCGCCCGCTCGGCGAGGCGCCGCCGGAGCATCAGCTGTATGTGGCCGGCCCCGGCTTCGAGGCCGAGGCCGCCCTCGCCGAAGCGTCCGCTGTGGTGCGCACGCTCGGCTCCGAAGCGGCCGAGCGGCAGGTGCACGGCTCCACGCGGCCCGCACGAGCGGAAACCGATGCCTTCCTCGACGCCCTGGCCGAGGGACGCCCGGCACCCGTTTCCGTGCTCGACGCGCTCCACACGCTGCGCCTCGTCGAGCGCCTGATGAAAAAGCTGCGGTAGGGTTTGCGCCGGGGCAATCTTCTGTGCGCTCGGCTGTCCGTTTACTGCTCCTCGACTGTGACCGACTCAAGGGTGTCGCCCTGCGCGATGGCGTCCACGATGTCCTGCCCTTCGGTCACCTTGCCGAAGACGGTGTGCCGGCCGTCGAGGTGCGGCTGCGCGGCGTGCGTGATGAAGAACTGGCTGCCGTTCGTGTTCGGCCCGGCGTTGGCCATCGAGAGGACGCCCGCGCTGTCGTGCTTCAAGGGGTTGCCTTCAAGCTCGTCCTCGAACTGGTAGCCGGGGCCGCCGCGGCCCGTGCCCGTGGGGTCGCCGCCCTGGACCATGAAGTTGGGGATGACGCGGTGGAACGTGGTGCCGTCGTAGAACTCCTCGCCGGCGAGGAAGGCGAAGTTGTTCACCGTCTTGGGCGCGTGCTCGGGGTAGAGTTCGAGTTCGATGGCGCCTTTGCTCGTCTGAAGGGTGGCGGTGTACGTCTTTTCCGGATCGATCTGCATCGCGGGGGCGCTGTCGTACTGCTGCGGGCTGGGCATGGGCGAGGGGCTTGCTTTGGTGGAGGATGAGGTCTTTGGGTGAAGGGCGGCGGGCCGCCGGCGCTCCGGCTTCGCGGACGTGTCCGAGCGAAGCGCGTCTCCGGAGCGGGGGTGCCCTACGGCGAGGCCGCCTTCTGAGTTGCCCCGATGCCCCAGCGGCTCGTAGAACACCCGCACCGTGTCGCCGAGCGTCAGGCCGTCGTCCGTTTGCCAGCGGAAGCGGATGGTGTTCCACCCGCGCGGCACGTGGAAACGCGCTTCTTCGAGGCGGATCTCGCTCAGCGCGCCCGGCGAGGGAAGGCTGAAGAAGATGGCGTGTTGGTGCCTGGCGTCGCGCAGGACGTTCTTCCCCGGCGGATGCTCTAAGCCGTTGATCACGACGGGCCGGCCAAAGATCAGCGCCGCGCCTTCCAGTTCGACGCGGTTGGCGGCGGGGGGCATGGGGATCGGCTCCTCGCCCGGCGCGAGGGTGCGGTTGTGCTCCAGCGCCGCGACGACGGTGCTGTCGTACGCGATGGGAACGCGCTCCGTGCGCGCCCGCACCTCGAAGGCGATCCGTCCGCGCAGCGTATCGGTGTAGAACGGGTGGGACCGGCCGCCGGCTTCTTCACGGCGGCCAAGCGGCTCCACCTCGACGCCGACGATGCGAAGGCCGGGACCCATCTGTTCTTCCGCGCGCTTCGCCTCAGCGGAGGGCCGCTGTTCCTCGGACGGTGAGCAGCCTGCAAGAAGGGGGCCGACGAGCAGAAGGAGAGCGAGGGAAAAGAAGAACGGCGTGCGCATGAGTCTCATACCGATTCAAACTGGCGATGTCGGCATAGGCAGCCCTCGGCCATTGGTAGAGACGCCTCGCCGAGGCGTCTTTGCGGCAGGCAAGGCGGCTTCGCTAAACATGAGTACCCGCCATGACGAAACGGAATCGGCATCAGAGGGCCGCTGCGGATCGTCCAGAGAGAGGCGTCTTGCCGGAGGCTGCGCTCGAAGGCAACGGACGCCGGGCGCGTCAGCGGCGTTCCGCCTGCCGCGCGTCTTCCAGGCTGAACCCGAGCGGCGCGTTGTTCGTGCCGGTGAGGTAGATGAGGCCGTACGCGGTTTGGCCCGGCCTCACTCGCTGCCCGGGCAGCGCCTCGCGCGTGAACTCGCTTGCAAGCTTGTTGTTGGCAAGGTAGCCGCGGACGATGTTGAAGACCGCGATAGGCGTGCCGATGGGCAGCGTCACGCTGGCATCGTCCGACTGGATGGTCAGGCAGAGAAGGCCGTAGAGGACTACGGCCACACGCGCTGCTTCAGTTCGGCGACGACGGGGGCCGTCTCGGCAAAGCTCACGGGCGCGCCGCCGGCGGTGACCTGCAAGGTGCTTCGGCTCAGCGTAAGCGGCTCGTCTGTGTTGTTCGTCACCTCGACGGCCACGACGGAGAGGCCTTCTTCGTCGGCCTCTTTGGCGTACTGCCGGTTCCCGGCGGCGCGGAGGGCGTCGTAGCGGTAGCTGAACGTGACGCCCTCGCTCTCCTGCGTGTTCTGGTAGGCGAGCTGATCGGCGTTTAGGGCGTCGTAGGAATGCGCGCAGCCCGCCGCCCAAAAGCCGGCCAGGGTCAGAAGGAAGAAGGGGAAATGTTTCGTAACGAGCTTCATCAGTGGTAAGAGGTTGAGAAGGAAGACAAAGCGCGCGGCGTCGTAGGCGCGCAGCGAAGAGTAAACCGCCGCTGCGAAAAGCGCTAACACCCGCTGATGAACAAGTGTAGAATTGCAGCTACGCTGAGCGCGGAGCGGCCCTTGCGTGCAATCCGTGCCAAGCCGAAACAAGCCCCCGCGCGCCGGCTAAAGAACAGGGCACCCCATCCGCAACGCACCCCATCCGCAACGCACCCTATCCGCAACGCATGTCCGCCCCGACCGCCACAAAAGCGAACATCGCTGCGCGCCTCGACGCGCAGCCGTACGCCGGCGTCCTGCGCCGCGTGGGCGAGGTGGCCGCGCGGGAAGAGATCGAGGCGTATGCCGTGGGCGGCGCCGTGCGCGACGCGCTCCTCGGCCGCACAACGACCGACCTCGACTTCGTCACCGTCGGCGCCGGGACGGGCGTCAGGCTCGCCGAGGCCGTCGCAAAAGAGATGGGCGGCACCACGGCGCACGTCTACGAGAACTTCGGGACGGCGGCCGTGCGGATTCCTTCGCCGGCGGAAAAAGGGGAGGCCATGGTGCTGGAGTTCGTCGCCGCGCGGCGGGAGAGCTACCGCAAAAGCTCGCGCAAGCCCATCGTCGAGGACGGCACGCTCGAGGACGACCAGCGCCGGCGCGACTTCACCGTCAACGCGCTGGCCGTGCACCTGCGCCCCGAGCGCTTCGGCGATTTGATGGACCCCTTCGGCGGGCGCGCGGATCTGCAAAGAAAGACGCTCCGCACGCCCCTCGGTCCGGAGGAGACGTTCGAGGACGACCCGCTGCGCATGATCCGCGCGGCGCGGTTTGCGGCGCAGCTCCGTTTCCGCATCGACGAAGAGGCGTTCGCGGCCATGCGCCAAAAGGCTCGGCGCGTGGACATCCTCAGCCCGGAGCGCGTCACCGAGGAGCTGCAGAAGATCATGATGGCCGAGAAACCGTCCGTCGGCTTCAAGATCCTCGAATCGACGAACATCCTGGAGCGCATCCTGCCAGAGCTGACGCGCCTCAAGGGCGTCGAGGTGCGCGGCGGGCAGGGGCACAAGGACAACTTCTACCACACCCTCGAGGTGGTGGACAACGTGGCCGAGCGTACATCGGACTGGCCCGAAGAGCGCGCGCGCTGGCTCCGCTGGGCCGCGCTTTTCCACGACATCGCCAAGCCGGACGCTAAGCGCTTCTCAAAAACGGAAGGCTGGACCTTCCACGGCCACGAGCACATGGGCGCGCGCATGGTGCCGGACCTCTTCCGCGCGTTGCGCCTGCCCTTAGACGAGCGGATGCGCCGCGTCAAAAAGCTCGTCTACCTCCACCACCGCCCCGTCGCGCTCACTTCGGCCGAAGTGACCGACTCGGCCGTGCGCCGGCTCCTCTTCGACGCGGGCGCCTTGACGGACGACCTCATGACGCTCGTCCGCGCCGACATCACCTCGAACAATCCGCACCGCGTGGAGCGCTACCTCGCCGCCTTCGACCGCGTGGAGGAGAAGATGCGCCTGGTCGAAGAGAAAGACCGCCTGCGCGAGTTCGAGCCGCCCCTCAGCGGGCACGAGATCATGGAGGCGCTGGGGATCGAGGAGGGCGTGGCCGTGGGCATCGTCAAGGAGAACATCCGCGAGGCGATCCTCGACGGCGAGATCCCCAACGAGCACGCCGCCGCCCGCGCGCGCATGATGGAGATCAAAGATGAAGCGCTCCGCCGCGGACGCCTCTTCGAAGAGATGATGCGCCGCCTAAAAGGTCCCGAAAAAAGAGCGCTCGGCGCGATCAAGGAAACGCTCTTCTTCGGCGAGGTGCCGGCAGGCGAGGAGGCCGCCCTCGCGCATCTGGACGAGATCAAGGACGAGGCGCTGGCCGACAGAGACGGCGCGGCGTAGCGCGCGCAGGGGGTGCAACGTTGCCGTAAAGCCCGGTCGGCACGTGAACCGCGGCGGCGCTGCGTGATTCCACCGGCATCGCTCGCCTTTATCCACCACACGGAGGTTGCCGTTATGGGCCAAGTTGTCAGCATTCTGATCGCCATCTTTTTGCCGCCGCTCTCGGCCTTTTTGCAGGTGGGCCTGGGTTTCCACTTTTGGGTCAACGTCGTGCTGACGCTCCTGGGCGGCCTGCCCGGCAGCGTGCACGCGCTTTGGCTCCTCCTGGGCCGCTGATAAAAGCACAGCGCGCACCTGGCGCAAGCGTGTAGACACGAGAGGGCGGGCCGTTGTATCTTGCGGCCCGCCCTCTTTTCACGTGCCCGGAGCCGGAGCGCATGAACCGGAAGAACCTGGAGAAAGTCCTCGCCGCGCTTGTCCTCGTGGCCGCGTTGGCGGTCGTCTTCTACATCGCCGTGTACGACGGCGGCGGTGGCTCGGCCGAAACGCCGGCGGTCATCTCCGGCGAGGCGCCGCCCGCCGAAGACGGCCCCGCCGGCGTCCGCCTCGTCACGTGGAACCTGTACAACTTCGGCGGCTCGAAAAACGAGGAGGAGGTCGCCTTCATGGCCGATTGGCTCCGCGAGGCCGACCTTGTGGCCGTGCAGGAGGTGAACACGGGGCCGGACGGCGCGCAGGCCGTGGCGCGCCTAGCGCAGGCGCTCGGGCGCCGGGGCGCGCAGTGGGACTACGCCGTGAGCGACCCCACCACCGGCGACGGCTCCGAGCGCTACGCCTACCTCTGGAAGCCCTCGCGCGTGCGGCTCCTCGGCCGGCCCTGGCTCGAAGAACGCCTCGCCGCGCCGGTGGACCGCGAGCCGTACCTGGCCCGCTTCGAGACGCGCCGCGGCGGCCGGCGCCTGCTCGTAGCCAGCTTCCACGCCGTCCCCACGGCCAAGCGCCCGGCCGAGGAGATCGCCCTCCTCGATGCGCTCGACCGCGCCTACGACCCCGATGACCTCGTCATCCTGGGCGACTTCAACCTCGCCGAGAGCGACGCGGCCTTTGACGCGCTCAAGGCGCTCGGCTTCGCGCCCGTTCTTGAGGGGCAGAAGACGAGCCTGCGCCGCCGCCGCACCGAGGACCGCGGCCACCTCGCCAGCGAGTACGACAACATCTTCTACGAGACGGAGGCGCTCCACGCCGCAGGGGCCGGCGCGCTCGACTTCACCGAGGGCTTCGCTACGCTCAAGGACGCGCGCCAGATCTCTGACCACCTTCCGCTTTTCATGGACGTGCGCTGGACCGCGACAGAGACCGCCCCTGCCTCCGCGCGCTAACGTGTCGCAGGCTGCTATCCGCCCGCCGCCACCGAAGCGGCGTCGTTGGCGTGCGCCTTTTCCGTGAGCGCTTCCTCTGCGAGCGTGCCGTTCTGCCTGGCGGTGGTGGCGTCGCGCGGGAGCGTGACGGTGAACGTGGTGCCCACGCCCGGCTCGCTTTCCACGCCGATGGTGCCGCCGAGGAGTTCGACGAGCCGCTTGGTGATGGCCAGGCCGAGGCCGCTCCCCTCGTGCGAGCGCGAGAGGCCGGTGGACTCCTGCTTAAAGGCGTCGAAAAGCGTGGGCAGAAACGCCGCCTTCATCCCGATGCCCGTGTCCTGGACGGTGAGGCGGAGCGCGTCGCCGTCCGCCTCCAGCGCCACGCGCACGCTGCCCTCGTCCGTGAACTTGATAGCGTTGCCGACGAGGTTGTTGACCACGCGCAGGAGGCAGGTGGCGTCCTGCACGGCGCGGCAGGGCGCCGCCGGCACGTCCAGGGGCAGGGCCAGGCCCTTCTTCTGCGCCATGGGCCGCAGGAGGTCCACGGCGCCGCTAATCTCCTCGGCCACGTCGATGCAGGCCGGGTCGAGTTCAACCTGCGCGGCGTCCAGGCGTGAAAGGTTGAGCACGGAGTTGAGCGTGTTCAAGAGCCGATGCCCGCTCGCGCCGATGGTCCGGGCAAACTCGCGGTGCTCGTCGTCCACCTCCTCGGCCAGCACGTCGGCAAAGCCGATGATGCCGGTGAGCGGCGTGCGGATCTCGTGGCTCATGTTGGCCAGGATGGTGGACTTGAGCTGCGCCAGGGACTCGGCCTCGCGCTTGGCGGCGATGAGGCCGTCCTCGTAGCGCTTGCGCTCGGTCACGTCGCGCGCGATGGAGAGCACCGTCGGCTCGCCGCCGAGGGTGACCAGGTGCGAGTTGATCTCGAACGGCACGCTTTCGCCGGCGGCGGTGAGGAGGCGCATCTCTTCTACGGCGCGCTCGTCTTGTTGCAGGTGCTCCATGTGCGCGGCCACCTCCTGCGCATCGGCGGCGAGGTCGGCCAGCGTCCGCTCCTGGAGCGCCGCCTGTGCGTAGCCGAGGCGCTGCCCCGCCACGCGGTTGGCGCTGGCAAGTGGGCCGGGCGTGCCGCCGGGCCGGAGCGGGTAGACAAAGACGGCATCGCTGGAGTGCTCAAAAAGGGCGCGGTAGCGCATCTCGCTGGCGCGGAGCTGCTGCACGCGCCGCCGCACGCGCCGCCGCAGCAGCGCCACCCACCCGAGCGCGGCCACGAGCAGGAGGAGGCCTACAAGAAGCGCGTTGCGGTAAAAACGCGGCGAGAAGCCGCGGATCGCCACGTCATCTGCGCGGCGTGGGTAGATCTGGTAGCCGTCGTTGAGTGGGTCGGAAAAATCGTACTGCGCCACAATGCCGGTGATGCGGACGTAGTTGCCCATCTGCGCCTCCTCGAACGCGAGGCCGTCGGCGTTCGAGGCAAAGGCAAAGGCGACGACGACGGAGTCCCCTGCCACGAGGTTGAGGAAGTGCCCGCCCTTGACCTCGCCCTTCCCGGCGACGTACCCCTCCACGCGCGCGAGCCGGCTCTCGTGCTCTTCCAGGAAGTCCGTGCGCAGGTCCAAGGCTGCGGGTTCCGGAACGCGCCGCGCGCCGGGGACGACGTAGTACTCCAGATCGGCCAGCTGCGCCAAGCCCGCGTGCTGCTCCAGCGTGCCGACGGCTACCACGCTGTCCCCCGCCGCCACGGGCGCCGCAATCGACGGCGCAACGAGGCGGATGCCGCCCGTGGCGTCCTGGATAAACACGTCCAGCGCGCCTTGCTTGAGCACGCCGGAGCCGACGGAGGCGCGCCCGGCCACCGTTACCCGCCTGCCGAGGCGGTCCGGCACGTAATCGCCGTCCCGGTCGGCGAGCACCTCGGCGATGGGCTGAGGCTGCTGCGCGTAGGAGGCCGGCCCCGCAAGCGCGGCGAGCATCCACACAGCGGCCCCTACGAAAAGATGTGCGTTTGGAAGAGGCATCCCTACCGGCCAGGCGTAGTTTCGTAACACGAGCGGACAGCGCACACGACGCAGACTCAGCCCCACGCCTGCTTGAGCGGACGTCGGCGGGCCGTGCTGCTTCTGCTAGACCGCTCCCCACTGACTGCGCAGAATGCGTGCCGGACCCGGAGGCGCGGCGGCGGCGCGCGCTACGCCTCGTCGGCCTCGGCCGGGGTTTCCACGGGGCGCACGTCCCACATCAGCATCGTCTCGATGTCCACGTAGTCCTCCTCGCCGTACTCGTCCTCGAAGATGTAATCGCCCAGTTCGTCGCGGCGCTGCTTCGAGACGCGGCGCCACTTCATCCCCTCGCCGTCCTCGAACTTTTCCGGGTACGGGTTGGCGACGCGGTGGGAGGGGTGGTAGGTGCGGTACGTCTTCTGCGCCTCGTAGAGCGCCGCGCGCCGGGCGCCGGCCTTGCTCTGGCTCCGGCCCCGCACGCGGAAGGGCGAGACGGTGATCGTCGCCTGGAAAAAGCCGTCGTCGGTCTCGGCGTATTCGGGGCGCATCACTTCAAAGTCCTCGGGGTGCGGATAGGCGCTGCGTTCGTGCTGGTTCGGCATGGAAGGAGGTGGGAGATAAAAGGGTGGGCAGGTAGGTATGTGCTGCTTCGCCAACGACGGTTCTGCCCGGCGGGTTCGTATCTATGTAGGCCAGCGAAAGTACGTTAGCTGGCCGGCGATAGACGAAGGGCGACGCTTTCGTAGCAGAGGCCGTCGTCATCCGTCCATCGTCGGTCGTCTTGGGTTCACGAACCTTCGCGAATCCACATAGGTCCTAGGCATCCGCTAAAAGACGTGCAGGGAGCCTTTCCGCGCGTCATCCGTGAGCCTTCCTACGCGTCATTTGTTACGCGGCCATGACTTTTGCAGCGGAAGGCAAAAAAGAGGTTGGGCCGGTTGCATTTCCTGCGCCCGTTCTTCTATTTGCATCCAGGGCAGTACCCCACCGCCATCGCATTCAGTCCCAAATTGTCCAAGACCATGACTCCAACCGCCTCCGTCTTCGACGACGAACTGCACGTCACCCCCGTCCTCCAAGCCTACGACGACGATGAGGATGACGATGACGACCTCGACGACGACTACGACGACCTCGACGACGACGACTTCGACGATTACGACGACGAAGACCTCGATGACGAGGAATATTAAACCCTGACGCGGCACGGCAGGCGGGGCAAGAACGGCCTGCCACTACTACCGATCTGAGTGTACAGCGAAGCCTCGGCCTTGGCCGGGGCTTCGTTTGTTGTGCGCTCCCTGCCTACTTAGACCGTTATTGATAAAGAACCGGAATGCACCTCTACATGACAGTGAAAAACGCCGTGGATAACTTCTGTGGATAACACCGCCAAATCTCAAGATGACCACAATAACAGAACTAGACAGAATAGGCGAAGGGGTCGAGGCCGCTCAAAAGGAGCCTCAGGAGCAGTAGTAGTTATTTCCGTTATGCAAAAGCACAGAAAAAGAGTCTGGACGAGTTGTGGATAAAATGTGCTTGCGCGGTCGGGTGACGTATGGTTAATTGAAGAGCGTCCGTTGCAAAACGTCTGCGCGGTTTACTGCCCTCGGGTGGTGAGCCGTTATTTTTCTGCCCTTCGTCCGCAACCGCTGCGATGCGCTTGCCGGCAGAAAGCGAGGTCCAAAACGCCAGCCCTTTGGCAACGTCTGGCCCGCGCCGTCACCTGCTCCGCCCGATCTTTTAGTCTACGCCCACCTCTGGAGGCCCCGCCCATGTCCGAGTCCAAAGCCACCCTCTTTGAAGATGCCCCGGCGCTGCCCAATCCCGAAGCGCTCGAAAAAGGCCTGTCCATCGCGCGTGTCTTCTCCCAAGAGGGCGAGCATCCCTTTGACACGGTGACGTGGGAAAAGCGCGACGCCGCCATCCACGGCACGGGCGGCAAGGCCATCTTCGAGCAGAAGGGCGTCGAGTTCCCTACCACGTGGAGCCAGCTCGCCACCAACGTCGTCGCCAGTAAATACTTCTACGGCGACCTCGCAAGCGCAGGCGCCGACCCGGCCGAGGGCGGGCGCGAGCACAGCCTGAAGCAGCTCATCCACCGCGTCACCCGCACCATCGCGGACTGGGGCGCGGAAGGCGGCTACTTCGCCACCGAGGAGGACGCCGAGGCCTTCTACGACGAGCTGACGTGGCTCTGCACGCACCAGTACGGCGCCTTCAACAGCCCCGTGTGGTTCAACGTCGGCCTCGGGCAGCAGTACGGCATCCAGGACACGGGCGGGAAGACGATCTTCGGGTGGGACTTCCAAGAAAATAAGGTGGTCACCGTCGATCCGTATGAGCGCCCGCAAGCCTCGGCTTGCTTCATCATCAGCGTCGAGGACTCCATCGACGACATCTGGAGCCTGATGGCCGAGTCGGCGCGGCTGTTCAAGTTCGGCTCGGGCGTGGGGGCGGACTGGTCCACGCTCCGCTCCACGAAAGAGAAGCTCAGCGGCGGCGGCATCCCCTCGGGGCCGGTCTCGTTCATGAAGGTGCAGGACGAGACGGGCGCCACGATCAAGAGTGGGGGTAAAACGCGCCGCGCCGCGATTATGCAGACCCTGAAGTGCTGGCACCCGGACGTGATGGAGTTCGTCGAGGCCAAGCAGACGGAGGAGAAAAAGGCCTGGGCGCTTATCGAGCAGGGCTACGACGGAAGCTTCAACGGCCCGGCCTACGGAAGCGTCGCCTTCCAGAACGTGAACCAGTCCTTGCGCGTGACGGACGCTTTCATGGAAGCCGCCGCCAAGGGCGAGGCCTTCGAGCTACGCGCCGTGACCACCGGCGAGACGGTTGAAGAGGTCGAGGCGAGCGAGATCCTGCGCAAGGTGGCCGAGGGCACGCACGTCTGCGGCGACCCTGGTCTGCAGTACGAGGACACGATTCAGAAGTGGCACACGGCCAAAAGCACCGGCCCGATCAACTCCTCCAATCCGTGCTGCTTCACCGGCGACGCGCAGGTGATGACGGACGAAGGCGCCATCCGCTTCGACGCGCTCTTTGAGCGGTACGAGGCGCTGCGCACGCGCCACGGCGCCCGCCTGGCCAGCCTGCTCCTGCCGCGCACGCGCACGGCGGTGGCCCTGGCCTCCGCCGCCGGCTCCTCCGATGCAGGCCGCCCCGACGCCGAGCGCCTGGACGTGCGCATCAAGCGCGTGTGGGTGGCCGGCCTAGCGGACACGCTCACCGAGGTGCGCGCCTCGAACGGCGCCGTGCTCCGCTCCACACCGGACCACCGCTACCTCACCTTCGACGGCGCCTGGGTCGAAGCGCAGCATCTGGAGGCGGGCGTGCGCCTCGTGGCCGGCCTCGACGGCGCTGGCCCCGTCTACGTCGAGAGCGTGCAGGAAGCCACGCTCGACGCGCCGGTGGAGGTGTACGACCTCGAGGTGGACTCCGGCCTGCACAGCTTCTCGGTCACGAGCGCGGGGAGCGCCGCCGGCGTCGTCGTGCACAACTCCGAGTACATGCACCTGGACAACTCCGCGTGCAACCTCGCGAGCCTGAACCTGCGCAAGTACCAGCGCGAAGACGGCTCGTTCGACGTCGAGCGGTTCCGGGCGGCGGCGCGCATCTACATTACCGCCCAAGAGATTTTGGTGGACCAGGCCGGCTACCCGAGCCGCGAGATCGCCAAAAACTCGCACGCCTTCCGCCCGCTCGGCCTCGGCTTCGCCAACCTGGGCGCGCTCCTGATGTCGATGGGCCTCCCGTACGACTCGGACGAGGGCCGCGCCGTGGCGGGCGCCTTGACGGCCATCGAGCACTGCGAGGCGTACGCGCGCTCGGCCGAGATCGCCGCGAACAAAAAGGTCGGCCCCTTCCCCGGTTTCAAGAAAAACCGCGCGCCGATGCTCGAGGTCATGCACCTGCACCGTGACGCCGTGCAGGACATCGACCCGGCGTGCCCGGACTACCTCCGCGCCGCCGCGCAGGAATCGGCCGACCGGATGGTGGCCCTGGGCGAGCGCCACGGCTACCGCAACGCGCAGGCCACGGTTTTAGCTCCAACGGGCACCATCGGCTTCATGATGGACTGCGACACCACGGGCATCGAGCCGGACATCGCCCTGGTCAAGTACAAGCTCCTCGCCGGCGCGGGCGACGGCGTGTTCAAGATCGTGAACCAGACCGTGCCCCTCGCGCTGGAGCGCCTCGGCTACTCTCCGGAAGCGGTCGAGGCCATCATCGAGTACATCGACGAGAACGACACCATCGAGGGCGCGCCCGATCTCAAAGACGAGCACCTGCCCGTGTTCGACTGCGCCTTTCAAGCGGCCGGGGGCGAGCGCTCCATCCACCACCTCGGCCACATCAAGATGATGGGCGCGTGCCAGCCCTTCATCAGCGGGGCGATCTCGAAGACGGTCAACATGCCCGAGCACTCGACCGTCGAGGACATCGCCGACGCCTACCTCCAGAGCTGGAAGGAGGGCCTCAAGGCGGTGGCCATCTACCGCGAGAACTCGAAGCGCAGTCAGCCGCTCTCCACCAAAGCGGGCGGCAACACGCAGAAGGCGAAAGAGGCGCTGGACGCCTCGGGCGACGGCGCCCTGACGCCCGAGCCGGAAGTGCGCGTGGAGGAGAAGATCGTCTACAAGCCCGTGCGCCGGCGCCTCCCGGACGAGCGCCCCTCCATCACGCACAAGTTCAGCATCGCCGGGCACGAGGGCTACCTCACCATCGGCCTCTACCCGGACAAGAACGCGGCGGGGCGGCACCAGCCTGGCGAGATATTCATCACCATGGCGAAGCAGGGCAGCACGCTCGCCGGCATGATGGACGCCTTTGCGACGTCGATCTCCATCGCCTTGCAGTACGGCGTGCCGCTCACCGACCTCGTGAGCAAGTTCAGCCACATGCGCTTCGAGCCGTCGGGCTTCACCAACAACAAGCAGGTCCCGATGGCAAAGTCCATCATGGACTACATCTTCCGCTACCTCTCGATCAAGTTTTTAGATGATCCAGAGACGAAAGCGGAGGAGGCGGCTGCGGACCCTACTGAGGCCGTTGCGGCAGAAGCGCGCCGCAGCGGCCCCGCCGAGGACGCGGAGCAGGGCGAACTCCCCCTCGACGCCGACCCCCGCAACACGGACGCCACGATGGAGGAGATGCTCGACACGCCCACGGCCGAGGCGCCCGAAAGCCTCGTCGGCCAGACCGTCGAAGCCTTCATGGCCGCCACCGACGCCGCCATCCGCGCCGAGACATCGGGCAGCCGGCCTGCGAGCGGCGACGCCACACAGAGCAGCTTCCAGAACCAGGCCGACGCGCCGCCATGCTCCAACTGCGGCTCGATCACCGTGCGCAACGGCGCCTGCTATCAGTGCCTGAACTGCGGGTCGAGCACGGGGTGCGGTTAGGTTGCAACGTCCGTTAGGCCGAGAGAAGATCACGTTCTCAGGGAATACTCCATCCCTCGGTAGGACTGAGTATTCCCAAACACACATTCTCCCTAAAGCCACGCTACAATGAGTGAAGATCTCGAAGTCAAAGCCCTTCAGCAAGTTGTTTCTGTCCTGTCCGATTTAGAAGACGAATCGAGACGAAGGGTAATTGGTTATGTCATTGACAAGTACGACTTAGCCATTTCTATGGGAGCCGGGAATGAGGCAGCCAGTATGGACAGAGAAGAGGTGCATCCGTCTGGGAAAGACGAAAGCAATCTCTCCAGCTTAAGCTCCTATGATTCCGTCTCAGAAGTGATAGCAAACTCCATTTGGGAGACGGCAGCCGAAAAGGTCTTGCTGGCTGCAGCGTTCTTGCAAAAGATCGGCGGGACGCAGACTTTGACCGCCAAAAAGATTGATGAGGTGCTGTCAAATTCCGGGCACAACGTTGGCGACGTGAACAGGGAGATAGGCAGGTTAACCGACGAGCAACCACAGCAAATGAGGCAGGTTGGCAATGAAGGAAGAGCAAACGCCTACAAGGTGACCAAGCACGGATTGAAAAAAGTGGAGGAGATTCTTAGTAGAGTCGTTAAAGATTGATGACTGTATTCACCGCTCCAAGGCTGATAGAGGAACTGGCGAAGTTCATTGATCAATCCTTCGCAAAGGATTTAGTATCCTCATATGTCGAGATGCAGAAGCGCTATGTCGCCGGTGACTGGAGTCCTTCAGAGATGAACGGTGGGCGGTTCTGTGAAGCTGTAGCACGCGGACTGTACCAGTTGGACACGGGGCGAGTAAGCCATCGCAAATCAGTTGGTGATGTCAGGGGGTACTTCAGGGATCAGAATCACTCGCACAAGCTGAATCCAAAGGACCGTTCTCATATCGAGAGAGTGATCGGAGTGGTCTACAAGTTCCGTTCGGATCGTGGAGTCGTGCATATCTCAAAAGACTACACCGCCAATAACATGGACGCCATGCTGGTGCTTCATGCTTGCAAATGGCTTTTCGCAGAGTTCTTACGCTTAGCGTGGGAGGAAGACCGCAAGACCATAGCAGAAACCATCGCACAGATCGTACAGATCGAAGATCCGTTAATACACGTACTCGATGGTGCCCCGTTGATATTGGATCCGGAAGTATCAGGACCAGAAGAAGTGCTCTTGCTACTTAACCACGCCCCCACCAATCGACTGACCGAGTCCGATCTCTACGAGCAGATCGCAAACAACACGAGAGATAACGTCAGAAAGGCAGTAGACCGATTAAAGGACAGCAACGAGATTAGGCGGACTGAAAATGAAATCGCCTTGACCCCGCGTGGTCGCAAGCGGATAATGGAAGAGATACTGCCGAAGTACTCGAACGGGTAGTCTCTACTCCGTAGTATAGTATTCAGAGTCCGCGCAGACTTGTGCTCCCTTCGGTAAAAGCCGCTACGCCGCCTCCACGTCGCGCCGCAGCAGGTCCACGAGGTCGTCGGCGCTGTGCAGATTGGTTTCCTGCACGTAGGCGGCGTACTCGGCGTCGGCGTCGCTGGCGTCCAATTCGTCGCGTAGCAGGCGAAGGCTTTCTTCTGCGGAGAGCACACCCACCTGGCGCAACGCCGCGACGTAGCCGATCCACTGCTGGCGGGCGGCGTCGGACCACGGCGTGTGCGGGTCCTGCTCCTCTCTGGCGATGCGGATAGCGCCGGCTACGGTTTCGTAGACTGTCATCGGTTTCGGTCGCGTTGGTGAAAGAGGCGCTGCCGGCTCGCATTTTTACGGAGCAAGCGGTACTCTCTGGAAAAGAGAAGATAACCGCCGTTTGCTTCCGCAGCCATGCCGCTCCGCCTCGCGCCCGGCGACGCCGCCGTTCAGGACTACTACCGCCAGCTTGAGCAGTACGAAGCCGTCGGGGCGCGGCACGAGGGGGCCGTGCGCACGGCCTTCCGCGACCTCTTAGCCAGCGGCGGGCGGCAGATGGGCTGGACGCTCGTGCCGGAGTGGAGTCCGCAGGACAAGCGCATCCGCATCGACGGGGCGCTCCTGGACGATTTCCGCCTCACGCACGGCTTCTGGGAGGCGAAGGACAGCGACGACGACCTCGACCGCGAGATTCAGCTAAAGCTCGGCAAAGGCTACCCGACGAAGAACACGCTCTTCCAGGCCCCGGAGCGCGCCGTGCTCTTTCAGGACGGCTCCGTGCTGATGGACGCCGACCTGCGCGACCCGGAGCGGCTCGTGGAGGTGTTGCGGTTCTTCTTCCAGTACGAGGAGCCGGCGCATGAGGAGTGGACGCAGGCCGTGGCCGACTTCAAAGGCCGCGTGCCAGAGCTGGGCGAAGCCCTGCGCGACATCATCGAAAAGGAGCTGGCGGAGAACGCGGCGTTTAAGGCCGCCTTCGAGGAGTTCTTTGCGCTCTGCCGGCAGGCCATCAACCCGAACCTCTCGCGCGCGGCCGTCGAGGAGATGCTGATCCAGCACCTCCTCACCGTGCGACTCTTCCGTGAGGTGTTCCACGCGGACTTCGCGCGGCGCAACATCATCGCCCGCGAGATCGAGAACGTCATCGACGCGCTCACGAGCCGGGCCTTCTCGCGTACGGACTTCCTCAAGCGCCTCGACCGCTTCTACAAAGCCATCGAAAACGCAGCGGACGCCGCCGAGGACTTCGCCGAGAAGCAGGCGTTCCTCAACACCGTCTACGAGCAGTTCTTCCAGGGCTTCGCCGTGGACGTGGCCGACACGCACGGCATCGTCTACACGCCGCAGCCGATTGTGGACTTTATGACGCGCAGCGTGGCCGGGCTGCTCGAAGAGGAGTTCGGCACGACGCTCGGCGCGGACGGCGTGCACGTGCTCGACCCCTTCGTGGGCACGGGCAACTTCATCGTGCGGCTCATGCAGGAGATCCCCACGCGCAAGCTCCCGGCGAAGTACGGCGCGGAGGGCGGCGGGCCGCAGCTCCACTGCAACGAGGTGATGCTGCTGCCTTACTACGTGGCGGCCATGAACATCGAGCACGAATACTACGAGCGCGTGGGCACCTACGCGCCCTTCGAGGGCATCTGCCTTGTGGACACCTTCGAGTTGGTGGAAGGAAAGCAGCACGATGCCTTCGTGCCAGAGAACACAAAGCGCATCGAAAGCCAGACGCAGTCGCCCATTCGCGTCATCATCGGTAACCCGCCGTACAACGCTTGGCAGGTAAACGCCAATGACAACAACCAGAATCGCAAGTACAAGATTTTAGATAACCGCGTGCGCGAGACGTACTCCGCCGACAGCAACGCCACGCTCAAGAACGCGCTCTATGATCCGTACGTGAAGGCCATCCGCTGGGCCAGCGACCGGATCGGAAAGGAGGGCGTGGTGGCCTTTGTGACAAACAACAGCTTTGTGGACAACCGCGCCTTTGACGGGATGCGCAGGCACCTGGCGCGCGACTTCGACGCGCTCTACGTGCTGGACTGCGGCGGCAACGTGCGCAAAAACCCGAAGCTGAGCGGTACCACGCACAACGTCTTCGGCATCCAGGTAGGCGTGAGCATCAACCTGTTTGTGAAGCGCGCTTCGGAGAATGGGGGAGCGGGAGAGAGGGAGAACGGGTGCGCGATCCACTACCACCGCCTCGGCGAGTTCTTACGCAAGGAGGAGCGCTACGCCGCGCTGGACGAGGCCGGCGACTGGCGCGGCATCGCGTGGGAACGACTGGAGCCGGACGCGAAGTACCGCTGGCTCGTGGACCCACGCACGGCGGAGTTCGAGGGCTTTATTCCCATCGGCTCGAAGGAGGACAAAGCGGCTGAGCACGGTGAAGCAGAGGCGATTTTCAAGACATACAGCGGCGGCGTTAAGACAAACCGTGACGCATGGGTATACGACTTCGATCAAGGGGCACTTGCCGAGCGCGTGCAAGGCATGATAGAGTTATACAATCAAGAAGTGAGGCGTTGGGAATCACGTTCAAACCGCTCCGAAGATGTGCGAGATTTCGTTCTGGACGACGATAAGAAAATCAAGTGGGACGGTAGCCTGCGGAAGTACCTGAAGCGAGGCGAAACGGCTACGTTCAGTGATAGCAAGCTGCGGTTTGCTCACTATCGCCCCTTCGTGTCGAAGTGGTTGTTCTTCGATAGTACGCTCAACAACAGGGATTATCTTCTTCCGTATTTCCTGCCCAACAGAGATTCATCTGAGGAAAATGACATCATTTGGCTGAAGACAGGTTCGGACTGGCCGGTATTCGCGCTTGCGACGAGCCGCATTCCCGACTTGCTTCCGCAGGGCGGCTCGCAATGCTTCCCGCTCTACACCTACGACGCCGACGGCACGAACCGCCGCGAGAACGTCACCGACTGGGCGCTCTCGACATTCCAGCGGCACTACGGCGATGCCGGGATCACGAAGCGCGACATCTTCCACTACGTCTACGCCGTGCTGCATCACGAGGCGTACCGCGCGCGCTACGAAGGCAACCTCAAACGCCAGCTTCCGCGCGTGCCGCTCGCGCCGGACTTCCACGCCTTCGCCGAGGCGGGCGCAAAGCTGGCCGCGCTGCACGTCGGCTACGAAGACGCCGCCGAGTACCCACTGCGCGAGGTCGAGGCCGAGGGCGAGGCGATGGAATGGCGCGTCGAGAAGGTGCGTTTTCGGCAGGACAAGGCGGCCATCCGCTACAACGCCTTCCTCACGCTCGAAGGCATCCCCGAAAAGGCGCACCGCTACCGGCTGGGCAACCGCTCGGCGCTCGAATGGCTCGTAGACCAGTACCGCGTGCGCCACTATAAGCGCTACGACATCACGCACGACCCCAACGACCCGAGCGACAAGTGGCGCATCGTCCGCCTCCTCAAGCAGGTGACGACGGTGAGCGTGGAGACGGTGGAGACGGTCGAGGCGCTGCCGGAACTGGGCTTGCCGGAAGGCGAGTAACACACGCCCCCTTCCTCTACTTCCCTACGGACTGCGATGCTTGACGTAAAAAAGGCTGCACAGGTCGCCTTCGAGTATTTCGACGACCTGTACGAGAACGCGCCCGTCTCCAATGTGCTGCTGGAAGAGGTCGAGAAGGTCGAAACCGAAGGCCGGACCGTCTGGCATATCACGCTGGGGTTTGTGGACGAAGGCGCGGGCGGCGGGGCCATCGCGGCAATGACGCGCAAGCCGCGCCGCTACAAGCGCTTCGAGATTGATGCGGAAACGGGTGAGGTGCTGTCCATGACGATCCGCTCGGTCGAAAATGCCTGATCCCATCGGTCAGCTTTTCGCCCGCTACCGCACGCGCGGGCTGCTCGTGGACACGAATCTGCTGGTGCTCTACGTTGTCGGCCTGCTCGGCCCGCGTCAAATCACGTCTTTCAAAAGAACCAGCGCCTACGAACCGGACGACTTCGACTTGCTGGCGCGCGTCATGGAGCGCTTCGAGACCGTGGCAACGACGCCGCACGTCCTCACCGAAACCAGCAATCTGCTGGGCCAGCTTCCGGGAAAGACAGCCGCACAGGGGCGCGCCGTGCTGAGCCAGTTGGTGCCCCTTCTGCACGAGACGCATCGCCCCGCTTTGGTGCTCTCCAAGCACCCGCAGTTCCAACAGTTCGGCCTGACGGACGCAGGCATTGACGAAGTGGCTTCTGGCACGTACCTCGTGCTCACCGATGACCTGCCGCTGTACCACTACCTGGCCGGGCAGGGGCAGGACGCGATCAACTTCAACCATCTTCGTCCGGCAAACTGGTAACCTCCGGAGACCTCGTACGCCTCGTCAAGCAGGTGACGACGGTGAGTGTGGAGACGGTAGAGATCGCCGAGGCGCTGCCGGACCTCGGCCTGTCGAAAGCGTGAACGTCGAAAGCGTGAACGTCGAAAGCGTGAACGTCGAAAGCGTGAACGTCGAAAGCGTGAACGTCGAAAGCGTGAACGTCGAAAGCGTGAACGTCGAAAGCGTGAACGTCGAAAGCGTGAACGTCGAAAGCGTGAACGTCGAAAGCGTGAGCGTCGAAGGCAGAAAAAGACATATTGTGCCGCCCGAAGCCCTCATCGTCGCCGGACCCAACGGCGCGGGGAAGTCCACCTTCGCGCAGGAGTACCTCGCGGAGCACGACCTGCCGTTCCTGAGCGCCGACGCTGTGGCCGAGCAGCTCCGCCCAGACGATCCTACGGCGGCACGCATCCGGGCCGGGCGCGTCTTTCTCGAGCGCCTGGCCGAAACGATCCGCAGCGGGCGCAGCTTTGTGGTGGAAACGACGCTGGCCGGACGTGGCTTTCTGCAGACGATGCGGCAGCTACAGGCAGAAGGCTACGACATCACCATCGTGTTCCTCTTTGTGGACTCGCCGCAGACGAGTATTCGCCGTGTCGAAGAGCGCGTGCGCAAGGGTGGGCATCATGTGCCGAACGAAGCCGTGCGGCGACGGTACTACCGGAGCATGAGCAACTTCTGGAACGAGTACCGTCGGCTGGCCGGCGCTGGCACCTCTACTACAATGGCACCAAAGGTGCGCGGCGCGTCGCCAGCGGAACAAGCGAGCGCTACGCCGTGACGGATGAGCACTTACTGAACATGTTCTTAGATCGTCTTGAAGACGCCCAAGCCAATGAGAACAAAAGCCGCCTCTCCGGACGCGCAGGACGCGAATGCGCTCGACTATGACGCACGAGCAAGCCGCTGCGTTTGACCGCATCATGAGCCGGGCCGTGCGGCGGGCGCAGGAGGAGAGCCGCCGCCTCAGCGTGCCGAACGTGTACAGCTACGGCGGCACGATCTACTACGAGGCGCCCGACGGCACGCTCACCACCGAGGACCCGTACCGGGCGCCCAAGGACGAGGCCGGGCGCTGAGAGAATGGCGGAAGCGCCGAACGGGTGCGCGGCGCCAGCGTAAGCAAAAACACCAGCGCCCCGAGCCGCCCACCGCTCTCAGCCCCCGCCCCTCATGGACGAACCGCAACCGTACCTCGAACACGGCGCGCACCGCGACGCCGAAGCCGGCCCGCAAGGCCCCGCCCGCAAAGCCTTTGAGGTCAACCTCGACAACTCGAAGTACGGCACCTTCGCCGAGATCGGGGCCGGGCAGGAGGTGGCGCGCTGGTTCTTCTACGTCGGCGGGGCGGCCGGGACCGTAGCCAAGACCATGTCCGCCTACGACATGGTCGTGAGCGACATGATCTACGGCAAGTGCCCGCGCTACGTCTCGCGCGAGCGGCTCACCGCCATGCTCGACCACGAGTACGACCTCTTGGTGAAGCGCCTGGACGAGCCGCGCGGGCACGAGTCCACCTTCTTCGCCTTTGCCGACACGGTGGCGGCCAAGGCGCACCGCGGCCCGGACGAGGGGCACGGCTGGGTCGGCATCCGCTTCCAGACGCACCCGCGCCGCGCGCCGAGCCAGGTCGTGCTGCACGTGCGGATGCTCGACGAGGAGAACGCGGCGCAGCAGGAAGCCCTCGGCATCGTGGGCGTGAACCTCGTCCACGGCGCCTTTCACCTCTACGAGGATCCGGAAAAGCTGCTCACCTCGCTCCTGGACGACCTCAAGCCGGGGCGCGTCGAGATCGACATGGTGGCCTTCTCCGGGCCGGCGTTCAAGGAGATCGACCACCGCCTCGTGAGCCTGCAGCTCGTGAAGCACGGCCTCAGCCGCGCGGCCATGTTCGCGCCCGATGGCGAGATCCTCCAGCCCTCCGAGGCGCTCTACAAAAAGGCGGCGCTCGTCGAGCGCGGCACGTACCAGGCCGTCACGCACGCGCACCTGGACATGCTCGAACGCGCGCGCGCGCGCTTCACCGAACGCGACGACGTGGACCCCGAGAAGCTCGTCGTCTTCATGGAGATGACCATGCAGGAGCTGGAGGAAACGGGCGGCACGAGTTACGACGACTTCCTCCTGCGCGCGGACATGCTCGAGGCCACCGGCGCCACCGTGCTCATCTCGAACTACCTCGAGCACTACCACGTGGCGCAGTACCTGGACCGCCTCACGAGCCGGCCCATCGGCCTGGTCACGGGCATCGCCACGCTCCAGCGGCTCTACCAGCCGGAGTACTACGAGGACCTGCCCGGCGGCGTGCTCCACGCCTTTGGCCTGCTCTTCGGCAACGAGGACGTGGTGCAGATGTACGTCTACCCGCAGCTTGATACCAGCAACGGCGCCGGCAACGGCACGCTCGTGCGCGCCGAGACGCTGGAGCTTGACCCGCCCCTGAACCACCTCCACCGCTTCCTCCTGGAGAGCGGCGCCATCGAAGACCTCGAAGACGTCTCGCCCGAGCGCCTCGCGGGCGGCTACCCCGCCGATGTGATCAAAAAGCTCGAAGCGGGCGACCCGGCCTGGAAGGAGATGGTGCCCGAGGCCGTGGCGCGCGTCCTCAGCACGTCCAAGCGCTACGGCGAGGCCGCCTAACCCCGGCCCCCCCCAAGGCGCCCGTCCAACGAAGAACGCCCCGCGCTGGCGACAACAAGCCGGCGCGGGGCGTTCCCCTTTCTACGGCGCGCTCGCGCCGGCTACTTCACGAGGATCATCGTCCGGGCGCCGGCGAAGCGGCCGGCCTCCAGGCGGTAGAGGTACGTGCCGCTCGGGAGGCCGGCGGCCGACCAGCGCGCCGTGTGGACGCCCGCCGGCCGCTCGGCGTCTACGAGCGTGGCCACCTTCCGGCCCAGCAGGTCGTAGACCGTCAGCACGACGCGCGATCTCTCCGGCAGCGCGTAGCGGATGGTGGTGGACTGCCCAAAGGGGTTCGGGTAGTTCCCCCACAGCGCGAACGCTTCGGGCAGCGCCCCGCCGCGCTCATGCGCCTGCGGGTCGAGCGTTTGGGCCGCCGCCTCGACGCAGCGTTCGAGCGTCACCTCCAGGTCCGTGATCCGGTAGCCGCTCGTCGTGCCGCCGAGGTCGCTGGCGAACGTGAAGGTGACCTGGTTCTGGCCCTCTTCGAGCAGGGCGAGGTCGAGCGGCGCCGTGCCCGTGAGGAGGTCGCCGTTCTGCCCGTCGGGTTCGATGGCGCCGGCGGGGACCGCCACGGCCGCGCCGTTCACGGCCATCGACGCCTCTTCGGGTTGGTCGATGTCGTCGGCGGTGACGGTGATGGCGGCGCTCTCGACGTCGGTGAGGTCGAGGTCGAGCGTGGCCGTCTTCTGCGTGCCCACCGGCGTGCCGAAGAAGTCCAGCGGCAGGCCCTCGGCCGAGATCACCTCTTCCTCCGTGCTGGTGCAAGAGCCGCCGCCGCCGCCGTCGGTGCTGGCGACGAGCACGGCGCCGACCTTGGCGTTGTTGACGTCGGTGTCGAAGACGATGTTGAGCGTGCCGTCGCTGACGCTCACCGTCTCAGTGACGTCGTAGGCGGCGTCGTGGCCGACCTCGGCGTAGAGGTCGAGGTCGGTGACCACCTCGTCGCCCTCGATGATTACGTCGAAGACGCGCTTGCCGGAGGCGTTCCAGTAGACCTCGGCAAAGCGGAGCGTGACCTCGTAGGTGCCGTCCTCCAGGGGCACGTCGTAGGAGAAGTTGCCGTAGCGCTCGCTCTGGTAGAGCGCGTCGGCCTCGGTGCCGGCGATGGCGTCGTTGGTGCTGTACGTGCGGCCGCCGCTGAAGCCGTCGTCGGCCTCGTAGGCAGTGCCGTCCGGGGCGGTGTAGGCGTTGCCGCCGGCGTTGACGGCAAAGACCACCTCGCCGCCGTCACCGCCGCCGTCATCCTCGACCACGGTGAAGCTGATGGTGAGCGCCGGGCCGGCCTCGCCCTGCGCGCCGTCCTGGGCAAAAGGCGTGGCCGTGAGCGTGTGCGCGCCCAGCGACGGCGTCCACGGGTTGTAGTCGCCGTTCGGCGAGTCGCCCTGGATGGCGTACGGGGCGTTGTTCTCCGTCTGGTAGTTATCGTCGCCGTCGTAGCCGAAGCGGACGCTGCTCGTGGCGCCGTTGGCGTTGGCGCGCACGCTCAGGTTCGTTGTCGGCAGCGCGGCGAAGTCGAGCACGTCGCCGTCTTCGAGCGGGCCGAGGTCTTCGTCCGTATCGGCGTTGACGAGCGTGAGGCTGGTGATGGCGGGGCCGCCGCCGTCGGTGGGCGTGAGGATGGCGAGGGCGTCTTCGGAAAAAGGCGCGTCGAGCGGGCCGTTGGTGGTGGTCGTCTGGCGGTCGCCGGTGCGCGGGTTGATCCATTCGACGTCGAAAGAGCCGTCCACGGCGCCGCTGCCGTCTTTGAGGTAGACGGCGTAGACCTGGCCGGCCTGCCCAAAGGCGTAGCCGTCACCGCTCTGGAGGAAGTCGTCGAGCGGTTCCATCTCGGTGAAAGGCAATTCTTCAAGCGTCTCGCGCCCAATGCGGACGTAGTCCCACCACGCATCGCGCGAGCGGAAGTCGTCCAGGTCGAGGTCGTCGTCCGGATGGCTGTAGCCGAAGTACCACTCCGTGCCGTAGGCGCCGGAGAGGTAGGAGGCGTAGAGCACCTCGCGGGCGTCGTCGTAGTTGCCGGAGTAGACGCCGTCCCCAGCGTTCCCCGGCTCATCGACGGAGACGAGCCAGGGCCGGCCCGCATCGGCGGAGGACTCGCGCCAGGTGCGCACAGCGTCGGACGCCTGCGAGTCGGACATGCCGCTAAGCTGGATGGACGGCCCCTCGAAGTCGTTGTAGCCCAGGAGCGGGTTGTACACGCTAGCCTTCTGGCCGGGGTACGTGTGCACGACGACGGGGTGGTCGTACGGGTCGAGCGCGTGGAAGTAGCTCGCAAAGGCTTTTCGCTGCGCGTCGGTGTTCGTGTTCTCCTCGCCCAGGTTCCAGTTCAGCGCGTGGTGGTGCGCGAAGCGGGCGATGAGTTCGCGGTAGTAAAGCTTGCGCGTGTTCCCGAGGGCGCCGCCGTCGAGGAGCTGGTCGTTCTCCGTCTCCTGTGTCTTGAAGTGGATGAACATCCCAAGCGCGTCGGCATGGCTGAAGACGATCTCCCACTGCGCCAGCTTCGAGACGTCGTAGGTCTGGCGGTTGTTCTTGCCGGTCCAGGGCCAGGTGTCGTCGCCGTCGCCCTGGACGTTCATCGGGATGAAGCTGAACGAGTTCATCCCCTCGTCGCGCGCGAGGTAGTTCAAGGCGCCGATCAGCCCCTTGCCCTTGCCGTTTTTCCAGGTCGGGTCGCCGCCGGTCCAGTCCTGGAGGTGCGGGTCGTAGCCGCGGCCCTCGGGCGTGCCGTCGAAGTCTTCGTAGGCGAAGAGGTTCTCGGGCGAGTCCGGGCCGCTTTTGAGGAAGTACGCGCCATTGGAGAACTGCGGGTAGTGCTTGCCGACGTAGCGGAGCAGCCCGCGCGCGCGGTTGTCGTCTCCGCTCTTGTTCGTCTCGGCGACGGTGAAGGAGCCGGTCTGCCCGTCGAAGGCGGCAGGCGAGCCAGCGTTAGCGTCGAGGCTCACAGCCACGCCCGTGCCCGTGCGGAAGCTGGCCTCGAAGGCGTACGTGCCCGTCTGCAAAGGCAGGACGTAGGCGCGCCACTTATTCCCGCTCGTGGCCGAGGTGTTGGCGGCGTTGCCGTCGGCGGCGAAAAAGCCGGGGATGGTTAGCTCCGTGCCGTCCGGCGCGGTGACGTTGAGGTTGAAGCGGTGGTTGGTGAAGGTGGCGGCGTTCTCGGAGCGGGTGGGGCCGTCGAAGGTGACGGCTACGGGGTGGTAGCGTTTCAACTCGCCGCTGACCTCCTGCGCCTGCGCCGCCGGCGCAAGCGCGGCGAGAAGCGTGAGAAAGGCGAGGAGGGCGGGCGGGTAGAGCAGTCGGGGTGAAAGCATAGGAGGTACCGAAAGGGTGACGTCGAGGTGGGGGCCGCCCCAAAGAGGCGATCCTTGGCGCCGCAGAGGCTGGGTGAGGCCTCCAAAAGCTGTTCGGCAACTGCCAAGCGTTTGCGTTGCTGAGGTCCCCTCCCCGGTGCCGGGACAGGCCTGGACATGAGGGGGATCTTTACGACTTGCCAAGCAGCCTCTCAGAGCGTCCTTTCCGCAAGGAGCCTCCCGATTCGGGAACGACATGCCTCTTGCAACGCATCCG
Source organism: Salinibacteraceae bacterium (assembly GCA_965215025.1). Classification (GTDB taxonomy): domain Bacteria; phylum Bacteroidota; class Rhodothermia; order Rhodothermales; family Salinibacteraceae; genus CBDCCV01. The sequence continues at coordinate 1,080,135 of CBDCCV010000001.1, forward strand.
GCGCGGTAACTGAAGACAAGGTACGAGGCAACGCGCTTAAAGAGAAGCCCCTGCCTGAGCGGTGCCCGCTCCTTAATAAATCTAAAACAGAAGAAAGATGAGAGGCGAAGCGTTCTCCGGTTTCAGCAGCCGTATCAGCGACGTCAAGAGCGCGCTATCTTCTTTTGCGATACGTGTGTAACATGTCGGTCGAGCTTGCGGCCGTCCCTGCGGTTTTTCAGATGTCGGGCAGGAAGAAAGAGCGCAACGGCCCTGCGGCAGGGAAAGCCCTGCTTCGGCGGTGTCGAAGCCGCTTACGCAGGGGCGCTCGCCTGCGCGGCGGCGCCTCGTTGCAAACCGCGCGTGGCGTTCGCGCGTTGCCCCTGAACACCCGCCCCCGCCACCCCTGACCGAGGTGACCCATGAGCGACGAACGCACCCCCTCCGCCGACGCTTCCAGCGAGCACGCGCCCACCCCCGCCGAGCCGCGCCTCTTCACCGTAATCCGCAACGCCGACGAGAGCGGCGTGAGCGGCACCGGGCGCGTCCTCGACGGCATCGTCTTTCACAACGGGCAGGTGGTGGTGTGCTGGCGCGGCGACCTCCAGGCGCGCAAAGAAGGGAGTCAGGAGAAGGGCTTCAGCAGCGTGGCCGTCTACCCGTGCTGGGAGGCGTTCAAGATGATCCACGTTGATGCGCACCCGTCGAACGAGACGGAGATCGTCTTCGGCGCGGAGGGGGACCTCGACGAGAGCGTGCGCGAGCTGGCGCTCCTGGACCGCAACGCCTCCGGCGGCGGCTCCGGCGATGATGACGAGTAAGGCGCGCGTACGGGTCAGGCAAGCTCCAGCGGCCGGCGCAATGCCCGGCAGGGCGCTTCTGCGCGTGACGAGAGAAGTACGCCTTCAAAAGAAAAAGCCTCGCACCACCCCGGAAGGGACGCGAGGCGTTCTTCTGCTTTTTCTGAGCAGAAAGGCAAGAAAAGCGCTTCCGCAGCGGATCAGGGAAAGATGCCCATCTCGGCGTAGGACGCGGTGATCTTGTTGATGGCGCTGATGAAGGCGGCCGTGCGCAACGGGACGCCGTGGTTGGCGGCGATGGCGCGGATCTCGTTGTAGGCGAAGATCATCGTCTCCTCCAGGCCGGAGTTCACGAGGTCCTCCTCGCCAGCGCCGGTGGCCACGTCGGAGAAGACCTGCTCGGGGAAGCTCTTCCCGGTGAGGTCCTGCACGGACTCGAGGATGCGCTCGGCGGAGCGCTTCTCGAAGCGCTTGGACATGCGCCCGAAGCGCACGTGCGAGAGGTTGCGCAGCCACTCGAAGTAAGAGACCGTCACGCCGCCGGCGTTGAGGTACACGTCCGGCAGGATGAGCACGTTCTTGTCCTGGAGGATGTCGTCGGCGTTGGCGGTGATGGGGCCGTTGGCGGCCTCGCCGATGATCTTGGCTTGGATGCGCGGCGCGTTCTCCTTGGTGATGACGCCTTCAAGGGCGGCGGGGATGAGGATGTCGCATTCCCATTCGAGCGCCTTAGCCGAGGTTTCGGTGCCCTCGCTGCTCCCGAAGCCGAGGATGGAGCCGGTCTCTTTCCGGTGCGTCACGACTTGGTCCACGTCCAGGCCGTCCGGGTCGTAGATGGCGCCCTCGATCTCGGCGAGACCGATGATGCGCGCGCCGCCTTCTTGGAGGAACTTGGCGGCGTGGTAGCCTACGTTGCCCAGGCCCTGCACGATGACGGTTTTGCCTTCGAGGCCGGGCTTGAGGCCGCGCGGCTCCATGTCCTCTTCAAAGCGGCACGCCTCGCGGATGCCGTAGAAGACGCCTTTGCCGGTGGCCTCTTTCCGCCCGCGCACGCCGCCGTGGCCCACGGGCTTACCCGTGACGCAGGCGAGCGCGTTCAGGGGGTCGGTCGTCGTCTGCGTGTAGGTGTCCAGGATCCAGGCCATCTCCTTCGGGCCGGTGCCGTAGTCGGGCGCGGGCACGTCGATGCCGGGGCCGATGAAGTTCTTCCGGGCCAGCTCGAAGGCGTAGCGGCGCGTGATGCGCTCCAGCTCCTTGTCCGAGTAGTCGGCGCGGTTGATCTTCACGCCGCCCTTGCCGCCGCCAAAGGGCACGTCCACGATGGCGCATTTGTAGGTCATCAGCGCGGAGAGGGCCATGACCTCGTCCTCGTTCACGCTGTCGGCGTAGCGGATGCCGCCCTTGACGGGGAGCTTGTGGTGCGAGTGCTCGGCGCGGAACGAGCGCACCACCTGAATCGAGCCGTCGTCGCGCTTGATGGGGAATTCCATCCGGCAGACGGTGTTGCAGACCTTGATCTGATCGAGCAGGCCCACGGGGTGGTCCGTAAACGAGGCGGCGTGGTCGAACATCCGGTTGACCTGGCCGAAAAAGCCAAGCTTACCCGCGTGCTGCTCGGCCTCGTGTTGCTCTTTGGTGTGCTTCTTGGCGGCGCGCTCGCCGGCTTCTTCGGCGGTGCGCGCCTGGTCCTCGGGCACTTCGGCCGTTGAGTGTTCTGGTGTTGGCATACAAGCTTCCCTCGCGGAGGCGATGTCCGCTGTGATGAAAGGATGGGGGGAGGTGCAAAGGTGTGCCCGTCAGTATGCAAAGGGCGCCGCCGAGATGCAACGGAAAGGCCGCCCGGCAAGGCATCCTTCAAAAGGAAAGTACATTGCGCGCGGAGGAAGACGCCGCAAGAGCGGCGGGGCGTCGCGCGCGGATCTGCTGAGAGCGCCGGCAGTACGACGCTCCCAAGGCAGGTTCAGCAGGCCGCGTCCGTGCGCTGCCGCTTAGCTTTGCCGGCTCGGCCGATCTGCCTTGCCGTTCCTGGAGCGTCCTTTATCAGGTGGCGCGGGCGCTCGGCGGGAGAACCTTCCGCGCTTACAGCCAGCGCGCTGTCCTCTTTTCTTCAACCTGCACCTATACCCTTGCCCGAACTAAGTCCTGAGGTCATCCTCACCGCCATCGCCGGCGTGATCGCGCTGGGGGTGCTGGCGCAGTGGCTGGCCTGGCGCTTCCGGCTCCCGTCCATCCTGCTGCTCCTCATCTTCGGGTTCGTGGCCGGGCCGGTCACGGGCGCGCTTGACCCGGCGTGGCTGCAGGGGGAGTGGGTGTTCGCCTTCGTCTCGCTCTCCATCGGCATCATCCTCTTCGAGGGCGGGCTGACGCTCAGGCTCACGGAGCTGCGCGAGGTGGGCCGCACCGTCCTCAACCTCGTCACCGTGGGCGTGGCCGTCACCTGGCTGGGCGCGGGGCTGGGCGCGTACTACCTCCTGGGCTTCGACCCGGCGCTGGCCGTGCTCCTGGGCGCCATCCTCACCGTCACCGGGCCGACGGTGATCGTGCCGCTCTTGCGCTACGTCCGCCCGACCGGGCGCGTGGGCACGATTGCGAAGTGGGAAGGGATCACGATTGACCCCGTGGGCGCGATCCTGGCCGTGCTCGTCTTAGAGGCCATCGTGTTCTTGCACGAGCACGGCACCGCCGGCGCAGCGACGGAAAGCGCCGCGCTCCACGCCGCGCAGGGCCTGCTCACCGTGGCCGTCGTGGGCGTGGGCGTGAGCGTGATCGGCGCGGCCATCTTGACGTTCCTCATCCGCCGCGGCCTCCTGCCGGACCACCTCCAGAACGCGCTGGCGCTGGGCGTGGTGGTGGCCGCCTTCGCCGTCTCGAACATGCTCCAGCACGAGTCCGGCCTCGTCACGACCACGCTCATGGGCATCCTCATGGCGAACCAGCCCTACGTGTCCGTCCGGCGCCTGGCCGAGTTCAAGGAAGACCTGCAGGTGGTCCTCATCGCCAGCCTTTTCATCGTGCTCTCGGCCCGCCTGGAGATGAGCGCGCTGGACTACCTGGACGGCGGCGCGCTCCTCTTCCTGGCCGTGCTTATATTCGTGGTGCGCCCGCTGGCGGTGGCGGTGTCCTCCTGGGGCACGCAGCTAAACTGGCGGGAGTGGACGTTCCTCTCGTGGCTGGCCCCGCGCGGCATCGTGGCGGCGGCCGTGGGCGCCCTCTTCGCCTTCCGGCTGCGCGGCCTCTTCCCGGCCGAGCAGGTCGAGGCGCTCGTGCCTGTGGTCTTCCTCGTCATCGTAGGCACGGTGGCCGTCTACGGGCTGACGATTGCGCCGGTGGCGCGCTGGCTCGGCCTGGCGCAGCCGGACCCGCAGGGCGTCCTCATCGTGGGGGCGCACGCCTGGGCGCGCCGCCTGGCCGAGGCCCTCGACGCCCTCGGCTTCCAGGTGCTCTTGGTGGACTCGAACCCGCAAAACGTGCACCAGGCCCGCCAGGAGGGCCTCCTGGCCGAGCGCGCCAACATCCTCTCGGAGAGCGTCATCGACGAGCTGGACCTGGCCGGCCTCGGCCGGCTCCTGGCCCTCACGCCCAACGACGAGATCAACGCCCTGGCCGCGCTCCACTTCAGCGAGATCTTCGAGAGCGCCGAGGTTTACCAGATCGCCACGCGCCAGGAGGGGCCGCGCACGCCCGGCGCCGCGCAGGGCATCGGGCGCGGCCAGCAGCGCGGCCCGCTGCCGCGCCACCTGCGCGGGCGCTCGCTCTTCGGCAACGGGGTGACGTTCGCCGTCATGGCCGAGCGCCTGGCCGAGGGCGACGAGGTCCGCTCCTTCGAACTTACCGAGGCGCATCCGTTCGAGGAGGTGGAGGCGTACTACCGGGCGCGGGCGCAAGACGGGCCGTTGGGCGGGCAGAGCGGAGAGGCGTCGGTGCACTTCCTTCCGCTCTTCATCAAGCGCGGCGAGGACCGCCTGTTCGTTTTTTCGAGCGAGGGCAACCCCATCCCGCAGCCCGGCGACACGCTCTTGGCCTTGGCCTCGGAACCGGCGCCCGGGGCGCCCTGGGGCGCCGCGCCCGCCGAGGCCGCGCCGGCCCCCGAGGCCGCGCCGGCCCGCCGCGACTCCGAGGACGCCTTCGGCGCGCTCGTGCGCCACGCCCCCGTCCTGGACCTGGACGAGGAGGCCACCTACGAGGGCACCGCCGAGCGCGTGGCTGAGGCCCTGGCCGAGCGCCTGAACCTCCCCGCCGAGGTGCTGGCCGAGCGGTACCGCTCCGACGCGCTAAGCGAGCACGTCGTGTTCTCGCGTGGGGCGGCGCTTCCGCACTTCCGCCTGCGCGGCATCGAGGCGCCGGCGCTGGCGCTCGTGCGCAGCCGGCCCGGCCTGCGCCTCCCCGTGGGCAGCGCGCCCGGCGTGGAGGCCGAAGGGGACGGGGCCGCCGCCGCTGCCGTCCACGCGCTCTTCTTCCTCGTCAGCCCCGAGGCGGACCCGAACCGCCACCTCCACATGCTCGTGCACCTGGCCAGCCGCGTCGGCCAGGAGGGCTTCATGGACGCCTGGCTCGCCGCCGCCGACGCGGAGGAGATCCGCGACGCGCTGCTGCAACAACGCCCGCTCCCGGCGCGGCAGGCGGCGGCGAGCGAACCCGCCGCCGATGAGCACCAGGCCAAAGGCAACGGGCAGGAAGGGTGAGAAGCCTCCGTCGGCGCGCGGCTCAGCTGCGGCGCGCGGCGCTGTAGGGCTGGCGGTACAGCTCGTAGAGGCGCTCGATGCCGCCCGCGTCGCCGATCACCGTGATGCGGTCGCCCTCTTCCAAGACCGTGTGCCCGCGCGGGATGATGATCTGCCGATCCCGGCGGACGAGCGCCACGAGCGTGTTGGCCGGGATGCTCAGGTCGGCCACGCGCCGGTCCACGAAGTGCTCCGTGGGCGTGCTCGAAAGGAGGTGGAGCGAGAGGTAGCGCTCGTGGTGCAGGAGCGTCTCCTTGATCTCCTGCTCGTCCACGGCGGCGCGCCACTCCGCCAGGAAGGGCTGCTCCTCGACGCGGCTGGCCAGGGCGGCCTGCGTGTGCAGGTGCAGCCCCTGGTCCTCCTGCGGGCTGATGAGGAAGAAGAGCGCGTACACCGGCTCCTGCGCCGCCGCGCTGCCGTCGAGGGTGTCGTCCTCGAAGGCGACGCAGACGCCCGAGCGGCAGTGCGCGATGACCATCTCCTCCTGCTCCAGCCCCGGAAGCAGCGCGTAAGGGAGCGCCGTGCCGTGCGTCACCGAGGTGCCGCTCAGCTGCGAGTCGCCCAGGAAGCGCTCCTCGATCTTCTCGGCGGGCACGCCGGCGCGCTCGGCCAAAAGCGCGGCGGCCTCGCGCACGACCTCCCGGTAGGCCACCGGCTCGGTAAGGGGCACCACCGCGGCGCGCGCCACGAGCCGCTCGAAGGCCGAGGCGTCGGCGATCTCCTTTTCCTGGAGGATGCCGTGCAGCTCGGTGTCCAGCCCCTCGTAGCGGAACTGCCCGAGCCGGGCGAAGAGGTGGTAGACGGCCCCCTCGCGCACGACGCGCGGCCGCGCGTAGTAGAAGTACCACCCCATCCCTAGGAGCACGAGGCCGGCCGTAAAGGCGATGGCGAGGTTCCCCATCTCCACGATAAGCAGCAGCGCGATGACGATGCCGGCGATCTGCATCCAGGGGTAGAGCGGCGAGCGGTAGCCGGGGGCGTAGGAAGGGATCCGGCTCTCGCGCATGATGATGACCGAGGCGTTCAAGAGGCCGAAGAGCAGCAGCTGGAACGCGCTGGCGAGCTTAGCCACGCCTTCCTCGGAGAAGGCGAAGATCACCAGCAGCATGAGGCCGGCGGTGGTGAGGACGCCCGTGGTAGGCGTCCCGAAGCGGCCGAGCTGCGCAAAGCGGGGCGAGAGCAGCCGGTCGCGCGCCATGGCCAGGGGGTAGCGCGAGGCGGAGAGGATGCCGGCGTTGCCCGTGGAGGCAAAGGCGGCACAGGCAGCCACCACGATGAGGATGAGGCCCCAGGGCGCCGGCAGCCAGCTTAGGAAGGCCTCGCCGGAGGTGGCCACCGGCGTCAGGTCCTGCCGCAGCTCGTTCGGGTCCAGGACGGCCACCATGATGAACACGCCCACCACGTAGATGGTGGTGGCCGTGAAGAGCGAGAGCGCCATCCCCAGCGGGATGTTGCGGTCGGGGTTCTGCACCTCCTCGGCCACGCTGGCCACCTTCGTAAGGCCGGCGTAGGAGACGAAGACGAGGCCGATGGTGGCCAAAAAGCCGTTGGCGCCAAAGGGCAAAAAGGGCGCAAGCTGCTCGCCCACGCCGCCGCTCTCCATCCCGGCGACGAAGAAGAGGCCCTGCACGATGTAGAAGGCGAGCACGGCCACGAGCACCGTCACCAAGAGGCGCTGCAAGCCGCTCGTCTCCTTCGCGCCCACGACGTTGAGCGCGGCGAAGGCCACGGTAAGCGCCGCCGCCAGGGGCTTGACGGGCAGGTCGAAAAAGATGGCCAGGTACGCCCCCATGCCGATAAGGGCAAAGGCGCTTTTGAAGACGAGCGCCAGCCACGTGCCCAGGCCGCCCACCGTGCCGGCAAGCGGGCCGAGGCTGCGGTCCAGGAAGTAGTACGCCCCGCCGGCCTTGGGCATGGCCGTGGTCAGCTCCGCCATGCTGAACATGGGCGGGAGGATGAGCAGCCCCGCCACGAGGTACGCCAGGATGGCCGACGGCCCCGACTGCGCCGTCGCAATGCCGGGCAGCAGGAAAAAGCCCGAACTAAACATGGCCCCGGTGCTGATGGCGTAAACGTCGAAAAGGGTGAGGTTCTTCTTCAGCTTGCCTGGAGCGTTCGCCTGAGCCATGGGTAGCACAGTGGGTTCGAGGAGGACCGGGGCACGCGCCGCCGAGCGGCGGCCATTGCCGACAGCCTCTTCCTACTTGCGTTGCCGTCTTGGGTTGCGGGGCAAGGACATAGCAAAAACACGCGAAGAGCGCGCCGGGCGGTTGCGCACGCCCGGCGGCGTAGGTATTCTGGCAAACCTTCGCTGCGGATCTTCCTCCGCTTGTCCGATCCGCCCCCGCCTGCCCATTCACCACGCGAGAATGCTCAAGAAACTCTTTTCACGCTCGGGGCCGGAAAAGCAGGAAGTCGCCACCGGAAAGCCGGGGGGGCTGAGCACCTTTGGCGGCGTCTTCACGCCCTCGATCCTCACGATCCTGGGCGTGATCATGTACCTGCGCTTCGGGTGGGTGGTGGGGAACGTGGGCCTCTTGGGCACGCTCCTCATCGTGACGATGTCCACGTCCATCACCTTCCTGACGGCGCTCTCCATCGCCGCCATCGCCACGGACCAGCGCGTGCGCATCGGCGGGGCGTATTACATGATCTCGCGCTCGCTCGGGATCGAGATCGGCGGGGCGGTGGGGATCCCGCTCTACATCGCGCAGGCGCTCTCGGTGGCGCTCTACACCGTAGGCTTTGCCGAGAGCGTGGTGACGGCCTTCCCGGCGGTGGCCGCGTTCAGCGTTTTCGGTCTCACGGGGATTCAGTTCGTGGGCATCGTCGTCACCATCTTCGTGGCGATCCTCGCGCTCGGCTCGCCCTCCATCGCCATCAAGGCGCAGTACGTGATTCTGGCGGCCATCGTCGTCTCGCTCCTCTCGCTTCTCTTTGGAGAGAGCCTCGAGCCGACGCAGATCGAGATGTGGGGCGCGCGCGACCGCTACTCCGAGCCGTTCTGGACGGTGTTCGCCGTTTTCTTCCCCGCCGTGACGGGGATCATGGCCGGCGTGAACCTCTCCGGCGACCTGGCCGATCCGCAGAAGTCCATCCCCAAGGGCACCTTCGCCGCCGTGGGCGTGGGGTACCTCATCTACATGGGCCTGCCCACGCTCTTGGCCCTGCGCGCCGACGCCATCACCCTGATCGAGGACCCGCTCATCATGCGCAAGATGGCGTGGTGGGGTGACGCCATCCTCCTGGGCGTCTGGGGCGCGACCTTGTCGAGCGCCATCGGCTCGATCCTGGGCGCGCCGCGTGTGATGCAGGCGCTGGCGCAGGACGGCGTCCTGCCGCGCTCCTTGCGTTGGCTCGGCCGCGGCGTGGGGAAGGACAACACGCCGCGCGCGGGCACGCTCGTCACCTTGGGCGTGGCGCTCGGCGCTGTGGCGCTGGGCAGCCTCAACCTCATCGCCCCCGTGCTCACCATGTTCTTTCTTACCACGTACGCCGTCTTGAACATGGCCGCCGGCATCGAGGGCTTTTTGGGCAGCCCCAGCTTTAGGCCCACGTTCAAGGTGCACTGGTTCTGGTCGCTCTTGGGCGCGGTGGGCTGCATTGCCGTGATGATTCTTATCAACTGGATTGCTACGGTGGTGGCGGTGATGTTTGTCTTGGGCATCTTCGTATGGCTGGAGCGGCGCAGCCTGCAAACGGCCTGGGGCGACGTGCGCCAGGGCCTGTGGATGACGGCCACGCGCGCCGGCCTTTTGCGCCTGCGCGGCGGCCCCGATCCCAAAAACTGGCGCCCGCACCTGCTCGTCTTCAGCGGCGCGCCGCGCAAGCGCTGGCACCTCATCGACTTTGCCGCCTCGCTCACGCACAACCAGGCGCTCATGACCGTGGCCACCGTCGTCCCCGACGAGGAGGTCTCCACCGAGCGCCAGCGCACGCTCGAGGGCAACATCCAGGAGTACCTCGCGCGGCGCGGCGTGCAGAGCCTCGTGCGCACGATCACGGCGCCGGAGCCGTTCGACGGGGCCGAGCGCCTCGTGGGCGCCTACGGCATGGGCGCGCTCGTGCCCAACACCATCGTCCTGGGCGACAGCGATAACCCGGAGCATCACCGGCGCTACTGCGAGATGATCGCCCGCTTCCACGAGGCCAAGCGCAACATCGTCATCGTGCGCCACAACGAGGAGCGCGACTTCGGCGAGCGCCGGCGTATCGACGTGTGGTGGGGCGGCCTCAAAGGCAACGGCGGGCTGATGAAGATCCTCTCCTACCTGCTCCAAACGAGCCTGCCCTGGCGTGAGAGCGAGGTCTTCCTCAAGATGGTGACGCCCAACGAGGAGGCCGCCGAGAGCGCGCGCCGCAACCTCACCCCCGTGGTGGACCAGCTCCGCACCGGCGCCAGCCTCGACGTCGTCGTCGCGCAGGGGCGCTCCTTCGACGACATCCTCCACGAGTCCTCGCGCAACGCCGACCTCATCTTCCTGGGGATGCGCGAGCCGGCCGAGACGGACGACTACGTGGACTACTACCGCCTCCTGCGCGAGCGCACCGAGGAGCTGCCCACCACCGTCTTCGTCCTGGCCGCCGAGGAGATCGCCTTTGGCGAGGTGCTCGTTCAGCAGGACGGCATGTCCGTCGAGGCCGCCTGAGGCCGAGGGGTCGCTGCCGCTTGGGACGGGAACGCCTGAGCGCTCCGGGCAGTTGAGCGGGGCCGCTGCTGTTCCTCCTGCCCCGCTCCCAACCCGGTGAGGCGCTTCCGATGGCGAACCTCCTGCGGCCCGTGCTGCTTCTGGCCGTCTGCTGCGCGGCACTCCTGCCCCCCGCTGCCCGTGCGCAGGTGGAGGCTCCGCTCACCCCGGACCGCCCCGGCTTCGGCGATGGGACGTCGGTGGTGGCGCCGGGCACGTTTCAGCTTGAAGGCGGCTACGCTTTTGAGCGCACGGGCGGGCGCACCGGCCACGTCATCGGGCAGCTTCTCGGGCGCGTGGGCGTGAACGAGTGGCTCGAAATACGCCCCGCCTTCAACTCCTACGTCATCCGCGAGCGGCAGCGGCAGGAGAACGTGTCCGGCTTCGAGGACGCGGGCGTTGGCCTAAAAGCGCGGCTCGTGCCAGGCGACGGCGTGCCGCTGGGCCGGCCGCAGATCGCCCTCGTCGCCAGCGCGTCGCTCCCCACGGGCGATGAGGAGGCGGGCCTCGGCAGCGGCGGCTCGCTCTTCACGGCCAAGCTCGCCGCCGACTGGCTCCTCAGCCCCGCCGCCGCCCTTTCCGTCAACGCCGGCTACGACGCCTTCACGGCGGACGACCCCGGCGGAGGGCGCGCCCTTGTGACGGCCACGCTCAGCGGAAGCCTCGCCGGCGCAGGGGGCACGGGTGCCTACGTCGGCTACGCCGGCTTTTACGGCGAGGAAAACGAGAGCTACATCGAGGGCGGCTTTACATACCTCCTGAACGCCGACACGCAGATCGACGCCAACGGCGGCGCCCTTGTTGACGATCAGACGCGGAGCTACTTCATCGGCGCCGGCCTCGCGCGCCGGTTTTAGACGTGCTCGGGTGGATACGCGTTCACGCAGCACGCCGCACCGAGGCGTTGGAAAGGTCCTGAGCACGTGAACCCATCCGCACATCAACCCACGATAAACGCCGAGACGCGGCTCGTGACGCTCCTGGGCCGCCCGGTGGCGCACTCGCGCTCGCCGCGCATCCACAACGCCGCCTTCCGCGCGCAGGGGTTGAACTACGTCTACGTCGCCGCCGACGTGGCCCCGGACGATCTGCCGGCGGCCGTGGCCGGGCTCCGCGCCCTGGGCTACGCCGGCGCCAACGTGACGCGCCCGCACAAGCAAGCGGTCCGCTCGTTGGTAGACGAGTCTTCCGAGCGGGCCGAGGCCGTGGGTGCCGTCAACGCCATCGTCTGCCGAGGCGAAAAAGACGGCCTCCGCCTCGTGGGCGACAACACGGACGTGGAGGGCTTCCTGGCCCCGCTCGCGCCGCACGCCGAGGCGCTGCGCGGAGGCGAGATGCTGGTCTTCGGCGCCGGCGGCGCGGCGCGGGCCGTCTGCTACGCGCTCCTCACCGCCCACGCCCCCGCCCGGCTGACGCTGGCCGCCCGCCGCCCCGCGCAGGCCGAGGCGCTGGCCGCCCACTTCGCCGCGTACGACGCGCGCGGCGCCCTGCGCGTCGTGCCGCTTGCCGAGGCCGGGCCGCCGCTGCGCCGCGCCGCGCTCGTCGTCAACGCCACGCCGCTGGGGATGCACCCGCAGGCCGAGGGCACGCCCTGGCCGCGCCGCGAGGACTTCTCCGGCGAACAGATCGCTTACGATCTCGTGTATAACCCGTTAAGCACGCGCTTTTTGAAGGACGCTGCCTTGCGCGAGGCCACGCCGCTCGGCGGGCTGGAGATGCTCATCGGGCAGGCCGCCGCCGCCTACCGGCAGTGGACGGGTCGTGCCATGCCGCTCGCCGCCGTCCGCCGCGCGCTCTCCTCCGACGACGGCTCCTGACCCAAGCGCCGCGCCCTCGCCACGCCGAACGTTCTCACTAACGCCCCCCGTCATGCCCCGCAACCTGCCAGGCAGCCCTCCTGAAATCGCCACCGATCACTGGGACGCAGGGGAGGAGAACGAGCCGGGGCCGTTCATCCTGGAGCTGATCCGCCCGGCCCTGTTCGAGGACCTGGAAGGCGTGACGGCTGCCTTCACCACGCGCCACGGCGGCGTAAGCGCGCGGCCTTTTGACAGCCTCAACCTCGGCCTCGGCACGGGAGACGACAGGGAGAACGTGCGCGAGAACCGCCGCCGCCTAGCCCTGACGATGGGCTACGCGCCCGAGCAGATGGCCGTGGCCGGGCAGGTGCACGGGAGCGAGGTCAAAGCCGTCCACCGGAGCGGCCTCCACAAAGGCTGCGACGGCCTCGTCACGCGCACGCCGGGCGTGCTCTTGTGCCTCACCGCCGCCGACTGCGCCTCCGTCCTCCTGGCCGATGACACGGCCGGCATCGTGGGTGCGTGCCACTCGGGCTGGCGCGGGACGGCGGCGCGCGTGGCGGCCAAGACCGTCGCGGCCATGGCGCGCCTCGGGGCCGAGCCGGGCCGCCTCCGCGCCTACATCAGCCCAAGCATCTCAGCCGACGAGTTCGTCGTGGATGAGGACGTGGCCGAGCGCTTTGGCGAGGCGTTCCGCTGCCGGCGGCCCGGCGGCAGCAAGTGGCGCGTGGACCTCAAGGCGGCCATCGCCGTGCAGCTCCGGCAGGCGGGCGTCCTGTCATCTTCTATCGAGGTCAGCCTGCGGTGCACGGCCAGCGAGCACGAAGCGTTCTTCTCCTACCGCCACGCGCAGGGCCGCACGGGGCGGATGATGGGCGTCATCGGCCTCACGTCCTGAGCGCGGCGGTGGGGGCGGGGGACTGCTTTCACCGTATCGTTTCAAACGGGCATGAACGCGCAACGGCTTGCGGCATTTCTCCGGCGCTTCTCCAAACACACGCCACGCCAAAGGATCATCATGGCCGAAGACCACGCTCCGCGTGTCGAGGACGACGCGCAGTACGAAGCGCTCCGCGAGCAGGGCGCGAGCAAAGAGAAGGCGGCGCGCATCGCCAACGCGCCGCGCGAGGAGGCCGGCAAAAAAGGCGGCGAGCAGCCGCCGTACGAGCGGTGGACGAAGCACGACCTCTACGAGCGCGCCGAAGAACTCGGCCTCGAAGGCCGCTCCGAGATGGACAAGGACGAACTCATCAGCGCCCTGCGCAATCACTAGAGCGAAGGGCGAGGAGCGGCTGGGGGGTGGCTCCTCGCGCGCGGCTTGCGCTTCTCCAACTCGCCGCTCCCTACTCACCATTCGCCTCCAAAGATGTTCAACAAGATCGACCTGCAGACGCTGGCCGGGCAGGAAGGCCCCGAGCGCGCGTTCGTGAGCCTTTACCTCTCGGGGCGAGACAGCCTCGACAAGCTCGACGAGCGCATCCGCAACGTGCGCGGCCTCCTCGACGACGAGGCCGAGCGCGAGCACTTCGAGGAGAACCTGCGGCTCATCCGCGAGAAGCTCGACGGGTACGCCTTCAACGGCGGCGGGCTGTGCGTCTTCGCCTGCTGGGCCAACGACTACCTCGAAGCCTTCCCGCTGGAGAAGCCGGGGCCGGACCTCCTCTGGGTCGATTCCTCGCCCTACATCCGCCCCCTGGCCGAGATGCAGGACGAGTACGAGAACTTCGTCGTCGTCGCGGCCGACAACACGAAGGCGCGCGTGTACTTCGTCACCTCGGCCGTGGCCGAAGAGGCGGCCCGCGTGCGCGGCGACGTGAAAAGCGACGTCAAGAAAGGCGGCTGGTCGCAGAAGCGCTACGAGCGCCGGCGCGACAAAGAGCTTCAGCACTACACCAAGGGCATCGCCGAGAAGCTCCAGGCGCTGAACGAGGAAACGGACTTCGACCGCATCGTCCTGCTCGGCTCCGAGGAGACGCTCACCGCCCTCCAGAACGCGCTTCCGCAGCAGCTTAAGGAGAAGCTCGCCGGCGTCAAAACGGCTGACCTCACCAAGGAGGAGCACGTGCTTGAGGAAGCCTTCGGCCTCTTCTTCGAGGAGGAGCGCGCCTCGGAGGAGCGGCTCTGGGAGCAGATCAAAAACGCTTACATGCGCGGCGAGCGCGCGGCGGTGCGCCCCGGCAACGTGCTCAAAGCCGCCGCCACGGGCCGCGTCGAGAAGCTTATCGTCACGCGCGATGCGAAGCTGGCCGGCGTGCGCTGCCGCGACTGCGAGAACCTCTCCGCCGGGGTGCCGGAGAACTGCCCCGTCTGCGGCAAGAAAGACCTCTTCAAGGTGGACCTCGTGAACGAACTCGTCGAACTCGTGGCCCGCTCCAGCGGCGAGACCGAGTTCACCGACCCCATCGGCGGCCTCACCGAAGTGGGCGACGTGGCTGCGCTGCTGCGCTATTGAGCGTGAATAAGGCCGGTGGAAGTGCGCGGCGTTCGCTATGTTGAGCGGTGGATGTCCTTTAAAGACCGCCGCGCCGCCCTATGCAGTCTTCCCTTTTCGACGAAGTCCCCGGCCGCTATTTCACCTTCGGGAGTGGGCCTGAGGCGTACCGAGCGTTCGTGCCGGCGCCGCTTCCGCCGAAGCTGACGCTCGACATCGAGGTGGTCCGCACGCTGTCCGACGCGGATCGGGCGCTTGGCGAACTGGCCGGACTGGGGCGCAACCTCTCCAACCCGCATTTGCTTATCCGCCCGTTCGTGCGGCGCGAGGTCGTGCTGTCCTCGCGCATCGAGGGCACGGAAGCCGACGTCGTGGACGTGTACGCCTACGAGGCCGAGCAGACGGCGCGCTCCGAGGCCGCTACTCCGCGTGGGGATGCACGCGAGGTATACAACTACGTGCGCGCGCTGGAGTACGGGTTGGAGCGGCTCGACACGCTCCCGGTAAACCTGCGCTTGATCCGGGAGCTTCACGAGCATCTGATGGCCGGGGTCCGAGGAGAGGACGCCGCGCCCGGAGCGTTCCGACGCATTCAGAATTGGATAGGCCCACCCGGCTGCGAAAAGCACGAGGCCACCTACGTCCCCCCGCCGGTCCCGCAGATGCTCGACGCGCTCGACGCCCTCGAGAAGTACCTGTATGCCGAGGACGACTACCCGCCGGTCATGCGCCTCGCGCCACTACCAGTTCGAGGCTATCCATCCGTTCATCGATGGGAACGGCCGCATCGGCCGGCTCCTCATCACGCTTCTGCTCGTGCGGGACGACCTGCTCCCGCTACCCCTTCTCTACCTAAGCGCGTACTTCGAGCGCCACCGGCAGCGGTACTACGACCTGCTCTTGGGCGTGAGCGCGCGCGGCGACTGGCGAAGCTGGATCTTTTTCTTCCTGCGCGGCGTGGCCGAGCAAGCGACCGATGCCGTCCGGCGCGCGAAGCGCCTCCAGGACCTACAGCAACGCTGGCGCACGCAATTGACCGATGCTAACGCGCCTGCCCGGCTCCTACAGGCAGTGGACGTGCTCTTTGAAACGCCGGTGGTGACGATCTCTCAAATGTCGGAAGCGCTGGACATACCGTACCAGTCCGCCCTGCGATACGTGAGCCGTTTGGAACGCGATGGGATCTTAGAGCAGCTTGGCGACGACACGTACGCGCGTCAGTTCTACGCGAAAGAGGTGCTCCGCATCATCACCGTGAAAGCGGGAGCCTCCCCAAAAGAAGCACCGCAGGCTACGCAGGCGGACTCGAACGCGCCGCAGCGAAACTAACAACCTTGTTAGTGTAACAGCACCAAATTAACATTTGAGCGCCTTTTTGTTAATTTGGTGCTGTTCGAGCGCCATCACCCTACCCGCGCGTAGCCGAGCTTGCGCTTAACGTAGTAGCCCCCGGGGTGCCTACGCAGGGGGCCGCATAGGGGATGACTCAAGAAAACTCGACGGATTGGGGGTCTTCTACCCGCTTCGAGGCGTCGAGCACTTCGAGGCCGACGAGGTTTCCCTCTCGGTCGTAGTCGAGGATGATGCCGGGCTTGTCCTCATCGCTCTCCTCAACGGGCGCGCTGCTGAAGAAGAGGCGCAGGACGTCCACTTCGGCGTCGTAAGTTGCTCTCACGGTTCCTCCCAATATTTATGGATCTTGCTCGTGCGGTAGACGGTGACGACGAGCGGCGGGTCAACGTCGTATGCTACGATGGCCCGCAGCAGAAAGATCTTCCGAAATCGAGGCGCGCCTGATGGACCCGCTAGATCCCCGTGCCGCCATGACCTGCTCCGGTTCGTGCAGGACGGCCTGTAGCAGATCCTCGGGAATGGCGCGGCGTGCCAGCTCTTGCCGTGCATATTTCGAGAGTTTGAACGTCATGCCTCACCCCACCCGCGCGTAGCCTAACTTGCGCCGGGCGTAGTAGCGCTCGAAGTGCTCGCGCAGGAGGTCGTGCTCCGGCGCGGAAAGCTCCGCGTCGCGCTCCGTTAAGGCGAAGGCGGCGCGGCGGGCTTCTTCCAAGACGGCGGTGTCCTGCGTGACGTCGGCGATCTTGAGGTCGGGCATCCCGCTCTGGCGCGTGCCGAAGAAGTCGCCCGCGCCGCGGATCTCCAAATCGCGCTCGCTGATGACGAAGCCGTCCGTCGTCTCGATCATGGCGCGCAGGCGCTCTTTGGCCTCGGCGGAGCGCTTGTAGCCGGCCATGAGCAGGCAGTGGCTCTGCTCCGAGCCGCGTCCCACGCGCCCTCTAAGCTGATGCAGCTGCGAGAGGCCGAAGCGCTCGGCGTGCTCGATCACCATCACCGTGGCCGTGGGCACGTCCACGCCCACCTCGATCACGGTCGTGGAAACGAGGATGCGCGTCTCGCCACTTTTGAAAGCCGCCATCGCCGCCTCCTTTTCGGCGGAGGTCATGCGGCCGTGGACGAGATCGACCTCGAACGGCGCGAACAGTTCGCTCAAGGTGTCGAAGCCGTTTTCGGCATCCTTGAGGTCGAGCTTTTCGCTTTCCTCGACGAGCGGGTAGACGACGTAAGCCTGCTGCCCGGCTTCGAGCTTTTCGCGCAGGAAGGCGTGCATCTCGCCGCGGCGCTTTTCGGAGAGGAGCCGCGTTTGGACGGGCTTGCGGCCGGCGGGCATCTCGTCCATGACGGAGACGTCGAGGTCGCCGTAGAGCGTCATCGCCAACGAGCGCGGGATGGGCGTGGCCGTCATCAGGAGCATGTGCGGATTTTCGCCCTTGGAGAACATCTCCGCGCGCTGCATCACGCCGAAGCGGTGCTGCTCGTCCACGATGGCGAGGCCGAGGTTCTCAAAATCCACGCCCTCTTGGATCAGCGCGTGCGTGCCCACGGCCACGGGCGCGGTGCCTTCCGCAATCGCTTCGAGCGCCTCCTCGCGCTCCGCCTTCCGCTGCCCGCCGATGAGGAGGCGCGTCTCGACGCCGAGCGGGGCGAGGTATTTTTTCAGGTTGGCGAAGTGCTGCTCGGCCAGGATCTCCGTCGGCGCCATGAAAGCGCTCTGGTAGCCGCTGTCCAGGGCGTGCATCATGGCGGCCACGGCCACGACGGTCTTGCCGCTGCCCACGTCGCCCTGGATGAGGCGGTTCATCTGCCGGCCCGTCTGCGTGTCCTCCACGACGTCGCGGAGCGTGCGCTTCTGCGCGCCGGTGAGTTCAAAGGGCAAGACCTCGCGGACGAACCGGCGCGCCAAGTCGCCCGGCTCGCCGAAGCGCGGGCCGGCTAGCTCTTGGCGCGCCTCGCGCGTGAGGGCCAGGAGCAGCTGGATGAAGAAAAACTCCTCGAACTTGAGCCGCCGCCGCGCCTCCCCAAACTCGCGCTGATCCTTGGGGAAGTGGACGGCGCGGAGGGCGACGCGCCCTTCCATCAGCCCGAACTCCTCCGTGAGCCAGTCCGGGAAGATCTCGGGGAGCTTCAGGCCGTGCTCTTTGAAGAGGTCGTAGACGATGCGCCGGAGCGCCCGGCTGTTCAGGCCCACCTTGTCGAGCGCCTGCCCGCCGGGGTAGAGCGCCACGATGCGGCCGGTGTCGAGCGCGGCCTCGCCGGCGTCGAGCTTGTCGAACTCCGGGTGCGTCATCGAGAAGGTGCGGCCGTACTGCTGCACCTTCCCGTGGAAGGCCACGAGGTCGCCCTGGCTGAAGAGCTTCTGGATCCACCACACGCCCTGGAACCACACGCACTTCAAGGTGCCGCCGCTGGCGTCCTGCACGCGCAGCTCGAAGCGCTTTTTGCGCTTGCCCGGCACGATGCCCGTGGCGCGCACCTCGCCTACGACGGTCACCGGCGCCGCGCCTTCTTCCAGGCGGCCGATGGGCGTTACGGTGGAGCGGTCGAGGTAGCGGCGCGGGTAGTAGTGCAGGAGGTCGCGCACGGTCTTCACGCCGGCCGCCTCGGCGAGCACGTCGGCGCGTTTTTTCCCCACGCCCTTGAGATGGCGGATGTCTTCGCGCAGGAAGCTCGGGTCGATCATCGGACGTCAAACGTTGAGCGTTCGGGCGTCTAACCCCGCGGGGCGGGGCAGGCTGTTCAACGCGGAATATACAAAGCAGACCGCGACGGCGCAGCGTCACGGCTCGGCGTCTTCATCAGGCTCGCCGAGCGCCGCGAGCACGAAGCGCCTGACCGCTGCAGCGGCTTCGACGGCGGTGCGGGCGTCCTCTTCGCTCGGCTCGCCGGTGTCGCCGGGGTAGCGCACCTCGACGGCGTAATCGTTCAGGCGCTCACAGTCTTCTCGAAAGGCGCTGAACGCGGCGTCGTACGGCGCGCAGGCGTCGAGCAGGGCGGTGAGGTCGTGCGTCTTCTCAGCAGCCACGCCCTGCGCTGTCAGGAACCCCTTCAAGCATTTCTCTGCGCACTGCTGCGCGTGAAAGCAAATGAGGTCCGCAAGCGGCTCGTCAGCATTCAGCAGCTGGCGTGCGCCTTCGATGTCGTGCCGGGCTTTCTCCAGCCACGCGCGCGTCCAGTCCTCAGGCGTGAGGTTGCCGCTCTCGCTCATAGATCGTGCGCCCGTCGCGGTGGGCGTAAAAGCAAAGGTGGTTGACGAGCGTTTTGCGCTGCTCGAACTCGACGGGCGTGTACACGAACACGTCCAGCGAGAAGCTGCGGCGTGGGAAGAGCGCGCGGACGTCACGGTTACGCTCGCGCGGCGGCTTCTCGCTGTTGGAGAGCACCAATAGATCGTAGTCGCTGTCGGGCCGCGCGGTGCCCTTCGCCCGCGAGCCGAAGAGGATGATGCGCTCTGGGTCCACGGCGTCCACGATGCGGCGGACGATGCGATCCAGCAGGACCTGCGCTTCTTCTCGGAGGATGGGAGCGGGCATGTTCGCCGTGCTGCGCGTTGGAGCGTGTCAGAGATGGCACGTCTCAGAAGTGGTCCGTGATCCAGCCAAAGAGGCGGTGCGTTTTTTCGAGCGCGGCGCGCGCGGCGGCCTCGTCGTAGGCGGGCGCGGCGCCGCCGGAGGCAAAGCCGCGGTCGGGGTAGAGGTCCAGGATGCTCGCGCGGCTGAGTTCATCCAAGAACGCATCCAGGTCGTCAGGGAGGAGAAGACGGGTGCGGCTGGCAAGGTGGCGGAGGTTGTGCATGACGGGCGGCGCCTCGCCGTGGTGCTTGCGGTACAGCCCCTTGAGCGCCTTTTCGACGGCGAGGTGCGCAAAAAAGACGGCGTACGCCGGAGGCGCATGACCCACGAGGTGGGCCGCCACGTCCAGATCGGCGCGCGCCTGCCGCAGCCACTCGGCCACGGAAACGTCCCCTCCCTCTCTTGCCCGCTCCCCCATTCGCCCCTTCTCAAAAGCTACTGCCCGATGAACTCGCCCAGCGGTCGGAGCGTGGCGACGTTATCGCACACGATTTTGAGCGCGACCAGGAGCGGCACGGCTAGCAAAGCGCCTGGGATGCCCCAGATCCATCCCCAAAACGTGAGCGAGATGAAGATGGCCACGGGGTTGATCTGGAGGCGCCGGCCCATGATCAGCGGCGTGATGAGGTTGCCCTCGAGCGCGTTGATGCAGAAGTACGCCGCCGGCGCCGCCAGCGCGTGCGCCAGGCTGTCGAAGCTCACAAAAGCCACCAGCCCCACAATCGTCACGCCCACGAGCGGGCCGAGGTACGGGATGAAGTTCAAGAGCGCCACCATGATCCCCCACAGGACAGGATTGGGCATCCCGATGAAGTAGAGCGCCAGGGCCACCACGCTGCCCAGCGTCGTGTTGATCACGGCGTAGGTGAAGAGGTAGGCCGAGAGGTCGCGCTCGATGCCGTGGGCGATCTGCACGGCGATGCGCTTGCGGCGCAAGAGCGGCAGGACGTGGACGAGCTTGCGCAGGAAGAGGTCGCCCGAGGCCAGGAGGAAGTACAGCAGAAAAAGGGCGGCGGCCATGCCCGCCAGCGCCGTGGTCGTCTGGCTCAAGAGCGCCTCGCTGGCACGCGCGCGTGCCGGCGGCGGGGCCGATTCGCCCGCCGCATCGCCGCCGCCGGCGAGGGTGCCCATCTGCTGGGTCGCCTCCTGCACGCGCTCGACGGACTCGCGCACGCCGCGCAGCTTGTACTCGGCCTCGCGCAGCGCCTGCGGCGTGTTCTCGATCCACTCCGCCGCCGGCCCAGAGAGGTAGTACACGCCGACGGCGAGCGTGCCCAAGAGCGCGAGCATGACCAGCCCGGCGCCAAGCGGGACCGGCACGCGCAGCCGCTGCAAAAAGCGCACGGCTGGGCTGAGGAGGAAGTTCAGGAGCAGCGCCACCGTCACGGGCAGGAAAAAGCCGGCGGCAAAGTAAAACGTGTAGAAAAGCGCCAGCACGAACAGCCCCACCAGCGCCACCGCCACCACGCCGAGGGATCCGCGCAGCGAACCGAGCACTTGGCGCAGGCTCCGCCGCGCGCTCGCGCTGCCGGCCGAGGCTTCACTCTCGTCCCCGGCCGTTGCCTCGGGGCGCGCCTCCGCAGCCTGCGGAGGGGCCTCGGGCGCCGCCGCAGTCGTGGTTTCGTCGGGGGGCATAGGAGGAGACGGTTGCATTGCCCGAAAAGAGAAGCCAGCCGCTCCGCAGAGCAGACGCCGCGAACGGGCGCCGGCACGCCGCGCGCGGCTGATCTTCCCTATAAGTGGACCAGATCGGCAGCGAGGCGCACGGTACAAAGTCCCTGATCCGCGCTCCAGGGGCGGATCAGGGACGAGGCCGTGCCGTGGCAGGCCGCCTACGCGCAGGGGCAAGGCTGGCCTGCGCGCGGGCGAAATCCGTTACGCACCGAGGTACGCTTCCAGGATTCGCACGTTGCGCAGGTTCGCCTTGAACGCAACGTCAAAGAGGTCGCCAAAGAGCGGCACCGAGCCGACGACGGCTTCGATAAGGATATTGCCCACCATTTTGGCGATGAGCGTAGCGGGCGCGCCCACGCGGTACGCCTCGAAGGGCACGTAGCAGGCCAGGAGGGCGCCGGCGAGGTCGCCGCCTACGGGCAAAAGGCCGATCACCGCGTCGGCGCCGAAGGTGAAGCCGGTGCCGGGCACGCGCACGGAGGCGTCCATGAACATGGCAAACCGGCGCAGGCGTTGCAGCGCGGCGTCGCGGTCGGCGGCGCTGAGATTGAAGGTGGCGTCTTGAGCAGTAGCCATACGTGGGTGAAGCTTTTTGCTGAGGAAAACGGGAAAACTTTTTCTTACACTACCTACATGGTCCAACTCGGCAGGGTCCCTGGCAAGCAAAGCGGCGTGCGCTGCTTCCCAGAGAATCACACTTGCACCCGCTCTGCAACGTCCTTCATAACATCGCCCAGAGCAGCATGACCGATCCGTTGCGGGAGGAGCCGCCGCAGGAGCGAGAAGTCCCATGTAGGCCAGCGAAAGTACATCAGATGGCCGACGAAAGACGACGCGCGCGCGTGGCATTCGCGCGTGGCAAAGGCCGTCGTCAGCCGTCCGTCGTCTTGGGTTAACGAATTTGCGTGCACCCGCATAGCCTCTCATCTGTGTGGCCATACTACGACATCGAATATGAGAATTGCCATCTTCGAAGCGATGAGTTGCGCTCGCCCCACCGCAAGCGCACGTGCTCGATTGCCGAGCGTCTGCGTCTCTACGGTCCCGGTCTTCCACGTCGGCCTCTTGCTGCTTCGACTCTCCAGGGCCGCTGCCTGCGCCACGCTCCGTCCTCTTACGGACGCTTTTTGCTGAATAGACGGCAGATTGAATAGAACCGGCCCTGCTGCTATTTGTTAGGACGCGCCCCACAGCCACAGCACCGCCTGCACTTCCCGTGAGCGAACGACTTACCCAACGCCTCCGCCAGACGAGAGCCTTTGAGAGCCTGGCGCAGGAGGCCATGCTCAACCTCATGGTAGCCGCCTCCTCGGTGCGCGAGGAGGTGGACCGCGTGTGCAGCCAGCACGGCATCTCCTCCTCGCAGTACAACGTCCTGCGCATCCTGGCCGGCGGCCCGCCCGAAGGCTACCCCCGCTGCGACATCATCGAGCGCATGATCGACCGCGGCCCCGACGTCACCCGCCTGACCGACCGGCTCTTGAAAAGCGGCCTGGCCGAGCGTGGGCGCTCCGAAGAGGACCGCCGCCTGACCATGCACCGCATCACCGAAAAAGGCCGCAGCCTTCTTGCTGGGATCCACCCCGACATCCAAGCCGTGCAGAACCGCTTCGCCGAGACCCTCTCTGAGGAGCAGCAACGGCAGCTCTCAACGCTCTGCGAAACCATCTACGAGAAGTGAAGTACACATTGCGAAATCGTGTGTTACAACACACAAATTCTTGCTCCCACTTCTGGCGTTTAGCAAGATGGAGGTTTTTGCCATGGAACGGTTTCTCTTCCCCTTTGGCCGCGCGTTTGTCGCGCTCATCTTCCTGATGTCCGGGTTCGGCAAGGTCGCCGACTTTGCCGGCACGCAGGAGTACATGGCCGCGTACGGGATGCCGCTTACGGCGCCTCTGCTGGTGGCCGCTATCGTAATCGAGATCGGCGGGGGCCTCTCGGTGCTCCTCGGCTATAAGGCGCGCTGGGGCGCGGCGGCGCTCATCGTCTTCCTCATTCCCGCCACGCTCGTCTTCCACACCGACTTCGCGGATCGGAACCAGACCATCCATTTCATGAAGAACCTCGCCATCCTGGGCGGGCTGCTGCTGATCGTTGCGCGCGGCGCCGGGCCGCTCAGCCTCGACGCGCGCACCCGCGCCCCTGAGACCGAGCCGCGCACGCAAGCCGCCTGACCGGCACCTTGCTCTATCTCCCAATCACCCAGACGACCAAGACACCATGCCCACCAACGTCCTCATCGTATTCTACAGCACGTACGGCCACACGCACCAGATGGCCGAGGCCGTCCAGAAAGGCGCCGCCGGCGTCCAGGATACCGAAGTGCGCGTGCGGCGCGTGGCTGAACTCGAACAAGCGCGCCAGGCCTTTTCCGGCCAGGACGCCTACCAGAACGCGCAGGAGGCCATGCAGGACATCCCCGAGGCCACGCTCGACGACCTCCGCTGGGCCGACGGCATCGTCTGGGGCACGCCCACGCGCTACGGCAACATGACCGCGCAGCTGAAGCAGTTCATCGACTCGACCGGCCCGCTCTGGCAGAAGGGCGAACTCGAAGATAAGGCCACGGGCGTCTTCACCTCCACGGCCTCGATCCACGGCGGGCAGGAGACGACGATCCTCTCGACGCTCATCCCGCTTCTGCACCTCGGGATGGTCTTCGTCGGCACGCCCTACGGGCAGAACCAGCAGATCCTCACCACCGACGGCATTGGCGGCTCGCCCTACGGCCCCGCCACGCTCGCCGGCTCGGACGGCTCGCGCCAGCCCGAGGAGCGCGAGCTTCAGACGGCGCGCAACCTCGGCGAGCGCGTGGCGAACGTGGCCGCCCGCCTCAAGGACCTGCGCGGGGAGTAGGAAACGAGGAGTGGATGAGGCGAAGAAACGATGAGGGGAGGAGCGCCTTAATTCGTCGCCTCTTCCCTCAGAGCACGCGCACGACGACGCAGGTGAGGTCGTCGTGCGGCTCGGCGTGGCCGACGAAGGCGGCGTAGCCTTCGCGGATGCGGCCCAGGAGCGCCTCGGCGGAGCCGTTGGCGCCGTGCGTTTTGAGCAGCTCCAGCACGCGCGCCTCGCCGAACTCCTCGCGGCGGCCGTTGTGGGCTTCGGTGAGGCCGTCGGTGTACAAGACGATGGCGTCGCCGCGTTGAAGCCGGAAGCACTCGTCGCGGATGGTGCGGTCGAAGACCGGCCCGGCCTCCAGGCCGATCCCCAGGCCGGGCGGCTGCAAGACGTAGTTCGTCCGCTCCGAGGGGCGGTGGACCAAGACGGGGTGGTGCCCGGCGCGCGCGAAGGTGAACGTGCCCTTGCCGAGGTCGATCACGCCGTAGAGCAGCGTCACGAAGACGTTCGGCTCGGCCGTGCGGTAGAACTTCCGGTTGATGCGCGAGAGGACCTCGCGCGGCGCGGCGCCGGTGTCGGCGTGCGACTGCAGAAAGCCCTTGAGCATGGTCATGTACAGGGCCGCCGGCATCCCCTTCCCCGAGACGTCGCCGATGGCGAGGCCGAGGCGGTCCCCATCGAGCGGCACGAAGTCGTAGTAGTCGCCGCCGACCTCGCGGGCCGGCTCCGAAAGCGCGGCGATGTCGAGCCGCTTGGCGCGCGGCACCGTGCGCGGCAGCATCCTGAGCTGCGCGCGGCGGGCGATGTCCATCTCCATCTTCAGCCGCTCGCGCTCGGCGATGTGCCGGACGTAGACGGGCGCGATGGCGCGCTCGTCGAGCGAGAGGCCGCGCCGGCTCGCCGCCCATCCGTACGCCAGGAAGAGGGCCAGCCCCGCCAGCGTGAGCGCGCCCGTGGCCCGGAAGGCGCCCTCGGGCTGCAGCGCGAACATCAGGGCGAGCGGCGCCGTGTTGCTCACGAACAGTCCTACGAAGACGGTGAAGAGGTTGTAGCGGAGGAAGTACACGTAGGTGACGATGCCCACGGCCATGGCGGCGGCGGCCATCGGCCAGCGGTCGCGCAAAACGGTGAGGTCGTGGAAGAACGGCTCAAAGACGACGAGCACCACGAGCACCGCCGCCGCCGTGTGCTTGAGGCGCCGCTTGGCGAAGGTGAGCGTAAAGAGCGGGGCGTAGGCCGTGGCCAGGAGCGCCCCAAAGGCGCCGTTGAGCGCGGGGGCCAAAAAAGGCAGGAACGACGAGAACGCGCGCACCTCCCCGTCACTTACGAGCGGCCACGCATCGGCGTAGCGCACCAGCCCCCCCACGAGGACGTACCACAGCCCCAGGCTCAAAAAGCCGAGGCTGAACCCGCGCAGGACGCTCCGCCCCAGCTCGGGGAAGTAGGCGTAGCGTGCGAACAGCCCGTCGAACGTCCGCAGCTTCGCGGGCCAGACCTCGCGCGCGAGCGACTCGCCGCTGATCCACACCATAAACACGGCGAGCGACGTAAAAAAGGCGTTGATGCCCAGCCCGAGGTACGTGAACGCCACGGGCGTCTCGGCCGAGGCCGCCAGCGCCGCGTAGCGGTTAAACGACAAGCTGTTGAAGAGGTACGCGCCAAAGCAGAGCGCGAAGAGCGCCGTGATGATCCCTGCGTTACGCACGCTCACCTCGCTGTCGCGGAAGCGCAGGACGAAGACGACGAGCGCCAAGATCCACAGGGCGTTGACGAGGATGGCCGGCGCGTACTGGAAAAAGTTGGTCCAGGCGCCACGCGCGACGTACTGCTCCAAAAACGCCTGCGGCAGCTCTACCGAGCAGCTCCACCCGCCGATCTCACCGCCCTGCACCGTGGCGCTGATGTGGAGGCGCGCGCCGCTCGGCGCCGGGTCCTCCTGCTGCCAGGTAAAGAAGTAGTCCGTCCGCCCGGCGCGCTGCACGTTCTGCGTGTTGATGAGCGCGTAGCCCGCCCAGTCGATCTCCTGCGTCGTGGAGAGGAACGCCTGCGCGCGTTCGAGCGCCTCGTCTCTGGAGAGGCGCGCGCCAGGGAGGTCGTCCGGCGGCGCGCGCTCGACGCTGTAGATGCGCCCGTCCGTGCCCACCTTGATCTCGACGCGGTCGTCAGCGTCCGGGCTAATGTAGAGCAGGCTCCAGTGCCCCGGCGGCTCATGCGCTTCGAGGCGGGCGCGCTCGGCGGGCGCCACGTCGGCCACGCGCAGGAACGTGGCGAAGCGGTTCTCCACGCCGAAGACCGTGCTGCGTGTGGTGTAGGCGCCGAGGTCGTACCCGCGCTCGGCCAGGTACGCCTCGGCGATTGTCTGCGCCTCGCCGCGGCCCACGTCCACATCGAGACGCGCCGAGGGCTGCACGCGCGAGAAGAGCACGAAAAAGAGCACGGCCCCAGCAAGGCCAAGCGCTAGGAGCAGTGCGTTTTCCGAAAAGGGCATGTGCGCTTGCAGGCGGGACACGGCAGCCGGCTTCGGCAATAGGGAGATCGGGTACGCCGTTTCAGTCCCCGGCGCTACGTCTTTCGCGTCCCGGAGGTTACGCACCGTGGGCCGGGTGCGCTTCCGCAGAGACGGCTTCTTCACCGAAATCGAAGTACGCTTGCAGCCGCTCCGCCGGCACCGGCCGCGTCAGGAGGCTGACGGCGACGAGCGCCAGAACGTTGGCCGCCAGCCCGTAGACGCCCTCGTGCATAGGCACGGGCCGGAGCGCGGGCGCCACGAGAAAAAACGTGTTCACGCCGATGCCGGCGGCGAGGCCCGCCACGGCCCCGGCGCGCGTCGCGCGCGGCCAGTAGAACGCGGCAAAGACGAGCGGGAAAATCTGCGCCACGCCGCCGTACGCGCCCAACAAGAGCGCCACGATAGACACCTCCGACGCCACAGCAAAGTAGTACGCCACCGCGCTGATGACGATGACGAGCACGCGAATCCAGAACCGCTCGCGCCCGTCATCCAGCCCGCCGGGCACGACCCGGCTCAGCCCATCGCGGACGCCGATAGAGGCCGCCGCGTGCAAGATCGTATCGCCCGACGACATGGAGGCGGCCAGGACGCCCGCGCACACCAGCCCCACAAGCACCGGCGAGAGGTCAAGCTGCGTGAGGATGTGCGGCACAATTGTATCGGCCGGCGCCACGCCCGGAAAGGCCAGCACGCCCGCGAAGCCGATCAGCAGAATCGGCACGAGAAACAGCTGAAACGTCGGATACAAAACGACGGTGAGGCGCAGGCCGCGCTCGCTCTTGGCCGCGTAGCTTTTCATAAAAAGATGCGGCCACATCGAAAAGCCGAACGCCGAGACCAGCACCGCCGAGGAGTAGCCCCACCAGCTCCACGGCGCGCCATCGGCGGCGAGGCCCGGCGCGCGGAGCATAGCGGCCCCGCCCTCGCTCGCAGCGATCTGCTCGAACATCGCCCCCACGCCGCCATAGAGCGTGTACGGCAGATACAGCCCCAGAAACCACGCGATCACCAGCATAAAGAGGCCTTGAAACGTGTTCGTCCACCCCACGCCGAGGACGCCGCTCGTGAAAACGTAGATCAGCACAATGCCGTAGCACACGAGCGCGCCGAGCCAGACCGGAATCCGCCCGCCGGAGATCGTTTCGAGGATGTACCCCGCCCCCTTCATCTGCAACACGAGGTACGGCACAAAGACGGCCACGCTCAGCACCGCCAGCACCACCGAGAGCGCCCGGCTGTCGAAGCGGTGTGCCAAAAGCTCCGCCTGCGTCACAAACCCGAACTCCTCGCCGAGCCGCCGCGCCTTCGGCCCGAAAAAGTAGAGCGGCACCATCCCCACCACGCCGTAGGCGATGATGTAAAACGCCGCCGCCCCGCGCGCGTACGCCCACCCCGGCCCGCCCAGGAACGCAAACGACGAAAACACCGACGCCCCCAGCACAAAGTAGAGCACCACGACGCCCATCGTCCGGTCCGCCGCCACGTAGCCCGCCACGCTCTCTGACACGCGCCGCCCTGGCAGGATGCCCATCACCAGCACCACGGCCAGGTACGCCCCGCATACGAGCAGGATGACAAGCCAGGATTCCATCGCTTGAGGAGACCGCCGACCGCGGACGGCCGACCGCCGCTAAAAGGGTGTCGGTGAATCGTAGGGTGCGGGTTCTTCGCGGACGCGGTCCGCGCCATCCATGAGTACAGACCGGAAGGCTTGCAGCTTAGCAAACAGGCGTTCGCTGGCGCGGTACGCCTCGCGGAGCGGCTCGAGGTCGTCGAGGTAGCCGCGGCGCTTGATGAGGTGCTGGCACGCCACCGTCTCAATGAGCGAACGGATCGCGTAGCCGACGAAGCGTCCCTGCTCCGCATCGCTCTGGCTTGTAGATCCCTCGGCAACGTTGAGCGCGATGCTGTTGGCCGCGCGTGTGATCTGGCTCGTTAGATTGTACTTCTCACGCGAAGGAAGCTGGTCTGCGATCCGGTAGATCAAGTCTGCGTACTCCAGCGCCAAGCTCCACACCTCCAGCTTCTCAAACTTGTACGCCATCCGGATGCACCTCAACGTCAAGTTCAAGAAGAGCAGCGGTCGGCCGTCTGCGGTCCACCGTCCCGCTCCTCAGAGCGGAACAGCCACATGAGCGCGCCGAACACCACCGCCAGCCACAGCACCACCCATGCCAACGAGAGCGGCAATCCCAAGACGAGTGGGTAGACGCTCCCGAAGAGCGGATACACCGGCCATATGAGCGCCACCGCCGCCGCGAGCACGACGAGCGCCACAACCACGCGCCGCCGCCGGTAGCCCGCCGGCGTGCCGGGCGCGAAGAAGACAAAGCCATTTGGGATCTCCGAAGATTCAGGCATGGCGGGAGGGCAGTCGGCGGAAAGGCGCGTGCAGTCTACCGTGCGCGCAGAGGAATGGCAAGCGGAACGCCGTTCTCAGTAGAGGTCGAAGAGCACCATTAGCTTGTCGGCTACCAGGCGCAACGTGTAGTCATCCGCCGTGTCCCAGCGCTCCTTAAGCCGCTCCTTCGAGACGGACCGCACCGCCTCGCACATCACATGACCGCCCCGGCGAAGCCCTCCTTCGCCCGCCCGAACCTCGACGTGCCAAGGGATGCGGCCCGACGCCTTTGGCGTGATGGGCGCCGCGAGGACAAGCTCGGCGCCGCTTTCGTTGAATGCATCGGCGGAGACGATGAGGCACGGGCGGGTCTTGGCCTGCTCCCGGCCCACCGTCGGATCGAGGTCAACGACCCACACCTCACCTCGGCGCGGATTGCGCAAGCCGTCACTCATCCGCTACCCCGTCGGCGAGGGTGGCATCCCAGGCATCGCGCTCCTCGCGCAGGGCCTCGCGTTCCGTTGCGTCCGTCTCCGCGTAGGCGGCATCGGCTCTGGCGAACATCCGCTCGCGGCGCTTCTCCTCGATGAGGCGGTCAAGCTCGTCGATGAGGCTCAGGTTGTCCTCCTGCGCCATCCGGCTCAGCTTCTCGTGCGCACTTTTGGACATGCGGATGGTCTTCGTTTCGGCGGCAGGCATAGCGGCCTCGGCGTCTGCGGAACCTGGTGTGCTTTAAAGTATGCAGATTTGCAAACGGAAGTTTCACCCGCCGATCTGCGTCCACACCCACCAGAGCGTGCGTGCGCCAAGGCCGGCGCACACGAGCACCACGACGGCGCCGAGGGCGAGGTGCCAGCGCGCCAGGCCCAGCCGTTGCTTCCGCGCCGCGAGGTAGAGCATGAACCCAGCCATGAGCGGCAGCAAAAGCCCGTTGGCCGCCTGCGCCGCGACGATAGCGCCCAGCGGCGACCACCCCGCCAGCCCGAACGCCAGCCCCGCTAAAAGCACCGAGGCCCACACCAGGCGGAAGCGCGCGCTTTTCGGATCGTCGGGCCAGCCGAATATTTCCTGCACGCCGGCGGCGGCAGCCAGCGGCGCCGTCATGGTCGAGGTCAGCCCCGCTGCGAAGAGGCCGAGGCCGAACAAGACGCGCGCCGCCGGCCCCGCTGCCGGCTCCAAGAGCGCGGCGAAGGCAGCCACATCGCCCGGCGCAGCGCCCGCGCCCGAAAGCGTGGCCCCCGCCGCCAGGATGGCAAACGAGACCAGCCCACCGAGCGGCAGGAACACCGCCATCCCGATGAGTTCGCGGCGCCAGGTGCGCTCCGCGTCTGGCTCGTCGGTCCAGTAGCGCTTTGAGGCCGAGGCGTGCAAGAAAAGATTGTACGTCACAATCGTCGTCCCGATGAGGGCGACTACGGTGAGCAGGCTTCCCTCCGGCACGCTCGGCATGAGCAGCCCACGCAGCGCCGCGCCCCAGTCCACCGGCGCGAGGACGAGGCCGGCCAAAAACAGCACGCTCATCCCGATCACGAGCGCGGCAAAGACGCGGATCAGCACGCGCAGATCTAAAAGCAAGAAGCCCCCGGCCACGCCGCCGATCAGCACGATGATCCAGCGCAGGTCGAGGTCCGTGTCAAGCAAAGCCGCGATGCCGGCGGCGGCCCCCAAGAGGTTGCCCAGCTCAAACGCCGCGCAGCCGATCCACAGCCCCAGCACGACCAGCCCGAACGCCACGGCGCGCCCCAAGCGCGTTGCCACCGCCTCGCGGATGGCCTCGCCCAGCCCGCGCCGCGCCAAGATCCCCGTGCTTGCCGTGAGCGACTGGAGCACGAAGACCGAAACCGTCGCAAACACGAGCACCCACCCGAGCGCGTACCCGAAGCGCACGCCCGCCGAGGCGCACGTCAGCACCGTCCCCGGCCCGATAAACGCCGCCACGATGAGCGAAGAGGTGCCCGTCTTCACGTTTCGACTTTGACGGTTCGATTGCGGATTATGGTCTCGTCCGTCCACCCGGAGCAGCGCGAGGCCTTTAACATCGAACATTCCAGATCCAAAACCGAGACCGGAAGCGCGCCGCGCTGGCAATTCTGGATCGACCGCGGCGGCACGTTTACCGACGTCGTCGCGCGGCGGCCGAGCGGCGAGGTCGTCCTGCGGAAGGTCCTTTCCGAAGACCCGGCCCGCCCGCAAGGCGCCGCCCTGCGCGGCCTTCGCGCAGCGATGAGCCTCGGCGAAGACGCTCCGCTGCCTTCCGAACAGATCGAGATCGTGCGCATGGGGACGACGGTGGCGACGAACGCCCTGCTCGAGCGCACCGGCGCGCCGGTCGTCTTCGTCACGAACACGGGCTTCCGCGATGCGCTGCGGATCGGCTACCAGGCGCGGCCGGACATTTTCGCACTTCAAATCACGCTGCCGGAGATGCTCCACGCGCGCGCCGTCGAGGTCACCGCCCGCGTGGATGCCGAAGGGAATGAGATGGCCGCGCTCGACCGGGAGGCCGCGCGGCAGGCGCTTCGGGAAGCGTACGAGGCCGGGTGCCGTGCCTGCGCCATCGCCCTGATGCACAGCTACCGCTTCCCCGAGCACGAGGAAGAAGTCGCGCGGATCGCCCGCGAGGTCGGCTTCGAGCAGGTCTCGGCCAGCCACGCGGTGAGTCCGCTCATCAAGCTCGTGGGACGGGGCGGCACGGCGGTGGTGGACGCCTACGTCTCGCCGCCCTTGAAGCGCTACGTCGCCGGGCTGCAACGGGCGCTTGGCGAAGAAATCCCGCTCCAGCTTATGCAGTCGAGCGGCGGCTTGGCCGAGGCCGAAAACTTTCGCGGCAAAGACGCGCTGCTCTCCGGGCCGGCGGGCGGCGTCGTGGGCGCCGTGCGCGCGGGCGGGGCGGCGGGGTTCGAGCGGATCATCTCGTTCGACATGGGCGGCACCTCGACGGACGTGGCGCACTTCGCGGGCGATTTCGAGCGCACGTTCGAGGCGGAGTTGGCCGGCGTCCGCCTGCGCACGCCCATGCTCCAGATCCACACCGTGGCGGCGGGCGGCGGCTCCGTCTGCTCCCGCGGCGGCGGCGGGCGCCTGCGCGTCGGTCCCGCCTCGGCGGGCGCGCAGCCGGGGCCGGCCAGCTACGGGCGCGGCGGCCCGCTCACCATCACCGACTGCAACGTCGTCCTCGGCAAGGTTCAGCCAGACTTCTTCCCCGAGGTCTTCGGCGAAGGGGGCGATGGGCCGCTCGACGCCGAGGCCGCACACGCCGCCCTCGCCCGCCTCGCCGAGGAAACCGGCGACGGGCGCGCACCGGAAGCCGTCGCCGCCGGCTTCGTGCAGATCGCCGTCGAGAAGATGGCGCAGGCCATCCGGCAGATCTCTTTGGCGCGCGGGCACGACGCGCGCGGCTACGCGCTCTGCGCCTTTGGCGGGGCCGGCGGGCAGCACGCCTGCCTCTTGGCCGAAGCGCTCGGCATCGAAAACGTCCTCGTCCATCCCTACGCCGGCGTCCTCTCCGCCTACGGCATTGGCGTGGCCGACGTGCGCGCGCTCCGTGAGAAGACCGTCGCCGCGCCCCTCACCG
Organism: Salinibacteraceae bacterium; assembly: GCA_965215025.1. GTDB lineage: Bacteria > Bacteroidota > Rhodothermia > Rhodothermales > Salinibacteraceae > CBDCCV01. Next base: position 1,112,420 of record CBDCCV010000001.1, read on the forward strand.
AGGCGCTCGTCCCCGATCTGCGAAAAACGCTCGACGCCCTCGCCCGCTCCGCCACCGATGAATTGCGCACCGGCGGCTCGGGCGAGATCGACGTCCTTCGCAAAGCGCACCTCCGCTACGCAGGCACCGACGCGCCGCTCGTGGTGGACTTTTCAGAAAGCGCCGCTGGGCTGGAAAAATCCTTTGCCGAGGCGCACCGCCGCCGTTACGGCTTCGTGATGGACGAGCGGGCGCTCGCCGTCGAGGCCGTCTCCGTCGAGGCCGTGCGCCGGAGCGCCGCGCCGGAGATGCCAGAGGTGCCGCCGCGCCCGCCCGGCGAGCAGCCCGAACCGGCGGCGCACGTGCGCCTCTTCGCCGCCGAGGCGTGGCACGAGGCCCCCGTCTACGAGCGCGAACGCCTCCGCGCCGAGGAGGAGATCGAAGGCCCCGCCCTCGTCGCCGAGGCCACGGGCACCACCGTCATCGAGCCGGGATGGCAAGCCGCCGTCACCAAGCGCGGCGACCTGATCCTGACGCGCGCCGCCGCTCAGAGAAACAGCACGAGCGCAGCCGAAGAGATCAATCCGCAATCCAAAATCGAAAATCCAAAATCGGTAGCCCTGGCGCTCTTCGGCAATCGCTTCCGGGCGCTGGCCGAGGAGATGGGGCGCGTGCTTCAGAGCACGGCCTACTCGGTTAACATCAAAGAGCGGCTCGACTTCTCGTGCGCGCTCTTCGACGCCGAGGGCGCCCTCGTGGCGAACGCGCCGCACATCCCCGTGCACCTCGGCTCGATGGGCGCGAGCGTGCGGAGCCTCCTCCGGAGCCACGGCAAAAAACTCCGCCTCGACGACGTCTACGCGCAAAACGACCCGTACGACGGCGGCACGCACCTGCCGGACATCACCGTGATCACGCCCGTTTTCGTTTCCGATGGAGAAAGGCCAGTGGCCTTCGTCGCCGCGCGCGGCCACCACGCCGACGTCGGCGGGACGACGCCCGGCTCGATGCCGCCGAAGAGCACGCGCATCGAAGACGAAGGCGTCCTCATCGAGACGATGAAGGTGGTTGAAGGCGAGCGCTTCCTGGAAAAAACGTTCGTCGAGAAGCTAAAGAGCGGCGAGCACCCGGCGCGCAATCCGCAGCAGAACGTGGCCGACCTCCAGGCGCAGATCGCCGCCAACGCGCACGGCGCCGCTGCCTTCCGCCGCCTTGTGGAAACGCACGGGCTGGACGCGGTGCAGACCTACATGCGCCGTCTCCAGGACCACGCCGAGGAGGCCGTGCGCCGCGTGATCGGCCGGCTCTACGACGGCGAGTTTACCTGCGCGCTCGACACGGGCGAGGCGATCTGCGTGGCCGTCACGGTGGACCGCGCGGCGCGGCGGGCGCGGATCGACTTTACCGGCACGTCGGCGCAGGTGCGGAGCAACTTCAACGCGCCGGCGGCGGTGACGCGCGCGGCGGTGCTCTACGTCTTCCGCACGCTCGTGGGCGAAGACCTCCCGCTCAACGAGGGCTGTTTGCGCCCGCTCGACATGATCATCCCGGAAGGCTCGCTGCTGAACCCGAGGCCGCCAGCGGCCGTGGTGGCGGGCAACGTCGAGACCTCGCAGCTGGTGACGGACGCGCTCTACGGCGCCCTCGGCGTGATGGCCGCCGCGCAGGGGACGATGAACAACGTCACGTTCGGGAACGCGCGCTACCAGTATTACGAGACGCTCGGCGGCGGGACGGGCGCGGGCCAAGGCTTCGACGGCGCCAGCGGTGTGCAGTGCCACATGACGAACTCACGTTTGACAGACCCCGAGGTCCTGGAGCACCGCCTCCCGGTGGTGGTGGAGCACTTCGGCCTGCGCACGGGGAGCGGCGGCGCAGGAAAGCACCGGGGCGGCGACGGCCTCGTCCGCAAGCTCCGCTTCCGCGAAGCGATGACGGCGGCGATCCTGTCAAGCCGGCGCCGCGTGGCGCCGCACGGCCTCTTTGGCGGCGCGCCCGGCGCCAAAGGCCGCAACCGCATCGCGCGCGCCGACGGCACTATGGAAGAGCTAAGCGGCACGGCCGTCGCCGAGATGGAGGCGGGCGACGTCCTCATCATCGAGACGCCCGGCGGGGGCGGCTACGGTGCGCCGGGGGCGCAAGACGCGCCTGGTGGAAGGGACGGGCCTGCCGAGATTTGAAAGCTACAACGGCCCGCGCCTCACCAGCGAAGGACTGTGGAGCACCCCGATGAACGACAGCGGCGTCGCTCGTGCGAGGCCGCTCCGATCCGGTCAGACCGATCCGCTCTTCGTCCGGCCCGTGCGCTTGTTATGTCGCCGCTTGCTCCGTTCGTTCACCCTGAGCTTCAATCTCTGCCCCGAGAAACCGGCCTACGTCCGCGGTCTCTGATTCGGTCGCCGGCGCGCGGGTCAACTTACCGACGGCTCACCTACCGGCGCTGCGCCCGCGGGCGGTTGCTCCCGCGCGGCAGCTTCCCGGAACAGCCAGGCCGATCCGACCCACAGCGCGACGAAGAACCCCGTCAGCCCCAGCGTATCCCACCACCAGACCGGCCCCGTGATGCCCCACCCGGTGACCAGCGCGACCGCCGGAACCAACACCTGTGCGAGCGCCGCTGCGAACATGGCGCGCGCCATCCCCCGCGGCTCGAAGCGCGCGATGAGAGCGCCGGTGATTCCGATGGCGAGCACCCCGCCATACACCAAGTTGGCAGGGTTATCCTCAGACCCGATGATGCCGACGGCACCGGTCAACCAGACGAGGAGGAACGCTGCCGCGAGCGCAACGCCGACGGCGGCTCGGTACGCGGCGTCGCCCCTCTTCTTTACGGCCAACTCGTAGGCGCCAAGCGTGCCGAAGAGGAGAATGCCGGCGAAAACGAAATCGCCCACCGTCCAGTTCACTTCATCGGTGAACCGCATCGCAGTTAGGGGCAGCAGTAGGATGAGCACTGCGGCGGCCCAGGCCGCTATTCTCCAACGGCTCCCGCGCCGTCCGCCACCGTCTCCTGTGTTTTCTGTCATTGTGTTTTCTATCATTGCCTTGTCTCCGTGTAAGGTTACTCGTGATGCGACTGAGTTCGGACTCGCGTGATGAAATACCATCCCGTGCCAAGTACGACCAGTAGTAGTGGAATGGCGCCTGGTTCACTCTCTACACAAATCATGTATATCATAAGTGCGGCTCCGACTACAGCGGTTAGCACCGATAGCAACGTATGCATCTCTAACTTCTTAAGGGTATTCATCTTCGTCTTTGCTTTTGAGGGAAGGTCATGGATTGGTTGAATGGCGCATTCACACCGAGGGCAGGATGCGAACCTTCTGCACATGCTATGCGCAACGTGCGATTACGCCCCGTGAGCGGCATGAGCACCGTCTGATGTTTTTATAATGAGGCATGAGCACTGAGGTGAGCGAAGAGAAGCGCGAAGCGCCCCGCTACTGTTTCGGCGAGTTCGTGCTCGACGTGCCCGACCGGCAGCTCTGGCGCTCGGGCACGCGGATCGACCTGAGCGCGCGCTACCTCGACGCCCTCGTGCTGCTGGTTCGGGAGCGCGGCCAGCTCGTCGAGAAGGACCGGTTCTTCGACGAGGTGTGGGCGGATGTCGTGGTGAGCGACAGCGCCCTCACGCAGTGCATCAAGGAGATCCGCAAGCAGCTTGGCGACGACGCCTCGAATCCGCGCTACATCCAGACGGTGCCCCGCCACGGCTACCGCTTCATCGCAGCCGCAGAGTCTCTCGCGGCCGACCGGCCCGGTTCAGATCCGCCTCAGCGAGAGGAAAGCGCAGGGGCGCCCCAAGTCGGGGCCGTCGTTGCCCCCCGTAGCGAGGAGGGATGGCGGATGTGGCGCGACGGCCTGCGCGAGTGGGGGGCGGGAACGCTCGGCGGCGCGGTCGCGGGGCTGCTCGGCGGGTTGCTCTACGGCTTCGGACTTGCCTCCGCAGAGGCGGGCGTGGGGACGCTTTCGACGCTGCTCGTGCTCATCAGCCTCAACGTGCTGGTGGGCCTGGCCGGAGGCTTCGGCGTCAGCTTCGGCCTTGCGGGGGCGGGCGTGGCCGCGCGTTCCTTGCCGAAGATGCGCGTCCCGCTTCGCGTGGCCGGCGCGGCGCTGGGAGGGCTTTTCGTCGGCGCCTTGGCCAAGCTGCTCGGTGTGGACGCGTTCAACCTGCTCTTCGGCCGCGCTCCGGCCGGCATCACCGGCGGGCCGGAGGGGGCGGTCCTGGGCGCGGCCCTCGCGCTGGGTGCGCACCTGGGGAATCGCCTTGGAGATCGCTTCGAGGGTGCCGCGCGCTGGTGGCACGCAGCGGCCGGGGCGGGACTGGCCGGGGCCGCAGCGGGCGCGCTCATCCCGCTGGCCGGGGGCCGCCTCATGGGCGGCAGCCTCGACCTCTTGGCGACGTCGTTCGCCGGGTCGAGGCTCCAGCTCGACCGATTCGGACTGCTTTTCGGAGAGCTGCACTTCGGCCGCGCGACGCAGGTAGCGTTGGGAGGCGTCGAAGGGTTGCTCTTCGGCGGCTGCGTCGTGGGCGCCCTCGCCCTCCTGAGGGGCCGCTTCGGAGGTGGAAGATCGAGCCGCTGGAGGCTCTAATTCGGCCCGCTTGCACGCTTTCGAGCGGCATCGCTCAGAGGGTGCAAAGGAAAGTCGTGCAGGCGCTCCTCAGAGAAGCAGCGAAGTGAGAATGGTGGGCCTGCTGGGACTTGAACCCAGAGTCTGCCGATTATGAGTCGGATGCATTAACCGATTATGCTACAGGCCCCGGTCGGTGTTGCAGACCTACGCCGTGGCCGGAGGGGACGTTTCCGCCAAGGGACTTGCGTCGCAGGAGAGCCTGCGTTGCAGCGGGGCTACGCCTCCTGCGCGTTCTTCTGCCGCCGGTGCTTTTTGCAGAGGTAACCGTACGCCTCGTTGATCCTGCGCGTCTCGGTCTCGGCAACGGCGCGCAGCTTCTCGCCCAGGTGGGCGGTTTTGTCCGGGTGGTATTGCAAAGCGAGCGCCCGGTAGCGCGCCTTAATCTCCTCAAGGGAGGCGTCTTCGGTTACGCCCAGGACGGCGCGGCAGCGCACAGCTTTGCCGTCGCGTGGCCGGGCCGGGCGTGCGGGCCGCTCCTCCGTCTCCTGGTGCAGCCCGGCCAGGTACTCGGCCCAGAGGCGCTCCTGCTCGGTCTGGCGGCGGCCCTGCTCCGCGCGGCGGTGGCGGGCGTAGGCTCGCTGCCGAGCCGCCTCGGCCTGCTGGCGGCGCCGGCGCTCGCGGGCGCGCTGCTCTGGCGTCTCGGCATGGACCGCGGCGCCGCAGTATGCGCACGCCGCGCGTGTGCCGGACTTCCCCGACCGCTGCGCCGGGGTCCGGCGCCGGCACGCTGCGCACCAGAACAGACGCAGCCGCAGCGGCGCTCCTTTCTTGGAAAGCGACCGCCTGCGCAGCGCGCCGATCTGTTTCAGCATCACGTAATAGAGGAGCGCGGCTCCAACCGTGCCCATCACGATGATGATGTAGAAGCTCATGGCCGATGCGCTGCCGTAGGAGAAAGGGAAACATTGAGCGGTGTGCCAGACGGCAGCACCACTCGCATTAACCTACGGCCTCGGTCCAGAGGGCATGTACGCCGCCGCCGCCGTGCGGTGGGCGCGCTCTGGAGCGTGGCGGCTGCTCCTCTTTAGACGACGCCGTGCGCCTTGCCCACCTTCTCAAAGGCGTCGATGGCGCGGTCGAGCTGCTCGCGCGCGTGCGCGGCCGAGAGCTGCACGCGGATGCGCGCCTCGCCCTTGGGCACGACCGGGTACGAGAAGCCGATCACGTAGATGCCCTCTTCCAGAAGATCGTCCGCCACGGCGTGGGCGAGCTTGGCGTCGTGGAGCATGATGGGCACGATGGGGTGCTCGCCCTCCTTGATGTCGAACCCGCGCCCGGTCATCTCCCGGCGGAAGTAGGCCGTGTTCTCGGCCAGGCGGTCGCGCAGCTCGGTCGTTTCTTCGAGCAGGTCCAGGACCTTGAGGCTCGTGTAGGCGATCACCGGCGCCAAGGTGTTGGAGAAGAGGTAGGGCCGCGAGCGCTGCCTGAGGAGGTCGATGATCTCCTGCCGCCCCGTGGTAAAGCCGCCCGAGGCGCCGCCGAGCGCCTTGCCTAAGGTCGAGGTCACCACGTCCACGCGGCCGAGCGTGCCGGTGTACTCGAGCGAGCCGTGCCCGGTCTCGCCGAAAAAGCCCGTGGCGTGGCAGTCGTCCACCATGACGAGCGCGTCGTACTTGTCGGCTAGGTCGCAGATTTCGCTCAGGCGCGCCACGTCGCCGTCCATCGAAAAGACGCCGTCGGTGGCGATCATGCGGATGCGCGCGTCTTGCGCTTCCTGGAGGGCGTCTTCGAGCGCGCCCATGTCGGCGTGGGCGAAGCGGTAACGCTCGGCCTTGCACAAGCGGATGCCGTCGATGATGGAGGCGTGGTTCAGGGCGTCGGAGATGACGGCGTCCTCCGGGCCGAGGAGCGTCTCGAAAAGCCCGGCGTTGGCGTCGAAGCAGGCGGCGTAGAGGATGGCGTCGTCCATCTGGAAAAAGCCGGCGATGCGCTTCTCCAGTTCCTTGTGGATGTCCTGCGTGCCGCAGATGAACCGCACGGACGCCATCCCGAACCCGTAGCGGTCGATGCCTTCTTTGGCCGCCTCCAGAAGCTTCGGATGGTTGGCGAGGCCGAGGTAGTTGTTCGCGCAGAAGTTGACCACTTCGCGCGGCGCTGTGCGCTGGCCGGCGGGCGGCGCCCCATCGCCTACGAACGGCTCATCCGAGGCGGCCACGGCGATGTCAGCGTCCTGCTGCGAGGTGATGACGCGCTCGTCTTTGTACAGGCCGGCGTCTTTGATGGCGTCGAGTTCCTTCTGGAAAACGGCTGTGGCGGTGTCGGACATGGCGTTTCAAGGGGGGACGTTTGGGTGAATGAAGGTGAGGAAGTGCGAAGAGGTGAGCGTGCAGAAGAAAAACATCTACACCTCCGTACGTCCATACCTACAAAATCAGACCTCGAGCGACTGCTGCGCGCGCAGCTTTTCGAGCATGTCCTCGACGAGGTCGTCGAGGTCGAAGGCGGGGCGCCAGCCCCAGTCGGCGCGGGCGGGGGCGTCGTCTACGGAGGCGGGCCAGAAGTCGGCGATCTCTTGGCGCGCATCCGGGGCGTAGGTGCAACGGAAGCCCGGCACGCGCGCTTGGAGGGCGGCGGCCAGCTCCTCGGCGGAGAAGCTCACCGCGCCGATGTTGTAGCTCGTGCGCACGGTAATCTGCTCTTCCGGCACGGCCATGAGGTCGAGCGCGGCACGGACGGCGTCCGGCATGTGCATCATCGGGAGGCGCGTCGAGGGGCGCAGGAAGCAGGTGTAGGCTTCGCCCTGGGCGGCGGCGCGGCACATCTCCACGGCGTAATCGGTGGTGCCGCCGCCGGGTGGGGCGGTGTGGGAGATGAGGCCGGGGTAGCGCAAGCTCCGCACGTCCACGCCGTACTTGCGGTGATAGTAGCGGCACAAAAGCTCGCCGCTTACCTTGGTGACGCCGTACATCGTGTGCGGATCGAGCGGGGCGTCCTGCGGCGCCTCGTCGCGCGGCGTGGCCGGACCGAACACGGCGATGGACGAGGGCCAGAACACCTTGAGTTCTTTCTCGCGCGCGAGGTCAAGCACATGCTTGAGGCCGTACATGTTGACTTCCCAGGCGCGGTCTGGCGCGCGCTCGCCCGTGACGGAAAGCAGGCTCGCCAGATGGTACACGGCGCCGATGTCGTGCGCCTCAACCACGCGCCGAAGCGCCTCGGCGTCGCGCACGTCGGCTTTCTCGAAGGCGCCGCTGTAGGAACGAGGCCGCTCAAGGTCCAGGCCGACGACCTCACGCTCCGGATGCGCGCGGCGAAGCGCCTCCGTGAGGTCGCTGCCGATCTGCCCGGCCGCGCCGGTAACTAAGATGCCGTCCATGAAACAGGCTGCGTCAATAAAGGCAAGTTGCAGAAAAAACGGCGACCCTGGATTGGAACCGCTTCCGGCCGGGCACCGCGTCAATCCGTCTGCTGAACGGGGCGGTCCGGCTTGGGTTCGGCTTGGCGCTGGGACAAGCTGCGCCGCCTGCCAGATTTCACGTCCCTTTCCCGCACGGGCTGCCGCGCCGCGAAGCGGTACCGCTCGCTCTGTTGACGTGACGAACAGGGTGCATCATCAAGTTTTTTTAACAAAAGAAGGTGGATGGCTTAATAAAAAACTGCTATCATTGTCAGAGGCCAAAAACAAATCGAAGAACCGTGACGGACCGTATCGACGACATCGACGTCCACATCTTGACGTTGCTTCAAAAGCACGGCCGCATCAAGCGCACCGACATCTCTGAGGCCGTGGGCCTCTCGCCGCCGGCCGTCTCGGAGCGGATGCGCAAGCTTGAAGAGCGCGGCGTCCTCACCGGCTACCACGCCACGGTGGACGCTAAGAAGCTGCACGTGGACATCACCGCTTTTATCCGTGTGCGCGTGGACGGCTCGGAGCACTACCCCGCCTTTGTCGAAGCCGTCGCGGCCATGGACGAAGTTTTGGAGATGCATTCCATCACCGGCGAGGGGTCGCACATCCTCAAGGTGCGCACGAAGAACACGACCACGCTCGAGAAGCTACTCTCGCGCCTGCAAGCGCTCGGCGGCGTGAGCGGCACCTCGACGAGCATCGTCCTGACCTCGTTCAAAGAAACGCGCGCCATCCCCGCCGAGCCGACTGATTTGGCGTAAACGTACGTCCCCTCAAGTTCCCCCACACGCCCAACCTCCCACACTCCCACACGCAACCCCATGCCCAAGCCCCGCGAAGACTACAACCTCCTGGCCGCCACCAAGTACGCCCGGAAAAACGGCAACGGCCGGAGCGCCCAAGCCCGCCCGGCGATGGACGTCGAGAAAATCTTTGGCGAGAACACCTTCGGCCTCGAGGCCATGAAGAGCCGCCTGCCGAAGAGCATCTACAAGAGCATCCTAGCCACCGTCGAAGGCGGGCAGCCGCTCGACCCCGACGTGGCCGACACCGTGGCGCTGGCCATGAAGGAGTGGGCCGTCGAGAAAGGCGCCACGCACTACACGCACTGGTTCCAGCCCTTGACCGGCTACACCGCCGAGAAGCACGACTCCTTCATCACGCCGAATCAGGGCGGCGGCGCCATCGCCGAGTTCTCCGGCTCCGACCTCGTGCAGGGCGAGCCGGACGCCTCCTCGTTCCCAAGCGGCGGCCTGCGCGCCACGTTCGAGGCGCGCGGCTACACGGCGTGGGACCCCACCTCGCCCGCCTTTATCGTCGAGAACCCGAACGGCTCCTACCTCGCCATCCCCACCGCCTTTGCGTCGTGGACGGGCGAGGCGCTCGACAACAAAACGCCGCTCCTGCGCTCGATGCAGGCGCTCGACACCCAGGCCCGCCGCGTGCTCGAACTCTTCGGCGACGCGGGCATCCGCCGCGTGTACTCCACCGTGGGGTGTGAGCAGGAGTACTTCCTCATCGACGAGGAATACTACTACCGCCGGCCCGACCTCATCAGCGCCGGGCGCACGCTCTTTGGCGCGAAGCCGCCGAAGGGGCAGGAGCTGGACGACCACTACTTCGGCTCGATCCCGGAGCGCGTCCTGGCCTGCATGTTGGACGTCGAGCGCGAGCTGTACCGCCTGGGCGTGCCGGTAAAGACGCGCCACAACGAGGTGGCGCCGTCGCAGTACGAGATCGCGCCCATCTTCGAGAACGCCAACGTCGGCGCCGACCATCAGCAGCTTCTGATGACGGTCTTGCAGAAGACGGCGCGGCGCCACGGCCTCGTCTGCCTCCTGCACGAGAAGCCCTTTGCGGGCATCAACGGCTCCGGCAAGCACAACAACTGGTCCATCGCCACGGACACCGGGCTGAACCTCCTCGGTCCGGGCGATACGCCACACAAGAACACGCGCTTTCTCTTCTTCTGCGCCGCCGTGATCCGCGCTGTGCACCAGCATCAGGATCTTTTGCTCGCGGCCATCTCTTCGGCGGGGAACGACCACCGCCTCGGCGCCAACGAGGCCCCGCCCGCCATCCTCTCCATCTTCCTCGGCGATCAGCTCACCGACGTGTTCGAGCAGCTGGCCGAGGGCGCTGCGGAGTCGAGCAGGGAGGGCGGCCTCATGGGGCTGGGCGTGGACACGCTCCCGCAGCTGCCGCGCCACGCCGGCGACCGCAACCGCACCTCGCCGTTTGCCTTTACGGGCAACAAGTTCGAGTTCCGCGCCGTCGGCTCCAACAGCTCGGTCTCCTTCCCCAACACGGTCCTGAACGTGATCGTGGCCGAGGCGCTCTCGGACATGGCCGGGATGCTGGAGGAGAAGCTCAAAAGCTCCGAGCCGAGCGAGGAGCAGCTTGAAGCGGCCGTCGGCGAGGTCGTGCGCGCGGTCTACCGCGAGGCCAAGCCCATCGTCTTCAACGGCGACAATTACTCCGAAGAATGGCGCGAGGAGGCCCGCACGCGCGGCCTCCTGAACGTGCCCTCCACGATGGACGCGCTCGTGCATCTCAAGAAGAAAGAGAACGCGCAGCTTTTCGCCCGCCACCACGTCTTGAGCGAGCGCGAGCTGGAGAGCCGCTTCGAGATCTTGGTCGAGCAGTACTTCAAAACGATCAACATCGAGGCGGAGACGACCGAGAGCATCGCCCGGACGATGGTGCTGCCCGCCGCCGCGCGCTACCTCGGCGAGCTGGCGCAGACGGTAGAGCGCGGCGACGACATCGGCCTCTCGTTCGGCGGCGTGCGCGAGACGGCCGAGGAGGTGAGCGGACGCATCGACACGCTGCGCCAGGCCATCAAGGCGCTCATCGAAGCCAACAAAGACGAGGGCGGCGACGAGGCCGAGGACAAAGCGCGGCACATGCAGAAAACCGTCATCCCCGCCATGCAAGACGTGCGCACGGCCGCCGACCGCCTGGAGCGCGCCGTCCCGTACGACCTCTGGCCGCTGCCGACGTACCGCGAGATCCTGTTCGTGAAATAGGATTCACGCCAGCAAATCCTGTTTGCGAAGTGGGGGCGCGCGAAGCACATTCGGCCTGGCAAGGAGGCATTGCAGCGCGGAGCACGGCCCGTCCACTTTCGCAGAGGCCCGCCCGGCGAGTCAGCTCGGGCAGGCTTCTGTGCTGATCCAAGAGGTTGGCCTGTGCGCTGAGGAGATGCGTCTAAAGTTAGCACTGCTATGCGCTTTAGGCACAAGGGGCGACTCTGGGGAACGATGCGGCGCGGGAAATTTAGTACGGCAGCGCGCGCCTGCCTGAAACCTGCTCAAGATAAGGCGAGCGCTCCCGCCGCGTCTCCGTCACCCAGGGGGACGCGCGAGTGGCGCCGGGCTGCCCAGCGGCCTCTGCTGCACGCGCCTCAGCGGGCCGAACGCGCATAAGACCACACCCCTGGTGCTGGTCAAGTAGAACCCGTCAGACTAAGAAAAGCCCGCCCCGGCGCTGTGCCGAGGCGGGCTTTTCGTTGGCGTTGCGGCGCTGGCGGCTACTCCAGGTAGAAGTCGTACGCGCCGCTGCCGCTGTACGAGTCCACGAGCCAGTAGTAGTAACCTGAGGAGCCGTTGTACTGGACGTCCTCGTCTGAGTCGCCGGAGGTCGAGCTGGCGACGGTGACCCAGCGGCGGCCGTTCCATTTCCTCAGGTAGAGGTCGAAGTCGGCGTTGGAGGGGCCGCGCAGGTAGCCCGTCTCATTGCCGTTGCCGGCGTAGTACGTGCCGTTGGGCTGCGCGTCGGAGTCGCTCGATCCGCTCAGCGTGCCGGTGTAGAGCGAGCAGTTGTCGCAGGGCGCGTCGTCATCGCCATCGCCGTCGCCATCGCCGCCGCCTTCGGTGAGCGGGCTGTAGAGCAGGAGGTTGGGCGAGCCGCTGCGGATGCCCGAGAGCGCGCCCTCGGTGGCCGTGCTCGTGATGGCGCTAAAGACGGACGCGGGCGAGGCGCCGCCGTTGTTCTCCAGGTAAAGCGCCGCGGCGCCCGCCACGTGCGGCGACGCCATCGACGTGCCGCTGATCGTGTTCGTGGCCGAGTTGGACGTGTACCAGGCTGAGGTGATCTGCGACCCCGGCGCAAAAATGTCCACGCACGAGCCGTAGTTCGAGAATGAGGAGCGCTGGTCCGAGGACGTGGTAGAACCGACGGTGAGCGCGTCGTCCACGCGGGCGGGCGAGGCGTTGCAGGCGTTGGCGTTCGAGTTCCCCGCCGCCACGGCAAACGTGACGCCGCTGTTGATGGCGTTCTGCACGGCGTTGTCAAGCGCCGTCGAGGCGCCGCCGCCCAGGCTCATGTTCGCCACCGAGGGGCCGCTCGCGTTTTGCGCGACGTAGTCCACGCCGGCAATCACGCCGCTGTTTGAGCCGGACCCCTGGCAGTTCAGGACGCGCACGGCGTAGAGCGTCACGTCTTTGGCCACGCCGTACGTCGCGCCGCCGACGGTGCCGGCCACGTGCGTGCCGTGCCCGTTGCAGTCCTGCCCGTTCCGCCCATCGCCGATGGCGTCAAAGGCTGCCACGGCCCGCCCGCCAAAATCATTGTGCGAGGTACGGATGCCGGTGTCCAGGATGTAGGCGTTCACGCCGCTGCCGGTGGGCGTGTACTCGTACGTGCCGTCAAGGCCGCTGCGGTCGTCCACGCGGTCGAGGCCCCACGGCGCGTTGTTCTGCGTGCCGATGGCGTGCACAGTCTGGTCCTGCTCGACAAACGCCACGTCCGGGCGCTGCGCTATCTGCTCGGCCTCGGCGGCAGAAAGCTGCGCGGCGAAGCCTTTGAGCGCGGCGGAGTACGTGTGCTTGAGCGTGCCGCCGTGCCTCAGCATAAGCTGCTCGGCGCGCCGCTCCACGGCGCCGGCCACTTGCAGATGACTGGCGCCCGGCTCGGCAATCGCTTCTTCAAAGACGACGATGTACTGGCCGGGTATCTTCTCAGAGGCGGGCTGTTGCGTGGGCAGCTCTGTGGCGCCGGGCGCGTCGGCGGGCGGGGCTTGGGTGAGGTTCATCTCGGCCGATGGTTTCTCGGCCGTGGCTTCGGCGCCCACTGGCGGGGAGGAGCTGTCGCAGCCGGCGGCTGCGAGAAGGACCATCAGGAAAAGAGGGAGGGAAAGGCGTTTTGCGGTATCTGATAGGCGCATAGGAAAAGACGGACTTGGGGGAAACAAGCGAGAAACAGAAACAGACCGGGCGCACGACAAACGCGCCCCAAGACGAAAACCACCGACTACGACGCACCGCCAACACGCGAGGCGTTTCGGCGCGCTCAATAAATCTTCCGTGTTTCTGCACCGAATATTCTACGAAAGGCCATGCTCTGTTAATGTTACAAGTGCATGAACCTTTGGATTGCAGGCCATGCGCTTTTGGATGACTTGCCGAAAACAGGCGCGGGCCGCCCCGCCGTGGTCGCTCTGTAAGCGTTCACTTCAGTGCGGAAAAGAGGGCGCGAGAAGATCGGCTTGCTGCATCGGTGCGCGTGGTGAGCGCCGGGGCCGGGTGGATTGATTCCTTTGCCGTGCGCTATCTTGAGCCGTGCAGGGTTCCCTGTTTCCTCATCCGCAGCAGCCTCTCTTTTCCGCCCCGCCCGCATGAGCGACCCCCAGCCGGCGACGCAGCCCTCGGCCTCCAGCGAGCAGGACCGGGCGCTCGTGGAAGAGGCGCTCCGCGGCGATGAGCACGCCTACGAGGAACTGGTAGAAAAGTACGAGCGCGCCCTCTACCATCACATCCGCAAGATGGTGCGCTCTGGCCAAGTGGTCGAGGACCTCGTGCAGGAAAGCTTCATCAAGGCGTTCGGCGCGCTGGAGTCCTACTCGCCGACGTACGCCTTCTCGACGTGGCTCTACAAGATTGCCACGAACCACACCATCGACCACCTGCGCAAAAAGAAGCTGCCTACGCGCTCCATCGATAAGCCCATCCGCACGAAAGAGGGGCAGATGGACTACCAGGTGCCCGACACGACGTACCGGCCGGATCAGCACATCGTGGAGGACCAGCGGCGCTCGATCATCCAGGAAGCCATCGACGCGCTCCCGCCCAAGTACCACCGCGTGATCGTCCTGCGGCACCAGGAGGAGAAGAGCTACCAGGAGATCGCCGAAGAGCTGGACCTCCCCCTCGGCACGGTCAAGGCGCACATCTTCCGCGCGCGCGAGAAGCTCAACAAGCACCTGCGTGAGAAACGAGGCACGTTTTAAGGCGAGTGGCGAAGGGCGAAGGGCGAATAGTATGTTGGCCGCACACGAACGCCCCCATCCGCTACTCACCACTCACCATTCGCAATGATAGACCGTTACACGCGCCCGGAGATGGCCGCGCTCTGGAGCGAGGAGGCGCAGTTCCAGTCGTGGCTGGACGTGGAGCTGGCCGCCTGCTGGGCGTGGAGCCAGGCCACCGGCGTCATCCCCGCCGAAGACGTGAAGGTGCTCTACGAAAAGGCGAGCTTCGACGTCGCGCGCATCCACGCCATCGAGCGCGAGACGAAGCACGACGTGGTGGCCTTCACGCGCGCGGTGAGCGAGAGCCTGGGCGCGGAGAAAAAATGGGTGCACTACGGCCTCACCTCCTCCGACGTGGTGGACACGGCCTGGATGGTGCGCCTCAAAAAAGCCAACGCCCTCATCGAAGAGCAGATCGGGCGGATGCTGAGCGTGCTCGCGGCCAAGGCGAAAGCACACAAGACGACGCTGATGATGGGCCGCACGCACGGCGTCCACGCCGAGCCGACGACGTTCGGCCTCAAGCTCGCGCTCTTCTACGCCGAGATGCAGCGGCAGAAAGAGCGCTTCGAGCGCGCCGCCGAAGAGATGCGCGTGGGGAAGCTGAGCGGCGCGGTGGGCACCTTCGCGCACATCCCGCCGGAAGTAGAGCGGATCACCTGCGAAAAGCTGGGCCTCAAACCGGCACCCCTCTCCACGCAGGTGTTGCAGCGCGACCGCCACGCGCACTACCTCGCCGTGCTCGCAGGCCTCGGCGCGACGCTGGAGAAGATGGCCGTCGAGGTGCGCCACCTCCAGCGCAGTGAGGTGCGCGAGGCCGAGGAAAGCTTCGGCAGCGGGCAGAAGGGATCGAGCGCCATGCCGCACAAGCGCAACCCCGTCGGCTCGGAGAACATCACGGGCTGCGCGCGGCTCCTGCGCGGGTACATGGTTGCGGCGTACGAGAACGTCGCCCTCTGGCACGAGCGCGACATCAGCCACTCCTCGGTCGAGCGCGTCATCCTTCCCGACGCCACAACCATTCTGCACTACGCGCTGCGCCGCTTTGCGGGCATCATCGAAAAGCTGACGGTCTATCCCGAGAACATGCGGCGCAACATGGAGGCCACGCACGGCCTCTACAACAGCCAGCGCCTCCTTCTCAAGCTTATCGACCGTGGGCTGAGCCGCGAGGAAGCCTACGACCTCGTCCAGCCGCGCGCCATGCAGGCGTGGAACGAGAGCCGCCCCTTCCGCGAGACCGTGGCCGAGGACGAGGAGATCGCCCGGCACCTCTCGGAAGAAGAGATCGACGCCGCCTTCGACCCGCAGTACCACCTGCGCCGCGTGGACGAGATCTTCGAGCGCGTGGGGCTGGCGTAGCGCCAAAGGTGATCCGTTTCCGAGCGGAGGTGCGCCACAGGCGGGGCGTCAGAAAAGCCTCAGACGACTACGGCGCGCGCGGCAACACGGGAGAGACGGCGTACAGAAGCTGCGATGTTGGGTAACGCAAGCACGACGCGGAAACGCGCAATCCTGCTGGCAGGCTGCAAGGCGCTGAAGAACGCCGCGTCGCCTGAGGCCTCGGAAGCGCTTACGCCCCTCGTCTGTGGCCTCTGCGTTCTTCGCACTTCCGTTTCCCTGCACTCAAAGAAACAGGTAAGTAAAATCATGAAGAAGTTAGTTACCCTGTTGCGTAAGGCCGCGCTCCTGGCGCTGGCGCTTTTGCTCATGCCGGCGCTGGCGCACGGCCAGGACCGCGCTAATCCGAAAGAAAAACGGCTGCTCCCGCCTTCGGTGGTGGAGCAGTACCGCGGGCTGGAGCTGAGTCCGGAGGCGCGTGAGCGCGTGGAAGAGACGATCCGCGCGCGCCGGGCGGCCAAGCGAGGCCTCGCCACGCCGGAGCGTAAGCTCGGCTCGCTGCTTCTCGGCCTCGCCGAGGGCGCAGGCGCGCAGCCGGGCCAGAACAACGCGCCCGGCGGCCACCTGCTCGCGGCGCCGGACCATCCGCTTTTCGACATCAACGCCGAGGGCGTGCAGGTGGGCATCCGCCTCGAAAGCGTGGCGGCGGTCGGGGCGCTTGAGGACGCCGGCGCCTCCATCGGCGCCGTGTACCCGGACGAGCGCCTCGTGGTGGCGCGCGTGCCGGTGGGCCGCCTCAAGGCCGTAGCAGCGCTGGGCGTGGTGGAAGACGTGCAGCCTATCCTGGGCGGCATCACGCAGGTCGGATCGGTCACCTCCGGCGGCGTGGGCGCCCTCAACGTGGGCGAGGCGCGCGAGATGTTCGGCCTCACGGGCGCCGGCGTCAAGGTGGCCGTGATCTCCGACGGCACGGGCGGCCTGGCAGATGCGCAGGCCTCAGATGACCTCCCCGCCGAGGTCGAGCAGTGCGGCCTCAACACCAACAGCGGTGCCGAGGGCACGGCCATGCTCGAGATCGTCCACGACCTGGCGCCGGATGCGGATCTCGCCTTCTGCCCCGCCTTCGGCAACGGCGAGCTGGGCCTGTCCGAGGCCATCCTCTTCCTCGCCAACGACGCCTTTGGCGGCGCGGGCGCCGACGTGATCGTGGACGACGTAGCTTTCCTCACCGAGCCGTACTTCGAGGACGGCCCCGTAGCCCAAGCGGTGGATGCCGCCGCCGACGGCGGGACGGCGTACTTCTCCTCGGCCGGCAACTCGGCCACGAGCCACTACGAGCGGCCGTACTTCGACGTCGTCCCCGGCGATCAGGGCTTCCCGCTCAACGTGCACGACTTTGGGCAGGCCGCCGGCCTCGGCAGCGACATCGACTGGAACGGCGTGGTGGCCGGCGAGGGGAACTTCTTCGCCGCCTTCTTGCAGTGGACCGAGCCGTTCGGCGCCGCGTCGAGCGACTACGACCTCTACCTCTTCGACCGGAACGGCTTCCCAGCGGGCGATCCCACGGGCGACTTCCCCGTGGGCGGCCTCGGGCTGTCCCCGCAGGACGGCGACGACGCGCCGCTCGAAGTAGCCTTCGTCGTCAACAACAACAGCACCCAGCCGGCCGATCCCATCGAAACGGCGCTGCCGTTCTTCATCGTCATCGACCGTTTTGATGGCGAAGAGGAAGAGCTGCTGGAGATGAACTTCAACGGCTTTTTCGGTCTGAACCCGGTGTACAACGTGGCCAAGGGGAGCGTGTGGGGCCACGCCGCCGCGCGCGGCGCGCAGGCCGTGGCCGCCATCGACGTGAATGACCCCGGCCTCGACGACATCGAGCCGTTCAGCTCGCGCGGGCCGGCGCGCATCTTCTTCCCCGAGTTCGAGGCGCGCCAGAAGCCGGACATGACCGCCGTGGATGGCGTGCAGGTCACCGGCGCGGGCGGCTTCCCGAGCGTCTTCTTTGGCACCTCGGCCGCAGCGCCGCACGCGGCGGCGGTGGCCGCGCTCTTGCAAGAGGCCGACCCCAGCCTCGGCTCGGAGGAGACCGAAAGCGTGCTCGGAAGCACGGCGCGCGACCGCGGCGCGCCGGGGTTCGACTTCGTCTTCGGCGCCGGACTGATCGACGCCTTTGCCGCCGCTGAGACCGTCCTCGACGCCGCCGGCGATGAGACGCCGCCCGTGTGCGGGCAGATCGTCGTGGACCGGGGCGCCTCGCCGCCCTCGATCACCTCCTCGGCTGTGGACGAGGAGAGCGGCATTGCCTCCATCACCTACACGCGCCTGAAAAACCTCGACGGCTTCTACGACGCCGAGGACGCCGGCTCCAGCTCCGGCCTCGATCAGGGCGACGCGGTGGCGTTCAACGCCGGCGCGGTCGAAGAAGTCACCTTCGGCGGCACGCTCGCCGATGCGTCGCGGCGCCGCGTGGCCATCATCGTCACGGTGGAGAACGGCGCGGGGCTGACCTCGCGGTGCGACCCCGTCGTCTCGCAGGTGGACGCCTCGGTGCCCGTGGCGTTCAGCCTCGGCGGGAACTACCCGAACCCGGTGCGCGGGGCCACGACCATCGGCTTTGCCGTGGCGGAAGAGGCGCAGGTCACGCTCGAAGTCTTCGACGTCCTGGGCCGCAAGGTCGCCACGCTCGTCGATGAGGAGATGGCACCGTCGAGCTACCAGGTCGAGTGGGCGCCCGAGGGCCTGCCCAGCGGCGTGTACCTCTACCGGATGCGCGCGGGGAGCTTCTCCGCCTCCGGACAGATGGCGCTGGTGAAGTAAGCCGCCACCGAAGCTGCCCAAACAACAGCAGACCGCAGACGCGCCGTCAAAACAGGCCGCAGGAGCTTACGTGCTTCTGCGGCCTGTTTGCGTCGTGCCGGACGTGAGCGGCATACAACCTTTGGCGCACGAGCGTGTAGCCTCTGGCGCAAAAGTCTTGAGTCGCGTACATTAGGCCTCCGCGAGTGCCTGATGCCCGCCTCCTGGACAGGCGCTCGCTCGGAAGCGCTTCTTGGGCGCCTCCTTTGTTCGCTGCTCTCCGGCAACGGCGGCTTCTGGCGCTGCGCCGGCGGCTTCTTCTCTCTTCAGTCCCGACCGAGAACCTTTATGAAACACGTTTACCAACGCGCCAGCGCCTTGCTCGTGGCGCTGGCCCTCTGTGCCGCCGCGCTGACCGAGCCGGCCCGCGCGCAGGAAGGCGGCGCGCAGGACACCACGCTCACCGCCGCAGACGGCACGGCCGTCACTATCGACCGCGACACGTACGGCATCCCGCACATCCGTGGGGCCAGCGAGGCGGGCGTCTTTTATGGGCAGGGCTTCGCCACGGCGCAGGACCGACTTTTTCAGATGGAGACGTACCGCCGCGCGGCGCTTGGGCGCCTAAGCGAGATCGACCTCGGCACGGTGGCGCAGGACCGGTTCGTGCGCACGCTCTTCTACACCGAGGCGGAGCGCCAGGCGCAGTTCGACGCGCTCCGGCCCGAGGCGCAGACGATGATCAGCGCTTTTGTGGAAGGCGTCAACGCTTACATCGTCCTTACGCAGCAGGACCCGCTCACCTACAAGCCCCTCCAGTTCTTCCAGCTTCCTGACCCCGAGCCGTGGACGGAGACCGACGTGGTGGCCGTGATGCAGTTCTTCATGCGGCGCTTCGGGCAGTTCGGCGGCGAGGAGCTGCTGCGCGCGGCGGAGCTGGCTGCGCTTGGACCGGAGGCGTTCAACGAGCTGCGCCCCATCAACGACCCCGGCGCGCCGACGACCATCCAGAACGGCGGCGGCGGATCGCCCAGTGCGCTGCGCCGGGCAGAGGCGCCGGCCGCAGCGCCGCTACGCCAACTCGTCCGCCCCGAAGCCGCGCAGAAAGTCGTTCAGAAGATGCGCCGGGCCGAGAACAGCCGCGAAGAGATAGACCCCCCGTACGGACTGGGCAGCTTCGCCGTGCTCACCAGCGCGGCGAAGTCCGCCAACGGCAGCGCCATGCTCCTCGGCGCGCCGCAGCTTGGCGAGGACCCGAGCGTTAACTCGACCTCGCGCGCGGTGGAGCTTGAACTCGAGTGCCCCACGCTGCACGTGGGCGGCATGACCATCGCCGGCATCCCCGGCGTCATCATCGGCCGCACCGAGGCGCACGCGTGGTCCTTGACGAGCGGGCGCAGCGACAACACGGACACCTACGTCGAGGTCACCGAAAGCGCCTCGTTTGACCGCTACCTCTTCAACGGGGAGTTCCTGGAGTTCGAGGCCATCGAGGAGCCGGACCTCGACTTCACGCACTACCGCACCGTGCACGGCCCCGTCATCGGCGCCGACCTGGCCAACAACCAGGCCTTTTCGTACAAGTTCACCTTCTGGCAGGAGGAGCTGAAGATGCTCGAAGCCTTCTACGACGTGTGGAAGGCCGAGGACGCCGACGCCTTCGCCGCCGTGATGCCGCGCGTGCCGATGTCGTTCAACGTCTTCTACGCGGGCGAGGACCTCGATGTGCGCTTCTGGCACGTCGGCTTCTACCCCGACCGCGCCGAGGGCGTGGACCCGCGCCTGCCGCAGCTTGGCACGGGCGCGGAGGAGTGGGACGGCCTCATCCCGTTTGAGAATCAGCCGCAGGCCACGGGCGAGGATCAGGACTACTTCGTCAACTGGAACAACAAGCCGGCCACGTACTGGGACAACGGCGACAACGTGCCCTGGGCGCTCGTGCCGGACCGCCTGCGCGGCACCATCCGCGTAGAAGAGATCGACGCCTACGTCGGCCCCATCAGCAACTTCACGTACGCGGATCTTAAGAACGTGCCGCCGCAGGCCATCGACACGACGGGCAGCTACATGCAGGCCATCGAGTTTTTGGCGACGGGCCAGGAGCGTGAGGCCAGCCGCATCCAGCCCGGCCAGAGCGGGTTCATCAGCGCGAACGGCGTGCCCAGCCCGCACTTCGCCGATCAGTGGCTGCTCTACCTCTCGAACACGTTCAAGAACATGCGCTTCGACGCCGCCCCCGAGGCCGAGCCGGGCCAGGACCCGACGCCGCCGGTGTGCGGCGAGATCGTCATCGAGCGCGACGGCAGCGGGGTGGGCACGGCCGTCCTCTCCTCGGCCACGGACGAGGAGAGCGGCATTGCCGAGATCACGTACCGGCGCTTGAAAAACCTGGACGGCTTCTACGGCGCCGGCGAAGGCCGCACGGGCCGCTACGCGCGCGGCGAAAGCGTGAGCTTCGATCCCGGTGAGGTCGAGACGGTCGTCTTAGGCGGCGCGCTGGCCGATCCGTCCAAGCGCCGCGTGGCGGTGGTGGTCGAGGTCGTCAACGGCGCGGGGCTGACTTCGCGGTGCGACCCGGTCGTCTCGCAAGTCTCGGCGGAGGTGCCCACGGCGTTCGCGCTCCGAGGCCACTGGCCGAACCCCGTCACCGCCGCCGGGGCGACGGTCGGCTTCGAGGTGGCCGAGGCCTCGGAGGTGAGCCTGGAGGTGTACGACGTCTTGGGCCGCCGCGTGGCCGTGCTCGTAGATGGCGAGATGGCGCCGGGGAGCTACGAGGTCGCCTGGAAGCCGGCGGCGCTGCCGAGCGGCGTGTACCTCTACCGGATGCGCGCGGGGAGCTTCTCCGCCTCCGGACAGATGGCGCTGGTGAAGTAAACGCCGTTCGGAGCTTAGGGAAGCAGGCGTCATGTAGGCCGCCGGGGGAACGGTCCTCGGCGGCCTGCGGCGTTCCTGAGCGCAAATCCCTGGCTTCGCCGATTCTTTGCCGTCTCGTTCTCCCGGCCCGCGCGGGCGCTCGTTGACTGCGAGGCCGGCGTTGGGTAGCTTGCCTTCCCTTCTCACCCAGATCCAGCGCGCGCCATGCTTGCCGACTTCATCCCGCTTTTCCTGATGATCATCATGGCCTCCGGGCTGGCGCTCACGCTGCTCCTGGCCGGGCGCTACGCCGGCCCGCAGCGGCCCAACCGCGTCAAGGTGAGCGCCTACGAGAGCGGCATGGACCCCGTGGGCACCGCGCGCGACCGCTACTCCGTCAAGTTCTACCTCGTGGCGATGATCTTCATCGTCTTTGACGTAGAGGTCGTTTTCATGTACCCGTGGGCGGTGAGCTTCCGCGAGTTCCTGGCCAACGGCGCCGGCCTCGGCGTGATGGTCGTCATCATCCTCTTCGCGGCCATCCTGGCCATTGGCCTTTTGTACGACATCAAAAAAGGCGGCCTCGAGTTCGACTGATTTCGTTTTGCAATACCCGACGCTTGGGCGTCCGGTATTGCGGGCGGGGCGGAAAATTTGTGCGTCTGCAAGACCCAAGCGGCGTCCTGTCCCCCTGCCATCCTGAATGAAGTGAGGGATCTCCCACGCCGAAAACGCCTGGATGGTGGAGATCCCTACATCGAGTGCGGGACAGGCTCTTCACCTCGTCCAGATGTCGAGAAGGTGAACTCGATGGCATACCCCGCCTCTTGAGCTGCGAAGCGAGAGCGTAAACACGCAAAGCACGTGAGCACCGCCGCACGTGAACACGCCTTGGCTTTCATTTTCTTCTGAAAATAGAGAGAAGGCGGGCCTGCGCGCCGAAACAGCACCCTCCCCCCGGCATTCAAAGGGGCGCCGGCACGCGCTGGCTGTCTCTTAACAGAAAACCGTCTGCGATTATGGCTTCCCAAGACCTCCTCGGGCGCGAGGGCTTCATGACCACGCGCCTGGACGCGGTGCTCAACTGGGCGCGCTCGAACTCCTTGATGCCCATGCCTATGGGCCTGGCGTGCTGCGCCATCGAGATGATGGGCTTTGCCGGCCCGAAGTACGACGCGGCCCGCTTCGGCTCGGAGGCCATGCGCTTCTCGCCGCGCCAGGCCGACCTGATGATCGTGGCCGGCTGGGTCTCGTACAAGATGAGCCACGCCATCCGCCGCGTCTGGGACCAGATGGCCGACCCGAAGTGGTGCATCGCCATGGGTGCGTGCGCCTCCACCGGCGGGATGCACCGCTGCTACGGTGTGGTCCAGGGCTGCGACAACTTCCTGCCGGTGGACGTCTACATCAGTGGCTGTCCGCCGCGCCCGGAGTCGGTCCTGCACGCCTTGATGGACATCCAGGAGAAGATCCGCAACGAGTACTCGGTCGTGCAGGACTACGACTTCGGCACGGCGCGCGGGCCGGCGCCCGTCCGCCCGGCCAACGCCGTCTACCCGTCGATGCTTGAGGCCGGCCCGCTCCGCCTCGAAGAGGTGCACCCCAGCCAGCCGAGGCAGCCCGTGGAGTGACGGGCGAGTAGCGGATAGCGAGTAGCGAATGGCGACTCCGGCCGAGAACAGCACCCGTAGGGGCACGGCGCTGCCATGCCCTCGCCAGCGACGAAGCACACCCTGAGCCAGAATGCGCGACGACCGTAAAAACGCCCAGCAGAAAACGCAGGCCGAGCATCAGCACGAGGCGCTGAAGTTCTACTTCACGCCCGTGGACCCGCTCGGCGAGAACGCGGGCGAGAACCCGCACGTCAAGAGCACCACGCACGTCCCCGAAGTCATTGAGGCGCTGCGCGAGAAATTCGGCGAGGCGATCTTCGAGGCGAGCACCTATGCCAACGAGGACACCGTCTACGTCGAGAAGGGGAAGATCCGCGAGATCTGCCGGTTCATGAAAGAGGAGCAGGGCTTCCGCTACCTCTCCGACCTCGGCGGCATCGACCGCTTTACCGAGGAGGACCGCTACGAGGTGTTCTACAACCTCGTCTCCATGCAGCACAACAAGCGCCTGCGCATCAAGGTGCGCGTGGACGAGGAGGACCTGCACGTGCCGTCCATCGTCGAGGTCTACCGCGCGGCCAACTGGAACGAGCGCGAGGCCTACGACATGTTCGGCCTCCGCTTCGACGAGCACCCGGACCTGAGGCGGATGTACATGCCAGAGGACTTCGAGTACCACCCGTTGCGCAAGGAATTCCCGCTCCTGGGCGTGCCCGGCTCGCTCCCGCTCCCGCCGCAGACGCCCGAGGGCGAGCTGACGATGGACCCCTTCGCCGCCGCGCACGGCTCGAAGCCTGTCAAGAGCTACGAGGAGCCAAAGTCCGACTACGACCCCGACGAGGAGCGCGAATAAGCGCCCGGCCCCGGCGCGTCCGACTCCGCATTTGCTACTCGAAAGAAAAACGCCATGCCTACCAGCACCGCCGCCGCCGCGCCTTCCTTCCCCGGCGCCGACATGGGCGATCAGTTCCGCTTCTGGCCGCGCCACAACGAGGCCATCTACAAGCGCCTCGAGTCCAAGCACTCGTGGGTCGAGGAAAAGGGCACGACCATCCAGGGCCGCGCCGTCCCCGGCGGCGATGGGCAGGAGGTCGATCCGCTCGAGAACGAGATGATCCTCAACATCGGCCCGCAGCACCCGGCCACGCACGGCGTCCTGCGCTGCGTGGTGAAAATGGACGGCGAGATGGTCGAGAAGTCCGTGCTCGACATCGGCTACCTGCACCGCGGCGTGGAGAAGGTGGCCGAGGCGAAGACGTTTCAGGAGTTCATGCCCTACACCGACCGCATGGATTACCTCTCGCCCTACTCGAACAACGTGGCGTGGTGCCTGGCCGTGGAGAAGCTCGCCGGCATCGAAGTGCCGGAGCGCGCGCAGTGGCTGCGGATGATCGGCTGCGAACTGGCGCGCATCTCCAGCCACATGCTCTGGCTCGGCGTCGGGCTGATGGACGCGGGCGCCCTCTCGGTCTTCCTATGGACGTTCCAGGGGCGCGAGGACCTTTACAAGATCTTCGACGAGATCGCCGGCGCGCGCTTCACCGTCTCGCACAGCCGCATCGGCGGCGTGGCGTCGGATTTCACGCCGCGCGCGTTTGAACTCATCCGCGACTTCTTGGACCGCTACCCGGACATCATCGCCGGGTGGGGGAAGCTCCTCAACAAGAACCGCATCTGGATCGAGCGCAACCGCGGCGTAGGCACCGTCACGGCCGAGGAGGCCGTCGAGCTGGGCCTCACCGGGGCGAACCTGCGCGGCAGTGGCGTGGCCTACGACATCCGCCGCTTCGAGCCGTACCTCCGCTACGACGAGGTGGACTTCACCATCCCCATCCGCGAGGAGGGCGACTGCCTGGCGCGCTACTTCCTGCGCCTCGAAGAGATGCAGCAGAGCCTGCGCATCATCGAGCAGTGCCTCAAGCGCCTGCCCGAAGGCCCCGTCCGCACCGACGACGCCAAAGAGGCCTACCCGTCCAAGGACGAGGTCTATTACTCGATGGAGGGGATGATCCACGACTTCATGTACACCGACGTGGGCACCACCGCCCCGAAGGGCGCCCATGCCTACCACGCCATCGAAAGCCCCAAGGGCGAACTCGGCTTCTACCTGACCTCGGACGGCACGGGCCGCCCCTGGCGCGCGCGCCTCAACGCGCCGAGCTTCGCCAACCTCCAGGCGATGGAGTACATGATGGAAGGCTCCCTCGTGGCCGACACCGTCGTCATCATCGGCTCGATAGACCCGGTGATGGGCGAGGCAGATAAGTAATTTTAGATTCTGGATTTTCGATTTTGGATTGCGCAGCGGTCTGGGGTCGAGCCAATCCACACGAGCGAAGCGACTGACGAAGTAAAATCAGAAATCCAAAATCCAAAATCGGATATGAGCGAGTTCGACATCACAAAGCCCATCGTCCCGCTGCCGGACCAGGACCCGGAGCCGCGCTTCTCGGAGGGCGAACTCGTTTGGACGGACGAGGAGGAAAAGCTGATCGCGCGCTACCGCAAGCAGTACCCGACCAATCAGGCGGCGGTGATGAAGGTCCTGTGGCTGGCGCAGGAGAAGTTCGGCTTCCTGCCGCCGGAGGTGCTTCAGTTCGTGGCCGACACGCTGGAGATGCCTTACGCGCAGGTGTACGGCGTCTCCACGTTCTACACGCAGTATTACAAGAAGCCCGTCGGCACGCACGTCTTGGACGTGTGCACGTGCTTCTCGTGCCAGGCGATGGGCGGCTACGACATCCTGCACTACCTCGAAGAGAAGCTCGGCATCCACGCCAGCGAGACGACTGAAGACGGCCAGTTCACCTTGCAAGAAGTCGAGTGCCTGGGCGCGTGCGGCTCGGCGCCGATGCTGCAAGTCACCAACGGCCCCTACGTCCACCACCTCACCGAGGAGAAGGTGGACGCGCTCATCGCCGACCTCGAGGCGGGCCGGATGCCGCCGTTCGTGAGCATCACGCTGCCGCAGGACGAGGACGAGATGGACGGCAACCGCCGCACCGACGCCGAGGCCACCGAGGCCTACCGCCAGCCGCCCGACACGTACAGCCTGCGCTGATCGTTCAACGTTCGCACGTCTAACGAAGCAGAAAGGCCATGTTGATCGACACGCATCGAGCCGTAAAGGACCTCTCGCAAGAGCAGGCCGAGCGCATCGTGGATGTCGTAAGCCACGCCGATGCTAAGGTGGCGACGAAAGAGGACTTGAAGCGGGCCAAGCTGCAAATCATCGTCGCCACGACAACACTGGTCGGCGCGCTCTTAGCGATCTTCGAGTTCCTCATCTGACGCCGCGCCCCCACCGAACGCGCGCTCGTTCAACGCTCACCGCTCCAACGCAACTATGGAAGTCGCCAACGCCAACATTCATCGGCCGAGCCGGCGCGAGCGGGCCGTCCGGGAGACGCTTCTGGAAGAACTGGAGCGCATCGGCGGGGCTACGCTTGGCTGGTGGGACGTGACCTCGTTGAGCTACGAGGAGAGGCAGCGGCTCGTAGAGGAGACCGATCCGGCGTTCGTGGATCAGGAAGTGGCGAAGATGCGCCGGTCGCAGAAGAAGATGCTTTTCGCTATGGGATCAGCGGCTCTGCTCGCTGCCGTTCTCGTCGGGTACAGCCTTTTGGCTACGCCGCTCTTTGGCAGCAGCGCCGTGTCGCTCCTGTTCGGCTTGGTGATGCTAATAAGTCCGATCCGCTGGTACCAACTGACGAAGCGCCGCATCTTCATCTACCGCGCCCTGCGCGCGCTCGTCACCGGCTCAGCCGATGCCGCATCGCCCTCCTACGCCGGCACGCTCGAACGCGCCGCCGCCGACCACGCCGCTGCGTGACGCCCGACTCATTCCGCACAGGCGAATCGCGTTCGCCCCCATTCCAACCGCCCCCGAAGTTATGGAAGCCACCAACGGCCACTCGAACAGCGCCTCTGAAAACGGCGCTCCGCAGACGAAAGCCGGCGATTGGCAGAACTACGAGCGCAAGCTCCTCCCGCCCATCAAAGACCTCCACAAGCTGGACGTCTACGAGAAAGAAGATGGCGGCTACGAGGCCCTGCGCAAGGTGCTCGAAAGCGATGAGTGGGACCCGAAGAGCGTCACCGCCGAGGTCAAAAAGGCCAACATCCGCGGGCGCGGCGGGGCTGGCTTCAATGCCGGGATGAAGTGGAGCTTCATGCCCGACGTGGACGAGCGCCCGCGCTACCTCGCCTGCAACGCCGACGAGAGCGAGCCGGGCACGTTCAAGGACCGGCAGATCATGGAGTACAACCCGCACGTGATGTTCGAGGGCATCCTCATCGCCTGCTACGCCATGCAGATCGACACCTGCTACGTGTACGTGCGCGGCGAGTACGCCGACTGGATCATCCACATGGAGCGCGAACTCCAGAAGCTCTACGACAAGGGCTACGTCGGCAAAGACATCATGGGCACGGACTTCTCCACGGAGATCGTCCTCCACAAAGGCGCCGGCGCCTACATCTGCGGCGAGGAGACGTCCCTCCTGGAGAGCCTGGAAGGCAAGCGCGGCTACCCGCGCATCAAGCCGCCCTTCCCCGCGCAGAAAGGCCTTTGGGGCTACCCTACCACCATCAACAACGTCGAGACGCTCGCACACGCCACCCTCGTCATGCGCCACGGCGCCGAGTGGTTCTCCAGCATCGGCGCGGAGAAGCACCCTGGCCCGGTGCTCTATGGGATGAGCGGCCACATCAACCGCCCCGGCGTCTACGAGTACCCCACGGGGATGCTCATCACCGACCTCATCTACAAAGTGGCCAAGGGCGTGCGCGGTGGCCGAGAGCTAAAAGCCATCGTCCCCGGCGGATGCTCCGTCCCACCGCTGCGCGCCGACCAGATCGAAGGCGTGACGATGGACTCGGACTCCCTCCGCGAGGCCGGCTCGATGATGGGCACGGCCGGCATCCTCGTCATGGACGAGACGATGGACATGGTGAGCTACCTCCGCCGCGTGACGCACTTCTACCAGCACGAGTCGTGCGGCCAGTGCACGCCCTGCCGCGAGGGCACCGGCTGGCTCGAGCAGCTCGTCACCCGCATCGACGAGGGCGAGGGCAACCTGCGCGATCTCGACCTCTTGCTCGAACTCTGCGACCAGATGGAGGGCCGCACCGTCTGCGCCTTCGCCGACGCCGCGGCCTGGCCCGTGCGCAACGCCATCAACCGCTTCCGCGCGGACTTCGAGGCGAAGTGCCGCAAGAGCGTCCACGCCACCACCGCCGCCGTCGCCTCCGGCGCCGCGCCCACCGCTTGATTTCCGCAGATGGTGGGTCGTAGATGGTGGATGGTTCTTCCCCGCGCCCGCTGATGCCTTCCAGTCCACTATCTACAATCCACGCACGAAGCCATGCCTGCATCAACCGAGGTCTTGGTCAGCCCGGAAGAGTATCTGGCACAGGAACGCGCCGAGGAGCTTCAAAAGCATGAGTACCGCGACGGGGAGGTCGTGCCTATGCCTGGAACCAGCTTTACGCACACGCGCATCGTTGCCAACATCATCCGCGCGCTGGGCAACCAGCTTGAAGGCAGCGACTGCGAAGCCGTCTCCAACGACCTGCGCGTGCTGGCGGCAGGCGAAGGCAAGCTCTTCACCTATCCGGACGTGGTCGTCGTCTGCGGCGAGCCGGCGTTCCTGGACGACGCCTTCGATACGCTCCTCAACCCCACGCTCCTCCTCGAAGTGCTCTCGCCCTCAACAAAAGATTACGACCGCGGCGGCAAGTTCGCCCGCTACCGGGCGCTCGACTCGCTCCAGGAGTACGTGCTCGTGGCGCAGGACGAGCCGCTTATCGAGCTTTACGCCCGGCAGCCGGAAAACCGCTGGCTGCTTTCCGAGGTGCGCGGGCGCTCCGAGGCCGTCGCGCTCGCGTCCATCGGCTGCCGGCTTGCGCTTTCGGAGGTGTACCGCAAGGTCGAACCCACGCAGTAGGCGCGCGCTGGCGCTTCTCAACGCTGCCGCTTCTCAACACGCACAGGCAAAGCAGAATGGCTAAGAAGACCGAAAAGCCGGCTCCGGGCGAAGATACCACCCCGCGCGGGCGCTGGCTCACGTTCGTCATCTTCGGGGCGCTCGTGCTGGCGGGCATCCTGCTCCTCTGGTTTTACTGGGAGCGCGGCGTCGAGGAGCCGTCCGCCCCTGCACCAACGCCCACCGAGGACGTCCGCTACGTGCCCTCCGGGGTCGCACCGCCTCTTCCGCCGGGCCGCGCTTGAGCGGCCTGTTTCCCATCGCCTCATCACCCTTCTGAGCAGCACGCATGGCTTCCAACTCATCGAACTCGACCCGCCGGATCGCCCTTATCGCGTTCGTCGTGCTCGTCATCCTCGGCCTCGTCGTCACGTGGATCAACATGAGCGGCGACGCGGAGCGCGCCGAGGACGTCGAGGAGTTCAACGCGCCTAAGCCCGGCGAGCAGGACGAGACCTCGCAGCGCGCCGCGCCCGCCGCGCCGGCTTTGCTTGCTGCACAGCCTGTTCCCCTTTTCCCCGACCGCTCATGACGTGCCACCGCCTCACGCTCTTCGTCCTCCCGCTGCTGCTCCTCGGCGCGTGCCAGCCGGAGACCCCACCGCCGCCGGACGCGCCGGCCGAAGAGGCGTCGTACGAAGCGCGCGGCCAGGCCATCAGCGCCGCGGGCGCCGTGCCGGTGGAGGCCGTCGCCGCCGAGCCGGGAGCGTACGTCGGGCAGGCCGTCAAGGTCGAGGGCACGGCCACGCAGGTCTGCCAGAAAAAGGGCTGCTGGGCGACGCTCGATGCCGGCTCTGGCCGCCGCGTCCGCGTCGTGATGCCGCGCACCGAGGGCGGGGGCTACGCCTTCACGCTGCCGCAAGACCTGGGCCGCGCTCGCCTCGTCGTCGAGGGCACCCTCACGGCGGACACGCTCTCCGGCACGATGCAGAGGCATTTCGCCCAGGACGCCGGCCGACGCGCCGACGCCGAGGCGGCGGAACTTCACCCCGCGCCTGAATTACAGATAACCGCCGCTGGCGTGCTCATCCAGCGCTAAGCTTCTCGGTTGCACGCGGGCGGACCAACCGCCGAGGCCCCCGCGATCCGCAACCCTCAATCCGCAACCGCACTGCCTGACCATGCCCACGATCACCATAGACGGCCAAGCCTTCGAGTACGAGGGCGAGCACAAGGTGCTCCAGTTCTGCCTGGACCAGGGGGCCGAACTGCCGCACTTCTGCTACCACCCGGCCATGAGTATCCCGGCCAACTGCCGCCAGTGCCTCATCGAGGTCGGCACGCCGGAAAAGGACCGCGAGTCCGGCGAGGTCAAGATGGACGACGAGGGCAACCCCAAGATCCAGTGGATGCCCAAGCTCCAGACGAGCTGCTCGGTCAACGCCTCCGACGGGATGGTCGTCAAGACGCACCGCACGAGCGAGCTTGTTGCGGAAGCGCAGAAGGACAACCTCGAGTTCCTCCTCATCAACCACCCGCTCGACTGCCCGATCTGCGACCAGGCCGGCCACTGCCCGCTCCAGATCCAGGCCTACAAGTACGGCCCGGAAGGCTCGCGCTTCGAGTTCAGGAAGGTGCACAAGCCCAAGCGCGTCGTCCTCGGCCCGCGCGTCACCTTGGATGCCGAGCGCTGCATCAACTGCACGCGCTGCACCCGCTTTACCGACGAGGTCAGTGGCTCGGGCCAGCTTACCATCATGAACCGCGGCGTGAAGAACTACCCGCTCACCGCGCCGGGCGAGAGCTTCGACGAGCCGTACTCGATGAACACCATCGACATCTGCCCCGTGGGCGCCCTGACGGCCACGGACTTTCGCTTCAAGGCGCGCATCTGGGAGATGAGTTCGACGCCGTCCATCACTACCACGAACGCCACGGGCGCCAACTGCCACTACTGGGTGCGCGACAACCTCGTCCTGCGCATCACGCCCCGGCAGAACATGGACGTGAACGAGTACTGGCTCCCGGACGAGGACCGGCTCGTCTACCCGCGCTTCAACGAGGACCGCCCCGAGGGGCCGATGATCCGCGCCGAAAACGGTCAGCAGGAATCGGCCACGTGGGACGTCGCCTACGGCCGCGCCGCCGAGATTCTCCAACGGGCCGAGGGTCGTGAGATCTTCTTCTTAGGCTCGGCCCACGCCACCGTCGAGGACAACTACCTCCTCACGAAGCTCGCCGAGGCGTTGGGCGCCGGCCGCCCGCGCTACCTCCCGCACGTCCAGCCCGGCGCCGCCGACGGCTGGCTCGTCACCGATGACAAGACGCCCAACGCGCAAGGCTGCGAGCGCCTCGGCCTCAGGGCCGTGGACGAGGACGTCCTCCGCGCCAAGCTCCGCGCGGGCGATGTCAAGGTGCTCTACGTCCTCGAAGACGACCCCGTCGCCGGCGGCCTCTTCGCCGAGGAGGACCTTAGCGGCGTGAAGGTCATCCTCCACCCCTACCACGCGACGAACGCCACGCTCCCCGCCGCCGACGTGGTGCTCCCGGCGGCGATGGTGGTCGAGACGGTAGGCACCTTCGTCAACCAGGACGGCCGCGCCCAGCGCGTGCGCCCGGCCAAAGAGATCCGCGGCATCAACCGCACGCTGATGATGGAGATGGGCAAGAGCCGCGAAGACCAAGCCGGCACGCCCTTCGACCGCTGGCACAACGACGAGCATCGCGTAAACTGCAAGCCGTCGTGGACGAGCCTGCCCGAGCTGGCCGAGCACCTCGGCCTTGAAGGCTTCAGCTACAAAGGCCCGAAGCAGATCATGGACGAGATCGCCGAGACCGATGCCTTCGCGGGCGCCACGTACAAGGCGATGGGCCTGCAAGGCGTGCAGCTCGAAGACGTAGGCGCCCAAGAGACGGCGTAGCTGCCGAAAGAAAGCTGTACAACCGGGGAGAGCATCATGGCTGTCACAACGCTTGAGGGCATCGTCGAGAACGGCCAGATCCGGCTTCTGACCGAGGCCAAGCTGCCAGAGCACGTGAGGGTTTACGTCGTCGTGCCCGACGCGGGGGCGCCGCCAACCCGCGTCAGCAACCCGCGCCTGGCACATCCGGAGCAGGCCGCCGATTTTGAGAAAGAAGTCTTCGAGGAAGGCGCCGATGCCGGCGTATGACGCTGCGGACTTCGACCCGCCCGCGCCGGTGCCCGCAGTTACGTTAACCAGCGTTCGAGGCGCTGAACTGCGCGTTTTTGATTGGGCACAGGGTATGCAAAGGCCATACTATCCAATCCATGACGACACTCTGTTTTCTCCTGCTCAGAAAGCGCGTCGTCGGAGACGGCCCACAAGCCTCCCAGCAGGCGAATTGAGGTGATCCGGCCGTTTCGCACTGATATGAGACTCTGACGCTTTGCAAACTTCTCGTCTATTCGTCGCAGCAAAGCTTGAGGCACGGCGCAACCGGAAAGATGCAAGGTGCCGACTGTCTCGAGTAGTCCTTTTCGACTCTTCTCTTCTTGCGCATTCTTGCGAGCGAGAATCTCTGTGAAGGTGCCGTTTCGAGCAGGTTCCGGAGCGTTTCCTTCCAGGAGAGCCATCCACCAGTTCCAGAAAAAAAGCCTACGGTCCTGAAATCTGCTTCTTCAATCAGCGGTCGAAGCTGATCTGCGCGGTCTTGCAGTTGCTTGCCGAAGTGATAACTCCACGCTTGCTGGCCGATGAAGTGGAAGTTGAAAAGGAAGTGCGCAACATTTGATAGGGAGCACTGCGCCAGTTCTCGCTCAAGGTCGATCTTACTAAAACCCAAGTTGTGACCTATCCTCTTGTCATCCTTAAGCGCAGTGAAGGATCTCCCCCGTTGAGGCATTCTGCGGCGTGGGAGATCTTTCGTCCCGGCGCCGGGACTCAGGATGACGAAAAGCGAGCGTTTTCGCTGTACCTCACAATTTGGGTTACTAAAATCAATACCTTCAGGCAGAGGCCACTCGAACAGTGAATCATGGGGATTGAAGCGGTTGAAGAAGGTGCTAATGTTTCGGAGATCGGATTCCGCGAAGAGCATTCCGAACTGCTCGGCTGAATAAAGACGTAGGGTGTTTGAAATCAAATCCTCGATTCTATCAGGGTCCGCCAAGCCAAGATTATGAATGAAGATATTCCAGTCCTTAAGATTCATCTCTCCGCTTTGCAACTTTTTCCTAATGGCTCTTTCTCCATGTAGAGATCGATTCAGAGCATAGGTGAGATAAGGGAGACGCCATTCTACTGCTTCGCACAGTCCCTCGGAGAATTCTCGAAGGTGTTCCGGCTTGAATCCTACCCGTCCTGCCTCCTCGGTGAAGAGTGTTGCTACCGCGAAGCTGATCTTTTCCTCCGCTACACGTGCGCCCAATTCCCTGAAATTCAGCGACGACAGCAACCGGAAAACAAAGCCGCTGTCAAATCTACGGAGGCCCAAGACGATGTTTAGCTTGTATAGCGGTGCCTGCCGTATGTATTCCAGCCAAGACTCTTCGCTGATCGCCGTCTTGATTTCCTGAAACAGTTCCCGCGCTTTTTTCCCGTTCCAGTTCCGCACTCCGAGTAAGAAAGGCCAGAGTCCAGTCAGCACAGATGCACCGGTAAGCTGTTTGTCCTCTGTTTCACGGAGCCAGTCGGCAAACCAAACGAAGGCGTCTGTTTGCTCGTATAACTTAATCTGAAGATCAGCGCGGTCATTCTGGTAGAGGTTATAGAAAACGTCCAGGAAATTGATGGGCTTCCACGCCAGATACTGCTCCAGCATACTGATGGTGTATCCGGCTGCCGTTTCCCCATTTAGTCTGCCTTCATATGCGGCGGCCTTTACCAGGTAGACGGCCGGCGTCGAGTGGAAATACTCGAGAAACCAGATGCTCCGATCAGAGCGCCAACCGAACCGCTCGTCGGCAAGGAAGCGGTCTACCAGAGCTTTCTCACGAATGGCCTCGTCCTTTTCACCCAGCCACGAAGCTTGCACTGGGATCTCGAACTGTGAAAGCGCTGCCAGCTTTAGCAAGTGCTCTCGATGGGTCGGCTCCCTCAAGTATTTCCGGTACACATAGGACAAGACCTCGTTTTCAGGCACCTCGCTGATGCGAGAGAATCTGGATTTGTTTTCCTCCCACGCCTTGACGTAGTAGTTCAGCAGGTGCAGGTCTCCTTCGCATTTTTCAAGAATGGTCTCGGTGTCGCCGATCTCATCGTCTCCAATGCTCTCTCGATGCACAAGCCGACGCACGATTTCTCGAACAGTCGTCTCGTCAACGCTGATGGGAATCGTGTGAGGTCTGAGCAAGTCAATATAGCTCCCCTCTGGATCGCGGAGATTCTCGCCTACGGAGCGTGAGACAACCAGCACGCGAACCGCGCTGATCTGGTACAGCGATCCAACAAGATCATCGACCCTCTCAAGAGCGGAATGGGCGTCGTCAACGATGAACAGCGTGTCAGGACCACTATGCCGGTTGATTGCACTGACCCAGGTGTTTGCATCCGGCCCATGATTAGCACGGATGTAATATGCCGTGTGCACAGGTCCACGCCGCGCAAACTCGTAACCGATGCCGAGCGCGAGCGCCGTTTTGCCGCTGCCGGGTGTGCCCAGAATCAGCGCCCGCCGCTTGGCGTCCAACTTGTCTAACACCGCGCGGTGCAGAACATCGTCCCGGTAATACGTCCCGCTTTCGAAGTCGGCAAGGTTGGGGTGCCGGTCTTGATCCACTCGGCCTCCTAACCACGGCAGTAGTTTGTGGAAATATTCGGGAGGAGCGAGCCGATCAAGCTGCGCCTGTATTTGCTCGAACCGCTCTGCGTTTGCCTTAGCGTGCAAGCTCTGAACGTAATGAGACAGTTCTTCGCTTTTGGCAATTTCGTACCTGAAAAGGGGGATCACCTTCTCGGCAAACGCTCGAAGCTCAAGCTCAACAGACGGGTCGGCAACTTTCTCAAGTGCTTCTTTGCCCTTCCACAGCTCGCGCTCTCTGATTGATTCGTTTTTGTAACCAGCCTTCTCCAGCGCGCTGTCGAATGCTGCAAGGAGCTTATCATCGAAGTCTCTGCTTCTTTCCCACACCTCGAAGCTCAGATTGACGAGAGCGCCTTCAGCGATGCCTTCCAGTGCCATCTTCGAGGTGCGTTCTTAGGCTTGAGGTGGCTTCACCACGCAGCGTTGCCGCGCAACGCTGATGTGGAAATACTACTATACTATTTCCAAAAAAGCATCCCGCTCCCAGTAAAGCAAAGCGCCCGGCCCGCATTCGTAGCAGGCCGGGCGCTTCTTTGTGTAGACGAAAGAGAGGCTTAGCGCGACGACGCCCCGTCGCGCTTGAACCGCCTACGTACCCCCGTGGGTGCGGTCGCGTCCTTCGCGGATCATCTCGGCGATTTCTTCCGAGGTGACCTCTACGCCCTCCACCGCCGGCACGTCGAGCGCCGATGCCTTCTTCTCGACGGGCCGGAGCGCGAACGCCGTCCCATCGCGCCGCGTGATGCGCACCTCACCCTCGCGCTTGGCTTCGTCCAGGACGGCGGCCAAGTGCCGCCGGGCCTGCGAGTACGTGTACACGTTCATCGTCATTGCCTCACGGTAGTTCGCAAAGGGTCGAAAGGGTTCAACAGAGGTAGGAGGGTAGCGCGTCATGCATACCGCTCGTCGCCCGGCAGCGCCTCAGGCCGCACGCGCAGGCCGCGCCCTCGGGCGACGTTGCGCAGCCGCAGGTCTGTGGAGAGGAGGAAGGCGCCGTGGCGGTGCGCCAGGACCAGCATGTAGGCGTCGTAGGCGTAGATCTCCTCCTCGCCGGCGGTGCGGACGGCCTCCGCCAGCGGCACCTCTTCGAGCCGGAGTGCGATCTGCTCGAAGGAGGCAACGGCCTGAACGGCTTGCTCCTCCGTTAGGCGCTCTCGGCGCACACCGTTCACTAAGGCATTGCCAATCTCCCAGGGAAGTGAGGCGGGCGTAACAAGTTCGGCGCCGGCGCTCGCCTCGATCACGGCGCCCCGGTGCTCCTCGCCGAGCACGACGGTTAGCACCGCCGAGGTGTCTGCCACTTGCTTTTCCACGTGCCTGTTGTGCTTGTGAGCAATTATACAACTTATAGGACGCTGACGGCTTTACACCGTTCCCTAAAAGCTGCTGCCGCACAGCCATCGAAAAAGCGCCCGACCTGCTACGAATGCGGGCCGGGCGCTTTTTTCGTGCGGAGAGGCTTAGCGCGACGAGCCGTCGCCGGCGCTGCCTTCTTCCATCGTTACCAGCTCCGTCGTCATCGTGCCGCCGCCCATCTGGGCGGGCAGTTGGTACTCGCCTTTGACGGCGTAGTGCGGCGCGTCCTGGAGGACGTAGAGCGTCGTCGCGCTGCCGCTCTCGTCAAGCGGCGTGAGTTCGACGACGTACGTCTCGTACGTGCCGGCGGGGACCTCGGTCGTGGCCGTGCTCGTCACCTCCAGCTTCACCGGCTGCGCTTTCTGCGTCTGCGCGTTGAAGGTGCGCAGCGTGGTCGAGTAGCCCTCCTCGAGCGGCAGCCCAGCGATGAAGAGTTCCTGGCTCGCGCCGTCGCCCAAAACGGGCGCGTCGAGGGCGACATCCACGTCCGTCATCTGGCCGGCGGCGCCCATCTGGCCCGTCACCGCGCTGTCCGCGTACGCGAACCGCATCGTGGCGCCCATCGCGCTCATGCTGCGGCGGATGGGCTTGAGCGTCTCCTGCGCCACGACGAACGTGTCGGCCGTGCTGCCCATCGGCATCTCGGCGAGGTCGAGGATGCGCCACGTGCCTTCGTCGCCGGCCTCGATGATGCGCTGGAGGTCCATCTCGATCTCCCGCCCCTGCATCGAGAGCGTGCCGTTGTAGGCGAGCGTCATCGGCTCGATGGCGGCGCCGTCGGCGTCGGGGAGCGGGGCCGTCTGCGCCTCGGCGGCTTCCGCGTTGGCCGACGTGTCGGGCAGCGTGACGGTGGCGGGGTCCACGGTGATCTCCTCCAGGCGCTCGGCAATCGAGTCGGGCACCGCTTCCTGGTAGCGCCCGCCTAAGTGCTCGGCCAAGAACTCCTCCATCGCCACGGCCAGGGCCATCCGGTTCTCAGGCGCGCGGAAGCCGTGCCCTTCGTCCGGCGCCACGAGGTACTCGACCTCCACGCCGCGCTCGCGCAGCGCCACGACGAGCTGGTCGGACTCGCGCTGCTTCACACGCGGGTCGTTGGCGCCGTGGACGACGAGGAGCGGCGTCTCGATCACGTCGGCCTTCGTGAGGGGCGAGCGGGCCAGGAGGTCTTCGCGGTCTTCGGGGTCCTCGGGGTCGCCCACGCGCTGGAACCAGGTCCCTTCAAGGAAGGGACGCCAGTAGGCCGGGAACGACTCGATCAAGGTGACGAGGTTCGACGGCGCCACGTACGGCACGGCGGCGGCGTACAATTCGGGCGTGTAGGTGACGCCGGCGAGCGTCGCGTAGCCGCCGTACGAGCCGCCAAAGATCCCGATGCGCGTCGAGTCGGCGATGCCCTCGTCGATGAGGTACTGCACGCCGTCGGTGATGTCGTGCTGCATCGCGCCCGTGCCCCACTCTTTGTTGCCGGCGTTGAGGAACGCCTGCCCATAGCCCGTCGAGCTGCGGAAGTTGGGCTGCAAGACGGCGTAGCCGCGGTTCGCCAGAAACTGCGCGTAGGCGTCGTAGCCCCACGTGTCGCGGCTCCACGGGCCGCCGTGCGGGAAGATCACCACGGGCAAGTTCTCCGGCTCGACGCCCTTCGGGAGCGTGAGGTAGGCGGGGATCTCCATCCCGTCGCGCGCGGTGTAGCGGATGGGCCGCATCTCGGCCAGGTGCTCTCTCGGCAGCTCGGGCCGGGAGCGGTAGAGGAGTTCGACCTCGCCCGTCTCACGGTCGTAGAGGTAGACCGAGCCGGGGTCCACGTCGCTCGACACGCTCACCGTGTGGAGGCGCATGTCCTCCGTCGAGGAGGTGATGTAGAAGTCGCCGTCGGGCAGCTGCTCGCGCAGCGTTTCGAGGTCCTCGGCAAACTGCTCGTCTTTCGGGTAGATGCGCAGCCGGTCGCCCACGTAGTACGTGGCGAGGAGGCTGTCCGTGTCCTCGGAAAAGACGGCGCCGCCGAAGTCCACCTCGTTCTCGGGATCGGAGGCGACGACTTCTTCAACCTCGCCGCTTTCCGGGTCGAAGAGGAGCAGCCGCTGGAGGTCCACGTCGTCGCCTTTGTTGGAGACGAGGTAGACGCGCTCGCCGCCCGCGTGGAAGCGGATGGGGTAGCACTCCTCCTCGTACGTGCAGGTGTAGACAGGCGTGAGGCTGCTGTCGGGCTGGATGCGAAGCAGTTCGGTGCCGCCGCCATCGGTCTGGCGGATGGCCAGGCGCGCGTCGCCTTCCTGGTCGAAGACGTAGCCGCCGACGTTCTGCGTGTTCTCGATCATCAGCTCGCGCTCGCCCGTGGCGATGTCCACGCGGTAGACGTCGTGGTAAGCGGCGTCGCGGTCGTTGAGGCCGACGATCATCTCGCCGGGCGTTTCTTCCGGCACGGCGTAGATGATGGCGCGCACGCCCTCGACGGGCGTGAGGTCGCGCGCGGGCGGCACGCCGGTCGAGTCCACGGCCTCAGCCGAGGGGTCCACGGCGTAGACGTGGAAGTTCTCGTTCCCGCCCTTGTCCTGGACGTAGAGGATGTACTGCCCGTCCTGACTCCAAAAATAGCCGGGCACGGGCCGGTCATCGGCCGTGACGGGGCGGGCGGCCTCGAACGGCTCGTCGATGCCTTTGACGTAGACGTTGCGCGCGCCGCGGTACGGCTTGATGAAGGCGATCTGCTCGCCGTCGGGCGAGAGCTGCGCCGAGGTGACTTCCGGATCGCCGAAGAAGAGGTCGCGGTCGATGAGCGGCGGCAGCGCGCTCGTGTCTGAAACGCTCGTGTCCGAAGCGGCGTCTTGCGCCGCAGCCGGGGGCGCTGTGTTGAAAAAGAGGAAGGCGGCGAAAAGGCAGGCCGCCCAGAGGCGGGCGGTTCGTGGCGTAGCATCCATGACCTTGTGGGGAGAGAGAAGAGGAAAAGGGCAGGCGGCGTGCGGGGGGAAGCAGAAGGGATGTTGCGCAAAGCGCATCTCCGGGCGCAATGGCTATTATTCGCACGGCCGGCCCAGAAGTTACGCGCTGGCGGCATCAGTTGCTGCACAGCGCTTCTCCACAAAGACGCACCGCTTTCTACGAGCGCCCGCCCTCAGTCCTCGGTGACCTGCACGGGACATGCTCCCTGCCGCAAAGGGGTGGAGAGGCCATCCCACCGTTTGAGAAGACGCCCTCCTACCCCTTCTCCCTTACCCGTCCCCTCAGAAATCAGCCGAGGGCCACGTCGAGGATCATCATCACCGTAAAGCCGCCCATCGCGCCGAGCGTGGCGACGTCGTCGTTCCCGTGCTGCTGCGACTCGGGGATAAGCTCTTCGACGACGACGTAGATCATGGCGCCGGCGGCAAAGGCAAGCGCGTAAGGCAGGATGGGGCGGATGGCCAACACGGCCGCCGCGCCGATTACCGCCGAGATCGGCTCGACGACGCCGGAGAGCTGCCCGTACCAAAAGCTCTTGCCCACCGAGACGCCCTCGCCCCGCAGCGGCACCGACACGGCCACGCCCTCGGGGAAGTTCTGCATCCCGATGCCAACGGCGAGGACGACGGCGCTGGCGAGCGTGGCGCCGCCAGCCACGTCCATCCCGCTCGCCGCCGCGCCAAAGGCCACGCCCACGGCCAGCCCCTCGGGGATGTTGTGCAGCGTGATGGCCAGGACGAGCAGCGTGGCGCGCCGCCAGGTGGTCTGGACGCCCTCGGCCTCGGAGCGGTCCAGGCCCAGGTGCAGGTGTGGCAGAAAGGCGTCGGCCAGGCGCAGGAAGACGCCGCCGAGGAGGAAGCCAACCGCTGCCGGCAGCCACTCCGGCACGCCCTGCGCCGCCGCCATGTCGATGGCCGGCACAAGAAGCGACCAGAAGCTCGCCGCGATCATCACCCCGGCGGCAAAGCCGAGCATGGCGTCCAGGAGTGAGCGGTTTACCGAGCGGGCGAAAAAGACCAGCGACGCGCCTAAGGCCGTCACCCCCCACGTAAATCCGCCGGCCAGGAGCGCCTGCACTACGGGATTAAGCCCCTCGAAAGACGCCGTAATAGATTCGATCATAGAAAGGGTTTTCTGATGGAGAGAGCATTTTTAGGTTTAGCTAAATAATAAATTTCCCTAATCAAAGTCAATCCTGCTCCAAGACAATTTTGCGAAACAACGAGCGAACCTTTAGCAAAGCCGCGCAATGAAGAAAAGCTGTCGATACAGTTTCTGCTGGAAAGAGAAACCTGCGCAGTAACACTTAGTATAGGGGGGAAGGGTATAAAATGAACGAGAGAAGAGCAGCTATGCAGATGGATGAGAACAAGCGCGAAGCCGTGCTCACGCGGTTGCGGCGCATCGAGGGGCAGGTGCGCGGCCTGCAAAAGATGGTCGAAGAAGACCGCTACTGCGGCGACATCCTCAACCAGATCGCCTCGGTGCAGAGCGCGCTGCGCGGCGCCGGTAAGGTCATCACGCGCAACCACCTCGAAACCTGCGTCACCGACGCCCTCCGCTCCGGCGATCAGGACGCCGCCGAAAAAACGTACGGCGAGATCATGGACCTCCTCTACGAGCAGATCCGCTGATCATCCGTCCCGCCCCGCGCAGAGGATGCGCCCCGCCGTCTCCTGCTCAGAACCTGACCTGAACCACTGCGATGAAACCATCTGCCCTAGCGAACACGCACACGGCCGAGCAGACGCTCACGCTGGGCGTTGAAGGCATGTCCTGCGCCTCGTGCGTCGGCTCCGTCGAGGACGCCTTGCGCGGTGCGCCGGGCGTGCGTGAGGTCGGCGTCAACTTGGCTACGGAAAAGGCCACCCTCCGCTTCAATCCCAAGGAGACCAGCCCGGCGGCGCTGGCCAAGCTGGTGCGCCGGAGCGGCTACGACGTCAGCCGGGCGACGACCACGCTCGGCGTTGCGGGGATGTCGTGCGCGAGCTGCGTGGGCAGCGTCGAGGACGCGCTGCGCGCTGTGCCGGGCGTCGTGGACGTGAGCGTTAACCTGGCGACGGAGAAGGCGCGCGTGGAGCACCTGGCCGGGTCCGTCCGCCGGGCCGACCTCGCCGAGGCGGTGCGCAGGGCGGGGTACGACGTGGCCGCGCCTTCCGCAACGGAGGCGGGGGCGGACGAGGCTCACGCGCCGGAGCGCATCTGCATGAAGCGGCGCCTCGTCGGGGCGCTCGTCTTCGTCCTGCCCATCTTCTTTATCGAGATGGGGCCGATGGTCGTGCCGGGCCTGGGCGGCTGGCTGCACGGCCTCATGCCGGAGCAGACGTGGCGCTACGTGGTCTTCGGCCTGGCCACGGTGGTGCAGTTCGGTCCCGGCTGGTACTTCTACCGCAAGGGCTGGGCCTCGCTGCGGCGAGGCAGCCCGGACATGAACGCCTTGGTGATGATCGGCACCACGGCGGCGTACGGGTACTCCGTCGTGGCCACGTTCGCGCCGGGCGTCTTGCCGGCGGGCACGGCGCACGTCTACTACGAGGCCGCCGCGACGATCATCGCGCTCATCCTGGCGGGCAACTACATGGAGGTTTTGGCGAAAGGCCGCGCCAGCCAAGCCATCCGAAGCCTCCTGGATCTGCAAGCTAAGACGGCGCGCGTGGTCCGCTCCGGCGGCGAGGCCGTCGAGATCCCCATCGAGGACGTGCAGGTGGGGGACCGCGTCATCGTGCGTCCCGGTGAGAAAATCCCGGTAGATGGCGAGGTCGTCGAGGGCACGAGCCACGTGGACGAGGCCATGCTCACCGGCGAGCCGACGCCCGTGCGCAAAACCGAAGGCGACGACGTAGCCGGCGGGACGGTGAACCAGGCGGGCAGCCTCACCTTCCGTGCCACGCGCGTCGGGGCGGACACGGCGCTGGCGCAGATCGCGCGCATGGTCGAAGAGGCGCAAGGCTCCAAGCCGCCCATCCAGGCGCTGGCCGACCGGGTGGTGCGCGTGTTCGTGCCGGTGGTGCTGGGCATCGCGGCAGTGACGTTCGCGGCGTGGATGCTCCTCGGGCCGCAGCCGGCCTTGACGTACGCGCTCGTGGCGGCCGTGAGCGTGCTCATCATCGCCTGCCCGTGCGCGATGGGCATCGCCACGCCGATCTCGGTGATGGTGGGCACGGGCCGCGCCGCCGAGCTGGGCGTCTTCGTGCGCGAGGGGGCCGCGCTTCAAGCCCTCCGGCAGGCCGATGTGGTGGCCTTCGACAAGACGGGCACGCTCACGGAGGGCCGCCCGGCGCTGACGGATGTGCGCCTGGCCGCCGGGTTTGATGAGGCCGAGGTGCTCGCGCTCGCGGCGGCGGTGGAGACGCGCTCGGAGCACCCCATCGGCGCGGCCATCGTGCGCGCGGCCGAGGCGCGCGGTCTTTCCCTTGCAGAGCCAGACGACTTTGAAACGGTCTCTGGGTTCGGCGTGAGAGCGCAGGTGGAAGGCCGGCAGATTGCCATCGGCGCGGGGCGGTACATGGAGCGCCTGGGCGTGGACGCGGCGCCGCTCTCCGAAGAGGCCGAGGCGCTGGCCGGCCAAGGCAAGACGCCGCTCTTCGTTGCTTTGGACGGCCGGCTGGCCGCGCTCCTGGCCGTGGCCGATCCGATCAAGGACGGCACGCCGGCAGCGCTGGCGGCGCTGCACCGGCAAGGGCTGAAGATCGCCATGATCACCGGCGACGCCCGGCGCACGGCGGAGGCCATCGCCAAGGAGCTGGGCATCGACGACGTGCAGGCCGAGGTGCTGCCCGGCGGCAAGGCCGAGGCCGTCAAGGCGCTGCAAGCGGGCGGGCGCAGCCCGGAGACCGCTTCCCCCACAGGGACTACCTCCCTACGGTCAGGTCGCTCTCTGCGGCCGGGGCGCACGGTGGCCTTCGTGGGCGACGGGATCAACGACGCGCCCGCGCTGGCGCAGGCGGACGTCGGCATCGCCATCGGCACGGGGACGGACGTGGCTATCGAGGCGGGCGACGTCGTACTCATGTCCGGCGAATTGAGCGGCGTGCCGAAG
Organism: Salinibacteraceae bacterium; assembly: GCA_965215025.1. GTDB lineage: Bacteria > Bacteroidota > Rhodothermia > Rhodothermales > Salinibacteraceae > CBDCCV01. Next base: position 1,155,263 of record CBDCCV010000001.1, read on the forward strand.
GCGCTGGCGCTCTCCAAGGCCACGCTGCGCAACATCAAGCAAAACCTGTTCTGGGCCTTCGCCTACAACATCGTGCTCATCCCGGTGGCGGCGGGCGCGTTGTATCCGTTCTTCGGCGTTCTGCTCTCGCCCGTGCTGGCCGCCGGGGCCATGGTCTTTTCCGACCTCTTCGTCATCGGCAACGCGCTGCGGCTGCGGCGCTTCGAGGCGCCGGCCGTCTCGTCGGGCCGAGCGAAAGAGCACGCCTCCTCGAACGGGCAAGCTCCTACCAAGGGCGAGGCTTTTGCTCACGACGCCGCGCCGCGTGGCGACGGCGCCTCCGCGCTCCCGCCTTCCGAACGTCCCTCGCCGAGCAATCCGGCGGTCCCCGCTGCCGCTTCCGAGACCACCGAGGCGATCCGCATCGAAGGCATGAGCTGCCAGCGCTGCGTCAAGGCGGTGCGCGAGGCGTTGGAGAGCGTCGAGGGCGCCCATGTGGAGCGCGTGGAGATCGGCCAAGCGGTGGTGCGGTTCGACCCCGACTGCACGAGCCGAGCGGCGCTCACGCAAGCCGTCGAGGAGGCCGGTTACGCCGTGGAGGTCCCGGCGTGAACTCTTGCCCAAATTAGGGTGTTGCGCGGGCGGGCTTGACACGTGCACCACGGCGGGGTTGCAAAGCGCGCGCGCGGCGGCGTACCTTTCTGCACACCAGGCGCGCGCCCGTGCGAATGCGCCGCCGGGGCCGATCTTCTTCAGGCACGCCGGCGCTTTTCTCGCGCGCCGCGCTGCCCTTGCACGCACCTCCCCCGCCTGACCATGCCCACCCTCGCCGCCATCTGGGAAGTTGTCGATCTGCCGCTCGGCATCTTCCTCGTCCTCAACGGCTTCCTGCTCTCGGCCTCCATCCTGGTGTATGCCGAGCGCCGCGTCTCGGGCTACATCCAGAACCGGCCGGGGCCGAACCGCGTCGGCCCGCTCGGCCTCTTGCAGCCGTTTGCGGACGTCTTGAAGTTCGTGCTCAAGGAGGACATCCGCCCGGCGGCGGCCAACCCGTTCATCCACGCCGCCGCGCCGGTTTTGATGGTCGTCATCGCCATGACCGTCACGGCGCTGATCCCGTTCGCGCGCGGCGTCGTCATCGCCGACATCAGCGTGGGCGTCTTGGGAATCCTGGCGCTTACTTCCATCACCGTCTACGGCGTCACGCTTGCCGGGTGGAGTTCGAACTCGAAGTACTCGCTCCTGGGCGGTCTCCGCTCGTCGGCGCAGATGATCTCCTACGAGCTGTCGATGGGGCTGGCCGTCGTCTCCGTCGTGCTGATTGCCGGGACGCTCAACCTCTCAGGAATCGTTGAAGATCAGGGTTCGGGGTGGGCCATTCTGGGATGGAATGTCTTCCGCAACCCCATCGGCTTTATGGTCTTTCTGGTCACCGCCTTTGCCGAGACGAACCGCGCCCCGTTTGACCTGCCCGAGGCCGAGCAGGAACTCGTGGGCGGCTACCACACCGAGTACAGCGGGATGAAGTTCGGGATGTTCTTCCTGGCCGAGTACGTGAACTGGTTCGTGGCCTCGTTCGTGATCGTGACGCTCTTCTTTGGCGGCTACCTCGTCCCGTTCGAGCCGCTTCTGGTGGCGGCCTTCCCCGACCTCCTCGGCTCCTGGCTTTTAGGGATTCTCCAGTTCGCCTCGCTCATGCTCAAGGTGAGCTTTTTCGCCTTCCTCTTCATCTGGGTGCGGTGGACGCTCCCGCGCTTTAAGTACAACCAGCTCATGAACATCGGCTGGAAGTACCTCCTGCCCATCGCGCTCGCCAACGCGCTCGTCATCGCCCTGGGCGTGGCGCTCTTCGCCGCTATTTTTTAGGGTAGTGGTCAAACGATAAGTGAAGAGGGAGCGGGTCATCTCGACCGAGCGGAGCGGGTGGAGGGATCTGCGCTGAAGACGACGCTTTGGCCCGGCCGGATTTCTCGGCTTCGCTCGAAATGACAGAGCAGGAACGCCGAGGTGGACGATCACTTATCATCTACTCACTACCTTTTTTAGGTATGGAGGTGTGGAAGTATGGACGTCCGCTCACCTCTTCACATTGGTACTTCCATACGCCCATACTTCCACACCCAAACATGCTCCTCGCCCCGTCCGTCATCGCCTCGGACCTCGGCCGCCTGGAGGCGCACGCGCGCGAGGCGCTCGACGCCGGGGCCGACTGGCTGCACGTGGACGTGATGGACGGTGCCTTCGTGCCGAACATCTCCGTCGGCCCGCTCATCGTCGAGGCGCTGCGCCCGCTGGCCGACGAGACGGGCGTGCCGCTGGACGTGCACCTCATGATCGAGGACCCGGCGCGCTACATCGGCGACTTTGCCGAGGCGGGCGCCGACGGCCTCACGGTTCATGTCGAGGCGGCCACGCACCTGCACGGCGCGCTGCAAGAGGTGAAGGAACGCGGCCTGCGCGCGGGCGTCACGCTCAACCCCGCCACGCCGCTCTCGGCACTCGAAGAGGTGCTTCCGCTCGTGGACCTCGTGCTGGTGATGTCGGTCAACCCCGGCTTTAGCGGGCAGGACTACATCCCCGGCTCGACCGACAAGATCCGCCGCCTGCGCAGGAAGCTCGACGCCCTCGGCTCCCATGCGCTCATAGAGGTGGACGGCGGGATTAAGCCTGAGAACGCGCTCGAGGTCGTCCGCGCCGGCGCCGACGTCTTGGTGGCCGGCAGCGCCGTCTTCGGCGGGGAGCGCTCGGTCGAGGAGAACGTCCGCGCCTTCCGCGATGCGCTCGTGCTCGAAGCGTGATGTCGGGCGGACGGTAGAGGGCGAGCAGGCGCGCACCGACGGCCGCCCCCGGCGGCGCCGACGCCGGACGCCGCCCCATCCGCTGCTCACTATCCGCCACTCGCCATGCAGAAAGTAGCGCTCGTCACCGGGGCGAACTCGGGGATCGGAAAAGCGACGGCCGAGGGGCTGGCGCGGCGCGGCTACACCGTGGTCATGGCGTGCCGCAGCCGTAAGCGCGGCCTCCAGGCCATGGCGGAGATCAAGGCCGACACCGGCCACGACGCCCTCGCGCTGATGCTCGCCGATCTCTCCAAGGAAAGCGAGGTGCGCGCGTTGGCCGAGCGGTTCAACAACCAGTACGACCGCCTGGACGCGCTCGTGAACAACGCCGGCCTCTTCCGCGCAGAGCGGCGCGTGGCCGACTACGACGGCGGCATCGAGGAAACGTTTGCCGTGAACCACCTCGCCCCGTTCCTCCTGACGAACTTGCTTCTGGAAACGCTCAAAAAGACGGCCGCCGAGACGGGCGAGGCGCGCGTCGTCACGGTCTCCTCCGACGCGCATCGGGGCGCGGAGATGGACTTCGGCGCCGTGCGCGAGCCGCTGCCGGAGACGTACAGCGGCACGCGCGCCTATGGGCGCTCGAAGCTCGCCAACGTGCTCTTCACCTACGAGCTGGCGCGGCGCCTCGACGGCACCGGCATTAGGGCCACGGCCGTGCATCCGGGTGTGGTGAAGACGAATATCTTTGCCAGCAGCAGCGGCTTCGTGGCGCGCGTGGCGGACTTTTTCTCCTTCCTCTACGCCAGTTCGGACAAGGGCGCCGAGGGGCCGCTTTACCTCGCCGCCGCCCCCGAAGCCGAGGGCATCACCGGCCAATACTTCAAGAAGACGAAGCCGGCCAGGTCCTCGAAGGCGTCCTACGACGAAGCGCTGGCCGGGCGGCTCTGGCGCGCGAGCGAGGCGATGACGGGGCTGGCCGCGTAGCAAGCCGGTCCACCAAGACGAGCGCATACCGGCCAGTAGGCCGCTGCCAGTTTCCGGCGGCGGCCTTTTTTCGTTGCGCGTGACGGTTTTCGGCGCGGGTTTGCGCAATGCGGGTAGGCGGCCTCATGGGCGTCGGGCATTCGTCGCGGCCCGTCCGCGCTGGAGGCCTCTTCGCCCCCCCCCTTTGAGCCAAAGGAATCCCCGCGTGTCCTGCCATGACGAATGCCGCGCCTACGCCGCCTCCTGTGTCAAACCCCGCCCGGTTCAGCGTCTACGTCGCGCTCGTGCTCAGCGTGGCGATGGTGCTCTTCCCGCCGTTTACGAGCGTCAACGGGACGGAGTACGCCTTCGTGCTGACGGGACCGGAGTGGGCGCGCGCGATGGAGGCCGTAGGCCGCGAGCTGGGACTAACGGCGCGCATCGATTGGGCGTTGCTGCTCGTGCAGTTGGGGGCGGTGTGGGCCGTCGCGCTCGGGGCCGCCGTCAGCTTCAAGGGGCGTCCCGCTGACGCCATCAACTGAACAGGAGGTGCTGAACCATGCATACGGCAAACGACAAGACTTCTCTTCTTCGCCGCTGCGCGAAAGCTGCGGTGGTGTGGCTGATGGCGGGTGGGCTGGGCGCGCTCCTGGCCGCGCCGCCGGCCCTGGGGCAGCTCCGCATCTGCAACAAGACGGCCGAGGCCGTCACCGTGGCCGTCGGCTACATGCACGAGGGGGAGTGGACCTCGATGGGGTGGTACGAGGCCAAGGCCGGGCGGTGTGCCACGCCCGTGAGCGGGACGCTGCGCAACCGCTACTACTACGTGCGTGCCGAGAGCGGCAGCGGGAAAACCTGGGGTGACAACCACACCTTCTGCACGCACGAAACGGCGTTCACCATTCGCGGCGATAAGGGATGCCGGGCGCTGGGGTACGACGCGGAGCGGTTCTTCCAGATCGACACCGGCAACCGCGCGCAGTGGACGCAGAACCTCGTCCTGGCCGACAGCGGCGGCGGCCAGCGGCGCGACGGCTCCGGCACCGACGAGCGGCGCGACGGCGTGGCGGCGCTCGTCAGGGGTTGGCGCGGGTCGCACCTCGAAGACGGCACGCAGGTGCTGGTCCTGCGCAACCGCCGCTCCGTCAGCGTGGACTTCCACCTGACGTGTTACACGCGCAGCAACGCCTCCAAAACGCTCTTCGTCTCCGTCCCGGCGCGCAGCACAGAGGAGATCGGCTTCATGGAGGGCTGGCCGGGCAACTTCGTCTACGGCGAGCGCTGCGAGGCGCGCTACAAGGGCGAGCTGCTCTGGCGCGAACCGGTCCCACGCCAGCCGTAGTGTGCCTCGCAGCGCTTTTCCGCTTCCTCTGCACCCTTTCTGATGAGGACGACATGGCGTTGATCGAATGCGCAGAATGCGAGGCCACGGTGTCCGACCGCGCTCGCGCGTGCCCGCGCTGCGGCTACCCGCTGGCCGAGCACGCCGAGAAGCAGGCCGTCGCCCCGGCGCCGGCTGAGCAGATGCCGCCGCCGGAGCCGGCAGGCGCTCCGCCGCGCGCCGCAGCCACCGATGGCGTGGCCGTGAACCAGACCACAACCGCCGCCCCGGCGATAGCCGCGAATGGCGAAGGCCACGCGCCCTCTGCTGCCGCCGCGCCTGCCGCTGTGGAGTACGCCGGGTTCTGGATGCGCGCCGGCGCCTTCGTGGTTGACCTCGTGCTGCTCCTCGCGTTGGTGCTCATCGTAGCCTTCGCCACCGGGGCCGTGCTGGGGCTGGCCGGAGCCGTTGACGAAGAGGCCGCCGAGGCACTTGGGCAGATCATCGCCATTGCCGCCCCATGGCTCTACTTCGCCGGCTTCGAGTCCTCCGCGCGCCAGGCCACCCCCGGCAAGCAGCTTCTCGGACTAAAGGTGACGGATCTCGACGGCGCGCCGATCAGCTTCGCGCGGGCCACGGGGCGCCATTTCGGGCGGTTCCTTTCGGTGCTCACGTCGGGCATCGGCTACCTCATGGCCGGCTTTACCGAGAAGAAGCAAACGCTCCACGACATGATGGCCCGTTGCCTCGTGCTAAAGAAAGGCTGACGCAGGCATTCACTACCGCTTCGGCCAGTGATTGCATCCCTACGCACTCGAAACCTCTGGTCCCATGAAAAGGACCCGGCCAACGAGCGCAAGCAGCGCTGGACGCTCTACATCGACGGGCAGCCCGGTCCGGTCGTCGGCGAGGAGATCCCGCCCAACGCGAACGCCGTCTCCTTCACGGGCAACGGCACCGTGCGCGCCATCGGCATCCTGAACGGCGAGGTCGTCAAGCACACCGTCTCGCTCTGAGGACTGCTTTCCGGACGCTGCCCGCGGCTTCGGCAGCAGCGCTCCCCCTCATCCTTCTACCCCTTTGCCCTATGCGCGCGCCAACTCAACTCGTACGCGGTTTCTTCAGCGCAGGCTTCGTCCTCGCTCTGATTCTCGGATCTGCGCCTGCGGTGTGGGCGCAAGATGCGCCGGAGGAAGCGTCTGCTCGAACGTTCCAGGAGGCCTGCCCGGAAGGCATCAGCATGGTGGATGAGGCCCCGGAGCTGATCGGCGGGGTCGAAAGCTTCCAGGCGCGCGCCGACACCTCCGAGGCGGTGCAGCAGGCGCGGCGCGCAGGGGCGAGCGGCAAGGCCTTCGTTCAGTTCTGGGTGGATAAGAGCGGAGCCGTTGTGGAGCCTTCCTGCCTGAGAAGCCCCTCGGACGCCTCGTGCGAGGCCGCCCTCCAGGTTGTTCGTTCGTCGAAGTACCGCCCTGCCCGCTCTGGCGGCAAGCCGGTTTGCACAAGGATGTCGTTGCCGGTCGTGTTCTAAGGGTAATCGCGGTCTGCTTTATCTCTGCCATTCTTCACCGTAGCCAGTCTCATCCATAGCCAACTGCCCAAGCCAATGAAGACGCTCAGCCGGTTTCTCCTCCGAGTGCTTCGAATACGTCCCATCCCGATCCGGGAGGTAAGCTTGATTGCCGCCGACCTCCACGGCGACACGTGTGAAAAGCGCTCAATCGCAGCGCCAGGACGCAGCGTGGGAACGGCGGTCGTTGTCCTCGCGGTGCTGACCATCGTGTTCAGCGGATGCACCTCCTACAAAGCCACCGTCGAGCGGCAGGAGGACCTGCGCTACGAAGCCGTCAGGGTGCAGCCGGGGTGGGAGCATCAGGAGCGGCCGGCGCAGAAGCTGATCCTGCCGGCCGTCGGCGTGGCGGCCGGCGCGGTGTATGGATCTCAAACTCAGTTTGCGTACGAAGGCCGAACCTTCGAGGGCGCCGAAAACGCTGCCCTGTGGGCGGGCGTCGGGCTGGTGGCCGGCTTTGCTCTGAACAGCGTGCTGCTTCCCAGGCGGCCTCGCGGGGGCCGCGCGTTCGACCTGTCGCAGAGTGAGGAGTGGATCGAGAACTGGAATCGGTCCACAGGGAGCGACTACATCATCAGCGAGAAAGCGGCGAACAACGCGCTCGTCCTCGCGCCCCGCATGAGGGTGCGGGCGATACGGCAAGACTACAAGCGGTTGGAGGAGGACCTGGCCCGAAGGCGGCCTTCAACGAAGTACGAGGCCTTGCAAGAGTGGGAGCGCAAGCTGTCGGGTGAATACTCCATCCTCCCGGCCTCGGAGGTGAGCCGCGTCGAGGGGATGATTGCTGCAAACGAGAGCAAGGTGGCCAGCGCGGATCTCGAATCGCGGCTGGCCGCCGTCGAGGCGATGGAGCCGACGTACAGCACCCTCACCACCTTGCGCCGGCTGCGCCGCGACCTCGGACCCGTCTACCAAAGAGCCGATGCCGAAACGCGGCGGCGCTTTGACGAGCGCGTGCAAAGCAAGACCGGCGCCGTGCTGGCCCAGGTGCTTCCCGAAGAGGAGCAGAAGATCGAGCGCGTCGGCGAGTCGATGCAGGGCATTGAAGAACTCAACGGGTTGTTCGAGGACTTCAACCGCAGGTACGGTATGCTCCGCGACCACGACGCCGTCGCGGCGGTGTACAACCAATTCCACGCGAAGAAAGCGTCCGTTCTTACCGCGAACGCCGATGAGATCGCCTCTCAGATCGAGGATGCTTCGAGCGTGAGCCAGCTCGAAGCGCTCGAAGCGCGCTACTTCGCCGCCCTGCGCCCCGGCGCACGCGCAGCCGAAGACGTGCGGCGCCGATTGGACCGGCGTGAGGAGGCCATCGTCGCGGCTGAGCGCCAGCGGCGGATCGCGGCGCAGTCCGCAGCGCAGCGCAGGGCGCAGGCGGCGCTGGCCGCCGAGAACGCGGCGCTGGCGGCGGAGAACGCCCGACTCACCCCGAACAGCTTCTCGGCGCGGGGCGCCCGCAACGCCGCCCTGCTGACGAAAATCTACCGAGGCGAGTTTGCTGACGTCGCTCTTGAGCGAGACGACATGCAGTTTGCCGCGCTCTACAACGCCTATCTCAATGCCTACGCGAAGCGGTGCGACAGGCATCTGCCCCCCGACAAGGTGGAGCTGACGTACCAGGAGTGCAGACGCGAGAGAATATCATACAACAACTGGGGAATGGAGACGGGCCGGACCTGCGTCGCGTGGCGAACCAGGGGGACGGACCTCTTCGCTCACCCGGACATGCACGAGGCGAAGGTCGCGCTCGACGCGCTGCAAGGCGTTGATGCCATCCGCAACGTCATCGGGATGCTCTCGGCTGAGAATCCCCTGGGGAACGCACTGAGCCTGGTGGGCAACGTCACGGTCCTTCGGCGAGACATGGCTACCGTAGTCCAGACGAACGCCTGCGACAGCCCCGGCCTGATGCGCTTCCAGGACAACCTGCGGCTCTTCGCGCTGAGCGAGCGGCCAAAGCAGCTCGGAGGCCAAGCCACAGTGTCGTCCGTCGTGAATCCGCCGCCCGGCACGCTGTTCGAGGATCAGAACTACGCGGAGCTGCTCGAAGACCTGGTCTACGACCAGGCCAGGTCCTGGGTGATGAACAAGTACCGGCGCGGCAGCATCTCGAACGTCTCAGTCACTTCCCGAGATGCGCTGGGCCGCCCTACCAAAATCAAAGCCAGGTACACGTACAACGGCATGAACGGCCAGACCCGCGGCTTGGTCACCCTGGAGTTCGATGAAGGATGGCCCGAATGCCTGTACTTCGCTGACAACCCGCTTGCCTGTCGCACGCCGAACCGGAGGATCGTAGCCGCCTACGCGGACGGCGACTACGGGGACTAACAGGCCCCTCGCTCCACCACGTCATCAGCCCACCGTGAATGCCATGAACGGCCTCCCCATAAATTTCCAGACCTTGCTCGCCGCGCTCTTCTCGCTGCTCGTCTTCGGCGGATGCTACTCCTCGCCCGTGCCGCTGGAAGAGGTGCCGAGCCAGCCCGTCAACCCGGAATGGCTGGGAGAATGGACCGAGGGAGGTGAGAACCCGCGCCGCATGACCGTGCGCGCCGGCAAGGGCGGGTGGTATGAGATTGATGTGGTGGACCGGGGCGACGAGCGCTACAAGGTCCGCGCCTTTGCTACGCGGGTGGGCGGCGAAACGATAGTCAGCTTCCGCGCGAGCCGCAACAGGGATTGGAACTTCGCCCGCGTCCGAGGGCGGGGCGACACCAGAGAGCTTGCGCTCCTGAGCATGACGGGCTTCAGAGCCAAAGCCGGCACGCCCGCCGCCCTGCGCGAGGCGATGCAAAACGCCGTGCATGATGACGACGCCTTTCTGACGACGCGCACCGCGCGGCGCTTGCAGAAAGACCACCGCCGCAGCGGCCGCGCGGCGATGGGGCCGATCACCACGTCCCGGATCGAGGCGGAATGCCCCGGCGCAAAGGTGCACCAAGTCACGAAAGTAGATACAGAAATCGTCGGCGGCTACAAGGCTTTGATGGCGCGCCTGCGCTACCCGGAGGCCGACCGACGTGCAGGACGTGGCGGGACCGTGCTCTTGGAATACGTCGTGGGCGCCGACGGCACGGTGATCGAGGCCTGGGTGCTCGACAAGGACTTCGTGGGCCGCCGCACGCGCGCCACCGAGGCCATGCGTGCCGAAGCACTGCGCCTTGTCCGTTCAGCGCGCTTCCGCCCCGGACGCACCGAGGAGGGCCAAGCCGTGTGCACGATCACGAACTCCTTTACCGTCGAGTTCACGGCGCCGGGCGAGGAGAGGCGGTTCACTGGCGAGCGCGACGTGCGAGCGTCGTTTACTGCGCAGCTCAAGCATCTCGTCCGCGCTGCCCCCGATGGCTTCGCGGCCTACCGGGACGAGCGCATCAGCGACGCGGACAACCGGAACGATATCTGGGACTCGAAAGCCAACGCGAGCTATGCCAACCTTATTCCCAGCCGCCGCAGCAACATAAGCAGCATAAACGGAATGACGTCGGGGACGGTCGTGATTCGGTGGGGCGAGACCGGGCACTCAACGCATAGGACGAAGTACCTCGCGGGCGACTGCAAGACGTGCGAGGCGGACTGGTTCAAGCTGGCGTCGGAATACATCACCGACGCGCTCCCTGCCTGGGTGAGCACGTCCGCCCCCGAAGATGTGCAACTCGGCGCGACGCGGTGGTGGCTTGAATGCCCCGAAGGCGGTGGTCGGACCGTCCAGTTGACGATGGATGAGAGGGGCGGCGTCTCGTTCTGGGTGCACCAAGAGAGCGAGCCGACTGCCTGTGCCGGCGCGTCGGAGGAGTAGACCGCCGGGACCCCGCCGCTTATCTCATCCCCCGCGCTCATGAACAGACGCGGCCGGCGCAGCGCAGCGTGCGTGAGCGCCTGTTTCTTCGCCTTGCTGCTCTTCCTCCCGGTGGGCGACGCCCCGCCTCGGAGCCGGGCGCCGCGCGCGCCGAGCCAGCCCACGGGCCGCGCCGACGCAGCGCCTGCGAAACGCCCGGCGCTAAAGATCAAGCCCGCGCAGCTTGAGACGGGCGACCTGATCTTCAGAACGGGCCGCAGCCGCGAGAGCCGCGTGGTGATGCTCTTCGACCGGGGCGTGCCGTACTCGCACGTCGGGCTGGTGCAGAAGACAGAGGACGGGGCGGCGTACGTGATCCACGTCGTGCCGGGGAGCGCCGAAGAGGGGCGCAACCTCGTGCGCCGCGAGCCGCTGGCCGTCTTCCTCACGCCCGAAGCCGCCAGAGCCGCCGCCGTGTACCGGCCCACGCCGCCGCACCGCCACCATGCAGAGCAAGCCGCCGAAAAAGCCGCCGCGTACCACGCCGCCCGCCTCGCCTTTGACGACGACTTCGACGCCGCCACGGCCGAGGCGCTCTACTGCACCGAGCTGGTCTGGCGCGCCTACCGCGAAGCTGGCCTCGACCTCACAGGCGGCAAGCTGAGCCGCCGCGCGCTCCCCTTCGCCCGCGGCGCCTACGTGCTGCCGAGCACGCTCCTGCGCAGCCCCCACCTCCGCAAGGTGTACGCCTCCTCACGCTAAAAAGCCGAGTCCCCATGCGCCCTCCTGCCCGAATGTACGTTTTTGCTCTCGCCGCCGCCCTGCTTTGCGGATGCGCGGAGAACAGCGGCGGCGCCTCCGAGCCGCTCATGTACCGCGCCAACGCGCAGCGCACAGGCGTCTTCGCCTCGGCCCCGCTCGAAGAGCTGAGCGAGGTGCTGTGGAAGTTCAAGGCCGAGCCGACCTCGTTCTCCTTCGCGCTGAGCGACGGGCTGCTCTACTTCGGCGCCGACACCCTCTTTTACGCCGTGGAAGCGGCATCGGGACAGGAGCGCTGGCGGTTTGAGGTGGAAGGGGGCGTGCTCTTTTCCTCCCCCGCCGTAGCCGAGGGGCGCGTCTACTTCGGGACCATAGCCGGACGGATCTACGCGCTCGACGCCCTGACGGGCCGCCAGCGCTGGCACCGCGACGTAGAGGCCGCGCGCGAGGACGAGGGTGCTCCGGTATACTCCTCGCCGGTCGTGGCGGGGGGCGTGCTCTACGTCGCCAGCCTTGCCGACCTCTACGCGCTCGATGCCGAGACCGGGCAGGAGAAGTGGTGCTTCCGGTATAAAGACTTTGAGAAAGAGCGCCCGGAAGAGGGAAAGTTCTTCGAGGGGATGCTCGCCTCGCCCGTCGTCGTAGGCGAAACGGTCTTCGCAAGCACGCTGGAGGGGCATCTGCTGGCCCTGCACGCACTCACCGGGCAGGAGAAATGGCGCCGCCGCAGGAGCGAGGGATTCTTTTCTACCTTGGCCACGGCAGACGACGTGCTGTTCGCAGACGCCGCGGAGGGCCGCGCGATCTACGCTTTCAGCGCGCTCACGGGCCAGGAGAAGTGGCGCTTCGAGGCGGGGGCGGACATCGGGGGGGGCCTCCGTAGCGGACGAGACGGTCTACCTCTCGGCCAAGGATGCGCTCTACGCCGTAAACGCGCTCACCGGCCAAGAGCGGTGGCGCTTCGAGGCGCCTGGGCTGCTTTCGGCGCCGGCTGTGGCGGAGGGCATGGTCTACTTCAGCGGCGACAGCACGCTCTACGCCCTCGGTACCGGGACGGGGCGTGCCCGATGGACCTACAAAACGACCGGCGGGCCGCCTGACGAGGCGTCCAAAGCGGAAGGCCGGACCAGCACGGCGCCCATCCTCTCCGGCGGCGTGCTCTACTTCGGGAGTCGGGACGGCTACGTCTACGCGCTGCGGTAGCGGCGGGACTCAGGGCGGCGCGGCTCCCGGCGGTCAGAGTTTTCTCGGCGGTCAGAGTTTTCTCGGCAGCGCGTGACGGTTTTCGGCCCGCGTTTGCGCAATGCGTAGTGAGGCCGCACGTCAGGCGCCCGTGTATCCGCCTGTGCTGCCGCGCCGCTCCTCTACCGCATCTGCCGTCGCATCTGCCGTAACAGATCGCACCGCGCCCAGCCGCTCGGCACGCGGCGGTGCTCCTCGGCCTTTTCCTCTTGGCGGGCCTCGACGCATCGCCGGCGCGCGCGCAGCTCCGCGTGTGCAACTTCCACGACGAGACGGTCCACGTCGCCGTCGGGTTCTACACGGGCGGCGAGTGGGCCGCGCGCGGATGGCACACCGCCGCGCCGGGCGGGTGCGTCACGCCCGTCGGTTCGCTCACCAACCGATTCTACTACGTCTACTACGAAGGCACGGGCGAGAACGCCCGCTACGAGATGGTCGGCGCCGAGCACACGTTCTGCGTGGGTGGCGACGAGGCCTTCACCATCAGGGGCACGGAGAACTGCGCCGAGCGGGGCTACAAGCACCGCCTGTTCGGGCAGATTGACACGGGCCAGCACCAGTGGATCCGCCTCGATCTGCGCAGTCCGGAGCAGGTGCGCGAGGCCGTCGGGGAGGTGCGCGTGAGCATGCGCCGGTCCATGATGCGCAACTTCGTGATGCAGTTGCGCAACGTGCGGCCCTACCACATCGCGTTCGACCTGCGCTGCTACACGCGCTCCGGCAGCAACAAGCTCATCCCCGTGGAGGTGGAGGGCGGCAGCACGGCGGAGGTGGGGTTCGTGCAGGGCTGGGAAAACAACTTCGTCTCCGGCGAGCGCTGCGAGGCGTTCTTCGAGGGCGAGCGGCTGTGGGACTACACCATTCCCTGAAGCGCCGCCGCAGCCAAGCGCCCGCGCCGCACGCCGTGCTGCTCGCGGCTTCGCCGGGCGACTGTTATGGCCCGGATCGCTTAAATCAAAAAGTTCTGGAGGACGCCATGAACTGCCTTCATGCCCGCGTGCCCATGCTGCTCGCCGCCGCCTTTTCAGCGCTCCTCTTGAGCGGGTGCTACGATGCGCCGGTGCCGCTGGACGAGCGGCCGAGCCAGGCGGTCAACCCTGAATGGCTGGGCGAATGGGTCGAGGTAGACAACCCCTCGCAGCGCATGACTGTGCGCGACGGCGGAGGCGGCTGGTACGAGATCGACGCCGTGGACGAGGAGAAGAACAAGCGGTACGCGGTGCGCGCCTTCGTCACCCCCTTGGGCGGCGAGACGATGGTGAGCTTCAAAGAGCGCGGCGACGACGAGTGGCACTTCGCCCGCGTACGGCAAGAGCGCGGCGGCACCTGGGAAGTGGGAATCCTGGCCGCCATCGGCGGCGGCGTCGGGAGCGGGCACAGCACGTCCGCCGCGCTGCGCCAAGCGATGCGCGCCGCGGTGCGCAGCGACAAGGCCTCTATGACGCTCACCGCCCAGCGCGCGCAGCAGGAGCGGCGCCGCAGCCCCCGCCGCACTGCTCCAGCAAACATGACAGTGGCCGACTTCAAGCGGCTCAGCAGCAAGGCACAGACGAGGCCGTGGTGGCGCTGGTGCCGGCCCTCCTGCGCACCCTCGACAGCGACCGGGTCATCCTTGCCCTGCCGGGCACGACCGGCGACGCCGCCAAGGATAAGGAGACGACCCTGGGCGTGCAGCGCGTCATCGCCGATCAGATGAAAGAGCACTTCGGCACCCCGCCCGCCGTGAACGAGGCCGCCTGCCGCGACGCCATCGCCTTCGTGCTGAGCGACGAAGACAGCAAACCCCTGAGCAGCGCCATCATCAGCTACGTGATCCAGAGCATGTGAGAGGGCACTGCGCACGGCGGACGCACGCCCTGCGGCAGCGAGAGGACGCTGCTGCGGGGCCAGTAAAAGAAAGGAAACGTTAAGACGAGAACCGCGCGCTTCGTTACGGGTTGGCGGAGCGTGTGGCTTTTGTTGTGGCCAGCGCCTGAGCAGGAGCGCAGAAGCGGTGCTAGTGGCGCTCTCTCACCCTAACGGTTGCGCGTTCACCCACGCGCACCGCCGCTCCGAAGGCTCGAACAAAAGGAGGCTTGCCATGCTGTGGATCGCAATCGCTGCTGGTGCCGTGGCGCTGCTCTGGTTCTGGTACCGCTCCGGGAAGAAGCGCCCGGCGCCCCGGCATCCCGGCCTCGTCTTCGACCCGCGCCCGCCCGACGCGGCGCGCTCCGGCACCGGAGGCCGCAAGCGCCGGCGGATGCGCCATGCCAGGCGCAGTGACGCCGCGCGCAAAGAGAAGGCCGCAGCGGAAGAAGCCTGAACGGGAACCGCAACCCTGCGTGCGGCCGACGCTAAAGCTCCGGCGTCCCGTTGCGCTATTCGCCGGCGCCGTCACTCCACTGTTGCCTCGGCCAGCGCCGTACGGAAGCGGGCGGCCTCTTCCGGCCTGCCTTGCGCTTTGTAGACGGCCACAAGGTCTTTGCACGCTTGCCGGTGCCACTTCGACGCCGGGTTGACTTTCGGAGCAACGATCTCGTAGCCTCTGCGCAAAGCGGCCTCGGCCTCAGCGTGGCGGCCCTGCCGCAACAGCACCCGCCCGAGCTTGACCTGCACAATGCCCGTGCTCAGGTGCTCGGGCGAGAGCGCTTCGGTGTAGCGCGTCAGCGCCTCGCGCAGGGTCTCTTCCGCCCGCTCCAGCTCGCCGCGCTCGGAGTAGACGCTGGCCATGTTGGAATAGCCCGTGGCGATCCACTGGTGCCCGTCGTCTAGGGCGGCGTGGTAGATGGCCAGTTGGCGGGCGTAGAGCGAGTCCGCCGCGTCGAGGTCGTCACGCGCGAAGGCGATGTGGCCCAGCTTGTTGAGCGTGAGGGCCACCTTGATGTGCTCTTTTCCGAAGACCTTTTCGCGCACGGCCAGGGCTTCGCGCAGGATGGCAGTGGCTGCTTCGTGCTCTCCTTGATCGGCAAGGGCGCCGCCCAGGAGGCTCAGGTTCGAGGCCGTGACGTGGTGATCTCGGCCGTGATACGACTGGTTAATGGCAAGCGCCTGCCGGTAGAGCCGCTCGGCTTCCTCGGGGTAGCCCAGCTCTTTTTGCGTGGCGGCCAGGTTGATGAGGCGCGTGGCGTAAGACGGGTGCCGCTTGCCGTAGAGGCCGGCGTCGAGCCTGAGCAGGAGGCGGTTGAGCGAGTCGGAAGTGGCGTAGTGGCCGGCGAAGAAGTGCGCGTTGGCCAGCTTGCCGAGCGTCTGGGAGAAGCTGGGGCTGGGGCCGCGCGGGGCCTGCAGCTGCGCCGCGCCGGTGAGCAGGCTGATGGCCTCGTTGTACGCGCCCTGGCGCTGCCGCACGTAGCCCAGCGCGTAGAGCGCCGCCGTCACGTCTGGGTGGTTGAGCGGGAGATGGCGACGGCTCTTCGCCAGTGCCTCACGCGCGAGGCGCTCGGCTTCTTCGAGGCGGCCCTCTTCGTTGCGCAGCAGGCTCAGCGCCGTCGTGGTCTGCGCCATCTCGGGGTGCTCGGGGCCGAAGAGCGCGCGCTGCTGGCCAAGCGCGGCTGTCAGGAGCGAGTCTGCCTGAGCAAAAAAGCCCATCTCCCGGTACACGGTGCCGAGGGTTCGGTGCAGCTCGGCCTGGACAGCCGGCGTACCGTCGAGCACGCCGGCCTCCTGCGCGCCTCGGTCCAGAAGCGTGAGCACGCGCAAGGTGTCAGGCGGCCCAGCGACCTCGTCGTTGCCGGTGAAAAGGCCCAGCATGAAGCTCTGAATGCGCTGCACGCGTGCCGCCTCGGCCACGGCCGCGTCGCGTGCCGAGGCCAGGCGCACCGTGTAGAAGATCACCAACCCAATGATGAGCGCCGCCACGAGGGCCGCCGCCGCCACCGGCTGCCGGTGCCGCCTGAGGAACTTGCCCACCCGGTAGCCGAGCGCGTCGGGCCGCGCCTCCAAGGGTTTGCCTTTGAGGAAGCGGTCGAGGTCGCGCACGAGCGCCTCGACGGTGGCGTAGCGCCGCTGCGGATCTTTGTGCATGGCCGTGAGGCAGAGCACGTCCAGATCCGCCCACGCGCTTTTGCGCACGGACAGCGGCGGCGCCTCGCCGTCCGTGCGCCGCGCCGCCGAGGGCTTGGCCGGCTCGGTCTCCAGGATGAGCCGCTCGGCCTGCCCCGGCGTCTTCTCGGCCAAGTCGTAGGGGTGGCGCCCGGCCAACAGCTCGTACAGGAGGACGCCAAGCGCGTACACGTCGGTGTAGACGCCCACCGCCTCGCCGCGCAGCTGCTCCGGGGCGGCGTAGGCGGGCGTCATCAGGCGCAGGCCCGTGAGCGTCTGCTCCGCCGGCGTGTCCAGGCCTTCGAGCTGCTTGGCGATGCCGAAGTCGAGCAGCTTCACTTGCGGATGCGTTCTCTCCTCTTCTGTCACAAAAATGTTCGAGGGCTTGAGGTCGCGGTGGACGACGGCATGGCGATGCGCGTGCTGCACGGCCTCACACACGTCACGGAAAAGCCGCAGCCGCTCCCGCAAGGAGCACGCGCGCGCGGCGCAGTAGTTGGTGAGGGGAACGCCCTCAACGTACTCCATGACGAAGTAGGGCGTGCCGTCGGGGAGCGCGTCGGCGTCGTAGAGGCGGGCGATGTTCGGGTGCGTAAGCTGGGCGAGCGTCTGCTCCTCGCGCCGGAAGCGCTCGCGGCGCATGGGGGAGAGCGAGGCGTCGCGCAGCACTTTGAGGGCGACGCGCTGGCGCAGGTCGGCGCGCTCGGCGAGGTAGACGACGCCCATGCCGCCGCGCCCCAAGACGCGCTCGATCTCGTACGGCCCTACCCGCCGCGGCACGGCGGGCGCCGAGGCGCCGAGCACCTCGCGGGCGAGGCCGGCCACGCCCCCGTCGAGCGGCGAGGCCTCGGCGGCGTCCGCCTCCAGAAGCGCGAGCACGTCGGCGGCGAGGGCGGGGTCCTCGGCGGCCTCGGCTTCTACAAAGGCGCGGCGCTCCGGCGCGGGCCGCTCCAGCGCGGCGTGGAAGAGCGCTTGTAGCCGTTCCCAGCGGTCCGTGTCCATGGCGGCTTTGCAGGCTAGTGCGTTCTCAACGGGGGAAGCGTCTCCGTTACAAAGAACTGCCCAGCAGCGCGGCAAAACGGGTCATCGGGTGTGGCTCGCGCCGGGCCGCACCGGGGGGCGCTCAGCGCGCGCGGCGCAGCTTCACGGCCAGCCAGGCCTTGGCCGCGCGCCAGTCGCGCGTTACGGTGGACTCGGACACCTCCAGAAGCTCCGCCGCCTCGGCCACGTCGAAGCCGCCGAAAAAGCGCACCTCCACCATAAGCGCCTGACGCGGATGCGCGCGCTCAAGCACACCGAGCGCCTCATCGAGGGCAAGGAGGTCTTCCGAGCGCGCCTCGGTGCGCCCGCCCATGAACGCCTCATCAAAGATGACGAAGGCGTAGGCCCGCCCACGCTTGAGCGCCGTGCGCCGCCGCGCCGCCTCGACGAGCACCTGGCGCATGGCGCGCGCGGCGATCCGCTTAAAGTGCAGCCGCGAGGCGGTCTCTACCGGGGCGGAGCCGGCCATCTTCAGGTACGCCTCGTTGACCAGGGCCGTGGGGTTGAGCGTCTGCCCCGGATCGCCGCGCCGCACCGAGGCGGCCAGGCGCCGCAGCTCCTCGTACGCCGCGCTGAACATCTGATCCAGAGACTGCTCTTTCGGCTCCTGCATCGTACCGGGAGGCTATGGGGTGACCGCGACGGGTCGGGACGGCATAGCTCCGATCCAGGAAGGCCTGCCACAGCGTTGCAGAAGATCCGCAGTTCTGCACAGAAGAGAGGCCTTTTCCGTTACATACATAACAAGAAGTTCATTACACATTCAAGCTTGCGCACGCACGTGAGCGAAAGGCCACAGGGCATGGCGGTCTTTGGCGCACGGCCGACACGTTCGGCCCCACGCACACGCCGCAAGCGCACGCCGGGGGCTGTGGATTGTGGGCCGCAGATGGTAGATTGCGTAAGGTGAACGATCCGCCATCTACCATCCACGACCCACGAGCACGTGACCGTCCGCGTCGTCCTGCCGCTGCCTTTGGATCAGGCCTACACGTACCGCGTGCCCGAAGCGCTCGATGGCGAGGCGCGCGCGGGCTGCCGCGTGGTGGTGCCCTTCGGCCCGCGCCGGCTCACGGGCGTCGTCGTGGGCGAGGGCGAGCCGCCGGAGCGCCTGGACTTCGCGCTCAAAGACGTCCACGACGTCTTGGATGACGAGCCGGCGCTCACGCCCGCCTTGCTGCGCCTCACGCGCTGGATGGCCGATTACTACTGCTGCGGATGGGGCGAGGTCATCAAAGCCGCGCTCCCGGCCGGCACGGGCGTCAAAACCGAGCGCCGCCTTTTCCGCACCTCCGAGCCGCTCTCGAAGTGGCACGGCAACGGCACGGGCGAGGCCCTGCTGCGCTACGTGGACGCGCGCGGCGGCGAGGCGACGTGGCGCGCCGCCCGCCGCAGCATAGAAGGCACGGCCACGCTCGCCGACGCGCGGCGCCTCGAAGCGGCCGGCCTCATCCGCATCGAGACGGGCCTGAGCGAGGCGCAGGTGAGCGCCAAAGAAGAATGGCACCTCCGCTTCGCGCCCGCCTTCCGCCACGACGGTGCCGCCAGAGACTTGAAAGAGCAGCTGCGCGGCGCCAAGCAACGGGCGCTCGTCGAGGCGCTGGCTGGCTTCCGCGCCGAGGGTACTCCCGAGCCGCGCGAGGCCGACGTCCGCGCCCGCTCCGCCGCGCCGCTCTCCACCGTGAAGAGCCTCGTCGAAAAGGGCCTCATCGAGCGCATCGAAAAAGAAGTCCGCCGCTCCCTTTTGGCCAACCTCCCCGCCCCGCCTCAGCCGCCCGAGCGCACGCTCCACCCGGCGCAGAAAAACGCGCTCGAAAAGCTCTGCGCTGCCATCGAAAGGGGCAGCTACGCCGCGTTTCTTTTGCACGGCGTCACCGGGAGCGGGAAGACGGAGGTGTACATCGCCGCGCTCAAGGCGGTTTTGTCCCAGGGGAAGACGGGCATCATCCTGGTCCCGGAGATCGCCCTCACGCCGCAGACGGTGCAGCGTTTCCGCGCGCACTTCCCCGGCGGGCAGGTGGCCGTTCTGCACTCGCAGATGAGCCTGGGCGAGCGCTTCGACACGTGGCGCTCCTTGCGCGAGGGCCGCTTTCGAATTGCCATCGGGCCGCGCTCGGCGGTTTTGGCGCCGTTGGAAAACCTCGGCCTCGTGGTCGTGGACGAGGAGCATGAGCAGTCCTACAAGCAGTTCGACCCGGCCCCGCGCTACCACGCGCGCGACGTGGCCGTCATGCGCGCGCACCAGAGCGGTGCCGTGTGCGTTTTGGGATCGGCCACGCCCAGCCTGGAAAGCCTCGCCAACGCGCGGCGCGGCAAGTACGTTTTACTGGAGATGCCCGAGCGCGTGCCCGTGCCCGGCCACGCCGCCGCCCCGCTCCCCGACGTGCGCATCGTGGATCTCACGAAGGAACGCCAGAAGCACCGCCTCGACGGCGCACTTTCCGTGCCGCTGAAAGAAGCCATCCAGGAGCGCCTCGAGCGCGGGGAGCAGACGATCCTCTTACACAACCGGCGCGGCTTCGCCGTGGTGATCGAGTGCGCAGGCTGCGGCTTTGCGCCCACGTGCCCGGACTGCTCGGTGACGCTCACCTACCACAAGGCGCACGGCCACTTGCGCTGCCACTACTGCGGACGCACGCGCCGCCTCCCGCGCAACTGCCCGCAGTGCGATGAAGACGGCGCTCTCGAACAGCTCGGCACCGGCACGCAGCGCGTCGAGGAAGAGCTTGCCGCCGCCTTCCCCGAGGCGCGCCTCCTGCGCATGGACCGCGACACGACGGGCCGCAAGGGCGCCCACCGCCGCATCCTCAACACGTTCGGCGCGGGCCAGGCGGACATCCTCCTCGGCACGCAGATGATCGCCAAGGGCCTCGACTTTGGGCGCGTCACGCTCGTCGGCGTCGTCAACGCGGACGTGGGCCTGCTCCTGCCCGACTTCCGTGCCGAGGAGCGCATCTTCCAACTCCTGACGCAGGTGGCGGGCCGGGCCGGGCGCGCCGGCCTGCGCGGCGAGGTCTTCCTCCAGACGCGCAACCCCGAGCACGCGGCCATCCAGCACGCCGCGCGGCACGACTACGACGGCTTCGCCCGCGCCGCCCTGCAGGACCGCCGGGCGCTGGGCTACCCGCCGTTTGGGCGCGTCGTCGGCGTCGAGTTCCGCGGGCCGGAGGAAGCGCAGGTCGAGAAGATGGCGACGGCATGGACGCGCCACCTCCTCCGCTTCGGCGAGCAGGTCGAGGTGCTCGGGCCGGAGCCGGCGCTCATCGGGCGGATCAAAAAGCAGTACCGCTATCACACCATTCTGCGCGCGCCGCTTGGCGTGCCGCCCGCCGCGCTGCAGGCCGTCCTGCGCCAGACGGAGGACGCCTTCGGCAGCGCCCCGCGCGGCTACCGCATCGCCGTGGACGTGGACGCGATGAGCCTGTTCTGAGCGGGAGCGCAAGCGAGGGCGGCGTCAATCCGCAGGAGCGCTCCCGGTGCGAGGGCGGCGGCCTCGTTCGTTTTGCTGGACATGGTGAGTTTGGGCGTGTGGGCAGATGGGAGGGGGGAAACGCTCTCTCACGCGCCCACTCCCACACCCCCATCCGCCCATACTCAACTGTCTTTGATGACGAACCGCGCGCGCAGGCGGGCCACCGTGCGGGCGAGGCCGGCCTCCTCGACGGAGCGGAGCACCTCGTCGAAGTCCTTGTAGGCCGCCGGCGCCTCGTCGCGCGGGTAGGTGCGGCAGTTCGTGAGGATGTCCCGCTCGGCGAACGAGGCGTCCACCTCTTTCTGGTCGAGCGCGCGGAAGGCGGCGCGGCGGCTCATCGTGCGCCCCGCGCCGTGGTTGACGCTGTAGCACGTCTTCTCCGCGCCTTCTTCCGCCACCATCATGGCCGAGCCGCCCTGCGGGTTGCCGGGCAAGAGGATGGGGTGGCCCGTCTCGGCAAAGGGCGTGCCCTTCAGGCGCGGATGGCCGGCGGGGAAGGCGCGCGTGGCGCCCTTGCGGTGCACCCACACCTCCTGGCCGCCGAGGGGTTCGGGCCGCGCGATGTTGTGGCTGATGAAGTACACGAGCGTGCCCGTCGTGCCAGGGATCACCTCCTGGAAAGCCTCCAGCGTGAGCGCGTTCAAAAGCATGTGGTTTGCCGTGGCGAAGTTGGCGCCGAGCGCCATGTCGTCGAGGTAGGCATCCGCCTCGGGCGTGCCGAGCGGGGCGTAGACGAGGTGCTTATCGCCCGCGGGGAAGTCCAGCCGCGTCTTCTCGAAGTGGCGGCGGAGCGTCTCGAACTGCCCGCGCGCCATCTGATACCCGAAGCCGCGCGAGCCGCAGTGCGTCAGAAACGCCACGTGCCCATCCTTGAGGCCGAACGCGCGAGCCGCCTCGGCGTCTTCGGTCTCCACGATCTCGCACTCGGCGAAGTGGTTGCCGCCGCCGTAGGTGCCCAGCTGGCGCAGCTTCCCCGGCAGGTCGAAGTCCGCCTCGCGCTCGTGCAGCGCCAGCCGCTCGCGCAGCGCCTCGGCCGAGCCGTCGTGGCCCGTGTGAAAGGCGTCTTCGCAGCGCGTGGCCCATTCGAGCGAGATGCCCAGCGCCTCGCACACGGCCTCGGAGGCGCCCTCGGTCACGGCGCGGCGGCCCGTGGCGAGGTCGGTCCGGCGGCTCTGGCGCACCGAGCGCTGGTCCTTGCCGGCGCCGGTGGGCGCGCGCCGCTCGATGGCGTCGATAAGGGCGCGCCGCGTGGCCCGGTCGGCCACGGCCTCCTCGGGCAAGTCAAGCTGCAAGAGGCTCATCGAGCACTTGATGTCCACGCCCACGGGGCCGGGGTAGATGTGCGTGGGCGAGGCCAGGACGCAGCCCACGGGCGCGCCGTAGCCGAAGTGCGCGTCAGGGTTGAGCACCACGCCGGTCACGCCCGGCGCGCCGGCCACGTTGAGCGCCTGGTCGAGGCACTTCGGGTCGAACGTCTCGCGGATGGCCTCCGTGCCTATGACGGTGACGGGCGGGCGGTCTCCCTCGCGGGCGGGCAGCTCGGCCGTGGCCGCGCCGGTGGCTTCGAGGCGGGGAGCGATGGGGTTAGTGCTCATGGTTTTTTCGTTTTAGGGTAAAGAGGCCGACGGCGGCGGCGAGGGGTTGGCAAAACGTGCGCGGTGCTTCACCGTTAGGCTGCCGCCCCGCCGGGACGAGGCGAGGCGGCCGGGACTCGAACCCGCTTTCAACCAATGTGGTCTCGGCCGGCATTCCCGCCCCCGGCAAGGTCGTTCACGTGCTAAGGCGCTCGCGTGTTCAGGTGAGCACCCGAAATCCTAAGCACGTCCTCACAGCGCGGCTTCTTCGATCCGGTCGGTCCAGTACGACCCGGCCCGCGCTCTTCGCCGTGTCCCGCCGGCAGAAGACCTCCTCCGGCAGCGCCCACGCATTCTTCAAAACGCCAGAGCGGAACCTGCAAAAAGAGGCCTCGTAGAGCAACACCGAACACAAGATTCCGCCGGGCACTTCTCACCCTGAAATGGCCCGGCAACAGAAAAGGGCAAGTCCCGTACGGCCAGCTCCCTCTGAACCCCGTCAGGGCCGGAAGGCAGCAGCGGTAGGAGGTCGCAGCGGCGCGATACGGGCCGCTTGCCCTTTATTTTTTCGTCCTTACGGATGCCGCGCCCGCACATGCACACCCTCTCCGCGCTCGCCCTCGGCCTCCCGATAGCCGGCCAGCCCGCCGGCGACGGCGCGGGCGGCCTCATCGGCTTTTTGGCGCCGCTGCTCCTCATCTTCGTGGTGTTCTACTTCCTCATCATGCGCCCGCAGAAAAAGCGGCAGGAAGAGCACCAGAACATGGTCCAGAACCTCAAGAAAGGCGACAAGATCGTGACCATTGGCGGCGTGCACGGCACCGTCACGCGCGTGGACGAGGGCAGCATCCTGGCGCAGGTGGATTCGGGCGTGAAGCTGCGCTTCGACAAGAATGCTGTGGCCAACGTGGGCGGCAAGGACGACAGCGAGTAGCTCTTGGGCGGAGGGCGCGTGGCAGGCGCGACTCACGGCATGGTGCGTGGCACAGATGGGCGGGGCTGCCGAACCGCGCGCTGGCGCCTCGGTTTAAGCGGGCGCATTCTTCTTCACAGGCTTATCCCGCACGCATGAGCGCCACCCCGGAGGCCGCGCCGCCTGAGTTCGACGCCATCGAGGACGCCGTGGACGCCCTCCGGCGGGGCGAACTCATCATCGTCGTTGATGACGAGGACCGCGAGAACGAGGGCGACTTCGTGGGCGTGGCCGAACTCGCCACGCCGGAGACGGTCAACTTCATGGCCAAGGAGGGGCGCGGGCTGATCTGCACGCCCCTCACGCGCGAGCGCGCCGCGCACCTCGACCTCGGCATGATGGTCGATGAGAATTCGGCCCTTTACGACACGCCGTTCACCGTCTCGGTCGATCACCGGCGGGGCACCTCCACGGGCATCTCAGCGGCGGACCGCGCTAAGACCATCCGCGCGCTCGCCGATCCGAAAGCTAAATCTACCGACTTCGGGCGGCCCGGCCATGTCTTTCCGCTGCGGGCGCAGGTGGGCGGCGTCCTCCGCCGCGCCGGCCACACCGAAGCCGCCGTGGACCTCGCCCGCTTGGCCGGCTGCCAGCCCGTGGGCGTCCTGGTTGAGATCATGAACGAGGACGGCACGATGGCGCGCGTCCCGGCCTTGAAAGAGATCGCGCGCCGGCATGAGATGCCCATCATCACGATCAAAGACCTCATCGCCCACCGGATGCGCCACGAGCGCCTCGTCGAGCGCGCCGTCGAGATCGCGCTGCCCACGCGCTACGGCGACTTCAGCCTCACCGCCTACGAGGAGCGTCTCACCGGCGACGTGCACCTCGCCCTCACCAAGGGCGCGTGGACGGAAGACGAGCCGGTCTTGGTGCGCGTGCACAGCCAGTGCGTCACGGGCGACATCTTCGGCTCGAAGCGGTGCGACTGCGGCGACCAGCTTGCGCGGGCCATGCAGCACGTCGAGGCCGAGGGACGCGGCGTGGTCCTCTACATGAAGCAGGAGGGGCGCGGCATCGGCCTCTTGAACAAGCTGCGCGCCTACAAGCTGCAAGAAAAGGAGGGGATGGACACCGTCGAGGCCAACGAGGCGCTCGGCTTTGACATGGACCTGCGCGATTACGGCATCGGCTGCCAGATCCTGCGCGACCTCGGCATCCGCAAGCTGCGGCTGATGACGAACAACCCGACCAAGCGCGTGGGCCTTTCGGGCTACGGGCTGGAGATCGCCGAGCGCGTCCCCATCGAGATCGCGCCCAACAGCGTCAACGCGCACTACCTCAAGACCAAGCGCGACCGCATGGGCCACCTCATCCTCGAAGAGATGAGCGAGCACGACCGGGAAGCCTTCGGCGGCGTGCTCTGAGCGCCCCTTCGCAGCTCTACACCCACCGCGCAAAAGCGAAGCGGTACAGCCCGTAGCCGAGCGCCACGGCCACGACGAGCGCCAAGAGCGCCAAGCCGATCCGCGCGGGGAGCGAGGCGCGGCGCCACGTGCGGCGTGTCCATCCAAAGCCCCGCCACAGGCGCACCTCGCCCCAATCCATGAACCGGGCGATGGCCAGGAACTCGCTTCCTAAGAGGCTCAGGCCCACGACGATGACGGCCATGCCTGGCCCCGGCGCCGGCAGCATCACCACCCCGGCGAGCATGACGAGGACGCCCGCCGCGATGTAAAGGAGCCGCGCGGGGCCGAAGCGCACGTCGCCCGCCTCGTGGCGCCGGTGGTAGCGCTCTTCAAAGCGGCGGCCCGGCCGGCCTTCTTTGAACTGCTCCCAGCGCTCCCGGAAGCCGTTCTTCAGCGCATCGAACATAAGAAATTCAAGCTGAGTCCTGAGTGGCTCCGGCCCGGCAGGACGGCCGACCACGGACGGCCGACCGCCTGTTTCATCTTGCTGCGTACTTCGCTGTGACAGCAGCGGCGGTCTGCGGTCGGTCGTCCGCTGTCAAAGGTGATCAGGCGTCGGTGGAGGGGCGGAGAAAAGCGCGGTACACACGCTCGACCTCCCGGCGCAGATCCGCGAGGGCGCCATCGTTTTCGATGAGGAAGTCGGCGCGGCGGCGCAGCTCGGCGGGCGGGAGCTGGTGGCCCATCCGCGCGCGGACGGCTTTTTCGGGCACGCCGTCGCGCGCGGCGGCCCGCTCGATGCGCACGCCCTCCGGCGCGTCTACGACGGCCACGGCGTCGAGATGCGCGTCGGCGCCGGACTCGTAGATGAGCGCCGCCTCGTGCACGAGGAGCGTAGCGCCGTCCGCCTCGGACCGCCTCTTTTCCGCCTCGAACGCCTCGAACACGCGCGGATGCACCAGGGCGTTGATCTTTTCGACGCCGGCCTCGCTGCCGAAGACCTCGGCGGCCAGGTGCTTCCGGTTCAGGCGCCCCCCGGCGTCGTAGCTCTCCGGGCCGAACGCCTCGGTGATCTCGGTGCGCAGCCGCTCGTCTTCCTGCATGAGCCGCCGCGCCGCCTCATCGGCGTAGAAGACGCGCGCGCCCAGCTCTTCGAGGATGCGGCACGCCGCCGTCTTCCCGCTTCCGATGCCGCCGGTGACGCCCAGGGTTTTCACAACTTTGGTTTTTTCGATTGGCTGCTGCGCCGGCGTGCGGAAGTGATCCAAAACCGGGTCATCCCGGCGGCCAGGAGAGCGAGCGTCCGCCCAGGACGTGCAGGTGGAGGTGATCGACGCTTTGGCCGGCGTCCGGGCCGCAGTTGAAGACGGTGCGGTACCCGTCGGAGAGGCCTTCCTCGGCCGCCAGCCGCTGCGCCACGACGAAGAGGTGGCCGAGGAGCGGCGCGTCGTCTTCAGTGGCGTCGTCGAGGCTGGGGATGGGCTTGCGCGGGACGACCAGGAGGTGCACGGGCGCCTGCGGGTGGGCATCGCGGAAGGCTATGCAGCGCTCGTCCTCGTGCACGATGTCGGCGGGGACGTTGCCGTCCATGATCTTTTGGAAGATCGTTCTCTCGTCGGCGGCCATGAGCGGGCGGGGAGGAGGCGTGAGCGGAACGGCGGCTACGAACAATCGGGCGCGGTGTTCGTCAACAAGAACGCATCTGCAACAACCTTTGGCAAGCCTCTCATGCCTACCGTCTACGTCACGCGCAAGGCGCACTTCAACGCGGCGCACCGGCTGCACAACCCGGCGAAGTCCGACGCCTGGAACCGGGAGACGTTCGGCCCTTGCAACAACCCGAACTGGCACGGGCACAACTACACGCTCGAGGTCACCGTGGCGGGCGAGCCGGACCCCGAGCGCGGCTACGTCATCGACCTCGGCGAACTCAAGCGCATCGTCCACGAGCGTGTCGTGGACAAGGTGGACCACAAGAACATGAACCTGGACGTGGACTTCCTCGAAGGCGTGATGCCCTCGACGGAGAACGTGGCCGTGGCGATCTGGAACCAGCTCGAAGGCACGCTCCCGAGCGGGCGCCTCCACCGCGTCCGCCTCTACGAGACCGAGCGCAACATGGCCGAGTACATGGGCGAGGGTTGAGCGCGCGGGAGCGGAAAGGGGAAGAAGAAAAAGAGATCCTCGCCAGAGCACGTCCAGCACCTGAACCCACGCAGCACATCAGCATGGCGCACTACGACCGCTTATCGGACCAGGCCGACGGCACAGGCGAAGCCGACGAGGCCGCCGCACCAAAAGGCACCGGCGCCTCGGACCTGAACGTCGCCCTCTACTCGCCGGAGAACTACGAGCGGCGCGACATCTACCACGAGGAGACGACCGAGGCGCTCGCCGAGCGCGTGCGCGGCATCCTCGAACTCATCGGCGAGGACCCGGAGCGCGAGGGGCTGGTCAAGACGCCGGAGCGCGTGGCTAAGGCGTACCAGTTCCTCACGCACGGCTACGCGATGAGCGCGCGCACCATCCTCGAATCCGCGCTCTTCGAAGAGGACTACAACGAGATGATCCTCGTCAAAGACATCGAGGTGTACTCGCTCTGCGAGCATCACGCGCTGCCGTTCTTCGGGAAGGCGCACGTGGCCTACATCCCGGACGGCAAGATCGTGGGCCTCTCGAAGATTCCGCGCGCGGTGGACGTGTTCGCGCGTCGCTTGCAGGTGCAGGAGCGGCTCACGCTCGAGATCCGCGACGCCATCGACGAGGTTATCAGCCCGCAGGGCGTGGCCGTGGTCATCGAGGCGCAGCACCTGTGCATGATGATGCGCGGCGCCGAGAAGCAGAACTCCACCACCACCACGAGCGCCATGAGCGGGCAGTTCATGGACCCCACCACCCGCGCCGAGTTCATGCGCCTCATCCGGAGCAATGGATGATCCGGTTTTGGATTACGGATTGGCTGCCTCCTCTGGCCTGCGAGACAATCCCAAATCCAAAGTCACCAATCCCAAGTCGAAATGACCATCGTCATCACCGGAGCGAGCCAGGGCATCGGCCGGGCGCTGGCCGAAGTCTTTGCCGAGGAAGAAGGCGCGCGCCTCGCCCTCGTCGCCCGCACCGAAGACAAGCTCAGAGCCGTCGCCGAGGCGTGCCGGAAGCGCGGCGCCGAGGCCGCCGTCCATCCGTGCGACGTGACGGACGACGCCGCCGTGCGCCGCATGGCCGAGAGCGTTGAGGAAAAATGGGGCGCGCCGGACGTGCTCGTCAGCAACGCGGGCGCGTTTACGCCAGGGCCGCTCCAGGAGACCTCCGCCGAGAGCTTCCGCCAGCAAATCGATGTGAACCTGACGGCGGCGTTTGTGGTGACGCAGGCGTTCCTGCCGGGGATGACGCAGCGCGGCAGCGGGCACCTGTTCTACATGGCCTCGGTGGCGGCCTTGAGGGCGTATCCGGGCAGCGTGGCGTACTGCGCGGCCAAGCACGGCCTCCTGGGGCTGGCGCGCGTCGTCCGCGAGGAGACGAAAAGCGAGGGCCTGCGCGTGACGACGCTCCTCCCCGGCGCTGTCCGCACGCCAAGCTGGGAAGGGACCGAGCTGCCCGACGAGCGCTTCATGCCGCCGGAGGACATCGCCCGCGCCGTCCGCGACGTGTACCAGCTCTCCGGGCGCACCGTCGTGGAGGAGATCGTCCTCCGCCCGCAGGAAGGCGACGTGTAACCGCAGGACCGGCACCAAGGCGTGCCGCTGCACATCTGCGCGCGGCTGCACACCTTCCGGTTGATGCACACGCCTGGCAACGTTGCTTCCGTGGCGAGACGTTGCTCCCGTGGCGATGGGTCTGTAAATTGCTTCGGGCACCGCGTTGCCTTTTGTAACCAATGGCTGTCCTCGTGCCCTGTTGATCAGAGGCTCGCGTCATGTGTTTGCGTTTCTCCGTCCTTTCGCTCCTCGGATTTCTAATCGCCGCGTCGTCGGCTCCGGGGCAGGTTCCCGTGCGCGGAACGCTGCTCGGCGCCGGCGGCGCTCCGATGGCCCGCGCCCACGTCGTTGTAGGAGGCGGCCCCAGCGACATCACCCTCACTGCGGAGGCGGACGCGGAGGGGCGATTCGCGCTCCGGCTGCCCGCGTCGGGCGGCTACAGCCTCTACGCGATGGGCGTCCACCACCAGACGCAAGGGGTCCCGCTCGTCGTGACGGATGAGGACGCCGTCGAACTGAGCATCCGGCTGCGTCCGATGGACTTCCAGACGGACTTTGCCCAGGCGCGCGTCATCGGTCACTTCAACGACTTCTCGCGCGAAGAAGGCGCCGTCCCGCTTGCGAAACAGACAGATGGCACCTACGCCGCCACCGTCCAAACCGAAGCCGACACGCTGGCCTACCAGCTTCTCAGCCTCCGGCAAGCTCCTACGGCGGGGACAGCGGCGGACCGCTACGCCTTCAACTCCAATGGGCCGCTCTGGGACGATTGGAGCGAATATGCCTCCGTCCTTGATGCCGCCGGAGGCGCCGTGCAGATCACGCTCGATCCGTCCCAGCTCCCAGAAGGGGACGCCCCTTTTGCACTCCGGTCAGGCAGCGAGCGCATCGAGCGCATCGCTGCGGTCTACGTCGAAGTCGAGGCGCTTGAGCGGCGCATTGGGGTAATGAGCCGATCCGCTGGCGACGAGGCGCTCCGAGGCGTAGGGAACATCCAGGAGCCGTTCAAGCGTCGCATCCGGCAGGAGCAAGACCCGCTCGTGCGCCAATGGATGCTGCTCCGCTACTTCGACGAACTCATGGCGAGCGAGGCCGATTCCGCGTTGGCGCGGCAGGCGCTCCAGGAGGTGCCGCCGACCTCGCCGTTCTGGTCGTTCGAGGCGTTGAGCGACGTTGGCGCCTCCAACTTGATCTTCTCGATTGCGCAGAGCGCGAGCGTCCCGTCTCAGGTCCGTGCGTACATGGACGAGACCATCGCTGAGCACCCGGACCCCGGCGTGCGGCGCCATTTCCTGTACCGCGCCGTGGGTATGGCCGATTACGCGGGAGACCAACCCAGGAAGTGGCGTTACTACGACCGGATCATGGCCGAGCATGGCGACACGCGCCAGGCCGAGTGGCTGCGGCGTGATTTCTCAAAGGAACGAGCGATCCAGCCATACCGCCCCGCGCCGGAGTTCTCGTTCGGCGCGCTCAAAGATTCCGCCCAGACCTACACGGACGAAAAGCTGCGCGGGCAGGTCTATCTCATCGACTTCTGGGGCACGTGGTGCGCGCCCTGCATCAAAGAGATGCCGCACCTGCACGAGGCGTACCAAACGTACCACGACCAGGGTTTCGAGATTCTCAGCGTCGCTTTCTTGGACGCCCCGGAAGATGTCCGGCAGTTCCGCGAAGAGCGTTACCCGATGCCGTGGCTCCACACGGTGGTGCCTCAAGAGGAAGATCGGAGCGTGCGCGCGCTGTTCGAGATCACCAGCTTCCCACGGCCTATCCTCGTGGACGAGACCGGAACCATCATCGCCACCGACGAGCAGCTACGCGGAGAGAAGTTGCTTGAGCACGTCGAGCAGGCCATCGCTGAACAACAAGCTGAGCAATAAAAGGGGCAAACCCTAGAGGCTTCCATGAATCACCCGCTACGCACGATCCTTTCCGCCGCGTTCATCAGTGCGCTGATCTTCGGCCTGCCGGCCTCGGATGTCCACGCCCAGCCAGTGGACTCGACGTTCTTCCAGTCCATGAAGTACCGGATGATCGGGCCGTTTCGGGGCGGGCGCTCCACGGCGGTGACGGGCGTGCCCGATAAGTCCAACCACTACCTCATGGGCACCACCGGCGGCGGCGTCTGGCAGACAGCGGACGCCGGGCAGACGTGGCGGAACGTCTCGGACGGCCACTTCGGCGGGTCCATCGGCGCGGTGGACGTGGCGGAGGCCGATCCGAGCGTGGTGTACGTGGGCACCGGCTCGGCGTGCATCCGCGGCAACACATCCACCGGGCGCGGGGCGTACAAGAGCATGGACGGCGGGCAGTCGTGGACGTTCATCGGCCTCGAAGAGGCGGGGCAGATCGGGGACGTTCAGATCCATCCGAAGGACGCCAACCTCGTCTACGTGGCGGCGCTGGGGCATCCGTTCGGGAAGAACGAGGAGCGCGGCGTCTACCGCTCGAAGGACGGCGGCGACTCGTGGGAGAAGGTGCTCTTCCTGAGCGACTCGACGGGCGCCGTGGATCTGGCGATGAACCCGCGCAATCCGCGCGTGATGTACGCGGCGATGTGGCGCGGCGAGCGCAAGCCGTGGGTGATCCTCTCCGGCTCCGAGGAGGGCGGCATCTACAAAACCACCGACGGCGGCGACACGTGGAAAAAGCTCGGCGGCGGCCTGCCCGAAGGTCTCGTCGGCAAATCCGCCGTGACCGTCTCGCCGGCTGATCCGAACCGGGTGTGGGCCATCATCGAGGCGAAGGAGCCGAACGGCGGCGTCTACCGCTCCGACGACGCCGGGAAAAGCTGGACGCGCGTGAACCGCGACCGCGACCTTCGGCAGCGCGCCTACTACTACATCCACATCAACGCCGACCCGCAGGACCCGAACACCGTCTACGTCCTCAACGTGGGGATGCATAAGTCGGTGGACGGCGGGAAGACGTTCGAGCGCATCGAGGTGCCACACGGCGACGTGCACGACCTCTGGATCAGGCCGGATGACCCGCAGCACATGGTCGTCGCCAACGACGGCGGCGGGCAGGTAAGCCTGAACGGCGGCCAGTCGTGGACGACGTACTACAACCAGCCCACCGCCGAGATGTACAGCGTGACGGTGGACAACGGCTTCCCGTACCGCGTCTACGGCCCGCAGCAGGACAACTCGACCATCAGCGTGCCGGCGTGGACCGAAGGCGGCGTCTCGCCGGAGCAGTTCTGGAGAGCTATTGGCGGGTGCGAGACGGGGCCGATTGCGCTCGACCCGGACGACCCCAGCGTCGTCTACGCCGGCTGCTACGGCGGCACGATCACGCGCCACGACGAGGAGACGAACGCCACGCGCAACGTGATGGTCTACCCGCAGCTCCAACTCGGGCAGATCCCGAATCAGCTCAAGGAGCGCTTCCAGTGGGTCTCGCCGATTGTCGTCTCGCAGCACGATCCGCAGACGATCTACCACGCCTCGCAGCACGTCTTCCGCACACGCGACGACGGCCACTCGTGGGAGCGCATCAGCCCCGACCTTTCGACGAACAACCCGATGCACCAAGAAGCCGGCGGCGGACCGATCACGAACGAGGCCACCGGCGTCGAGGTCTACGGCACCGTCTTCGCCCTGACCGAGTCGCCGCACGACTCCAGCACGCTCTGGGCCGGCACCGATGATGGTCGGATGCACATCACCCAAAACGGCGGCGAAAGCTGGCAGGAGATCACGCCCGGACGGATGCCCAGAGGCGGCACGGTGAGCAAGATCGAGGTCAGCCCTCACACGGCGGGCACGGCCTACGCCGCCGTCTACCGCTACCGCGAGGACGACTTCTCGCCGTACATCTTCAAGACCGAAGACCACGGCGGGTCGTGGACCTCGCTCACGGAGGGCGAAAACAGCATCCCCGACGATCACCCCGTCCGCGTCGTCCGCGAGGATGTGGAGCGCGAGGGCCTGCTCTACGCCGGCACCGAGTTCGGCCTGTTCGTCTCCTTCGACGACGGCGAAAGCTGGCAGCCGATGCAGCTCAACCTCCCCACCACGCCCGTCACCGACCTGAAAGTCCACGGCAACGACCTCGTGGTGGCGACGCAGGGCCGCTCGTTCTGGATCATGGACGACCTCGCCCCGCTACGCCAGATGACAGATGAAATCGCCGAGGCCGAGCGGCACCTCTTCGAGCCGAGCGCGGCGCACCTCGTCAGCCCGGCGGCGGGAGGCGACGGAACGTGGCCCGACGGCCCGCCCAACGGCGCGGTGATCCACTACTACTTCGCCGAGCGGCCCGACACCACCGTCACGCTCGAAATCTTGGACGAAGACGGCACTTTGCTGCGCACCTTCACGAGCGATTCCGCAAAAACTACCGGCCCTGAACCCAACGTCATGGCCGACATGGAGGCCGCCGAGCGCGAGCGCTTCGAGGCGCAGAAGGTCCACGCCGAGGTGGCCGAGGCCGAGCGCTTCGAGCAACAGCAGTTCGTCCAAGAGGAAGAAGGGCCGCTGCCGAAAAAAGCCGGCATGAACCAGTTCGTCTGGAACCTGCGCCTGCCGGGCGTGGACATGGTAGACGGCGCCATCACGTGGGGCTTCACCGGCGGCGCGAAGGTCGTCCCCGGCCGCTACCAGATCCGCCTCACCGCCGACGGACAGACGATGACGCAGCCCCTCGTTGTCGAGAAAGACCCGCGCCTCGACGACGTATCGCAGGAGGACTTGGAGGAGCAGTTCGCGCTGGCGACCGACATCGCCTCGACGCTCGGCGACGTGCACGAGGCCATCCGCCGGATTCGCAGCACGCGCTCGCAGGTCCTTGCCGTCGCTACCTTCGCTGAGGAAATGGGCCGCTCGACGGACCTCATCCCTCGCGCCGACTCGGTAGCCGAGGCGCTCACGGCCGTCGAAGAGGACCTCATCCAGCGGCGCGCCGAGAGCTTCCAAGACGTAATCAACTACTCGCCGCAGCTCGACAACCAGTTCGCGTACCTGTACGGCTTCGTCGCCGGCCCGGACGGCCGCCCCACCGACGGCGCCCGCCAGCGCTACGAGGACCTGCAACAGGAGTGGAACGCCGTGCAGCAGCGCCTCGAAACCGTGATGCAGGAGGACGTGGCTGCCTTCAACGCCGCCGTCGAGGAGTTGGACCTGCCGCCCGTGCCGGCTGCCACGTCGGCGGCGGGGCGGTGAGCGGGACGGAAACTGCGCCGCGCGCCGCGCCGTTTCCGCACGGACTGCAAATCAATGCCGAGTACCCGAGAATGACGCAACTCCTTGAAAAAGCCTTCGCCGAGGCATCCGAGCTTCCTGAAGAAGAGCAAGACGCCTTGGCTGCTTTCGTGCTCGCCGAGCTTGAGGCCGAGCGGCGGTGGACGAAAGCCTTTGAAGACTCCCAGGACGAACTGGCTCGGCTCGGACGCGAGGCGCTGGCGAAGCACCGCGCCGGGAAAACGAAGCGGCTCGATCCAGACACGCTGTGACTTCCCACACGGAAGACCGCTTCTGGAAAGCGTACGCCCGCCTGGACAAGCAAACGCAAGAAAGAGCACGCCAGGCGTACCGGCTCTTCGAGGAGAACCCGCACCATCCGAGCCTGCACTTTAAGAAGGTTCACGCTACCGAGCCGATCTACTCCGCGCGGGTGAGCCTGGACTACCGCGCGGTGGGCATCCGGGACGGGGAAGAAATCGTCTGGTTCTGGATCGGGCCGCATGACGAACATGAGTGGCTCATTGGTCAGATGTGAAGCGCGGCGTTGCAAGCCTTACCTTCTCCAGCACGCTTCGACTGCATCTCTACAAATCGCTTCGTTTGCTGTGCATCTCGCATCACACCTCGTCTTTTTTCTCATCACCGCAGCGTTCACGTTTGCAGGAAGCAGCGAGGTCCGCGCGCAGGACACGGGCGCCGTCGTGGGCCGCGTGCTTGACGCGGCGGACTCGACCTCGCTGCCGGGCGTGAACGTGGTGGCGCGGCAGAATGGCGCGGTGCGCGGCGGCGCGAGCACGGATGCCGAGGGGCGCTTCCGCATCGAAGGGCTGCCGCCGGGCGCGTACCGCGTCGAGGCCAGCGCCGTGGGCTTTGCGCCAGAAGCGCGGCGCGTGGACGTGGC
This sequence comes from Salinibacteraceae bacterium, assembly GCA_965215025.1. Taxonomy (GTDB): domain Bacteria; phylum Bacteroidota; class Rhodothermia; order Rhodothermales; family Salinibacteraceae; genus CBDCCV01. Next base: position 1,189,869 of record CBDCCV010000001.1, read on the forward strand.
GGCGGGGCAATCCGTCGAGGCGATGTTCAGACTGGAGGCGGCGGCGTACGACCTCTCGGAGATCGTCGTGCGGGCCGAGCGCGAGAGCGTGGCGCCCTCGACGGTGCAGCGCGTCGAGCCGGCGGCGCTCAGGCAAGAGGACGCCGCCGCCGTGGCCGAGGTGATGCGCCTCGTCCCCGCCGCGCACGTGCAGACGAACTCGCGCGGCGAAACGCTCGTCTACCTCCGCAGCGCGGGCGAGCGGCAGACAGCGCTCTTCTTCAACGGCGCTTTGCTGAACGTGCCCTGGGACAACCGCGTGGACCTCGGCCTTTTGCCCGCCGGCGCCATCGGCGGGATGACGGTGGCGAAGGGCGTGCCCTCGGTGCTCTACGGGACGAACGTCCTGGGCGGCGCCGTCAACGCCACCTCGCGCGCGCTCGACGCCGACGGGCAGCGCACCGAAGTGTCCGGCTCCCTCGGTGCGCCGGAGGCCGGGCGGGCGCAGCTGACGCACCTCGGCCGACGCGGCGCATGGAGCTACACGGCCTCGGCCGGGTACGCGGCGCAGGACGGCGCGGCGCTTCCGCGCGGGGCGGATCTGCCCTTTAGCCAGCGGAGCAGCGACCTCCGCACGAACACGGACCGCCGCATCGCCCACGCCTTTGCCGAGGGGCGCTATGCCTTCGAGGGCGGCGCGCGCATCGGCATATCGGCGCTCCACATCGACAGCGAGCAGGGCGTGGCGCCGCAGAGCAACCGCGACCCCGCCGTCCGAAGCGTGCGCTTCTGGCGCTACCCCGTCTGGCGCCGCTCCATGCTCATCGTGAGCGGCACGGCGCCTCTCGGCGCGGCGCGGCTGCGCGGGGCCGTCTGGGGCAGCCGCTTTGCGCAGGACATCGCGCAGTACCGCTCCGCCGCCTACGATCTTTTAGAAGAAGAGCAGCACGACGAGAACTACACGCTTGGCACGCGGCTCGTCTTCCGGCAGCCGCTTGGTCCTGGCGCGCTGCAATTCGCCGTGAACGCGCTCACGAGCCGTCACGACCAGCAGAACGTGGACTTCGGCGAGGGCGGGGAGCGGCTCCCGTTCGACTCGACGGGCGCGCCGTACCCGACGGAGACGTACCGCCAAAGCCTCTTCAGTCTCGGCGCCGAGTACGATGCGCCTTTGACTGAGCGCCTCACGGCCACCGTCGGCGCGAGCTTCGACGGCATGGCCATCCCCGAGACGGCGGGCAAGCCCGAGCGCGATCCGTTCTACGCTTACGGCCTCACCTCCGGCCTCGTCTACCGACTCAGCGAGCGCGTTTCGCTCAAGGGCGCGGCCGGGCGCAAGGTGCGCTTCCCGACGATGCGCGAACTCTACGGCGCGGCCCTCGGCCGGTTCGTGGTCAACCCCGGCCTCCGCCCCGAGAGCGCGCTCCTGGCCGAAACGGGCGTCGTCTTCTCCGGCACGCGCTTCGCCGGCGAGGCGACGGTTTTCCTCAACCGCACCTACGACACGATCTCGACAGAAGACCTGCCTGACGGGCGCGAGCGGCGCATCAACCTGCGCGGGAGCCGCGTCGCAGGCGTCGAGGTGGCCGGCGAGGCGCGGCCCATCGAGCGGATCACCGCGCGCGGGCACCTGACGTGGATGCACGGGCGCGGCTTCCGCGAGGAGGGCACGCGCCGATTGGATGAGAAGCCGGCGTGGCTCGGCACGCTCACGCTCTCCTACGACGCGCCGGGCGGCGTCTCGGCGCTCGTGCAGCCCGTGTACACGCGTGGCGCCTACGCGCTCGAAGGCGGCGAGTTCGTCGAGCTGCCGGCCTCGCTCATCCTCAACGCGCGGATCGGGTACGATCTCACATCCGCGCGCCAGCCCTTCGCCGCCGAGCTGTTCGCCCGCGCCGACAACCTCACCGACGCCGTCCGCCTGGCGCAGCCCGGCCTGCCGGCGCCCGGCCGCGAACTCCGCGCCGGCCTCACGGTGACGTTCTGACGGCAGCCGTGCCTGCGGTTGCGACGACGGACGAATGACGACCACAGAACGCGCACGCCTCCTATCGCCCGTCGTCCTCAACAGCCGCTCAGTACATCTCGTACTTGCACAAGCGCCCTTCGAGCGCGCCATTGACCAGCGGGTTCTTGAACGAGGTGCGCAGGCCGATCTTCTTGATGTACTCCCGCTCGCCGAAGTAGATGTACGCCGTCGAGCCGGTGCACCGCTGCTTGAGGAAATCGCCGAGTTCGCGGTAGAAGCGGTTCAGGTCCCGGCCCTTCCCCATGCGGATGCCGTAGGGCGGGTTGCACACGATGGTGGCGTTTTCGATGGGCGGGAGCGCGCGGAAGTCTTTTGCGCTCCACGCGATGCGCTCGCCGTAGGGCAGGTTTGCGGCGTTGGCCTGCGCCGTGCGGACGGCCTCGGCGGAGCGGTCGTTGCCGTGAAGAAGGCCCTCGGGCACGGGGCGGATGGCGGCGTCGGCCTCCGCGCGGACGCGCTGCCACGTGGCGGCGTCGTAGTCCGGCGCCCGCTCGAAGCCGAAGCGCTTTTGCAGGTGGCCCGCCGGGATGCGGCAGCCATGCATCAAGGCCTCGGTGAGGAGCGTGCCGGAGCCGCACATCAGGTCGTAGAGCGGGCGCTCGGCCTCCCACCCGCTCCAGCGGATGCAGGCGGCGGCCACGGTTTCCTGCATGGGCGCCGTCTCGCCGGTTGCTTCGCGGTAGCCGCGCCGGTGCAGCGAGCCGCCCGAGGTGTCCAGGCTGATCACGGCGCGGTTGTTCTGGATGTAGAGGCTCAGCCACACGTCCGGATCGCGCGTGTCCACGTCCGGGCGCGTGCCGGTGCGCTCGCGGAAGCGGTCCACGACGGCGTCCTTGAGCCTGAGCGCGGCGTACTTCGAGTGGTCGATGTGGCTGTGAGCCACGTTGGCAAAGACGGCGAACGACCCTTCCGGCGTCAGAAAATCCTCCCACGCGATGCCCTGCGCGGTGGAATAAAGGTAGCGGTCGCTGTGGCAGTCGAAGGTGAGGAGCGGCGCCAGAACGCGCGTGACGAGGCGGCTCTGGTAGTTGATGCGGTAAAGCGCCGCCTGATCGGCGGTGAAGTAGAGGCCACGGTAGGCCGTCTCGACCTCGGTGGCGCCAAGCGACCGAAGCTCCTCGGCGCCGGTGTCTTCGAGGTGGTGCGCGATCTGCGCGAAGTAGCGGCCGTGCTGCTGGTATTCGTACATGCGGAAAGGGCGCGGGTGGGGCAGGTTTCACATGGAAAGAGCGTGGCGCACGATCTCAACTCAAGTTTTGATGGGTGGCATCGCATCCGCTTTCCGGTCATCCTGAGCGTGAGTGAAGGATCTCCCCCGTCCCGATGTTTTCCAGCGTAGGAGATCCTTCACTGTGTTCAGGATGACTAGTTGGATGGGTTGTGGCTCGGGTCATCGGAGGTCCGTCTACCGCTCACCGCGCTGCTCGGCCAGGCCTATCCGCTCTTGGAGCCGAGTGCGCGTGCGGTCGAGCTTTTCTTGGAGCGCATCCGAGAGGCGGACCTCGTAAGCCGGATCGGCGTCATCGAGCGCGCGGAGGCGGGCGGGGAGCTTTGCGACGGAGGCCTCGGCGTGGGCGCGGGCGTCTTCGAGGCTGGCGCGCCCGGCCTCGGTGCGCTCGCCGTTTTTCATCACAAGCTGGAGGAGGGGCGTGGCGTCCTCCGGCGCGGTCTCCTCGGCGGTGGCGATTTGGTCGTGGGTGGCCTCGCCGTCCTCAAAAAAACGGTAGACCTGCTTGCGGCCAGGGAGGTTGGACTTTTCGGAGGAGAGCTTCATGCGCGGTGTGCCGGCGTAGCCGCACAGCTTGTAGGCGCTGTCGAGGTAGGGCTGATCGGCCATCGTGCCCATCTGCGTGCCCACGCCGAAGCCGTCGATAGGCGCACCGCTTTCGAGCAGATCGGCGATGGCGTGCTCGTCGAGGCTGCCCGAGGCGAAGAGGTTGACATCCTCGAGGCCGGCGTCGTTGAGGAGGCGGCGCGCGTCTTTGGCGAGCGCGGCGAGGTCGCCCGAGTCGAGGCGCACGGCGCCGACGTTGAAGGCCTCGCCCATCTCCTCAGCCAGCGCGATCACCTTGCGGATGCCGCTTAGCGTGTCGTAGGTGTCCACCAGGAGCGTGGTGCCGGGGTAGAGGCGGGCAAAGCGGCGGAAGGCGTCTATCTCGTCGTCGTGCGCCTCGACGTAGGAGTGCGCCATCGTGCCGGTCGTGCCAAGGCCGTAGCGGTAGCCGGCCAGGACGTTCGAGGTGGCCCCCACGCCGGCGATGTGCATGGCGCGCGCGCCCACGAGCGCGGCGTCGGTGCCGTGCATCCGCCGCGCGCCGAAGTCGGCCACCGTGCGCCCCTCGGCAGCGTGGACGACGCGGCTGGCTTTCGAGGCGAGGCCCGTCTGAAACGTGATCTGGTTCAGGAGAAACGTCTCGACCAGCTGCGCCTCGCCGATGGGGGCAACGACTTCGAGGATCGGCTCGTCAGGAAAAACGGGCGTGCCTTCGGGGAGGGCGTAGACGTCGCCCGTGAAGCAGAAGTCGGCGAGGTAATCCGCAAAGGCGCGGTCGAACTCGTCGAGCGTGGTGAGGTAGTCGAGCGCCTCGTCGGTAAAGCGGAGCGTTTCGAGGTAGGCCAGCGCCGTGTCCAGACCGCAGGCCAGGAGGTAGTTGCGCCCTTTGAGCTTCCGCACGAAGAGGTCGAAAGTCGCCTCCGCGTTCATCTCCTCGCGCCAGTACGCTTGGAGCATGGTAAGCTGGTAGAGGTCAGTAAAGAGCGCGGCATGGGCGGGGAGGCCGTCGGCGGAGCGGATGCGCATGGCGTGCGTTCGGGAGAAAAAATGCGGCGATCTTGGCAAAAGCCGGACGCGGGCGACACAAAAAGCGCGTTGTGCTGTAAGGTAATTTGTAACCGGCCGTTACGCTTCCGCCCCTTGCCCTCCTTGTAGAGCACTGCCCTTCTTGCGGAGAAAACGAGGAGCGGGCGGCAGAAACTCCTTTCGCACAGAGAGGTGGCGCAGGTGGCAACGACCGGAGGCCGTCCGGTACGCGGTTTGTCCAATGTGTTTGTGCCCCGTTCGAGACCGCGCGCCTACGCAGAAGAGGCGCGCGAACGTTTGTGAATGTAAGCTACTCCGTCGTCATGGTTCACGTCTGGCTCGAAGTCGTTCCACTCTGGCACATCCGCGAGCCGGTGAGCGCGCTAAGCCATCTGGCAGGCGCGCTCTTAGGCTTCGTGGCGATGGTCATGCTCGTGCGCCGGGCGCGGCAGCGCGGGCTGGGCCGCCGCGCTGAGGTTCGGCTGGCCGCGTACGGCGCCTCGCTGGTGCTGGCGTTTGCAGCGAGCACGCTCTTCCACCTTTTCGACTGGCCGGACGAGCGCCTCGTGCCGCTGATGAAGATCGACCACGCGGCCATCTTCATCCTCATCGCGGGGACGTGCACGGCGATCTACGGGGCCGTGCGTGCGCATTGGATTCCGTGGCTCATCGGCGCGATCTGGGCGGCGGCGCTGGGCGCGCTCGTGGTCAAGATGCTCGTCTGGCCGATGCCGCTCTGGCTCTCGGCGCTCGTCTACGTGACGATGGGGCTGGGCGCAGCGGCCGGGCTGCTCGGCCTGCGCCAGCGCCTTGAACGGGTGCAGTGGCGGCTGCTCTACGGCTCGGGCGGCGTGTTCATTATCGGGGCCGGCATCTTTGCGGCGGAGTGGCCCGTGATCTGGCCCGGCCACGTCGAGGGGCACGAGCTGTTCCACTTCCTCGTCCTCATCGGCGCGGGGCTGCACTTCTGGTTCGTCTACCGCTACTGCGCCGGCCCGGAGCTGCTCGCCTACGCCGCGCGCCCGGACGCCACAGCGGCTGACGAGTGACGCCCCGTTCCCCATTCGCCGTTCGCCCGTTTAAATCAGTTCATGCGCGGGTCGTCGGGGAAGTTGGCCAGGAGGGCGTACTCGCCGCCCATGCGGCGCAGCGTGGTGCGCCAGAGGGCGGAGGGGTCGTCAGGGAAGACGGCGCGCTCGTCGGCGCGGGCGGCGATCCAGCCGCCGGCCTCGATCTCGGCCGCGAGCTGTCCGGGCGACCATCCGGCGTAGCCCAGGAAGAAGCGGAGGTCGCGCGCGGTGGCCGTCCCCGCTTCCATGAGCGCCTGCACGGCCTCGAAGCGCCCGCCCCAGAACACGCCCTCGGTTACGCAGATGGCGCCGGGCACGGCCTCTTCGTCAAAGCGGTGGACGTAGTGCAGTGTGTTCGGCTGCACGGGGCCGCCCAGGCCCAGCGGCTCCTCGTAGGGCAGCAGCTCGTCCATGACCTCGCCGCCCTCGATGTCGAGCGGGCGGTTGAGCACCAGGCCGAAGCTCCCGGCCGCGTTGTGCTCGCACAGGAGGATCACCGCGCGCCGGAAGTTCGGCTCTTCGAGCGCAGGCGGGGCCAGGAGCAACAGGCCGGTTTGCGGGAGCACATCGGCGCTGGGCATGGCTTTTCTTCTTTTAGAAACTGTTCGGTTTTTCGGGGGGAGGCTTCTGTTCCCCCCCTCCGAAGGGAGATCAAGGGGGATGTCAGCCGTAGCGCCATCCTGCCTTATATCCCCTCGGCCCCCCTCAAAGGGGGGAATTCGTTATCTACCGAGTGCGTCGTCCTGAAACCAAAACGGCTTCTAAAGACGGGCAGAAGACAGGTTACGCGGCGGCCTGGCGCCTGAGCGCGCGGAAGGCGCCGCACCACCAGTCGGCATCGCGCGTGACTTGGCGGACGGTGACGTCTTGGAAGCGTCCGGCGAGGGCGATGAGCTGCTCCGGCACCTCGGCCCAGGCTTCTTGGAGGAGGAGCGCTTCGAGGGCGCGCGCCATGTCTCGGCTCCAGAGCCAGCGCGCGCGCAGCGCCTCGGCCTTGCGCCAGTAGTTCTTGTCGTCCCAGGCGCGGGCGCTCTCCTCGACGCTCTGGTAGATGCCGCGCAGGTTGAAGACGAGGAAGGCGGCCATGTCGCGCGCCTCGGCGTCGAACCCTTCGGCCAGGCTGGGGCGCTGAGCGAGGAGACGCAGCACCTCGGCGCAGGAGCGCTGATGCGCGTGGCGGCGCTTGGCCGGCGTATCGCCCGTTTGAATGATGCGGCCCATCTTGGGGAAAGGGGGAGTGGGAGGGGGCGCGTGTTCGACGCTCAAAAGAAGCGGTGCGTCCAGGCCTTTAGCTCGGAGAAGCCCAGGAGGTGAGCCAGGCCGAGATAGGCGGCAGCGTAGGCGCCCACCACCAGGGGAGCGAGGGCGAGGGCGGGCCACGCCGGCAGCGCCCACCAGAGCGCGGCGGCGGGGCCGAGCGCCGCGAGTGCCATCCCCACCATCTGCGCGCAGCGGCCCCACGGCAGCCTGAAGGAGGGTCCGCCCCTGCGCAGCGCTGCCAGGAGGTGCCACAGCTCGACCCAGGCGCCGGCCGTGGCGCCAACGGCCAAGCCCACCGCCCCGAAGTACAGCGCACGGCCCGAAGCAAAAAAGCCCACCGTCCCCGCCACCGGGAAGCGGTCCAGCGTGAACATCAGCGGCACGGCCACCATGGCGGAGACGACCACGCGCACGGCGGCGATGCGCGCGGGCGTCTTCGTGTTGCCGAGGGCGTAAAAGGCGTTCTGCAAAAGGCGCGCGACGGTCGTGGCGACGAGGCCGAGGCTGTACCCGCACAGGATGGCGTAGACGAGCCAGGCATCGTTCGTGCCGAAGGTGCCGCGCTCGAACACGGCGCTCACGATGAGCAGCCCCAGGCCGAGGTAGCCCACGAACGTGGGCACGGTGAGGAAGAGCACCTGGCTCATGGACTTGTCCAGGCGGCGCAGGAACGGGCGCATCTCTTCCCCGGTGATGCGCGACAGCTCGGGCAGCTCCGACGCCGCCACCGAGAGGCCGAACAGGCTCACCGGCAGCAGGTACAGCACCAGCGCGTAGCGGAGCGAAGAGAGCGCGCCGGCGGCCAGCCAGCCGGCCAGGAAGATGTCGAGGTACGTTGAGATCTGGTAGACGCCGCGCCCGGCCACCACCGGCCCGAACGCGCGCAGCGCCTGGCGCACGCCCGGCACCTTCGTCGAAAACGAAAGGCGGAAGCCCGTCAGCTCCTTCGCCACGAGCGGGAGCTGCACGCCGAACTGCAAGGCGCCGCCCACGAGCGCCCCGGCAAACGCGCCGAAGAGGATCTGCGTCTGCACCCCATCGGAGAAGCCGGAGAGGCCGAACGGCGAGCCATCCACAAAGGTGAACGCCACGGCGAACATGGCAGCCAGGATCGCCGCGTTCCACGCCACGGGCGCGAAGTACGGCAGAAAAAAGCGCCGATGGCTGTTCAGAACGCCCAGCGCCCATGCCGAGAGGACCAAGAGCGCCGCCATGGGAAAGGTGTAGCGGATGGCGCGCGCCAAAAGCGCAAAGCGGTCCACGGCGATCTCGCCGGCGGCCACCTTGGCGGCGTCGTCCGCCCAGCCCGGCACGATGACCGACACGATGGCCTCGGCAAAGACGAAGCCCAGGAGCGCCACGCCCGTCGCCACGGCCAGGAGCAGCCCGAAGATGGCCCCGGCAAAGCGCCCGGCCTCTTCCGCGCGGCCCTCTTTGAGCATGGCGGAGTACGTGGGGATAAACGCCGCCGAGAGCGTGCCCTCGCCCAAGAGGTTCTGCAAAAGGTTGGGACCCTTGAACGCCACCTGGAGCACATCGCCGTGCGCGCTGGCGCCGAAGAAGTACCCCTCGGCCACCGTGCGCGCCAGGCCAAGGATGCGGCTGGAGAAGATGCCGCCGGCCACGACGGAGGCGGCGCTGCGCTTCGGCTCGCCGGGCGCCTCTTCGACCAATGGATCGCTCCCGGCCAGCGGCGGTTCGGGCGGTTCCACCGGCGGGGACGGCCCTTCGGCGAGCGGGTCCTCGGCCGCGACCTCATCGGCGAACGGCTTGCGCGAAGGCTCGGGCATGGATGGAAGTCAGGGGGTGGCGGGGCGCCGGGCGAGCGCGGCGTGCACGGCTAAAGTACGCAACGTTGACGCCAACAATGCAACCGCAACGCAGAGGCGCTCACCGGCGCGCTTACCGGCGGGCGCGGCGGCGGCGCTTCCAGCGCCAGACGAGGCCGTCCATAAAAAGATGACTCAAGTAGCCCACCACGGCCGCGCCGTAAAACGGCAGCCCGGCCAGCGGCCGCTCCGGGTAGAACACGTACGGCAGGATGAGCAGCGGCGAGGGCACCAAGAAGAGCGCCCACCACGAATGCGTCCACCCGCGGTGATCGCCCAGAACGGGCAGGATAGCGAAAAGCCCCAGGTAGGCCGCCTCCTCGAAGTGCCGCGTGGCAATCAGCACCACGTCGATCAGAAAAAAGATGGTGTAGAAGAGGTCCTGCCCTTTCGAGTTCGTGTCCACGTCCGGCCACAGGGTGAACATCAGGCACAGCCCAAACAGCGCCAGCGGATAGGCCAACAGCTCCAGCCCGGTGAAGCGCGCGTACGCCGCATCCACCGAGAGCACGTACACGAGCGCGGCAAAGTACACGGCGTAGAACACCGTCGCGCCGGCCAGATGTCCGCGGTAGCCTGCCATTTTTTGAGGAGTGAGGGAACGGGTAGGGAGTGGAAATGAAAGGACGAGCGGAGGAAACGACGAGACAAAGAATCACTTCTCCTCTTCGTTTCCTCGTCTCTTTCGCTCCTCGTCTCTCTCCTCCAGCAGAAACCGCACCGCCAGATGGTAGCCCGCCGCGCCGAGGCCGCTGATCTGCCCCACACACACGGGCGCGATGAGCGAGCGACGTCTAAAGTCCTCGCGCGCGTGCACGTTCGAGAGGTGCACCTCCACCACCGGCACGCCGACGGCCGCCACCGCATCGCGCAGCGCCACCGACGTGTGCGTGTAGCCGCCGGGGTTGAGCACCACGCCGTCGGCCCCCGCCGCGCGCGCCGCGTGGAGCCGGTCGATGAGCGCGCCCTCGTGGTTGGACTGGAAAAACGCCAGCGTGGCCTCGGGGAACGCCGCGCGCAGGCCCGCCTCGATGGCGCCGAGCGTGGCCGTGCCGTAGACCTGCGGCTCGCGCGTGCCGAGGAGGTTGAGGTTCGGGCCGTTGAGGACGAGGAGGTCGGGCACGGTGGACGTTTGAGCGCTTGAACGTTGAACGCCCTAACGTTAACCGCTGCGCCGCCCACCGTCAACCCGGACGGTGAGCATGTCATGCCCAATGCCGATGCCGCCGGGGAGCGCCGCGTCGGCCTCGGCGTGGAGGACGTTGTGCGTGAGGTGCGTAAAGTATGTCTGCCGCGCGCCGATGCGCCGGGCCACCGCCGTCGCCTCTTCGATGGAGAAGTGCGTGGGGTGCGGCTCGGGCCGCAGCGCGTCGAGGACGAGCACGTCCAAATCTTTAAGCTGTGCGAAGCTTTCTTCCGGGATGCGGCTCGTATCCGTAAGATAGGCGAAGCGGCCGAGGCGGTAGCCGTAGATGGGCATCTCACCATGAAAAACGCGGATCGGCTCGACCTCCACGGAGGCGCCCGTGCCGTAGCGGCTACGGGCGCGGAATGAGGCTTCCACCTCGCGCAGGTCAAGCTTCGGCGCGCTTTTGTAGCTGTGCTCCACGAAGACGTACGGGAACATGCGGCGCAGGACGGCGGCCGTATTCGCGCCGGCGAAGCACGCGATGGGCGTCTTGTTCTCGAAGAAGAAGGGCCGCAGATCGTCCAGGCCCACGATGTGATCAAAGTGCGCGTGCGTGAACAGGACGGCGTCGAGGCGGGCAAGGCCTGCGCGAAGCGCCTGCCGCCGGAAGTCCGGCCCGGCGTCGATAAGGACGGTGAGGCCGCCTGTCTCGATGAGGCAGGCGCAGCGCATACGGTCGTCGCGCGGATCGATGGAGGCGCACACGCGGCACCCGCACCCGATGACGGGGACGCCCGTGGAGGTGCCCGTGCCCAGGAGCGTGACCGTCATGCGGCCGGCCTCGCCGGGGCGAACGTCATCCATCGGCGAGGGCGTCATCGGGGGCGGCGTTTTGCGATGCGGACGGCGCTTCGGCCTCGCCGCCGTCGTCGTGCTGCTGCCAGAGGTTTTCGAGCGCTTGGCGGACGGCCGGGCGCAGGTAGATGGCGTCCACCGGCGCTTGGCGTAGGCTGCGCGCCAGGACCGAGAGGCGCACCTCGGGCAGGTGGCGCTTGTTGAGCATGACGATCTCCTCGCCCTCGACCACGCAGCGCCCGCCCTGGAAGTTGCCCTTCTCCTCGCGCACGGTCAGCCCAAGGCGCCCGGCGGCGTCCTTGAGCGCGTCGAGGATCGTTTCGGTTTTCATGCAACAGCGCCGGTTGTAAGTGCTGCTGAGCTGAGACGTGGGCGCTCGCGCAAAGCCAGTGACCGCGGACGACCGACCGCCGACGAAGCGACCAGTCGTCGTCCGTCCATCGTCACACTGCTTACGAAGCGGCGGCGCGGCGGCGCGGGGCGTCGTCCTGCCCGGAAGAGGCGTCCGGGCCGTGCCGCGCCGTCAGGTCCTCGCCCGAGCGGCTGTCGAGGAAGCGGTAGGCCAGCGGCGAAAGGTCGGCCATCGGCTCTACGCGCACGCGCACGAGGTGGCGCATGAACCAGCGCGTGGGGTAGTTGGGCAGGCTGCGGTTGAGGTACGCCGCCGTGAAGGGGTGCACGCACAGCGTCACGGCGCGGCGCCCGCCGTCGGCGCGGTAGGCGCCCACCCACGCCTCGATGGCCTCGACGATTTTCTCCGGCGCGGGCGGCACGGGCGCCTCGTCCTGCGGCGCGCTGCGCTCTTGCGGGCGGGCGTTCTGGCGCGCAGAGGCCGCCTCCTGGCGGGCCGTCTGCACGGCGTCGCTCATGTGGCGGACCTTGTTTTTGAGGCGCTCGATCTCCTCGCTCGCCTTCTCGCCGGCCTCGCCGCTGGCGGCGGGGGGCGGCGGCTGCTTCTGCTTCGCGGCGGCGGCGGCCTGCTGCTCCTGCGCGCGCCGGTGCTCGGCGGCCTGGCGCTCCAGGCGCTCGACCTGGTGGCGCAGGCGGCGCACCTCGCTCTCGTGCGCGCTCCGGGGCGCCTCGCTGCCGTTCTTCTCGGCGTCCTCGTCGCCGTCGGCCGGGATGCCGTTGACCGAGAACGTGGTCGTGATCGAGGGGCGCAGGCGCTGGCGCGTGATCTGCATCAGGCCGAAGTCGCTCATGGGCAGGAGCTTGGTCACGGCGCGGTCTTTGGCGAACTCCCCTTTTAGCTCGTCGTAGACCTTTTTCCGGTTTTTCGAGGAGCGCAGGTCGATGAAGTCCACGACGATGATGCCGCCGAGGTCGCGCAGGCGGATCTGCCGCGCGGCCACGCGCGCGGCCTCGAGGTTGACCTTCAAGGAGTTCTGCTCCTGCGACATCCCCTTGCCACTGCGCCCGGAGTTCACGTCGATCACGTGCATGGCCTCCGTGCGCTCGATGAAGAGGTACCCGCCCGTGGGCAGCTCCACGCGCCGCTCGAAGGCGCGCTCCACGCTCAGGCGGATGTTCTCCGCCTCGAAGACGGGCTTCTTGCCGCCGTAGTGCTCCACGCGGTCGGCCATCTGCGGCGCCACGGACTGCACGTAGGAGCGGATGCCTTGGTGCACGTGCCGGTCGTCGATGACGATGCGGTCGTACTCGTCCGAGAAAAGGTCGCGGATGATGGAGGAGACCATGTCCACGTCCTCGTGCAGGACCACCGGCGCGCGCGGCTTGCTCTCGAGCCGTTTTTCGAGCCGGTTCCAGCGGTCGAGGAGCAGCTTCAGGTCCGTGTCGAGGGCCTTGGCGTCGCGCCCCTCGGCCACCGTGCGCACGATGGCGCCGAACCCCTCCGGCAGAAGGCTCTGGGCCAAGGCCTTAAGGCGGCGCCGCTCCTTGTGCTTGGCGATCTTCTTGGAGACGGCCACGAAGTTCGAGAGCGGCATCAAAACCAGGAAGCGCCCGGCTAAGGAGATGTCCGTCGAGATGCGGCTGCCTTTGTTGGCGATGGGTTCTTTGACGATCTTGACCATGACCGTCTGGCCGCGCTTGAGCGTCTCCTCCGGGGGCGGGCCGCCCTTTTTGGAGAAGCGCTTCTGCGCCTTGCGGCGGCCCTTGCGCTTCTGCGCGTTGGAGCGGCCACGGCGCTTGCCCGAGCCGCCGGAGGCGTTCTCCTGGCCGTCGCCGCCCTGGCCGCCTTTCTTGGCGCCCTTGGGCCGGCGGCGCTTGCCGCGGCGCCCGCCCCGCGCCCCGCCGCCCTGCTCGGCCGGGGGCAGCTTCACGCTTTCCACCCGCGGCGGGTTGGCCGAGAGGAAGTCGAGGATCACCGGCAGGTTCTCCCCCACGTCGGAGAAGTGGAGGAAGGCATCGGATTCCTGGCCGATGTCCACAAAGGCGGCCCGGATCGAGGGCATCACCTTGCGCACGCGCCCGAGCACGATGTTGCCGATGGTGCGCTTGTGCTCCGGGTCCTCGATGTAGAGTTCTACAAGGTCGCCGTCCTGGACGATGGCGATCCGCGTCTGGCGTTCATCCGCATTGACGATGATTTCTTTAGGCATAAAAGGGGTTGGGAGCGCGCACGCGCCCGGACCGGGGCGGGGCGAAGCGAGGTCCGCCCCGCCGCGTAAGCTGCGGCCGCAGGGGGGCTGGCCGGACGGCACACCTCGGCGGGGGCGCGGCCTCCACGGAGGAGGCGCGCCGCAGCCGAAGGCCACCGGGCCAAAGCGCCCCGGAGCCAAGCCATGCCGGCTATCAGGCCGCGCAACGCCGTAGCAAAAGGCGGGGGTACCAGGCGCATGAAAAGCGCTCGTTTAGATCGTGAATGGCGACGTACTGAAAAGGCGAGAGGCGCGGTGCACCGTTGCGGGCGCGGGCGGCTCAGCCGGGAGAACTCTTCCAAAAAAGGTGCGGGCAACAGACCGGCGCGCCAAGGCAAAAGGCGCGGGCGCACACGTGCGGTGCGGCGGTAGCGCCGCGTACCGCCGTGCGGCGCGCGGACGAAAAAGGCTCAAAGCCGAGAGCACCGCCTGGTGCCTTCTGGCGGCGCACGGGCCGCCCGGTCGAAAAGCGCAACGGTCCCGGCAGCCGCTGCGGCAAACGGCGCCCGCAAAAAGCGATGCGGGCCGAGTTCGCCGCGTAAATTTCTGTCGTAAATAGCTTAGCGTTGCAAAATGATCCCACATCGGCGCGCCGATCCTCAGGACTGCGCTTGCGCGGATAGCCTTCAGGCTGCGTTATTGTGTCGCGTGTTAAGGCCTCGCCGCGCGGAAGAGCTGGCGGGCACGTGGACATCGCAAAGCGCCGCGCCCGGCACTCGCACGCCGCTGCCGCGTATGCGCTTTGTACCGGCAGGCGCCCCCAAAGCTCTCCTTCACCCCAGGCTTGCCGCGCAGCGACGTCGTCAGATCCGGACACGAATCCAAGAGCAGACTACCATGGCAGAACAGGTTTCCAAAACGCAGGGCGACGGGTCGAGCAGCGAAGGTGCCGCCGCTCAGCCCACCGCCGACAAGCCCATCAAAGCGCGTGGCCTCGAAGGCGTCATCGCGCTCGAGTCGCAGCTCTCCTTTATCGACGGGCAGAAGGGCGAGCTGATCTACCGCGGGTACGACATCCACGACCTCGCCGAGCACGCCTCCTTCGAAGAGGTCGTCTACCTCCTCTGGAACGGCGAGCTGCCCACCCAGAGCCAGCTTGACGACCTCCAGGAGCAGCTCCTCGCCGAGCGCGCGCTGCCCGAAGAAGTGGTCGAGATGCTGCGCCTGACGCCCGACGACGCGCACCCGATGGCCGTCCTGCGCACCGCCGCCTCGGCCTTGGCCGAGTTCGACGACGAGGCCGACGAGCAGGAGCCGGAGGCCAACCGCCGCAAAGCCATCCGCCTCCTGGCGCAGATGCCCACGGCTATTGCCGCCTTTGACCGCCTGCGCAAGGGCCAGGAGCCGGTCGAGCCGCTCTCGGGCGGCTCCACGGCCGCCAACTTCCTCTACATGCTCAATGGCGAGGAGCCGGGCGAGGCCGCCGAGAAAACCTTCGACGTCTGCCTCGTCCTCCACGCCGACCACGGCCTCAACGCCTCCACGTTCACGGCGCGCGTCATCGGCTCGACGCTCTCGGACATGTACTCGGCCGTAACGGGCGCCATCGGCGCGTTGAAAGGGCCGCTCCACGGCGGCGCCAACGTCGAGGTCATGAAGATGCTCCAGGACATCGACGAGAGCAGCAAGGACGCGAAGGCGTACGTCTCGGAGCGCCTGGAGAAGAAAGAGCGCGTCATGGGCTTCGGGCACCGCGTCTATAAGACGATGGACCCGCGCGCGGCCATCCTCCGCGAGATGGTCGGGGAGCTGTCCGAGGAAAAGGGCGAGCGCAAGTGGTACGACTACTCCACCACCATCATGGAGACGGTCCAGGAGGAGAAGGGTCTCGACCCGAACGTGGACTTCTTCTCGGCCTCGGTGTACTACATGCTCGGCATCGACATCGACCTCTTCACGCCGATCTTCGCGCTGAGCCGCACGGCGGGCTGGACGGCGCACCTGTTGGAGCAGTGGGAGGACAACCGGCTCATCCGCCCGCGCGCGGAGTACGTCGGCCAGAAAGGCCGCACCGTCCAGCCCATCGGCGAGCGGTGAGTTGGTGCGGCGCGTTCCGGGATGAGTGATGGCGGAGCCGTTTATCGGCGCAGATGAGTTCGAGCGGCTGCCCGATGCGGGAACGCTTGATCCCGCGCGCATTCGGTTCAGCCAGCGCAGCGTTTCGCCGGCGTTCAAGGACGCGCGCTTCGGTGCGGTACACGACCTTGCGCGGAGGCTGAAGAACGGGGAAGTCGTACCTACCGCGATGGAGCCGATCCGCATTGTGCTGAAAAACGGAAAGGTTTTTTCGCTCGACAACCGCAGGCTGAAGGCCTTCCAGGACGCTGGCATAGACGTGCCCTACATGAAACTTGAAGCGATTCCTCAGAGTCAGCAGTTCAAGTTCACGACGAAAAACGAGGGCGTCTCCATTTCCTTACGAGGGCAGTAGCCATGCAGATCGAGCAGGAGACCATCGCAAACGTGGCAAAGCAGATCGAGACGGAAGACGAATTCGTGCGCTTCCTCCACCTGCTTGCTGACGACCAACGGCACCACGTAGATGACTGGGAGAACGACACGCTGGATCGGTTCTTAGAGGCGATGAGCGGGTACGCGCAGGACACGTTGAAAGAGCGAGCGTCGGATACGCAGCAGCCGTCGTGGGCCTTCTTCGCTCACCTGCTCCTGGCTGCCCGCGTATACGAGTGACGAAGCCTCCGCGCTGACGCCCGCGCGCGGAGTACGTCGGCCAGAAGGGCCGCACCGTCCAGCCTGTCGAGAAGCGGTAAAGCATCGGAAAAGGCAAGTGTTCTGGGGCAGGCCTGGTGACCAATGGCGGAACCGTTTATCGGAGCGCGCGAGTTGGCCGTGCTGCTGCTGGCCGCCCGCGTGTACGAATGATCAGAGATGATCAGGGTGCCGTCACTCAGCTGATTGGTGAGCGGTGAGATCGGCGGTGGGGATTGCGTTAACGGGCGGCTTGTCCTCCGCGTAACGCGCGCCGCGTTTTGCTGCGCTACGGACCATCCGCAAGGGCGTACAGCCTGAGACGTAGGCGGCCAAAAAAGCTTTCAATTATTTATGAAACTTTGCAAGGCGCGGGTCATTTTCTATCTCGGCGATGCGCTACGCCGGGCGTGCCTTATGTGACGCGAATGGCCGATGGCTATGGAAAAGCGTCCCCCGCGTGCGTATATTGGCGCAGGCCCGCCTCAAGCACCGAAACCTCACCCGCAGTCTCATGGCAGTCCAAACGGCAGAGCGCACCGAGGCCGAAAACGGCCGCGCCGGCGCCCCGGCAGTAGAGCGCGTCAACGAGAACCCGAGCCGCTTCCAGCGCTACCGCATCCGCACAGGCATGTTCGCGTGGATGGCGCACCGCCTCAGCGGCGTGGCGCTTGTGGTCTACCTCGTGCTCCACATCTGGGGCTTGCGCGCGCTGACGGACCGCGCCGCGTACAACGACCTCATCGCCAAGTACCATGCGCCCATCTTTAAGGTGGGCGAGTTCCTGCTCCTGGCTGCCGTGGCGTACCACGCCATGAACGGCCTCCGCATCGTCCTGATGGACTTCCTGGGCTGGCACCCGAACCAGAAGAAGCTCTTCTGGACGCTCAGCGCCGTCACGCTCGTCATCCTCATCGTGGGCGGCTACCCGTCCATCTACGCCATCGTCGTGTGGCTCTCTGAGTAGTAAGGACACAATATATCGTGTCCTTTTACGTGAACGATAACCCCCCGCCCCGAGATGGCTAAGAAATACGGCAAGACCCGCAAGTCCAACGCCGTGAACTGGTTCCTGCACCGGATCACAGGCACGTTCCTCATTTTCATGCTGATCACGCACTTCTGGGTGCAGCACTACGACTACGAGACGGCCTCCGTGACGCATCAGGTCGTCACGCCGGGCACTTCTGCAGAGGCGTCCGCAGCGGCCGAGTCGGCTGAGCAGACGGCCAAGGGCGGCTACCCGGAGTACCCGGAAGCGGCCAAGCGGGCTGTCCGCGCGAAGTTCGGCCCCGACGCGCAGGTGACCTCGTACGACATCCTCATGCTGCGCCTGGCTGACCCGGTGTACGGCGTCTTGTGGAAGGGCTTCAACATCCTCTTCATGTTCGCCGCGCTGCACCACGGGTTCTACGGCCTCAACAACGTCATGACCGATTACATCCGCAACCCGATGGGGCGGCTCGTGGCGCGCACGCTCTCGTGGACTTTAGCCGGCATCCTCTTCGTCATCGGCTTCTACGCGGTGGTCGTGGCGGGATGGGGCTACGCGCCCGTGGGGGTGTGAAAGCGCAATCGTTTCCGTAGGGACACGATATATCGTGTCCCTACGTTTGAATTAACCGATACCTTGCTATGACTTTTGAACACGACGTCGTGATCGTCGGGGCCGGCGGGGCCGGGCTGATGGCCGCGCTCTACGCCAAAGAGGGCGGGGCGGACGTGGCCGTCGTCTCGAAGCTGCACCCGCTGCGCTCGCACACGGGCGCGGCGCAGGGCGGCATCTCCGCCGCGTTGGGGAACGAGGAGGAGGACCACTGGCTCTGGCACGCCTTTGACACCGTCAAAGGCTCGGACTACTTGGGCGATCAGGACGCCATCGAGACCTTGTGCAAAGACGCCATCCGCACGATCATCGAGCTGGAGCACTACGGCGTGCCGTTCTCGCGCAACGCGCAGGGGAAAATCAGCCAGCGGCGCTTTGGCGGGCACACGCGCAACTTCGGCGAATCGGCCGTGCGGAGGGCCTGCCACGCGGCCGACCGCACGGGCCACACCATCCTGCACACGCTCTACGACCAATGCACGCGGAAGAACGTGCGCTTCTACGACGAATTCCAGGTGCTCGACCTCATCATGGACGAGGATGGCGAGGAGGCCGCCGGCGTCGTCGCCTACGAGATCCTCACGGGCGAGGTGCATACCTTCCACGCCAAGGTCGTCTGCTTCGCCACGGGCGGCTACGGACGCGCCTTTAAGACGACCTCGAACGCGCACGCCGGCACAGGCGACGGCATGGCCATCATGCTGCGCCGAGGCCTCGCGCTCGAAGACATGGAGTTCGTGCAGTTCCACCCGACGGGCCTCTACCGCCTCGGCATCCTGATTACCGAGGGCGCGCGCGGTGAGGGCGGCATCCTGCGCAACAAGGACGGCGAGCGCTTCATGGAGCGCTACGCGCCCACGGTTAAAGACCTCGCCCCGCGCGACTTGGTCTCGCAGTGCATCTACAAAGAGATCCGCGAGGGGCGCGGCATTGACGGCAAGGACTACGTGCACCTCGACCTCACGCACGTCGGCCACGAGGTGCTCGACCGCAAGCTGCCCGAGATTTCGGAGTTCTCGCGCACGTACATGGGCATCAACCCGAAGGAGCAGCCCATCCCCGTCGTCCCCACGTGCCACTACGCCATGGGCGGCATCCCCACCGACGACAACGGCCGCGTAGAAAGGGCCGAGCGCGGATCAGCCGTGCCGGGCCTTTACGCTGCCGGCGAGTGCGCCTGCGTCTCGATCCACGGAGCCAACCGCCTCGGCACGAACGCCCTCCTGGAACTCGTCGTCTTCGGCCGTCGCGCCGGCATGGCCATGGCCGAGGAGGTCAACGGCGGCCGTAAGCGCGCCGCGCTCCCCGATGACCCCGAGAAGGCCACGCGCGACTTCCTCGACCGCCTCCTCGCCACGACCGAGGACGAGGGCGAGCCGACCGTCAAGGTGCGCTCGGACCTCCAGCAGACGATGATGGACAACGTCTCGGTCTTCCGTAACGAGGAGACGCTCGGCGACGCGCTCGGCGACCTCAAAGAGCTGCGCGAGCGGGCCAAGCACGTCGTCGTGCGCGACAAGGGCAAGCGCTTCAACACCGACCTCATGGACGCCGTCGAGATCGGGTTCATGGTGGATTACGCGCAGGCCATCGCCGCGTGCGCCAAGTACCGCACCGAGAGCCGCGGCGCCCACTCGCGCGAGGACTACCAGGAGCGCAACGACGACGACTGGCTCCGCCACACGCTCTACTACGCCGACGGCGAGGGGAACTACGAGTTCGCCGACAAGAAGGTGGTCATCAACCGCTTCGAGCCGAAGGAGCGCAAGTACTGATCGCGTGGATTGTTGATCGTAGGTGGTGGATCGTTTCTCCGAAAGGCGATGCTGATAGACACCGAACGGGCCAAGCAGACGCTCACGAGCGCGGGCATCCCCGAAGAGCACGCCAGCGCGTACCTCGACGTGGTGCGCATGATTGACGAGGAGGCCCGCGCGAAGCTCGTGACAAAGGACGATCTTAAGCTGACAGAAGAGCGTCTGCGCCGGCAGATGATCCGCACGGTATGGGGCGGCGTCGCTGCGCTGGCCGCGTTGATGACGCTTTTCAATTTTCTCTAAGGCACATTCCGAAGTATGGACCTGAAAGTAAAAATCAAGCGCTACAACCCAGAGACGGACGAGGCGCCGCATTGGGAAACCTACGACGTGCCCGCCGAGCCGCTCGACTCCGCGCTCGCGCTCTTGCTCTACGTCAAGTGGCGGATTGACGGCACGCTCACCTTCCGCAAAAGCTGCGCGCACGGCATCTGCGGCTCCGACGCCATGCAGATCAACGGCGAAAACAAGCTCGCCTGCTCTGTCCTCGTGCAGGACCTCGCCAAAGGCGACGGCGACACGGTGAAGTTCGCGCCCATGCCGGCCGCGCCCGTGATCAAAGACCTCGTCATTGATCAGAGCCGCTTTTTCGAGAAGTACCGCGCCGTCAAGCCCTGGCTCATGACCGAAGGGCCGCCGCCCGAGCGCGAGCGCATCCAGAGCGACGAGGACTTCCAGATAATCGAGGACGCGACGAAGTGCATCATGTGCGGCGCCTGCACGCACGCCTGCCCCTCGACGTGGAGCGACCCGGACTACATCGGCCCAGCGGCCATGCTCAAGGCCTACCGCTACACCTTCGACACGCGCGACGACGGGGCCGAGGAGCGCCTCCCCGTGGTGGACTCGACGGACGGCCTCTGGAAGTGCTACACGATCTTCAACTGCAACCAGGCCTGCCCGAAGGAGATCGACATCGCCCGCTGGCTCTCGGCCCTCAAGCGCAAGGCCGTCGTCAGCGGCTGAGTATGTCTCTCCCTTTCAAAGCAAGCGCCCCCGCCGGTCATCCAGCGGGGGCGCTTGCTTTGCCGGTTACGTCCATCCGCTTTACTGGCTCCGCGCCCGCTTGATGAGGATCGCGTGCAGGATGCGTGAGAGGTAGCGCACGTCCGTTCGGAACGGGTGCTTTTCGTACGCCTCCAGGTACCGCGTCTCCGACGCCAAAATAGCGTCGAAGCCTTCGGGAAGATCCGCGTAGAACGGGGGCAGGAGACCGGGTTTGGACAGCAGCCGCCGCTTCAGAAGTTCCTCAGGATAGAGGCCCAGATAATGCTCGCTCAGTGGACGGACGCCCACGAGCTTGATGTCCCCCCTCAGCCAGTTCAGTATCATGGGCAGCTCGTCGATCCACGTTTTTCGTAGGAATCTGCCCCACGTCGCCACTCTGAAGTCGTCATTAAATTTACCGTTGGATTGCAGGTTGTTTTTTGCATGGATGTACACCTGCAGGTATTCAGCATACGGATGCATGGTGCGCAGCTTGTAGATGTACACGGGCTGCCCGCCTCGCCCTATCCGCCGCATCTTGAAGACGGGGCCGTAAGAAGGCACACCGCCTCCGCTCGGAAGCCCCGCCTTTTGAACGGTAAAGTACAGCTCCTCGCCGATCTCGCGGTATTCCACAATGTTGAAGCCGCAGTAGACCAGCCTTCCAAGCACCTCTGTCTCTGAGAGGACGCGGCTGCGCCCTTTTGAAGCCAGCTGATAAAGCTTCCGCGTCAGCTTCAGCTTGGGGAAAACCCGCTTTACGATGCAGAACAGCACGTAATACGGCCACGAGAGCCAGCGTGGATGTTTCTTCAAGATCTGCCGCTTCAACTGCGAGGCGGTTTGCACGCAACCCGTGTAGAAACCGCCCGGCAGGAGCTTGCGGTTGACCGCCGCGAAAAAATCGTTGAGGCGCGGCACGTCATTTATCCTCGCCAGATTGACGAGGTCGCGCACCTGTCCATCGGGCAGGGCCTCGACACGGCGCTGCTCCGTAGTTTCCAGGAAGCAGACCTCCTCGTCCAGCCCTGAAATGACGGCATACTCGCCGACGATAGTCCGAGAGAGGCCTTGGGCGACATCGGCCGGAGCCGACTGCTGTGCTACGTCCTCCATAATCTCCTCATAGAAAAATGGGCGAGTGCACAAATGCCTCAGCGCCCCCTCCGAGCAGTCTATCCAGACCACGTTTGCCCACTCTGCAGGCCTGCATCTTTTTCAGATGCTTCCTCCGCCGGCGTGCGCCTCTTGCGCAGAAATCGCCGGGAGGAAACGGCTTACTCATACGGGCTGCCAGGGAGGGCTGCGAGTGCGTCTCTCGTCCGCTGGAAGCTGCCTACTATGCAAGACAACTAAGAATCCACTTTCGTGCAGAAGTCTAACGCTCGTCAGCAAGGCGCTTTTGGCGCACTTCTGGCGAGAAGGAAGCGCTTCTGGCGCAGCTGTGACGAGCCATTTTGAGTTGTAGACGAGGTGCTGACCCGCCGCCTGGTCGTCCGGCTCCGCTCTTACCGTTGGGACCCGGCCAACGTGCGTGCGGCCTGCTTATGCACGAGGTCTCTGAAGCGCCGGAAGGCTGCGCTAGCAGCCCGCTGCGTGTCGGTGTCCGCTCGCAGAGGAGGGCGATGCCGGCATCAGAGATCGCCGTAGGTGCGGCCGGCGCCGCCGTTGTAGAGCCACGCCACCTCCTCGTCCGTGAGGTACGCTTGCCAGACGGACTGCTCATCCACGCGCAGCCCGCCGGCGTTGAGCCACCACCAGTGATCGCCGTCGCCGAGGTTTATGGGAGCGGAGAGCGCCTCCTCGGCGTCCGGTCCGCCGTCCACGCGCAGGCGGACCGTCCTCGCGGAGGCGTCGTAGCGCAGCGTCACCATCTGCCACGTGTCGCGCACGAGGCCGTTGTTCTGCACGCGCGCTAAGTCGTCTTGCTCGGTCTCAACCTTTCCTTCCTCAGCAGTAGAGTCGGCAGAGCCGGCATGGAAGATGAAGGCGTAGCGTTCCTTCCACGGCACCGTCTTTAGCCTCAGAGGGAACGCGCCATTTTCGGCCGCCCATATCATGCCGGTTTCCGTCTCCGCCGCAGGCACGTACACCCAGCTCACCACGCTGAAGTCCTCGGACAGGTCAAGCGGGAAGGCCGGGGCGCTGTTCTTCGTGTCGAGCCGGCCCTCCGGCCCCAGGTCTACGGCCTGGCCTTGGACGCCGGGCACGGCGCCGCCGCCCACGGGCTTGCCTTCGGCCACCTCCAGGTCCACGCTCGAGTGCGCGTCAGTGCGCGTAGCCGTGGCGCCGGCCTCCTCCATCGGGTGCCAAGCCAGCAAGCCTGCCGTGGCCGGCGCCGTGCCTGCGGCTGAGCCGCTGGAGGAAGAGTCTTCGCCGCCGACCTCGACGTAGGCGCGCCCGGCGCCGCCGTTGTAGAGCCACGCCAGCTCAGCTTCGCTCAAGTAGGCTTGCCAGACGGACTGCTCGTCAAGGCGCGCGGGTGATCCGCTCCCCTCGATGCGCGCCTCGTTTGCCGACGGTCCGGCGAGAGGAGTGGAAAGCGTATCCGAGACATCGGCGTTCATGTTGACGCGCAGGCGCACGGTGTTTGTGGCCGCCTCGTGGCGCAGCGTCACCATCTGCCAGGTGTCGGGGGCGAAGTCGGTATTCGTGACGTATTGCGTGCGGGCCTCTTCATCGACGATGGCCACGTAGTCGGAATCGTCGGGCCGGACTTGGATCCTCACGTTCGCCGCTCCTCCGCCCGTCCTCCACAGGTAAACGTCTCCCGAGGCCGCGGACGGCGTGTACGCCCACGTCACAATGGTGAAGTCCTGCCTCACGTCCAGGGGGAAGGTCGGGGTTGCGTTCGTGGTCCTGAGGTCGCCGTCGCCCAGCTCCATCGCGTTTCCTATGAGGCCCGCGGCGGCTCCGTTGGCAGCGACCAGGACGTTGCCGTAGTTGGTGGTGCCGTGCGCGTCGGCGCGGGGGGCGTTGGGGGCGGCCTCCTCCATGGGGTACCACGATAGCAGGCCCGCCGTGGCCGGCGCCGCGCCGCTGGAGGACGGACCTGCTCCGCTGTGGTGCGGGCCGCCGTTGTAGAGGCGCCCCACTTCTTCGTCCCAGAACACCCCCGCCCCGATCAGCAGGATCACGCAGAGGAGCGCCAGTCCCTTCACCCATGCCGGAGTGGCGCGGAGGCTTGCGAACAGCTTGCGCATGGTATCTCCTCGGAATGTGGTGGTTATGCCTCTCGTTCTTGTTGTGCGCGGGCCGCCTCGCGGAGCGCGTCTGCGGCGGCGCAACCGCGCTCTAGAATGGGCAGCCCGTCCCTGCGACCTGCGCGTGCGGAAGAACCGGCGGAAAGCTGCGAGCCGGGTCCTCAGCGGAGCGCGGGAGGCGTTGAAGCCATCTGCCTCACCAGGATTTCGGCGATGCGCTCGGCGGCGCGCCCGTCCCAGAGCGGCGGAACCTCTCCCTGCTTCCAGCGGCCGGCCAGCGCCTCTTCCACCGCCCGCACCACGGCCTCGACGTCGAGCGGCAGCAGGACGTTCGTTCCCGCCTCCGCCGTTACGGGGCGCTCCGTGGAATCGCGCAGCGTGATGCAGGGGACCTGAAGAAACGTGGTCTCTTCCTGCACGCCCCCGCTATCGGTGACGACGACGCCGGCGTGCATCATCAGGTTGAGGAACTCCAGGTAGCCGACCGGCTCCATAAGGCGAAGCGCCTCGGTCGCGCTGAGGCGCTCGAGCAAGCCTTCCCGTTTTAGGTTCCCCCGCGTGCGGGGATGGAGCGGGAACACGACGGGCTGCTGCGCGGCCAGCTCTTGCAGCAGCTTCGCGATGAGCGCCAGATGCTCTGGCACGTCCACGTTGGCGGGGCGGTGCATCGTCATCAGGACGTACTCCTCGCGGGGCAGCCCGAGGCGCTCGGCCGTCCCGGCCTCGGCCGCCTTGCTCTTAAAGCGCATGAGCGAATCGATCATCACGTTGCCGGTGAAGAAGATCTTCTCCTCGGCTACGCCCTCGCGTTGCAGGTTGCGTCGGCCGCTCTCCTCGGTGACGAAGAGGAGGTCGGAGATGGCGTCGGTGAGCAGGCGGTTGACCTCCTCCGGCATGGTGCGGTCGCCGCTGCGCAGGCCCGCCTCCACGTGAGCGACCGGGATGCAGAGCTTGGCGCAGACGAGCGCGCAGGCGAGCGTCGAGTTCACGTCGCCCACCACCACGACGAGGTCCGGGCGCTCGCCCAGCACCTCCTGCTCGAAGGCCATCATGATCCGCGCCGTCTGCTCGGCGTGGGAGCCGCTCCCGATGTTCAGGTACACGTCCGGCTCGGGCAGCTCGAGCTGCCGGAAGAACACGTCGCTCATCTTCGCGTCGTAGTGCTGCCCGGTGTGCAGGATGCGCGAGCGGATCTCGGGGACTTGAGAGAAGGCCGCGTGCAGCGCCCCTACCTTGATGAAGTTTGGGCGGGCGCCTACGACGCTAAGAACGTGGATCATGTCGCAACGCTCGCATGGTTGTAAGAGCCGTTGATGCCGCACATGCTGCTATCCTTTCGGGGTCAATCCTTGGATGAGCGAAACCCACGCCTGCTCGAAGTACCGGCTGTCGAACTGCTTCACGAAGTCGTAGCCTCGTTGCCCCAACTCATCCCTGTTACGCAGAACTTGGCGAACGGCTTGGGGCAGCTTCTCTGCCTCGGTCACAACGCACTGCCCGCCTCCTTTCAGCAGCTCGCGCATTCCCCCGCTGCCCGATCCAATCACAGGCGTCCGGCACAGCATCGCCTCGTGTGCCACGCGGCTCCAACCTTCCAACAAACGAGACATGCAGACAACTACGTCGCAGGCCTTGAGCAGACACAAGTAGTCTTGCCTGGGAAGATTCAACTGCTTCACAGGCAGAGAAGCGTCTGGCATACGGCCAGTCATGACGAGCGTGTACCCCTCATCCTTGAGCGCTTCGTACACTTGTCTTCCCCCCTTATCCTTGCCCATGTTCCCTGCATACACGAGCGGCTTATCCAAGGGGACATCGTAGCGCTCCAAAGACGCGCTGACTTCTTGATCTGAGAAGTGAAATTCTTGCAAGTCAAACGAGTTGTGAATTACGCGCACGCGCTCGCAACCGAGCTTTAGCAACTCGTTCTTCCAGAATTCCGAGACTGTGACGACCACGTCGGTCCGAGGCAAGCGACCCCGAAGCTGCCTGAAGAGCCAGCGGTGCTTCAAGGTCTTCCGCATAAGAGAGTAATCAATGTGATGCAACATCGTGGCCTCCACAGGCGCCTGAGCAACAGGGGTGAGTGCCGCCAGAGAAGGCTCCTTAACAATCAGATCCCCTGCCGGCCGATGCCCACGCATTCTCCAAGCGTAACGGAATGCCCCTTCATCTTCGGAACGCACCGCAACGGGATCAAGAGATATGTCAAACGGCTTACTAAGAGCTTGAATCGCGTAGAAATCGTAGGCGTTGCCTCCATTGGCGCGCTTGTCAAGCGTGCCAGCCTGAACGGAATCGAACAACAGCTTGGAGCGGGTTTGCCAGACAATCTCTGCCATCAACTCTGCGACCGGGGTCGATGCTCGGGTAAAGGATAATTGTGCTTTGATAACCATTCGGAAAACTCTACTTCGATCTGCTGCACCAGCTCTGCCGAGAGCCAGCTATGCCAACTCCCATGCCTGCCATCCGTGACATGACTCTTATGCAATAAGTTATCTGGATTGTGCCTGTGATTCTCACTCTTTGAAGGAGTGCTGCTGTAGCTCATGCTTCCCAGCTCAGTGAGAATGTCGTCTGCATCATAATTCTCAACGTCAAGCACATGCGCTAAACGGCGCAGAGTAACAGAGGGGTTCTTCACCATGTCTTCGTAGCGCATGGCAAAGTCAGCAACGGGCCTCCACTGCAAATCTCTCCTGATCTGTTTTCTGGTGTCTTCTATGTTAGGCTCCACACCAGAGAAGCGTTTCAAGCTGGCCAATACGTCTCGGATATCTCTGAAAGAGTAGAGGACCGTCGAAGCGTGGCGAGCGGCAAAAGGCTCGAAACGATGGGCTTTCAGTAGTATAACCGTCTTTTCCCCTTTCAGGACATCAACATCCCCGATCCATCCAGACATTAACTTTTCTGTGCCAGAACGCTGCAGTAACAGCCGTGCGGCGTTGAACATCCAGGTGCTCCCAGATCGGTGCATCCCTGCTGCTAGGATCATTCTGGCTCTGCGTGATGCCAGCCAACATGCGGCATTTCTCCTGAAGAGGAAGAGATCTCTGGCAAGCCGTCTCACCACATTATCTTCGCTGACCTTCCAACTCATCTGAGCGAGAGCTTAATAGTTTAGAGTGTGCAACAGCTTTCTTCCGCTGTCTCAGCGGTGCTCAGTCGTATCCTACCCGATGACGCATTTGGCCGCAGATCTGCTCGAACCTCTGCTTCTGCGCGTCGGACCATTCGGGGTACGGCGGCAGCGAGTCCTCGACGAAGTTCTTGTTCTTCAGCTTGGCGTAAAGGTAGCGGAATAGCTTCGAGCGGGTTTTGTTGACGCGCGTGTCTTTCTTCGCCAGCCAGTCGGCTTTGGACAGGCTTAGGTTCAGCGGGCCGAGGAGCCGCTCGTCGAGGTAGTCGTAGTCCGAGATCAGCCGCTCGAACTGGAGCAGCCGGGTGTCTTGGTTCAGCAGGCGCCGCGTCGTGTCGGCCCAGGTCCAGCACACCTGCTCGAACTTGTCGGCATCGAGCAGCCACCGGATGTCGTCGTCTTCGACGGGCATCGAGTGGGCGATGCTCTCGCCGCGCCGCACGTAGAGCGACGGCACCACGCGCTGCGGATCGCGCACGAGGTGGTAGACGACGCACCCGTCGAAGACCTGCTTCAGGGCCGGTACGCTGTAGCGCAGGTAGGAATTGACATCTACGAAGGTCTTGTCAGCGCTAAGCGAGTCGTCCAGCGCCGCCTTGCACCGCTGAAGGTAGGGCACCGCGTAGGATTCAGAGCAGACGTACCGACCGAGCACGGGAAACCACTTGTCGCCGACGTACTCGTGATGGGCCTCTACGCCGGGAATGCCGTGCAAGAGGTGCGAGAGGAACGTGGTGCCGGAGCGTCCCATGCCGGTGACGAATACGTAGCGCATGATTAAGAGGGGTTTGCGTTCGTTTTTGGTTCAGCGTGCGCCGCGTTGGGCAGATCCTTCTCCCTCAAAACAGCCACTTCTCGAACCAGGCGGTCAGGAAGTACATGTTCCAGAGCGGCGTGGTGTGGTTCGTGTTGCCCGACTTGAAGGCGCGGACCTGCCGCAGCATGGCTTCTTCGTCAAACAGCCCCGTCTCTCGGCAGAACGCCGGGACGTGCGCCTCCAGGTAGTCGATCATGATGTCGCCGGCCCACTCCTCGAGCGGAACGCAGAAGCCTTGCTTGCGGCGGTAGAGCACTTCGCGGGGGAGCACCTGCTCCAGCGACTTCTTGAGGATGGCCTTGGGTTCGCCGCCGGCTACCTTGAGGCGGCCCGGAAGCGAGAGCGCGTAATTTACGAGGTCGTGGTCGAGAAACGGCACGCGAAGCTCGATGGAGTGCGCCATGCCGAGGCGGTCGGCGCGGTAGAGGTAGAAGTCCGGCACGATGCTCTTGAGACCCAGGAAGCACATCCAGTCCACGTCGTGCATCGGGCGGCCGTGCTTCGGGGCGGCCTCGAAGAGCCGCTTGAAGTAGAGCATCTCCGCGTAGGAACTGACGCCCTCCATGCGCCGGGCGTAGGCGTCGCTCAGGAAGCCGCCCTTGACCGACTCCTTGAACCCCTTCGCCCCGCCCCAGAAGAACTCCTGCCCCTGCGCCGCCCGGCTCAGCATCTCGTAGGCCGGCGAGCTTTGGTCCACGGCGCCGTACGCTTTGGCGGCCAGGCGCTTGAGCGGCGCCGGCGCGCGCGCGAAGCGCCTGAAGTGCGGGTACCACCGGACGTAGCGCATCCAGCCACGGTACCCGCCAAAGGCCTCGTCCGCGCCGTCGCCGGTGAGCACCACGATGGTCCCGTTCTCGCGCGCAAGCTGCGAGATGAAGTAGATCGGGATCGAGGTGGCGTCGGCCAGCGGCTCGTCATAGATCTCGACCACGCGCGGCAAGAACGCGCGGATGTCCTCCGGCGTGACGATCCGCTCGTGGTGATCGGTGCCGAACCGGCGGGCCACGGCGCGCGCGTGCTCCAGCTCGTCGTAGCCCGGTGCGTCCTCGAAGCCGATGGAGTACGTCTTGATCTGCTTATCGGTCCGCTCGCTCATGAGCGCTACGATGGCGCTCGAATCCACGCCGCCGCTCAGGAACGCGCCCACGGGCACGTCGCTAATCATCCGGTACTCCACGGACCGCCGCAGCTCGCGGAGCAGCCGCGCCTCCAGCTCGTCCTCGCTCCAGGCGTCGTAGTTGGTGTAGGTGACTTCCCAGAAGGGTTCGCAGGCTTTGATGCCTTCCCGCCCCACGGTCATCGCGTGGCCGGGCCGCAGCTTGTAGATGTTCTTGAACATCGTCCGCGGCGGCATCACCTTGCTGAAGGTGAGGAAGTGGTAGAGCGCCTCCTCGTCCAGCTCCGCGCGCACCCACGGCAGCTTCAGGAGTGCCTTGATCTCGGAGGAGAAGGCGAAGACGCCCTGCTGATGCGTGTAGTAGAGCGGCTTGATGCCGATGCGGTCGCGGGCCAGGAGCAGTTCGTCTTTCTGGGGATCCCAGAGCGCCAGGGCAAACATGCCGTTGAGCCGATCCAGAAAGCGCTTGCCGTCGCGCTCGTAGAGGTAGAGCAGCACCTCGGTATCCGTCTCCGAGAAGAAGGGCTGCCCGTTCAGCTCCGCCTTCAGCTCCTGGAAGTTGTAGACCTCGCCGTTGAACACGATGGCCGGCCCCCGCTCAGAGAGCATGGGCTGATGCCCGGCGGAGGAGAGGTCCAGGATGCTCAGCCGCCGATGGCCCAGGTACAGCCGGCGCCGCGCGTCGTGCCACACGCCCGCGTCGTCCGGCCCGCGATGGCAAAGGGCCTGGTTCATCTGCTCCACGACCCCGGCCGCTTCGCTCAGGGGAGCGCCCGTGGTGCTAAGCAGACCGTTGATTCCGCACATATGGGGAAGTCGAAGAAAGGGGATTCAAGTTGTGTGCTATTTGCAGGCCGCGCAATAGGACGGCGGACGACGGATACCACAAGGGTACTACTTCGCTTCGCTCAGGTCGCCGCAGACCGTAGTCTTCCGGCTGCAACCACAGATCGCAAAGAAATCGGCGGTCCGCCGTCTGCGGTCTGCGGTCCTTCGAGCAGCCTCATTCGATATAGCATAACTTGAGTTAGCGGCACTCCGTGAGGCCCTACGCAAGCGTCTCTTGGATAAAGCCGGCGACGCGCTGCGCCCGCGCCTCCCACGTGTACTGCTGCACGTCTTCCTTCGCCTGCGCGGCCAGGGCGCGCCCCAGCTCCGGGTTGTCCAGCAGCTCGCGCAGCGCCTCGGCCAGCGCCTCGGGGTCGGACGGCTCAACGAGCAGGCCGTTGCGACGGTGCTGGATCACCTCGCAAATGCCCTCGAGCCGGGACGCGACCACCGGCCGCCCCGCCGCCATGTACTCGAACAGCTTGAGCGGCATGGTGTAGCGGTCGTAGGACAGCTCGCGGGTGGACGGCAGCACCAGCACGTCGGCGCAGCGTTGGTAGTGGCGGACCTCGGCCGGCGGCACGAAGCCCGAGAACTCGGCGCCCGGCGGGCGCTGCGCTTCGGACAAGCGCTCCTGCAGGTCGTCGTACACCTTGCCCACGAGCAGCAGCCGCGCGTTGGGCCGGTCGCGGAGGCGGGCAAACGCTTCGATCAGCACGCCGGCGCCCTTCTCGGCCCTGACCCGGCCTGTGTAGACGATCAGCCGGCCCTCCGGCGGCAAGCCAAGCCCCTTGCGTAGCGCGGCGCGGTCCTCGTGGCCGGCCGCCCCGTCTAGCGCGACGCCGCTGTGCGCGACGCCGTTGCGGGCCGTGAGGATCCGGTCCGGGCGGATGGCGGGGGTGTTCTTCAAGACATCCTGCCGCAGCGTCTCGGAGTTGGTGAGCGCCCCGCGCACATGCTTGAGGTAGCCGAGGTGGCCGGGCAGGTCGTGAAGTTCGCAGAAGAAGCCGCGGTAATGCCGAGGCGCCAAAAGCCGCATGAGGCCGTCGAGCATCCGCGACGATTTGAGCGCGCGCGAGTAGATGACGAAGTCTTCCCGCTGGCGGAGGCACTCCCGGAAGAGCGCGTAAAGGCCGCCCACGATGCGATATTTCTGCAGATGAGACCGCTTGCGAAGCCACGACGGGTCTGGCACGAATCGGATCTCGAAGCAGGGGTCCAGCCCGTAGAACGCCCACACGTCGCCCTCGAAGCCCTCGACCGCCTTCTCGTCGCCCTGTAGTTTCGCGCCCGGCTTCTTCTTCGCCGACCGAGGCGTGATCAGCGTCAGACGGACGCCGGGGATCTTAGCCAGCCCCGCGCACGCGTTGAACACCTGCGTGGCGTTCGTCGTGCGCGAGAACATGACCGAAAAGTTCAGATAGATGATGTGCATCTAACGTCAACGTGTCGCTGTGAAGAGGAAGGCGCGCCGTCCGCTGCCGCCGGTAGGGGCGTATCGCGATACGCCCCTACGGACGTGATTCGACGATTTTGTTCATCGCTCGGCAGGCATCCAGAACACGACGCCCGCCCCCGCAGTCACCAGTCATCATCGGCTGCGTACCCGAGGTCCACGAGCAGCGTGCCGGCCTCCCGCTTGAACACCTCTTTCTCCGCAGGCTCCATCTCCTTCTTCCAGCGGCCTCGACCGTCGAAGAGCGGCTGGTTCACTTGCCAGTTCCGGTGCTGCTCGTGGTTGCCGCTGTGGCTGTAGGCGGGCTTCTTCGCGTTATGCCAGTAGAACGCAATCGGCTTTTTGTGATACTCGGCCTGGCCCGGCTCGTACGCCTCGCCCAGGAAGACCATCAGCCCCTTCATCGTCCCCTCGAAGTCCAGGATCAGGTCCTCATAGCGCAGCACGCGCACCTGCGGATGGTCCCGGTAACGCTCCGCCTGCTCTACGGCCGCGACCCAGTGCTCGACGTGCTCTTCGATGCCGGAGCCTCGTCTGACCTTGTAGGAGCACGCCACGTCACGCCCGTCGCGCATGGTGATGACGATGCGGGCATCAGGAAACAGCGCCAGCAGCTCGTCAATCTTTTTGATGTGGCGGGGCGTCTTCTCCACCCAGCGCGACTTCCCGTGCGCAACGGCCATCTTGCAGAACCGCCGCACCAGCTTGCGCTGGGCGGAGCCGGATGCGTACGCCACGTTGCTCTCCTGCGGGATGGCAAACAGGTTGGAGTGCGCCCCGAGGATGGCCAGCAGCAGGCTGGTCCCGCTGTGCCCCGGCCCCGCGATGAAGATGGGCGGCTGCTCCACACGGCGGCCCTTGACGCGCTTGTTAAAGAGGTAGCGCGCCTGCGTGAGGGTGCGGTACTTCGCCTCGTTCAGCAAGGCGTGCACTTTGCGCTCCGCTCGCGCGTATGCGTCTGCTGGAAGTCTCACGGTGGAAGTAGCGCTGGTTATTTGAACTGAAAAGCCATATGCGCAGCTAAGGCTGGCGGACGGCGACGTAGTTCGAGGTGGCGAACTGCTCGTGCTTCACCCGGTAATCCCCCATCGGATGAAGATGCCCCGTGGGGGTGATCCGGTACAGCTTCATCTTTTTCTCTTCAAAGAAGACGTAGAAGTCGTGGAAGTAAAGGCGCCGCTCGATCTGGTGCGCGCCGAACTCGAAGCTGACGATCTCGATGCCGTCGTTGGCAAACATCCCGCAGGCCCCTTCGAGGACGTCCATCTCGAACCCTTCCACGTCAATCTTGAGCAGGTGGATTCTCCCGATCCCGCGCCGCTCGCAGTAGTCGTCGAGCCGGCCTATCTGAACCTGCTCCGAATGATCGAACGTTTTCCCCTGGCGTGCTAAGCCGGACAGGTTCCTCTGAATCAGCGACGACGTTGTTGCTCCGGCCCCGGTGTAGTAAAGCGGCCTGTCCTCCGCTTCCTTACCGAGGCCGAAGTTGTTGAGCCGGACGTGCTCGCGCCCTCCGTAGTCGCGTTCAAGCACCCGAAAGGCGCTGGCCGAAGGCTCGAAGCAGTGCACGTCAAGCTCGTGGCCGGAGAGGCGCTCAAGGGCGAGGGACAGGTACTGCCCCTTGTTCGCCCCGACGTCAAAGATGCAGAACGGGTCCGCGTACTCCCGTTGGAGAAGGTCAAAGGCGCCCTCCTCCCCGCTGATGCCCACGCTCCTCCCGTACCCGATTCCCATCAGGGAGTGCGCGAGGTGGACGACTTTGTCCAGCGCCTCCTGAGCTACGGGATTGCCGGTAGCCTCGATGGCCAGCTTTTTCAGCAGCCGCATCTTTGCCATATCGTTTTTTCAGGGCCGAACGCGATCAGCGCGCGTGAAGACGTTTGCAGGCAGAAGGCGTTTGCGAGCCGATGTCCGTCTGCGGATGTCCATCTTAAGCAAGGACGCCCTGACGCTGCTAACGCTCAAAGGCTAAGCGGTAATAGTACTTTAGGTCCTTCCTGCTCGTGAGCCACAGGACGGCTACGTAGCTGAGGGTGGCGAGTCCGATCCAGGCCAGAAGCGGCAAAAGGCTCGGGTTGACCGTGGCGATGTGCTGGATAAAGTAGCACGCCGCGCCCATCCCCACGGCGGCCACGGCCGGCCCCGCCATGTTGCTCAGCACGTCGCCGAGGGTGATGTGCAGCATCGTGCTGGCCATCTGGAAGTTGACGGCCAGCACGAGGCTTCGCGCCACAAGCAGGCCGATTCCGACGCCCATGAGTCCGTAAGGGCTGCCGGCGAGGACACCGATCCCGGTTAGGACCATCTTGGCGCCTTCGAGCCAGATTATAACGCCCGGCCGCCCCACCGCAGGGAAGATAAAGATAAAGACCCGCTCAAACGTCATGATGGCGCCAACGATGGTGTACACGTACAGCACGTCCGCCAGGGGCAGCCACTCGCTGTTGAGAAAGATGTTGATGAGAGGACGCGAGAAGAAGGCCACAATGACGGTAAGGGGAAAAAGCCCCAGGGACAGCAAGTTGATGCTTCGCAGTACGCCCACCCTAATCCTACGCATGTCGTCCTGAATGCGGGAAAAGGTGGGGAAAAGCATCTCCCCGATCACGCGGCCTATCCGCCGCACAGGGAAGAAGAGAACGCGGTACGCCAGCGTATAGAGGCCGTAGAGCGCAGGGTCGAACGCCTTGCTGAGAATGATGAAGTCTACGTTGCGCCCCAGGTAGCCCGTCGTCTTGGCGACCTTCATCTTGATAGAGAAAGCGAGCAGATCCCTGACCTCGCTGTACGAGAAGGCGAAGTCGGGCCGCCACCAAGCCCCGACGTTGTAAACAACCAGGTAGATGACGCTCATCGCAACGGACTGCCAGACCAGGCTGTACACCCCGTACCCTTGCCACGCCAGCGCCACCCCGACGACGCCGGAGCCGGCCACCGCCGCGATCTCGCAGATGGCGAGCCGGTTGAAGTCCAGCTCCCGCTCGATAAGCCCCCGGTTGATGGTGTAGAAAGGGGTCAGGACGAGGTTGATTGCCAGGAGAGGGACGAGGCGCCGCAGCGCTGGCTCGTTGTAGAAGTCCGCCGCGAGGGAGGCCGTGAGCACGACGATGAGTGCCGATAAGGCGTTGAACCCCAGGTTGATCCAGAAAGCGGAGGAGAGCTGTAGCTGCGTCACGTCCTTCTTCTGGACGATCCCCGCCGTAAGCCCGACGCTGGTAAACTGAGCGATCAGCGTGGTGTAGAGCGTCACGATGCCGAACAGCCCAAAAGCCCTCGGCGAAAGAAGATTCGCCAGAATGATCGTGACCAGGGTGTTCGAGGCGAACTGCGTCAGCTTTGAGGCCTGCACCCATAGTCCACTCCGAAACAGTTTTTTTCCCAGCGACATCGCTTGCGTTGCTCTCCTAGGACGTGCGCGGTTGAGAAAGAATCGTTCCCAAGAGGATCATCTCCGGACGGCCGGTACGCCGGCGTGCTCGTGCGCGCTTCCGTCCCCCATGCTGCCGCCTCTTGAACGGACGCCGGCCGCCATCGCGCGCGCGCTGGCCGGGTAGCCTTCGATAAACCAGGTCAGGAACGCGCAAAAGTCCACCTTCTCGGCGAGCATCCGCTGCCGGCGCTCCTGCCACTCCCGTTTCAGATCGGGCCGGCGCAGCAGCGCGTCCACGGTTGCGTAGAGCCGCTCCGGCTCCTCGGTGCGGATGCCGAACGTCAGGCCGTAGCGGTGCTCCAATTCTTCTAAGTACCCCAGCTTGCCGACGAAGTCGTTGAACCGAACGGCGGGCGTGCCCAGCACGGCGGCCTCGGCGGCCATCGTCTGGCTGTCGCCAATGTAGAGTGTGGCGTGGGCGAGCGCGTGGTGCATGTCGGCCGGCGCGATGCGGATGCGGTACGGTTCCAGCGCCGCGTCGAGGGGGCGCTCGGAGGTGACGAACACACGGCCCCGGCGCTCGAGCTGCCGGATAAGCCTCTGGGCGATGGCATCGGTGATGCCCGTGCGTCCGTCGTCGTGGTGGGCGGCCAGGCTCGAAAAGCGCAGGATGAAGTAGTCGCCGTCGCCGTCGAGCAGCGCGCACACCCGGTCGGGGTCGGGCGTGAAGCGGTTTGGGTGCAGGTAGGCCAGCTCGTGGTAGCTCTCGTACGCGATCTTCTTACCCTCATGCGGGCTGATGTCGCACACGCGCGGCGAGAGGACGTGGCGCGCGAACCGGAACCCGAACTGGGCCAGCAGCGGCACCTCGCGGGCGTCGTCCTCGTTCAGGATGACGGCCGGCACGCCCAGCAGCCGGCCCACGTGCGTAATCACGATGTCCGTCCCAACCAGGAGGTCCGGCTTGAAGCGGAGCGCGGCGCGCAGCATCCGCCACTCGCGCAGCAGGATCGCCCACACCATCCCAAGCGTGCTGCCATAGTCCTCATCGGTGGAGACTACGACGGTCTCGTGCGGCGAGCCGGCTAGCAGGCTTAGCAGCACGTCTTTTTTCCGCGCGGCCAGGAGGACGGCGTGCCCCCGCTCCGCCAGCGCATCCGCTACGGGGCGGGTGGTGTGGAAGTGGGCCGGGTGGCCAAGGTAGAACAGAACGCGCATGGCGATTCTATGGCTTGCCTGTGCTGTTGAAGCGGGAGGCGAGCATGTACCGGAGGTCTCGGGCACGGATGACGCGCAGCCCTTTCCGGTGGAAGGCGGCGCCTTCCGCGCGCGTGGGGGCGCGGTGGTAGCTCTCCTCGTACGGCTTGTCCAGGGGGCGCAGCGTGCCTTCGTGGACCTGCCGAAGAACGTCCACGAGGCCTTGCGCCAGCAGCCGCTTGGTTTTGTAGGCCACCGAATACTGGGTGTCGTCAGGTCCCAGGGGGACGGCCTGCTGCCACACGTTCTCGCCGGCGTCGAGGCGCACCTCCATCGTGTGGACGGTGGCGCCGGCCTCGTCGCCGCCGCAGTAGAGCGTCCACCAGCTCCCGAAGACGCCGCGGTGCCGCGGCAGGAGCGTCCCGTGCGCGTTGAAGGCGTAGGCCGAGGCCGCCCCGATCAGCTCGGCCTTGAAAATCTGTGGCGGCGAAACGGAGAGGATCACGTCCACCTCCAGCGCCTTGAGCCGGGCGACGAAGGCGGGGTCGTTCACGTCCTCCGTCTCGTAGCGCTCGATCTTCCTCTGCTCCAAAAGATGCCGCACGGAGTAGCGGCCCTTGCCCTCCGGCGCGGCCGTCTCCCACCCCTTGCAAAGCACGTAGGCCATGCCGGCGAGGAGGAGTTCGCGCGTGGTGTAGATCCGCGTGCGCTCCCGAAGCCAGTGGCGCATCGTCTTGTTCTTGCGATGCGGCTTAAGCACCGTGGCGCCGACGATCTCGTATTCGCGCCCCTGATGGTCCGCGAGGTGGCGGATCACCTTCGGGATGAAGAACGGCTCCTCCTGCGTGAACACGAACGCGCGCAGCGTTCGCCCTACTCCTTCCACCATACGACGCCTCGTTTGATTACGTTTTTACAGCTCTGCTTCACGTACTCAGCGCCCCAGGCCAGGGCGTTGGCGTGCCAGCGCTCCGGGTGCGTGTTGATCATGACGTGGTCCGGCATCTCGCCCCGCGCAAAGGCCTGCACGATGGCCTCCGTGCTGCCGAAGTCAAGCTCGAACGAGCTGCCGACCTTGTCGCGGATGCTCACCTCGCTTCCGTTCCAGTGCATCCCGGTATCGGTCAGGTAGAACCACTTCTCGAAGTCCATGACGAGGTACGGCTCGCCGAGCAGGCCGTAGTCCTTGTAGTCGTAGCGCTCCCACAGGGCGCGGTTGTCCCAGGGCGAGAGCGGGCTGCCGTGCATACAGATCGTCGAGACCGGCGCGAGGCCCTCGAACCAGCCCAGGTGCTCCTCGAAGAGCGCGATGGCCTTGGCGTAATCGCCGTGCGCGAGCGAGAGGTCTTCGTAGTGATAGCCCACCTCGTGGCCCAAGCTGGCGGTCGCCCGGATGATGTCCCGTTTGAACGCCGAGGGGACGATGCGGAAGAAGTAGGTGGCTCTGATGTTATGTTCGGCTTCGGCGGCGGCCATGCGGAGGGCGTTGCGCGCCTGCCGGTCCACGTCGTGCCGCAGGATGACCTGTTGGCTGCTTTCCGCCGTGCCGTTTTCCGCTCTGCTCTCGCAGTACTCGCGGAAGGTGATGCACTCGTAACCGCTCGCCGTGATGGCGCGCAGCAGAAGGCGGTACGCATCAAGGGTGAAGTCTCTGGTCTCCATCTCGAAATCTCTGGCCTCCATTTTACCGTGAGACGCTGTTGTGGGTGAACTTCGTCAGGGGGTGAACGTCATCGGGGGTGATCTTTGCTGAACAGGCGTTTCAGCCGGCTCAGGCGGTAGCGTGCTGCCTCCTGCAGCGTGGGCGTGGTGTTGTAGGTGGCTCGCTCGTCGTCGTTGGGCAGCGGCTCGAAGTCGCCGCGTTCGAGCCGGTCGAGGGCCTCAAGCATGGCGCGGGGCGCGACGGTGTAGTTCTTTGCCGCAATCGTGTTGAAGTTGTCCTCGGGCGTGACCGCGTAGCGCTCCTGCACGATGATGTCGCCGGCGTCGAGGGCTTCGGTGACGAAGTGGATCGAGACGCCCGTCTCCGGCTCCTGCCGGTAGGCCACCCAGAACGGCGTAAGCCGGCCCCGGTTGCGCGGCAAGAGCGCGTTGTGCCGGTTGATGACGCCGAGCGCCGGGATGCCGAGGAAGTCCTCCTTGAGGATGTTCTGCGCCTGGTTGATGATCACGTCCGGCCGGAGCGCCCGAAGCTGCTCCAGAAAGGCGGGGTCGTTGACGCTCCGCACGCGGAAGGTCGGGATGCCGCGCGCCTCGGCGAAGGCCAGGATGGAGGGCGAGCGGACCCAGCCGGTCGCCTCGGCCAGCCGCTTCTGCGCCTTGAAGCGCAGCGTCGTGAATACGTTTTTCGCAAAGTGCCTCGGCCCCATGATGAGAAGCAGCGCCGCGAGGTACCCGGCCTTC
This sequence comes from Salinibacteraceae bacterium, assembly GCA_965215025.1. Lineage (GTDB taxonomy): Bacteria > Bacteroidota > Rhodothermia > Rhodothermales > Salinibacteraceae > CBDCCV01. The sequence continues at coordinate 1,228,072 of CBDCCV010000001.1, forward strand.
GAGCGCTTCTTGCTGAGGGTAAGCCGGTTGCCCTGCGAGACCGCCACGCCGACGACGTCGCCCCGGCGCGCCTCGATGATTTCCTGGATGAAGGGCAGCGTGTAGACCGGGTCCTCCATCGTGCAGATGAACACTCTCATACGTCAAAGCCCGCGTCTTCGCAGTACGCCCGCACGGTCTGGAAGGCGTAGTCGTGCTTTTTGAAAAACCGGATCTCCCGCTCGTAGAGCGGAAGGGCCTTCAGCCCGAGATTCTTCACCTTGAGGCTGCCGCGCATCAGGTCCTTGAGGAGGTAGCCAAAAAACCCGCGGCTTCGGCGCGCGATGGTGCGCTTGCCCTCGCGCTCTTCGAGAAACTCGTTTGGGTGAATGTCGAAGACGATGGGCTTCCCGCTGAGCCGCGCCTCCTGATGCAGCAGGCGCCGCACGGCGCGCGTCATGCGCGGCGCGATGCGCATGGTGGTGCCCACGTAGGGGTAGAGCAGCGCCGAGAGCGGCACCTCGACGAGCGGCCCCGTGCCGGGGCGGGTGAGGTCGTCCGGGCGCGTCCGGTAAGGCCGGCGGGGCGCGCCGATCCATCGCAGCTTCTGCTGCCCGCCAAAGGAGAGGAAGGCGTCAAAGCGCTGTGAGGCCACCGAGCTGTCGATCTTGAAGCCCGTCTCGATGAGCGCGGCGGGCGTGTGCCGGTTCACGCGCAGCGCCGGCGCCCGGAACGAGCTGACCTCCACACCGGCGATGTCTTCGAGCACGCCCTTGGCCCGCCGCAGGTGCTCGACCTGCTCTTCAGGCCGGAGCACGTCGAAGCCGTGGTGCACCTCGTGCGAGAAGCCGTGGCAGCCGACCTCGTGCCCGTCGGGCAGCACCATGCGCACGACGCCGGGGAATTTCTCAGCGATGTATCCGGTGAAGAAGAAGGTGCACCGGATGCCATGCTTCCGGTACAGCTCCAGCAAAAGCGGCATCCCTTCGTTAAGCACCCGCTCCCCCGTCTCGTCCCGCAGCGTGTTGTGCCAGACGGAGTGCGTCTCCACGTCGTTCGTCAGCAGGCAGACTTTCGCTGCTGGCTCTGCGCGCGAGGGTTTGGTGGGCGCTACGGCTTGCCGTTCTGGTAAAACTTGCATCATGTCGTCGAAGCGTTACTGATATGGCGATGGGGTGCTCTCTCGCTCTGCGTTGAACCCTGCTGCACTTCGGCCAGGGCCACCATCATCCACGCCTGCGCCCATCGCATGTACGGGATCTTGTTGGTGAGCAGCCGCCCTTTGCGGAAGTAAAAGTACCCCTCCTCGTCCTGCATGTGCTCTATCGTCCACCGGGCCACCCGCTCGGCGAAGGGCCGGTAGCCCGGATCGAGGTGGGCCAGCGTGCTGAACGTGATGACGCCCTGCGCCTGGCAGTGGATGTCCGCCGGCCACTCCCGCGGAAGCCGCCACTTGGCGCGGCCCGTCTCGTCGAACTGCTCCCGGCGGTAAAAGCGCGCGCCCCGCTCCAGCGCCTCCTGAAGCTTGGCGTTCGCCGTGCCCGTGTGCCGCATGAAGGCGTAGAGCGAGTCGAGCACGAACCCCTGGTGGAAGTCCACCTGCGCGCGCTCCTTCCCGCTCTCGAGGTCGAGGCTGTAGTTCCACCGGCCGTCCGCGTGCTGGCGGGCCACGACGAAGCGCACGGCCTCGGCCGCCAGGTCGCGCAGCTTTTCCTCGCCGGTTACGGCGTAGGCGCTCGAGAGGAGTTCGGCGCCCAGCAGGCTCGCGTTGTAGCAGCAGTCCCGCACGATGGGCGTGTAGCTGATGCAGACGCCGTCCTCCTCGGTTTCGGTCCACGGCAGGTCGCGCATCACGAAGTCGCACGCGCTCCGCAGCACGTGGAGGGCGTCGGGATCGCCGGTGGCCTGGTAGTACCGAAAAATCCCGCGGCCGACGAAGCTCGTAACCACGACCGAGGGCGTGTACGCCTTCAGGTACTTTGCGGGGTTGGCCCAGTCGAAGTTGTACCCCCAGCAGTACCCGCTGTACCCCTCGGAAGCATTATCGCGCAGCCAGTTGAACAGGAGCTTCGCGGTTGCTTTGGCTTCTTCGTCTTCGGGATGCTGTTCGTGGAGCAGCGTGTAGGCGTAGAGCAGCAGCCCCATGCCCTTCGGGTTGTGCCCTTTCTCGATCCCCAGCAGCGGCCGGATGTTCACGGGGTTGCGCTTCTGAAACTGGATGGCGAGCACGGGTCCCCACTTGCCCAGCCGCGAGAAGTCCACCTCCGCGTTGAGCGTGTCGTACGGATCGTAGCCCTTAAAGCGCTCCCGCTCCACGTACGCGCGGAGCTTCGACAGGGCTTGCGTGATGTCGTTCATGGTGTTTTAGGAAAGGAAGAAAGGAGGTGCGGAGGAGGGAGAGGGTTTTGAGAAAGGAAGAAAGGAGGGGAGGAGTGGAAGAGCGGGAGGGGATGCAAGCGCAGAAGGGAGAGAATCATCCTCTCTTCCTTTCCTCCACACCTCCACTCGTAATCCTCCACTCTTCTCAAATCTCCGCCGCCTCTCGCGTTTGAATGGATTCCAGGATCTTGAGCGTCGCGCGCGTGCTGTCGTAGATCTCTTCAAAAGGGATCGGGGGCGGGGTGCCGGTGCGCACGGCCTCCAGAAAGCGGGCCGCCTCCGCGCGATGCCCTTTGTCCTGCTTGCGGTTTTTCACCTTCGAGACCTTGTCGGCGTAGATGGTGAGCCGCCGGAAGTCGTCCAGGATGCCGACGCGCCCGCCGCAGAAGACCTCCAGGTACTCCTTGCTCAGGCTCTTATTGCCGTTGGAGAAGTAGGCGAGGCTGGCCGTGCTGCCATTGGCGAAGCCGAGGCTCACCGTGAGCGTGTCCCGCAGGTCGTGCGGATCGGCCATCGCGTGCGCGGCCACGCGGGTGATCGCGCCGCCAGCGAGGTGACGAGCCAGATCGACGAAGTGGCACACCTCGCCGATGATGCGCCCCCCGCCGAGGCGCGCGTCGTGAATCCAGTGATCCGGCGGCACGGTCCCGGCGTTGATCCGGTAGCTGATGGCGCGGGGCCGCCCGTCCGGCAGCGCGGCCTGGAGGCGCTCCACGAGCGGCGCAAACCGCCGGTTGAAACCCACCATCAGGTGCACGTCGCGCTTTTCGTACTCGTCGCGGATCTCATCGAGTTCGTCCAGGCTCATGCAGAGCGGCTTCTCGACGAAGACGTGCTTGCCGCTTCTCAGCGCTTGAAGCACGTACGGGGCGTGCAGGTGGTGCCGCGTCACGATAAAGACCGTGCGGATGCGCTCGTCGGTGATGACCTCATCGGCCTCGCCCGTGCAGTACTGGAAGCCGTACTTGTCGGCGATGCCGCGGGCGCTGGGGGGCCGCGCGGTAGCTACGCCTACGAGCGTGCCGTGGTCTTTGACGGCCGGCAGCAGTATGTTCTGCGCGAAGGAGCCGGCCCCCACGAAGCCGACCGTCACGTCGTCCGGCGCTGGCCTTTTTGTAGAGGCGGTCTCCACCCGCTCGCGCAGCGGCTTCTCGGCGTCGTACTCGAGCAGGATGCCGACGAACGGCTCGGCCCGGTCCAGGATCATCCGGTAGGCGTCGGGCGCCTCTTCCAGTGGGAAGGCGTGCGTGATGAGCGGCTCGGGATTGAGCCTGCCGCGCCCGAGCAGGTCCAGGTACGCCTGCATGTTGCGGTTCTCCGTCCAGCGCACGTAGCCGATGGGGTAGTCCACCCCGTGCGCCTCGTACTGCGCGTCGTAGCGCCCCGGCCCGTAGGAGCACGACATGCGCAGGTCCAGCTCCTTTTTGTAATAATGCTCGCGGCTGAAGCCCGTCGGCACCGCGCCGACGATGACGACGCGGCCTTTCCGGCGGCAGAGCCGCCCGGCCAGCTCCACCGGGTCGAGTGACGAGGTGCCGGCCGTGATGATGACGGCGTCCGTGCCGGCCCCGCGCGTGGCGTCCAGCACGGCCTCCTCCAGGCCCGGCGCGCCTCGGTCCAGCGTCAGCGCCGCGCCCGCCTGCTTGCCGAGCGCCACCTGCCGCGCGTCGATGTCGATCCCGATGGCCTGCACGCCGGCGGCCTCCAGAAGCTGCACGGTCAAAAGCCCCACCAGCCCCAGCCCGATGACGACGGCGTTGGCGCCGAGGCTCAGCTCCGCCTGCCGCACGCCCTGCATGGCGATGGCAGCGATGGTCGTGAAGGCGGCGTGGCGCAGGTCTACGCCGTCCGGCACCTTTGCGCAGAGGTTCTGCGGCACGGCCACCACCTCGGCGTGGCTCGCGCTGGCACCGGCGCACGCCACGCGGTCGCCCACGGCGAACCCGGTGACGCCCGGCCCGACGGCCAGCACCTCGCCCGCCGAGCTGTACCCCAGCGCCGCCGGCGCCTCCAGCTTGTTCATCACCATGTCGTAGGTGGTGAAGAGGCCGTTCGTCTTGACGGAGTGGAGGACCTGCTTGACCTCTTTCTGCCGCGCACGGGCCTTGCCGAGGTAGCCCAGGCGCGCGTCCTTCACCGTCTTGCCTTCGGTGCCGGCGCTGATGACCGAGTAGTGGTTGCGCACGAGCAGCGCCCCTTCGGTAAGCGCCGGGAAGGGCACTTCCAGGACGCGCATGTCCCCGTCTTTTAGCGTTTGCGTGAGTTGGTGCATGGGCGTTGTATAAACCAGAGTGACAGCTTACGCTTCTTGCAGGACGTGGTCGAACGCGGCGCTGAGGCGCTCCACCATCTTCGCTTCCGTAAAGTGCTCCTCGTAGTGCCGCCGGCTGGCGGCGGCCTGCCGGGCGCGCAGCTCCGGATGCTCGATGAGCCGCTGCATCCGGTCGGCGATCTGCCGGGGGTTGCGCGGCTCCACGATAAAGCCGTTCACGCCGTCCCGGACGGACTCCGTGATCGCTCCCTGATCGGTAGAGAGGACGGGAAGCCCGGCGGCGAGCGCTTCGACCACTACCCAGGGGTGGCCTTCCGGCGCGCGCGGCGTGAACACGAACACGTCGGCCTGCGCCATGAACGCGAGCTTGGCCGCGTCGTAGGCCGGGCCGTGGAAGGTGACGGGCAGCGCGTGCTCCTCGACGAGCCGGAGGCAGGTCCGCCGCGTGCGCTCGTCGCGCCAGGCCCCCACCACGTCGAGCACGAAGCCCTCTACGCCCCGCTCCTTGAGCAGCTTCACGCCCCGGATGACGTCTTCGATGCCTTTGGTCGGCTGCAGGTTGGCCAGGTAGAGCACTCGCACCTCGCCGCCTCGCGCTTCGCGGCGGGAGACGGCATAGTCGGCCCCGTTGGGCACGACGAAGATGCGGTGGTCGGGAAAGTAGTCCGCGAAGAGGTGCCGCAGGTTACCGCCCAGGACAACCGCCCCCTGCGCCGTGCGCAAGACGGCCTCCACGTAGGCGCGCACCGGCGCAGGAGCCTCGGCCAGCCAGTTCTGGATGTTGCTGCCCCGAAGCTGAACCAGCGTCTTCCGGCCGAAGAGCCGGCTCAGCAAGATGAAGACGGAGTCCTTGAGAAAGCCGAGCGTGGCCTGGCTGATCGGGATCAGCACGAGGGCGGGCCGCTCCCGGCGCAGGAGCGCGGCGAACTGCGCGTACACGCTCAGGTTCTTCCACACTTTGCGGACGTCCCACCCGCCGAGCGTGTCGAGCGAGGCGTGCACGTTGGTGTCCACGTGCAGCAGCTCGTAGCGCTCACTCAGCGCCGAGTCCAGCAGAATCTTCGTGGCGACGGCCGGCCCCATGTAGGGCGGGGGCAGCTTGCCGAGCAGCACGATTTTAGGGTTTGCCATTGCGGAAAAGTCTCAGCGCGTGGCGGCTGCATGACCTCTGGAGCGCGCGTCTTCCACCTGCACCGATCTAGGCAAGGCGGTGTAGGCAACGATGGAGAAGCAGATATACTGCGTCGTCGCGTAGAGGGAGGGCGTCATCGAAACGGAGAACAGCATCAGGATGGCAACCCCCCCCAGGATCAGGAACCGCTCGGCCTTCGGCAGGGTCAGGCTGCGGAAGGAAGCCGCGCCCAGGGCGAAGAGGTAGGTGGCCAGGCCCACCACGCCCGTGGCGAAGAGCAGCCGGATGTAGTCGCTGTGCGCCCCTTTCAGGGTCATGTAGCGGACGGGCACGGCCTGCCAGCGCAGGTCGAGCGTGCCGAAGGAGACGCCAAAGAGCTTCGAGAGCGCAGGCATCGTCTCCCACATGGACAGGAACGCCGCCCAGCGGTGCCCACGTCCGTGGAAGGCATCTTTGAACCCCTTGTCTTCGCGGTGTATCACGTTCATCTCCCGCTCGAAGATCGTGCCTACGCTCTCGTTGATCGCTTCTCCGAGGAACAGGTAACCAACGGCTGCCACCACCAGCACGACGAGCGTAGTGAGAGCGGCCTGGCTGCCGGCCCCGTGCCACATGAACAGGGCAAACACGAAGATGAAAACGATCCAGCTCGCCGTGTGATTGATGCTCACCAGCCCCAACAAGCCTATGATTATGACGGCGGCCAGGACCTGCGTCCGCCTCCTGTTAGGGACGCCCGTCCCTTTTGCAAAAAAGAAGTAGCCGGCCGCAAGAAGGCCCGTGGTGAAGAACACTCCGTAGTTCGAGATGTCTGACCAGACGCCCAGGAAGCGCGTCAGGTCGCGCGACGTCTGCGTGCTGACGGGGTCGAAGACGTTCTCGTAGATGAGCATGACCGAGGGGACGATGGACGAAAGCAGCACCGTCGTAATGAGGCCGAGCAGGTTTTCCTTTGACTGGATGAAGTGCCGGACGTAGAAGTAGATGAGGGGCGGCGTGATGAAGTGCAGGGAATGCTCCAGCGACTCCAGCGAAACGCCGTACTTTATCAAGAGCGCCAGTGCGTTAAACAGCAGGATCCACGCCCAGAAGCCGAACAGCACGTCCAGGATGGAGAGGCGCTTCTTTGGGAACGAGCCGGAGAGGTAGCTCGCGGCGATCAATACGGGCGTCAGGACTCCGGTGATGTACAGCGGCGACAGAAAGGGGGAGATGCCCTTCAAGAAGTAAAGCGCGTCCACGATGGGACGAATCAGCACCAGCAGCACGAACCACCGGAGCGACCAGGGGAGCGAAAGGAGCCACTGTTTCCAGGCGCGATACGACATGGTATTCTATCTCCCAAAAAGCTCACGACGGCGCTGCGGAGCACCCATGTAAAAGTGCAGAGGCCCATCAGCCCGGCTGCGGCGCCGGGGCCGCAGCCATCGGCCCGCCCGCCGCTGCGCCCTCTCGGCCCAGCACGTCCAGGATCGCTTCCACAAAGCCCGCCGCGCTCTTCTCCACCGTCGCGTGCTCGGCGACGAACGCGCGCGCGCGCCTGCCCATCGCGGCGGCTTGCTCAGGATGGTCCAGCACCCAGTTGATCCGGTCGGCCGCGTGGTCGGTATCGGCGAAGTCTACGACGAATCCGGTGGCGCCTTCTTGAACGAGGTCGTGCGTGGCCCCGGCATGGACCGAGGCGATCACGGGCAGGCGGGCGGCCATCGCCTCGACCAGCACGAGGCCCCAGATGTCGTAGTTGGTGGCGTAAAGCAAGCAGCGGCTCTGCGCCAGGAAGGCCGGCAGCTCCTCCTTCTGCCGGTAGCCGTGAAAATGGACGTGCCCCGAGAGCTTGTGGTCTCGAACAAAGGCTTCGAGGCGTGGCCGATCCTCGCCCTCTCCAACGACGTCGAGCACGAAGTCCGTTCGCTGCCGGGCCACCTTCCGCACCGCCTCGAGCAGCTTCAGGTTTCCTTTGCGCGCGCTCAGGTAGCCGATGCACGTGAGGCGCTGCTTCTCGCCTCCTTTGCTGCTCCCGTTGCGGCCCTGCTCCCGAAGCCGCTGCGTTGCTTGAGCGAAGAACTGCGTGTCCACGGTGTTGATGCCGATGCGAACGGCCTGCGGCGGCGCGCCCAGCCCGATGAGGTACGCGCGCGCCTTCGAGCCGTAGGCCACGAAGCCGGCCGCCCGGCGCGCCAGCACTTTACGCATGAGCGTGCGCAGGAGCGAGCGCGGCGTGCGCGCGCCGGCCCGGTTCGTCCACACGCCCCCGATGCTGCCCGTCCAGATGATGTAAGGGAGCGGCCTGATCCAGGAGCCGAGCCAGAGCCGCGCGGTCGCCAGCGAGAAGCCCGCGACGACGACCACGTCCGGGCGGCAGGCACGGACGTGGCGGAGCAGGCCGCCATAGGTGAACATGGTTTTCTCGGCGTCCCCTTCGACCTCGAACGTCTGCGAGGAGAGCACGTCGTAGTCGAACCGGCACTGCGCCATGTCCAGTTTCCACTTACGGCGCCGGTAGCCCAGCGCCGCGAAGAGCACCTTGAGCCGCACGCCCCGCCGCCCGAGCTGCCGGTTCAGCTCGTTGAAGAGCGGGATGCGGTACGGGTTCGGAATGTTGGTGACCAGCAAAACGCGCTTCACGAATTGCTCGCTCCTCAAAGTGGGTGGGTGGAACGCCTCGAAGGCACTCAGGGCGCGCTTCAGGCTAACTGCTCTGGCCCTCTGCTTAACGAAACGATTGGAAGCCTCTCTTTGCGCGAAGGCTTCGCCAACATGCGCCCTACGAGGCCGTGGCGCTCAATGTATCTCACCTGGTCCTGCAAGTGCTTGCTGAAGTGCATCTTAAGAAACAGCTGGCCTTCTCCCGAGCGCTGCGGGACGTGGACCAGCGCCTGCCCATCGCGAAGTTGCGCAACGATGCGTTTGACCAGCTGCGTTCCTGCCGCCGTGATACGGTGGTTGATGTCCTCCACTCGGTCACCCGGCCTTACCTCCACATGCTCTTGCGCTACGATATGGCCGCCGTCGATGTGCTTTGACAACACGTGAACCGTCACGCCAATGTTGTAGGGGTCCCAGTTTAGAAGCGCCCATTCCGTGCAGGCTACCCCTTTGTAGTACGGCGAAAGGCCCCAGTGCAGGTTAAGCGCTAACCCTGCGGTATCTAAGATGCGATCCTGGACGATAGAGGTGCCGTGATCGAGCAGAAGATCCGGCGCAAGGACGCGCAGTCGGTCGTGCACGTCGGAGTCGTTAACGCTGTCGGCCATGAGCACCGGAATGGCCGGGCTGATGCGCTTCCAACTCTCCCCGAAGACATCGTTCAAACGCCGAACGCGCTCGCGGGAGGCGTAACGCCGGATGATCGTCTGCGCGAGACCGCGGACCCCCTTTTTCTTTAGGATGGACGAGAGCTTCTTCGAGCTTCTGGGAGCCTCGACCACAACGAGGGATAGCTCGTGCGCTTCGTGGATCTGATTGACGAAGTAGCGCGTGTGCGGCCGGTCACGAATTAGCGCCGCTACTTTCATGACTTAAAAAGAGGCTCCGGTGAACAGGTTCTTCGCAGCGCCATACAGGCTCCCGTCAGTCCGAAAGGACGCGCACTGCTCGATCAAGCTTTCGTCGCCGTAGATGCCATAGGGCACCATCCTACGCAGCTTCATCTCGCAGAGGCCATCGAACATGACCGGGAGATAGTTCTTCCCGGTGATGCCCGTGATGCCGAGCGCCAGCTCCTCCGACTGGGCAATCCGGGCGATGGCGTCCGAGTGGTTCCCGTTCGGGTAGGAGATGCAGATCGGCAGGCTTCCGGTCTCGCGTTCCAGGACGGCCTGGCATTCGCGGATTTGCCCGCGCACCTCTTCGGGCGAGTAGTTCGTCAGAATAGCGTGATCTGCGGTGTGATTCCCGATGGACACCCATCGTTCACGGGCAAAGTCCCGTAGCTCGTCCCGCGTCAGTGGGCGGTCGGTGTCGCAGGTCGGATCGAGGCTATCCGGCCCGAACTGCTCTTGGAGGATCGCTTCAATGTCAGCCGTTTTCTTTGCCTTCAGCCTGCTTTTGTAGCGCTGCACCTCCGCAAGATCGGCTCCGCTACGGCTTGCCTCTCGGTGCAACGCGTCCCACCAGAACAGCTTTTGGTTCATGACGTGGCGCGTCGAAACGAAGAAGAGAGCAGGCACCCCGTATTCATCGAGCGCCGGGATCGCCCTCGTGTTGTTGAAATACCCGTCGTCGAACGTGAGCAGGACGTACTTGCCGTCCGGCCTCAGCCCGGCTGCGATGTCCTCCGCTGAAACGAACGTGTAGCCTTCCTCGAGGTAGTACGCAATGATCTGGCGGAACTGACCTACCGTGATCCCTTGCTGCGGCGCGACGGCGTTCGCCCTTATCTCGGCGCGATTGGCGAACAGGCTGTGGAAGAGCAGAATGATCAGCCCGTTCTTCTCGCCGAGCGTACGGAGCTTATAACACGCTGTCTTCTGATCGAGGCTCCTGAGCTTCGAGATGATGGTCGTCTTTATGGATGTGCTGAGCATCTGCAGCCTCGCGCGCCGTGATGAACGTGGTTCAACGGCTAGCTTAGCGTACAGAGCAGAAATCTACCTTGCGTTAGAGACGCAAAGGAACTCGTTAATTGAGCACAGGCGGTTCATCTTCGCATACAATCAAGCGGTCTATTTAGGCTCCCCGGTCTATGAGCTTTCGGACGGTAACTGTGTAGGCTCGGAGGAGAAGACTACCAAAGAGCAGCGGTTTTCAGCGCTCCGAAGCCAGCGCCCGCTTGATGGCGTCAACGACGCGCTCCGCTACGGCGACCTCCATCGTGGGCCAGATGGGCAGGCTTAGCACCTCGGCGCTGAGCCGGTCGCTGACGGGAAGCGCCGGGTGCTGGCCGGCGTAGACGGGCAGGCGGTCCTGCGGTACCGGGTAATACACCATCGTGCTGATGTCTTCCTCGGCTAGGGCCGTGCGCACGTGATCTCGCTTCCCATCTAAAACCCGGATCGTGTACTGGTGAAAGACGTGCCCCTTGGTCAGCGCCGGCGGGATGAGGCCGGGCACGTCTGCCAGCAATTCGTTGTACGCCTGGGCCACGCGGCGGCGGCCCTCGTTGGAGCGCTCGATGTGCGGGAGCTTCACGCGCAGCATGGCCGCCTGCATGGCGTCCAGGCGTGAATTGTAGCCCAGGATCTCGTTCTGGTACTTCTTCTTCGAGCCGTGCGTACGCAGCATGGCCGCCAGCGCGGCCGCCTCGTCGTCGTCGGTCACGATCAGGCCTCCGTCGCCGAAGGCCCCGAGGTTTTTCGAGGGGAAGAAGGAGTAGGCGCCCGCGTGGCCGATGGTGCCGGTGTGCCTGCCTTCGCGCCCGGCCGCCCCGTTGCCGTCCGCCGAGGCGCCGCCGTAGTAGCGCGCGCCGAACGACTGCGCGCAGTCCTCTACGACGACGAGGTCGTGCTCGTGGGCCAGCGCCATGATCGCTCCCATGGCGGCCGGGTTCCCGTAGAGGTGCACGGGCAGGATGGCCTTCGTGCGCGGCGTGATCTTCGCCTCGATGGCCTCCGGGTCGATGTTGAAGCTCTCCTCGTCGATGTCGGCAAAGACCGGCTCGGCGCCGACGATGCTGATGGACTCCGCCGTGGCGAAGAACGAGAACGGCGTGGTGACCACCTCGTCGCCCGGCCCAACGCCCAGCGCGCGCAGGGCGATCACCAGCGCGTCCGTGCCGGAGTTGACGCCGATGGCGTGCCGGGCGCCCAGGTACGCGGCGGCCTCGGCTTCGAGCGCCTTGACCTCCGGCCCCATGACGAACCGGCCCGAGCGCAGCACGCGCTGGAACGCTTCGTTGAACTCGTCCCAGAGCGCCTCGATCTCCGGGGAGAGGTCGAGCACGGGGACGGGCGATGTCGTTGCTTCCATCTGGCGATTGTCTATGTATGGGTGTGAAATGTGCTTGGGGAAGCGAGGAATGGAAGAGTGGAGGATACGAGGAATAGAGGAAGGCAGAAGCGGGCAGGCTCAGTACCTATCCAAAACCAACTCATTCCCTCCTCCACTCGTCCTCTCTTCCCCTCCTCAATCCGCCCAGCCCTGCTGGTCGAGCTTCTGCTCCTCCGGCACGTCGCGGAAGGTGCGGGCGGGGACGCCGGCGTAGATCGCCTCCGCCTCGGCGTCTTTGGTGAGGAGCGCGCCGGCGGCCACCATCGCGTCGGCGGCCACCTCCTTGCCTGGCAGGATCACCGCGCCCACGCCCAGGCGCCCGCCCCGCCGCACCACCACGCCTTTGAAATGCTCGAAGCGCTCCTCGGTGCGGCCCATGAAGTTGTCGTTGCTCGTCAACACGCCCGGCGCGACGAAAACGCGATCCTCCAGCTCGGAGTAGGCCGTGAGGTAGACGTTCGTCTCCAGCTTGCAGTAACGCCCGACGCGGCACTGGTTCTCCACGGCTACGCCGCGCCCGATGATCGTGAAGTCGCCGATGGTGACCTCTTCGCGGATCGTCGCCAAGTCCGCCACGAGCACCTTCTCGCCGAGCGTGCAGCCGGCGTAGATCACGACGCTCGCGCCGATGAGGCAGCGGCTACCGATGCGGGCGGGCGGCTGGCGCTTGTCCTGCGTCACGGCGCTGTTGGGCGCGCGCATGGGCTGCTTGCCCACGGTGGCATGGTCGTCGATGCGCACGAAGTCGCCGATGGTGGTGCCGTCGTGGATCACGACGTGATGCCCGATCTGGCAGCCCGTGCCGATGGTGACGTCCTCGCCGACGACGCAGAAGTGGCCTACGGACGTGTCCTCGCCGAGGCGGGCCGTACTCGCTATCACGGAGTGCTCCATAGCCGTCACACAAACACAGAGGTTGAGCTTAAGAGAAAGCAGCCGGGGCCGGGCCGTTAGCTACCCCCGGCAACGAAGCCCATGACGAACAGGCTTGCAGAGCAGATATAGCGGCAGGCTTATAAAGACGCAAGCCGCAGGCGCGGGGCCTGCCAGAGCGGGACGCGGCTTCCGCCCATCTGCAGCGACTGCTGCGCCGCCTGCAAGACCTGGAGCACGCGCAGCCCGCTGCGCCCGTCCGTGAGGGGCTGCTCGCGCGTAGCCATGCACTCGGCGAAGTGCTCCATCTCCATCCGCAGCGGCTCCGCCCCGTCGTAGAGCATCGGCGTGCCGGTGCCCTGGCGCGGCACGGGCAGGTTGCCCACCCAGTCGGCCCCCTTGTCGTAGACGACGAGCTTCTCGCCGGGCGCGGCGCGGTCGTCAAAGACGGCCATCTTCTTCGACCCGACCACGACGAGGCGCTGCTCTTTGTACGGGTGGAGCCAGGAGACGAAGACGTGCGCGCGCAGGCCGTTGTCGAAGAGCAGGTTCGTCACCGTTGTGTCGGCGACGTTCGGCTGCAGGTAGGCGCCGCCGGTAGCCATCACCTCTATCGGGCTTTCGTCGGCCAGGCGCAGGATGACGGAGAGGTCATGCGGCGCGAAGCTCCACAGGATGTTCTCCTCCCGGCGGAATTTGCCCAGGTTGAGCCGGTTGGAGTAGATGTACTGCAGCTTGCCGAGTTCGCCGCCGCGCACCAGCTCGGCGAGGCGGAGCACGGCGGGATGGTACTCCAGGAGGTGCCCGACCATCAAGATGCGGCCGTTGCGCTCGGCCGCCCTAACGACGCGCTGCCCCTCCTCGTAGCTGAGCGCGAGCGGCTTCTCCACGAACACGTCCTTGCCCGCCTCCATCGCCTGGAGGGCAAGCCGGGCGTGCACGCGCGCCTGCGTGCTGATGGCGATGCCTTCGACGCCCTCGTCGGCGAGGATCTCGTCCACGCTCCGGTACAGGCGGATCTCGGGGTAGAGAAGACGCATCTTCTGAAGCATCTCCTCGTCGAGGTCGCAGGCGCCGCGAAGCGCCCCCATCTGGTAGAGGTTCCGGGCGATGTTCTTGCCCCAGTAGCCGTGACCGATGAGCGCGACGTTCGGATGCGTCGTTTCTTCCATCGAGATCGTTTCCTCCGCCGAATCAGCCTCGGCTAACCGTGAGTAGGGGGCTTGGGCAGCGTGCCTGCTCGGCTGAGCGAGCCGTCCTTTCTGATCCGCTCAGGTGCGGCTCCGCCACGTCAGTTACAAAGGTGCGCTAGGCCACCAACTGACTTTGCTGTCCCCTGCGGGGTGGGCTTCAAGGCTTCGGGGCGTACCGCTGAGAGAAGCCTGAAGATGTATACGTAATAAGAGCCTGACCTGGACCACCCCCCGTGGCATTCCCGCCGCTCCAGAGACGCGGCGAGCGGGAACGCGGCCGATCAGGTGCTGCCGCAGGGGAGCAGGAGCAGAACGCTTGCTCACCCAGCGGCGGAGTCTAAGCTCCCTCCACGCAGCCGCATGTTAGCTTTGTTTGAGCAACCCGAGGCTCAACGTTTGGAGAAGCCCTACCCTACCATTGGCTTGCACGGCATCAGCTAATGGCGAACACTCCGTAAGCCGCGCAGATGCGCCGGCGTGCAGGCTGCAAAGGTGAGTTCGTTAGGGCGCCTGATTCGCCTGCCCGTGCCACCGGACGCATTGCCGCCGGGGGCGGCGACGTAGGGGCCTGGCCGGGGAGCAGAACATCTGCAAAAAGGCCCGTTCCCAGCAGAAAGCACTGCTTGGAACGGGCCTCAAGAGGTAAGCGAGATTCTTCCTGGCGTCCTGCCCCGGAGCGAGGCGGCGGCGCGTGCTACTTTGCAAGCACCATCCTGCCGTCGTCGGTGAAGTCGCCGGCGCGCAGGCGGTAGAAGTAGATGCCGCTGCTAAGCTGCGCCGCGTTGAACTTGGCGCGGTAGGTGCCGGCATCCTGTTCTTCATCGACGAGCGTGGCCACGCGCCGCCCGAGCGCATCGTAGACGACGAGCTTCACCTTGGCCTTCTCCGGCAGGCTGTACGCGATGGTGGTGGAGCGGCGGAACGGGTTCGGGTAGTTCTGGCCGAGCCTGAACGCCTGCGGCAGCTCCTCCGCCTGCGCGATGTAGAACCCGTCGCTGCGGTAAGAAAGCGGCCCTTCGAGGCGCTGCCCGCTCAGCGCATCGCTCAGAGAGGAGATGGCGAGGCGGCGCGGCTCCCCTCGGCCTCCGGGGTGGACGTTAAGGACGATGGCGTCGTTGGACCTGGCTCCTTCGACCACGCCGGCCGTCGCGCTTTCGTCTCCACGCAGGGTGACGGCGACGGTCCCGCCGTGCTGCACGACGCCCTCGCCAATCCGGCCCCGCTCCGGGACCCATGCCGAGACGCGCTGCCCTTCCCGCAGCCCCTCGGCCTGAACCAGCACCACGGCCGAGGAGGATACGCCGGGGGCCTTAAGCGGTGCGGAGGGAGCCGGGCCTCGCGTCAGGGCGGGGCGGGGTTCTGAGGAACCCGAAGGGGTGTAGGTCAGCTCGGCGGGCTGAGCCATGTAAACCTTGTAGCCCTGCTGGGGCTGCATCAGGCCGATGTGGTTGATGCCGTATTCGGGAATCCAGGCGGCGCCGGCGTAGTCCTTGACCAGCACCACGTGCTCCGAGATGCTGCCGAGCGCCTCCTCGATGGGGAGGGACGCCTCGCGCAGGTAAGGGACCAGGTTCCACCCCTGCTCGAGCGGCACGGCAGGCGGGGCGCCGCTGAGCGAAGTGCCGCTGAGGCGGAGCGTGACGGCCTGGCGGGCGTAGACCATGTAGGCCTCGAGCGGGTCCCAGTCACCGATCCGGTTTATGCCTTCGCCGGGCAGAAACGCCTTCCCGGCCTCGTCCTTCACGAGGGCCACGTCTGAGAGCACGTCGGCGAAGACGGCCTCCAGGCTGCTTGGCTCCGGGGCGACGTAGCTGGAGATGAGGTTCCACCCCTGCCGCAGCTCGATGCTGTGCGAGGCCGCACCAGAAGGGGGGCCTTCGCCGAGTTCGGCGTAGGTGCGGCCGCCGCCGCCGTTGTAGAGCCAGTCGAGGTCGGCGTCGCTGAGGTAGCGCTGCCACACCGACTGCTCGTCCACGCGCAGCCCGCCTCCCTTGACGCGCCAGAAGTCGCCGCCGTTGCCGATGTCTATGGGAGCGGAGAGCGCCTCCTCGGCGTCCGGTCCGCCGTCCACGCGCAGGCGGACCGTCCTCGCGGAGGCGTCGTAGCGCAGCGTCACCATCTGCCACGTGTCGTGCGCGAGGTCGTTGTTTTCCACGTACCTCTTCGCAGCGCCCGCGTAGAAGCTAAACTGGTAGCGCCCCCTCCAGGGCACCGTCACCAGCTTCAGGGGGGCATCGCCGTTGGCGGCGGCCCAGGCTATGCCGGCTTCCGTCTCTGCCGAGGGCACGTACACCCAGCTCACCACGCTGAAGTCCTCGGACAGGTCGAGCGGGAAGGAGGGAGCGCTGTTCTTCGTGTCGAGCCGCCCGCTCGGCCCTAAGTCTACCGCGTTGCCTTGAACGCCGGGCACGGCGCCGCCGACGGGCCTGCCGTCGGCCACCTCCAGGTCCACGGTCGAGTGCGCGTCAGCGCGCGTGGCCGTAGCGCCGGCCTCCTCCATCGGATGCCACGAGAGGAGGCTTGCTATGGGGGGGGCGTCCGTGGGCGCGGGCGTGGGGGAGGGGTTGAGGCCCTTCGCGTTGGTCGTAAAGGCGTAGCGGTCGCCGGCGGTGTGGCCGGTCCAGCTCTGCTGCGGGACCGTGAGCGCGTGGCCGTACCCCGGCCCTATGGCTCTGTCGTGGCGGTCGAAGAGCGAGCTGCTGCCCCCGCCGCCCCAGGTCGTTATCATGACGCCGACGTCGTCGCCGCTGAGGAAGAGGTCCTCATCGTAGAGCGCGCCGTCCCTGCCGAAGAGGTAGAAGCGGTCCACGTGAAACTCCACGCGCCCCGGTTCCGTGCCGTCGGGGTCGGCGATGGTCTGGTCGGTCCGCAGCTCCATCGTAAGCTCGAACGTGGCGTCCGCGTCGATGGGGGCGGCGTCCCAGGCGATGCGCTCGTAGCCTGAGAAGCTTGCCACGTCGCGCCAGTCCATCGCCACGTGCCCGTTGACCAGGAGGCGAGCGGAGTAGTAGCCCGGCCAGTTCTGCCCTTCCCCGCCCGGCCAGTTCGCCCCGACGAAGGCGACGAAGAGCGGCCCCTCCGCAGCCGGTTCCACGGTGATCTCGTGATGCGCCACGCGCGACGGGATGCCGTGCTCGTTGAACGCCGTCACGCGCACGATGTACGTGCCGCTCTCTGCGTAGGTGTGCTGCGCCGACGCGCCGTAGACGACCTCGCGGTGCGCCGGGTCCGTCGCGCTCTTGCCGTCGCCCCACAGGATCTCGTGGTGCGTGATGGCGTGGCCGTCGGGGTCTGACGAGCCGGAGAGGTCGAGGGTTAGCGCCTGGCCTTCGGTGAGCGTCGTGGCGCTCGGCACGGAGCCTTCCGTGGGGAGGGTCGCCCCGCCTAAATCCGTGTGGATGTCCACGGTGACCGAGCCGTGGGGAGCCGAGCACGAGGCGTCCCAGTCGGGGTCGTAGTTGGGGTCTTGCGGGTCCACCCGGTCGCCGGATATGTACTTGCTAACGTACGTGTTCGCCCGCGTAGCGCGGTCCAGGTACAGGTCTTTTACGTTGAGGTAGCCCCCCTCGGGCGGCAACCCCAGCCCCACGTCTCTCGTCGATTTCGGCTCGCCGGGCTGGACGATCATGTTGCGGATGTAGTCCGTCTTCCAGCCCGAATAGCTGCACCCGCCGACCTTGTTCACGTGGCCGTGGATGATCGATTGTCCGTGCCGGCCCAGAAAAACGTTCCCCCGCACCTTCCAGACGAGGTTGTGCCAGCTTGAAGGCCGCGCGCTGTTGTGGTCAACCGAGTGCTTGTTCTCTTGGAAGAGGTTGTAGTCGGTCAGGAAGAGCACCTCCTCGTCCCCCGGCCCGAACGGCCGCCCCGGATAAAGCCCGTATCCCCAGCCGACTTGCCGGTTGTGGTGCACCCAGTTGTGATGCATCGCGTCCCCGGTGGTCGTATGGTACCACCAGACGGCGAAGTCCGGCCAAGCGTAGATCTCGTTGTTGTCCAGCTCGAACGTGCCGCTGATCCCCCGTTTTCCGAAGAAGGTCGCGCCGCCGAGCCAGTCTCGCGTCTTGCTCGCATTCGGGCCGCGCAGGTCGAACGGTCCCTGCGCCCGGAAGCCTGTAAGGCGCCCGCCGTTCCACGCCATGAACAGGGCCTCCAGCTGAGGGCCGCCGTCCGTGTTGGGCCACATCGAGCGCCGCTTCAGGAGCGCTCCCGGCGCGTAGGTGCCATCGCCGAGGCTCTCGCCCCGGTTCGAGGCGAGCGTCACGCCGTCGTTGAAGGTGATTTGGTCGTACCCGTCCAGGTCGAGGGCGGCGGCGGGGTCCACGTAGATGAGCGTGCCCTCGGCCGCCGCCGAGGCGGGCGTGACCGTCTGGCCGGCGGCCTCGTCATAATAGCTCTTGGCGAGCGCCAGGAGGTCCGCCGCCGTGCTGGGGGCGCCCAGCACGTGGTCGGCCGCCGAGGCGTTGGGGATCTGGGAGTACCCCGGCCCGCCGCCGATGGGGTCGCCGCTCGGGTTGAACTGCTCCGCGAAGGTTTGCGCGTAGAGGAGCGACGGCGCGCACGCCATGAGCAGCAAGAGGGCTACGGTCGCAATCCGCCTTTGTGGCATGGCGTGTTTCGTTCGGGACGTCATGCGAGGCACGTCCCCTGATCGCCTCGCCTCTTGCTTCCGGCCCGGCGTCCCCAAAGCGAGTTTTGCGTCGGTGCTGAGGGGGTTTCTGTTCGTCGGATTCCTCATCGCTCTCTTTGGGAGTGGGTGCGTGAAAAGCTGCTTAGCTCGAGGTGCGTCGGCCTGTTCCTCAAGTCCTCCTAAGCGCAGCGAAGCATCTCCAACGTGCCGCCCCACCGTCACGGATCCTTCGCGTTCAGAGTGAGGCCAAAGACCCGGCCGCGCCTGATGCCTCGCGGCTCGAGTTCGCCACCCCCCTTCTCCGAACCAGAATGCGCAGACATCTCTGCCGACGCTTATGATCAAACTCCGTACCAGGGCTTGGCGAGGCAGCCAAAGAGCGAGATGGTCCAGCGCTTGGCCCTCTGCCCACACGCCGAAGCTCGAAAACCAACTTCCCTTTAAAGCACCTGAAGGGCGGGTCCGGGCGCTCACGGGAAAAACGAAACGCCTGTTTGTAATAACGAACCGTCTATGAAGCCCTCACCAAGAGCGTTTTAGCTAAGCAGGCTCTGACCGTCTCGGTGATCGATCCTAACCACATTCGCACAGCTGAAGGCTTCGCCTTGAGGCTTCGGTTCTGCCGCTGGCTTGCTCGCTCGCTTGACGTAAAACCAGCTGCGGGCGATGGGTTGGCCTCGTCATCTTGGTAGTGGGTAGGTGGTAAGTGATCGTCCACCTCGGCGTTCCTGCTCTGTCATTTCGAGCGAAGCTGAGAAATCCGGCCGGGCCAAAGCGTCGCCTTCAGCGCAGATCCGTCCACGCGCTCCGCTCGGTCGGGATGACCCGCTCCCTCATCACTTATCGTTCGACCACTACCGTCATCTTTTTAACGCGCTACTTTTGGCTCCCGTAAGCAGGAGCCGCTCCGGATGCGCAGCCTTTTCAGCCTCAGCAGCTCAAGCACCTGCTCTCCCTGAAGGCGGATGCGCGGGCATAGACAGAACCCCTCAAATTGAAGCCCGCCTGCCTTCCGGGACACGCCTCGAAGAAATCCGCCGAAGAGCAAGGCGCGGCAATGGGACCACAGCTTGGCGGTGCGCCGCGCGGAGCAAGTGCATTCGGTCCAAATCTCCCTGAGGCAGCGCCGCACCCCGCGTGGAAGTAGAGCATCCCATCCGCGTGCGCGCGTAAGCTTATCAACTCGATCTCTTGGCGCGGTACACCGGCCATCGAGGCTTGAGGAAGGGTTAAGAGCTGCCTCACCCGCACCTCACTACCCGGCGGGCGCTTATTCCACGAGCGAGCCGTCGGCTCGTATCCACTGCGCCGGCACGTGCACCCGGACCGCCTGGCGGATGGCCTGCACCCGGACCACCACGTACTGCTGCCCCCGATGCTCGGTGACCTCCCCACGGAGTCCTGCCATCGGCCCCTCGGTGACCGCTACGTGCTCTCCCACCTGGAACCGGGGGTAGCTGGTGGCGGCCAGCCGCTCCGGATCGCGTTGCAGGATTTTTAGCTGCTCGATCTCCTTCGGGTCAACGGCCGCGAGCCGCCCCCCGAAGCTGACGCACCGCACGATCCCCTGCGTTCGGAGCACGCGCAGGCGCTCCCGGTCATCTACGTGCGCGAAGACGTAGTTGCGAAAGAGCGGCTCGGTGACCTTCTTCTTCCGGTCCTTCCACTGGCGCACGGCGGTGTACTTCGGGAGGAACACCTCGAGGTGCTGCTCCCGGAGCCGCTCCTCGCACTTCTTCTCGGCGCGCGGGCGGGTGTAGAACACGCGCCAGGGCTTTTGAGCAGGCTCCTGAGCGGGGGCTTTCATCGGGCTTGGTTCGTTTGCGCTGAAAGTCGTGTCGCGTCCTGCGTGAAGACGCGCGTGCCCCGCAAGCTCCTTCAGACGAGGCGTTCCTAATCCGAAGCGTCCATGATCCGCAGAGCGAGGAGGAGGAGCGTGCCCGCCGCCGAAAAGAGACGGAGGCCGCGCTCCAGCGTGAAGAACCGCTGCTTCACAATCGTCTCCACCATCAGCGCGTCGCCCTCCCGGAGCACGGGGTACTGCTCGATCTCGGAGGAGAGCACGCGCTCGAGCGGCTCTTCGTACACGAGCCTGCGCTGGCCCGCTTCCTGGCGGTAGAGGCGCACGACCACCCTGATCGTCTCCGCGCTGGAACGCTGGGTGACCGACCCGCCGCCGGTCAGGGCCAAAAACTGGTCAAGCGTCATCCCCAGGCCGATGGCGTAGATGCCGGGAGACCGCACAGAGCCTAACGCCAGCACCTCGATCCTGACCTCGCCGGAGCGCACGAACGTGTAATACGCCGTGCCCCCGACCTCCACCTCGTCGAGGCCGCCGAACTCTTGGGCCTGCGCCCGCTCCGCAGCCACGCCTTGAAACGCGCACAGGGCCAGGATCAGCCCGGCCATCGCCAGGGAAGGTCTTCTCGCGGCTTCCCTTAAGCTCGCGCAAGGCGCGGAGAACATCGCGGGTCTTTGCATTTTGTCAGGTTATCTCTGGATGGGGTGCCCGCGCAGGTCCAAGGCCTCGCGCCTACTTCGCTCGTTGCTGGAAAAGGCGGCCCCTGCTGGTCTGATGGGCGTAGTACCCGTACTTGGAGTATGGCCCGTACTTCGTGTAGTGCTGGTACTTGTACTTGTGGCCGTACGCCATCGAGAGGTCGAAGGCGTTGAGGACGACCCCCGCGATGTTGGCGCCTACCTCTTTGAGCGCCTCGACGGCGTAGCTGAGTTCGTCCTCCTTCGTCTTCCCGGCGCGCGCCACCACGAGCGTCGCGTCGCACTGCGTCGAGAGGGCGGCCGCGTCCGTAGCCACGAGCAGGGGGGGCGTGTCGAAGATGATGGCGTCGAACTGGCCGCGCATCTCCGCCAGGCGCTCCTTCAGCTGGGGCGATTCGAGCAGCCCCACGGGGTTCGAGGCCACCTCGGCCGCGTGGGCCTGGAGGTCCCACGCCGGCAGCGCGTACACACCGTCGATGGCCGTGGCTGCCGCTTCAAAGTCGAAGCCGGGCTGGCCGTAGAGCAGCTCCACCAGGCCCTGCCTGTCCTGCTCTAAGCCGAGGAGCTTGTGGACCTGCGGGCGGCGCAGGTCGGCGTCGATGAGCAACGTGCGCCGGCCCGCCTGCGCCGATGCGATAGCCAGGTTGGCAGCGAGCGTGGACTTTCCTTCTCCTGCGCCGGGGCTGGTCACAAGGAGCACCTGCGTGGGCTTCCCGGAGCGGCCGTACTGGATCTTCGTGCGCAGATGGCGATACGCCTCGGCCACGGACGACATCGGGTTGAGCAGCGTTACCAGGCTCGTGGCAAAGCGCTGCCCGTCCTGCTCTATGAAGGCCTCGCCCTTGTGATCTTCCTCGATGAGAGGCTGCATGTTGGGGATGGTAACGATCACGTGGTGGCCCTGGTCGCGCAGGTGCTCGGGTTTGTAGAGCCGTTTGTCCAGCTTGTCGCGCAGAAGGGCTAGGCCCAGGCCCAGAGAAAGGCCGAAGAACACGCCGAGGAGCAGGATGCTGGCCGGGCCGGCGTTGACGGGTTCCTCGGGTACGGTTGCCCTGCGCAGGAGATGGGCGTAGCCGGGCTGCGATTCCTCGGCGATGCTCGTCTCCTGCAGGCGGCCGGCCACGGACTGAAGCGCCTGCTCGGCGCGCTGCCGCGCCCGCTCCAGCTGGGCCAGCTCCCTGGACTGCTCCGGGATGGTGCGCAGCTTGGCGTTGTACCTCGTCAGGCGCGCCTCTATGTCCTGCAGCCTGTTTTCCAGCGTTCCGATAGCCGCCTGTTCCTGCTGGACCTCGCGCCTGAGGCCGGCGGCGCGCGCCAGGGCCGGTTCGGCCCCCGTCCCGCCCACCACGGCAGAGCCTTGGTCTACCAGCTGCTGCGCCAGGCGGTCCGCCTCCGCCTCCGCCGCGCCGATCCGCTCGTCGAGCTGGCGCAGCCTCTCGCGCACGCGCTCGTCCCTATCTTCCGGATTGGGATAGCGCTGCTCGGTCTGCTCCTTCCCGGCTCTGAGCGCGGCGATGTCTTCGTGGAGGGTTTGAAGCCTGCGTTCGGCGTCGGAGGCGATGCGCGTGGTCAACTGCGCGTCCAGCGATGCCAGCTCCTCTTTGAGCGATTCCAGCCCCGCCCGCCGCGTCTGCAGCTCCAGGCGCGCCTCATCGCGCTGGACCTCCAGGCTGGCGATCTGCGACGCGAGGATCTTCGTCTCCTGATCCAGTTCAACGGCTCCCTCGCGTCTCTCGAAGGCCTCAACTCGCGCATCGGCCTGGCTCAGCGTCTCTCGCCGCCGCGTCTCTTGCTTTTCGAGCAGCTCGCGCGTTGCCGTGAGGTGGGCGCGGCTGGCCTGCCGGATGAGCTGCACGTACTCCTCGGCGTACAGGTTCGCAAGCAGAGCGGCCTCTTCGGGGTCCCCGCTCGTCCCGATCATGGAGATGGCGCTGGCGGCGTTGTCCGCCACCCCGAACTGCACGTGCTCTCTCGGAGAGAAGCCCGTCTCGCCCGGCGTTTGCGCCTGCATCTCTTGCAGCCGCTGCTGCACCTGCTCGTGGATCGCGTCCGAGGTCTGGAGGAAGAACAGTTCGGCCGAGAGGGAGCGCTCGTTCGTAGCAAAGGGATCGCTTCCGCCCACGGGGGCTGCGGCCTCGTCCTTATTGGGCAGCGGCATGCTCAGCTCCACGCGCACGATGCTCCGCGCCTGGTACACCGGCTCGCGGACGAGGACGTAGGCGGCCACCACCGCCACGACGATCAGGAAAGCCAGGAGCGCTATCCATCGGCGCCGGTAAAGCAGGTCTATGGCCTGCTCTACCCGCTCCCGCCCGCTCCGCTGCTGAGCAGCGTCATCGGGGGGGCCGGGGGCGGTTCTTCCATTAGTGGGAGAGGCCGCTCCATTGGCAGGGGCGGCCCTGTACGCCTCCTCGTGATCCCGCTTAGACGCCATAGCCTGAGAAGACGTTGTATCCTGAAAAAACGTTTGACGTGACCATCACCAAGAGGTCAGGCACAGAAGGGCGCGGCCTGTACGGTTCTACCGTTGCTGTCTTGGAGAGCGGTCCGTGCGTTAAAAAGAGAGGCCTGTTCCTGCTGCCGCCACGGAGGCGGATGGTCCGCCTTGCTTTGCTGCGCCTTCGTGGTTTGCAGGCCGTGCCGAGGCCGCCGGAGAGCCGTTCGCTTCGCGGCAGGCACGCGCTCAAATTGGAGGGGAGAATAGACTCCCCTTTCCAGCGGTGCCGCGCATACTCTCTTGGTCTTCTCCCTTATGTACTTTTGGAGCAACCGCCCCGGCTCGTCAAACGTTGTAGGCCTGACTGAGGAAATGCTCGTGCCGCCTTCCAACGCCCGTGCTCGCCTCTAAGGTTCTGCAGAAGGCCGCGCGCTCGATGCGTCATGCGGCACGCCCTCTCCCAGAGGCATGGATGCCCCCCACCGATGCGCCACATGACTGCCCGAGGTGCGCGGGCGGCCTTCTGCAGCGCGGCTGCATAGGCGAAACGTGCACCGCGCGGACCAAGACCTACTCGGTTTGGAAGAGCAGCAGCCGCGAGACGCGCGCGTTCTCCTTGATGCGCACGCCCTGCGCGCCAACGGTCAGGAGCGCGCCGAGCGGATCGCGCCCGCCGGAGATCTGAAAGGCGGCGTGGGAGGCGCCTGCCTGCAAGAGCCGCTCATGAGGAAAGACGAAGGCGAGGTGATCGTCGCCGAGGTCCGCCGTCTCGTTGTAGCGGAGGAGGTAGGCCCCGGCGCCGAGGTTCCACCAGCCGTAGTCGTCGTCCGGGCTGGCCTTCTCCGGGGCGACCTGCTCGTGCGGCGCCTCTTCAAACTCGCTGCCGCCGAAGTCAAGCGCGCCGGGGCCGCTCAGGCGGTGCACCTCGGCCACGGTCAGGTCCAGCGCATGGGCGGCCTCGGCCTACGTATCGACATGGACGAGACCGCCGAGTTGCTTACTGATGGCTTCTGCTATCAAGGCGCGCATGGGTCGTCACCGGGCTTGATGAGCGAAAGGCGTACCCTGCGCGTAGCGGCGCGGCAGGCGAACAGTTCCGTGCAGTAGGGAGCACTTCCCGTTCGCTCGCCATCAGTAAGATCACTTGGGAGTCATAACGAGATCCACCTCACCCGGTTTTTTCGAGGTATCGCCATACAGGGCGGTTTGAGTTTTTCCCTTGAGGGGGCGCTGCTTTTCCTGCAACTCTTTGTTCGGGAAGGCTGTCTGGAGTGCCTCGATGGTGGCAGAGAGCGTAAAATCGCGGGCGTCAGTACGGACTACAACGACGGAATTGTCGCTCATGCACGAGGCTGCTCCACCGAACACGCCGGCCAAAAGCTCACGGTAGTCCGACTGCGACTCGAACTTCCTCTGCCACCGTCCGCCTCGCCGCCGGGGTGAAGGGCGTTGCCCAAGCATCCACAGACGAAGCCATTGATCGTAGTGGTAGTTGGTCACGCCGCAGTATGGCGGTGATGTGAACAACAGATCGAACGGTTCTGCGAAGGCGCGGCGCTGATAGCCTGAGTTGAGAAGACGGATGCTGTTCCCTAAGAGGACGCTTCCTTCCAACTCCGGTTTGCCCTTTTTATAACGCCATGCAACGCGTTGCTCCAGAAACTCGACGGGATCTACGTCAGGCGGATCCATCTCCCGCTCGGTCCACCACCGGACGGCGTAAGCAGGGGCCATCGCTTTGCTGTCTCGCATTTGATTTGATAGGGACGATGAGCGCCTGCCGTGCAGATATATAAGGATGAACGCCATCAGCGTGCGATCCACTTTGCTCTCCTGCCATCGCAACTGCTTACGGGCAGCTAGCAGGAAGCGCAACACATCGGATGAGTAAGCCCACTCAAAGAATAAGGGTAGATCTGCCTGCTCGATGTTCACCTCCTTTGCCGCTCGCCCGATCTCGCGTAGACGCTTGAGAACTCGACCTTGAGTTGTCGGACGCAGCTTCACAGAACTGTACACCCACCCGACAGGGTTAATCTCGATTCCACATCCCACACGGCCTTCCGCTGCTGCGGCGTAGATGCTGGACCCTCGCCCCACGAACGGA
Source organism: Salinibacteraceae bacterium (assembly GCA_965215025.1). Lineage (GTDB taxonomy): Bacteria > Bacteroidota > Rhodothermia > Rhodothermales > Salinibacteraceae > CBDCCV01. Next base: position 1,253,501 of record CBDCCV010000001.1, read on the forward strand.
TCGAGAACTCGGTCGCCGGGTTGCGTGTAATTTTTTACCACGTCATACGCGAAGTCCAGCGGAAACATGGCATAGTACGGACCTACCGCAGCCCAGCGATCTACCGCTGTCTGAAACGTACGTGCTCGGCGCTTTGGCGCGTCGGGCGCTGATTTCACTGATTGCCCTCTTCGGCCATGAGACTCTTAGCGAGTTGGTCTAGTACCTCTCTTCCGAGGTTGAGCGGAATCGCAGCCTCGGCATGGGCAGAGACGAGCGGTGCGACCGCGTTCGGGAAGCGAGCCGAGAACGTCACGTCGAGCAAGCTCATAGCATCTGCGAGGCGCGGAAAGTAGCAGACGTCTCCGTGCGATAGGTTCTTCGATTCATCTGTCAGAAAGGGGAGAGAGGCAACGATGCGGGCACCCGAAGCCGTCTTGTAGAAAAACTTGCGCCCGAAGTACGTGTCTTCACCGAAGGGCTTAGTGCCGATAGCAATGTGATTGCGGATGTACTCGTTCGTAAGCAGCAGCGCCGTCTGAGGCTTGAAGCGTGCTTTTCCGTTCACGCCGCGTGCAGGTGTGTCCAGCACTTCGTAGTGGTCTACGAACGCGCCACTCTTTTCGACGCCGACGAGCAGGAGGTCTTTGTCGATCACCTTTCGAGCAGCTTCATTGATTCGCTTGAGTTCGTGGTAGATCGCGTGGCTGAGCCAAGCAGGATGTCCGAACACAGCGAGTGGCCCGTCGAGGACGATGGCGAGGTTTCTGAGTAGCCGGAAGCGACGCGGTTCACGCTCGATCCAGCGAAGGAAGTTTACAGCCCATACCCGCTCCCACACCTGCATCGCCTCTGCGAACATGGCCCCGCTCGGCCCCGTCGGGTTCAGCCCTTCGTGGATACGCAGGGCATCGGTGGAGTACCAAGACCTCTGAAGCTCGCACGTGCAGTGCGTCTCGCCGGGCGACGGGATGTAAGCCGCAGCCGCTGGGCAGTCTCTGCAAGGACACTGCTGATGGCGTGTGGTTGGTTTATAGGATAAGAGCGCCTCGTATGTCTCAAGCAACGTCTCTCCGTCGGAGAGCGGGCGCTTTTCTCGGATCGACTCGAAGAACACGCGGCGGAATGAGGCGGTGGGCGTAAGCTCACCATCCACAATGACATTGCAACCGGGGAGCGCGCAATCAATACTGCCGGCCTCTTCCGTTTTGCGCGATGCCAAAGGGTCTACTGGGCGGTCCCGGTCCAACTCGCGTTGCTTCTTAATGTCCAGAATGACTGAGGCCACCGTGAGATAGGCCAGTTCTGCTCCGGGGTACCCGTTCTCAACGGGTAACTGATGATAGCTGCCGTCTACGGCGAGAACCAGATCAGGCAGCCACCCGCTTGGTTGGACGTCCGCTATGAGCGGTTCGATGTCACTCGGTCCTTCGTCCGGCACGTTCTTCTTACATCGGCTGACAATGTTCTGAACGCGCTTGCTATTCGCAATCCGAGCCAGCGGCTTATACCCGGCAAACTCTCCCTCGTAAGGCATCGGTCAAACCCCGTTTGAGTTCTGGGGGGGGGGAGAGTTCTGGCTGCTTCAGATCCAGCACAAATTCTCGCACTTGCACCGGCACTACGAAGGGGTTCGAGATTGTTTTAACGCGCAGGAAGCCTTTGTCTTGAGCACGGAGGATCGAGCCTTCGAAGTCGGCAAAGTCGTAGAACTTCCGTAGCTCCCGCGTCTCATCGGTGTTGTTGAGGTGACCAATGAACCAGTTCGCGGTGTTTTTGAGGATGTTCTTCTGGATGCTCGACACCTCCTGCGTCACGTAGACTAAGCCGAGATTGTACTTCGCGCCTTCCTTCGCTATACGCACCCAGATGTCGCGGTAGTCGGTCTCGCGGTCCGAAGGGAGCAGGTTGTGCGCCTCTTCCGCGTAGATGATGATATCCGGTATCTCCTCTCCACCCTGTCGAAAGACTTCCTTATTGCCGTCGAAGATGCGTTGCACGATGCGCCGTGCGGAGGCGTCGTTCACCGCTTCGTCTCCGCTGGACTGGTCCACAATGATGAGTTTGCCGTCAACCAGCGCTCTGTAAATGTCGTCGGCATAGTCTGTGGACGTGCTTGGGGTGTGCTGAGGGCTTGCCTGCCCCACGAGTTGGGCGCCATTCGGCCGCCAGATCATTTCCAGAATAGCCCGAAGGTCACCGTCAGCCCACGCCTCACCGGAGGAGGAAGCGTTGATGTAGTCGTTCTCGAACGCCTTGTACTCCTTCGTTCCCGTAAACTTGTGGAGGGTACCGAAGGCGATGTAAAGGCGGTCCCAGCTTGGATTAGGGTTGGAGAATGTTTTAGCCGCCGTCGTGTACTCAGGGTCATCCTTCCCCGCTTCTTCCAGAGCCTCAATCAGCTTCTTATTGAACAATCCCTTCGTCGAGGGGACAATGCTGGAAGGGGCGGTGAGGCCCGCCTTGTTAATAAGCGTGCGGTAAGCAAGCACGCGGCGGTCAAAGCGGGTCTTTGCACTGTAATCGCCAGCCGGGGGCACCTCAAACGTGACGTGCTGAAAGTTCTGGATGTACTTCGAGTCCCGCGCTGGCAGCACATTGTCAATGATTTCTTTCCCGATGGACAGGTTGTCTTCAACATGGAAGTTGAGAAGCATAAGGTTGCGCCCCTTATCATTCAGGTGTTTCATGATGCCGTAAGTCATCACATCACCCTTCTTTCCATCCCTGTGTGCACGCCACACGTTCTTGAGCGCGTTCGGGGCTTCACCACCTGCGTCCTGCGCGTTGGCGTTGGCGTATTCCCCGTTCGGATCAAAAATGATCTGACCCACCCGTCGTGGTGCGCTCCCGTACCGGAGGTCAAACACCGCCTTTGCTATGATCTTCGTCGTGTTCGACTTACCCGTTCGAGTCATTCCGAACAGAGCGCTCTTCTGTCCAAGCAGGTCTTCTGGCACGATGGTCACCCGCACGTCGCGGATGCCTTGAAACGCGCGGTTTGTGGAGGCATAGCGGACTTCGCCGATACCGACGCCTGTTCCCCCATTTTCTCGGTAGTTCACGATTCGTCGGAGGGCTTCGTCCTTCGGCTTGTACACTTTCAAGCCCCGGTTCGGATAGTAGTTCGAGAGATCTGCACCGAATCGGAGTTGGAGTCTTGTGCCCTCTTTCGCTTCTGAAGGACGAAGGTAAAACGTTCCGACTACGCGACACCGCACGCCAGCGAAACCCAAGAGGCCGGCCGTGTGATGGTCCATCACATTGGAGTTGTCCCAGTGCCCCTCCGCTGGACCGGCGACTTGCCGCGCCGCCTGCACGCGCACTCTCGTCGCTTCGTCATCGTTCGGAAGCGGTGCGGCATCCATCACTCGCAGCAAAAGGACCGAACTGTCCTCTTTGCTATAATCGAAACTCTCGCCCGGTATGATTCGGGTGGCGATAAGGAAGCTGAGTCCCGGAATCCCGCCGACCTCCTGCCGGTGAGAGTCGTGGATTTGTACGAGAGCGGTTTCGTAGCCCAATGAGAACACTTCGCCAACATACTGCTCTTGCTGGACGAGCGCGCCAAGCATTTCCTCTGCCTCGCGTTCGGCTTCATCTGCCTCGTACCCTTCAATCACGCGCTCAATCCCGGAAGGGGGCGATACGACGTCACTCTGCTCGTTGAAGAGATCCTGAGTCATTGTTGGAAATTGGATGTACCTGAAACTGTGTCCCATGTAGCGGACGTACGGCAGCCGGGTCGGCGCAACGCCCGTCACGTGTTGATCTTGAGGCGCTGCCCCGGACGGATGGTGTTCGAGCGCAGGCCGTTCCACTGCTTAATCTTGCTGACGGAGGTGTCGTACTTCCGCGCGATCTTGCCGAGGCTGTCACCGCGCTGCACCTCGTAGACGACGGCCGTGGCCCCCTCGCCGCCGCGAATGGTGAGCCGCTGCCCGGCGCGGATGCGGCTGGAGCGGAGGCCGTTCTGCTGCTTCAGGCTCGCCACCGAGACGCCGTGCTTTTTGGCGATCTCGCTCAGCGTGTCGCCCCGGCGGACGGTGTACGTCGTCTTCTCGGGCGCGGCGGGCGTCTGGGCGCCGTACATCTTCAAGCGCTGCCCCACGCGGATACGGCTCGAACGCAGCCCGTTCCACCGCTTGAGGTTAGTGATGGAAACGCCGTGGCGCTCGCCGATCTCGCCGAGCGTGTCGCCGCGCCGGACGGTGTAGGTGGTGGCTTCCGGCGCGTCAGCCTTCTTCTCCGGCGCGGCCTCTTTCTTTGGCGCCGGGGCGCGCTCCTCCTTCGGCTCGGGCGTGTAGCTCGCCTTCACGATAGGTGGGCCGCTCTTCTTCTCCGGCTGCTGCTCCGGGCGCATCGTGCCGGGCCGGAGGGCGGCGATGGGGCGCACGGCGCGCTGGCCGTACTCGACCTGCTTCGGCTCCGCATCGGCGAGGGCAACGCCGCCGCTGTAGTCCGGCACGGGCACGACGAGCGCCTGGCCCGGATGGATGAGCGAGCCGCGCAGCCCGTTCCGCCGCTTCAAGGCACTGACCGAGACGCCGTACTTATTGGCGATCCGCCCGAGGTTGTCGCCTCGGCGGACGGTGTACTGCGTCACGGGGCGCTTCTTCTCGTCGGGCAGCTTGGCGTAGCCTTCGGCAAAGCGGGCGTACGTGCCTTTGGGGATGCGGACGTAGTAAGCGCCCTCGGCGGGGGGCGTGTAGCTGCGGCGCAGCTCGGGGTTCAAGGCGCGGATCGTGGCGGCGTCCGTGCCGGCGAGGGCGGCCACGTCGCTCATGGCAAGCGAGCCGGTGACGGGCACGTGGTCGTAGGCGTACGTCGGGCCGGCGGGGACGTCATCCGTGTCCACGCCGAAGGCGGCGGGGTTCGAGGCCACGAGCGCGGCGGCGATGTACATGGGCACGTAGTTGCGCGTCTCGCGCGGGAGGTACGGGTAAGCGTTCCAGAAGGTGGGCGCGCCGCCGCCGTTCTGACGCACGCGCCGCAGCGCTTTGCGCACGTTCCCCGCGCCGCAGTTGTAGGCGGCGAGCGCGAGGTGCCAGTCGCCGAACGTCTCGTAGAGGTCTTGGAGATGGCGGCCGGCCGCGCGCGTGGCCTTCTCCGGGTCGCGCCGCTCGTCCACCCAGGCGTTCACTTGCAGATCGTAGGCACGGCCCGTGGCGGCCATGAACTGCCACATCCCCACGGCGCGCGCCCAGCTTTTGGCCTGCGGGTTCAGCCCGCTCTCGATCATGGCCAGGTATTTCAATTCGTCCGGTGCGCCTTCCTCCTCAAGGACGTGCTCGATCATGGGAAAGTACGTGTCCGCGCGGCTGAGCCAGAGGTGCAGGTGCTTCTCCGGCTGGCGCAGCAGGTAGGCGATGCTCTGGCGCACGAGCCGGTTCTTCGTCATGGGGACGACGGTGCCGGCGGGGGTGAGGTCGGGGAACGTGACGTCCTCCAGGAGCGGATCGTCCACCGCTTCGAGCGCCGCGAACGCCTCGGCGCGGAAGCGGAAGATGTCGCCCTGCTGAAGCTGAAGGCTGTCCGCCGCCGCGCCGTAGACGTCCTCGTACTCGGTCACGACGGTGCGGTACAGCTCGCGGAAGCGCGGCTCCTCCATCACGCCGGGTTGCTCTAAGAGCACGGCCAGCTCGTTCATGGCCTCGTGCAGAAGAGCGTCCGCGCGCGCCTCGTCGCCCCGCGCCTGCGCTTCCAAAAGATCCGACTGGTAGCGGTACACACGGCTGATGCGCCGCAGCACCTCCGCCCCGCTCAGCCGCTCCTGGGGCGAGGAGAAGACGGGCCGGGCCAGCGGCTGCGACGTCGAGAGCGGGTCGGGCGGCAGCACCTCGGCGCGCTCCACGGGCGGAGCGGCGTCCTGCGCCAAAGCGCGCGGGGCCGAAACGAGTAGAAGGAGGGCGAAGGCAAGAAGCGGACGGTGCACAGGGATTCCTCCAGGCTGAGAAGGGACGAGAGCAAGAGCTAAAGCGATACCTCAGATGGGCGCCGCTATGCGCATAAACGATAGAAAGATACCGGCTGTCCTGCAAGACCGCCGCGCCAAGAAAATCCAAGGCGCAGCGAAACGGCAGCCGGCGTATGCCTCCTTTTCTCGAAGATGATGCCAAGCCGCCCATTCACCTCTGAGCAGGCCGCATCGGTATTTTCGCCCCGGTCCGATCCGCAAAAACGCCCGCCCCACTTCGATTCTACACGAGCGGCACGGCGACCAATGATGGACGACGCCTGAATGCGAACGTCGTCCGTCGTTATTCGTCCGTCGTCGGGACCGCGAGGCTGCTTTAAACGAGCAGCGCCAAGCGCTCGCGCGGGCGCGAGGCGGCGACGTATTTCAAGGCCGTGCGCTCCGGTTCACGGGCGGCGTGCTGGTCGGCGTGGTCGGAGAAGACGACGTCGAAGGTGCCGCCTTGCGCGCGGTGCACCGTCAGGGCGTAGGCGCGGTCCACGGTGCAGTACTGCTCGCGCAGGCGGTAAAAGTTTTTCCACGCGGCGGCGGCGGCGTCGTAGTCGTCGTTCGCCTTAGCGTCGAGGGCGCGCTCGCGGTACGTGTTCATCACCTCGTCGTAGCGGGCGCGCTCTTCCTGGGCGAGGACGGTGATCTCGCGCTCGGGGCGGCCCTCGGGTTCGACGCCCAGGCGCCACACGGTCCACTCGCCGCCGAGGGCGAGGCTGTCTTTGCCTTTGCGCGCCTCCGTCACCTTCATCACCTCGCTGTTGAAGACGATGGGGAAGTCGTCGGGCATCCACGTGTCGCGCGCCACGAGCCACTCGCCCTCGACGTACTCGGCGGCGTCCTCGCCGAGGAGCACGGTGCGGACGGCGTGGTTGTAACGCGCCACGACGCGGTTGCGGTAGGCCAGGATGCAGGCCGTGGTCGGGTCGGCGTCGAAGGCGTCGGAGCGGAAGACGTCGAGGGCGCTTTTCAGGAACGCCTTGGCCGAGCGCGTGGCCGCCACGCCGCGCTTCGTCTTTACGTCGTAGGCGAGGGCCTCGCGCGTGAGGTACGGCTCGCCCGCGCGGATGCGCCGCGTCAGCTCGATGATGGGGTTGCCCTCAGCCTGGCGGACGATCTCGGTGAGGCGGTGCCCCGGATACGAGAAGACGGGCGAGGGTGGCTCGCCCACGGGCGGGAGCTGCGCCGGATCGCCCGGAAAGAGCCAGCGGATGCCCTGCCCGGCGGCCTCGACGTAGTTGAGCGTCTCGGCGCCGAGCATACTGGCTTCATCGGCGATGACGACGCCGCCTTTGGGAAGTTGCCCGCGCCCGTCGGGGACGAGTTCGTAGCCGCCGCGGCCGTCGCCCTTGAGCTTGAGGCCGAGGAGCGAGGGCAGCGTGCACGTCTCCACCGCCTCGGCGCCGGCCTCCATCAGTGAGCGGCGCAACTGCGCCACGGCCCGGTGCGTGGGCGCGGCGGCTACGACCTTGAGGCCTTCCTCTTCGAGAAAGCGGCAGAGGCGCCCCACGAGGTACGTCTTCCCCGTGCCGGCGTAGCCGGAAAGGGCGTAGCGCGCGGCGCCGGGCTGCACGAGCCGTGCGGCAAGGTCGCGGTAGGCCGCCTTCTGCTCCTGGCTCAGGCCTTTGGCGTGGCGCTCCATGCGCCGCTGCGTCTTGCGCGGGACGTCCGGCGTGGGGTCCTCCGGCGCGGCGGCAAGCAGAGGCTCCGGGCGGGCAGGGGCGGAAAAGGACGGCGCTTGCGCGGACATCGCGGCGGGCGGAAGGGGCATCGCGGCACGGGACGCGGTGAGTCAAGTATAGAACTTCGCGCCGAAAGTGTACAGCCTCCGGGGCGACACCGGAGCGTCATGCCTTATGACGGCCGACCGCCGACGACCGGCCGCCGAAACGTGACGATCTACGGTCAGCGGTCTGTGGTCCCGAGCCGCAGGCGAGGCACCTGCATCCTCTGGCACGGTTCTTCCGTAAGCGGAGGCCGCGTGCGCTGTCGGTCAGAGGTGCAAGGATCGGAAGGCAAAAGATTTCTATGGGACGTTCCTCTACAAAAAAGCGGCGGTCGCCCGTGCGGCGCTACCTCGCGTACTTGGCAAACGGCGACGCGCGCCTTTGGCGGCGGCTCGTGGCGGGGGCGGCGGGGCTGTCCGTCGTGGCGGCGCTGCTGCTCGTGGTCACGCTCGCGGCCCTGATTCCGTTCACGCCGAGCCTCTCGGCGCTCAAGAGCGCGAAGGTGCAGCGGCCCACCGTGGTCAAGGCGGCCGGCGGCGAGACCATCGCCGTGTACCGGCGGCACAACCGGGAATGGGTGGCGCTCAGCGAAGTGGACACGTCTGTCGTACAGGCGCTCGTCGCTACCGAGGACCACCGCTTTTACGAACACCCCGGCGTGGACGTGTGGCGGCTCGTGGGCGCCACGGGACGCACGCTCCTAGGCGATCCGCAGGGCGCCTCGACGCTGCCCATGCAGCTGGCGCGCAACCTCTTCCCCGAGTCCGTAGGCCGCGCGCCGATGCCGCTGCGCAAGCTTAAGGAGATCGTCACCGCGCTTAAGATCGAGGCCGTCTACACCAAAGACGAGATCCTCGAAGCGTACCTGAACACGGTGCCGTTCCTCTACAACGCGCGCGGCATCGAACTGGCGGCCCGGACGTATTTTGGCAAGCCGGCCAAGGCGCTCGACCTGCGCGAGGCGGCTACGCTCGTGGGGATGCTCAAGGCCACGGCGTACTACAACCCCGTGCGCCACCCGGAGCGCGCCGTGCGGCGGCGCAACGTCGTCCTCCATCAGATGCACAAACGCGGCCACCTCAGCGCGGCGTACTACGCCAAGCTCAAGGACGACCCGCTCCGCCTCGACTTCACGCCGCAGCGCCTGGCGCGCCCGGACGCCGCGCCGCACTTCGCCGAGCGCGTGCGGCTCAAGCTTCAAGACTGGGCCGCTGCCGAAGGCTACGACCTCTACGCCAGCGGCCTCGTCGTCCACACCACGCTCGACCTCACGCTGCAAAAGATGGCCGAGGCCGCCGTCCGCCGCCAGGGCAACGCGCTCCAGGCCGTGGCCGACGTCGAGTGGGGCCGCTCTTCCGCCGATCTCCTCTCGCGCAATCCGGAGGCGTACGCCGAGGCGCGCAAAGGCACGAAGCCCTTCAGCCACTTCTGGCCGGCCAACGCCGAGACCACAGGCCGCTTTATCGAGGCGACGACGCGCTTCCGCAACGGCATCGCCGCCGGCGCTTCCGAAGAGGAAATGCAGGGGCGCCTCCGCCAGGACGCCGCGTTCATGGACTCGCTCCGCACAGCAAAGACGTGGCTCGAAACCGGCTTCGTTGCCCTCGACCCGCAGACGGGCGCCGTGCGCGCGTGGGTGGGCAGCCGCGACTTCTGGAAGGGCCAGTTCGACCACGTGGCCGCCGCGCGACGCCAGCCCGGCTCCACGTTCAAGCCGTTCCTCTACGCCGCCGCCCTGAAGCGCGGCATCCGCCCCGAGGATGCGTACCCCAACGCGCCCGTCGAGATGGAGATGGAAAACGGCCGCACGTGGCGCCTCGCCAGCGCATCGGACGGAGAGATGGTGACGGTGCGCGAGGGCCTGGCGCAGTCGAACAACGCCGTGGCCGCGCGGCTCGTGCAGGAGGTCGGCGCGCGGCGGACGGCGCGGATGGCCGAGCGCCTGGGCGTGCGCGGGAGCCGCCTCGACGAGGTGCCGTCGCTGGCTTTGGGCACGAGCGCGGTCACGCTTTTGGAGATGACCTCGGCGTACGCCACCATCGCTGCCGGCGGCCTCTACCGCGCGCCGCAGCTCATCACCCGCATCGAAAACAGCGAGGGCGAAGTGCTTGCCACCTTCGGCGAGGAACCGGAGCGCGTCCTCGACGAGGAAACGGCCGTCGCGCTCCTGGACCTGATGCGCGGCGTGATCGACCGGGGCACGGGCCGCGCCATCCGCCAGACGTGGGGCGTGCGCGCCGACGTGGCCGGCAAGACCGGCACCACGCAGGGCGGCGCCGACGGCTGGTTCCTCCTCATGCACCCGCAGCTCGTGGCCGGCGCATGGGTCGGCTTCGACGATCCGCGTGTCACCTTCCGCTCCGATCACTGGGGCCAGGGCGCCAACAACGCCCTGCGCGTCGTGGGCGATTTTTACCGGCAGGCCTTGCGGCGCGGCCAGCTTAGCCCGCGTCCGGCGTTCGAGCGTCCGCCCGCCGAGCTTGAGCAGCCCACCCTTTGGGCGCGCGCCGGCGGATGGCTCCGCAGCGCCGCCGCCTGGACGGGCGAGAAGCTCTCCTCCGCCGGCACCGCCATCGCCGGGACGGTGAAGGGCTGGTTCGATGGCGAGAACGAAGCGCCGCCGGAAGAGGAGCGCCCGCCCCTCGCAGAAGCGGAGGCACGCGAGGCCGAAGAAGCTGCGGACGAGGCCGCAGCGCCCCGCGAGGCGCAGCCGAAGACGTGGAACGAGACGGCCGACGAGCGCCGCCAACGCCTGGAGCGCTACTGGCGCGAGACGCAGCGCCAGCGCCAGACGGAGCGCATCGCCGAGGAGGTGCAGGCCGCCCTGCGCGAGTGGGCCGCCGAGCGCGAGGTCCGCCTCGAAGACCTCTCCGAGGTCCACATCAGCAACCTCGAGGCGTACCTGGAGCAGATGGAAGAGGCCGGCTGGATCACGCAGGGCGAGGCCCGCCGCGCCGCCGAGGCGGCCCGGCGCGAGTACCGCCGCGCCGTGGAAGAAGAGCAGCGGCGCGAGCGCGAGGCGGCCCAGGAGCGCCGGCCCGTAGGGTGGTGACGCCCGTTCCCCCTCGCTCCAAAGGAAAAAGCTCAGCGCCCGGCGGTGACCATGTCGCGCAGCACGTTCGCCTCCGTCTCGACCTCCTCGAGCCGGTGCTTCACCACGTCGCCGATGCTGAGGATGCCACGCAGCTCGCCGTCTTCGACCACAGGCAGGTGGCGGACGCGGTGGCGCGTGATCCACGCCATCGTCTCCTTGATCTGGTCGCTCGGGGCGCAGACGTAAACGTCTTTCGCCATCAGGTCTTGCACCTTGAGGGCGAGTGCCTTCTGCCCCTTCTCGGCCAGCCCGCGCACGAGGTCGCGCTCGGAGAGCATCCCGATCACGCGCCGGTCCTCGTCCACGATCACGAGCGCGCCGATCTTGTTCTGATGCAGAAGGTCGATGGCCGTCATGATGGAGTCGCCGGCGCGCATCGTCGTCACGCCGGCGCTTTTCTTGGTCTTGAGCAGGTCGCGGACGTGCATGGCGGTGCGGGGGGCTGAGCAGAAGAGAGCGGCGGCACGGCTCCTGCTAAGTACGACGAGGCACCGAGTTTTTCAAGGTCGCAGCGCGGATCAGAGCGGGATGTTGCCGTGCTTCTTGCGCGGGAGGTTGACGACCTTGTTCTTGAGCATCTCCAGCGCGCTCAGGAGGCGCGCGCGCGTGGCCGACGGCTCGATCACGTCGTCCACGTAGCCGTGCGCGGCGGCGATGTACGGGTTGGCAAAGCGCTCGCGGTACTCTTCGATGAACGCGTCCTTTAAAGCCTCGGCGTCCTCGCCCTTTTCGCGGGCGGCGGCCAGCTCGCGGCGGTAGATGATCTCGACGGCGCCCTGCGGCCCCATGACGGCGATCTCGGCCGTGGGCCACGCCAGGTTCACGTCGCCGCCGATGTGGCGCGAGTTCATCACATCGTACGCGCCGCCGTACGCTTTGCGCGTGATCACCGTCAGCTTCGGCACGGTGGCCTCGGCGAGGGCGTAGAGGAGCTTCGCGCCGTGCTTGATGATGCCGCGCCACTCCTGGTCCGTCCCCGGCAAAAAGCCCGGCACGTCCTCGAAGATGACGAGCGGGATGTTAAACGCATCGCAGAAGCGCACGAAGCGCGCCCCTTTGATCGAGGCGTCGAGGTCAAGGACGCCGGCCAGGACCGCCGGCTGGTTCGCCACGATCCCCACGGGCCGCCCGCCCAGGTGCGCGAAGCCGACGATGAGGTTGGCCGCGTAGTCCGGGTGGATCTCGAAAAAGTCGCTCCCGTCCACGATCCGGCCGATGACGCCGTGCATGTCGTACGGCTTGTTCGGCTCGTTGGGGATGAGCGTGTCGAGGTCGGCGCCGTTGCCCTCGGCGGGGTCGCGCGGCTCCACGAGCGGCGGCGGGTCCTCGCAGTTCTGCGGGACGTAGCGCATCAGCTCGCGGATCTGCAAAAGACACTCGACGTCGTTGCGGCAGGTGACGTGCGCCACGCCGCTCTTCTGCGCGTGGGCGGAGGCGCCGCCGAGTTCTTCGCTCGTCACGTCCTCCTGCGTGACCGTTTTCACCACGTCCGGGCCGGTGAGGAACATGTACGAGGTCCCCTTCACCATGAGGACGAAATCCGTGATGGCGGGCGAGTAGACGGCGCCGCCCGCGCACGGCCCCATCACGGCCGAGATCTGCGGGATGACGCCCGAGGCCCGCGTGTTGAGGTAAAAGATGTCCGCGTAGCCGCCCAGGGAGACGACGCCCTCCTGGATGCGCGCGCCGCCCGAGTCGTTGAGGCCGATCAGGGGTGCGCCGTTCTCCAAGGCCAGCTCCATCACGCGCACGATCTTGTTCGCGTGCGCCCTTCCTAAAGAGCCGCCGAAGACGGTGAAGTCCTGGCTGAAGACGTAGACGAGCCGCCCGCCGATTTTCCCGTAGCCCGTGACGACGCCGTCGCCGTAGGGCCGCCGCTCTTCGAGGCCGAAGCCGGTGGACTGGTGCTGCACGAACGTGCCCAATTCGGTGAACGAGCCGTCGTCGAGGAGCACGTCGAGGCGCTCGCGGGCGGTGAGCTTGTCCTTTTCGTGCTGGCGGTCGATGCGCGCCTGGCCGCCGCCGAGGCGCGCCTCTTCGCGGCGTTTTTCGAGGTTGCGGATGGGGTCGGGGCGGTCGCTCATAGACGTGTTCAAGCGCGGGTGTGTTTGTGTGTTCACGAAGGCCGGAGCCAACTTACACACTCGAACACTCAAACACAGGGGCACTTATCGGAAGCGCCCCTCGACGGCGTCGGTGAAGGCCACGGCGGGGTCGCTGTAGATGTTAATCTGGCGCGCGCGGAAGACGTCGCGGGCGATGATCCGGGAGGCCTCGTTCCAGGTGGGCGCCTCGCGCAGGCGGCGCAGGATGCCGGCATAGGCCTCCTCGTCCCCGCCAAAGAGGTGGCGGACGAAAAGCGCACGGCTCTGCCTGCCGCTCGGGCCGAGCACGTCGCGTTCGAGCGCGGCAAGGGCCTCGTCCGAAGAGGCGCCGTTCGCTTGAGCGGTTTCTGCCCCGGGCGCGTCGGCGGGGGGGCGGAACTGCTGCCAGCGCGGGCGGCTCTGCGCGCCCCGGTCCGCCTGCTGCTGCTGTGCGGCGGCCGGCTCTTTGGCGCGAGGCGCGCCCCGCTGAAACCGTTTCCAAAGCGGCACGGCCTCGGCGGCGTCGTCCTCAGCAGCGTCCTCCCCGGTAGAGGGCGTGGGCGCGGGTTCGGGGGCGGCCTCGGATGGCTTGGATTCTTCGGGGGCGTCGGCTTCGGGGGCTGTGTAGAGCCGAGCGGCGGAGGGTTCGCGGCGGGCGGCAGCCTCGGAAGAGGAGGAGGCTACGCGCTCGCGGGCGGTGTCTGGGGCGGGGGCGGCTTCGAGGAGGTGGCGCAGGGCGGCCTCGTCCATCCACTCGGCGCCGTCACGCTCGGCGGCTTCGAGGCGCCGGGCGGCGGCGAAGGCCTTTTTGCTTCTGAAAAAGTCGTGCAGGAGCGCCGTCGGGACGCCGTCCTCGTTGGGGAACGCCGCGCGCGCGGTGACGAAGAGGGGGCCGAGCAGGCGCAGCCACGCCTCAGCGTCGTGGTCCGCCGTCATCCGCTGATCGACGCGGGTAAGGAGGACCGTAAGGCTGGTGCGGTCGATCTCGCCGACGCTCTTCTGATCGGCATAGGCTTTAACGGCTTCGCGGAGGTAGGGGTAGGGCGCCAGGTGGTGCATCCGCTGCAGAATCCGCCCGATGGGGAGCGCGCCGTCATCGCCCCTAAAGACGTAGCGTACGGCGGTGCGGACGGGGCGGACGAGGTAGGCGCTCACGCGGCGGGCGGCGCTACGGAGGGCATCGCGCCATTCGTCTTTGGGGAAGCGCGCGTGCTGGAGAAGGGCAGCGCGGTAGCGCTCGGCCGCTTCTTCCACGCCGGGGTAGGACGTGTCGAGGTACGGCGAGGCGGGCGGATGCCAGCGGTCGAGCGCGCGGCGCGCGCGGTGCCGAAGCGTCTTCGTGAGGAAGTGGGCGAGCGGCGGCGGCATGGGCGCGCGCGCGAGGTCGTTCGGAGCGTAGGCCGCATCGGGCGGGAAGGCATCGAGGAGGCGAGCGAAGAGCGCGTCGGCAAAAGCGCGGGGCATGTGCGTGCAGAGGCGTTCGGTGGAGGAGGACGGCCGGCGGTGCCGTTAAGCCTCTGTACGCGCGGCCCGGCGGGGCGTTCGGGCGCGGGGCGTCCGGCGCGCACCTTGCGGGGGGCGGAACAAGCGGCCGGCGCGCCATATTTTTAGGCGCCGCGCGACGACGGACGCCTACGGCTGGCAAACGGCCTCGCTCGCAGAGGCCAGCGCCGGGACGAGCACGAAAACCTTCGCTGTCTGGGAAGCCGCGCCTTTCTGGTGATTCGTACGAACCTTCTTATGCCGCATCCGCCGCTTTCCTTTTCTCCAGTGAAAACGATCCGCCGCTTTGGGGCGCCGGTGGGGCAGCGCCTGGCGTACGCGCTGGCGCTCGGGCTGCTGTGCTACGTGGCCGTGCTCTTGGCCGGCGGGGCGGAGATGGCGACGCGCGCGAAGCTCTTGCGCTACTGGACGCTCTTCGGCGCGGGCGTTTTGGCGGTGGCCATGCCGCACGTGCTTCTGCCCGATCCGCGCCGCCCGCTCATGCAGCTCTTGAACCGCCCGGCCCCGCAGCTTCTGGCCGATCAACTCCGCCGGTGGGTGGCGGTGGTGAGCGTGATGGCCGTGCCGGCGGCCGTGCTGGCGTTCTACGATCCGGACGGCTTTGCGCAGGCGCTGGCGCTCAAGGGCGCGCTGCTCGCGGAAAGCGTGCTCGTCCTTGCGGGCGTCGGGGGGTACAGCTTCGACCATTACGCCACGCTCGGGAGGCGGTCGCAGCGCTGGCAGGAGGGCCACCTTCCGGCGTGGTACCGCGCGATGAAAGAGCAGAGCACGACGGGCGGCTTCGGCGTGCCGGACGGCCTCGCGCCGGCGGTGCTGGCGGCGGGGCGCGTTTTTCTTTTGGCGCTGGCGGCGGTGATCCTTGGCGCGTACGCCGGGCGCGCGGCGGGGCCGGTGGCGGCGTGGGCGCCGGGGCTGGCGCTCTGCACGTGGGCCGGCGCGCGCCTCCTGGCCCAGCGCGCGGGCTACGACCGGCATTTCTACCAGACGAGCGCGCTCTACGACGAGGTGTTCCGCCAGGGCGGCGGCGTGCGCGGCGAGGCCCGCGCGCCCGTCGCCTACGAGGCCGTGTACTGGGCGCCGCGCCGCTGGCGGCCCGCTGTGTGGGCAAGCCTGCTTCAGATGGACCGCCGCCTGCCGCTGGGCCGCCTCGTGGCCGTGGGGCACGCTGTGCTGTGGCTGCTTTTTCTGCAAAACGCCGCCGAGAGCGTAATCGCGGCGTACCTGCTCCTCTTCGTGGCAGCGACGAACGCGGCGTGTGTGGTCCTGGCGCGGCCGGCGCTGGCGCCGCCCGGTTTTCAGCTGGCGCAGCAGTCGGCCGGGGCCTGGGTGGCGACGCGCTTTTTCGTGAACCTGCGCTGGACGCTGCCGCTGCTGCTGAGCCTGCTCCTCGTCGCCTTTTTCGACGACGGCTTCGCGTACGCCGAGGCGTTTTTATGGACGGGCCTGGACGTGCTTCTCGCGCTTCTCGCCGCTGCTGCCGCGACCTATCGCGCCGAGTATGCGTACTTCGTAGGGAACAGGTAACGGGGATGGGGCAAGGGGGCGCTTGGCGCAGACGCTGGGCTGTGGGGATGTGCGAATCAGTTGAGGAAAACCGTCGGCAAGGGCACGATGTATTGTGCTTTCACGTTTAGAGACGCGCTGTCATCCGCTCTCCCGACGCCCCGTCCCCTCTTACCCCTTCCCCACTTCCCCCGAATGAGCCTCGTCCTCGACAACCTCACGAAGCGCTACGGGCAGGGGGTGCCCGTGCTCAGCGGGCTGAGCCACACCTTCGCGCCGGGGACGGCCACGGGCCTCGTTGGCCCCAACGGCGCGGGGAAGACCACGCTCCTGCGCCTCCTGACCGCCGAGGCGTACCCGACGAGCGGCACGGTGCGCTACGGCGACCTCGACATCCACGCGCGGCCGTACGACTACCTCAAGGGCGCCGGTATCGTGCACGCGGCGGCGACGCTCCCGGAGCAGCTTACCGCCACGGAGCTTTTGGAGTGGGTCCTGCGCGCGCGTGAGCAGTGGGATGAAGACGCGCCCGCCCGCATCGCCGACCTCCTCGACCGCCTCCGCCTGGACGAGCGGCGCGAGAACCTCATCGGGACGTACTCGAGCGGGATGGTGAAAAAGGCGCAGATCGCCGCCGCGCTCGTCCACCGGCCCGAGGTCGTGCTCATGGACGAGCCGTTCCGCAGCCTCGACGAGAAGAGCACCGAGGCCGCGCTCGACCTCCTGCGCGAGCGGCAGGCGGCCGGCAGCGTGCTCATCATCGCCAGCCACCTCGGCGGGCCGCTTGGCGCCTTGACAAGCGATGCGCTCCGCCTCGGCAAGGACGCGCCCGCGCCTGTCACGACGACGGACAACGGACGATAGACGGTGCTCCGTTCGCCACTCGCTATTCGCCACTCGCCTCACCAGTCATGAAGCTTTACCGCCTCCACCAGACGCAGCGCCTGCCGATCTCTGCGCAGGAGGCGTGGGACTTTTTCTCCGACCCGCGCAAGCTGCCGCTCATCACGCCGGCGTGGCTCGACTTCGACCTCACGAGCGAGACGCCGGAGCGTGTTCATCCCGGCACGATCATCACGTACCGCATCCGTCCCATCGCGCGCGTGCCCATCCGCTGGGTCACCGAGATCACGCACACGGCCGCGCCGTACTTTTTCGTGGACGAGCAGCGCTTCGGGCCGTACCGCTTTTGGCACCACCAGCACCGCTTCCGGCCTGTGGACGGCGGCGGCACCGAGGTGGAGGACCTCGTGCACTACGCCTTGCCGCTCGGCCCCGTCGGTGCGGTGGCGCACGCCGCGCTCGTGCGCCCGCGCCTGGAAAGCATCTTCGCCTACCGCCGGGATGCGCTGAAGCGTCACTTCGGCGCGTGGCAGGAGGCGGCGCTCAGGATGTGATTCTCTTGACGACGGACGGCCGACGGCGGCCGACGCTCTTCTTCTACGGTCGTCAATCGTCCGTCGCCGCTTCGGCAACAGAAAAGCTGCCTGCATGTCCCAACCGCCGCCCTCGCTCGAAGAGCAGTTCGCCCGGCACGTGGCGTGGACGAGCGAGGCGCCGCTCGGCCTCGTGGTGGAGCGCGCCGAGGGGCCGTTTCTTTTTCTGAAAGATGGACGGCGCCTCGTTGACTTCATCAGCGGGATCGCCGTCTCGTCGCTCGGGCACCGCCACCCGCGCGTCGTGGAGGCCATCAAGCGGCAGGTGGACCGGCACCTGCACGTGATGGTCTACGGCGAGTTCGTGCAGGAGGCGCAGGTGCGCTTCGCGTCGCTCTTAGCGCAGCAGCTCCCGCCCGCGCTCGAGACGGCCTACTTCACCATGAGCGGGACGGAGGCCAACGAGGGCGCGCTCAAGCTCGCCAAGAAGCACACGGGCCGAAGCAAGATGGTCGCCTTCGAGGGGTCCTACCACGGCGACACGCACGGCTCGCTCTCGGTCACGGGCCGGCGCGTCTACCAGGACCCCTTCCGCCCGCTCCTGCCCGGCGTTGAGTTCTTGCCGTTCGATGACGCAGATGCGCTCGGCGCCATTGACGAAGAGACGGCCTGCGTCATCACCGAGCCGATCCAGGGCGAAGGGGGCATCCGCGTTCCTTCAGATAAGTGGATGCGGGCGCTCCGCCAGCGCTGCACGGAGGCGGGCGCGCTCCTGGTTTTTGACGAGATCCAGACGGGCTTCGGGCGTACGGGCACGCTCTTCGCCTTCGAGGGCTTCGAGGTGGTGCCCGACGTCTTGACGCTCGCCAAAGCCATGAGCGGCGGGATGCCGATGGGCGCGTTCGTCGCCAGCCCCGAGATCATGGCCTCGCTCCGCACCGATCCGCCGCTGAGCCACGTGACGACGTTCGGCGGGCACCCCGTCTCGGCGGCGGCGGCGCACGCTACGCTCGAAGTCCTTCTGGAAGAAGACCTGGCGGCGCGTGCCGTGGAGATCGGCCGGCTCGTGCGCGAAAGGCTGCGGCATCCGCTCATCCGCGAGGTGCGCGGGCGCGGCGCCATGCTGGGGATGGAGCTACGGAGTCGCGAGGCGACGGAGCGCGTGGTGCGGCGCTGCCTCGAACGCGGCGTGCTCCTGGGCTGGACGCTGCACTCGAACACGCTCGTCCGCCTGGCCCCGCCGCTCAACATCGCGTGGGACGTGCTCGGCGAGGCGCTCGGCGTTATCACCAGCGCGCTCGAGGAAGAAAAAGAGGAGTAGCTCGCAGGCAGGGACGCGCGCCGCCGCCGCATAACGGCCCGGCCCTGCGCCCACGTGCATGGCCTTGTTATGCGTAGCTTCATCGGTAGATGTCTCGCCGATGTCCCACATCCAGCACCGTCACCTCTCCTCCGACCTCGTCAATCTCGTAGATCACCCGGTAATCGCCTACGCGAATTCGCCGGCCCTCCCGGCCGCTAAGCCTGCGAGAGCCGTGAGGCTTCGGCTCCTCGCCAAGCTCCTCAATCGCCTCTTTCAGACGCTCGTAATCGCGCTGGCGAATCTTCGAGAGCGAATTCTGCGCTCGCCGCAAGAGGTAGACTTCGTAGCTCACCGGCGCTCCCGCTCTATCTCCTCGAAAGCCTGTCCGGCCGGAATGCGCTCCTCAACGGCAGCCTTCGCCTCGTCGTAGGCGCGGATGCCCTCCAACTCTTCAAGCTCATCGAGGATGCGGTTGTAGTCTTCGATGTCGAGCACAACGGCGGTGCGGTTGCCCTGATCGTCAGTCAAGTACCGTCTTTTAGGACGCGGTGCGGCGTGAGCAGACATAGCACGTTGGGGTTCGGTCTTAGCAGGGTTCACGGCGTTTGCACTCAAGTCCAATTCAGGGCGTTCCGTCTCGACCAGCTTCGCTACACATAACGGCCCAGCCATCATCGCTTCTCGCTGCCTTCTTCAAAGCCGCAGCGGCGGCGGCTCCGGGGCGAGGAGGTGCACTAAGGCGTACAGCTCCAGCCCGAACGGCAGGTAGCCGATAAAGCCCGCGAGCGGCATCTCGAAGACGTGCCAAAAGTTGACACCCGGCGCGTCGTACACCCACTTCGGGTAGGCGTAGGCGTTCCACAGCTCCCAGAAGAACCCGCACACGAGCGCCCCGAGCGCCAGGCTGATCACGGGCCGCCAGTCGCCGTGGCGCGTGAAGTTCAGGAGCGAGCGCTTCCCGAGCCACTGGTTCACCGGCTCGGTGATGAAAAAGGCCGATCCCCAGAGGAACGGATAGAAGTACGTCGGCCAGACGAGCAGGAGCGCCAGCATCGCAAAGCCGATGGCGAGCATGATCCATCGGACGCGCGGCGTGGGCGAGAGGCGCGGCCCGCGCGAGAGCCGGCGCACCCAAGAAAGCGAGCGCACGCCCTCGGCCGTCCCGAACACCGCCGGCATCACCGTCGAGAACGCGATGGAGGCCAGGACGAAGTACGTCCCATCGCCGAACTCGTCGCGGCCGAGGTACTGCCAGTTCTGCGTGCGCCAGTTGAGCACCTCGAAAAGCCACCACGCCGGCGCCGAGTACACGAAGAGCAGTGCAAACGCCGAGGCCGAACGCGCGAAGATCGACGAGCCGCGCCGCCAAAGCACGAGCGCGTCCACCACGAGCGCGTAGCCGAGCCAGAGCGGGAAGAAGAGCAGGTGCGTGCGCAGTCCGTCGAGGCCCCAGTTCAGCGGCCAGCTTACGGCGATGAGCAGGAGGCCGGCCCAGCCGTGCGGCGCCAGCACGCCGGCTCTGCGGCGCAGGCGGCGGGGGAGCGAGAGGTTCATCTGGAAGAGGGTGAAAATGCAGCGGTTTGCGCGGCGCCCGTGCGCGTGACGATATTGGCCGCATGTTTGCGCGGCCTACGCGCCCGTCGGCCAAGGACGCCTGGCGGGGGATAAGACCCCGATCTGTGGGTAGAAAAGAAAAGCAAAGCCATGAGCTGGATCAAGAACGTCGTCGTGGACCTCGCCGTCACGCTCCTCATCGCGCTCGTGGCGGCGTTCGGCCTGTACTGGGCCGAGGTCGTCGTGTGGATCTACACGCCGCTCATGCTCGCGCTCAAAGTGTTCGCCCTCTTCGCCGGCCGGCTCACGGCCCTCTCGAAGGGTCGCGGCGCCGCTGAGCCGCCGCCTTGGTTCTTCCACGTGCTCTATGCGCTGAACGTCGTGCTGCTCCTCATCGGCGCGCGCTGGCTCCTGGCCGCGGGCTGGGCTGTGATCTGGGCGCTCTCGGCCGTGCAGGAGGCGCGGCAGCGACAGAAGGTGCTGGGCGAATAGCACGGGCGCTGGCCGCCACCGTTTGGAATGCGCACGCCATCGTTCGATATCTGCGTAGGGGCTTGATGCGTCAAGCCCTCGTTTCGGTTTGGCATCCCTCGGCGGGGTCGATGAATCAAACCGCTACGGCACGGCCAAAGGCGAAAGAGCGGGCGCGCCTGCTTGCCGAACTGGCTCTGAACATCAAAGCATGGTCAACAACTTCTACACGCTAAAAGCGCTCGTGCGCGAATGGGCCGGCAGCCTCACGGGCTGCACGGTAGAGGACGCCTTTTCGCAGGAGCCGGGCGAGATCACGCTCGCCTTTGCCGGCGACGGGCGCGAGTGGATGATCCGCGCCTCCGTCGAGCGGCCCTTCCTCTTCGTCTTCCGCAGCGAGGGGTACAGCAAGGCGCGGCACAACGTGGCGACGCTCTTTCCAGCGGCGTTCGGGCGGCGGGTCGAAAACGTGCGCATCGCCGAGCGCGACCGGATGCTTTTCATCGACCTGGCCGGCGGCGGGTTGTTGCAGATCGTGCTCTTCGGCGCGCGGGCGAACGTGCTGCTCGTAGATGAAGAGGGGCGCGTCGAAGAAGCCTTCCGCCGGAGTGGGAAGCTTGCGGGCGAGGCCGCGCCCGCGCCGCGCGCCGCGCCGCAGCCCGAAACGCTCGACGCCTTTGAAAAGCGCTGGCGCCCGGATCGCAACACGACCGCGCAGGCGCTCTCCTCCGCCGTCCCGATCTTCGACCGCACGCTCGCCGCTGAGGCGATGCACCGCGCGGGCGTCTCCGAGAAAGCGCCGGCCGACTGCACCGCCGCCGAGCGCGCCGCGCTTTTCGAGGCGGTCACGGCGCTGCGGCGCGAGCTGGAGAACCCGTCGCCGCGCATCTATTGGAAAGAAAGCTTCCCCGAGCAGTTTGCCCTCACCGCGCTCCACCACCGCGCCGAAGACGGCGAGGCCGAGGTGGAAACCTTCGAGAGCGTGGACGCCGCCGTGCGCGTCTTTGTGCGGCGGCGGCTGGCGGCTGAGCATTTCAAAAAGCTCCACAACCCGCTCGAAGCCGCCCTCGAAAAGGCCGCGCAGGATGCACGCCGCAGCGCCGAGCGGATGCTCGATGAGCTGTCGAACGAGAGCCGCGCCCAGCGCTACGAGCGCTACGGGCACCTGCTCATGGCCGCTCCGCACGCCGTCCCCGCCGGCGCCGAGGAAGCCGCGCTGCCCGACCTGTTCTCCAACGAAGAAGAAGTAAAGATAACGCTCGACCCGGCGCGCTCGGCCGTCGAGAACGCCGAGCGCTACTACGATAAGGCCCGCCGCACGCGCAAGGCGCGCGAAAGCGCCGAGCAGCGCCTCGTGGCGACCGAGGAAGAAGCCCAAGCCGCCGAGGCGCTCCTCGAAGAACTCCGCTGCATCGAGACGCTGGCTGACCTCAAAACCTTCCGCAAAGAAGAGGCCGCGCGGTTGGCGCCGTATCTCCAAACGGACGAGAGCGGCATCACGCAAGTGCCCTTCCGCCGGTTCGATCTCGGCGGCGGGTACGAGGTGTGGGTGGGCCGAAACGCGCGGCAGAACGATGACCTCACCTTCCATCACGCGCAGAAGTACGACCTGTGGATGCACGCGCGCGGGATGCCTGGCTCGCACACCGTTTTGCGCCTGCCCAGCCGCGACGCCGAGCCGCCCAAGCGCCTCGTTCACACGGCCGCCTCCATCGCCGCGCATTACAGCAAAGGGCGCGGCGCGAAGCTCGTTCCGGTGATGGTCACGCGGCGGAAGTACGTGAGCAGCCCGCGCGGGGCGGCGCCGGGGGGCGTGCGCGTCGAGCGCGAGGAGGTCGTCCTCGTCGAGCCGCGCCTGCCCTCCGAGGAAAGCTAAGCGGGGCAGTTACCTTTGCATGAAATCAGGGCGCGCCGTTTCGCCTTGCCTGGCGGGCCGGTAGATTGGCCCCGTTCTAAGAAACCAACAACGCGGAGGATCAGAAGATGGAGTGGTGGGAAGCGGCGCTCCTGGGCCTCGTGCAGGGGCTGACGGAGTTTCTGCCGGTGTCGTCCTCGGGCCACCTGGTGCTGGGGAAGTACCTCCTGGGGCTGGACACGGCGGCGGCCAACCAGGTCACCTTCGAGGTCTTCGTGCACTTCGGCACGGTGCTGAGCATCCTCACCGTCTACCGCGAGCGCGTGGGGCGCATCCTCTACGCCGTCTTCCGCCAGCCCGCGCAGCTCGTGGCCGTCGGGGCGCCTTCTGGCGGCGGCGCGCACGCAGACGGAGGCCTCAAGGCGCGTTACCAGAACGACGGCGAGTTCCAGCTGGCCGTCTACATCCTGATTACGCTCGTGCCTACGGGCATCGCCTACGTCCTCTTCAAAGACCCGCTCGAGGCCGCCTTCCAGAACCCGCGCCTCGTCTGCGCGATGCTCCTGGTGACGGGCACGCTGCTGCTGCTCACGCTCCTGCGCAAAAACCCGGACGGGCCGCTCTCGCCGCTCAAGGCGCTGCTGATTGGCGTGGCGCAGTCGGCGGCGCTGATCCCCGGCATCTCGCGCTCGGGCAGCACCATCTGCACGGCGCTTTACCAGAACGTCAGCCCCGAGAAGGCGGCCGATTTTTCGTTTCTGATGCTTTTGCCCGTGGTCGTCGGCGCGACGATCCTCAAGAGCGTGGAGATGTTCGAGCAGGGGATGGGCGTGGAGATGGGCGCGCTCCTCATCGGCACGCTCGTGGCGTACGTCAGCGGCGTGGTGGCCATCAAGGCGATGATCGGCTTCGTCGTGCGTGGGGCGCTGCACTACTTTGCGTTCTACTGCTACCTCATCGGCACGCTCGGCCTCGTTTTTATTTGAGGGAACGGCTGGGAGGGAAAGGGTGAGCGCGCGCGTGCAACCGTGGCGGCGGCGCTACGGTATAGGCTCGCGGCGCCCGTCTGCTCAAGAAGCCCCGTTCCCCTTTACCTCCACCCCTGCTCCCCCAATGAAACTATCGGCTGAAGAAAAGCGCGCGCGCAAAGAGATCGAGGCGTGGCAGCACGGCAGCGCCTCGCGGCTGGCGCAGGCGATGAACTGGGCCATGATGCCGGTGGACTGGGCCGTCGAGCGCGCCGCGCCGGACGAGCTGGTGGACCGCGCCTCCGACGCGGTGAGCGAGTTTCTGGCCACGCTCAGCGACGCCTCGGAGTGGACCTACGAGGACGAGGACCTCTTGGCCGCCGCGCGCGAGCACGGCCTCGACGCCGAGCAGGTCGAGGACCTGCGCCACGAGCCATTGGAAGACCTCGACCCCTTAGCGCGCAGCCTCTTCACGCAGAACGCCGTCTTGGCCAGCGTGGGCGGGGCGGGCACGGGGCTGGGCGGCCTCGCCTTCATCGCCGCCGACATCCCCTTCCTCTTCACCGTCAACCTGCGGATGATCCAGCAGATCAGCGCCGCCTATGGCTTCCCCATGCGCGGGCCGGCGTTCCGCCCGGTGGTGCTCTCGGCCTTTAACGTGGCCGCCTCGGGCGGGCGCGAGGCCAAGAGCGAGGCCCTGCGCGAGATCGGCGTGGCGGCGGCGGCCTTCGCGGGCGACGGCGCGTACAAGGGCCGCGTCTCCGGCACGTTCCGGGATCAGAACCGGCACCTCCCGCGCGAGATCGCCAAGAACCTGGTGGGGCGCAAGCTCGCGCAGGCCGTCCCGCTAGGCGGGGCCGCCGTGGCCGCCGGCATCAACTACTGGTTTACGAGCGAGACGGCCGAGGCGGCGTACATGCTCTCGCGCGCGCTGTACCTAGACTGGAAAGAGCGCTCGTGAGGGCAGCGAATCGTGAACGGCAAGTAGAAGAGACGTCTCATCGACTACGCGGATGAACAACATCGGCTGGCAGCCAGAGGAATACTTGAGGAGGTTGCAAAGCCATCTCACGTGGGCCAGAGTGCGACTGAAACTGCACACGCTAATTGCCAATGCTCGTCGTGACCCTGAAATTGATGAAGCCTTGGAGGCAGCGCGCTTTTTCTTCTTCATGGCGGAAGAAGCGTTCTATCTCGACGCCGCTCTCACCGTGTGCAAGCTGTTTGACCAAAGAGAGGAAGCTGGTCTCGTTAAGTTTTTGAACAAGTCGCTGCAAGACAGAAAGAAAATTGACTATGGAGGAAAAGGTCTCAGGGTCCCTGATTTACAGGCCCACCTCTCTACCATGACGGGCTTCGAGGATGAGTTGGAAACGCTCAAAAGTCTAAGGGATGGCTGGCTTGCTCACCACGACCGGAGAGCCTTTGAAGACCCGACCACTTTCGTTGATGAGTATTATGTTCGTCCTGACGAATTGAAAAACATGGTAGACGCCGCACAGGAGATCTTGGTTGAGCACTACGCTGCTTTCGGAATGGACTTCTCACCGGGCGTACCCAGAGAGGACGATCTCTTGTCCGTCATTGACCTGCTAATGAGGCACCGGAAGACTTGCCAACGGCGGGTCGAAGATCCGTCAGATTTGGAGGGTGCTGTGAGGCTGATGGTCCATCATGAGCATTCACACGTTGATGCCCTCCGGTCGAAGTTGCATGGCGAGAGAGAAGACTCTTAAGCCAGCTTCGGCAGCGTCCTTCCGCTCGCCGTTCACCACTCGCCACTCGCCCCGAATGCCCCTCGTAGCCATCGTCGGCCGGCCGAACGTCGGCAAGTCTACGCTTTTCAACCGGATGACGGACGCGCGCCGCGCCATCGTCGAGGACCAGCCCGGCGTCACGCGCGACCGGCTCTACGGGCAGGCCGAGTGGAACGGCCGCCGCTTCGACGTGGTGGACACCGGCGGCTACGTCCCGCGCTCCTCCGAGGTCTACGAAAAGGCCGTGCGCGAGCAGGCCGAGATCGCCATCGACGAGGCCGACCTTTTGCTTCTGGTGGTGGACGCGACGACGGGCATCACGAGCGTGGACGAAGAGGTGGCCACGCTCCTGAAAAAAGGCGAGCGCCCCGCCCTCGTCGTCGCCAACAAGGCGGACAACCAGGAGCTGCGTTGGGACGCGAGCGCGTTTTACAGCCTCGGCCTCGGCCAGGTGCACGCCATCTCTTCGACCAACGGCACGGGCACGGGCGACCTCATGGACGCCGTCGTAGAAAACCTGCCGCCAGCCCAGGAAGGAGAAGAGGAGGAGAAAAAGCGCACGCACATCGCCGTCATCGGCCGTCCGAACGTGGGGAAGTCGTCGCTCGTGAACGCGATTTTGGGCCACGAGCGCGCCATCGTGGCCGAGGAGAGCGGCACCACGCGCGACGCCGTGCACTCCGTCGTCCGCTTCGAGGGGCAGGACCTAATTCTCATCGACACGGCGGGGCTGCGCAAACGCGCGCGCGTGAAAGAGAACGTCGAGTTCTACTCCACGCTGCGCACCGAGCGCGCCATCCAGGAAGGCGACGTGGCCATCCTCGTCATCGACGCCGTGCGCGGGCTGGAGAACCAGGACATCCACGTGCTCAAAGAGGCCGAGGAGGCCAAGCTCGGCCTCCTCATCGCCGTCAACAAGTGGGACCTCGTCGAAGACAAGGACTCGACCACGGCCAAGCGCTACGAGGCGTTCTTCCGCGAGACCTTGCAGACGATGCGCTACGTGCCGATGCGCTTCATCTCGGCCCTGCACCGGCAGCGCATCTACCAGGTCCTGGACGACGCGCTGGAGGTGGCCGAGCGGCGGCGGCAGCGCATCCCCACGAGCAAGCTCAACAGCTTGGTGGAGGAGGCGGTCAAGGGGCATCCGCCGGCGTCGTACCGGGGGAACCATGTGAAGATCAACTACGCCGCGCAGGTGGGCGTGGAGCCGCCCGTCTTTGCCTTTTTCTGCAACTACCCGCAAGGCGTGCACGCGAGCTACCGCCGCTACCTCGAAAACAAGATCCGCGCGGCGTTCGATTTCGCGGGCGTGCCGCTCACGCTCGTCTTCCGCAGCAAGCACCGGGAGTGAGCGGAAGTCTACCACGCGGCCACAGATAGCTGCTCGACCTCATCGAAGTGCGCGTCGCGCGTCGCCAGCGTTAGCCCGTGCTGCCGGGCCAGCGCGGCAATCCAAAGGTCGTTTTCTGGGATGGGACGCCCTCGGGCGCGCAGCTTGTCCTTGAGACGCCCGTACATCCGGGCGGTGTTTTCGTCGCAGGAGAGCACGGCGACGGAGGAGGCGAAGTCTTCGATCCGAGTGAGATTTTCCTCCGAACGAGCAGACTTGCGCGCGCCGTAATAAAGCTCTCTAAGCACGATGCTGGGAACGAAAACCTCAACGTCTGCCAGGAGCGCCTCTTGCACGGCGGCCTCCTGCGCGAAGAGTGCAATGACGATGTTCGTGTCGAGCAGAACCTTACCAGTCATGGGGGTCAACCTGCTCGCAACCTTCTTCGATAGCACGCAACATGGCTTTCAGATCGCTCGGCGCAAGGGTGCCTGCGAAACGGAGCACATCGGAGCCAGGCGTTCCTTTCGGCGCGGTCAGCGTGCGTGCAAAGCGGAGCACCTGGCGTTGCTGCTCGGCGGATAAGGAATCGAGTTCGCTCATCAGCTCTTCCTTGGCGCTGGGATTCGTCATGGAGACCTCGCAGTACAGGGGCCGACATTCGATGAAGATACTACTTGCGGAAGACGACCCATGTTGCCGGCGTGCCGCTCACGCTCGTCTTCCGCAGCAAGCACCGGGAGTGAGCGCCAAGGTTTTTGAGAACCTATCCGACGGCCTGCAAGTAGCAAAAGTACCGGCAGCGCGCGGCCCCGCTGCTTCTCTTTTACGAACGACGCAGTAAGCAAGCTTATGCCCGGAGGAACCCCCGTCAACACGCAGAAAGAAGGCGAGCGCGATCTCAACTTTTGGGAGCGGCTCTACTTCCCGGAGCTGTTCAAAGGCCTCGGCTACTCGTTCAAGAAGATGGTCGGGGAGGAGAACTACACGTTTGAGTACCCGGAAGAGCAGTGGTACCCGCCCGACGCCTACCGCGGCCGGCCCGTCCTCGTGGAAGAAGACGGTCGCCCGCGCTGCGTGAACTGCAACCTGTGCGCCAGGGCGTGCCCGCCCTTGGCCATCTCCATGCAGGGGAAGGAGGTCGAGAACGTCAAGGAGCGCGAGCCGGAGTGGTTCGAGATCAACATGCTACGCTGCATCTACTGCGGCTTCTGCGAGGAGGTCTGCCCCGAGGAGGCCATCGTGATGTCGAAGGAGTACGACCTCACGTTCGAGAGCCGCGACGAGGCCATCTTTGGCATGGAGCGCCTGCTCATTCCCAAAGAGCAGCTTCAGGACCGGCTCGATTACCTCGCGCAGTACAAGGACCCGCAGTTCGGGCAGCAGTGGGCCTTCCGCGAGGACAACAACATCCACAGCCTCAAGGACCAGCACTTCCTGCGCTGGCTCGCCGACGAGGGCATGGACGAACTCGAGTCCACGCACGAGCGCGACGGCCAGGCCACCGACGGCGACCAAGACTGGGGCGCCGAGCGCCACGGCCCGCCCAAAACCGTCCACGCCGCCGAGTAGCTCTTTCTGACGACGGACGATTGACGACGGCCCTTATGCGTGACCCAGCCGGCAAGAGCAAAGCGCTGTACGCGCGCTTCGTGGACCTGCTCAACCGGCAGGACTTCGAGACGATGCGCCGCGAGGTCATCGCCGACGACTACCGCGAAGTCTGCGTCGGCTTCACGCCGGGGTGGGTGGACTATGAGGACGGCGTGGCCTCGCTCAAGCAGGTCCTCGTCGGCATCCCGGACCTGCGCGCCGAGATCATCGACAGCGCGGCCGAGGGCGACAAGGTGTACGCCCGCCTCACGGTGCGCGGCACGAACACGGGCGCGTTCTACGGCGCCCCGGCCACGAACCGCCCCTTCGAGGTCCACATGTTCGACTACGTGAAGATCAGGGACGGCAAGATCGCCGAGCGCGTGCAGCAGAGCGACACGCTAAGCCAGATGCGTCAGATCTACGGCGGCGCGCTCAAGTGGATGAGCATCGGGGCGGGCCTCGGCGTCGCCGGCTTGGTCGCGGCGCTGCTGGTCAAGCGATAGGAAAGCCGCCTTCCGCCAAACTTCTCAGCACGCTTTCCCGTCATGCCTGAAGCCGACCGGCGGCAGCTGCGCGCGGCGCTCCTCGACCAGATGGCGCACCTGATGCGCGAGGTCGAGGTGCTCGGCCAGGTCATCGGGCGCGTGCCAGAGAATCTGCTCAGCGGGCGTCCGCTCCCGAGCAGCCTCTCGATCAAAGAGAGCTTCGGCCTCTTGGTTGCGCTTGACGAACGGGTGCACCGCCCGCGCATCAGGCAGATCATCACTGAAGACGAGCCGCGCTTTGAGCCTAAGGACGAGCGCACGCTCATCGAGCCGGAGGACTGGAACGCGCAGGACATGCCGGCGATTTTAGAGCGCGTCGGCACAGCGCGGCGGCGGCTCGTCGAAACGTTCGAGGCGCTGCCGGCGGAGGCGTGGTCGCGCGCCGGGCACTTCCCCACAGAGGACGGCGGCGGGCACGCGCGGCGCGACCTCTATGAGCTTGCCCACGCCATCTCTCAGCACGACGCCGACCGGCTGCGCGCGCTCGGCCAGCGCCTCTACGAGAGCCAGATGTGAGGCGCGGCGAGGGTTGGCCACACGCCGCCCGCAGCCTTATCGAAGCGGCGCACGCCCCGTGGCTGCCAGTCCGCGCAGCACGTGCCACACGGTAAACGCCGCCAGCCGCGCCGTGTGCCCGTCCACGTCGAAGCGCGGGTTGCATTCGGACACGTCAACGGAGCGGACCTCGGGGCATCGCCCGGCCTCTTCGGCGGCGCGCAGCCATTCCGCTGCCATGAAGCCGCCCACCGCCGGGGCGCTCACGCCCGGAGCGAAGCTTTGATCAACGGCATCGAGGTCGAAGGTGGTCATGCACCGGCCTTCGAGCGCCTCGTACACGCGCTGAATGTGCTCCGGCCCCGCGTCGGCGCGCCAGCGGGCCGTGCCGCCCTGCGCTTCGATGTAGCGGAGGTGAGCCAGCGCGGTGCTCTGCGGCAGAAGCCCCTCCACCGCGTAGCCCCGGCAGCATCCTGACGGGTGCTCCAGCGCCAGCCGAAACGAAGATCCGGAATGCGGCCGCCCGTCCTTACGCGGGCGCACGTCGGGGTGCGCGTCCCAGTTAAGGATGGTCACCGCTTGGCGTGCCTCGACGTAGCCGAGAAAGTGGCCGTAGGCCGTTTCGTGGCCGCCGCCGAGAATGATCGGCATGGCGCCGCGTTGCAGATGCGGCGCAACCGCCCGCCCCAGCCGCTCTTGGTCCTGCTCTACATCGCCCGTCACGGCGACGTCGCCCAGATCGGCGGTGTGCTCGACGAGGTCTACGAACGCATCGAAGCAGCGCGCGTCGGGGGTGAGGGGGCGGAGGGCCGCGCGTATCTTCTCCGGCCCCTGGGCCGCGCCGGGCCGCCCGCCGTTGAGGCGCACGCCTTCGTCGGAAGGGAAGCCGAGGAGCACCACGCGCGCGTCCTGGGGGCGATCCAGCTTCCGCCCCAGGAGCTGGCCCAGACGCGGATCGTCGGCGGCAGCGGCGGGAAGCGGGTCACGGCTGGGCATCAGGAATGGAGGAATGGAGGAAAGAAGGGGCGGCGTTCGTTCTACGCGCGCGGCGGCGTTTCTGGGGAAGACTACGGAGCCACCTTCTGCCCCCGGACGTAGGTTGCTACGGCCGCGTTCGGGCGGAAGTGGTAGAGCCAGTGGGTGACATCGGGGGCGTCCACGATCACGAAGTCGGCCTGCTTGCCGGGTTCGAGCGAGCCGATGCGTGCGGCGCGCCCGACGGCGCGGGCGGCGTAGAGGGTGGCGCCCTTGAGCGCCTCGGCGGGGGTCATGCGCTGCATCGCGCAGGCGAGGGTGAGGGCGAGCGGCAGGTGGTACGAAGGCGCGCTGCCGGGGTTGAAGTCCGTAGCCACGGCCACGGGCACGCCGGCCTCGATGAACCGGCGCGCGGGCATGGGCGGCTGACGCAGGTAGAGCGAGGCGAGCGGCAGGCTCACGGCCACGACGCCGGCCTCGGCCATCGCCGCGATGCCTTCATCGGCGGCGTGCTCCAGGTGATCGGCGGAAGCGGCGCCGACCTCGGCGGCGAGCCGGGCGCCGCTCGTGTCCGAGAGCTGATCGGCGTGGAGCTTGGGGCGCAGCCCGTGCCGCCCGGCTGCGGCGAAGACCTGGCGCGCCTCGGCGGGCGAGAAGGCGGTGTCTTCGACGAACACGTCGCAGAAGGCGGCCAACTCTTCGCGCGCCACTTCGGGGATGAGCCGTTCGGTGAGCAGGCGCAGGTAGCCCGCGCGGTCGCCGTCGAACTCGGGCGGGAGCGTGTGCGCGCCCAGGAGCGTGGGGACGAGGCCGAGCGGCTGCGCCGCTTGCAGGCGGCGGTACACGCGCAACGTCTTTAGCTCATCTTCCACGTTGAGGCCATAGCCGCTCTTAGCTTCCACGGTCGTCACGCCCAGGCGCGCCATCGCGCGCAGAAAGCGCAGGCTGCGCTCGAAGAGTTCGTCTTCGGTGGCGGCGCGCGTCTGGCGCATCGTGGAGCGGATGCCGCCGCCGGCGCGCGCGATGTCCGCGTAGCTCGCGCCCCGGCTGCGCTGCTCGAACTCATCGGCCCGCCATCCACCGAAGGCGAGGTGCGTGTGGCTGTCTACGAGGCCGGGGATGACGAGCCGCCCGCCGGCGTCCACCCTTTCCATGCCGGCGTAGGCGTCGGGCAGGTCGGCCGCCGCGCCGGCCCAGCGGATCGTGCCCTTCTCCCACACCAGCGCGCCGTCGGCAACGGCGTGGATCGCGTCCTGCCCGCCGCCGGCCCGGCAGGTGGCAAGCTCGCTGATGTGGGTCAGGACGGGCATGGTTTAGGAGTGGAGGAGTGGAGGAGTGGAGGAGTGGAGGAGTGGAGGAGTGGAGGAGTGGAGGAGTGGAGGAGTGGAGGAGTGGAGGAGTGGAGGAAGGCGGCGGGACGTTGGGACCGGGCGTTCGTTCCGCTTCTCAACGTCCTTTCCTCCTCTCATCCGTTCCTCCATGCTTACTCTCCTAAACCAGCGGCTCGAGCGCGTCGGCCACGGCGTCGAGCAGGTCAGCGCTGCGGATCAGGTCGAGGCAATGGTTGAGTTCCTCGGTGAAAGGCTCGTCGGCGTCGCGGTGCGGGATCAGGGCGCGTACGCGCTCGTGCGCTACCTCCACGCCGCGTCCGGGGCGCAGCGGGCGGCGGAAGTCGAGCGCCTGCGCGGCGGTGAGCAGCTCGATGGCAAGGACATGCTCGACGTTTTCGAGCACCTGCAAGAGCTGCACGGCGCCCGTGGCTCCCATCGAGACGTGGTCCTCCTGGCCCAGGCTCGTCGGGATGGAATCTACCGAGGCGGGGTGGCAGAGGCTTTTGTTCTCGGAAACGAGCGCGGCGGCGGTGTACTGTGGGATCATGAAGCCGGAGTTGATGCCGGTGTTCTCCATCAGGAGGCGCGGCAGGCCGTCGTGGCCGCTCAAGAGCAGGTAGGTGCGCCGCTCCGAGATCGAGGCCAGTTCGGCGAGCGCGATGGCGGCGTAGTCGAGCACCAGCGCCAACGGCTGCCCGTGGAAGTTGCCGCCGCTGACGATGTCGCCGTTCTCGAAGACGATGGGGTTGTCCGTGACGCTGTTGATCTCGGTCTCGACGACGGCGCGCGCGTGGCGGAGGGCATCGCGCGTAGCGCCGTGGACCTGCGGCACGCAGCGCAGGCTGTACGGGTCCTGCACCTTGCCGCAGTGGCGGTGCGATTCCAAAACCTCGCTGCTGGTGAGCAGCAGGCGGACGTTTCGCGCCACACGCGCCTGCCCGGCGTGCGGGCGCACGGCCTGGAGGCGCGCGTCGAAGGGCCTGGCCGAGCCGCGCAGCGCTTCGAGGCTCATGGCCGCCAAGAGGTCAGCCACCCGCACGAGCCGGCGCGCGCTTCCCAACACGTGGGCGCCGTACGCGCTCATCTGCTGCGTGCCGTTGATGAGCGCAAGGCCATCCTTAGGGCGGAGCGTGATCGGCGTCAGGCCGTGCTCGCTCAGCACGTCGGCGGCCGGGCGCGTGCCAGTGCCGTCCTCGCTCCAGAAGGCGCCCTGGCCGATAAGCGGCAGGCTCATGTGCGCCAGCGGCGCGAGGTCGCCCGAGGCGCCCACGCTGCCGCGGCTTGGCACGGCGGGCACGAGGCTGCGCTCGGCAAAGTCCAGGAGCCGCT
Organism: Salinibacteraceae bacterium; assembly: GCA_965215025.1. Classification (GTDB taxonomy): domain Bacteria; phylum Bacteroidota; class Rhodothermia; order Rhodothermales; family Salinibacteraceae; genus CBDCCV01. Next base: position 1,286,244 of record CBDCCV010000001.1, read on the forward strand.
CGAACGTCTCGAGCGACACGCCGGAGTAGCCCAGCCCCAGCGCGTGGATCTTCAGGCGCAGCATGAGGCGCGTGATGGCTTTCGGGATCAGCGCGCCTACGCCCACGGCATGGCTCACGACGAGGTTGCGCTGGAGGTCTTCAAGCCGGCCCGCGCCCACGCGTTGCTGCGCCAGCGCACCGAAGCCCGTGTTGATGCCGTAGTGCGCCTCGCCGTCGTTAAGGCGCGCCTCGACCACGCGCCGCGACTGCCGGACGCGCGCCGGGTTCTCGCGTAGCGCTTGCAGGCTGGCGTCGAGGTCGCCTGAGAGCGAGTCGATGCGGAGGGGATGCGTTACGTCGAGCGTTGGGGGAGGCATGTGTCGAGAATGGAGGAATGGAAGATTGGAGAGGAGGCGTCAGCCAGTGTCGTAAGGGACCTCAGGTTCGCGCAGGGTGGCCGGGCCGCACCACTTGGCGGGGGCCGCCATCATCTTGACCAGGCCGCCTCGGACCCTACGGCATCGCGCTCGGAGGATGTCGTGCGCTTCGGCGGACAGGTAGCCGCAGTCGCGCGCGAAGCGGAGCCACGTCATCGTTTCTGCGGCCTCGCCTTCGGCGTCGCTGAGCTTGCTGATGAAGTGCCGCTCGTACCGGCGCTTGCCCCACGCCTCGGCGATGTTTGAGCACGCCGCCCGTGACGAGCACCGGATCTGATCCGTCAGGGCGTATCGCTCCTCCTTCGGCCAGCTTTTCGAATGCTCAAAGATGTCCATAGCTATCTCATGCCCCACCCGATACACCCGCAGATCTTCAAAATCCCTGATCGCCATTTCCTGCCTCTCTCCACTGAATGATCTGAACCGACTGCCTATGTAGGATACGAGGAGTGGAAGGGTGGAAGGAAGGAGGGAGGCACCTTGCAGACTTTGCTTACTGCTCCTTTCCTCCACTCATCCCTTCCTTCACTCTTCCACTCATCCTTTCCTCCATTCCTAAACCCTCTTCCATTCCCAGAAACGGCAGGTCCAGGTCGTGCCGCCGCGCCGTCTCGATGGCCGCGTCGTAGCCGGCGTCGGCGTGGCGCATGACGCCGGAGGCGGGATCGTTGGTGAGCACGCGCTCGAGGCGCTCGTAGGCGGCGCCCGTGCCGTCGGCCACGCACACCATGCCGGCGTGGATGGAGTAGCCGATGCCGACGCCGCCGCCGTGGTGCAGGCTCACCCACGAGGCGCCCGAGGCCGTGTTCAAGAGCGCGTTCAAGAGCGGCCAGTCGGCGATGGCGTCCGAGCCGTCCTTCATCGCCTCGGTCTCGCGGTTAGGCGAGGCCACCGAGCCGGTGTCGAGGTGGTCGCGCCCGATGACGAGCGGGGCCTCGACCTTGCCTTTTTCGACGAGCCAGTTGAACCGTTCGCCCAGCGCGGCGCGCTCGCCTTGTTCGAGCCAGCAGATGCGCGCCGGCAGGCCTTGAAAAGAGACCTTCTCGCGCGCCTCGTGGATCCAGCGGTGCAGCGCCTCTTTTTCGGGGAAGGTCTCCAGCACGAGGTCGTCGGTGACGGCGATGTCGTGCGGATTCCCCGACAGTGCGGCCCAGCGGAACGGGCCGGAGCCGCGGCAGAAAAGCGGGCGGATGAAGGCCGGGACGAAGCCGGGGAAGCCGAACGCCTCGCTCATGCCGCGCCGGTCGGCCACTTGGCCGCGCAGGTTGTTGCCGTAGTCGAAGGTGACGGCGCCCTCGGCTTGCAGGTCGAGCATGGCACGCACGTGCTGCTGCATGGAGTCGAGCACGGCCTCTTCGTAGCCGCCGGGGTCGCGCTCGCGCAGGGCTACGGCCTCGTCGGGCGCGTAGCCGGCGGGGAAGTAGCCCGTCTGGAGGTCGTGCGCCGAGGTCTGGTCGGTGAGCACGTCGGGCACGACGCCGCGCCGCGCTAGCTCGGGCAGCACCTCGGCGATGTTGCCCACGAGGCCCACGGAGAGAGCCTCGCCGTTCTGCTTCGCCTCGAGCACGCGGTCGAGCGCGGCGTCGAGGTCGGTTTCCACCCTGTCGCAGTAGCCGGTCTCTACGCGCCGCCGTGCGCGCGCCGGGTCCACCTCCACGCCCAGGAAGGCGGCGCTGTTCATCGTGGCGGCCAGCGGCTGCGCCCCGCCCATGCCGCCGAGGCCCGCCGTGACGACGAGCCGCCCGGCGAGCGTGCCGCCGAAGTGCTGGCGCGCCACCTCGGCGAACGTCTCGTAGGTGCCCTGCAGGATGCCCTGCGTGCCGATGTAGATCCACGAGCCGGCCGTCATCTGGCCGTACATCGTGAGGCCCATCCGGTCGAGGCGGCGGAACTCGTCCCACGTGGCCCAGCGCGGCACGAGGTGCGCGTTGGCGATGAGGACGCGCGGCGCCCACTCGTGCGTGCGAAACACGCCCACCGGCTTGCCGCTCTGCACGAGCAGTGTCTCGTCGTTTTCGAGACGCTGGAGTGTTTCGACGATCTTGCGGTAGCAGGCCCAGTTGCGAGCGGCTTTCCCTGCCCCACCGTAGACGATAAGCTCGGACGGCTTCTCGGCCACCTCCGGGTCGAGGTTGTTCATCAGCATTCGCAGGGCCGCCTCTTGGTGCCACCCCTTGCAGCGGAGCGTCGTCCCGCGCGGGGCGCGTACCGTGGGAGCCGCCGGTGCTTCCGTAGCCATGGCTTCTACCTTTACCTTGTTGGGCGATGGAGGGAGAGACAAGTCAGAGAAGCCGCGCGGGCTTGCGGCGGCTCAGCGCTTCAACGTATTTCCCGAAGGGCGCTCCCGTTCCGGAAGCGCTTTCCGATGAGCGCAGACGCGGACGCCGGCTGCTTCCCGGAGTCCGCAATCTCTTCTGCGAGGCCGATGAGCTTCGACGGGCGCCGCCGAACCCGGACGGCGGGAGCGCCGTAGTCGGAGTGATCCGGATTGGCCGCCCGCCAGCGCGGATGCTGACGGCGGCCCTGCGCTCGTGCAGAGGGGGGTAGAACGGCGAAACCGAAACAGTCTCCAAGATGGCAAAAAACACCGGCCTCGGCTACGAGCAGTTGGCCACGGCCTTTCGGCATCAGAACTTCAAGCCGCTCTATTTTCTCTACGGCGAGGAGACGTTTCAGATCGACGAGCTGCAGCGGCTCCTCATCGAGACGGCCCTTCAAGCGCACGAGCGCGACTTCAACTTCGACCTCGTCTACGGCGCCGAGGCGGAGGCGCAGGACGTGCTCGCGCTCTGTGCCGGCTACCCGGTGATGGCCGAAAGGCGCGTCGTCGTCGTGCGCGATTTTGACAAGCTCAACGGCAACGCCGCGTTCAAGAGCTACGCCGAGCGGCCCAATCCGCAGGCGGTCGTCTTCCTCACCTGCGCGCAGAAGCCGAACCTCTCCGCGCATCCGTACCGGGCGCTCAAGCAGCACGCGGCGTGGAGCCACTTCAAGCCGCTCTACGACAACGAGGTGCCCGGCTGGATCAAGGGCCGCGCCGAAGCCCTCGGCTACCAGATCGAGCCGCAGGCCACGCAGATGCTCGCCGAGCAGGTGGGCGGCGACCTCCAGACGCTCGCCGGCGAGATCGACAAGCTCATCACCTTCGCCGGCGGGCGCTCCACGCTCACGGCCGACGACGTGCTCCAGGCCGGCGGCCACGCGCGCGAGTACAACGTCTTCGAGCTGCAAAAAGCGCTCGGCCAGGGCCGCCGCGCCGACGCCCTGCGCATCGCCGATCACATGCTGCGCCAGGCAGCCCACCCGCAGGGCGAGGCGCTGATGATCGTGGCCGTCCTCACGGCGTACTTCACCAAGCTGTGGAAGATGCCGCCGGGCGCCGGGCGGATGTCGAACGGGCAGATCGCCTCGGTGATCGGCGTCTCGCCGTACTTCGTGCAGGAGTACGTGGCGGCGGCGCGGCGCTTCGGCCCCAAGGCGCTCGAACGGGCTTTCGCGGCGCTCCTGGCGGCCGACTACGAACTCAAGGGCGGCTCCGCACGCGATGCGCGTCTGGTGATGACGCTCCTCATGCCGTGCCTCGTGCCCGCGCGCAGCGAAGCGCAGGACGCACGCTAAAACGTCAGGACAGTGCGAACTTTCGTCCGGATGAGGCGTCCCAGGGGCGCTCAACGGCCCCTTCGCTCTTTTTTGCGCGCATCGATGTTTAACTCTTCCGTGCTCAGTTCCTCGGCTTCGACCGCTCCGACGTACACCCACCGCGCGCTCCTTGGCGAGATGAGCGATGAAGACCTCATGGCGCAGTTCCAGGCGGGCACCGTCACGGCCTTCGACCTCCTGGTGGAGCGCTACCGCGGCCCGCTTACGAGCTACATCTACCGCTTCCTGCGCGACGCGGAGGCGTGCGAGGACCTCGTGCAGGAGACGTTCCTGCGCGTGCACCGCAACCGGCACTCCTACCGCCGCATCGCCCGCTTCTCGACGTGGCTCTACACCATCGCCGGGAACCTGGCGCGCTCGGAATACCGCCAGCGCAAGCACCGCCGCGTCACCTCGTTGCAGACGACGAGCCGCGACGACGAGACGTACGAGATCGACGTGCCTGACGAAACATTCACCCCGGACGAACATACCGAGGGTGTCCTGCAAGGGCGGTACGTGCGCGAGGCGCTGGCGCAGATCGCCGAGGACTTCCGCGAGGTGGTGGTCTTGCGCGACGTACAGCAGCTCACCTACGACGAGATCGCACAGATCACCGGCCTCCCGATGGGCACCGTAAAGAGCCGCATCAACCGGGGCCGCACGAAGCTCCAAGCACTGCTCAAAGACATCTACTCCGCCCCGCAACCGTAAGCTTGAGCGGCAGGCGCGCACCCGCAAGGCAAGCCCCTCTCTCACCGCGCTATGGCTGACAGATACGACCCCGCCGAGAACGACGGCTGCTCGTACGCATGGCTGAGCGAATGGCTATGCGAGTACGTGGACGGCACGATGGACCCCTCCGTCCGCGCCGTCTTTGAGGAGTACCTGGCGGCCAACCCAGCCCTGCGCGAGCACGTGGACCGGCTGTGCCGCACGCGCGACCTGCTCGGGCAGTGCGCGTGCCGAGAGCAAGGGAAAAGAGCGGCGAAAGACTTGCAGGCCAGCCTCGGGCGCTACAGCGAGTGCGATCTGATGCAGTCGCGCGTGCCCCTCGTGGATCGGGCTACCGGTCATGCGGGGATGTTTGTGGCCGTGGCTTCGGCCATGAGCATCATGCTGGGCGTGGGCGTGTTCATCGGCGCGTTCTTCTTCGCCGAGCCGATGCGCAGCACGGCGTCCTCGGAAAGCAGCGCCTCGGTAGAGGCCGTGCGCGAGAGAGCGGCAGCGCCCGCGTCCCCGGTGCCCGCCCCTGCCCTCACCTACGCGCCGCCGTCTTCTTCTTCCCTGGCTTCCTCGGCGCGCGCGCCGTCTGCTGCGCGGCACACGCGCTTCCCGCGCACCGTTGGCGTAGGGCAGCCGATGCCGCTGTTCCTGGCGGACTCGCTGCGTGGGGGCCGCACGCTTGCCGGGATGCACTTCATGCCTTGACTTTCCTCGGCGCCCGCCGTACGCTCCCCCTTCCGAAGCAGAGGGATCTTCGCGCCGGCACACGCACCAGCAGCACCCGTAGGGGCCTTTAGCTCAGTGGTTTAGAGCGCTCGCCTCACACGCGAGAGGTCGGTGGTTCAAATCCACCAAGGCCCACCTTCTTCGGCAGACCCCGCTTTTCGCCTTTCACAGGCAGAGAGGCGGGGTTTTTCTGTGAGCGGATGCGAATGAGCGGGCCGGGCCGGGAGCGGATTCACAGCGCCTCACGCGCGCGGAGGTCGCGCACGACGGCCACGACGTAGCAGAGCACGGCGGCGAGCAGGACGGGGAAGCCCAGGAAGACGCCCAGGCCCACGCTCCAGGACTCGAACCCGAAGATGAGGAACAGCAGCGCGCACGAGAAGCCCACGAGCGCCAGCACGGCGGCAATCCGTACGAGCCGGTCCGTGCGGCGTGGCGCCTCAGGGGGCGGGGCGGCAGAGGAGCGCGTGGCGGCGTCGGTCATCGTTCCACCTTGAGCGAGGTCAGCGTCTCTTCGGAAGTGAGGTCGTCCAGGACCAGGCGCTCGCGCTCATTCGGGGTGGGGTGCGGCGGGCCGTGGCAGCTCGCGCAGCTGATCCGGTCGGCGGCCAGGTCCTCGCGGATGGCCGCGTGCGCGCGCTGGCTCTGGAAGCTTTCCGTCGCGCCGTGGCACTGGTAGCAATTCACGTTAGGGTAGGAGCCGCTGTACTGGATGGGTTCGTCCCACGTGCGCGTAACGTAGAGGAGCCAGTGCCGGAACCCGTCGCGCTTGCCCGCGAGCGTGCCGTGGACGCCGTACGTCGTGTGGCACTGGTAGCACTGGTTCTTGGGAATCCATTTGTTCTGGTAGTGCTGCGCGGCGAGCGTGGCGCTGTGCTCGCTCTGCATGTCGGCCACGAACGGCTCCATCACGTGGCAGGTGTTGCACGAGGCCACGGCCTTGGTCTCCTCGAAGATGGCCTCGGTGGCGCTCATTAAGACGACGATAGGCAGCGCGAAGAGCAGCACCACGAGCGCCACGCGGTACGCCCCCTGCGGAAGCCGGCGCCGGAAGACGAACTCGACGAGCACGAGCGCCACGATCCCAATGACCGCCGCGCCGATGCCCAGGCTGCGGAACACCTCCCCGGAAGTGACACCGGCATCGTGCGGCGCCGCCTCCTGCGCGAGCGCGGGCACAGCGCTCCAGAGGAGGCCCCACCCGAAAAGCACGAAGCCCCCCAGCACGCGGCAGGCGCTTTTTGCAACGCTACGCATCGGGCCGCTCCTCGCCGGCTGGACGGACTTCGACGGCGCTGATCTTGTATTCGGGTTCTTTCGAGATCGGGTCCACGACATCGGTAACGACGCGGTTGACGAGGTGGGAGGGCGAGTGGAACGTGGCGAAGACGACGCCGGGCGCCACGTCGTCCGTGACGCGGGCGACGAAAGAGGCTTCCCCGCGCGCGTTCTCAACGACGACGCGGTCGCCCTCGCGGATGCCGCGGCGGCGGGCGTCGCGCGGGTGGATCTGGAGGAAGTCCGTGGGGATCTCGTCCAGCTCCTCGACGCCGCCGGTGATCGTCTTCGTGTGCCAGTGCTCGTAGACGCGCCCGGTGGTGAGCGTGAGCGGGGCGGCTTCGGTGCGCGGGTCTCTGGGGTCGTCCTGGTCGTGGAGCCAGACGACGGCGCGTCCGTCCGGCCGTCCGTAGAAGTCGAACCGGCCGTCCCCTTTGGCCAGCGGGTCCAGCTCCGGGACGTAGCGGATGCACGTGCCGGGGTGGTCCGTCGTCGGGCAGGGCCATTTTATACCGCGCTCTTCCTGGAGGCGTGCCATCGTGATCCCGGAGAAGTCGTACTTCGAGTGCGCGGAGATCTGCCGCCACTCGTCCCAGATCGTCTCGTACGTGCGGTTGGGCAGGACGTCGCCGTAGCCGATCCGGTCGGCGAATTCGACCAAGATGTCAAGGTCGGCGCGGGCCTGGCCGGGCGGGTCCACAATTTTGGGGACGACGTGGTAGCGCCTTTCGCTCTGGCTAAAGACGCCCGGCCCCTTCTCGGCCCACATCGCGGCGGGGAGGACGACGTCGGCATACTGCGTGGTTTCGGTCGGGTAGATGGCGTCGGCGACGACGAGGAAGGCGTTCTCCATCGCGCGGCGGTAGCGGCTCACGTTGGGGAGCGACTGCGCCGGGTTCGTGCACATCACCAGCGCCGCGCGGATGCGCCCGGAGAGCATGGCGTCGAACATGGCCACGGCGTGCAGGCCCGGCTCGGGGCTGATCCGGCCCGGCTCGACGTCCCACAATTCTTCCATCTCGGCGCGGTCTTCGGGATTGACTACGAGGCGCCCGCCGGGGAGCGCGTGCGCGAGCGCGCCCGTGTCACGCACGCCGCCGCCGGCGTTGGGCTGCCCCGTGAGCGAGAACGGCGTGGCGCCGGGCCGGCCGATGTGGCCGGTGACGAGGTGCATCGCGTTGACGAGCCGGTTACAGGCCGTCCCCTGCGACTGCTGGTTCAGCCCCATCGTCCACAACGACATCGTCGCCCCCGCGCTGGCAAAGCGGAACGCGGCCTCGCGGATCTCCTGCGCGCCGACGCCGCACACCTCGGCGGCGCGCTCGGGCGGGTAGGCGGCCACGTGCCGGGCAAAGTCCTCGAACGTCGCCTCCGCGCCACCGTCGGCCCGCTTGAAGGTGAGGTAGCGCCCCGTCATCTCCTCATCCACAAAGCCGTTCTCGACGAACTCGTGGAGCATGGCGTTGTAAAGGGCCACGTCCGTGCCGGGGCGGATCTGGAGGTGGAGGTGGGCGCGGGCGGCCGTACGTGTCCTGCGCGGATCCACGACGATGATGAACGTCTCGTCCGGGTAGGCGCGCTGGCGGTCGCGCACGCGCTCCCAGATGATGGGGTGGCACTCGGCCGTGTTCGAGCCGGTGACGAAAAAGCACTCGGCGTGGTCGATGTCCTCGTAGCACCCCATTGGCTCGTCGGCGCCGAAGGTGGAGATGTAGCCGGCGGCGGCGCTGGCCATGCACAGGCGCGGGTTCCCGTCCACGTTGTTCGTCCCGAGGCCGGCCTTGAAGAGCTTGTTGGCCGCGTAGCTCTCCTGCGTGTAAAGCTGCCCGCTGCCGTAGAAGCCCACGCTGTCGGCGCCGTACTGGTCGATGCGCTGGCGGAAGCCCTCGGCGGCGGCTTCGAGCGCCTCGTCCCACGTCGCCTGCCGGAGCTGTCCGTTGGCACGGACCATCGGCTGAAGGGCGCGGTCCTTGACGTAGAGGATGTCGCGGTTGAGGAGGCCTTTGATGCAGAGGCGGCCCTTGTTGTGAGCGTACTCGTCGCCCTGCACGTCTACGACGCGGCCCTCGCGCGTGCCCACCATCACGCCGCAGCCCGTGCCGCAGAACCGGCACACGCCCTTGTGCCACGCCTCGACGGCGATGGCCGGCTGCCGCTCCCACAACTCGGCGCATCCGGCGAGCGGGCCGGTGAGGATGGCGCCCGTCCCCAGCGCGCCGATGCGCTTTAAAAGCTCGCGCCGCGTCAGCCCGTGCGTCGGGCGGATGTCGTCGTTCATGGCCTTTGTCCCCGTCTCGTACAGCCTTCAATGTTGTTTACGATACGCCGCGTCTCTGGAAGGCGTCAACGCACAGGGTGCGACGGTTAAGGAAGAACCCACTGGCCCCGGAACGCCTCGCCGTCCCAGCGGAAGCGGGCGCGGTAGTGCCCCTCCGGATGCGTGTGCAGCCAGTCGATCCGGTCGATGGCCGTTTCTACGACGGCGAAGTGCGGGCGGCCGGCGGCGACGGCATCGCGCGTCCATTCGCCGTTTTCTGCCGGGGCGCCGCCGAGGCCGGAGCGGGGCGCGTCCACAGGCGTGCCGGGCGCCTCGGGCTTGAGGTAGAGCGCCAGCGCCTGGGGCGGCGCCTGCTGCCAGTGCGCGTCGGCCACGTCATCATCGGTGTGGACGGTGGCGGTGCCGCACAGCACGAGCTGTTCGCGCCGCTCTGGGTCCCAGCGGTGGAAGGCCGCTTCGGCATCGCGGCGCAGCGCCTCGACTTTGGCCGCGCGCGCGTCGGAGGTGAAGGCGAGCGTGCGCGCGTCGGCGTCGGCGCTCAGCAGCGTGATCGTGCGCGCCTCCGGGCCGGCGGTGACGAAGGTGGGCGTGCCGAACGGGTGCTTGAACCCTTGCTCCGCGCCTTCTTGCACGTAAGTCCAGATGTGATCGAGAAGCCGGTCGAGGTCGTTAAAGCGCTTCATAAACGGGGCTGCTTGGTGATGATTTGATGGCGTGCGCTTTGCAGAGGAAGAAAAAGCTATGGCTACTCGGCGCGGGCCAGGTGCCGGAGCATCTTCAGGCTCGTCTCGGTGCCTTTCCAGAGCAGGCCGGCGTAGAGCGGGTTGGTGGCGCCCTCGTGGCGGTGAGGCAGGTGCTTGCTGGCCAGGAGGCGGCGCAGCTGGCCGACTGGCAGCCGCTCGACGCGCGCGCGGTCGCCGGTGGCAAAGGCATCGGCGCCGAGCGTGCCCTGCGCGACGAGCGCCTGGTCGAGCTGCTCCATGAGCCAGGCGCCCTGCGGCTCGAACGCGAAGGCCGGCGCCTGGCCGCGCACGCGCGCGGCCCAGTCCTCGGCCGCCGCGTCAGCCTGCAGGAGCGCCAGGAAGCCTTGCTTGACGGGGTAGTCCGAGGCGTCGCCGGCGGCGTAGATGTCCGGATGGCCCACCACCCGGCGCGAGGCCATTTCCGTGCGGAGAAAGCCGTGCTCGTCCGTCGGCAGCGCCTCCCACCGGACGCTCGCCTCGTGCGCGGGCGCGGCGATGAGCAGGTCGTAGCGCAGGCGCCCTTCTTCCGGAAACACCAGCGCGCCTTTCTCCACGCGCTGTGGGCGCGGGTGCCGGCGCACGCCGATGCCGCGCTGGCGCATCTCTTTCTGGAGCATCTCGTGCACGCTCGTGCCGAAGGCTTCCATGAAGCGCTGCTCCGCCGTCAGCAGCATGATCTCGACGCCGCTGCGCGCATCCTTCCAGTCCAGCCACGTCGAGAGCATGAAAGCTAGTTCGTAGAGCGCCCCGGCCCACCCGCAGCCCGGCGGCACGAGTAGCACGACGCGGCGGCGCGCCGCGCCCGCGCGCACGTCGTCTTGAAGCTGCCCGAGCGCGCGGCGCGGCCGAAGCATGTCGCCCTCGCGCCCAAGGATGAGGGCGTGTTCGTGCAAGCCCGGCATGGCTCGGGGATCGGCCGTCGCGCCCGTGGCCAGGAAGAGGGCATCGTAAAAGAGGTCCTGCCCGCTCACGCGCAGCGCCCGGCGCTCGGGGTCCACGCCGTGGGCGATCCCCTGCTGGAAGCGAAAGCTCTGCGCACGGGCGAGGTCGGCCAGGTCAAGGCGCACGTCCTCGGGCGGCAGGCCAAAGGGCACGTACGTCAGGTAGGGCTTGAACACGAACGCGGGCTGCTCAGAGACGAGCGTCACGCCGGCCGCGTCGCCGAGGCGCTGGCGCAGGTAGAGCGCCGCTTCGAGGCCGCCGAAACCACCTCCTACGATGACCGCGTTTTTCTGCTCGTTGGACATGGTGCTTGCTCCGCTGTTGAGGTAGGCAGCATCGCGGGAGGTGAAGGCCAGCCCGGCTCGCGCCTGAGACGCGCCCCGGAGGTGTCAAGGGTTTACCACTCGGTTAAAAAGCGTCGGCTTGCGCGCGCGGAGGCGGAGCGGAAAAGGAGCGCTGGGCAATGGACAGCGTCACCACGACGAGCGAGCTGGTTCGATGTGGTGCAGCCGAGAGGGAGCCTGATGGCGGCGGCCACGATGATGCCCTGCCAGCCCCAGAAGTGCACCTGTGCTCATCCAGCGACTGTACATGCGCGCCTTGCACAGCCGCTGCATGGAGTAGTAGATGGCCGCGAAAGTCCCATTGCCGTCGCCGGCTGGGGGTCGTACCGCACTGGGATGCGTTTTCTCTTCCATGACGAACGTAAAGACGGCTCCGGGGGTCTCGGTCGGTAGCGCTCGGGCGGCTTCCTGAGCAACTGTCCTGGTTGGGGATGCGAAAATGCGTGATGAGCCGGACATGTGCGGCAGTGCGTTCCCCCACGCCTGCGTAGGCGCGGCCCACGCTCCGGCGTAGGGGCATCCCCCACAGAACCGGAGCCTCGTAAAACCGGAGCGGGCACGGGGCCGGGCGCTGCCTTGCAGACGCTGCCCAGTCAAGCCGCTTTCCCGGCGCCGCACAAAAGACCGACGGGATAAAAGGCAGATAAGGGTTTCCCCTACACGACGCGCAAGGAATATCCGTCGGAGCGCCACGTATCCCTTCCGAAGCTTTCACCGCATGGCCTCAAGCCGCCCTCCACACCGATGCAGCCTCCCCGTCCCGCCCGGCCTGCCGCCCCCATGCCCACGCTCCTCTTCGGCCCTGCTGATGCGACGAGGCGTGCGCTCGCCGAAGCCCTCCGCGCCGAAGGGCACGAGGTGCACCTCGCCGAAGAGGCCAAGGCGGCGTGGGCGATCTACGAGGAGCACCACCCCGCACTCGTCGTCGTGCTCGCCTCGGCCGAGGCTGGCGGCCTAGCGTTCTGCCGGCGCCTCCGCGCGCGCGCCGATGGAGAAGCTCCGACCCTCGTAGTGGCCCTGGCGCCGTCAGGATCGGCGCCGCCTCTGGAGGCGCTCGAAGAAGCCGGCGTGGACGAGTGCCTCTTCGACGTCGAGCGTCCTGAGCGGCTGAGGACGCAGCTGGCCCTCATCAGACGGCGCGTGCAGAGGCGGCGCCGGCATCAGCGCACGAAAGCGCGTCTTCAGCAGCAGAGCGACCGCATCCGAGCCATCTTCGAGAGCATGACCGATGCCTTCATGGCGGTGGACCCGGATTGGCGCTTCACCTTCGTCAACCGCCAGGCCGAGAAGCTGCTCCGGCGCCGGCGCGAGGAGCTGCTCGGGAGCACGCTCTGGAGCGAGTTCCCGGAGGCCGTCGGCACCGTCTTCCACGAGCAGTACCAGGCCGCCTGCCAGGAGGAGCGCCCCGTGCAGTTCGAGGCGTACTATCCGCCCCTGAAGGCGTGGTTCAAGGTGAACGCTTATCCCTACGAAGATGGGTTGTCGATCTACTTCGCCGACATCACCGAGCGCCGGCAGATGGAGGAGGCGCTTCAGGAGAGCGAGGCCAAGGCGCGGGCCATCCTGGACACCACCGTCGATGGCGTCATCACGATTGACGAGTACGGCCGCATCGCCTCGTTCAACCCCGCCGCCGAGACCATCTTCGGCTACGAGGAGGCCGAGGTGCTGGGGAAGAACGTCCGCGTGCTCATGCCCGACCCCTACCGCGAGGAGCACGACGACTACCTGCGCAGCTACCGCGAGACGGGCCGGCGCAAGATCATCGGCATCGGGCGCGAGGTGGTGGGGCGGCGCCAGGACGGCTCGACCTTCCCCATGGACCTGGCCGTGAGCGAGGTGCACTTGGGCGGGCGGCGTCTCTTCACCGGCATCGTGCGCGACATCACCGAGCGGCGGCGCCTGGAGCAGGAGATCCTCAAGATGAGCGAGCAGGAGCGCCGGCGCATCGGGCAGGACCTGCACGACGGCCTCGGGCAGATGCTCACCGGCATCGGCCTGATCAGCCGAAACCTCACGCGGCGGCTCCAGGCCGAAGGGCACGCCGCCGCCCCCGACGCCGAGGAGATCACCGCCATGATCCGCGAGGCCGACGAGCAGGCGCGCGGGCTGGCGCGCGGCCTCGTGCCGGTGGACCTCGAGGCGAGCGGCCTGACCGAGGCGCTCCGGCGCCTGGCTAAAAACGCCGAGCAGCTCTTTGGCATCACGTGCGTTTTCGAGAGCACAGGCCCGGCCCTCATTTACGACAGCACGGTGGCCGCGCATATGTACCGCATCGCGCAGGAGGCCGTCTCCAACGCCGTCAAGCACGGGCGCGCCGCGCACGTGGGCATCACGCTGGCCACCGGCGCCGAGCGCCTGCGCCTGCGCGTCAAGGACGACGGCGTGGGCTTCCCCGAGGGGGAGGCCGCGCGGCACGAGTCCGAGGCCGGCGGGATGGGCGTGCGCATCATGCACCACCGCGCGCACATGATCGGCGCCACGCTGGAGGTGCGCAACGGCTCCGGCGGAGGCGCCGTCATAACCTGCACGGCGCGCCACCTCCGGTAGGCGCGTGCGCGCGCAGACTCCCCGTCCTCACAGGAAACCAAGACGCTTTTCAGGCCATGAAGCAAATCATGATTGTGGATGACCACCCGCTCATGCGCAAAGGGCTGGCGCAGACGCTCGAAGCCGAGGTAGACCTCGCCGTCTGCGCGCAGGTGGGCAGCGCCGAAGAAGCTCTGGAGATGGTGGATGACGCCGAGCCGGACCTGGCCGTGGTGGACATCTCGCTGCCGGGCATGAGCGGCCTCGAACTCGTCAAGCACTTGCAGGCGGTGCGTCCTGCGCTGCGCATCCTGATGGTCTCGCGGCACGACGAGGCGCTCTACGCCGAGCGCGCCATCCGCGCCGGCGCGCGCGGCTACGTGATGAAGCTCCGCGCCGGCGACGTGATCGTAAAGGCCGTGCGCCAAGTCCTCGATGGGCGCATCTACGTCAGCGAGGAGATCAAAGACCGGCTGCTCCTGGGGATGGCCGCCGGGCGGGACGCCCTGGCGCAGTCGCCGCTCGAAGTCCTGAGCGACCGCGAGCTGGAGGTCTTCGAGCTGACGGGCCGCGGCCTCTCCACGCGCGAGATCGCCGAGCGGCTGCACCTCTCGGTAAAGACCGTCGAGTCCTACCGCGCGCGCATCAAAGACAAGCTGAGCCTGGACTCGGCCACCGAGCTGATGCAGCACGCCGTGCAGTGGGTCGAGGGCGAGGGCGCCGGCTGAGGCGCGCGCCCGCTTTTGGCTGCCCTTCACCGCCACCGTAGCACAGCGTCCAACGCAATGCGCGCGTCAAGAACACGTCCTGCCGACGCAGCCCTGGAAGAGCGGCTGTCGTTTCTCGGGGACCCCCTGTCGTACCCGCACCGGCCCGATGAGGTCGAGGTCATGCAAACGCACATCTCCTGCGTGGCCCTCGCCGGCGCGCACGTCTACAAGGTGAAAAAGCCGGTGGACCTGGGCTTTGCCGACTTCTCGACGCTGGAGAAGCGCCGCCACTTCTGCGATGAAGAGGTGCGGCTCAACCGCCGCCTGTGCGCAGCGATCTACGAGGGCGTCGTGCCCATCTTCCGTTCGGAAAACGGAAGGCTGACGTTTAGAGAGCACGGCCCGCCGGTGGAGTACGCCGTCAAGATGCGCCGCCTGGGCGAGGAGCACTTCCTGGACCGGAAGCTCGCGCGGGGCGAGGTCGCCCTGGCCGAACTGGACAGCGTGGCAGAGAAGCTGGCGGCGTTCTACCGCCGCCAGTCCTCGTCGGCCGAGATCGCCGCGTGGGGGCGCACCCACCGCCTCCGGGTCAGCACAGACGAGAACTTCGCGCAGACGGAGCCGCACGTTGGCACGGCGCTCTCGCGGCCGGCCTTTGAGGCCATCCGCTACTACACCAATCGCTTCTACGAGTACCGGGCGATGCTCATCAACCGCCGGCGCGCCGAGGGGCACATCGTAGACGGCCACGGCGACCTGCGCCTGGAGCACGTGCACCTCACGCCCGCAGGCGTCTGCATCTTCGACTGCATCGAGTTCTCGGATCGGCTGCGTTCGGTGGACGTGGCCAACGACATCGCCTTCCTGGCGATGGATCTGGACTTCCACGGGCGCCCCGATCTGTCGCTGGCCTTCGCACGCCGGATGGCCGACGCGCTCGGCGACCCGGATCTCCTGGAGATGATCGACTTCTACAAGTGCTACCGGGCCTACGTGCGCGGCAAGGTCAAGGGGATGCGCAGCCGCGAGCGTGCCACGCGCTACTTCCAGTGGGCCTTGCAGTACGCCACGGCGTCGTCGGGGCCGGCCGTCATTGCCGTCATGGGGGGCGTGGGCACCGGCAAGAGCACGCAGGCCAAGGCGCTGGCCGAGGCGCTCGGCTGGGACGTCATCCGCTCCGACGAGGTGCGGAAGGAGCAGGCGGGCGTCCCGCTGCGCACGCGCGGCGGCACGGCAGAGCGGGCGGATCTGTATGCCGAAGAGCGCACGCGCCAGGTCTACACGGCCCTGTGCGACGAGGCGCTGCGGCGCGCAGAGCAGGGGCGCGGCACGGTGCTCGACGCCACCTTCGGCCAACGCGCCCACCGCGACGCGCTGCGCGAGGCGCTCAGCGAGCGTGACATCCCCCGCCGCTTCGTGGAGATGACCGCTTCCGATGACGTGGTCAGAAAGCGGCTGCGAGAGCGGGAGAGCACGGCCTCGGTGTCCGACGCGCGCCTGGAGAACTTTGCGATGCTGAGCGCCGGCTACGAAGCGCCGGATGCCCTCGAAGACGCCTGCCACTTTACGGCAGGAACAGCGGGCGATCCGGAAGCAACGACGACCGAGATCTTGAAGCACCTCGTGCGCCTTGCGCTGTAGGGCAACGCGCGGCGGCCTCGCTTCCTTGCATTAAAGATTAACCCTCCTGCTTTGCTATGAATACACTAAAGACCTCGCGCCGAACACGTGCTTGGACTGCCGCCCTTGCCGGAGGCAGCGCTCGCTGGCGTCGTGCTCGGTGCGCGCCGCCTCGCCCGTGACCGGACGTTCGGCCACATCGAGCAGGCCCTGCTCGCCCCGCTGGAGGATGCGCCGGAGATGTTCTCGCCTGACCTTGTCGCCGGCTTGCCTGAACCGGCACGGCGCCACCTCCTCCACGCCATCGCCCCTGGTACGCCGTTGGCACCGGCCGTTCGTCTCCAGATGGACGGGACGATGACGCCGACTCCGGGCAGCGCCCGCGTCTGCCTCACGGCAGAGGAGACGCTCGCGCCGCAGCGCGGCTTCGTCTGGACGGCGAGCGCGCGCATGTTTGGCCTGCCCGTCCGGGTACGCGACCACTACTTCAGCAGCGACGGGGGCGTGCACGTAACCATCCTTGGCCTCATCCCAATGCCGTTTTCCGCCGACGCCAAAGACGTGACGCGCTCCTCGCGCGGGCGGCTCATCGGCGAGGCCGTCTGGTGCCCCACGGCGCTTGTCGGGCCGGATGTGGCGTGGGAGGCCGTGGACGCCGACCGCGCCCGGTTCACGCTCGCGGTCGATGGCGAGGCCGTCTCCGTCACCGTGCGCGTCGGGCCGGAGGGGGCGCTGCGCGAGGTCACGCTCGACCGCTGGGGCGACGCCGGTGTGCCGTCCCCGAGGCTGCTCCCGTACGGGTTTGCCGTCGAAAAGGAGGCGACGTTCGGCGGCGTTACGATCCCGACGCGCCTCTGCGGGGGCTGGTGGTACGGAACGAGCCGCTTCGACCCCGACGCGGCAGCGACGTTCATCGTCCGCTCGGCCGTGTTCGCAGCCAGGCCGTGAAAAGGGCGCGGGGAAGCACGGAAAGACGAGCATGAAGATACCCAAGATAAAAGAGCGAGCGGCGCTATTCTATCGCCGGCACGTACGCGAGGACCTGGACCACTGGCGCCGTCGGCTGGCCCGGCGCATCAAGCCGCCGCTCCGGCTCCAAAACGTGGCGTATTTTCTCGCCGCCGTGGCCGTGGCGGTGCTCGCCGTGGTTGCGCTGGAGGCGAGCGCCTTGCCCCGCGAGGCCGTGCTGATGAGCGGGATCTTCGTGCTGGCCGCCCTGCTGTGGGTGACCGAGGCGCTGCCGCTTTTCGCCACGGCCATCCTGGTGATCGGCCTGGAGATCGTGCTCTTAGCCAACCCCGGCGGCTGGGCGGGCCTCGGCTTCGAGCGCGGCCCCTCGCCCGATTACCGCACGTTCCTGGCTCCCCTCTCGGACCCGATCATCGTCCTCTTCCTGGGCGGCTTTCTGATGGCGCAGGCCGCTATCAAAGAAAGAGTCGATCACGCGCTCGCCGGCGTCATCCTGCGCCTCTTTCGCGGGAGGCCGCGCTCGGTCATGATGGGGCTGATGCTCGTCACCGCCGCCTTCTCGATGTTCATGAGCAACACCGCCACAACGGCCATGATGATCACGCTCGTGGCGCCGATGCTTGCGCAGATCCCCGCCGGAGACCCGGTGCGCAAAGGGCTGGTGCTCTCGGTTCCCTTCGCGGCCAACATCGGGGGGATGGGCACGCCCATCTCCTCGCCGCCGAACGCCGTGGTCGTCGGCTTTCTGGAGCAGGCCGGCTACGAGATCACCTTTCTCGAATGGATGCTCATCGCCGTGCCGCTCGCAGGGGGCCTGCTGCTCCTCTCCTGGGAGCTGCTGTGGACGCTCTTCCGCACGCGCGTCCCGGACCTGCGCCTCGAGCCGGTCAGCCGAGGGATCGACGGGCGGGGCTGGTACGTAATCGCCGTCATGGGGCTGACCATCGGCCTCTGGCTCAGCGAGCAGCTCCACGGCCTGCCGACGGCCGTGGTGGCGCTCGTCCCGGCGGTAGCCTTCACGGCCACGGGGCTGCTCGGACGGAGAGATTACAACGGCCTCGAATGGCACATCCTGACGCTCATCGCAGGCGGCATCGCGCTGGGCGCCGGTATGCAGGTTACCGGCCTGGACCGGATCGTCGTCGAGGCGATCCCGCTCGAGGGCCGGTTCGTCGTGGCGGTGATGGTGGTGGCGACGCTCCTTTTGAGCACGTTCATGTCGAACACGGCGGCGGCCAACCTGCTCCTGCCCATCGGCATCTCGCTGGCGGCGGCGGGCGCGGTGGCCGGCGGCGGGCCGGGGGCGCTGCAGCTCGGCATCAGCATTGCGCTGGCGGCCTCGGTGGCCATGGCGCTGCCCGTGAGCACGCCTCCCAACGCCATCGCCTACGCGCAGGGCGAGTTCGAGACGCGGGACCTGGCCCTGGCCGGCAGCCTGATCGCTGCGCTGGCGGCGGCGCTCATCGTCGCCTTCGGCGGGCCGGTCATCAGCTTCTGGCTAGGCGGATGAGGCCCGGCGTGCCGCGCGCGCCGATGTGGGCAGATCCCCCACGCCGACCTTGGGGAATGCCGCACGTCCGGCGCGGGGGATGTGCTGGCACGTCCCCTACACCCGGCGTAGGAGCTTGCCTCCTGCTCGCTTGGCGTGACGTCCGGCCGGGCCTTCGCTCTTCCGCAAAAGGGGTTTCTTCTCAGGCCAGCCATCTTTAACGTGTTGCCATGACCGTGGACGCCATCATGACGCGCCGCGTCGTCACCGTCGAGCGGGAGGCGTCGCTGCTTACCGTGCACAACCTTTTTCGCAAAGGCGCTTTCCACCATCTGCTCGTGGTGGACGGCGACGGCGGCTTCGTCGGCGTCATCTCCGACCGCGACGTGCTGAAAGAGGTCAGCCCGTTCCTGGACACGCCCTCAGAGACGCACCGCGACGTGCACACGCTTGCGAAGCCGGTGCACACGCTCATCAAGCGCGCGCCCGTCACTGTGGAGAAAAGCGCGGGCATCGAGGCGGCGGCGGCGTTGCTCCTGGACGAGGGCGTCTCCTGCCTGCCCGTACTCGCGCCCGACGGGGAGATTGAAGGCCTCGTCACCTCGAGAGACATCTTGCGGCACACAGCCGGCCGGCAGCCCGACAGCGCCCGCCGGTAGCACGCGCGCCCGCACGCCGCGCCCCACGCCCTCACCCCCACTGCGAACGAAAAGAGGATGCATCCATGCCCACGCCCACGCCCCTTGACCTGACGTCGTACGGCATCCACGTGCAAGACGTGCTGCGCAACGCGGACCCCGCCCGGCTCTACGAAGAAGCCGTCCGCTACGACGAGACGGCGGCCGTGGCCTCGAGCGGCGCCCTCACCATCCGCTCCGGCGAGAAGACCGGGCGCAGCCCCGCCGACAAGCGCGTCGTCAAAAACCCCGAGAGCGAAGGCGACATCTGGTGGGGGCCGGTCAATATCGAGCTTGACGAGCACACCTTCGAGGTCAACCGCGAGCGCGCGCAGGACTACCTCAACACGCGCCGGCGCCTCTACGTCGTGGACGGCTACGCGGGCTGGGACCCGGACTACCGCCTCACCGTGCGCGTGATCTGCTCGCGGCCCTACCACGCGCTCTTCATGCACAACATGCTCATCCGCCCCTCGGAGGAAGAGCTTTTGGGCTTCGGCGAGCCGGACTTCGTGATCTACAACGCGGGCGAGTTCCCGGCCAACCGGCAGACCTCGCACATGACCTCGAAGACGAGCGTGGACCTCTCCTTCGAGAACCGCGAGATGGTCATCCTGGGCACCGAGTACGCCGGCGAGATGAAGAAGGGCGTCTTCACGGTCATGCACTACCTCATGCCCAAGCAGGGCGTCCTCTCGATGCACTGCTCGGCCAACGAAGGCGAGACCGATGGCGGCCAAGACGGCGACGTCTCCCTCTTCTTCGGCCTCTCGGGCACGGGTAAGACCACGCTCTCGGCCGATCCGCGCCGCCGCCTCATCGGCGACGACGAGCACTGCTGGTCCGAGGACGGCGTCTTCAACATCGAGGGCGGCTGCTACGCCAAGGCCATCGACCTCTCCGAGGAGAAAGAGCCGGAGATCTACCGCGCCATCCGCTTCGGGACGCTCCTGGAGAACGTCGCTTACGACGAGCGCTCGCGCCAGGTGGACTTCTCGGACACGTCCATCACGCAGAACACACGCGCGTCGTACCCCATCGAGTACATCCCGAACGCCAAGATCCCGTGCGTGGGCGGGCATCCGGAAAACATCATCTTCCTGACGTACGACGCCTTTGGCGTCCTGCCGCCGGTGGCGCGCCTGACGCCGGACGAGGCCATGTACCACTTCCTCTCGGGCTACACGGCGAAGGTGGCCGGCACCGAGATGGGCGTCAAAGAGCCGAAGGCCACCTTCAGCGCGTGCTTCGGGGCGCCCTTTTTGATCTGGCCGCCGGGCAAGTACGCCGAGATGCTCTCCAAGAAGATGCAGCGGCACGGCGCGCGCGCGTGGCTCGTCAACACGGGGCTGACGGGCGGGCCGTACGGCACGGGCGAGCGCATCGACCTCAGGCACACGCGCGCCATCATCGACGCCATCCACAGCGGCGCGCTGGCCGAGGCGCCCACCGAGGAGGACCCCACCTTCGGCTTCGCCGTCCCGACCGCGTGCCCGGAGGTGCCTGCGGAGCTGCTCCTCCCGAAGAACACGTGGGGGGACGGCGCGGCCTACGACCGGGCCGCGCGCGACCTGGCCGAGCGCTTCGCCGAGAACTTCCGGCAGTACGAGGCCGAGGCGCCGGCGGCGGCCCGCGAGGCCGGCCCCCGCGTGGAGGCGGCGCCCTGAGCGCGCGGCGCCCCGCTTCCGCGAACGTGCACCCCCTCCATGCGAGG
Organism: Salinibacteraceae bacterium; assembly: GCA_965215025.1. Taxonomy (GTDB): domain Bacteria; phylum Bacteroidota; class Rhodothermia; order Rhodothermales; family Salinibacteraceae; genus CBDCCV01. The sequence continues at coordinate 1,307,046 of CBDCCV010000001.1, forward strand.
CCATGCAGCCTATCATCACGCTGACCTTAAACCCGTCGGTAGACAAGAACGCGAGCGTCGATCACGTCGTGGCCGAGCGTAAGCTGCGCTGCTCAGCGCCGAGCTACGAGCCGGGCGGCGGCGGCATCAACGCCGCTCGGGCCATCCGTAAGCTTGGCGGGGTGGCGTCGGCGCTCTACCTGGCGGGTGGGCCTGCCGGCGAGACGCTCCGCCAGCTGCTAGCCGAGGAAGGCATCGAGCAGCACGTCGTGCCCACGAAGGGCTGGACGCGCGAGAACTTCATCGCGTACGAGTCGGCCACGCATCTGCAGTACCGCTTTGGGATGCTGGGGCCGGTTGTGCAGGAAGCGGAGTGGCGGCACAGCCTGGAGATGCTGGCGGCGGTAGATCCGGCGCCGGCCTACGTGGTCGTGAGCGGGAGCCTGCCGCCCGGCGTGCCGGAGAACTTCTGCGCGCGCGTGGTGCGCCACGCCCGCCGGTGGGGCGGCCACGTCATCGTGGACACCTCCGGCGCGGCGCTGCGCGCGGCGCTGCGCGAGCGGGCGCATCTGATCAAGCCCAACGTCGGGGAGCTGGCGGCGCTCGTCGGGCATCCCATCGCCGGGGAGGCCGAGCTGGAGGCCATCGCCATGCAGCTCGTCAACGAAGAGCGCTGCGAGATGGCGATGGTTTCGCTGGGGGCCGGCGGCGCGCTCTTGGCTACGGCGGACGGCCCGAGGCGGCTGCGCGCGCCGGTCGTCCCCATCCAGAGCAAAGTGGGCGCGGGCGACAGCATGGTGGCCGGCCTGGCGCTCATGCTGGCGCGCGGCCGGCCCGTCGTGGAAGCGGCGCAGTTTGCCGTGGCCGCCGGCGCGGCGGCCGTCATGACGCCGGGCACGGAGCTGTGCCGCCGCGCCGACGCCGAGCGCCTGTTCGAGCAGATGCAGGCTCCTCGCGCAAACGCCGTGGGAGAGGACGCGGGCTGATGAAAAGCCTCCTTCCGAAGGATGCATCAACGGGGGAGATTTCCCGCTTCGCTCGGAATGATGAAGAGATAGGCCGTGACTTGCGATGGAAAGCCCCGATGCTCGATACGACGTCGTGCTGTTTCTCGGAACGCCAAAACGCCCTCCACGCGCCCCTTCATCCATGCGCCTTCAGCTAGTACGGCCCCCGTGCGAGGAAGCAAGCGAGAACGGATGCTCCTCCCCGCAGAGGTGTGCTTCGCTGGCGCCGGCGTTCCAGGCACTGCACCGGGCGTTTGAAGCGACTCGCCAGCGGGAGATCGAGCGCCACGCCGGCCGCTTCAACGAAGCCAGCCGCGAGGACCTCGACCGCCTGACGCGCGCCATCCTGCAGCGCGTGCTGGCCGTGCCGGCTGCCCGTCTGGAGGAGACCCGCCCCGCCCGCGCTCACCCGGAGCGGGACGCGGCGCTCTTAGCCAGGCTGTTCACCCATCCAAGCGCTGGCGACGCGCTGGAGCCGGAGGCGTTGACGCGCTGCTGCACGGGCGATTCGCCCGTGCCGGGTCCCGCTTCGAGGCGCCTGGAAGAGGCGGCGTAAGCACGAGTGCTCCATGCAAGGGCGTCCTTCTCTACAAGAAACAAGCCGCAGCGAGACCAAAACAGATCAAGCTATGATTCAACGCCGAACCGTCGGGATCGTCGGCACCGGGCATGTGGGCGTGGCCGCCGCCTACGCCCTTTTCAACCAGCGCCTGGCGAGCGAACTCCTCCTGCTCGACCTCGACGAGCGCCGGGCCGAAGGGGAGGCCATGGACCTCATGCACGGGCAGGTCCTCGTCGGCAGCATGGCGGCCCGAGCCGGCCGTTACGACGACCTCGCCGCCGCGCAGGTCATCGTGATCGCAGCCGGGGTCAGCCAGCAGTCGCCCGACGAGACGCGGCTCCATCTTTTGAGCCGGAACGCGGACATCTTCCGCGAGATCATCGCCCAGCTTGACCGGCACGCGCCGGAAGCGATCCTGGTCATCGCCACCAACCCGGTGGACATCCTGACCTACGTTGCTCAGGCGGAAAGCCGGCGGCGGCCCGAGCGCATCATCGGCACGGGGACGCTCCTGGACACGGCGCGCCTGCGTGCGCTCCTGGGCCGCCACTACGGCGTCGATCCGCGCTCGGTCCACGCCTACATCCTGGGCGAGCACGGCGACTCGGAGGTGCCCGTTTGGAGCAGCGCGGCCGTCGGCGGCCGGCTCATCTTCGAGAACACGGTGCTCGGCACGCCCTTCGACCGGGCGGCGCTGGAAGAGCTTTTTGAAGCGGCACGCACGGCGGCCTACGAGATCATCCGGCGCAAGGGGCACACCGACTCGGCCATCGGCGTGGTCATCGCCCGCATCGTACGGGCCATCCTGGGCGATGAGCGCAGCGTCCTGCCCATGAGCGTGCGGGCCGAGGGGGCCTACGGCATTGAAGACGTGTGCCTGAGCTTGCCCTGCGTGCTGGGCCTGGCGGGCGCCAGCGGGCAGGTGCTGCCCGAACTCACCGATGAAGAGGCCGAGGGGTTGCGCGCCTCAGCCTCGGTCTTGAAAGAAAGCCTGGCGGCGCTTCAAGCGGCGTAGGCAAATCCCCCACGGCTCGGCGTGCGCCTTCCCCTGCATCCTGGCGCGGAGGGCGCCGGGCGGCCTGCGGGTTTGCGAAGCCGTAGCGTAGAAATGAAGCAAGCGCTTCGGCTCCTCTCCGTTCTCATGCAAACGACGAGGCCCTTCATGGTCATCGACCCGCCGAAGATCAACCGCGCGCGCGTGCTGAAGGAAGAGCGTGCGCGGCAGCGCGCGCTGGAAGTGCTCCAGCAGATTCTTCTCGATCTGGCTCCTGACGAAGGCCTCGGGACGCCCGTGCGGCAGGGCGCCTGGATCGTCATCCCTATCGACCGCCTCGAGGAGTAGCGTTTTAGCGGCAGGGTGGACGTTCAACCGTCAGAAACGTTCAACCGTCAAAAAAAGCAGCCCATGAAAAAGCAGCCCACGGCCCTCAGCCCGGACGACCCCTGGCGCGTTTCGGAGCAGGGGTTTCCGCGCGCCGGTGCGGCCGAGGAGAAGCTCAAGTTCCTGCTCAACTTCGCCGTGCTGGCGCCCTCGGGTCACAACCGGCAGCCGTGGCGCTTCCGCGTGACGGGCGACGAGGTGGAGCTTTGCGCCGACCGCCAGCGGGCGCTCCCCACCGTCGATCCCGGTGACCGCGAGCTTGTCATGAGCTGCGGCGCGGCGCTGCTGCACCTGCGCGTGGCGATCCAGCACTACGGCTTCCAGCCCATCGTGCACACCTTCCCAAACCTGGCGGACCGCGACCTTTTGGCGATTGTGCGCATCGGGCCGCCGCAGGAAGCTGCTCTGAAAGACCATCGGCTCTTCATGGCGATTAAACGACGCCGGACCCGGCGCAGGCCCTTCGAGAAGCGCCCGGTGCCCGATGCCGAGCTGGAGGCGCTCAGGGCGGCGGCCGGCACCGAGGGCGGGCGCCTGCACGTGATGGAGGCCGGCCCGCGCGAGAAGCTTATCGACCTGATCGCCGAGGGCGACCGCGTGCAGGAGTCCGACGAGCAGTTCCGCCGGGAGCTGGCCCGCTGGATGACGCCCAGCCGCAGCGCGCCCCCCGAGGGCGTCCCCGGCTACGCCCGCGGCCAGAACCGCCTCCAGTCGCAGGTGGACCCGCTTATCGAGCAGGCCTTTGACCGGGGGAAGCAGAAGGCGGCGCAGAACCGGCTGCTGGCCCGCAACGCGCCCGTGCTCCTCATCCTCGCCACCGAGACCGACAGCGCGGCGGCGCACCTGGCCGCCGGGCAGGCGCTGGCGCGCACGCTCCTGACGGGGGCGGACTACGGCCTCTCGACCTCGTTCCTGAACCAGCCGCTGCAGGTCCCCGCGCTACGGGCGAAGGCCGCCCGGCTCCTCGGCGGGGGCCATCCGCAGATGGTGCTGCGCATGGGCTACGGCGGCGGGGAGAAGCCCACGCCGCGCCGCGCCGTGCGCGAGGTGACGGTCAACAGCCGTCCGTAGCCGCTGCCCCTCCGCAGCCGGAGCAGCGCGTGCGGATTCCTCCGTCTCTCACCAGCGAACCCTCCAGGCCATGCTGCAGATCGAAAAGATCCTCTTCCCCACCGACCACTCGGCGTGCGCCGAGCGGGCCTTTCTCCACGCCGCCGTCCTGGCCGACTGGCACGACGCCAAGCTCCACGCCCTGCACGTGGCGGAGGCGAACGCGGAAGACGGCTCGTTCCTCGGCCGACTGCGCTTCTCCGACGAGGAGATCGCCGAAGAGCTGCGCACGGCGTGGACGCGCAGCGAGGCCCGCTCCCGGAAAGACGCCGCCGCGGAGAAGCTGCGGCTTGTCACGAAGCAGGTCGAGGCGCCCTCCGCGCCGGACGCCATCCTGCGCTACGCCGAAGACGAGGACGCCGACCTCATCGTCATGGGCACGCATGGGCGGCGCGGCGTGCGGCGCCTCATGCTGGGCAGCGTGGCCGAGGAGGTCGTCCGTCGGGCCGCGTGCCCGGTCCTCACGGTCCGCACGGGCGAAGAGGACGTGCCCTACCGCACCGTGCAGCGCGTGCTCGCGCCGGTGGACTTCTCCGCGTTCACGCCCACAGCCGTCGCTTACGCCGTCGAGCTGGCGCAGACGTACGGCGCGCGCATCGACCTCCTGCACGTCGTCGAGGACGCCACGCGGCCCGGCGCTTATGGCGAGGGGGCGCGGCTGGTGGTGGATGTAAAAGCCTTCAAAGAGCGGGCGTACGACGCCCTGGCCAAGCTCGCCCGCGAGCACATCGGCTTCGAGGACGTGCGCGTAGCGGTCGAGGTCGGCCACCCGGCCGGCGCCGTGCTGCGCTACGCCGAGGCGCACGCGACGGACCTCATCGTGATCCCGACGCACGGCCGTTCCGGCATCCAGCGGATGCTCCTGGGCAGCGTGGCCGAAAAGGTGGTGCGCCAGGCGCCCTGCCCCGTCTTCACGGTGAAGAGCTTCGGGAAGTCGCTCCTGGGAAAGCCGGAAAGGACGGAAATGAAAAAGGCGGAGGGATAGACGCCCGCTCGCTGCCCCCCGTGCGCAAACCTGCCCCCGCGCGCGAACCTGAACGCCACGGAGAACACCCCATGCTCAAGCTGGACAGCATCCTGTTCCCAACCGATTTTACCGAGCACGCCGAGCGGGCCTTCGCTCAGGCGGCGCACCTGGCTGCCCGCCACGGCGCCGACCTCTGCGTGCTCAACGTCGCCGCCCCGCATCAGCAGGAGAACAACCCGATGGACTACCTGCCGCTGGAGCGGGAGGTGCTTCCGGGGCGAGAGGCCGAGCAGCTTTACCTCGCTCCCGATGCCCAGCACGGCGGCGTGCACGTGCACTACCGGCAGGTACGCCGCATCGCGCCCGCGATGGCGATCCTGGAGTATGCCGACGAGCACGACGTCGATCTCATCGTGATGGGCACGCGCGGCCGGCACGGCGTTGAGCGGTTTCTGAGCGCCAGCGTGGCCGAGGAGGTGGTGCGCCAGGCCAAGTGCCCCACGCTCACCGTCCGCACGGGCGAGGAGGCCGTGCCCGTACGCGCCGTGCAGCGCGTCCTCGTGCCGCTGGACTTCTCCGCGTCCGCCCGGCTCCAGGTGGCGCACGCCGCCGCGCTGGCCGAAGGGTACGGCGCGCAGGTAGATCTGCTCCACGTCATCGAGGAGGCCGTTTTCCCGACGGTGTACGGCATCGATCCGGGAACGCCGCCGACGGCCGAGATCGAGGCCCGCTCCGAGGAGGCGCTCCGGCAGCTGGCCGAGGAGGTGGTCGCCCCCGGCGGCCTGCGCGCCGCGGTCCACGTGCGCACCGGCCACCCGGTCCGAGACATCCTGGCCTTTGCCGATAAGCAGGAGAGCGACCTGGTCGTGATGGCCACGCACGGACGAACGGGCCTGGAGCGCTTTCTCATAGGCAGCGTGGCCGAGAAGGTCGTCCGCGCGGCCTCCTGCCCGGTCTTCACCGTGCGCCCCTTCGGCAAGTCGCTCGTTGACCCGGCCGCGCCGGACCCGCTCTCGGAAGAGGGCGGATAACGCCTCGCTTCCCAGCAGAAGGAAATCCGTCATGTTGCGTATCCAAAAGGTTCTCTTTGCCACAGACTTCTCGGACTCGGCGGAAGCGGCCGCCGCTCATGCGACGCGCCTGGCGCGGCGCTACGAGGCCGAGCTGCACGTGCTCCACGTGGCGGCGCCTTCGGAGGACGTCTCCGGGCGGCTAAGCGGATTTGAGCGGGCCGTCAGCGAGGCGAGCCGGTCGGGTGCGCCGGCCGTGGTCGAGGCGCTGGTGACGAGCCGTTCGGCCCCGGCCGGCGTCCTCGACTACGCGCGCGCCCAGGACGCCGATCTCATCGTGATGGGGACGCGCGGGCAGAGCGGCCTCAGCCGGCTCGTCATGGGCAGCGTGGCCGAGGCCGTCGTGCGGTGCGCGCCCTGCCCGGTGTACACCGTGCGCCGCACGTCTGCGTCAGAAGAGAAAGACGCGCTGGAGCCGGCCTCCCCCCCGGGCGAAAGCCGGCCAGCCATCCGGCGCATCTTGGCGCCGGTGGACTTTTCCGCGTCGTCGCAACTCTCGGCCGTCTACGCGCGCGAGCTGGCCGCGCTCTACGACGCGCACGTCGATCTGCTCTACGTCACCTCGCAGCCCGACTTTGCGATGGGTCCCGCGGCTGACGTCGAGCCGACCGGACTGAGCCGCCGGGCGCGCGAGCAAAAGCGCCTCGAAGCCCTAAAGGCGGAGGCCGGCTTGCAAGCGGACGTTCACGTGGCGTATAGTTATCCGCAGGGGGGCATCCTGGACTTCGCCAGGAGCCACGGCACGGACCTCATCGTCATCCCGACGCACGGGCGAACGGGCTTGAAGCGCTTTCTGATGGGCAGCGTGGCGGAGGGTGTCATCCGCCAGGCGCCCTGCCCGGTCTTTACGGTGAAGAGCTTTGGGAAGTCGCTTCTTCCAAAGGAGCGCCGGGCGGAGAACGAGCGCCGGGCGGCCTCGCAGCCGTAAGGGGGCACGGGGAGTTGTCCATCACCAGCGCAGAACCCACGGCGGGATCTATGATCGAAGTCATCGACGTTTGGGAGCCGGTCACGCTGGACGACTACGCGGCGTACACGCGCCTTACGCACGCGGCGCAGGACCTCCGCCGCGCGGCAGAAGCCACGGACGCCCGGCTGGAGGACCGCACCGTGTGGATGGTCAACTCGACGGCGCAGGGCGGGGGCGTGGCCGAGATGCTGCCGAAGGTCGTCTCGCTCATGCGCGAGGTTGGCGTACAGACGGAGTGGGCCGTCATCCATCCCAAAGAGCAGCGCTTCTTTGATCTGACCAAGCGCATTCACAACCTGCTCCACGGTAGCGGGGACCCGCACCTGACGGCCGACGACCGGGCGCTCTACGAGTCGGTCAGCCAGGAGCTGGCTGAGGCCTTCCGCAGGCGGATCGGGCCGGACGACCTGCTCGTCATCCACGACCCGCAGCCGCTGGGGATGGGGGCTTTGCTAAAGGCCTCGACGGGCGTGCCTGCCCTGTGGCGCTGCCACGTCGGGCTGGACCGCCAGACGCCGGCCACGCGGGCCGTCTGGAGCTTCCTCCGGCCCTGGGCCGAGCGCTACGACCGCGCCGTGTTCTCCCTGCCGGAGTACGCGCCGGGCTTTCTCAGGGCGCGCGCCGCGATCATCCCGCCCGGCATCGACCCGCTGAGCCACAAAAACCGCGAGCTGCCCACGCACAAGTTCACCGGCATCCTCCAGAACGCCGCGCTCGTGCCGTCCCTGCTCCCCGTCCTGACGCCGCCCTTCACCACGCCGGCGCTGCGCCTGCAACGCGACGGCTCCTTCGCGCCGGCGACGCAGCCGCAAGACCTCGGCCTCTTGTTCCAACCCACCGTCACCCAGGTCTCGCGCTGGGACGTGTTGAAGGGGTTTGCGCCGCTGCTCCGGGGCTTCGCTTTTCTAAAGCGGCACCGGGCGGCCTTCGCGCGCGAAGGCTCCGGCCTGCATCGGCGGCGCCTGGACCTGGTGCGCCTGGTGCTGGCCGGCCCCGACCCCTCGGCCGTCCAGGACGACCCGGAGGGGCAGGCCACGTTTGCCGACCTCAGCCGCCAGTGGCGCGCGCTCGGCGCCGGCGTGCAGCAGGACATCGCCATCCTCACGCTTCCCATGCAGTCGCGCAAGGTCAACGCCCTGATGGTCAACGCGCTCCAGCGCTGCTCCACCATCGTCGTGCAGAACTCCCTGCGCGAGGGGTTCGGGCTGACGGCCACGGAGGCCATGTGGAAGGCGCTTCCGGTGCTGGGCACCCAGGCCGCGGGCCTGCGCGCGCAGATCGAAGATGGCGTGCACGGGCGGCTTCTCGAAGACGCCAGAGATCCGGAGGAGATCGCCCGCACGCTCAACGAGATGCTCGGCAGCAAGCGCAAGGAGGTGTGGGCGCGCAACGGGCAGCGCCGCGTGGCCGAGCAGTTCCTGGTGCTCTCCCAGGTTAAGCGCTGGGTGCAAGTGCTGGACGACCTCGGCCAGCACGCTCCGCCCGCCCCGGCCTAAGCGCGGAGGCCGGCGGTTATACCCGTGACACCCATGAGCGAACGCGAACCAAGCATGACCGATCTGAAGGAGGGGCAAGCGCGTTTCGATGCGCTGCAGCGCGAGCTGGCTCGCCAGTTTGACGAGGTTTTCCCCGATGCGCGAAAGCCGCGCGTTGTGGTCGTCGTGCCCAGCCTCACGCTCGACGCCGGGGAGCTGGCCAAGATCGCCGGCGTGCACCACTACGAGGAGCGGATGCTCTGCCTGCTCATGCTCTTGCGGATGCCGGGCACGCAGGTCATCTACCTCACCAGCCAGCCGGTCCACCCAACGGTCATCGATTACTACCTGCACCTCCTGCCGGGCGTCCCGGTAAGCCACGCGCGGCGCCGGCTCACGATGCTGAGCTGCCACGACGCCTCGCCCCGGCCCCTGACGGAGAAGATCCTGGAGCGCCCCCGGCTGCTGCGGCGCCTGCGCGAGGCCTTTGCGGGCGGCGTGAACGCGCACATGACCTGCTTTAACGCCACGGCGCTCGAGCGCCGGCTCGCGCTCGAGCTGGGCCTGCCGCTCTACGCGCCGGACCCGGCCCTGGCGCACCTGGGCACCAAGAGCGGCAGCCGCGACGTCTTCCGCAAGGCCGGCATCGCCATGCCTGACGGGTTCGAGCACCTGCGCGACGAGGACGACATCGTCGAGGCGCTGGCCGCGCTCAAGCGCCGCCATCCCGCGCTGCGCCGCGCCGTGGTCAAGCTCAACGAGGGGTTCTCCGGCGAGGGCAACGCGCTGTTCACGTACGAAGGCGCTCCAGAAACGGGCGGCGGCCTGGAAGCCTGGGTCCGCACGGTGCTGCCGGAGCGCCTGCGGTTCGAAGCGGCGGGGGAGACGTGGCCGCGCTTCCGCGCCAAGTTCGAGGAGATGGAAGGCATCGTGGAATGCTTCGTCGAGGGGGCCGAGAAGCGCTCGCCTTCGGCGCAGTGCCGCGTCAACCCGCGCGGCGAGGCGGGGGCAATCTCGACGCACGACCAGGTGCTCGGCGGGCCGTCCGGGCAGGTCTTCCAGGGCGCCACGTTCCCGGCCGACGCGGGCTACCGCCTGGCCATCCAAGAGGCGGGCCTGAAGGTGGCCAAGGTGCTCCAGGAGCGGGGCGTGATCGGGCGCTTCGGCATCGACTTCATCTCCGTCAAGGAAGGTGACACGTGGGCGCACTACGCCATCGAGATCAACCTGCGCAAGGGCGGCACCACGCATCCGTTCCTGATGCTCGACTTCCTCATCGACGGGGCGTACGACGCGGCCACGGGGTGCTACCGCACGCCGGCGGGGCAGGCGCGCTTCTACTACGCCTCGGACAACCTGCGCAGCGAGGCGTACCAGGGCTGGACGGCGGAGGACCTCATCGACATCGCCGTGCAGCACGGCCTGCACTTCCACGGCACCACGCTGCAGGGCGTCGTCTTCCACCTCATCGGCGCGCTCTCGGAGTTCGGCAAGCTCGGCGTCGTCTGCGTAGGCGACAGCCCCGAGCGCGCGCAGGAGCTGTACCGCGAGACGGTGACGGTGCTGGACGAAGAGGCGCGGGCGGAGGGGGCGGCGTCCGGCGCGCGACGTGACATCAAAGCGTGAACAGGCCGTGTCGAAACGCAAACAGGCCGATGGTTAGGCAGCGGCGTGCTGCTTACGGTACTCGGTAGTGGGTAGGTGGTAAGTGATCGTCCACCTCGGCGTTCCTGCTCTGTCATTTCGAGCGAAGCTGAGAAATCCGGCCGGGCGAAAGCGTCGCCTTCAGCGCAGATCCCTCCACGCGCTCCGCTCGGTCGAGATGACCCGCTCCCTCTTCACTTATCGTTTGACCACTACCCGGTACTCATCGCGCTGCGGCGCCTTCTCCTGCCGGGGCGTCCGGAACCTCGCCCGGCCCGAAAGGGTGCGCACTGCCGAAAAGCGCAACCCGCACGCTCACGCACTGAGGGTTCAGCCGGCAGGGCGTGGGCTTCGTTTTTCGCGTCTCTGCGCGCGCCGCGTGCCGGGATGCATCCGTTCGCTCTCCCAAGACGTCCCTTCATCTTCCATGTACAGAACCGTTCTGCGTCTATGGCTGTGCGCGGCGCTGCTTGCGCTCACAGGATGCGCTGCTACGGGTGTCGGCGGCGAAAATCTTCCCGAGACGCCCCCGCAGCCCACGCCCATGAAGGCGGCCAACCGCGTGATCGTGCGCACCACGGATGCGCCTTCGGCGGCGTTTGACCGCGCGGCCACGCTTGTGGGGCGCACGTTCCTCATCGAAACCGAGGACCGGGCCGGCGGACGCCTCGTCACGGATTGGAAGGACGTAGAGGGGCGGGCGATGCGCGTGGCGGTCCAGGTCGAGGCCGTGCCCAAGACGTTCGAGTCGGCAGAGCAGACGCGGCTCGTGTTCACCGGCGAGACCAAAGCGATGGGGCAGACGCGCCCGGTGCGCCACGAAGGCGAGGACAAGGAGGTCATCCGCGGGCGCTTCAGCACGCTGGACGCGCTCGCACGCGCGTATCCGAGGGGCCGCGTGCTGTACGCGCGGCAGTAATGCCAAGTCCGAATGCCTGCTTGCGTTCTGGCTTGTCCTCCCGACCGGAGCGCAGCGCCCTGAACGTAGTGAAGAAGTGCTCTTGGGGTGCGAAGCGGAGGGATCTGGGATGCTCAGAGCGCTCCGCCAGAGGGGGACCTCTCCACCCGCTTCGTTCCCCGCCCCGGTGCCCCCGCTGAGCGGGGTGAACTCTGGTGAACTCGGGCGGGACAGGCTCTCGGAATGACAACCGTATAACCGGACCTGTATCAAACGCGCCGTTCTCGCTGCGAACACCGCCCCTCCTGAGCATCCACGAGCAGAGCTTATGGCATCGCTTGACGCGCGTTGGGCCGGCGGCGTGGCTGTGATCGGCGCGGGGGCCGTGGCGTCGGCGTTGGGGCGGCGGCTGGTGGCGCGCGGCTACGCCGTCCGGGCCGTGCTGAGCCGGCGCGCTGGCCCCGCCCGCGCGCTGGCCGCCCGCCTCTCGGCGCCGGTGGCCTCCGCCCGCCTGCGCGACCTGCCGCCCGAAGCCCGCCTCGTCCTCTGCTGCGTCCCCGACGACGCCCTGCCCGAGGTGGCCGAGGGGCTGGCGGCGCTCCCGCACGAGTGGCCGGCGTGCATCGCGCTTCACACCTCGGGCGTGCGGCCCGCTGCCGCCCTGGCCCCGCTCTCCGAGCGCGGCGCCGCCGTGCTGAGCTTCCATCCCGTGCAGACCATCACCGCAGAGACGCCGCCGGAAGCGCTCAACGGCATCTACATCGGCCTCGAAGGCGACGAGGAGGCCGTGGCCGCCGGCCAGCGTATGGCTGCCGACCTCGGCGCGCACGCCCTGGTGCTCTCCGCCGAAGCCAAGCCGCGCTACCACCTCGCCGCCGTGCTGGCCTCGAATGCCATGGTCACCGTCGCCGCGCTGGCGCTCGAAACGCTCGCCTCCACAGGCGTCGAGCGCGGCACGGCGGCGGCAGTGCTCGGGCCGCTCCTCCGCAGCACCGGCGAAAACCTCGCAGCGGGCCTGCCCGAGGAGGTGCTCACCGGCCCCATCGCGCGCGGCGACGTGGGCACGGTGCGCGAGCACACCGCCGCCGTCAGGGCGCATTTGCCCCACCTCGCTCCCGTTTACGCGGCCCTCGCCGCCGAGACGGTCCGCGTAGCCGTGCATGGCGGCGGCCTCGATGCCGAAACCGCCGATGCCATCCTTGAGGCGTTGCAGGACGTTCTTGACCTATAAGAAAACGCCGCCTAAATAAGTTAAAAAAAGAGAAAAAAGTTCCATTTTGAAATGCATCGCAAGAAGAAAGTACGCGGATCAAGGGAGCAGGGCGCTCGTTAAGGCCCCCGCTATTGCGAAAAAGCACGGAGGGGCGCCGCTCTCACCAAAGGCACGGCATTCGCACAAGCCCCTTCTGAACATGCCGCAATAGGTGTTTTTACAGCAACGACGCAAGCATGACTATCGCCGATTTCACAGCAGGCCGGTTCGGTACCGCACGCCACTCCCGCACGGATTACAAGCGGAAGCTGGCGCGCAAAACCGCCACGCTTCCGAAGGGAGCCGGCGCCGCCTCCTCTGCCTCAGACGAAGAGCCGCTCTGCGCGGCGCGTGTCCGTGCTTTGGCCGGGCAGCACGACGCCGAGCGGGTGGTCTTCCAGTCCGTGGCGGTGACGGCGCTCCGGCTCATCGAGCGGGTGCGGTGCCGCACGGCGCAGGCCGCCGAGGCGGCCCTCTCGCTCGGGCAGCAGGACAAGCTTCACAGCATGGAAGACACCCTCGTAGCCACCGCCGACGCGCTTCAGAGCGCCCTCAGCACCCAGGGCGCACAGATGCTCAACCTCTGCGGCGAGGAGGAAGAAAACGCCGACGAAACCTCGTGGTGGTTCGCCCTGACCGAAGCCATCGAGGCGCTCGAAGAAAGCGCGCAGCAGATGGACGCCCTCGCCGACGGGCAGCCCAAAGGCAGCGTCGCCGCCGACCTGAGTCGCCTCGTGGGCGACCTCCTCCGCCGCCAGCACACCGACCTCCTCGTCGAGGCGGATCAGTGGATTGACTGACGCAGCCTCGCGGCTTGGCGTAGGGGCGCATTGCGGTACGCCCCTACCACCGGGCAACGCAAGAAGCAACCGGCAAGACGCTGCGAAGACCGTCTGCGTCGCGCGGCAGGGCGGAACGGGCTTTTCGGCAAACGCATTTCAAGGGTAGCGAGAGGCGTGGCGCGTCGGCCGCGTCTCTTTCTTTTTGCCCCGTGCCGCCCGCTCGGTCGTCTTGCGGCGGCCGGTTCTCTGCAAGCCCACCCAGCCTTTTCTCACGCCATGACCGCACCCGAGCGTACCGAGCAAGAGCAGCGCCGCCGCGAAGAACGCGCCGCCCTCGAAAAGCGCGGCATCGACCCCTATCCGTACGTGTGGAACGTCACCGCCCGCGCCAAAGACCTGCTCGAACGCTTCGACGATGAGAAGCACGGCGGCGAAGACGGCGAAGAGCTGCGCGGGCGCCTCGCTGGGCGCATCCTCTCGATCCGCGACATGGGCGGCTCGGCGTTTTTTGACATCCAGGACGCCTCCGGACGCATCCAGGTCTACGCCCGCAAGAACACCCTGGGCGAGGAGTTTTTCGAGGAGGTCTTTAAAAAGCTCCTCGACATCGGCGACGTGGTGGGCGTGGAGGGGAGCGTCTTCCGCACGCGCATGGGCGAGGTCACCGTCCGCGCCGAGAGGGTGGAGCTGCTCTCGAAAGCGCTGCGCCCGCTCCCGGTGGTCAAGGAGAAGGAGGGCGAGGTCTACAACGAGGTCACGGACAAGGAATTCCGTTACCGGCAGCGCTACGTGGATCTCATCGTCAACCCGGAGGTGCGCACGGTTTTCCGGCAGCGCGCCCAGATGCTGCGCACCATCCGCCATTTCCTGGACGAAAAGGACTACCTCGAGGTGGAGACGCCCGCCTTGCAGCCGCTCTACGGCGGCGCGGCGGCGCGGCCCTTCACCACGCACCACAACGCGCTGGGCATGGCGCTCTTCCTGCGCATCGCCGACGAGCTGTACCTCAAGCGCCTCATCGTGGGCGGGCTGGCCGAGGGCGTCTACGAGATCGCCAAGGACTTCCGCAACGAGGGCCTCTCGCGCCGCCACAACCCCGAGTTCACCATGCTCGAACTCTACGTGGCGTACAAGGACTACGAGTGGATGATGGGCCTCGTGGAAGAACTCCTGGCCGAGGTGGCCATCGCGCTCCACGGCGCGCCCGAAGTGGAAACGGCGGACGGGCAGAAACTCTCGCTGAAAGGCCCCTTCCGCCGCGTCCCCATCTTCGAGGCCATCGAAGAAGAGACGGGCTACGATCTCTACGGAAAAGACCGCGACGCGATTTTCGAAGCGGCCAAAGCGCTCGATCTGGACGTGGACGAGGCGATGGGTACCGGCAAGCTCATCGACGAGATCTTCAGCGAGGCCGTCGAGCCGACGCTGATCCAGCCCACGTTTGTTACGGACTACCCCGTCGAACTCAGCCCGCTCGCCAAGAAGCACCGCACGAAGGAAGGCCTTGTCGAGCGCTTCGAGCTGATCGTGAACGGAAGCGAGCTGTGCAACGCCTTTTCCGAACTCAACGACCCGGCCGATCAGCGCGCGCGCTTCGAGGCGCAGGCCCGCCTCCGCGCCGAGGGCGACGAGGAGAGCGCGCCCATCGACGAGGACTACCTGCGCGCCCTCGAATACGGGATGCCGCCCACCGCCGGCCTCGGCATCGGCATCGACCGCCTGGCCATGCTGATGACGGGCCAGGACTCCATCCGCGACGTGATCCTTTTCCCGCTGATGCGCCCCGAAGCGCCCGTCGCCGAAGAGCAGGAGGCGACCTCCGGAGGCGCTGCTGCTGAGGAGGCGTAGCGGCTTTTCTGTAGATGGCAGGTCGAGGCTGAGTAACTCAAGGCGATCCCCCGCCGCATTGCTGTGCAGAAGAGTTTCGCGTAGAAGTCCTCTCTTCCCTGGTGGGAGAGGGGACGTGGAAGGAGCGCGAGTGGTAGCCTGCACACCTTCGTCCGCTCGCGCTAAGCAGCCAGTCTCGGTCTTTTCCTATGCCGCAGCAGCGCTCCCCGCACGACATCGCCGTAGAGGAGCAGGCGGGCTACCTCGAACTCGTGCGGGGGAACGCCAACTTCCGCCGGCTCTGGGCGGGGACGATCATCTCACTCCTGGGCGACTGGTTCAACACCATCGCCCTCTACACGCTCGTATCGAAGCTGACGGGGTCGCCACTGGCGTTGGGCGGGGTGTTCATCTTCAAGCTCCTGCCGTGGGGGCTGGTCTCGCCCGTGGCCGGCCTCGTGGCGGACCGGCTCAACCGCCGCCGCCTCATGATCGGGTCTGACCTGGCGCGGGCCGTCGTCGTGCTGGGTTTCCTCTTCATTGACGAGGCGGGCGAGGTTCTTTGGCTCTACGCGCTGATCGCCTTGCAGGTGATCGTGAGCGCGTTTTTCCAGCCGGCTAAGAGCGCGTCCATCCCCAACATCACCACGCCGCGCGAGCTTTTGACGGCCAACGCGCTGATGTCGGCCACGTGGTCTACGATGCTGGCCGTGGGCGCGGCGGCGGGCGGCCTCGTGGCCGCGTGGCTGGGCGTGCGCGCCGTCTTCTGGATCGACAGCGCGACGTACCTCGCCAGTGCCTTCTTCATCTACCGCACCGCGATCCCGCAGTACACGGATGCTGAGGACGCGCGCGGGCCGCTCTTTTCGACGGCGGCGCGGCAGATCGTGGACGGCTTCCGGCACATGCGCCGGCACCCGCGCATCGGACGCATCGCGCTGGCGAAGGCGGTGTGGGCCGTCGGCGGCGGGGCGCTCGTGTACATGGTGGCGCTCCTGGGCGAGCGCGTGGCGCCGGGCGCGCTCGCGGCGGGCATCGGCGTTTTGTTCATGGCGCGGGGGATTGGGACGGGCATCGGGCCGGTGGTGGCGCGCGCCGTGTTCAAGGACCGCGCGCGGTGGCCGGCCGTCTTGGGCGGATGCATCGCCTTTTGCGGGCTGGGCTACGCCGCCGTGGCGCTGGCGCCGTGGACGCTGGGGACGGCGAGCGTGGTGCTCCTCGTCGTCCTCATCGCGACGGCGCACGCGGCGAGCGGCGCCAACTGGGTGCTCTCGACCGTCATGCTTCAGAAGCGCACGGAGGACCGCTTCCGGGGCCGCATCTTTGGGACGGAGTGGCTGCTCGTCCTCACGGCGGAGTCGGCCTCGATTCTCGTGGCCGGATTTCTGCTCGAAACGGAGGTGCTGAGCTTGCGCGCGGCGTTTTTGGCGTTCGCGCTGGCGCAAGTGGCCTCGGGCGCGCTCTGGCTCTTGCTCGTCGTGCCGCGCGAGCGCCGGGCTGAGGCGGTGCGGTAGGAGGCGTTTCTTCAACGAGGGACACGATATATCGTGTCCCTACCAACGGTCGAGGCGGAGCAGATTATGCCTCAGAGGATTTAGGCGCATCATCGGCGGCGAGGGCGTTCTCCAGGGCGATGCGGGCGTTGCGCTTGAAGCCTTCGTAGCCGGCGCGTTTTATCGGGCTGTCCTCGAAGCGCTGGCGGAAGTCCTCCAGGCTGAGTTCGGTCCACTCGCGCAGATCGGTGTCCGTGATGCCGTCGCGGGGGAGGTAGCGCGCCTCGCGCGTGGCGCGGCTGAACTTGTTCCACGGGCACACCTCCTGGCAGATGTCGCAGCCGAAGACCCAGTCCTGCATCCTGGCCTGGAGCGCATCGGGGATGGCGCCGTCCTCAGGGCCGTGCTCGATGGTGAGGTAAGAAATGCAGCGGTTGGCGTCGAGGGCGTGCGGCTCGTAGATCGCATCCGTGGGGCAGGCGTCGAGGCAGCGCGTGCACGAGCCGCAGTAGTCGCCCGCGAACGGGTCGTCCGGGGCGAGGGGCACGTCCACGATCAGCTCGCCGATGAAGAAGAACGACCCCATCTGCCGGTTCAGAAGCAGCGTGTGCTTGCCCGGCCAGCCGAGGCCGCTTTTTTGCGCCCACACGCGGTCCAGCACCGGCGCCGAGTCCACGAACACGCGCCCGGAGATGCCGCCCGCCGCCTCGTCGAGCCATCGGTAGAGCGCGTAGAGCTTGTCTTTTAAGACGCGGTGGTAGTCGTCGCCCCAGGCGTAGCGGCTGATCTTGCCGGCGCTCTCGGCGTGTTTCTCGTCCGGCTGGTAGTAGCTCTGCAGGACGGAAACGACGGACTGCGCGCCATCTACGAGCCGGCGCGGGTCCACGCGCTTCTCGAAGTTGCGCTCCATCCAGCCCATCGCGCCGTGGCGGCCTTCGAGGAGCCACTGCTCCAGGCGCTCGGCCTCTTCGTCGAGCCGCTCAGCCTTGGCGATCCCGCAGGCGTCGAAGCCGAGGCGGGCGGCCTCCGCTTTAAGCTGCCGGGCAAGACGCTCCTGCGCGTTCTGATCGAATCCAGGCACGGCAAGACTGGAGAGAGTAGCGGAAGTGGAAAAAGACGCTGATCTCAACGCCCATCTGCGCAGGATTGGTTCGGCGCCGCCGCCGATGGATCGCGGACCGAGCCGCCAAAAGGAAAGCGGGCCTGCCGGTGAAGGCAAGCCCGCTTTCGGCGCAGAGACGTGTTGCGCGGTGCTGCTGTGCTGAGGAGCCGCGTTTTACTGCTGCGGCGGCATCAGCACGGCGTCGATCACGTGGACGACGCCGTTCGAGGCCTGGACGTCCGGCTCGGTGACGGTGGCTTCGCCTACCATCACGTCGCCGCCCATCGTCTGCACCTGCACGTCCTGACCCTGGAGCAGCGACGGGGCCGAGGACATGCCTTGGAGGTCTTCGGCCATCATCGACCCATCTACGACGTGGTAGAGGAGGACGTTGCGCAGCATGGCAGCCTCGGTCTCGTCGTCGAGGAAGGAGTCGAGCGAGGAGCGGTCCATGCTGCTGAGCATCTGCTCGAAGGCCGCGTTCGTGGGGGCGAAGACCGTGTACGGCCCGCCCGACTGCAGGGCCGACACGAGGTCGGTGGCCTGCAGGGCCTCAGCGAGCGTGCTGAAGCGCGGGTCCGTCGTCACGATCTCGACGATGGACTGGCCGCCCATCTGGGCACCTTGGCCCATCTGGTTGCCGTTGTCCATGCCGTCGTCTTCCATGTCCATGCCGTTGTCATCGTCCATGTCCATGTCATCGCTGTCGTCGTCCATGCCCATGCCGCCGCCGCCCTGCATCTGCTGGCCGGTCTCGGCGTTGAGCGGGATGGAGTCCACGCGGCGGTACTGGTCGCCGCCACCCTTCTTGCTGGTGACGCCGCTGGGCGTGCCGCGGCCGACGCTCTCGACGCGGCCCTCTTCGATGCCGCCGTCGATGTAGTACTGCGCCACGGCCTCGGCGCGCGCCTCGGACAGCTCCTGCCCGTTGCGCTCGCCCGGAGCGGCGAAGCCCTCGGCGCGCACGTTCAGGTTCGGGCACTGGCCGAGGATGTCGAGGTTCTCGGAGAGCGCCTCGCGCGCCTCTGCCGTGAGCGTGGAGGAGTTGCGCTCGAAGTAGGCCGAGTTCAGCTCCGTGATCTCGAGGCAGATGGCCGCGATGTCCGGCTGCACCTCGACGGTGATCGAACGCGAGTCCGAGCCGGCGTCGTTGGTGGCCGTAAGCGTGACGGTGTAGGTGCCCTCTTCCTGGTAGGTGTGGGCGGGGTCCTGGCCGGTGGCCGTCTCGCCGTCGCCGAACTCCCACTGGTACTCGATAGGCGCATCGCCGCGCACGCGCGAGTTGAAGCGCACGCGCTCATCCACGCGTGGGGTCTCGTTCGTGGCGCTCAGGGAGATGATCTCCGGCGGCTGCGGGGCCGGCTCGACGGCGACGGAGCAGGTCTGGCTGCTCATGCTGTTCTCGCCGTTCGTGGCCGTGAACGTCACCGTGTAGTTGCCCTCCTGCTGATACGTCTGCGAGGCCATCAGGCCCGTGGCCGTGGTGCCGTCGCCGAACTCCCAGCGGTACTCCAGGGGCGGCGTGGCCTCGTCCTCGTTGACGGTAGCCGTGAACGTGCCCGACTCGGTGGCGACCATCGTGGCGGGGCAGTCCAAGGCCAGCACCTCGACGGGCGTGAACGGGTCGTTGAAGTTGTAGCGCAGGCCGCCGCCGTAGAAGGCCAAGACGTCGAAGCCACCGACGAGCGGGTCCTCTTCTTCGCCTTCTACGCCATCGGCGAGGTCAATATTGTCATCCGGGAACATGCCCAGGCTGGTGATCTCCAGAAAGAGACCCACGCGCCGGCCCAGGGCGAAGTCCACGCCCAGGCCCGCCTTCGGGGTGAAGACGGTCTCGAAGTCGGTGCCGCCGGTGTCCCCTTCGGCGCCTTCGCGGAAGATCCCGCCGTACGAGCCACCGAGGCCAAGCACGAGGTACGGGTTGATCGTAGCCTGCGGCGCGAAGCCGATGATGGCGTCAAGCGTGAGCGTGTGCCGCCAGTCGCTCGATTCGTCGTCAACGGCGGGCGTGCCTGGGTCGCAGTCTCCCCGAGCGGCGCACGGGAAGTTCGAGCTGATGTTCTCGTAGGAGCCGCCGATGTAGCTCAGCGCCACGCCCCCGTTGATGAAGCCGAGCCGCTTGTTGTAGCCGAGGTCGAGGCCCAGGCTCGGGAAGCCGACCTGGTTCGAGAAGAAGTCGCTGAAGCTGTTGTCCGGGTTCATGTCCCGGTCGCCGGCGTAGCTGTTGGCGCCGACGCGGCCGCGTAGGTAAATGCCTTCGCCGCGTTTGCTTTGCGCGGCGACGTCGTTCACCCAGGCGAAGCTGCTGGCCAAGAGGCACAGCAGCAGGCTCGCCACGAGGGACGACATGAGGTATCGTCTATTCATTAGGATGCTCCTCCGTACGTTGTTGAGGTTGGGTAGCGTGTCGAAGAGTGACAGGGGGCTTGCGCTGTGCAGTTAGAGTGCGCCACAGCGGACGCAAGTTCAAGAGGGCCGGGGCAACGGACTACCCAAGCATAGCCGATATCTTCGGCAATTGGTAGGGTTTGCACGATGTCTTCAAGGTAACGAGGCAAAGCAGCAAGCCTTCTGGGTAGCATAAGAGGCAAAATCGCAACCACATCTACAAGGCAAAGCTGAAAA
The DNA here is from genome assembly GCA_965215025.1 of Salinibacteraceae bacterium. Lineage (GTDB taxonomy): Bacteria > Bacteroidota > Rhodothermia > Rhodothermales > Salinibacteraceae > CBDCCV01. The sequence continues at coordinate 1,327,190 of CBDCCV010000001.1, forward strand.
CACTGAGGGCAGCTCCCTCGCAATCATGACACCGAAACCCCAGCCATAACGCAGAGCGTATGCAAATGACAGACGGCTCTGCGTGTGGCACGGCTTCAAAATGTGATGCTTTAGACTTGCGCTCTCACAACGAGTGTTCCCTTTCCGTTTCCTTCATAGAGAAAAAGCGATGCCGTTTACACTTTTATTACGTCCTGCTTACTGGCTGTCCGTTCGCCCGAAGAGAGTCTACCTGACTGCAGCATCAGGTGAAAGGCGGTGCGCAGGGCGCATCAAATACGTCCGGTTTTGTGCAAGCGATTTGTCTACGATGTGTGCGCCGACCGTCTTTTGGAAAAACCATCGAAAAATGAAAGACCTGTCTCGGGGATGAGAGACAGGTCGGGCGCTCAGCGGCATAGTGCAGGAGAAAGCGAGTGGCTTATCCGAGAGAAGCAACGTGCTTCTCCAGCTTGCTCTTGTAATTGGCCGCCTTGTTCTTGTGAATGATACCTTTGGCGGCGAGGCGGTCCAGTTGGCTCTTGACCTCGCCCAGGAGATCGGCGGCGTGCTCCTGGTTCTCAGCACCGCGCAACTTTTTCATAAGCGTGCGGACGTGCGAGCGCCTGGAGCGGTTGCGCTGGCGCCGCTTCTCGTTCTGGCGCACGCGCTTGACGGCGGACTTGTGCTGGGGCATGGCGTGGGGGGGGCGTTCTGAAAGCGTGTAACTGGCCGAGTATAGGCGTGCGGGGCGGAAGAAGTCAAGCGCCTGCATACGCCGCATTGAAGCGCACAGGAACCCGCGTAAGAAAGCCTCCGTTGTGCGCGCAAGTCCTCAACGTCGCTCCTCGCAGGCTTTGTTCGCCTGTCCGCGCGCCCATGTGGCCTTTTCTTCGTGAATTTATACAGCGTCCTTACGGCACACGCACCGTCATCGTGCTTGACGAAGCGGCTGCCGAGGCTCCGCGCCGCCATCGTGTGGCTCCGGCTCGGGTGATGGCCTGGTGGGGAGCCTCACTGGTGCTGGCCGCGCTGGCTGGCGTGCTGCTCGTCGCGTTTACTCCGCTGCGCGCGCTCGTGCCCGGTTACGGCACCGCCTCCGCCCGCGCCCTGGCGCAGCGCAGCGCCGTGCGTTTGGCCGGCTTGCAGGACTCGCTCTCCAGAGAGGCCGAGTACCGGCAGCGCCTCCGCCAACTGATGACGGGGCAGATCGACTCGGCGTTCGCGGCCACAGCGATGCAGGCGGAGCCGGACCTGGCGGTAACAGGCGAACTGGCCGCCGTGGCCGCCGAGCCGCGCACCGAAGACTGGAGAGACCACGACGCTCCAGCCGAGACTTTCGGCGGGGTCGCCGCCGGGGCGCTGCCGGCCGGGACGCAGCCGCTCGTCCCCACCGCCGATGTGTGGCACCTGCCCCGGCTTCGTTTTCCTGTGGCGCCGCCCGTGGAAGGGTTTATCACGCGCAGCTTCGACGCGCGCAGCGGCCACTTCGCCACGGACATCGCCGTGCCGGAGGGGACGGCCGTGCGCGCCATCGGGGCCGGCTACGTCATCATGGCCGATCAGACGCTCGAGGGCGGCCACGTCATCGCCGTGCAGCACGCCGGGGGTTACGTCTCCATCTACAAGCACAACAAGCGGCTCCTCAAGCGCGTGGGCGACCGCGTAAGCGAGGGCGAGCCGGTGGCCGAGAGCGGCAACTCCGGCGAGATCACCACCGGCCCGCATCTGCACGTCGAGCTGTGGCGCGGCGGGCTGGCGCAGGACCCGGCCCGGTTCGTCTCCGGGTGGTGATCCGTCCTTCGCGAGTTCGCTCTTTGCGAGACGGGCCGCCCGCGGATCTGCAAGCGCTCCGAAAAGTGAAAGACCGTCCGGCGCGCCTCCGGAAAAACGCCGCCCCTGAACCCGCCAGACTTAGCCCCCCTTCATGAGCGCCTCGCCCAACAACACCAACGCGCCGGGCGACTGGCGCGCCTCCGTCCGCGAGGTGGGGCCGTACCTCGGCCTCGGCCTTCAGCTGGCTTTGTCGATGGCGTTTTTCGTCGGGGCCGGTTACGCGCTTGACTACGTGCTGGAGACGCTGCCCTGGCTGACCATCGCCGGGAGCGTGGTGGGCATGGCCGCCGTCTTCGTGCAGATTTTCCGGACGAGCGGCGAGATCGGCCGTCTGGGAAAGTCTTCAAAAGAGGAAGAGGCGTCCCGAGCGGAAAGTAAAAAGAAGCCAAGCTGAGCAGGAGAGAATCCAAGTTGTGAGGTAGAGCAAAAACGTCTACTTGTCGTCATCCTGAACGCAGTGAAGGATCTCCAACCTCATAGAATGCCTCAACGGGGGAGATCCTTCGCGCTGCCCAGGATGGCAACTGGATGGGTCACAACTTGTTAGGTGAAGAGAACTTCCGCCGGCCGCTGCGTCCCTCCGGTACCCTCGTGAACGCGCCCTGTTTTTCTGAACGTCGTCATGGGAGAGTGGTGGTTGGGGCTTGGGCTGGGCGTGGGGCTGGGCCTGGCGTACAGCCTGGCGAGCTTCCTGACGGCCCGCTTCGCGGCGCGCCGCCGGAGCCGCAGCCAGTTCCTGACGGTCTTCATCGGGGGGATGCTCGCGCGCATGATGCTGGCGCTGGCCGCCGTCGCGCTCGTCCTGCTCCTTGTGAGCGTGCCGGCCGGGGTGTTCGTCGGGAGCTTTCTGCTGATCCTCTTTGCCGGGGTGATGGTCGAGGTGGCTGCGGTGCATCGCGGCCGTTGGACCGACGAAGAAGCGTGAAAGCGGGGCGTTTCACGCAATTTCCGCGAAAGCATCGCCGGTGCTCCTTATTTTTTGCCGCGCTTTTGGCGTAGTTTCAGTCGTCTCGGAACGAGAGAAAAGCCTTCGCTTCCTATCCTAAGGAGAATCTCAGCCTTTTGATCATGCGGCTTTACAGAGCGGTCTTGCTCGGCGTGTTGGCCGCGCTCTTCCTGGCGCCGGCCGCCGCGGCCGCCGAGGAAGGCGAGGAGTTCAGCGCCGTCCACCACAGCGCCGACGGGTACTACCTCGACTTCTTGCCCATCGGCAAGATCGAGCTGCCGCGCCTTTTCCTGGTGCGCCACGCCGACGGCGGCTTCGGCTTCGAGCCGTACCTCTCGACGGCGGCGGCGCTGCGCTCCGGGAAGTACCGCGCCATCGAAGGCGCGCACGGCGGCGGCTCGGAAGACCACGCCGAGGCCGAAGCGCACGCCACCGCCGAGACGCACGCCCCGCCCGGTCACGCCACCGCCGACGCGCCGCTGCCCGAGTACGAGCAGCTTATCCGAAGCGGCGGCCACCTCGACGCCCGCATCGAGCGCGCTGAAGGCAGCATCCTTTTTGACTTCTCGATCACGCGCCATCTCATCTACGCGATCCTCGGCGCGCTCCTCGTGGCCGCCCTTTTCATCGGGCTGGCGCGGCGGTACAAGCGCGGCGTGGGGCGCAGCACGGCGCCGCGCGGCTTTTTTCAGAACGCGATGGAAACGGTCATCGTCTTCATCCGCGACGAGATTGCCAAGCCGAACCTCGGCTACAAGTACCCGAAGTACCTGCCGTACCTGCTCACGCTCTTCTTTTTCATCCTCACCTGCAACCTCTTGGGGCTGGTGCCCTTTGGCGCCACGGCCACGTCGAACATCACCGTCACGGCCGTTTTGGCCATCTTCACCTTTTTGGTGACGCAGCTCAACGGCTCGCGCGACCACTGGCAGCACGTGTTCAATCCGCCGGGCGTGCCGTGGTTCATCAAGCCGATCATGGTGCCCATCGAGATCATCGGCCTTTTTACGAAGCCCTTCGCGCTGGCCGTGCGTCTTTTTGCGAACATGACCGCCGGCCACCTCGTCATCCTAAGCCTCATCGGGCTGATCTTCACCTTTACGAACCTCTACGGCACGGGCGCGGGTTGGGGCGTGGCCGTCGTGAGCGTGGCGTTCTCGCTCTTCATCTACCTCCTCGAGATCCTCGTGGCGCTGATCCAGGCGTACATCTTTACGATGCTCTCGGCGCTCTTCATCGGCATGGCCGTCGAGGAGCACGTGCACGACGAGCGCCCGGACATGGCCGAGGGCGACGTCCCCCCGCTCGAAGAGGACCCCGCCGACGTGACGCCGCACCCGCTTGGCAGCCGCGACGAGTCCAACCTCGAGCGCCGCACGCGCGTGGAGCGCCCGGAGCCGGCTGCGGCCTGAGTGCCCCGCGTTTAAAACGGAACCCTCTTTTACAGCACAAGGCGGGCGCGGCGCGGCCTGCTTCTTAAACCTCAAGCGCCGGCGGCCTCCGCGCAAGCGAGGCCGCACACGCACCCCACCACCAACGAACGAAACCACACCGAACCGCTATGTTGGAAGATCCGATTGCACTCGCATACTTGGGCGCCGGCCTCGGCGCCGGCCTCGTGGCGCTTGGCGCCGGCCTCGGCATCGGCCGTCTGGCTGGGCCGGCCATGGAAGGCTCGGCGCGTCAGCCGCAGGCCGCAGGCGACATCCGCGGCACGATGATCATCGCCGCGGCGCTCATCGAGGGCGTGGCCTTTTTCGGCCTCATCATCTGCCTGCTGCTGATCGTCCTCGTTTAAACGCTTCTCCTTCGGACGCCGCCCACGGCAGGGGCCTGCCGCAAAAGCGCAGGACGCGCCTCCTGCGGTTGGCCGCAGCCTTCCTCCTCTGCGCGGAAAAGGCGTTCGCTAAGGCGGATGCTTTTTCCGCGACGGAGAGGGGCCGTGTCCTCCGCGCCGGTCGCTCCGTCTCTCCGATAAGCCAGAAAGCGCTTATGCACGTTATCGTAGCTCAAAACCTGCTGGCTCCGGATTGGGGCCTGGCGTTCTGGATCGCCCTCGTCTTCGGCTTCCTGATCTGGATCCTGGGCCGCTACGCCTGGGGGCCGATCACGAGCGCGATGCAAGAGCGCGAGGAAACCATCGACGCCTCGATCAAGCGCGCCGAAAAAGCCCTCGCCGAGGCTAAGCAGATCCAGTCCGACAACCAGAAGGCGCGCCGCGAGGCCGAGCAGGAGGCGCAGCTCATCCTGCGCGAGACGCGCGAGGAAGAAGAGCGCGTGCGCAGCGAAGAGGTCGCCAAGACGCGCGCCAAGATCCAGCAGATGCAGGCGCAGGCCCAGGCCGAGATCGAGCGCCAGAAGGAGAGCGCCCTCCAAGACCTGCGCGCCGAGGTGGCCGACCTCGCCATCCAGGCCGCTGAGAAGATCCTGGGCGAGAACCTGAACGACCAGCGCCAGCGCCGCCTCGTGGACGACTTCCTCGACGACCTCCCGAAAAACTAACAGCGAACGGGGAATGGCGAACCGCGAATGGTGAAAAGACGCCGCTCGCCACTCGCCGTTCACCAATCGCCCGAATCATGAGCAGCCCCGTAGCCCGCCGGTATGCGCAGGCCCTCCACGAGGAGGCCGAGCGCCAGGAGCGCGTCGCCGCCATCGACGAGGACGTCGAGCTGCTGCGCGAGAGCCTGGCCAACGCGCCGGACCTGGAGCGCTTTTTCCGCAGCCCGATCATCTCGCGCGAGAAGAAGAAAAGCATCGTCGAGGAGCTGTTCGCCGAGCGCGTGAGTCCGCTTACGCAGCGCTTTCTGCAGCTGCTCGTGGACAAAGAGCGCGAGACGATCCTCGGCGAGGTGGTCGAGGCGTACCAGGCGCTGCGCGACGAAGAGCGCGGCATCGTCGAGGTGGAGGCGCGCGCGGCGCATGACCTCAGCGTGGAGGAGCGCCAGAAGCTCTCAGCCGCCGTGGAGCGCATGACGGGCAAAGAGCCGCGCCTGAAGGTGCGCCGGGAGCCGTCGCTCATGGGCGGCCTCGTCCTGCGCGTGGGCGACACGGTCTACGACGGCAGCGTGCGCCACAAGCTCGCCAGCCTGCACGAGAAGATGCGCCGCGGCGAGATCCGCACGAACGGCAGAGTGGAAGAGAGTAAGAGTGAGGGAATGGATGAGAAAGAGCGAGCAGGACAAAGGAAGTAACTCTCTTCCAGTCCTCCTTTCGTCCGTTCCTCCTTTCCTGAACAGGCAGCCTCGTAGCGACCCCCTTTCAGCTAACGAAGAAACATCATGGCAACGGCAATCCGACCTGACGAAGTAACCTCGGTGCTCCGGCGCGAACTCAGCGGCTTCGAGTCCGAGGCCGACGTCTACGAGGTGGGCACGGTCCTGCAAGTGGGCGACGGCATCGCGCGCCTCTACGGCCTCTCGAACGTGCAGGCCGGCGAGCTGATCGAGTTCCCCGAGAGCGGTGTCACCGGCATGGTCTTGAACCTCGAGGAAGACAACGTCGGCGCCGTGCTCTTCGGCGAGGTGGACGCGGTGAAGGAGGGCGACGAGGCCCGCCGCACCGAGCAGATCGCCTCCATCGAGGTTTCTGAGGAGATGCTCGGCCGCGTGATTGACCCGCTGGGCAACCCGCTTGACGGCAAAGGCCCCATCGGCGGTGAGAAGCTCGCCATGCCGCTCGAACGGAAGGCGCCGGGCGTGATCTACCGCCAGCCCGTGGCCGAGCCGCTGCAGACGGGCCTCAAGGCCATCGACTCGATGATCCCCATCGGGCGCGGCCAGCGCGAACTCGTCATCGGCGACCGGCAGACGGGGAAGACGGCCGTGATCGTGGACACGATCATCAACCAGCAGCAGACGCACCAGACCGAGAAGCCGGTGTACTGCATCTACGTCGCCATTGGGCAGAAGGCTTCGACGGTGGCGCAGGTGATGCGCTCGCTCGAAGAGAACGGCGCCATGGAGTACACCGTGATCGTGAGCGCGGCGGCCTCAACGCCGGCGCCCTTGCAGTTCATCGCGCCGTTTGCCGGGGCGTGCATTGGCGAGTTCTTCCGCGACACGGGCCGCCACGCGCTCGTCGGCTTCGACGACCTCTCGAAGCAGGCCGTGGCCTACCGCGAGCTTTCGCTGCTCCTGCGCCGCCCGCCCGGCCGCGAGGCCTACCCCGGCGACGTGTTCTACCTCCACAGCCGGCTTCTCGAGCGCGCCGCGAAGATCATCGAAAACGACGAGATCGCCCGGCAGATGAACGACGTGCCCGACTCGCTCCAGGGGCGGATTCAGGGCGGCGGCTCTTTGACGGCGCTCCCCGTGATCGAGACGCAGGCGGGCGACGTCTCCGCCTACATCCCCACCAACGTCATCTCCATCACGGACGGGCAGATCTACCTCGAGGCCGACCTCTTCAACGCGGGCGTGCGCCCAGCCATCAACGTCGGTATTTCGGTAAGCCGTGTGGGCGGCTCGGCGCAGATCAAGGCCATGAAGAAGGTGGCCGGCACGCTGCGCATCGACCTGGCGCAGTACCGCGAGCTGGAGGCGTTCTCGAAGTTCGGCTCGGACCTCGACCCGGCCACGCAGCGCCAGCTCAGCCGCGGCGAGCGCCTCGTCGAGGTCCTCAAGCAGGACCAGTACGACCCGATGCCCGTCGAGCAGCAGGTCGTGGTCATCTACGCCGCCACGCAGGGCCTCCTCGACCAGGTGCCCACGGAGAAGGTGCAGGAGTTCGAAAGCGAGCTTCTGGAGCGCATGACGCTGCGCCACGAAGGCGTGCTGAGCGAGATCCGCTCCACCGGCAAGACGAGCGACGAGGCCAAGGAAACCATCGACAAGGAAGCGCGCGACTTGGCCGACCTCTACGCCACGCCCGAGTCCGAGGCGGAAGCCGAAGCAGGCGAGGAGGCCACCCTCGCCAGCGAAGAGGAGGGTGACGACACGCCCGACTCCACGCGCGAGATGCCCGCCGCCGGCGACGGCCAGCCGGGCCAAGAGCAACCCGCCCCAGCAAACGCGACGTAAACCGTTGAGAAGCGATGTAGGGACACGATATATCGTGTCCCTACGAATGGCACCGCCCCTGACAGATACTCCCAACCCGTAACCAATGGCGAGCCTCCGCGACATCCGCGGCCGGATCAACTCGGTCGAGAACACCAAGCAGGTGACGCGCGCGATGAAGATGGTCGCGGCGGCCAAGCTCAGGCGTGCGCAGGAGCGCATCTTCGAGACGCGCCCGTACGCTTTCAAGCTGCGCGAGATCATCCACCATCTCAAAGACCGCGCGGACGCAGCCGAGCACCCGCTCTTCGAGCAGCGCGAGGGCGGGGAGGGCGGCGTGCTCGTCATCGTCGTCACGGGAGATCGCGGGCTGGCCGGCGCCTTCAACTCGAACGCGATCAAGCTTGCCGAGCAGACCATCGAGGAGCGCTACGCCGCCGAGCGCCGCGCGGGCACGCTCTACGTCATGGGCGTGGGGCGCAAGGCGAGCGAGCACTTCGCCAAGCGCGACTACCAGATGGCTGCCACGTACCGCGGCCTCTACGACGACCTCCAGTTCGGCCACGCGCGCGAGATCGCCGAGGAGGCCACGCGCGGCTTCAAAGAAGAGGAGTGGGACGAGGTCGTGCTCGTCTACAACGAGTTCAAGAACACGATCTCGCAGAACCGCATCGCCGAGCCGCTTTTGCCCATCCCGGAGGACCGCTTCACCACGCCGGTGATGGAGGAAGCGGGCGGCTCCGAGGCCGAGATGCCCGAAGGCCAGGAGGTGGACTACATCTTCGAGCCGAGCGCCGAGCGCATCCTCGAAGCGCTCGTGCCGCAGTACGTGAGCTACCAGGTCTGGCGCGCGCTCCTGGAATCGAACGCCGCCGAGCAGGGCGCGCGCATGGTGGCCATGGACAACGCCACCACCAACGCCGAGGACCTCCTGGACGAGCTGCGCCTCAAGTACAACCGCGCGCGCCAGGACGCCATCACGACGGAGATCATCGAGATCACCAGTGGCGCCGAGGCCCTGGAGCAGGCGTAGCGTTCGTTGATCGTGGGTGGTTGATGGTAGATCGAGGCGCACGATCTACAACTCACCATCTACGAACCTTGCGTGTAGCGAAAGGGCACAGGAACTTCCGCGTGTGCTCGGACGTGGCAATCCGCCGGAGTCAAAAACCGGAGAGGTGGCCGAGTGGCTGAAGGCGCTCCCCTGCTAAGGGAGTATACCGTTTATAGCGGTATCGAGGGTTCGAATCCCTCCCTCTCCGCATCTCTTCTGTTCCGGTATCTTCGGTCTCGGCATCTTTTGCAGGCTTCTGCTCCTTCCGGGGCGGGAGCCTGCGTGGCGTTTGCACCGGGCTTGGCGTCTCTGCGGAGGCTTTTCGCGGGCACCGGCAATTGAGCGTTGCATCTTTCCGCGTGGGCAGAGAGGACGCGCGTGGTGAACCTGGGTGATGGCCGGGCGTAGGGCAACCATCGCTGCTTGGAAGGCGGCTTCTCGGAGGGGTGGCAGAGCGGTCGAATGCGCTGGTCTTGAAAACCAGAGTATCCTCACGGATACCGGGGGTTCGAATCCCTCCCCCTCCGCTTTTTTCTTTTCCGAAGGGGCGACGGCTGCCGGGGGCGGTCGTCGCCTTACCCGTGAGTAGCGCCGCCGCGGTGCGGTTCTTTTCCAGGAAGCGGTGTAACAATCAAACGGGGCTTCCGTCAAAAGCCCCCGAGTGCCTGCCCGGCGCTTCTCTGCCTCGATTGTCTCACCGGCTGCTGTTCCCATGCTCTGCTCGTTTGCTCGGCGCCTGTTGCGCAGGCTGCCGCTCCTCCGCTCCGCCGCCGCGCTTGGCGTGCTGCTGCTTGCCGGCAGTCTGCTCGCCGCCACTGCCCGCCCTGCTCATGCGCAAGACGCCGACGCAGCGGAGCGGGTCATCACGTTCGACGAGGCCGTGCGTCTGGCGCTCGAACAGAACTACCGCCTGCGCCTGGCGCAGAACGACGTCGAGGCGCAGTCCGTCGAGGTGGCGCGCAACCGGATGCAGTTCTTGCCGGACCTGCGCACTTCGGCCTCCGGCTTCCGCAACTACGGGCGCACGTTCAGCCAGGAGCAGGGCGGCATCGTCAACACGTCGGAGTCGGCGCGCTTCGGCGTCTCGACGAGCCTGAACCTCTTCAACGGCTTCCGCGACGACGCCTCGCTGGACGAGGCGCAGGCGCAGACGCGCGCGGCGAGCCGCACGCTCAGCCGCCGCCGCCAGGACGTCGTCTTCGACGTGATCGCGCGCTACATCGACCTGGCGCAGAACCGCGAGATCGTGCGCGTGCAGGAGGAGAACCTGGCCCTGCGCCGCGAGCAGCTTCAGCAGACCGAGGTGCTCATCGAAGTGGGCGAGCGCCCGCCCTCGGAGGTGTACCAGCAGCGCGCGGCCGTGGCCGAGGCCGAGGGGCAGCGGCTCGAAGCCGAGCGCGCCGCCGAGATCACCGAGACGGAGCTGATCCGCCTCTTAGTCCTCGACCCGCTCGGCGAGTACGCCTTTAGCGCCGAGGCCGTCGAGCGCGTCGCCGAGGCCGAGCTGGCGCCCGAGACGTACGCGCTCGACCGCCTGCTCCAGCAGGCCTTCGACGCGCGCGCCGACCTCCGCGCGCAAGAAGCCCTCATCAACGCGCGGCAGCAGGGCGTGCGCGCCGCCCGCGCCGGCTACTACCCGCGCCTGGACGTCTCGGCCGATTACGGCTCGAACTGGTCCAGCCTCGCCGCGCAGGATGTCCCCGACACCGGGACCCCGCCGCAGGTCATCACCGTGCAGGACGTGAACGGCACGCCGCAGCAGATCACCGTCCCCGGCACCGGCGGCCTGCCGGACTCTGAAACGATCCCGTTTTTCGACCAGCTTGACGACCGGCGCAACGGCACCGTCGGCCTCTCGTTGAGCTTCCCCATCTTCGACCGCTTCCAGACGCGCTACAACGTGGACCAAGCGCAGGTGCAGCTCGATGACGCGCGCTTCCAGCTCGAGCAGCAGCGCGACGACCTGGCCGTGGAGGCGCGCCAGGCGCTCGTCGATTACCAGAACGCGCAGCAGGCCTTAGACGTGGCCGAGACGCGCCTCGAAGCGGCCGAGCAGGCGCAACGCGCCGCCGAGGAGCGCTACGAACTCGGCGCCGCGCCCTACGTCGAACTCGCGCAGGCGAACACCGAACTCGTCCGCGCCGCCTCAGAGCGCGTGCGGGCCAAGTACGACGTCCTCTTTCAGAAAAAGCGCATCGATTACGTCCAGGGCGTTCTCAACCCGGAGGCCCCGCTGCTTTAACGGCGCAAAACATCCCCCCTTTGAAGGGGACTAGGGGGATGTAAAAGCGGACGGCGCCAGCCCTGACATCCCCCTTTCTCCCCCTTCAAAGGGGGAAACACAAGCCTTCCGCAGACATCTCGAACAGGTTCTTAAAACACGCCGCACCGCTACCATGGCAAAACAACAGAGCGCCACGCGCCGCATCATAAAAATCGTCCTGATCGTCATCGTCGTGCTCGTGCTCCTGGGCGTCGTTGGGGCGGCCACGGGCCTCTTCGGCGGCGGCGAGAGCGGCGTGGCCGTCGAGACCGGCGAGGCCGAGCGGCGCGACGTCACGCAGGTCGTCACCGCCTTTGGGCGCGTGCAGCCGGAGGTCGAGGTCGTCATCAGCCCGGACGTGCCCGGCGAGATCATCGAGCTGCCCGTAGAGGAGGGCGCGCCCGTGCGCAAGGGGCAGCTCCTGGCGCGCATCAACCCGGACGATTACGCGGCGCAGGAGCAGCAGGCCGAGGCGGGCGTCTCGCAGTCCAAAGCGAACCTGGCCGAGCGCAAGGCGGACCTGGAGCAGGCGCGCACGGCGTACGAGCGCCAGCAGAAGCTCTTCGAGCGCAACGTCGGCGCCCGGAGCGACCTCGAGCAGGCGCAGACGCAGCTCGAGGCGGCCGAGTCGCGCTACGAGGCGGCCAAGTACCAGGTCGAGAGCGCCGAGGCGCGCGCCCAGGAGGCGCAGAAGCAGCTCGGCCGCACGGCCATCTACGCGCCCATGGACGGGACCGTGAGCAAGCTCAATGTGGAGCAGGGCGAGCGCGTGGTAGGCACGAGCCAGATGGCCGGCACCGAGATGATGCGCATCGCCCGCCTGGACCAGATGGAGGTCGAGGTCGATGTCAACGAGAACGACGTCGTCAACATCGCCCTGGGCGATACGGCCTCGGTGGAGGTGGACGCTTACCCGGAGCGCACGTTCGAGGGCATCGTCACCGAGATCGCCAACTCCGCGCGCGTAAGCGCCGAGGGGACGCAGGAGCAGGTCACCAACTTCCCCGTGAAGATCCGCCTGCTCAGCCCGCACAACGCCGCCTACCGCGCCCAGAGCGGTGGCGCCCGCCCGGCCTCGCTCTCCGATGACGAAGGCGCCCTCCCCACCGCCGCCGACGTGCCCGTCTTCCGCCCCGGCATGAGCAGCACGGTGGACATCTTCACCCAGACCGTCACCGACGTCGTAGCCGTGCCCATCCAGGCCGTCACCGTGCGCGACTTCAACAAGCTCGGTGAAGAGGGCGAGATGGAAGCTGCCCCCGCTGCCGAAGCCGCCGAAGAGGACGCCAGCGGCCCTGCCGAAGCGGAGGCCGAGAACGGCGCCCCAGAGCGCGCCCGCGGCGAGGACCTGCGCAAGGTGGTCTTCCTCGTAGAAACGGCCGGCGAGGGCGATGCGAAAGAGGCCAAGATGGTCGAGGTCGAGACGGGCATCTCGGACGACTCGTACATCGCCATCCAGAGCGGCTTGCAGGGCGGCGAGGAGGTCATCGTCGGCCCGTACCGCGCCGTGAGCCAGGAGCTAGAGCCGGGCACGGCCGTGCGTATCCAGGAAGCAGAGGGCGCCTTCGCCTCGGCGCAGGAGTAGGAGCTTCAACAGCCCTCGAGGCAGGGGCGAGGCGCGCCTTGCCCTGGCGCGCTTTCAGAAAAAGAAGCGAGCCGAACCAGAAGGGCACCCCGTCTTCTCCACGCAAACCCAGTCCAAACCTCATGGAAGTGCAAGCCGCTCCGCGCGCCGAGGACCGCCGCGCCCGTTCGCTCATCGACATCGACGCCCTTACGAAGGTGTACCAGATGGGGTCGCAGGAGGTGCACGCGCTCGCCGGCGTCACGCTCGACATCGAGCAGAACGAGTACGTCGCCATCATGGGGCCGAGCGGTTCGGGCAAGTCCACGCTCATGAACATGCTTGGGTGCCTGGACACGCCCACGGGCGGCACGTACTTCCTCAATGGGGAGAACGTGAGCGAGATGACCGATGACGAGCTGGCCGCCATCCGCAACCGCGAGATCGGGTTCGTCTTCCAGACGTTCAACCTCCTGCCGCGCGTAAGCTGCGTGCAGAACGCGGAGCTGCCCTTGATCTACGCCGGCATCACACGCCGCGAGCGCCGCGAGCGCGCCGCCGAGGCGCTGCGCGACGTAGGCTTGGGCGACCGCCTCGACCACAAGCCAGCGAGCTTTCCGGCGGGCAGCGCCAGCGCGTGGCCGTGGCGCGCGCCCTCGTCACGCGCCCCTCCATCATTCTGGCCGACGAGCCAACAGGCAACCTCGACACGAAGACGGGCGAGGACATCATGCGCCTTTTCGAAGCGCTCTACCGTCAGGGCAACACGCTCCTCGTGGTCACGCACGAGGAGGACATCGCCGGGCACGCCCGCCGCATCATCCGCCTGCGCGACGGCAAGATCGAGCGCGACGAGCAGGTGGAGCGCCCCGCCCTCGCCGGCGCCGACCTCGACGCGCTCGCGGTAGCCCCTGCATAAGGACGCTTACAAGATGCAAAGCGACGCCATCGTAGTAACCGGCGCGACGGGCACCGTCGGCGCTGCCGTGGCGCGGCGGCTCGTAGAGGGCGGATGGCCCGCGCGCCTGGCCGTGCGCGATCCGCAGAAGGCGCAGGCGCAGTTTGGCGAGGCGCCGCGCTGCGTGCGGTTCGACTTCGAGCAGCCGGCCACGTTTGCGGACGCCTTCGCCGGGGCGCGGAAGCTGTTCCTGGTGCGCCCGCCCGCCATCGCGCGCGTCGGCCCAACGTTGAACGCAGCCGTGGACGCGGCCCTCGCAGCGGGCGTCCGCCACGTCGTCTTCCTCTCGCTCCTCGGCGCGGAGCAGAACCCGCTCGTACCGCACCGCGCCGTCGAGCGGCATCTCGAAAAGCGCGGCGTGCCTTACACCTTCCTGCGCCCGAGCTTCTTCATGCAGAACCTGAGCACGACGCACCGCGAAGACCTCCGCGCGCGTGGCGAGCTGTTCGTGCCGGCGGGCCATGGGCGCACGAGCTTCATCGACGCGCGCGACGTGGCTGATGTAGTCGTGGCGGTCCTCACCGAAAGCGGGCACACGGGCCGTGCCTATGCCCTCACCGGCCCGGCGGCGCTGACGTACTTCGAGGCGGCCGAGGTGTTTTCCGACGTGCTCGGCCGCCGCGTCACGTACGCCAACCCCTCGGCCTTGCGTTTTGGTGTGCGGATGTGGCGGCGCGGGCATCCGCTGAGCTTCGTGGCGGTGATGATCGGCATCTACACCGCCGCGCGCCTGGGCCTGGCCGGCCGCGTCACGGGCGACGTGGAGCGCCTGCTGGGCCGCCCGCCGACGCCGCTCCGCCGCTTCGTGGAAGACTACCGCGCCTGCTGGACGCGCGAGGAAGAGACGCCCCCGGCCAACGCCGCTGCCTGAACGCGATGCGCTTCCCAATGACCAAGACGCCGACCGAACCGCTCCTGGGCCGCCCGGCGCTCTACGCCCTGATGGCGGCGGTGCTCCTGGCCGCCGCCGCGTACCGCCTCTCGAACGGCGAGCCGGCCACAGCCGGGTTCGCGCTCTCGGCCTCGGCAGGCGCCGCGTGCTGCGCCGGCGAGGCGTGGACGGGCCGCCGCGCTTTTCTGTGGATCGGCGGCGCGTGCGTCTTTGTAGCCATGGTTTTCCTGCGGCTCGCCTACTCCTAAGCCCGCCGCCCGCGTGGAGCGCCGCTCATGACCCGCACGCTGCCCTCGTCCCGCGCCCTCGCGCCCGCCGGCTTTGCGCTGGCCTGCATCGCCGTCTATGGCGCGTCGTTCTACATCGCCGGGCGGCTGCCGCAGTCCACGAACCCCGGCGCGCTGGCCGTCGGGCTGACGCTGGACCTCGTGGTGCTCGTGCCGATGCTCTACCACGTTTTGCTCGTGCGCAAGCGCGGCTGGCCGGCGGTGACGACGGGCGTGGTCTTTCTGGTCAGCCTCATGGCGGCGGAATGGGTCGTGCCGCCTGCGCACCAAGGGCTGCTGCGCGCCATGCAGATGGCCGGCGCGTCCGTCGAGGTGCTGCTGGTGGGCTACGTCTTAATGAAAGCCGCCTGGACGCTGCGCCGCTTCCGTGCGGAAGAGCGGGCTGCTGTGGCGGACGATCTGCTGGACCGCTGGCGCATGGCCGCCCGCGCCGCCTTCGACGTGCGCCCGCTCGCCGACGCCATCGCGTACGAAGGGGCCGTCTTTTATTTTGCCGCGCAGTTCTTCCGCCGGGGTGTGCGGGGAGAAGCGCCAGGCGCCGGCACCTTCACCTCCCACCGAACGAGCGGCTACGGGTTCGTCGTTTTCGCCGTCGTGATGGTGGCGGTGATGGAGATGGCGGGCGGGCATCTGCTCCTGCGCCTCTGGAGCGAGACGGCCGCGTGGGTTCACTTCGCGCTCGGCGGCTACGGGCTGATCTGGTTCCTCGGCGACTTCGAGGCCACGCGCCGCCGCTTCATCCGCATTGGCGAAGAGGCGCTGCACGTGCGGGCCGGGCTGCGGTGGAGCGTGCGCATCCCCTTCGCGCAGATCGCCTCGGTGGAGCGGGCGGGTCTTTCGTCGGAAAACGAGGCCGGGCACCTGAACGCGGTCGTGTTCGGCGGCGCGCAGCTTGTCGTTCGCACAGGAACGCCCGTGGTGGCGGAGGGGCCGTACGGGATCACGCGCGAGGTCACGTCCGTCGGGTTGCGCGTGGACGAGCCGGCGCGCTTCGAGGCGCTTCTGAAGGCGCGCATGGCAGGCGCGGCCCGTTGAGGTCTGGGTGACGCGGTTGCGCTTGAGGTAGGGGCGAGGCGTGCCTCGCCCCTACGACGGTTTCGGTGCGCGGCGTCGGCCTCGGAACGCCCTTTCGAGAGGCGAACGTCAGGTTTCACCCGGCCTCCGCTGCGTATTCATGCAACCTGTGCCAGCGGGAGCGAACGGAGGCGTCTCAGACGAGGTAAGCGGCAGCCTTTTTGCCGAGAGTGCCGCTCTCACGTTTGTCAGTTGCTTCTGCCTTTTCGACCCATGTACCTCTACCTCGAAGCCTTTCTGCCCCTTTTTGTGGCGATGAACCTGCCGGGCGTCCTGCCCCTTTTCCTCGGCCTGACCGAGGGGATGCCTCGCGCCGCGCGCCGCCGCCTCGTCGTGCAAGCCGTGCTGACGGCTTTCGCCGTGGCGATGGTCGTGCTCTTTGCCGGCCAGGTCATCTTCAAAACGCTCGGCATCACCGTCAACGACCTGCGCGTGGGCGGCGGGCTGATCCTGCTCATCCTCAGCATCACCGACATCGTGTTTGGCGATTTCAAGCGGCGCGCGCCCGAGGAGGAGGCCCCCGGCGCCGGCCTCGGTGTGGTGCCGCTCGGCATCCCGCTCGTCGTCGGCCCGGCGGCGATTACGACGATCCTCGTCTCGCAGCAGAGTTACAGCTACCTGCCCACGCTGGCGGCGCTCGTCGTGAACCTCGTGCTCGTCCTCGCGGCCTTTCTCTCTGGGCCGGCGCTGGTGAGCTACCTGGGCACGAGCGCGACGAAGGCCATCGCCAAGGTAGCGAGCCTGTTCCTGGCCGCCATCTCCGTGGCGATGATCCGCGCCGGCATCCTCGGCATGATTGCGGCGGCGTAGGTTTTCCGTCTGGCAGCCCCCGCCCCCGGCAGCGAACCCGCGACGGGGCGCTTCGTTGAGGGAGATGACCGACGAAGGACGACTGACGACGGCTCGATCAGGAGCGTCGTCCTTCGTCTATCGTCGGTTGTCCCCTTTTCCCAAACGTGAGCGCGGCGATGGCCCGGACGCAGCGGCTGATGCGGAACGTGAGCGTTCCCGTTTTCTTCGCTTCAGCGGCGGCCATCTTTGCGTTCGTCGTCTTCGCGGCGGGGTTTACGGAAGAAGCGCGGGCGGCGTTTGAGGCGGCGCAGCGGATGGTGCTCTGGGGCACAGGCTGGTTCTACATGCTCGCGCTCACGCTTTTTCTGCTTTTTGCGATGGGCCTCCTCGCCAGTCCGCTCGGGAAGATCCGGCTGGGGCGCGACGACGAGCGGCCCGAGTACGGCTTCGCCGCGTGGTTTGCGATGCTCTTTAGCGCGGGCATCGGGATCACGCTGCTCTTTTTCAGCGTGGCTGAGCCGCTTCTGCACTACAGCAGTCCGCCCACGAGCGCAGGCGGCACGCCGGCCGATGCGCGCGCGGCCATGGGCTACCTCTTCCTCCACTGGGGCCTGCACGGATGGGCCATCTACGTGGTTGTAGGACTCGCCCTGGCGTACTTCGCCTTCCGGCGCGGGCTGCCGCTCACCATCCGCTCGGCGCTCTATCCGCTCATCGGCGAAAGGATTTACGGACCCATCGGCCACGCGGCGGACGTTTTTGCCGTCTTGGGGACGATGTTCGGCATCGCCACCTCGCTGGGGCTGGGCGCCGGGCAGCTCAACGCCGGGCTGACGCGCCTTTTCGGCGTGCCGGACGCGCTTTGGGTCGAGCTGCTGCTCATCGGTGGGATCACGGCCGTGGCGACCCTTTCGGTGGTGCTTGGCCTCACGCGCGGCATCCGCCGGCTGAGCCTTTTGAACATGGCGCTCGCCCTGACGCTGCTTTTCTTCACGTTCGCCTTCGGGCCGGCGGCGGAGATCGTGCGCGCCTTTGGGCCGAACCTGGGGCAGTACCTCTCCGTCACGCTCGTGGAGCACACCCTTTTCCAGGGCGCCTTTGCGGACGTGACCGGGCGCGGGTGGATGGGCAGCTGGACGCTCTTCTACTGGGGCTGGTGGATCGCGTGGTCGCCCTTCGTGGGGATGTTCATCGCGCGGATCTCGCGCGGGCGCACCGTGCGGCAGTTCGTGGCCGGCGTGCTCGGGGCCGGAAGCGGCTTCGTTTTCATCTGGCTCACCGTCTTCGGCGAGGCGGCGCTCCAGGCCGAACTCGCGGGCGCGGGCGGACTCGTCCAAGCCGTCGAGGAGGACCTGCCCGCCGCCTTCTTCGCGCTGATGGAGCGCCTCCCCTTGCCCACGGCCTCCTCGGCGCTCGCCCTCGTTTTGATGACGACGCTCTTCGTCACCTCTTCGGACTCCGGCTCGCTCGTCATCGACATCATCACGGCCGGCGGTGACCCGGACCCGCCTGTGGCGCAGCGCATCTTCTGGGCCGTGGTCGAGGGCGTGGTGGCGGGCGTCTTGCTCGTTGCCGGCGGCCTGAGCGCGTTGCAGACGGCCTCCATCGTCGGCGCGCTGCCGTTTGCGGTGGTGCTCGTCTTCATCGCGTACGGCCTCTTCAAAGCGCTCTGGGCCGACTACCGCGGCGCGTGGACGCCTGCGGCGAAGGAGTGTGCGGAAGAGGGCGCGGCGCTGGTGCAGGAGCAGACGGGCCGGATGCTATAGGGGCGTATCGCGATACGCCCCTACGTGGTTTACGGCAAGCAGAAGGGGGCGGGAACGTCCACGCAAGAAGCCGAACCACCCGCGAAAGGCGATTCGGCTTCTTGCGTTGCGCGCGGCGGAGGCGGGCGGCGTGGTTTACGACACCGTCTGCCCGGCGCGCTCCTTCTCGGGGATGGGCATGATCTCGAAGCGCGTGCCCTCGTCGCCGGGGTACGGCTCGTGGTGGTCGTGACGGTTGGTCCAGATCTCCTGCGGGATGCCTTCGGGGAAAGCGGCGCACTGGTGGGCGTTCTCTTGGTTGCGGTCCAGATGCTTGCACGCTTTGCACATGGACGTGACGGCGTGGGCCATAATCGGTACCTCTGCGGCGGCTAGTTGGGAAATTGTTTCGCTCCCCTCAACGCCGCGAGTGAGAAGGGGATTCCCTTCAGGGCAAATTTAGAGGCAGTCTAAATACATAACTCTGTAGCATTTATACCAAGTCTAAATAAGCAAGAAAGGGAGGAGCGTGTCCTTTCTTCCTATCGCAAAATATCTTGGCAGAGGCTTCTTGACTTCATCGGCGCGTCGGCTTTAATTTAGACTGCATCTAAGGAAGTCACCTCCCAACTGCTCATGTCTCCCTTCGACGAGTTTAAGAAAGCCGCACCCGTTCGTCTTCACCTCACCGAGTGCCGCTGCCCAGAGCGTGCGGCGTACAAATATTTCGTCTGCGGCAAAGGCTGCACCCTGGGCGTCTTGTTCGAGGACTCGGTGAGCATCTATTTCGAGTGGCTCACCCACAACGGTGGCTGCCCGGCGGACTACCCGCCGGAAATCCGCTACAAGGCGTGGCCGAAGCGTGAGTTCGCCCGCCTCTTGCGCCTCGGCGTCTGGGAGGCGACGACCTCCGACGCGGGCGCGGTGCCGGCATAGGAGCAGGTTGCTTCAGGGCAAGCGGTGCGGCTTATGGGGCTGCGCTGTCCCTCCTCGCTCATGCGTTGCGCGCTGTTGCGGCGGAGTGCCGAGCGGCGGCGTAGCTGGCATCAAGCTCTGGCTCTAAGAGCAGTAGCGCGGAGATGCGGCGCACGCAGCCCATCAGGTAGCGAACCTCCTCGGACGTGAGCGCGCGGCCCAAGAGGGCCTTCTCGCGGTAGCTGAGCCACTTCTTCAAGACGGGGTAGCCGCCCAGCGTGTAGGTCCAGACGCGCTGAGGGACGTTTTTCCAGTAGGCCGCGTCGTTCAGGTAGATGTCGAACGTGGTTTCGCCGAGCCGCTCGGCGAAGCCTTCGGGCAGGGCGGCGCGCTCGGCTTCGGCGAAGGGGCGCTCGCGGGCGTCGCCGCGGCCGGGCATGGTGGCGTTGTGCGCGCCCGCGTAGCCCCAGCCGGCCGTCACGTCGAAGTGGCCGGCGGCGGGGTCGAGCTGCCTCTTTTCCTCGACGTGCGACGGGACGCCCAGGGGGCGCAGTGCCTCGCGGATGCGGCCGGTGGTGACGCCTTCGACCTCGCGCTCTACGTCCAGCAATTTTGCTACCCTACGGCCGAGGGCGGCGCTGGCGTTGAGCGCCTCCCGCGCGGCGGGCAACGGGACGCGCGGCCAGTCCTGCCGCAGCGCCCCAGCGTTCTCCAGGCGATAGGCCGGCGCGTGCAGCATGGCGAGGGCGTGGTAGAACAGCGCCTCGGGATCGGCGCCGACCGCCGCGAGGTAGTCGCGCGCCGTTTCGCTCAGGTTGTACAGCGGCGCGTCGCTGCCGTTGCTCGGCTGGCTGAACAGGTCGCCGCCCGGCGCGTCGGGGTTGAGGCGGAGCGAGAAGAAGTTGGCACCGCGCTCAATCACGTGGAGCGAAGCTGCGAGGCTCGTCGCCGTTGGCGGGTCGAACGCCTTCCTGTTCTGCCGGACGGCAGCTACCCACAGATTGCTCTCAAGCACGTGCTTCATGTAGTCAGAGCGCTTCTCATCCAACAGCTTCGTCTCCGGCTCCCAGTACAGCCAGCGCATGTCGAACGGGCGGTACAGGTAGCGGATGATGCGTCCTTTGTTTGCTTCTCGCTTTAGGAGATACCGGCGCACGTCTTCGGGGTCGAAGCGGCGCGTGGACTTCATGAAGCGCGGCGCCATGCGGCCAATCTCTGCGTCCGAGACGGACGGATCGAGGTAGGCGGCGATGCGGGCTTCGAGGCGGTCGCGGTCAATATCCACGAGCGCGTCGTCGCGTGCGGTAAAGATGCCGGGCGAGGAGAATGGGAACAGTTCGGGGAGCTTCGGCCAGGAGAGGTAATTGGCGCCGAGAACGCGCGGGGCGAACGGGTAGCCGAGTTCGGCAGCGGGATCGAGAGCCTCGTACGTCGGCTCCTGCTGCCCTTCCGTTTCGGCGGCAAGCTGCTCCCGCTTGCCGGTGCCCCAGAGGTCGCGGTACCGCACGACGGCGGGCGCTGCCGTTTGCTCTGTCTTCGTGAGCAGCGCTACGGCAGTGCCTTTCCGGATACCTTCCCGGTTTCGATCTGTCGAAAAAATGCTCGGATCGGGATCGCCCTCCGGCGTGAGCTTGCCGGTGTCCCGGCTGTCTCCGTTCAAGTTGTCAATCTCGATGCGGTCGAAGGCTTTGAGGAAGTGCTCGCGCATTCCGGGGTACGACGACTTCGTCAGCCACGAGTAGTTCGTGATAAAGCAGACGATGCCGCGCCCGGTCTTCTCACTGATTTGCCGCTCGGCAATGCGGAAAAAGCGCACGTAGAGGTCGTTGAGGCCGGGGCCTTCCGGATCGGGCACGCCGTCAGCGGTGCTTCGGTACGCATCGCTCAGGTCGCGCTCCTCTCCGACGGCAACCTGCGCGTAGCGGTCGTACGGCGGGTTGCCCAGGACGACGAGGATTTTCTTTTGCTGCTTGACGCGGTCGGCCTCTGCGCGCTCTTCGGCCAGCTCGGCAAAGGGGAGCTTCGGGTGCTCGGCGGGCTGCCAGCCGGTGAGCGCGTTGGTGAGGAAGACGCCCGCGCGCTCGTCCTCGCCCAGCGGCACGCCCTCTTCGCGCAGGAAGAGGCCCACCTGCAAGTGCGCCACGACGAACGGCGCCGTGAGGATCTCGAAGCCGAAGAGCCGTTCGACGGCTGCCCGCCGCAGCTCGACGCCGCTGAGCGCGCCGCCGCCTTGTTCGGAAAGCGTCCGGGCGATTCGTTCGAGCACGGCCACGAGGTAGGCGCCCGTGCCGCAGCACGGGTCGAGCACCATCACGTTCGGGTCGGCCAGCCCGTCCGTCACGCCCAGCTCCTCACGCAGTGCGCGGTCCACGCGCTCGACCATGTAGCGGACGACGGGGCGCGGCGTGTACCACACGCCCAGCTCCTTCCTAAGCTGCGGATCGAAGGCCTCCAGAAACGGCTCGTAGAAGTACTGAATGGCGTCGCGCTCGTCGAAGCGGGCGAAAAACGCCGTGCGGTCCACGCGGCCGAGCATGGCCGAGGCGCGGTTCAAGACGTCCACGAGGTCGAGGCTGCGCACGCGGTGCGCCATCGCCATGTGGCCGAAGAGCACCTGGATCACCGGCACGCGCAGGTACAGGCCCGCCCCGTGCCAGGTGAAGTCCGTGCGGGCCGATTCGTCGCTGCGGTGCCACAGCACCCAGGCGGAGAAGAGGCCGTAGAAGAGCGTCTGAACAATGGTGGCGCGGAAAAAGCGGTCGCCCTTCGCGCCGGTAAACTTCAGGCCGAGTGCGTCTTCGAGCGCTTCGCGCAGCTCGCCGAGGCGTTCCAGGTCGGCCGCGTCGAGGCGGGCGCGGGCCTCGCGCGCGTACGACGCCAGGAACCACGCCACGTCCTGCGGCTCGCCGATGGGCGCGGCGTAGAGCAGCACGCGGCGCAGGAAGTCCACGAAGCGGCCGTTCAGGTCGTCGGGCGCGCTCGACGGGTCGGCGGCCAGCGCCCAGAAGGCGTCTTCGGAGTCGGCCAGCGCGAAGTGCTCCCGCACCACCGGCGCCGCCCCGCCATGCAGGTCCTCCTGCTCGCCGACGAAGGCGAACTGCCGGTAGTTCGTCACGAGCACCTGCCGGTAGCGCCGCCAGTACTTCGCCACCTGCCGGCCCTTGACGATGGGTTCGAGCGCCTCGCCCGGCCCCTTCACCTCGACCACGCCGCGCGCCGGCAGCGTGCCCTCGGCCGGCCGCTCCGTGTCGCGCTGAAGCTGATCCGCCGTAAAGAGGCCGCCGTCCGGGTTGCCGGCCCCGATGCTCTTGAGCTGGAACGTGGCTACGACGCGCGGCGCGAGCGTCTGCCCCGCCGCGTTCAGCAGGCGTTCGAGCGGCGCGTAGAACGAGGTCTCCTTTGTGGCCGCGCCCGTCGAGCGGATCTCGTGGAGGCGGCGCAGGTAGCGGGCGAGCGGCGAGGGCATGGGCGGCAGAGGACTTCTGAAAAGAGCTGCGCCCTGATGATAAAAACCGCCGCCGCCGGTTGCCACTCTTCATCGCGGCCGGTACCGATCCCAGAACCACCGCTGCGGATTCTCAGCGATGTACCGGCGAACGCGGTCCAGGTCGCGCCGCCCCCGAATGACGTGTTCGTGGTAATTCCGCTGCCACACCTTCGCACCGGGCGTCCCGCGGTGCGCGTTGATGCGGCGGGTGACCGCCGATTTGAACGACCCGACGATGGCCCCCAGCGATCCCGGTTTTGGCCCGGCCGGGCGTTGCGGCACCGGTAGGGGCGACACATGTGTCGCCCCTACACCGCTATCGGCTGTTGCATAGCCAACGATCACGATGACGCCGTGAATATGGTTGGGCATCACGACAAACGCATCGGTCCGCGCGTCTGAGAAATGCGCCGGGACGGCGTGCCACACCTCTGATACAACGCGGCCCAGATCGTTCAACCGCATCGCCTCCTCGGCAATCTCGCCAAAGAGGCATTCGCGCTCGTGGGTGCATACCGTCACAAAATACGCCCCCGGCTGCGCGTAATCGTAGTCCGGCAGCCGCACGGACCGGCGATGGTGCTTTTCGGGATCAAACGCCATCGCTCCTTACGCCGCGCTTGCCATCTCGGCGGCCTGCTCGAAGGAGACGCCCACAAGCTGCGAGACGCCCTGCTCCTGCATCGTGATGCCGTACATCCGGTCGGCCAGCTCCATCGTGTGCTTGTTGTGTGTGACGAGGATGAACTGCGTCTCGCCCGCGAACTCGCGGATCAGCTGCATGAACCGGCCCGTGTTGGCGTCGTCGAGCGGGGCGTCCACCTCGTCCAGGATGCAGAACGGGCTGGGCTTGACGAGGTAGATGGCAAAAAGAAGCGCGATGGCCGTGAGCGCCTTCTCCCCGCTGGAGAGCTGCGTTAGGACGCTCGGCTTCTTCCCGCGCGGCTGCGCAACGATCTCGATGTCGGATTCCAGGAGATCGTCCGGGTCGGCAAGCTGGAGATGCGCCGCCGCGCCCTCGCCGAAGAGCCGCTCAAAGAGTCGCCCGAAGTTCTCCTGGATGGCGCCGAAGGTTTCATCAAAGCGCCGCGCCGCCGTCTGGTTGATCTCGCGGATCGTCTCCAGGAGTGTCGCCTCGGCGCGTTCGAGGTCATCCTGCTGGGTCTGTAGAAAGTCCAGGCGCTCTTTCTCTTCCTCGTACTCTTCGAGCGCGAGCGGATTCACGCTGCCTAGCTTTTCGATCTGCTTCCGGAGGTCCGCCGCCTCAGCGCGCGCGGCGCGCTCGTCAAAATCCTCAGCAGGCGCTTCCGTGTCGGGGAGATGCAGGCCGAAGTGCTCGCGCGTGTTGGCGATGAGGTCTTCGAGGCGCGTCTTCACCTCGGCAAGGCGGATGGCGCGCTGGTTTTCGGCGCGCATCGTGTCCTCGCGCTCGTGGCGCAACGCGCGCAGCCGGTCCTCCGCCTCGGTGATGCCTTTTTTGGTTTCGGCCAGGGCGGCGTCAGCTGAGGAGACGGCGTCCTCACGCTCGGTGCGCCCGGCGCGGACGCTTTCGACGCTTTCGCGCAGGCGCGTCTGCTCCTCTTGCGCCGTTTCGATGGTGTGCCAGAGCGCTTCAAGCTCTTTTTTGCGCGCCTCGGCGCGGGCAGCGAGGTCGCTGAGGCGCTCTTCGGTGCGGGCGGCGTCGCGCTCCAGGTTGTCGAGGCGGTTGCGCGCCTCGACGGTGGCCACGCTCGCCTCGCCAAAGGCGTCCTGCGCGTCCTGGTGCGCGCTTTCGGCCTCCTGGAAGGCGCGCTCGGCGGCGTCGCGCTCGGCGCGTTTTTCCTCGAAGGTGGTGTTAAGCGTGGCGTGTTCGGCCTGCGCCTCCTCGCGTTGCGTCTTTGCGGTCTCAGTTTCTTGGCGGAGGGCGTCGCGCCGTTGCGTCAGCTCGTCGCGGCGCTCGCTGAGCGTTTCGCGCTCGTAGGCGGCGCGCTCGTGGCGCTGCCGGGCGTCGGCGAGCACGTTTTCAACTTCGCGGAGCGCTGTGCGTTTGGCGTCGAGCG
The DNA here is from genome assembly GCA_965215025.1 of Salinibacteraceae bacterium. Lineage (GTDB taxonomy): Bacteria > Bacteroidota > Rhodothermia > Rhodothermales > Salinibacteraceae > CBDCCV01. The sequence continues at coordinate 1,352,021 of CBDCCV010000001.1, forward strand.
GGACGGCGGCCAGCGTTTCCTGCTGCACCTCGGCGGCGTCGCGCTTTTCATCGAGGGCCGCTTCGAGGCGGGCAAGCTGCTCCTCGGCCCCGGCCAGCTGCTCGCGCCGGCCCAGGCGGCTGGCGACGGGCGAGGCGGTGCCCGCCTGCGCGTGGCCGCCGTGGACGAGGCCGCGCGCATCGGCCCACTCGCCCTCGCGGGTGTAGAAGCGCGCCGGCGGCTCGGCGTCGGCAGCCAGCGCCTGCGCTTCATCCAACGAGTCGGCGAGAAAGGCGTCGCGGAGGAGCACGTCGGCGAGCGGGGCGAAAGCGGCGTCGGCGGTGCGGACGGCGGCGCGGAGCGGGCGCTGGCCGGGGGGCGCGTCGCGCGGAGTAGGCGTTTCCCGCAGGCGATCTAAAACGACGAAGGCGGCCTGGCCTTTTTCCTCTTCGCGCAGGCGGGCGAGGTCGGCCTCCGCCTCGGCCTCGGTTTCCACGACGACGCAGGCAGAGAGCGGGCCGAGGGCGGCGTCGAGCGCCAGGCGGTGAGCCTCGTCGCAGGCCAGGACGTCGGCCACGGTGCGCAACGGCGCGGCGGCGGACCAGGCCTCGGCCTCGGCGGCGAGGAACTGAACGGCGCCGGAGAACTCCTCGTAGGAGGTGACGAGGCTTTGGAGCAGCTCGACCTCGGCGCGGGCGGCGTCGCGTTGGCGCTCGGCGCGCTGGCGCTCGGCGGCGGCCTCGTCGAGAACGGCTTGGAGGCGGCGATGCTCGGCCTCGGCGTTTTCGAGATCGGTGCGGGCGCGGGCGGCTTCGGCCTCAGCGTCTTCGAGGGCGCGGGCGGCTTCTTGGGCGCGTTCGGCGAGGGCGCCGGCGTCGGTTTGGAGCGCGGCGAGGCGATCCTCGGTGCGGCGCGCGTCCTCGCTGAGGAGGTCGAGGCGGCTGGCGAGGCGGTCGAGCGCGCGTTGGCGCTCGGTGCGTTTGTCCTCGGCCTCCTGCACCTGGCGGCGAAGCTGGCGCAGCGCGGTGCGCTTTTCTTCGACGGCGGCGCGGGCGGCGTCGCGCGCCTGGCGGGCGCCGGAGAGGGCGGCCTCGGCTTCGTCTTTGGCCGGGGTGGCCTGTTCGAGGTCGCGGGCGAGGCGCTTTTGGGCTTTTTCCTCTTCGGCGCGACGCTGGCGAGCGTCTTCCTCCTCGCGCAGGAGGCGGTCGCGGCTGCGGCGGGCCGCTTCGAGGCGCTCGCTTTGCAGGCGCTCCTCGGCTTCGAGGCGGCGCACGGCCTCGCGGTGCTCGCTCAGCGCCTCGCGCGCCGCGGTCAGGCGCTCCTCGCGCTGGGCGAGCGTGTCACGTTTTACGGACAGGCCTTTTTCTTCCTGAGAAAGGCGCAGGGCGATCCGTTCGGCCTCCTGTTCGAGATCGCTCGTCTCGGCGCGGAGGGCGTCGCGTTTTTGGGCGAGGCGGGCGTGCTCGGCCTTGGCCAGGTCGCGTTCGAGCGCGCGCAGGCGCGTGTCGTACGCCTTGAAGTCGGCGGCGCGGGCGGCCTGGCGCTTGAGCCGCCGCACGCTCTTGCCGATCTCGTCGGTGCGGTCGCGGAGGCGGGCGAGGTCGGCCTGCGCGCTCTCTAGCTTGCGCAGGCTCTGGCGGCGGCGCAGCTTGTACTTCGTGATGCCGGCGGCCTCCTCGAAGAGGCGGCGGCGGTCCTCGGCGCTTTCGGAAAGGATCTCGTCGATCATCTTCAGCTCGATGACCGAGTAGGCGTCTGCGCCCATGCCCGTGTCCATGAACAGGCCCGTGATGTCCTTCAGGCGGCACGGCTGCCCGTTCATCAGGTACTCCGACTCGCCCGAGCGGAAAAGCCGCCGCCCGATGGAGACCTCCGTGTACTCGGTCGGCAGGACGCCGCGGTTGTTCTCGATGACGAGTTCAACCTCGGCCATGCCGAGGGCGCGCCGGCCCGCCGTGCCGTTGAAGATGACGTTCTCCATCTTCTCCGAGCGCAAGGCCGTAGGCCGTTGCTCGCCGATGACCCACCGCACCGCGTCCACGACGTTGGACTTCCCGCACCCGTTCGGCCCGACGATGGCCGTGACGCCGGGGGCGAACTCAAGCGCCGTCTTCTCGGCGAAGCTTTTGAAGCCGTGCAGCTTGAGCGTGCTCAGGTACATAGGCGCAGCGGCAAAAGGAGGAAAAGAATACGATTAATTAACGACGCCGAAAGCCGCTTTGCAAATAGAACGTGCCCGCCGCGCCGACCGGCGCTGTGGCGCACAGGGCAAGGTTTAGCACACGAGGTGGATGGCGTCGGCGCATGAATCCGTTATTGATCTGTGCTAAGAGAGGCCTCGAACAAGTAAAAGTGCTCGCTTGACCCATCTACGTGCGCCAATGTGACCCGTGCCGGACGATAAATGCGTAGTTAAAGTGCGCCGGAAGATGTAGATTAGACGAAGGTGCTTAATTATCTTGCGCCTCAGGCTGCGTGCCGTACGGGCGCTCCACCCAACCCGGCCTCCTCGGGCCGCGCCGCTTATGCCTCGTACGCCAACCCAAGACGTGACGCGGATGCTCGTGCAGCTCCGCGAAGGAAACCGCGAGGTGCTCGACCGCCTCCTGCCCATCGTCTATGACGAGCTGCGCCATCTGGCGCGGATGCAGCTGCGCGGCGGCCAAATCAAGCAGACGCTCAACACCACCGCGCTCGTCCACGAGGCCTACTTCCGCCTGGTGGATCACCACGCGGTGGAGTGGCAGGACCGCTCGCACTTCTTCGCCGTGGCCTCGCGGGCGATGCGGCAGGTGATCGTCGAGTACGTGCGGCGGCGGAACGCGCTCAAGCGCGGCGGCGGTCAGCCTCGGCTCACGCTCAACGAAGGCCTCATCGGCATGGAAGCGCGCGGCGACGACCTCCTGGCGCTCGACGAAGCCCTCTCGCGGCTGGAGCGCTTTGCGCCGCGGCAGGCGCGCATCGTCGAGTGCCGCTACTTCGGCGGGCTGACGGTCGAGGAGGCCGCCGAGGCGCTCGACCTCTCGCCTTCGACCATCAAGCGCGAGACGCGCTCAGCCGTGGCCTGGCTTTACCGCGAACTCAGCAACGAAGGCCCATCCGAAAAACGCGGGTCCGAAAACGCAGACGCTCCCGTCGAAGCGGCGGCTCCGTGCGGATAGAGAAGCCCAGGCTGCAAAGCAGGGCGAAAACGCCAGTCCATCGTCATTCTAAACGCGGTGAAGAGCTTGCCCCGCGCCTGAGGCGGGGATCGGTCACCCTGAGAAGGCCTCAACGAAGGAGGAGAGCCTTCGCGTCGCTCAGGATGACATAGGAGTTATGCAGTTGCCTCTGTTTCCCTCTTTGAAGGGGGAGGAAAGGGGGATGTGGCGGACGGCGCCAGCCCGCTCTACATCCCCCTGGCCCCCTTCCAAGGGGGGATTCTGGTGCTGCCGTTCTCTCAACTGACAGTTAGATAGGTCGCAGCCTGAGTTTTGAGAATAGAAGGGGGAAAGATGGACGCGGCGCGATGGGCACACATTAAAGCGCTTTTCGACGAGGCTCTTGAGCAGGCGCCTTCGGCCCGCGCCGCTTTTGTAACGGAGCGCGCGGAGGGCGACGCCGATCTCGAAGACGAGGTGCTGGCGCTCTTGAGCGCGGAAGACGAGGCGCCGCAGTTTTTCGGCGCGTACACCGGCGGGGCGCTCGCCTTTCTGCCGGGCGAAGGCCTCGGCGAGGGGCCGGGCGGCGGTGCGCGTGTGGGGCCGTACGAGATTGAGCGCGAGATCGGGCGCGGCGGCATGGGCGTCGTCTACCTCGCCAGGCGCGCCGACGGGCAGTTCCAGCAGCGCGTGGCGCTCAAGCTGCTGCCCCCCGGCTTCGACACCGAGGACCTCGTGGCGCGCTTCCTGGCCGAGCGCCAGATCCTGGCCTCGCTCGAGCATCCCGGCATCGCCCGCTTCCTGGGCGGCGGCGTCACCGAGGGCGGGCAGCCGTACTTCGTCATGGAGTACGTCGAGGGCGAGCCTATCGATGTCTTCTGCGACGAGCGGCGCCTTTCCATCAGCAAGCGGCTGCGGCTCTTTGCCGAGGTGGCCCGCGCGGTGGCCTACGCGCACGGCAAGCTCGTCGTCCACCGCGACCTCAAGCTCTCCAACATCCTCGTCACCGAAGACGAGAGCGGCACGCCGCACGTGAAGCTCCTGGACTTCGGCGTGGCGAAGCTCTTGGACGAGAGCGCCGCCGCCGCCGCCGCCCCGCTCACGCGCACGGGCGAGCGCTGGCTCACGCCCGAGTACGCCGCGCCGGAGCAGCTGCGCGGCGAACCCCTCACCACCGCCGCCGACGTGTACGCGCTGGGCGTCTTGCTCTACGAACTCCTCACCGGCCACCGGCCCTACCACGTAGCGGGGGCGCGTACGGCCCACGCTCTGGAGCGCGCCGTGCTGGAAACGAGGCCGCGCGCGCCGAGCACCGTGGTGCAGGAGCGGAGCGGCGAGGCCGCGCCCGAGGCCGTCAGCGCGGCGCGCGGCACTTCGCCGGGGCGCTTGCGCCGGCGCCTGCGCGGCGACCTGGACACCATCGTCATGAAGGCGCTGCGGAAAACGCCAGCGCGCCGCTACGCCTCGGCCGAGGCCTTTGCCGTGGACGTGGAGCGCCACCTCCAAGGGCTGCCCGTGAACGCGCGGCCGGACACGCCCGGCTACCGGCTGCGCAAGTTCGTCCGGCGGCACCGCTGGGGCTTTGCCGTGTCCGTCCTGATCGCGCTGCTCACGCTCGGCTACGCGGCCTCGGTGACGCTGCAAGCGCGCGAGATCGCCCGCGAGCGTGACAAGGCCGAGCAGATGTCCGCGTTCCTCGTCGAACTCTTCCGCGTTTCCGATCCGCAGGAAGGCACCGGCGATGCCGTGACCGCGCGCGCTTTGCTGGACCGCGGCGCGCAGCAGGCGCAGGCCGATCTCCAGGACCGCCCCGAAACGCGCGCCATGCTCATGGACGTGATCGGGCGGATTTACGGCCAGCTTGGCCTGTACGACGAGGCCGGTCCGCTCCTGGCCGAGGCGCTCGAAGAGCGGCAGCGCGTGCTGGACGAGGGCGATCCTGACGTGGCGGCCAGCCTGCACGCGCTGGGCGCGCTCCGCCACGCGCAGGGCCGCTACGACCCGGCGCAGGAGCTTCTGGAAGAGGCGCTGCGCCGGCGCCGCGCGCGCTACGGTGCGGAGCACGCCAGCGTGGCCGAGGCCATGAACAGCCTGGCTCGCCTGCGCCTAAGCCGCGGCCATCTCTCCGAGGCCGAGTCGCTTTTCACCGAGGCGCTGGCGATGCGCCGCCGTCTCTACGGCCCCGCCCACGCCGCCGTGGCCGAGAGCCTCAACGACCTGGCCGCCGCGCTCCGCGTGCAAGGCCGCTACGTCGAGGCCGAGAAGCATTACCGCATGGCGCACGCCATGAACCTGCGCGTCTTAGGCCCCAGCCATCTGCGCGTGGCCGAGAGCCTGAACAACCTCGCCGCCCTTTTGCAGAACCAGGGCCGCTACGACGAGGCCGAGGATCACGCCCGACAGGCCCTCGCGCTCTACCGCCGCCTCTTCGGCAGCGACCACCCCGACGTGGCTACAAACCTGAGCAACCTGGCCTACATCCTCCAAAAGAAAGGCGACTTCGCCCCCGCCGAGTCGCTCTACACCGAGGCCCTGGCGATGCGACGCACGCTCCTGGGCGATAAGCACCTGCGCGTGGCGAACAGCTACAACAGCCTCGCCGCCGTGCTCCAGGACCAGGGCCGCTACGACGAGGCCGAGCCGTACGCCCGGCAGGCGCTCGCGCTTTACCGCGAGGCGCTGGGCACTGAGCACCGCCTCGTGGCGCAGGCGCTCAACAACCTGGCGTGGCTCCTGCGCAACAAGGGCGACCTGGCCGGCGCCGAGCCGCTTTTCCGCGAGGTGCTTGCCATGCGCCAGCGGTTCTACGGCTCCTCGCACCCGCAGGTGGCCCAGAGCATGAGCTACCTCGCCGAGCTGCTCCAGGCGCGCGGCCAGCTCGCCAAGGCGGAAACGCTCTACCGCGACGCGCTTGCGATGCAGCGTGACCTCCTGCCGCCTGAGCACCCGCAGCTGGCCGTGCCGCTGGCTGGCTTAGGCGACCTCCTTGCCGAGCGCGGTCAGGCCATCGCCGCCGAGCCGCTGCTGCGCGAGGCGCTCTCCATTCAAGAAGGCGCGCTGCCGTCCGGGCACTGGCGCACGGCCAAGACGAAGGCCGCCCTGGGCCGCTGCCTCTCCGCCCAGGGCCGCCTCGACGAAGCCGAGCCGCTTCTGGATGCCGCCTTCGCCGCGCTCAAGGCCTCGCGCAGCCTCTCCGACCCCGAGACGCAACGCACCCTGGCCAGCCTCATCGCCCTCTGCGACGCCCGCGGCAACGCCCGCAAGGCCCGCGCGCACCGCGCCCTCATGGCCGAAGCGCGGTAGCCCAGCCGACGGGCAGCAGCGCAGACGGACGATCCCAAAGAAAAACCACCGCGCCCGGTTGCAGGCACGGCGGCTTCAGGTTCGGTTCGCGCACTTAGGCTGAGGCGTCCTGGCTCAGCGCTCTCCTCCGTCGCGGAGGTATTGGAGGCTGCGCAGCTCTGGCAGCATCCGCTCGTCTTTGATGCGCCCGGTGGCCTCTTTCGAGCGGATGAGGCCTTCGAGGCTGAGCACCCACGTCGCGTGCCCGTACAGCTCCAGCGGCTCCGCCTGCGCCTTGACGTCGGCGTAGCTGCCCAGCCCGCTCACGAAGCCAAGCAGATCGAGCGGGCCGGCTTCCGTCGAAAGCGTAAAGTTCGATCCATTGCGGAGCGTCGTGGCGTCCCACTGAAACGGCAGGTCCGGAGGCGCGCCGCGAAGCGTAGGCTCAAGCGGCGCCAGCGCTTGCGCGATGCGCTCGTAGCAGACGTCTACATCCCTGGTAATGTGCGCCGAACCGTGAGCAACGGCTGCTACACCGCCGATGAGTACGAACTGGACCTCAGCGACGTGCAACACCTCGAGCAGCGTCTCTAAATCGAACATTAGCGTTGGCGGCGCGCTGCGGCGCCGGCCTCTTGAATATCGAGAACAGAGCGGAGGCAGGCCTCATGTGTTCTCAGGCGCTCCGTCGGCGTCAAGCTGAGCTGTTCGTACAGGAGTGAGAGGTCGATCCCCTCGCGCTCGGCCTCAGCCAGCACGTCGCGCGGCTGCTCAGTGGCGGACGGGGCACGGTCGTTTTTCATGGCGTAGGCACAAAGCAGGGGCCGTGGCAGCTTTTGCTACCACGGCCCGCCTCATGAGGCGGTTCCGGCGGTTATAGCTCCACCGGCTCGGCTTCTTGAGCTTGCGCCGCCTCAGCCTTCACGGTCTCGAACGCCAGCCCGTCGGCGCCCTCGGCGGGTCTGATCACCACGCGGTCCCTGTCGGCGACCAGCCGCTGAGCAGGTCCTCGGCGAGCTTGTGGGCCACTTGGCGTTGCAAGAGGAGGTGCGCCGCCGAGATTAGGTCGCCTGGCGGAGCCGGTCGGCCAAGTCGGCAGGGGCGCGGAAGACGAATGTCCTGCCACGCTTCGTCTTGCTTAGAAAGCCTTTTTCTTCGAGGCCAAGCAGGTCCGTGCGGGCGGTCTGGTACACGACGCCGTGGCTGATGCGGTGTGACTCGTACGTGTATTCATAGCCGGGATGGCGGTGCGCGTGGCTCAGGAGAGCGACTTGCCGGTGGTTCAGGTCGGCCGAAGGCTTGAGGTGTTCTTTCATAGCGCGCGCCTCCGTCACTTTCCGCCGGAGGTAGCGCCGGAGTTCATCCAGGGCACGCAGGATGACATCGAGCTGATGGAGGATAAAGTACGTGAGGTCGTTCTCGTCTGTCTGCGTGTAGAGGTAGGCGCGCCCGTAGCGTGCCGGAGCGTTTTTCAGGATGGTGGAGATGGAGACGTACTCGAAGAGCCAGTAGTCCTCTTTGAGCATGAACCAGTAAAAGAGCGCCCGCGCTGTGCGACCGTTACCGTCTTCGAACGGGTGGTCATAAGCCAACCAGTAGTGCAGGATGACGGCTTTGATGACGGGGTGCATGAAGTCGCCCTCTGGCTCCTCGTTTGCGAAGGCGCACATCCGGAGCATCCGGTCTTCGAGTTCATCGACGGCGGGCGGCTGATGCACTTTCTGCCCTCGACGGTACACCCCGAAGTCCTCGCCCGGCCGCCTAAGCGTACCAGAGCCTCCCGCCAGCGTCTCCTCGGTGACGACGCGGTGGAGGTCGAAGATGAGCTGCGGAGACAGCGGCTCGTCCAGGCGCTCGCGTATCCATCGCATAGCCCGGAAGTTGTTCAGGATCATCTGCTCATCCTTCGTCGTCGGCGGCCGGCCCGTGCGCAACATCTCCTTAGCGACGCGCCGCGTTGTGACCGCGCCTTCCAGTTGACTGGACGTGATGGCCTCTTCGATAAGTGAGCTGATGATGTAGCGGTCGCGCTGTTCCGTGCTGAGCGCTTCTGAGGGGAGTGTGATGCGCCCCCCCGCTTCCTGGTCAATGCGCGTGAGCATCTGCAGCGCCGGGTCGGGCAGGATGTAGAATGCAGTGCGACCGATGCGGTCTCGCAACGAGAGGTCGCGGCGCAAAGCATGACGCGCTTGCTTTATCAGCGCCCACCACTCGCGGTGAGAGAGGTCCGCCGGTGGGTCGAGGTGACGCAGTTTGTCCCAATGCCGGTACCGCCCGCCGGGCGCGGGGCCGACGCGGTGCGCAAGCTGAAGATCCACCAAGCGCCCGTCCTTTAGCAGTTCCTTCAGGAGGGGTACCAGCGGCGGCGGCGAGACAGGATGAGGCACTTGATGCAGCGGACGGCTCGATTGGATCACGTAGTTTCAAATACTAACTGTGTACTAATATCATTAGTATTAGTATTTGAGGAGCAGGTTTCAAAAAAAGCCGCCGTGCCTGCAATTAGGCACGGCGGCTTTTTTGCTCTGACAGTCGGCGGTTAAGCCTCAACCGGCTCAGCCTTTTCCTCTTGAGCGGCACTTGGCTTGACGGTCTCGAACGTCAGCCCATCGCCGCCCTCGGCGAGGCCGATCACCACGCGATCGCCGTCTTGGATCCAGCCGCTGAGCAGGTCCTCGGCGAGCTTGTTGGCGACCTGCCGCTGCAAGACGCGCTTCAAGGGCCGCGCGCCGAAGACGGGGTCGAACCCGCGCTCAGCCAGCCAGCCTTGCGCCTCTTCCGTGAGCACGAGGTCGAGGTGGTGGTTCTTCCGGGCGATGGCGGCCAGGCGCTCGAACTGCAGCCGGACGATGCCGCGGATCTCTTCGCGGCCGAGCATCCGGAACATCACCGTCTCGTCGATGCGGTTCAAGAACTCCGGGCGCAGCCGCTTCTTGAGCAGTGCCATCACGTCGTCCTTGAGGCGCTCCTCCTCGTCTTCGGAGAGCGTGCCGCCCATCGCGTCGAAGCGGTCGCGGATGATCTCCGAGCCGAGGTTCGAGGTCATAATCACGAGCGTGTTCGTGAAGTCCGTCGTGCGGCCCTGATTGTCGGTGAGGCGGCCGTCGTCAAGGACTTGGAGCAGGATGTTGAACACCTCCGGGTGCGCTTTTTCGATCTCATCCAAGAGCACGACGGAGTACGGCTTGCGGCGGACCGGCTCGGTCAATTGCCCGCCCTCCTCGTAGCCGACGTAGCCCGGCGGCGCGCCCACGAGGCGGCTGACCGTGTGGCGCTCCTGGTACTCGCTCATGTCCAGGCGGATCATCGCGCCCTCGTCGTTGAAGAGGAACTGCGCGAGCGCCTTTGAAAGCTCCGTTTTGCCCACGCCCGTGGTGCCCAAAAAGAGGAATGAGCCGATGGGCCGGTTCGCTTCCTGCAAGCCGGCGCGCCCACGGCGGACGGCGTTGGCGACGGCTTCGAGCGCTTCGGGCTGGCCGACGACGCGCTCGCCGAGGGCTTCTTCGAGATGCAGGAGCTTCTGGCGCTCGCTCTGGAGCATCCGCGAGACGGGGATGCCCGTCCAGCGCGAGACGATGTCGGCGATGTCCTCGTCGTCGATCTCTTCTTTGAGGAGGGCGCCGTTTTGCTGGATCTCGGCCAGCTTCCGGCTCGCCTCGGCGGCGGCGCGCTCCTGCTCCGGGATCTTGCCGTAGCGGATCTCGGCCACGCGGTCGTATTGGCCGGCGCGCTCCAGGTTCTCGGCCTCCACGCGCAGGCGGTCGATTTCTTCTTTCGACTTCTGCACCTGCTGAAGGAGGCTTTTTTCCTCCTCCCAGCGGGCGCGCAGCTCGGTGCGCTCTTCTTCGAGGTTGGCGATGTCCTCGTTGATGCGGTCAAGCTTCTCCGTGTCGCCGTCGCGCTTCACGGCCTCGCGCTCGATCTCAAGCTGGCGGATCTGCCGCTCCAATTGGTCGAGGTCTTCCGGCAAGGAGTCGATCTCGATGCGCAGGCGCGCGGCGGCCTCGTCAATGAGGTCAATCGCTTTGTCGGGCAGGAAGCGGTCGGCGATGTAGCGGTCGGACAGCTCGGCGGCGGCCACGAGGGCGGAGTCGTTGATGCGGATGCCGTGGTGCACCTCGTAGCGCTCCTGGATGCCGCGCAGGATCGAGATGGTGTCCTCGACCGACGGCTCGCCGATGAGAATCATCTGGAAGCGCCGCGCCAGCGCCTTGTCCTTCTCGAAGTGCTTGCGGTACTCATCGAGCGTCGTCGCGCCGATGGCGCGCAGCTCGCCGCGCGCGAGGGCCGGCTTGAGGATGTTGGCGGCGTCCATCGCGCCCTCGGCCGCGCCCGCGCCCACGAGCGTGTGCAGCTCGTCGATGAAAAGGATGATCTCGCCGTCGCTCTCGGAGACCTCTTTGACGACGGCCTTGAGCCGGTCCTCGAACTCACCCCGGTACTTCGCCCCGGCGATCAGAGCGCCCATGTCGAGGGCGACGATCCGCTTCGTCTTCAGCCCCTCGGGCACGTCGCCCTGCACGATGCGGATGGCGAGGCCCTCGGCGATGGCCGTCTTGCCCACGCCCGGCTCGCCCACGAGGACGGGGTTGTTCTTCGTGCGGCGCGAGAGGATCTGCAAGACGCGGCGGATCTCCTCGTCGCGCCCGATCACCGGGTCCACCTTGCCGCGGCGGGCGAGGCCGTTGAGGTCGCGCGCGTAGCGGTCGAGGGCTTCGTAGCGGCTCTCGGCGTGCGGGTCGTCGGCGCGCTGCGCGCCGCGCACGTCGTCGAGGATGCTCAAGATTTTTTCTTTCGAGGCGCCCTGGTTGCGCAGCGCCTGGCCCGTAGCGTCCTTCGCGGAGGCGAGCGCCACAAGGATGTGCTCGCTGGAGACGTACTCGTCGCCCAAAAGCTCGGCTTCAGCGCGGGCGCGGTCAAAGACTTTTTTCGTCTCCTCGGAAAGGTATTGGCCGGAGACGCTCGCGCCGCTCACGGTGGGCAGCTTCTCGAGCGCGGCGTCGGCCTCGGCGCGCAGGCGGTCCACGTTCGCACCGAGGCGCCGCAGGAGGGAGACGACGATGCTTTCGGGGTCATTCAAAAAGGCGCTGAGGAGGTGCGCCGGCTCGATGCCCTGGTGGCTCTGCGCCGCGGCCATGTCCGTAGCCTTCTGCACGGCCTCCTGCGCCTTGACGGTAAACTTCTGGAGGTTCATACGCTCAGGTAGAGAAGTAAAGTGGAAGAAATGGCAGTCTGTATCAGATGGAAGCTCGCTCGCGATAAGATCGAAAAACGTACCACCACGCTAGTGCGTGACAGGTTGGCAGCGTGTCTGGGAAAGGGGGAGCGGGGGAGACGAGGAAAGGAAGAATGGGGGAGAGGAAGCGTGGAGGATTCATCCAGCCGCTCTCTGGCTTCCCTCATTCTTCTATCGTCTCTTCATTCTTCCCCTCACCCATTCCTCCATCCCTACCCGGATGAAGAGACGACGAATTGATAACGCAGTGCGTCAAAGCGCAGAACATCCATGACGCACTGCGTTAAAGCGGGTGATGCTCGGCGACGGGCATCCGCAACGCCCCTCTTGTTTTCAGCACGCATCCGCTTTTACTCATCCATCAGAGGCAACCTAATCATGGCTACCACCGAGAAGAAGAAGCAGGCAAACCTCACCGATCCCATCTACCGCTTGGGCAACATCCCCGGCGAACTCACGGCGCGTGGCCGCGAGGTATGGCTGGCGGGCCTAGGCGCCTTTGCTACCGTTGGCGACGAGGGCAACCGCCTCTTCAACACGCTCGTTGAGCGCGGCTCCGATGTGGAGAAGCGTGGCAAAGAGCAGATCGACGCCACCGTGTCTGAGCTGGACGCGCAGCAGAAGAAAGCCATCCAGACCAGCAAGGACACCGCCCGCGACACGGCCGGCTACGTCGAGGACATCGCCACGCGCACGGTGAAGACGGTGCTGGACCGCTTCGACGTGCCCACGCGCGCCGAGGTCAAGAGCCTGGCCGAGAAGGTGGCCGACCTTTCGACGAAGATCAACCGCCTGGCCGTGACCCTGGAGAAGCAGTCCACGGGCACGCCGCGCCAGACGACGACCACGACGGACACGGACCGCGCCGCCTACAACGTCGTCCCCCGCGAAGAGGGTTGGGCGGTGATCAAGGAAGGCGCCAAGCGCGCCACGAGCGTCCACGAGACGAAAAAGGAAGCCCTCGAGAGCGGCCGCGAACTGGCGAAAAGCCAGGCGCCGAGCACGCTCACCGTCCACAAGCAGGACGGCGAGGTGCAGGAGACGCTCACGTACGACGGCGAGGAGCAGTAAACCTCGCCTAAGGGCAGGCGCGCCAGCCCGCCCAGCACAGCGCAAAGCGCCCGCTTCCCTCTGGGGGGCGGGCGCTCCTTTTTCTGTCCTTCTTTTTCTGTCACGGCGTTGCGGGAGAAGCGTGGCCTGAGGGGCGAGACGAATCCGGGCGCACCCGGACTTCCAGGCGGCGAGCAGCCGGCGGTTACGAGATCATAACGCGCCGCCGTCCAACACGCCCCGGCGCCTCGGGTATGAGGAGCAACCCAACGAGCAACCTCACCCACGAACACAGCACGGCACGATGGCAGACAAGAGCGTGAAGAAAGTAGACGCCTCCCACGCCCCCGAGGGCCAGATGGGGCAGACGTACCTGGCCGCCGGCACGAAGCTCTCCATGCGGCTCTGGCGCGAGAACCCCGGCGATGCTAAGGAGAAGAGCACGCACAAGCGCTCTTACGAGACCGTAGGCTACGTCATCAAAGGCAAGGCGGAGCTGCACCTCGAAGACCAGCAGATCACGCTCGAAAAAGGCGACTCGTGGGTCGTCCCCGCCGACGCCGAGCACACGTACAAGATCGTGGAGGACTTCGAGGCCATCGAAGCCACGGCGCCCCCCGCCCGCGCGCACGCGCGCGACGAAGAAGAGTAGCCGCCGCGGCGTCGCTCCCAATGCATAAGGAAGCTTCCTCAGCCACAAGGCGTTGAGGAAGCTTTCTTGCGTCGGGCGGGGGGTGCGAATCGAGCGCTTGCGCTCAACTCACGGGCCGTTGCCGGTGCGGCGTGCGTCGGCGGCGCGCAGCGCCTCGTACCACGCTTGCAGGACGAAGAACGCCTGCTTGCGTTTGCCCTGCGGAGAGAGCAGCCCCTTCCGGTTCCAGAAGTCCTGGACGCCAGCGAGCGGGCGGCGCGGCGAGCGGAAGTCCATCAAGATCCACGGACTCGTCCCGGCCAGGAAGGGGATCTGCTTGAGCATGGCCACCTGGTGCTCGTAGAGGTCGCGCTGGTACTCCTCCGTCCACCGCTCATTTTCGGAGCCGTGGAGGCCGGCGAGCGCGCCGCCGCCGAACTCGCTGATGACGAGGGGCTTGTCGTACGGCGTGCGCCACACGAGGGCGTCGGCGCGCTTGGGCAGCCCCTCGTACCAGCCGACGTACTCGTTAACGCCCAGCACGTCGAGGTCGGCCGCGAGCGGATCGTTCACCACGATGGTGTCGCCCTCGGTTTCTTTGAAGAGCGCGGCGGTGACGAGCCGGGTGGGGTCGAGCGCACGCACCGTCTCGATAAGGCCGCCAAGAAAGCTCAGGCGCGCCTCGGTGCGCGGCGTCTCGTTCGCCACGGACCAGAGGACGACGGCCGCGCGGTTCTTGTCGCGCGTGACGAGTTCGCGGAGTTGCTTTTCGGCGCGGGCGTAGGTGGCCGGGTCTTCCCAATCGATGGCCCAGTAGACGGGCACCTCGGCCCACAAGAGGATGCCGAGGCTGTCGGCCAGGCGGACGGTGTGCTCGTTGTGCGGGTAATGCGCCAGGCGGACGAAGTTGGCGCCGAGGTCGCGCGCCCAGTCCAGGAGCGTGCGCGCGTCTTCTGCGGAGGCGGTGCGGCCCCCTCCGGGCGCCTCCTCGTGCATCGAGATGCCGCGCAGAAACACCGGCTCGCCGTTGAGCAGGATCTCCGTGCCGCGCGTCTCGACGGTGCGGAACCCGATGTTTTCTTCCACTTGGTCGAGTGGTTCGCCTTCGCCGAGCGCTTCGATAACGACGCGGTAGCGGTGCGGATCAAGGTCGCTCCATCGCCTCAGATCGGGCGCAGCGAAGCGGATGGCGGTGCGCCCCTCGGCGTCGGTCGTGGCCTCGTGGTCGAGGCCCGCCTCGGGGATGCGGACGCGGACGCGGGTGCCCGCCGCCTCCGGCCCGTCAAGCTGGACCCAGCCGGCTACCGTGTCCGGCGCGTCGGGGTCGAGCTGGACGAGGTAGTCACGGACGAACGTTCGGGGCACCTCGACGAGGAGGACGTCGCGCGTGATGCCGCCGTAGTTCCACCAGTCGGTGACGAGCGTGGGCACGGCGGCGCGGCGGCGCTGGTTGTCCACCTTCACCACGAGCGTGTTGCTGTCGGGGCGGGCTTTTTCCGTGATCTCAAACTGGAAGGGCGTGAAGCCGCCCTCGTGCGCGCCGAGGCTGTCCCGGTTGAGCCAGGCGCGCGTCTCGTAGTTGGCCCCGCCGAAATGGAGGAAAAGGCGCCTTCCGGCGGCGCGCTCGGCCTCGGTGCGGGGGTCGTCGAAGTGGCGGCGGTACCAGACGGTGCCTTCGTAAAGAAAGAGGCTGTCGTTCTGCGTATTCCAGTCGCCGGGGACGCGCAGGCGCCCGGCGGCGTCGTAGCTGTATTCGAGGCGGTCGCTGGGCTGCTGCGGCTTGGCGTCCCAGTAGTAGGCGTGCGGCCCCGGTTCCATGGGTTCGAGCGTGAGGATGTTGCGGTAGCCCGTCTCGTACGGGTCCACGATGGCGGGCCACTGGCCGGCGAGCGAGTGGGCGTCGCGCGCGTGCGGATGGGCTACGAGGCCGGCGTAAGCGCGCTCGGCGGCGACGCCGCTCGGCTGGGCTTGGGCGGCGGCGGCCAGCGTGAGGCCCATCAGCAGCGCTGCGCAGTGGTGTCTCATGGGACGAAGCTTGCTTCTTCGCAGTGTGGTGCGGCTCCCAACCTCCCTGCCGCGTGGCCGGGCCTCGGTCGCGCTCTCGATTGCAAGGATAAAGATAACGATGGGGACGCACAGCCTACTCCTTTTTCTCTGGCCCGGATGTAAAAAAGCCCAGGCGCAGAGCGCCTAGGCTTTTCCAGTGACACAGTCGAGAAACGTGTTCGGTAAGTACGAGCGCTGCGGCTGTTGGCCGCCTCATCCGCCGTACCCGCGGTCGGCGACGTGGCGGATGTTGACGGCTTTCTCGTTGTCGCCCTTGCCTTCGACCTGGTAGGTGACGCGCTTGCCGGGCTGGAGCGCCTCGCCGGGCTGGCGGTCCTCTACGTCGCTCCCGTCAAAGGGCACGGCGTTGCCGCCTTCGGAGGGCGTGATCTCGCCGCGTTCGCTCTCGGCGTCGAACGATTGGATGGTTCCTTCGGGCATGGTGCGGGGTGGGTTGTTCTTCGGGCGGGTGATCGTCAGGCGGCAAAGCCGTAGAGGGCCAAGAGCGCGGCGTCTATGGCGGCGTTGGCGAGGATGATGCGTTGGAAGCGTTTTCTCTTCCTACAACGCCCCCTTTTCGCACCAGTTCGCACCGTCACTGCCCCGTCGTGTCGGCCGGCGCGGCGTCTGTCGTATCGGCCGGCATGGGGGGCTGCTGCTCTTGCCGCCCGGCGGGCGGCTGCGCCTCGAGCGTGAAGAGGCCGTCTTCGAGGTCGGGGTTGATGGTGAACTCCTGCACCGTGGAGGAACCGGCCTCCTCGCCGCCCCGGTACGTGGTCGTCGTGTAGGGGATGGTGATGCCGCCCGTCTCCTGGTAGTTGGAATACACGTCGGTGGCGTCGAAGGGGACGCCGGTCTGCGGGTTCGTTCCCTGGTAGCTCATGCGCGCGGGGCGCATCGTCTCCGGGTCCACGTAGAGCGTGAAGGCGCTCCCTGCCGGCGGCGTGATGCGCAGCGCCTCGTAGGTCTGGCCTTCGATCTCTTCGGTGCCCAGGCTCTGCACCTGGAGCGCTTCGTCGTCGGCGTTCATCATCAGGTAGCCCACGTCGCGCCAGAGCGAGTTCTTGATCTGCTGCGCAACGCTCGGCGGGAGCTGCTGCGTGCCCTGCGGCGTCTCGGCCATGGCCTGATCGCCGTCCAGGACGATGGTCATGTTACCCATGGGCGTCTCTTGCTCGATGCGGAACTGGTCCGGCAGGGAGGCCACGACCTCGCTCTGGACCGTCATGCCGCCCTGGCTCTGCGCGCTCTGCGCGCGCATGGCCTCGACATCGGCAAAGGCGCTGCCGCCGAGGGCCTCGCGCACCTGCATGAGCATCTCGCGGCCGGCCACGGAGTCGGCCTCGCTCATGGGCGCGGCTTCCTGGCCGGGCGCCTCGGTGGGGATGGTGATGTCGATGGTCTCCACCTCGCCGCCGCTTTGCGTCAGCGTCGAGAGCGGCTCGGAGAAGTCGCTCTCGCGGCCGAGGACGAGGATGTCCATCTCATCCGGGTGGAGGTATTCTTGCGAGACGCGGTACACGTCATCCGTCGTCACGGCGGAGACGCCCTCGCGCGTTTGTTCGAGGAAGTCCTGCGGGTAGCCGTAGTACTCGTACGTCATGAGCCGGCCCAAAATCTCCTGCCGCGTGTCGAAGTTGAAGACGAACGAGTTGAGGTAGGCATCCTTCGCCAGGGCGACCTCTTCCTCGGAGGGCGGCTCCTGGCTGAGCTTCTCGATCTCGGTCATGACGGACTCGGCCGCCTCGACGGTGGACTCGCTCTTCGTGAAGACGCCGGAGTAGAACTGCTCCGGCCGGTCATACCCTGCCCCGTACTGACCGAAGACGGCGTAGGCGAGGCCCTGGTCCGTGCGGACGTTGTTGAAGAGCCGGCTCGTGAAGCCGCCCGAGAGCACCTCGTTCATGACGATCACGGGGAAGTAGTCCGGGTTGTCGCGCGTGATCTGGCCCACGTGGCCCATCAGGATCGTGCTCTGCGTCACGTCCTCTTTGGGGATGAAGGCCACCTCGCGCTCGCGCTCGGCCTCGACGGGCGGCGTCTCGGGCCGCTCGAAGCCTTCGGCGCGCTCCCAATCGGCAAAAGCCTGGCGAATCGTCTCGGCCATCTCCTCGGCGTCGAAGTCGCCCCAGACGCTCAGGAGCGTGTTGTTCGGGTGGAAGTACGCTTCGTGGAAGCTCACGAGGTCGTTGCGGCTGATGGCGTCGATGGTGTAGTACTGCGGCACCTTGGCGTAGGGGCTGTCCTCGCCGTAGACGAGCTTGTCGAACTCGCGGAAGGCGATCTGCTGCGGGTTGTCGTTGCGGCGGGAGATGGCCGACTTCTGCTGCGTCTTGGCCAGCTCGACCTTGTCCTCGGCGAAGGCCGGCTCGGTGAGGACGCTCACGAAGATGGGCAGCACCTCGCCGATGTTTTCCTTGAGCGTGGTCATGTACGCCGAGCCGGACGTCTCGCCGATGGAGGTCTCCACCGTGGCACCTAAGTCTTCGAGCGCCTGGTTGATGCTGTCCGAACTCATCGAGGCCGTGCCGCCCGTGCGCATCACCGTGCCGGTGATCGAGGCCAGGCCCGTCATCTCCTGCGGCTCGTAGACGGAGCCGGCGCCCACGCGCGCTATGGCCGAGATCTGCGGCAGCTCGTCGTCCTCGACGAGGAAGACCACGAGGCCGTTGTCGAGTTCGATGCGCTCGGCCTCGGGGATCTGGAACTCGTTGAGGTCCGGGTAGGCGATCTCGTCAATGCTGAACTCGGACCGGCGGATTTCTTCGCCGTCGTCGTCGTTGTCCTGCGCCGCAGCGGGCAGGGCGGAAAAGCTGAAGAGGAGAAGCGCAGCCGCGAAGAGCGGGAGGGGGCGTTGGAGAAAGCGTTTCATGGGTCGAGGCGGGGGATGGGAAGAGTCAGGCGTGAGGTGGTCGGAATCTGCAAGAAGAAAACCCGGTAGAGCGCGAGTCCCCTCCTCGACAGGAGGGGATACAGGGGTGGTGGAAAAGAGGACTTGCTGCTCGTCTCGAACGAGGTGCCAAACCGCATCTACCACCCCGCCCTGCCGGGCACCCCTCCTGTCCAGGAGGGGAACCTGTATCGGAGGTAAGCGCCAGGATCAGTTCCGCGAGGGCGCCGTGGGCGCGGCGGCGGTGCCGGCGTCAGCGTCGCTCTCGTTCTTGATCATGGCTACGGTGCGGTTCGAGCGCGTGAACGTCTCCTGGGCCACGCGCTGCACGTCCTCGGGCGTGACGGCGGTGATCTCGTCAAGCTGGCGGAAGACGTTGCGCCAGTCGCCCGTCTGCGCCTGCGTGCCGGCGAATTGGTAGGCCAGGCTCGTGTTCGAGTCCAGGCCCTGGATCAGGTCGGCGCGCGCGCGGGTCTTGGCGCGCTCCAATTCTTCTTGCGTGATGCCGTTCTCTTTGATGTCGTCAAGGACGGCGTAGATGTCCTCTTCAAGCGCCTCGGGGGCTATGCCCTGGTTCGGCACGCCGATGACGCCGAAGAGCGTCGGGTACTGGTCGCCGGGGAAGGCGCCGATGGCCTGCGCCTGGAGCGCCTGCTCGGTCTCGACGAGTTCGGTGTAGAGGCGGCTCGTGCGCCCGTTCGAGAGCACGTCCTGCAGGACGTCGTAGGCGGCGTCGTCCGGGTGCTCGTTGCTGGGCCGGTGCCAGCCGATGAGGACGATGGGCTGCGCCTGCTCCACGAGCGTGACGCGGCGCTCGCCCTGCTGCTCCGGCTCGGTGGTCGTGACCGGGAGCGGCTCCTCGCCCGCTTCGAGGCGGCCGAAGTACTTCTCGGCCAGCCGGCGCATCTCGTCCGAGTCCACGTCGCCGGCGATGGCGATGGTGAGGTTGCGCGGGCCGTAGTATTTGTCGAAAAACGCCTCGGCCTCCGTGCGCGAGATGTTCTGGAGGTCAGACATGTGGCCGACGGTCGGCTCGCCGTACGGGTGCGCCTTGAAGGCGGTGGAGAGGAACTCCTCGATCAGGCGGCCCTGCGGCGAGGACTCCGTGCGCATCCGGCGCTCCTCCATGACCACGTCGCGCTCCTGGTAGAACTCGCGCAGGACGGGGTTGAGGAAGCGGTCCGATTCGAGGGCGAAGAACAGCTCGGCCTTGTTCTGGGGCAGGTTGTAGAAGTAGCGCGTCTCGTCCGAGGAGGTCGTGGCGTTGAGGCCCGTGGCGCCGGCCTGCTGCAAAAGCCGGTCGAAGGCGTTCTGCTCGATGACCTCCTTGGCCTCTTCGCGGGCAAGGGCGAACTCCTCCTCCAGCTCGCGGATGCGGGCGGTGTCGGCCTGCATCCCCTTGGCGCGCTCGCGGCGCAGCGCCTGGTACGTCTCCTCCTCGCGCTCGAGGAGGTCCATCTCCGCCTCGATGTCCTCCGTGCCGACGGTGGTGGTGCCCTTAAAGGCCATGTGCTCGAAGATGTGCGCGATGCCCGTCTGCCCGGCCGGCTCGTTCACCGAGCCGACGTTGGCGAAGGTGTGGAAGGAGGCCACCGGCGCATCGTGGCGCTCGATGACGATGAAGGTGAGGCCGTTGTCGAGCGTGAAGGTGGTTACCTTCTCCTCGAACTCGTCAAGGAGCGTCTGCCCGTCGCCGCCGCCGGCGTTGTCCTGAGCGGTAGCGGGCAGCACGAAGAGGCCGGCGATGACGAAGCTGAAGAGGAGCCTCAAGGGGGCGCTCCGCTGAAGGGTAACACAAAGCATGGCGGGGAGAAGCTGGTTCAGAAAGCAGAGATGAAGGGACCGAGTGCGCAAAGCGCTCGACGGCGAAGAGAAAAGACGGGGGGACGCACCAGCGCACGAGCTACGAAGCACGAGGGGAATGGTTACGACGGCACGCGCGTTCCGCCGGCGCCGTGCTAACCAAAGTGAGGCCGCTCGGATCCGCAGGGGGCGGGCGCCGGTACCAAAAGGCCGCCTCAGCCTCTGCTGGCTGAGCGATGTTCAACTTAGCACACGCAAGGTAACCGCATGAGTGAGTCCGCTGAAAAGGAAGCGTGGTGGAGCCGGTTCCAGAGCCTCTTGGACGACCAAACGGAGTGGCCCACGGTGTACACGTTCAAGTTCATCGCGCCGCGCCCGGAGCTGGAGGCGCTCAAAGAGGTTTTTGGCGAGCACCCCGTTACCGTGCGCGCGTCGAGCAAGGGGAACTACGTGAGCGTGACGGCGCAGATGGAGATGCAGTCGAGCGAGGAGGTTTTGGCCGTCTACGACGCCGCCAGCGAGGTGGACAACGTCATCGCACTCTGAGGCTAAGCTCGCACTTGGCGACGACCGACGATAGACGACCGACGACCTTTTGGCCCAGACGTCGTCGTCCGTCCGCCCTCCGCTTTTCTTCGCACGGCACCCGTCCAATCTAGCCCGCAAGCATGAAGCTTCGCCACCTCGGCTACGCCTGCATCAACCGCACGCTCGGCACCAAGAGCCGCACCTTCCGCCTGGACAACCTGCGCACGGAGAAGGTCATCCCCGTCGTCTCGCAGAACCTCGACAACGTCCTCCGGATGCTGAGGTGGAACCTGGAGCAGGGGCTGCCTTTCTTCCGCATCACCTCCGACCTCATCCCCTTTGCCACGCACCCGGACTTCCCGTTCGACTGGCGGGAAGCCTTTGCGTGGAAGTTCAAGGAGATCCGCCTTTTGGTCAAGGCCGAGGATCTGCGCGTGACCTCGCATCCGGGCCAGTACACCGTGCTGAACTCGGACAAAGAGCGCGTCGTGGAGGAGTCCATCCGCGAGCTGGAGCACCAGGCCGAGGTGCTCCGCCTGATCGACCCGTACACGGGCACGATGACGCTCCACCTCGGCGGCGCCTACGGTGACAAGCCCTCGGCTAAGGCCCGCTTTAAGGAGAACTTCGCCCGCCTCTCCGATGAAGCCAAAGGCCGCCTCATCCTCGAAAACGACGACACCACCTACCACCTCGACGACGTGCTCGAAGTCTGCGAAGCGCTGGAGGTGCCGCTCGTCTTCGACTTCTTCCACCACAAGTGCCTCCACACGGGCGAGGGCTACCGCGACGGCCTCGTGGAAAAGCTCGAGCGCGCCATGAAGCTGTGGGGGCGGAAGGTGCCCAAGCTCCACCTCTCCTCGCCGCGCCCCGGCGATGGCAGTCCCACCGCCCACGCCGACTACGTCCGCCCCGAGGACCTGGACGAACTCGTCGCGGTGATGGAAAGCGTAGGCGGCGACGGCCCCTACGACCTCATGCTCGAAGCGAAGGAGAAGGAACGCGCCGCGCTCGAACTCCAGGGCTACCTCCGCACAGGCCTGCGCCCGGCGCGCAACCCGGTTGCCGCCTGAGACGCCGATTGGCGCCGCCGGCCGCCGCTACGGATCGCCTCACCCGAACGCTCCACGCCTCGACATGGAAAAGAAACCGATCAACGTCCACGAGTACCAGCGCGTGGCCGAGGAGAAGCTCCCGCAGATGGTGTACGATTACTACGCCGGCGGCGCGCACGACGAGATCACGCTCAAGGAGAACCGCGCGGCGTACGACCGCCTCACGCTCCGCTACCGCGTCATGCGCGACATCAGCAAGCGCGACCTCTCCACCACCCTCCTGGGCGAAGCGGTCTCAATGCCGATTGTGATTGCACCCACGGCCTTTCACCGCATGGCCTGCGACGAGGGCGAGCGGGCCACGGCGCGCGCCGCCGCCTCGGCCGGCACCATCATGACGCTCTCCACGCTCTCCACGCTCTCCACCTCCGCCATCGAGGACGTGGCCGCAGCCGGCGGCGGGCCGGTCTGGTTCCAGCTCTACGTCTACAAAGACCGCGCGGCCACCGAAGGTCTCGTCCGCCGCGCCGAGGCGGCCGGCGCACGCGCCCTCGTCCTCACCGCCGACGCGCAGGTGTGGGGCCGCCGCGAGCGCGACGAGCACAACCATTTCCAGCTCCCCGACGGCCTAAAGATGAAGAACCTGCCCGCGGACGACAAAGACGACTTCCCCGAGGTGGACGGCTCCGGCCTGGCCGCCTACGTCAACCGCCAGTTCGACCAGGCGCTCTCGTGGAAGGACCTTGACTGGCTTTGCGCCCTGACCGACCTGCCGGTGCTTATCAAAGGCGTCGTCCGCGGCGATGACGCCGAGCACGCCGTGGACAACGGCGTGGCCGGCGTCGTCGTGTCGAACCACGGCGGGCGGCAGCTCGACACCGCGCCGGCCACCATCGAGGTCCTGCCCGAGATCGTCGAGGCCGTGGGCGAGGACACGACCGTGCTCGTAGACGGCGGCATCCGCCGCGGCACCGACGTCCTCAAGGCGCTCTCCCTGGGCGCCTCGGCCGTGCAGGTGGGCCGGCCCATCCTCTGGGGCCTCGCCGCCGGTGGGCAACAGGGCGCCGAGCACGTCCTCCAGATCTTCCGCGAAGAACTCGATCTGGCGATGGCGCTCTGCGGCGTCACCTCCATCGAGGAGATCCCCAACCACAACCTTGTGCGCGGCGCCATCGGCGCGAAGAAGAAGGTGATGCGCTGAGGTGCCTTGCGAAGCTGTTCTCCCCGGCGCAGGGACACATGATGTGCCGCGCCCCTGCTACGGCCGGCCGCCGCGCGCGTCGAGGTAGGCGCGGCTGCGCTGCATGACGCGGGCGAACTCGCCCTCCTCGCCAGCCTTGACGAGCGCGCGCAGGCGCTCGACCGAGGTGCCGAGCTGCTCAAGCGCCAAAAGGCCGTAGTCGTTGAGCGCCTGGATCTCGAAGTAGAGGTGCGGGTTCTCCGAGGCCACCTGCCGCGCCACCCGAAGCTGCGCATCAAACGTCGTGCTGGAGATGCGGGCGAGGTCGGGTGCGTCGGCGCCGCTGTGCGCCAAGGCATCGCCGAAGGCGAGGTTGAGCGCGTGCGAGAGGCCCAGCACAAAGGCCATGGCCCGGTCATGCGCCTCCAGGCTCATCTCGACGGGCACGGCCATCGTCGGCTCGAAAAGCGCGCGTGCCTCCGCCAGCGCCTCCTGGGAGCCGAGGTTGATGAAGACGACGTGCCGCCCCGAGAGCAGCTCCGTGTCCGGCCCGAACATCGGGTGCACCGACGTGGCGCGCACGCCCGCCTCCTGGAGCGCCTCGAAGCCGGGCCGCAGCGGGCTTTTGAGCGAGCTGATGTCGAAGACGACGCCCGCCGGACGCCGCTTGGCCAGCCGGCACAGCACGGCGTTCGAGGCGCGGATGGGCGCGGCCACGACGATGAGGTCGTGATCGAGGTCGAGGGTTCCCCAATCGGCCACGTGCGGAAAGCCGCCTACCGGCCCGGCGGGATCGGCCACGCTCACGGCGAACTCCTGCGCGCTGAGGAAA
Organism: Salinibacteraceae bacterium; assembly: GCA_965215025.1. Taxonomy (GTDB): domain Bacteria; phylum Bacteroidota; class Rhodothermia; order Rhodothermales; family Salinibacteraceae; genus CBDCCV01. The sequence goes on from CBDCCV010000001.1 coordinate 1,375,673, forward strand.
CGCGCAAACCAGCGCCCCATCTGCCCCGCCCCGCCGATGAGGAGCACGCGCCGCCCACCGCCCTCACCCTGCGCCACGACGCGGCTCTGCTCCTGCGCCGTGAGCGCGTGCTCGATCAACAGGCGCATGAGGCGCTCGGCCAGGCCCGGCGGTAGGCCCAGGTCTTGCGCCGTGGCGCGCGCCTGCTCGATCACCACCTTCTCCCGCGAGAAGTCGCGCGTGGCGCGGCCGGCCTTTTGCTTCGCGCGCCCGATCTCCTCGACGAGCGCCTGCCGCCGCGCCGCCAGCGCCAGCAGCTCGCGGTCCACGGCATTGAGGTCGTCACGGAGCGCGTCCAGCGGCATGGGCTTTGGAGATGGGGTCGCAGCAAGCGGATCGGGTGCTCAGGAGGAGCGTCGTTCGCGCATGAGGCCTTCCTGGGCGACGGAGGCTACGAGGCGCCCGTCGCGCGTGAAAAGCTGTCCGCGGTTGAGGCCGCGCGCGTTCGAGGCGCTTGGGCTGTCCATGGCGTAGAGGAGCCAGTCGTCCAGGCGGAAGGGGCGGTGGAACCACATGGCATGGTCGAGGCTGGCGGCCTGAAAGCCCGGCTGCATGAACGACAGCCCGTGCGGCAAAAGCGCCGTGCCCATGAGGCCGTAGTCCGAGGCCAGCGCGAGCATACTCTGATGCACGGCGTCGTCATCGGGGAGGGGGCCGGCGGCGCGGAGCCAGACGTGGCGGCGCGGCGGGCGCTTCTCGGGGCGGAGCGGATCTGTCGGCTCCACGGGGCGGAACTCGATGGCCCAGGCGCGCGCGGCGGCCATCCGGAGCTGCTCGGGCACGCGCGCGTCCGGCTCCTCGGCCAGCTTCTCGGCGATCCGGCGGCGCAGCGCCTGCTCGCTTTGCAGCGCCTCCGGGCCGGGCACGTCCGGCATCTCGGCCTGGTGATCAGCGCCGTCTTCCTCAATCTGGAACGAGGCAGCCATGTTGAAGATGGGCCGCCCGTGCTGCACGGCCACGACGCGCCGCGTGGTGAAGCTCCGCCCGTCGCGGATGCGGTCCACCTCGTAGACGATGGGCGCTTTTACGTCACCCGGCAGGATGAAGTAGGCGTGGAGCGAGTGCGCCTTCCGCTCGGCCTCGACCGTCCGCCCGGCGGCGCGGAGCGCCTGCCCAAGCACCTGCCCGCCAAAGACGCTCCCCGAGCCGATGTCCACGCTCTCGCCGCGAAAGATGTTGTCCTCGATCTGTTCCAGATCCAGGAGGCCGAGCAGCTTGGCGAGGGCGGAGGGCATGGGCGGGCGGTGCGGTTCAGGGCGGCGGCGTCTCCGAGAAAGCTACCGCCAAGCGCCCCCGCCGATCCAGCCGCCACACGCTCGGCGATGCGCTGCGCGCCAGAATGCGCTGCCATTTCACGCAGGGGGCAACCCCGCCGCAGCGTCGAACGGCCGTTCGACGCTACTACCAATGCACCGGGGTCTTCAGGCCGTCATCCAAGCTCGAACTCGGCCACGAAGGGCGCGTGGTCCGGCTCGGGGAACAGCTCCTCGAAGGCGAAGGCGATGCTCTCGTCGTGGAGCGCCTCGTTGTGGATCTCGGCGTGGCGGTACGCCGGGAGGAGCGCCTGCGAGATGAGGATGTGGTCCAGGAGCCGCTTCTGCCCCTGATGGATGAACGTGAAGCGCGCCGGCTCCGGGATCGTCGCCTCCACCGAAAGGAGGACGCGCCGACGCAGGGCCGCGTTGCCGGTGTTCTCCACGCGCCCGGCGATGGCCTCCACGGGCACCTCGCCCGGATGCGCGTTGAAGTCGCCGCACATGATGATGCGCGCCTCCGGCTCCGCGTCGAAGATTTGGTCGATCAGGACGCGCGCCTCGAGCGCCTGCCCCACGCGCTTGAGCGCGCTGATGAACGCGCCTTCGGCCCAGCCCGAGGCCGTCCGCCACGTGTAGCGGTCCAGCTTCTGCCCCCGCACGTCGGAGGGCCGGCGCGACTTCAAGTGCACGTTGATGACGTGGAGCGGCTGCCCGCCGGGCAGGCCGCCGAGGCGCGCGTGGAGGATGGGCCGCTCCACGCGCACCTCCTTCGCCTCCGGCTCCTCAGGGTGGGCGGTGACGGGGCGGTAGAGCGGTTCGGGGACGAGCGTGTTCCGGTACTGCGCCCGCTCTTCGATGGGGAAGCGGCTGGCGATGACGAGGTTGCGCTCGTCGTAGGCCTCGCCGCGCGTGGTGCGCGTGTGGGCGCGCTCGAAGGCGGCGTAGGGCGTCCCCTCGAAAAGCGCGTCGAGCGCCGAGAGCCGGCGCTCCTGTCCGGGGCGCTCCTGGCCGTGGATCTCCTGCAAACAGAGCACGTCGGCGCGCAGGCGGGCCAGCTGCGGACGGATGGCGTCGATGCGCGTTTCGAGCGAGGGCGCCTCGCCCGCAGGCGCTTCGTCTAAGTTTTCGAGGTTGAACGTGGCAACGCGCAGACGCATGGCGGACGGGAATTGGCTAGGGAAGAGAAGGCGGCTGGTTTCTTAATGGATTGTTTCGGCACGGGGCAGGTCATCTCGCATGGCAACGCCGTTCAGGCCGCTCCGCAGGGTTCTTTCGCGCGGGGCGCCAACAACGCGCCTCGGAAGCGGGTACGCGCTCTTCCACGAAGCATCTCCCACAACCGCTTGCCGACCGTTGAATCTTCCCGAGATCGTACTTATCGCCGCCGTGGCCGAGGAGAACCGCGTCATTGGCCGGGGGCAGGAGCTGCCCTGGCACATCCCTGAGGACTTGCGGCACTTCAAGGCGCTCACGCGCGGGCATCCGCTTGTCATGGGGCGCAGGACGTTCGAGTCCATCACGGCGCAGTTCGGCGGGCCGCTGCCGGAGCGGCGTCACCTCGTCCTCACCTCGCAGGGAAGGTTGCCGGAGCATCCGCAGATCGAGACGTTCACCTCCATCAAAGCAGCGCTGCGGGCGGCTGAGAACGCCAAGTGCGTCTTCATCGGCGGCGGGGCGCGCGTCTACGAGCAGTTCCTGCCCATGGCCGACCGCCTGGAACTCACACTTATCGAGGGCCGCTACGAGGGTGACACCTACTTTCCAGCGTTCGAGCACCTCCTCGGGACGGCGTTCGAGGAGACGGCCTGCGAGGCGCACGACGGCTTCCGCTTCGTCCGCTACGAACGCAAACGCAGGTGATGGACGACGGACGAATAGACGGCGGACGACGAACAGATGCTGCGGCGCAAATCAGTCGTCATTCGTCCGTCGTCCGTCGTCGCCCTCGGCGGAGCAGCCACGCGCCGAGGCCGGCGGCGAGCGCGCCGGCGCCACCGGCCAGCGCCCACGTGCGGCGGCTTGGAGGGTTTTCCAGCAGCTCCTCGGTGAGGCCGCTTGGCGCGTCCTTTTCGCTCTCCTCCTTGGCCTTGCCTTCGCGCACAGCCTCGACGTGCGCCTCGCGGATGAGGCCGAGGCGGGCGGCGGCCTCGGCCGCTTCGGTGCTCGTCTCGGCCAGGACCATCGGCACGCCGGCCTCGGCCACGTCCTGAGCGATGGCGCGCACCTCGGCCGCGCGCGCCGGCGTAGCCACGTCGCGGACGAAGATGGCGCGGATGCGCTCGGGGTGCTCCTCCACGGCCGTGCGGTAGATCTCCGCGTCATGCTGCCCGCTGTCGCCCACGAGGACGAAGTCGAGGTCAGGCGTGGCGTCGAGCAGGCGGCGGATCTGTTCGAGCTTGTGCGCCTCGTGGCTCGTGGTGAAGAATTTGCCGGGGCTGAAGCCGTAGTCTTTGAGAAAGATGGGGCCATGCGGGATGCCGTGCGTCTCGAAAAAGTAGTCGAAGAGGCCGTAGAGGTTGTACGGGCTGCTCGAGACGTAGAAGATCGGGTTGTGCCCTTTGTCGTCCGGCCCCTTCTGAAGGGCCTGGTAGAAGGCGCCGACGCCGGGGAAGGGCGTGCGCGTGGCGGCGTTGTTGAAGGCCACGATGCGCGCCATCTGCAGCTTGTTCGTCGCGCCCGTGCGCACCACCGTGTCGTCGAGGTCGGAGATGACGGCGAACTCGGCGTCGGGCGCGGCGACGAGGAAGTAGGCCGGCGCGCGCACGTCGGCGGGGTCCTCCGGCTCCGGAAGCAGGAGGTCGAGCGTGCCTTCGTGCCAGACGCGCCCTTCGGGTAGCGCCTCTTCCGGGGCGAAGGCGAAATCGAAGTAGCCGTCCTCGTCCGTCTCGGCCTCCAGTTGTTGGCCCTGAAACGTCAGGCGCACGCGCGCGCCGGGGATCTCGTCCGTCTCGATGCGGCGGACCGTGCGCACGAGGTTGCGCCACACCGGCTCGTGCGCTTCGGGCGGGGGGATGTTCTTGTCGTCAAGCACGCGGCCTTTCAGGTACAGCTGCTCGCTGGAGCCGTGGCCGCGGTAGGCGACGATCTGCAGGTGCTTCCAGCGGCCGAAGCGCCACTTGTACCCCAGCTTGATCTGGTCGAAAAAAGACTCTACGGTGCTGATGGGGCCGGAAACCCGGTCAGTAAGCGAAGGCATACGGAGAGGCAGCAAAGGCGAGGGCGATGGACGATGAGCCTGCCGCAGAGGGGGCGGCACGGACGAGAGGAGAACCCTCTTTGTCAAGGCTCCGTTAACATCTAAACGGAAGCCACGAGAAGCAAGACATGCCCCTTTTGCCATGAGCCGCGACGGACACAACAGCGTAACGCTCCTGCGCCACCTCGCGCTCCTGTACCTCGGCCTCGCCCAAGGCGCCGACGACGACCTCGACGCTGCCGAGACGCGCGCCATCGCCTCGCGCCTGCGCCATTGGCTCCCCGGCAAGGACCCGGCGCTCATCGACCACGTCATCCGCGACGTCTCGATGACGCACCGCGAGGAGCTAAGCCCGGAGCACCTGCGCGAGGCCGTCGAGGACCTGGGCGCGCACCTCGACGAAGACGCCCTTCAAACCATCCTGCACGACCTCACCGAGATCGCCCGCGCCGACGGCGTCGTGCTGCAAACGGAGGAGGAATTCATCCAGCGCGTCGCCCAGAGCTGGCGCCTCGAAGCCGGCGGCGCACCGGACGGCTCGTAGCGGTAAGCTCGCAGCGGTAAGCTCGCCGCTTCCGCCAAGCAGAAAACTCGAGGCGGCGCTGCTCAGCCTCCGGACGCCTCGGTCAAGGAAGCGGTGAGGGCAAAAAGAAGAAGCGGCCCGCGAGCATAATCGCGGACCGCTTTTCTTGAAGGCGTCCTGCCGAATGGAGATGGGTGAGGCTGAGGACGGCGCTCTCACGCCGCGCTCAAAGGCTTAGTCTTCGCTTGTGTTGTGGCGGGCGCCGCGCTCAGTGGAGCCGCCGCCATTGTTGCTGTCGTTGTGCGGAGCTTCGACGCCGCTGGCGGCCGCCTGTGCTTCGATGCTGGGTGCTTCTGGCGCTTCGGCTTCCGGCCCGGTGAGCTGGCCGGCTGAGCAGCCGGTAAAGGCGAGGACGCCGGCGAAGGCGGCGGCGTACAGCGAGTTGCGAACGGTGGTCGTCGTGACGTTGCTCATAGGTTTCCTCCTTTACAGAGTTGCGTTCGTGAGATAGCTCGTAGTGCTCGTGAAGAAACCGAACGCGCAAGCCCCCTCCTAAAGAGACCCACTTACGCGGCGCGCGGTGTCATACGCTTCTGGTGCATAACGTAGGGGAGGAATGGAGCTAATCCCAATCATTTTTGTTACAGTCTTGTTACAAAATTTTCACTTATTATGCGACTTTATCTAACACGGAAAGCGCGTCCTCAGGTCCGCCCCGTTACCGTGAGGCATAGCACTTGCAAAACTGAAGAAGCTTGACACAGTAGCCCTTTGCGGTTTCCTTCTTACTCAGGGCCGGTCTTTTCTTCCACGCTCGCCCATCTTTCCACCACCGTCCTCCGCTCCGTGCCGAAACGCGAATCTCCTCCCGTAGCGGCTCACCAGTCTTGCTCAAGCGTTGTTCGAGACGCGCTTCTTTTCGGGCTGGCTCTGGCGGTTTGTGCCATGGTCTTCCCCGCGAGGGGAGCGCACGGGCAGTTGCAGGAAGCAGCAGGGATTGAGGAAATGGGTCTTCCGTACCTGGCCGAACGGTACCCACCGCAGCTTTACGGCGAGCACCCGCAGAACTGGTCCGTCACGCAGGATGAGCGCGGCCTCACCTACGTCGCCAACAACAACGGCATCCTGGAGTACGATGGGGAACGCTGGCGCACCATCCCCACACGCACCCGCACGTTCGTCCGCTCGCTCGCCTACGGCGCCGCCGGGAGCGATACCACCGTGTGGGTGGGCGTGCAGAGCGACCTCGGCTACCTCCGGGCCGACTCGCTTGGCGTCATGCGCTACGAGAGCCTTTTCAGCGAGGTCTCACCGAAAGACCGCACCTTTGGCGACGTGTGGGCCACACACGCCGCAGGAGGGCACGCCGTTTTCCAGGCCGAGCAGCACCTCTTCGCTTGGGACGGCGCCAAGATGAAAAGCTGGGAGAGCCGCGCCAGAGGCTTCCATACCTCGTTCGCCGTGCGCGATGAGGTCTACGTGCGTGAGAAAGGACGGGGCCTCTTGCGTCTGGAAGGCGACTCGCTCCAGCTTATGCCCGGCGGGGAGCGCTTTGCCAAAACCCCCGTGCATCTCATGGCGCCGTACCCCGACGGGCGCATCCTCGTTGGGACGGCCTTCGGCGCGTTCTACCTTTACGATCCGTCTCGCGCGGTTTCACAGGCGGTTGCGCAAGCGGACACCTCGGAATCGCCACAGTTCTTCGAGCCGTTCGAGACCGAGGCTACGGGCTACATCGAAGATGCACGGCTCTACCACGGCTGCGCCCTTTCCGACGGCTACTACGCTTTGGCGACGCTTGGGGCCGGCGTGCTTATTATTGACGCCGAGGGGCGCGTCGTGCAGGTGCTCAGCGGAGCAGGCGAACTGCCCGACAACGTGGTGAACTACGTCTACGCCGGGCGGCAGGGGGCGCTCTGGGTTGCACTCAACTCGGGCGGCATTTATCGTGCCCGCATTCCTTCCGTGCTTACGGTCTACGATAGCGAACTGGGTCTGCGTGGCGCCTTCTACCAGCTCGAGCGGCACGAAGGCACGCTTTACACCGCCACCGGCTCGGGGCTGTACCGCCTGCGGCGCCAAGCGCTCATGCCGGAGGTACGCGCAAGGGAAGAGCGCTCTGCGTTCGAGCCGGTGCCTGGGGTGCCGCCGCCGGCCTGGGACCTCGCCTCTACGAAGCATGGACTTCTTGCAGCCACCGATAGGGGGGTATACCTCGTTCGGGAAGGAGCGCCGGCCGAATGGCTCACGATGACGACGGCTCTGTCGTTGGAGGCGCCGGACGCCCCAACGGCTGGCCCCGTCTTCGCAGGAACTGAGGAAGGCCTTATCCGCCTTGAGCGCACGGCCTCGGGGACGTGGGAAACGAAACGCGTCCCCGGCGTCGAGTCGGAGGTCCGCTCGATCTGGGCAGCGCCAGGCGGCAGGGCGCTCTGGCTCTCGAACATCGAAAACGAAGTGCTCCGGCTTGTATTTCCGAAGGAATTAGGGACTGGCACGCCGGAAGTGAAACGGTTCGCTCCGGGTACGGCGTCAGGCCTGCCGAGCGGTGTGCCGCTAAGCGTCGCAGGGATCGACGGGCGGCTGGCTGTAACCTCGGTGGAGGGGGTGTTCCGGCTTCGCCCCGGTGAAAGCGTCAAAGGGACGCCTTTCCAGAGGGACGACGGGATCGGCCACTGGAACGGGTCGGGCGAAGCCTCAGACCGTTCAGAAGGCGCTCCGCTCCGCTCCGTCGTCGAAGCGCCTTCCGGAAACGTGTGGGTAGCGCAGGGGAGCGCTGTGCATGTCGCCTCCTCCGAAGGCCACGAAAGAGAAATCGGCGCGCTGCAGTTCCCCAAAGGAAGACTGGTGCAGCTTTACGTTGAGGAGGACGCGCGCGGCGTGCCTACCGTCTGGCTCACCAGCGATTCCGAGTTGATCCGCTACGACTCCGCTCTGGACGGCATCGGCGGGGGCAGCGGACGTCCCTTGGCGGCTTCGCGGCTTGAGGACCGCGCCGGCTTTTCGCCGTCGCCTCCCCTTATCCGGCGGGTGGCGGCGTCCGGCCCCAACGCGGCGCGGCTGATCTATGGCGGGGCGCGCCCGCCGGGCGGCGCTTACAGCGACGAGGCCCGGCGCGTGCCGTACAACCTGGCCTCGGTCGTCTCCTTCGCCTACGCGGCGCCGGACTACGCCGCTCCGGGCCGGACGACGTATCAGCACCGCCTCTTAGAACACGACGCGGAGGCGGGCGCCGAGGAGGCGTGGTCGGCCTGGGCGCCAGCGAGCACGGCCTCTTTCGATGGGCTGTGGGAAGGGGCGTACCGCTTCGAGGTCAGGGCGCGCAACGGGCGGGGCTTCCTCCTGCCGCCGGCCACGTTCTCCTTCCGCGTCCTCCCGCCCTGGTACCGCACGGCCTGGGCGTACCTGTGCTACGTGCTTGCCTTTGTGGGGGCGGCGCTCGGGTGGCGGTACGTGCGCCACCGTCAGCACGCCGCGCGCGAGCAGGCCCGCGAGCTGCAGCGCGAGCGCGAGGCGCGCGAGCGGCTCGAGGCGGCCAACGCGCGCTTCGAGGAGGCCAACGTGGAGCTGGAGCGCGCCAACCGGCTCAAGGACACCTTCCTGGCAAACACCTCCCACGAGCTGCGCACGCCCATGACGGCCATTCTCGGCTTCGCTAAGGCGCTCAACGAGGAGGCCCAAGACCGCGAAGCGGCCGTCCAGAAGCAGGAGGCTGCCGAGGAAGAGTTCGTCGGCCTCGTGAAGGAGTTCGCCGGCATCATCGAGACGAGCGGGCGGCGCCTTCTCGAAACGCTCAATGCGCTCCTGGACATCGCGCAGATCCGCGCGGGCATTGAGGTTGCCCAAGCGGAGCCGACGGACCTGTGCGCGGAGGCGGCCTCGCTCGTGCGGCTTTTCTCGGCGCTCGCCAAGGAGCAGCAGATCGAGCTGGCGCTGCGCTGCCCCGGCGGCCCGGTCTACGCCGACGTGGTCCCAGAGCTGCTGCGCCGCGTGATGCAGAACCTCATCGGCAACGCGGTGAAGTTCACGAGCGAGGGCGGCGTGACCGTGGAGGTGGCGGAAGAGGGGGCGGCCCCAGGCGAGGGCAACGGCGCCGAGGCCGCGAGCGCAGGGCACGCCGTCGTCACCGTCACCGACACGGGGCAGGGCATCGTGGCCGAGTTCATGCCGGAGCTTTTCGAGGCGTTCAAGCAGGAATCCGCAGGCCTCTCACGCTCGCACGAGGGGAGCGGCCTCGGCCTGGCCATCGCCAAGGAGCTGACGGAGGCGATGGGCGGCGAGATCACGGCCGAGAGCGCCAAAGGCGAGGGGAGCACGTTCACCGTGCGCCTGCCGCTCTCGTCAAAGCCCCCGGCCCCCGGCCTCAATGCGGAAGCGGCGCCGGCCCTGGAAGCTGCAACCTCCGAGCCGGTGGCGTGAGCCGCGCGGCTCCGGGTCGCCACGGCATCGGGGGCACGCCGAAGAAGGCCAATCTCGGCGCCGTCGGTGCCAGCAGAAAACGTACAGGCCCGTCAGCACGCTCAGGAACGACAAGCACGAACAAGCGCGCCCTCCGCCAAAAGCAAAAGCGGCTCCCCGCAAGGAAAGCCGCTTTTGCAAAAAGAAAAAAGTCGGGGCGGCGGGATTTGAACCCACGACCTCTTCGTCCCGAACGAAGCGCGCTACCGGGCTGCGCCACGCCCCGATGCTGAGGACTGTTCGATACCGACGCGCCGCAAAGGGTTCCGGCGACGCACCAACACAAACGACAAGCAACATACGCAACGCCAAGCCTTTTGTCCACGCAAGCGCGCCACGCGCAGGCGAGTTCAAGCGTTATCCACACGCGTAGGCGAGCGCTCCGGAGGCGAAGCGGCCCACGCATCGGCGCCCACTGCGTCTTCGATGGACGCCAACCCGTCGCGCTCCAGGAGGCGGACGAGGCCCTGCTTGATCGCGCGCACCACGCCGGGGCCTTTGTACACGAGCGCCGTGTACAGCTGCACGAGCGACGCCCCCGCGCGGATCTTCGCGTACGCCGCCTCCGCCGAGTCCACCCCGCCCACGCCGATGATCGGCACGCGCCCCTCGGTGAGGCGGTAGAGGTGACGGACGAGGTGCGTGGCCCGCTCTTCGATAGGCTTCCCGCTCAGCCCGCCGCGCCCGATGGCCTCCAGCCACGCCTCCGATGCACGCAGTCCGGCGCGGTCCGACGCCGTGTTCGTGGCGATGTAGCCGTGCACGCCATGCGCCTCGGCCACGGCCACGGCCTCCGGCACCGCACCGCTCAAGGCTGCGCGCGCATCCGCAGGCGGGCCGAGCTTGACGAGGACGGGCACGCTCAGGTTCAGCGCGGCGCGCTCTTCAAAGACGGCGGCCAGAAGCGCATCGAGGGCGTCGGGCGCCTCGAAGGTTTTGCCCTCGCGCGTGTTCGGGCAGGAGATGTTGAGCGCCACGTAGCCCGCCAGCGGCGCCAGCCGGCGGAAGCTCCGGCGGAAGTCGTCCAGCGCAGTCTCGCCCATGACCACCGGGTCGTGCGTTTTGGCGAGGTTGACGCCCAGCGGACGCCGGCGGGCCGTCCGTGCCAGGCGCTCGGCCACGCGTGCGGCGCCGTCATTGTTCAGGCCCATCCGGTTGACGAGCGCCTTATCCTCAGCCAAACGAAAGGCACGCGGGCGCGGGTTGCCCTCTGACGCCTCGGCGCTCACCGAGCCGATCTCCGAGAACCCGAAGCCGAGCCGCTCCCAAAACCGCACGCCGCACGCGTTCTTGTCAAACCCCGCCGCCAAACCCACCGGGTTCGGAAACGTCATCCCCCAGAGCCGCTGCCGCAGCGCCGCGTGCTCGTAGCCGAACGCTGCCTCCGTCAGCCGCGCCGGGAGCGCTTGCGCCACGCGCGCCGCGCCCATCCCTAAGCGGTGCGCCGCCTCGGCGTCCAGGCGAAAAAGAAGCGGGCGGAGAAAGCGGTACATGGCACGCCGAGGGCTGGGCTGGAAGTTGAAAGCGCGAAGGGCGAGGTTGCAGATCTAAAGACCAAGACGCCGACTGCTGTTCCAGCCGCCCTCTCCAACCGCCGCCATGACGCCCGCGCTCTTCCAGGTCGATGCCTTTGCCGATGCGCCGTTTGCCGGCAACCCGGCCGCCGTGTGCCTCCTCGCCGAAAAGCGCCCCGATGACTGGATGCAGCGCCTGGCGCAGGAGATGAACCTCTCCGAAACGGCCTTCGTCCGGGCGCGCCCCGGCGGCGAGGACTTCAGCCTCCGCTGGTTCACGCCGACCGACGAGGTGGACCTGTGCGGGCACGCCACGCTCGCCAGCGCTCACGTCCTTTGGGAAACGGATGTGCTCTCAGCCGATGCGAAGGCCGTTTTCCACACGCGCAGCGGCCGCCTCACCACGCGGCAGGGCAGAGGCGGATGGACCGAGATGGACTTCCCCGCCGAGCCGCCCGCCCCGCACGAACTGCCAAAGGCGCTCGCGCAGGCGCTGGGCGACGCCGCGCCGGTCTACACCGGCCGCAACCGGATGGACTACCTCGTCCTCCTCGAAAGCGAAAAGGCCGTGCGCGCCCTCCGTCCTGACCTCGCCCGGCTGGCCGAGGTCGAGGCGCGCGGCCTCATCGCCACCGCGCGGGCGGGCGAAGGCGCCGGCTACGACTTCGTCTCGCGCTTCTTTGCGCCGCGCGTGGGCGTGGCGGAGGACCCCGTCACCGGCTCGGCGCACTGCGCGCTGGCGCCGTTCTGGGCCGAGCGCCTGGGCCGCCCCCGCCTCACCGGCTACCAGGCCTCCGCTCGCGGCGGCACCGTGCGCGTGGAGGCGCGCGGCGAGCGCGTGGTGCTAGCCGGCCAAGCGGTCACTGTCCTCCACGCCAAACTGCTCGTTTGAGAAAGGGAGAATGGGGGCGAGGGCGAGATGAGGCGCCCTTTTCTGCTACCCACTTTTCTTTCCCCCACTCCCCCTTTCTCAAACTCACCAGCCTGGCGTGAGCGTCAGGCCGAGGTCCCAGCCGTGGTCCGGCCGCTGGAACGGGTAGGCCAGGAACGCCTCGAAGATGATGGCGCCCAGGAGGTTCACGCGCGCCGAGGTCCCCACGCTAAAAACGGGGTAGCGCTCGACGTCAACGAAGTCGTCCGTGAAGTCCTCCGGCGTGCCGTTGTCGTTGCGCTCGAAGGTGTTCAACCGCTCGGCGTCGGTGACGAACTTGAGGACGGGCAGGCTGTCGCCCGTCCAGGCCACGCCGGCGTCGGCGAAGAGCGTCAGTTCGGTGGGGAGGTAGGGGAAGTTGATGAGGCCGAACTCCTCGACGCCCAGGAACGGGAAGCGCAGCTCGGCGCTGGCCAGCCCGATGCGCGTCCCCTGCAAGCGCACGGTGTTCCCCTGGTCTTCGAGGCCGAGCGAAGAGAAGGCGTAGCCGCGCACGAAGCCGGGGTAGTACGGCGAGCCGAGGTACTCCTGCGTGAAGCGGGCCTCGCTGAAGATCCCGCTCTGGCCGCCGCCACCCTGGGCCAGGCCGTCGGCCCCGTAGTTCCCGATGTGGAGGGCGCGCACGGCAAAGGTCAACGGGTCGAAAAAGAAGTAGCGGCGGTAGTCGGCCAGCGCCTGCACGTAGGAGAACGACCCCACGCGCGGCGAGACGCCAAAGCGGTAGCGCCCGCCCTGCACCGGCGAGGTGAACCCGAAGTACGAGAAGTCGCCCACGTAAGCGGCCCCCGGCGCGAAGAAGTACACGGGCGACGGCTCCTCCTGGAAGCCCAGGATGCTGGGGTCGATGAGGCCCTCGGGGAGGCGCTGCCCCGTCCTGGAAAGGAAAAGGTCGATGTCGCGGTCGAACCCGTAGCGGATCACGCCGGCGTCGATCTCAAAGCGGCGCGTGGTCGTGAACGGGTAGGCGGCCACGGCGCTCGCCTGCGAGATGAAGAAGCGCTGGCGGATGAGCGCCTGCACGAACTCAGTTTGCCCACTGGGGAAGGTGACGGGAAAGGGGCGCGTGAAGCCGCCCGTGAGGAGGGGGACGTGCGAGACGGCGCCGCCGTAGTTGTAGCGGTTCTTGAGGTTGAAGTACGCCACCTGCCCGCCAATGTCCTTGAACGTGCCGTTGGCCTGGAGCACGACGGTGAGGTTGTGGTTCCCCAGCATGTCGCTAAAGAAGAGGCCCACGCCGCCGGCCAGCCCCGCGCGCGTCCCAAACGCCCCGCCGGTGGAGACGCCGATGCCCGCCGTGGGCGGAGCCACGTAGTCCAGGCGCAGGCTCGCGTCGTAGTCCTCGGCGTCGAAGGCCGTCTCTTCGGGCAGCCCCAGGAGCGGGTCGGCCAGGTAGCTGCCCACCAGCCCCTCGCTCACAGCACGGATGGGCGGGAGGAGGCCCGCCGTCGCCACGCCGCCGCGGATGGGTTCCACGGCCTCGTCGGCGTCCATCTCGGCCTCGCGGGCGAGGACGGTGTAGCCGCCATTGACAAAGACGGAAAAGGCCAGCCGCCCGCTCTGCGCGGCGATGGACATGGCCGGCGAGGTGTTCGAGATCCCGCTCACGCCCGTCTTCAGGTTCGTCACCTGGTAGGCCTGGCGCTCCGTCAGGTTGTAGCGGTAGATGTCTTTAAAGCCCGTCTCGTCGGCGATGAAGTACAGGTTCTCCCCGTCCGGGGCGAAGGCGGGGTTGTAGTGCGTGGCGCCGGGGAAGGGCCGCACCACATCGATCTCGCCGGATTCCACATCTACCAAACCGAGGCGCAGCGGCGCGAAGTTCAGCGTCTCGAAGTTCGTCCCGTCCGGCCCGCGGTCCGTGGCGAAAGCGAGCGTCTGCCCGTCGGGGGACCACGTGGGCTGGAGGTCGGCGTAGCGGTCACTCGTAAGCTGGCGCACCTCCTTCGAGGCGAGGTCGAGGAGGTAGAGGTCGCTCAGGCCGCCGTCGAGACCGGAAAACGCTATCGCCTCGCCGTCGGGACTCCACGACGGGTTCGTGATCGCGCCCACGCCCTCGACACCGATGCGCTGTTCGATCTCGCCGCTCTCCACGTCGATGATGTTGATCTCGTTATCGCCCTGCACGAACGTCACGAAGGCGAACTTCTCCCCGTCGGGCGACCACGACCCGGCTGAGTTGATGAAGCGCAGGGCGTCGAAGTGCGGATCGGCGCGGGCGCCTTGCAGCTCCTGAATGACCTCGCCCGTCTCCGCGTTGGCGATGTAGAGGTTGATGGTGAAGATGTTGCGCTGCGCGATAAACGCCACGAAGTTGCCGTCCGGACTGATGGACGGGGAGACGTTCAACTCGCTGCGCGCCTCGGGATCGCCCAAGAGGATGCGGCCGGCTTCGGCGGGCGGCGTGCGCCCTTCCATGAGCGGGGTGTAGGTATCGCGTACGGCGGCCTGCCACTCCTTCGAGAGCGAGTCGGTCGTGATGCCGAGGGCGTAGACGAAGGCGGAGTCCACGCCCACGCGGCCGGCGAGCTTGAAGAGGTTGGCCACGGCCGGGTCGCCGTACTTGCCGCCCACGTACGCCATGTACGCCTGCCCGTAGCGGTAGGGGAAGTAGCGGCGCGAGCGCGTGAGGTCGTCAATGGTGGGGAGGTCCTTGCGCAGGACGGCGTCGCGGAGCCACATGGCCGTATGCGGGTCGGCGCGGCCCACGGAGAGGTACTCAGCCATGCCCTCGACGAGCCAGAGCGGGAGCCGCTGGAGCTGGAAGCCGCTGTCGCGGTTCCTCAGGCCGATGTCGTACTGGAACGAGTGCACCAGCTCGTGGCCCAGGACGTGGTCGTTCTCGGCGTAGGAGCCGGTGAAGGGCATGATAACGCGCTCTTTGAGGCTCTCCGTCACGCCGCCGGTCCCCTGCCCGATCCGCCCGCCGATGGTGTTCGTCTGCTGGAAGTCGGCGTCGTTGGCGTAGAAGATGAGCGGCTTCTTCTCCTGGAACTGCCTGAGGAAGGTTTGCGAGTGGCGCGTGTACCAGCGCTCGGCCATGCGGCCGGCGTCCTTAGCCGCCACCTCCTCCTCGGGGTAGAAGTAGATCTCGAACTGCTCGGTGTCGAAGGTGCGGAACTCGAAGTCGTCGTACTGCACCTTGTTGCGGCCGAAGTACTGCGCCTGAACGGCCGGCGCGCTCACGCACGCAGCCAGGAGAAGAAGAGCGGCAAGGCGAAACGCGCGAGAGAGACTATGCATGGCGGCAGGCGAGAAGGCGGGAGCGGACGGGAAAGCGGCGCAGAAGAGGCCGCGCGCTGAGAAGAAAGACGGAGATCACACGTAGCGCGTACGCTCTATGCCGCCGCCTGTTCGATAAAATATCAGGCGGATTGGTTACGCCGGCATGGCTAAAGTGTCACAAAAACTGAGCCGCGAGGTGTGCATCAGGGCGGCGGCCGGGGCGTTGCTCTCCGCGCGGGAAAAGGTCACTTCTTCGTAAGGTGTTTCCCCGCCGGAGTCCGTCATTTTTCTGACTGACCCAGTAACCCAGACTGCGACCTACACTTTCCGTTACATCGGGAACCTGACTCGCTCGGCAGGAATCGGGAACCTGACTCGCTCGGCAGGAAAGGGAGTGCGTGAGGAGATTCGGACGGAGCAGACCTTGCCGCACGGGTCATGCCAGCCTTTGCAGGCACAGTCGTTGCATTCCCTGTATGCGGGTGCAGATAACGCGCCGCAGCCGCCTTTCCGGCCCACCCGTAACGCTGTGCTGGGGAAAGGCGTTTCGTTTCTACCGATAATGCAGCGGCGTTTCGTAAACAGTCTTTAGAAAACGGCGCGTGGCAGGCTGCCCCGCCGTTCTCGTTTGCTATTGGAGAGAGAAGGCTTGTAGGTTTTGTCATATTTCAGTAATACTTGAGCGCCTTTCCCGCCCCACCTCCGGCGTATGTGGGGCGTCACGCGCGAGCGCCGTTTCACCCTCTGCGCTCCGTCACCCTGATGATCAGCTTTTTCGTTTTCTCATGTCCAAAAACCGCTATTACTACTACGAACAGGAGACGCGCGCCTTCGTCGAGGTAGAGCCGCACCGCGCGGTGCGCCTCGTGCACGCCGCCGCCGTGGTGATCGTGGCGCTCGTGGTAGCCGCAGGCCTGACGTACGGGATGGATGCGCGGTGGATCGGCACGCCGGAGGAGGCCAAGCTGCGCGCCGAGAACGAGGCGCTCCACGAGCAGATGACCGATGTGGAGAAACGCATCCGCGCGCTCTCGGGCCGTCTTGATGGGCTGGCCGAGCACGACCAGTCGCTCTACCGCACGCTTCTGGGCGCCGAGCCGATCCCTGAGGACGTGCGCCGCGTGGGCGTCGGCGGCGCGGACCCGTACGCGGGGTTCAGGCGCTTCGGCGGGACCACGGCTTCGCTCCTGCGCAAGACAGCGGCGGCCATTGACCAGCTCGAACGCGAGGCCAGCCTCCAGCGCGCCAGCTACCGCGAGCTGAGCGTGCTGGCTGAGCGCCGCCAGGCCGAGCTGGCGCAGCTCCCGGCGCTCCTCCCGACCGAGGGGCCGGTGGTGTCCGGCTACGGCCTGCGGCGCCACCCGGTCCTGCGCGTCAAGAAGATGCACGCCGGCATCGACGTGCTCGTGCCCGAGGGGTCGGCCATCATCGCGCCGGGCGACGGCGTGGTGAAGCGCGTGGGACGCAGCCCGAGCTTCGGCCGTTTTCTCGAGATCGAGCACGCCGAGCTGGGCTACACCACGCGCTACGCGCACCTTTCCAGCGTGCCCGAGTACATCAGAAAAGGCCGCGCCGTCAAGCGGGGCGAGCGGATCGCCTCCAGCGGCAGCACGGGTCGCTCCACAGGGCCGCACCTCCATTACGAGGTGCGCGACGCCGAGGGCCGCGCCGTCAACCCCGTCTACTTCTTCGCGCCAAGCATGACGCCCGAGGCGTACCGCGCGTTGCTCGAACAAGCCGAGGCCTCGGGCGCCTCGCTGGACTGAGGCCGCCCGTTTGCCGCGCGAGCGCTCATCTGTGCAGAGGGCGCGGAGGGTTTCTTGGTCGTCCAGGAACCCTTTTGTTCGTTGTACGAAACACTACCTGTGCGGCACGCAGGGCGCGTAGCTGCCGCCGGCGGCCACCGCCGCCCGTTCGCAGCGCTCTTTTACGATTCAAGCCTGGCCTCTTATGTACTGGACACTCGAACTTGCTTCTCACCTGGACGAGGCGCCGTGGCCTGCCACGAAGGAAGAGTTGCTCGACTACGCCGAGCGCACCGGCGCCCCAGACAAGGTCATCGAAAACCTCGAGGATCTCGAAGACGATGGCGAGCCGTTCGGGAGCATGGAGGAGGTGTGGCCGGACTACTCCACCGCGCAGGACTTCTACCACGAAGGCGAGTAGCCTTATCACGCCGCCTCCCAAGCCGGCCTCCCGCCGCCGCGTCGTGCCGCGCGCCTCGGGCCGTGGGCCGGCGCTCTTCCGCCTGCTCCTCTTCTGGCTCTGGTGCGCCGTGGGGGCCGCCGCGCCCGTTCTGGCGCAGCCCCTGCCGCCGGCCGACAGCGCTTCCGCCGCCGCGCCCGTGGTCGAGGCCGTGCGCTTTGCCGGCAACGACGCCTTCTCCGACGGCGCGCTCAGCCGCCGCGTGCGCACGCGCGCCAACCGCCGCCTCCTGGGCCTCCCCGGCCTGACGTGGTGGCGCGGCCTCTACCGCTTTGGCGACTTCCTCGGCGGGCGCATCGGGACGGCGCTCAAGAAAAGCGGCGAGCCGCCCGCTACGCTCGACCTCGCCACGCTGGCCGATGACGCCGAGCGCCTGCGCCTCTTCTACCGGCAGGAGGGCTTCCGCGAGGCCAGCGTCGCCACGCGCGTGGATACGGTAGCGGCCCGGCGCGCAGGGGACCCCGCGCGCGTCGAGGTCGTCTTCCAGATCGATCCAGGGCCGCCGCTCTACGCCGACAGCGTCCGCTACGACGGGCTGAGCGCTCTTTCGGAAGAGCAGCAGCGGCGCCTCGTGCGCGGCTCGCTCTTTGACGCGCAGCGCCTGGACGCGGGCGCACCGCTCGGTTTCGAGGCCGAAGAAGGGCAGCGCTATTCGGAAACGCTCTTGCTCGAAGAACGGCAGCGGCTCCTGCGCTTTCTCCACGACGAGGGCTACGCCGCCGCCACGCGCGACTCCGTGCGCGCGCTCGTCTTCCCCAAAGCCGCCGCCCCGCCGGCCGACTCCTTCGACGTCACCTTCCGCGTGCGTCCGGGGCCGCGCTACCGCGTGGGCGACGTGCACTTTAGCGTGACCGGCCTCGAAGACGACGCGCCCACGCGCCTCGACACGATAACACAGGGGTCGGGCGGCCTCGTCACCGCCCGCATCGACGAGGAGCGGCAGCTTAGCCCGGCGCTTCTCAGGCGCGCGCTCCAGACGGCCCCCGGCGCCTGGTACGATGAGTCGCGCTTGCGCGCTACCAAGCGCCGCCTTGAAGCCACCGGCGTCTTCAGCTTTACGGACATCGAGGCGCGCTTCGGGCAGACGGCGCGCGCCGACTCGGTGAGCGCGCCGCGCCTGCCGCTCGACCTCACGCTGCGCACGCGGCGCCGCCACCGCATCCGCTTGGAGACGTTTGCCTTGCAGCGCAGCGGCGCCCTGGCGAGCGAGCTGGGCACGGGCGTGGGCGCCACCTACGAGAACGTTAACCTCCTGGGCGGCGGCGAGACCTTCCGCGCGCGCGCCGCCGGCTCCATCGCCGCCGACTTCGGGGCGGGGCCGGACACGCTGGGCACCTCGGCGCTCTTCTCCTCGGCGCAGGCGGAGGTGAGCGCCTCGCTCACGTACCCGTACCTCATCCGCCCCTTTGGCTGGATCGATGGCGTGTTCCGTCTCTACACCGTGCGCACGCAGCTCTCCTTAAGCCTGCTCACGGCGCGGCGCGAGAACCTCCGCTTCCTCATCCGCGGGCGCGGCGATGCGCGGCTGCGCCTGGAGATGCAGCACTCGCCCACCACCTCCTCGCTCGTGGACGTCATCAACCTGAGCCTGAGCAACCCGGACACGCTCGCCGGCTTCCAGGTCTTCCTCGACGACCTCATCGGCCCGGCCTCGGACCCCATCGTGACCGATCCCGTGCAGCGCGCGCGCATCCAGGAGGATTACACGCAGCCGCAGATCAACACGGCCATCGGGTACACCTTCCGCGCCGCGCGCGTAAACCCGATCCGCCGCGCCGACGGCTTCTCCTACGAGGCGGGCTTCGAGATCGGCAACACGCTGCCGTACCTTTTCGACCGGCTCGTCCTCAGCCCGGACACCGTCGAGAACAGCCTGCCGGGGCTGCCGCTCCTGCGCGGCCGGAGCGCCAACCGGCTCATCTACCGCCCGTACCTGCGCCTGATGAGCGACCTGCGCCGCTACTGGCCCATCAGCCGCGAGGACGTGCTTGCGGCCAAGCTCGTGGCCGGCGTGGCGCACCCCACGGGACGGCCCGACGTGGTGCCCTTTGACCGGCGCTTCTACGCCGGCGGCTCCTCGAGCGTGCGCGGATGGGACCTGCGCGAACTCCGCCCCGTGCCCGACACCTCCGGCCTCGTCGTGCCCAACCTCCTCGGCGGCGACGTCAAGCTCGAAGCCAGCCTCGAACTGCGCAACACCGTCGTCCAAAACCTCCTGGGCGCCGGCTGGATCTTGGCGCTTTTTGCGGATGCGGGCAACGTCTGGCTCGGCCCGCGCAACCCCGGCGGGCCGGCGGGTCGCTTCCGCTTTGATCAGTTCTACAAGGAGCTGGGCGTGGGGGCGGGGTTCGGCCTGCGTCTGGCCTGGGACTACCTGATCCTTCGCCTCGACGCCGCGTACAAGGTGCACGACCCGCTCCGGCCCGGCGGCGGCCTCTTCCCCGACGGGCTGAGCGCGCCCCGCCTCCACTTCGGCATCGGCCACGCTTTTTGAGGGTGGCGAAATGGGTGTGCGGGAGGGTTTCTTCCGCTCCTGCGCTGCCTGGCATCCTCCCGAACTCCCATACGCCCAAACCTCCACGCTCAAACCCATGTCCACCCTCCGCCGCGTCGCCAAGACCGTGCAGCGCACGTACCGCCGCGCCTTTGAGCGCGAGGCCGACGAGGAGACGCGCCGCGTGATGGGGGCGCTGCGGCAGGCGGCCCTCTTCCAGGAGCTGCCGCGCGCGGCGCTGCGCGAGCTGGCCGAGGCCGTGCACGCGCGCCGCTACCTCCCCGACGAGCCGATCTACTACGAGGGCGATCCCGGCCTGGGCTGCTACGTCGTCCGCCGCGGGCGCGTCCGCCTGATGACCGAGGACGAGCACGGCGCCCCGCACGAACTGCGCCAAGTGGGCGAGCACGAGGTCTTCGGCGGCCTCTCCATCCTGGGCGACTTCCGGCGGATGGAGACGGCGCAGGCCATGACCGAGGCGCACGTCCTGGGTTTCTTCCGCCCCGACCTGGAGACGCTCACGAAACGCCACCCGGAGGCCGGCGCCGCCATCACCGGCGCCTTAGCGCGCCACGGCGCCGCGCAGCAGGCCGAACTCTTCCGCCTCGTGGCCGCGCGCGACGGCAAGGTGCCCGCCCTCCGGATGCTCGAGGACGCCGCGCTTAGCGCCGCCCGCCCCGGCCACGCGCCCGCCGCTCCCGAGAGCAGCACCGCGCTGGACGGGCGGTAGAGGTGAGCGCTCAGCGGATCACGCGCAGGCTTACCGCGACCGACGGCCACCCGACAAGCCCTGCTCCTCTGTCTCCGCGCACATGTCTCCACGCGCGCGCTTGGTTAAACGCTTGGTTAAACACGTAGCCGGCGAAGAGGCTCGCACCGGCCCTCACCTGCAGCGCTTCGACGTAGGGAAGACGCTCCGCTTGTAGAAAGAGGCCGGCGCTCGGCTTTACCCCGGCGAACACATCGCTGCTGCGGATGCGCCGGCCCCCACGCTGCTTCTCGAAGCCGGCCACTCCAATGCCAAACACGGTACCGGCATAGCCGCCGACCGGGCCAGCAAGCCGGCCCGCGTAGCTGATGCCTGGCCCGACGTACGCGAGCGCGTTGATGCGACGAAAGCCATCCCCCGTGCCGGACTGCACGGGCGTTGCCAGAAGGTGCACGCCGTTGCTCCACGAAAACCCGCCCGGAAGCTGCTTCCCGATGCGCAGTTCGAGTGAGAGGGCCAGCCCGCCCAGCAGCGACGCCACCTCGACGCCGGCCTCGGTAAACGAGCGCCCCTCGTCCGCGTCCGGCTGCGATGCCGAAGGGAGGCCCCACGGCTGTGCCTGCGCCGGGAGCGCGAAGAGAGCGGCAATCAGAAACACCCGGAATCTTTTCTGCTTTTGCATTTTTTGCCTCACCGTTTGTGCATCCACGCTCGCTGCCGTTCGGCGCAATTTCGCAAAGGCGTTCTCAGCGGGCAAGGGCGCTCAGGGGCGAAAACCGCGCTCTAAACCGCAGTGCTACTCGGCCAGCGCGGCGAAGCGGCCGGAGACCTCGACGCGCTCTTCGCTCTCAAAGAAGCCGGCTCCGCTCGCCGTGAACGCGAAGGTCCCGCTCACGCGCGCGGCGCTTGCCTCAGTGATCGTCACCGTGCCGGTTTCGGCTCGGAGGGGCAGCAGCAGCTCGAAGCCGAAGACCTCGTCGGTAAGAAGGCCGAACCCATTGAAGGTGCCGCTCGTGAAGCCCACGCGGTACGTGCCCGGCGACGGTACGCCCTCGCGGAAGGACTCCAGGAAGATGCCCGTCTCGATGCTGCCGGGAGAGAAGAGCGTGTCCGGCAGCATGAGGCTGTCCGGCAGGGGCGGCCGCTCCGGCAGGCTGAACGCGCCCGTGCTCAAGCGCAGCGAAAACAAAGAGCCGACGCCATCCCCGTCCGAGAGGCTGAACGAGGCGGTGCCTTCGAGCCGCTCCTCGCGGTCGCCCGTGACGGCGGCCTCGAAGGTGCCAGGCGCGAGGGCGTCCTCGCCGCCGCCCGAATCGCAGGCAGCGAAAGCGAGTAAGGAAAAGAGCGCAAAAAGGCCGAGGCGCAAAGAAAAGCGCGCAGACGTGCGTTGCATCATCAAGCCCCGTGTCTTCGTTCAAGTGCAATGCCTTACAAACCTGCATATTAAAGTTAAAAAACGCAAGGCATTCGGAAGCGCCTCGGCGCGCGGCTCCCATTCCCGATTCTTCTGAAAGAAAACCATGAATCAACCCAAGCAGCCCGCCGCCGTCAAGCGCGGCACGGAGCTGGAACTCGACATCGAGAAGTTCGCGGGCAAGGACCAAGGGCTGGCGCGCGTGGACGGCCTCGTCGTCTTCGTGCGCGGGGGCGTGCCGGGCGACCGCGTGCGCGCCGCCGTCTACAAGCGCAAGAAAAGCTACGCCGAGGCTGAGGTCGAAGAAGTGCTGCAACCAAGCGCAGACCGCACCGAGCCGCGCTGCTTCTATTTTCCCACGTGCGGCGGCTGCACGCGCCAGCACGTGCGGTACGAGGCGCAGCTTGAGGCCAAGCGCCAGGCCGTCCGCGAGGCGCTCGTGCACCACGGCGGCCTCGAAGACACGCTTCAAACCGTCGAGGTGCGGCCGGTCATCGCCTCGCCGAAGCCGTACCTCTACCGCAACCACATGGGCTTCAACTTCGCCGCGCGGCGGTGGCTCACGCCCACCGAGATCGCCTCGGGCGAGGACTTCGACACCCAGTTCGCGCTCGGGCTGCACCCGGCGAGCCATCCGTTCAGTGTGCTTGATCTTGAAGAATGCCACCTGCATTCGGAGCTGAGCCAGCGCCTCGTCAACGGCGTGCGCCGTTTCGTCAAGGAGCGCGGGTGGCAGCCGTGGGACATCAAGCGGCACACGGGCTTCTTGCGCCACCTCGTCCTGCGTACGGGCGAGCAGACGGGCGAGGCGATGGTCAACCTCGTCACCAACGGTCACGACGCCGAGCGCATGAGCGAAATGGCCGCGTGGCTGGAAGAAGAGTTCCCCGAGGTAGACACCTTCGTCAACACGGTCAACACCGGGAAGGCGCAGACGGCCTACGGCGAGGCCGAGCACGTCCTCTTCGGCCCCGGCGTGATCCACGACCGCATCGGGCCGCACACGTTCGAGATCAGCCCGGCGGCCTTTTTTCAGACGAACACGCTCGGCGCCGAGCGGCTCTACGACGTGGCGCGCGCGTTCGCTGAGTTCAAACCCACGGACCGCCTCTACGACCTCTACTGCGGCACGGGCACCATCTCCATCTTTATGGCGGATGGGGTCGAAGAAGTCGTCGGCATCGAGCTGTCGGACGAGGCCGTGGAGAACGCGCGCGCCAACGCCGCCGCGAACGGCGCGCGGAACTGCACGTTCGTCGGCGGCGACATGCTCAAGCTCTTCACCGACGATTTCATCGGGCATCACGGCCGCCCGGACGTACTCATCGCCGATCCGCCGCGCGCGGGGATGCACAAGAAAGTGGTGCAGCGCATCGCCGAAGTAAAGCCGGAGCGGTTCGTCTACGTCTCATGCAACCCGCAGACGCAGGCGCGCGACCTCAAAGGCCTGGCCGAGGCGTACGCCGTGGAGGCCATTCAGCCGGTGGACATGTTCCCGCAGACGCACCACATCGAGAACGTGGTCAAGCTGCGCGCGCGGGGATGACTACGCTCCGCCTCAGCAAGCGGACGTGCTGAACGGTGTCAAGGCCGGCCGCGCGTCGCCCGACGGGTCAAGCGGTGGAAGCGTTCGCGCCCCGAGCACACGAGGGGCGGACGACCGCGAGAGAGCGTGGTAAGTTTCACTTGAGCAGAGACGGCAGTGGTACAATATTACACACACCGGTTTCAGTCTGGAAGCCAGGGCGCTCCGTTTTTTGAAGAAGGCACGTGTGGGTGATTCGGCATGCGCTTTGTCAAAGAGTTAGTAAAGGCGCCGCGCCCTCGCACCCGCGCTTGCTCTTCCCGTCCCGCCCTCCTGACCTGCCTCCCGTCGCATGAGCCGTCTGCGCGCTGCTTTTCTGCTCTTCGCCCTCGTTTCGCTGATCGATGCATCGGCCGCTTCGGCGCAGCACGAGGGGCCGGTGCTGCGGGGGCCGGTGCGCGCCTACGCTGCGCTCGCCCTGGCGCCCGATGACGAGACGGAGCACGTCACGCGGATGGTGCGCGTGCACGACGGCTACGACATCGGCGAGGTGGCCGGGCGGCTCATGGCGCATCCGGATGGCGAGCGGGCCGTGTTCTTCTGGCACATGGTGGGCGGCCTCCTTCGCAACGCGCAGGACCGCTGCCAAACGCCGCAGGGCACCTACACGGACTACCAATGCCCTTTCCTGGAGAACGGCACGGACTCGCTCCAGGCGATGGCGCACGCCTTCTTCCGCGACCTCCACGAAGCCGGCGGCGACGTGGACGTCGTCCCCCTCGACCACGAGTACGACTTCTCGAACTGGAGCATCAACCGAAGCTGGCGCGACGCCATCATCGCCGACCCGCGCAGCAGCCGGCTGGCCGAGCGCCTGGCGCCTTACCGCCTCGAAGAGATCATGAACACCGGGCAGGACGACTACCTCTACTGGAACGACCTGCAATGGCGCATCATTGCCGAGGCGCTCAGCGAGGCCGTCTACGAGGAGGCCAAGCGCTTTTTCCCCGACGTGCGGATGAGCAACTACGGCCACTTCGTGATGGACGAGGCCAACGCAGTGCCCGACCCGCAGGGGCACGAGCAGTTCGTGACCTCGCACGTGGGCACACACAGCGCCCGCCCGTTCTACGGCCGCGTGGGCAGCCGGGGCGAGGGGCCGTGGGAGTCGCTTTTGTACTACATGAACATCGCGCGCGCCATCGGGCGCTCGAGCGACGTGCCGTTTACGCCGTGGATCTCGCACAAGGCGTTCCCGGCCAGCGACTGGGCCGGCACGCCGTACTACGAAGAAGCCGTCTTCCACCTGGCCCTCTCCGGCGCCGACGACTTCTACTACTGGAACGACCCCAGCAGCGGCGCCGACGCCGCGCAGGACCTCCTCGTGGATCGGCTGATGGGCGCGCTCAACGAGCAGATCGGCGCGGCGCCGCGCCAGAGCGTGACGCTCGGCGAGGTGCCCATGAGTGCGCCCATCCTGGCGACAGGCATGGAGGTGGGCGCGGACCGCGTGGTGTGGCGCGTCACGGCTCCGCCCGGCGCCACGTACGTCGTCGCGCAGCCGAGCGGCACCGTGCTCCCCCTCGGCGACGAGGCCGGGGCCTGGCACGAGACGGCGCCGGACGAGGAGGTCTCCTTCGAGGTGGGATGGGGCCGCCCGCCGGGCGCGATGCGGCTGGAGGCCGGCTGGAACCTCGTCTCCGCGCCGGTGCATCCGAACGCGCCGGGCTTGGAAGACTTCTTTGCGGAGGTGGCCGGCCAGGTGGCGGTGGTCAAGGACGAGCGCGGGCGCGTCTTCATCCCGGAGTACGGTATCAACCAGATCGGAGCGTGGGACCCCGGCGAGGCGTACAAAGTCTACATGCGCGCGGCGGAGGCTTTCGACGTCAGTGGTCGGGCGGTGGAGGCGTCGGCGCCGCTGCCGCTGGAGGCGGGCTGGAATTACCTCCCGTACCTCTTGGACCACGCCACGCCCATCGCGGACGCGCTCGGTTCCATCGCGCAGCACATCGTCCTCGTCAAAGATGCTGAGGGGCGGGCGTATCTCCCGCAGGACGGCATCGACACCATCGGCGAGATGGAGCCGGGGCAGGGCTACGCCGTCTACCTGCGCGCGCCGGCCACGCTCACGTACCCGGCGCCCCAAGCCCCCGAGCGCGCTGCCGGCTCGTACGCGAAGCGGAACTGAGCGAGAAGGTGCTCTTGGAAAGCAGTCGTCCCCGCATGATCGAGCTTCTCAAAAAGGCACACCAGCGGGCGTGCCAGTGGCTGCCTCCGCATAAGCAGTGGTTTTTGCTGTGGCGGGAGGGCAAGGGCGAGCCGGCATCGCTCCAGGATTTTACGCCGCTCTTCCCGCCGCGCCGCCTGGGCTGGGCCGATCCGTTTCCCGTGGTGCGCCAGGGGCGGCTCTTCGTCTTTTTCGAGGCCGTGCGCCGCAGCCCCAAGCGCGGATGGATCGCCGTGATGGAGCGGCGTCCGGACGGGACGTGGACGGAGCCGGTGGACGTGATCAAGCGTCCGTATCACCTTTCCTACCCGTTTGTTTTCGAGCACGAGGGGCAGTGGTGGATGATCCCAGAGAGCCGCCAGGACCGCAGCGTCCAGCTTTTCCGCTGCACCGCGTGGCCGCACGGGTGGGCCTTCGAGAAGCATCTGATGGCGGACGTTGAGGCGTCCGACTGCACGCTGCTCCAGCACGGCGGGCGCTGGTGGCTCTTCTGTGCGCAGCCTGAGGTGCCCGGCGGCCCCGATCACAGCCGCCTCCATCTCTACCACAGCCGCTCGCCCTTGAGCGCGAAGTGGACGCCGCACCCGGCCAACCCCGTCGTCGAGGACATCCGCAGCGCGCGGCCCGCCGGGCGGATCTTCGCCGAGGGCGGGAAGCTAGTCCGCCCGGCGCAGGATTGCTCCGAGCGCTACGGCTACGCGCTCCGGCTTCAGGAGATCACGCACTTAGGCGAGAAGCGCTACGCTGAGCGACCGCTCAAAACCTACCTACCCGAGGCGTTCCCTGGCGCCATCGCCATGCACACGTTCAACCGGGCGGGCGGCTTCCTCTTCATGGACGCCGCGCGGATGCTGCGCTACTGAGGCGCCGCCGCTTGGCGCGATCAATGGACGTGCATCGTATCGAGGAAAATCTTCTTCTTGTAGCCGCCGTAGGACCCGCTCACGCCGCCGTCGAGCGAGTCGTAGCCGCGCTCAGCGTAGTGCCGGACGAGTTCCACAAACACCCGCACGCCCCAGCCCGCCTTCTCGATCTCCGAGGCGATGTTGACGGCCGAGATCGAGCGCCCGTCGTCAACGAAGAGGGCGGTCGCCACCTTCTTGCCGTCGTGCACGAGGTGCGCCGTTTGGAGCAGGTCGAGCGCCTGCTTCCCGGTCGTCTTTTTGAACGTCTGAACGACTTGCTGCCCGGTGATGTGATTGGGCCGGCGGAGGGTCTCGTAGGCACGCACGAACGCGCCCTGGTCGTACGGCTCGACCACGAACTGCGCCGGGTACTTCTCGGTCTCGCGCGCGTAGCTCTCCAGCGAGGGGAAGTGCCACTTCGGCTTGTTGCTCATCGCGGAGCGGCGCGCCAGGAAGTCCTCCCACGACGTAAGCCGGAGGAGCCAGTAGCGCTCCTTGCGGTCGGTCGGCCCTTCGGTAAGCGCGTTGTGAAGGGGGAGATCCGGGGCGTAGCCGGCGGGGGCGAACACGGGCAGCGGCGCCCAGCGGTGGAGCGGCGCCTTGGCTCTTACGACGAGCGCGCCGTCAGGCGTCTCATGAGCCAGCGCCGAGGCGCGACCGGGGAGCAGGTCGAGGAGCGAGGCGTGGTAGCGCTCCAGGTCGAAGGAGTAGTGCCAGGCGCCATAGGCAGGCTGCAGGTTCTCGCGCTCGATAAGCTGCTGCGCCTCGCCCACGCTAATAGGCGCGGCCTCAGGCAGGTCGATGGGGGTGGCGTTCGACATTAGGAAGGGAACTGAAAAGCAGAGGGGCGGACGGCGTAGGTGCGCGGAGGAATCGCTCTTCCGGCTACGCGCGCTCCAAGGAGGGCGTACGCCTTGAAGGGAGAAAGCGCTCCAGGGAGAGGCGGAGGAGGTCCTTGACCGGCTCGGGCAGGTACGTGCGCAAGCCGGGCCGGAGCCGGCGCGGCACGCGCCACCGCTCTAACGGAAGCGGCGCTTTGGAAGGCGGGCGCTCCTCTTCGAGCTGGCGCAGCAGCCCAGCGTAAGCCCCGGCCATGCGCCCGAGCGCAAAGCGGTCGCGCACGGCCGCGCGCGCGTTCTGGGAGAGGCGCCGGCGGAGGGCCGGGTCGTCCGCCAGCCGTTGGAGGTGCGCCGTCGCCTGCCGCGTGTCGCCCACCGGGAAGAGCAGCCCCGTCTCCTCGTGGTCGATGATGGCATCGGTGACGCCGGCGATGTGCGAGGCCACCGGGACGCACCCGGCCGCCATCGCCTCAATCAGCGTGATGCCGAAGCCCTCGAAGCGCGAGGGGAAGAGGAACACGTCCGCCGCCGCCATGAACCGCGGCACCTGCGCAGCGGGGACGGACCCCATAAAGCGGATGCGCTTGCCCAGCGGCTCGGCGAGGCGTTCCAGTTCGGCGCGGCCCTTGCCGTCGCCCGCCACGGTGAGCGTGGCCGTCTCTGCCGAGAGCGGCGCCATGATGGTGGGCAGCCAGTTCGTCCCCTTCGAGGTGGGGCAGAGCCGGCCCAGGCTCAGCACGCGGAGCGGCCCCGGCTCCTCGGCCGGTGCTTCGGCGGCGGCAGTGCGCGCCACCTCCTCGAAGCGCGTCGTGTCCACAGCCGTCGAGATGCAAAGCGTGCGCTCGCGGTCGAAGCCGTACCACCGCGTCAGGTCCTCCACGATGCGCGGCGACACGCCCACGGTAGCGTGGACGTGATCGCGGATGGAGCGCGCGGCGGCGTACGCGCCAGGACTCGTGGTGTGCACGAGCGCCACCTTGGGGAACTCGGCCGGGAGGTACCGCGCGATGTTCGTCTGCACGATGCCGTTGAGCGCGTTGATGATCACGCCGTCGTACTCCCCCGAGGTGAGGTGCTCGGCCAATTGGCAGGCCTGCGCGCGGGCATCGTCAACGTCGCCCGCCACGATGTGGCCTTGCAGGTGCTCGTTGGCAAAGAGCGGGTTGGCTACGCGCTCTATCGCCTTCGGGCCGAGGCCCACCCAGCGCAGCGTGATGCCGTGTGCGGCAAGGCCGGACCGCAGCGTACGGTGCACGGCAAAGGTGCCGCCCATGCGCGGCATGATCAAATTAGCTATGGTCATCTCTACCACCTCACAACTTTATGATCTGTTTAATTCTAATTTGTAGACTAAAAAAGCGTCAAGCAACAGAGCTTTGGCGCAGGGCGGGGGCGCTAAGCGGTTACTCTTCGGCTCATCTTTTTCCACGTGCTCATCGTCAGCCCCCGCACCTCCTCGAAGATGGCCGCCGAGCGCAGGCGCAGGACGCCGCCGCCCACGACCAGAAACAGCAACGCCCCCGCGGCAAGCCGAAGCAGCGCGAAAAGGCGCGTCTCCGGCAGGAGCGCGCCCAGGCCCAGGCTCAGCGCGCCGGCGAGGACGCCGCCCATCACCGGCGCCTCGACCGTTTTGAGAAGCAGGGCCACGCCCTTGCGCCAGGTCCCCAGCACGAGCATCGAAATGTAGGCGGCCGTGAGGAGGCGCGCTATCGTGACGGCCAGCGCCACGTACACCAGCCCGAACGGGAGCGCGCAGGCGACGAACGCGGCAAAGAGCACCGACTGCACGAAGTTCTTGCTCAGCACCAGCCCGAACTCGCCGCGCGCGCTGATGCACGCCCAGCCCGCCCCGGCCACGACGTCGCCCACCGAGGCCAGGGCCAGCACGGCCAGGAGCGGCACGGCCGGCAGCCACTGCGGCTCGTACAAGAGGCGGATGATCGGCTCGGCGTGGAAGGCGATGTAAAGGCTCGCCGGCACGGCCAGCGCCGCCCCCACCTTGCACACGCGCACGAAGGCCTCGCGCTGGCGCTTCGGCTCGTCGCGGAGCTGGCTCAAGACGGGGAAGAGCATCCGGTTGAGGTTGCTCACCACCAGCATCACGGCCTGCGAGGAGAGCGTGAAGGCGACGTAGTACAGCCCGACCTCGGCCTCGGTGTACGCCGCGCCCAGGAGGAGGTAGTCGCCGTAGGAGGTGACCTTGGAGAGCAAGGCGCTAAGGATGAGCTGCCCCGAAGGCAGAAAAAGCGTGCCCCAATGGGAGCGGTCAAAAGCGCCGGGCCGCACGCCGCTCACGTAGAAGTACAGCCCCGTCACCAGGGGCGCCGTCAAAAGGAGCGGCAGCACGAAGCTGTACACGCCGAAGCCCAGGAGCGCCAGCACGACGGTCAGCCCGTGCAGCCCCACTAAGTCTAGCACGTTGAGCTTGGCCAGGTCGCCGAAGCGGAGCTGCTTCGAGAGCGCCGCGTCCGGCACGGTGCGGATGGACTGGAAGGGGAGCGCGGCGGCGAGGATCCACAAAAGATGCGGCAGCGCCTCGCTGTCGAAAACCCGCCCGGCCACCGGCGCGGCCAGCACCACGAGCAGCCCCGTGCCCAAGCCCAACGCTATCGAGAGCCAGAAGGCCGAGTTCGCCAAAAGGCCGAAGCGGCGCTGCTCGGCCACGAGCACCTTCCCTACCGTGGTGCCCTGGAAGACGCCCGCGAACGCCATCACCGAGT
Organism: Salinibacteraceae bacterium; assembly: GCA_965215025.1. GTDB lineage: Bacteria > Bacteroidota > Rhodothermia > Rhodothermales > Salinibacteraceae > CBDCCV01. The sequence goes on from CBDCCV010000001.1 coordinate 1,405,847, forward strand.
ACGCCAGCCCCACCGTCCCAAAAGCGGTGGGGTCAAGGATCCACGCCAGCGTCACCTGCGAGGCGAACGTGGCCAGCCGCGACACCACCGTCTGCCCAAAAAGCCAGACGAAGCCGCCCGTGGCATGGTCGCGCAGGCTCTTGCCGTCCGGCGGCGCGTCGTCTTCCTGCGGCTCAACCTGCCTTGACGGCTCGGTCTCGGCGGCGGCCGGCTCGGTTTCTGTGGTGTGCTCCAGCGGAGGCATAAATGCCGGTCGGGTGAAAACAGGTCAGGCTTCCGCCCCTCCGCCGTCTTAGCATACTCAGGCGGGCGCGCAGGACGGAACGGGCGAGAGCGAAGGCGCTCAGGATGCGGCGAGGGTGGGCCGAAAAGCAAGACGGATGCCGGAAGCGCGCCGCCGCCCGTCTACGACTGCTCCAGCGAAGCGGACGGTTCCAGTTCAGGGACGCTCTCGCGCGGCCCACCGCCGTCGCCGCTGCTTGGCTCTGGCTCGTAGAGGCGAGAAGGCGCGTCGGCAGGCGGCGCAGACGGCGTCTCGGCTGGCTCCGCGTTCCGGCGGTGCGCCTGCACAAAAGCCGTGGCGTCTTCAAGGCGCAGGTACCCCAGCGCGCGTACGAGGAAGTATGTGCTGCACGCGATCACGCTCAGGATCACGACGCCCACCGTCAGGTTAGCGGCGGCCAAGAGCACGGCCGCCAGGCCGAAGACGGTGCCCAGGACGTAGAGCGTCAGGACGGTGCGCCGCTGCGAGAAGCTGAAGCGCCGCAGCAGGCGGTGGTGGATGTGGTCTCGGTCGGCGGCGAAGAGCGACTTCCGCTCCAGGAGCCGGCGCGCGATGGCGAGGTTGACGTCCAGGACCGGCAGGCCCATGGCCAGGAGCGGCACGAGCCGGATGTGGAGCGCCTCGTCGCCCAGCGCCCCTACGCCCATGAGCGCGTACGTGGCCAGGAGGAAGCCCAGGAACAGGCTCCCGCAGTCGCCCATGAAGATGGTGGCCGGGTGGAAGTTGTGCGCGAGGAAGCCCGCCGTGGCCCCGGCCGCCACCATCGCCACGACCACGATCCCGATGTTGCCGCCCAGGCTGAACGCGGCGGCCATGCTCAAAAGCGCGATGATGCTGATGCCGGCGGCCAAGCCGTCCAGGCCGTCCATAAGGTTCACCGCGTTCATCACGCCCACGTACCACAAGAGCGTGAGCGGGATGGACCACCATGCGTGCAGGTACGCGTCGTCCCAATCGGAGAAGAGGTCCGCTATCTCTATGCGATAGCCAGCGTAGATCATCAGGTAGGCCACGATGATCTGCGCGGCGAACTTCCACTTGAAGTTGATCTCGCGCGCGTCATCATAAAGGCCCACGAGCGCCATCGCCAGTCCGCCGAGGAAGAAGGCGATGGGTGGAAATCCCATCTGCCTAAGAGGAAGTTCCCCCTGCGTGGACAGAAAAGCCCAGGCGCCCCAGAGGAACGCCATGCCCAGCGCAAACCCGCCCACGATGGCGAGGCCACCGGTCCGTGGAATAGGGTTGGTGTGAACTTTGCGCTTGCCATCAGGCCAGTCCAGCCAGCCGGCTCGCAGAGCCAGCCGGCGTGTGGGGGGGACGAGCAGATAAGCAGCCAGGAAGGAGAGTACGAATCCGAGACCAAGCAGTAACGAGATCATGAACGGACTTTGGACCAGAGTTGGACGGAGGCGCTGGTTAAGCGTTATGCCTTTCCTAAAAAGTGCGACGATCCCCCCGGCGTCGCAGGCAAAAGCGCGCAAGCGTAAGGCGGTAACACCGCGTACCGGCGCTGGAAATGCGTGCGGTTTTAGGCTACGCTTGCTCTGCGTTTTGCACAAGCGTCTATTCCACTCTTGCGGTTGATCCATCAGACAGGCGTGGCATTGACTTAATGGATGAGGGCAAGGAGCCATCCGTATCCAAAAATCCATAGCCAAGCGCAGTCATTGGATCACTCAAAAGCGCATCACGTCGCTTTTAATGGGAAGGTAGCAGCAAACGCATCTTCGTACGCTGCAAGCACATGCTCATTATCGATCTCGCAGTACACCCGCGCTGCCGTGCTCGCCTGCCTCTGCGCAGGTGCTTTCTGCGCGCCCCGTTCCTTATCCGATACGACCTGTTTGAATCCAGGCCCCCCTCCGTACGATTTATGAGAGACGACTTCCGTTCAACGCACCTCCCCGCCGCCCGGCCGTCCGGCGAGCCGGCGCATCACAACACCGGCGGGGCGCTCCGTTACCGCGCCGCGCCGCCGGCAGACGGCTCCCAGTTCCACGAAATCCTGGACCTCCTCTACCGCAGCCGGTGGATCATCCTGGCCTCGGTGGCCGCCGTCATGGCGCTCGCCGCCGCGCGCCTCTTCACGCTCGAGCCGGAGTACGAGGCGTACAGCCTCGTCCTCGTGGACGCCTCCTCATCCCCCAGCCAGGAGCGCTCCGGGTTTAACCTCACCGGCGCCGAGCAGAGCGATCAGAACCTCGCCACGGAGATGGTCATCCTCCGGCAGTCGCTCCCCCTCGTCGTGGCCGAGCGGCTCCTGAGCAGCGCCGCGCCTGATACCGTCGCCGGGCCGCTCACCGCGCTCGAAGACCGCGACAGCCTCACCGCCGAGGACCTGGCCGAGCGCCTGCAAGACAGCTACGTTGAGGTCTCGGCCGAAGGGGAGAACGTGAACGTCATCCGCATCACGGCCACGAGCAGCGTCCCGCAGGAGGGCGCCTTTCTCGCCAACGCCTTTGCAGAGGAGTTCGTCCGCCGCACGCAGGAGAAGAGCCGCGCGCGCGCCTCCACCTCGCGCGCGTTTTTAGAGGAGCAGGCCCAGAAGCGGAAAGAGGAGCTGAGCGACATCGAAGAGCGGCTCCAGGCGTACATGAAGCGCGAGAGCGCCGTGGCCCTGGATCAGGAGGCGCAAGGGGCCGTCTCCCGCATCGCCGAGATGGAGGCCGAGCGCGACCGCGTGCAGGTAGACCTCGAAATGAAAGAAGGCCTGCTCCGCTCCCTCGAAGAAGAACTGGCGGACCTCACCCCGAAGCTGGCCCAGCGCGCCGCCTCCAGCGTCGAGCAGGAGATCACCGAGGCGCAGAAGGAGATCGTCGCACTTGAGTCCTACGTCGAAGAGATCTACCAGCGGAACCCAGGCCTGCGCGGGCAGCCTACCGGCAACGAGGATTTGCAGCAGGTGCGCCTGCGCATCCGCCAGCTGCGTGCCCGCACGGACAGCCTCTCGCGCCAGTACGCCAACGAGGTCATGGCCGTCGGCGGCATTGACCCGACGGGGCAGGACAACGGCCTCGCCCTGATCAGCGACCTGCGCCGGCGCATCGTGGACGAGCGCGTGGCCGCTGACGGCCTCGAAGCCAAGGCCAGCAAGCTCAGCGAGCGCCTCGGCCGTTACAACGCCAAGCTCCAGGACCTGCCCGCGCAGTTCATCGAACTGGCGCAGCTCAGGCGCGCGCAGGAGTCCACCGAGCGCGTCTACCTCGCCCTCGTGGACAAGCTCCAGGAAGCGCGCGTGGCCGAGGAGGCCGAGCTGGGCTACGCCGAGGTCATCCGCCCCGCCTTCGTCCCCGGCGCGCCCACGAGTCCGAACCCCGCGCGCGACCTCGCCTTGAGCCTCTTCGCCGGCCTGCTCTTAGGGCTGGGCCTGGCCGTGGCGCGCCGCAAGCTCGACCACCGCATCTACGACCCCGAGGCGCTGCGCGTGCGCGGGCACCACGTCATCGGCACGGTGCCGAACATGCGCAGCGTGATCGAGCACGACTTCCAGGGCGAGAGCCGCGTAATGCAGGACGGGATGTCGCTCAGCACGCGGCTCGTGCCGCAGGTGGCGCCCACCTCGCCCATCGCCGAGTCCTACCGCGAGGTGCGCACGAACATCCAGTTCGGCCGCACCAGCGGCGCGGTGCAGACGCTCCTCGTCACCGGCCCGCGGCCGAACGAAGGGAAGAGCGTGACGGCGGCGAACCTCGCCATCGTCATGGCGCAGGCCAAGCGGCGCACGCTGCTTGTAGATGCCGACCTGCGCCGCCCCTCCATCCACAAAAAGCTCGGCCTCTCCTCCGACCTCGACCTCGTCGAGGTGCTGCGCGGCGAGGCCCCGCCGCCGACGCCCGAGCAGATGCAGACGGGCATCGAGAACCTCCACGTGCTCCCCAGCACCACCACCGTCGCCGACCCGTCGGAGCTGCTCGGCTCCGAGGCCATGCGCCGGCTCCTGGAGAAGCTCCGCGAGCGCTTCGACGTCATCCTCTTCGACGCGCCGCCCGTGCTCGTCGCCACCGACGCCGTGGTGCTCTCCACGCTCTGCGACGCCACGCTCCTCGTCACCATGGCCGGCCGCACCGACGAGGCCGAACTCGAACGCTGCCGCGAGGCGCTCGACGAGGTGGACAGCGTGGTGATCGGCACGGTGCTCAACGGCAGCAACCCAAGCACGACGCCGAGCTACCGCTACGGCCACGACTACGCCCGCGAGCCGCACGACGATTAGCTCCAATTACCGATACGAGCGAAAACCGTTGAAGACGTCATCTCGACCGAGTCCCGGCGCCGGGACGAGAGGAGAGATCTGGGACTGCCCTTTGCGTTTCGCCGGAGACAGATTTACTCCGTCAGTCGCTTCGCTTGTGTCTCGGCTGCGCTCGGGATGACGAAAAATGCCGCCCAACTTTTCATTGCCTGTTTGGCTCCAAAGCAACGCCTCGGCTCTCTTCACCAAACCATCTACGAAGACACGTTCATGACTTCCGCAAAACTTTCTTTCAAGAACAAGAAAACGCGCTCGGCCCGCCGGCTCGCCACGCTGCGCAAGGGGCTGGCCGCGCTGTGCCTCGCCGCCGTCATCGCGGCAGCCGGCCTGGCCGGGGCGGCGCACGCGCAGCGCTTCGAGCGCATCGAGGACATCAACACGAACGTGAACTCGTACTACTACTTCGTGCGTCCGGGCGAGGCGACGATGGAGATTTCGGTGTGGGGCACGGTGGAGTCGCCCGGCGCCTACCAGATCGGCACGGAGTACGACCTCGGGATGGTGCTCTCGCTCGCTGGCGGTCCCGAGTTCGGCGTGCGGCAGGAGCGGAGCGAGCGCCGCGTCACGCTGGAGCTGTACCGCGGGCAGGCCGGGACGCGCTCGCTCGTGTACGAGGCCTCGCTGAACCAGGCCGTGTCCGCGCCGGAGCGCTACCCGAGCCTCCAGGACGGCGACGTGCTCATCGTCGAGACGCTTGAGCGGGACCGCTTTAGCTGGCGCGACGCGCTCACCATCGTCGCGGGCGTAGCCACGCTCACGCTCGCCGTGGAGCGCATCGTGGCCGTCGCCAACTGAAGCCGCCGTTTGGTCGGCCCGCAGCACGGGTTGCGTGCGCAGCTACCGATTTCTTCATCAACCCCCATCTATGGCTTTCGTCGTCGCACATCTGGGCGCGCGCCGGCACTACGCCGTGCCGCGCATTCTACACCAGGCCGGCCTCCTGAACCGCTTTTTTACCGACATCTGCGCGGCGAAGGGCTGGCCGCGCCTCCTGCGTCACCTCCCCGAAAAGGTGCGCGCGGGTGGGCTGGAGCGCTTGGCTGGCCGCGTGCCGCACGGCGTGCCGAGGCGCCAGATCACCACGTTCCCGCTCCTGGGGCTGCGCTACGCCTACCGCACCGCCTCCGCCCGCACGGCCTCGGAATCGACCGAGACGAACCTGTGGGCCGGGCACGCCTTTAACGAGCGCGTCGTCCGCCACGGCCTGAACGGCGCGCGGGGCGTCTACGCTTTCAACAGCGCCGGCCTCGAGCTGCTGCGCCACGGCCGCGCGCGCGGCCTCTGCACCGTCCTCGACCAGACGAGTCCGCCCAAGGCCGTGCGCCGGCGCATCCTAACCGAGGCGCACGGCCGCCATCCTTCGTGGGAGGCGCCGCCCTCGGACGACGCCTTCGCCGCTGCTCACGCCGAGCGCGAGCAAGCCGAGTGGGAAGCGGCTGACGTCATCGTGTGCGGCTCGCCGTTTGTGCAGGAGAAGATCGGCGAACAGGGCGGCCCGGCCGAGCGTTGCGCCGTCGTCCCCATGGGCGCGCCCGCGTGGTTCAGGGTGGACGAGCGGAGGCGACACGGCGGCCCGCTGCGCGTCCTCACCGCCGGCAAGGTGTGCCTCCTGAAAGGCTCGCCCTATGTCCTGGAAGCGGCCCGCCGCCTCGGCGATGCGGCAGCGTTCCGGATGGTCGGCTCGCTGAGCTGCTCGGCGGAGGCACAGGCGGCGTTGCGGCAGCACATCGACGTGCGCGGGGCCGTGCCGCGCTCTGAGATGGTGAGCCACTACGCCTGGGCCGACGTGTTCCTCCTGCCCACGCTGTGCGAGGGGTCGGCGAACGTGTGCTACGAGGCGCTGGCGTGCGGCCTCCCCGTCGTCACCACGCCGAACGCCGGCTCCATCGTCCGCGACGGCGTGGAGGGCTTCGTCGTGCCGCCGCATGACGCCGAGGCCGTTGTCGAGGCGCTCGGCCGCCTGGCCTCGGACACCGACCTGCGCGAGGGGATGATGCAAAACGCGCGCGAACGCTCGGCGCTGGGGAGCCAGGAGGCGTACGCCGGGCGCCTCGCCAGGACGGTCCGACGCGCGCTCGAAGCGGGGTGAGAAGGCGCCATCGTTTTGCCGCCGTACCGTTAGATTTTGTTGTTGCCACGGTCCGCCGATGCGTCCCTTCTCTCAATAGAGGGAGGGGGAGCGCGGTCCCTGCCGATGTAAACAGATTTGGAGTTACCGAACAGCCTCTCAGCCACGAACGCTGCCGTGCTATCGTCTTCTTCTACCATGCCGAGCGTTGGCTCACGCCGCCTTGCCCCGCCCGAAAGTACGGCGCGGACGCGGCTCTTCTTTGTGGCGGGGCTGGTGTGGGGGCTGTGCACAGCGCTCGCCTTTCTTTGGATTCCGCTTCAGATTGTGGGAATCGCAGCGGCGCTGATGCTCGTGGCGCTGGGGCCGAACCGGCTGCTCTTGCGCTGGTCGGAGTCGCTCACGGGGGCGATGATGTGGGCGTACGCGCTCGTCGTCGTCGCCTCGGGGATGCTTAACGGAAGCGAGGTGGCGATGATCGTCCGCTACCTGGTGGTGGTGGCGGGCTTCCTCTTGATCCTGGAGGCGGCGCGGCAGGCGCGCGTCTCGGCGCTGTGGCTGGGGAACGGGCTGTTGTGCGGTGGCTTCGTGCTCGTGGCCTGGCACGTGCTGGAGATGGACTGGGCGCGCCTTTTCGATCCAATGTACCGCATCAGCCTTTTTCTGAACCCGAACGGCGTCGGCTTCATCGCGGCGATGACGGGGATCGGCCTCCTGGCGCATCTCCTAACGCCGCCCGCGCCGGAGGAGGTCGAGCACGGAGGGTCGCCGTCGTCGCCGGCATGGCGGGCACTCTTGGCCGTGGCTTTTGCGATGACGCTCGTGGTGTGCTTCGCCACGAAGTCGCGCACCGCGCTCGTGGCCTTCGTCACGGGCCTTGGGGTGGTGTTCATGCTGGCCCGGCCGGGGGATCTGTGGAAGGTGCTTTTTGCCGGGGCGGTGGGGCTGGTGGCCGCGCTGGGCGTGGGCTTCGGGGCGGGGCTGCTCAGCGAGATCAATGAGGTGTACATGCTCAGCGGCAGCGGGCGCGACATCACCACGGGCACGGGGCGCTTCGTGGTCTGGGAGTTTATCCTGAGCGAGCTGTGGCCGGCGCACCCGTGGCTGGGCGTGGGGCCGGGGCAGCACGACGCCATCATCCTGGCGCGCTTCAACCAGGGCAGCTCGCACAACGGCTACCTCATGAACCTGGCCGAGCTAGGCCTCGTGGGCCTCTTGCCTCTCGTCATCGTCATGGCCTACGCGGCGCTGCGCACGCTCAAGCTCTTGCGTCACCGCGCGGCCGGCTACCTCGCGGATCTGTCCGTAGGCGTGGTCATGGCCGCCGGCTGGTTCGCCGCCGGGGCCGTCGAGGCGTTGGGCGAGACGCTCTTCTTCAGCGTGGGCAACCCCGGCAGCCTCATGTTCCTCTGCGGCATAGCCATCCTCGACGCCCTTGACTGACCCCGCCGCCCATACCGCCCACCGCCCGCCAGCAGCGCGTCCTGCCTCCGAGCGCGACGCCGCGGCGCCCGTGGCCGTCCTCTTCCGGCGCCTCGGACCGTACCACGTGGCCCGCCTCGAAGCGCTGGCGCGGCAAACCTCCGTCGTGGCCGTCGAGCTGGCCGGCGTCGATACCGTCAACGCCTGGGACGACGTGGCCGAGAAGGGCTTCGAGCGGATCACGCTCTTCCCCGAAAAAGATTCGCTGGAGATGGCCGGGCCGGCCGTGGCGAGGCGCGTCGAGGAGGCGCTGGCGCGGCTCCGGCCTCGCGTGGTGGCTGTGAACGGATGGTCAGATGCCGGCGCGCTCGGGGCGCTACGCTGGTGCCTCGCTACGCAGACGCCGTTTTTCGTCATGGTCGCCACGCAGGAGAGCGACCGCGAGCGCTCGCGGTGGAAGGAGGCCGTCAAGCGGCGCCTCGTGCGGCTCTTCCCGGCGGCCCTCGTGGGCGGCACCTCGCACCGCGCGTACCTCCGCCGTCTGGGGATGACGCCCGAGGCCATCTTCAGCGGCTACAACGCCGTCGATAACGACTACTTCGCCAAGCAAACCAGAGCCGCCCGCGCCCGCGCCGACGCGCTGCGCGCCGAACTAGATCTGCCCGAGCGCTACTTCCTCTGCACGTGCCGCTTCATCTGGCACAAGAACCTGGAGCGCTTGCTCGACGGCTACGCCGCCTACGCCGAGGCCGCAGGCGCCCAGGCGTGGGACCTCGTCCTCGTCGGCGACGGGCCGCTGGCGGAGGACGTGCGGGCACGGCGCGCAGCGCTGGGCTTGGAAGCGCGCGTGCACCTGCCCGGCTACAAGCAGTACGACGCGCTGCCGGCGTACTACGCGCTCGCGGGCGCCTTCGTCCTCGCCAGCGTGTCGGAGACGTGGGGCCTCGTCGTCAACGAGGCAATGGCCGCCGGGCTGCCCGTCCTCGTCTCTGACCAGTGCGGATGTGCGCCCGACCTCGTAAAGCCGGGCGTGAACGGCTATACCTTTTCCCCGGATGACCCCGCCGCCCTGGCGCGCGGCTTCGAGGCCGTCAGCACCGCCGACCCCGCCGCGATGGGCGCAGCCAGCCGGCGCCGCATCGAGGCGTTCTCGCCCGAAGCCTTTGCCGACGGCCTCCTCGCCGCTGCCGAGGCCGCCCGCCAGGCCCCGCCGCCGCGCGCCTCGATTCTCGACCGCCTGCTCCTCCGCTTTTTGATCTACCGTTGAACTCTACCACGCTTTTTCCCGATTCCATGCCCGCACCAACGCAGACCATCCCCGAAACGCAGCGCGAAAGCTCGTCCGTCACGCCCACCGAGGAGATCAAGGTGGCGTTCCTCTCCGCCTCCGTCTCGCGCGGGGCGGGCGGCCTCTTCAACAGCGTGCGCCGCACGGCGCAGGCGCTCCAGGAGGGCGAGCGCGTCGAGGTCGAGGTCCTCGGCGCCGAGGACGAGCGCACGGCCGAGGACCTGGCCGCGTGGGCGCCGCTGCGCCCGCACACCTTCCCGAAGCGCGGGCCGGAGGCGTTCGGCTACGCGCCGGGGATGGCCGAGGCGCTGAGCCGGCTCGACCCGGACGTGGTCCACGCCCAAGCGCTCTGGATGTACCCTTCGGTGGTGAGCAGCCGCTGGGGCCGCGAAACGGGCCGCCCCACGGTCATCACCCCGCGCGGGATGCTCTGCGACTGGGGCCTGGCGAAGTCGCGCTGGAAAAAGCGCATCGCCGGCTTCCTGTACGAGGACCGGCACTTGCGCGAGGCGGCGTGCATCCACGCGCTGCACCCCGGCGAGGGCGACGACATCCGCGCCTACGGATTGAGCACCCCCGTGTGCGTCATCCCCAACGGCATCGACCTGCCGGACCTGGACGCCTCCGCCGAGGCGCCGCCCTGGCGCGCGGCCGTGCCCGAAGGAAAAAAGGTGCTGCTCTTCCTCTCACGCATCGCCGGACAGAAGGGCTTGGGCGAACTCATCGAGGCGTGGGCGCGCGTGCGCCGGCGCGGCGATGCGCGGGCCGAGGGGTGGGACCTCGTCGTGGCCGGCTGGGGCGATGCGCTGCCTGGCTTCAAAGAGCAGACGCGCGCGCGCGGCGTGGAACGGAGCGTGCACTTCGTCGGACCCATGTTCGGGGATGAGAAGACGGCCACGTTCCGCCACGCCGACGCCTTCGTCCTGGCCTCGCACGCTGAGGGCCTGCCGATGGCCGTGCTCGAGGCGTGGTCGTTTGGCCTGCCCGTGCTCAAGAGCGCGCACTGCCACATCCCGCAAGGCTTCAAAGCCGAGGCCGCCCTCCAGGCCGAGCCGGACGCCGACGCCGTCGTGCGCGTCCTCGACGCCCTCTTCAGCATGACCGACGCCGAGCGCACGGCCATGGGGGGCCGAGGCCGCGCCCTCGTGGAGCGCCGCTTCACGTGGCGCCACGTGGCCCATCAGATGCGCGGCGTTTACGACTGGCTCCTGGGCGCCGGCCCCAAGCCGGACTGCGTGCGGGTGGACTGAAAGACTGTCTGGTTTCAGGATGATATACCCGTCGGCAAAGAAATCCCCCCTTAGAAGGGGGCCAGGGGGATGTAGAGTGGGGCACCAGGCCTGACATCCCCCTTGATCCCCCTTCGGAAGGGGGAATGGGAGCCGTCTCGGCACTTCTAAACAGCTTCTAACGCCGTTCCCGACCGCCACGACGCACACCGCAGCGCTTCTTACGATGTCTTCTCTCTCCACTCACTTCTCGCTCCGCACGCTGGCGACGCGCCTCGTGGCGCGCCCGCTGGCGTACCGCGTGCTGGACGGGGCGCTTGGGCGCCTCTTTGGCGGCTACGTCCTGGCGTACCATGATCTGCCGGCGGCGCGCTTCGTGGAGCAGATCGAGGCGCTGCGGCCGGCGCGGCCCGTGCCGCTGGGTGAGATCGTCGCGCGCGTGCGAGAGGGAAAGTCCACGCGCGGCCTCTTCGCCATCACCTTTGACGACGGCGTGGGCGAGACCGTGCGTGCCATCGCCACAGCAGCCGAGGCGCGCGGGTGGCCCGTCACCTTCTACCTGCCCACGGCGTACCTCGACGCCGAAGACCTCGGCGGCGAGGGCTGCGGGCTGCCGTTTCAGCGGTGGCAGCGCATGGAGCCGTTTCTTCCGCCGTGCGTGCTCGACTTGCCCTCCGGCCCGCTCGACCTCTCGACCGCGGCGCGGCGGAAGCGGTTCAGCGACGGCATGTACCAGGCCCTCTACGCGCGCCGCGAGGAAACCTTTGTACCGCTCCTTGAAGAGCTGCGCGCCGTGCTTCTAGAGGAGCGGCTCGCCACCGCCGAGGCGCTCCGTCCGCCCGCCGCCCTTACGTGGGCGGAGGTGGAGCGGCTCAGCCGCAACCCGCTCCTGCGGTTCGAGAGCCACGGCGTCTCTCACCAGGCCGTCTCGGCGCTGACGCCGGATGAGGTCGAGGGCGAGCTGCTGCAAAGCCGCGACCGCATCCGCGAGCACACGGGGCGCGCGTGCCGGCACTTCTGCTACCCGTACGGCACGGAGGCGAGCATCGGCCCAGCGGCGGTGCGGCTCGTGGCCGAGCACTTCGACTCGGGCGTGACGATGCAGCGGGGCCGCCTGGGCCGGCACGCGCCGGCGCTTCTGCCGCGCATCCCGCTTTACCCCTGGGACACCGGCGCCACGGCGCGGCTCAAGACGCTGCAAGTGGCCCGCCGCCGGCCTGTTTTCTCTTAAATCCTCAAGCATGATGAGCACGTCTTCCCATCCTTCCGAACCCGTCAGCACCGTCTCTAACGCGCGAGAGGGCGGTACGCGCGCTGCCAGCTCGGCGGCGGAGCGGGCGCCGGACCCGACGCAGTTTAAGAACCCGTACACGTGGAAGAACAAGATCGGCCGGCTGCTCTGGAGCGTCGTCTGGATGCTCCTGTTTCGGCCCTCGCCGTTTTTTATGCGCGGCTGGCGGCGGTTCCTCCTGCGCCTTTTCGGGGCGAAGGTGGGGAGCGCGTGGGTGGCCTCCTCGGCGCGCATCTGGGCGCCGTGGCTCCTGGAAGTGGGCGACGACGTGACCATCGGCAAGCACGTCGAGATCACGAACCCGTACGGCCTCCGCATCGGCGACCGCGTCATCATCAGCAAGGGGTGCGTGCTGGTGACGGGGTCGCACGACTACACCCGGCGCGACCTCCCGCAGGTGCCCGGCCCGGTGACCATCGAGGACGACTGCTACGTCTTTGTCGAGGCGTTCATCGCCTCGGCGCATCCTTCGGGGACGCGCCTGGGCGAGGGGGCCGTCGTGGGCGCGCGCGCTGTGGTGATGAAAAGCGTGGGGCCGTGGAGCGTGGTGGCCGGCAACCCGGCACGCTTCATCAAAAAGCGCGTGATGAAAGACGAGGCGCCTCCTTCTGAATGAAAACCGAGGCGCCGCTCTCTTCTGCTAAGCGGCGCCTTCTCTCTGCCCTTCCCGCCCCAATCCGTTTTCTCCATCCCGTTCTCAACGCCTGACTCATGGCCGTTTCCATCCTCATCCTCACGCTCAACGAAGAAGAAAATCTGCCCGCCTGCCTCGACGCGGTGGCGTGGTGCGACGACGTGGTCGTCTTCGACTCGCTCAGCCAGGACCGCACGCCGGAGATCGCCCGTGAGCGCGGCGCGCGGCTCGTCGAGCGCAAGTTCGACAACTGGGCCGCGCACCAGAACTGGGCGATGGAAAACATCGACTTCAAGCACGACTGGGTCTTCTACCTCGACGCCGACGAGCGCATGACCGACGAACTCCGCCAGGAGATCCTCGCCGTCGCGCGCGACCCCCAAGAGAAGCGCGTGGCGTTCTATTGTGGGCGGAAGAACTTCTTCATGGGCCGGTGGATCAAGCACGCCTACCCGCCCTCGCACATCATGCGCTTTTTCCGGCCTGAGAAGGTCCGCTTTGAGCGGCTCGTGAACCCGACGCCAGTGATTGACGGCGCGCACGGCTACCTCGAAGAGCGCTTCCTGCACTACAACTTCAGCAAGGGCTTCGAGGAGTGGTTGGCGAAGCACAACCGCTACTCGACGTTCGAGGCGATGGAGGGCATCAAGCTCCTCGACGGCGAGCGGGGCGAGGCGCCGTCGCTCCTGGACGCCGACGCGGCCAAGCGGCGCAAGGCGCTCAAGAACCTCTCCTTCCGCCTGCCGCTGCGCCCGCTGGCGAAGTTCCTTTACCTCTACGTCGGCAAGCGCGGTTTCCTCGATGGCGGGCCGGGGCTGACGTACTGCTGCCTCCAGGCCATCTACGAGTACATGATCGTCCTGAAGATGGAGGAGATCCGCCGCCGCCGGCGGGGGGAGTCGGTGTAGCGCGCGCGGCTGTGAGCGCGTTTGCTCAGCTCGGCGGGGACCCCGCTTGGGGCGCAGAGGTAGAGTACATTTCGAGCGGAGAAGTCCGATTTCCGCCCGCCGCAGGAAGCGCAGACGAGGTGCGGTGCCCACTGGCTTCCGACCACTTGACCGCTGAGGTTGCTCTTATGGAAACGACAACGAAGGTCCGTTTCACCACGCAGGACTTCCACCTCATGGGCGAGGTCGGCCTCCTCGACTCAGGCCGGAGCTACGAACTCATCGACGGCGAGATCTACCAGATGGCCCCCCAATCCTACGATCACGCCAGCCGCGCCCGACGGATCGCTGACCTATTTCGCGAGCGGATCGGACAGCAAGGCATGAGGTGGACTAACTTCGTCCAGGAAGGTTATCCCGTCTTGATCTCTGAGCACAACGAGCCGGAGCCGGACGTGGCGCTGCTCCGCGGCGAACCCGGCCGAACGCCGCGCCCGGAGGACGTCCGCCTCGTCATCGAAGTGAGCCGCACGACGTACGAGAAGGACCGGGGAAAGAAGTGGCGGGCATATGCCGAGGCGGGCATTCCCGAGTACTGGATCATCCGGATTGACCCGGACCAGCCGCGGGTGCTCGAAGTCTACCGGCATCCCGAGGGGGCAGCCTACCGCGACGAGAGCACCTACGACTACGACGACGAGGTGGACGTCGAGGCGTGGCCCGAACTTGGCGCCTTCCGCACCGACGACCTGCTTGGGTGAGAGGCCGGCGCGCAGGCGCCGGACACCACAACATCGTTCGAGGAAGGCGCAAGCTGTGGCACATCCCGTCGCACCGGGCGCGGACCGCTGTGGCCCAGCCAGCGGATGGGCCTGGAGGCCCGTAAACGCGCTGGTTGCAGGAAGCGCCTGCGGAAACGTCGCTGACGAAGCGCCCATCAGCGCCGCAGATCGACGACGACGTGCTCCCCGTGCCGATGCCGGCTGGACGGACGCCGATCCACGGCCTGATAGAACGCGCGGCTGCACCCCGGCCGCAAGCGGTCGTGCAGCTCGATGGCGATGACGCCCACGCGCCCGAGCCACGCGGCGGCGGCGCCGTCCTCGAAAAGCTCCTTCTCACTGCCCTCGATGTCCATCTTGAGCAGATCGACGCGCGCGCGGCCGGCACGCTCCAAGAGGTCCGGAACCGTTACGGCGTCGATGGCGCCGTCGCGGCTGGCCTGCACCTGGATGGCGGGCTTCGCGTCGTCTGGGTTGGAGACCTGCAGGCGCCCCTCGGCTTTCCACAGCGCGGCGCGGAGGGGGGTCACGTTGGGATAGGCCTGCACGTTGCGCCGCAGCAGCGCGTAGTTGGAGGCTTCCGGTTCCAGCGCGAGGACGCGCGCCTGCGGGTACCGGCGCGCGAAGAAGACGGCGGCGTAGCCCACGTTGGCCCCCGCGTCGATGACGAGCGCCGGGTCCACGTCCACGCCGAGCCGGTCGAAGTCGTACTCCCGTTGCAGAAACACCTTCTCGAAGGTGGCGAAGTCCCCCGTGCCTCGCCGCGCGAAGAGGGGCGCCGGGTACCCGCGCAGGCGAAGCGCCACCGGCGCCGTGCCAAAGGCAAACTGCAGCAGAGCGGAAGCGCCCTGCACGGGGCCGAGCGCCCGCACAAGCCGTAGCGCCAGCGTCATCTGCTTCCATGCTGCGGCGAAGGAGTTCTCTGTTGCGCGGTCTGCGATGCGGGGCGTGCGTTCTTGAGAATTCACAGCCGTGCCGCTCCTTTTTTTTCGTCTGTAGAGGACTATGAATCCAAGTTGTGACCTATCGAGTTGTCATCCTGAGCGGAGCGAAGGGTCTCCTCTCCCCGTTGAGGCATTCTGAGGGGTTGGAGATCCTTCACTGCGTTCAGGATGACAGCAAACAGGGGTCTTCGCTCTACCGCACAACTTGGGTTATGAAAGCCGCTGGAATGCGTCGGGAAAACTCGTCCGTCAGCCGTCTTCGAGGACGAACCGCGCCACGGCCTCGGCGCCGGCGCGTCCGTTGCGGCGGGCCTCGGGCCGGCCCTCGGCGTAGAGGCGTTCGAGCGCCTGGGCGACGGCCTCGGCCTCCGCGCCGCTCGGGAGCACGCGGCCGGCGCCGTGCTGGCGGATCTCCTGGGCCGTATCGGCCTCTGGCGGGCCGATGAAGAGGACGGGCGCCTCCGTCTTCAACACGCCGTAGAGCTTGCTCGGCACGACGATGCCTTCCCAGCCCGGCTCCATGGTGATGAGGTGCACGTCGGCCGCCCAAAGCAGGTCAGCCGTGAGGTCGGGCGGCTGGTAGTCGAGCACGCGCACGTTGGGCAGACGGGCGCTGGCGGCCTCGAGGGCGGCGCGCTTGGCCCCACGCGCCACGAAGACGAACGCCCACTCGTCGTCTCCGCGCGCGTGGAAGAGGCGCGCGGCGGCGAGCGTCTCCTCAAAGGAATGTGCCTCGCCGAGGTTGCCGGCGTAGAGCACCACGCGCTTGCCCTGGAGACCGTACCGCTCCAGGAAGCGGTTCTCCTTTTTGGACACGCGCGAGAGAGGGCGGTCGTCCCACGGCGGTACGACGCGGTGGCGCACGCCCCGCCACGCCGGATACCGGGCGAGCCGCTCCTTCTGGCAGTGGCCCAGGCACACGACGCCCTCGGCCTGGCGCAGGCCCGCCTCGTTGGCGCGCCGCAGGAGCCGGTTGACGGGCGATTCCCCGCCCATCCGCCCGCTGGCGACGACGGCCTCCGGGTACAGATCCATCGTCCACCAATATATCTTTCGCTCCGGCAGAAGCCGCCCCAGGAGCGCCGCGCCGGCGATCATGAACGGCGGGTCGGTGAGGAGCACGCAGCGGTCCCACGTCATAAACGGGAGCCGCGCGAACGCCTGGAGCCAGAAAAGCGTCCAGTCGGCCAGGCGCGGTCCGTTGGGCGTTTTCAGATGCGTGACGGCTACCGAGCCGGAGGCGCCGACCGAGGGTTTGGCGCCGGCGTACTGCCCGTCGGAGGCGAGCACGCGGACGTCGTGGCCCTCGGCGACGAGCGCTTCGGCCACGTCGCGGACCATGCGGCCGGTGGGGGTGCTCTCTCCGCCGTAGAAGCGGTTGACTAACACGATGCGCATACTCAGCAGTTTTCCAGCTTGGGCGGCTGGGTTTGTTTGGAGGTCGAACGGGGCCGGGGAGAGCGGGCGGAAGAGGCCGCCGGCCGGGGCGCGTGCGGGACGTGCTCTTCGGCGCAGAGGGCCAGAAACTCTTCGGCGCTACGCTCGGAGGAGAACGCTTCGGCCACGTGGACGCAGGCGCGCCGTCCGCGCTCAAGGGCGTCTTCGGGATCGTCCAGGCAGCGGGCCAGGGCGGCGGCCAGGGCGGCGGCGTCCTCGCGCTCGAAGACCAGCCCGCTCGGCCCGGCCATCTCCGCCGAGCCGCCCGCGCTGGAGACGACGGGGCACGTCTGCACGCTGGCCGCTTCGAGCACCGTGTACGGCGCCGCCTCAGCGATGCGCGAGGGGAGCACGAACGTCAGCGCCGCGCGCACGATCTCCAAGACCTCGGCGTGGGGCCGCTGCCCGCAGAAGCGGACGCCATCCGCCACGCCCAGCGCCTCGGCCTGCGCTTCGAGCGCCTCGCGCGCCGGCCCGTCGCCCACGATCCAGACCTCGAACGCGCGCCCCTGACGGTGCAGCACCTTCGCCGCTTCCAGGAGCAGATCCACGCCTTTGTAGTCCACCAGCTTTCCCACGAAGACGAAGCGGTACGGAGGCGCCAGGCGCGGCTTCTGGGTGGCGGCGGCCTCGGGATTCACGTCGATGGGGTTGTAGAGCGTGCGCACCGGGCGGGGCAGGGCCGAGGCGCGGCGCTGGTAGTGGCTGCACGCGGTGAGCCGGTCGGCCATGAGCATCGTCGCCATGCGCCCCGCCAGCCGGGCGAGGGAGACGGCAGAGGCGGCCAGCGCGGCGGCGTCCGTCCAGCGCGCCGGGCGCTCGTGCTTAACCTCGGCCCAGAGGCGCTCCTTGAAAGAAAGCGCCTCCTCGCGGTAGTACGCCGAGGCGTAGAGCGAGAAGTGGTACTTGAGGATCGTCCGCCGCCGCATCGCCTTGCAGAGCGCGGCGAAGAACGGGTCGTTCGAGTTCAGGTGCACGACGTCGGCCCAGCGGACGGCGCGCACCTGCTCGCCGAGCGTGCTCTCGGTCGTGGAGAGGACGCGCACGGAGGCGCCGCGCTCCCGGAGCGCCTGACTGAGGAGCCGCGCGTACGTCGTCACGCCGCTGATCTCGCCCGCGCGGTGGCGGTGCTGGATAAGAACGTTCGGGGCGTGCATCGGCGAGGCGAGAACGGGACGCGAGGAGCGCTCGGCAGGGAGATCGGGAGAGCTTACGCGATGGCAGCTGAGGGGGCGCCGAGCCAGCGCTCGGCGTTGTGGGCGTAGATCTCTTCGAGGATCTCGGGCACGGAGCGCGTGATGTCCCACTTGGGATAGTGCGCCTTGAATTTCGAGAGGTCGCTCACGTACCAGATGTGGTCGCCGCTGCGGTGCTCATCGGAGTACGTGTGCTTCAGCTCCCGCCCGGCGATCTCCTGGCAGAGCGTGATGGCCTCCTGCATCGAGCAGTTGCTCCGGCGCCCCCCGCCGATGTTGTACACCTCGCCCCCGGAGCGCGGCGCCCGGAAGAAGGCGTCGAAGGCCGCGATGAGGTCGGCCGAGTGGATGTTGTCGCGCACCTGCTTGCCCTTGTAGCCGAAGACGGTGTACGGATCACCCGTGGCCGCGCACTTCATCAGGTAGGCCAGGAAGCCGTGGAGCTGCGTGCCGGAGTGCGCCGGGCCGGTGAGGCAGCCGCCGCGGAACGAGGCCGTCTTCATGCCGAAGTAGCGCCCGTACTCCTGCACCAAGACGTCGGCGGCCACCTTCGAGGCGCCGAAGAGCGAGTGCTTCGACTGGTCGATTGACATCGTCTCGGGGATGCCGGCGTGGTAGGCGTGCTCGGCGTCGATCTCCCAGCGCGTCTCCTGCTCGACGAGCGGGAGGCGGTTGGGCGTGTCGCCGTACACCTTATTGGTCGAGGTGAAGATGAACGCCGCCTCGGGGCAGTGCTGGCGCGTGGCCTCCAGGAGGTTGATCGTGCCCGTGGCGTTGACGGAGAAGTCGGTCAGAGGCTCGCGCGCGGCCCAGTCGTGCGAGGGCTGCGCGGCGGTGTGGACGACGAGGCCGATGGCGCTTCCGTAGCGCTCGAAAAGGCGCCCGAGCGCCTCGGCGTCGCGGATGTCGATGGCGTGGTGCTCGTAAGAGGGGACCTCTTCTTCGAGGGCGCGGCGGTTCCAGCTTGTCGAGGCGTCCTCGCCGAAAAAGACGCTGCGCATGTCGTTGTCGATGCCGACGACGTCCATGCCTTCTTCTGCGAAAAAGCGGACGGCCTCGGAGCCGACCAACCCGGCCGATCCGGTAACAATCGCTACACTCATGCTGATGGGGTTTGCTGATTGAGGCTTCGTGATCTCAGGCTTGCTTGCACCCCAAGTATACGACGCGCGCCCGGCCTCGCCGCAAGTCGTTTCGATGACGGGGGATGATCCTATGGCGCGCGTGGGGGGCGAGGAAACGCCATCCGCACGCTACCCTCCCAGAAGCGCCGCCTCGGCAGAAGGGAGAGCGGCACAGAAAGAGGGTTCCCGGCAGCGACCGAGAACCCTCTGCGCGGAAGAGCGGCGGCTCAGCGCAGCTCCGGGATGCGGATCTTCTGGCCGGGGTAGATGAGGTCGGGGTCTTCGATGACCTCGCGGTTGGCCTCGAAAAGCGCCCGCCACTGCTGCGCGTCGCCATAGACGGACTTGGCGATCTTCGAGAGCGAGTCGCCTTTTTCGACGGTGTGGAAGCGCGGCTCCGGCTCGGCCTCTTTCTGCTGCGGCAGGTCCGAAGCCTTGGGCCAAGCCGCGCGCAGCTTGTCGTCGTCCACCTTTTCGACGCCCTTGACGTTGCCGGCCAAGAGGATGGCCTTTTCCCGCGCCGCGCGCGATTTGGCCTTACCCTGGAGCGTCACCGTCCCATCGTCGAAGCTGACGTCGAGGTTGTCGAACTGGCCCGCGAGGTTTTTCTCGATGGTCTGCTTGATGTCCTGGGCCGTGTCGCCCTCCGCGTCGCGGCCGATGTTTTTGAGAAAGTCGAAGATGCCCATGTTTGGAGTGTGAGGGTTGGGGGAGTGTGTGAAGGCGTTCAACGCTCGAAAAATCAGCCGAGCTTTTCTGCGGCGCTGGAGAGGCTGAACCGCCCGGCCAGATTCGGCGCGAGCGCGCAAGCGGGGAGCGCCTGCAGAGGGCTGCGCGCGGAGCATAAAGCAGGCGGCGCCGTTCGCCCCTCGCCCTCTACCACTCGCCCGCGAACGCGATGACAGAACCTACCACGAGGCCGGGAGAAAAAAAAGTCGCCTTCGTCACCGGCGGCACGGGCTTTATCGGGAGCCACCTGGCCGAGGCGCTTCTGGAAAAGGGCTATGCTGAGGTGCGCTGCCTCGTGCGCAGCCGCCTGAAGTGGCTCGATGGTTTGAGCATCACGCCCATCCGCGCCGACCTCGCCGACATCGAGGCGATGTGGGAAGCGCTCACCGGCGTAGACTACGTCTACCACGTCGGCGGCGTGACGCGCGCCGAAAGCTGGCAGGCGTTCGAGAAGAGCAACATCCGCGACACGCTCAGCCTCCTGGGCGCGGTGAGGATGGCGGCGGCGCGCGTGAAAAAAGTGCTCCTCACCAGCAGCCTCGCCGCCGTGGGTTTTTGCGAAGGCGGCGTGGCCGATGAAGAGACGCCGCTCCGCCCGATCAGCCGGTACGGCAAGAGCAAGGCGCTCATGGAAGAAGCCGCCCAAGCGCGCCACGACATGCGCCGCTCCTTCGCCGAGGCGCTGCCGCTCGTGGTCGTCCGGCCGCCGGCGGTGTACGGGCCGCGCGAGGCGGACATCTACGAGTTCTTCAAGACGGTGAGCCGCGGGATCGCCCCGGTGGTGGGGCGGGGGAAAGAGCCGGCGCTCAGCCTCGTCCACGTGCGCGACCTCGTGCGCGGCATGATCCAGGCGGCGGAGGCGGAAAGCACAGCAGGCGAGACCTACTTCCTGGGCAGCGCAAAGGCGTACTCGTGGAACGAGGTTAAGGCCGCCGCGACTGAGGCGCTCGGCCAGAAGGCGCTCACGCTCCCGGTGCCCGGCCCACTCGTCGGCGCGGTGGGGGCGGTAGCCGAGGGGTGGGGGAAAATGACGGGGAGCTATCCCCCGCTCAACCGCGAAAAGGCGCGCGAAATCCGCCATGCCTGCAAGATCTGCTCATCCGAAAAGGCGCGGCGCGACTTCGGCTACGCGCCGGCAGTGTCGTTGGCGGAAGGCGTGCAGGAAACCATCGATTGGTACCGCGCCGAGGAATGGCTCTGAAGGCCGTTTTGAGCGGCAGCGTAGATCCTGGGATCTGCCGCGCCCTGACACCTCTTGACGTATGGCGATATTGTTACGAACGTGAACGGGAACGTCTTAGTACACTGCAAATAGCAGCGCCGTTTTCCGCTGTCTGCTCGGCATCCGCCGCGCCCATCGGCAGCGCTTTCGTCACCCCATCACACCGAGGTCACCCCATGAGCAGCGCCCCCTCCCCCGACGCCGAGCCTCCCTCTTCGTCCGCGTCCGACACCCCCGCACCAGACCCCGACCCCGACGGTCATGCGCCCACCCACGGCCCGCTGGCCTCGCTTGAAGAAAACGTCCCGTCGGATTGGTGGCGCACGCTCTTCGGCCCGACCTACCTCTTGACGGACGGCGACGTGCTCACGGACGAGAGCACGCGCCAGGAGATCGACGCCGTGCTGCGCCTCCTGCGTCTGAAGCCCGAGGCGCGCATCCTGGACCTCTGCTGCGGGCAGGGCCGCCACGCGCTCGAACTGGCCCGGCGCGGCTTCGAGCGCGTCGAGGGGCTGGACCGCTCGGCCTACCTCATCGGCGAGGCGCGCAAGGCGGCAGAGGAAGAAAACCTCGGCGCCGCGTTCCAGGAGGGCGACTGCCGCGCGCTCCCCTTCGACGAGGGCGCCTTCGACGCCGTGCTGCTTATGGGCAACAGCTTCGGCTACTTCGAGACCGAGGACGACGACCACGCCGTGCTCCAGGAGGTGCGGCGCGTCTTGCGGCCCGGCGGGCGCGTGTTCCTCGACCTCGCCAGCGGCGCCTACCTGCGCGAGCACTTCGAGGCGCGCTCCTGGGAATGGATCGACGAAAAGCACTTCGTCTGCCGCGAGCGCGAGCTGGCCGAGGAGGGCCGCCGCCTCGTCTCCCGCGAGGTGATCGCGCACGTCGAAAAGGGCGTGCTCAAAGACCAGCTCTACGCCGAGCGCCTCTACAGCCGCGACGAGATCCGCGCGCTCTTAGAAGAAAACGGCTTTGGGCGCTTCGACGCCGCCCCGGCCTCGGAGACGCTCTCCACGCGCGGGCAGGACCTGGGGATGATGGCGCGGCGCCTCTTCATCACCGCCCGCACGCCCTCGGACGCGAGCGGCGACGGGCAGCCCGCCGAGGCCGCTGCCCAGCCCACGCGCTCGGTGGCCGTCGTCCTGGGCGACCCGCGCCTCCCTGACGCGATGAAGCGCGAGGGCGTCTTCGGCGAGGAGGACTTCGAGGTCATCCGCCGCCTCAAGGAAGCGCTCGCCACGCTGCGGGGCTACCGCTTCACTTACCTCGACGACCACGCCACGCTGCCGGCCGACCTTCAGAACCTGCGCGGCGAGGTGGATCTCGTCTTCAACCTCTGCGACGAGGGACTGATGAACGACCCGCGCCAGGAGCTGCACGTGCCTGCGCTGCTGGACATCGCCGGGCTGCCGTACACGGGCGCCGGGCCGCAGTGCCTGGCCGCGTGCTACGACAAATCGCTCGTGCGCGGCGTGGCCCGCGAGATGGGCATCGCCGTGGCGCGCGCCCGCTTCATCGCGCCCGGCGAGGCCGTGCCCCAGGGAGAAAAACTCGGCTTCCCGTACCCCGCGCTCGTCAAGCCCAACACGGGCGATTCGAGCTACGGCCTCACGCAGAAAAGCTTCGCCCGCAACGCTGACGAACTCGCCGCCGCCGTCGCGTCTACGCGCGCGATGATCGGCGACGAGCGCGCGCTCCTCATCGAGGAGTTCCTGCCGGGGAAGGACCTGACGATAGGCTTCGTGGGCAATCCGGAAGCCGACGGCTCGGGCCTCACCGCGCTCCCCATCGCCGAGGAGAACTACGGGCGCCTGCCCGAGGGGCTGCCCGAGCTGTGCGGCTACGAGGCCAAGTGGGAGCCGGACTCGCCCTACTACATGCAGGACGGCAGCACCCTCGAGGCCGACCTGCCGGAGAGCGTGCGCCGCGAAGTCGAGGAAGGAAGCCGCCGCCTTTTTGCGCGCCTAAGGTGCCGCGACTACGCCCGCTTCGACTGGCGCCTGGACGCCGAGGGCCGCCCGCGCCTTCTGGAGGTCAACCCGAACCCCGGCTGGTGCTGGGACGGCCACCTCGCCGTCGAGGCCGCCTTTACCGGGCACGACTACGCCGCCATGCTCCGCCTCGTCCTCGACGCCGCCTTCCGCCGCACCGAGCGCACCCCGGCCGGAACGGCAGCCCGTGAAACACGCGCGGAAGCTGCTGCTGCCGTGCAGTTGTGAGAGACCGTCGAGGTTTCTCGCGCGACCTTGGCCAAGCGCGTTCCCCTCCTGAACAGGGGGGCAGGGTGGTAGATAAGAGATGGCACCGCGCCCCGAACCGAGGCAGAGACGTGTCGCTGACACGTCTCTACGCGGGCATTGGCGCAAGCCCTCTTTTTGTTCGGTGCTCGCTGGAAAACCTCAACCGGCTCTGAACGCGGCCCATCGGCGGTCCGGCACTCTTTCCCCCGTTCCCTCTTACCCGCCCCCTCAAAAGGGAATCCTTGCCGCCGCCGCATCGTTACGCAAAAGGACGGCGCACCGCCCAGCCCCTCTTCTCCAAAGACGACCTTCTACCGTGAGCGCTCTCGGATTCAACACCGGCTACATCGAAGAGCTGTACAAGCAGTACCGCGACGACCCCGAAAGCGTGAGCGCCGCCTGGCGCGACTTTTTCGAGGGCTACGAGCCGGACGAAACCTTCCAGACCGCCCGCGCCCCGCAGCCCGCCGCCCCGCCCTCCGGCGATGGCGAGCCGCGCGGCGACGGCGAACCCTCGGGCGACGGCGAGCCGCAGTCGGCCGACGCCAAAGAGGCCGTCCGCGAAGCGCCCGCCGGCGACGGCGCCCCCGCCCTCTACGCCGCCTCGGCCACGCCCCCGGACGGCGCCGAGGTGAAGCCCATCCGCGGGGCGGCCTCGAAGATCGTCGAAAACATGGAGGCCAGCCTCGGCGTGCCGACGGCCACCTCCGTGCGCACCTTCCCGGTCAAGCTCCTGGCCGAAAACCGCGCGCTCATCAACGACTACCAGCGCCAAGTCGGCGGCGAGAAGGTCAGCTTTACGCACCTGATCGCCTACGCGATGGTGCAGGCCATCAAGGAGCAGCCGGACATGAACACCACCTTCCGCCACGACGAGGACGGCACGCCGCAGAAGATCGTCCCGGACGCCGTCAACCTCGGCATCGCCATTGACATAGAAAAGAATGGCAAGCGCACGCTCATGGTGCCGAACCTCAAGGGCGTCGAGGCGATGAACTTCGCGCAGTTCGTGGGCACGTACAACGACGCCGTCCGCCGCACGCGCGACGGCGAACTCACGCTGGCCGACTTCCAGGGCACCACCGTCTCGATCACCAACCCCGGCGTGGGCGGCACGAAGCAGAGCGTCCCCCGCCTGATGCCGGGGCAGGGCGTGATCCTAGGCGTCGGCGCCATCGGCTACCCGCCGGAGTACTACGCCTTTGCGCCCGAAGTGGTGAGCAAAACGGGCATCGCGCAGGTGATGACGCTCACCTCGACGTACGACCACCGCGTGATCCAGGGCGCCACGAGCGGCGCCTTCCTCCGCCACATCGAAGAGGCGCTCCTGGGCGAGCACGGCTTTTACGAGGGCGTCTTCAGCGATCTGGGCATCCCCCACAAACCCTACGCGCTGCGGCAGGACTCGACGCCGCAGCTCGGGCGCGACGGCGAGAGCGAGGAGATGGCGATGACGCGCAAGCAGGCCGCCGTCTTGCAGCTCATCCGCGCCTACCGCGTGCGCGGCCACCTCCAGGCCGACGTCAACCCGCTCGGCTACAACTGGACGCACCACGCCGAACTCGACCCGGCCACCTACGGCCTCACCGTCTGGGACCTCGACCGCGCGTTCATCACCGGCGGCCTCGGTGGCAAGGACACGCTCCCCTTACGCGAGATCCTTTCCATCCTGCGCGACACCTACACGCGCAAGGTCGGCATCGAGTCCATGCACCTCTCGGATCCGGAGGAGAAGCGCTGGCTCCACGAGAAGATCGAGCCGGTGCGTTCTTCGGAGACGCTCTCCACGGAAGAGCGCAAGCGGATCATGCAGCGGCTCAACTCCGCCGAGGCGTTCGAGCGCTTTCTGCACACGAAGTACGTCGGCCACAAGCGCTTCTCTTTGGAGGGCGCCGAGTCCTTGATCCCGCTCGTGGACACGCTCCTTTCGGATGCGGCGGATCAGGAGGCCGAGGAGGTCGTCATCGGGATGGCGCACCGGGGCCGATTGAACATCCTGGCCAACATCATCGGCAAGCCCTACGAGCAGATCTTCTCCGAGTTCGAGGGCAACATCGACCCGGAGACGATCCAGGGATCGGGTGACGTGAAGTACCACCTCGGCGCCGAGGGCGACTACGAGGCGCCCAGCGGGGCAAAGGTGCACGTCACGCTCGCCTCGAACCCGAGCCACCTCGAAGCGGTGAATCCCGTCGTCGAAGGCTACGCGCGCGCGCGACAGGAACTCTTCCGTGCCCAACGCCGCCAAGAGGGTCAAAGCGCGAACGGCGTGGCCGGCGGCGACTACCTCGACAAGGTGATCCCGCTGCTCCTCCACGGCGACGCCGCCTTTGCCGGGCAGGGCGTCGTGGCCGAGACCTTGAACCTCTCGCAGCTGCGCGGCTACCGCACGGGCGGCACCGTGCACGTGGTCATCAACAACCAGATCGGCTTCACCACGCTGCCCTCGGACGCCCGAAGCTCGACCTACGCCACCGACATCGCCCGCGCCATCCAGGCGCCCATCTTTCACGTCAACGGCGACGACCCCGAAGCCTGCGTGCGCGTGGCGCGCCTGGCCCTGGACTACCGGCAGGTCTTCAATAAGGACGTCGTGATCGACCTCCTCTGCTACCGTGTCCACGGCCACAACGAGGGCGACGAGCCGACCTACACGCAGCCCTTGCTCTACCAGAAGATCGAGGCGCAGCGCTCCCCCCGGAAGATCTACACCGAGAGCCTGCTCAGGCGCGGCGTCGTGGAGCCGGACGAGGCCGAGAAGATGCTCAACGACTACCGTGACCGCCTGCAAGAGGCGTTCGAGCGCACGAAAGACCTTGACGAGAAAGACCCGCAGGAAGCGCTCGGCCACCTCCAGGACAAGCGCAAGGAGCGCGAGCGTCTGCCGCAGGTGGACACCGAGGCGAAGCGCGACGACCTCGAAGCTGTCGTCAAAGCGCTCACCGACTTGCCGGAGGATTTCCACGCCCACAAAAAGCTCAAGCGCCAGTTCGACCGCCGCGACGACCTTTTCGCGGAAGGAAAGATCGACTGGGCCTTTGCCGAGATCCTGGCCTTCGGCTCGCTGCTCCTGGAAGGGACGACGGTGCGGATGAGCGGGCAGGACACGCGCCGCGCCACGTTCAGCCAGCGCCACGCCGTCCTCGTGGATCAGGAGACGGGCGAGGAGCACGTGCCGCTGAACCACATCCGCGAAAATCAGGAGGCGAAGCTCCTCATCTACGACAGCCTGCTCTCGGAGTACGCCGTGTGCGGGTTCGAGTACGGGTACTCGGTGGGCGACCCCGACGCGCTCGTCTTGTGGGAGGCGCAGTTTGGCGACTTCGTCAACGGCGCGCAGATCGTCTTCGACCAGTTCATCTCGGCCGCCGAGGAGAAGTGGGGCCAGACGTCGAGCCTCGTTGTCCTCCTGCCGCACGGCTACGAAGGGCAGGGGCCGGAGCACTCGTCGGCGCGGCTGGAGCGCTTCCTCCAGCTCTGCGCGCAGGGCAACATGATCGTCGCCAACTTCTCCACGCCGGCGAACTACTTCCACGCGCTCCGGCGCCAGGTCAAGCGCGAGGTGAAGAAGCCCTTAATCGTCATGACGCCGAAGAGCCTCCTGCGCAACCCCAACGCCGTGAGCGCCCCGGACGCCCTCACCGGCGGCGGTGTCCAAGAAGTCATCCCCGCCGAGGCCGACCCGGAGGGTGTCGAGCGCCATCTCTTCTGCAGTGGCAAGGTTTTTTACGACCTCCGGAAAGCGCTCGAGGAAAGCGAGGGGCGCGAGGGCAAAGTCGCCATCACGCGCCTGGAGCAGTTCTACCCGTTCCCTGAAGAGGAAGTGCGCGAAGAGATCGAGCGCTACAAAAACGCCGAGGAGACGATCTGGGTACAGGAAGAACCGGCGAACATGGGCGCGTGGACGTTCGTGCGCCCGCGCTTCGACGCCGTGCTCGACGAAGTCCACGGCGAGTGCGAGCAGCCCATCCGCTACGTCGGCCGCCCGGCGATGGCCAGCCCGGCCACCGGCAGCGCCAAGGTGCACAAGCTAGAGCAAGAAAAGCTCGTCGCCGAAGCTCTGGGCACCGAAGAGGGCGACACGGCCGAAGGCGAGGCGGGCCAGGCGGCGGCGTAGCTTAGAGTTGCGTCAGCCATTCGCCAATTGCCTCCGGTACTGCTTAAGCTAACGAGACGTATATGCTTCTTTATTATGGCTCATCTGAACAATCCGGCCGGTCGACTTCTGAATTTGCTGAATGCTGGCAAGCGAATTGACAAGAGAAAGTCAACAAGAGAAAGTCAATAGGAGCAGCTTGGGCGGAGCTTCTTGAGGTTCCCGCAGAAGACACGACATTGCTGCTAAAAAGGCTCGCAAGGGTGATAGAGCTTCCTGCGGCGATTCGAGAAGAAATTGAGGATCATCCGGACATCACTGCAAGCGTCTATCTTGAGTGGGTTCCTAAAGTCGAGAGCGCTTTCAAGATCCTCAACCTGCAAACGGCTTGGAACAATCTCATTGGCCGCATAGATGAGGCTAGCCTGTTCGGATTGAAGATATGCGATGATCTTCTGTCGCGCCGTCGCGCTGAAGTTGAGATCAGCGAAGAGGACATCGAAACAATACATAAGAGCATACGCGAGTTGTTCGATGACGTCTTCGCGGCGGACTTGACAGAAGAAGTCCGTGGCTATCTAATTGAACACCTGAAGCAAATTGATCGTGCGATACAAGAGTTCAGAATCAGTGGAGCCGAGCCTATTCAAGCTTCTGTTGAGTCCGTATACGGTGCCGCTCTCCTGAATCCCAAAGTGGCAAAAGAAGCTTACGGAACGGAAGTAGGCAAGCGTTTCTGGAAAATCGTAGGGCGTGTTGCGGTTCTTCTTTCTATGGTGGCCAACTTTACTGTAATAGCAGAATACGCTGATGTGCTACTTCCTGAATCGCTACCAGCCGAACAGACTGACCACTCTACTGATGGCGTGATACCTCCGGACTCTTCGAGTCAGGGAGAAAGAAGCAAGGACGCTGCTAACAATGGCAAAACGTAAAGAAGCAAGTCCGGCTGCAAACGCAAAGCGATGTTGTAAAAGCCAAGCTAACGTGGTTGCATTTGGAAACTGAGAACGTGTGACACGAAAAAAGGCGACCTCAAAAAATGAGATCGCCTCCGTTGCGGAAAAGCGGTGCGCGCCGGGAAAGACGCCGCCGATCAGAAGAGAAAAAAATCAGTAGCGCTTGCGGTTGCGTGGGCGGCGGCGGCGCTTGGACGCCTTACGGGCGAGGCGGCGCTCTTCCGAGGGCTTCGTGAACGACATGTTCTGCCGGTACTCGCGCAGCACCCGGCTGCGGTTCACGGTGCGCTTGAAGCGGCGCAGCGCGCGGTCAATGGATTCGCGGTCGCGTACTTTAATTCCTACGGCCAAGGCAAACCTCCGTGTTGTGTGGGAAAGGGGAATGTCGGAAAAAGCAAAAGGGCAGGACCGCTAAAGTAAGCGGCCGGACCCTTTGAAACAACACCCCCGCCCGCGTGTTTCGCCGCCCCCGCCTTCCGCGACACCGCCCCCGCCCCGATGCCCGCCGATCCGCTCGACCTCGTGCTCGCCACGCGCAACCCCGGCAAGCTGGCCGAGATCCGCGCGCTCCTCAAGGGGCTGCCCGTCCGCCTGCACGCGCTCCAGGATATCGAGGGCGCGCCGGAGGTCGAGGAGGACGCGCCCACGCTCGACGGCAACGCGCGCAAAAAGGCCGAGATGATCCAGCACCACACTGGCCGCCCCGCCCTCGCCGACGACACCGGCCTCGAAGTAGACGCCCTCGGCGGCGCGCCCGGCGTCCGCACCGCGCGCTTTGCAGGCGAAGGGGCCGACGACGCGGCCAACCGCCGGCATCTGCTCGAAAAACTCGAGGGCGAGACGGATCGCCACGCGCAGTTCCGCACTGTCGTCGCCTTTGCTGACGGGCACCAGACGTGGACCGTCGAAGGCGTCTGCCGCGGACGGATCATCCACGAGGAGCGCGGCGAGGGCGGCTTCGGCTACGACGCCGTGTTCGTGCCGGATGGCAAAGAGCGCACGTTCGCCGAGCTGCGTCCGTCCGAGAAGAACGCCATCAGCCACCGCAGCCGCGCGCTCCAGGAATTCGCCAGCAGGCTGCGCGAGCGGCTGGAGAGACGGCCGACGATGGACGAATGACGACCGTGCTTGACAGAACACAGTGCCGTCGTCTATCGTCATTCGTCCATTGTCATAAACCGCCCGCAGGCCCATGATTGCTCTCGTGCAGCGCGTCCGCGAGGCTGCTGTCGAAGTGGACGGAGAAGAAGTCGGCGCCATCGGGGCGGGGCTGCTCATCCTCCTGGGCGTGCACGCGGATGACACGGAAGCCGAGGCCGACTGGCTCGCGCGCAAGTGCGCCCGCCTGCGCATCCTCGCCGACGCCGAGGGGCGCATGAACGCCTCGCTCCAGGACACCGGCGGCGAGGCGCTCGTCGTGCCGCAGTTCACGCTCTACGGCGACGCCGCCTCCAGCGGCAACCGCCCCTCGTTCACCAGCGCCGCGCCGCCCGAGCGCGCCGAGCCGCTCTACGAGCACTTCGTCGCCATGCTGAGCGGCTACCTCAACCGAGACGTGCCCACCGGCGTCTTCGGCGCGCACATGCAGGTGCGCCTTACCAACGACGGCCCCGTCACGCTTTGGATCGAACGCCCGCCCGGCAGCGGTTAGGTTAGCAGAACCGAAGAAAGGAAGCGGCGACGAGTCGAAGAAGACCTCGTCTCTTCCTTTCTTCTCCCACACCCCCCATCCGCCCCCACTCAAACCATGCCGTACCTCCTCTTTACGCTGCTGATGCTCCTCCTCGCCGCCGCCCCGGCCCGCGCGCAGGCCGACCTCGTGCTCCACGACGCGCGCATCTACACGATGAACCCCGATCAGCCCGAAGCCGAGGCGCTGGCCGTCCGCGCCGGGCGCTTGCTGATGGTCGGCTCGAACGAAGAGGTCCTCGAAGCCTACCCGAAGGCCGAGCGCGTGGACGCTGAGGGGCGCGCCGTCGTGCCGGGGCTGATCGACGCGCACGTGCACCTCATGGGCCTGGGCGAGAGCATGTTGCAGGCCGACCTCGTCGGCACGGCGTCGAAGGAAGAGGTTGTCGAGCGGCTGGAGGCGTTCGCCGAGGAGAGCGGCCTGCCGGAGGGCGCGTGGCTCACGGGGCGCGGCTGGGATCAGAACGACTGGCCGGAGAGGCAATTCCCCACGCGCGCCGACCTCGACGCGGCGTTTCCAGATCGGCCCGTCTGGCTCACGCGCATCGACGGGCACGCCGGCTGGGCGAACACGGCGGCCATCGAGGCGGCCGGCGGCCTCGACACGCTTTCGGCGATGACCGATCCCGAGGGCGGCAAGATCCTGCGCGACGAAGAGGGTACGCCCACCGGCGTTTTCGTGGATGCGGCGATGGGCTTCGTCGGCGAGAACCGGCCGGCGCCGTCGGCAGAGGAGCGTCAGGAGGCGCTGCGCCGCGCGCTGGAGGAGACGCGCCGCTACGGACTCACGGGCGCGCACGAGGCTGGCCTCGACCTTCAGACGGCGCGCCTCTACCAGGAAGCCATCGACGCGGGCGATTTTCCCATCCGCCTCTACGGCATGATCGGCGGGCGCGGGGAGACGTTCGACCACTTCTGCCAGGAGGGGCCGATCTTGGAATACGGCGAACGGCTTACCGTGCGCTCGGTGAAGTTCTACATGGACGGCGCTTTGGGCAGCCGCGGCGCCGCTCTCCTGGCCGACTACTCGGACGACGCCGGCAACCGCGGCCTCCTCTTCCGCGAACCCGATGTGTTCACCGAGGACGTGCAGGCGGCCCTCCGCTGCGGCTTTCAGGTGAACACGCACGCCATCGGCGACCGGGCGAACCGGGTCGTGCTCGACGCCTACGAGGCGGCCATCGCCGCCACGGGCAACACCACGGGCCGCCACCGCATCGAGCACGCGCAGATCGTCGCGCCGGAGGACATGGAGCGCTTCGCCGAGCTGAACGTCATCGCTTCCATGCAGCCGACGCACGCCACGAGCGACATGCCCTGGGCCGAGGAGCGCGTCGGCGCGGAGCGCATCGGGGGCGCCTACGCTTGGCAGACGCTTTTGGAGAGCGGCGCGCGCCTCGCCCTCGGCTCCGACTTCCCCGTCGAGGAGGTGAACCCGCTGCTGGGCTTCTACGCCGCCGTGACGCGCCAGGACGCCGAGGGGCATCCGGAAGGCGGCTGGCATCCGGAGGAGCGCCTCACGCGCGAGGAGGCGTTGCGCGGCTTCACGCTCGGCGCCGCCTACGCCGCGTTTCAGGAAGACGACCTCGGCTCCATCGCGCCCGGCAAGCGGGCCGACTTCGTGATCTTCTCCGAAGACATCATGCAGGTCCCCGAGGAGGAGATCCTATCGGCGGAGGTGGTGGCGACGTACCTCGGCGGCGAAGCGGTGTACCGGCGCTGAGGTTCGTCTAAAGGGCCGCGCGCAGAAGAGGCCGCGCCGCGCCGCCTCGCGCTCCAGAACGCCGAGGGTGCAGCGCAGACTTTCGAGGTAGACGTTGCCCCGGCGCGGCGTCGGCTTTGCGCGCTCGGCCAGGGCGAGGGCGCCGCGCAGCTCGCTCACGCTGCCGAGGAGCACCTCGTCGAAGAGGCAGCGCGCGGTGGCCGCTGTGCAGGGCCGCAGCGCGCAAGGCAGAAGCGAGGCGAGGCGTGAGGGCGCGTGCATAGGCCACTCCTCTTCTGTCGAACAAGGCAAAAAGTAGAACGGAGGACGCCCGCAGCCCCCTGTCATGGTGCTGAGCGAGCGTCCTCCGTTTTTGCTGCTGCGGACGGGCCGCGGCGTGTGGCGCGTGCGGCGCCACCGTTTAGCGGCCGTCCTCTCCGGCGCCGCCCATCGCGGAGGGCATCAGCACCGTATCGACAACGTGGATGACGCCGTTCGACGCTTCCACGTCGGCCGTGACGACGGAGGCGTCGTTGACGGTGACGCCGTTTTCGCCCTCTGCGATCATCACCTCGCCGCCTTGCACGGTGGCGGCGCTGCCGGCGGCCACGGCATCCTCGGCGCCGATCATGCCGGGCACGACGTGGTAACGCAGGACCTCGGCGAGCTGCTCGGTCGAGAGCGAGTCGAGCGTGCCGGCCGGGAGCGCGCCGAACGCCTCATCGGTGGGGGCGAAGAGGGTGAAGGGGCCTTCGCTCTGGAGCGTCTCGGCCAGGCCGGTCCGCTCCAGCGCATCGACGAGGACGGTGAAGCTGCCGTCAGCGGCCAGGAGGCTCACCACGTCCTGCTCGGCAGGCATGGCTTCCTCGGCGGGCGGCGGCGGGGGCGCCTCGGCGTCGGTGGTGTCTTGGGCGTGGGCGGCGGGCGCGCCGGCAAAAAGCGCGGCGGCGGCCAGAAAAACAAAGGCGAGTAAAAAGCGGGTGTTCTTCATCGCGGGGATACCTTCAAGTGGCGTGGTGTTTCAGAGAAAGGGGGACGGGCCGACGGGCGGCGCGCGTCCTGGCGGCGGCGGGGCGCAGAAGCCCTCGCTGCTCGCCATCCATCTTAACGGCGCGCCCCGCCGTTTGCCTTGCGGAACGGCTGATCTTTTGCTGATGAAACGCTGAGGGATTTTCTTGAAACGCCTGCTGCGCTATCTGAAGGCGATTTCTGATTAGGCGTCCGTCGCGGCGGGCGCCGGAGGAACTGCCCTCGGGGGACCTTGTAGGAGGCGAACACCGGGAAGCGCACGTGGACCACATCACCCACCACAGAGCATCCGCGGAGAGAGGGGCATGGCCGAAAGAGCACGCGCGCACGAGTGGCGCGAAGAGGAAGGCGTGTGGGTCGGGGCGTGGTACGCCGAGCCGCAACGCAACCGCGTCTCCCAAAAAGACGGCGAGGCGGTAAGCCTGGAGCCGAAGGTGATGCAGGTGCTGGCGTGCCTGGTCGCCTCGGCAGGGAAGACCGTGACGAAAGAGCGGTTCATGGACGAGGTCTGGAGTGACACGGTGGTCACGCCGGACGTGCTCCCGCGCTGCATCTCGCACCTGCGCAAGGTCTTTGACGACGACGCGCGCAACCCCCGTTACATCGAGACGATCCGCAAGACGGGCTACCGCCTGACCGCGCCCGTCCGGCGCGGCGCTCCGCCCGAAACCGAAGACGGGGCGCTGCCGGGCGAGGCCGCATCGGCTCCGCTCGCCGAGGCGTCGCGGAAGCCGCAGCCGCTGCTCCAAGGAAACACTCCGGCGCAGCGCGGGACCCTTCCCAGAGCGGCGCTCTGGATGGGCGCGGCGGGCGTCGTGGCGCTTCTCGTGGTCGCAGCGGCGCTGTGGCAGAGCGAGGCGCCGACGCCGGCGCCCGCCGCGACGGTGCCCTTCACCTCGTTCCCCGGCGAGGAGTTCGACGCCGCGATGTCGCCTACGGGCGAAGAGGTGGCCTTCGTGTGGGACGGCGCGGGCGAGGCGAACTTCGACGTCTACGTGAAGCGTCCCGGTGCCGAGGCGCCGCTGCGCCTCACCACGCACCCGGCGCCGGAGAGCAGTCCGGCGTGGTCGCCCGACGGGCAGCAGATCGCCTTCGTGCGCGAGGAGGACAGCACCAACGTCATTGCCACGGTGCCGGTCATTGGCGGGAGCGAGCGGGTGCTGGCGCGGTTCGGCAAGCGCGAGATCCGCGGCGTGGTGTGGTCGCCGGACGGGCAGACGCTGGCGCTGGCGGCGCAGCGCGCGCCCTACGAGGCGTTCAGCCTCTACCTCTTGGACATCGCCACGCGGCAGCGCCGCCGCCTGACCACGCCGCCGGCCTACTACCTGGGCGATACGGCGCCGGCCTTCTCGCCGGACGGGCAGACGCTCGCCTTTAGCCGCGAGGTGGTCGAGCGCGTGCAGGACGTCTACACCGTGCCCGTGCGCGGCGGGCGCGTCAAGCGCCTCACGCGCGACGGCGCCGACGTCTCCGGCCTGGACTGGACCGCCGACGGCCGCCGCATCGTCTTCGCCTCGGACCGCGAGGGGGCGTCGAAGCTCTGGCGCGTGGACGCCGCCGGCGGCGCACCCGAGTGGATCGCCACGGCGGGCGGGGGGAAGGGGCTGCACCAGCCGTCCGTAGCGCGGCAGGGGCGCGGCATGACGCTTACCGAGCGCTCCTTCGACGTCAACATCTGGCGGCTCCACCGCGTGGAGGACTACGACCGCTTTTCCTCGCACCCGGCCGTGGCCTCCACGCGCTGGGACTCGAACCCCGCCGTGGCGCCCGACGGCGAGCGGCTCGCCTTTGCCTCGAAGCGCTCCGGCCACTTCGAGATCTGGACGAGCCAGCGCGACGGCTCCGAGCCGGTGCAGCTCACGCGCTTCGAGGGGCCGTTCACGGCCACGCCGCGCTGGGCGCCCGACGGCGGCCACCTCGCCTTCACCTCGCGCCGCACCGGCAGCGCCGACGTGTACGTCATCCCCGCCACGGGCGGCACGCCGCGCCAGCTTAGTCAAGGCACCGCCGCCGACCTGGCGCCCAGCTTCTCGCGCGACGGGCGCCACGTCTACTTCGCCTCCGACCGCACGGGCACGTGGCAGATCTGGAGAAAACCGCTCGGCGGCGGCTCGGCCCGGCAGATGACCACGCGGGGCGGTTTCGCCGCTTTCGAGGCGCCCGGCGGCCGGCACCTCTACTACGTGAAGAAACACACGCCTGGCATCTGGCGGCGCTCGCTCATAGCCGGAGAAGGAGCCGCCGAGGAGCGCGTGGTCGAGGCGCTCGAGCCGTACGACTGGGGCAACTGGGCCGTAACCGAAACCGGCCTCTACTTCATCCGCCGCGACCTCGGCGCGCGTCCGCTCCTGAGCTTCTACCATTTCAAGAGCGGGCGCACCTGGCGCGTAGCTTTCCTGGACGACGTGCCGCGCCACCCGAGCTTGGCCGTCGCCCCCGGCGCCGCGTGGTTCCTCTACACGCGCATCGACCGCAGCGAGAGCGACATCATGCTCGTGGAGAACTTCCGCTGAGGCCGTTCTGCGCCGGCCGATGGAGCAAAAGCGCAGTGGGGCAGAGCGGCACGCGCGGGCCGGTTGCGTCAAAGCGCGCTTGCCGTTCGGCGGCGGCGCGTCTTACCTTGAAGATGCTCCTATCCACGCCATCTGTCAATCCGTTTCTCTGTTTATGGACGATGCCCCCACGCTTACGCACGTAAACCCGCAGAGCGGCGACGTGCGCATGGTCGATGTCTCGCAGAAGCCCGACTCCGTACGCACGGCCGTGGCCGCCGGCCGGGTGCGCATCGGCGAGGCGGCCTTCCGCCGCGTCGAAGAGCACACCATTCAGAAGGGCGACGTGCTCACCGTGGCGCAGATCGCCGGCATCCTCGGCGCGAAGCAGACCTCGAAGCTGATCCCGCTCTGCCACGACGTCCAGGTCAAGGGCGTAGACGTGGAGCTGTCGCTCAACGAAGCCGACTTCGCCGTCGAGGTGCGCGCCTTTGCCAAGTCCGTCGGCCCGACGGGCGTGGAGATGGAGGCGCTCACGGCCGTCTCAGTAGCCGCCTTGACGGTGTACGACATGTGCAAGAGCGTCACCAAAGGCATCGAGATCACCGGCATCCGCCTCCTGGCGAAAACGGGCGGCCAAAGCGGCGACTACCGCCGCGCCAACGACGAGGCGTAACCGCCGCCGCGCGCTTTTTCCGAACCCCACCCGCGCCATGGCCGATTCCTCTCCCGCCGGGCAGCAAGACGCCGGGCAGCACGCCGCCGCCGCCCCGCGCCGCGTGGCCGACTTCGCCACGTTCGCCACGCTGGGCGTGCTGGGCACCACGCAGGACCTGGCGCGCACCGTCCTGAGCCGCATCGACGGCGCCGAACAAGAGCTGGTGGCCGAGGAGACGCTCTGCCTCGTAGCCACCACGACGGCGCGCGCGGCAGAGGTGGGCCTGCGCGCGCGGCCCGCCCTCTCGGCCGCCGCCGTGCCCGCCCTCCTGGAACTGCCCTTCACCTACCGCGACTACCTCATCGGCGGGGCCATGCTCACGCGCAAGGACGCCTCCCTCGTCGAGGCCAGCGAAGAAGTCTACGCCCGCCTGAGCCGCAAGCGCGACTTCTACGGCGTGCATTTTCCTAAGGACCAGTTCCCCGGCCAGCACGCGCTCTCGGATAAGATGGCGCTGTGGATGGGCCGCGTCAGCCCGCCGAAGCTGCCCGAAACGCCGCAAAAGCGCCTCGAAAAGCTGGGACTCGTCACCACGCTCCTCACGCACCTGAAGCTCGTCTTGGCCTCCGCCCGCCGCCACAGCCGCGAGGCGTGATGAGCGCGCGCGCGTCCGCGAAAGAGCTTTGAGCGAGATCAGCGGCCTTTGAACTCGGCGTCACGCCGCTCCAGGAACGCCGAGGCGCCTTCTTGGGCGTCCTCGGTGGCGGCGGCTTGGCCGAAGAGGGCGGCCTCGTGGCGCAGGCCGGCGTCGAGCGGTCCGTCGCTCATGCGCAGCGCGGCGAGCGTGAAGCGCACGGCCACCGGCGCCTTCTGCGTGATCGTGCGCAGCATCGCCTTGGCCGCGTCGAGGAGCTTCTCTTGCGGGACGACCTTGT
The DNA here is from genome assembly GCA_965215025.1 of Salinibacteraceae bacterium. GTDB lineage: Bacteria > Bacteroidota > Rhodothermia > Rhodothermales > Salinibacteraceae > CBDCCV01. Next base: position 1,442,435 of record CBDCCV010000001.1, read on the forward strand.
TGGCCAGGCCGATCTCGTAGGCGCGCGCGGCCGAGATCTGCTCGCCGGTCAGGACCAGCTCGGTGGCGAGGCCGAGGCCGACGAGGCGCGGCAGCCGCTGCGTGCCGCCGTAGCCGGGGATGATCCCTAAGTTCACCTCCGGCTGCCCGAAGCGGGCGTTCTCCGAGGCCAGGCGCAGGTGGCACGCCATCGCCAGCTCGCAGCCGCCGCCCAAGGCGTAGCCGTTCACCGCCGCGATGACGGGCTTGGGCATCGCTTCGATCTGGCCGAACACCGCCTGCCCGCGCTCGGCGAAGCGCTGCCCCGTGAGCGCGTTTAGCTCCTTGAACTGGCCGATGTCGGCGCCGGCCACAAAGGCCTTCTCGCCCGCGCCGGTGAGGACGACGCCCTTTACCGCGTCGCTTGTGCGGGCTTCGTGGAAGGCGGCTTCGAGGTCGTCGAGGACGGCGGCCGAGAGCGCGTTGAGCTTGTCGGGCCGGTTGACGGTGACGACCACGAGGCCTTCGCCGTCGAGGTCGTAGCGGAGCGTGGAGAGGTCCATGCCGGGGCGGGAGATCGTGGAAGCAGAAAGCGGGCGACAAGGAACGAAGCGCGCGCCGCCTTCTGCAAGCCGGTCCCTCCCAGCACTAACGAAGCGCGCGCCGCCTTCTGCAAGCCGGTCCCTCCCAGCACTAACGAAGCGCGCGCCGCCTTCTGCAAGCCGGTCCCTCCCAGCACTGTCGAGGCAGGGGCACGATATATCATGCCTCTACGGCTGCCTGACGCTCTGCGCCTACCCACGCTGGCGCGAGCGCTTCGGGGCGCGGGCGGCGCCTTCGCTGGCGGGGGCTTCGTAGGCGTCGAGGTCGTCCAGGAGCGGGGCAGTGGGCGGGCCGAAGACGTCTTCGATCTCCTGGACGGAGGCCTGCGTTTCCTCGACCTCGTCGAGGAGCGCGTCGAGCTGATGCGTCACCGCGTCGGGGTTTTGGAGCGTCCACGACTGCTCGTGGATGTACTTCAAGACGTCCTCGACGGTCTCGATCTGCGCCGTGATGACCTCGATGTTCTCGCGGCCTTTCTCGAAGCGCGCCAGGCGCTGCTCCAGGACGCGCATCCGCCGTGCCTTGATGCTCTTGACGCGCTCGGCGTCATCGGCCATGTCCTCGCGCAGGGCGTCGCGCGCGCGGGCGACCTCGGCCTCGGAGGTGCCGCCGGCATACGCTTCGTAGCGCTCCTTCTGCAAGAGCAGGTTCAGGTACGAGGCCAGGAGGCCGTCGAGCTTCTGGGTGTGGCTCTTGAGCAGGCCCTGCGCGGCGTAAGGGAGCTTGCGGTAGTTGGCGGCGATCTCTTTTTCGAGGCGGCGCAGCCGGGCGTAGCGGCGCTGGCTCTCGCGGCTGAGGCGGCGGAACGTCTCCTTGGGCGAGGGCGGCTTGCGGTGCGCCTCGGCCTGCCTGGCGCGGATGGCGCGGCGGAAGCGCTCGTTGCGCGGGACCACGCCCAGGTACAACAGCTCGAGCGCTGCGGTGAAAAGCAGCATCGTCTCAAAAAGCCAGTCCGGCCCCACATTCACGCCGCTGAGGATGAGCACGGTGAGCATCGCCGCGGTGATGAACACCAGATTCGGCAGCAGCAGGAACGCCTCTTTGGTGTAGTTCGGGGCGGCGTCGTTCATGGACTTCGGAAGAGGTGGGCGGAAGCCGGACGAGGTGCGCGACGGGTAAAAACCTACGCGGAGGCGTTGCCGCCGTCCATCCGGCCGATGGTTTTCTCAGGAAGCGGGTCGGCGCTGTCGGCGCGCGGCGCGGTGGGAGACGGTTCAGCGGAAGCCGTTTCGGCGTCAGAGCGCGCTTCCTCGGAGGAGACTTCCTCCCTGAGTTGGCGGAGGAGTGCGCGGGCACGCTCCTGCCGGAGCGCGGCCTCCGAGGCTTCGCCTGAGGCCTCGTCGTCCTGCGCGGCGGAATCAGCGGCGCCGGTTTCTTCGAGGGCGAGGTCGAGGCGGGCCTCGTAACGCGCCGTCTCCGCCGCGAGCTGGTCGATCATGGCGCGGCTCTCGCCGAGCTTGTCCGGCGCGCGAGCAATCTCGCCGAGCGCCTCGCTGGCTGACCGCCGGCGGCGCACCTCGCGCAGCGTTTTTTTGAGCTTGCGCAGGGCGCGCAGGTGCTCCTTTTCCGCCGCTTTGATCCGCTCGTATTCTTCGGGCGTCATGGCTTCTCGGGCGAATGGTGAGTTGGGAGTGGCGAATGAATTAGAAGCGGGCGCACGCCACTCGCCGCTCGCCACTTGCTATTCGCCCCCCGAACGGGTGCGCTCGCGGCCGATGGTTTTGGCGCCCTCGGCGCGCTCGCGCTCGGCGTCGGGCAGCTCGACTTCGGGGCCTTCTTTTTCTCTTTCTTTGCCGGCGGCGGAGGGGTCGCCCACGCCCATCTCCAGCTTGAACTGCTTGACGAGTTCGCTCGCGCGCAGCTTCTCGGCGTCCTCTTCGATCTGCATGGCCTCGGTGTCCATCGAGTCCAGGGCCAGCTCCATGCGCGCCTCGTTGCGGGCCGTCTCCTCGTTGATGCGGCCGAGCATCTCGTCGTGCGTCTGGTCCAGGCCGGAGACCTCGAACTGCTCCATGGCGTCGGCCACGCGGCCCTGCCACTGCGCGCGCTCGTGAGCGCGCAGGGCGTCCTTGGCCTCCATGATCTTGTTCTCCTTCTCGCGCATGAACGCCTTTTTGACTTGCAGCGCCTTGTCGTAGGCGGCCGAGGCGTACTTGAGCTGCTCTTTCGATTTTTCGAGCGAGGCCTGCTCTTTCTCCAGGCGCATGGCCTTCTGCTCGGCGATGTCGTCGCGCCCGGCCTGGATGGCGGCCTTGATCTGCGAGGTGATCGCCTCGACGTTCTTCTGCGCGCGGCGGACCTCTTTCTCGAGCATGATCACGTTCGCCTTTACCGTGGCGATGTTCTCGTTCATCTTCGGGACCTGGTCGTTCAGCTCCCGGATGTTCTGCTCTAAAATAAGGCGCGGGTTCTCTATCGAAGAGACGGCCCCGCCAAAGACGGAGCGGACGAATCGCTTAAATCGGGACCAGACGGACATGGCGACGGGCGGGGTTTAGGCGGCGTGGGGCGCGTTCGAGCGGTATGTAACGAAAAGGCGCTCCGGAAAGGTTCGCTTCTGAGAAAGGGAGAGTAGGCGCATGGGGGAGAGGGCGGGGAGGATGATTGGAGACGAAGAAGGGAAGAGAGGAAGAGTGCTTCGATTCTTCGTCTCCTCCGTTCCTCGTCTCACCCATTCTCCCATTCCCCCTTTCCCAAACAGCGGCCGAGGAGCATCGGGGCGGCGGGCGGCTCCTCCTCGGAGAACGAGTAGGCGCCGAGCACGCGCTCGCGGGCGGCGTCCACGGCCTGGGCGTTTTGCGTGCAGAGGCGCGCGAGCACGTCGCCGGGGCGGACGGCGTCACCAGGCTTTTTTTCGAGGTAGAGGCCGGCGGTGGGGTCCACGGCGTCGTCGGTGGTGCGGCGGCCGGCGCCGAGCGCGAGCGCTGCCCGGCCGATGCCGAGCGCGTCGAGGTCGGCGACGTAGCCGGCGGCGTCCTCCGGCGCGCGGACCTCGGCGGCGGGGGCGGCCCCCTCGCGCGCGTCGGGGCGTTCGAGCACGGAGGCGTCGCCGCCTTGCGCCTCGACAAGCTGGACGAGCTTGGCGAACGCTGCGCCGCTTTCGAGGGCGGACTGCGCCTTTTCGCGGCCTTCGGCGGGGGTATCCGCCACGCTGGCGAGGGCGAGCATCTCGCCGGCGAGGGCGAGCGTGACCTCCATCAAGTCGCTTAGGTCATCGGTTTTTCCACAGAGCGCGCGGACGCTCTCGGCCACCTCGGGCCAGTTGCCTACGGCGCGTCCGAGCGGCGCGTCCATCCGCGTCAAGAGGGCGACGGTGGGCGTGCCGGCTTTCTTTCCGATTTCCACGAGCGTCTCGGCGAGGCGGCGGGCCTCCTTTTCCGTTTTCATGAACGCGCCGCGCCCGCATTTCACGTCCAGGACGAGCGCGTCGATCCCTTCCGCCAATTTTTTGCTCATGATCGAGGCGGCGATGAACGGGATGAACTCGACCGTGCCCGTGACGTCGCGCAGGGCGTAGAGCTTCTTATCCGCTGGCGCGATCTCCTTGGTCTGGCCGATCATGACGACGCCGATCTCTTCCAGCTGCGCCTTGTACGCGGCGGTGGAGAGGTCGGTGCGGAGGCCGGGAATGCTTTCGAGCTTGTCGAGCGTGCCGCCGGTGTGGCCGAGGCCGCGCCCGGATATCATGGGCACCTTCGCGCCGCAGGCGGCCACGAGGGGCGCCAAGAGCAAGGAGACCTTGTCGCCCACGCCGCCGGTGGAGTGCTTGTCCACCTTCGCGCCGGGCGTGGCGGAGAGGTCGAGCACAGTGCCGGAGTGGAGCATGGCCTCGGTGAGGGCGGCCGTTTCCGCCTCGGTCATGCCCTGGAGGAAGGCGGCCATGAGGAACGCGCTCATCTGGTAGTCCGGCACCTCGCCGCGCGTGTAGGCCTGGATGAGCGCTTCGATGGCGGCGGCGGGCAGCGCCTCGCCGTCACGCTTGGCCGTGATGCATTCGACGGGGGACATCTGCGGTTTTGGATTTTCCATTTCGGATTCTGGACTGATTCGGCTCCAGGTCGCGGCGCAATCCAAAATCGAAAATCCTCAATCTAAAATCGAAAAAAGGGCGACCCGCCGGGGTGGCAGATCGCCCTCGTTGCAAAGGCCGGATGAGCCGGGCGGCTTACTGGCCGTCGCCGGACTTGCCGTAGCGGCGGCGGAATTTCTCGATGCGCCCGGCCGTGTCCACGTGCTGGCGGCGGCCGGTGTAGAAGGGGTGGTTCGTGGAGTCCACCTCGGTGGTGTACGTCTCGCGGTCCATCGTGGAGCGCGTCTGGAACTCGGTCCCGTCGGATAGCTTGACGGTGATCATCTTGTACTCGGGGTGCGTGTCCTTCTTCATGGCCGGATCGGAAAGAAAAGTTGTAGAGGGGGCGGTGCGCTTGCGAGAGTGCCGCATCTCAAGAAAAACACCACGCCGAATGCCACGCGAAGTTCCGTAAGCTGCCCCGTGAGCTTGCCTCGGGGCTACTGCATGGCGCCGGGCCGTGCGGTTTGCGCCGCGCTGTTGACGAAGGCCTCAGCTTCTTGGAGGAGGCGCTCGGCGTCGGCCTCCGAGGTGGCGGGGCGGGGGGCGTAGTCGGCCGTCTGCTGCATCTCGTAGGCGCGGTGGAGCGCCTCGCCGGCGCGCTCGGGGAAGGGGCCGTTCTCGACGAACCGCTCCACGAAGGCTGAGCGGATGCCCGTGCCGGACGTGACCGCGAAACCGCTTTGGGCAAGCGCCGCGTGCGCCGCGTAGAACATGGCGAAGTAGCTGCGCGAGGCAGACGAGTCGAAGTCGCCCGCTTCCAAAAGCAGGGCGGCGCTGCGGAGGTACTGCTGCGCTTTCTGAAGAAGCGGCTTGGCGGTTTCCATGCGGGGGGTGCGCTACTCGTTCAGGATCTGTTCGACGTGGGCGACGAAGCGGGCGGCGTCGCGGAGCGCCCGCTCGGCGGCCTCCTCGGTGGCGGCGGGGTCGGAGCTGTAATCGGCCATCTGCCGCGCGTCGTAGAGCCGGCGGAGCAGGCGGGTGATGGGGTGGGGCAGGCGTCCCGTTTTGCCGAAGTGCTTGTCGAGCAGCGCGTGCGTGCCGCTGTGCGACTTCGGCGTCACGCCTTCGGCCAGGAGGAGCGCCTATGCTGCGTAGAATGCCGCGTAGTGCGCGCGGGAGAGGCTATCGGCAAAGTACTCGGACTCGGCGAGCGCGTCGGCCGCCCCCAGCGTGTCCCTGGCCCGCTTCAGCAGGGCGTCTTGTCCGCCCATGGTTTTCGGCTTAAGCAGAAACGCCCTCGCGCCGGGCGTTGACGAGCACAGGCATGGCTGAGGTTTCGTATCGGTGGAGCGAGACCGGATACGCGGTGATCCACTTTCGCAAAGTCCAACTGAGCATCGTACAAAGGCTCCGAGAGGCGCTCGATCTCGGCGTAGGCGTCCACCTCGCCGCGCAGGACGATCATGACGTCGACGTCGGACTCGGCATGAGCCTCGCCGCGCGCGTGCGAGCCGTAGAGGACCACGCGCGCAAGGCGGTCGCCGTAGAGCGCGTCGAGGCGGCGGCGCAGGTCGCGCAGGAGCGGCTGGACGTCGGACCGTGCGGCTTTCATGTCGAACTGCGTATGGCTATACTACCCGTGAAAGTGAAGCCTAAGTTTGCAGCCGAGTCCATGCGAAATGCGCTCAGCAAAACATCGACGGCGTGCCTTACAGTGCTTCTGGCTTTGGCGATGGGAGCGTGTGATGCTGGCTATCAGACGCCGCCATTGGCCGAGTTCGACGCCATCGTTCATGGTCGTGTAGAAGCGCCTTCGGGGCGGCCTGCCTCCGGCGCGGGTGTACTGGTGCTCGCCCACTTTGATGCTTGCGACAGCACGGCTGTTTCGCAGGGCGTTGCTTACACAGACGAGCGTGGCTTTTATCTGCGCCGCATCAAGGATTTTACCGCCAGCGAAGTGACCTGCGTTACCGCCGTAGCCGATGTCCCACCTATCGGCGAGGACGCCAGAGATGGCGACTCAACCGTCTCGACCAACATCCGCTTGCGCGAGGCACCGCCCTACGACAGCGTGCGTGTAGACGTCGTGCTTGACGAATAGCGCACTCACCCTTTGAGCTGCGCCTCGATCTGCTCGACGGAGTCGCGGAGTTCGGCGGCGCGCTCGAACTCGAGGTTCTCGGCCGCCTGGAGCATCTCTTTGCGCATCTGCTCCATAAGGTCGCGCTTCTGCTCGTCGGTGAGGTACTGCACCACCGGGTCGGCCACTTTGGTGGTGAGCTGCTCCGGGCCGCCGTACATGTGGCGGCGGCGCTCCTCGGGCTTGCGCTCATCCGCGATGGCCGTGCCGCGTCTTATTTGGTCCTGCGTCTTGCGCACCGTCTGCGGCGTGATGCCGTGCTCCTTGTTGTACTCTAACTGAATGGCGCGGCGGCGCTCCGTCTCGTCGAGCATCCGCTGCATCGAGCCGGTGACGCGGTCGGCGTACATGAGGATGCGGCCCTCGGCGTTGCGCGCGGCGCGGCCGGCCGTCTGAATCAAGGAGCGCTCCGAGCGGAGGAAGCCTTCTTTGTCGGCGTCTAAAATGGCTACCAAGCTTACTTCCGGCAGGTCGAGGCCCTCGCGCAAGAGGTTCACGCCCACGAGGACGTCGTACTCGCCCAGGCGGAGGTCGCGCAGGATGTCCACGCGCTCCAAGGCGTCGATGTCCGAGTGCATCCACGCCACGCGCACGCCGAAGCCGTCGAGGTAGTCGGCCAGGTCCTCGGCCATGCGCTTGGTGAGCGTGGTGACGAGGACGCGCTCGCGCCGCTCTGTGCGCTTTTGGATCTCTTCTAAGAGGTCGTCGATCTGGCTTTCGGTGGGGCGGATCTCCACCTCGGGGTCGGGGATGCCGGTGGGGCGGACGACCTGCTCGACGAAGACGCCGCCCGTCTGCTCCAGCTCGTAGTCGCCCGGCGTGGCGCTCATGTAGATGGTCTGGTCGATCCGTTCTTCGAACTCTTCGAACGTCAGGGGGCGGTTGTCGAGCGCCGACGGCAGGCGGAAGCCGTGCTCGACGAGCTTGAGCTTGCGCGCGCGGTCGCCGTTGTACATCGCGCGCACCTGCGGAAGCGTCACGTGGCTCTCGTCCACCACCAGGAGGAAGTCATCCGGGAAGTAGTCCAGGAGCGTGTACGGCGGCTCGCCCGGCGCGCGGCCGGAGATGTGGCGCGAGTAGTTCTCGATGCCCGAGCAGTAGCCCACCTCTTTCATCATCTCGATGTCGAACATGGTGCGCTGCTCCAGCCGCTGCGCCTCGACCAATTTCCCCTCGCCGCGGAGGACGCCCAAGCGCCAGCGCAGCTCTTCCTCGATGGTACCGATGGCGCGCTCCAGCTGGTCCTCGGGCGTGACGAAGATCTTGGCCGGGTAGAGCACCACGCGCGGCAGCTCCTCCATCGTCTTGCCGCTCTGCGGGTCGAGCGTGTGGACCGTGTCGATCTCGTCGCCCCAGAAGCTGAAGCGGTAGGCCAGGCTTTCGGAGTAGGCGGGGAAGACGTCCACCTGGTCGCCGCGCACGCGGAAGGTGCCGGGCTGGAATTCGACGTCGTTCCGGGCGTAGAAGATGTGGATAAGCTGGCGCAGGAAGTCGTTGCGCTCGACTTCGAGGCCGGTCTCGACCTGGACGATCTGGCTTTTGAACTCGTCCGGGGAGCCGAGGCCGTAGATGCAGCTCACCGAGGCGACGACGATCACGTCGCGCCGGCCGGAGACGAGCGACGAGGTGGCGCGCAGGCGCAGGCGCTCGATCCGGTCGTTGATGGCGACGTCCTTCTCGATGTACGTGTCCGAGGGGACGATGTAGCTCTCGGGCTGGTAGTAGTCGTAGTACGAGATGAAGTACTCGACGGCGTTCTCGGGGAAGAACTGCTTGAGTTCGCCGTAGAGCTGCGCGGCGAGCGTCTTGTTGTGGCTCATGACGAGGACGGGCCGCTGCGCCTCCTCGATCACGTGACTCACGGTGAAGGTCTTCCCCGTGCCCGTGGCGCCGAGGAGCACCTGCTGCCGGTCGCCGCGCTGGAGGCCTTGGGTTAGCTCCTCGATGGCTTTGGGCTGGTCGCCCGTCGGCTCGAAGTCGGAGACGACGGTGAGGGGCTGGCCGTTGGTGTCTACAAGCGGCATGGGCGCGAGCGTTCGGGTGGGGTGGAAGAGCGCTCGTTTTCCAACCAAACGGAGTGGGAGAGGTTGCGCTTCTGACCGACCCGCCCCCGACGCCAGAGCGTAGTGGGCAGCGGCGGCGGCCTTGCGGCTTGCTCCCTTCTGCTCGTCGAGCCTGATCTTCCTCGCTCCCTAAAATGGAGCGTCTTATCTGTATCTTCTCGTTCACAGTTGCCGTATGGTGAAGATACGTCGCCCTCTCTCCACGGGTGGGGGCGGCGAGACCGCTGGATTCCTCCACCATTCGCTCAAAGTCATGAAGCTCAACACCTACGAGCAAGACCGTGCCACCGTCGTTGAGATCAAAGGGAAGTTCCTCGGCAGCACCCACGGCGAGCAGTACAAGAAGACGATTGACGGCCTCGAAGAAGGCGCGCGCGTCGTCGTGGACCTCGGCCAGACCGAGTTCATGGACTCTACCGCCATCGGCACGCTGATCGCCAGCCTGACGACGGTGCGGCGCACAGGCGGCGACGTCCGCCTGGCGAACCTGAAGAAGCGCATCCGCGGCGTGTTCATCATGACGCACTTGCTCGGCCCCGTCTTCCGGGACTACGACTCGGTCGAGGAGGCGGTGGAGAGCTACCGCACGCAGCCTGATCCCGCGTCCGCTGCCGAGGCGTAGACGCCCTTCCATCAGCCCGGTCCGGTCCTATGAGGCGTATCACACGCTGGGGGGCGGTGCTGCTCTTCGGGGCGCTCGGCGTGAGCGCCAGGGTCGCCCACGCGCAGACGTCGCCCGACACGCCGGAGACGTTTCAAGCCGCGCACGCTGCTATTGACTCACTGGGCCGGAAGAGCACGGACGCAGCGCTGGCCGCAGCGCGGACGGCCCTAGCCCACGCGCAGCGGGCCGACGCCGGCCGCTGGGCGGCGCGCTTCGCCCTTCAGGTCGGTCACCTGATGCGGGACGCAGCTCGGTACGACTCCGCCGGGATCTACTTCGAGGAGGCGCGGGCGGCGTACGAGGCGCGGGGCGATGCCGACGGCCAGGTGGACGCGCTGCTGGCCCTGCTCGCCAGTGCCAAGGATCGGGGCGCGTACGTCGAGGCGATGACGCACGGCCTGCGCGCGGCGCGCCTCGCCGAAGCCGAAGAGCGCGATGCGGCACAGGCGCGCAGCTACGCCGAACTCTGCGACGTGCTGTACTATCAGGAGCGCCACGCGGAAGGCGTCGCCTATTGCGACCGTGCCCTCGCGTTGTACGCGGAAGGAAGCGGCGACCGCGACGGCCGGGCGACGGCGCACCAGTACCTTGGCGAGAACCAGCTCATCCTGGGCGACTACGAAGCGGCGCTCGCAAGCCTCGGCGTAGCGCTGGAGCTGCGCACGGCGCTCGGTGCTGGCCCGCGCGCGCTGGGCAGCCTCCTCAACTCGCGCGGCAACGTTTACAAGCACCTGGCGCGCTACGACGAGGCCGTGGCCGACTATGAGCGCGCCCTCACGCTGATCCGGTCGCTGGACATGGCGGGGGCCGTCTCTGCCACGGAGGCCAACATCGCCGATGTGCTCATCCGGCAGGAGAGGTATGCGCAGGCACTGCCGTACACCCTCCGCTCAATTGAAGTGCAGGAGTCTACCAACTTCATCCGCAACCTGCCCGAGAATTACCTTCATGCGGCGAGCATCTACGAGGGGCTGGGCCGGCCGGCAGAGGCGCTGGCTTACTACAAGAAGTTCGCCGCCACGCGCGACAGCCTCTTCAACCAGGACAAAGACCAGGTGATGGCCGGGCTACGCGCCGAGTACGAAGCGGACCAGCGCGAGGCGACCATCGCCTTGCAGGAAGAGCGGCTGGCGCAGCAGCAGACGGTCCAGCGCATCCTCTACGGCCTTGCGGCCCTGGCGGTGCTCGTGCTGGTGGCGCTCTACTTCGGGTATCGCCTCAAGCAGCGCGCCAACGCCCGGCTCGCCAGGGCGAACGCCGAATTGGAGGTTTCGCTCAACCGCCTCCGCACGACGCAGCAGCGGCTCGTCCACGCCGAGAAGATGGCCTCGCTCGGGGCGCTTACGGCCGGCATCGCGCACGAGATCAAGAACCCCTTGAACTTCGTCACGAACTTCTCCTCGCTCTCTCGCGAGCTGGTCGAAGAGCTGGGCGAGGAGGCCGATCCTGAGGAGCGCGCGGCCATCCTCGAAGACCTCAAGCTCAACGCCGAGAAGATCGAGGAGCACGGCCGCCGCGCCGACGGCATCGTCCGCAGCATGATGGAGCACGCGCGCACGGGCAAAGGAGAGCGGCAGGCGGTGGACCTGAACGCGCTGGTGGACGAGCACGTGAACCTGGCCTACCACGGCCGGCGCGCGCAGATGCCCAATTTCCAGGTAGAGGTCGAGCGCGACTACGACGAGGCGGTGGGGCCGGTGGAGGTGGTGCCGCAGGACCTGGGCCGCGTGGTCCTCAACCTCGTCGGCAACGCCTTCGACGCCGTCCACGAGAAGAGCGCGCAGGCCGGCGGCGCCTACGTGCCTATGGTCCGCGTGCGCACCGAGCGGAGGGGGGACGCCGTCGTCGCGCGGGTGGAGGACAACGGGCCGGGGATGCCGCCGGCGGTGAAGGCCAAAGTCTTCGAGCCGTTCTTCACGACGAAGCCGGCAGGCAGCGGCACGGGTCTGGGCCTCTCGATGAGCTACGACATCGTCACGCAGGGGCACGGCGGCACGCTCACCGCCGAGAGCGCCAAGGGCGAAGGCGCGGCGTTCGTCATCACGCTGCCGGAGGCCGAGCGCGTCTCCGCCCGTTCCTCAGATCCATCGTGCGTAGATTCATCGTACAGAGAGCCAACGCCATGACTGAGCGCCTTCTCCTGCTCTTCGGGTTCGTCATTGTCGGCGTGCTCAGTGCTGGACCGGAGAAGAGCTACGCGCAGGCAGAAGATCCGGCACAAGGGCGTTCGGCAGGGGCGCTCGAACGGCCGCTCCGCTTCGACCGGCTGACCCTCGAGGACGGGCTGGCGCAGGGCGAAATTTTTGGTTTCCTCCAGGACCGGCGCGGCTTCCTGTGGATCGCAACCGGCGGCGGCCTGAATCGCTACGACGGCCACACGTTCAAGGTCTACGCGCCGATTCCCTTCGACACGACCTCGCTCTCGGACACCCTCTTGAACGGCGTGTACGAGGACCGCGCCGGGGCCATCTGGGTCCCGACGCACAGTGGCGGGCTGAACCGGCTCGACCCGCTCACGGAGACGTTCACCCACTTCCAGCACGACCCAGCCGATCCGCACAGCCTGAGCGCGGGGGCCGTCTATGCCGTGATGGAGGACCGTCGCGGGGCGCTGTGGGTCGGCACGGCGACCGGGCTGAGCCGAATGGACCCCGACCGGCCGGGCCGCTTCACCCGCTTCCAGCACGACGCGGACGACCCCGGCAGCCTGAGTAGCAACAGCGTGCGCTCGATAGACGAGGATGCGGCGGGCACGCTCTGGATCGCTACGGCGAACGGGCTGAACCGGATGGAGCCGGACGCGCCGGGCCGCTTCGAGCGCTACCTCCACAGCCCCGGCGACGCCGACGAGCCGAGCACGAAAGGAGGCCACTCGCTGCACCACCAGTACGCACCGCCGGGCGAGCCGGGCGTCCGGTGGATCGGCTCCGACGACGGCCTCCTCCGGTTCGACGCGGCGGAGGGGCGCGCCCGGCGGTTCTACCCGAACCCGGACCGACGGCCGGGGCGCAACATCGTCACGACGGTCAGCCCGGATCCCGAAGCGCCCGGCGTCCCCGCCGGGACGGGGCAGGCTCTCTGGGTGCCCGTGCAGAACCACGGCCTCGCCCGCTTCGACCCGGCGACGGAGACCTTCACCCGCTACCGGCCCGACCCCGACAACCCGCATGGCCTCGTCGAGCACGCCGGCAGCTTCGTCTACACGGACCGCTTCGGCATCGTCTGGGTCGGCTCGCAGGGCAGCGGGCTGAACGTGTTCGATCCAGCGGCCATCGGGTTTGCGCACTACGGCGCGGCGACGGCCCGCGCGCCAGGGCTGCGCAATCCGCTTGTATGGGGTCTCACCGTCACGCGCGACGGCGCGATCTGGGCGGGGACCAGCGAGCAGTACCTTCACCGGATTGACCGGGCGACAGGAGCCGTCCAAGTGTGGCAGGCCGACCCGGAGGCGCCGCCGGACCCGGCCCGGCCCTCCGGCGAGGCCAACGCCTTTTTCGAGAACTCGGACGGAACGCTGTGGATCGGCACGACGCACGGCCTCGACCGCTACGACCCGGCGACCGAAACCTTCACGCACTACATGCCCGACCCAGACGACCCGGCGAGCCTCTGCGGCGACAACGTGATGGCCCTCTACCGCGACCGCTCTGGGACGCTCTGGGTCGGCACGGCGGGCGGCCTCGGCCGCTTCGACGAGCGCACGGGTGCGTTCACCTGCTACCGCCACGACCCCGCCGACGCCGCCAGCCTCGGCAACGACTGGGTCGCCGCCGTCCTCGAAGACCGCGCCGGCGAGCTGTGGGCCGCGACCGAAGGGGGCGTGAGCCGCCTGGACCGTGCGACGGGTCGGTTCTTCAGCTACCGGCACGATCCCCGCGACCCGGCGACGCTCACGAACGGAACGTTCGGGTGGCTCCACGAGCGAACGCGTGAGCCGGGCGTGCTCTGGCTTGCGAGCTTCGGCGGCGGCCTCGACCGGCTCGACACCCGCACCGGCGCCGTCGCGCACTACACGGCCCAGACGAGCGAGCTGCCCGACAACACGATTTACGCCATCCTGGAGGACGACGCCGGGCGGCTGTGGCTGAGCACGAACCACGGCCTCGCCCGCTTCGACCCGGACGCCCCCGACTCGGCCCGCGCGTTCCGCCGGTTCGGCTTGAAAAGCGGCCTGCAAAGCTTGGAGTTCAACCAGCACGCGGCGGCGCGCGATGCCGAGGGGCGGCTCTACTTCGGCGGCGTGCACGGCATCAACACCTTCCATCCCGAAGCGGTCGAAGGCAACACCGTCCCGCCCCTGATCGCGCTCACCGACTTCAAGGTGTCGAACGAGCGTGTGCCCGTCGGCCCTGACTCGCCGCTGCGCCAGGCGCTGGCCGAGACGGAGGCGGTCCGGCTGGCGCACCACCAGCGCAACGTGACGGTCGAGTTCGCCGCGCTCCACTTCAAAAACCCGGCGCGCAACCGCTACCGCTACCGCCTCGACGGCTTCGACGCGGACTGGATCGAGGCGGGCACGCGGCGCACGGCCAGCTACACGAACCTGCCGCCTGGCGACTACACCTTCCGCGTGACGGCGGCCAACAGCGACGGCGTCTGGAACGACGAGGCCCGCACGCTCAGGCTGACGGTCCTGCCGCCGTGGTGGCGCACGACGACGGCGTACCTGCTCTACGGCGTGCTCGTGCTGGCCGGCGTCTTTGCGGTGGACCGGGTGCAGCGGCGGCGGCTGATCCGGCGCGAGCGCGAGGCGGCACAGGGGCGCGAGCTGGCCCAAAAACGAGAGATCGAGCAGGCCTACCACGAGCTGCGGCAGACCAAAGACCGCCTCGTGCAGCAGGAAAAGCTGGCGAGCCTGGGCCAGCTCACCGCCGGCATCGCGCACGAGATCAAAAACCCTTTGAACTTCGTCACCAACTTCGCCGTCTTGACGCGCGAGCTGGCGGACGAACTCGCCGAAGATGCCGACCCCGCCGAGCGCGAAGCGATCCTCAACGACCTCAAGACCAACGCTCGGAAGATCGAGGAGCACGGCCGCCGCGCCGACTCCATTGTGCGCTCGATGATGCAGCACGCGCGCACCGGCAGCGGCGAGCGCGAGCGCGTGGACCTCAACGCCTTTGTCGATGAGTACGTCGAGCTGGCCTACCACGGCAAGCGCGCCACCACGCCGGACTTCAACGCCGAGATCGTGCGCGACTACGACGCCGCCGTGGGCGAGGTCGAGGTCGTGCCGCAGGAGATCGGGCGCGTGGTGCTGAACCTCGTCTCGAACGCCTTCGATGCCGTGTGCGAAAAGAGCGCAGAGGCCGGCCCCGCGTATGCGCCGGCGGTGCGCGTGTGCACCCAAAAAGGCGAAGATTCCGTAGTGGTACGGGTGGAGGACAACGGGCCGGGGATGGAGGCGGAAACAACAGCCAAAATCTTCGAGCCGTTCTTCACGACGAAGCCGGCAGGCAGCGGCACGGGTCTGGGCCTCTCGATGAGCTACGACATCGTCACGCAGGGGCACGGCGGCACGCTCGACGTGGAGAGCAAGCCGGGCGAGGGCGCGGCGTTCGTCGTCCGGCTGCCGGCCAGAAAGTCGCACGGAAAACCGTCGCCGTCCGTCGCCCCCGCGCCCAAAACCGCAGGAAAGGCATCATCATGATTGAACCTGCACATCTGCACAAGAGGTGGTGCCTCATGGTGCACGTGCCCTGCCGGGACCACCTCTCCGGTCTTGCGCAGAACGGATGTGAAGCAGAGCCGGAGAGGTGGTCAGGCACCGTCGCAAAACAGCTTCTGGATTCCACATGAACGAGCCGCAGAAAATCTTAGTCGTGGATGACGAGCCGGATGTGGAGTGGCTCTTCCGCCAGCGCTTCCGGCGTGGGATCCGGGCGGGCGCGGTGGCCTTCGCGTTCGCCGCCTCCGCCGAGGCAGCCCTCGGCTACCTGCGCCAGGACGCCGCCGCCGATGGCGTGCTCGTCCTCTCCGACATCAACATGCCGGGGATGTCGGGGCTGGAGCTGCTGCGCGTGCTCAAGACGCAGTACCCCGCGCTCAAGATCGTGCTCATCACCGCCTACGGCGATGAGCGCAACCGCCGGACGGCCATGACCTACGGTGCCGACGACTACTTCACCAAACCGCTCGACTTCTCGGCGCTCCGGCACCACATCGCAAGCGCTTGACCGCCACTACAGAAAACGTGAGGTGCCCCATGCCCATCCGCATTCTCGTGGTGGACGACGAGCCGGACCTCGAGCTGCTCATCCGCCAGCGCTTCCGGCGCGAGATCCGCAAGGGCGTCATGGCCTTCGCCTTTGCCAGCGACGGCGTCGAGGCCCTTGAAACGCTCGACGCCGGCGCCCGCTTCGACGTCGTCCTCTCGGACATCAACATGCCGCGCATGGACGGCCTGACGCTTTTGGCCCGCCTCGGCGAGGAGGAGCGTGCGCTCAAGGTCGTCATCGTCTCGGCCTACGGCGATATGCAGAACATCCGCACGGCGATGAACCGCGGCGCGTTCGATTTCGTCACCAAGCCCATCGACTTTGAGGACTTGGAGATCACCATCCGCAGGACGTACACCGAGCTAGGGGCGCTCCGGCGCGCGGCCTCGCTGCAGCGGCAGCTTACGGCCTTGCAGCGCGAGCTGGAGATCGCTAGCCGGATTCAGCTTTCTTCCTTGCCGCCCCCCGGCCCGGCCTTCCCGGAGCGCACGGACTTCGACCTCTACGCCACGATGATCCCGGCGCAAGAGGTCGGCGGCGACTTCTACGACTACTTCCTCGTGGACGAGCACCGCCTCGGCTTCACGCTCGGCGACGTCTCGGGGAAGGGCCTCGGCGCGGCGCTCTTCATGGCCGTCACGCGCACGATGCTCCGCGCCACGGCGCTGCGGGGCCTCCCCCCGGCCGAGTGCGTGCGCCACGTCAACGGCGTGCTTTTTCCTGAGAGCATGGCGCACATGTTCGTCACGCTCATCTACGCCGTGCTTGACGCGCGCGACGGCACGCTCACCTACTGCAACGCCGGGCACCATCCGCCCTACCTCCTGCGCAGCGGGGAGGCGCCCAGGCCGCTCGATCACAAAGGCGGCCTCGGCCTCTGCCTCGCCAAGGACTTCGGCTACCAGGCCCACACCGTGGCGCTGCGGCCCGGCGACGGCCTGCTCCTCTACACCGACGGCGTCCCCGAAGCCGTGGATGGCCAGCGCAACCCCTTCGAGGAAGAGCGCCTGACCTCCTGCCTGTGCGAGGCCGATGACGAAGCCCCTGCTGGCACCATCCGCTGCGTGCTGCGCGCGCTCGAAGTCTTTGCCAGCGGCGCGCCGCCCGCCGACGACATCACCATGCTGGCGCTCCGCTACGCCGGTGCGGCTCAACCGACGTAGAAGCGCCACGCCAGCGCCAAGGCTGCGTCTTTGGCAGAGCCGGCCTCCAGGAAGCGGCTCGCGCCGTCGGCGAACGCGTAGGTCCAGGCGCCGTCTTCCTGCTGATCCGGTGGGCCGAGGGCGCTTCGTCGCTCCCGCCCCCGCACAGGGCGAGGGGGAGGGTGGCCGCGAAGCTCGCGTTCTGTCGTCATCCGTCCATCTGTCGTCATCCGTCCATCGTCGGTCGTCCACGATCAGTCAGCGTACGGCGCGATGGCCTGCGCGGCGATGGGAACGAGGTCGGTGGTGATGAGGTCGATGCCGCGTTCCAAGAGCGCGCGGTAAACGACGGGGCCGGCGTGGCGCGCGCGCTCGTCGATGGCGCCGAAGGTGCCCAGCATGGCGCGCACGCCCGCCGCGTGGAGCCGCTCGACGATCTCCGGGCGCACCCTGCCCACGCCGATGAAGGCGATGAGCCGCGACGGGTCCACGCCGCTGGCCAGGAGCGCGTCCACCTCGGCCACCGTGCGGGCCGAGGCCGAGAGCATCAGCTCGGGCGCGAGGCGGTGGTACCGCTCCAGCCGGTCGAGCGTGTAGGTGATGACGACGGTGCGGTTGGCCGCACCGAGGCGGCGGACGGCCTCGACCACGCGCTCCGGCGGCACGCCGCTCTTGACGTCGAGCGTGAGGACGGCGCGCTCCTCGGCCCAAGCCAGCGTCTCGTCGAGCGTGGGGATGCGAAACGGCGTGACGCGCCCCTCGGGGCCGACGAGGCGCAGGCGGCGCAGCTTGGCGAGTGGCGCCTCGCTCACCGGCCCCGTGCCGGTGGTGGTGCGCTCCAGCGTCTCGTCGTGCATGAGGACGAGGACGCTGTCGGCGCTCATCCGCACGTCGGCCTCGATCAGGACGGGCGCGTAGCGCAGCGAGCGCTCGAACGTGGCGAGCGCGTTCTCGGGGTAGCCGAGCGCCGGGCCGCCGCGGTGCGCGCTCAAAAGCGGGCCGGCCTCGGAGCCGTAGTCGAGGTACGCGGCCAGCGCATCGGCGCCGGCAAAGGAGCGGAGGTGCGGCGCCGTGCCACGCGCGGGGTGCTCGGCTAAAGCGGGCGCCTCCGGACGCGGCACGGCGGTGTAGCAGGCCGGCAGGAAGAGCGCCGCCAGCAGCGCCGCGAAGATCAGGCGGGTGCGCATGGAGAAAGAACACGCTGAGTTGAAGCTATGTAGGCCAGCAAAAGTACCCTGACTGGCCGACGATGGACGAATGACGATGGACGACCCTCCAGCCTTTGAGCATCGTCCGTGATCCATCGTCCGTCGTCCGTGAGTTCACGGAATTCTGTGGACTCACACAGAAAGCGCGCGTCCTGCTCCTTGCGGCAGTACGAGCGGCCTGGAGATGAGGTAGACTCCTCGAAGGTAGACTGCCTCGGCCTCGACTGTGGTGAATTTTCCCTGCGCTTCGGGTCAGAGCCGCTCGGGCGCTTCCACCGTGCAGGCGCTCTTTGGCGCATTGTCCGTGTTGCGCGTGCCGGCCGGCTCAAAGAGGCCAAACGCGTCCTCAACCCTCGGCGACCTTGACGTGTTGCCCGTTGAGTTCGGCGATGCGATCTTGGGCGCCCACCGCTCGCTGAACGGAGCGAACTTTTCTTTCAGGCTGATGGGCCGCATAGCCGTTCCTCTCTGGGCGAAAAAGCATCAGTACAGGCGGACGACGTAGGCGGCGCCGGGCTGCCCGTCAGGGGCGTGCCCGATCACGGCCACGGCGCCCGAGAGCGCGACGGCCGTGGCGAAGTCCACCTCGCCGATGTCGATGATCTGCGTCTGCCGCCACGCTTCGCCCGCACGAGCGAAGACGTATACCACGCGGTCGATGTTGAAGTCGTGCCCGAGCTGCTCGTCGTAGCCGGTGACGAGCGCGCGCGCTCTGTCGAGCGAGACGGCCGTGCCAAAGGCGCCCGAGGCGTAGGGCGTGCGCGGGCGGAGCGTGGCCGTGCGCCGCCATCGGCCCGCGCTTTCTTCGCGCGTGTACACGAAGGCGCGGCCCTCGCGGTGCCGCCCCGCCTGCGCCGCGCCCACGAGGAGGCGGTCCCCTTCGAGGTCCACGGCCAGGAAGTAGCTCTGGAGGCCGCCCAGGTACGCCGCCTCGCGCCAGGTGCCGTCCGGCGCGCGCTCGAAGACGTAGGCGCTGCCGGGGCGGCGCTTGGCGTAGGGCGCGGCGGCCACCACGGCGCGGTCGCCGTCGAGCGCCCCATCCGCGCCGAAGACGCCGTCGCCGCCGGGGCGCCCGTGCAGGCGGGCCGCCGCGCGCCAGCGGCCCGTCGTAGCCTCGCGCTCGAAGACGTACGCGGCGCCGTCCGGGCGGCTCAGCGGGCGGCGCGCCGGATCGCCCTGCGTGGTGAGAAGCGCGCGGTCACCGTCGAGCGAGAGGGAAGCGGCAAAGGCGCCCTCCACCTCGCTGGGATCGACGGTAAGCTGATCGGTCT
This sequence comes from Salinibacteraceae bacterium, assembly GCA_965215025.1. Taxonomy (GTDB): domain Bacteria; phylum Bacteroidota; class Rhodothermia; order Rhodothermales; family Salinibacteraceae; genus CBDCCV01. The sequence continues at coordinate 1,461,734 of CBDCCV010000001.1, forward strand.
CGCGCCAGACGCCCGCCGTGTCGCGCTCGAAGAGGTAGGCCACGTTCGCCTCGGCCTCCGCGAAAAACTCCACCGAGGCGCCGATGAGCGCGCGGTCTCCACTCAAGGCCAGCGCCCGTCCGAAGAACGCGCCCTCGCGGCACGTGCTGGGCACGAGCCGGGCGGCCTGCCGCCACGCGCCCTCGGCGTCCTGCTCGAAGACGTATGCCGCGCCCGCGTTCGCCCCGCACACGCTTTCGCCGCTGGCGCCGACGAGCGCGCGCTGGCCGTCCACCGCCACCGTCACGCCAAAGGCATCGGTGCGCGCCGAGTCGGCCAGGGGTAATTGGTGGATCGTCTGCGCCTGCGCCGGCCACGCGGCGATCAGCATCGCCAGCAGCCAGGCCGCTGCTGTGCCCAAGATGTGACGGACGGAGAAAGACATGCCACGCCGGACGCAAAAGCCATACGTGGAGGAGAGGTGAGAAGCTGCAACGCGCGTGCAAAGGCGACGGTCCGGCTAATTCTTCCGAGACCGATGGCGGGCCGGGTCGGTTAAACCGTCGCAGCAAACCCCGCCGTCACGCCGAGCGCGCCAACCGCCGCCGCAACCGAGGTGGCGACGCCAACCCGCCTCGAACGAATCCACCCGCACAACCCCAGGCTCAAAAGCAGCGCGTAGATGCCGAGCGGAAAGAGGACGCCCTGAATCGTGGTCAAAGAAAGAATGCCCGGCGTGAAGTCGGCGAAGCTCGTGGCGCCGCGCTTCATCGCGTCCGACGAGAGGATCGCGCTCAAGAGCGTCGTGGCGATGAGCGCGCCCGCCGAGACGCCAGCCGCGCCCGCCGCCCACGACGCCACGCGCCGCTCCGGAGCGGCCGTCAAGAGCACCGTCAGCGACGCGATGGCGAACCCGCCCAAGACAGCCGAGAGCGAGGAGATCTGCTCGTAGAGGAGTTCGAGGTAGCCGGGCGGGAAAGGCGTTTCAGGCATGGCGTTCAGGGAAGGGCAGAAAGGCGGCACAGCGCGCCGTCCGGTCAAAAACCGCTGAGGGTTGCAGAACGCGACTCTCCTCCTGGACAGGAGGGGAACTTGGCGGGCGAAGTCTTGCTGAATCTCGGCAGCCTCTCACGCCTCTTCGCGGGCGACGACCTGGTCGGTGAGCGCTTCCCAGGCGGCGTAGAGGCCGGCCAGGTCGGCTTGAAGCGATTCGTACGCCTCGGTGGTGGCGCGGGCGGCTTCGGGGTCGTCGTAGAGGGCGGGATCGGCCAGGTCGGCTTCGAGGGCGGCTTGCTCTTCTTCCTTTTCCAAGATGGCCGCTTCTTTCTCGTTGAGCGCTTTGCGAAGCTGATAGGCGTTCAGGCCGGCCCATTCCCTGCCCTTCTCGTCCTTTTCTGCGTTGGCGCGCGCGCCATGTTCAGGCGCATCGGGCGAGGCGCCGTTGGTCGAGGCGGGCGCCGGGGCACTGGCGGTGCCGTCGCCGCTGGCGGCGGCAGCGCTGCTGCCAAGGCGCGCGGCGGTGCCGTGCTCGCGGTGCCACTCGTACTCGGCGTACGTGCCGCTAAAGGTCTTGACCTGCCCGCCGTCCACGCGCCAGATGCTTTCGGCCACCTCGCCGATGAAGTGGCGGTCGTGGCTCACCAGGACGAACGTGCCGGCGTACTGCCTGAGCGCCTCCACGAGCACGTCCTTGGACTGGATGTCGAGGTGGTTCGTCGGCTCATCCAAGACGAGAAAGTTGGCCGGGTGCAGGAGCGTGCGCGCCAGGGCCACGCGCGAGCGCTCGCCGCCGGAGAGGACGCTCACGCTTTTGAAGACGTCGTCGCCGGTGAAGAGGAAGGCGCCCAGGAGCGTGCGCAGCTCCGTGTCCGAGCGGCCGGGCGCGCGTTCGCGCAGGCTCTCCAGGACGGTGTGGCGTGCGTCGAGGGCGTCGGCCTGGTGCTGCGCGAAGTGCGCCGCCTGCACGCGGTAGCCCACCTCGCGCCGGCCCTCGAACGGCTCCTCGCCCAGGAGGATGCGCGCGAGCGTGGACTTCCCCGCGCCGTTGGGTCCGATGAGGGCGATCTTGTCGCCGCGCTCGATCTGGAGCGGCCCGGCGTGGTCGAAGACCTCGACGGCGCCCTCGGGCGAGGGGTAGGTTTTGGAGAAGGCAGAGAGGCCCATCACCACCTGCCCCGAGCGCGGCGGCTCGGGGAGGCGCAGCGTCATGGCGGCGTCCTCGGAGGGCGGGGGCGCCACGCGCTCCATCTTCTCCAGGTGCTTGATGCGGCTCTGCACCTGGTTCGCTTTCGAGGCCTGGTAGCGGAAGCGGCGGATGAACGCCTCGATGTCGGCGATCTTCTTCTGCTGGTTCTCGTAGCGCGCGCGCTGCAATTCGCGCCGCTCCACGCGCGCTTCGAGGTAGTGCGAGTAGTTGCCGTGGTAGGGGGTGATCTGCCCGCGCGAAAGCTCGGCAATCGAGGTCACCATCCGGTCCAGGAAAAAGCGGTCGTGGCTCGTGAGGACGACGGTGCCGGGGTAGCCGGCGAGGTAGCCTTCGAGCCAGCCGATAGAGTCGATGTCGAGGTGGTTCGTCGGCTCGTCGAGGAGGAGGACGTCGGGGCGCTGGAGGAGGAGGCGGGCGAGCGCCGCGCGCATCCGCCAGCCGCCGGAGAACGTGCTCAAAGGGCGCGAGAGCGCGTCGGGGTCAAAGCCGAGGCCGGTGAGCGTGGCCTCGGTGCGCGCGCGGACGGTGTGCGCCTCCTCGGCCGAGAGGCGCGCCTGCACCCGTTCGAGGCGGTGGAGAAGCTTTTCGTAGCGGGTGCTCTCGTAGTCGGTTTCTTCGTCGAGGTCGCTCAGGATCTGCTGCTCTTTCTCTTCGAGGTCGAGCACGTCGGAAAAGGCTTGCAGCGCCTCGTCGCGCACGGAGCGCTCGGCCTCTTGCTCCTGCACGCTCTGCTCGAGGTAGCCCACCGATTGGCCGCCGCGCTCGACGCGCCCGGCGTCGGGTTGGAGGCGCCCGTCGATCACGCGCAGCAAAGTGGTCTTCCCCGCGCCGTTCGGCCCGATCAGGCCGATGCGTTGCCCCGGCGTGATCGTCCACGACAGCCCTTCGAGGACCGGCTCCCCGGCAAAGGCGAGCGAGATGTTCTGAAGCTGAATCACGGCGTTCGTTCTGCTAATCTCGGATAAGAAGGGCCGGGGGGACGGCGGCTTTCGAGCCGGACTGTAAAAACTTGGGCTGCTGCGAATCCGCCCCGCGCGGCGGTCATAGGACTACGCTCCCTTTTCTACGCAGCAGACGCAAAACGTTCAATGCCCCTCAGCGCAGTGATCTTCGACCTCGACGGCACGCTCATCGACGCGAACGACCTCCACGCCGAGGCGTGGCGCCGGGGCTTTGAAGAGCACGGCTACCGCCTGCCCGTGGATCGGATCTTGAAAGAGATCGGCGTGGGCGGGACGCAGCTCGTGACCACGCTCGTCGGCGAAGAGGCCGAGGAGGAAGAGGGCGAGGCGCTGCGCGAGCGGCACGATAAGCTCTACCTGGAGATGATCGAGGGCCGTGCCGTGCCCGCTTTCGAGAAGGTCGAGGCGCTGTTCGAGGCGCTCAAGGAGCGCGGCCTCCAAACCGCCGTGGCGACGGCCTCGAAGAAAGAAAGCCTGGAGAAGGTGCTGAAGCAAGCCGGCCTCCCGCTCGACGAATGGGCCGACGCGCTTGTCACCGACAGCGACGTGGAGGGGAGCAAGCCGGCGCCGGACTCGGTCGTGGCTGCGGCGGAAAAGCTCGGCTGCTCGCCCGCCGAGTGCGTTATGGTGGGAGACACGCCCTTCGACATGACGGCGGCGCGGCGGGCGGGCGCCGTGGCCCTGGGCGTGCTCACGGGCGCGCACCCGAGGGAGGCCCTGCACCGCGCCGGCGCCCGCGCCGTTTACGACGACGTGGCAGACCTGCTCGAAAACCTAGACGAGGCCCTGCATCGTGCCGCGCCCGCCGAGATAGCTTTCACGCCGGAGCGCCTGAACGCGCTCATGGACGAGGCGCTGAGTGAGGCGCGCGCCGGCCTGAGCGAGGGCGAGCTGCCCATCGGCAGCGTCATCGCGCGAGGGGATGGGCGCGTCGTGGCACGCGGGCACAACCGCGCGCGCGCCACGGGCCGCCGCACCGCCCACGCCGAGACCGAGGCGCTCTTAGACCTGGGCACGACCAAAGGCGAGGCGCTTATCCTCGTCACCACGCTTGAGCCGTGCCTGATGTGCCTGGGTGCGGCCATAGAGGGCGGCTTCGACACGGTCATCTACGGCCTCGACGCGCCCGCCAACGGCGGCACGGAGCGCTGCACGCCCCCGGCCAACGGCGCGTTCCCACGCCTGGTGGGCGGCGTGCGCGCCGAGGAGAGCCGCGCGCTGCTTTCTGAATGGCTAAGCGAGCATCCGAAAAACGCCTTCGTGCGCGAGCTTTTGGGAGAGACCGGGGCGAGGCAGGAGGCGTGAGGGCTGGTCATGGAGAGCGGGCGCTGGATCATGTAGGGCGAGCCTGGGTTCTCACGCCCTATGAAGGAGCGCGCCACGAGAGACAGACGTACGGCTGAGCAAAACGGCACGCCCGGAGCGCCGCCGCTTGAAGCGCCGCCGGCCCGGCCAACGGCGTCCGCGCGGCGCCTGCCGTGGTTCGTGGCGCGGTGGTCGCGGGCAGACGTCGCCTTGGTGACCGTGCTGCTTGCCGTGGCTGTCTTCCAGTTCGCCACGCTGGACGGGGGGCAGGACTGGGGGGGCGACTGGGCGCACTACGTCCTCCACGCCAAGAACATCGCCACGGGCGCCCCCTACGCCGAGACGGATTACGTCTTCAACCGGAAGTTCTTCTTGGCGCCGGAGGTGTATCCGCCTGGCCTGCCGCTGCTTCTGGCTCCGATCTACGCCCTCTTCGGGCTGAACATCTACCTGATGAAGGGGCTGATGGGGGCGCTGTTCTTAGCCTCCATTGGGGTTACGCTGTGGATGCTCCGGGGCGACCTGCCGCGCGGGCAACTGGCGGCGCTGGCGGCGCTTCTAGGGTTTAGCCCTTTCCTGTGGAAGCTCTCGCACCAGATCCTCTCGGACGTCCCCTTCCTCCTGTGGGTGAGCCTGAGCTTGTGGAGCATCCGCCGGATGCACGCCGCCCGCCGCCGCCCGCTGGCCTGGGCCGCCGGGGCCGGGCTTTTCGTCTACGCCGCTGTCATCACGCGGCCGCTCGGCCCGGTGCTCATCCTCAGCGTGCTGGCTCTGGACCTCATGCGCACGCGGCGCATCACGCGACAGACAGGCCTGCTGCTGGGCGTCTGCCTTTTGTGTTACGGCGCGCACGAGCTTATCGCCTATGCCTTTTCCATCCACGCGTTCTCAGCCGAGGAGGCGCGTGCCGTGGGTTCGGCGGCGGCGGCCTCGGACGGGCACAGCGAGCTGATCCGGGTGAACCTGCTCGGGCGGATTTCACAACTGCCTATGACGGTGGCGACGACAGTGACGGACTACCTCCGTCACGCGCTCGCCCTCTGGCACAACGGCTACGCGCAGTGGCCGACGCGCATCCTGGCCGCGTTCGGGTTCCTGGCGGCGGCGGTCGGGTGGGGGGGGCGGGCGTGGGAGCAGCTCTCCATCTTGGAGGTGTTCTGCGCCCTGTACGTTGCCGCCCTCCTGCCCTGGACCTTCTCGATGGCGCGCTACCTCCTGCCCGTCATCCCGCTCTACTTCTTCTACGTGCTCGTGGGGGCGGGGCAGCTGCAGGCCTGGCTCGCGCGCAGGTGGCAGCCGCTGCAAAGGCGACCGCTTCAGAAGCCGTGGGCGGCTGGCCTCCTCGTCGGCGCGGCGCTCTGCTCTTACGGCGCGAGCTACGCTGCGCTCCCCCCGCGTACGCTGCCCACCGACCCGACGGAGCCGGCGGCGCAGCGCTTTTTCGCGTACGTGCGCACGCACACGCCGCCCGACGCCGTCTTCATCTTTAGAAGGCCACGCACCTTCGCCCTCTACACCGGCCGCCCCACGGCTACCTACCGCGACGCGGGCAACAAGCCGGCCAGCGATGAGAAGCTGCTCCGCGACATCGAGCAGATGGGCGCGCGCTACGTGGTGGAAGGGCCGCCCGATGAGCCGCGCGCGATCCAGGACCTGGCGCGGCAGTACCCGGACCGCCTCGCGCTCGTGCACGAGGAGACGTACTTTAAGCTCTACCGCCTGACGCCCGGCTCGTAAACCGCTGCTCGAAGTAAACCGCTGCTCGAAGCGCCGAGCGCCCGTGCTCAGCGCCAGTGCTTGGCGGCGCGGTTCATGAGCGCGCGGCTCGTGGCCTCGTTCTGCTCGAACACCGTCTTCTCGGTAGTCGAGGAAAAGGCGCCCAGGGCGTCGTGGAGCGTAGGCGTGAGCGAAGCGCCCAGGCGCTCTTCCCAGCGCGCGCGCCAGGCGGCGGGCAGCGCCTCGGGCAGCGGCTCTTCTGCTAGGACGAGGTAGAGGAGCGTCCACAGGCGCGGCGTGGCGTCGAGGCTGTACCCGCCGCCGAGCGTGAACACGGCCCGCCCCTCGGTGTGCGCGTCGGAGAGTTCGACGAGGCGGCGGAAGAGCGTCTCGTACGCGCGCGAGGTAAGCCCGAGGTGCGCCAGCGGGTCGAGCGCGTGCGCGTCCGCGCCGCACTGGACCACGAGCACGTCCGGCCCGAACCACGAGAGGGCGTGCGGCACCACGCGCTCGAACACGTCGAGGTAGCTCTCGTCCGAGGTGCCGGGTTCGAGTGGGGCGTTGAGCTTAAAGCCGGCCCCGCCGCCCGCGCCAATCTCGCCGGGAAAGCCGGTCCCCGGAAAGAGGTAGCGCCCCGACTCGTGCAGGCTGATGGTGAGCACGCCGGGGTCGTCGTAGAAGATGGATTGCACGCCGTCGCCGTGGTGCACGTCGATGTCGATGTAGGCCACGCGCAGGCCCGCGTCCAAGAGCGCGCGGATGGCGACGGCGAGGTCGTTGTAGACGCAAAAGCCCGAAGCGCGGCCCGCGTGCGCGTGATGCAGCCCGCCGCCGAGCTGGAGCACGCGCCCGGCCTCGCCGGAGGCCACCATCCGAGCGGCGCAGAGCGTGCCGCCGGCCACGTGGCGCGTGGCCGCGTCCATCCCCTCAAACGCCGGCGTATCGCCCGGCCCTACGCCAAAGCGCTGCTGCCCCGGCGGCGTGCGCCCTTCCGAGGCGGCCTCGACGTGCACCACCAACGCCTCGTCATGCACGCTGCGGAGGGCCGCACGCGGCGCCGGCGCCGGCTCGGCAAGCGCCGGGGCGTGCCCCATCTCCCTGAGCAGGTCGAGCACCATCGCGTAGCGCACAGGCCGGAACGGGTGCTCCGGGCCGAAGAAGTAATCCTGGTAACGCGGATGGTAAACAACGGGAAGCATGAGGCGTGGGCGGGCGAGGGGAACGCGCGTCAAACACGATAACAGCAAGCCTGCTCAGGATGACAACTGGATAGGCTACAATTTGGATTATGATAAGAAGAAAATTGGATTATGATAAGAAGAAAAGCGGTTCTGTGCCGTCCTGGAAAGACCCGGCAGCTTGCGCCGGAATGGCGGGCGCACGGCTTCACGTGCGGCGCAGGGCCTGTAACCTATAGGCGACGCGCCTTGCCGTGCGTTGAACCCTGTCGGCGTTTCGCCGTCTAAGGCGGCACAAGCAGGCCAAGACCCGTTTTCGTGACGCCGGAACAGCCAAGCCGCTCGATATGAACGTCCCGCTTGACCGCTCCACCAGCGCGCCGCAGCCCACGCCTGAGGAAAGGCATTTGCGCAAGCGCGTGCAGCACCAGCGCAAGGTCATCGCCGCCGTCCTGGCGCTGCTGGTCGTCGTAGCCGGCGCGCTTGCGGTAAGCGGCTGGCCGGGCGGGGATGACACCACCGCGCTGGGCACCGGCCAGGCCAGCGTCAAGCCCATCGGTGAGGGCGAGGCCAGCTACTACGGCCCCGGCCTGGCCGGCCAGCCCACGGCCAGCGGCGAGACGTTCGACCCGCAGAAGATGACGGCGGCGCACCGCACGCTCCCCCTCGGCACGCGCGTGCGCGTCACCAACCTGCGCAACCAGGAGAGCGTCGTCGTGCGCATCAACGACCGCGGCCCGTACGCCAAGCGCCGCGTGATCGACCTCTCCGTAGCCGCCGCGCGCGAGCTGGGGATGCTCCACCAAGGCCGCGCGCGCGTCCGCCTCGAAGTGCTGGAGTAAAGTGACGACGGACGAAAGACGATGGACGACGCTCAGGATTTATCGTCGGTCGTTGCCCGTCGGTCGTCGCCCGAAAGGGCAATCTCCATCGAGAGATCGAGCGCGCGGACAGAGTGCGTCAAAGCGCCGGAGGAGATGGCGTCCACGCCCGCGCGCGCGATGGCCGGCACCGTCTGGAGCGTGACGTTGCCCGAGGCCTCCGTCCGGCACCGCCCGCCGACGAGGCGCACGGCCTCTTCAAGCACCGACGTGTCCACCGTGCCGCTCTCGGTGAGGCGAGCCATGTTGTCGAGGAGGATGATGTCGGGCCGCGCGTCCTCGGCGCGCATGGCGGCCTCGACCTCGTCAAGCGTGCGCGTCTCGATCTCTATTCTCAGATCGGGCGCGTGCTCTTTCCGGTAGGCGTGCGCGGCACGGAGCGCCTCGGCGATGCCCCCGGCGGCGGCGATGTGGTTGTCTTTGATGAGGATGAGATCGTAGAGGCCGAGGCGGTGGTTCGTCCCGCCGCCGAGGCGCACGGCCCACTTGTCCAGCGGGCGCAGGCCGGGCGCCGTCTTGCGCGTGTCCAGGATCTCGGCGCCGTGCGGGCGGGCCGCCTCCACCATCCGCCGCGCAGCCGTGGCGATGCCGCTCATCCGCTGCATGAAGTTGAGCGCCGTCCGCTCGGCTGTGAGCAGGCTGCGCGCGCGGCCCTCGAAGCGCGCCACCACGTCGCCCGGCTCGACGGCGTCGCCGTCCGTTTTCTGCCAATCCACGCGCACGGCCTCGTCCACCTCGGCGAAGACCTGCGCGGCGACGGCGCATCCGGCCACGACGCCCGCTTCTTTGGCTTGGATACGCGCCGTGGCCTCCACCTCCGCGCCAACGGTGGCGCGCGTCGTAGCGTCGCCGGGACCGAGGTCTTCTCCTAAAGCGCAGCGAACGGTTTCTGCGAGCGCTTTTTCGGAGAGGTAGGCCGGGAGCATGGGTGTCCTGAATGCCAGACAGATGACGCTCGTGAGGTAGGCGTGCGTTAAGACTTCGACGCCTGCTTGAACGCTTCTCGCACGCGCTCCGGCGCGCGGACGGGGCGGCGGCGCTCGGCGTCCATGAAGCAGAGCGTGACGCGGCCCTCGGCCAAAAGCTCGGCCTCGCCCAGGCGGCGCACGCCGTAGCGGGTCTCCACGCGCACGCCGGTGAGCTTGAAGCGCGTCTCAATCTCTATCAGGTCGTCGTAGCGGGCCGGGCCGTGATAGCGCACCTGCGCTTCCACGACGGGCATGATGACGCCGCTCTCCTCCAGGGTGCGGTAGGCGATGCCGAGGTCGCGCAAGGCCTCCGTGCGCGCCGCCTCGAAGTAGTCGAGGTAGTGCGCGTGGTAGACCACGCCCATCGGGTCGCACTCGCGGTAGCGCACGCGGTGCTCGTAGCGGTGCATGGGCGCCTCGCGTTTGGACAGAAGCACCGTTCGGCGTTGAACGCGGAAAGCGATCAGGGCCTACACGACGGTTACGAGTCGAGCTTCGAACCCATCTCCTGCACCGTCTGCGCGGCGCGGTTCGCTGCCGAGGCGCCCGCCGGCCCGCCCTCGAAGGTGCCCATGCGGTCGAACTTCTCCAGGCGCTCTTCGATGAGCGTCTCCGGCGCGAGGCCGTCAAGGGAGCCGAGCGCCGTGGCGATGGCCGCGCCCACGGCCTCGAACGTGGCCTCGGGGTTCCGGTGGGCGCCGCCCACGGGTTCGGGCACGATCTCGTCGATGATCCCCTGCTCGATGAGGTCGGGCGCGGTGAGCTTTAAGGCGCGCGCGGCGTCCTCTTTGTAATCCCACGAGCGCCACAGGATCTGCGAGCAGCTCTCCGGCGCGATCACCGAGTACCAGGCGTTCTCGAGCATCAGGACGCGGTCCCCCACGCCGATGCCGATGGCGCCGCCCGAGGCCCCCTCGCCGATGACCACGACGACGATGGGCACCTCAAGGCGCGCCATCTCGAAGAGGTTGCGCGCGATGGCCTCGGCCTGCCCGCGTTCCTCGGCCTCCATGCCGGGGTAGGCGCCGGGCGTGTCCAAGAGCGTGACGATGGGCTTGCCGAACTTCGCCGCCATCTTCATCAGCCGCAGCGCCTTGCGGTAGCCCTCGGGGTTGGGCATCCCGAAGCGGCGGTACTTGCGCTCCTTCGTGTCGCGCCCCTTTTGGTGGCCCATGATGAGGACCGTGCGGTCGCTCCCGCCGTAGCGGCTGCCCTTGAACGCGGCCAGCCCGCCCACGATGGCGCGGTCGTCGGCAAAGGCGCGGTCGCCGCGCAGCTCGACGAAGCCTTCGGTCAAGGCCTCGATGTAGTCGAGCGAGTAGGGGCGGAGCGGATGCCGGGCGATCTGCACGCGCTGCCAGCGCGTGAGGTTGCGGTAGATCGACGCGCGCAGCGTCTCGACGCGCTCCTCCAAGGCGCTGATCTCGGCGTCGAGTTCGACGCTGGCGTCTTCGTTGAGCGTGCGCATCTCGCCGAGCTTCTGCTCCAGCTCGTGGAGCGGCCGCTCGAAGTCCAGCAGATGCTTGGAAGGATCAGAAGAAGCCATAGGAAGGCCGTGGCAAGGTCAAGCGGGCAGGGGGACGCGCCCTGTGCGCGGCAGATGGCGGCGTCCGTCAGGCTTGGATTCTTTCGTCTTTTAACAATAAAGAAACCTACGCACTGGCGCGGGCAAAGTGAAGGGCCACCCCGCCCCCGCGCAAATTCTTCTGTTTCTGAGCGAATGGCGAAGAGGGAGCGGCAGATGAAGGGCGCTCTCATAAGTGATTCGCACGGGAAGTCTCCATCCGCCGCGCGCCATCCGTGCCCTCGCTCCCCGTGCGAACAAACGGCGAAAGCGGCTGCGCCCGACGAACGCCCGTCGCAGCGGAAAGTACCAGCGCTCGTCTCCCGTCCCTCGTCTTCCGTTCAGAGAAAGAGAAAAGAAAGCGCGTGGCCCGGCCCGCCCTCACATCGCGCCAAGAGGTGGCCGCCACGCTGCGGCTGGCCGGCCCCGTCGTGGCCGCGCAGCTGGCGCAGATGTCGATGGGCTTCGTCGATACGGTGATGGTGGGACGCCTCGGCCCGGAGGCCTTGGCGGGCGTGGCGCTGGGCAACACGGTCTTCTTCTTCTTGCTGATCGTGTGCACGGGCGTCGTCTCCGCCGTGGGGCCAATGGTGTCGCAGGCGTACGGCGCGGGTGAGCGCGGCGCGGGCGAAGGCGCGCCCATCGGCCGAAGCGTGCGGCAGGGGCTGTGGCTGGCGCTCGCGCTGGCCGTGCCGGCCACGCTGCTTCTTTACAACGTAGGCGTCCTCTTGCTCGCGCTTGGGCAGGAGCCGGCAGCCGTGCGTGACGCGCAGGCGTACCTGCGGGCCATCTGCTGGGGCTTCCTGCCCGCGCTGGCCTTCGTGGCGCTGCGCAGCTTTGCCGAGGGCGTCTCGCGTCCGCTGCCCGTCACCGCCATCACGGCGGTCGGTGTAGCGCTCAACGCCGGCGCCAACTACGCGCTGATGTTCGGCGCGCTGGGGCTGCCGGCGCTCGGGCTGGTGGGTACCGGATGGGCCTCGACGCTCGTGTTCTGGTTTTTGCTCGCGGCGCTGGCGCTGTACGTCTTCCGCGGCGCGCCCTTCCGCGCGTACCGCATCTTCGAGCGGCTGGCGGCGCCCGACGTGCAGACCTTCCGCACCCTCTTCCGCATCGGGTGGCCGATTGGTATTTCGATGGGCATCGAGGCCGGGCTGTTCATGATTACGGCGCTGATGATGGGCCTGTTGAGCACGACGGCGCTGGCGGCGCACCAGGTGGCGCTCCAGTGCGCGGCGTTCACGTTCATGGTGCCGCTGGGGATTGGGATTGCCGGCTCGGTGCGCGTGGGCCAGGCCGCCGGGCGCGGCGACGCCGAGGGCGTCCGCCGCGCCGGGTACACGGCCATGCTTTTGGCGGTGGGGGCCATGAGCGCCGCCGCCGTGCTCTTCTGGACCCTCCCCGAGACCATCGTGGGCCTGTACCTGGACCCGGAAGCGCAGGAGAACCGCCGCGTGGCGGAGCTGGCCGTCACGCTCTTGGGCGTGGCCGCCGTGTTTCAGGTGTTCGACGGGGCGCAGGTGGCCGCCGCCGGAGCGCTGCGCGGCCTCAAAGACACGCGCGTGCCCATGCTCATCGCCCTCGTGGCGTACTGGGGGCTGGGCCTCTCGGCGGGGTACGTGCTGGGCCTGCGGTTGGGCTGGGGCGCGCCGGGGCTGTGGTGGGGCTTGGTGATGGGCCTGGCCGCCGCCGCGGTGCTGCTCACCGCGCGCTTCCGCCGGATGGCACGCCGCTCGGATGGGCGTGTGCGCAGCGGCTCGCTGCCGGAGAAGGAAGAAATTTCGCTGCCGGTGCTGCCGTGAATGGATGAGGTTTGTTTTGCGAAAGCAGCCCCTTCCGAACGTGTCATCTCGGCCGGAGCCGAAGGCGGAGTGGAGAGGTCCAGGGCGGGTACAGACTCTTCGACTGACGAAGTAAATCGGAGCGGGCACTGAACCTTATTAGCTTGCCAGGCCTCTCCGCTTACTGTCGCTCCCTGGTGTCAGGGCAGGCTCTTAGGATGACGATCAATCGCTTTTCCAACAGTCTCTAAACCGCAGATGGGGGACCGCTAACCGCAACGGCTCACTTAGCGGCGGCGGGCTGCGATTGGTCGTTTGCCGTCTCCCCACTGCCGTTGCTAAAGTTTGGCAGTATTTGCATTTATCCCGGTGAACCTCATAGTTTTCGGCGGTTTCAATAATTACTGAAAGTTATCGTTCTGAAACCTTTTACCTTAAATTCAAGCCTCGTCTTCCGGCTTGCCGCGTCCCGCGCCGTACTTTGCGCAGCGTAGGACCATCACCCCTCAACGCCGTAGTCTACATGCCGCAGATCTTCCCCAAGAGGGCCAACGTGTTGCCGCTGCTGTCCCTTGGAGGGGCGCTCGTGGGCGGCGTGCTCCTCATCTTCCTCGTCTGGTACTACTTCTCGCCCGAGTACACGGATGTGGGCTATGCGCCGGAGCAGCCCGTGGCCTACAGCCACCAGCTCCACGTGGGGCAGCTTGGCATGGACTGCGAGTACTGCCACACCAACGTGCAGAACTCCCCGCACGCCAACGTCCCGCCCACGCAGACGTGCATGAACTGCCACAACCAGATCCAGACGCAGTCCCTGGAGCTGCTGCCCGTGCGCGAGAGCTGGGCCACGGGCGTCCCCATCCAGTGGGTGAAGGTGCATCACCTGCCCGACTACGCGCACTTCAGCCACGCCACGCACGTCACCGGCGGCGTCGGCTGCGAGACGTGCCACGGGCGCATCGACGAGATGGTGGTCGTGGCGCAGCAGGAGCCGCTCTCGATGGGCTGGTGCCTGGAGTGCCACCGCCAGCCCGAGCTGTACCTCAGGCCCAACGACGAGATCACCACGATGGGCTACGTGCAGCCGGCCAACTTCGTCGAGCGCAACCTCGAACGGATCGGGGCCGAGGGCATCCAGCCGCCCACGAACTGCTCGGCGTGCCACTATTGATTCTTTTCCCTTTGCCGACTTTTCGAGAGGCGAAAAAAGCGCTGCCGCACGCGCGCCCGTCTCGCCTTCCGCACTTCGCAACTCGCCCGTAGAACATGATCGAACTCAACGTCATCGGTGCCGACGAGGCCGCGCAGGACAGCCGCGAGGCCCAGCCCAAGGAGCGCCTCTGGCGCAGCATGGGCGACCTCCACGGCGATCCGGCTCAGCGGAAGATCGCAAAAAACGAGTTCAAGACGCCGCTCCCCACTGAGGCCGCCGCCGGCAAAAAAACCAACAGCGGCAAGGCGAAGGAGCCGGGCGGCCCCTCGCGGCGCGACTTCATGAAGTACATGGGCGCGTCGATGGCGCTGGCCGGCCTCACCGCCTGCCGCCGTCCCGTTGAGAAGATCCTCCCCTACGCGCGCAAGCCGGAAGAGGTCATCCCTGGCGTGCCGCTCTTTTACGCCACGGCCATGCCGTTCCGCGGCGCGCTGCGCGGCCTCCTCGTCGAGAGCCACGAGGGGCGCCCCACCAAGGTGGAGGGCAACCCCGAGCATCCGGCCAGCCAGGGCACCACGAGCGTCTTTGAGCAGGCCGCCGTCCTTAACCTCTACGACCCGGACCGCTCGCGCACGGTGCTGCGCGACGGCGTGGCCTCTTCGTGGGACGACTTCCTCACCTTTGCGCAGGCGCTCCGGCGGCAGGGCGGCGGGCAGCGCGTGGCCGTCCTCATCGAAGAGACCTCGTCCATGACGGTCCAGGCGCAGCGCGAGAGGCTCCAAGCCCAGTTCCCGCAGCTCCAGTGGATTCCTTACAACGCCGCCGGCGATGACGCCGAGCGCCTCGGGATGCAGCAGGCCTTTGGCCGCCCGCTGCGCCCCTACTACCGCTTCGACCAAGCCGACGTCATCGTCAGCCTCGACGCGGATTTCTTGGGCGCCACCGAGCGCGACTTCATCGGCAACACGCGGCGCTTTGCCGAGAGCCGCCGCATCCGTTCTGTCGAGGACGACATGAGCCGGCTCTACTGCGTCGAGAGCGGCTTCTCCCTGACCGGCGGGCAGGCCGACAACCGCCTCAAGATGCGCGCGTCGATGATCCCGGCCTTTGCCGCCGCCTTGGGCGAGGCGCTGGGCGTGGGCACGGGGATGCGCGGCGCCAACTTCACCGCGCGCGAGCAGCTCTTCATCGACGAGATCGCGCAGGACCTCCAGCAGGCCGGAAGCCGCGGCCTCGTCCTTGCCGGCGGGACGCAGCCGCCCGAGGTGCACGCCCTCTGCGCCGCCCTCAACGGACGCCTCGGCAGCACCGGCGGCGCGTTTACGCTGCTGGATACGGGCGAAGAAGCGCGCCCGCCGCAGTCCGAGCGCCTGGCCCGCCTCGTGCGCGACATGCGCGCGGGCAACGTCGGCACGCTGATGATGATGGGCGTCAACCCCGTCTACGACCTCCCGCCCGCGATGGGCTTCCTCGAAGCCATGCGCGGCGTGGACGAGACCGTGCACCTGGGCCTGCACATCAACGAGACGGCCCGCGCGAGCCGCTGGCACCTCCCGCGCGCGCACTACTTAGAGAGCTGGGGCGACGGCCGCGCCTACGACGGCACCGTCTCCATCATCCAGCCGCTCATCGAGCCGCTCTACCCGGACGCGCACTCGGAGATCGAAGTGCTCGCCGCCGTGGCTACCGGGCAGGACGTGGTGGGCTACGACCTCGTGCGCGAGGGCTGGCGCGCGCGCATCAGCGGCGATTTCGAGAAGGGCTGGCGGCGCGTCCTCCACGAAGGCTTCCTGCCGGACACCGGCTACCCCACCGCCGGCGGCGCCTCGGCCTCGGCGCCCAATCTCCAGAACCGCCCGTTGCCCGATCCGGACGACCTTGAGGTCGTCTTCCGCCTCGACCCCACGCTCATGGCGGGCGAGTTCTCCAACAACGCCTGGATGCAGGAGCTGCCCGACCCGACGACGAAGCTCGTCTGGGACAACGTGGCCGTGATGAGCCGCCGCACCGCCGACGCGCGCGACCTCTCCGTGGACTACGACACGGGGCAGTATTATGCCGACGTGATCGAGATCGCCACGGGCGAGGGTGCCACCGTGGAGCTGCCCGTCTGGATTCAGCCCGGTTACCCGGACGGCACCATCGGCGTCAACTTCGGCTACGGGCGCGCGTTTGCGACGCTGCGCGAGGTGGACGAACCCGGTTTCCTCTCCCGCCTCACCAACGCCTACGAAGGCATCTACGAGGACCGCGATCCCATCGCCAACGGCGTGGGGCAGAACGTGGCGCTCCTGCGCTCGCCCACCTTGGAGCGCGTCTTCGTCGGCGCCGGCGTGCGGAAGATCGGCGAGGGGTACAAGCTCGTCTCCACGCAGGAGCACGGCTCGATGGAGGGCCGCCCGATGGTGCGCCGCGCCACGCTGGACACCTACCGCGAGAACCCGGACTTCGCCGAGGATGCTGTGCACATGCTCCCCGGCGTGCCGGAGGAGGACTGGGAGGAGTACCCCATGCTCTGGCAGGAAAACCACCCCTCGGACCAGCCCGCCTTCGTGGACAGCGACTACTACGAGAACCAGTGGGGCATGGTCATCGACCTGAACACGTGCACGGGCTGCAATGCCTGCATCGTCGCGTGCCAGAGCGAGAACAACATCCAGGTCGTGGGCAAAGAAGAGGTGGGGCTGGGCCGCGAGATGCACTGGCTGCGCCTGGACCGCTACTACGTCAGCCCGACGGAGCAGATGGCCGGCTACGGCGAGCACGCCGCTGGCGACGGCCACGCGGGCGACGGCGCCCCCGGCCACGACACGCAGGGCGACGTGGACGAGGAGGAAGGCGCCTATGACGAAGAGGCCTTCGACAACCCCGAGATGGTCGTGCAGCCGGTCCTGTGTATGCACTGCGAGAACGCGCCGTGCGAGAGCGTCTGCCCCGTCTACGCCACCGTGCACTCGCCCGACGGCACGAACCAGATGGTCTACAACCGCTGCATCGGCACGCGCTACTGCTCGAACAACTGCCCGTACAAGGTGCGCCGGTTCAACTTCTTCAACTGGTCGAAGTCGATCCCCACGACCGTGCAGATGGCGCAGAACCCGAACGTGACGGTGCGCTTCCGCGGCGTGATGGAGAAGTGCTCGTTCTGCGTGCAGCGTATCCGCGAGGCGCAGGGCCGCGCCAACATCGAGGACCGCGGCCTCGAAGACGGCGAGGTCATCACGGCGTGCCAGGGCGTGTGCCCGGCCGATGCCATCACCTTCGGCGACCTCAACAACCCGAACAGCCGCGTCTCGCGTCTGAAAGAGAGCACGCGCCGCTACGAGCTTCTGGCCGAACTCAACACCAAGCCGCGCCTGAGCTACCTCGGCCGCGTCACCAACCCGAACCCACGCCTCAAAGAAGGGCAGCCGGCGTAAGGCACCATCCTGTAGGGACACGGCGCGCCGTGTCCCTACGCCAGCAACGACCTCGAAAGCAGGGTAAAAAATGGCCGACCGATCTGACATGCACCGCACGCGCGCCACGGAGGACCACCTCCAGGCGCAGACCGTCCACGCGGACGAGGGCATCGAGCGCCGCGGCACGCACCTCCACGAGGGCGACGGCTACCACGACGAGCCGCCCCTGGTGGCCGGCAACCTCTCCTTCCACGACGTCACCGACATGGTGGCCAAGCACACGGAGAAGAAGACGCCGCTGGCGTGGTACGTGGCCTTTGCCGTTTCCTCGGCGCTCGCGGGCGTGCTCGTCCTCATGCTTGCCTACCAGGTGTGGAACGGCGTGGGCGTGTGGGGCAACAACCAGCCCGTGGGCTGGGGCTGGCCGATTGTCAACTTCGTGTTCTGGGTCGGCATCGGGCACGCTGGCACGCTCATCTCGGCCATCCTCTTCCTCTTCCGGCAGAAGTGGCGCACCTCGATCAACCGCTCGGCCGAGGCCATGACGCTCTTTGCCGTGATCTGTGCCTTGATCTGGCCGACGTTCCACGTGGGCCGCGTGTGGGTGATCTACTGGACGCTGCCCATCCCGAACCAGATGGAGATGTGGCCGCAGTTCAAAAGCCCGCTCTTGTGGGACGTCTTTGCCGTGTCGAGCTACTTCATCGTCTCGCTCATCTTCTGGTACGTGGGCCTGATCCCGGACCTGGGCACCATCCGCGACCGCGCTTCGGGCTGGCGCCGGCGCATCCTGGGCTTTTTTGCGCTGGGCTGGACGGGCGCCAACCGCCACTGGCGCAACTACGAGAAGGCGTACCTCCTCCTGGCTGCGCTGGCGACGCCGCTCGTCCTCTCGGTGCACTCGGTCGTGTCGTTCGACTTTGCCATCTCCATCTTGCCGGGCTGGCACACGACGATCTTCCCGCCCTACTTCGTGGCCGGCGCCATCTTCTCCGGCTTTGCCATGGTGGTCACGCTCTTGGTGGTGGCCCGCAAGGTCTACGGGTTGGAAAACCTCATCACCCGCGACCACCTCGAGAAGATGAACATCATCATCCTGGTGACAGGCACGATTGTGGGCTTTGCCTACATCACCGAGTTCTTCATGGCCTGGTACTCGGGCGTGGAGTACGAGCAGTACGCCTTCTTGAACCGCGCCACGGGGCCGTACTGGTGGGCGTACTGGATCATGATGAGCTGCAACCTGATCAGCCCGCAGCTCTTCTGGTTCAAAAAGCTCAGGCGCTCCATCCCGGTGATGTTCGCGCTCTCCATCGTGGTCAACATCGGGATGTGGTTCGAGCGCTTCGTCATCACCGTCACGAGCCTGCACCGCGACTACCTCCCCTCGAGCTGGGGGTATTTCTCGCCGACGTGGGTGGACGTGCTCTCGTTTGCCGGCTCGTTCGGCCTCTTCCTCACGCTCTTCCTGCTCTTCCTGCGCTTCGTGCCGATGGTGGCCATCGCCGAGGTGAAGGGCGTCATGCCCGAGGCCGACCCCCACTTCTACGACGAAGAAGGCGACGGGCACGCCGAAGGCCACGCCGCCCCCGCGCCGCACTCGTCCGTCCCCTACACCTCGCCCTCCGAGGAGCGCACCGAAGGCCCCGAAACCGTTGACACCAAGGGCGACAAGCGGCGCCGGCCCGAATGATTGTAGGCGTGGATGGACGTGCGGGTGTTTGTGAGAAATCACCCCCGGCGCTTCTCGTCCACCCCTACCCCTAACTTCCCACACCCGAAACCATGCTGAAGAAACTCACGCGCGAACTTAAGGCGACGGCGGGCATCTACGAGGCGCGCGAGGACCAGACCTACGGCGTCCTGGCCGAGTTCTCCAACCCCGGCGCCTTGATGCACGCCGCCGAGGCCATGCGCGAGACCGGCTACACGCACTTCGACACGCACAGCCCGTTCCCCATCCACGGGATGGACCGCGCCATGGGCCTGACGAACTCGAAGGTGGGCTACTTCACCTTCGGCGGCGCGCTGACGGGGCTGCTCATCGGCTTCCTGCTGCAGTGGTGGACCTCGGCCGTGGATTACCCCATCAACGTGAGCGGGAAGCCGTTCTTCGCCTTCGAGCCGTCGATCCCCATCATGTTCGAGCTGACGATCCTCTTTGGCGCGTTCGGGACGGTGGCCGGGATGCTCGCCCTCAACGGCCTGCCGCGCCCGTACAACCCGCTCTTCTACTCCGACCGCTTCGCCCGCGCCTCGGACGACGGCTTTTTCCTCCACGTGGCTACAAGCGATGAGCGCTTCGACGCGCGCGAGACGGAGGCCCTCCTGCGGAAGCACGGCGCCACCTACGTCGAGACGCTCAAAGACCACGGCACCGCCGGCAGCGGCGTGGAAGAGGAGGAGGGCGAGGCGCGTACGCCGGACGCCTCCGCGCCTCCGCACGTCATAGCACGCCGGGGCGACCAAGACGCGGCCCGGCGCCGAGGCGAGACGCGCCCGGCCGAGACCGCCGAGCGCGACGGCGGAGAAGGCAGCGGCGGACCCGTCGTGCGCACCTACGAGCACGGCGAAGGGGATCAAAGGTAAGCGCGTGCCGCCGGACGCGGCCTCGGCTCGGCCTCCGGCGTTCTACGATCCACAGCTTTTACACGCAGCATCCTGTTTCTGATTATGCGCACACGAATCGCCCTTGTAGCTCTCGCCGTCGCGGGCGTCCTGGCCGGGTGCCGGGGGATGGAGTCGAGCGAGCCGCCCATCCACCCGAATCTGAACATGGACTTCCAGGAGCGCTTCGACGCACAGGAGGCCAACCCCTTCTTCGCCGATGACGCCTCCATGCGCCCGCCGCCGCCGGGCACCGTAGCGCGCGGCCTTTTGCGCGAGGACGAGGCCTTCTTCCTAGGCCGCACCGCCGATGGCGAGTACGTCGGCGAGATCCCCGCGCCCGTCACGCGCGCGCTGATCGAGCGCGGGCAGGACCGCTACAACGTCTACTGCACCGTGTGCCACGGGCGCGCCGGCTTCGGCCAGGGCGTGATCATGACGGGCGATTACGGCTACACGCCTGCCACAAGCTACCACATCGAGCGCCTGCGCGAGGCGGCCGACGGCTACATCTACGACGTGATCACCAACGGCGTGCGCAACATGCCGGGCTACGCGCAGCAGATTCCAGTATCGGACCGATGGGCCATCGTCTCCTACGTCCGCGCCCTGCAGCGGAGCCAGAATGCGGCGGAGAGCGACGTCCCGGCCAGCGTCCTGGCGCGCATCGAGCAGGGCCGCAGCGCCAACATGGACGCGCAGCGCACTGGCGCCGGCGCCCCCGGCGGCGCTGCCGGCGCGGACACGAGCGCCACCGGCACCGCGCCGAATACGAGGTAGGGCGTATCGCAATACGCCCCTACGCCCCCCGATTCGTACAAAAGAAAAAACGCATGGCACGCACCGCGAAAAACAGCTCGCCCTTGACCTGGCTCATCGACCCGGTGGCGCCTTCCGCCGAGGGCGCCACCCGCCGCTACCGCTTCACCGCCGACACGCGCGCGTGGGTGATTCCTACGCTCGTCGGCGTGGCGCTCCTGGTGCTGAGCGTGGTGGGCTGGGTGCTCGAGCCGGAGCAGTTCTACTTCTCCTACCTCGTGGGCTGGGTGTTCTGCCTGAGCCTGTCCATCGGCGCGCTCTTTTTCCTGGTGATCCAGCACCTCACGAAGGCGTGGTGGGGCATCGTCGTGCGGCGGATCGCGGAGGCCTTGGCGTGGAGCTTCCCGCTCCTGGCGATTTTGGGCATCCCGCTCCTCTTCGGCATGTACGACCTCTACCACTGGACGCACGAGGAGGTGTTCGTCCCCGGCTCGCCGGGCTACGACCCCATCATCTCCGGGAAGCGCCCGTACCTGACGGAGTGGTTCTTCTTCGTGCGCATGGCGCTCTACTTCGTGATCTGGACGTACCTCTCGTACCGGCTCTACACGCTCTCCGTCCGTAACGACGCGCACCCCGACCGCGACACGCCCGCGCGGCTGCGCACGACGAGCGCCTGGGGCCTGCCGGTCATGGCCATAACGACGGCCTTCGCTTCCTATGACCTGCTCATGTCGCTCGACCCGCACTGGTTCTCGACGATCTTCGGCGTGTACTTCTTCGCGGGGGCGTTTTTTGCCGTGTTCGCCTTTATCACGCTCACGGCCATCGTTCTGCAAAAAAACGGCGAGATGCTCTCGGACGTCATCACCAAGGAGCACTACCACGACCTGGGCAAGTACATGTTCGGGTTCACGGTCTTCTGGGCGTACATCGCCTACAGCCAGTACATGCTCATCTGGTACGGCGGCATCCCGGAGGAGACGCTCTGGTACCGCCACCGCCTCGCGCACGGGTGGGAGTGGCACAGCGCCGCGCTCCTGGCGCTGCACTTCGTCGTGCCCTTTTTCGTGCTCCTGCCGCGCGCGCCCAAGCGCTTCTTGCCGGTGATGAGCGTCATGGCCGTGTGGTTCCTCGTGATGCAGTGGTTCGACCTGCACTGGATCGCCATGCCCGTGCTCGACCCCGACCACGCCGGCTTCCACTGGCTCGACTTCACGTGCTGGCTCGGCCTTTTCGGCGTGTTCGTGGGCGCGTTCCTCTACCGCCTGGGCCGCCACAGCCTCGTCCCCGAGAAGGACCCGCACCTGGCCCATTCGCTCCGCTTCGAGAACGTGTAGCTTTCACGCTTCTTAACGACACCAACGCTTATCCGATTATGGCACAGGAGAAGGATTACGCATCGCCGGACTTCCCGGAGGCGCCCGTGCTTGTGGCGCCGCGCAGCGAGGCCGTCGTAAACGGCCGCGACGTGACGTTCGAGTGGGAGCCGGTGGAAGGGGCCTCGGCGTACTTCATCGAGGTCGCCACGGACACCACCTTTGACGACCCCGTCGTCGAGCAGAACACGGGCGACAAGACGGCGCTCGCCCTCACGGACGCCTTCGGCACTGAGGGGCAGACGTACTACTGGCGCGTGCTGGCTAAGGACGAGCGCGGCTGGAGCCACGGCGACCGCGTGGAAAGCTTCGTGGCCGCCACGGCGGACAAGGCCGAGGAGGCCGAGTACGCCTCCGCCCGGCCGGACGACGACGCCGAGGGCAGCGGCCCGTACGCCGCCCTCGTCGGCTCGGCCCTGAGAGAGGCCGCCGCCGAGGCCACCGGCAGCGACGAGCTGCTCGAAGAGGAGCGCGAGGCGGGCGTGGCGCACGAGGGCGTCGAGGCCGGGCAGATCCTCGGCATCGCGGCGGCGATCCTGCTGGCCGTCATCCTGATCGTGTTCACCCTTTTTTTCTGGGTTGACAACGTGAGCCAGTCGCAGAGCCGGGCGGTGGTGGGCCTCTCCGGCTATCCCGAGCTGCGCGAAACGGAGGTCGAGGCCGCCCGCCTCTTGGATCAGTACGAGGTCGTCAGCGAGGAGGAGCGCACGTACCGCATCCCCATCCAGGAGGCCATGGACCTCATCGTCAACGAGCAGTACGAGGCGCCCGCTTCCGGCGCCGAGCCGACCTTTAGCGACGTGGTGACGGACTCGACGGTGAGCGCCTCGCAGAGCGCTGAGCAGCGTCCGTGAAGTTCTGTCGGAATAGGCGTTTAGCGGAAAACAACAGCCGCTGATGCGTTAAAGCATCACCGCACGCAAACGCCCCTCGCCACGACGCCGCGCCGCGCTATGCAGATGGCTCCCGGTCTTAGCAAAAAAGCGACGATGTGGCTCGCCGCCAGCCTCTTGCTGATGGCCGGCCTAGCGCCCCCCGAGGCGGCGTTGGCGCAACGCAGCGGGCAGCAGCTCAAGGCGTTCGAGGGCGTCGGCATCGAGGAGCAGCTGGGCGAGACGCTGCCCATGGACCTCGTGCTCACAAACGCCGACGGCCAAGCCGTGCGCCTCGGCGACTACTTCGACGGCGAGACGCCGGTGGTGATGCAGTTCGCCTACTTCTCCTGCCCGATGCTTTGCCCGCTCATGCTCGACGGCCTCACCACCACGCTCCAGGGCATGGCCTGGACGCCGGGCGACGAGTTCGAGGTCGTCACCGTGAGCTTCGACCCGCGCGACACGCCGGAGCAGGCCGCCCGCGAGAAGGCTAAGTACGTCCAAAAGCTGGGCAAGTACGGCGCCGCCGAGGGCTGGCACTTCCTCACCGCCGACGAGGCGACGATCAACACGCTCACGCAGGCCGCCGGCTTCAACTTCAAGTGGATCGAGGCCGAGCAGGAGTTTGCGCATCCCACCGCCGTGCTCTTCCTCAGCGGCGAGGGGAAGCTCTCGCGCTACCTTTTCGGGATGCAGCCCTCGCCGGGCGACGCGCGCAAGGCGCTCGTGGAAGCCTCCAACGGCGAGGTCGGCTCCATCGTGGATCAGGCCATCTTGTACTGCTTTCAGTTCGACCCGAACGAGAACTCGTACGTCGCTAACGCTTTCAACATCATGCGCTTAGGCGGCGTCCTGACGATGCTCATCCTGGGCGGTATGCTCTTCTTCTTCTGGCGCCGCGAGGGCGGCAGCGGAGGCGCCGGCGGCCACGAAGCTGAAGAGGCCCCCGCGCCGCTGGCCGGCTCGGCAGCATAAGCCCCCCTACGAATTTACGCGACGCCTCCGCGCGGCGCTCTTCCCGTTTACGAGACTAAAAGACGCAACACCCATGGGCGAAAAAGGCACCCTTTGGCTTCCGGAGCAGGCCTCCACGCTCGCGCCGGAGATCGACAGCCTGTTCTACTTCGTGTTCTGGACGAGCGTCGTGTTCATGGTGCTCGTCGTAGGCGGGATGCTCTTCTTTGCGTACAAGTACCGCCGCCGCAGCGCCGTTGACGAGCCGCGCCTCGTCAAGGAAAGCAAGATCTTGGAAGCCTCGTGGGTCGTTATCCCCACGCTTCTAGTGCTTATCGTGTTCAACTGGGGGTTTAAGACGTTTATCGAAATCGGCACGGCGCCGCCGGATTCGTACGAGATCAGCGTGCGGGCGTGGCAGTGGGCGTGGGAATTCGAGTACCCGAACGGCACCACCATCGGGAACGAGCTGCACGTGCCCGTGGGCCGGCCCGTGAAGCTGACCATGAGCAGCGAGGACGTGATCCACAGCCTGTTCATCCCCGCCTTCCGCGTCAAGCACGACGTCCTGCCTAACCGCTACACCTCGCTCTGGTTTGAGGCCACGAAGACGGGCACGTACCAGCTGCAATGCACGGAGTACTGCGGCACGCAGCACTCGGGCATGGACGCCACCGTGGTCGTGCACGACCAGCAGGGCTTCAACGAATGGCTCGAATCGGGCGGCGGCGTAGCTGACCTGTCTCCGCTCGAGTACGGCGAGGTCCTCTACGAAGGCCAGGGCTGCAACGCCTGCCACTCGCTCGACGGCTCGAACATGGTGGGGCCGACGTGGGAGGGCCTCTACGGCACCGAGGGCCACCCGATGAGCGACGGCTCGACGGTGACGGTGGACATCAACTACCTCCGCGAGGCGATCCTCGAACCCGGCGCGAAGATCGTGCAGGGGTACCAGAACGTGATGCCCGCCTCGTACAGCAACCTGAACGAGCAGCAGTTGAGCGCGCTCATCGCCTTCATGGCCGCGCAGAGCGACAAGACGGTGCCGGGCGAGACGGTGCCCGGCCAGAACGGAGGCGGCGGCGCCGAGGACGGCCAGGCCGCCGACACCACCGGAGCCGACACCACCGGAGCCGGCGCCGAGGCAGGCGCGGAAGACGCAAGCACCGAGCGGGCCGGCACTGAACAGGCCAACACGCAGTAAGTACAACGCCTTGTAGGACGTCGGACTCTCCCGCCGGCGCCATCTTTACCCAAGTCGGAACACGCCATGGAATCGGTCAAGACCAAGCCGAAGCAGCACGATGCGGCGGCGCATCAGGGCAGCGGCCATCACGAGGAGGTCAATTACCTCAACTACGACGCCGATGAGCCGTTGCGCACGCGCATCTGGAACTGGATGTCCACCAAAGATCACAAGCGCATCGGCGTGATGTACGCCGTGTCGTTGGCGCTGGTCTTTCTGGTGGCGGGCATCCTGGCGCTCCTCGTCCGCGCCGAGCTGTTCACGCAGGGCGAGACGATCATGAGCGCGGACCAGTACAACCAGACCTTCTCGATGCACGGCATCATGATGGTCTTTCTCTTTCTGGTTCCTGCCACACCGGGCATCTTAGGCAACTTCGTCCTGCCGCTGCACCTGGGCGCGAAGGATGTGGCCTTTCCTCGGCTCAACCTGGCAAGCTACTACCTCTACCTCGCAGGTGGCATCCTCGTCATTGGCGCGCTCGTCATCGGTGAGGTTGACACGGGCTGGACGTTCTACACGCCGTACTCGTCGAACGCCGCCGGCAGTGCCGTCTTGTTTATGACGATGGCCATCTTTGTGGCCGGCTTCGGCAACATCTTTACGGGGCTGAACTTCATCGTGACGATCCACAAGATGCGCGCGCCGGGGATGACGTGGAACCGGCTCCCGCTTTTCGTGTGGGGCATCTATGCCACCTCCATCGTGCAGGTCCTCGCCACGCCGGTGATCGGGATCACGATGCTGCTCCTCTTCCTCGAGCGCGTCTTGCGCATCGGCATCTTCGACCCGGCCCTCGGCGGCGATCCGGTGCTCTTCCAGCACTTCTTCTGGTTCTACTCGCACCCGGCCGTGTACATCATGATCTTGCCGGGCTTCGGGATTATCTCCGAGCTGATGGGGACGTTTAGCCGGCAGCGCGTGTTCGGCTACCGCGCCATCGCGCTTTCGTCGGTGGCCATCGCGTTCCTGGGCTTCCTCGTGTGGGGGCACCACATGTTCGTGAGCGGGCAGAGCGCCGTCTCGTCCATCATCTTCTCCTTGATCACGTACCTCATCGGCATCCCCACGGGCGTGAAGATCTTCAACTGGGTCGCCACGATGTACCGCGGCTCGGTCTGGCTCCAGACGCCGATGCTCTACGCGCTCTCGTTCCTCTTCCTCTTCACCATCGGCGGGCTGACGGGGATCATGGTGGGCGTCTTGTCGGTGGACGTGCATCTGCACGACACGTACTTCGTCGTGGCTCACTTCCACTACGTGATGATGGGCGGGATGATGATCGCGCTCTTGGGTGGAATGCACTACTGGTGGCCGAAGATGACGGGCCGGATGTACAACGAGGCGGCGGGCAAGATCGCCGTGGCGCTCATCTTCATCGGCTTCAATATCACGTTCTTCACGCAGTTCATCCTGGGGAGCCAGGGGATGCCGCGCCGGTACTACGACTACCTGGGACAGTACGAGGCGCTGCACCAGGTCTCGACGGTCGGCTCGTGGATCTTGGCGGCGGGGCTGTTCTTGATCCTCGGCTACTGGATTCACTCGCTGCTCTGGGGCAAGAAGGCGCCGGCGAACCCGTGGGCGGCGGCCACGCTGGAGTGGACGAACACGACCTCGCCGCCGGACCCGCACAACTTCCACCGCACGCCGCTGGTGACGCGCGGCCCGTACGACTTCCACCTTGCCCCGGATGTCTTCGGCGGCGGGGACGGCGCGGCGGGCGATGGCGCCGGCGGCGATGGCCGGGCCGTGCCGCAGCCGCCCTCGCCGGCCCCGGCCGCCGCCACGGGCCGGAAGGACCTCCGCCACGAGAGCGACGAGAAGGCGTAGGCGTTGCTGCACGCCGCCACGTAGGGGCACGGCGCGCCGTGCCCCTACAACCACCACCAAACATTGAACGTCATGGCCAACACCGCCACCGCTATAAAGCAGAAGCAGGGGGCCACGCCGCAGGACCAGGCCACGCACGCGGGGGACGCCCCGCACGCGCACCCCTCGCACCTGCAGCACCACTTCGTCTCGAGCGAGCAGCAGTTCGACTCGGCGAAGCTGGGGATGTGGCTTTTCCTCATCACCGAGATCCTGCTCTTTAGCGCCATGTTCGTGGCGTACGCCGTGTACCGCTCCTGGCATCCGGAGACGTGGGCGGCGGCCTCGACCACGCTCGACTGGGTCATGGGCGGGACGAACACCATCGTGCTCCTGGCCTCGTCGTTCACCGTGGCGCTCTCGATCCACTACGCGCAGCGCAACGACCGCAAAAAGACGACGTGGCTCCTCGTGGCCACGCTGCTTCTGGCCGGCGTCTTCCTCGTGATTAAGTATTTCGAGTACACGGCCAAGTTCGAGCACGGCGTCTACCCCGGCGGCTTCTTCGATCCGCACGGCGAGCACTACGACTTCCTGACCGAGGTCCCGTACGCTGCGCAGTTCTTCTCCATCTACTTCGTCGCCACGGGCATCCACGGCCTGCACGTGCTCATCGGCATGGGGCTGATCGGGTGGATCGCCTCGCGGGCGTGGCGCGGGCACTTCTCAAGCGAGTACTACACGCCCGTCGAACTGACCGGCCTCTACTGGCACCTCGTGGACATCATCTGGATCTTCCTCTTCCCGCTTCTTTATCTGATTTAACCCAAGTTGTGAAGCAGAGCGAAAACGCTCGCTTTTCGTCATCCTGAACGCAGTGAAGGATCTCTTAGAATGCTCCAACGGGGGAGATCCTTCGCTCTGCTCAGGACGACAACAGTGTAAGCCACAACTCGGATCAATTCAGCGGCGGAGCGCTGCTGCTCCGCATCCCCATTCGCCACTCACCACTTGCCCCGAAAATGGCTCACGGAACGGCCGACGCGCACGACGCCGACAACAAGCACCACCACATCATCCCGATCAAGACGCTGACGATGGTGTTCGGGGCGCTCGTGGCGCTCACCGTCATCACCGTGCTCACGGCGCAGGTGGACCTGGGCGTCCTCAACGTGCCGTTGGCCCTGGCGATTGCCGGGACGAAGGCCACGCTCGTGGTGGCCATCTTCATGGCGCTCTACTACGACAACCGGGTCAACACGGTGGTCTTTGCCGTGGGGGCCGTGTTCGTGGTCGTCTTCCTCTCGTTCACGCTCCTGGACACGAACTACCGCGGCGACCTGGGCAACGTGGCCGTGGAGACCATCACCGATGAGGAGCGCCGCGCCGAGGAGCTTGAGGCGCGCGAACCCGACCCCGAGAACCTGCGCGTAGCCCCCGCCGACTTCGGCGAAGAAGGCCAAACCGCCGGCGCTGCCGACGACCAACTCCCCGCCGGCGGCGACGCCGATCAAAACGCCGAGCCGCTCGAGGACGACCCGGTCAACCCCGGCGAACCGCAGGAAAACGAGAATCCGCGCGGCGATGACGGGCAGTAAACCGATGGTTTGCGCAGGCAAATCTGCCGCTGCCCGCCTCGTTTCCGGGCGGCTCCGCCCCGGCGCGTAGAAGCGTTTGACGGGGTGGTATTTTGCTCCGGAAAGTGGAACCTGGATCGGCGATGGCAGCTTGAAAAGAGTGGCCGTTTGCCCCATCGGTAGGCGGGCATTGGGGGCCTTTGGAAGAGGTCCGCTAAGCTTTCGTCAGAGAAAATCGGGAGGGTCATCTCGCTGCGCCATGCTCGTCCTCTTCGCCATTGCCGCCGCCCCGATCCTGTTTTTCATGCTCGCCTGGGTGGCGGCCACGGCGTACCGCATCTACTTCCCGGACCGGCCCATGCCGCTCACCGAGGACGCCGTGGTGGTGCGCCGCCGCCGCGCCGCCCTGGGCAAGCACGTGCCGGTGGGCGTGCGTGAGATCCGTGAAGACCAGCGGCGGTATTTACGACAGCACGTGCGCGTACCGTACCACTACGCCGGGAGCGCTTCCGGTGAGGGGCTGCCCTCGGCCTGGATGGAGGACCTGTGGCGGCGGCGCAACTGATGACGTGTTCGCGTGTTCGTGTGCATAGGTGCTCACGGGTCGGTGCGCCCGCGCAGGTGCTCCGCTTGTGAACACGCGAACACTCTCCAACCTGAACACGCCTCTGCATGAAAGTCGTCGAACACATCGAGCGCGCGCAGAACCCGCTCATCTCGTACGAGATCATCCCCCCGAAGCGCGGCGGCTCGGCCGAGCAGGTGCTGAGCGTGGTCGAAGAGCTTGCGCCCTTCGAGCCGCCCTTTATCGACATGACGAGCCACGCGGCTGAGGTCTACTACGAGGAAACGGGCGATGGCACGTGGAAGCGGCGCGTCAAGCGCAAGCGGCCCGGCACGCTCGGCCTCTGCGCCGCCATCGAGGCGCGCTTCGGCATCGACGCCGTGCCGCACCTGTTGTGCCAGGGCTTCACGCGCGAGGAGACCGAAGACGCGCTCATCGAGCTGAACTACCTCGGCATCGAGAACGTCGTGGCGCTCACGGGCGACGACAAGGGCTACGACAAGCCCGTGGCGCCGGGTCGCTCGCGCAACGAGCACGCCATCGACCTCGTCCGCCAGGTGAGCGACATGAACGCGGGCCGCTACCTCGAAGAGATGGCCGAGGCCGCGCCGACGGACTTCTGCGTGGGCGTGGGCGGCTACCCCGAGAAGCACTTCAAATCGCCCAACCTGACGTGGGACATCCTCCACCTCAAGCGCAAGGTGGACGCCGGCGCGCACTTCGTCACCACGCAGATGTTCTTCGACAACGACGTCTACTTCGACTTCGTGGAGCGCTGCCGCGACGTGGGCATCACCGTGCCCATCATCCCTGGCTTGAAGATCCTCACCCGGAAGCGCCATTTGCAATTCCTGCCGAGCTTCTTCCACATCGACCTCCCGGAAGCCCTCGCCGCCGAGGTCGAGGCCGCCGACGAGGAGCACGTGGAGGACATCGGCGTGGAGTGGGCCATCCGCCAGAGCGAGGAGCTGATGAGCCGCGGCGTGCCGTGCGTGCACTTCTACATCATGTCGAGCGCGGGCACCGTGCGGCGCGTGGTCGAGCCGCTGCGCGAGATGGCGTAGCGAGGGCTGAAAGGCGCCATGCGCGAGATCAGAACGGAGATCGAGATTCAGGCGTCCGCGCCGCGCGTGTGGGCCGCCTTGACAGACTTCGCGCGCTACCCGCAGTGGAACCCGTTCATCCGCAAGGCGGAAGGCGAGGTCCGTGAGGGCGAGCGCCTCAGCGTACGCTTAGAACCGCCCGGCGGATGGGGCATGACGTTCGCGCCGCGCGTGACGCGCGTGGAACCGGAAAGGCGCTTCCAGTGGCTCGGCCATCTCTTCGTGCGGGGCCTTTTCGACGGCGAGCACACCTTCGAGATTGAGCCGCTCGGCCGGGGCCGCGTGCGCTTCGTGCAGCGCGAGGCCTTCCGCGGCGTTCTCGTCCCGCTCCTTTGGCCGATGCTCGAAGAAAGCACGCGCGCCGGCTTCGAGGCCATGAACGCCGCCCTCAAGCGCCGCGCAGAAAAGGACGCCGCCTGAGCCGTGCGGCAAGCGCAAAAAAAAACGCCCCGGAGCGGGAAAGCTCCGAGGCGTTTTCGTCTGAGAGAGGGGGCTACTTCATGTAGTCCTTATCCGTGCTGCGGAGGCGGTCCTTGTACTTGAGCACCTGCCGGCGCAGGCGCTCCACGCAGTTATCGATGGCCGTCTCATGCGTGGAGGACTGGTCCTCGGCGACGAGGCGCTGGCCGTACACGCCTACAGTGACCTCGGCCGTCTTCTCACTCGAAGATCCGTTCGTGCCGAGGACGATGTGCGCGTCCACGATGCCGTCGTAGTAGCGCTCCAGCTTGGCGAGGCGCTTGGCGGCGTACGCGCGCAGGGCGGGGCTGGCGTCGAAGTGGCGGGCGGTGACTTGCGTTTCCATAAGCACTCTCTTAGCAGCTGCGTGAGAACGAGATGGCCCGGACAGGCGCGGCCTGTCCTTTGACAATACAATCTTCTTGTTAAGATTGCTTTAACAAAGGATAGCCGCCGCCGCACCATTTTGTCAACGCTCCCGTCGCACCGCTGTCCGGATTGGGGGCAACGTTACAACCCGCGCGGGGGCGCTAAAAACCGGCGGCGCAGAGGTAGCGGTCCTCGCACGCGCGCATAGCCGCACGTCCCTCCGCCGTGGCATCGTCGTAGCCGATGAGGTGGAGCAACCCGTGCACGGCGTAGCGGGCGGCTTCCTGCTCAAAGGTCGCCCCGAACTCGGCGCAGCGTTCGGCGGCGGTGTCCAGGTCCACGTACACCTCGCCTTCGACGGCGCCGGGCGGGTCGTCCTCATCCACGAGGGAGAAGGAAAGCACGTCGGTGAGGTAGTCGTGGCCGAGGTGGCGCCGGTTGAGGGCGAGAACCGCGGCGTGGTCCATCAAGACGACGGTGAGGGCGCGGAGATCAGCCCCTTCTTCGCGCAGGACGAGGCGCAGAAGCCGCCTGAGCGCCGCCGCATCCACCCGGAGCGATGGGTGCGCGTGCTCGATGGCAAATGGTTCTTCTTTGTGCGCGGAAGCGGCTCCGATGGCAGATCAGGCGGCGTCAGAAGGGCGGGCGGCGCCTCAGCCGAGGTCGCTGAAGATGGTCTCGGTCATGGAGAGCGCCACGCTGCTCATGATCATCTCGGGCGGGAGCTGCGTAAAGTCGCTCGAGAGGAGGGCGTCGTCCACGTTGGCGTAGAGGGAGCAGCCCGCCTCGCGCTCAACGACGAGGCCGTTGGTGGTGCCCCCGCGCCTGCCGAAAAAGATGACCTCGCCCAGCTCCTGGCTGGCGATGTAGCCGGTGCAGCCTTGAAGCTGGAGGAACGAGGAGGCCGCGTAGATGGAAACGAGGTTGCCGGCTTGCCGCTCGGCCACGCGCTCGGGGAGGTCCACGGCGCGGAGGATCTCCAGGGACAGCTCACGCCCGCTGCCCTCGTCACGCAGCTCGAAGCGGACGAGCGGGTGGCCGGCCTCGCGCTTGGGCGTCGCGCCCAGGACCGCCGCGATGCGGTCGATGTCGGCATCCGAAAACGAAAAGCTCATCAGCGGGCGACGGCGTGAGGGGGAGGGCAGCGGCGGCGGCGTCCGCCGTGGAAGCCAAAAGATAGCCTCCGCCCTCGGCAAAAACAACGCGCCGTTCTGCCCGCCGTCACGGGAGCGGAGGCGAGCTGCCCGTGCTCCTCACGCCGCCGGAGGACGGTGGCGTTCCAGAGGAAGTTGACGGTTCGCTCTCGAGCGACGAGGGCGGCTCGGGGGCCGGCGATGCGTTTTCTGCCGGCGAACGGGGCGGCGCCGCCGTGCTTCGGTGCGGCACCTCTGCCGGGATTGCGTCGTCCTCCGTATCGCGTTCGGGGCGGTCTTCTGCGGCGGCGTCGGCCTCGGCGGTTGAGGCCGGGGCGGACGGCGCGGGACGGTGGCGCTCAGGGGGCGGGGCGGCCTCCGTGTCCGGCGCAGCGCGCCTTTCGGTGCGCCGGGGGAGAGCGGCCTCGGCGCGGTGCTCGGAGGACGATGCCGCCTCGTCCTCGGCAGAGGCTTCTTGCCCTTCCTCTTGCGGGTTCACCTTGAGCGCGTGGAGTCCTTTAGGACCGTCCTCCATCTCGAACTCGACGGTTTGCCCCGTGCGGAGCGACTTGAAATCCTCGTCCGACACGATCTGCGTGTAGTGCACGAACACGTCACCGCCTCCATCGGGGTGGTCGATGAAGCCGTAGCCTTTTTTCGCGTCGAACCACTTTACCGTACTGCGTCGCGTACCCATAAGGCACCTCCTTTAGTTGCGTATCGCTTCTGCACACGACGACAACGACGACCGGAAGAAAGCGGCTGAAAAGCCGCACGCATCCTCGCGCCTGGCCCGCAGCGGGGGTGAAGGGCCGGCGCCGAGCCTCGTCATCGGTCGATCAAAGGGCAAGCCCGGCAGAACTACAACATGAGAGCCGGGTAGCGAGCGCAACGGCTAAAAGCACTCGCTTGCCACTTGGTATTTTTCACGAATATAGGCCTCTGCCTGGTAGCCTGTCAACAGTAACTGCGGAACGGCCTGAAAAAGCGCCTCGGCAGCGCGCATACCGCTCAGCGAAGGCGTGCTGCGTTGAGGCTAAAGCCGGCCAGCGCGCTTCAGTTGAGCAGGCCGCCGCCGAGGGCGGTGTCGGCGGGCGCGTCGTCGCCCTGATAGGCAGCCTCTAGCTCGTCGGCCGTTTTGGCCAGGGAGGGGTCACCGAGGATGTCAGCCAGCGCTTGCGAGAGGCGCGCGGCGGCATCAAAGCGGCCGGCGTCGAGGTAGGCCAGGCGGATCATCTGCACGTACTGCGCGGCGTAGCCCATGTCCTGCTGCGTGCGCGCCCCTCGGAGCTGCGCCAGGAGGAGCGGCTCGGCCTCCTGCAAGAGCGCCACCATGCGGTCCGTGTCGCCGACGGCCTCGTACGCCTGCGCCGTGAGGAGGTACGACTGCGCCGTGCCGGGGATGGTGTCAAAGGGCACGTTGTCCATGAGGTGGTTCATCAGCGCGCGCGCCTTTTCGGGCTGGCCCTGCTCCGCCATCTCGCGCGCCGTGTGCGAGAACCACGTGCGGTAGTAGTTCACCATCGAGCGGATGTTGTCGTCGTAGTACACATCCGGATCGTCAAGGCCGCGGAAGCGGAACTGCATCATCCGCTCGTAGGAGACCTCCGGCACCACGCGCCCGAGCTGCTTCCGGTGCCGGATGGGGACCACGCGGAAGGCCTGCCCCTCCAGCTGGAAGTAGTCCTGGAGGTCAAGCTGCCCGTCCTGCCCGGTGGTCACGGCAAAGTAGACGGGCCGCTCCCAGCCGTCTTCGGCGATGTTGCGGATGATGTTGTACGCCACGATGTCGCTGGCCTGGAGCATACTCATCTCGCGTGAGAGCGGGCGGCCGTCCAGGCGCCAGCGCATGGGGCTTTCAAGGAGGCTCGTGTCCGTGGGGAAGCCGATCTCTTCGGGCGCGTCGCTTTGCGTAAGTTGCGCCGCGTCCACGGGCAGCTCCACCTCGCGCGGCTGCCAGCGCACGGGGCCGAGCTGCGCAATCTCCTCTTCGGGGATCGAGATGGGCAGCGGGGCCGACTCGCCCGCCCACTGGTTCTTGAGCTGATCGACGTACCAGGAGGTGTTCAGGAGGGAGAGGTTCACCACGCGCACATCCGTCCTGACGCCCTCGACCTCTTGCAGGTACCACAGCGGGTACGTGTCGTTGTCGCCGTTGGTGAAGAGGATGGCGTTGGGGGCGAGGCTCTGCAGGAGGTTGTAGGCGTAGTCCGGCGCGATGTAGCGGCCCGAGCGGTCGTGGTCGTCGTAGTTCTGGAACGCCATCAGGCCCGGCACGGCCAGGAAGAGCAGCGCCCCCACGCCCAGGAGCGCGCCCTTGCGCAGCTTCTCGGCCTTGGTCTTGAGCGCGTCAGCGGCGATCTCGGCCAGCCCCGCCGCCCCGACGCCGATCCACAGGCTAAAGGCGAAAAAGCTCGCCACGTAGGAGTAGTCGCGCTCGCGCGGCTGGAAGGGCGTCTGGTTAAGGTAGATGATGATGCCCAGCCCCGTCACGAAAAAGAGCACGGCCACGGCAAAGGCGCGCCGCCAGTCGCGCATAAAGTGGTAGCCCATCCCAAGGAGGCCCAAGAGGAGCGGCAGCGCGAAGTAGCGGTTGCGGCTGGCCGCCTCCGAGGGCGCCTCGGCCACGCCCTCCGCCGCCGAAGAAGCGGTGCGGAAGGAGGCGGCGGGCGCGTCCTGCACGTCGCTCGCGCGGCCGGAGAAGTTCCACAGGAAGTAGCGCAGGTACATGTGGCCGACCTGGTACTTCAAAAAGAACTCCAGGTCCGAGTCGTAGCGCGCGTACTCGCGCTGGTGGCGCGGGTCGGGCGAGTAGCGGCGCGGGAAGTAGCTCTCGCCCTCGGCCAGGCGGCCGGCCGCGTTGTCAAAGGTGGCGCCGGTGAAGAGCGGCGTGGCGCCGTACTGCTCGCGCTTGAGATAAGAGACGAAGCTCTCGGGCGTCTCCGGATCGTTGAGGTCGATAGGCGGATCGGCCGCCGAGCGGATGAAGATAAAGGCGTACGTGGAGTAACCAATCAGCACGACGGCCACGCCGAGGGCCACGAGGTTCCAGGCCGGTTTGTGGTGCTTCTGCGTGTAGTAGACGGCAAAGGCCACGAGCGCAAACACGCCGATAAAGAAGAGAAACGGCACGCCGCTGGCCCCGGCCAGGTCCGGCAGCACGGTGATGATGCCCGGATAGATCACCAGGAACGCCACCACCGAGACGGCGCCGGCCACGGCAAGCCCTTTCCAGCGCTGCGCCGTGGACCACTCGGGCCGGTCGTACTCGGTAAAGAAAATGATGAGCGCGACATAGAAAATCGCCAGCAGGTTCAAGAGGTGCACGCCCGTGGCCAGCCCGAAGAGGTAGGCGATGAGGACGAGGTAGCGGTTCGAGGCCAGGCTGAACGGGTGCCGCCCGCGCCCGCCGAGTGTTTCCTCCTCGCGGCGCGCGAGGGCGGCCCAGCGCATCACGAGCCAGACGACGGCGGCGGTGAAGAGCATCGAGAGGGCGTAGACCTCGGCCTCGACGGCGTTGAACCAGAAGGAATCCGTCGCCGCAAAGGCGCACGCACCGATGGCACCGCCGGCCAGCGCGGCCAGGCGCTCCGAGGGCGTCTGCTCCAGGAGCGGCCCCTGCCACGTGCGCACGAGGTGCACGATGATGAGGTGCGTCAAGAGCACCGTCAGCGCCGAGGCCAGCACCGAGATCAGGTTGACCGAGAGCGCCACGTACGCCGTTGGGACGAACATGGAGAAGAGCCGCCCGATGAGCATGTAGAACGGCGCCCCCGGCGGGTGCATCACCTGCAGCCCGTGCACGCTGGCGATGAACTCGCCCGCGTCCCAGAACGAAGCCGTCGGGGCCACAGTGAGGAGGTAGAGCACGAGCGCGTACAAAAAGACGGCGCCGGCCACGATGCGATCCGTGAGCTTCCAGTTCATCAAAGAGAGGCGGAAAGGCAGGAGACGATCAAAAAACTGCTGAGGGCGAGACGGACGGCGTTAGGAGGTGAGGCGGGTGATGTCAAAAGACGCGCCGCGCCGCTCGGATGCCCGTAACGCCGCACCTGCCGCGCAGGTTCAGCCCCGGTTGCGCAACGGATTTCAAGAGCGCGTAAGATTCGTTTTCCTTCTCCTCCTTCAACCCGCTCCGCCGACGACGATGACCACCTCGCCGCGCACCTTGCCTCCTTCGTCGAAGTAGGCGCGCACCTCGGCGAGCGGGCCGCGCTGGACTTCCTCGAACTTCTTCGTCAGCTCGCGCGCGACGGCGGCGGGGCGCTCCGGGCCGAAGACCTCTTCAAACTGCCCGAGCGTTTTCACCAAGCGGTAGGGCGATTCGTAGAAGACCATCGTGCGCGGCTCGGCGGCGAGTTCGTCCAGGCGCGTCTGCCGGCCCTTCTTCTGCGGAAGAAAGCCCTCGAAGACGAAGCGGTCCGAGGGCAGCGCGCTGGCCGTGAGCGCGGGCACGAAGGCCGTGGCGCCGGGGAGCGCTTCGACGGGCACTTCGGCGTGCCAGCATTCGCGCACGAGGTAGAAGCCGGGGTCGGAGATGCCGGGCGATCCCGCGTCAGAGATGAGGGCGAGGCGCTGGCCGGCCTGCATCCGCTTGAGGAGCTGCGGTGCCTTTTTGCGCTCGTTGTGGTCGTGGTAGCTCGTCGTCGGCGTGGCGATGTCGTAGTGCGCGAGGAGCACGCCCGAGGTGCGCGTGTCCTCGCAGGCGATGAGGTCCACTTCCTTCAGAACGCGCAGCGCCCGCAGCGTGATGTCCTCGAGGTTGCCGATGGGCGTAGGGACGAGGTAGAGCAATTTCGGATCTTCGATTTCGGATTTTCCATTTGCATCGCCGTCCGCCTGTGCCACCCGTAGGGGGGACACGCCGGCGGCGTGTCCCCCCCGCCGAAACGCACCCCGCTCACGCCGCCGCCGACCTGATCCGCTGCCAGAGCCGCTTCCACAAGGGCGGCGTGGCGCGCAGGTCGAGCGTGACGTACACGGCCAGCCACGCGCCGATCCCCAGGAGCGCGATGTTGGCGATCCACATGCCCACCCAGGGCGGCAGGAGGCCGCGGTCGGCCAGCTTCTCGCCCTGCACGAGCGTGACCCAGTAGAAGAGGAAGATGCCCAGCGCCAGGCCCGCCACCGTGCCGAGGCCGCCGCGCCGGATCGACAGGCCCAGCGGCGCGCCTACCAAGACGAAGATGAGGCACGCCAGCGCGATGGAGTTCTTCTTGTAGATCTCGACCTGGTAGCGGTCCGCGCGCTGGCGCTTGAACGCGAT
The DNA here is from genome assembly GCA_965215025.1 of Salinibacteraceae bacterium. Classification (GTDB taxonomy): domain Bacteria; phylum Bacteroidota; class Rhodothermia; order Rhodothermales; family Salinibacteraceae; genus CBDCCV01. The sequence goes on from CBDCCV010000001.1 coordinate 1,498,929, forward strand.
CTCGCGCTGGGCGTCGTCGATGCGCGTGCGGGCGGTGCGGGCGTGGCTGAGCGCAGCGCCGTACACGCGCTCCTGCGCCTGGGCACCCAGCCCGGCGAGCGCCACGCGACGGACGGGCACGGCCTCTTCGGCTGCTGCGCCGCTTGCGGAGTCGGGCGCTTGGGCCGGGAGGGCTGTGGGCGGCTCGCCCGCCGAAGCATCAGGCGCGGCGTCGGCGAGGGCGGGGGCAGCCTCGCGCAGGCGGGCGACCTCCTCGTCGGCGCGGGCGCGTAGCGAGTCGGCCACGCGGATCATGTCGCTCGTGTGCATGGTGCGGTCGGAGCGGTAGCTCTCGCGCGGGCTGGAGCGCTCGAAGAGGAAGTCCGAGAGGTCAAAGCCCAGGCGGTGCTGCTCAAAGGCGAGGCGCTCGTAGCGCGGCTGCCGGTGCTTGGCGTCGGGCGGGAGGAGGCGGTGGACCTCGCCGCCGAAGAGAGTGAGCTGGATGCGCGTGCCGCTGGCAAGCGTTTCGAGGCGCCCGCGCTCGGCCTTGATGACGGTCTGTCGCCGCGCGCCCTCGGTGTAGTCGTAGATCGTCACGCCGCGCAGGTCGTTCGTGTGCGGCACCGTCTCCTCAACCAGGATGCTGTAATCGCTCAGGCCCTCGTAGAAGACGCCCGGCTGCAGCTCGAAGCCCGGCTTTTTGGTGCGGATGTCCTTCCACAGGTTCTTCGCGCGGAAGTTGGACTCGGGCAAAACCACGTTGTTGAAGTACGCCATAGAACCGGCCACCAGAAGGCCCGCCACGAACACCGGCCACGTGAGCTGCCAGAGCGAGATGCCCGAGCTTTTGATCACGGCGTAGGCGTTCGTCTCCGAGAGGCGCCCGAACGTCATCAGCGTGGTCAAGAGCACCGACATCGGCACGGCCAGGACGACCATGTACGCCAGGCTGTAGCTGATGAGTTCTAAAATAACGCCCAGCGGCAGCCCCTTCCCGGCGATGTCGGGCAGGTGGTGGATGAGGAACTGCATCAGGAGCAGAAACACGAGCGTCCCCAGCCAGCCGAAAAACGGCCCCGGCAGAAGCCGCAGGATCATCCAATGCAGACGCTTCACGCTTTGCGGCGGATGGTGAGTGGCAAACGGCGAGTGGGGAGTTAAAGCGCAGAGGCCGTGCCACGTTTCAGCCGTTTTCTAAGAAGCGCCGCCGCCCGGCCTTAAAAGTCGCACACGTCCTCCGAGGGCGGCTCCGCGCCGACGTGCACTTGGTCGCAGTCTTCCTCGTAGACGGAGCAGTAGCAGAAGACGAAGCTGCGCGTGTAGATCACTCTGCGCACTTGGTTCGGAGGCCAGTCGGCGGGCGAGTCCGCCTCCCCGGTAGGAAGCGCTATCTCCAGGTCGATGAGCAGGTGCTCCGCCCCGGCTTTCAGAAGCTCGCCTGTGGTGTACGCATTCGTAAAGGCATCTGCCCTGAAAGGGAGCTTGCTGAGGTCATCGCGTATCGCCTCGTAGGAAAAATACCCGTCCGGTTGCGCGGCGGAGTCGAAGACTTTCTCGCCATCATGGAATACGAGGAAGTTTTGCAGCACGGCGGGGCCGAGGCCCGTGTTCTCCACCGCGAAGCGCATGGTGTACACGCTGTCCTCGTTCAAGTTGAGACCTGCCCGCTCCAGGTGCGGCAGCACCGAGAGCCGGTTGTGCCGCCGGTTCTCGACGCCTTCCCAGATCGAGAGCGCGATGGCGGCCACGGCGACGATGATCGTCAAGACGTTGGCGAGCGTCTGCGCGCGGTCGGAGGCGAGCCAGCGCACGCGCACGGATTCCTGCTCGTCGCCGGAGGACTCGGAAGCGTTGGGGGCGTCGTTCGCGTCGGGCATGGCGGGGGAGAACCGGCGCGCGGGCTTGAGCGGTGCACCGCTCTACGAAGGGCTTGCGGAGCGTGTTGCGCGGCGCCACTGGCGAGAAAACCAATCGGCTTTGACGGCGTACGCACGAACGCGCATATTTAGCGCATGGACTTCGAGTGGGACCCCGACAAGAACGAATTGAACCTTGCCAAGCATGGCCTCGACTTCGAGGACGCTGCGCAGATTTTGCTCGCGCCGCACACTTGAAAACGGTCGGATCGCGGAAGCGAGCAGCGATGGCTGGCTACGGGTGAGTTAGAAGGTCGCCTCGTCACCGCCGTTTACACGCTCCGCGAAGGACGCTACCGAATCATCTCGGCACGGAGAGCCAGAAACAATGAGCGAGAAGCATATCATGAAGTCGGCTGACGAGCTGGGCAGAGGCCGAACGGACTGGGCGCGCGTGGATGCGCTCACGGATGAGGAGATCGAGCAGGCCGTGGCCGAGGATCCTGACCAAGAGCTTTTGGACGCCGAGTGGTTCCGCACAGCCGAGTTGGTGGTGCCAGGCGAGAAAGAGCGCGTCACCCTGCGCGTGGACCGCGACGTCCTGGAGTTCTTCAAGCAGAAAGGCCGCGGCTACCAGACGCGCATGAACGCCGTCTTGAAGGCGTACGTGCTACATCAGAAGCGCAAATAACCGCCCCAGAAGCGCAAATAACCGCCCCGCATTCATGCAGATCAAGCCCTTCACCTTCAACCCGTTCATGACGAACGGCTACGTACTCCACGCCAATGGCGAGGCCGCCCTGATCGACGCGCCCTCGGCGCGCACCGAGGAGCACGAGGCCGTCCTCGGCTATCTCGAAGAGAACGGCCTCACCGTGCGGCACCTCCTCCTCACCCACGCGCACATCGACCATATCTTCGGCGCGGCGTTTCTAGCCGAGCGCTTCGGCCTCCCTTGGCAGATGCACCGCGCCGACGCGCCGTTCGTGGAGCGCGCCAAAGAGCAAGCCGCCATGTTCGGCGTCTCCATCGACGCTGCGCCGCCGCTGGCCGATGGCTTTCTCGAAGAAGGCGACACGCTTGCCCTCGGCGGCCTTAAGCTTGACGTCGTGCACACGCCGGGGCACTCGCCTGGCTCCGTCTGCTTCGTCGTGCGCGGCGAGGACGCCGTCGTCTCTGGCGACGTCTTGTTTCAAGGCTCCATCGGCCGTACGGAAGGGCTGCCGCGGACCTCGCTGCCTGAGCTTATGGCCTCCATCGAAAACAAGCTTCTCCCCCTCGGCGACGGCGTGCGCGTGTTGCCGGGCCACGGCCCCGCCACCACGATTGGCCGCGAGAAGGCGAGCAACCCGTTCCTCAACGGCGCGGTGAACCTGGGCGTGTGAGGTGCGCTTAGCCGAAGAAGTAGTTGGCTGCCAGGAGAATGCTCACGCCCGTCGCCACGGCCCCGTAGACGCGGACGCGGATGGTGAGCTTGCGCTCAAGCGCCTCGATGTTACTGCGGAGCGCTTGCTCGAGCGACTCCACGTCGCTGCGCAGCATTTCGAGGTCGTCCTTCGTGGTGGCCTGCTCGTTGGCCGAGCCGAGGGCTTCGACGATGCGCTCGGCCTGCGCCTCGGTGAACGCGCCGCCTTTGGTGAGGCGCTGCTTCGTTTTGAGCGTGCCGATCAGCATACGGTGGTGAACGCTCGGCTTAGCCTGCCGTTTCGGCGGCCAGCGCCCGTTCGCGCACGCGCTCGTAGTAGGCTTCGTACTGCGGGATGATGCGGTCGAGGTCGAAGGCGTCCTCGGCGCGGCGGCGGGCGGCGGCGGCCATCCTCTGCTGCAAGGCGTCGTCGGTGATGAGGCTGCGGGTGCGGTCGGTAAGCGCGTCCACGTCGCCCAAGGGGCAGAGGAAGCCGCCCTCGCCCTCGGCCAACAGCTCGGGCAGCCCGCCGATGTCAGAGGCGACGACGGGCACGCCGCACGCCATCGCCTCCAGGGCCGCCAGGCCGAACGTCTCCGACCCCGAAGGCATGAGGAAGACGTCGGCTATCGAGAGGATCTCCTCCACGGGGTCCTGCTTGCCCAGGAAGCGCACGTCCTCGTACACGCCCAGCTCGCGGGCGAGGCGCTCAGTGGGCACGCGGTCCGGCCCGTCGCCCACGAGGAGCAGCTTCACGGCCAGCCCTTCGGCGCGCAGCCGCTGGAAGACGCGCACGACCTCCTTCGCGCGCTTGACCGGGCGGAAGTTCGACACGTGCACGATCACCTTCTCGCCATTGGGGCAGAGGGCCTGCTTGAAGTGACCCTTGTCCTGCCGGTTGAAGCGCGCCGTGTCAATAAAGTTGGGGATGACCTCGATCTCGCCCGTGATGTCGAAGTGGTGGTACGTCTCGCGGCGGAGGTAGTCCGAGACGGCCGTGACGCCGTCCGAGGCGTTGATGGAGTGGTTGACCACCGGCGCGAAGGAGGGGTCGCGGCCGACGAGCGTGATGTCCGTCCCGTGGAGCGTGGTGACGACGGGGATACGCCGCCCCTTGCTCTCCAAGATGTCGCGCGCGAGGACGGCGCTCGTGGCGTGCGGGATGGCGTAGTGCACGTGCAAGAGGTCGAGCGCTTCGTGCTTAGCCACGTCCACCATCTTGCTCGTCAAAGCGAGCGAGTAGGGCGGGTACTCGAACAGCGGATACGTGTTAACGGTGACCTCGTGGAAGTAGATGTTCTCGGCCACGTGCCCGAGGCGGAACGGCATCGAGTAGGCGATGAAGTGGATCTGATGGCCGCGCGCGGCGAGCGCCTTCCCCAGCTCGGTGGCGACGACGCCGCTGCCGCCGTAGACCGGGTAGCACGTGATGCCGATGTTCATGACAGGGCGTTTTCTGAGCAGGGGCGAGCGGGCGAGAACGCAGACGCAACGCCGGAAGGTGGGTTGTTACGTTCCTACGCCAGCGCCGCTCGCAGAAACTCGTCAGCCCAGCACAGGTTGCAGCCCTCTCTGTGCAGCGTCCTCCTCCAGCGCCTCTCATTTGGCTCCTGGCGAGCGTAACAGCCTCATTGGCTGCGCGCCCGCGCACACGCTGCCTTCGTTTGATTCCCTTTTCTTAACAACCCTCGCCGGCCTCATGAAAGCCTCCTCCCCGCAACGCGCTGCGCTCCTCATCGCCTTTCTCTTCTCGTTTGCCGCCGCGTCCGTGCCCGCCGCGCAGGCGCAGGGCCTCGGCGTCCTCGCCGGCACCAACTACGACGACCTCTCCGACATCGAGGACGAGGGCACCGACCTCTCCTTCGACCGCAACACCGGCTACCACGTGGGCGTCTTCTACGACCTCACGCTTGGGCCGGTGGCGCTGCGCCCGGCCGTCGTCTACGTGGACGCCGGCTCATTCGACTTTGACACCGACGACTTCGACGTCCGCCTCATCGAGGTGCCCGTGGATGCGCGCTTCCGCTTCACGGCGCCTTTCGTCAAGCCGTACGTCCTGGCCGGCCCCGTCTTCCGCTTCAACGCCAGCAACAACGACGGCGACTTCGAGGACGCCTTTAACGACGTGAGCGTAGCCGCCGGCGTGGGCCTCGGGATTCAGCTTAGCATCCCCGGCACCAGCGTGGCGCTCTACCCCGAGGCGCGCTACCAGTTCGGCCTCTCGCGCTTTACCGATGAGAACGTCGAGATCGATGGCGTCAGCCTCTCGGACGACCCGCAGCTCAACGCCTTTATGCTGCGCGTGGGCATCGCGCTCTAACAGCGCGCCGCGGTGGCTCTCACAGAAGCAGAAAAGCGGACCCGGCCACCAAGGCGTCGGGTCCGCTTTCTCTTCGCAGAAAGGAAAAAAGCGCACTACGAGATGTCCCGGTAGAAGCGGAAGCGCCGCGCGTCGATGCCGTACTGCTCGTTGACGGGGCGGACGAGCTTGCGGCGCTCGGCCCAGTTCGGGTGCGTCACTTCGCCCATCATCGAGCGCTCGCTGAAGAAGTGGCGGGTCCTGATCGAGAACGGCCGCCTCAAGCCTTCGGCGTTGCGGACGTGGTGCGCGATGCGGAGCGCCTGCTGCCAGCCCTGGGCGCGCGAGTGCTTGTCGAGGCTCAAGAGGTACGCCCGGTCGCGCTCGCCGGGGTTGAAGGCGCTGAACTGGTATGGGTCCAGTACCGCGTCGCGGTACGAGGCGGCGGCGCGGTAGCCCGTCTCCACGCGGTTGCGCACCACCCAGGCCACCAGCTCCTGCTCTTGCGCGCGCTTCGTTTCCGAATAGATGCAACGCGCCAGCCACAGCGTCTCCGTGTCGATCTCTTCAAGCGGGAGCGGCTCGATCTTCTTCAGCGGCGTGTCCAAGAGGCGCTCCCAAGCGACCGGCCGGATTACAGCCACAGCCGGCGACTCCTCCTGAGCCGTAACCGAAGCGTCATCGAACACAAACGACGCCGTCAGCAGGTCGTGCAACGGGGCGTGCTGAGCGGCGAAAAAGCCGGCTATCGACACCACCAGGGCGGCCAAGGGCGCCAAGTCGGGAGAGCGGAATAGTTTCATAAGCTCGGTCGTCGCGCAGGAGAAGCAATACGAGCGAAAAGAGGCGCGGGGGTCTCGGTTCGTAACGGTGAGGCGCCAACACGTGCGCAGGCGCGTGGGTTTCGCAACGCGCTCGTCATTATGTTTCGTATAAATCAATAGAAAACAGGCATCTATAAAAGTATATGACGAATCTTCACTTCTCGATTAACCGAGTCTTTATGCCTGGTGAGCGCCAACCTCAATCCCGTCAGGAAAGTTCGTGAGCTTGCGCAGGCCCCGCCGCTCCGCCGTTCTCCCAACAAGTAAAGCGAGCCGTGCCTGCTCCCCTCCGCATCGTAGCTGACGAGAACATCCCCCTGGCCGAAGAGGCGTTCGGCACGCTCGGCACGGTGGAGCGGCGCCCCGGCCGCGCCCTCCGCCCCGCCGACGTCCGCTCAGCCGACGCCGTGCTCGTGCGCAGCGTCACGCCGGTAGATGCGGCGCTGCTGGAAGGGAGCCACGTGCGCTTTGTCGGCTCGGCCACCATCGGCACAGACCACGTGGACGAGGGCCACCTCAAGGAGCGCGGCATCGCCTTTGCTCACGCGCCAGGCTCCAACGCGGACTCGGTGGCGGATTACGTCGTAGCCGCGCTCTTGCACGCGGCCGCCGGGCGCGGCACGGCGCTCCGAGGGCAGACGGTGGGCGTCGTCGGGTGCGGCAACATCGGCGGGCGGCTGGCGAGGCGGCTCGCGGCGCTGGGCCTGCGCGTGCTGCTGAGCGATCCGCCGCTCGAAGAAGAAGCCGAGGCCGCCAATCGTGCGCATGAGTTCCATCCGCTCAGCGTTCCGCTCGAAAAAGCCGACGTGCTCACGCTCCACGTCCCGCTCCTGCGCCAAGGGCCGCACGCCACACACCACCTCATCGGCGAAAGGGCGCTGCGGCGGATGCGGCCGGGCGCGTGGCTCGTCAACACGTCGCGCGGGGCGGTTGTGGACAACGCGGCGCTCCTGGCGGCGCTCGAAGAAGAGCGGATCGGCGCGGCGATGCTTGACGTGTGGGAAGACGAGCCGACGCCTGACGCCCGCCTCGTCCGCCGCGCCGCCGTGGCGACGCCGCACATCGCCGGCTACGCTTACGACGGCAAGGTGCGCGGCACGGCCATGCTCTACGCCGCCCTCTGCGATTTTCTGGACGTGGAGCCGACGTGGGACCCCGAGGCCGCCCTCGCACCCGGCGAACCCTTCGCGCTCAATGCACCTGATGACGGCTTAGGCGAAACGGAGTGGCTCCACGTCCTCACCCGGCAGATGTACGACATCGCCGAGGACGACGCGCGCCTGCGCGCCACGCTCGACGCGCCGCCCGACGAGCGCGGCGCCCTTTTCAGCCGGCTGCGCAAGGAGTACCCGCGCCGCCGCGAGTTCGCGCGCTTCTCGTTAGACGAAGCCGCCGTGCCGCCGGCGCTCCGCGAGGCGGTGGAGGAGGGGCTAAGCGTGCAGCTTGCGTAGCGCAGAAAGCGGCAGGCGGTTAGCCTTCGAGACACGCAGCGAGACAATAATGCGGCTGGTGCGTGAACGAAAAAGCGCCCTGACCGACCCGGCCTGCGAGGTCTGCGTCGTAAAGCTTGAGCCGCGCTTCCTGCCGCGTCACCACGCCGAAGTCGTAATAATCGTTGTAGTGCGCGCACGGATCTGCGCGCTTTTTCAGAAAGACGAGGTGGCGCCGGATGCGCTCCCGGTTGTGTCGGCGCGAGAGCAGAGGAACCTCGGCCATGCGCTTCTCTGCAAGCGCGGCAAACGCTTCGTCGATCTCGTACCCGACGGCGCTGCGACCGAGCATGGCGGCGGCTAATGCCGTCGTTCCCGTACCCAAAAATGGGTCGAGCACGGTGTCGCCGTAGATCGAGTACATGGCGATGAGCCGGAGCGGCAGCGCAAGAGGAAAGGCGCCGGAACGCTCACGCCCTTCTGCGCGGCCGTTCGTCATCTCTTGCCGCGTGCCAGTCAGGTCCGTCCACACGTCCGAGAACCAGCGGTTGCGCTCTTCCCAGAAGTAGGCGCTTTCGTAGCGCTGCTCTCTGCACGCAGCCTTCACGCGGCGCTTTTCGCCTTTGCGGAAGATGAGGATGTGTTCGTGCTCGAGTGTCACATAGGCGTTCGGGGCGATCATGCCCGACCCCATGAACTTGCTGGGCTTGTTCGTGGGCTTGCGCCAGAGAACGCCCGGCAGCATCGTGAAGCCGAGCGCGAGGCAGTTCTCAACGACCCGCGCGTGGTTTGGGAAGAGCCGGAAGCCCGTGCCGAGCGTGCGCACCGCATCGCCGACGTTGATGCAGAGCACGCCGCCTTTTTCGAGCACGCGGAAGCATTCCTGCCAGACGGGCCGGAGCGCGTCGCGGTGCATCGCGTCGAACGCATCATCGTAGCGCCCGGCCTCGAAGCTCGCGCGCGCGTCTTCGCTCTGCGCCATGAGCGCCTCGTCCCACATCTCGATCATCGGGTACGGCGGGGAGGTGACGACGAGGTTGACGGAGGCGTCCTCGGTCTCACACATCTGGCGCGCGTCGTGGAAGAAGAAGCGGGTTTGCGTGTTCACGGCAGCAGAGGCTGAGCGGAAAGATTTAGCGCATCAGATCAAGCTGCAAGCCAGCCGGCACAGCGTTTAGCCTGACCCGCGGCGTCAGGCGCGGTAGCCGTACGAGCGCAGAAACGAATCCTTCTCGCGCCAGTCCTTGCGCACCTTGACGTGGAGCTGCAGGTAGACCTCCTCGCCGAGGAACGCCTCGATGTCCTTGCGCGCGGCCGTCCCGAGGCGCTTGATGGCCCGCCCGCCCTTGCCGATGAGGATACCCTTGTGCGAGCTTTCGCTCACGACGATCTCCGCGTCGATGAGCAGCTTCTCGTTTTCGCGCTCCTGGAACGCGGTGATGTTCACCTGCGCCGAGTACGGGATCTCCTGCCAGTACTGCTCGAGCACCTTCTCGCGCACGATCTCGGCCACGAAAAAGCGCTCCGGGTGCTCGCTCACCGTGTCCTTCGAATAGAAAGGCGGGCCGAGCGGGAGGCGCTTTTTCACCTCGTCCATGAGCACGTCGAGGTTGAAGCCCGTCACCGCCGAGGTGGGGATGATCTCCTCAAAGGCGCGCAGCTCGGTGTAGGCTTCCACGAGGGGGATGGCCTCCGTCTGCGTGATCCGGTCCATCTTGGTGAGGACGAGGAGCGCCGGGCGGCCTGCAAAGAAGTCCAGGCTGAAGGTGTCCGGGCGGCCCGTGGTGGCGTCCGAGAGGAAGAGCAGCACGTCGGCCTCGCCGATGGCGCTCCGGGCGCTCTCCACCATCACCTCCTGGAGGCGGTAGCGCGGCTCGATCAGCCCCGGCGTGTCGAGGAAGATGACCTGGTGTTTTTCATCAGAATGGATGCCGAGGACGCGGTGGCGCGTCGTCTGCGGCTTCTTGGTGACGATGGAGAGCTTGCGCCCCAAAAGCGCGTTCATCAGCGTGGACTTGCCGGCGTTGGGCTGCCCGACGAGGGCGACGTAGCCGCTGCGGTGGCCCTCGGGCAGGTCGTGCGGATCGGGGAGCGGCGTTTCCATCTGGCGTTGCGCGTTTTTGCGTTGGGAGGTGAGAACGTTAAACGCGAAAACGTTCAACGTTGGACGAGGCGGAGCATCTCGCGCACGGCGGCGTCGAGGCCTACGAACACGGCCCGCGCGATGACGGCGAAGCCGATGGACACCTCCTCCACGTGCGGCACGGCCTCGGCGAAGCGGGGGTAGTTGTCGTAGTCGAGGCCGTGGCCGGCGTGGACGCGCAGGCCGGCGGCGTGGGCGGCCTCGGCGCCGCGCCCCAGGCGCTCGGCCTCGGCGCGCTGCTCGCCGGCGGAGGCGGCCTCGGCGAAGTCGCCCGTGTGGAGTTCGACGGCATGGGCGCCCATCTCGGCGGCGGCCTCGATCTGCGCCTCGTCCGGATCGACGAAGAGCGCCACCTCGCCGATGCCGGCGTCGTAGAGGCGGGCGATGACGGGGCGCAGCCGCGCGCGCTGACCGACGATGTCGAGGCCGCCCTCGGTGGTGATCTCCTCGCGCCGCTCCGGGACGAGCGTGGCCAGATGCGGCCGGACGTCGCAGCAGATGCCGACAATCTCTTCGTCCGTCGAAAGCTCGAAGTCAAGCTTGCCGCGCACGCTTTCTTTGAGGCGGCGCACGTCCGCCTCGGTGATGTGGCGGCGGTCCTCGCGCAGGTGGAACACGATGCCGCCGGCGCCGGCCTCTTCGCACAGCCGGGCGGCGCGGACGGGGTCGGGGAAGGCCGCGCGGCGCGCGTTGCGCAACGTGGCCACGTGGTCTACGTTGATGAGGAGGTCCGTCACGTCCGGCGGGAGCGGGAGAGGAGGCGCGCGTGGGCGCTGCAACCCGCGAGCCGGGCGCTTTGTTTTGCGCCTTCGCTCGGAGCGCGCCGCGCTTCCGCCAGCGCCCGCAGCCGGCCCTGCGCCGAAGCTGGTTGCTTTTCGGAAAGGAGGCCTGTATTTTCGCCCTCGCTGGTGATTGCGCTTGCGTGCCGGTCGGCGGTTGCCGGCCTCGGCCTCACCCACGCTACGCCCGTATCCTCCCCTATCTGACCGTTCCGCACATGAGCAGCCAGGCTATCCGCACCGGCGTCCAGATCGTGCTCGCCCTCATCATCGTGGGCCTCGCGTACTTCCTCTACCTCTCGATCACCGAGCCGTACGAGTCCGTCCTGCGCCAGGAGCGCCTGACGGAAGAGACGCACCAGCGCATGGACGACATCCGCCAGGCCCTGCGCGCTTACGAGCGCGAGACGGACCGCTTCCCCGGCACGCTCGACTCGCTCGTGGCTTACATCGACACCTCGCTCATGCAGAGCGCCGACAGCCTTTTCGGCGAGGGCTTCTCGCTCGACTCGCTCATCTACACGCCGCGCGGGGGCGAGCGCTTCTTGTACAGCGTCAACGACACGGCCGCCGTGGACATCTACCTCCTCGAGGACCCGGTCACGGGCGACCTCATCGGCTCGGAGCAGCCGGACCCGACCAAGCTTCACGCCGCCAGCTGGGAATAGCTTCGGTTTTAGATTTACTTTCGTCAGTCGGGCTTCGCCCTCGTGTGTGATGCTGGATTTCGGATGGTCTCCGGCGCAGGCGGGCGGCGACCCATCCAGCATCTTCGATCCCCAGTCCAAAATCGGATCATGGAAACGCGGGTTCGTGCGGGCGTCGCGCTTGAGCGGTCGGTGTTGCGCTACGCCGAGGTGGAGCAGTACGGCGCGCGTTACCGCCTCCTGCGCCTGGGCAGCTGCCGGTTCGACTTCGACGTGACGCGCGCCCTGCTCCACACCCAGAACGGTAAGGCCGAGGCGCCCGTAGCCGAGGCGCTTGCCGACGTGCTCTCCGGCACGGCGGCTTCGGCGCTCCACGTGGTGCTCCCGGCCGCTGAGGTGTGCTCTTTTTTCGCGCCGCTCGACCCGGCTCTCCGGGAGGCCGAGCGCCGCGAGTGGCTTCAGCAGGAGGCGGCCCTGCTCGCGCACTCCGGCGAGGCGCTGCACCTGACCACCGAGGCCGCCTTTGCCGAGGCGCCCTCGGGCCAGGCCGAGGCGCTGGACTGGGTGCACGTCTTGGCGTTGCCTCGGCAGGCGCACGCGCGTTTCCAGCGCACGCTGGCGGCGCTCCCGGCCGAGGCGCACCGCTGGCACGTGAGCACGCAGGGCGCAGCGCGCGTGGCGCAGCGGCTGGCCGCGCAGCAGCAGCAGGCCTCAGCCGACAGCACTGCGCCTGCCACCGTGCTGGCCATAGGCTGGTACGCCGGACGGGTCGAGTACACGCTGTGCCGCGGGCCGGAGTGGCGCTTCAGCCGCTGCGATGCCGAGGGTGCCCCCGCCGACGCCGCGTACTTCGCCCTCGCGCTCCTGGACCGCCTGGGCACGGCGCCGAGCGAGGTAAGCCACGTGTTCGTCTACGGCGAGGCGCTCACGGCGGCGCACCTGGACCCGCTTCAAACCGTGTTTGGCACGGCGCCCGCGCTGCTCAACCCCACCCGCCTTATCGACCTCGACCCCGAAAGCCTGGCCGAGGAGTTCGATACCAGCGTCTACGCCCCCTGCCTCGGCGTCCTCTTTTGAGAGAGGGAGAATGGGCGAGTGGGAGGGTGGGCAGGGAGAAACGACGAGAGAAAGAAACGAGGAGCCGAGGCACTTCTCCTCTGATCCCTTCCCGTAACCTCTTCGTCTCCTCTTTCTTTGTCTCATCGACTCTCGCTCTCTCTTTCCCCAAACGATGCGCATCATCGCCGGCACGTTTAAGCGGCAATCCATCGAGGCGCCGCCCGGCCACGCCACGCGCCCGACGACGGACCGTACGCGCGAGTCGCTCTTCAACCTGGTGGAGAGCCGCCTGGCGCTCGGCGGGGCCGAGGTGCTCGACCTCTTTGCCGGCACGGGCGCGCTCGGCCTCGAAGCCATCAGCCGGGGCGCCGCCTTCGTCACCTTCGTCGAAGAGCAGCGCCACGTGCTCGACTACGCCCGCCGGAACGCGGCCACGCTCGGCGTCGAGGAGCAGGGCCTTTTCCTGCGGCGCGACGCCGTGGCCTTTTTGGAGGAGTACGCCGGCTCGCCCTTCGACCTCATCATGGCCGATCCGCCCTACACGCTCGAGGCCATGCGCCGCCTGCCGGACCTGGCGCTGAAGCACCTCCGCCCACACGGCGTCTTCACGCTTGAGCACGACACGTACCACTTCTTCGACGAGCACCCGGCGCTGGACACGAGCCGGCCCTACGGCCGCACCATTGTGAGCGTCTTCCGCCCGCCGGTGGAGGAGGATGAGTCAGAAGAAGAGATCTCGGAGGGCGGCGATGAAAACGTTTGACGTGTCCGTAGGCGTGCATCGGGTTGAGATGGAGGCGAGCCTGTGGACGGGGAAGGAGACCGTGCGCTACGACGGCACGGTGCGCTCGGAGAAGCGCAACTTCGCCCCCTTCTCGGTTCACTCCTTCGAGGTGGAAGAGGACGGCGAGCGTATCGTCTACGAGGTCAACTTCGTGCAGACGAACTGGGGACCCGGCTTCGCGTTGCGCCGCAACGGCCTGATCCTGGCGCACGAGCCGTGAGGCGGCCTGCGCGCGCTTTCTTTCGAGTAAACCACCGTCCGCCGTGACCCCGAACCCGCGCCTCGCGCTCTACCCCGGCACGTTCGACCCGTTCACCTACGGCCACCTCGACGTCTTGGAGCGCGCGCTCCGCCTCTTCGAGCACGTCGAAGTTACCGTGGCCGTGAATGCGGAGAAAAAAACGCTCTTCACCGCCGAGGAGCGCTGCGCCCTTATCGAGGCGTGCACGGCGCATCTGGGCGGGGGCGTCTCGGCCCGCGCGTTCGAGGGGCTTTTGGTGGACCGCGCGCGCGAGCGCAATGCCGGCGTCCTAGTGCGCGGCCTGCGGCAGGTGAGCGACTTCGACTACGAGTTCCGCATGGCCTTTGCCAACCGCAAGCTCCTCCCCGAAGTCGAGACCATCTTTTTGATGACCTCCGAGGCGCACGCCTTCATCTCCTCAACCATCGTGCGCGACGTGCACCGCTGGGGCGGCGACCTCTCGAAGTTCGTCCCCCCACCCGTGGCCGAGGCGCTGCGCCGGAAGGGTCAAACCCGAAAATAGCACAGCCCATGAAAACGCGATTCGGGATCGGCGAGTGGTACGGGCGTTCGTTCGTAAAGCTGACGCCGGAGGAACGTCAGGAGTACGCGGAGCTGCAGTTTATGAAGAAGAAAGACCGCCCGGAGCAGCCCTGCCGTCCCCGGATGCGCGGCGCGGACGAGTTCATCCCCTGTACGAAAACCGGCGGCGTGTGCACATTGCGGCAGTATCAGCACAACGAAGAAACGGGCAGAGTAGCGGTTGCTCCGGAACAGAAAGGGACGCTTCGCACAACCTGCCCATACCGTTTCGAGGAAACGGGGATCGCCTTCGAGTGGATCGGCGAAACGCTGCTCGGACACAGCGCTCCGAGCGTCGTAAACGAGATGGGATTCCTACGCCCAGACTCGGAGGAGGAGCGGCAGTCGAGGTTCGTCGGGAATATTGACGGCATTCTCGTTCACCCCGACGCCGATCCGGTGAAGTGGTGTGCGTTGGAAGTGCAGTCCGTTTACTTCTCAGGTACCTCCATGCGAAGCGAGTTTCGTATGCTGCGCGACGCGGACGAGCCGCTGCCTTTCCCTGCTGGCTACCGCCGTCCGGACTATCGAAGCAGTGGCCCCAAGCGGAAGGCCCCCCGTCGATTCAGACGTGAAGCAGGAAAGTTAGCGCTTCTTCAAGGCTCGATTCCTCTGCTGAAAGTAGAGGTGGCCTTCGTGATAGAGACGATCCTCGTCGCAAGGCTCGCACTCACGAGCGTGCTCGTCGAAGCAGCATTGATGCACGCTTCCACAGTAGGTAGAACGGTGATCGCACCGGCGCACACGTTCGTGGCAGACGATACACTCGCCCGGATACTCGTAGGAAATCCATTCGTCTTCCATTGAGGTCATCAAATGGTGCTTGAGTATTCCCTTCTGAACTCCTCGTATACGATTCTGAGAACTTTCTGCCTGTCTTCTACCTCCTCAAACTGGCTAACGAGTTTATTGATGTCACTTCTGCTCAACGACTGGACTCTCATGTCAATGAGGTAATTTCTGATTTCCTTTGAGATGTCATCAATGATGAGAATGACACTGCCATCGCGCAGACGCTCCCGGTCGAAGTTTACCTTGAGTTCAGCGTAGATATTATCTGCCGTATGTTTGTTCAGCACCTTCAACTTCTTAATTTGATAAACGGCACCAAAGTTAGTAGCGATGTCTACTCCGCTGTCTCGGGCTGAGGTGCGCGTGTCACGGTATATCTTGCAGGCGAATTTTTCGAGATGCACCTTTATCACGGCAAAGCTGAAGATCTCGAAATTCGTGGGATTCGTGTCAAGCTGGGATTCGATCAGTTTGAAGAACGAGTCATCCTGCGCAGCCAGTTCTGCTCTGAACTGATTGGACCCCAGTTTCGGAATTATCTCCAGTTTGGTCGTGATGTGTTCTTCGATCTTGTCGGGTATCCATGCCGTAAGGTATTTGGCATGGTCTGTATAGGGAGGGAGTAGTTCATATACACCGTTCCCCGTAGCTCTGAGCACTCCGTATCTGGGAAGATTGCGTGACGGGTATGCATCGTAGAATTTACCACCAAGATGGAAGTCATGGCCGAGGTGGTCCTGCATGGACAGGGTAGCACGCTCATAGGCGTTCTTGACTTCGAGGTTGGAAAAGATGCGCGTCCCGATTCGCGTATATTCTTTCAGAAGTCCAAGCGTCATAAGCGGGAAAATAACTTTGGTTTGAGAGTTTGAAATCATTCTCTCAATCTCCGCTTTGCAACGCTCCAGGTCTGCCGAGGAGTCACTCATAGGTTTAGCGCCAAGCTGCACTGCCGAGAAGAAGCTCGCCAAACAACGTTCTTTGAAGCATGGGACGGGGCGTTTTATGTTGAGTCTGGCGAGTGGGCTTCGTCGTCCTGCGGCTCGCCCGTCCGGTAGCCTTCCACGGCTTCGCGGACGATCATCCAGTCGCGCCCGAACTTGCTGGCTTCCAGCTTTCCCTGGCGGATGAGAAGACGTGTGTGCTGGACGGTGTAGCCCAGCCGCTCGGCGGCTTCGCCGGTCGTTAGATATTTTTTCTGCTCCTCGGCCATATTCGTTAGGGAATATATCCTGTTTATGCAGGGGAGTCAAGTTCTTTTTTCATACTCGGCTGCAATTCTGTACCTTCTCGGATGCCGCCCTCTGAATCTAAACCCCGCGCCGCCATGCCCGCTTCCGCCCCGACCTCCGCGCCCGCGCTTAGCCTGAACCCGCGCGTGGCGGCCATGCAGCCCTCGGCCACGCTGGCGATGAAGTCGCGCGCCACGCAGCTCCGCCGCGCCGGCAAGCCGGTGATCGGCCTCTCGGCGGGCGAGCCGGACTTTGGCACGCCCGCGCCCATTGCCGAGGCGGGCATGGCGGCCATCCGTGAGGGGTTCACGGGCTACACCGAGAACATGGGGATGCAGGCGCTGCGCGAGGCCATCGGCCAGAAGCTTGACGCGGACAACGGCCTGACCTACGCGCCGGAGCAGATCCTGTGTTCGAACGGCGCGAAGCAGTCCGTAGCGCTGGCGCTCCACGTCGTCTGCCGCCCCGGCGACGAGGTGCTCATCCCGGCACCCTACTGGGTGAGTTATCCGGAGATGACGCGCTTTGCCGGGGCCGAGCCGGTTTCGCTCTCGACATCGGCTGAGAACGGCTACCGCCTCACGCCCGAGGCGCTCGAAAACGCTATCACCGAGAAGACGCGCGTGCTCATCCTGTGCTCGCCCTCGAACCCCACCGGCACGGTTTACACGCCCGACGAGCTTGAAGCACTCGCCGAGGTCTTGCGGCGGCACGAAAACGTCTTCGTGCTTTCTGACGAGATCTACGAGCACGTCACGTTCGACGCGCGGCACGTTTCCTTTGCCTCGCTGGAGGGGATGAAGGCGCGCACGCTCACGGTGAACGGCTTCTCCAAAGCCTACGCCATGACGGGCTGGCGCCTGGGCTACCTCGCCGCCGAGAAGGAGATCGTGCAGGCGGCGGCGCGCGTGCAGGGGCACCTCACCTCGGCGCCGTCGAGCATCTCGCAAAAAGCCGGCCTGGCCGCGCTCGAGATGGACATGCAGCCCGTGCGCGAGATGGTGAAGGCCTTCCGCGAGCGGCGCGACTTCGTCCTCGGACGCCTCCAGGAGATGGACGGCGTGCGCTGCCCCACGCCCGAAGGCGCTTTTTACCTTTTCCCGCAGGTGGACGCCTACTTCGGTCGGGAGACGTCCGAAGGCCAAACCGTTGAGACGAGCGAGGACCTGTGCTTTTATCTTTTGGAAGAGCACCACGTGGCCCTCGTGCCGGGCGAGGCGTTCGGCGCGCCGGACGGCCTGCGCATCTCCTACGCCACCTCGATGAGTGATCTCGAAGAAGCCATGCGCCGGATCGAGACGGGCCTCGGCGCGCTGCGGTAACTATTTAGAGACTGTCTATGAAGTTGAGAACACCCCCTTCAAAGGGGGAAATGCAGCGTTCAGAAAACTTTATAGACTGCTTCTTGAAGGCAATGGACGACAGACGATGGACAACCGCGCGCGCCTTGTCGGCGCCAGGCAGCAGGCGCGGTGCTCGCACTGCTGCTTGCTGGCGTCTTTGCCGTGCCGCCGGCGCACGCGCAGGCGTTCCCGGCAGTGGAGCGCGGCTGGCTTAGCGTCGGGCTGGGGCCGGGCGTGACCGGCGATGGGCGCGTGGGCACGGCCGTGGACCTGAGCGCGAACGCGCAGGCCGGCCCGCACGTCCTGACGCTGCGGATAGCGAGCGTGATCCACAGCATCTCCTCCGGCTCCGACGACCTCGCGCTGCTCTACGGCAGGGCCGCCTCCACGAAGCGGGCGCACGTCTCGGCAGCGGCGGGCCTTGCCCGGACGGAAGCCGTGACCGGCAACTCGGCGGTGCCTGGCTTCGCGGCACAGGTGCAGGCGTACGCGGCGCCCTTTGACCGCGTCGGGGTGGGCGTGACGCTTTTTGGCAATTTGAACGCGCGGCAGTCCTTCGGGGGCGTGGCCGTGGGGCTGCGCCTGATCTGGCTGCGCGGCGAATAGGTGGCTTGCGGCGGCGCGGAAACGCAGCCGAACTTGTGCGCGCGGCGCGGCGTTGAGCCAAGACGCATTTCTCGGGCGCGCTCCCGCCGATCTCCCATCGGCGCGGGACCGCGCGCCTCGTCATCTTTAGGTCCTGCTTTTCTTTGTGGAACCTCGAACGTCTACGTCCGCCTCAAACGGCGCCTCGTCTAACGGCCGCGATGCCTTTCCTCAGATCCCGCGCGCCGTGCGGCAGCCGCGCGAGCGGGGGAAGGACCGCTACTGGCTGCACCTTCTGCTCTTTGCCGTCACGCTCGGCACGACGACGTGGATGGGCGGGCAGCTCGTGGGGCGCTACCTCGCGCACGAGGCGCTGGGGACGTGGTGGTTCGTGCCCGAGGGGCTGCGCTTTGCCGGGTCGCTCCTCCTCTTCTTGACGGTGCACGAGTTTGGCCATTACTTCGCCGCGCGGCATCACCGGATTGACACCTCGCTGCCGTACTACATCCCCGTGCCGTTCGCCATCGGGACGATGGGCGCCGTCATCCGCATCCGCGAGCCGATCCCTACCACGCGCAAGCTCTTCGACGTGGGCGCGGCCGGGCCGCTGGCGGGCTTTGTCGTCGCGCTCGGCGTCTTGGTCTACGGCCTCGCCACGCTGGAGACGCCCGAGGCCTTCGCCGCGACGATCTCCGACGCTGGGCACGAGCAGCTCAAAGCCTTTATCGCTGCGAACGGGCGCTTCCCCTCGGAGATGCTCGACGATCCCACGCAGGGCGGCGGCATCGCCATCGTGGTGGGGCAGACGCCGCTCTTCTGGGCGCTGACGCAGCTCTTCCCCCACGTCCCGCCCATGTACGAGATCATCCACTACCCCGTGCTCCTGGCCGGGTGGTTCGGCCTTTTCTTCACGGCGCTCAACCTCCTCCCGGTGGGGCAGCTTGACGGCGGGCACATCCTCTACGCGCTCGTGGGGCGGCGCTGGCACCGCGTCCTGGCGCGCGGCTTCGTCGTCATCTTGCTGATGTCCGGCGCGCTCGGCTTCCGCACCGACCTCGTGCCGTGGCTCTACGCGCAGGCCCCCTGGCTCGGCGCAATGTCGTGGTTTATCTTGGCCGCCGTGCTTTACTTCTTCCTCAACCGCGTCTTCGATGGGCGCCACCGCCTCATCGCGCCCGTGCTTTTGGGACTGGTCCTCGTCGCCGTAGTGGCCGAGACCGCCCTGCCGGCCCTGATGCAGCTCGGCCATAGCGGATGGCTCGTGTGGTGCCTCCTCATCGTCTACCTCATCAAGATCGAGCACCCGCCCGTCCTGCGCCCTGAGAAGCTCACGCCGCGCCGCCGCGCCCTCGGCATCGTGTCGATCATCATCTTCGTCCTCTGCTTCAGCCTCACCCCGCTCACGATTGTTTAAGGTTTGGAGAGACCGCCGCGCGCCCCTGTCCGCCACGCGCCCGCCGTCTTTTTCTTTTCGGATGCGCACGCTGCTCGCCCTGCTGGCGGGCCTGATGCTGATGGCGATGGGCACGGGAACGGCCGCTGCGCAGTCCGCCCCGCGCGATGTCACGGCAGAAGACCTCGACCCGATCCCTGGCCTCCAGAGCAACGCCGTGCAGGTGCTCTTCGCCGAGGGCGACTCGCTCTGGGCCGCGCCCTACCTCAACCTCACCCCCGACGGCGGGCGCACCTTCCTTGCCCCGGACGCGCCCGAGATCCAGCCCGAAGGCCGCAACCAGCTCTTCTCCATCGACATCGAAGGCGAGACGATCTGGGCCGGCCTTGGCTACTTCGGCGGGCTGACGGGCGGCGAGGCCTCGGCCGGCGGCTTCCTCGTCTCGCGCGACGGCGGCGAGGATTTCGACTACCTCCGCCCGGCCGCCTTTCTCGACGCCGTGACGGACACGGTGGTGGCCTACGGCGTCTCCAGGCTCCCGGCGCTCCCCATCGTCTCGGAGGCCGGCGCCGCTCCCCAAGCGCTCGACTACGACGCCACGGGTAACACGGTGTGGGTGGCCGGCCTCGAAGCGGGCCACCGCTTCTCCACCGACGGCGGGCGCTCGTGGCAGCGCGCCGTCCTCCCGCCCGACACCCTCGCCGAGATTTCTCCTACCGAGGCGTACGACTTTCTCGTGGCCGGCTTCGCCAATTACATCGCGTACAGCGTGCTCGTGGACGAGACGGGCACGGTGTGGGCTGGGACGCTCGCCGGCGTCAACCGCTCGCGGCCTGAGGACGTCGTCCGCAGCGCGGCCTTCGTTGAAGAAGAGCCGGAGCGCCGCTGGCGCCGCTTCGGCGCGGACGAGGGCGGCGGCGGCGTCCTCACGGGCAACTTCGTTTTCAACATCAAGGAGCAGCCGCTCGAAGGGCGCCGCAACGCCATCTGGATGGCCACGCAGTTCTCGCGGTTCTCCAGCGCCGGGGAGCAATTCGGCGTCACCTTCACGCGCGACGGCGGCCAGACGTTCGAGCAGACACTGCACCAAGAGGCCATCTTTGACTTCGCCTTCCGCAGCGACACGGTCTACGCCGGGGGCCGCAACGGCCTCTTCGTCCTCGGCCCCGACGGCGCCCTCGCGCGCCAGATCACCGACTTCGTGCCGGACTCACCCAGCCGCCGCGGCCCGCCCAATCTGCAAGTCATCTCCGTCGCCACCACCACGGAGGCGCTCTGGATCGGCACGCTCGACGGCCTTTACAAGAGCACCGACGCCGGACGCACGTGGAAGGCCTTCCGCGCGGCCATCCCGCTCGATCCCGAGGTGCCCTCCGAGGCCGTCCCGCGCGTTCAGACGTACGCCTACCCGAACCCGTTCTCGCCCAACGCTGCGCCGTCGGGCCTCGTGCGCATCGTCTTCGAGGCTGAAAGCGGGGGCGCAGCCGAGGTCGAGATCTTCGACTTCGGGATGAACCGCGTGCGCGCACTCCAGGCCGAGTGCCCCGGCGCCGGCCGCTGCGAGGTCGCCTGGGACGGCACCGACGAAGGCGGGCGCCGCGTCGCCAACGGCGTCTACTTCTACACCGCCGAAGCGGGCGGCGGGGCGGCGCGCGGGAAGATCGTCGTTTTAGAGTAGATCGCCTTTGCTCGTCTACCGCTGTACAGCATGAACTTTACGCTTTTCGGAAAGGGACGACGGACGACGGATGAACGACGACGGGTAGCCCGAGCGCGTCGTCCATCGTCGGCCGTCCGTCGTCACGCGCTTCTCTGTGCCGTGGCGCTGGCCCTGCTAATGACGACGGCAGGAGCACCGGAAGCGCAGGCGCAGGAAGCCGGGGCGTTTGCGCGGCTGGGTTTCGGGGCGCGTGGGATTGCGCTCGGGAACGCGCTGGCGGCCGACCTCTCGGGCCGCGCGAGTCCGTACTACAACCCGGCGCTCGCCCCGCTCGTGCCGCGGCAGAGCCTCTCCGCCGCCGTCGGCCTCTTGAGCTTCGACCGCGAGCTGCAGTACCTCCACTTCGCCACGCCGATCAAGCCCGGCGCCGGGCTGGCCGTGGGCCTCACGCACGCCGCCACGAACGACATCGACGGGCGCGACGCCAGCGGCTACCGCACCGAGACGTTCTCGGTAGACGAGTACGCCTTTTTCCTGGCTTTCGGCACGCGGTTTTCCGAAAGCGTCTCCGCCGGGCTGGCGCTCCACCTCTACCGCACCGACCTGGCCGACCTCGTCGATCCAGTGCGCAGCCTGGGCATCGATTTAGGCTTGGCCGTGCGCCTCTCCGAGCGGCTGAGCCTGGGCCTCTCGGCCAACGACCTCCTGGCCCGCTACGCCTGGAACACGTCCGACCTCTACGGCGCGAGCGGGCGCACGCTCACGGACCGTTTCCCCGTGCGGTTGCGCGTGGGCCTCGGCTACGCCTGGCTCGACGGCCGCGCCCGCATCCTGGCCGAGGCCGAGGGCCGCCTCGCCGCCCGCGAAGCCGCCACCGGCGAGGCCGAGAACACGTCCACAAGCCGCTTCCGCGTGGGCGGCTCCTACGCGCCCGTCGAGGTGCTCACCCTCCACGCCGGCCTCGACCGCCTCGGCGCAGGCGGGGCCGAGGGCGTGCGGCCCAGCGCCGGCTTCAGCCTCGACCCATCCATCGGCCAGCTCGACCTGCGCGCCTCCTACGCCTTCGTCTACGAGACCGACGCCGCCGCTGCCATGCACGTCATCGCCCTGCTGCTTTTTCTGTGAGGGGCGGACAGACGACCGCAGCGGCGCAGCACGCTACATCGCCACATCCAGCAGATCAAAAAAACTGACGCATGAAACGCCAGCAGCTTTCGTTCGAGGACGGCTTCCGCGTGGTGGAGCGGGCCGAGGGTTCGCAGGCCGCCACCATGACGCTCGCGCCCGGCACGAGCACCGGCGGGCCGGAGAACACGCATGACGCCAGCGACCAGTGGCTCTTCGTGACGGAAGGCGAGGGCGAGGCCGTCGTGGAAGAGGAGACGCTCAGGCTGCGCCCCGGCACGCTCCTCCTCATCGAAAAAGGGGAGGCGCACGAGATCAGAAGCACCGGCGCCGGGCCGCTCCGCACGCTCAACCTCTACGTCCCGCCGGCTTACTAAAGCTCCGCCGCCGCCCTGCCGAGGGCGCGCGGCACTTTTCTTCCGGAAGCGCTTTTATAAAGAAACGTCGAAGGCAGAAAATCAGAACGGAGGACCGCTATGGAAACGCCGGTTGCGCACCTCATCAAGCACAAAGGCGATTGGGTGATCACGATTGACCCCAAGGCCACCGTCTTCAAAACCATCGGGCGGATGGTCGAGCACAACGTCGGCGCCATCCTCGTGGCCGAGCGCGGCGAGGTGAAAGGCATCTTCACCGAGCGCGACTACCTGCGGCGCATCGCGCTCGAAGGCCGCTCCTCGAAAACGACGCGCGTCGAGGAGGTGATGACCGCCGACGTCATCTTCGTCGAGCCGAGCGCCACGGTGGACGAGTGCATGGCGCTGATGACCGAGAACAAGTGCCGCCACCTACCGGTCATGCGCGACGGGCACCTGGCCGGCCTCATCTCCATCGGCGACTGCGTGCGCGAGATGTCGCGCTCGGCCAAGGAGCGCGCCGAGACGCTCACGCGCTACGTCACTGGCGGCTACCCCGGCTGAGGGCGCCTCGCGGCGCGACGGCCTGCCCCGGTACCGGGGACCGACGGAGGACGACCGACGACCGGCCGGGCGAAGAATATCGTCGGTCGTCCATCGTCCGTCGTCACCCGCCGAGCCACGCCGCCAAGAGCTGCTGCAGCGCCTCCGGGCCGACGCCTGTAACGCCCGTGCGGATGCGCAGCGTGCACCAGAAGTCGAGGGCAAGCATCTGCGCCGCGTGGATGGGCACGGCGACCCAAAAGCTCCGGCAGCGCCACACCAGCGCGCCGAGCGCCAGCCCGCCCAGGATGGAGAGGAACGCCTCGGCGGGCGGCTTCTGGAGGTGGAGCAGCGCGAACGGCACCATCTGCACGAAGATGGCCCAGAGGCCAAACGTGCGCGCCGTCCCGAAAAGCACGAACCCGCGCCAGAGGTACTCCCAACCGATCCAGTAGAAGAGGAAGAGGAGTTCATACACGGCAAAGAACGCCCAGTCTTCGGCGGCGGGCTGGTAGTGCGGGTACTGCCGTTGGAAGAGCGGATCGGCCGAGAGCGCCCACGTCCCCACCACGACGAGCGGGAGGTAGAGCGCCGCGATCACGGAGGCCAAGCGCCAATCGCCCAGGCCGAGACCGATCTCCGCCGGGCGTCGGCCGAAAAAGAAGACGAGCGCCAGCACCGGCACGACGAACCCCGTCACCCCCTGCACGAAGAACCACCACCCCCACGCTAAGACGCCGCGCCAGCGCTCCGGGAAAAACGCCGCCAGCTCGTCGCGGAAGAAGTCGCGGTCGCCCACGAGGTACTGCACGAAGACGAGCGCCACAGCGGCGACGAGCACGAACGCCGTCTGCGCGTCGAGCGAGCGCACGGCGCGGCGGAGCGCGTCCCATTCACGGCGGAGGCGAGCGAGCATCTGCAGAGAGAGCACTTAGGCAGGGAGAAAAACGGCGCTCGTAGCATACGGGCGTGCCGGCAAAAAGCAAAGCGCCGCCGCCTCCGCAAAGACGCGCCCCGCCGGAGGAACGCCGCGGCGGAAAGTTAGGTACGCGAAGGCGCACCGCTCCCATCCGCCGCCCGCCGCTATGAAGTCCGTCTCCCGCGCAGGACACCCGCTTGCCGCGCTCTGCGCTTTGCTGTTCCTCGCCGCCAGCGCGTGCCGCGAGCCGGCCCCGCCTCGCCCCGCCGCCGAGGCGCCGCCCGCCCGCCCCGCCGCCCTCGCCCCCGACAGCGCCTCTTCCGACAGCGCCGCCGCCATGCCCCTCGCCGAAACCGCCCCCGCTCCCGACTCGCTTTTCGCCGCCTACGACGCCGCCACGCTCGCCGCCCTCCGCCCCGACACCACCGGCGCGGCGGCATGGGTGGACTCGACGCTCGCCGCGCTCACGCTCGAAGAAAAGGTCGGCCAGCTTTTCATCGTGGACCTGCCGGCGCCGAGGCCGCTCGGCCGCGTAGGCCGGAGAGCCATGCGCGCGGCGGAGGAGTACAGCGTAGGCGGCTTCCTCGTCAAGCGCATCCTCGGCCCGCGCCAGGTGGCCCGGCAGACGCGCCGCCTCCAGCGCGCCGCCACGGTGCCGCTCTTTTTCGCGGCGGATTACGAGCGCGGCGCCGGGCGCTTTGCCAACAACGCCACCGAGCTGCCCTCGAACATGGCCCTCGGCGCGGCGCGCTCAGCGGAGATGGCCGCTGCTGCCGGGCGCCTCACTGCCATCGAGAGCCGGGCCGTGGGCGTGAACCTCCTCTTCGCGCCCGTGGTGGACGTGAACAACAATCCTGACAATCCCATCATCAACATCCGCTCCTACGGCGAGCGGCCCCGGCTCGTGGCCGAGATGGCCGAGGGCTTCGTGCAGGGCGCCGCCGAGGGGGGTCTCCTCACCACGCTCAAGCACTTCCCCGGCCACGGCAACACGGCCACGGACTCGCACGCGCAGATGGGCACGGTCGAGAGCACCGCCGCCGAACTCGACAGCGTCGAACTCGCCCCGTACCGCCTCCTGCTCGCCGGTGAAGACGACGCGCCGCCGCCCGCCGCCGTCATGACGGCGCACCTCTGGATCAAAGCGCTCGACGCCGATCCGCTCCCAGCCACCTTCAGCGAAAAGGCGCTCACCCGACTCCTGCGCGAGGAGATGCGCTTCGGCGGCCTCGTCATCACCGACGACGTGAAGATGGGCGCCTTACAGAACGACTTCTCCCTAGCCGAGCGCACGCTCCGCCCTCTCGAAGCCGGCGCCGACATCGTCCTCACGCCCGAAGACCTACCCGCCGCCATCGACGCGGTAAAAGAAGCCGTCCAGAGCGGTCGCCTTTCCGAGGACCGCCTCGATGCCTCCGTGCGCCGCGTCCTGACTGCGAAGGCGCGCGCCGGCCTGCACCGCCAGCGCATCCCCTCCGAGGCGCTCCTCGAACGCCTCCTCAATGAGCCGCGCGGCCAGCAGGTGGCCGCCGCCATCGCCGCCGAGGCCGTTACGCTCTTAAAGACCGCACCCGCGCTTCCGCTCGACAAAAGCCGGCGCACGCTCCTCGTGCAGCTTTCGAACTACAAGGACTCCGAGAGCATCGCCGCCGCGATGGATCTGTTCGAGAAGAAGCTGGGCGGCGGCGAGGCGCTCGCCGAAGTCCGCTTCGACGGTGAGCCTTCCGAGCGCGCGCGGGAGAAGACGCTCGCCGCTGCGCGCGAGGCCGAGGCCGTCGTCCTGGCGCTCTACCTGCGCCTGACGACGGGGCGCGGCGAGGCCGGTCTTTTTCCCGATCAGGCCCGTTTAGCGCGCGCCCTGGTAGAAAGCGGAACGCCGGTGGTGCTCGTCGCCTTTGGCAACCCGTACGCCGTGGCCGCCTTCCCCGAAGCCGAGGCGCAGCTTGTGGCCTACGACCAGACGCTCGCCAGCATCCGCGCCGCCGCCGATGTGCTCGCGGGCGAAGCGCCGCCGCGCGGACGGCTGCCCATCCGCATCGGCGCGTATGGCTATGGGGCGGGGCTGGGCGGCCTCGACGAGGAAGAAGCCGCCCGCGCCGAATGACGGCGGGTGGCAGCCGTAACGCTCTGCTACGCACGCGGCGGGCTACGCACGCGACGGGATGCGTCCAGGGTTTACCGACGATGCGCCGTTGGAGCACGCAGGTTGCTTTTACCGGCGTGTAATTGCAACTGTCTTGCTTCGCGGTTTTCTTGACCATGTAAGTCTCGGTTTTCCAGAGGAAGTGCGACGGGAGGCCTGGCGTGGGAGTGCGCGTCTGTTCATCTATGCGGCATAGAGTCCTTCATGCGCAGCCTTTTCAGTTCCGCTGGTGCGAGATTAAAGGCGCTTGCCGCCGCCGCGCTCGCCTGCGCGCTTTTCGCTTTTGGCGGGACGGCGTCGGCGCAGCCGCAGACGTCTGAGAGCCGGTCCGCCGGGGCGGGGGCGTACCTCGTCCGCTCGTGGACGACGGCCGACGGCCTGCCCGTCAACTACATCGGGCAGATCCATCAGTGCCGGGGCGGCTACCTGTGGCTCACCACCAGCGGCGGGCTGGTGCGCTTCGATGGCCGCGCCTTCGACGTGTTCACGCGCAAGGACATCGGCGCGTGGGGGACGAGCTTCGTCGAGTCCCTCTACGAAGGCCGCAGCGGCGCGCTGTGGTTCCTGTCTCGGAAGGGCGAACTGGCGCGTTACCAGGGCGGCGCGTTCAGGACGTACCCTCTGCTCGAAGCGCACTACCCGGTCGCGCGGCTGCCGCACCTCATCCGTTTCCACGAGGATCGCAGCGGTGCGTTCTGGCTGGGAGGCCACCTCGGACTATTGCGGATAGAAGGCGAAAAAGTCACGGCCTACGCCGCCGAGGACGGGTGGCCCGGCCGGCCCGTCCGCACCCTGCACGAGGACGCGCAGGGGCGGATCTGGGCGTTGACCGACAGCGCGCTCGTGCGCGTCGAAGGCGAGCGGGTGGTCGCGTGGCAGTTGCCGTTTCTCGTAAGAGACGTAGCCGAGCGCCGCGCCGGCGGCCTCTGGGCAGCTACCAGCAAAGGCCTGAAGCGCTTCGAGAACGGCCACTTCATAAGCGCTGGCCTGCTGGAGGATCTCCTCGAAGGCGACCTCCGCGCCGTGCACGAGGATCCGCAGGGCCGGCTCTGGCTCACCACCGGCGACGTGCTGGTGCGGTGGGACGGTCAGGAGGCTACACGCTACACCACCGAAGACGGCGTGCCCGCCGGCTCGTTCAAAGTCTATGTGCAGCAAAGCAGGCGCGCGTGGATTAAGGGCGGCAACGGGTTCCTGGCCTACCTGGACGCGGGCCGGTTCGTCTCCGTAGACCTGGGTTTGCGTGACTCCGGGTCATGGATTACCGCAACGCTTCAAGAAGACCACGAAGGCAACCTCTGGGTGGGCGCGGGCAGCGGCCTCGTTCGCCTCACGCCGCGCCGCATCGCCGCCTACACGCCGCGCGACGGGCTGCCGGCTCCGCTCGTCTTTCCCGTTTTGCAAGACCGAGCCGGTGCCATGTGGCTGGGCACCTGGGGCGGCGGCCTGCACCGCGTGCAAGCAGACGGCCGCACACAGACGTTCACCACCGCTGACGGCCTGCCGGACAACCGGGTGCGCGCGCTGCACGAAAGCCGTGACGGCAGCCTCTGGGTCGGAACGCGCCAGAGCGGCGTGGCGCGGCTCCGGGACGGCCGCGTGACGGACACGCTCACCGTAGGCGAGGGGCAGGGCTACGTGCGCGCCCTCTACGAAGACCCGGCGGGCCGCCTATGGATCGGAGAGAATAACCTCTACCGCTGGGACGGCCAGGCGCTGCGGCGGCACGGCCCCGACGCGCTCCGCCGCGGAGACTACACCATCCACGCCATCCACGAAGACAACACCGGCGCCGTGTGGGTGACGACCCGGCGCGGCCTCTTCCGCATGAAGGCAGGCCAGTGGCGCCGGTTCACCACGCAGGATGGCTTGTCGAGCAACTTCGTCATGTCCGTCTACGAAGAGCCGGGCGGCGCGCTCTGGTTCACCACACACGGCGCGGGCCTGAACCGCTACGCGGGCGGCCACTTTTTTGCCTACGGCGCCGAGAGCGGCCTGCCGGGGGCCGTATGGAGAATGCTCGACGACGGGCAGGGCCACTTCTGGATGAGCACGGACAACGGCCTCTTCCGCGTCGAGAAAAGGGCACTGGAGGCGTTCAGAAAAGGCGAGATCGCGCGCATCTCCTCCGTCCACTTCACCGAGGCGGACGGGATGCCCAGCGCCGAGGGCAGTCACGCGCAGCCCGCCGGCTGGAAGGCGGCCGACGGCCGGCTTTGGTTCCCCACCATCAAAGGGGCGGCCGTCGTGGACCCGGCGCGCCTCGCCCTGAACCCCCACCCTCCGCCCGTGCACATCGAGCACGTCACTGCCGACGGCCGGCCTGTCAACGCGCGCGCCGAGGCCAGGCTGGCGCCGGGCAGCGGCAACGTAGAGTTTCACTACACCGCGCTCAGCTTCACGGCGCCCGAAGAGAACCGCTTCCGCTACAAGCTCGAAGGCTACGACGACGAGTGGGTCGAGGCCGGCACGCGGCGCGCGGCTTTTTACACCAACCTGCCGCCGGGCCGCTACCGCTTCCGCGTGATGGGGAGCAACAACGACGGCGTGTGGAACGAGGCGGGTGCCGCGTTTGCCTTTACGCTCACGCCGCGCTTTTACCAGACCTTCTGGTTCCACGTGCTCTGGGTCCTGGGGGTGATCGGGCTGGGCGTGGCGGTCCACCGCCTGCGCCTGAAGAACGTGTACACCCAAAAGCTCGAAAGGCAGGTGAGCGCCCGCACCGCGCGGCTGGAGCGGGAAAAAGAAAAGACCGTAGCGCAGGCCGAGAAGCTCCGTGAGATGGACCGGCGCAAGAGCGAGTTCTTTGCCAACGTCTCGCACGAGTTCCGCACGCCACTCACGCTCATCCTCGGCCCCGTCGAAGAGGTGCTCGGCAGCGAGGACGGGGGCACCTTGAATGAAGGGGCGCGCGCGAAGCTGGCCGTGGCACGGCGCAACGCACTTCAGCTCAACGGCCTCGTCAATCAGCTTCTGGACCTGGCGCAGCTGGAGGCGGGCCGGCTCCCGCTTCGGATCGAACGGAGCGACCTGGCCGCTTTTGCACGCGGCGTCGTGCGTGCCCACACGCCGCTGGCCGAGCGCTGCCGCGTGCACCTGCGCTTCCGCGCCGAGGCCGCGCCGCTGCCAGCCGTCTTCGACCCCGAGAAGCTGCAAGTGGTCCTCGGCAACCTGCTCTCGAACGCGCTCAAGTTCACGCCCGAGGGCGGCCAAGTGCTCGTCTGCCTCTCCACGCGCGAAGAGCGCGCCGTGCTGCGCGTGCAGGACAACGGCCCCGGCATTGCGCCCGGCGATCTCCCTCACATCTTCGACCGCTTTTACCAGGCCGACGGCTCGGCCACACGCCGGCACGAGGGCACCGGCATCGGCCTGGCCCTGGCAAAGGAGTTGGTCGAGGTGCACGGCGGCACGATCCGCGCCGCGAGCGAAGAGGGCTTTGGCGCGACGTTCACCGTCGAACTGCCGCGCCACGCCGACGACAGCGATGCTTCCTGGCTGGATGCCGCCGCCCCCTCGCGCGAGCCGGCCTCGGGCGACGGCCAGACCGCTCCGGTCGCGCTCGAAGGCCTTACCGTACAGGCGGCCTCTTCCGCAGAAGAAGCGCCCGCGCCGCCCGACGACGCCCCCACGCTCCTCCTCGTCGAAGACAACGCCGACGTACGGGCGCTTCTGCGCCGCGGCCTCGCCGCAGGCTACCACATCGCCGAGGCCGAGCACGGCCGCGCCGCGCTGGAGCAGATCCGCGCCTGCCGCCCCGACCTCATCATCAGCGACGTGATGATGCCCGAGATGGACGGCCTGGCCCTCTGCCGCGCGCTCCAGGAAGACGACGCGCTCGGCGACCTGCCCGTCATCCTGCTCACGGCCAGGGCCGGCGAGGCGAACTGCGTCGAAGGCCTGCACACGGGCGCCGACGCCTACGTCAAGAAGCCGTTCGACATGGCCGTGCTTAAAGCGCAGATCCGCCGTCTGATCGAGAGCCGGCGCGGCCTGCGCCGGCGTTTCAGCCGCGAGGTGGTCCTGACGCCGACCGGCGAGGTGATGACCTCGGAGGACGAGGCGTTCTACGAAAAGGCGCGTGCCGTCGTGGAGGCGCACCTTCGGCACAGCAACTTCACCGTGGGCTTCTTCGCGCAGAAGATGGGCACGACGAAGGGCACGCTCACGCGCAAGCTCAAGACAGCCACGGGGATGACGCCGGCGGTCTTCGTGCGCGTGCTGCGGCTCGAACGTGCCGTGCAGCTTCTGGAAAAAGGCCGCAACGTCTCGGAAACGGCCGACGCCGTGGGCTACGACGACGTGGAGCACTTTTCCACGATCTTCCAGGCGCACCACGGCACGCCGCCCTCGCAGTACCCGCCGCCGGAGGAGGCATAGCAGCAGCACATCAGAGGGACAGGCGCGAGCGCACGACCTCGCGGACGCGGCGGCGGGCGTGCTGCAAGGCGACCGCTGCTTCCTCTTCTGTAGCCGAAACGTCCGTGCCCGGATACCGGACAGCGACGGCGAAAGGGGCCAGCGGCTCTACTACTTCGTAGAGCGCATCGAGGGAGGACTCGTGCTCCACGGCCAGGTCGAGCAAGGCTTCGAGGCTGTGCGTGTAGGGAGGCCGACGGCCGTGGTAGACCAGGAAGGCTTTCAGGTACTTCTCCACCGCTTGCTGGCAATGGAACGCGGCGGCCCTGGGCTTCGGTGAATCGGTGGCGAGAAGGATCTCGGCGACTTCCAGGTCGTCCGCCGCCTGCTCCATCCACGGCCGAGCCGATTCGTCATGGGATGGCTCCATAGATGCACATGCCTTCTTCGGTAGCGATATCGGAGATCATGCCCAGAAGGCGCTTTTCCCGGTCGTAATGTTCGGGTGTGCGCACGACGATGTCTATGGGAAGCCTCCAGCCTCTAAAAAGCCGGTAAAGCCGCCGCGCCTGGTCGCGCTGCGTCGTGCCTTCGGGGAGGTCTACGATGACGAGCAGGTCGATGTCGCTCCCCGCCCGCACCTCGCCGCGCGCCGCCGAGCCGAACAGGATGACGGCCTCCGGATCGCAGGCCTCTACGATGCGGTCGCGGACCTGCGCGATGGTTGTCTCGTCAACGCGGCGAAGCGTTTTCATGCCGTTTCCCCTGCGGAAAGAAGTTTTCCAGAGCAAAGGCTCACGGTTTCTCAGGCCCTTGCGCCCAACGCTACAGCAACCCACCTTGTGACCTATCCAACTGTCATTCTGAGCAGCGCGAAGGATCTCCCCCGTTGGAAGCGTATTGTGGCGTAGGAGATCCTTCACTGCGTTCAGGATGACGAAAAGCGGGCGGTTTCGCCGTGGGTCGCAACTTGGGTTACAGTACGACGAGCCGCGTGGGCGGCTCCGGCGGCATCCGCCGGAAGTCGCGCCCGTTGCAGGTGACGAGTTCGTCCGCCTCGATCTTCTCGGCGGCGCGCACGTGGAGGCCGTCGTAGATCGCGCCGCTCACGAGGCCGAGATCCGCCATGCGCGCGAGGACGGCTTGGTAGTCCGCAGCGTCGAGTGAAACCGTTTCTACGGCAGGTAGCACGTTCGTCTCAATAACCCAAGTTGTGTCTTATAGCACGTGACGGAAAAAGCGGTGTCCACAGCCGTTTGGTGAGGGCCTTTTCGCCAGAGAAGTCCCATCAAAACCAAAACAACTGTGGACACCAAAGTCATCGTCACCTACTGCCTCACCGACGAAATGCTCCAAGCCAGCGGCCACACCGAACCGTGGCAGCGCTCCGCCTCCGACGCCGAGGTGCTGACCACCGCGCTGGTAGCTATGCACTTTTTCGGAGGCAACTTCGCCTCGGCCAGGGCTTTTCTCAAGACGAGCGGCTACATACCGCGCACGCTCTCCAAGAGCCAGTTTAACCGGCGGCTCCACCGGGCTGCGCCTTTGCTCAAAACGCTCTTTCTCATGCTCGCCCAGGTGCACAAGGAGTAGCAGGATGAGGGCGTCTACCTCGTAGATAGCTTCCCGGTGCCGGCGTGCGACAACATTCGCATCTCGGCCTGCAAGCTCTACCAGGATGAAGCCTACCGGGGCTTTGCGGCCAGCAGACGGCGATTCTTCTTCGGCCTGAAGGTGCACATGCTGACCACCGCCGCCGGCCATCCGGTGGAGGCTTTCCTTACGCCCGGAAGCCGCAACGACACCCGCGCGATGAAACGCTTCGACTTCGACTTGGCCGAGGGAGCGACCGTCTACGGCGACAAAGCCTACAACGATTACGACTTCGAGGATCTCTTGGCCGAGGCGGCTAAGATCGACCTCTCCCCAATGCGCAAAGAGAACTCCACGCGCGCAGAGTCCGCGCCGGTGCGCTACCTTCAGCACACCTACCGCAAGCGCGTCGAGACGGCCGGCTCAAACCTCGAAAGGAAACGGCCTGCCTCGATTCATGCGGTCACGAGCGAAGGCTTTGAACTCAAAGTCTTCCTCTTCGTGCTCTCGCTCAGCTTCGACGGACTGATGTAAGACACAACTTAGGTTCAATAATGTCTCGTGCCCGAGACGGATGAATGCGGGGTCGGATGGGAAGCGACGTGAGAGCTGAAAAGGTCTCAGCCAGGCAGTGGGTCGAGATGAAAAGCCGGTCTCCATTGCGAAGGGCACGATTCAGCCGCTGGACCGCCTTCGTATGTGCCTCGTGCTGCTCGATCAGCGCCGGCACCATCACGGAGGTGTCGATAAGGATTCTCACGGCTCACATGCAGGCGTGTAGCGGCGGCGTCATTCAAGGCCGGCAAGATGCCGAATGCGCTTTTCCCGCTGTTTTTTGATGAACTCGACGATGTCCAAGTTTTCGTCTTCCAACTCCCCGGTGTAGACGTGAAAGTGGCCTTTCTTGACGAAGAGCGGCTGCTCCCGCTCAGGGCGTAAGGCGATCTCCTGATCGCCGCTCTCGCTCTCGGTCGTTTCCAGGTGCAGCTTCATGCCGGCCTCTAGGCCGAGCGCGTCGCGCACCGGCTTGGGGATGACGATACGGCCGAACTTGTCGAGCGTGACTTCCATGACGGCTTCGCGCAGGAGATCGGGCGACTCTGAATTGCCTTTTCCGTATGCCGAATGGCAAGAGCCGGTTCCGAATGCGCCGCTGCCGGGGTGACAAAAGCGTGGCACCCCCGACAGATGATTCAAATATCCCCGACAAATGCGTCATGCACCGTCTGTAGGGGACATTTGCAGCATTTGCATGGGGGCGGCGGGGTTATCGTTGGGCCAGTGCTTCAGCAGACGCGAAGCAAGACGGTTTCGCTTTACCAACTACTATGCGCCATGAGAATGATGAAACAGATCTTCTTTTTCCTCCTGCTCGCGGTTTTCACCTTTTCGCACGTACAGGAAGCGCTTGCTCAGAGTTCATCTCGCCCTGGCGATGGCGGGCGCAATACCGCTTGGGTGCAGCAAACGCTCAACGGGATGGGATACGACTGCGGTGTGATTGATGGGTCTACGGGCGCGAAGACTCGGGCTTGCATCCAAGCCTTTCAAAGAGCCAACGGCTTGGAAGCCACCGGCGCTGTAAATGAAGCGACATACGAAAAAATGCTTGATCTACTGGAGCCAGCATCTCGGGAAGCACCGGAGGTTGAGCAAGTAGAGCGCGACCGTGCGGGGCGCCCGGCTCGCCAGCCCGAACCTCGCCAGCAGCCGGCCCCTCGCGAGCGGCCAGCCCCAGAGCCGAGGGTCCAAAGTACGCCTAGCGCTTTCAGCAGGGCAGGCTACAAAGATCCTGGCACGGCGACGCTGTACAGCATCGGGATACCCGGCGGAGGTCAACTGTGGGCAGGCGAGACGAAAAAAGGCGCGTTGCTTCTTGGTACCGCTGTGGCCGCGCCGGTCGTCGGCTATGTCATAGCTGCGAGCACGTGCAGCGGATATGGATACGATTGTAGCCTGACCCCCATCTACTTAGGGTCTGCAGCAGCCCTCGGCGCCTGGATCTACGGGATCATCGATGCCGGCGACGCCGCAGAGCGCCATAACGCGAGGAATGGGTTGACAGATGCCCGCATCCGCGTGCGCCCGAAGATGGATAGGCAGGGAGGCGAAAAAGCCTACGGATTCCAGCTGAGCATGAGATTCTGACTCGATCAGTGCTCCGCTGGGCTTTTGTCTCGAGGTCGCCCTCTCGCCGCTCCTGAAATCTCTTGCCTGCCGCTCTGCTGAGCCAAGACGCGAGGCAGCCGGCGAGGACACGCGCGCCACGGCCACCTACGAGACGGACTTCCGTGTCAGAGGTCAAACAGCCGGCGCAGCCGCTCGTCAACCTCGGCCTGGCGGCGCGGAGGCAACGCGCCCAGCTTGCGCACAATCAGCGAGGTAGAGACTGTGATCAGACGATGCAGCCGCAAGGCGGACGACACCTTCAGCCCCGTCTGCTCGAAGTCGGCGTGCTCCTCCCGCAACAGCACGTCCGTGGCCGCCGGCTTCGAGGGGAGACGGCTCGTCACGAAGGCCAGCACGACGTGGCGGTACGGCCCGAACGGCTCGGTCAGGCAGACGGCGGGGCGCACCTTCGAGGCGCGGAGGTCATCGAAGGGGAACGGCACCAGCACGACTTTGCCTTTCGTCACGGCGCTACGCTCCCTCGCCAAACGGCGTGCCGTCCTCGGCGGTGTAGAGATCCTCTTCAGGCGCGCGGAGAAAATCGAACGCCGAGTTGCGGCTCGCCGCGCGAAGCCATGCCGGCTCGTCGATGTCGTCGTCGGCGTCGAAAAGCAAGATGACCCGGACCGCCTGCGAGGCCACGTTCTCCAGGGGTTCGTCGAGGTGAAGGCAGCCCGCTTCATCGACAGCGCCCGTCGTCTCAATCGCCCGCCGGTTGCGTGCCGTCGCTTTGCTCATGGCGTCACGTGTGCATTTTGGAGGGGGGAAGAAGGCGCCTACTTATCGCCGTCCTTCGATGATAGCGGCAGAGACGGACTGGCCGCGCACGGGCACCGGCTCAAACGAGGCGGCCGCCGCCGCCGCGGACGTGCGGGGCCGTTCCAGAAGTCCTTCCTCCGCCATCCGATGAGCGAAGGCCGCTTCCGCCGTTTCCTCGCTGCTGTCGAGCGCCCTGCGCAGGCGCGCCTGTTCCTCAGCCGAGAGCGCACGGGCGGCTTCGAGAACCTCCTTCAAGGCGCGTGAGGATTCCATCCTGCATCGAGAGAGTGTCTTGGAGCGGAGACAGCGATCCTACACAAAGGAAATGAAGCAAGATCCTCATGCCGCAAACGAAAACCAAAACACGCAAGACCGCCGGCATCATCTGCACGGTGCTCGGCGGAGCGCTGGGGCTGTGGGTGATCACGCGGCTTTCGAGCGTCTTCGGGCAGCAGCAGACCTGGGCGCCGCCGTTCGAGACCTACGAGGTAAACACGCTCTTCGTAGCCGCCGTGGCCGCTGTGCTTTTGATCGTCGGGCTGGCGCGGCTGACGGCGCCGCAAGATCGCGAGCTGCGCTGAAACTGAACACCAAGCCTCCTGCAAAACCCTCAAACGCCTCTTTGCCGTGAAGCAGCTACACCACGCCTCCCGTCTTTTTTTGCTTTGCTTGCTCGCCGCAGCGGCCGTCCTGGCCGGGTGCGACAGCGGCGGTCTCGATACCGGCGAGGGCGGCGAAGAGCCGGACCCGCCCACCGTCCGATTTGCTGAGGCCGGCGCCACGGTTAACGAGGGCGACAGCACGGCGACGATTGCTGTCGAGATCACCGCCGCCAGTGACGCGAGCGTGCGCGTAGAGGTCGCCTTCGACGAGGAGGCCAGCGAGGGCGTGCTCGCAGATGTAGAGGACTACGCTACCGAGTCGGTGACTTTCCCCGCCGGCGCTGCAGACGGGACCACGCGCGACGTGACCGTCCTCCTCACGGATGACGACGAGGCGGAGAGCACCGAAACCGTCGTCTTCGCGCTGCGCAATGCCACGGGCGGCGCCGAGATCGCTGCGCCCGAAACCTTCGTCCTCGACATCGAAGACAACGACGAGGGCGAAAACGGCGACTTCACCCCCGTCGAGGTCACGGCGCTGGACTGCCCGGCCGAGCTGGAGACGGGCCAGGAAGGCACGTTCACGGCTACGATCAACGAGGACGAGGCCACGGCGCCGGTGTCGAGCACGTGGGACTTCGGCGACGACACCGACGCCACGGGCCTGGAGGTCACCAAAAGCTACGACGCCACGGGCACCTACGAGATTACCTTCACCGCCAGCAACGCGGACGGCGACGGCAACGAGCACACGGATAGCGCGACGTGCACGACCGAGGTGGTAGCGCCGGCGGCAGGAGCCACCATTGCCTCCGTCAACGCCAGCCCGAACCCCTCCGACGTGGGCGAGTCCGTCAGCTTCACGGCCGAGGTGGAGGGCGACGAACCCATCGATTGCGAATGGGACTTCGGCGACGGCGCGACGGCCACGGGCTGCGAGGCCTCGCACACCTACGACGAGGCGGGCAGCTACACCGTGACGCTCACGGCCTCGAACGACGCGGGCGAGGACACCGCCGCGCTCACGCAGGAGGTCGAGTCGAGCACCCAGGGAAACGTCCTCTTCGTGGACGCCGACGCCACGGGAGCGGATAACGGCACCTCGTGGAGCAACGCTTTCCCCAACCTGCAAGCGGCCCTGCGCGCAGCCGAGGCCGGGCAGGAGATCTGGGTCGCCGAGGGCACCTACTACCCCGACCAGGGCCAGGCCGGCGGCGACCGCAGCGCTACGTTCCAACTCATCAGCGACGTGGCGCTCTACGGCGGCTTTAGCGGCACGGAAAGGAGCCGCAGCGAGCGCAACGCCGATCCGGCGAGTAACGGCACCGTCCTCTCCGGTGACATCGGCACCGCCGATTTTTCCAACGACAACAGCTACCACGTCGTCACCGGCAGCGGCACGGACCGGAGCGCGGTCCTCGACGGCTTCACCGTCACCGCCGGCCGCGCCGACGCCTATCGGGATGAAGTTGGAGCCGGGATGCGCAACATCGATGGAAGCCCGACAGTGCGCAACGTCATTTTCAGCAGCAACAGGGCTTCCGAAAACGGGGCAGGAATGTACAATGTGCGGGGTAACCCGCTCGTGCTGGACGTCGTTTTCCGTAACAACGTAGCTTCCGGCCGCGGGGGCGGCATGTACAACAGCCAGAGCAGCCCGACGCTTGAGGAAGTTCTTTTCGAGAGCAACACGGCAGGTGTAGGCGGAGGTCTCCGCAATAACGAAAACAGCAATCCCTCCCTCTCAGACGTGGTTTTTCGCGAGAACAACGCCACGTACGGAGGTGGCATAGCAAACGCCGACAACAGCAGCCCCGTCATCGTCCGGACGCTGTTCCTGGAGAACGAAGTTAGCCAGGAGGGCGGCGGCATGTACAACGAGCAGAGCAGCCCGCGCATCATCGCGGTCAGGTTCATTGGGAACTCAGCGAGGAGAAGCGGCGGGGGCGTCTACAACGATGGCTCAAGCACTAGCCCCGTCTTCACCAACGTGCTTTTCAGCGGCAACAACGCTTCCAGAAACGGCGGGGGCATGTACAATGACCACGCCTACCCGGCACTCTTCAACACCACCTTTAGTGGCAACACTGCCTCCGACTTCGGCGGCGGGATGTCCGTCTACTCGGTAGACGACGACACCCAGGTGCTCATCCGAAACAGCATCTTCTGGGGGAATACTGCCACCAGGGGCGGCAACCAGATCCACCTGTCCTCTTCAACAAACGCGGTCCTCATCGCGCACTCGCTCATCGAAGGCGGACTCCCCTCAGGCGCCGTCAACGATGAAGGCGAAATCCTCGACGCCGATCCCCTCTTCGTAGACGCCGACGGGCCGGACAACATCATCGGCACGGTGGACGACAACGCGCGGCTCCAGAACGGCTCGCCCGCCATCAACGCCGGCAGCAACGCAGCGCTCCCGCGAGACGAGCAGGACCTCGACAACGACGGTGACACCGCCGAGCCGCTTCCCCTCGATCTCGACGGCGACCCGCGCGTCCAGGGCGGCATGGTGGACATGGGTGCTTATGAGGGGGGCAACTGATCCGCAGCGCAACACTGGCCGCACCGTCTGCCGCTCCTGTGTCACTACGCATTCTCCTCACTCCCTCTGCTCACAGACCATGAAACAGTCGTTACGCCTTCCGCTCTGCGCGTCCTTGCTCCTGATGTGCTTCGTCACCGGCACCGCCCGCGCGCAGGCCCCCGCCCCTGGCGGCGACGCCGCAACGGAGGCCGACCCCACGCCGTCGCTCGCCTCCTCGGTGACGGTGGGCTACCTCAGCACCGACTTCACCTACGCCGGCGAGGACACCACCACGGCCTACGACTTCTCCGGTCCGCTCGCCGCGCTCGTGCTCGGCGGGCAGCGCGGGTCCCTGGCCCTCTCCTACGGCCAGGCTGACTCCACCGGCGCACGGCCTTCGCTGCGCACGCTCGGCGCTGCCCTGTGGACGGGCGGCGACCTCTACCTCTTCCGGAACCTCTTCGGGGTGCCCCTGGCCGTCTTCGTCCCCATCCGCTTCAACGCCGACTACCGCTACACGTGGCTGAGCCAGCGCGGCACGGCGCCCGACACGACCGTCACGCCGGCGCTGCACCTGGTGGGGAGCGGCCTGGGCGCGGGCGCGGGGGCACGTTTTGCCTTCCCCGCCGGCCCATCCTTCGTCAAGGACAACCTCGTGGCGCAGGCGTCTTTGGTCTTCGCGCCGGGTGTGATCGGCAACTTAGGCAAAGGGTTCGATGCCGAGAACGCGCTCGAACGTCCCTTCGACGAGCTGAAGATGCGCTGGGCTACGGACTTCAACGTCGAGGTGCAGTTCAAGCGGCTCCTGGGCGGGAGGGCAGGCGTGGCGGCCGGGTACACGCTGCGCGCGGTCTCGCGCTCGCCAGAGAAGCCGGGCGGCCTGGGCGACGTGCTCGACGCCTTCGTAGACCGCAGCGACTTCGCCGAGGTCATTGATCAGCACGTCTTCCGCGTCGGCATTACGTGGTGAAGGCCGACTGCCCCTGAGTCTGAAGCTCATCTCTCGTCATCGCCTCGCAAAACTTGGTGCCCACGCCATGTCAAAAGAGAAAACCACGCGCTCCGAGCAGAAAGAGACGTTCTGGAGCCGCAAGCCCTACACCCAGCACTACGACCAGGACGACCGGAAAGACGGATGGAGCGAGGCGAGCAAAACCTTCTTCGGTCGTGCTGCTCGTCTTCGGAGCCGTAGCTCTCTGGCTCTCCCGGCGGGCCGCCGCGGCGATCCTGCGGTGGCGCATGGCTGCTGCGCTCAAGCCGTGAGAAGCGCCCCGGCGCCCTGCGGCTGGTGACGGAGGAAAACGGGCCTGACGCTGTTGGGAAGCCAGAATTGCGCACGTTTTGAATCATCTGTGGGGGATATTTGACGCATCTGTGGGGGGTCGCCGTCTGTACCTTGATGGATCCGAGGCCCTGCACCCTGACGAACAGCGCCCCGCCCCGGCTACGCTACACCTCCAATTTAAACCCACTCGGACGATGACCCGACAGCTACGCCCGCACCTCAGTGCCCGATTCCTTTGCAGCCTCGTCTTGGCGGCAGCTTTCCTCGCAGGCAGCCTCGCGCCCGCCGCCCTCGCGCAGGAGCGGCCGGTGCCGGCGCCCGACGACCGCGCGGAGCAGCGCATGGAGCAGCTACGCCAGCAGCAGGAAGCCGAGATGCGCGAGCGCATGGAAGCGCGGCAGCAAGAGCTGCGGGCAGCGATACGCCTCCAGGCCGCCCCGGCTGCCAATGCCGTGGTCGAGGAGGACTCCCTCGCGCTCGTGGCTCTCTACAACAGCACCGACGGTGAGAACTGGGACCGCAACGACGGCTGGCTGACCGCGCCCGTAGCCGACTGGTACGGCGTGTCCGTCAGCGGGGACCGCGTGGTGGGACTGTCTCTCCTTGACAAGGAGCTATCGGGGCCAATCCCATCCGAGATAGGCCAGCTGACGGGCCTACAGGGCTTGGACCTTAGATTCAACGGGTTGACGGGTGAGATCCCGCCAGCGTTGGGTCAACTTACCAACCTGACGTACCTGAATCTCAACGGCAACGAATTGTCAGGCTCGATTCCCCCTGAACTGGGGCAGCTTGCGAACCTGGAATTTTTGGCTCTCGGCGCTGGTTTTTTTACCACTGAAATCCCGGATGACATATTCCCGGCTTTCGGAAATGACTTGACGGGTGAGATCCCAGTGGAGTTAGCGCAACTGGCGAGCTTGCAAACGTTGCACCTTGGTGCGAACCAATTGGAGGGCGGGATCCCAGTGGGGCTTGCGCAACTGACAAATCTCGAATTGCTGAACCTCGGCAGGAACCAGTTGACAGGAAGTATTCCGTCGGAACTGGGGCAACTCGGTAATCTGCGGCGCCTATATCTCTACGGAAACCAACTCATGGGCGAGATCCCGTCGGAGCTGTCGCAACTGGCGAATCTGCAATCCCTGTGGCTCAGCGGCAACAGTTTGACGGGCGAGGTGCCCGTAGCCTTTACGAATCTCGATGCGCTATCGTTCTTCTGGTTCAATGACACGGACCTCTGCGAACCGCCCGATCCGGACTTCCAGTCATGGCTCAATAGCGTTGAAAACGTGCGGAGCACCGGAGTGACGTGCGAAGCGTCGGATGGCCTCGCTATCACCAGCGTAGAGCCGGACCCCGTCATCGGCTCCGACGCGCCGCAGCCGTTCACCATCAACGGCAGCGGCTTTGAGACGGGCGCGAACGTGACGCTGCGCGACCTCACCTACGACGAGGTATTCCCCAACCGCACGGTCGAGACGCTCACGAGCACTGAGATCGTCATCAACCCCAACTTCACGTCAGAGGCGGCCACGTGGTCGGTGGAGGTCATCAACCCCGGCGGCGAGAGCACAGGACCGTTCGAGTTTGAGGTCGTGGCACCAAGCGGCGGCGGGGGCGTGCTGGTTTCAGAGGTGCCGCTGGCAGGCTCGTTCCGAATGCCCATTGGCAAGGTCGGGGGCGGAAGCGACCTCGGCGATGACCTGACCCTGCTGGAGCGTGGGCAGTGGCCGGCGAGCGGGTATCCCCGAATCCGCTTCAATGACGACGGTGACCAGTTTGCTGATCTCAACGAGTGGTATGTTGCTACCGCGCACAACGAAGACGAGAATCTGACGGAGATTTTCGGGGGCAATACAGAACCGTACTCAGAAAGCGGTGCTTACCATCCGGGTGAGGATTGGAATCTCACATCTGGAACAGACTCCGACGCGGGAGAGCCTGCGATTTCAGTTGCCGACGGGATTGTTGTACATGACGCTTGCGTCCGCAACTATGGTCGCACGATCATCGTCGCGCACAAGACAGGTGCAGGCAAGTTCGTGACCTCCTTCTACGCGCATTTAGAAGATACAGGCTCCTTCCACAGCGTCGGCGAGACCGTGGACAAGGGTGAAGTGCTGGGGTCCATCGGCGGGACGAGTGCGGCCGACTGCTCCGTTGGCCTCGGTCCCCACCTCCACTTCGAGATCCGCAGGGAGTCCATGCTCGATCCTGAAGCGCTCAGCAACGGATCAGTTGAGCTGCGGTACGAAGCAGGCTTCTGGCCGGCGGCTGGTCGGTCCGACGGGGGCCAGAGCTTCATCGCCGAGAATTACTACGCCCCATCCGAGTTTATTGACGAATACGAAGGCTCTCCTCCAGGCAACGAAGCCTGCCGTGCCAACCCGCCGGTCGGGGTGAATCCTTCCTATGCAGAGATCTCCGATTGCATTGACCAGCTTGCAGGGGAGTACCGTGTACCCGGTCTCGTCATCCGAGGGCTTCTGCAGCAGGAGTCTCTCCAATGGAAGCAGTTCTGTGATGAAGAAATTAGAGAGCACGAACTCTGCGAGGGTCATCCAATCGGGCATCCTATTGAGAGTGGCGACGACGGCAGGGGCCTCACCCAAGTTACGCCCAAAGAAACAGAAGGCGACGACGTAGTGCTGCCGCTGGCAGACGTCGAACCGGGTCAGCAGGGGCGCAACAGCTTTATCACGACCGTTGACGTTAATGGACGTGCCAGCATCGAACGCTTGGAAGGCGACTGGGTGTACAACCTTGAAATCGGCATCCGCCACTTGCTGGCAAAGAAGGCAGCCGCCCCGAGACTCGGCACCGGCGAGCCGTGGTCCGACAACCGCATTCTGGAGAACTGGTACAACGCGCTCGCCTACTACAACGGCTTCACGAAGTACGACGACCGCTTTCCCACTCCAGACGACTACTGCCCGCAGGAAGTAGGCGTACCCATCGGCAGCAAATGCGGCAATGATCCAGGCTTTCCCTATCGCCGCACGACACAGGTTTCAGATGGAAGCTGGACGTACAAGAAGTATTTCCCCTACCAAGAGGCTGTTTTCAACACCATTGCGCAGCAGTACACAATCCCGAGCCGCCAAGCGAAAGGCTTCCCGAGCCAAGGCATCAAGGTGACGTTTCCAGGCCCAAGCGCCGTTAGCGCGCCCGAGGCAGGAGGCTACGCCTTCGTGTGGAACGACTACGCCGGTAGCTTTTATCTCGACTTCTACGTCGATGGACAGGGGCGCGGCCAGGCGCGGCGGGCGCGCTCCTGTCCTGCTAACCGCTTCGAGAACTGCACGTGGCTCGCCGACCAGAGGCAAGTCGCTGTGCATCGCGTAAACAGCTTCAGTGACCGGAGC
Source organism: Salinibacteraceae bacterium (assembly GCA_965215025.1). Lineage (GTDB taxonomy): Bacteria > Bacteroidota > Rhodothermia > Rhodothermales > Salinibacteraceae > CBDCCV01. The sequence goes on from CBDCCV010000001.1 coordinate 1,541,707, forward strand.
GCTGCTGTCGTAGGCGGAGTTGGCGACGGTATTGCTGTGGCTGCTGGCGAGACGGGCACAGTTACCCTCGGAGACTCCGGTGCTGAAGTGAACATCACCGAGAACAGCGATGCCGGCGGCGGGCAACTCCGCTTTGCGCACTACGACGAGGCTCCGCTCAACAGCACGTTCGGCGGCTCGGCAGAGGCCCCCGACGGCTCAGAGGTGCAGCCGAGCCAAACGGCCAATCGCTTCTGGGATATCTCGGCTGTTGACCTGACCGACCTAAGCTACCGCGTCCGGCTGAGCACCGAAGGTCTCGCCTATGCTGGCGACCCTGATCGGCTTCTCGTTCTCAAGCGCGAGAACAGCAGCTCGCCGTGGACAGCGTTGAGCACCACGCGCGAGGGCAACACGCTCGTAAGCGAGGTGCTCACTTCGTTCTCCGAGTTCACCATCGGCTGGTCCGCGCAGTCGGTCACCATTCCCATTAGCATCAGCCGCTCCTTCGGCGACGCTTCGGAAAGCTCCGACTACCTCCTCGTGGCACTCCCTGGCGCAGAGGAGGTGCCGCTCCCCGACGTGCTCGAAGGCGAGGCCAGCGCCGGCTGGCAAGCCTTCCGCCAGAGCGAGAGCGGCACGGGCCTCGTCCCCTACCGCGACGCCCCGGAGAGCTTCCGCTTCGGGCCGGGGCGCGGCTTCTGGGTGATCGCCACGAGCGACCTCACCCGCACCGCCACGGCCGCCGCCGTGACGCTCCGCGACGACGGCACCTACGCCCTCGTGCTTCACGAAGGCTGGAACATCATCTCCAATCCGTTCGAGAAGCCGCTCGACTGGAACGCGGTGAAGCGCGCCAGCGGCGCGAGCCAGGCCATCCATGCCTTCGCAGGGGGCAGCTACAACCAGCCAAGCACCTTCGCCTCTGCCACGGAAGGGGAGGCCTACTACTTCTTCAATCGGGAAGGCCTGAGCGAACTCGTTCTGCCCTACGCCGGGGGTAGCGGCTCTTCCGTTCGCGTCGCCTCCCGAGGCGGCGCATCGCAAAGCAGCCTTGCACCGGAGACGGCCCTGTGGACGCTCGCGCTCACCGCCGAGCGTGCCGCGCCACCTTCCGAGGGGTCGTCAGCACCAAGCGTCTTCCACGCGACAGTACGTGCCGGCGCAGCGAGGGACGCGGAGGTTGGCTTCGATCCGCGCGACCAGTTCGCGCCGCCGGGTCGCTTCGAGGCGCTGAGCCTGGGCCTCCTGCCGGGCGCGCAGAGTGGCGAGGCGGCCGGTGGGCAGGACCTGCGCGGGGCCGAGTTGGCCGCCGAGTACCGCCCGCCCTCCGCTGGCGGCGCGGCGCACCGCTTCCCACTCGTGCTGCGCTCAGTACCTGACGAGGAGGTCACGCTGCGAATGGAAGGCGCCGAGCGGCTCCCCGCCGGCTACGAAGCCCTCCTCATCCGCGAGGCCACAGGCGAGCGCTTCCGCCCCGGCGAAGCGGCGCGGTTTACGCCACGGGCCGAGGACGAGCGGCTGCTCCTCATCGTCGGAGCGGCTTCTTCTGTCGAGGAGACGGCGCAGGAGGTGGCCCCGTCGGAGTCGAAGCTCATTGGGAGCTACCCGAACCCGTTCCGGAGCGAGGCCACCATCGCCTACGCCGTGTCAAAGCCGAGCCGGGTGCGCCTCACCGTCTACGACGTGCTGGGCCGTAAGGTGGCTACGCTCGTCGATGAAGAGCAGGGCGCCGGGCGCCGGAAGGCCACGCTGCGGGCGGGCGGCCTCGCCAGTGGCGTGTACGTCTTCCGCCTGCGGATCGGGGACCACGTGGAGACGGGCCGCCTCGTGCTCGTGCGCTGACGCACCTCGCTACATCCTGCGCTCTTTTTTTTTGCTCGAACCAGCCCTCGCCTTCCCATGCTCCGTTACGACACGCTCCTTGCCCTCCTGAGCGCCCTTGCGTTGCTGGTCAGTCTCACAGCCTGCGACATTGGCACGGTGGAAACGCCCGACGAAGGGGAGGACACCACCTCGCGGGCTGCGCCCTCCAATCTGGAAGGCGTCTCTCAAGACGGGGTTGTCTCGCTGGAGTGGAGCGCACCGGACGCCGCGGACTTAGGCGGCTACCGGGTGTACCGCTCGGAAAGCGCGTTCTCAGCGCCAGGCGAGGCCGAGCGCTTGAGCGGGGAGGCGCTGCATGAGGATCGGACGTACGATGACACGAACGCGCAGAACGGGACGACCTACTACTACCGCGTCGCGGCTGTGGACCAAAGTGGGAACGAGAGCGCCCTCTCGAACATGGTCCAGAAGACGCCCTTCCCTGATCCGCCCGACGAGCCTTGAGAAAAAGAACAGGTCTCCTGTGGGAACCCCTCGTCTGAGGATACCATAGCTTTGCCTGTTCCAGCGGCAAGCAAAAGGTACGGCTATGCAGACGCTTACCGGCGAAGACGTTAAGAAAGCCTTTGAGGCCGATGCCAGCAAGCGCTTTAGCACGCGCCTCGAACGGCTTGAGTGGCTGGCCGACGATCCATACGAGGCCACCGGGGAGCGTCTGCCTCACGTGTTTCATGTTGCACTCCACCTGAGAAAAGCGACGCCGGGAGACATCGACGCCGGGAGACATCGACGCCGGGAGACATCGACGCCGCTGCGGATCTGGCCTGCGCCGTTGAAGAACGATTCGGCGATGCGTACACGATCCTGAGTCACACGCTTCCGGTCGCCGCATGAACGAGACGCAGCGCTGGATGCAGAGCGCGCAGCTTCGCCTGGAGGCTGCGCGTTTTCTTCTCGACCACGGATTCCATCGAGACGGCGTCAACCGCTGCTTCTTTGCGGCCTACCATGCCGTGCGGGCGTTGCTGGCATACAAGAATCTGGAGGCGCGCTCCTATGCCGGAGCGTTTCATTTTGCTGAACCTCCACTTCGTCAAGGAGGGCACGGTTCAGCGCACGTATTCCCGCGTGCTGCATCGACTGCAGGATCACCGCCATCAAGCAGATTACACGCTGATGGCGTACGACGCTCAAGCGGCTGACTCGTACGTGCGCCAAGCCTCGGAGGTCGTTCAGCACATTTCCTTGGTGCTCAATCCGTCTTGAGCGCGCCCTACCGCCGCGCCGGCACCGCTACCCTTGCACCAGCCGCGCATCCACCGGGAAGCCCTCCGGTCCCTCGATCTGAAGCGCAGAAAAGGCTGGGTGCTGCGCGTTGATGAGGTAGTTCCGGTGCGTGGGCACGACGGCCGACGGCACTTCCAGGACGACGGACGCCCGTTGCTCATGCCAGTACGTGCCGATCTCCTGCGTGGAGGCGGGCCAGGGCCACGCCTGCCAGTCCTCCGGCAGGGCCGAGGAGGGCAGCCGCACGAGGTGGGCGTCCTCGTCGAGGGTGACGCGAAAGAGGGCGTATCGCGCCTCGGTGAGGTCGGCGCGCCCGGCGTGCACGAGCGTTTCGAGCAGCGCCGTGGCCGGCTGGTCGGCGGCGTAGACCATCGGGGTGCCGAGGCGGTGCCATCGCCCGCGCCCGCGTGATCCCCGAAACGCTGTCTCGGCGTACTCGGCCTTAACGAGACGGTAGATCGTCACGCCGCTGCCGTCTCGTCAATGACAGTGAGCATGTCCTCGACCTCGCGCAGGCCCGGCTCTGTGTCGAGGCGCTTCAGGGGCGTCTCGCCGTCGAGGAGGCCGTGCGGTTCAGTGAGCCAGGTGCGGGCCGCGCCTTCGGACCCGAAGGCTTCGGTGCTTCGGTGCCAGATGTGCAGCAGACGCCAGAGGCGGTCGGACTCGGCCGGGGTGAGGTCCTCCCCGCGTTTGCGTCGGCGTTGCAGGGTGCGCGCCGAGACGCCGAGGACGTGCTCGACCGTCTCCCAATCGAGGCCGAGCGTCTTCTTAAGGTCGTCAAGGACATTGAGACCGAGGCCGTTGCGCACGCGGCTCGTATCCGGAACGAGTGCTGCATCGGACCCGCGAGCCACAATGTGACTGCGAAGATCGCGTTCAAAGGCCTCCTGCGAGGAGGCGCGTTCCGGTTGCGCGTGCTGGGTCGTCGGCATTTTACAGAGAGCGTCAGGTCAGGAGAGACAAGGCGAAACAGCATACCGACACATGACGGTTATGTTTCGCCATGTGTCGCGCGGTGTGCATCTACGAATCCCAGCGAAGCACAGGCTACGATGGGATTCTGCCCGAAGTAATGCTGGATGCGGTCCGTGCCCTCTTCGCGCAGGTAGCGCTTGATCCACGCGCTGGCGTCGAGGTAGCCTACCGTCATCGGCGGTCTTTAATCAGAAGCTGCGGGGCGGGCCGGCCTGTGGCTTCGACGGCCTCGACCAGGGCGAAGCGTGCGTCTTCCTGTGTAGGCCATTGCACCGCATCGGTGTGATGAGGCACTGCCACAGGTCGCTGAACGCCGCGCTGGAGTACATGGCAGACTTCTTCTTGCAGCGAGCGGCCGTTTGCCCTGGCCCGGCGGCGCAGACGTTCGAGGACGGCGTCGTCCATGTCGCGGAGGAGGAGCGTAGCCATAGCACATCGAGGCAGGATTTCCCACAGTTCCTTTCGGCTGACCTGCTGAGCGCGCGGCAGGTTTCTCACCGCCGCGCCGAAGCCTCCTCCGCGCCGTCGCCGATGTGCCGCTCGAAGAACTCGTAGATCCTGAGCACGCGGTCGAGGCGCTGGCCCGGATCGCCCGTGCGTGAGAGGTCGTGCCCGGCCTCAGGGTAGCGCACGTACTCCACGGGCCGGCCCAGCGCTTTCAGGCTTTTGTAGAGCATCTCACTTTGCGAGACGCCCGTGCGCAGGTCCTCGTCGGCGTGCATGATGAGGAGCGGCGTGCGGATTTGATCGACGTACGTCAGGGGCGAGTTGCGGACGAGCGCCTCGCGCGGCGTCTCGCCCGGACGTGGCGGCGCAGGCAGCGTGACGGCGGTATCGGTCGGGGCAATGCGGGTTTGGAGAAGGCGATCCCCGCCCGGCGAGTCGGACAGGGGCATCTCCGCGATGGAAGCCGTGTCGGTCTCAGTGCCGGGGCGCTCACCTTCCCACGGGTAGCCGCCGAAGTGGTAGGGCACGAGGCGCCAGGCGTTGCCCTCGCCCAGGAACGTGGCGAGGTCGTAGACGCCGCGCTGCGCCACAGCGGCCTTGAAGCGGTCCGTGTGCCCGAGGATCCATGCCACAAGGTAGCCCGCGTAGGAGCCGCCGGCGACCACCTGCCGGCTCTGGTCCACCCACGACTCGGCGGCGACGAGGTTGGCCGCCGCGAGCACGTCGCCCGCCGGGCCGGCGCCCCAGTCGCGGTAGTTGGCCGCTTTGAAGTCGCGCCCGTAGCCGCCTGAGCCGCGCGGGTTCGAGTACACAATCGCGTAGCCGTGCGAGGCGAAGAACTGGAACTCGTGCCACATCGTCGCCTCGCCCGGTCCCCACATGGCCGATGGGCCGCCGTGGATTTCTACCAGGAGCGGGTAGCGCCGGCCCTCGTCAAAAGGCGCCGGGCGCATCCGCCAGGCCTGGATCTCGAGCGTGTCGCGCAGCACGGTGAACGTTTCCGGGATGGAGAGACGCTTGCCCTGGAGCCAATCGGCGTTGTGGTTGGTGAGGCGGCGCTCGCGCGTGAACTCGGTTGTGTTGGCGTACAGCTCGAACGGGTTCGTCGGCTCGGTGACGACGTAGAAGACGGTGGCGGCGCTGGCGTCAAAAGCGCGGATGCCGCGGGCGTAGCGCGTGAGCCGCTCCATGTTTTCCGGGACGGTTCGCGTGGGGGCTACGGCGGCGGTGTCCGTCGGGATGCCGGCGAGCGTGTCTGCGGGGAAGGCGCCGGGCGCGGCGTCGGACGGAGGCGCAGGCGGAATGCCGTCGCGGCCCTCGAACGGGGCGAGGCGGTAGAGGGGGAAGCCGCCATCGGAGGCGGCCACGGTGTAGAGGTGCCACCCGTCGGCGGCCCACTGCGGCGCGCTTACCGAGCGGTCAAAGCCGAGCGTGAGGAGACGCGCCTGGCTCTCTTCGTCAAGCTCCAGGACGCCGAGTTCGGACTGCGCGTAGCCGGGGTCGCGCAGGTCGCTCGCTACGAAGGCCACGGCGCCGCCTTCGGGCGCGGGCGTCGGCGCGCCGAGGGCGTAGTTTTCCATCCGCAGAAGGCGCTCGAAGTTCTGCCCATCGGCGTCCACGACGTAGAGGTCGCTCTCGCGCACGCGGTCCGGGTGGCGGTCCGAGAGGGGCGCGCCGCTGAAGACGACGCGGCGCCCATCCGCCATCCACGCCCCGCCGCCGAAGTCGTAGAAGCCCTGCGTGAGCATCGTCGGCTCCGGGAGCGCGTCCGGGTCGGAAGGCACGTCTGCCACGAAAAGCTGGCGGTAGGTGAGATCCTGCTCCAGGCCGCGCTCGCCCTGGAAGTCGAGGCGGTTCATGACGCGCGGGCTTTCATCGGAGCGGTTCTGGGCGAGCCAGGCGCGCACCTCGGCGAGCGTGCCGTCGGGGTCAGGCGTAGCGCCGGCGGTGTCGAAGGCGGTGCCGGCGGGGCGCTCGGAGGGCCACTCGGGGCTGCGCCCGAGGCGCTCACGCAGCGCCGCGTCGGAGAGCCGCGCGGCGAAAAGCAGCTGCGAGCCGTCCGGCGAGAAGCGCGGCTGCGTGGCGCCGTGCTCGAAGTCGGTGATGGGGTACGGCTCGCCGCCGGCCAGGGGGAGGAGGTGGACCTGCGGCGTGCCGTCCACCGGGCGGACGAAAGCGAGGCGGCCCCCGTCCGGGTGCCACTGCGGATCGGTGGCGCTGTGCTCGCCGCGCGTGAGCGGGCGCGGCGCCTCGCGTCCGCTGGCGGGCACGAGCCAGAGGTGCGTCCGGTAGCCGGCCTCGCCTTCTTCGCCGTCCTCCTCAGCGCTCGAATCGCGGTAGGCTTGGCGCACGGTGTAGACGACGTTGCGCCCGTCCGGGGAGACGGCCACGTCGCCCAGCTCGCGGATCTTGAAGAGGTCGGTGGCCAGGATCGGCTCGGTGCCGGCGGGCCGGGTGGTGTCGGCGGGCGCCTGTGCGGCAGCGGGCGCAAGGAAAAGGAAGATGCCGATCAGGCTGAGGAGGAGGCAGCGGGCAGACGCCATCGGGAGCAGTTGGATATGAGAAAAGCGCATACGAAAAGGGCGCGGCCATCCCAAAGGCCGCGCCCTTCATCTACCCGCGCGCGCCCGATTTGATGCAGGCGGCGCGCGTGCGGCCGGCTCAGTGCGGGATCTCGATGCGCGAGACGGTAAACGGCAGCACCGGGTTGCCGTCCGGCCCCTGCTCGTCAAGCTGTCCGTTGACGACGAAGAGCGAGCCGTCCTTTTCGGCAAGCGTCGTTGGGAAGCGCAGCGGGGCGTCGCCGCCGAAGCTCGCGCCCACGTCGCCGCTGAGGTAGTCCGCGCTCAACTCGACGGGCGTGACGACGCCGTCGGCGTTCTGCGCGACGTAAAGCGTGTGCGCCTCGGGCAGGAGGATGCCGTCGCCGTTGGCGAGCGTGTCGCCGCCGAGGTCCACCGGCTGCACGTCCTGCGTGGCGATCTCGATGCGGAAAAGCCGCCCCGTGTTCGACTGCACGACGAGGAGGTACTGCCCGCCGGGCGTCGAGGCGATGCCGTTGAGGTTGAACCCGGCCTCGTAGGCGATGGGCGTCCCGGTGAGGTCGAGCCACGGCTCCAGGTCGACCTCGGCCTCCGCTGTGGGCGCGGCGCGGAAGAGGACCGGGCGGAAGGAGTCGGTGAAGTAGGCCGCGTCTGCGGCAAGGGCCACGTCGTTGATGAAGGTGCTGTCGCCTGCGGGCGGGGCGGGGGCGGAGAAGGTGGTCTCGAGCGCGCCATCGGCCCGGCTGAGCGTGAAGGCCTGCCCGGCGGGGCCGCCGGCCACCCACAGCCGCCCGCGGTCCAGGGCCAGCCCGACGGCCGTTGGCAGCGTCTCGGAAAAGGCGCGCAGCGTATCGCGCCGGAGCGTGCCGCGGTAGATGGTGCCATCGGCCACGCTGCCGACGTAGAAGATGCCAGCGTGCTCGTCCAGGGCGATGCCCTCGGGGAAGACGTCATCGCCGGGAATGACGTAGCGCTCCGGCAGCGGGTCGTCGTCGATGACGTCCTCAATGATGTCGCATCCGGCAATAAAGACGAAAAGGCCCAGCACAGCCAGACCGAGCGTGCGTAGAGGAAGAGTCATGAGAGAAAAAGTCGGAAGTAAGAAAGAGAGGCGGTGCGGGGCGGGCTTACGCCTCGGCGCAGTGCGTGCAGCAATAGACGGTGCTGCCGCGCTCGGTGCCGTGGCCTACGACGCGCACGCCGCACGTCGGGCACACGGGCGCGAGGGCCGCGATGGCGCACTCGAAGCTGTCGAAGGTGAGCGTCTCACCGCCTTTGGTGATCTGCATCACGTCGTGGTACGTGTTGCCGCAGGTGTCGCAGGTGCCTTCCATGACGAAGCGGGGGTTGAGATGGGGGGGGACGAGGGAAACAAAAGCAGGCCGGCGGCGCCCGGCGTTCGGGGCGTGGCCGGCCTGCTTCCGCAAAGAAACAGCGTTTGGGCGCGGAAGGCGCCAGGCCGCGCTTACCGATCTTGGAAGCTCGAGCGCAACGCCTCGAACGTCGGTGCCCAGAGGCCGACGAAGAGGCCGTCCATCTTCCGGTCGGCCACCCAGTAGAGGTAGAGCGAGAGGCCGATGGAGCCAAACGTGAGCGCGTGAAATAAGCTGAAGCCCGTCGAGCGCTTCGTGGCCAGCTCAGCGCCTTGGAGCGCTTCTTCGGTGTAGTCTTGCGAGGAGAAAAGTGCCATAGAACGAGTCGCATCTGATAGGTGAGGAGAACGCGGTGTGGATGGACTACCAAAGGAACCTTCACATTGTTTTGCCTCCGGCGGGGGGCGGCGGGTAAAGATCTGGACAAACGCCCGCGATGCCGCGCCCCCGCCGGCAGCAGACGGCTGCCTCACCTGAGCCGAACCCTCTACGCGCGCGCTGCCGTTGCAGAGGCCACTTTTTCCACCACAGCAAAACGCCTCATGAAGCTACACTACCAGCATTACGGTCAGGAGAAATCCGCCGGGGCGCCGCCGCTCCTCATCCTGCACGGCCTCCTCGGCGCCAGCGGCAACTGGCACACCCTGAGCCGCAGCGTCTTCGGCGAGCGCTTTGCCGTCTACGCCATCGACCAGCGCAACCACGGCCGCTCCCCACACGCGGGCGCCTTCGACTACCCCACGCTGGCCGATGACGTGCGTGACTTCCTCGACCAGCACGAGATCGAGCAGGCGCACCTCCTGGGCCACTCGATGGGCGGCAAGACGGCCATGCAGATGGCCCTCGCGTACCCCGAGCGCACCCAAACGCTCATCGTGGCCGACATCGCGCCGAAGGCCTACCCGCCGCACCACCTTCCGCTCCTCGAAGCGCTCGCCGCCCTCGACCCCTCCGCGTACGAGAGCCGCGAGGCCATCGACGAAGCGCTCGCCGAGGAGGTCCCTTCGCGCCCGGTGCGGCAGTTTCTTCTGAAAAACCTCGCCTACGAGGACGGCCGCTACGCCTGGCAGATGAACCTCCCCGCCATCCGCGAGGGCTACGACGCCATCAGCAGCGCCATCGAGGCCGGGGGGTGCTTCGGCAGCCCCACGCTTTTCCTGCGCGGCGAGGAGTCGGACTACGTCGCCGAAGAGGACCTCGGCGCCATCCGCAAGCTCTTCCCCGAGGCGAAGCTGGAAACCATCAAAGGCGCCGGCCACTGGCTCCACGCCGATCAGCCCGACGCCTTCGGTGAGGCGGTGATGGCGTTTCTGCGCGAGAGCTAAAGGGCGGGCTGTGGCCGTCCGAAAGAAGATCCTGCGGGAGGGACGGCGTGGGGGCGTATCGCCATACGCCCTGTCTTCGGCCGAGTGGTGCACAGCCAAAAGGCGTGGATCTCGCGGCACGGACGGGTCAGAAGAAAACTCCGCGTGAAGCCTTTGGCGCACGCCAGGCGCGGGCTAACGGTTCGCTAACCGTGTGGTAACCGTGGCTTAACGAGCGGAGCGCGTCGCGTCGCTTTATTGGTGAAGCTCCCGCGAAGTCAATTCCGCAGGAGGTCTCCGCCGCCTTCACCCAGCCGCTCAACCTTATCTTATGCGCTCGCTACCGCGTTTCCTCGCCCTCTTCCTGCTTGCCGCGCTCTTCGCCACCGGCGCCGCCCACGCGCAGCCCGATCCGCAGCTCGCGCTCCTGGGCACGTACGAGACGAACATCTTCGACGAGGGCGCCGCCGAGATTGCCGCCTTTGATCCGGTCACCGGCCGCCTCTTCTTCGTCAACGCCGACGCCAACGAGGTCGTCGCGCTCGGCATCAGCGACCCGGCAAGCCCGCAGGAGGCCGCGCGGCTGAGCCTGGCCGACCTCGGCGCGGACCCAGGCGGCTCGGCCAACACGGTGGCCGCCGCCGGGGGCCTCGTGGCCGTGGCCGTCGCCGCTGAGGACGAGCAGGCGCCGGGCCAGGTCGTCTTCTTCGACAGCGACACGTTCGGCGAGGACATCCTGGAGGCCGTCCCCGTCGGCGCGCTGCCGGACGGGATGGCGTTTACGCCGGACGGCCAGACGCTCGTCGTCGCCAACGAGGGCGAGCCGAGCGAGGACTACACGGTCGATCCGGAAGGCAGCGTCAGCCTCATCGACGTGAGCAGCTTTGCGGAGACGCGCGTGGGCTTCACCGCGTTCAACGGGCAGGAAGCCGCGCTCGAAGCGGAAGGCATCCGCATCTTCGGGCCGGGCGCCTCGGTAGCTGAGGACCTGGAGCCGGAGTACGTCGCCATTTCGCCCGACGGCGCCACGGCGTACGTCTCCATCCAGGAGAACAACGCCATCGCCATTATCGACCTCGCCACGGCCACGGTGACGGAGCTTGCCGGCCTCGGCTTCAAAGACCACAGCCAGAGCGGCCAGGGCTTCGACGCCTCCAACGAGGACGGCGGCATCAACATCGAGACGTGGCCCGTTTTGGGAATGTACCAGCCCGACGCGCTCGCCGCCTTCGCCGTCGGCGGGCAGACGTACGTCGTCACCGCCAACGAGGGCGACGGGCGCGACTACGACGGCTTTAGCGAAGAGGCCGACGTCGCTGATCTGAATCTCGACCCCACGGCCTACCCCGACGCCGCCACGCTCCAGCTTGAGGAAAACCTCGGCGCGCTTACCTCCACCACGGCCACCGGCGACGCGGACGGCGATGGCGACATCGACCAGATCTACGCCTTCGGCGCGCGCTCGTTCTCGATCCTCGAAGCCACGGGCGGCGGGCTGAGCCTCATCTACGACAGCGGCGACGACCTGGAGCAGCGCACCGCCGAGGCCTATCCGGACAACTTCAACGCGGACAACGACGAGAACCAGAGCTTCGACAGTCGCTCGGACAACAAAGGCCCGGAGCCGGAGGCGGTGACCGTGGGCGTGGTGGACGGGACGCCCTACGCCTTTGTTGGCCTCGAAAGGATCGGCGGGGTGGCGGTGTACGACGTGAGCAGTCCGGCCAGCCCGCGCTTCGTGCAGTACGTCAACAACCGCGACTTCTCCGTCGAAGATGTCGAAGCCTCGGTGGAGGGCGACGGCGCGGTGGGCGACCTCGGGCCGGAGAGCATCGTCTTCATCCCGGCCTCGGAGGCGCCGAGCGGGCAGAACCTCGTGGCCGTCGCCAACGAGGTGAGCGGGACGGTCTCCTTCTTCTCCTTCGCGCCCGAAGACGACGGCGATGACACGTTCCAGCTTCAGCTCCTGCACGCCTCCGACCTCGAAGCCGGCGTCCCGGCGCTTGACGACGCGCCGCGCTTTTCCGCCGTGGTGAATGCGCTGCGCCCGGAGTTCGCCAACACGCTGCTCCTCTCCTCGGGCGACAACTACATCCCCGGCCCGTTTTTCGACGCGGGCAGCGAAGAGGCCCTCGCCCCGTTCGTGGGCGTGCCGAGCGACGGGCGCGCCGACATCGCCATCATGAACGCCATCGGGTTTGACGCCTCGGCCATCGGCAACCACGAGTTCGACCGGGGGCCGGACGTCGTGGCCTCGCTCATCGGCCCCGACGGCGCCTACCCCGGCACGCAGTTCCCGTACCTGAGCGCGAACCTGCGCTTTGAAGAGGAAAGCCCGCTCGCCCCGTTCGTCGTCGAACCCGCCGGGGCGCCCGAGCCGAACTCGATCACGCGCTCGGTCATCTTCGAGCGCGGCGGCGAGCAGATTGGCGTCGTTGGCGCCACGACGCCGCGCCTGCCCATCATCACCTCGCCGGGCGAGGGCACCACGGTCCTTCCGCCCGACGCGGACGACCTCATGGCACTCGCCGATCTGATCCAAGCCGAGGTGGACGCGCTCACGGCCGAGGGCGTCAACAAGGTCATCCTCGTCTCGCACCTGCAGCAGTTCTCCATCGAGGAGCAGCTGGCCGGGCTGCTCGAAGGCGTGGACCTGATTGTGGCCGGCGGCTCGGACCGCCTCCTGGCCGACGCCACCGACCGCCTCCGCACCGGCGATGAGGCCGAGGGGCCGTACCCCGTGATGGAGACCTCCGCCGACGGCAACCCCGTCCTCTTGGTAAGCACGGCGGGGCAGTACGAGTACGTGGGCCGGCTCGTGGTCGAGTTCACCGAAGAGGGCGTCGTCCTGCCCATGAGCGTGGACGAAGACGTCAGCGGTGCCTACGCGGCCGATGACCAGGGCGTGGACGACGTAGATGGCGAGCCGGACGAGACCGTCGTAAACATCACCGACGCCATCCGCGGCGTGCTCGAAGAGCGCCTGAGCAACACCTTCGGCGAGACGGCCGTTTTCCTCAACGGCATCCGCAACGACGTGCGCACGCAGGAGACGAACCTCGGCGACCTCACCGCCGATGCCAACCTCGCCATCGCCCGAGATGCGGACGAAAGCGTGGTGCTCTCCATCAAAAACGGCGGCGGCATCCGCGACTTCATCGGCGCCTTCGACCCGGACACGGGCGAGCCAATCCCGCCGCCGGCCACGCAGTTCTACGACGAAGGCTCCGTCTCGCAGCTTGCCATCGAGAACGCGCTGCGCTTCAACAACGGCCTCTCGCTCCTCACGCTCACGGCCGAGCAGCTTCTCGCAGCGCTCGAAAACGGCGTGAGCGAGGTCGAGGACATCGGCGGGCGCTTCCCGCAGATCGCCGGCGTGCGCTTCTCCTTCGACCCGGACCGGCCGGCGGGCGAGCGCGTCGTGACCGTCGCCGTCGTGGGCGAGGACGAGGAGGTGGACGATGTCGTGGCACAAGACGGCGAGGTCGTGGGCGACCCGGAGCGCACGTTCCGCATCGTCACCTTGAGCTTTCTGGCCGACGGCGGCGACGGCTACGAAGTCTTCACCGAAGCCACGAACCGCGTCGATCTCGAAGAGGAGGAGGCCACCGGCGACGCGCGGTTCGCCCCGGACGGCACCGAGCAGGACGCGCTGGCGGAGTACCTCCTCGCCAACTTCCCCGACGGCGATCCTTACGCCATGGCCGACACGCCGCGCGAGGAGGACGAGCGCATCCAAAACCTCAACTTCCGCGACGACGACGTGATCGATGGCGACGGGGCCGACGCCACGCCGCCCGTCTGCGGCGAGATCGTCGTGGACCGCGACGGCGAGCCGCCCTCCATCACCACCTCGGCCACGGATGAAGAGAGCGGCATCGCGTCCATCACCTTCACGCGCTTGAAGAACCTCGACGGCTTCTACGCCCTCGACGGCGAGGACGAAGCCGGCGGCTTCGCGCAGGGCGACGCGGTGACGTTCGACGCCGAAGAGGTGGAAGCAGTGGAGTTCGGCGGCACGCTCGCCGACGCCTCGCAGCGCCGCGTGGCCATCGTGGTGACGGTCGAGAACGGCGCGGGGCTGACGGCGGAGTGCGACCCGGTCGTCTCGCAGGTGGACGCGGCGGTGCCGACGGCCTTCGCGCTCGAGGGCAACTACCCGAACCCGGTGCGCTCGGGGACGACGATCCGCTTCGCCGTGGCCGAGAAGTCGGCGGTGACGCTCGAAGTCTACGACGTGCTGGGCCGGCGCGTGGCTTCTCTGGTAGATGAGGAGATGTCGCCGGGGAGCTACACGGTGCGCTGGGCGGCGGGCGGCTTGCCGAGCGGCACGTACGTCTACCGGATGCGCGCCGGCTCTTTCGCCGAGAGCCGCACGCTGACGCTCGTGCGCTGACGCCAGAGGCGAGCGCTCTGGGAGACCGAGCAGGCCGCCGGGGGGATTGGCTCCGGCGGCCTGCGGCGTTTTACGTGCTCCTGAGCGCTTCGAGCGGCTCGATGCGCGCGGCCCTACGCGCGGGCAGGACGCCGGCCAGAAGCGCCACCACGAGCGCCACGCCTAAGATGCCGAGCGCCATTGCCGCCGTCGTGTAAAAGACGCTCACCGGCGGAAAGCCGTGGCGGTACAGGTAAAAGCCCACGCCCCAGTCCAGGAGCCGCACCACGCCGTAGCCCAGCATCAGCCCGGCGAGGCCGCCGAGGAACCCCAGCGCCGCGCTCTCGGCCACGAACAGCTTTTGCACATCGCCCTCGTCGCCGCCCACGGCCTTCATGATGCCGATCTCGCGGTAGCGCTCGCGCACGTTCATCGCCATCGTGTTGGCGATGCCCACCGTCGCCACCAGGAGCGCGATCAGGCCGACGATCCCCAGCGCCAGGTCCATGATCACGAAGAGCCGTTCAAGCTGCCGGAACTGGTCACGGAAGCTCGTCACAAAAACGCCGCTTTTTTCGATCTTTTCGCGCACGGCGTCCTGGTCGGCGCCTTCGACGGTTTGGACGCGGGCGGCGGCGTAGCCCTCCGAGGAGCCGCTCGCCCCGCGCAAGAGGAGGTCGAGCGTGGAGAAGAACGTCACCTTCTGCATCCCCTGCGCCACGCCGAGCGGGAGCACCACGCGCGTGAAGCCGCTCATCGGCTGGTTTTCTTCGTCTAAAAGACCGGCCACGCGCAGCCGGTACGTTTCCTCGCGGATGGGGAGCGCGCCGAGGCCCTGCCCGAACGCCATCGGCGCGGCGGCGAGCTTCGAGAGGTCGAGCGTGGCGGTGACGAGCGTAAGCGTGTCGCCCACGGCGCGCTGCGGATCGTCGAAGCCGAGGCGCCGTGCCATCGAAGGCGCCAGGAGCAGCGCCGAGTCCTCCGCCGCCTCGAAAAAGCGTCCGGCTTCGGGGCGGTACGAGGCGATCTCCTGAAACGCCATCGGGACGGCCTCGGCGTTCGCCATCACCTGCCGGCCGCCGGCCTTCACCTGCGCCGGGAAGGTGACCTCCGGGTACGCGGCCAGGACGCCGTCCATCTGCCCGATCACGCGCAAGAGGCTGTCGGTGAGGGGGACGACGCGCGCCGTGTCCCGGTGCTGCGGGGCGGTTTCTTGAAACGAGAAGTCGCCGAGGCTCGTCACCGGGTTCGGCTGCGAGGTCACGCGGAGCGTGTTGTAGAGGCCGAGCGCGCCGAACTCGGAGCGCGCGTTCTGTTGCAGGCCCGCGCCGTAGGAAAGCAGCGCCAAGAGCGCCGCCGCCCCCACGGCAACGCCCACGAGCGTCAAGAGGCTGCGCGTCCGGTTCCGCCGCAGGTTGGCGAAGGCGAGGCGGAAGAGGTCGGCGAGGCGCATTTCGTAGGGGTGAGGGAGAGAACGGAGAAGAGGGCGGCAAGGATAGAGAGAAAAGCCCCTTTACCCCACCCCCGTTACCTGTTCCCTCAAAAGCCCGTCTTTGAGGCGGATCGTCTGCTCGGCCACGTCGGCGATCTCGTCGAAGTGGTGTGTGACGACGACCACGGTGCGGCCCTGCGTCTGCTGCAGTTCGCGGAGGAGGCCGATGATCTCGGCGCCGGTCTCGGAGTCGAGGTTGCCCGTCGGCTCGTCGGCCAGGAGGAGGGGCGGGTTCTGCGAAAGCGCGCGGGCGATGGCCACGCGCTGCTGCTCGCCGCCCGAAAGCTCAGCCGGGCGGTGATCGGCGCGGTCCGCGAGGCCGACCCTCTCCAGGCACTCGCCTGCGCGGGCGCGGCGTCTTTTCGGCGAGCGGCCGGCCAGGACCATCGGCAGGGCCACGTTGTCGAGCGCCGTCATCGTGGGGACGAGGTTGAACTGCTGGAAGATCATGCCGACCATCTCGCGGCGGAAGCGCGCCTGCTCCTTGCGCGAGAGGGTTTCGAGGTCCCACGCGCCCACGCGGATCGCGCCCTCGGTGGGCCGGTCGAGCGCGGCGAGGAGATGAAGCAGCGTAGACTTCCCCGACCCGCTCCGCCCGACGATGCCCACGAACTGCCCTTCGGGGATCGCCACGTCCACGCCGCAGAGGGCGTCCACCGGCGTGCGGCCCTGCCGGTAGCGCTTGGAGAGGCCGGCGGCGCGGATAAGCGGCTCGGCCTCGGCAGGCGGATGGGCGCGGGCGGCGCGCGGCTCGGAGGAAACGGACATGCGCGTGGGGGGCAGCGGAGGAGGGCGGCGTGCTTTGCTACTGCGCGGCCCCGCCCGTAGTTTTAGAACGGATGAAGAAAAGCGCGAGCGCTGCATTTCTGCCGAAGAAAGCAGATGGAAGTCCAAACGCAAACAAGTCGGGAGCAAGCCGAGGCGCCGGCAGACGGTGCAGCGAAGCGCTGCCGCAACTGCGGAGCGCGCCTCACGGGGCCGTTCTGCGCGCAGTGTGGGCAGGAGGCACGGCGGCGGGATGTGCCGCTCGCGCAGCTCGGCCGCGAACTGCTCAGCGAGGTGTTCAGCTTCGACGCGCGCTTCTGGCGCACGCTCTGCCCGCTCCTGACGAGGCCGGGCCATCTCACGAACGAATACTTCGCCGGGCGGCGTAAGCGCTACGTGCCACCGCTGCGGCTCTACGTGTTCGTGAGCTTCGTCTACTTCCTGATGCTCGCGCTGCCGGGCGTCACCCCTTTCTTCGTGGATGACCCCCTTTCTGCGGATGGGTCGCAGATGAGCGCGGTAGCGCCGGCTGATTCGTCGCAGGCCGGCAGCGTCCTCGATTTTCCGGCGGAACCCGATGCAGAGGAAGCGACGTCCGAGCAGAGCGAGAGCCGGAGTGTGGCCTACCAGCCAGACTGGGTACATGATGGCCGGTCACCTCTCGGCTTTCCTCTTCGCCCTCGTCCCGGTGATTGCCTTCGGGCTGGTGCTGCTGTACTGGCGCTCCGACCGGCTCTACGTGCATCACCTTGTGTTCACCCTGCATCTGCAAGCGTTCCTCTTCATCGCGATGATGCCGCGCATGATCTTGGGCGCGGCGCTGCCTGCGGGCGTCTACCTGCGGCTGGCCGACCCGCTCATGTGGGCGAGCCTGGCCGCGTTTTCCGTTTACGCGCTGTTTGCCGTGCGGCGCTTCTACGCGCAGGGCCGGTGGAAGACGGCGCTCAAGACGCTGCTGCTCGTCGCCTGGTACGGCATTGCGCTCGTGCTGAGCATTCTCACGCTCGTCGCCGGCTTCGCGCTCTACAGGGCTGCGCCTTCGCTTCTCTGGTAGCACGTGCGACGGCAGGCGGTGAAGATGGTTTGCAGCCGGCGCGGGCGGTGGCTTTTCCACGCGGCGGGCCGTACCTTTTTTGGCGATCCGCACCTCGACCGTCCGCCCGCAACCACGCCCGCAGATTAACGATGACGACCCTTCTCCAACTCTCCGCTCCCCGAACGGCGCTCGTTGACCGGCTGCGCGAGGAGCAAGCCTCGGCGGCGGTGCAGGCGCTGGGCATCGTCGGCTTTGCGCTCTTGACGGCACTTGGCGCACAGGCGAAGATTTACGTCTGGGAGGTGCCGTTCTCCTTGCAAACGCTGGCCGTCTACGGCAGCGGGCTGTTCCTGGGCTGGCGCAGCGGGATGCTGGCGCAGCTGCTGTACGTCACGCTCGGCCTCTTCCTGCCCGTCTACGCGGGCGACGGCTTTGGGCTGGCGTACTTCTACGCGGCGGCTTCGGCGGGCTACCTTCTGGCGTACCCGCTGGCGGCGGCGGCCACGGGCGCGCTCTCGCGGCGGTGGAACACGCTCACGGGCAGCGTCCTGGCGATGCTCGGCGGCTCCGTCGTCCTCTTCTCCATGGGCGTCGTCTGGCTGCACCACGCCGCCGGGCACGCCACGTGGGCCGAGTCCGTCACGCGCGGCTGGCTCTGGTTCATCCCCGCCGACGTGGCGAAGATCCTGCTCGTCGGCTTCCTGTACGCCGGCACGCGCCGCCTCTCGGATCGGTAGCGGCGGGCAGAACGCATTCGTAGAATGAGCACAGGGCGCCGCCTCTTCAAAGGGCGGTGCCCTTTTTGCTTTGGTAGAAGAAGCGCGGCTGGAACTGCCTGCCGCGCCTTTCTTTCAAGCCTTGCATTTCCCTTGAGAGTCGGCTTATGTCTTGCATTCCCCACACGTTGCGCCTCTTCGCGCTGATGGTCCTCCTCGGAGCCGCCACCGCCCCGGCGCGGGCGCAGGAGGCCGTGCCGGAGCGCTCCGTCCTGGACGATCCGTACGTGCGCGTCGAAGGCAAAAAGGGCCTCGACTTCCTCTACAACATGCAGTTCGCGCAGGCCGAGCGCATCTTCGATGAGATCGACCGGCGCTACCCTCAGCACCCCGTCGGCCCGTTCATGAAGGCACTCTCAACCTGGTGGCAGATCCTCTTAGATCTCGACGACACCCGCCATGACGACGCCTTTTACGCCGCCATGGACGACGTCATCGCGCGCGCCGACCGGATGCTCGACCAAAACGAGGACAGCTTCGACGCGGCGTTTTTTAAGGGCGCGGCGCTCGGCTTCCGCGGGCGGCTGCGCTCGAACCGCGGCAGCTGGTTCCGCTCGGCTTTAGATGGCAAGCGCGCCATGGACCACGTCCTGGCCGTAGCTGAGAAGGCGCCCGAGAACGACGACTTCGTCTTCGGCAAGGGGATCTACGACTACTACGCCGCGCTTTTGCCCGAGCGCTACCCTTTTGCGAAGCCGCTCATGGCGTTCTTCCCCGAGGGCAATAAGGAGCGCGGCCTGAGCGAACTCCGCCGCACCGCCGAGGACGGCTGGTACATCCAGACGGAGGCGACGTATTTCCTTTTGCAGATCAACTACCTCTACGAGAACGACTTCGACGCGAGCCGGCGCTACGTCGAGTGGCTCCGGCGCAAGCATCCGCAGAACCCGTACTTCCACAACTTCGAGGGCCGCGTGCTGGCGCGGTGGGGGCAGTGGGCCGAGGCGCGCGCGGTCTTCGCCGAGGTCTTGCGGCGCCACGAGCGCGGCGCACCCGGCTACAACGAGCACATGGCCGAGCAGGCGCTCTACTACACCGCCCGCTCCTACATGGCCTACGGCGACTACCGCACGGCCTTGAACCACCTCGCTCGCCTGGCCGAGCTTACCGAGCGCACAGGCAAGGACACGTACTACAAGGTCCTGGGCACGCTCAGGCAGGGGATGGTTTTCGACGCGCTGGGCAACCGCCCCATCGCCGTGGACCGCTACGAGAAGG
The DNA here is from genome assembly GCA_965215025.1 of Salinibacteraceae bacterium. GTDB lineage: Bacteria > Bacteroidota > Rhodothermia > Rhodothermales > Salinibacteraceae > CBDCCV01. Next base: position 1,561,104 of record CBDCCV010000001.1, read on the forward strand.
TGCTCCAGATGGAGGACCACGCCTCCGCCCACGAGCGCGCCCGGAAGTACCTCGACGAGCCGTACAACGGGTGACGCGGCTTGCATGACGACGGACGATGGACGACCTGTGCTTGCTCGCAAAGTCGTCCATTGTCGTTCGTCCGTCGTCATTTCTAAGCCCAAACATTCGCGCGCGCGGCTTCGTTTACGCTGCTGACTTCTCCGCCCCCCACAAGCGCCCGGACTGATGGACTTCCGCTATACCGAATGGGACGCCGCGCGCCACGGCTCGGACCAGCCCATCTTCGACAAGCTCTTCGACCTCTTCCAACAGCTCTTGCAGCACGCCGCCGGCGACGCCGTCGAAGCGCTCAACTGGCTCACGCAGCTCGACAAGCGCTACGGCCTGACTGACGGCGAGGAGATGGGCATCGGCGACTTCATCGAGGAGCTGAAGCGGCGCGGCTACCTCCGCGAGGACGACGAGGGCGAGGGCGTTTACCTCATCACCGCGCGCACGGAGCGCTCGCTGCGCCAGCGCGCCCTCGAAGAGATCTTCCAGCAGCTCAAAAAGAGCGGGCGCGGCAACCACAAAACGCCCTTTGCCGGCCAGGGCGATGAGCGCCTGCCCGAGACGCGCTCCTGGAAGTTCGGCGACGACCCCAACCTCCTCGACGTCACCGGCACGCTCTCGAACTCCTTCCGCCGCAGCGGCATCGGCGACTCTTGGAACCTGCGCGAGGACGACTTCCGCGTCTACGAGACGGACCACCAGTCCACCATGGCCACGGCGCTGATGATCGACCTCTCGCACTCGATGATCCTCTACGGCGAGGACCGCATCACGCCCGCCCGCCGCACGGCCCTGGCCCTGGCCGAACTCATCATGACGCGCTACCCCAAGGACACGCTCGACGTCATCGCCTTCGGCAACGAGGCCTGGGAGGTCTCCGTCAAGGACCTGCCGTACCTCGAGGTCGGCCCCTACCACACGAACACGCGCGCGGGACTGCAGCGCGCGCGCGACGTCCTTCACCGCCGCAAGAACCGGAACAAGCAGATCTTCCTCATCACCGACGGGAAGCCGAGCTGTCACGTCGAGAACGGGCGCCTCTACAAGAACGCCTTCGGCCTCGACCGCAAGATCGTCAACAAGGTCCTGGACGAGGCCGTCGTGTGCCGGCGCGAGGGGATCTCCATCACCACGTTCATGATCGCGCGCGACCCGTATTTGCAGAACTTCGTCCGCCAGCTTACCGAGGCGAACCAGGGCCGCGCCTACTACGCCTCGCTCGACAACCTCGGCGAGTTCTTGTTCGAAGACTACGTGCGCAACCGCCGCAAGCGCGTGCGCTGACGAGCGCAGATGCTCAAGTGCGCACGTGTTCACGCCCCAACCCGCAGATGTGTCATGGAAACGACCACGCGCGAGGCGCTCGTCGAAGCGCTCTACCAAACGGAAGGCAAGGCCGAGATCGTCCATGGAGAACTCGTGCACCTGATGGCTACCGGCTTCTTACCCAACCAAGCAGCATTTGAAATTGCTGTTCGCCTCCGCGCGTATGCGAAGCGTACGCGGCGCGGCTACGCCATCACCGACAACGCCGGTTTCCTCGTGGATCTCCCGCACCGGAAGTCCTTCAGCCCGGACGCCGCCTTCTACACGGGCGAGCCGACGGGGATGAAGTTTTTAGAAGGCGCCCCCGTCTTTGCCGCCGAGGTGCGGAGCGAAAACGATTACGGCCCCCAAGCCGAGCGCGCCATGCAGCAAAAGCGCGCGGACTACTTCGCCGCCGGCACGCTCGCCATCTGGGACGTGGACCTCCAGGGCGAAGACGTGGTGCGCGTCTTCCGCGATGGGAAGGCCGAGGTGCCTGCCGCCGTCTACCGCCGGGGCGACCAAGCCGAGGCCGAGCCGGCGCTGCCCGGCTTCTCAATGCCGGTGGACGGCCTTTTCGCCTAAGCTCCCACCCACGATCTAGCGCCCTCCTTACCTCTTGGCCGTTCCCTTCGCCCCCAAGCAGAGCCTCGGGCAGAACTTCCTTCACGACCCGAACACCATCCGCAAGATTGCGGGTGCGCTCCGGGCCGGGGCGGATGACCCCGTCGTGGAGATCGGCGCGGGCACGGGCGCGCTGACCGAGTTGCTTGCCGCGCGCCATCCGCGCCTCGTGGCGCTGGAGATTGACGAGCGCGCGGTAAAGCTCCTGCATCGCACGTTGCCCGAGGCCGAGGTGCGGCATCAGGACGTCCTTCAAACGGATTGGCCGGCGCTGGCCGAGGAGATGGGCGGGCGGCTCCATGTCATCGGCAACCTGCCGTACAACCTCACCAGCCCGATCCTCTTCGGCCTCCTGGACGCGAAGGCGCACCTGGCCGAGGCCGTCCTCATGGTGCAGAAAGAGGTGGCCGAGCGCTTCGTAGCCTCAACGCGCACGAAGGCGTACGGCATCCTAAGCGTCTTGGTGCAGCACCACGCCGAGGCTGAACTCCTCTTCGACGTCTCGCCCAACGTCTTCTACCCGCGCCCGGAGGTGACGAGCGCCGTGGTGCGCCTCGCCTTCGGAAAGAAAAAGGAGAGCGAGGCGGCGCCGGTGGACCCCGAGGCGCTGAGGCGCGTCGTACGGGCCGCGTTCAACCAGCGGCGCAAGATGCTGCGCAACAGCCTGAGCGCCTGGACCAAAGCGCGCGGTCTCACGCTCCCCAACGGCTGGGGCCGCAAGCGCGCCGAGGCGCTCACCCCCGCCGACTTCGCCGCGCTGACGCGCTACCTCGCCGCGCACTCCGAAGCCGACGTGCAGCCGGGGGCGGGCACGTAAAAGAGCGAGCGCGAACCGCAGGCAACGTGCCGGCGTTCTTCCTTGCTCGGCGGGCGAACTTGGCCGGTGAGAAGACCTCTGGTGAATAAGCTGCAGCGTGGCTGCACGACTGTCGCCGGGGTGCGCGGCTTGGGCCGCGTTCGGACCGTTCCTCCGGTAGAGACGCCTCGGCGAGGCGTCTCTACGCCAGGCATCGGCGCTGCGCAGGACAAGACGCGAACCTCTACGCACGCAACACCCTGAACGCCATGACCCAACCCGCAGCCGCTACCGAACGCGACGAACGGCGCGCCGACCGGCCCGGCGGCCTGCTCGAGGTGGACGCCGCCGTGGCCGAGGACATCTCCGCCCTCCTCGACGCCGGGCAACGCGGCATGGTCCTCAACCTCACGCGCGATCTCTACCCCGCTGACCTGGCGCTTCTCCTCACGCACCTGCCGTTCGAGGAGGCGCGGCAGCTTTTCGCCTGGCTTCCTGCCGACCAGGCCTCCGAAGCGCTCACCGAGCTTGACGACGAGTTCCGCGCGGCCCTCCTCGAAGGGCAGCGCGCGCAGCGCTTGGCCAACCTCCTCGACGACCTCGACACCGACGACGCGGCCGACCTCCTGGCCGATCTCCCCAACGAGGTGGTCCGCCGCGTCCTCCCCCGCCTCGAAGACGCCGAGGACCTGGCCGACCTCCTGGGCTACGACGAGGAATCGGCCGGCGGCCTCATGGCGCGCGAGTACGTCGCCGTCGCCCCTGACCTCGCCCTGGCCGACGCCGTCGAGGCCGTCCGCGAGCACGCCCGCGACATCGACGAGATCTACGCCATCTTCGTCGTGGACGAAGAGGAGCGCCTCAAAGGCATCGTCTCGCTGAAGCACCTCGTGCTCTCGCCCGCGGCCACGCCCATCCGCGAGGTCATGGACGCCGACTTCATCTCCGTCACCACCGGGGTGGACCAGGAGGAAGTCGCGCGGATCATGGAGCGCTACGACCTCGTCTCCTTGCCGGTGCTGGACAGGGAAGGGCGCCTCGTAGGCCGCATCACCATCGACGACGTCGTGGACGTGATCCGCCGTGAGGCCGAGGAGGACATGCAGATCATGAGCGGCGTCTCCGGCGACGAGACGCCCACGGCCTCGGTGTGGCGCATCAGCCGGGGGCGCCTGCCGTGGCTTTTGATCGGGCTGGTGGGCGCGGGCGCCTCGGGGCTGGTCATCGGCTCGTTCGAGGGGGCGTTGGAGCGCGCCGTGGTGCTGGCCGCCTTCATCCCCGTGGTGATGGCGATGGCCGGGAACGCCGGCATCCAGAGCGCCGCTATCGCCGTGCAGGGCCTCGCCTCGGGCGACGTCTGGACCTCGGACATGGCCTGGCGTCTGGGCAAAGAACTCGTCGTGGCGCTCATCAACGGCGTGGTGCTCGCGGGCGTCCTGGCGCTCTTCGTCTTCCTCGTGCCGATGGAGAGCACGAGCGCCGGGCGCCTGGCCGTCACCGCCGGCCTCTCGCTCCTCATCGTCATCATCCTCTCGACGTGCATCGGGACGACGGTGCCGCTGCTCTTGGACCGCCTCGGCATCGACCCGGCGCTGGCGACGGGGCCGTTTATCACCACCTCGAACGACATCATCGGCCTGGCGGTGTTTTTCCTCATCGCCACGCTGATCTACCTGTAACGCGGCTTCACGACCGCTGACGACCGACCGCAGACCGCCGCTTTTTCGCTTGGCAACCGGGCGGCGGCCCGCCGTCCGCGGCCTTCTACACCCCCAGCCGTTTCTCAAGCGCGCGGAAGAAGCGCTCCACGCGCCGCGCGTTCACGCCGAAGTCGTAGCTCCCCGTCCGGCTCGCGCTACGGATGTGCACGGCGGGGCCGCCGCCATCGGCACCGCTGCGGCCGGGCGTGACGGCCACCTCGACGTCGTCCTTGAAGAAGAGGACGCGGTAGACGGCCTGCGCGCGGCGCGCCTCGGCGCGGAGTTCGGCAGGGGAGAGGTCGGCGAGGGCGTCCTGCGCGTGGGCGAAGAGCGCGTCCGGCGCCGCGTGGTAGTGGCGCGTGGCGCGGGCGCAGTTCGGCGAATCCGGGCAAGGAGGCAACGGGTTGGCGTCAGGCACCGGGCGGGTCTATCTGCGAGAAGGAATCAGGAGCCGGCGCTGGCTTCTTGGATGCCGCGCGCATCGTTGTACTTCGACGGGCACTTGACCAGGATGTGATCGGCCTCGAACGCCGGGGCGCCTCCCGACAAGGCCTTCATGCGGCCTTCGACGACGAGCTGCTCGGCGTCCTCGAAGTTGGCCGGCTTCGGATTGGCGTAGCGGACCGTGCGCACGTGCCCGGCCTCGTCCTCCATCGCAAAGGTGAAGACGTTGGCGGCGCGGTCGTAGCGCAGCGGCTCGGAGCGCACCCAGTTGCCCACCACGTGGACTTTGGCGCCGGCGGCCTCGGCCTCGGCGAAGTTCATGTAGCCGCCCACCTGCTCGCCAAAGCTCAGGAACAGCAGCGAGGCAAAGCCGGCCATCAAGACGAGTCCGACAATCGTTTTGGGTTTCATGGCAGCGGGTTCAGGACGTGTTCAGGTGTTGATGTGCGAGCGGGTTCAGGCGGCGGCGTGCAGCAGAGGAAGCGGGAAGGACGTGAACACGCAAGCACCTACGCGGGGTCCTCGGCGTCGAGGCGTTCTTCGAGGCGGCGGATGTGGCGGTCCGTGCGGAAGAGGTAAAGCGCGATGCCGAGCCAGATGATCAGCACCACGGCCAGGACGACGTAGATCTTGTCCTCGGCCAGCATCACGCGCTCGAGACCGGCCTGCTCCTGCGTGGGGATGGCGGCGGAGGGTTCTTCGGCGCCCGCCCACACGGAGTCGTAGGCCGTGCTGCTCTGCGGCGCGCGCGCGCTCGTATCGGCCTGGACGGGATGAATGGTCATCGCGGGTCGGGGGCCGAGTGGAAAAAGCGCTCGTCCAGGCGCAGGCGCGCAAAGGCGATCCGCACGCGCTGCGTGTAGAGCACCCAGAAAAGGCCGATGAAGCCGATGATGGACGGGTAAAACACGAGCCGCATCACCGGCGCGGTGATCTGGCTAAAGGCGGGGTTGCCCTCGGCGCCGGGGTGGAGGCTCTCCATCTGCCGGGGCAGAACGTACAGCAGAAACGGCGTCGTCACCGCGGCGAAGAGCAGATACACGGCGCTTACGCGGGCGCGCTTCTCGGGCGGCTCGACGCCGGAGCGCAGCACAAAATACGCGCCATAGATCAAAAGCTGCACGGCGGCCATCGTCTGCTTCGGGTCGAAGTTCCACCACAGGTCCGTGCCCACGTACCAGGTAAAGCGCGCCCAGACCATCCCCGTCACCAGCCCCACGATGCCGAAAAGCGTCCCCACGCGCGCCGCCTCATACGCGCGGACGTCCCTCGCCTGCGCCCGACGCTCATCCGAAGCGCGCAGAACGCCCACCGAGTGGTAGCCGGCCACCACGAAGGCGGTCATCATCGCAAACCACATCGGCACGTGGAAGTAGAGGTTGCGCGCCGTGTGCTCCAAGATGTTGATGCGCGGGATGTTGAGCAGAAACGCCGCCACGAGCACCGCCGTCATCCACGCCACCACGCCATTGCGCACAAGCCGGTAGCGGCGCACGTTCACCGCCGGCCTTTTGCTCTTGTACTCGGCAATCGTGCTCATGCGCGGACGGCCTCGGCGGAGGCGGTGGGGAACGAAAGAAGCTAACGGGCGAGCAGCAGAGAAAACGGCGCGGCGCCTGCTCAGATCCTTGTTTCGCCCATTTTTCGCCGTGCCCGCGCCGCGCCATCAGTCCTTCCAGATGTAATCGAAGAGCAGCACCGAGGCCGTCACCGTCACCCCGGCAAAGCCCACGAGCGCGAGGAGTTCGCTCTGCGCCGAGGCCCAGCCCGCGCCGAGGATAGCCTTGCGCGTGGCGCTCACGGCCGAGAGCAGGAGCGGCGCCAGAAGCGGAAAGAGGAGCACCGGCAAAAGCGGCCCCCGGCCCTGAGCGCGGGCGATGAGCGCGGCCAGGAGCGTTGTTGCCCCCGCCAGGCCGAGCGCGCCAAGGAGAAGCGTCGCCACAAGCAGCCCCGGCGCCTGCACGCCGATGCCCAGCAAAAGCAGAAACGCCGCCACGGCCACCGCGTTGAGCGCCAAGATCAGCGCGGCGTTGAAGAGAAGCTTGCCCGCGTACACCATCGAGGGCCGCGTGTTGAGCTGAAGCAGGAGCACCGTCCCGCCCTCTTCCTCAGCCAAGAACGCGCGCCCAAGGCCGACGGCTGCTGAAAACAAAATGACCACCCACAGGAGGCCGCTTTCGACGCGCTCGCCCACCGGCTCCTGCCCCACGGCAAAAAGCACGACGAGGACGGCGCCCAAAACGAAGAGCAGCAGCATGTTGATGGCGTAGCGCGTGCGGAGTTCGAGCCGCACGTCCTTCGCAAAAACCGCCCAAGCGCCCGCGAGCCAGTTCATAGGGTGGCGAATGGTGAATGGCGAACAGCGAACGGAGTGGAGGATAGCGGACGGCACGGCTATCTTCAATCGAGGCCTGCACCGCGCACCGATAACGGCCCTCGTAGGGGCGCAGCGCTGCTGCGCCCTCGCCGGAAGAGACGCAGGCGATCAAGTTTTCTTCCAACGCCCATCCGCAAACCCCGCCGCGCCACGTGACAATCAACCGCGACAGAACACGAGGCGCGCTCTTAGGCACGGCCGTGGGCGATGCGCTGGGGATGCCCGTCGAGGGCCTCAGCCACCAGAACGTGCGCACCTACTACAAAGGCATCAAGAAGTATCGCGCCGACGAGCAACGCGGCGACCTCCAGGCCGGGCAGTGGACGGACGACACGCAGCTTACCTTTGCCCTCGCCCGCGCCCTCACCGCTGCCGAAGCGGTCGAGGCGTTCCCAGCCGAAGCGGCCAAAGCCTACGTCGCCCTCCTCCCCAAAGCGCGCCGCTGGGGACCGACCACGCGCACTGCCGTCGAGCGCCTGTCCGAAGGCGCCGCGCCCCACGACGCCGGCGCCGGTGGCCGCCCCACCGACGGGGCCGCCATGCGCGCCGCGCCGCTCGGCCTCTGGTGGGCGGCCACCGGCGCCACGCGCGAAGAGGCGTTCCGCGTGCTGCGGCCCGTCTTTGAGGTCACGCACCGGCACCCGAGCGCCGTGGCGGCTGGCTTCGGGCAGGCGTTTGCTATCCGCCACACCGCCGCGCGCCCGCCCGCAAGGTTCGACGCCGAGGCGTTCTGGCCCGCCCTCATCGAAACCGCGGCGTGGGCCGAAAAGGAGCTTGGCGCCGAAACGAACGTCTCCGACCGCCTGCGCGCGCTCGACGGCTCGCTGCATCAGGGCACCATGCCGCTCGACCTTTTAGACGTGTGCGACGGCGCCGGTGTCCTTGCCCACGAAGCTTGGCCCTTCGCCGCAGGCATGTTCGCCCGCGCGCCGCACCTCGTGGAGGCCACGCTCCTCTCCACCATCAACGCCGGCGGCGACGCCGACACCACCGGCGCGATGGCCGGCGCACTCCTCGGCGCGCTCCACGGCTGGGCAGCTTTCCCGGCCGAGTGGCAGGACGGCCTGGAAGCCCGCACGCGCTTGGAGGCCGAGGCGGACGCGCTCGCCGCGCGGCTGGAAGAGAGGGGATAGGAGAGGACGAGGCGACGAGGCGAAGAAACGACGAGACGAGGAGACGATGAAACAAGAGTGCTCTTCGCCTCCGCGTTTCATCCACTCCTCGATTCCTTCCCCCGTGCGGCGCGCTCGGCGGCGGTGAGGACGCCGCGCGGCTTCTCCGTAAAGACTGGCTCATCCTCAGAGGGCGGGCCAAAATCGCCGATGAACGAAATCTCCGGCTCGAGGCGATGGCCCGTCTCGCGCTCGACGGCGTCCTGCACGTAGCGGATAAGCGCGCGCACGTCCGCCGCGCGTGCCTCTTTACGGTTGATCATGATGTTGGCGTGGCGATGCGTCACCTCCGCCCCGCCGATGCGCACGCCCAAGAGGCCGCACTTGTCGATGAGCCGCCCGGCGCCGATGCCCTCGATCTTTTTGAAGATGGACCCGGCGCTCGGCTCGGTGTCCAGCGGCGGATGGCGGTCGGCGCGCCAGGCGAGGTTGGCCTCGGCGATGGCGCGCATCCGCTCCGGGTCGCCCGGCTCGAGCTGGAACGTGGCTGCGAGGACCACGTCCTGCCGGTCGTGCAGCACCGAGTAGTCGTAACCGAAGTCGAAGTAATCCACGCCCACGGTTTTTCGTTCGCCCTCCTCGGTGAGCAGGTCGGCTTCGAGCAGCACCTCTTCGATAAACATCGTGCGTGCGCGCTCCGGCGGCGGCGAGAGGAAGTGCAGGTTCTGCCAGAGCGCCCCGCCGACGGTGGACGGGATGCCGACGTAGTGCTCCAGCCCCGAGAGGCCGGCTGCGATGGCGGTCTCGATCACGTCGGGCCACATCGTGGCGCCGCTTTCCACCCAGAGCTGATGCTCCTTGGGCCGCACCTCGAAGTGCCGCGCCACGTTGCGGATGACCAGGCCGCGAAAGCCGAGATCGCCCACCAAGATGTTGGCCCCGGTGCCCATCAGGAAAAAGGGCAGATCGCTTTCTCGCGCCGCGCGGATGGCCGCGCACAGTTCATCGGCGGTGCGGGCCTCGTAGTAAAAATCCGCCGGCCCGCCGATCTTGAACGTGGTGAAGGGTGCCAGCGGCACGTTGCGCCGGAGGCGGTCCGGGCTGAGCGTGCGGTGGAGTGCTTCGGGGGGAAGAAGAGTACGTACCTGTTGCTGCTGCATGAGGAGCAAGCCAAAAAGCCTTTATTAGTTGCGCCTACGCACCTCAAGGTCTGTACGCAGAGGCATCTTTGTGGTTGGAAGAGGACGGCGGAAAGACGAGTGGATTACCACTCGCGGCTCTAATCCGACAGTCTGAGGGACGATAGGGACGACTCACGAAGAAAAGAAGTTTGAGAAAGCATAACACTCTTGTAACAGCGGCAAGGGGGCGCTACGTTGCGCTATCCCGGCGCCGGTGTCTCACCAGCGCTTCGGACTCAGGCTGGCTTCGCTGAGGTCGCTCCGCACATCGTGAGCGCTCGAACCTGGACGCGCGCATCCGACCTTAGTCAATAAAACGAATCAGAGAGACGCCATGAAGAAAAGGCTAACGAATTTCGCGTGTGGGCTGCTGCTAATGCTCTGCATTCCTGGAGCGGCGCTGGCTCAAGAGGGGACGCTCACCGGCACCGTAGTGGACGGTGAAACCGGCGCTGCGCTCCCCGGCGCCAACGTCGTCATCGACGAGCTGCAGCGCGGCACAGCCGCTGATGGAGACGGCAGCTTCACGCTGACGGATGTCCCGGCCGGCACGTACACCCTCGGCGTCTCTTTCATTGGGTATCAGCGGTACTCTAACGAGGTGGTGATCCAGGCGGGAGAGACGACCACCACGGAGATTGAGATGGAGCCGGACGCCTTTGGCCTCGATGAGGTTGTTGTGACGGGCGTGGGCCGCGGCACGGCCACGAAGAAGCTCGGCTTCTCCGTAAGCAAAGTGGATGTGGAGACGCTCGAAAAGGTCCCAGCCACCGACCCGGCCAACGCGCTGCGCGGCAAGGTCCCCGGCGCCATGGTGGTGCAAGGCTCGGGCGACCCTTCCGCTGATGCGGACATCCGCCTGCGCGGCTCGACGTCCATCTCGGGCGACCAAAGCCCGCTCATCATCGTGGACGGCGTGATCACCAGCGGGAGCCTGCGCGACATCAACATGGAGGACGTTGAGTCCATCGAGGTGGTCAAGGGGGCGGCGGCGGCGTCGCTCTACGGCTCGCTCGCGGGCAACGGCGTGATCCAGGTGCGCACCAAGCGCGGCGACGCGCAGGGCGGCGCGCGCATCACCTTCCGTAGCGAGGTGGGCATCTCAACCATCGCTGGCGACTACCCGGTGGCTACGCAGCACCCCTGGGTGCTCGACACGCTCGAGTTCCGGCTCCCCAACGGCAATACGCAGACGCTCATCGAGCCAACGGAGCAGCAACTGGCAAATGTTTCCGACGGTGCCCGGCTCATCCGCTGGGACGGCCGCTCGAACGAGACCATAGATGACGGCTTCTTCGACAATCCGTACCCGATCCTCCGCAACAACGTAGATGCCGTCTTTACCGGGCAGCCCTTTAACACGAACTACATCTCCATTGGCAACTCGAGCGAGGATTACAACTACTTCGCCTCGTTTGAGAACATGCGCCAGGGCGGCGTCCTCGAGCCGGTGGAGCCGTACAGCCGCAACACCTTCCGCCTCAATGCGGACTACATCCCGATGGACCGGCTCGCCGTCAAGTTCAGCGGCTCCTACATCAACGTCACGTCGCCGCGCTTCGAGGAGCAGGGCCAGGGCGACAACTTCTTTTACTCGATCCTCACGGCCGACCCGTTCATCGACCTGACCGAGACGACGATGCAGGGCGGGCGGGAGGTGTTCTCCAACCGGCCTACCGGCTACGCCATCCAGGGGTCGAACTGGCAGAACCCGCTTTACGTGGCGCAGCAGCGCGAGCGCGGCCTCGACCGCGACCGCGTCATCGCCGGCGTGGCCGCCTCGTACGACTTAGCCAACTGGGTGTCCCTCAACGCCCGGCAGTCGCTCGACCGCGGCTTTACCGAGTGGAAGACGTTCTACCCCGTCGGCTTCACGACGCCGACGCCCAGCCCGACCGTTAACGACGGTTACGACTTCCGCCGCTCTATCGAACAGAGCACCTCCATTACGGAGGCTTGGACGGAGTTCGCCGGCGCCGTCGGCGAGTTCAACCTCTCGGCCGTGGCGAAGTACCTCTACGAGAACCGCGACTACGAGTGGTTCGAGGCCGAGGGCAGCCGGTACTCCGCCCGCGGCGTGCGCGACATCGGCTCGCTCGACCCCGAGACGTTCGGCATCGACTCGTACCAGACGACCGAGCGGGCCGAGAACTACTTCTTCGACCTCTCGGCCGACTACCAGGAGAAGATCATCCTGGGCGGGCTAATCCGCCGGGACGGCTCCTCCTCCTTTGGCACCGATGAGCGCTGGCAGACCTACTACCGCGGCTCGCTGGCGTACCGGCTCTCGGAGGACTTCGACATCCCGAACGTGAACGAGCTGAAGCTGCGCGCGTCCTACGGTACCTCCGGGCAGCGCCCTCCTTTTGAGGCGCAGTACGAGACGTTCAGCGCCACGAGCGTGGGTCTTGAGCCGAACATTCTGGGGAACGAGGGCCTGAAGCCTTCTACCGTAAAAGAGCTGGAAACGGGCATAAACCTCGCCTTCCTCGACCGCTTCACCTTCGAGGCGAACTACGCGCTTACGCAGGTGGAGAACGACTACCTGGAGGTGCCGCTCTCGGCGCTGGCCGGCTTCCAGGACCAGTGGCAGAACGTAGGCGAGATCGAGAGCACGGCCCTGGAGTTCGCCCTCGGCGGGCGTCCCTTGGAAGTGAGCAACTTCTCCTGGGACCTCAACCTGACGTTCTCGCACATCACGCAGGAGATCACCGACCTGGGCGACGTGCCGGCCTTCACGCGGACCATCGCAGGCACGGCGCTGAACCTCTTCCGCGTTGAAGAAGGCGTCCCGTACGGCGCCATGTACGGCAACGAGATCGCTACTTCGCTCGACCAACTCACCGTGGGCGAAGGCGGCGAGGTGCTCAACGGCGGCACCGACACCAACGGCGACGGGCGGCTCACGCGTGATGACTACGCTATTAACGACCAGGGCTACGTCGTGCCCGCCGGCACGCACGGCACGGCCGCTGAGCAGGTCGTTTACCTCGTCAACGAGAACGGCGAGCGGCTCGTCACCCAGATCGGGGACACGCAGCCGGACTTCTCGATGGGCTTCAGCTCCACGCTCACCTACCGTGGCCTCGCGCTCTACGCACTGCTGGACTGGGTAAGCGGCGGCGACGTGTACAACTACACTAAGCAACTCCTTTACTTCAACTACCGCCACGAGGACCAGCAGGAGCTGGCCGCAGAGGGCTACCACCTCCAGTACACGGATGCCTCCTCGGCTATCTACAACGGGGCCAACGCCTCGTCGTACTTCGTCGAGGATGCCGGCTTCGTGAAGCTGCGCGAGGTCTCGCTCGCCTACAACTTCACCCGGAGCCAGCTCGGCCCCCTGGGGCAGTACATCAACGGGCTGAAGCTGGGCGTCCTCGGGCGCAACCTCCTCACCTTCACCGACTACACCGGCTGGGACCCGGAGGTGGCGCTGCGCACCAACGCCACGAACTTCCGCCTGGACGAGTACGCCTACCCGAACTTCCGCACGTTCACCGGCTCGGTCGAGATCCGGTTCTAACCTCGGGCGAACGGGAGCGCCCCATCGGGGGGGCGTCGGATCATCATCTTGCAAACGGAGACTGCTCAAAGCGCCATGAAAACCTTTATCGCACGGCAACTGCCCCTCCCGCTTCTGCTGCTGATAGCGCTCCTCGTGGCTGTAGGCGGATGCCGGGACCTGAGCGTGGACAACGTCAACGACCCGGTTCGCGAGCGTGCGCTGGGCGAGGCCAGCGGCGTGGTGGCCCTCCTGGAAGGCGCTACGGCCAACACGGTCCAGATGATCGTCGAGGAAGAAGGGGTGCACATGGGCGGGCTGGCTGATCAGACCACGGCCACGAATCGGTTCTTCAGCTTCTGGGACTTCGCCTACCAGCCGCGTCAGCGCCTGAACAACCGCACCACGTACTCCGACGCGGAGATCATCGAGGACCCCTGGCTCACGTTCAACGCGGCGGTGTCCTCGGCCAACACCATCATCCAGCGGATCGAACTCGACGGAGAAGACATCGTCCTTGACGATGGCACGGACGTGTCGCAAAAGCTGCTGGCCTCGGCGTACTTCATCCGTGGGGTGGCACGCGGGTACATCGGCTTGATCTACAACCAGGGCTACATCGCTGGCCCGGAGACCGATCCCACTGTCGTCCAGGATTTTGCGCCCTACAGCGAGATCATCGCCGCCGCCGTTGAGGACATCGACCAGGGGATCGCGCTGGCTGAGCAGGTCTCGGGCTTCCAGTGGGACCTGCTCCCGGGCGGCAATGCCTACTCGTTTGACCAGTTCGTGGAGATCGCCAACTCCCTTTCGGCGCGCATCCTCCTCAACGAAGCGCGCACGCAAGAAGAGGCCGACGGCTGGTCCCCCGACCGCTGGCAGAACATCCTCGACCGCGCCGAGGCGGGACTGGGCGGGGCGTTGGAGGCGTTCGCTCCCACCTCCGTCGGCCCGTTCATCTTTTTCTGCAACTACTGCGACTGGAACACCTTCCTGGTGACGGGCGGCATCGAGGACGGTGCCGGCTACCTCCCCACCGACGTCAAGCTGCTGCACCTCTTTGATGGGGACTACCCCGTGGACTACCCCGACGAGGGGAACCTCGACCCGGTAGAGACGGCCGACCCGCGCATCCAGTACTTTAAGTACACGACGAACTACGGCTTCCTGAACGCCTCGCGCGACCGCTCGCTCTTTACTAACTACTGGAACCTGCGCATGTACGCCGCTAACAACTGGGGCGAGAGCGGCTATCCGATACCCGTTATGACGCGCGCGGAGACCCAGTACATCAAGGCCGAGGCCAACGTCCGGCTTGGCAACAAGGCCGCCGCCGCCGAAGCGCTCGAAAACAGCCCCTTCGGCAGCGTGCCTACCGACTTCGAACCGAACCTGCCGGCCATACAGCTCGGGGCCATTGAGTTCCCCGACGGCGCGGATGGCCTGGCGGCTGGCCTTACCATAAGCGCTGGCGCAAGCGACGACGCCTTCGCTTGCGCGCTCCATAAGGAATACTCCATCGAGCTAGACATGCTCGGCGGCATCGGGCTGCAGTGGTACTTCATGCGGCGCCACAACCTGCTCCAAGAAGGCACGCCGCTGCACTACCCCGTGCCTGGCCGAGAGCTTGAGATCACCTTCCGCGACTACTACACCTTCGGCGGCGCCGACAACGCCGGCGAGGCCGGCACGGCGGATGGGACCAGCAGCTGGAAGACGAACAGCTGCCCCGCCATGCTCAGCGGCGGCGGTGGGGAAGAAGACGTGCGCGTCAAGCTCTACGGGCCGCAGTCGCTCCAAATCAAGCGAACGGACCTTCCTCCGAGCAACTCTGGCGGACAGTATAAGGGAAACCACTAAGCAAACCACTGACGAACAACGTTATGGGGGACCTGCGTCATTGAGACGCAGGTCCTTCGTTTCTGAAAGCAATCCTTGCAGTCCGGAAGCACGGCCACCTAGCCAGCCGTACCCCTTTGCCCGCGTCGAGACGGACCTGCCGCTCGCGCTGGCCTTCGAGGTCTACCACCTCGCCTTCGGCGCGGACGACCGGGCGCGCTACACCGTCAAGTACGACATCCTGCGCCGCTCCGGCGGAGCCGGACGGCCTGGCAAGCCTCTTCCGGGGTGAGAAAAAGCAGCGCACCACCACCGAGACAAGCTACGCCAGCCAGAGCCGCACCGCGCGCGAGTACGTCCTCCTCGACCTGAGCGAGCAGCCGGGTGGCAGCGGCACGCTAACCGTCACCGTCCGCGTTACCGACGAGACGACGGGACAGAGCGTCGAGCGTGCCATCGCGTTCGAGGTGGCGGCTTTGTAGCGACTTGGCATTTGGCATAAGGTGGCAGCGGTGCGGTCTGAGGCGAAGTGCTTCCATATGGCCTGCTCAGAAGAGCAGGACTAGTAGGCACCGTTCAGGATAGGGAGATTACGGTTCACCCGTTGAAGGGCACAATTGGGACACTACGGGATTGCAACTCAGTACGCGTTTTCTTCTCTTCGTACTACGATATTCAGCAGGCTTCCTCAAGCGTCCGCTTCCTGCACGCCGCAGCCTCCTCCGCCGAACCAAGACAGCCGCGCTTCGGCAGGCAACAGCTTTACTCGCTCATCTACGCATTCCAGAGCCGTCATGAGAAAACTCTTTACTCGATTCCTCTGCACCCTGGCGTTGCTCCTCATGGCCGCCTCTCCCGCGCTCGCGCAGGATACCGGCAGCGTCACCGGCAGCGTCACGGACGCGGAGACCGGCGAGCCGTTGCCCGGCGCCAGCGTCGTGATCGTCGAGCTACAACAGGGCGGCGCCGCCGGCCCGGACGGCAATTACACCATCGAAAACGTGACGCCAGGGGAGTATACCATCCGCGCGTCTTTCGTTGGCTATCAGGAGGCGGAGGCGGACGTCCAAATCGAGGTGGAAGCCGGCCAAACGGTCACGCAGAACTTCGAGATGACGCCGGACTTCACCGACCTCGAAGAGGTCGTCGTGATCGGTTACGGCGAGCGGAGCCGGCGCGACGTGACCGGCGCGGTCTCCTCGGTAGACGCCGAGGAGATTGCGAACGTGCCGACGTCCTCCCCCGAAGAGCTGCTTCAGGGGCGCGCTGCCGGCGTACAACTCACGCGGAACTCAGGCATTCCGGGAAGCGCCGTAGAAATCAATATCCGCGGCCAGTCCTCGATCACTGCGGGCACGCAGCCGCTTTTCGTCATTGATGGGGTGCCGGTGCGCTCGCGCGAATCGGCCAGCGACTTCGGCAACAGCAACAACATTCTCCAGAACCTCAGCTCGAACGACATCGCGTCGATAGAGGTGCTGAAGGACGCCTCGGCCTCGGCCATCTACGGCTCGCGCGCGGCCAACGGCGTCGTGCTCATCACCACGAAGCGAGGACAGCGCAGAGGTACTGACCTCTCGGTCAACTACTACGTCGGCAGCGTCTCGGCGACGGACGAGTTCGACGTGCTTTCCGGCCCGGAGTACGTAGAGATCTACCGCGAGGCCGGACTCAACCGGCTCCGCGACGCGGGCGTTGACGTGTCCGACACTGACGATCCGTTTCCCCTCTTCGGCTTCCCGGCGTTGCCGACGGTAGAGGACGCGCCGGATTTCAACACAGTGGACGACGTCTTCCGGACGGGTCTTCAGACGCAGCTCGACCTGTCGGCGCGCGGTGGCAACGAGTCTACGCGCTTCTTCGCCAGCGGGTCGTACTTCCTGAACGAGTCCTACATCCTGGGCACCCAGTTCCAGCGCATCAACGGACGGCTGAACCTCGATCACGACTTGGTTGATTGGGCGCGGTTCGGCTCCTCCATCGGGATTACGCGCGTACTCAACGACCGTCCTTCGTCAGGCAATAATGTGTCCGGCGTGCTCACGTCCGGCGCCATCCGCCCGCCCATTGTCCCGGTGAGAACTGAGGACGGCGACTTCAACTTCGAGAACCCCTACAACATCGCTGAGAACACCGTGGGGGCTATCGCGGTGAACAGCGCGCAGGACTTCGAGTGGTTCCTCAACGGGAACGCCTTTGCCGAGGTGGACCCGTTCTCGAACCTCACGTTGCGCGCCAACGTGGGCGGCAACGTCAACTTCGTGGACGAGTACTTCTTCAACGAATTCCGCACAGTAGACGGCCGCCCCAGCGGCGCCCGTACGCAGAACTACTTCGAGCAGAAGCGCTGGCTCTTGGAAGGGACGGCCGATTACACGGACACCTTCGCTGACGATCACTTTCTCAACGTCGTCCTCGGGTCGAGCTTCGAGTGGGTGGAGCGCAACCAGGTCTTCACAAGCGCCTCGGGCGTAGCTTCGCCGAACCTGCTCACCGTCGGGAGCGCCGCGCAGCCCACCACCACCTTCTCAGACGTGGACCGGCAGGAACGCCTGCTCTCGTACTTCACGCGCGCGAACTACACCTTCGGCGACCGCTACATCGCCGAGTTTTCGGCTCGCGTGGACGGGTCCTCGCGCTTCAGCGAGGACAACCGGTTCGGGTTCTTCCCCGCCGGGGCGCTCGCCTGGCGCATCTCCTCGGAGAGTTTCATGGACCCGGTGGAATGGGTAAACGAGTTGAAACTGCGCGTGAGCCTAGGTACCACCGGAAACGACCAGATCGGCACGTTTTCGTATCTGGCGCTCTTTGGCAGTGGTCCGGATGGCAACTACGCCGGCGCCGGCGGACTCGACCCCTCACAGTTGCCCAACCCGGACCTGCGGTGGGAGCAGACCACCGAGCTTGACATCGGGCTTGACCTGGGCCTCTTCAACAACCGCGTCTTCCTCACAGCGGACTACTACGACAAGAACACGGACGACCTCCTGCTCGACGTGCTCTTGCCCCGCTCAGAAGGCTTCAACGACTTCACCGCGAACATCGGGTCGGTGAACAACACCGGTCTCGAACTCGCCCTCGAGACGCAGAACCTCACGGGCAACTTCAACTGGAGCACGGCTATCAACCTGGCTACTAACAAAAACGAAGTGACCGAACTAGTGGACCAGGACGGCGACGGCGTGGGTGATCCGATTCCCAGTCCGGTTAGCAGTCTTATCCGCATTGAGGAAGGCCGTCCGCTCGGCAGCTTCTACCTGATCCCGTACGAGGGCGTAGATCCCGAAACGGGCGCTCCCATCTTCACCGATACGAATGGGGATGGCGACATCACGTCCGCTGACCGGCAGTTCGTAGGCGTACAGGCGCCTGACTGGACAGGGGGAGTCACGAATCGCTTCGGGTACAAGGGACTGGAGCTTAGCGTCTTCTTCCAGTTCGAGTCCGGCGGTAAGTTCTACAACAACACCCTCGACTTCCTATCGGGACTGGGCACGTTCAATGTGTCGAGCAACATCTTGGACCGCTGGCAGGAGCCGGGTGATCAGACGGACGTGCCGCGTCTCTCCCTCTTCGACGGGAACAACGCCGCCCGGACGTCCACCCGCTTTCTCGAAGACGGCTCGTACCTGCGCCTCAAGAATCTAAGGCTGGGGTACTCGCTCCCGCAGAGGTTCGCGCAGAGGCTGGGGGTGAAGAGCGCTCAGGTCTACGTCCTGGGTACGAACCTGCTGACCTTCGACAGCATCGAGTTCGGCGACCCGGAGGGCCGGGGCGTGAATGGAGGTCTCACTTTCTTTACGCCGCCGCAGGCGCGTACCTTCCAGGGAGGCATCAACCTCACGCTCTGAGACAGCCGTTATCGGCGAGCGCCGCATCGGGAGTGCAGAAGAGTCAACTCGCACTCCCGATGCCTGGCGCGCCGCCGTCTCCTATCAAGCTCATTTCTTTTCAGCCGCTTACGGCCCATTACAATCTTATGAAGCTTCTCAGACCGTTCTCTTTCCTCCTCGTCATCCTCCTCACGGTCGCCACGCTCTCGGCCTGCGACTCCGCGCTCGACGCCACACCGGCCGATCAAGTGCCGCGAAGTCAGGCCTTCGCCTCGGAGAGGAACGCTCAAGCATCGCTCTTTGGTGCTTACAGCGCGCTGCAGTTTTCCGGAGTTTACGGTGGCCCTGGCTACTACGCCGCCGACTTCACCACGACTAACCTGAACTTCGTAGGGTCGTTCACGACGTACCAGGCGCTCGAAAACTTTTCCGTGCTCTCCACGCTCGGCACAGCCCTTACGATTTACGACGACCTCTACGACGCCATTCTCCGCGCCAATGGCGTGATTGTGGGACTTGAGGAGTCGGGGGCCATCAATCCAGACCGCGCTGCCCAATTCCAGGCGGAGGCGAAGTTCATCCGCGCGCTCTGCTACCACAACCTGCTTCGCTGGTTTGCCCAGCCGTGGAACACTGGCGGAGCCAACGACCAGCTCGGCGTCCCGCTCGTCCTGGAGCCGGTTACCAACCCCGGCGAGGTGGAAAGAATGCCGCGCGCCACCGTCGCGGAAGTTTACAATCAGATCAACACCGACCTCGAAGAAGCGATCAGCACGTTTCAGCAAGAGGGCGTCAGCGGACCTAACACCAACGGGCGCGCCGGTCTTGGTGCCGTGCAAGCGCTGCTTGCTCGCGTGCGGCTCTACCAGGCGCGTTACGAGTCGGCCTCTGAGCTTGCGACCTCGGTGATCGAGTCAGGTGAGTTCGCGTTGCTCGGCAGCGTGGCAGCGCTCTACGGCACCAGCCTCACGGAGGAAGACGTCTTTGCCGTAGTGAACACGACGGATGACAACTCGGGTACGAACAGCTTCCCTTCGTCGTTCTACCTTCCGAGCGCGCTCGGTGGGCGCGGCGACCTTATCGTTACGCCCGAGCTTCTGTCCATCTACGACGATTTTGAGGACGCACGCCAGCGCGAACTCATCTACCGCGTAGAAGGCGGCTCGCAGGTCTTTGGCGTGCCGGACTCCACATGCCTCAGCGACGACACGGACTGCTGGTCGGATAAGTACCGCGACCCCAACTTCGCGGACAACATCCGGGTGATCCGTTTGGCCGAGATGTACCTTATCCGCGCCGAGGCGGAAGCGCGCCAGGACGATGGCGACGAGGAACAGGCGCTGGCGGACCTGAACACGATCCGCACGCGCGCCGGCCTTGAAGCATTTGACTCGGTTGACGACATCGGCGACGGCGACGGTGACGACAGCGACGCTAACGAAGACGGCACGCTGATAAGCGAGATCCTCCTTGAGCGCCGTCGGGAGCTGGCTTTCGAGGGCAAGTATCGCCATACGCTCATCCGTCTGGGCTTGCCGCTTGTGGACGAGAACGGCGGCGTTGCTCCCGATTTCCAGCGCATCCTGCCGATCCCGTCGGAGGCCATCGACGCCAACCCGGAGCTTGTGCAGAATCCGGGCTACTGAGCGTTGCGTTCCGGCCTCGCATCTGCCGGGCGTTGCGCGCCGCAGATGCCGTCGGGTTTCTGGGCCGGCCGTCGTCAGTACGCGACGGCCGGCCTTTTTCGTCTTAGGGCGTGCCTTCTCGTTGCGGCGCGTACCGGCGTGAGATGACCGGAATATGCCGGACGCCGTCCTCGCCGAAACTTATCTGCATAGGCAAGGTGTTACGCTGTAAAAACATAGCGCAAACTCAGCACAGGCCGAGGTTTGGTCATGTTCTACGTGCGCTTCCCGGCTCTTCTGGCGCAGAAAACTTGCGGATCGGAAGGGTGCCTCAGAAGGGGGTCTCTTCTTTATCTCGTAATGCTGGCGGGGATCTTCATCTCGGTAGGCATACTTGCGCCGGCGTACGCGCGGCAGCAGCCCGGCGCAACGGGAGACAGCAGCCTCTCGGTGTTTCAAGCCGATGCAGCGCTGCAATCGCTCCTAAGTGACAGCTCCGGCGGAACCGGCGACGCTCGCCTGCGCCACGCAACGGATCTCTACCGCCAAATCCTTCATGCGGCTGCGCCAGCACTTGCTTCCGAGACGGGCAGAGTAGTACGCCGCCACGTTGCTCAGGCGGCTTGGCTGGTGCCGGACGGCGTGCTTCGAGACGTAGTGGCGAATCCGCAGGACGCGCCACCTGAAACGTGGCACTTCAAAGAAGGTGCGGGCGAGCGGCTCCTGGCTTGGTGGCGGAGTCAGGACCCTGTGTTGCGCACGGCGGGCAACGAACGGCTGCGCGAGCATCTGCGCCGTGTAGCTTACGCAGAGCAGGCGTATCCGGACCCCGAACGCCTGACGCGCCTCGACGACCGAGGCGAGGTATACGTGCGCTACGGCAAACCATCAGAGCAAGCGGAGGTGAGCTACAACGAGGCTTCCTTTCACAAGGAGGTTTACCGCTTCGGAGTGCCCGTCGCTATGTCGGACTTCCCCCCGAATGAGTTGTGGTTGTACCCAGAACTCGGTCAGTCGGCCTACTTCCTCTTTACCGAGAAAGACGGCTCCTACCACTTGGCTGCCTCCACTAACGATCTGCTCCCGGCTCAGCTACGCAACGGTTTCGGTCGCTCTGAGCGTAGCCTCAACAAAGCCGTCTCCTCGCTGGCGGCCCTCCGACACATCTACAAGCAGTTGGCGATGCATCACATTGACTTTAGCGGGCGGTACAACGGGGTGGACCGCTACGTTCAACAGCAGAAACAGCAGTCCGACAAGGCCCTCGCGGGTTTAGTCTCTGGAAGGCAACAAGTTGTAGGAGAAGGGATAGGTTCGCAGCAGGTCATCGTTACGGAAGACCCCGTGGCCGGGCTGGTCCTGCCGTCCGCGATGCTTAAGCAGACGCTTGACCGGAGCTACGCGGACGACCGCCGAGCTGCGCGTTGGCGAGCGGAAAACATGCCACGTCAGAAGACGAGCGTTCTAAGTTCCGCTGCTCCGCTGCCGGTGGCCGTGCGAACGGCCCGCTTCCTCGAAGAAGACGGCACCACCCGAACCGAGGTGTACTGGAGCGTCCCGCCTGGTGCACTGCGCCTTCCAGAAGATCAGCATAAGCGGTACGGATCGGAATACGTACGGCGCTCGCGCCCGCTGCTGGCCCTCACGGCATTGCAGCAGGACGAAAAGTACAAGCGGGAAGAAACGTATCGTAAGCAGTACCTCCTGCAGGGCACCACGCAGCAGGCAGCTGAGCGGACGATTCCGCCCCAGCAACTTGCCTTCCGAAGCACCAGCGAGGTGTATCATATCAGTCTGCAATGGATGCAGCAAATGGTACAGGTGCGCCCGGAGAGCGAGCGGTTCGCTCCGGGTCCGCTCGTGCGCGCCGGGCAACGGCGGCTTGACTCGCTCCGCCGGCTCGCGCCCGACCGAGGACGCCTGGAGATGAGCGACCTCCGACCGATGGTGCTGCCCGAAGAGGCTGATCTGCAGAGCGGCAATCTAGCCGAGGCGGCGGTGCTTTATCCCTTCGCCGAGGTTGCCCCCCACACACCGCTTCTCTTCTACTTCGAGGTGTACCACCTCCGGTACGACGCGGACGACCGCACCCGCTACACGGTCGAGTACGAGGTGCGGCGCCGCACTGAGCAGGGCACGCTGGCGCGCCTGCTACGGCCGAGCCAAGACAAGAGCACCGCCACACAAGTAACCTACGCAGGCCGGAGCAGTCGAGCCGAAGAGTACATCCTTCTGGAACTCGACAAATGGGGGCAGGGAAAAAAGGGAGACATTACAATTGTCGTGCGCGTCACTGACGAGACGACTGGGCAACAGGTGGAGCGCCCCATCGCGTTTGAAGTAGCGGTTCGGTAGCGTAGCGCTTGCTCCGGTGTCCCTAACGATCTGCGTTATCGAGCAGAATTGATCCTCCCCTGACCTGCTTTAGCATATGAACTGAATCCGTTTTCGGAAGCAGGTTAATTGTTCAAACGTTTCCCATCCATAACAATTGAGAAGCTATGAACCTTGTTTAAGTTCGTGCTAAGACGTTGCTTATAGATAACTCGTAAGCATGTGAATAGCTGTCCCACTTACGCGATGAAACCTCTAAAAGGCAGACTCTCTCTCCTAAACTTAAAAAATTTCCAAGCTCTTGTTGCTCTAGCGGTAGCCGTACCCGTCCTGTTGATGGGTTACTCTGAGAACCCAGCTTCATCAGAGTACGCAAACGGAGTAGAATCTCTGAATACACTAGGTTCGCAAAACGCAACCAGCTCATTAGAGGCTCCTGCTCTTACTTCTACCTATCAAGGTAACCAGAGTATCAATCTGTACTGGAATGACGTTTCTGGAGCAACGAGCTACGTCTTGGAACGCATAAATACTGGCGAGCGTGGCGTACTCAACGATGGTGAGAACTACGTGGGAAACGAAACTTCTGCTGAGGATCATCCCTATCGCTACCCGACATATGATTCGTTCGTTCCAGGAGAGTTTGGGTTTGCGTGTTATAGAGTGAAAGCGGTCAACTCAGCCACGGAGAGCGAGTATAGCAATGCCGAGTGTTACGGTACGAGCAACAGCGGCTTTTAGTGGCGTAGAGTTAAACTGACCCTCCTCCGATTTCGTGGACACCGAGTTAAGGTCATGCGGCGCGTGGCGCTGCCCTGCAGGCCTCGTACTCGGCCGGGCTGAGGTAGCCGAGTGACGAGTGCCGCCGCCTGCGGTTGTACCACACTTCAAGATACTCGAAGAGGTCGGCCTTTGCCTCAGCTCTGCTCTGGTAATCTTGGTGATGAACGAGTTCGGTCTTGAGCGTTCCGAAGAAGCTCTCCACCACAGCGTTGTCGTAGCAGTTTCCCTTGCGGCTCATGCTGCACGCAATGCCGTAGACCGACAAGAGATGCTGGTAATCGGCCGAGGCGTACTGGCTGCCGCGGTCGCTGTGATGAAGAAGCGCGCTCGTCACCTGCCGCTGCTGAAGCGCCATCTCAAGGGCACCGACGACCAGGCCCCGCGCCAGCGTCGCCTGCATGGCCCAGCCGACCACGCGGCGCGAGCACAGATCGAGCACTACAGCGAGATAAAGCCAGCCTTCGCGTGTCCAGACGTAGGTAATATCGGCGGCCCACTTCCGGTTTGCATCGGCGGCCTCGAAGTCGCGGCCGAGCAGGTTCTCGGCCACCGGCAAGCTGTGCTTGGAGTCGGTCGTGGATCGAGAGCGCTTCGTCTGCCTTGCCTGGATGCCGCTACGGCGCATCAGGCGCTCCACCCGGCCTCGGCTGCACGCTCGCCCCGTGCACGCAGCTCGGCATGAACGCGCGGGCTGCCATACGTCTGACGGCTCTCGGCGTGGATCGCTCTGACCAGAGTAGTCAGCCGCCGGTTCTCGCGGCTGCGCAGGCTCTCCGGCCGGGAGCGCCAAGCATAGTAGCCGCTCGCTGATACGTTCATGACGCGGCACATGGCTTGGATGGAAAACTCCCCACGGTGGTCGTGGACGAAAGGGTACCTCAGCGCGGGCGGCTCGTAAAGATACCCACAGCCTTTTTTAGGATGGCGTTCTCCTCTTCCATGCGCCGAAGTTTGCGCTGGAGTCGGGCCAGTTCTTCATCCCGCGGATTGCCTTTGCCGGGAAACGCTTGCTGGCCGTGGTCTTCGAGTTGCTCTTTCCAGCGCCGAATCATGCTGGGGTAGATGCCCAGGTCGCGCGCTGCCTGGCTTCGGTTGCCGCGCTCCTCGGCCAGCCGGACGGCCTCGAGCTTGAACTCTTTTGAATACGTTTTGCGTGTGCTCATGGATGACACCTCATTGGTTGCGTGTTCAGGAATATAGCGCACGAAGCGCTTTTCGAGGTGTCCACTTCTTCAGGGGAGGGTCAAACGTCCTTTTAGCTGAATGTCTTCCACGGAGCCAACCTACGGTAGGTTGGCTCCGTGGAGCGGTTTCCGAACAGAATCGAAGCGTAAAAACAGGCTGTCTTACGGCGATCAGGCGCTAATTGTACTCTTAGGTTGTACTCTTAGGCAGGAGGTAGATGAAAGACAGCGGCGACTTCTTCAGTCGCGTGCACGCCGTCGTCGCCGAGATCCCGCACGGGCGCGTGACGACGTACGGCCACATCGCCGAGCACCTCTCTGCGAAGAGCGCCGCCCGCACCGTCGGCTGGGCGCTTAAAGCGGCTGCGCACACGGGGTTGCCGTGCCACCGCGTCGTCAACCGCTTCGGCGCGCTGAGCGGGAAGCGTCATTTCGAGGGGCCGCGCGTGATGGAGGAGCGTCTGCGCAGCGAGGGCGTCGCTTTTACCGAGGACGGCTGCGTCGATCTCGACGAGCACCTCTGGATTCCCGGCGCGGACGGCGCGGCGAGCGGTCAGTCTTCGTGAGCCGCGCGCGTCAGCTCGTCCCAGAAGCCGGGGAACGATACGCGCGCGTGCTCGGCCCCGCGGATCGTCGTCTCCCCCTCAGCCGCGAGGCCGGCCACGCCGAGCGTCATGGCGATGCGGTGGTCGCCGCGCGCATCTACCTCGGCCCCTCGGAGCCGCGCCGGGCCTTCGATCACGAGGCCGTCCTCAAGCTCCTCCACCTCGGCGCCGAGGGCGCTCAGGCCGGCGGCGATGGCGGCAATGCGGTCCGTCTCCTTCACGCGCAGCTCGGCGGCGCCCGTGATGGTGGTGCGCCCCCCCGCACAGGCGGCGGCTACGGCCAGGACCGGCAGCTCGTCGATGAGGTTGGGGATGAGCCGCCCGCCGATGGTGGCGCTCTGGAGGGCGCTTCCAGGCGTGCGCACGGTGAGGTCGCCGAGGGGTTCGCCGCCGCGCGTGCGCTCGTTCTTGATGGAGAAGTCAGCGCCCATCGCGCGGAGGACGTCCAGCAAGGCGGCGCGCGAGGGGTTCAGGCCTACGCCTTCGAGGCGCAGCTCGCTCTCCGGGACGATGGAGCCGGCCACGAGGAAGAACGCCGCCGCCGAGAAGTCGCCCGGCACCGTCCACGTCTGCGCCGGGACCGTCCGTCCGTCCTCGACGCTCAGGTGGCGCGCGCCGCCCATCTCCACCACGTCCAGCTCGAGCATCCGCTCGGTGTGGTCGCGCGAGGGGACGGGTTCGATTACCGTCGTTTCGCCCTCGGCGAAGAGGCCGGCCAGGAGCACGCACGACTTCACCTGCGCCGACGCTACCGGCAGTTCGTATTCGATCCCGCGCAGCTTTCTTCCGCCCGCCAGACGGATCGGCGCGCAGCCGTCTTTGAGCGTGACCTCGGCGCCCATCTCGCGGAGCGGGGCGGCGATGCGCTCCATGGGCCGCGCGCGCAGCGAGGCGTCGCCGGTAAGGATGCTGTCGAACGGCTGCCCGGCCAGGACGCCGGCCAAAAGGCGCATCGTCGTGCCGGAGTTGCCGCAGTCGAGCGGCGCATCCGGCTCTTTGAGGCCGCCGAGGCCGCGCCCTTCGACCGCGAGCGTGCCGCCCGCTTCTTCTTCGATCCGCACGCCGAGCTGCCGCAGGCAAGAGAGCGTGGACTGCGGATCGGCCGAGGCGGGGTAGCCCTCGATGCGCGAGGTGCCCTCGGCCAAGGCCGAGAGGATGGCCGCGCGGTGGGCGATGGACTTGTCCGAAGGCAGGCGGACGGTGCCCGAGAGGCGCGCGGCGCGGCGGACGGTTTGGTTCATACGGCGAGTCGGTTGAGAGCGGCGAGAGCAACCTGAACGGTTGGAGGCGGGCAGGCCAAGGTGGGGCTGCGACCGCAGACGGCGGACCGCAGACGGCGGACCGCAGACGGCGGACCGCAGACCGCAGCATTTGGCGTCCGTCGGTCGTCAGCGGTCGGCCGTCGCCGCAGGTGCTACCACACGGGCGTTTCCTCGGAGGGCGCGACGGGGAAGCCCGCCGTCACCTCGCGGAGCAGCGCCTGCCGCTCTTCCCACGGCAAAAAGGCGTGGCGGAAGCCGTTGAGAACAACCTCGCGCAGCGCGTTTTGGCCGATGCCGCAGCGGGTGTGCACCTTCCACAGCTCGCCGGTGACGGTGGTGCGGCTGAAGAGGCGGTTGTCCGTGTTGATGGTGACGGGGACGCCGGCCTTGACGTAGCTCTTCAAAGGGTGCGCTTCGAGTGAGGGCACCACGTGCGTCTGCACGTTCGAGGTGGGGCAGACTTCGAGTGGGATCTGCCGGTCCACGAAGTAGCGCAAAAGGTCAGGGTCCTGGCGCAGCGTCACGCCGTGGCCGATGCGGTGGGCGCCGCACTTGAAGAGCGCCTGGCGGATGGAGGCCGGCCCGTAGGACTCGCCCGCGTGGATGGTGATGCCCATGAGGTGCTTGCGCGCGTGGTAGAACGCGGCGCCGTGCAGATCGGGCGGGTTGCCGGCCTCGCCGCCGGCTAGGTCGAAGGCCACCACGCCGCGCTCGCGGTAGTCCACGGCCAGCTCGGCCTGGCGCAGCGAGGCGCTTTCGTAGCGGTCGCGCAGCCCGCAGATGATGAGCGCCGTGCGGATGCCTAAGTCCTCTTCCGCTTGCCGGAGGCCGGCCAGGACGGCGTCGTTGACCTTTTCGAGCGAGAGGCCTTCCTCGGTGTGGAGGATGGGGCCGTAGCGGACTTCGAGGTAGCGCACGTTCTCCTGGGCGTTGTCCTCGGCCAGTTCGTAGGCGATGCGCTCCAAGGCGCTTGCGGTCTGCATCAGCGGGAGCGTGTAGCGGAACCAGGCCAGGTAGGCTTCGAGCGTCTCAGAGGTGTCGATCTCGCGGAGGATCTCCTGGAGGCCGTCCACGCTGTCGGCCGGGAGGCGGCCTGTTTTACCCTGCTTTTTTGCCAGATCGAGCATCGTCTCCAGGCGGAGCGAGCCGTCGAGGTGGCAGTGCAGTTCGGCTTTGGGCCAGGCGTGAAGGTCGTCGCGGGAAAGAGGGGAGGCGTCGTTGGGCATGGGCGGGGGGTCGTCTGCAAGCGGCGTTCGGGAGCGTACCGGAGGGCGAGGGGCGCGGTTTCGCAGAGCGCTCGCGCAGCCGCTGCGGGCCGAGGGGCCGGGCGGAACTGCGCAAAGGGCGGCTCGTTTGCGCTTCTGCATGTGCGGGCCGTGCCCCTCTTCCTCTGAAAACACTTC
The DNA here is from genome assembly GCA_965215025.1 of Salinibacteraceae bacterium. Taxonomy (GTDB): domain Bacteria; phylum Bacteroidota; class Rhodothermia; order Rhodothermales; family Salinibacteraceae; genus CBDCCV01. The sequence goes on from CBDCCV010000001.1 coordinate 1,589,070, forward strand.
GGCGCGCGCCCGTTTTTCTTCTATCCACAAAGCGCAGGTGATGAGTTATGGGCGGTCTTGGAATGATGGAGTTGGCCCTGATCTTCCTCGTGGTGTTGCTCGTCTTTGGGGCGAAGCGCATCCCGGAGATCGCGCGCGGCCTCGGCAAAGGCATCCGCGAGTTCAAGGACGCCACGAGCGAGATCTCTAAGGAGCTTACGCAGGACGAGAGCAGCAAGCCGAAGGTGAGCGCCCCGCGCCAGGGTCAGCCGCAACCGCGCGGCGCGCAGACGTACGCGAACGACGAGCCGCGCCAGGAAGCCGGCCGTCCTACCTCCGAAGAGGCCGGCCCCGCCGAACCCGTCCGCGCCGACAACCCCGGCGCCGCCGAACCCGAAAGCTCCCGCTCGTGACGTGCTCCAGGTGCGGGGGTGTTCACGTGTTGACGTGAGCCAGGAGCCAGCCGCCGCCGCCGTGAACACGCGAGCACGCAAACACCCAAACCCGTCTGCATGACCTTCGCCGACGCCCGCCGCGCCCTCCGGAATGACGAGACCAGCTGCGAGGCGCTGGTCTCTTCTTTTTTGGAGAAGATCGAGGCCGAGAACGAGCGCCTCAACGCCTTCACGCACGTCGAGGGCAAGGGTCTCATGAACCACGCGCGCTACTTAGATAGCCAGCGCGCGCGCGGGCACGCCGGGCCGCTCACCGGCCTCGTCCTGGGCGTCAAAGACAACATCTGCATGAAGGGCCGCCCCGCAAGCGCCGGCTCGCGGATGCTGGAGGACTTCTCCTCGCTCTACGACGCCACGGCCATCGCGCGGCTGCGCGAGGCCGGCGCCCTCTTCGTCGGGCGCACGAACTGCGACGAGTTTGCGATGGGGTCCTCGAATGAGACCTCGCACTACGGCCCCGTCAGTCACCCCGACGACGAGGAGCGCGTGCCGGGCGGCTCGTCGGGCGGCTCGGCGGCGGCGGTGGCGGCGGGCCTCTGCCACGCCGCTTTGGGGAGCGACACGGGCGGCTCGATCCGCCAGCCGGCGGCCTTCTGCGGCACGCTCGGCCTCAAGCCGACGTACGGGCGCGTGAGCCGCTTCGGCCTCGTCGCCTTCGCTTCTTCGTTCGACGTGATCGGCCCGCTCACGAAGACGGCCGAGGATGCCGCGCTCCTCCTCGAAGCCATCGCCGGCGTAGATTCCAACGACGCCACGAGCGCGCCCGTCGAGGTGCCGAGCTATTCCGAAGCGCTCACCGGCTCGGTGCAGGGCATCCGCATCGGCCTGCCGAAGGAGTATTTTGCCGACGGCCTCGACGCGGGCATCCGCTCGATGATCGAAGAGAAGATCGGCCAGCTTGAAGACGAGGGCGCCGAGGTCAAAGAGGTCTCCCTGCCGCACACCGAGTACGCCTTGGCGGCCTACTACGTTCTTGCCACAGCGGAGGCGTCATCGAATCTGGCGCGCTACGACGGCGTCCGCTACGGCCACCGCGCCGATCTGGGGGCCGCCCAGGAAGAAATCGGCCAGGAGCGCCGCCGCCTCGAATCCGCCCTGAAAGAGGCGCGCGCCGAGGGCGAGACTGTCCATGCCCGCACGTTGCAACAGCAGCTCGACGCGCAGGAGACCTTGCTCGACCGCCTCTACGCGCAGTCGCGCACCGAAGGGTTTGGCGATGAAGTCAAGCGGCGCATCATGCTGGGTACCTACGCGCTCTCGGCGGGCTACTACGACCAGTATTACGGCAAGGCGCAGAAGGTGCGCTCGCTCATCAAGAACGACTTCGACCGCGCCTTCGAGGAGGTGGACCTCTTGCTCACGCCCGTCACGCCCACGCCCGCCTTCGAGCGCGGCAGCAAGACCGATGACCCGCTCGAGATGTACCTAAGCGACGTGTACACCGTCCCGGCCAACCTCGCCGGGGTGCCGGCCCTGAGCGTCCCCATCGGCCGGCACGCTGAGGCGCCGCACCTGCCCGTCGGGATGCAGCTTGTGGGCCGCCACTTCGACGAGGCCCTGTTGCTCCAGGCCGGCGACGTGGCGATGCGGGCGTGAGCGTTGAACGTTCGACGTTTGGACGTTGTATCTTCCGGTAGCGCTTCGCTTTTTCTCAGCACCTGTCGCATTCGTCATGGAAATCACGCTCGACATCCCAGCGTCCGCGCGTTCCCGTCGCCGGGAAGAAAGGTACTACCGGGAGGCGCTCGTGGCGATGCTCTACCAGGCCGGCGATCTTTCCAGCAAGGAGGCCTGCGAGTCGCTCGGGATCTCCCGCCGCGCCTTCGAGGAGATGCTGCCGCGCTTCCGCGTCTCGGTCATGCCCGACGATGACGAAAGCATCGCCACCGAGCTACGCGCGTGAGTGCTTCTGCATCAGGGCTACCGTCAGGTTCTCTCCAGCGCGCCGTGAGCGACACGGGGCCGCTGATCTCACTGGAGCGGCTGGCGGACGGCTTTCAGCTTATCCGTCGGCTCTATGATCGGATCATCGTTCCGCCCGCCGTGCTGGACGAGGTCGAGTTTGGCTATGATCGCGCAGAGGAGTACCTTGAGCATCACGGAATTGATGATCTGATCGAAGTGCAAAGCGTGACTTCGCAGGCGACGCTGCCTGGCATCGAACGCCTGCACGAGGGAGAGACTCAGGCGATTCGGCTGGCGCTGACGCTGGGGTTGCCGCTCCTCATTGAAGAAGCCGCAGGCCGGCGATCCGCTCAGGCGGCTGGCGTTCCGATCTCGGGTGTTGCGGGGCAGATCGTCAAGGCGCGCCGTCAAAACATCATCACGACAGAGGAAGCGCGAGCCATGCTGAAAGAGATGGTAGCGCACCACCGGATCAACGAGCGGATCTATGAAGGGTTGGTCGCGGCTCTGGAACGCAAAACGTAACTGCCACTTCGACGAGGCGCTGCTCCTGCAAGCCGGCGACGTGGCGATGCGGTAGCGTACGGCGCGGTGCCCTCGGACGCACGGAGCATGGCGCTGCGTTCGGCCAAGAAAGGAATGAGATGAACCGCTGGACCTGCTGCTATGCCTCACATTGACATTGACCAAGCCAAAAGCCGTCTCGAAGAGCTTGTCGAGAAGGCGTCACGCGGCGAAGAAGTCATCATCACGCGCGGCGACGGGGTTGCGTTCAAGCTCGTCCCCGCGCTTGCCGAGGAGCCGCGCCCGCGCTTCGGCAGCGCAGAGGGACAGGTGTGGATGAGTGACGATTTCGACGCGCCGCTCGATGATTTTAAGGACTACATGCCGCCCTCGTGAATCTGCTTCTAGACACGCACGCCTTCCTGTGGTTCATCAAGGGGAGTGACAGGCTGAGCGAGCGTGCACGGCGCCTGATCGAGGATCAGAGAAATGCGCGCCACCTCAGCGTCGGCAGCCTCTGGGAGATGGCGATCAAAGTCAGCATGGGGAGGCTCGAAGTGCCGCTGCCCTTCACGCACCTCGTCAGCGAGCACGTGCGCGGCAACGCCATCGAGGTGCTCGGCCTAAAGGCGGCGCATCTGGACGTGCAGCGGACGCTGCCGTTTCACCACCGGGACCCGTTCGACCGCATGATCATCGCGCAGGCGCAGGCCGAGGACATGAAGATCGTCGGCAAGGACGAGAAGTTCGGGCGCTACGAGGCCGATCTGCTATGGTGAGCGTCGGATGCCGCCGCTGCCGTTCGACGTTTACCGGCTTGCGTTGTACCTTCCGTTCAGAGCACCGCAGAGTGAGAGATTATTCAACCTTCAAACCTACAACGCCACCGCATGAGCATTCTTGTAGACAAAAACACGCGCCTCGTCGTGCAGGGCTTCACCGGCTCGGAAGGCTCCTTCCACGCCGAGCAGATGATCGAGTACGGCACGAACGTCGTCTGCGGCGTCACGCCCGGCAAGGGCGGACAGACGCACCTCGACCGCCCCGTCTTCAACACCGCCCGAGAGGCGGTCGAAGAGGAGGGCGCCAACACGTCCATCATCTTCGTCCCGCCGCCTTTCGCCGCGGATGCGATCCTCGAAGCGGCCTCGGCCGGCATCGCGGTCATCATCTGCATCACCGAGGGCATCCCCGTCAAAGACATGGTGCCGGCGTACCACTTTGTGCAGAAGGTGGGCGCGCGGCTTATCGGCCCGAATTGCCCCGGCGTCATCACGCCCGGCCAGGCAAAGGTGGGCATCATGCCGGCGAGCATTTTTTCGGAGGGGCGCGTCGGCCTCATCTCGCGCTCCGGCACGCTCACGTACGAAGCCGTGGACCAGCTCACGCGCGCAGGGCTGGGGCAGTCTACCGCTGTGGGCATCGGCGGCGATCCGGTGATCGGGACGCGCTTTATTGACGCGCTCAGGCTCTTCGAGGCCGATGACGAGACGGAGGCCGTGGTGCTCATCGGCGAGATCGGCGGGACGGCTGAAGAAGAAGCCGCCGGCTACATCAAGGAGCACATGACGAAGCCGGTGTTCGGGTTCATCGCCGGGCGGACGGCGCCGCCGGGCCGCCGCATGGGCCACGCCGGCGCCATCATCTCCGGCGGCAAGGGCACGGCCGAGGACAAGTTCGCCGCGCTCGAAGAGGCCGGCGCCACCGTGGTGAAGAATCCCGCCCTCATCGGCGACGCGGTGAAGGAGCATTTCGCCGCCGCCTAAGCACGCGCCACCGTTTGTGCCATCCGTAGGGACACGATATATCGTGTCCCTACGTCGTTTTCAGAGGTCATCTGTGAAAATCAAAAAAGCTACCTTTGTCAAGGGCGTCGTGGACTGGCAGGGGCTGCCGGCGGACGGGCGGCCCGAGGTGGCGTTCATCGGGCGCTCGAACGTGGGGAAAAGCTCGCTCATCAATCAGGTGCTCGGCCAGAAGGGTCTCGCGCGCACGAGCGGCACGCCGGGCAAGACGCGCGAGTTCAACTTCTACCTCGTCAACGGCCGCTTCTACGTCGTGGACCTGCCGGGCTTCGGCTACGCCAAAACCTCAAAGGCGGAGCGCGAGCGCTGGGCCGAGCGCATCGAGCGCTACCTGATGGAGCGCGAGCCGCTGCGCGCCGCGTTCCATCTCATAGACAGCCGCCACGCGCCCACCGATCTCGACCGCGACGTGCTCGCCGCCATGACCGGGCAGCGCGTCCCCTACGTCGCCGTCCTCACCAAAGCGGACAAGCTCTCCGGCAACGAGCGCGCGAAAAGCACCGCGCGCGTGACGGAAGTGCTGCAAGAGTTTGGCCTCGAAGCGCCCATTGTGCTGACTTCGGCTAAGACCGGGCGCGGGCGCAAGGAACTCACCGGCTGGATAGACGCGCTGGTGTGAGCGCGCTTTGCGCGCGACGACGGACGATTGACGACGCTCCACGCCTCGTCATCCTGAGCGCAGCGAAGGATCTCCATTGCTCGAAGCATTTCGCAACGTGGGAGATCCTTCACCTTCGGTTCAGGATGACGAAGGTGGGAAGCGGCGGCAGATCCTCGCCGCCGTCTTTTTTGCGCCCTTCTTCACGTGCACAGACGGCAGAGGGTCAAGCGATGCGCTTACTTGCAAGCCCCACCCCTTTTGCCGAATGAAGCAAAAAACCGCCCATGCCGCAACCGACCGTTCTCATCACCGACGCCGTGGACCCCGTGTGCGAGCGCCTGCTCAAAGAGCACGGCTTCGCGCCGAACGTCCAACTCAAAGCCTCGCCTGATGAGCTGAAAGAGCACGCGAAAAACGCCGACGGGTGGATCGTCCGCAGCGGCACGAAGATCACGCCCGATCTTATTGACGCGGCGGAGAAATTAAAAGTCATCGGACGGGCGGGCGTGGGCGTGGACAACATCGACCTGGAGGCGGCCACGCGGCGTGGCATCCTCGTGTGCAACGCGCCCGACGGCAACACGATCTCGACGGCTGAGCACGCCTGCGCCATGCTGCAAGCCCTGGCGCGGCGGATCCCGCAGGCGAGCGCGTCGCTGCGTGCGGGGAAGTGGGAGCGGAAGCAGTTCGCCGGCTCCGAGCTGCACGAGAAGACGCTCGGCATCGTGGGCGTGGGGAAGATCGGCCGGGCCGTGGCGCAGCGGATGCAGGGGTTCGAGATGACGCTTCTCGGCTTCGACCCTATGCTCTCCGAGGAAGTGGCCGCGCGCTACGGCGTCACGCTCGTCTCCCTGGACGAACTCCTCCAGAGGAGCGACTTCATCACCCTCCACACGCCGCTCAACGATGCCACGCGCGGGCTGCTGAACAAAGAGGCGCTGGCGAAATGCAAAGAAGGCGTGCGGATCGTCAACTGCGCGCGCGGCGGGATCGTGGACGAGGGCGACCTGCTCGAGGTGCTCGAAACCGGCCACGTCGGCGGCGCGGCATTGGACGTGTACTCGACCGAGCCGCCGCCGGAGCACCTCGCGGCGCTCGTGCAGCACCCACGGGTCGTCGCCACGCCGCACATTGCCGCCTCGACCGAAGAGGCGCAGGCGAAGGTGGCGCGGCAGATCACCGAGCAGGTGATGCACGCCCTCTCCGGCGAGGCCGTGACCTCGCCCGTAAACGGGATGGCCATCAAGATGGCCGCGCAGGACGAGGTGCAGCCGTTCCTGCTGTTGGCGGATCGCCTCGGCCAGATCGCCGGGCAGCTCGCCGAGGGGCAGACGAAGCGCCTCACCGTCCGCTGCCACGGCGAGCGCCCGCACCGCTACGCCGAGGTCTTGACCGTGGCCGCGCTCAAAGGCACGCTCGGCCGCTGGGCCGACACGCCGGCCAACCTCATCAACGCCCCCGTCCTGGCCGAGGAGATGGGCCTCGCCGTCCGCGAAGAGCGCGGCGCGGCGCCGGAGGAGAGCTACACGCACCTCGTCGAGGTTGAGGTGGAGACGAGCGCCGGGCGCCACACCGTGGCCGGCACCGTCTTCAACGGCGACGACCCGCGCCTCGTGCGCGTGGACGCCTTCCGCCTCGAAGTGCGCCCGGAAGGCCGCCTCCTGTTTTACCGCAACGAGGACCGCCCCGGAATGCTCGCCACCGTCGGCGGCCTCCTTGCGGAGAACGGCATCAACATCGCCGCGCTGGCGCTCGGGCGGACGGGGCGCGGCTCGATGGCCCTGACTGCCATCAGCGTAGACGACCCCATCCCCGCCGACGTGGTGGAAGAAATCAAGGGCATCAAAGGACTCGAAGGCGTGCGCACGGTGAGCTTCGAGGCGTGAGGACTTCCGGCCTGCTTGTCAATGAAAGCTATATCGTCTAAAAGCGCTCGCACAGCGTACTCAACCGGCAGACACCCTGAACATAGGAGGAAGTGGGCGCATGTCATTCCAACCCCTCGTCATCGGACTTGACTTTTGAGAGTGCTACGCGGCCCCCGCTTACCACTACACGAATGGGGTCTTTGGATGAACGGGTCGAGGTTAAGGTTCCTCGTGTTACCACCACTTCGATCAGCGCGTCACTGGTTGGACGAACAACACCGCTGAAGTTCTCTTCAGTTATTTCATAAGTCGCTGGAGTGGTTCCGCTTTCTTCTGAGATCAGCACTTCTTTCTCAGCCCGAAAGAGTGCTTTAAATGAAGTGGTCTCAGCACTGGGACTGACAACGCGGATAACAACCCCGTCATCGTCGTTTACAATTCTCTGACCCGGCGATGCAACACCAAGAATTGCAAGGCAGAAAATCCACCATGCCAAGGCCGAAAAGGAGAGGTGTTTCATGTTATTGTCGGTGTTGATTTGAGACGAGAGCGCGCGAAACAAGCAATTGGTCAACTGGATACCGCTTGTCTAAGTAGAAATCAGGATGAGTGGAATGCAGAAAAAGCTTCAAGATTCGTCTTTCAACGCCTCTTGGACCAAGCCATCTAAACGCTCAAAGGAGATAGCTCCCGGCATCACCTTTTTGTTGATTACAAGTGTAGGGGTAGATCTGAAACCCAAGCTTGAGGCTATTTCCATGTCGGAATCCACCTGTTGAGCAGTCTGCTCGTCTCCGAGGCACCTATCAAAAGACTCCTCATCCTTTATTGCAACGGTATTTGCAGCCAGACTGTCGAAATCGATCTCTCCCAAGATGCCTTGGTTATCGAAGAGTGAAGCGTGATACTCTGAGAAAGCCCCCTGTCTGCCAGCGCATTCAACTGCCAAAGCCGCCTGGTACGCCCGAGGGTGGTTTGAAAGTGGAAGGTGACGACGGATAATTTCTACTTGCTCTGGGTAACGGCGCTGTATCTCCTCTAAAACAGGTTCTACTTGAGAGCAAAACGGACATTGGTAGTCATAGAAGTTGACTACTCTTACCAGCGGCTTCTCAACTTCGGGACGAGACTTCTCGCCGAGGACTCGCTGCCATTCTGCGTTTGTCAAAGATGATGAGGCAAAACCGTCATTCGGCTCACGCGACTCAAATACTTCCTGCTTGACTACAAGACCTGTGACGATGATAGCGCAGATCACAAGTATGGAAGTGAGGAGTAAAGATAGCGCTTCTTTCTTGTCCCTGTACATTCTTGACGTGCTGTTTCTATCACGGCTAAAGCGATCTTGCTGCGGCATCTGGATTAGCGCGACATCCGGCGGAGACGGCCTGAAGACATGCTTCAGGCCGCCCCTTTCCAGTCTCAGCGCATATATGATGTTCTCAGAGCGTGTATTCAAACGCTGTCATTCCCGCGAAAGCGGGAATCCAGAGCGCTGAACAAAGCGGTAGCCCACTCGGGATTCCCGATCAGGTCGGGAATGACTTCAGGGTTGAGTTGTCGCATCCCGCTAAGCTCACTTTGAATACAGGCTCTCAGCACTTCGAAGTCGTACAATCTCCACCGCCGTCACAGCATGTGACTGCTATAATCTGGCTGGAGCAGCTAGATCCGGCGCCGCTTGCGCTACACGATGCAGTCCCCCCATCATAGCAACTTATGGAGCGAGTGCACCCTGGTAGTTTGGTTTCGGCTGAAACATCGCTCGGTTGAAGCACAACGGTTCCGAGGCTTATGGCGATGATTGTAAGTGTTCTTACAAACCACTGTGAAACGCGTGTATTCATGGGCTTTGGGGGAATGTGATAGGTTTCAGGTGAAGCAGTCGCTACCTTTAAGGCGAACGCTGCCTTAACATTGTATGAAATTATTATGCCCCCCCCCCAAAAACCCCAAATGCAACTTCAATGTGAATTGTTAAAGACAAGTCCAGATCAAATTGATCTGGCGTCCTGAGACAGACGCTGCATGACAGAGCAGTCCGTCTCCGTTCAGGCAAGGCAAAAAAACGCCCGTCGGAAAGGGGGTCTGCCTGCTGCTACTCGTCACGCAATGCCTGCGTGGGATCCGCCAGCGCAGCACGTAAGGCGTGGTAGTTCGTAGCTATACCCGCGACCAGAAGGGCCGCCGATGCGGTGAGCACGAACGTGCCTGCACCTACTTCCACGCGATAGGCGAAGCCGGTGAGCCATCCCTCTATGCCCCACCACGCCACCGGCACACCGATCAAGACAGCCGCAGCCACCAACGTAATCAACTCCTTCGAGATCAGCGTGGCGATGTCCCGCACCGAGGCGCCCATCACCTTGCGGATGGCGATCTCCTTCGAGCGCCGCTCGGCAGCGAAGGCGGCCAGCCCGAAGAGGCCCAGGCACGCCACCAAGATGGCGATCCCGGCGAAGACGGCAAAGACTTTCGCCAACCGCGTCTCCGAACGGTACATCGCGTCGAATTTCTCACCCAAGAAGGTATAGTCGAACGTATTCTGTGGAAAGTGGGCGGCCATGACTTCCTCGATGCCCCCCATCGCCGCGCCAACTTGACCGGGGGCGAGCCGAGCCGACAGCGTAGGACTCGATGAGAACATCGGGCTGTCCATCAGCAGCACGACGGGTTTGACCGGGGTGCGCAGCGACTCGATGTGGAAGTTCTCTACCACGCCAAGGACCTCGCCTGGAGGCGCTTCTGGACCGCGCTCAAAGAGGAACGGTTTGCCCACGGCCTCCTGTGGCGTCCAGCCCATCGCTCTGGCGGCAGCGCGGTTCAGGACGTAACCCCGCGTGCGGTCGGAGAGGCGGTCTTGCCGGAAGCCGCGTCCGGCGAGAACCTCCATGCCCATCGTCTCGATGTAGTCGGCATCTACTTCGCTGGGGCGGAAGTCTAAAGATTCTTCGCCCGTTGTTCGCGCCGCACCGGAGATGTCCCCTGGCACTGCAGCAGTACTCACGTTGAAGCCGCCGGGTACGGAACCGGACGCGGTGGCGGACTCCACGCCCGGCACCTGCATCACCTCGCGCTTGATGGTCTGCCGGCGCTGCTCATCCACCGACATCGGCAGCTCTATGCTGACGACCTGCTCGCCGTCAAAGCCCAGGCTGCGCGTCTGCACGAAATGCAACTGACGCAGGATGACAATTGTGCACAGGATGAGACCTACCGAGACGGCAAACTGGAAGACGACCAGCCCGCGCCGCAGCCAGCTTCTGCCCGCACCGCCGGTCCCGCTGCGTCCGCGCAGCACCTCGGCGGGCCGGAAGCGCGAGAGTACCAGTGCCGGGTACGCACAAGCCCCCAAGCTGACGAGCAGAACGAAGACGACTACCTGAAGAAGCGACCTGCCGCCGAGAGCGCTGCTCAGCGAAAGATCCACACTCAGAAAGGAGCTGAAGCTCGGCAATGCGAGTCCCGTCAGCACGAAAGCCAGGACCAGCGACACCCCGCTGAGCAGCGCTGTCTCGCACAGAAACTGCGTTGCGAGTTGCTCGCGTTGCGCGCCCATCGTGCGGCGCACGCCCACTTCCTTCGCACGGCCCTTGCCCTGTGCAGTCGCGAGGTTGACGTAGTTGATCGCCGCAATCAGAAGAATCAGCAGACCAATCGCACCGAAGAGGTAGACGTAGCGCCGTTGGCCGCTAAAGCCGGGGGCCTCGTAATAGTCCGAGAGGTACAACTCCGGCAGTGGGAGGGCAGCGTAGGTGAAGGTGCGATTGCGGCCAACGTGCGAGGCAACAACTTGCCGTACCTTCTCGGAGAAGGCATCGGCGCTCGATGATTCATCGAGGAGCGCGTAGGTATGCCACCGAGACGTGTTCCACCCAGCCTGTCCGGTCGGCGGGTTCGACATTGCGGGCACGACCATGTCGAACTTAATTGTCGAATTGGCGGGCGGCGTCTCAGCCACGCCTGCCACAGTGATGGTGCGTGTCTGACCTCTTAATTCAAAAGTGAGCGTCTGGCCTACCGGATTTTCCTCTCCAAAGAAGGCGTGCGCCATGCGTTCGGTAACAACGGCCTGTTGCGGCGCGTTGAGTACGGCGTCAGGGTCGCCTTTCAGGAGCGGAAAAGAGAAGACCTCGAAGAAAGTCGAACTGGCTATGAGTATCTGCTGACTGCGCTCGAAGTCGCCGCCGCTCGTCCGGCGCACAGTCGCCTCGGTGGCGCTGCCGCGCGTGCGCACAACCTGCTGAACTTCGGGCAGGCTCGCCTTGAGCGCATCCGCCAGCGGGCGAGGCGTGGACTGCCACTTCTTGGGAAAGCTGCCTTTCATCTCCACGACCACGGCCATGATGCGGTCGGAGTCCGCGTGGAAGTCGTCGTAGGAGAGTTCGTCGCTCACGTAAAGTCCGACAAGCAGAAACGCCGTCATCCCCACGGCCAAGCCAGTAACGTTAATGGCTGTGTAGACTCTGTTGCGGTGGAATGAGCGCAACGCGACGATGAGATAGTTCCTCAGCATGATGCGGAGAATTGTTGTGCTGTCAGCTAAATATACCGTAGGGGCGGGCGGCGCACTTCACGCGCGTTTAAGCACGCGGCAAACTCTCTGAAGTCGGGGGCGAGCGTCATTTTGGGCCTCGTTCTCGGACCAGCCGTGGTATTCGCAGCGGATGGACTCCAGCGCTTGCAAACGCTCTTCGGGGGGGCGCGAGCGCCAGAAGTCGGCGTCGCTGCTCTTTTCGTGGAGGCTCACTTTTCTGACGGCGTGGCGGTTTATCGAGTGGTCCATCTGCGTGTTGTGCGTCTTGAAAAAGCATCTGCGCTTACGCCGGCACCGCCGCGCCCTCGGCGATGTGGCGGGCGATGGCTTTGGCGTGGTGGCGGCCGTTCTCGATGAACCAGCGGCTTGTGTTCAGCCCGCCGCAGACGGTGCCGGCCAGGTACAGCCCCGCGCGGTTCGTCTCGAACGTCTCGTCGTCGTACACGGGCGTCCGGGCCGCGTCGCTGCGCGTGGCGATGCCGAGGGCGTCGGTGAGAAACGGATAGTCGGGGCGATAGCCCGTCATCGCCAGGACCCAATCGTTGGCGATTTCTTCGGGGCCGTCGGGCGTCTGGAGATGCAGCGCGTCCGGCGTGATGGCCGTCACCGTGGTATTGAAACGCGCGCGGATGGCGCCGTCGCGGATGCGGTTTTCGAGGTCGGGCTTGATCCAGTATTTGACCGAATCGGAAAGGGCCGGGCCGCGCACGAGAAGCGTCACGCTCCTGGCCCCGTTACGGAAGCACGAGAGCGCCGCCTTGGCCGCCGAGTTCTTCGCGCCGATCACGGCCACGTCCTGCCCGGCGTACGGGTACGCCTCCTTGAAGTAATGCGTCACCTTCGGCAGATCCTCGCCCGGCACGCCGAGCAAATTGGGCACGTCGAAAAAGCCCGTGGCGCAGATGGTCTTCCGCGCGGCGTAGGCGTCTTTGTCGGTGACGACCTCGAAGGCGCCGTCTTCGCCGTCCAAGCGGATGACGCGCTCGTAGAGGCGCAGGTCCAGCTTCTCTGCCTGCGCCACGCGGCGGTAGTAGTCGAGCGCCTCCTCGCGCGTGGGCTTGTAGCTATTGGTGGAGAACGGGTGCCCGCCGATCTCCAAAAGCTCCGGCGTCGAGAAAAACTCCAGCCGCGTCGGGTAGCCGATAAACGAGTTCACGAGCGCGCCCTTCTCAATGAGGAGCGCGTCGAGGCCCGCCCGCTTCGCCTCGATCCCACAGGCCAGCCCCACCGGCCCGGCCCCGATGATGATCACGTCCCGCATTCTTTTCCTTCTCTGGTTCAGCAGAAGACCACGAGACCAAACCGCTGGCGGTGTGAAGCGGTTTCGCGCACGAGACATCGTAGAGACGAAGAGCGGAGGAGACGAAGAGCCGACGTAGAGAGGCACGCTTCGTTTCTTCCGCTCTTCCATTCGTTCTTTCCTCAACCCCTCACCCGCGCCGCTGCCGGAAGAACGAGCGCAAGAGCGCGGCGGCGCGGTCGGCTTCGAGGCCGGAGACGACCTCCACGCGGTGGTTCAGGCGGCGGTCCTGCGGGATCTGGTAGAGCGTCGAGGCCGCGCCCGCCTTCTCGTCGAGCGCGCCGAAGACGAGGCGCTCCACGCGGCTGAGGACGAGCGCGCCCGCGCACATCGGGCAGGGTTCGAGCGTGACGTAGAGCGTGCAGCCGGGCAAGAACTTCTCGCCCAGCGTCTCGCACGCGGCCGTGAGGGCGAGCATCTCGGCGTGCGCCGTGGGATCGCCGAGCGCCTCGACCATGTTGCGCCCGCGCCCGACGACGCGCCCGACGACGCGCCCGGCGCCGCCCTCCGAGTGCTGCACGACGACGGCGCCGATGGGCACCTCGCCCGCATCGAAGGCACGCTCGGCCTCTTGGAGCGCCTTCTGCATCCAGCGCCGGTCCGCGTCCATCAGTCGGGAGAGGGTCATGTCGGGGACGAAGCGGTCTTCGGGCGCGCGTCACAGCAGGTCCACAGGGCACGAGCCACGCCCCTCAGCGCCGGCGGCGAAGCCTTGATCGAAGGTCTTGAGCGCGCGGGCGTGCTGGCTGCCGGCCAGGTGCAGCGCGTCGGCGAAGTCCATCCCTTCGAGATGCCACACCAGCGCTTGATAGGCGCGTTCAGGCGCTTCGGCGCGGACGTTAGGAAGTCCGAGCAACCGGCGCAACGTCTCGGCCACATCCGCGCGGGCGAAGCCGTAGGCGGCGCGCAGGACCCATTCCACTTCCAGAAGCACCGTGGTCAAGATCACGATGTCGCGCTGCTCGTCGGCGAAAAACGTGCGGGCACGGGCGCTCTGCTCTGGATCATCACCCACAAGAAAGCGGACGACAACGTTCGTGTCGGCGGTGGTCACGGGGCGGTTTCGGGGGGCGGGGGAGCGTCTCTTTCTGTCCACTGCAGGCGAGCCGAGCGTTCGACGGCATCGGTCATGTCGCCAAGTGAGAGCGGCGGTCCTTCGTGAAGAAGGCACCCGAAAGCGTCGTTGAGCGTGGTCGGAGGAAAGAGGGGGCGGGGCCGCAGCCAGAGGCCGTCCGCCTCCGGCTCAACGACGAATTCCTGGCCGGGGCGCCACCCGTGTGCCTGTCGGACGGCCTTCGGGATGACGATCTGGCCTTTGCTCGAAAGCCGCACGGTGGTCATGGCGTGCACCTTTTCTGACGCGAAAAAGCGGTAAGACGAAAGTAAGAACCTCCGCGTAGAACGGAAGATCCGGGGCAGGCAAGAAGGCGAGCCGGCGCCAGAGGCCGGAGCGCACCTACGCCAGCGCCGCGCGCGCGATGGGGAGCGTCATGCACCGCGGGCCGCCGCGTCCGCGCGACAGCTCAGTGCCTTCGAGCTTGATGGCCGTCTTCTCGCCCGGCTCGTACGTGCTCTCCTCGTGGTACGACAGGAAGCTCTCGGCCGAGACGACGCGGTAGCCGTGGCGCGTCATCTCGGCGAAGGTGCGCCCGTTGCGCTCGTAGCCCACCACGATGCCCGGCGCGATGGCGAAGAGGTTGGCCCCGTCCGTCCACTGCTCGCGCTGCTGGTTCAGGAGGTCCTTCCCGCCGCAGGGGATGAACGTGAGCGCGCGGCCGAGGAGGTCTTCGAGGGCGCGCTTGAAGTTCGGCCGCATGTCTGAGACGAACTGCCCCGGCGTCTCTGACTGGCGGAAGTGCACGGCGTAGCCGTAGCTCGAGCGCTCCAAAAGCGGCGGGAAGACCACGCACTCGTCCGGCGTGGCGAACGTGAACACGGTGTCGAGGTGCATACACGAGCGGCGCTTCGGGAGGTCCACCATGAGGACGTGCTCGACGGGCGTGTTCTCGAAGAGCGCGTGCGCCACGGCCATCACGCCGCCGAACGAGGTGCGCTCGGAGTGGCCGACGAGGACCACCTTCTCGCTCGCCACGAGCAGGTCGCCGCCCTCGAAGGTGACGCCCTCGGGCAGCGTGACGACGCGGTCGCGGTAGGCGGCGAACATCGGATGGTAGCGCAGCACCACGCTGATGATGATGCTCTCGCGCGAGCGTGCCGCCGTGGCCGCGTGGCTCAGGATGAGGTGGTCGTGCACGACGGCGGCCAGGTCGCGCGTGAACATCAGGTTCGGGAGCGGCTGCATGGCCACGGGGAGCGGCGAGCGGCCCGTGAGCGCGAAGGCGTGCAGGTCCTCCGGCACGAGGCGCTTCAGCTCGTCCTCCACCGCGCGCAAGTTTTGGGCCGGGAGCGTGCGGCAAAGCATCTCCACGAACTCATGGCGCGCGTCCTCTTCTTGAAACGCCTCGCGCAGGAGGCCGCTCAGCTGCAAGACGGCGCCGGGATGGCCCGCGATCTTTTCTACGAGACGGCACATCAGGAGGTGCTCGCGCCGCGCCTGCCGGACGAAGAGGATGTCGTCGAAGAGGAGGTCCAGGCGGTTCTCGGGCGAGACCATCTCCATCTCGTCGCCCGGCGTGTGGACGATCACCTGCTCCAAAAGGCCCGTCTCGGAGGCGACGTCGAGGGCGGGCGTGCGCGCCTGGGGGCGCTCCGGGCGAGCGAGCGTGGCGTCAAGCGTAGACACAAGGAAACCTCGTACTGACCAGAAAGGGCGGAGCGCTCCGCGGCAGAAGGGAAGAACGCGCGCGGGCCGCTCTGGAGAAGGTACGAAAAATGGAAGCGCTTCGCAGGTTAAAGATCAAAGAGCGCGGCAGGAGGCGGAAAGGCGTCAGCGGCGTTTCTGGCGCAGAAGGTCGAAAAAGCGGAGCGCCACGGCCACCAGGAAAAGGATGAGCAGCAGGCGCAGGCCAATCTTGAACAGCACCAAGCCCACCTTGAGAATCGCGCCCAAGAGCGACATGGCTACGATGAGCACGATGGCTACCACGATCCACCGCAAAACCTGCTGAATATCCATGAGCGTCACAAAGCTAAAAGAAAAGAGAGCGCACAGAGGGGGCGAGCTTTCGGAAAGTGCGTGCTCCCGTATTCGGGAAAGGGCGCCAATAGTTTCGTTCCGCACTGCAGAAGAATGTCGAAGGGCACAGCTTCGCAAAGAAGCGGGTGCGCGCTAACCGTCTGCGTAAGCCACGTGCTCCAGTGCGAGGCCGTGCGCGGGCGCCGCCGGCCCGGCCTCGCGGCGGTCCTTAGAGGCGAGGACGCGCGGCAGGTCGCCTGCGGGCCGCTTCCCCTGGCCAATCTCCACGAGCGTCCCCACGATGGCGCGCACCATCCCGTGCAAAAAGCGGTCCGCAGCGATCTCGAAGCGCCAGTCGCCCGCCCGTTCCTCCTCCGCCCAGCGCGCCGTTTCGACGGTGCAGACGCGGTTCTCTGTGGCCGACTGCGCGATGCAGAACGCGCCGAAGTGGTGCCGGCCCAGAAGCGCCTCGACGGCACGGTTCATCTGCCCGACGTCCGGCGCGGGGCGGACGTGCCAGCGCAGATGCCGCTCGAGCGCACGCGGGGCCGTGCTCAGGCGGTAGTGGTACAGCCGCCGCCGCGCATCATAGCGGGCATGGAAACCGTCCGGCGCCTCGGCTACGTCCAGGACGGCGATGCTCTCCGGCGTCAGCCCGTTGAGCGAGGCGCGCAGCCGGAACGCATCCACGGCCTCGGCCAAGCGGACGTGCGCCACCTGCCCGCGCGCGTGCACGCCCGCATCCGTTCGCCCCGAGCCGACGACGCGCGGGCGCTCCCCCGCCAGCACCACCGCGAGCGCGTCTTCGAGCGCGTCCTGCACCGTAGGCACGTCCGGCTGCGTCTGCCAGCCGTGAAAATCGGTGCCGTCGTATTCGATAAGGAGACGGTAGGTGGGCACGGCGTTCGATTTTGGGTTTTAGATTGCGGATTTTGGATTGCACAAGGGCAGGCGCCAAACCGATCCAAAATCCAAACCGAAGGTTCACGCAAGTAAAATCACTCATCCAAAATCGCATCTACCTCGCGGGATTCATGGGGAGCGGCAAGAGCACCGTCGGCCCGCGCGTGGCCGAGGCATTGGGTTGGCGCTTCCTCGACCTCGACGCCGCCGTCGAGGCGCGCGCCGGGCGGTCCGTCGCTGCAATTTTTGAAGCCGACGGCGAGGCCGCGTTCCGCCGCCTGGAAGCCGAGGCACTGCGAGCCACAGGCCAGGAAGAGCGCCTCGTCGTAGCCGTCGGCGGCGGGGCGCTCGTCGATGCGCAGAACATGCGCTGGGCGCGCGCGCGCGGCGCCGTCGTCTACCTGCGCGTGCCGCCGGGCGAGCTGGCGCGGCGCCTTCGGCTGGCGTCCGGCCGGCGTCCGCTGCTTCAGGACGCGGACGGGAACGCGCTGCCGGAGCCGGCGCTGCGGGCGCGGGTGGCGGCCCTGCTGCGCGCGCGGGAAGCGGCGTACCGACGGGCGCCCTTCATCGTCGAGGCCGGGGGGCAGACCGTCGCCGAAACCGTAAGCGCCGTCCTGAACGCCGTGCACGCATACCGACGGAAGCATACATAGGGGCACCGCGCTGCCGCGTTCTCGTTGGGCGAGCTTGAGCGCTTATCCCGCTTGTTCCAAATATTCTCAAAGTCACGTTTTCTGCGCGAGGCGGAAGGAGCGGCGGTGGTGCGGCGTGGGGCCGTGCTCGGCGAGGGCGGCGTAGTGCGCGCGCGTCGGGTAGCCCACGTTCGTGTCCCAGGCGTAATGCGGATGCTCGGCGTGGAGGCGGCGCATGAGCGCGTCGCGCGTCGTCTTGGCGATGACGGACGCGGCGGCGATGGAGTGCGAGCGGGCGTCGCCCCCCACGAGCGTTTCCAGCGGCCAGCGCGGCTTCGGGAACGCGCGGTTGCCATCAATGAGGAGGAAGTCGGGCGCGGGCGCGCAGGCCTCGGCGGCGCGGCGCATGGCCTCCATCGCCGCCCAGAGGATGTTGAGGCGGTCGATCTCCTTTGGCGAGCACCGGCCCACGCCCACCGCCACGGCCTCTTGGCGGATCGCTTCGGCAAGCGCGGTGCGCTCTGCGGCGGAGAGCACCTTGCTGTCGTTCAGCCCGGCGATGGCGTGGCCGGGCGGAAGGATCACGGCGGCGGCCACCACCGGCCCGGCCAAGCAGCCGCGGCCGGCCTCGTCCACGCCGGCCACGCGCACAAAGCCGGCGGCGCGGAGCCTGTCCTCATGTTCGAGCGTCGGGGCGTTCATGCAGTGCAAAAGCGGAGAGAGGGAGAAAAGAGTCCGGGAACTCCTTGCCGGGCGGGAGGCACGTTTCTACCGCTTCAAGGAGAAATTTCTTCGGGAGAAGCGCCGGCCTCCAGATTCCTAAGTTTGCCGGAAGTAGATGCGAACAAAAAGAGCAGGCGTGTGGCACATCCGCAAGCGCCGCCGAAGTGCCTTGCGCATAAAGCGGAGGGCGATTACTTTCGCGGCAGCGTTGTCGAATGTCTACCCTTTTCCTTTCCGAAGCCGTTGCCATGCGTCCCATCCGCCGTCCGGTCCTGTTGCTTGCTGCGCTCGTCGCCTTCGGCCTTGCCGCCTGCGACGAGGGCGCGCCCCTCGTCGATGCGCAGGAGGAGGTTGAGGTCACCGTTATGACGCGCAACCTCTACCTCGGCGCCGACCTCTTCGTCTTGCTCGAAGCGCAGAACCCGGAGGAGCTGGTCGCCCGCGCGGGACAGCTGTACAACACGGTGCTCGCCACCGATTTTCCCACGCGCGCCGGGGCGCTCGCCGACGAGATCGAAGCCGCCGATCCGGCGCTCATCGGCCTGCAAGAGGTCTCGCTCTACCGCGTGCAGGCGCCGAGCGACTTCCAGCAGAACCCCGGCCCCAACGCCGAAACCGTGACGTTCGACTTCCTGGCGATTTTCCAGGACTCGCTCGAAGCGCGCGGCCTCAGCTACGACGTGGCCGCCACCATCGAGAACGCCGACGTCGAGCTTCCCGCCGCCATCCGCGCGGACTCCATCATCGACGTGCGCCTCACGGACCGCGACGTGATCCTCGCCCGCTCTGGCAGCGTGGACACCGACGCCGCCGTGACGGCCAACTACGACGCCGTCTTGCCGGTGCCGGTAGCCGGCGGGCAGACGATCTCCTTCGTACGCGGCTACGCCTGGGTCGAGGCCGAGATTGAGGGCGTCTCCTTCGTCTTCGCCAACACGCACCTCGAAGTGGGCGGCGGCCCGGACGCGCCCGCCACCGCCGTGCAAGAAGCGCAGGCGCAAGCGCTCCTGGACACGCTCGCCGGCGAAGGCGGCCCCGTCGTGCTCGTGGGCGACTTCAACAGCGCCGCCGACGGCTCCACGACCGGCTCCTACGAGCTGCTCACCGGCCCCTACACCGACGCCTACGCGCAGGCCGGCGCCGGCGAAGGCATCACCTGCTGCCACCAACCCGATCTGCAAAACGATACGCCTTTCACCGAGGAAGAGGAGCGCATTGACCTTGTCCTCTACCGCGGCGACGTGAGCGTGCTTTCTACAGACGTCGTGGGCGACGAGCCGGGCGACCGAGTGGGCGCCCTCTGGCCTTCCGATCACGCCGGCGTCGTTGCCACGCTGCGCATTTCCGAAGATTGACGCCGGGGCGGCGTGCGGAGGCCAGGGAAGAGAAGCGCGCGCGGCGCCTCCGGAAACCATCCGGCATCAGCGTCGTTTCTGCTTTACGATACGCTCTCTTTTCGACAGAGCGACCCTTTACGCCTGAGGCCTTGTCCGGCCTCTCGTCCAAAGCGTCTCCCGCGCATTTTCTGCCAGGCGTCCTCTGGCGCGCGGAAAGCACCGCCTCCTCAAGCCGCGCGTGCTGCATCTGTCTTCTTTCCCTACCCGAACGCTACCACGGCGTGCGCGAGCGCTTTGTGCCTTCCAGGCGCGCTTTGCGGCACGATCTGTGCACACCTAAACAACAAGGCGTCTTCTTGGGCCTGTCGGCCTGAGCGAGGCCGCAGCTCGGCCGTGCCTGTGAGGGCGGCTCCAGCGGCGCGCTCCTCTTCTGCCACCGCCGCCAACCCACGGCGTGCCCGCGCGCGGGATGCGTCCCGACGCGCCTGACGGCATTTCTCCCACAACGAACCCTTTTTTCAATGTCTGACGAATCGTTCCGCGGCATGCTCGAACTCATTGGCGACAAGAAGTTCGGCTTCATGCGCGAGTTCCGCCCCGACCTCCCTAAGACCGACGACGACACGTTCATGCCGCCGCCGCACATCCGCAAGTTCAACCTGCGCGATGGCGTTGTGGTTGAGCATACGGAAAAGCCCGGCCGCAAAGGCGGGCAGCAGGTGGACTGGATCCACACCGTGATGGGCATCGACCCGCGCGAGTGGAAGACGACGAAGCCTTTTGACGAGGGCCAGATCATCTACCCCGAGGACAAGCTCAACCTCATCACCGGCCCGGAGGACATCTCCATGCGCGTGGTGGACCTCGTGGCGCCCCTGGGGAAGGGGCAGCGCGCTTTGATCGTCTCGCCGCCGCGCGCAGGGAAGACGGTGCTGCTTAAGGACATCGCCGCCGGCATCACCAAGAATCACCCGGACATCAAGCTCGTGGCTCTTTTGGTGGACGAGCGGCCTGAGGAGGTCACTGACTTCCGCCGCTCCACCTCAGCCGAGGTGTTCGCCTCCTCGAACGACCGCGGCGAGGACAACCACGTGCGCGTCTCGGTCCTGGCGCACGAGTACTCCAAGCGCCTCGTGGAGCTGGGGAACGACGTGGTGCTGCTCCTCGACTCCCTCACGCGCTTAGGCCGCACGTTCAACCTGTTCGTGGACGGGTCCGGGCGCACGCTCTCGGGCGGCCTCGACGCCAACGCGCTCAAGACGCCGCGGCAGATCTTCGGCTCGGCGCGCAACATCGAGGGCGGCGGCTCTTTGACCATCATCGCCACGGCGCTCGTCGAGACCGGGAGCCGCATGGACGACGTGATCTTCGAAGAATTTAAGGGGACGGGCAACTCCGAGATCGTCCTCGACCGCGAGATGGCGAACAAGCGCATCTTCCCCGCCGTGAACCTGCGCAAAAGCGGCACGCGCAACGAGGAGCGCCTCCTGGGCGAGCTTACGCCCAAGCACCACCGCCTCTTCCGCGCCCTGAACTCGCGTTCGCCCATCGAGGGGATGCAAGCCCTCCTGCGCCACCTCCAGCACAGCCCCACCAACATCCACCTCCTCAACGAGCTGGTGCCGGAGTAGGGGCGTATTGCAATACCCTCCTACGTTTACGTCTCGCGCATCGCTTTGCCCTGCCATGCCGCCTGACGATGCCTCTTCAGATGAGCCGCCGGTTTCTTCCTCGGCCGAGCCGCCCATCGCGTACCACGTCCCCATCCACGCCTGGGACGAGGCCGACCAGCCGCGCGAGAAGCTCTTAAAGCACGGCCCCGCCGTCCTCTCTGACGCCGAGTTGGTGGCGCTCGTCTTCGGCACGGGGACGAACACGAAGGCGGGTCCCATCTCGGCCGTGGCGCTGGGGAAGGCGCTCGTGCAGGCGTACGGCTCGCTGCACGCCGTCTCCAGGCGCGCGCCCAAGGAGCTGACGCGCGTGGCGGGCGTGGGGCCGGCCAAGGCGGCTAAGCTCGCCGCCGCCTTTGAGATCGGGCGGCGCGTGGAGAGCCAGGAGGGTGGCGCGCGCGTGCAGGTGGGTTCGCCGGAGGACGTGGCGGCCGTCTACGGCCCACTCATGCGCGATCTGAAAAAAGAAATGTTCAAGGTCGTCCTCCTCAACACGGCCAACGTCATCATCGGCGACGAGACGGTGAGCGAGGGCGGCCTCGCAGCCAGCATCGTCGAGCCGCGCGCCGTGTTCGAGAAGGCGATCTTGGAGAACGCCGCCGCCGTCATCTGCTTGCACAACCACCCCTCGGGCAACCCGGAGCCGTCGCGCGAGGACGTGCAGATCACCAAGCAGCTCGTCGAGGCGGGCCGGCTGATGGGCATCCCCGTGCACGACCACCTCATCATCGCCGGGAAGGGCTACACCTCGCTGGCCGAGCGCGGCCTCTGCGGGTAGCTCGGCCGCGCTGGCCCTTCGAGCAACGTAGGGGCACAATATATCGTGCCCCTACCGTCGCCTCAGCCGTACGCTTGACCTCTACCGCACAGGCTGAAGCTCCTGGTAGGTGCCGGCGTCCTTCTCGCGGCGGCCGTTGCCGTTAGAAGAATGGCCGTTGCCGTTGGTCACGGCGGACGCCGCCGGGCGCAACGTGGACGTACTCTTACCCATCTGACCGAGCTTGTTGCCAGCCGGGCGCGCCTCGGAAGGCCGGTCCAGCTTGCGGATGGAGGTGGCCCTTACGTCGCGGATGTCGGAGCCGTAGCGCTTGCCGGCCTCCTTCTGGAAGGCGTCATACGCCTGCGCGAAGTGGCCGCCAAGCGCCTCGGTCATCTCGTAGCGCTCGTTGTAGTTGTCCTTGATGGTCTTGAACTCGTTGAGGCGGTCCCAGTACGTGATGCTCTTCACCTTGTAGAAGTTGCTCTCGTACTCCTCGTTCTGGCGCAGGATGGAGTCGATCTGCGCCAGGCGGCTCTCGATGTCGCGCAGGGACTGTGTGGTTTTGTAGACGTCGAGGTAGCGCATGGCGTCCCAGCGCACGGCGCCGGCGATGACGGGCAGGAGCATCGCCAGGGCCACGAAGCCGACGTAGAGCACGAAGCTGTCCTGCCCGCCGGCCAGACGGCTCGCCTGGATGTCGGCCAGGCCCAGGATGGCCAGTTCAAGGCCTACGAGGAGCAGCCCCCAGAGCGCGCCCACGGCCAAGCTCGGCGTTTGGACGCGCGCCGTGCGCTCGCCGGGGTAGAGCGTCTCGATGAGGCGCTCGGCCACGATGAGGCCGCCGCCGGTGAGCACCGCCGCCAGCGTCCCCGCCGCGATCCAGCGCAAGACGCCCGGCAGCGCCGCGTCGCCCTGGATGAGCGGCGCCACCGAGAGCATGTTCAAAAAGAGCGCCGCCAGCACGAAGGCCACCACGATAAACGTGTTGGCGCGCAGACGCCGGCGCATACTAAAGAACTCACCCGCGTCCAGCATAGGCCGCTCTTGCAGCTCATCGGCGCGCAGGCGCAGGTTGGCTTTTTCGACAAGCAGGTTCTCGTTCTGCTCGCGGTAGAAGGCCGATTTCTTTGTGACCTTGCGGATGAGTTGCCCCATCGCACGCTCGGCGAATTTCTTAATGCCGTGCGCGTTTTTCAGGTACGGGCCGTGGCGGAAGCGGTAGTAAAGTTGGCGGAGCATCGGCGGCAGGAGAAGTGAGACGCAAAGACACGCAAATCTGGCAGGACCCAAGCTAATTGCAAAGAGCGCGCCGCACTTCCACCGGGCGTGCCGCTCCGGCGTCGCCTCCGGAGCGGTGTGGGGTGTCCTTTGGCGCAGGAGGCTTAAGCCGGTGCGGCACGCAGAGAATTCACCCGTAAGCGGACACGGCTCAGCGGGGAAACCGCGCTCAGTGGATGTCGCGCGCGTAGATGTCCTGCTCCAGGTCATCGGCCACGAAGGCGATCTTTTCGAGCATCTCGCAGATCTCCTCGAAGTCGAGCGTGGGCAAGAGATGCGAGGCACGCAGCGAGAGGTACGTCACCAGCTCGTTGTCCTCGTTGCGGAAGTCCTCGATGCAGACGGCGCCCACGTCCAGCTCGGCGTTCTTGCGCAGAAGCTGCTCCAAGTCGAAGCGCTGCGGCAGCGGGCCAATGGGGCTGTCCACGATGACGCGGGACGCATCGCGCCCTTCGATGTCCTGCTCTTTGTACAGGAGGTGCACCACCTGCGAGCGCTGGTCGTGCGTCATCACCTCGTAAACCCAGTGCTTGGCGTCAACGTGGCGCGCGTCCTCGCCATAGCGCTCGGCGAGGGCATCGGTAAGCTCGTGGAAGGTAGGCATTGAAAACGGGCGCAGGGTTGGTAACAGAGGAATCCGGAGGTGAAAGCGCGTTTGCTGAGGCGCAGTTCCTCTTCCACGTAAGCTCACACAAAGATTACCACGCCTACGAAGCGTAACCGTCTGCCAGCGTCCTCTGCTGAATCATCACGTTTTTCAAGCCTGCGCGTTGAAGAGGAAGCAGGGGGCCGATAGGTTGGGCGCATCTGCCTGCCTTTTTGCGAACCGCCCCCGAAGCCATGAGCGACCTCTTCGAGAAAATCGTCTCGCTGTCGAAGCAGCGCGGCCTCATCTTCCAGTCGTCCGAGATCTACGGCGGCCTCGGGGCGACGTACGACTACGGCCCGCTCGGCGTCGAGCTGAAGCGCAACGTCAAGGAGCGCTGGTGGCAGGCGATGGTTTACCGCCACGACAACATCGTGGGCCTCGACGCCGCCATCATGATGCACCCCACCACGTGGAAAGCGTCCGGCCACGTGGACGCCTTCAACGACCCGATGATCGACGACAAGGCCACCGGCAACCGCTACCGCGCCGACGAACTCATCGAAAGCCACATCCGCACGCTCCGCCAAGAAGGCGACGAGGCGCGCGCCGACGCGGTGCACGGGCGCCTCGTCGAAGCGCTCAACGCCGAGGACGTCCCCCAAGCGCTCCAGGCCGTCATTCACGAAGAAAAAATCAAAGCGCCCGACTCCGGAGCCTTCGACTGGACCGATGTGCGCCAGTTCAACCTCATGTTCGAGACGCACATGGGGCCGATTAAAGACGACGAGAGCCAGATCTACCTCCGCCCCGAGACGGCGCAGGGCATCTTCGTCAACTTCCACAACGTGCAGAAGTCGGCGCGGCAGCACGTGCCGTTCGGCATCGCGCAGATGGGGAAGGCGTTCCGAAATGAGATCGTGGCGCGGCAGTTCACCTTCCGCACGCGCGAGTTCGAGCAGATGGAGATGCAGTACTTCGTCAAGCCCGGCGCGCAGATGGACGCTTTTGCGGAGTGGAAGGAGAAGCGGATGCAGTGGCACCTGGGCAACGGCGTGCGCGAAGAGAAGCTGCGCTGGCACCAGCACGAGAAGCTCAGCCACTACGCCGACGCCGCCGAGGACGTGCAGTACGAGTTCCCCATCGGCTGGCAGGAGGTCGAGGGCCTGCACTCGCGCACGGACTACGACCTCTCGCGGCACCAGGAGTTCTCCGGCAAGAAGATGACGTACTTCGACCCGTTTGAAGAGGAGCGCTACGTCCCGTACGTGGTGGAGACCTCAGCCGGCCTCGACCGCACGATCCTCATGCTCCTCTGCGACGCCTACCGCGAGGAAGAAGTCCGCGGCGAGACGCGCACGGTGCTGAAGTTCCACCCCGAGGTGGCGCCGCGCCGCGCGGCCATCTTCCCGCTCGTCAAAAAAGAAGGGATGCCCGAGATCGCCCACGCTATCGAAGACGATCTGCGGCAGCACTTCAACGTCTTGTACGACGAGAGCGGCTCGATGGGCCGCCGTTACCGCCGCCAGGACGAGGCCGGCACGCCGTTCTGCATCACCGTGGACGGGCAGACCACAGAGGACGGCACCGTGACCGTGCGCGACCGCGACTCGATGGAGCAGGAGCGCATCGCCCAAGGCAACCTCGCCGCGTACCTCTTCGACAAGACGCGCGCGTGGACGCCGTGAGCCGGCTCCCGTGCTGCATAGAGGATGACGAAGCCTACCGTCTACGTCGAGACGACCATCCCCAGCTACCTCACCGGGCGTCCGAGCCGCGACCTGATCCAGGCGGCGCGCCAGCAGATCACGCGTGAGTGGTGGGACGGGCGCGCAAAGTACGACCTTTACGTTTCGCAGGTTGTACGGCGAGAAGCAGGCGGCGGCGATGAGCAAGCCGCCGCGAAAAGGATACACGCCATTGAAGCCCTCCCCCTGCTCAACCTCACCCCGGCGGCACGGGAGCTTGCCCGCCGACTTGTGCAAGAAGGACCGCTGCCGGAGAAGGCGACGCTCGACGCGCTCCACATCGCCCTCGCCACGGTTCATGAGATGGACTACCTGCTCACATGGAACGTGCGTCACCTCACCAACGCCACCATCCGGAATCAAGCGAGCGTCATCTGCCGTTCAAGCGGCTACAAAATGGCGTCATCTGCACGCCCGAAGAGCTGGTAGCTATGGAGGAGTAATGCAATGAGAGAAGACGCTATCGTACAGGAGGTGCGCCGCATTCGTAAGGCGTACGCTGAAGCATTCGACTACGACCTCGACGCCATCTACCGCGACCTGAAAGCGCAGGAGCAAAAGAGTCGGGCTGAGGCAGCGACGCACGCTTCGGAATCCGCCTCCGCAGCCGAACAGAAGACGGAGAGCGAGTAGAGCACGCGCATCGCTCAGGACAACCTTGCCACGTGCCTCTCCGACAAGACGCGCGCGTGGATGTTCTGATATGGCGTCTCAGCGCTGAAGCGCCGCCGCG
Organism: Salinibacteraceae bacterium; assembly: GCA_965215025.1. Lineage (GTDB taxonomy): Bacteria > Bacteroidota > Rhodothermia > Rhodothermales > Salinibacteraceae > CBDCCV01. Next base: position 1,615,470 of record CBDCCV010000001.1, read on the forward strand.
AAGCGCGTCCACAGGTGCTCGGCGGCCTCGTCGGGCGTGGCGCGCAGCGTCGGCTGGGAGGGCGCGTCGAGCGGGGCGATTTGCAGGAAGAGCGCCTCGTCCTCGGCGATGAGCGGGAGCAGCGCCGTCACGCGCGCGCTCAGGCCGATGGAGATGTCGCCCTCGGCGTAGGCCAGGCCCTGCACGCCGAAGCGGCTGTCCGAGATCCACACTGAGCACTTGTTGCGGCTGTACCCGTCTACGAACAGCTCGCAGAGGAACTGCCGCCCGCTCAGCGCCTCCACGTCGGCCTGCACGATGGGGTACTCGCGCACGACGAGGTGCGCGGCGCGCTCGAAGTACGCGCGGATGCGGTCAAAGGCGCCTTTGAGGTACTGCTTTTTCGCCACGTCGGTGAAGGCGCGGCGGACGCGCGGCAGCGGGATCGCGGGCAGGTCCTTGTCGTGCGCGGCGCCGTTGCCGCCTGCGCGCGGGCCGGCCTGGCGGATCGCTTTGCGGATCTTGTTGCAGGCCGTGCCTAGGGCCGCTTGCAGGTTGCCGTCCGTGCGGCGGGCGTCGTAGGTCACGGGCGTGAGGCCGGCCAAATCGCTCGGCAGGCGAAAGTCCGGACGCCGGCGCGGCATCACGAAAAAGCTGCGCTCGCGCCCCCGCGCGCCGACAAAAAGGCCCATCTCAAACACCACGTTGTCCCGCGCCGCCGTGTGCTGCCGCGAGCCGATCCGCACGAGGTCGTCCGGCGCGAAGACGAACACGCCGAAGTCGAACCGGTCGAGCGCGCCGATGAGGTCGTCAAGCGCCGTGCGCGAGGGCGCAAAAATCCCCTGCGACCACACCGTCACTTCGGCGTCGTACTCCAGCTCTTCCTGGATGGCGCGGGCGATGGCGAGGCTCTCCTTCGAGGAGCCGATGAAAACGCGAGGCAGCATGACGCGGCGGATCAGTGAGTTGCACATGCAACACACATAATATTGCCGCTCATCTGCAAAGTAAAGACCGCCGCGCGATTTTACAGCGGACAGGCCGGAAGGCTACCGCCCGTTCGCTACGCGGCTTGCCAAGCCCTCTTCAGCCATGAGCCGTTCGACGGCGGCCACCGAGCGCGGCGCGTCTTTCGAGAGGTTCACCGGCCCATCGGCCGTGACCAAGACGTCGTCCTCGATGCGCACGCCGATGTTCCACCACTTTTCCGGGATGTCCTCGGCCGGGCTGATGTAGAGGCCCGGCTCGACGGTGATGACGGTGCCGGGCTGGAGCGGGCCGCCTGTGCCTACGTCGTGCACGTAGAGGCCGAGGTAGTGGCTCGTGCCGTGCATGAAAAAGCGCTGCGCCTCGTCCGCGCCGTCGATCAGGCCGAGGTCCATCAACCCTTCGGCGATGATCTGCCGAGCGGCGCGGCCCGGCGCGCCGAAGGGCGCCCCAGGCTGCGCCGCCTCGATCCCCGCCTTCTGCGCCTCGAAGACAAGCTCGTAGATGGCCCGCTGCTCTCTGGAGAACGTGCCGCTCACCGGCACCGAGCGCGTCACATCGGCCGAGTAGCCGTGGACCTCCGCGCCGACGTCCATCACGAGCATGTCGCCTTCTTCCATCTGGCGGCGGTTGGCCTCGTAGTGCAGCACCGTGGCGTTTTCCCCGCTGCCGATGATGCTGGGGAAGCCGGTGTGCTCGGCGCCCCCCCGCTTGAAGATGTACTCGATAAGCGCCTCGACCTCGTACTCGTGCATCCCCGGCTCGATGGAGCGCATGGCCTCTTTCTGCGCCGTGACCGTCAGGTCGATAGCCTTGCGCAGAAGCTCCAGTTCCTCGTCGGTTTTGACCATGCGCAGCTCGGTAAGGAGGGGGCGCAGGAACGTGTCGTCGGCGTAGCGGGCCTCGACGTGCTCGCGCCGCCACGTCTGCCACTCGTCCAGCGTGGCGGCGTCGGTGAAGCGGCGGTACATGGCCTTGCCCAGGCCCGTCTCGAACGAGGACGGCGCCATCCGCTCTTTGAGGACGGCCTGCACCTCCTCGAAGCGCTCCTCGGCGTCCACAGCGCGCATGAGGTCGATGGCTTCCTGGGCGAGCGCGTCCTCGCCGGCGTCCATCGTCTGCACCGTTTGGCGGAGCGTGGCAAGCTGCTCGGCGAGCGCCGTCTCCTCCTCGACGCCCTCGGGCAAGGGCAGGAGGTACACGCGCCGCCCGCTCTCGACCAAGCCGGTCAGGACCTCCTCGAAGCGCTCGTTCGAGACGGCGTTGGCAAGGCCAAGCTCCTCCTCGGCGCGCTCGGGGCCGAAGCGGCGGCCGAGCCACACGTCGCTGTACGTGGTGCGCGGGGGGACGAGGAGGAGTTCCTGCGTGGCCCGTCCGTCGGCCTCGATGCCTCCGGGGGCAAGCAGGAGCACCGAGCCGGGTTCGGTGGTGCCGGTGAGGTAGTAGAGGTCGCTGTCCTGGCGGTACTCGTAGCGCACGTCGTTCTCGCGCGTGCGCTCCGGCGCGCTCAAGAAGACGGCCACGGCGTCGTCCGGCAGCGCGTTGAGGACGAGAGAGCGGCGGCCCTCGTGAAACGCGGGCGGGAGCACGTCCTCGTCATAGCGGACGGGCGGCTCGGGCAGCGCGGCGGTGCCAGTGTCCGCCTGCGCGCGCGCCGGGGCAGCGAGGGCGAGGGCGCAAAAGATAAGCGCGAGGCAGCGGGAAAGAATCGGGCGCATGGCGGGGAGTGGTAGCGGGGGAGAGCACACAGTCGGTTGCCTTTTTGCAACGCGCGCGTCAGGCCGAGAGGTTCGTGGCGGCGACTTCGGCGCGCAGCTTTCTCAGGTAGGCCGGCGTGTGCCGGAGGCGCGGCCCGTACCAGGAGAAAAGCTGCCCGTCCACCAGGCGGATGGGCACGCGCCGGGGCAGGCGGTCGCGCAGCTCCTCAGCATACTTTTCGCTGAAGGGAAACGGCTCATCCGGCAAGAGGACGAGATCGGCTTCGGCGATCTCGTCCGGCGACGCCTCGGGGTAGCGCGCTTTTTGGGCGAAGACGTTGGCGAAGCCGCCGCGCTGCATTACGTCGTGGATAAACGTGCCGCCGCCGCCGCTCATGTACGGCTCGCGCCAGATGAGGTACGCCGTGCGGATCGGCTCGAAGCGTGGCAGCTCGTCGAATCCCTGTTCGACCTCCGTAGCGAGTCGCTTGGCCTGGGCGGTGCGATCCACCAAACGACCCACGGCGCGGATCATGGCCGAGGCGCCCTCTACATCGGCCACGTCGGTGACGTAGACGGGCGCAAAGGCTTCGAGCGCTTCGACGTCGGCGCGCGTGTTTTCTTCGCGATTGGCGAGGATGAGGTCGGGCCGGAGTGCCTCGGTTTTTTCGCGGTTCACGTTCTTCGTCCCGCCGACGATCTCTTTTTGCTCTTTCCAGCCTTCGGGCCGCACGCAAAAGCGCGTCAGCCCGACGACCTCTTCCCCGAGGCCAAGGTGCGCGAGCAGCTCCGTCTGGCTGGGCACGAGCGAGACGATGCGGCGCGGCGGCTTTTCAAGCGCGATTTTTCTTCCGCGCGCGTCGAAGAGCGTGAGGGGAAACGTGGGCATGGCGGAATGCTCTTCGGTAGGCGGCGGGAGGGTCTGCGGCGTCAAGCCTCCACCTCGGCGCGCAGCCGTTCCAGGAGCCGCGCGTGGAGGTTGCCGAAGCCGCCGTTGCTCATGATGAGCGCGACGTCGCCGGGGCGCAGGGCCTCGGCGAGCGGATCGAGGAGCGCGTCGGCGCTTTCGTAGACGGCGGCGGGCGTGCCGCGCTCAGCGATGGTGCGCGCCACGGCTTCGGGGTCCATCATTGCCTGGGCGTCGTCGTTGTGGCGGACGGGCGGGGCCGAGAGGAACGCCTCGGCGGCGTCGTCGAAGGCCTCGGCGTAGGCGGCCTCGAAGACCTTGCGGCGGCTGGAGTTCGAGCGCGGCTCGAAAACGGCCACGAGGCGCCGCTCCGGCCAGCGTTCCGAGGCGGCGCGGATCGTCTCGGCCACGGCGGTGGGGTGGTGCGCGAAGTCGTCCACGACGAGGACTTTTCCAGCCTCGCCGCGCACCTCCTGTCGCCGCTTCATCCCTTTGAACGAGGCGAAGCTCTGGGCCAGCTCCTCCGGCGTCAAACCCTCGGCGAGTGCCACGGCCGAGGCCGCTAAGGCGTTCATCAGGTTGTGGCTCCCGCTCATCGGCAGGGCGATCTCGGCGCGCGGCTCGCCTCTGGTGACGAGCATGAAGCGCTGGCCTGCGGGCGTGGGCGTGACCTCCGCAGCGGTGATGTCGTTCTCGTTCTCCAATCCGAAAAGCTGCACGCGCGCCTCGGTGCAAGAGGCCAGGGCGCGGACGGCGGGCGTGTCGCCGTTGAGGGCGAGGAGGCCGCCCGAGGGGACGAGCGCGGCGAAGCGCTCAAAGGCGGTGCGGTAGTCGTCCCAATCGTCGTAGATGTCGGCGTGGTCGAACTCGAGCGAGGTGACGATGGCGCGCTGCGGCCGGTAGTGCATGAACTTGGGCCGCTTGTCGAAATACGCGCTGTCGTACTCGTCGCCTTCGACCACAAAGGCGGGGCCGCCGCCCACGGCGTAGCTTTTCCCCGTGCCCGTCATCACCCCGCCGATGAGGTAGCCCGGATCGCGCCCGGCGGCGTGGAGGACGTGCGCGAGCATCCCCGTGGTGGTCGTCTTCCCGTGCGTGCCGGCTATGACGAGCGGCGTTTTCTTCCGAAGGAAGAAATGCGCTACGGCCTCCGGCAGGGAAAGCTGCGCGAGGCCCTGCTCGCGCGCGTAAGCGGCTTCGGGGTGCGTCGGCGTGCAGGCGTTGCCTACGACGACGAGGTCGGGCGGCGGGCGGAGGTGCGCGGCGCTGTACCCCTCGTCAATGGCGATGCCCATCGCGGCGAGGCGGTCCGACATGGGCGGGTAGGCCGCTTCGTCGGAGCCGCGCACGCGGTAGCCGGCCTCTTGCAGAAGGCCCGCGAGCGCCCCCATCCCCGTCCCACAGATGCCGATGAGGTACACGCTGCGGATGGCCTCCGGCGGCGGCGCCTCGGGGCGGTCGAACACGCGCAGGTGGGCATCGGCAAAATCGGTCAGGGCCTTCATGGGTGCGGGAGAATGGGAGCGTGGGAGAGGGAAGGTGAGCGGTAGCGAGTGGTAGATAACCCGAGCTGTGAGGGTAGGGCGGCAACCCTTCCGCGCGGTCATCCTGAGCAAGGCGAAGGATCTCCCACGCCGGAAGCTACCTGAACGGGGAGAGGTCCTGAGTCCCGGCAGAGTTTACCCCGGCACCGGGGGGACTCAGGACGATAAGGAGCGGACGTTGTCGCCGCGCGCCGCCGCTCGGTTTGGGTAGCCGCGTCCGCTTGCCGAGGACGATCCGCGAGCACGCGATCCACAAGCTCACTCCCGCTCGCGCGTGCGCGGCTCATCTTGCGCGGGGGATTCGACAACGGACGGCTCGCCTTCGGCGGGGGCTTCGGGGGGGCCGCCGTCCTCCGGCTTGGGAAAGTCGGCGCGGCTCTCGGCGGACGGCTCACCGCCGGTGATGCTCAGGCGCGCCACGGCCTGGCGCACGTCTTTGGGCGCGTCTTCCATGTGCTCAGGCACGAGGCCGAGGCGGCGCGCGCGGCGCAGCCACTGCTCGCGCGCGAGGACCTGCATGTCCTGCGCCGAGTCGGCCTCGTCCACGATCTCGAGGCCGAGGAGCGTCTCGACCACGTCTTCCATCGTGACGATGCCGGCCGTGCCGCCGTACTCGTCCACCACCAGGGCGATGTGCTCGAAGCGGTCCAGCAGGTTCTCAAACACCTCCGGGAGCGGCATCGCCTCGGGGACGCCCATGATCTCGCGCTTCATCTCGTGCAGCGTCGTCTCTGTCTCCTCCTGCGCGGCCTTGAGCAGGATGTCGTCCTTCAAGACGTAGCCGGTGATGTCGTCGTGCGTCTCGGTGTAGACGGGCAGGCGCGAAAAGCGGAACTCGTCACGCGCCTCGATCACCTCGGCCACGGTCTGATGCTCGGGCAGCGCCTCGACGACGGTGCGCGGCGTCATGACGTCGCGCACGCGCAGCGAGGAGAAGCGGAAGAGGTTCTTCAAGATGCGCGACTCCTCTTCCTCGAAGACGCCCTCTTCCTTGCCGCGCTCGGCCAGCGCCGAGAACTCCTCGCGGCTGACGGAGGCCTCGCGCTCGCCCGAGGACAAGAGCCGCGTGACGCCTTTGGAGAGCCACACAAGCGGGAGCATCGCCACGATGACGCCGCGCAGGACGCGCTCGACCACCGGGGCGAGCTTGCGCCAGTACACGGCGCCGAGCGTCTTAGGGATGATCTCGGCAAAGATGAGGATGACGAGCGTGAACACGCCCGCCACGATGCCCACGTAGGCGCTCCCGAAGAGCTTCGTCGCCTGCGCGCCCACGCCCGTGGCGCCAATGGTGTTGGCCACCGTGTTCAAGCTGAGGATGGCGGCCAGGGGCCGGTCCACGTTCTCCTTGAGCTGGCGCAGGCGCGCGCCCGAGGGATGCTCGTCTTGCTCCAGGCCGGCCACGTAGGAGGGCGTCACGCTCAGGAGCACGGCCTCCATCGTCGAGCATAGGAAGGAGACGCCGACGGCCAGCAACACGTAAAAGATCAGTAGGCCCATGCAGGGTGCGAGGGTGGCTCAGGAAAACCGGAGCGGAAAGGCACGCGGCATACCGGCGCGCGGCGTGCCAGAGGGCGCCGGGGGAAGCAGTCCGCGGCTGCTCAGGGAGAGAGGCTGCCTGGCGCGGCCTGGCGCAAAAGGCCTTTAGAGGGGAAAGGCGTCAGAAGGCAGCACGGGCAGCGCAGCCTTGCTTGTAGAGTGTACGGCAAAAAAACGGGCATAGAAAGAAATGCCTGCCGCCGCGCTCAGTTTCTTCCGCTGAGGTGACGCCTTTGTAGCAGCACGCCGGGCGGCGTCTGCGCGTTGAACGTTCGAGCGTTGAACGTTCAAGCTCCACGGGGTTGCAGATGGAGTGCGCCGTTTGAGGAAGGGCTGTTCGAGGCCTGCGCACTCAGCGCGGCGCGGGCGGCGTCCTGGACGGCGCCGTCGGGGTGGCGCGTGGCGGCGCGGACGCGCTCGACGAGGTCGGGCGCCACACGGCCGTCCGTCGCCTCCGCGTGGCCGATGCAGCGGAGGGCGTAGGCCTTGAGCGCGGGGTCGTTCTCGGCCAGGAGGTAGCTCAGCGCCTCGGGCCAGCGGCGGATCTCCACGTCGAACAGCGTGGGCATCTGCCGCATGGCCTCTTCGCCGCGCGGGTCGTTGAGGAGCGGGAGGAAGGTGCGCTTTTGCTCGTAGGTGAGCACGTTGTCTAAAAACTCGATGGCGTCGGCACGCAGGCCGCGCTCGCCGGAAGTGAGGCCGCGGTAGGCGTTGTAGATGTCGCGCTGCCAGTGCTGAAGCCCGAAGAGGCGGAAGGCACGCTCCAGGCTCTTCGCGCGGACTTTTTCGAGCAGATCGAGCGGGAAGCAGCCCTGCGTGGGGCCGCTCGCGCGCTGGAGCACGTAAAGGCATTGCCCGAACGCGCCGTAGCGTTTTACCTCCTCTCGGATGGCCGCTTGCAGCCGCTCCTGGTTGAAGTGCAGCGAGGGCTTCTCGGCGCGGAGCTGGCTCAGCGCCTTGATAATGGCCGAGCGGACGGGCAGGCTCGCGCGCTCGAGGGCCAGGAGCAGCACATCGGCGGAGGCTTGGACGGGACGCTCGGCCAGGATGCTGGGAATGGCGCGGCGGGCGGGTTCGCTCACGTGCTCGTCGGTGAGGTGGTCGTAGAGCGTGCCCAGGACGCGGTCGCCGTAGGCGGCCAAAGCTCGGCGCGCGTCCGGGCCGTAGTCCGCGTGCTGCGTCAGCTTGAGGAGCTGCGGCACGAAGTCGCGCTCGCCGGCGTAGCCCGTGCTCTCGATGGCGTGGCGCACCACCTGCGGCGAAGGGTCGTGCAAGAGGCCTTGCAGCATGTTGACGCGGTAGGGCCGGTCGAGGGCGCCCAGGACGCGCGCCACCTCGGCGCGGACCTCCTCGGCGTCCTCGCCCTCGTAGTCCAAAAGCGTGCGGAGCAGCTCCTCGCTCACGAGCGCGCGCTCGCGCGGGCCGCCGTCTTTGGTGATGAGGCCCAGGCCGGCGGCGCGCACGCGGAAGTCCGGGTGCTCAAGGCCGTTCTTGAGGGCGGGGAGTGGGTCTTCGGGCAGGTTGCGATACAGGTAGCGGGCGGCCTCGAGGCGCACCTCGGCGTCGTGGTCTTCGAGGTGATCGGCCACCGGCTCAACCAGGCCCGGCACGTCCTGAAGCCGCAGGAGCCGGATGGCCTGCCGCCGCACGCGGGCGGACTGGTGCTCGATAAGCTGCCCGAGCGTGGAAGCGGGCACCTCCACGCCGTCCTCGGCAAAGCGTTCGAGGCGCTCTTCAAGCCGCCTCGTACTCCCCACGCGCAGCGTGCCGATGAGATCTTCCGTCGTGAGCGCCGTGTCCTCGTCGGGCGTCTCGGTCTCGGGCGTTTCGACGCGCCGGCGCAGGAGCACGCGGAACTCGCGCACGTAGGAGCCGCGCGCCCAGAAGGCCAGTATGGCCCAGAAGCCCAGCAGGGCCAGGACGACCCCGCTGAGCGCGTGCACGCTCAACCCCAGCGCCGCCGTGAAAAGGAGCAGCAGCAGGCCCGCCAGCCCTTGCGCGCCCTGGTCTACAAAGAGATCAATGAACACCTTGACGCGCCGCTTCGCGCGCAGGGGTACGGGCAGAAACAGCAGCTCGCGCCCGGTTTTGTCAATCGAGTGCTTGAGGCTCTGGTCCGTGCCGCGCAAGAGCGTGGCGGCCACCAGGCCGGGCGCGACGAGCATCCCCACGGTGGCCGCCACGAGCGCCGCCGGCAGCGCCAGCACGGCCCCGCCCACGCCTATCCGCTGGAGCAGCTTCGACCCAAAGAGAAGCTGCAGCCCAAACGCAATAAGGCTCACGCGCCCGTAGAACCGCCCCATGAAGGAGGTCAGGTCTGACTCCTGCGGAAAGGCCGCCGCGGCCACCGTCTTAAACTGGAAGTCAATAAACGTCGTCGTAACCACCGTGAGCGCGATCACGCCGACGATGAGCTGGAGATGGCGCGAGCCACGCAGCGTGGCGAAAAGCCCGTCCGCCGGCGCTCCGTCGTCAGCGGCGGCGTCCTCTGAGCCGGCTTCTACGGAGGCCGTGGCGTGGGCCTTCTCGCGGACCATCCGCACCAGCACAGACGAGGCGGCCAAAAGGCCGGCGGCGACCCAGATCAGGTTTTCCGTGCGCATCCCCAGCCGGTCCACGAGGAGCGCGGTGATCTCGCCACCGGCCACCGCGCCCAGGATGGCGCCCAGGCTCAGGAGCGAGAAGATCCGCTTGGCCTGCGCCGAGTCGAAGACGGCATTCGCCATGAGCCAGAACTGCGACGTGACGAGCACGCTGTACAGGCTCACCCACACGTAAAGCACGAAGTACGTCCAGTCCGCCCCCGTGCCGACGAGGTAGCGCAGCGCCACGAGGTTGAGCGCCAGAAACAGCGTCACGCCGTAGACGAACCGCCCGAGCCGTAAGGAGCGCCCGGCGCGGTCGTAGAGCGCGCTGATGGGCGCCACGGCCACGGCCACAAGGATGAACACCCACGGGAGCTGCGCCGCCCCCTCGCCCACGAGGAAGAGGCTGTCGCGCACGGGCTTGAGGAGGTAGAGCGTGACGAGCAGCACGAAATGGTAGAGCGCCATCAAAAGCGCCGGCGCGCGCTCGCCAGGGCGCAGGCCGAAGAGGCTCGTGATGGGCTGCCGCAGTTCCATTCCGCTTGGGTGGTTTTCGCTTGCTCGCTTACGCGCAACGCGCCGCTACGCTTCGGTAGACCGATCTCGTTTCGCGCAGGCCGACGCCGATGCCGCTGGGCCTGAGATGGGCGCTCGGCCTCTGCGCTTCGCTATTCTGCAACAAAATGCCCGCCAAGTTGCGCCGCGCCCCTCTAGGCGGCAGCGGGGGCCGCGTCCTCTGGCTCTGTGGCCTTCTCCTCAAAACGCCGCCCGGCAAAGCGCACCACCGCGAGCCAGCCCACGAGCACAACCAGGCTCACCACCGAGAGCCAGCGCACGCCGCCCACGCCCACCGCCACGGCGAAAAACAGGTTCAGCCCCACGGCCACCACCTTTGCAAAGCGCTGCACGAACATGTCAATAAACGCCTTCGCCTTGTATTTGGCATCGCGCGAGGTAGGCGTGTAGAGCGATTCCTTGGCCGATTGGTTGATCGAGTAGTTCAGGCTGTTATCCGCTACGGACATGAAGACGGCCACGCCCAAGACCGGCACCACCAGAAAGCCGGCCGATCCCAGAAAGATGGCCGCCGGCAGAAAAAGAAGCGCCACGCCCACCCCGAAGCGGTTCATTACGAACGCCGTCACAAAAAGCTGCACGAGGATGGAGACGATGCCCGTAAGCTGCCCTACAAACCCGAACGCGGCGTCGTAGTCCAGCCCGCCGGCCACGGCCTCTTCGATGGTCTTGGCAAGCTGGTAGTCTACAATGTTAGAGACGACTTCGTAGAAGCCGATCAGGCCGAGGATTGCCAGGAGGTATTTCGACCGGAACACGAGTCGCGCGCCCTCAACCGCCGCGCTCACCGACGGCTCATCGGCGGCGCCTCCCTGCGCGGGCTGCGGACTGCGCCGGTTCACGAACCAGGCAATGGCCGCGATTGCGGCCAGCGCGCCCAGGCACGCCAATAGCAATGGCCGTCGCCCGATCTCTTCCACATACGCACTCACGAACGTGGCGCCCACGAAGCCGCCCACCACGCCGCCTAGCCCGATGGGGCCGTAGAGGCGCTTGGCCTGCTCAGGCCGGATCACGTCGTTGGTGAACGCCCAAAAGGTTGCCACCATGATGGTGTTAAAAATGTCGCCGAAGACGTAGAAGGACCACACGTCGAACAGCCCCGGCTGCGCCACGGACCACGCAAAAAGCGCGACGACGCCGGCCAGAAGCGCGCAGAAAAGATACACCACCTGCTGCCGCTCAAAGCGGCGGACGAGCAGCGTGAAGAGCACCACGGCGCCATAGGCCAGCACCATGTTGAGCACCTTGCCGATCTGCTCCGCCTCGGCCCCGCCGAGCGCCTGGCCGAAGAGCATGAACGCATCGCCGCCGTAGAAGCTCAGGAGGAGGCCGCGCTTGAGCGGCTTGAGCACCCAGAAGACGGCGATGACAAGAAAGAAAAAGAGCGCGAGGGCGAGCGCCACGGGCCACTCGCCGCGGCGCACGTCCAGGAACTGCTCGCGTAGGCGCTTAAGCATGAGAACTCTCGATTGGTGTTCCAACGCGGATCTTCAGGTCACACGGGCAGCCCGCGCGAGCGAAAAGGCGTGGCGTTTATTTGCCGCCGGCGTTTGCATGGGGCGCCGGGCGGGCAATCACGATCTCGTCGAGCAGCCGCACGTCCTGCGCGTCGTCACTGCCCGTCTCGCCGTCGTCCTCGACAGCTTTGACCTCGATGCGCACGCGCTCGGCGTTCACGTCTACGAGGGCGTAGTGGTAGCGGCGCTCCTGGCGCTCGTGGCGCACGTCGAGGCCGGCAGTGCGGTACGCCTCGGCCTGCGCCTGCGTTTTCTCCTCCGGCGGATGCTTGCGCAGCGGCCCGCCGCCGCCGCTGCTGATGACGAAGTGCATCTGGGCCGGGACGCCCTGGCGCTCGTAGCGGAGCACGTTGTGCTCGTAAAGGTGTTCGTGGCCGGAGAACACCGCCGTCACGCCGCACTTCTGGAAGAGATCGAGCAGCTTCCAGCGCTTGGCCTCCACGTCCGGGCCGTACCTGGGGTTGCCCCACTGCCCGGCCCGGTTGCCAAAAGAGACGGGCGGGTGGTGCATCGAGACGAACGTGAACGGCTTCTCGGAGCGTTCGGCCAGCGCCTGTTCGAGCCACGCCGGCTCGGCCGGGTCGCCGCTCACGAACCACTTCTGAAAGAGGCGTTCCTGCTCGGCATCGTCCACCTCCTGCTTCCAGTCGATGAGCAGGTTGGAGTCGAGGACGAAGAGGGCGCCGTCCGGAAAATCCACCACGTAGAACGGCTTGCGGCCAAAGACGGCCTCGTAGTTAGGCAGGCCGAACTCGACGTCGGTGGTGCGGTCGTGGTTGCCGGGGGTGGGGAGGTAGGGCACGCGGCCGAGCAGGGCGCGCTCCTTCTGGTTGATGTCCAGGAACGCCTCCCAGTGCTCGGGGCGGCGCCCATCGGCGGAGGCGATGTCGCCGGTGCTGAGGATGAAGTCGAGGTCGGTGCGCTCGGTCTCACCCAGGAGCGCGTCGCGGACGGCGCGGCGCTCGCCCTCGCCGTAGTCGGGCATCTGGCGCTCCCAGTTGAGGCCGCCCACGGCGCCCTCGCCCAGGAGGTAAAGCTGGTAGAAGGGGAAGAGCAGCTGCTTCCAGGTGCGCCAGTTCTTTTCGGCCAGGAAGTTGTGGCGGACGCGCCATCCGCCTTGCTGATCGCCGTAGACGACGAAGGTGGGGTTCGCGACCAGCGTGTCGCTCGGCAGGCGCTTGGCGGCCCGATAGAAAGCCGGGTCGTAGTCGTCGGTGACGAGGCCCTTCTGCTGCACGCACCCGCCCGCCGCGAAAGCGAGCAGGATGCCCGTCACGAGCAGCGCGCCTATCCGAAGAAAAGAAGGAGGGAGAGCAACCATCGGCATACCAAGGCGATGAGGGAGAACGCCGAAGCGTTACTCGCGGCGGTCGAGGCCGGCCACGCGCGGCGCGGCGCCGCCCGCGGGGAAGAGCACGTACACGTCCAGGGGCTTGCCGGGCGTCCGGCCGTCGGCGCGGCGGGTGCGCAGGCGGACGCGGAGGGCGCGCTCCTGCGGCGCCTCGGCGCCGACGCGGTCGAGGTAGGCGCCGGGCGCTTCGCCGCCGGGGAGCGTGAGGGGAAGCGCCGTCTCCCGCGTTGCGCCCTCGGTGAGGCGCTTGCCGTTGTGGTAGAGCGCGTATTCGTAGCGCGCCGCGCCGGGCGGCTCCAGCCCGCCGGTTACGGCCAGGTCGTCGAAGCGCAGCGCATGAGTCTCAGCCGCCTCGGGGGCGGAGCCGGAGGCGGCAATCACGGCCTCTTCAACGGTGCCCACGCGGAAGCGGTCCAGCGGGTTGACGCGCCCGAACCAGTAGCGGCCGATCTTGTCGCGCCGCGCCTTCAGCGTTTCGAGCAGATAGCGTTCCGCCGCCGGGTTCGTCAGCCGGCCCGTGGCGACGAGGGCTTCGAGGTCGTCATCTGAAAAGCTCATCACGATCTTCGCGCCCCAGAAGGCGTCGCGCAGCGTCATCTTCTCGAACGCCGGGTTCGGATGCGTGGGCACCCAATCGCCGGGGTCGAACAGATCGGCCTCGAAGTAGCCCACCGAGGGGTACGCGATGGCGGCGTCGCGCTCGATGAAGAGCCAGGGCCGGTTGTAGAGGCCGAGCGTCGCAGCGCTTTTGGCGATTTCGAGCGGGTCAAACAAGTATTCGTACCCGTGCAGCGGCGACTTCGCGTTGGCGCCCTTCGAGCCGAGCGTCCCGCCCATGTCCAAGAGGTAGTGCCGGATGTAGCGGCCCGAAGTGTAGACGGCGAGGGTGTTGGCCGCGCGGCGGTCCGCGTCGTTGATCCACGAGCCGATCACGCGCAAGCCCCGCAGCTCGCGCCGGTGCTGATGCCAAACGCGGTCGTTCGGATCATCCTCGCGCGTGCCCTCGAACTCCCAGATGCCCACGGGCCGCCCCTTCACGTACCGGCTCGCCAGTGCGCGCACGGCGCCTGCGTTGGTGCGCGGGCGGGTTTCGAGCAGGCGCTCCACGTCCGCATCCGTCATGGGGCGGCGGAGGCCGCGCTCCTCGATCTCGGCCTCTTCGCCTACCACGAGCCGCTCCGGATCGAAATAGGCGACGTAGTTCTCGGGCACGTGGTAGCCGGCGGCGTAGAGGATTTTGGTGGAGATGACCTCGGCGGCCGATCCCATCTCGGGGAAGTCCGGCCCGTCGAACTTGAGCAGGTAGCGGTCCCCGCGCGCATCTTTGATGACGAAGCCGGGCGCGGCGCCCTCGAACTTGCCGCTCACCACGGTCCACGCCGCGCTCGTGTCCGGGCCGGGGACGGTGTTCGGGCCGCGCGCGAGTTCTGCTGGCGTCATCCGCTCGTAGAAGTGCCGGCGCCGGTACCAGCTTGAGTTCGGCGGCTCGTCGAGGGCGTTGATGTTGTCGGCCTGGCGCGCTCCGGCGAGGCCCACCGCCCGGCCGATCTGCCGGCCCGTCCAGTTCAGGTCCAGCGGCTTCTCAAGCTGATGAATTACCGTCATGTCGAGGCGGTCCCACAGCTCGTTCTCGGGCTTGTCCTCCGGCTCGGGGATCGCCAGCGTGTCGGGGTCAAACGCCTTAACCGGCCCCAGCCCAAACGGCCGCCCGGACGAGGCGCACCCGGCCACGAGCAGCGCGGCGAGCGCGAGCAGCACAGCGAACGGGAGCGTGCCGCGCTGCTGACGACCGACGGCCGACGATGGACGACCGCCCATCGGTCCGAGGCGCTTTTGCGGAGGGCGCCGGGTCGTCGTTCGTCCGTCGTCCGTCGTCATCTTCATTGGCCTCACCGCCTCCGCGTGCTTTGGACAAAGCCCGGCCCGGCCTCGGAGAAGGCGCGCACGTCGTCCCCGCCCAAGCCCACATCCAGGCGCAGCGACACGCCCGACCCGGCGTAGATCCGCAGCCCCACGCCCGCTGACCAGCGCAGCGCCTGCGGCGCCACCTCGGCGAAGGTGCTGAACGCCTGCCCGCCGTCCACAAAGACGAGCGCGTCCCACGTCGTCCAGATGGGGTAGCGGTATTCGAGCGTGAAGAGGACGGAGCCTTCGCCGCGGAAGCGGTCCTGCTCAAAGCCGCGCAGCGCCTCGGCGTTGCCGAGCGCGCTCAGCTTGTAGAAGGGGATGGCCTGGCCGGGCATCGGGAAGAGCTTCTCTATGCGCGAGCGGAAGGCGAGGCGGCGGTACGGCCCCAGGAACGGGAGCGGCACGAACTGCTGCCACTCGCCGAGGAGGCGGTGGTAGCCGAAGGACGACCCGCCGAGGCTGCGCGTCACATCGTACGCCGCAAAAAAGCGGCTGCCGGCCAGCGTGCGCGGCTGCCCGCGCCGCCCGCCGCGCACGCGCTCGGCCAAAAGCGCCGCGCCAGCAGTGAGAAGCTGCGCGCGCCCGGCGCCGGCCAAGTCGGCAGGGAAAGCAACCTCGTCATCGTCCTCCTCCTCCGCGTCCTCGCCGGGGCCGATGTCGTTCCATTCGTAGCGCGTGAACAGGCTCCATCCAAGGCCCGCGCGGCCGGAGCGCCCGCCTGGGTCGGCGCCGAGGCCGAGGCGCACGTCCGCCTGCTCGATGCGGTAGCTCGTCTCGCCGCCGCTCGCGCCGAGGTCGCGCGTGAGGAAGAGGTTTTCGTCGGCGTCCGTGCGGTAGGTGGCGTCGAAGCGGGCGAACGAGGCTGGGCCGAACGGCGCCGGGTTGGTGAGCGAGAGGCCGGCGCGCAGGTTTTCCGCGTTGCTGAAGAGGAAGCTGGCCTCCGCCGGGCGCGGCGTGCCGAAGAGGCGCGTGTGCCGCGCCGTCAGCCCCACGGCGGCGAAGGTGGGACCGCCCAGCCGCGCCGTGGGAAAAACGCCGAACGTACGCGCGTCATTCCAGAAGAAATCCTCCACGCGCGCGGCTACGTCGTTGCGCTCGGCCCAGATCACCGCATCGCCGAGGGGCCGCGTGGCCCAGTGCAAGAGGTTTGACGGGAAGGCGAGCACCTTTTCCACCGCCGTCCGCTCCGTTTCGTAGACGACGAGGGGCGCGCCCGCCAGCGAGTCGGCACGGAGCGTGTCCGTTTCGGCGGCGGCGGGTTCGCGCGGCGGCGTGTCTTGCGCGCAGACGCCTTGCGCCGCCAGGCTCGCCACCAACATCCCTGCTGCCGTCCAATGGGCAAGGCGAACGCCAACCATCCGAAGAGCGTGTTGTGAGCGTGGTAGAGGGCTTGGCGGAGCGTCCACGTCGCCAGGCAGGCGGGGACAAGGGTCTTGAGGCTCTGCAAAAACCGATCCGCCGAGGGTGCACTGCGCCGGCTCACTCCACGGCAAGGACCCAGCGCCCCGGTGCCGCGCGGATGCGCCAGGCTGCTGCGGCGTGCAGCGCGCCGTGGCACAGCGCGTAGGCCGCCGTCGGCCCGGCGAGGGCGTCAAGCGCGGGCGTCGTCCAGAACATGAGCGCCACGCCGACGGTGCCGCTCAGGAGCGCCATCGCCAGGGGGAGGAGGCGGTCGCCGCCGGACGGCTCCATCGAGAGGGCCATCCAGAGCGAGGTGAGCGCGCGCACGCCCAGCCACGTGCCTACGATGAGGAGCAGAAGCGCCAGCGTGGTA
Organism: Salinibacteraceae bacterium; assembly: GCA_965215025.1. Lineage (GTDB taxonomy): Bacteria > Bacteroidota > Rhodothermia > Rhodothermales > Salinibacteraceae > CBDCCV01. Next base: position 1,631,837 of record CBDCCV010000001.1, read on the forward strand.
GCGGCCGCCGAGAGGACGAGGCCGCTCACGGCCAAGCCTGCCAGCCCGGTGATCCAGAGGCTTCCGCGCGGCATCACCCCGCGAAGCTGCACGGCCACGGCCAGTTCTAAGGCGCTGCCCAAGAGCACCACAGCCGCCACCGCCCACGCCGCCTCGCGCAGCGTCAGGGCCGGCGCGGCGAAGAGAAGCAGGGCCAGCGCGCCGGGCACGAGGCCGCGCAGGAGCATCAGCCACCAAAGCTGCGCCAGGCGCACGCGGGCAAGGCTGCGGGAGAGCGCTTGCTCGGTCATCGGATGCCTCCGTTCGTTGGGTGAGGGGGCCGGACGGGTTTACTTTGTTCAGGCGCCGCACGTCGTGGATGGTGGGTCGTAGGTCGTGGATCGTGTTTTTCGATCTAAAATCCGCCATCCACGAGATCACGGCTCGCGCTCGCGGGCGGGCGCGGGGCGGCGCTCGCCGTCCGGGGAGGCGCCGTTGCCGCCGAAGCCGTCGCTGTCGGAGCGGTCGTCGGGCGCGGCGGCGACGTCGTGCTCGGAGGTGACGGCTTCGGTCACGAGCGCGGCCTCTTCGGGGTCGCGGCCCGCGGCGCGCGCCAGGCGTCCGGCCAGGGAGTCGAACGCCGAGTACATCACCGGCACGATGACGAGCGTGAGGAAGGTGCCGAACGTGAGGCCGCTGATGATGGCTGTGCCCATCGGCCCCCAGAACTGCGTGTTCTCCGAGCCGAACTGGAAGTCAGGCGCGAGGTCCGTCAAGAGGCCCACGAAGTCGATGTTGATGCCGAAGGTGAGCGGGATCAGCCCCAGGATCGTCGTCAAGGCCGTCAGGAGCACGGGCCGCAGGCGCGTGGCGCCGCCCTCGATGATGGCCTCCTGCTTGTCCATCCCCTGCTGCCTCAGCTGCATCACGTAGTCCACCAAGACGATGGAGTTGTTCACCACAATCCCGGCGAGCGAGATGATGCCGATGAAGGTGAAGAGCGAGAACGGCGTGCGCGTCAAGATCAGCCCCAAGAGGACGCCAATCATCGACAGGCCCACGGCGATGATGATGATGAACGGCGCCGAGACGGAGTTGAACTGCGCGATCATGATCACGAAGATGAGGCACACGCCGATGAGGAGCGCCGTGGTGAGGAAGCCGAAGCTCTCCTGCTGGTCCTCGCTCTCGCCCGTGTAGGCCAGCTGGTAGCCCGGTGGCAGCCCCTGGCGGTACTCGGAGAGGTAGCCCTGCACCTGGCCCAGGACGGCGTTGCCGTTGAAGCCGGGCGCCACGTCGGCTGAGACGGTGACGACGCGCTTCTCGTCCAGGCGCGTGATCGAGCCGAAGCCGCTCCCTTCGCGCAGGTCGGCCACGGCCACGAGCGGGACGGCGTTGCCCTGCGGCGTGGTGATGGTGAGGTTGCGCAGGCTCTCCAGGCTCTGGCGGTCGCGCTCCTGCAGGCGCACGGTGATGTCGTACTCGTCCTCGCCGTCGCGGTACTGCGAGGCCTCGGCGCCTTGGATGGCCGCGCGCACCGTCTGCGCGATCCCGGCTGTGGAGAGGCCGAACTGCGCCGCCTTCTGCCGGTCGATGTCCACCTGCACCTCAGGGCGGCCCGTGTTCAGGTTGTCGGTGATGTCCACGAGGCCGGGGATGGCGTTCTGTTCCTGCGCCTCGGCCAGCCGGCGCTTGATCGTGCGGGCGATCTCGACGTTCCGCTCGAACGCCGGCCCCGAGATCTCGATGTTCACCGGCGGCCCGGTGGGCGGCCCCTGCTGCTCCTGCGTGAACTCGATCTCGGTGCCGGGGATGCCCTGCAGCCCCTCGCGCAGCTTCTGAAGCGTGAGCGTCGAAGGCTCGGCGCGGTCGGCGTAGTCCATCATGTTCAAGGAGATGCGCGAGCGCTCCGCGCGCGAGGCCCCGCCGCCGAAGGCCGCGTCGCCGCCCACGCCCACGTTCGTTAAGACGTTCTCGACGTTCGCGCGCGAGTCCGGGTTTTCCTCCAGGAGCCGGTCGATGCGCCGCTGCGCCTCCTCGGCCACGCGGTTGGAGGCTTCGATGTTCGTGCCAATCGGCGCGTCGAGCGCGATCTGCACGCGGTTCGGGTCCGTTGAGGGGAAGAACTCGACGCCGGTGGGCTTGAGGACGAACATGAGCACGATGGCCAGCAGCCCGCCGATGGCGCCGTTGAGAAGCAGCGCCCGGTTGTCCGAGAGGATCAGCCGCTCGCGGCTGTTGAAGAGGGCGCCCGCCAGCCCAATCGCCACGATCACGGCGGGGAAGAGCGCCAGCTCGACCATCGTTAAAAGCGCGATGGCCCCGCCCGCGAGCTTGACGCCCAGGACGACGAGCACCACGGCCATGAGCGCCAGCCCCACCTTCACACTGGCCCACCCGCCCAGGTAGATGGCCTCGGCCGTGTGCACGAGGATGCCCACCACGCCGAAGAGCGCCAGCAGAGCGCCCGGCGCCATGAGGACGTGCCCAGCGCCCACCGGCACGCCGCCGATGGTGAAGGGCGTCCCCACCGCCGCGTTGATGGCCGCGCCGGCTATCGCCAGGACGACGCCGAGCGTGAAGGCCGCCAGCGCCCCCGTGTTGCGCAGCATGGCGCGCCCCTTCGAGTAGTCGCGGCTGAGCATGAACTTGAGGAAGCCCCGGTAGCGCTCCACCAAGCGCGGCAGGCCTTCCTGCGTAAAGCGGTCGGCCACCGGCTTGAAAAAGCGCGTGTGGATAAAGTAGAGGAGCGGCACGAGCACGGCCACGACCACGAGCGTCTTCCAGTTCGCAAAGCCGAGGACGAGCGCCGTCAGGACGATGGCCGCCACGGCGCCGTAGCGCACGGCCTTGGGCCGGTCGCGCCACGCCGTCCGCTCGTCCTCCTCCACCTGCACGAAGATGCCCGTGAGCACCGGGTTGATGATGAGCGCGACGAAGAGCGAGGCCGAGAGCGTGACGATGAGCGTCAAGGGCATGTAGCCCATGAACTCGCCGATGATGCCGGGCCAGAAGAGCATCGGCGCGAAGGCGGAGACGGTCGTGGCCGTGGAGGCCACCACGGCGCCGCCCACCTCCGCCGTGCCCAGGCGCGCGGCCTCGAAGCGCGAGTAGCCGTTCTCGCGGTAGCGGTAGATGTTCTCCACGATCACCACCGCGTTATCGACAAGCATCCCCAGCGCGATGATGAGGCTGAAAAGGATGATGAAGTTCAAGGTCTGCCCCATCGCCTGGAAGACGACGAACGAGAGCAGCATCGAAAGCGGAATCGCCACGCCCACGAGCGCCGCGTTTCGGACGCCCAGGAAGAAGAGCAGGACCAGCACCACGAAGATGATCCCGGCGATGATGTTGTTCTCCAGGTCCTTGACCAGGCTCTCGACGTTCTCGCTTTCGTCGCCCGTGATGGTGATCTCCGTGCCGCTCGGAAAGTCGAACGCCTCGATGGCTTCCATCACCTCGCTGGAGGTTTCGAGGATGTTGTCGCCCGAGCGCTTTTTGACGTTGAGCGAGATGACTTGGAGCGGCTCGTCCGCGTGCGTCTGAGGGCCGCGCGTCTCGGCCACGGGCACGACCTCGCCCTCGGCGTTCTCCTCTTTCAGCACCTGGAGGCGCGCGTAGCTCTGCCGGTCCTTGAAGCCGAAGATGACCTCGGCCACGTCGCGCACGTAGACGGGGTTGCCGTTCGGCGCGGCGATGACGAGGTCTTCGATCTCTTCTTCCGGGTTGTCGAACTGCCCGTCCACGCGCACGAGGTAGTTCAGGCGGTCCACGTCGATGTCGCCGCCGGGGATGTTCGTGTTCTCCTGCTGGATCGTCTGGATGAGGTCGCTGAACGTGAGGCCGTAGCCTTTCAGGGCGGAGAGGTCCACGTTGATCTGCACCTCGCGCTCCAGCCCGCCGATGAGGTCCACCTCCAAGACGCTGGCGATGCCTTCCAGCTCGTCTTGCAGGTCCTCGGCCACCTCCTTGAGCTTCGCCAGCGAGTACGTCGCGCCCAGGTTGATCGTCATGATGGGGAACTCATCCGTCGAGATCTCGCTCACGATGGGTTCCTCGACGTCCTCCGGGAGGTCGGGCTTGGCCAGGTCCACGGCGTCGTTGACCTCCTGGTAAGCCTTGTCCACGTCCACGTCCGGCGTGAACTCGGCCACGATGGTCGAGACGCCCTCCGTCGAAGTCGAACGCAGCTCGTCAATGCCGCTGATCGAGGAGATCTCCTGCTCGATGATCTGCGTCACGACGGACTCGACGTCGTCCGGCGAGGCGCCGGGGTAGATCGTGGTGACGACGATGTTGGGGAACTCAATCGACGGCGCCGACTCTTTTGGCAAGGTGACGTAGCTGAACAGTCCGCCCACGACGATGGCGAGCGTCAGGACCAGAACGGCCGTGCGGTACTGGATGGCGGTGTTGGTGATGCGCATGGCGCTTCTGGGTTTGGGCGTGTGGGTGAGCGGGGGTGTGGGGGAAGAGGAGAGGTCATGCGCTCTCCCAAACTCCCATCTGCCCATTCGCAATCACTCGGAAAAGGGCGTGCCGGCGGCGGGGATGGCGCTGTACTGCTCGGCGATGGCGACGGTGTCGCCCGGCGCCACGTTCGTCTGGCCCAGGACGATGACGCGCGCGCCGGCCTCCAAGCCCTCTTCTACGACGACGCGCTCGCCGTACGCCGAGCCGAGCGTGACGGAGCGCTCGCGCGCCACCGCCGTCGAGTCGGCCCTGCCGGCGCTCTCGGCGACGAAGACCTTGGTGCCGTCCTCGTCGCGGACGATGGCCGTGCGCGGGATCACGAGGGCGTTTTCGATCTCCTGGCGCGGCACCTCGAGGTCTACCACCATCTCGGGCTTGAGGCGGCCTTCGGGGTTGTCCACGGTGACCTCGATGGGGAAGGTGCGGCTCTGCGGGTCGATGGCCGAGCCGACGAAGGTGACGCGGGCCTCGCGGTCGGAGATGCCGCGCGCGCCGCGCACGCTCAAGATGACGGGCGTGCCCCGTTCGATGTCGCCCGCGTAGCGCTCCGGCGCGCCGGCGGTGATCTTCACGCGGCGCGTGTTGACCACGCGCGCGACCTCGTCGCCGGGGCGGATCTGCTCGCCGCGTTCAACGAAGCGCTCCTCGACGGTGCCGGCAAAGGGCGAGGTGACCGTCGTTTGGCGCTCGCGCTCGCGCGCCTGCGAAAGCTGCGCCTCGGCCTGCGCGAGGGCGGCCTCGGCCTGCGCCCGTTGCGAGCGCACGCTCTCGAACTCCTGCGCGCTGATGATCGAGTCGCGGTAGAGTGGCTCCTGACGCTCGAAGCGGTCCTCGGCCAGCGCGTACTGCGACTCGGCCGAGCGGACGGCGGCCTCGGCCTGCTCCACGGCGGCGCGCGCCTCCTGCGGGTCAATCTGCGCCACGATTCCGTCCTCCGGCACAAACGTGCCCAACTCTTTCAGCGTGGTGACCGTGCCGGTGGCCTGCGCTGAGAGCGTGGCGTCGTCCAGGGCCTCGACCGCGCCGGTGATCTCGATGCGGTCCTCGAACGTTTGCGGCTCCAGAGCCAGCGTCTCGACGCGCGTAAAGCGGCGCTCGGAGGCGCCGTCCGCGTTGCCGGCGGCCTGCCCTTCGCCGCAGCCGGCCAGAAGCGGCAGGCCCAACAAGAGCGCGGCGGTCAGGAAGAGAAGAGAAAAGCGTTTCATGATGCAATCGGCAGAGAAGGTGAGCGGGTGCGGCAGAGGGTAGCGTAGGGGCACACCGGCGGTGTGCCTCTGCGCGGGGTGAGGGTTGCCTCACCTCCGAGTAAACTGGAAGGCGTCGCCGGCTTCGAGCGGCATCCCGACGGCGGTCTTGAAGGCGCTCTGCGCCGTGAGGTAGTCGTAGGCGGCTTGCAGGTAGTTGAGACGGCTCTGGTCGAGCTGGTTCGAGGCCTCGCGGAGCTGGAGCTGCCCGGTGACGCCCTCGTTCAGGCGCGCGCGGGCGAAGCGGTAGTTCGTCTCGGCCGTCTCGACGTTCTGCGCCTGCGCCTCGATGCGCTGGCGCGCGGCGCGCAGGTTCCTCAGCGCGCGCTGCACCTCCAATCTGACCTGCTGCCGGAGCTGCTCGTATTGCAGCTCCGCCCGCTGTACGGCCACTTCGTCCTGCTGGATGCGCGCGGCCGTCTGAAAGCCGTTGAAGATGTCCCACGAGAGCCGCAGCCCCACGCTCAGGGACGGGTTCCAGTAGCTGTCGGCGAAGAACTGCTGCGTCTGCTGCTCGAAGAGGAACGGGTCGCTCGGGTCGGGCTGAAAGCCGATGGTGCGGTCGTCCGGCACGCGGCCGGAGTAGTTGAAGTTGGCCACGGCGGAGAGCTTGGGCAGGTACTGCTTCGTGGTGATGCTCTTCTGCGTCTCGTTGAGTTCGATGCCCAGGCGCGCGCGCGCCACGTCCGGGCGCCGCTCGACGGCGGCGGCTACGGCCTCGGCGGTGGAGACGTTGAGGAACGGCTGCTCGCTTTCCACTTCGAGCGCGCCGCGCAGGCGGATGGGCTGCTCCATCGGGAAGCCGAGCGTGAGCTTGAGGTTGTCGAGCGCGAGGCCGGCCTGGTTCTCGGCCTCGACGAGCTGCGTTTCGAGGTTCGCCAGCTCGACCTCGGCGCCGAGGCGTTCGGCTTTGGGCGCCACGCCGCGCTCGACTTGCAGGCTGATCTCTTGGAACGTTTCCCGCGTGCGCTCGACGCTCTGGCCCACCACGCGCATCTGTTCCTGCGCCAGGAGCGCCTGGTAGAAGGCCTGCCGCACCTGGTCGATGGTAAGCTGCGCCTGGCGGTCCACGCCGCGCTGGTTTACGTCTTTCAAGGCCTGCGCGCCCTTGACGGCGGCAAAGGCGCTGCCGTTGTAGAGTGTCTGTTCGAGCGTGAGGCCGCCCAAGAACTCGTTGTCCACGCCAAAGGGGTTGCCGCCGCCGCCGCCCAGCTCGATGCCCGCTGCGGTGCGGCCCTCGTTCTGCCGGTCCACAAACTCCTGGAAGGTGATCGGCTCGGTAGAAGGGTCGTCGTCGAGGCGGGCGCGCTCGTTAAAGGCCACCCAGTCGCCCGACGGTCCGCCGCCGAAGAGGCCGCCGATGTCCGACCCGGCAAAGGGGTTGGCGGTAATGACGTTGCGCGTGTACGAGCCGGAGGCGCTAAGCTGCGGGTAAAGCTGGCCCCAGGCCTCGCGCACCTGCGCCTCGGCATTGGCGACGTCGAGCCGAGTGCCGCGCAGGTCGTAGTTGCGGATGAGCGCCACGCTGAGCGCTTCTTCGAGCGTGAGCGTGACCGTGTTCTCGGCCGGCGCCTCGAAGCCGTAGAGCATCCCGTCGGGGTCGTCCTGGGCCTGCGCCGGCGCGGCGGGCAGGAAGAGCGCAGCAAGCAGCCAAGCGGAAAAAAGTCGGAGGGTGAGGTCCATAGCAGCAGGCGTGGGCGGGTTCGCGTGTTCAGGGTTCGCGTGTTCAGGCGCGCGGCGTTATTGGCGCGGCGTCAGGCCGTCGAAGAGCAGCGTGGCGAGCGCGTCGGCGGCCTCTTCGGGGCGGTGAAGGAGCGAGTCGGCGCAGTCCTCGTGGCGGTCCATCATGGCGCGGGCCATGAGCATCCCCTTCGTGTTCTCGATGAGCATGTGGCCCACGAAGTGGGGCGGCAGCGGCCTGATCTCGCCGCGGGCGGCGGCGCGCTCCAGCGCCGGCTCCAGCGCGTTGACGACGCGGTCCTGCTGCGCGTGGAAGTGCGCCGCCCGCTCGGCATCGTCCCCGAAAATCAGCCGGTGCGATTCCTTGAGCAGCACGATAAAGAGGTCCCTCCGCTCCAGGAAGAAATCGAACGCGCGGCAGATAAAGCGGCGGTACGCCTCGTGCAGGGAGCGCTCGCGGGCCTCCTCGGCAAACCGCTGCACGCGCTCGTAGATGCCGTCGTGGATCTCGTCAAAGATGGCGAGCAGGATCTCCTCCTTGCCGCCCTCGAAGTAGTTGTACAGCGTGCCCTTGCCAAACTCGGCCCGCTCGGCGATTTCTTCGAGCGTGGCATCCGTATAGCCCTTCTCGGCGAAGACGGCTTGCGCGGCGTCGAGCATGAGGCGGCGGCGGCGCAGGCGCTCACGCTCACGGCGCGAAAGGGTCTTCTCTTGCTGAAGCGTTTCGCTCATAAGGTCAACTCGCAGAACGGCGGATAGAAAGAGAACTGGAGGTTCTCTGCAAGATATGACTGATGGGTCACTTGTTGACCGTTACGTCACTAAATGGATCAAGGTTCACTTTTTTTGTTAAGGTGTCGTTAAGAAAATATCAGGAGGCCTTCTCATCGCTCTCCATAGACGCGAGCGAGCCACAACGAAAAGAACCTGCCCAGGTCTCTACTGCCAGGCAGGTTCAAGCTATGTACAGGATGTGTCAGCCGTTCGTCAGCGGCGCACGGGGCAGTTAGATGTACTCCTCGAGCTGATGCGCGTGCAGGTATTCCACCACGTTCTTGACCTGCTGCGTGCTCTCGCGCCCGCACACCAAGACGGCGTCCTTGGTGTCCACCACCACGAGGTCGTGCGCGCCGACTAAGACGACGAGCCGCCCGGCCTCGGCCTGCACGTAGGAGCGGCTCGCGTCGTGGACGATGGCGTTCCCGGCGATGACGTTCCCGTGCTCGTTCTTCTCGCCCAGCTCGTAGACGGCGCGCCAGTCGCCCACGTCGCTCCACCCGAAGGAGGCGGGGACGACGTGCACGCTTTCCGCGCGCTCCATCACGCCGTAGTCGATGGAGATGCTCGGACTCTGGCGGAAGGCCTCGGCCACGGCCTCCTGCTCCGCCCCGGTGCCGACGGCCGCTTCCACGGGGCCGAAGGCGTGGCGCACCTCGGGCAGGTGCTTGGCCATCTGCTCCAGGATCGTGTCGGCGCGCCAGACGAACATGCCGCTGTTCCAGAGAAAGTCGCCCGAGTCCAGGAAGCGCTCGGCGGTGGCCAGGTCGGGCTTCTCGGCAAAGGTGCGCACGGGGAGCGCTTCGGGCGCCGCCTCCGCAGCGCCGTCGCCCGAGGCCGCGTCCTCAGCCGTTTCGGATGCGGCGGTTTCGGAGCGCGCCTCGGGGTCGAACTGCACGTAGCCGTAGCCCGTCTCCGGGTGCGTCGGCCGCACGCCGATGGTGACGAGCGCGCCCGGCTCCTGCGCCTTGTCGAGCGCCACGCGAAGCACGGCGTGGAAGCGCCGCGTGTTGCGGATGACGTGGTCGGCGGGGAGGACGACCATGGCCGCGTCCGGGTCCTCGGCCTTTAGGCGCGCGGCGGCGTAGGCGATGCACGGGGCCGTGTTGCGGCTGATCGGCTCGGCCAGGATGTTCTCCTCCGGCACGGCGGGGAGCTGGTTCCGGGTGGCCTCGACGTAGCGCTCATGCGTGACCACGAGGCAGCGCTCGGGCGGGACGAGGCCCTGCATCCGGGCTACGGTGTTTTGGATGAGCGTCGCCTCGCCGAAGACGTTGAGGAACTGCTTGGGCCGGGCCTTGCGGCTCTGCGGCCAGAAGCGGCTCCCGATGCCGCCGGCCATGATCACTGCGTAGTTCATGCTTTGGAGAAGGGGTGGGCAAAAAAAGGAGAGGGCACGGGCGGCATCTAAAAGGGGCCGGCCCCAAGGTAGGAAAACCGGAGCGGCAAAGCAGAGGTCTTATCCGATGCGCCACCGCCGCACCGCCCGCCACGCCCAGCGGAAGGCGCGGTAGCCGCGCGCGCCCAGCGCCGTGGCGGCGAGGAAAAGCCACGCGCGCAGATGCCACGGCGTCCGCCGCACCGCCGCCAAAAAATGCCGGCGCGCACGCGGGATCATCTCATAATGGCAGCAAAGCTGTCCGAGGCGGAAGTGGTGCCAGCCGAGGAGCGCGCGCCCCTCGGCGGCGATGGCGGCGCGGTGCTTGGCCAGAAACGCCTCGCGCCCGGCCACCACGGCCTTGCCCTGCGCGCTGATCTGATGCGGCCCGCCGTGCAGGTGGTGGTACTTGGCCAGCACCTCGGGGACGCGCACGAGCGCGCCGTGCCGAGCCATCCGCAGCCAGGCGTCCCAGTCCTGGCAGCTCGGCAGCCCTTCGTCAAAGCCGCCGATCTTTTCGAGCACGGCCCGCCGCGCTACGACGGTCGAGGCTGTGCCCACGCAGTTCGTGCGCAAAAGGCCACGCGCCGAGCATTCTTCCGGAAAGGGCCGATAGCGCGCGGTGACGTCGCGCCCCTTCTCGCACAGGGCAAAGCGCGCGTACGCGAGGGCCGCCTCGGGCCGGCGGCGAAGAGCACTAAGCTGCCGCTCCAGCTTGTGCGGAAGCCACTCGTCGTCCGAGTCGAGGAAGGCGACGAGCGGCGCGCGTGCCTCGGCGATGCCCGTGTTCCGCGCCGCTGAGCCGCCCTGGTTCTGGGCGTGGCGCACGCAGCGCATCCGGCCCTCCTCGAAGGCGCGCACGGCGGCCTCGGTGCCGTCCGTCGAGGCGTCGTCCACGACGATGATCTCCAGCTCCTTCACCGTCTGCGTCTGCACGCTCCGGAGCGCGCGCGGAAGCAGATGCGCCCGGTTGTACGCCGGGATGACGACGCTAACGGCGGGCGGCGTTTCCATAAAAGGCAGCACTGCGGCTGTTGGTAAGCGGGGCCGGCCGGCGGGTGCACGGGCGGAGCGGTTTCAATCCGCCGGAGGCGTTCGTACACTGAGGCGCAGAGCGGCAACATAGCGAAAGACTGCCGCCGCCGGCAAGCCCGCCGTCCTCTCAGTTCACCTGCCGCCCCCGTGACCCGCCGCCCCCGCGTCGTCCACCTGACCACGGCGCACGACCCGCGCGACCCACGCATCTTCCACAAGCAGCTCCAGACGCTGCGCGACGCCGGCTTCGACGCCCGCTTCGTGGCCCCGCACGCGCAGGACGAGGTGCGCTGCGGCATCCCCATCACGGCGCTTCCGCAAGGGCGCGGATACCTGCATCGCCTCCAGCTTCAGCGCCCGGCCTACCACGCCGCCCGCGCCCTCCGCGCCGATCTCTACCACATCCACGACCCCGAACTCATCCCCGTGGCCTACGCGCTCAAGCGCTCGACGGGCGCGTGCGTCGTCTACGACATGCACGAGAACTACCGCGCCGCAAAGGGTCCGCTTCTCGGAGGGGCGCTGCGTGCGCTGGAGCGGTGGTGCTTCCGCTGGGTTGATCACGTCGTCGCCGCCAACGCGGGGCACCGGCGCATCCCGCAGGCATCGGGCGCGCCGGAGACGCTCGTGGCCAACTACTTCAAGCCGCCGGAGGAGGAGCTGCCCGTCCGTAAGCCGCCGCTGGCCGATGGCTTACGCCTCGTCTACACGGGCGTGATGGCCGAAGAGCGCGGGCTGCTCAGCCTCGTAGACCTGGCTGCGCGCTTCCGCGCCGCGCGGCCGTGCTGGCGCCTCGACCTCGCCGGCGTGTGCTACCGCAAGGGCGACCGCCGCCGCGCCGAGGCGCAGATCCGAGAGCAAGGCGCCGCGCCTGCGCTTCGGCGCACGGGCTGGGACGAGTACGTGCCTTGGCCGGTGCTCGCCGAAGCGTGCGCCGCCGCCCACGTCGGGTTGGTCCTGTGGATGCCGACGCCGCACAACCGCGAGCGGCTGCCGACGAAGTTCTACGAGTACCTCCACTACGGCCTCCCCATCCTCTGCTCCGACCTCCCGCTTTGGCGCGCCTTCGTCGAAGAGCACGGCTGCGGCGCCGTCGTCCCCCCCGCCGATGCCGAGGCCGCCTTCTGCATCCTCCAGCGCTGGGCCGACGACCCCGCCGCCTACGAAAAACTTGCCGCCGCCGCCCGCCGCGCCGCCCCCGCCTACCGCTGGGAGGAGATGGGCCGCCGCCTCGTGCGCCTCTACGAAGAATTGCTTAGCTGAGCGTGAAGCGAAGCGCGCCAGGCCGCCGAACGGTCTCAGCCGAGAAGGAACGCCGCAGCGGCGAGGAACATCGAGTTCATCGCAAAGACGAGACCGGCGATGGCAAGCGTTTGCCTGCGCATCTCGCTTTTGAGGACGCTTCTGGTGACGACGGGATCGTCCTCATGAAAAAAGGCATCGACAAGGTCGTCGGCCTCTTCGGGCGTGAAGTTGCCCCGCGCAGTAGGTTGGCGCTTGATCTTGAGCGCGTCGGTAGGCATCGCAAGTGCGAGTTGGCGCGTGAGCCTCTGGTTTGGCTGAGGTGTACTCCTCAAAGGCGCTCAGATGATGGCTGCTGCCACGAAGAGGAAGAGCGCGTTTACGGCTGAGACGATGCCGACGACGCCCAGTAAAATACGGATGGTAGTCTTGTGTTGGAGCTTTTCCATCTCGATGCGCAGCTTTTCCATCTCGCTTGCGAGCACGCCGCGTGTAACGAGCGCTTCGTCTTCGCTGGAGAAGAAGGCTTTGACGATGTCATCAGCCTGCTCCGAGGTGAAGTTGCCGCGCGCGGTGAGGCGCTCTTTAATCTTGAGCGTGTCGGTAGGCATCGCAGGTGCGGGTCGAGTGAGGAGACATAGCGGATACAAAAAGCCGGAGCGCGATGTTCTCCCACACGCCCATCCGCCCAAACGCCCGCGCTTACCGGATGACGGCAATCTTCTCCACGCCGCCGTCGTTCACGTCCATCGCCGCGCCGTCTTCGTCTTTCATGCGGACGGTGTAGAGGTAGATGCCTGTGGCCACGCGGTCGCCGCTTTGGTCGCGCCCGTCCCAGAAGAGCGTGTTCCAGCCCACGCGCAGCCCGGAGCCGTCGTTGGCTTCATGCCCGTCCATCTCGTAGATGAGCCGCCCGGCGATAGTGTATATGCGCAGGCGCAGGTCCTCGCCGCGCGGGGCTGAGGCGCCGCCCTCGACGCGGAAGGCGAACGTGGTGTGCGTGGCCATCGGGTTGGGGTAGGGGTAAAGGTCGGCCACGGCCTGGCGCGCCTGCACGCGGAAGTGAAGCTGGTAGGCGATGTCCTCGCCGCCGGCGGGGTTGCCGGCGTCGTCGCGGATGGCCACGCGCAGCGTGTGGGTGGTGTCGCGCCCGGTGAGGTCCGGCTCGTAGAAGACGCGCGCGGCCTCGCCGGCGGCTTCGGCCGGGTGGAACGTCGTGTCGGCGGCGGGGACGGCCTCGCACGAGGAAGTGGGCCGGCGCGGGTCGCAGTCGAGGTAGATCGTCACGGCGGAGGGGTCGTCCAAAGCGCTGACGCCGCCTTCGTCCTCGATCTCGATCTCGAACGTGGGCCGCGCCGAGACGAACGGCAGCGCCGGGTCCTGCAGGTTGACGAGCGGCTCCGGGTCGCTCGGCAGTGGGCGCCCATCGACCAGGACGCGGAAGCCGGGCGGCGCCTCGTCCGCCCCCACGAAAAAGCGGCGCACGAGCGTGTTGTTGAACGCTATCGGCTCGGGCCGCTGCGGCTGCTCGGCGCGGATGGAGAGCACGTTCTCCCCGGCCAGCCCGTCGGTGGAGAGCTGCGCGCGGGCGATCTCCTCCGCGCCCGGCGCGAGGCCGAGGAGCGTGTCCTCGTCCACCGTGCGCGTCTGGTTCTGCGCGTCGGTGACGAGGTAGGAGACGAGCACGGTGTCCGCCGCGGTCCGGCTCAGGTTGACGACGGGGACGCTCACGGCGGTGCGCTCGCCTTCTTGTAGCGTATCCGGCAGCGTAAGGCGGCGCGCGTCGAGGGCGATCTCGGCCGTGGGCGCGTAGGTGAGGCGCCACTCGTCAAGCTGCGGCGCCGTGCGCCCTTCGGGATCGGCGAAGGTGGCGCGCAGGCGCAGGAACGGGTGCTCCCGCGCCGAGATGGCGCCGAGGGCGAAGGGCGCCTCGGCGGGCGCGAGGTTTTCTCGCAGCACCGTCTGGGCATCGCCGGAGAGGACGTCCACGCGCAGGCGATCCGCCGGGTCGGGCGTGCGCGCCGTGAAGTCGAGTTCGCCCCAGCGCTGCGCCGGGCCGATGCGCGGCGTGAGCGTCGTCCCCTCGGCGTAGCGGAAGGCGAGGAGCGACTCGTAGGTGATCTCGTTCTCGCCGTTGCCGGCGGGGGCCACACGCTCGGTCGTCTCCTCGGGGAAGCCTTTGCGCGCGTGCATGATCCAGAGGTCGTTGTACGTGAGCGTGTCGATGGCCTGGCTGTACGATCCGCCCGCGCCGCCGCCGAGCGTGCGGAAGGCGTCCTGGACCGCCTGCGGGATCTCGGGGCCGCCGCGCCTTCCGAGGTGCCGCGTGCGCGTGAAGAGGTAGTCGCCCTCTTCGAGCGTGCCGATGAGCGAGTCGAGCTTAGCGACGGCGCCTTCGCCATCAACGCGGAACGAGCACTGCCGCCCGTTGAGGAAGCTGCTGTCGGTGACGTCGTAGGTGCAGAGCGAGGCGCTGGCCTTGACCGCGCCCGTGGCCCCGTCGATGATGAGGACGCCAAAGCCCAGCCCCAAGTATTCGTAGCGCTGCGCCCCTCCCACGTTGAACTGCCCCTTGAACGCGCCCGCCCCGCGCTCGGACGTCGCCAAAACCTCGGCGCGGTACTCGGCAAACGCCCACTCGTTTTCGGATTCGTCTCCTTGGCGCAGGAGCCGCGCCTGCGTGTTGGCGTCGAACTGCGCGCCCTGCTGCAAAAAGCCTTCGGAGGCCAGGTCGAGGCGGACGGTGAACGAGGCTTCGGTCCACGCGGCGCCGGCGTCGGCCACGCGCGCGCGCCAGAAGTACGTCTGCCCATCGGTGAGGGGGGCGGAGGGCTGCCACTCGACCAGCAGCCCCTCGGCGCCTTGGCGCGTGGAGGCGAGCGTGGTGGCAAAGTCGGCGCTTTCGGAGAGTGCGATCTCAACCTCCGGCGCTTCCTCGTCCACGGCCGAGAGGCTCAGGCGCAGCGTGGGCGTGGCTTCCGTGACGATGCCGAAGTCCTGCGGCGCCACGATCTGCAAGCCGGTCGAGAAGACAGTCTGCTCGGCCGAGGCGGCGTTGTTCGTCTCGTCCGCCTCGGCAACTTCGCTTAGCGGATCGGTCTCGACGCGGAACGTGTTGGTGCCGACGTTCTCATCGGTCAAGAGCGAGGCAAAGCGGATCGTCTCTTCAAGGGCGAAGGGGGCCAGGCGGCGCGTCTCGGTGATTTCCGGGCCGCCGGGCGCTTGGCGCGTGAGGCGCACGGCGAACGAATCGGTGGGGAAGAGGCCGTCGTTGGCCAGGCGCACTTGAAGGGCGAGCGAGTCCGACGGCGTGGGCGCGAGCGGCGTAAAGCGAAGCTGCGCGGGCGAAAGGCGCAGGTCCGGCTCGGTGGCGATGGCGAGCGTGGCAGCCGGGTCGCCCAGGAGGTTGTACTGCATGAGGTGGTCGCGGTAGAGGGTGCTGCGCCCGAAGCGCTCGGCGATCTCGGCTTTGGCCTCCTGCACGGCCTGCCCCATCACGCGCAGGGTGTCCTCGAACACGCGCTCGATGAGGAGGTCGTTGATGTCCGCCGAGGCGGTGAGGTTGCCCTGGTACGACGTGCCGAAGTGCGCGATGGCGCCATTGAGGGACGTGTTGCCGTCGCTGTCGTAGCCCAGGATGAGCTTCTCGCCAAAGGACGGCGCATCCTTCGAGGCGAAGCGCCCGCCGGCGAACGAACCCGTCTGGCAGCCCAGCGAGACGACGAACGGCAGCCGGTCCGCGTTGTCGAACTCGGCCGGCTCCTCGGTGACGATCTCCCACGTCTGCGCCGAGGAGTGGCCAAAATAGTTGAGCCAGCCCGCCCCGCGCGCAAAGGCTACGCTGAGCGAGTCCTGGAAGCCCTGGTCCAGCGGCGCGTCGCTTTGCTTGGCGAAGTAGAGCGTGTCCATGCCGGTGGGCCGCCCGGCGGCCGTCGCGGCCCAGGTGCGCGTAAAGGCTTCGAGGCGGTTCTGCTCGCGCGCCGAGGTGCCGCCGGAGAGCATCAGCGCGCGCTTCTGCCAGGCGGCCACGCCGCTGGCCTCGTAGATCTGGAGCTTCTGCAAGAAGAGCAGCCCCTGCGCGTTCGTGCGGATGGTCACGCGCCCGATCCCGACGACCTCGGACCAGTCTTCCGGCCCCTCGAACTGCATGGCGTACCACGCATCCGAAGGCGCGTAGCCAAAGGCGGGCACGTTCCAGGGCGCGCCCGTGGCCTCCGTCTCGGTGCGGACGGGGAAGGCGGCGTCAGCCCAGATCGCCATCAGCGTGGGCGCGGTGGCCCAGCTTTGCGTCCGGTGCACAAAACGGCGGATGGCTAGGGGCGTGGGCCGCCCGTAGTCGAATTCATCGAACACGTTCTCGACCTCGACCACGACCACGGCAAAGCCGTTCTGATTCCGGCGGAAATCGGCCAGCGCCTCGGCGGAGGGCCGGAGCGCGCGCGTGGTGAGGATGACGTAGTCGGCGGCGTTGCTCGCATCGGCCCAGCTGCTGCTCTGGTCGCGCACGAGGCTCGCCGGGGCGCGGAAGGCGTCCGGCTGCGCCGCCCAGAACACGGCCCCGCCCGCTGGCGCGCTGGCCGAGAACGTGGCCGCCCCGCCTGCCGAGGCCGTAAGCGCGAACCGCTCGCCCGTCTTGGGCACGAAGACGCGCACGGGCGCACTGGCGTCGTAGCCGCCGAGTTCAAACGTGTACACGCCGCCCGGCACGGCAAAGTGCTGTGCGCCGTTTTCGGCTGTCAGCGTGCGCGTGTAGGCGGCCTCGATGAAGTCGAGCAGCACCTTGTTCGGGTTGCCGCCGAACTCGTTACTCGACGTGACGCGAATGCGCAGCGTGCCATCGGCGGGCACATCGGCGGCGGGGATCTCGGCGCGGAGCGTCTGGAAGGCGTAGCCCTGCCAGTCCGCCACGTCCATCTCGGTGAAGCCCGCGGCGGTTTCGACCTCGAGCGTGAGGCGGTGGCGCGAGGCCGTCTGCCCGTTGACGCGCACGGAGAGGGCGACCGGCGCATCGGCCTCGGGGGCGAGGCGGCCGAGCGGCACGTCGTACGTGCGCGCCACGGGTTCGGGGTCGCCGCCGAGGTGCGAGAAGGTCTGCCAGTAGTAGCCCTCGCCGCGCGTGTAGAGCGGGCTGCCTGCGCGCACGGGATCGCCGTAGTAGTAGAGGTTGTCCTCTTCCAGATGCAGCGTGTCGCGGACGGTGTTCTGCGCCGCGCCGCCGCCGCTCACCGTCTCGTAGCGGAGGCCGTTTTGGGCGCCGCCCCACGTGAGCCAGTACGTCGTCGTATCGGTGTAGAGGCTGCGGAAGGGGCTGCTCTGGAGCGCGGCGTTGTCGTTGCGGTAGGCCCAGAGTTCGCCCGTGCCCCGGTTGCGCCGACCGACGAAGACGATGCCATCGGAGGCGCCAAAGCCGTCCGGCGCGCCGTCGTAATGGATGGGGATCTCGCGCCCGTTCTCCAAAAGCCGGAGCGAGGCCGGGTCGATGGTTTGGGTAGAAACGCCCGCCGCCTGCAAATCCGCCCCACTGACGCGGTAGACGCCGTCCTCGGCCACGCCGATCTTGACGTGCGGCTGATCCGGGTCGTACCACGAGCCGTCGTACGGCGCCTGCGCTGCGGCGGGCCTACCCGGCGCCGCGCTCAGCAGCAGACCGATCAGCAGGAAGAGAAGAGAAAAGCGTGCGGGGGCGAACATGAACGGGGCGGGGCGGAAGCGGTGAGTGCGGAAATAAGAAACGAGGGCGTCGAGCCGCTTCTCAAAAAAGCGGTGCTCTCATGAGCAAGGGCGCCAAAAGCTTGCTTGCGCATGAGGAAACCCCCTGTGGAAGGGAGAACGGGCGCTCTTCGTCACGCAATTTAGCAAACGAAGAACGCCAGCCAAACGGGGCATCAGCACGTGAGGCGTCTCGCCTACCGCAAAGCGGCTGCCTCGGAGACGGCCTCCAGAAGCCGCGCGCGCCGCCGCTCCAGCGGGTACGCCGAGGCGATCTGCGCGTGCGCCCGGCGGCCCGCCTCCGGACCGGCTTTGAGCGCGGCGCGGATGGCCTCGGCGGTGGCCGGCGCATCGCCGTAGGGCGCGTGCCAGCCGGCGTTGCCGACGACCTCAGGCAGCGCGCCGCGCCGTGTGGTCACGGGCACGCAGCCTTCCGCCATGGCCTCTGCCAACGCCATGCCGAACGACTCGTACGCCGAGAGCTGCGCGTAGACGGCGGCGCGGCGCATCCGCCGGCGGAGCGCCTCGGGAGCGAGCCATCCGGTAAAAGTCACGTTGGGCGGCGCGGCGGTGCGGAGGTCGCGGGCGGCGGCGTCAAGGACGGAGCCGGCCAGGCAAAACGGCACCTCGGGCAAGAGCCGCGCCGCTTCGAGAAAGGTAGGCAGGCCCTTGAGGGCGAGCGTGCGCCGGGCTGCGGTGGCGACCATCAGCACCTCGGGGCGCTTGGCGTGGAGCGTAGCTTCCTCGAGCGCGCGCACGTCTACGCCGTGCGGGATGATGCGGAGCTTGGCCGGCGCTACGCCCGCGTTCCGCACGGCCTCGCGCGCGGTGAACTCGGAAACGGCCCACACCCGGTCCGCCATCTGGAACACGCCCCGGCCGATGGCGCACAACGGCCCGCCGCGCATGTGCCCGTAGCCGATCTCGGGCACCGAAGCCACGTCGAAGCCGCTGGCGATGACGGCGCAGGGACGCCGGAGCACCTTAGCCGCGCAGAAGGCCGGCAGCGCGTGGAGGGCGCCGAACCAGGAGATCACCACGTCGGCGCGGACGGCGGCGGCCGCTGCGCGGAGGCTGCTCCTTACGAGCGCGGAGCGCGGGCGCAGATGCAGGCAGGCCGTCTCGACGCGGTGCGCCGTGCGGAGGAGCCGCACGTCGAGGTCGATGAACGGGCGCGGCGTGGAGTAAACCACGAGGATCTGCATGACGCGCGGCGCTCAGGCGGTGCGCTCGGAGAGCGTTACCGGCAGCGAGGCGGCGCGGCCGTTGCGCGCGGATGGCGACCCGTCGCCGGAGGGGGCGGGCTGCGCGGCGGGCTGCGCGGCGGCCTCGACGACGGCGAGGAGCCGGTCCATCAGGGCTGAGCGGGCAAAGCGGGAGCGTGCCAGGGCGGCGGCGCGCTCGCCGGCGGCGGCGCGCTCGGCCGGGTGGTCCAGCACGTGAGCCAGGCGCCCGGCCAGCGCGTCGGCACGCTCGGCCGGCACGTACCAGCCGCAGCCGTGCGTCTCGACGAGCCTCTTCGTCCAGCCAGGATTGGTCACGACAACAGGCGTGCCGGCGGCGAGGCTGTCAAAAAGCTTCGCCGGCGAGTTGACGGAGAGGACGGGCAGGTTGGCAAAGGGGACGACGGCGACGTCAGCCACGCGGAAAAGGGCGAGGGCGCGCAGGAGCGGCAGCGGCGGCAGGAGGCGCACGTTGGGGAGCGCCTCGGCGGCGGCGCGGATGTCGGCGGTATGGTAGCCGTGGCCGGCAAAGACGAAGCGCACGTCACGCCGCGAGCGGAGGCGCGCGGCGGCCTGGAGCAGCGTGGGGATGTCGTTGGCGCGGCCGAAGCTGCCGGCGTAGAGCACCACGCGGCAGTCGTCGAAGTCATACGCGCGGCGCAGGGCGGCGGCGTCCACGGCCTCGGCGCGGGCGAGGAGGTCGCGGTCGGTGCCGTACTCGATGGTCGTCAGGCCGCGCACCTCGGGGCAACGCCGACGCACGTGCGCCTCCATGTCCTCGGAGAGGGTGACGACGTGAGCGGCAGAGCGGTACAGGCGCTTTTCGAGCGTGCGGGCGGCCTTCTGAAGCAAGGGGTTGGAGAGGCCGCCGGCCTGGATGGGAAAGGCGGGCCAGAGGTCGCGCACCTCGAAGACCCAGGGCACGCCGTGCCAGCGCGCGGCGGCGGCGGCGGCGGCGGCGGCCGTGAGCGGCGTGGAGGAGCCGTAGACGAGGTCCGGCGCCGGGAGCGAGGCGCCTCGCCAGAGGGCCTTGGCGGCGTAGCGGGTGTAAGCGCCCAAGCGCGCGCGCCCCCCCATGGCGTTGGCGTACGGCACGTCCAGCATGTGCAGGCGCACGCCCGCCGGCACCCAGTCGAAGTCCTCCGTGATGCGTTGCCGGTGCCACGTGCGCGTGGTGATGAGCGTCACGTCATGCCGGCGCGCGAGGCATTCCACCAACGCATACGGCCGCGCCGACGCCGCGCAGTCCGGCGTGTGGTAATACTGACAGAAAACGGCGATGTGCATGGACGAGGAGCGGCGTCGTAGCGAGGTAGAAAGAGACCAGACGCAAGGCGGCGTCGGGGCCAGATCTTATGAAGCCAGACCAAACAGAACCAGGGTAAGACGCGCCGGGTGAGAGAGAAAAAGCGGTGCGGTCCAAAAAGGAGCGCACTCAAGAAGGCCAGGATCAATTAACGCTGCACCCCATCAGTTCCCCCGGAGGCAGGCCGGCTGCCGCGTCGGGTCACACGGGGAAGCTCAAACCGGCACGTGTAAAAATCCATCGCCTCCGAAGGTAACCATGCGCAGTCTGAGCTTCAATAAGCCACCGCTCCCGCTCAGGCCGGAAGGCCGGACCGCTTTCCACGTCTATGCCGAGAACCCCCTCGCTGTCCTTTGAGCAGGGCGGCCGGCCTCAGGCGAATGCACGCCTGGAATGCGCAGGGAGCGAAAGACAAGGCGCGGCGTAGGCCTTCACCAATAATTGCAAGACCGCGCCGCTGAAGTGGCCGGCGTGCGCCGCAATAGGCTTCTATGCACGGGAAACGCCGGTGGTCGTGCTGAGACTCCCGCGCCCGAAACGTCGCAAAGGCCGTCCAGAGCAAGCCCGGTTACGAAAGAGTGCGCAAAACGCTTTAACTTTAGCGGCAAAACAGATAAGTTGCCACTCCGCCGCGCAAGCAGAAGGCTTGCGTCGCTCATCCTGAACGCGCGTTTCTTCTTCTCTGATTTTGCCTTTGCGCGGTTCGGCCGGCGCCTCTTCTGCGCCTCACGTCTTCCGCTGACCGGCCCCGTCGCCACAGCGAAACGCTTCTCTTTCTTTCATCTTTTATGTTAAACCGCTCGTCCGGACCGGAGTACGCCCTGCATCCGCATGTGGGCAACGGGGCTTCGGCGCCGGCGCCCGCCCCGGCTGAGGCGGAAGACGAGATCTCGCTGCGCGAGGTGCTCGAGGTGCTGCGCAAGGGGAAGTGGATCGTGCTGGGCTGCTTCGGGGCCGTGATGCTCCTGGTAGCCATCTACACCTTTGTGCAGGCGCCCGCGTACCAGGCCACGAGCCTGCTCTACGTTAACAAGGAGCAGTCCGCCCCGCAGCTTGGCGAGCTGATGGGCTTAGAGGGCGGGCGCAACGACGTCGCCAACGAGGTCGAGATCCTCAAGTCGCGCACCATCGCGCGGGGGGTGGCCGGGCGGCTCATGGAGCAGCGCTACGTCCCCGGCACGAACGAGCCGCTGACCGTCCTCCTCAACGAGGACGAGGCGGAGAACGGCCCGCTCACCGAGGTGGACGTGGCGCAGCGCCTGCGCCATGGCTACGTCCAGGTGCAGCCCGTGAGCCGGGAGACCGACCTCATCAACGTCACCGCGCGCAGCACGCTCCCGCGCGAGGCCGCCCTCATCGCCGACCTCTACGCCGAGGAGTACGTGCAGTACAACCGCGCGCAGAGCCGCCGCCGCATGTCCGCCTCGCGCGAGTTTTTGGACGACATGACGGGGCAGTTCCGGCGCCAGCTTCAGATCTCCGAAGACACGCTCACCACCTTCCTCAACGAAGAGCGCGTAGTGGCGCCCGAAGAGGAGGTCAAGCAACTTCTGGAGCAGGTCAAAGACCTCAGGCAGCGCCAGTACGAGGCGCAGCTTGAGCGCACGGCCGCCCGCACGCAGCTGCGCGCCCTGCGCCAGCGCGTGGCCGAGCTGGCCCCGCGCCTGGCCGAGCGCATCGCCTCGGACGCGGACGTGGCCATCGAGGGCCTCAAGCAGGAGCTGGGCCGGAACGTGGCGGCGCTCGAGGCCAAGTACGCCCGCAACCCCGCCCTGCGCGCCGACCCGGCGCAGGACCCGGAGGCCGCGCGCCTGGAACAGGAGATCGCCTCGCTCCAGGGAGAGATCAACGAGCGCGCGGAAAGCCTGGCCGCCGAGGCGCTCCAGAGCAACGGCGTGGGCATGGGCACGAGCGCCACCGGCGCTGGCGTTACGCAGGGCGTGCTGGGCCGCTTCGGGGAATTGCAGGAGCAGATCACCCGCTACGAGACGCAGGTGGAGGCGCAGGAGGCCCGCCTGGAGATCATCCAAGAGAACCTGGCGCAGTACAACGCGCAGCTCGAAGGCATCCCCAACAAGGAGATCGTCCTGAACCGCCTCGAGCGCACGCTCGAGACGCAGCGCGAGATCTACCTCTCCCTCATCGAGAAGCTGCAGGAGGCGCGCGTGGCCGAGGAGTCCGAGCTGGGCTACGTAAGCATCGTGGACGAGGCCGTCGTGCCGGAGCAGCCCGTCAGCCCGAAGGTGCCGCTAAACCTGGCGCTCGGCGCCATCCTGGGGCTGGTGCTGGGCGTGGGCGGCGCCTTCGCCAAAAACGCCTTCGACACGAAGGTGCGCGCGCCTGAGGACCTGCGCAAGCACGGCTACAGCGTCGTCGGCGTGGTGCCCGACATGAGCCGCGCCATCAAGGAGGACTTCGACGGGCGCGAGCGCGTCACCGTCGAGGGGCGGACGTACTCGACGCGGCTCGTGGCGCTCCTGAACCCGCTCTCGCCCACGGCCGAGCACTACCGCCGCCTGCGCACGAACATCCAGTTCTCCCGCCCGGACGGCCGCCTGCAAACGATCATGGTGACCTCTTCCGGCCCCGGCGAGGGGAAGAGCGTCACCTCCATGAACCTGGCCTTGACCATGGCGCAGATGGGCCGCAAGACCGCCTACGTCGATGCCGACCTGCGCCGCCCCACCGGGCACAAGATGATGGGCACCGCGCGCGAGCCGGGCCTCACGGACCTGCTCTTCGAGTCCTACCCCGCCGGGCTGGACCGCTTCGCCTCGGGCGTGGATCACCTCCACGTCATCCCCGCCGGCCGCTCGGTCCCCAACCCGGCCGAGGTCCTCGGCTCGCAGAAGATGCGCGACTTCCTGGAGCGCCTCGAGGCCGAGTTCGACGTGGTCGTGGTCGATACGCCGCCCGTCCTGGCCGTGACCGACGCGCTCCTCATCTCCGCGCGCTGCGACGCCACGGTGCTCGTCTCCTCCATGGGCGAGACGCACTGGCAGGCGCTCCAGCGCAGCAAGGAAGCGCTCGACGAGGCCGGCGCGCACGTGGCCGGCGTCGTCCTCAACCGCTTCGACGCGAAGGCCGCCTACGGCAGCTACGGCTATGGCTACGGGTACGGCTACGGCATCTACTACGGCGAAGAAGAAGCCGCCGCGTAGCTCCCCCGGCACCGCTTGGTGATGTGACGAACGACGGTCGGCAGCTTGCCCCGGCTCCGGGGAACGACAGCCGCCGACGCCGGCGCCTTTCCGCTCGCGGCCAGCGGGGGCGCTTGCAGATTGCGTTTCTTCCTTGGACAGGAAGAGGGTTTTTCTGATCTACCGAAGCCTCATCCGTCCACGTCTCTAAATTTGCCAACGCAAGCGTCTACGTTTTTGCGCAGCTGCGCTTAGCCGGTGATCCACCGGCGGGGCGGATCGTCCCTGGCGCCGCCGCGCCGCCACTCTTCCTCTGTTTTTCTCTAACGCAACGAACCGTTTGATGCGAACACGCCTTCCACTGCTTGGCGCGCTATTATTGGCGGCGTTGCTCGCCGCCGCCTCCGTGCCCGAGGCTGCCCGCGCGCAAATCGACGAGCTGGACCGCTCGCGTTACAACCGCGCTGCCTACTACAACTACGCCGAGCCGGCCGACGTGACGATCCTGGTCAACGCCTGGGGCGCCGTGCGCTACCCCGGCCTCTACGAGCTGCCGCAGGGCACCTCCATGAGCACGCTCTTCTCCCTGGCGGGTGGGCCGGCCACCGGCGCGCAGGAGCGCCGCGAGCGCCGCACGCTCACCATCCGCCTGGCGCGCGCGCAGTCCGGTGGCGCTGAGCGCGCCGTCATCTTCGAGGCCGAGATGGAGGACGCCGTGTACGCCTTCGAGAGCGACCTCACGCTCCAGGACGGCGACGTGCTCACCGCCGAGGTGTACGCGCGCCCACGCTTCACCTGGCGCGACGCCCTCCCCGTCGTCAGCGCGGCGGCCTCGGTGGCCTCTACCGTCCTCATCATCCAGAACGTGCTTTCTGATTAGGCTCGCCCGTGCCTCCTGAGGTGAGCGATAAGCCAACGGCCATCGCCGCCGGAGGATGAGCCGCGACGCGCCCAAGCGCCGGCGCCACGAGCCGCCCGGCACCGATCTTGAAGCTCTGTACCGATAGGCCAAGCACGCGCGCACGGCAGCGCGCACGTCCTCCGCATCCGGCCACCGCGCGGGCAGCGCGAAAGCCGCACGCTTTTTGCCCCCTTCATCCTAAACCTCCACCAAGCATTTTTCTGAGCGCATGAACCTGGCAATTATTGGAACAGGCTACGTGGGCCTCGTCTCCGGCACCTGCTTTGCCGAGATGGGCAACCGAGTCACCTGCGTGGACATTGACGAGAGCAAGGTCGAGATGCTCCGCGCGGGCGAGATGCCCATCTTCGAGCCGGACCTGGAGCGCTACTTCGGGCGCAACCGCCGCGAAGGCCGCCTCCACTTCACCACGGATCTCGAAGAGGCCGTCGCCGAGGCGGAGATCGTCTTCCTGGCCCTGCCCACGCCGCCCGGCGAGGACGGCTCGGCCGACCTCTCCTACGTGCTCCGCTCCGCCGCCGACCTCGCCGAGATTTTTTCCGAAGAGGAAAGCGGCTACCGCATCGTCGTCAACAAAAGCACCGTCCCGGTAGGCACGGCCGACCGCGTGCAGCAGGTCTTCACTGAGGCGGGCCTCCCGGCCGGCGAGCGCGTGGACGTCGTCTCCAACCCCGAGTTCCTGCGTGAGGGCGTGGCCGTGGCCGACTTCATGAAGCCCGAGCGCGTCGTGATCGGCACTGGGAGCGAGAAGGCGGCCACGATCATGGAGCGGCTCTACGAGCCGTTCGTCCGGCAGGGCAACCCCATCTTGGTGGTGGACCCGCGTTCTTCCGAGATGATCAAGTACGCGGCCAACTCGTTCTTGGCGACGAAGATCTCCTTTATGAACGAGGTGGCCAACCTGTGCGACCGCGTGGGCGCCAACGTGGACAAGGTGCGCATGGGCATCGGCCACGACAGCCGCATCGGGCGGCAGTTCCTCTATGCCGGCATCGGCTTTGGCGGCTCGTGCTTCCCGAAAGACGTGCAGGCGCTCGCCCGCACGGCCGATCAGAACGGGTACGACTTCCAGATCCTCAAGTCCGTCCTCCGGGTGAACGACCGGCAGCGCGAGCTGCTCATGGGCCGGCTCAAAGAGCGCTTCGAGGGCGATCTCTCCGAAAAGAAAGTGGCCGTGTGGGGGCTGGCCTTTAAGCCCAACACGGACGACGTGCGCGAGGCGCCGGCGCACGTCATCATTCGCGGCCTCCTCGAAGCCGGGGCCGAGGTCGTGGCCTTTGACCCGGAGGCGATGGAGACCACGCGCGCCGTCTTCGGTGACCGAATCGCGTACGCTAAGGGCATGTACGACGCCCTCGACGGCGCCGACGTGCTGACCATCTGCACGGAGTGGCACGAGTTCCGCCGGCCCAACTTCGAGGAGATGCAGGCGCGCCTGGAGGCACCGCTCGTCTTCGACGGGCGCAACCTCTACGACCCCGAGCGCATGGCCGAGATGGGGTTCGAGTACCACTCCATCGGCCGCCCGCACCACGCGCCCGAGCGCGACCCGGACGCCGTAAAGGCCTCGCTTGTGGAGAACGGCATGGCGGCGTAGAGATGCCGCCCGGCGCGCGGCCCGTCTTCTTCACCGGAAAAGAAAAAGCACCCTTCCGATGCCCAGAACCCTCATCACCGGCGGCGCGGGCTTCCTCGGCTCGCACCTGTGCGAGCGCTTCCTGGCCGAGGGCCACGAGGTCGTCTGCATGGACAACCTCATCACCGGGCGGATGGACAACGTCGCTCACCTGGTGGGGAACGACCGCTTCCACTTCGTCAAGCACGACGTGACGAACTACGTCTACGTCGGCGGGCCGCTGGACTACGTCTTGCACTTCGCCTCGCCCGCCTCCCCGGCCGACTACCTCCGCCTGCCGATCCAGACCTTGAAGGTGGGCGCGCTGGGCACGCACAAGACGCTCGGCCTGGCCAAAGAGAAGGGCGCGCGCTTCCTCCTGGCCTCGACCTCGGAGGTGTACGGCGACCCGCTCTTGCACCCGCAGAGCGAGGACTACTGGGGCAACGTCAACCCGGTGGGCCTGCGCGGCGTCTACGACGAGGCCAAGCGCTTTGCCGAGGCCATGACGATGGCCTACCAGCGCTACCACGGCCTCGAGACGCGCATCGTGCGCATCTTCAACACGTACGGCCCGCGGATGCGCCTGGACGACGGCCGCGCCCTCCCCACGTTCATGCGGCAAGCCCTGCAAGGCCAGCCGATTACCGTCTACGGCGACGGCTCGCAGACGCGCTCGTTCTGCTACGTGGACGACCTCGTAGAAGGCCTCTTCCGCCTTTTGATGTCGGACGAGAACGAGCCGGTCAACATTGGCGGCTCGAACGAGATCTCGATCCTCGACTTCGCCAAAGAGGTGATCGAGCTGACCGAGTCCGAGAGCGAGATCGTCTACGAACCGCTCCCGGAGGACGACCCGAAGGTGCGCCAGCCCGACACGACCAAGGCGCGCGAGACGCTCGGCTGGGAGCAGACCATCGGCCGGCGCGAGGGCCTTCGGCGCACGCTCGACTACGCGCGCAAGCAGCTCAAGGTCTACGAAAAGCGCCAAACCGCCGAGGCGTGATTCTTGCGTTGCCACAACGGCAGCAGAACAACGGCCGGCGCCTTTCGCCCAAGCCGTCGTCGGGCGTCTCTCCTAACCTCTTAAAGAACAGCAGCGTCCCAAAAAAATGGCATCTCGACCCTCCCGCACGCACCTCGACCGCCTTGAAGCCGAGGGCATCTACGTCATGCGCGAGACGGCGGCGCAGTTCGAGCGGCCCGTCCTCATGTTCTCGGGCGGCAAGGACTCGATCACGATGGTGCGCCTGGCGCAGAAGGCGTTCTACCCCGGCAAGATCCCCTTCCCGCTCCTGCACGTGGACACGGGGCACAACTTCCCCGAGACCATCGAATTCCGCGACCGCCTCGCCGAAGAGCTGGACGCGCGCCTGATCGTGCGCACGGTGCAGGACTCCATCGACCGGGGCCGCGCCGTCGAGGAGGAGGGGCCGAACCCGAGCCGCAACAAGCTCCAGATCGTCACCTTAAAGGACGCGATCCAGGAGTTCGACTTCGACGCTTTACTCGGCGGCGCGCGGCGCGACGAGGAGAAGGCGCGCGCGAAGGAGCGCTTCTTCAGCCACCGCGACCGCTTCAGCCAGTGGGACCCGAAGAACCAGCGGCCTGAGCTGTGGAACGTCTATAACGGGCGCAAAGGCGTGGGCGAGCACTTCCGCGTCTTCCCCATCTCGAACTGGACAGAGCTGGACGTGTGGCAGTACATCGCCCGCGAGGGGATCGAGATCCCGAACCTCTACCTCTCGCACCGGCGCGACGTGGTCGAGCGCGACGGCTCGCTCCTGGCCAAGAGCGACCTCCTCACGCTCATGGACGGCGAGTACTACGCCGAGAAGACTGTCCGCTTCCGCACCATCGGCGACATGACGTGCACGGGCGCGGTGGAGTCGCCCGCCGCCACCATCGAGGACGTGATCGAGGAGGTCTCCTCGGCGCGCGTCACGGAGCGCGGCGGCCGCACCGACGACCAGCGCTCCGAAGCGGCCATGGAGGAGCGCAAGCGCGAGGGGTATTTTTAGGAGTGGAGGAGCGGAAGGATGGGAGATTCGTCCTTTCATCCGCTCATCCATTCCTCTTTTCGGCAGAACACAACACGGTTTAATAAAACTGCGGCACCAACAAACCTCATGGACCTCCTCCGCTTCACCACCGCCGGCAGCGTAGACGACGGCAAATCCACGCTCATCGGCCGCTTGCTCTACGACTCGAAATCCATCTTTGAAGACCAGCTCGAGGCCGTCGAGCGCGCGAGCGAGCAGCGCGGCAAGGAAGACGTCGAACTCGCGCTCCTGACCGACGGCCTGCGCGCCGAGCGCGAGCAGGGCATCACCATCGACGTGGCCTACCGCTACTTCGCCACGCCCAAGCGCAAGTTCATCATCGCCGATACGCCGGGGCACGTGCAGTACACGCGCAACATGGTCACGGGCGCCTCGACAGCCGAGCTTACCGTGGTGCTCATCGACGCGCGCAAGGGCGTCTTGCAGCAGTCGAAGCGGCACGGCTTCATCG
Source organism: Salinibacteraceae bacterium (assembly GCA_965215025.1). Lineage (GTDB taxonomy): Bacteria > Bacteroidota > Rhodothermia > Rhodothermales > Salinibacteraceae > CBDCCV01. The sequence goes on from CBDCCV010000001.1 coordinate 1,660,074, forward strand.
CCTCGCTGCTCCAAATCCCGCACATGATCGTGGGCGTCAACAAGATGGACCTCGTGGACTACGACGAGGACATCTACCGCGAGATCGTGCGCGAGTACCGCGCCTTTGCCGAGAAGCTCGACGTGGACAACCTCATCTTCATCCCCATCTCGGCGCTCCACGGCGACAACGTGGTCGAGAAGTCGGAGAACACGCCCTGGTACGAGGGCGCCACGCTGCTGCACTACCTCGAAACGGTGAAGTCGAGCGCCGACCGCAACGTGGTGGACTTCCGCTTCCCCGTGCAGCACGTTTTGCGCCCGCACCAGGACTTCCGCGGGTACGCCGGGCAGGTGGCCTCGGGCACGATCCGCCCCGGCGAGGAGGTCACCGTCCTGCCCACGGGCAAGACCACGCGCCTCTCCTCGATTGTGACGATTGACGGCGAGCAGGATGAGGCGCGCCCCGGCGAGTCGGTCGTGCTCTCCCTGGACGACGAGCTGGACGTGAGCCGCGGCTCGATGATCGTCAGAAGCCGCAACCGCCCGGACGTCTCCACGCAGATCGACGCGGACTTGTGCTGGATGAGCGAGACGCCCATGCAGCCGGACAAGACCTACCTCGTGCAGCACACCACGCGGCGCGTGCAGGCGTACATCTCCAAGATCGTCTACCGCATCGACATCGACACGCTCCACCGCGAGGAGGCCGACGCCTTTGCCCTCAACGAGATCGGGCGCGTGGAGATCACCACGGCCGACCCGCTTTTTTTCGACCCGTACAAGATCAACCGGCACACGGGCGGCTTCATCGTCATCGACCCGGACACGAACAATACCGTGGGCGCTGGCATGATCCGCGGCGTGGCCAAGGACGTGGCGCCCGTAGGCCAGGAGGCGGGCGACGCCGAGGAGCGCACCATTTCGCCTAACGTCGTGTGGGAAGGCTTGAGCATCCCGCGCAAGAAGCGCGAAGCGCAGAACGGCCATCAGGCCGCCGTCGTCTGGCTCACGGGCCTCTCCGGCTCGGGCAAGTCCACCATCGCGCGCGCGGCGGAGCTGCGCCTCTTCGAGCGCGGCGTCCAGACGATGCACCTCGACGGTGACCTCATGCGCCACGGCCTCTCGGGCGATTTGGGCTTCTCGCCGCGCGACCGCAAGGAGAACATCCGCCGCATCGGCGAGGTGGCGCGGCTCTTCTTCGAGCAGGGGAGCGTGGTCTTGTGCACGTTCGTCTCGCCTTACCGCGAGGACCGCGACCGCGTGCGCGACCTGCTGCCCGAGGGCCGCTTCCTCGAAGTCCACGTCGAGGCCGACGTCGAGACGTGCAAAAAGCGCGACCCGAAGGGGCTTTACGAAAAAGCCGAGCAAGGGATCATCGCCAACTTCACGGGCGTCTCGGCGCCGTACGAAGCGCCCGCCGACGCCGACCTCACCGTCCGCACCGCCGAGGAGACGGTCGAGGAAAGCGTAGATGCGCTCATCGCTCTGCTCAAGCGGCGCGGCCTGCTCGGCGACAAGGCGTGACGGCGAGGGCGGCCGACGCCGAAGGGTTTGCTGGGTGAGACGAAAAAGACTTCCTCCCTGGACAGAGCCTGCCCAGAAGGGGAATCCCAGTGGCAAAGCGTCTCCGTTTGCGAAACCGTCTTCCGAGGCTTGCAGAAGCCGTTTGAACCGCTCGCTTCCCCGTCGGTGATTTCCTCGTTGTGCGCTTCCGCTACCTTCCTGCTGGGCCGATGATCGCCGTTTTGCTCTCCTGCGTGCTGTGGGCCGGGTGCCAGCAGCAGGCCGCACCGCCACCCTACGAGCCGCCGCCCGGCGTGGACGCGCGGCACTACGCCCTCGACCTGAGCCTCGACCCCGCGACGGGCCAGATCCGCGCGGCGCTCGACCTGAGCGTAGCGCACCCGGACACGCTCCGCGTGCTCCCGCTTCTTTTCAACGGCGTCCTCCAGCTCGACAGCGCCTTCGTCGGCCGCCGCGCGGCCAAAGTCGAGCGACGCGGCGACATGCTCCTCGTCCCGCTCCCCGCCGGTGCCGACTCCTCACGCGTGCGGCTCGTCTACCACGGCACGCCGCCGGTGGGCCTCTACGCCGCCGAGCACGAGGGGCAGGAGCGCGTCTTCTACACGGACTCGTGGCCGTACCGCGCGCGCGGGTGGATGCCCGGCCTGCATCACCCCTCGGACCCGGCCACGCTCGACCTCACGCTCAGCCTGCCGATGGGTTACGAGGCCGTCGCCAGCGGGCAGCCCGGCGCCGTGGACACGCTCCGCAGCGACACGCTCGGCGGCGTGGTACGCTCGCGGTGGCAGCTTTCGGAGCCGGCGCCCACGTACAGCTTCGCCTTTGCCGCGGCCGACTTCGACGTGGTGGACGGCGCTGACGTCGAAGGCGCCGAGGCCGTGCCGGGGCGCGTGCCCATCCGCTACTACATGCTCGCTGGGGGGGCCGCCGGGGCGCGCCGCCTCAGCCGCACGCCCGAGATGATCGACTACTTCAGCGGCCTCATCGCGCCGTACCCGTTTGCGCGCTACGCCAGCGTCGAGGTGCCCATCTCCTACGCGGGGATGGAGAACGCCTCGGCCGCGTTCCTGCGCGCCTCGCTCTTTGACGAGGGCGATGTCGAAGCCGTGCAGGCGCACGAGGCCGCGCACCAGTGGTTCGGCGACCGCGTCGTGATCGAGAACTGGCGCGACCTTTGGCTCTCCGAAGGCATGGCCACGTACCTGACCTCGCTCTTCTACGAGCACGCCGACGGCGAAAACGCCGCCCACGCCCGCCGTGCCGACTTCGCCGCGCTCTCCCCAGCGAACCGCCGCCAAAACCGCGCGCTCGTCCCCGGCGGACCCGTCGATCCGAGCGCGCACCTCGACTGGGTGCCCTACCGCAAGGGCGCGAGCGTCCTGCACCTCCTGCGCCTCACCTTGGGCGACGAGCCGTTCTTCACCGCCCTGCGCACGGCCTACGCGCAGCACGCTGACGAGCCGCTTTCCACCGAGGAGTTCAAGGCGCTTTTAGAGCGCATCAGCGGGCGCGACCTCTCCGACCTCTTCGCCGTCTGGGTCTACGGCGACGCGCTCCCTTCGCTCGAGACGACCTGGCGCGCTGAGGGCCGCACGCTCTCGTGGCAGATCGATAACGACGGCGGCACGCTTGCCGGCGTCCCGTTCCTCTTAGAGATCCGCCAGGGCGAGCGCGTCCGTTACGTCGAAGCCCCGCGCGGCGAGGTCACGCTCGCAGGTGACGAGGCGCCGGAGGTGCGGCCCGTCGGCGTGATGCTTGCGGTGGAATGAGGGCGTGCTCGTTAGCGAATCAAGCCCTTCCATCTCTGTGAACAAATCATCTCCAGGAGAACGAAGCCGGTTGGAGCGGTTGCACTACTGGCTCGCGTTGGAGGTGAGCGGCGGCGCGCTTGGCTTTGGCGGCTTTTTCCTTTCGGCGGGCGCGGCGTTTCAGCTTTTGTTCTACGCGGCGCTTTTGTTCACACCGTACATGCTGTGGATGCTCCACAAGGCAGGCTGGCACGGCTGGATCAGGGGCTTCGCGTTGCTCGTCGGGCTGCCACTCGTCCTCTCGTACGGCGGATGGGCGAAGGCCGTCCTGAGCGGCCGGGCGGTGATGCTGCTCTTCGCCGGCGGGAGTCCGCTGGGGATGATCGGGCGCGTCCTGCCGCTCGCGGTGTTCTACCTCTACACCTGGGCGCTCAAGCACGCCGTGCGCGAGCGGATCGAGGCGTTGCGCTGGCAGGAAAAGTGGGCCGCCGAGAACGCGCAAGCAACCGCCGACGCCGCGTAGCCTTAGCCCGCTCTCCGCACATCACCAAAAGCTTATGATCGAACTCTTCGTCTCCGACATTGACGGCTGCCTGGCCCAGCCGTACCAGGCGTACGACCTCGTGCGTCTGCAAGAGATGGCCCGTTGCGTGGGCGAGAGCGGCGGCGTGGGCGAGGGCGGCGCGCGGCCGGCCTTCTCGCTCTGCTCCGGGCGGCCGTTCCCGTACGTCGAGGCCATGACGCAGCTTCTGGACGTGCGCGTGCCGGTGCTTTTTGAGAGCGGCGGCGGGCTGTTCAACCCCGTCACCGCGCGCACGGCCTGGCATCCGCACTTCACCGAGGAGGTCGAGGGGCAGATCGACGCGGTGCGCCGGTGGATGAAGGAAGATCTCCTGCCCGGCACGGGGATGCAGATCGACCACACCAAGCGCACGCAGGCCGGCCTCGTCGGTCCGGATGAGGAGGAGATCCGCCGCGCCATCGCCGTCGTGGAGCGCTTCGTGGACGAGAATGCACCCGGCTTCCGCGTCTTTCACACGCCCGTCTCTATCGACGTGGTGGCGCCGGACATCACCAAAAAGCAGGGGCTGGCGTGGCTGGCCGAGCGGCTCGATCTCACGCTCGAAAACGTCGCCTACATCGGCGACACGAACGGCGACCTCGACGCGCTCGGCGCTGTGGGCTACGCCTTCGCCCCGGCCAACGCCACGGAGGCCGTCCGCCGCCGCGCCGCGCACGTGACGGAGGGCGCCGTGGCCGACGGCACGCTCGAAGCCTACCGCTGGTGCGTGAGGCGCAACGAGGCGGCGCTCGCCGAAGAACCGGCCCCGTGAAGAGGCGTTCGAGGCACCATCCCCCGCACGTTCAACCCGGCGTCTGGAAAAAATGAAACGCCTCCGGCATCGAAAAAACTCAGAGGCGCCTTGTGCCGCAGCCTTTTACGGGGTTGACATTAAGGAACGGTTTTGGTTATCTCCTTCGGCGAAGCGCACGCTTTGCGCGCCCAACCCCGCCGTCCATGCCCGACCGCCCCGCATCGCATGTCTGCCCTGGCGCTGAGCTTTCTTTTCTGGTGGATCGCCCTCTTTAGCACGGAGGCGTCGCAGCGCGCCGTGGCGCAAAAGGCGGCCCCGCCGCCGCGTGCCGAGGCCGTCTTCTACGCCGTGGGCGAGCGCCCCACGATCTTCGCCGCGCCCGACTCCACGCGGCCGTACCTGGAGCTTGACTTCCGCGAGCCGGTCTTTTCTACGGGCACGCTCGGCGGCTGGCGCCGCGTCCGCACCTCGGACGGCGCCATGGGCTACGTCCGCGCCGAGGCCGTCTCGAACGTGTGGCTGCGCGTCTCGAAGCGGCGGCAGGCCGTCTACCTCTACCGCGGCTCCGAACTCGTGGGCAAGCTCCCGGCGGACTTCGGCTACAACATCTTCGCGGACAAGGAGCAGCGCGGCGGCGAGCGCAAGCGCGACCACTGGCGCACGCCCGAGGGCACGTTCTACGTCGTGAGGAAGAACCCGCGCAGCCAGTTCCACAAGGCGCTCGTCATCAACTACCCCACCGTGGAGGACGCGCAGCGCGGCTTCCAGCGCGGTCTGATCTCCAAGCGCGAGCGCGACGCCATCGTCCAGGCGCAGGAGGCGTTCCAGATGCCGCCGATGGGCACGGCGCTCGGCGGCATGATCGAGATCCACGGCGACGGCACCGGGGCGCAGACGAACTGGACGCACGGCTGCGTGGCCGTCCCCAACGTCCACATGAACCTGCTTTACCGCACCGCGCAGGTCGGCACGCCCGTCTTGATCGAGTAGGCCGAGGCGCCCGTCCATCGCCGCCCCTTTTCGCCCGAAGCCCGAGAGCCATGCTAAAACGCGCGCTCCGGCGCCTCCTTGGCCGCGCGGCCGGCCGCCTTTTTCCTACCAAGTGGAAGGAGTTCAACGAGCTGAAGTACTGGAAGGAGCGGAAGGCAAAAGAAGAGGTGCTCCGCCACGACCACTACGAAGCCTTTTACACGACGCACTTCGGCCTTGAGCCGAGCTTTTACGACGGCAAGAAGATTTTGGACATCGGCTGCGGCCCGCGCGGGAGCCTCGAATGGGCCGACGGGGCCGCCGAGCGCTGCGGGCTGGACCCCCTCGCCGACGATTACGCCAAGCTCGGCGCCGACAGGCACAAGATGACGTACGTGGCGGCCGGCTCGGAGGCGATGCCGTTCGAAAACAACCGTTTCGACGTCGTCTGCTCATTCAACTCGCTCGACCACGTAGCAGACCTCGGCGCCACCGTAACCGAGATCAAGCGCGTGCTCAAGCCGGGCGGCCTGTTCCTCCTGCTTACCGACGTCAATCACGACCCCACCCCTTACGAGCCGCAGTCGTTCTCGTGGGACATCGTCGAGGCGTTCCGCCCCGAGCTTGAGCCGCTCGACGTGGCGCATTACGAGAAAAGGGCTGGCGGCATGTACGAGAGCATCGCACAGGGCGAGCGCTACGACCACGACGACCTCACCAAGCGCTACGGCATTCTCTCCGCTAAATTTGCTAAGCGGTAAGTGCCTGCCTACGCATCCCGGAGCCGCGCCGCCATGACCACTCTCGACGCGTACACCTCCGCGAACCACCAGAAGTACGCCTCGGGCGGGCGCTTCTACCGCTGGCAGCTTGGCCGCTTCTTGCGAAAACTCCATGCGATGACGGCGGCGACGGCCCCGCGCACCGTCCTGGACGCCGGCTGCGGCGAGGGCTTCGTGACGGGTTATCTGAAAAAGAGAAGCCGAGCCTGGCAGATCACCGGCGTGGACCTGAGCGCCTCGGCCATCGCCTACGCCAAGGCGCACTTCGGCCACGCGGTGGATTTCCGGACGGGCAGCCTCTACGATCTGCCCTTCGATGACGGCGCCTTCGACACGGTCGTGTGCAGCGAGGTCCTGGAGCATCTGGACGAGCCGGCGCGCGCCGCGCAGGAGCTTAGGCGCGTGGCGCGGCGGGGCGTCGTGCTGAGCGTGCCGCGCGAGCCGTACTTCGAGGCGCTCGTCCGCCTGGGACGGCTCTTGGGCCGCAGCCCGGACCCTGGCCACGTCAACCACTGGACGCGGCGCGGCTTCCGCCGGTTTGTTGAGCGGCACTTCGGCGAGGCGGCGTTCGAGGCCGTGCACATCTACCAGCTTGCCTGCGCGCGCCTCTGAACCTGTCCTAGGCTTGAAGGCGGGCGGGTTTCGCATGGGGGCGGCGCGCGTATTATCTTCCGCGCAGATCGCCCCCTGCTCACCGCTGCCCCCCTCTGCCATGCGCACGCTGCTCAGCTTCTTCGTCCTCGCCGCCCCGCTCCTGGCGGGCTGCTCTTCTTCTGAAAACGGAAACGCCACCGAGGCGCCGCCCGATTGGGAAACGGCCTCTGACCGCTGGTGGAAAAGCGGCACCGACACCTCGGAGGCCTTCCGCAACCTCGAATCGCTCGAAGCCATGGGCCTGACCGAAGAGGTCACCTTCGCCGCCAGCGCCACGGGCATCACCGACGAGCAGGCCGCGCGCCAGGCCAAAAGCAACGTCCTGCCCCTCTACCGCCACGAGCCGCAGGTGGTGGATTCCATCTTCGCGCAGTACGTCGCTCCCGAGCTGGAAAAGGCCGTGGCGGCAGGCGGCGACGCGCGCGAGGCCGTGGACCAGTTTAAGAACACGAGCTACGACCTCCTGCGCGACCACTTCAACGAGCCGCGCGAGCGCCTCGCCCTCGGCGAGGACGTAGACGTGACCTACCCGGACAGCCTGCGCCAGACGGCCAGCGGAGAGGTGCAGATGCAGGTGCGTCTCAACGCCGAGGGCGAGCCGGTGGCCGTTGAACTCCTCGAAGGCGTGCACCCCACGCTTGACCGCATCGCCATGCGCACGGCCACGCAGATGCGCTGGGACCCGGCCCAGGTTGCCCAGGGCAGCGAGTGGCAGCCGATCCCGTCGTGGGTCCGCTTCGCCGTGCACTTCCGCCGGCCGCCGTCGGCCTCGTAGGCGCGGAAGGGTTGCCTCCGTCCCGATGAAGAAATCCTGCTCAGCACTCGCACGTCTCTGCGGAAGACGGGTCCTGCATCAAACGGCTCAGGCTATGAGATACAAAGTGGCTCTCTGGAAGACGGACGAAGGGTACAGCGTTTCGTGTCCTGGTCTGCCTGGCTGCTGGTCGCAGGGCGAGACGGAAGCGAAAGCGCTCGAAAACATCGCCGAGGCGATTCGAGACTACCTCGCCGTGGCCGAGGAGATGGCCGAAGCGGACGTGGCTGCGTAGCACGATGCCGAAGCTTCCAGGCGTAAAGGCACCGAGATGCCGTGCGGGCGCCGAGGAAGGCGGGCTTCGAGGTCGTGCGCGAGCGCAAGCACATCGTCATGTCGGACGGACGGCGTATCCTGACCATCCCGCGCGGCGATCCCATCAACGCTTACACGATGGGCGGCATCGTAAAAGATGCGGGTCTGACGGTGGAGGCGTTCAGGAAGCTGCTTTGAAGACGGTGGAGGGGAAGCCGCCTGCTCACGCCACGAGCACGCCGGCGATGGTGGCCGTCATCCACGAGGCCAGGGCGCCGCCCAAGACCGCGCGCAGGCCCAGCGCCGCGATCTCGCCCCGCCGGCTCGGCGCAATCCCGCCGATGCCGCCGATCTGGATCGCAATCGAGGAGAAGTTGGCAAAGCCGCACAGGGCGTAGGTGGCGATGATGACGGAGCGCTCGCTCATCGTCTCCGAAAGGTCGCGGAGCGAGCTAAAGGCGATGAACTCGTTCACGGCGATCTTCTCGCCCAGGAGCGTCCCAAAGCTCAAGATGTCGGCGCTCTCGACGCCCATGGCCCAGGCCAGCGGCGCGAAGAGGAAGCCGAAGACCGCCTGCAGGGACAGCCCCTCGAAGCGCCCGCCGGAGGCGTCGGCCACGGCGCCGTTGAGGTCGTAGAGCTGCGTCCCAAAAATTACCGGCCCGCCGAGCCAGCCCAGCAGCGCGTTGATCACGCCGATGAGCGCGATAAAAGCGAGGAGCATGGCGCCCACGTTGAGGGCGAGCTTGAGGCCCTCGGCGGCGCCCTCGGCGGCGGCCTCAATCACATTGCCTGACGGCTCCTCGTACTCGATTTTTGTGATGCCGCGCGTCTTGGGCGTGGCCGTCTCTGGGATGAGGATCTTCGCCATGACGATGGCCGCCGGCGCGCTCATCACCGAGGCCGAGAGCAGGTGCTTGGCAAAAAGCGTCCGGCTCGCCTCCGAGTCCCCGCCCAGAAAGCCGATGTACGCGGCCAGCACGCCGCCCGCAATCGTCGCCATGCCGCCGACCATGAGCGTCATCAGCTCCGAGCGCGTCATGTCTTTGACGTAGGGCCTGACGGCCAGCGGCGCCTCGGTCTGCCCGATGAAGACGTTGGCCGCCGCCGCCAAGGACTCGGCGCCGGAGATGCGCAGCGCCTTCTGCATCAGCCAGCCCAGCGCGCGCACGACCGGCTGCACCAAGCCGAGGTAGTACAACACGCCCATCAGCGCGGCGAAGAAGATGATGGTAGGCAGGACCTGAAAAGCGAAGTTGTTGCCCAGGCTCGGGTCGCCGAGGTCGCCAAAGATGAACGACGACCCCGCGTACGTGAACGAGAGCACCGCGTCGAAGAGGTTGGCGATGGCGTCGAAGACGACCTCGCCCGGCACCGTCCGCAGCACGAGGAGCGCAAAGACGAGCTGCAACCCGATCCCCGCCGCCACGAGCCGCCAGTCAATCGCCCGCCGGTCCGAGGAGAAAAGGACGGCCAGCCCCAAGAGCACGGCCATGCCGAACAGGCCGCGCAGCAGCAGAACGAGGAAGCTCATGGAGGGAAAGTTACAGCCGCGTAAAAGAGTGCGCGCTGAATATAGGCGTTTCGGAGAAGGGGCGAAAGGCAGACAGACCCGCGAAACAGGAACGCGCTCCGCCTTCTTCAAGTGGGACGCTTCGGGCGTCGACACGCCTGTGCCAACGCTCGGATTTCGGGAGGAGATGGTTGCAAAAAGCCTTACTGTAGCTCTCTTTCTGTTCTCCTCAGCCTGCGTTCTCGTTCTTGCTGCGTGCCAACGTGAACCCGGCACGAGGAGCGAGAACAGCGGCGCAGAGAAAGACCACTCGGCAGCTACCGCCGTGCGGGACAGCCTTGAGCGCTTGAGCCAGTTGCACGAAGCCGAGCTGCGCTTCAAGCTTGTGCCGACGGATTATCAACCCCGCGTGGGTGACACCGTCGCGGTGCGCTTACGGCTTGAGAACACCGGAGAGGACACGGTTCGCACAGCATTCGCTAAGCCAGCCTGCTTCGTGGAACTCTACCGTGGAAAGGAGAAGCTGCGTCCCAGCGATCTGGAACATGCACTTCTTCAGCCTGAAGAGAAGGTGCTCCCACCCGGGGCGGACAAATCCGCTGAAGGTGGTCGTCTTCCCTTTAGGTTTGTCCCAGATCGGCCCGGGCGCTACACGGCGTGGTGTCGGGGAGAGGTCGCTTGGAGCAGGAGCGGTTCTGCCGACGTACCCGAGGCGCCGGAAGCAGTGGTCTTCTCGGCGCCGGTTCCCATCACCGTTTCAGAAGAGTCGTAACTCGCGGAAGACAGCAGCGCTTCTACCGCCGAGGCGGCGATGAAGACGGCGCGCCGCCGATGCCGCCCTCGGCCGTCCACGTATTGTCGCTGTCGTCCACGTCGGGGAGGAGGCCGTCGGCGTTGAGTTCAAGGCGCTGCGCCGGGCCGCCCGTCAGGAGCGTGGTGTACGTGTCGCTCGTGAAAAAGGCCTCAACGGGGATGCGCACCTCGTCCGTCGAGCCGTCTTCGTACGTGACGGCCAGCTCGAAGGGCATGAGCAGGCCGCCTTCGCTGGCGAGCGTGACGCGCGTGGTGTCGCCTTGCGTCTCGACGGCGGTGATGGCCTGGTCGAGCCGGTCGTTCGAAAAAAACCAGCCGCGCCAGAACCAGTCGAGGTCCTCGCCTGCCACGTCCTCGATGGTGCGGAAGAAGTCCGACGGCTGCGGGTGCTTATACGCCCAGCGCCGGACGTAGTCGCGGAAGGCCGAGTCGAAGAGGGCTGGCTCGCTCAGGACGTACTCGCGCAGGAGGATGAGTCCGGCGGCGGGCTTGCGGTAGGCCAGAAAGCCGAGGTCCTCGCGGCGGATGCGGTCGGCGTACGTGGCGATGGGCTGGTCGGCGGCGCGGTCCACCATCTGCTCGGTGATGCGGCCAATGTAGGCGCGGCGGGCCTCGGCCGGCTCCTGCTCGTAAAAGGCGAGGGTGGAGTAGTAGCCAATAAACGAATTCAACCCCTCATCCATCCAGGCGTGGCGCCGCTCGTCCGAGCCGACGATCATCGGAAACCACTCGTGGCCGAACTCGTGGTCGGTCACGCCAAAGAGGGCCGGCCCGCGCGCCTCGACGGAGCAGAAGACGATCTGCGGGTACTCCATCCCGCGCACGATCCCGGCCACGTTGATGGCCACGGGGTACGGGTACGGCGTGAGGAGGTCGGAGTAGAACTCGATGGCGTGCTGCGTGAACTCCGTCGAGCGCTCCCAGCCGGGATTCCCCTCCGTCCCGATGCCTTCTTTGGGATAGACGGACTGCGCGAGGGCGGCCTCTTCGCCCCCCGTCTCGGCGCGGGCGGCGTCCCAGATAAAGGCCTGCGAGGCGGCCCAGGAGAAGTCGCGCACGTTCTCGGCGCGGTAGCGCCAGGTGAGCGGGCCGTCGCCCTCGGGCCGCGTGCCAGGCCGGCCCACCTCCGTCGAGTCGATGATGAAGACGCGCTCGCGGCTTTGGCGCGCCTCTTCCAGGCGCTGCTGCTGCTCATCCGTGAGGACTTCGTCGGGGTTCTGGAGCGTGCCCGTGGCGGCGAGAGTCATCTCGCGCGGCGCCATGATCTCGACGTCGAACGTGCCGTACTCGAGGTAGTACTCGCCCTGGCCTAAGTAGGGCATCGCGTTCCACCCGTTCACGTCGTCGAAGACGTACATGCGCGGGTACCACTGCGCCACCTCGTAGATGGTGCCGTCGCGCACGCCGAGGCGGCCCATCCGGTCGGCCCCGTACTCGGGCATGGTGAAGGCGAAGTCAATCTGGATCTCCACTGTGCCGCCCTCGGCTTCGAGCGGCTCGCCCAAGGCGATGCGCATCCGCGTGTCGGTGATGATCGTTTGGGGTTCGGAGCGCTCGCCGTTGCGCACGAGGGCGACGCGCTGGATGTCGTAGCCGCCCTCCTCAAAGGCGCCGGCGAAGCGCTCGGTGGGCGGGACGATCTGAGCGCCGCGGCTCTCCGGGTCGAAGAGGTTCTGGTCGAGCTGTACCCAGAGGTAGTCGAGCGCCTGCGGCGAGTTGTTGGTGTACGTGATCGTCTCGGAGCCGGCGAGCCGGTGCGCCGTGGTGTCGAGCGTGACCCGGATCTGGTAGTCGGCCGCGTTCTGCTAGTAGTCGGGGCCGGGACGGCCGGAGGCGGCGCGGTAGTCGCTCGGCGGGAGGTCCACCGGCTCGAAGAGGCCGAGGTAGTGCCGCGGCTCCTCTTGCGCGGCGCTGTCGGGGGGCGCCTGCTGCGCGCGGCGGGCGCGGCCCAGAGAAGCGCGGCCGCGAGCAGGAATAAGAGAGGAGAGCGCAAGGGAGACATAGAATGGAGTCGCCGAGGGGAGGGTCACTGGAAACATGCAATTTTTCCATTCAAGAGCAAAGCGCCCCTCGCGGTTTCGAGGAAGGGCGTTCGTCCCGCTGTCAGGTTTGGCAAGGATTTAGTATGCTGATGCAGACCAGTCTGTGCGCGGCTTAGACTCTCCTTCTCTCCTTAATCTGCATCGTTCGCCTACTCCAACCGTTATGAGAGCCATTTTTTTACTTGTCGCCATTCTAATCACTGCATCATTGCCCCACGTCTGCCACGCGCAAAACGCCGAGGCGCCGCTCGACAGCCTCGTCACAGCCTTTGCTGAGGAAGCATTGATGGACAGCCTCCTCAAGTGCATTTACCGATCAGAAGTACGAGGCGGCCGTCGCGTACGCCGATCAGCTTCTCGAGGTGCGGCCTTCGGAGACGACAGCATATCTACTCAAAGGCAGGGCGCTCAGCCTGCTGGGCGATTACAAGGCGAGCGTGGCCGCTCTGTCGAAAGCGATTGAAACAAGCCCTTCCGAGACAGACGCACGGCTCTTCCGAGGTCTCACATACAGCCGGATGCACGATTACAGCGCGGCTCTCGAAGACCTCGACGCTGTAATTGAGGCGCAACCCTACAACCTGTACGCCAGGGCGAGTCGCGCTTGGGCATTGGCAGGCGTTGAGCGATATGACGAGGCGATAGCGCTTTTCGACACCCTTATCCAGGAAGTGCGCGACCCGCATCTGACGATGACGATGCGTGCGGAGGTCAAGTACAGAGCCGGCGCCCTGCCAGCGGCTCTTGCAGACCTGGCAGAGGCGATTGTTCTGGCTCCGGAAGATCCTGGACCGTATCAGGCTCGCGCCGAAATCTTTCTGAGAGAGGAACGGATGTGGGAGGCATTCCAAGACTTGGAACGGGCTATTTCGTTTGAGGTGGGTGAACAGGAGTCGGACCTGCGGGCTGTGGCCTTGAACAACCGGGGCTACGTGCACCTGACGATGGGCGAGCGTGGGAAGGCGCTGAAGGACATCGAGCGGAGCATGGAGCTTCTGCCCGAAAACCCGTTCGCCTATCGAAACCGCGCTCTCGTTCGGTTGGCAGAAGGCGACGAGCGAGCCGCCTGCGCCGATCTCGACAAGGCGTTGCAGCACGACTACTACGCGAAGTTCGGCAAGCACGCGCTCTACGGGCCTGACGTGCGCGAAGTGATGGCGCAGCACTGCCGGTAGAAGTGAGGGATGACGCGCCTCGCGCTCGAACGTTTTCTTCCGGTTCTTCTGCTGGTTCTGCCGTTCGCTTCTCTGCGCGCGTCGTGCCTATCTTTCATTCCCGCCCTCTCATACTCCCGCGCACCCACACGCCCATCCTTACCGCCACACGATGCGCCAGTACACGCTCGCCCCGCCCGACGACCGCGACGCCCCGCAGCAGCACACGAACGACCCCGAGGAGATCCTCCAGGGGCTGAACGAGGTCCAGCGCGAGGCCGCCCGCACGACCGAGGGGCCAGTGATGATCGTGGCCGGGCCGGGATCGGGGAAGACGCGCACCTTGACGCACCGGATCGCCTACCTCATCGCCGCCGAGAAGGCGAAGCCGTGGGAGATCCTTGCGCTCACGTTCACGAACAAGGCGGCGCGCGAGATGCGCGAGCGCGTCTTAAAGCTCATCGGCAGCGGGGCGGCCAAGGGGATGTGGATGGGGACGTTCCACTCCACCTTTGCCCGCCTCCTCCGGCGCGAAGCCGACAAGCTCGGCTACTCCAAGGACTTCTCCATCTACGACACGGATGACTCGCGCCGCATCGTGCGCGGCCTGTGCGCGCGGCTGAACATTGATTCCAATCAGTTCCGCCCGCGCGCCTTGCACGGCCTCATCTCCAGCGCGAAGAACCAGATGGTGATGCCAGAGGACTACGCGCGCGTGGCCTCCGGGCCGCTCCAGGAAAAGGCCGCCGAGGTCTACGGCCCGTACCAAGCAATGCTGCGCCAGGCCAACGCGATGGACTTTGACGACCTCCTGCTGCGGCCCATCGACCTCTTCCACGAGCACCCGGAGGTCTTGGAAAAGTACCAGGACCGCTGGCGCTACGTCCACATCGACGAGTACCAGGACACGAACCGCGCGCAGTACACGCTCGCCAAGCAACTTGCCGCGAAGCACAAAAACCTCTGCGTCGTGGGCGACGACGCGCAGAGCATCTACGCCTTCCGCGGCGCTGACATCACCAATATCCTTTCTTTTCAGAGGGACTACAAAGACGCCACCGTCATCCGCCTGGAGCAGAACTACCGCTCCACGAAGAAAATCCTCCAACTCGCCGACGCCATCATCGGCCAGAACAAGGATCAGATCGACAAGTCGCTCTGGACCGAGAACGCCCAAGGCGAGCACGTCACCTTAATGGAGGCGCTTTCGGAGAAGGACGAGGCGCAGAAGATCGAGCGCACGATCCGCGACCTGCACGTGCGCGAGAACTATGCCTTTAGCGACTTCGCTATCCTCTATCGGACGAATGCGCAGAGCCGCTCTTTGGAGAACGAACTGCGCCGCGCCGGACTGCCGTACCGGATCATCGGCGGGACCTCGTTCTACCAGCGCAAGGAGATCAAGGACGTCTTGGCGTACCTGCGCCTCGTGGTCAACCCGAGCGACGAGGCCAGCCTGCGCCGCGTCCTGAACTACCCCACGCGCGGCATTGGCCAGACGACGGAAGCGCGGCTCCTCCGCTTCGCCCGCGAGGAGGGCCTCACGCTCTGGCAGGCCATCGAGCGCGTCGAAGAGATCGACGCGCTGGGCAGCCGTGCGCAGAACGCGGTACAAAACTTCCACTTCCTCATCGCCAGGCACGCGGCGAAAGCCGACAGCCTCCCGGCCGACGAACTCGCGCGCAGCCTCATCAAAGAGGCGGGGCTGAACCAAGAATTGCGCAAGGAGCACACGCGCGAAAACCTCGTCCGCTGGGAGAACGTGCAGGAGCTGGTGAGCGCCATTGCCGAGTTCACCGCCGGCGCCGAGACGGCCGCGCTGAGCGCCTTCCTGCAAGAAGTGCAGCTCCTCACGGACCAGGACAACCAGTACGAGGATGCCAACCGGATCACGCTCATGACGCTCCACGCCGCGAAGGGGCTGGAGTACAAGGCCGTCTTCATCGCGGGGCTGGAGGAGGAGCTGTTCCCCCTGGCCAAAGCGGCGCAGGAGCGGAGCGAGCTGGAGGAGGAGCGGCGCCTCTTCTACGTGGGCGTCACGCGGGCGGAGGAGCGGCTCTACCTCCTCTACGCGCGCAGCCGCTACCGCTACGGCGAGCAGAAGTCGTGCGTGAGGAGCCGCTTTTTAGACGAGATCGACCTCGACGACGTCGTGCGCACGGAGTCCGGCGGCGCGTTCCGGCGGCGCGGCGGGCGGTTCGAGCCGTCAAGCGGCGACGGCCCCACGCGCTCCTACGACGACGTGGACCCGCACTACTACCGCCGCAACCTGCGCGGCGAGGACAGCGGGAAGCGCCGCACCGTGCGCCAGGAGAAGGGCGAAGAGAGCGGCCGGCGCGTGGTCTACGACGAGGGCGAGGGGCAGATCGTCCCCGGCGCGCGCGTCGAGCACGGCCACTTCGGCGAGGGGAAGGTGATCTCCATGGACGGGGCGGGGGAGAAGGCCACGGCCGTCGTCTTCTTCGGCAAGGAGGTCGGGCAGAAGAAGCTTAAGCTCAAGTTCGCCCGGCTGCGCAGGGTGGGGTGAGCGGACTACGATTCCCGCTCCTCTCGGGCGGCGGCCGTGATCTCGTCCAGCGTCAGGTCCTTGAAGCGTTCACGGCGCTCCTCGGTGTAGTTGCCCATGCCCGTCGTAAACTGGCGGAGGAAGCGAAGCGCATCGGCCGCGCCCATTTCTTCAGCAAGCACGCGGATGGCCTGCTCGTTGATCTCGTTCAGCGGCCTTGTTGGGAGAGCCATTGGTCCAGTGCCTCCGCCAGATCCAGCAGTGATACGACGCGCGTTGCGCCGGTGTCCTGGCGTTTTGCTTTGTTGAGGAAGGCGTCGTCGCAGGTGCCGAAGTAGTCGGCCTCGGCCGCGACGGCGCTGGCGAGGTGGAGCGCGTCCAGCGGTTTGATGCCCGCTTGTTGCAGCGCTTTGGCATGTTCTTCTATGCCGTCAGAGAGGGCAATGTGCCGGGCGGCTTCGGCGAGGACTTCGAGGGCCGCCTGCCGCCGCGTCGCACCCGCTTGAACTTTGCGGCTTCGTTCCCTCGGCCCTTCCTCTCCTCTATTCTTGTCCTTATCCCACCGGGTCATCCGGTGCGTCGCCCGTGGTGTCGGCGGGGAGGTAGGCCGGGGGGACGGGCGTGCCGGAGCGCTCACTGTCCCAGAAGATGGTGACGATGTACCAGCGCCGGCCGTCGTGCATGAGCTGGATGCTGTTGATGCCGCGGTCGATGGGTTCCTCGGCACCGGCCGTGCGGTAGGAGGCGTACGTGCTAAAGGCGTGGAGGACGCCGGCGTAGCGGTCCTCCTCGCGCGACAGCTCGCGCTCAAAAAAGCCGGTCTCGACGAAGGCCTGATCGGCGCGCGCGATGAAGTCCTCGACGCTGAACGCCAGGAGCTGGTCCGCGCCCTCGTCCGGATGGGCGACGGTGAGGAGGCGGGCGTCCTCGGCGAAGAGCGAGCGGAAGCGGTCCCAGTCGCGCTCCTGGCCGGCCGGGCCGGAGATCACGTCGTAGAGCGCGGCGATGAGGCTGTCCGGCGCTACGACGTCGGCAGGGGCGGCTTCAGGGCGGCTCGGCGGCTCGGCCGCGCCGCCGGTCTCCTGCGCCAAGGCAGGTGCGGCGAGAAGGATCAGGGCAACGGTCCAGGCGAGCACGCGGAGAGGGCGGAGCATCTTCATAAAGGAGAGCGGTGCTTTATGGAAGGGAAACGCGAAGAAGAAATGCAGACGGCGCTTCGGACGACGAGCAGCAGCCGGGCGCGTCTCTGTTCGCACGGGCCGAGCCGCCAATCGGAAAAAATCAGCGGGCGAGGGGCGCGGCGCGTCTGTAGGTGCCGTCCAGGAGGCGCCGGACGACGGCCGGGTCGCCGTCGTTGGGGGCGGGGCGCAGGCCGAGGATCTCGGCCATGAGCGCGTAGAGGTGCACGCTCGAAAACGGCGCGGCGACCTGCCCGGCCCTGAACGCCGGCCCTTGCGCGTAGAAGATCCCGCGCATGGACGGGTAGCGGTTGTCGTAGCCGTGCGCGCCGCCGGCGTAGCGCCCCCGGTTCCGCTCGAAGTGGCCGCGCGTGGTCAGGCTCCAACCCTCGTCCATGAGGCCGACGAGGGGAGGGATGCGCCGGTGGTCCGAAAAGTGCAGCCGCGCCGGGACGTCTCTTTTGCGATAGGCGCGCAAGTGCGGCACCTTTTCGAGTGCGGCGAAGACGCCGTCCGTCCGGCCCGGCTTCGGGCGCGCCAGAAAGAGCGGCGAGTAGGTGAGCACCTCCAGCGCATCGGTATCGACGTAATCGTCCAGGAAGACGACGCGTTCGGGCGAGGTGGCGGCCATACCGTGGTCGGAGGTGACGATGAGGTGCGTCTCATCCAAGATGCCGCGCGCTTCGAGGCCATAGAGGAGGCGGCCCAAGTAGGCGTCGGCGCGGCGGGCGGCGGCGGCGGTCTCGGGCGCGTCGGGGCCGTGGCGGTGCCCTTCGGTATCGACGAGGCTGAAGTAGAGCGTGACGAACGTAGGGCGCTCCTCCGGCGGCAGGTCGAGCCATTCGAGAACCTGATCGACGCGCCTTTCGGCGGGGACGCGGCCGTCGTAGGAGCGCCAGTAGGTTGGGCGCACGCCGGCGATGGGCGCTTCGGAGCCGGGCCAGAAGTACGTCGCCGCCGTTTGGCCCTGCTTTTCGGTCGTGACCCAGAGCGGCTCGCCGCCCCACCAGCGCGCGTCGGCCACCGCCTCGCGGTCCGAGAGGCTGAACGAGGCGCCGGTCTGCGGGTCGTACATCGTGTTGCCGACGATGCCGTGGCGCTCCGGGTAGAGGCCCGTCACCTGCGTGTAGTGGTTCGGGAACGTCTTTGTGGGGAAGACGGGGATCAGGGCTTCGGCGCGCAGCCCGCGCCCGGCGATGCGGTCCAGGTTGGGCGTGGCGTACTTCTCGGGGTAGTCCCACCGGAAGCCGTCCAGCGAAACGAGGATGACGGTAGGCGCGCGGCTCGTATCGGCGGGCGGGCGGGCCGCTGCCGTCTGCTGCGTGGAAGATCCGCAACCCGCCGTCAGCAGGCAGAGGACGAGAAGAACGGGCAGGCGACGAGCAGGCATGGCGTGCGGCGTGGTAAGACAAGGAGCGGCGCGCAAGAGCATCTTCTTACGAAGCCTCTTCTACGGAAAGCACGCCGCCGGCGGATCATCCCATGGCTTAACGCCCGCCGGCCGGCCCCGCGTTCCAGCCCCCAGGGTGCGGGTTCGTTCACTCGCGTCCGAAGAGGTAGTACAGGATGCAGCCCAGGAGCGGGGTCAGGACGATGAGGAGGCCCCAGAGGATTTTGTTCTTCGTCGGGCGCGTGCTGCCGGCCAGCTCCACGAGCGCGATGATGTCGAGGATCACCACCACGCTGCCGCAGCAGCCGAGCGACCAGAAGTTGTTGACCTGGTCGAACAGGTTGCCCTGGCACCCGGCCAGGAAAAGCGCGGCGCCGCCGAGCAGCAGCAGCGGAAAGAGCGTGTTCTGCTTGGAGGGCATGGGCAGAAGAGGAGGAGTGGCAGATCAACGCGCGCGTGGCGGCGTATAGCGCGGCACGCCCCGAAAAGGTATGACGCCGGCGCCTCAGCAAAAGGCGCCTGCTGTAACCCTCTCGCAACGCCCCCCGGCGCCTCTTTTGCCTTCCAACGCATCCCTTTCTACCGAGCGGCTGTGGCATGACTTCGCCGCCGGCGTGCGCGCGTTCGTCCGCCGCCGCGTGCCGCCATCGGAGGTGGAAGACGTCGTGCAAGACGTCTTTTTGCGCATCCATGAGCGCGCGTCATTGTTGCGAGACGAAACGCGCGCGCCGGCGTGGGTCTACGCCATCGCCCGCCACGCCGTCGCCGATTTCTACCGCCGCCGTGCCCGCCGCCCCGCCGCCCTGTCCGCCGAAGCACCGCTGCCAGACGCCGACGCTGCGTCCCCGGAACCCCTCGCCCGCTACGACGGCGCCCACAGCGTGCACGAGGAAGTCCTCTCCTGGCTCCGCCCAATGATCGGCGCGCTGCCCGAGAAGTACGCCCGGCCGCTCCGCTGGGCCGACGTCGAAGGCGTGCCGCAAAAGGAGATCGCCCGCCGCCTCGGCCTCTCGCTCTCCGGCGCCAAGTCGCGCATTCAGCGCGCGCGGAAGCAGCTCGGTGAGGTGCTTGCGGCCTGCTGCGCCGTCGAGTTCGGCTCCGAGGGCCGCGCCACCGGCTTCCGCCGCAAAACGCCGAAGCGCGACGCGGACTGCTGCGACGGTTGAGCTTTCGTGAAGCCGTGCGTCTTTCCCAGCGTTCTGCCGACTTGTCCTGTACAGACGGCCGATGCGCCCTCTGCCCAAGCGCTTCTCATCACGAAAACAGGAGACCAAGCCATGAAACGGATGCACGTCATGCTCAAGGTACACGACCTGGACGAATCGGTCCGCTTCTACACGCACCTCTTCGGCACCGGGCCGACGACGCAAAAAGACGACTACGCCAAGTGGATGCTTGACGACCCGCGCGTGAACTTCTCCATCGCCCCCGGAGCGGAAAGCGAGGCCGGTATCGAGCACCTCGGCATCCAGGCGGAGACGCCTGAAGAACTGAGCGAGCTGCGCGCCGGTATCGCCCGCGCCGAAAGCGAGGCCGTCCACGACGAAGGCGAGACGACCTGCTGCTACGCCAACTCGGACAAGACGTGGGTGCGCGACCCGCAGGGCGTCGAGTGGGAGGCGTTCTACACGCACGGCGCGAGCGAGACCTACTTCGCCGACGGCGCCGAGGCCTCGGCGTGCTGCTGAGGCGGTGGATCGTGCGTCATCCTGAGCGAAGGATCTCCCTCGTTTGAGCTTTTTCAGCGTAGGGGGTCCTCCGATCCGCTCAGGATGACGGGAGAGAGAAGTTGCTGCTCGCCGATCTACCCTCCACAAACGCCGGAACAGCCCGTTTGGCGCGGCAATTCAAAGCGCCTCGCAGCCCGCTTTGCAAAACCGCCGCCGCCATGCAGATCGCCCACCTCGACTTCGGCAGGCGCCCGCTCTTTCTGGCGCCGATGGAGGACGTCTCGGACCCGCCCTTCCGCCTTTTGTGCAAGCGCTTCGGGGCGGACATGCTCTACACCGAGTTCATCTCCTCGGGCGGCCTCACGCACGACGCTGAGAACTCGCTGAAGAAGCTCGACATCTACGACGAGGAGCGTCCCGTAGGCATCCAGATCTTCGGCGGGAACGTCGAGCAGGTGCGCGAGGCCACGAAGATCGTAGACCGCGCCGGGCCGGATCTGATTGACATCAACTTCGGCTGCCCGGTGAAGAAGGTCGTCTGCAAAGACGGCGGGGCGGGCATCCTGCGCAACCTGCCCAAGATGCAGCGGATCACCGAGGCCGTCCTCGAAGGCGCCACGCGGCCCGTGACGGTGAAGACGCGCCTGGGCTGGAACGACGACTCAATAAAAATCCTCGACGTGGCGCGGATGCTTGAGGAGACGGGCATCGCCGCGCTGGCCGTGCACGCCCGCACGCGCGCGCAGATGTACCGGGGCACGGCGCGCTGGCCGTGGCTGCGCCGGCTCAAAGAGGAAGGCGTGAAAGAGATCCCCCTCATCGGCAACGGTGACGCGCTTGGCCCCGAGGAGACGCAGGCGATGTTCGACGAGACAGGCGTGGACGCGGTGATGATCGGGCGCGGCGCCATCGGCAACCCGTGGATTTTCCGCGACGCGAAGGCTTTCATGGCCACAGGCGAGGTCCCGCCGCGCCCCTCGTGGACGGAGCGCGTAGAGGTCGTGGCCGAGCACCTGCAGATGAAGTGCGAGTGGCTCGGTGAGCGCACGGGCGTCCTAGAGATGCGCCGGCAGTACAGCGGCTACTTCAAAGGCTTCCGCGACGCTTCAAAGCTGCGCCACCTCCTGATGCAGGAGGAAGAGCAGCAGGGCGTCCTGGACGTGCTCCTCAACTTCAACCCGGACGCGCCCGAGATCCAACTCCCCGCCGCGAAGCTGCCCACAAAAAAGGCGAAGCTGCCCGAGAAAAAAGTCACCTGCGTCAAGAAAGCAAAGCTGCCGCCGGCGTTGGTGGGGTGAAGCGCTGCTAATGGAAGCTCATGACTTTTCACGAAGCCACCGCTAAACGCCGCGTATGAAAGTATTCATCAGTTGGTCGGGAGACGGAAGCAAAAGTCACGAAGCTGCTAAGTTGCTGCGAACTTGGCTTCCTCAAGTAATTCAGGTGATTGACCCTTTCGTTTCTTCTGAGGATACGGCCAAAGGTGCGCAATGGCCTGCCGAACTCAGGGCGAAGCTGGAAGAAGCGGACTTCGGAATCGCGTGTCTGAGTAGAGAAAATATGGGCCAACCGTGGCTCAACTTCGAGGCCGGCGCCCTTGCGCATCGTTTCGATAAAAACCTCATCGCTCCTGTGCTAATTGACTTAGCATCCGAAGATGTGCGCGGCCCCTTATCGAACTATCAGCATACGAGGCCGAACAAGGGCGAGATGCTCCTTCTGGTAAAAACTCTAAGCAGTCTTCGCGGGGAAGGCAGGCTCGGCGAAAAGCGTTTGGAAGAGGCCTTCAAGGTATGGTGGCCCAAGTTCGAGACGAGGTTCGATGAGATAGCCAACATGAATGCTGCGGGCGAAGGGGAGCCTGAGCGAGGTGTTGAAGACATGATGGCGGAGGTGCTCAAGGTCGTGCGTAACAACTCGAGAGAACTCGCCGACATACGAGACACCGGACAAGCCGGAAGCGACAAGCAACAGGGCAGATCTGCGGAACTGCATTCGCAGGGGAGCGACTCAACGAAGTTAGTTCTTTTTTAGAAGAGGCGAGAAGGCGGTGCGAGCAGGGAAGGGAAGCAGCGGAGGAGATAAAAACATTGTAGCGAACGCGCAGCAGATGGAGGAGCACGGCTCCCTGCTCGATGTCGGACAACTGAAAGAGCTGTTCAGACTGGCGTACAAAGCAGAGGAGGGGGCTTTCCGAACCAATCAGGGGATTAATTATGCAATACGTGCGCTTTACGGGAGCTAACCCTGATTCGCTACAAAGTCGTCTTCGAGGGACTTTTCATCAACTTCTGGCCCGCCGTCGCAGAAGCGCCTCGTCCACGGCGTAGAGCACGGGGCCGAGTGCGGCGCTTACTACGAGAGCAGGCGGTCGTACTCATCGTGCGGCCCAATCCAGAACCAGAAAAACCCGCTTGGCTTCTTCAGCGCCAGCGCTCGGAAGCTGCGGCCGACGCGCACCGACCACAGCCCGTCTTTGACTTCCTTGAAGTGCAACGACGGGTAGTACGGATCGGCTTCCAGAAGCCGGTAGTTTTTCTGCGCCAGCCGCTGGACATGCTCCGGCAGTTCTCGGTAGCGCCGCCAGAAGGCCGCCGTGGTTCGGTGTGTCACGGCAGCGGGTGGGTGCGGCCTGCAGCGATGTCTTCCTCCGCCTCGCGGATGAGCTTGTCGAGCTTGCCGGCCTCGGCATCAGCGGCCATCTGCCGGTCCCAGTCGTCAGACTCGTGCTCGTGCCGGTAGAGATCGAACCACGTGGAGAAGCTCGTCAACTCGTCCGGCGATAGCTCCGCCACGGTGCGCTTGAGGTCATCTACCGCCGTCTGGCTCTTTTCTTTCGTCGTGCTCATGGCGTGCGCGTTCGGTAGTGATGGAGGGCCGGAGCAGAGGATTGCAGCCCAGCGCCGGCGCAAAGTTCCGCGCGGCAAGGCGTGCTATGCCCGCCGCCTTCGCAGGAGCGCTTCGTCCACGGCGTAGAGCACGAGGCTGAGCGCGGCGAAGGTGCCCAGCGCCAGCGGCGCGTTCCAGATCACGAAGCCGCCGACGAGGCCCAAGACCGCGCCCAGGTACTTGATGTAGTTAAGCTGCTCGTTCGACGTTTTCTTGAGCAGCTCCTCCAGCCGGCGGTCGTCGTAGTTGCGCATGTTCTGGTGCACCATCTCGTACACGTCCAGGTTTTCCACCGCGCGCAGGACGGCGCGCGTGGCGAGGCGCTCGATCTCCTCCGAGCGCTTTTCCAAGAGCGGCGGCACGCGGTCCAGAAGATGATCCAGCCCGTCGAGCGCGCCGTCTACCGACTCCGGCAGTTGGCGCACGGCCTCGTCGATGCGGCGGCGGAAGTCGTCCTCGCCAAAGAAGCGGTACGCCTTGAGCGCGAGGCGGCTCAGGCCCTGCTGCTCAGCCTGCCGTTCCAGACGCTCGATGGTGAAGGCCACGATGCGCCGCTGCACCTCGGGGCGCATGAGGACGTTCTGCGCGTAGTCGGCCGTGAGGGTTTTTAGCTCGCGGCGGAATGCGGGGTCTTCCAGGACGCCGCGTGTGGTATCAAAGACGCGCGCGCGGTAGGCTGCAATCAAACCGCTTGCCTCGATCTTCTCTTTAATGATCTCTTCATTGATGAGGTCTTCGGAGACGGCCTTGGCCAGGCGGAAGATCACGCGCTCGCGCTGCGCCGGGATCAGCCCCTGCCCGAAGAGGGGCCGCGCCTGGCGCGGGTGGAAGAGCATGGTGATGGCGAGCCAGTTCGTAAAAAACCCGATCAGCCCGCTCACCGACAAGACGCGCAAGAGGCCGTCAAGCGGCAGCGCGTAGCCGAACGCCCCCACGGCGACGCCCGGAAAGTCCCACACGAAGGAGAAGAGAAACACCACCCCGAGCGCCCACGGCACGGCCTGCAAAAGCGGCAGCCAGCGCGCATAGGCGCCCACCACGCGCGGCGGCTCCGAGGGCGGCGCCTCGGCCGGCGTAGGGCGAGGCCAGTGGCGGCCCAGGTACGTGCCCAGGAGCGAGCGCAGGTCGCGCGCGCGCGCCTTCGTCTCCTCGCGCGCCTCGTCCAGCGAAGCGGAGGCTTTTGCCTCCGAGGCGCCGCGCTTCGGGACGTGGCGAGGCGGCGGCCTGCGCCCTTGAGCATCGTAGCGCGCGTGCGGCCAGTAGCCGGGCAGCCCGTCGCCCACGTCGTTCGTTTCGTTCTCTTTCTCAGCCATGCCCCGTGCTCTCCGTCGTCGTTCGTCCGTCGTCGTTCGTCGGCGCCGCAGGCGCATCAGAACAGGTCGATGAGCCGGAGTTCGCGCAAATAGCGGTCCGGGTTTTCTTCCACGTCGAGGAGGAGGCGGTTCAGGCTTGCGGCGGCGGAATCGAGCTGGAGGTACAGCCCGTCGTCGTTGACGAGGCGGCCGAGTGTGCCCTCGCCCTGGTCAATCTTGGCGGTGATGGCGGCCAGGCGCTCCGTCGCAGCTTCGAGGCCGTCGAGGCTGCTCTCCGCGCGCGCGAGCGTCCGGTTGAGGCGTTCGACCGTCGCGCCAAGGGAGTCGAGGTTCCCCTCGGCGGTGAACGCGCTCAGGCCTGCGGTAGCGGTCTCGGCGTTTTCCAAGATGAGGCCGAGCTGCTCCTCCTCGCGGCCGAGCGTGCGCTCCAAGGTGCGCGCGGCGTTGCGCAGGGCACGGAGCGTCTGGCGCAGGTCGCTGTCGGGGTCGCTCAGGAGGCGGTCGGCGTCGGAGATCGCGGCGCCGGCGCCGGCGAGCACCGTGTCGGCCCGGCCGATAAGCTGCGGGGCCTCTGCGGAGAGGCGCCCGATCACGTCCGGCGCGGAGCGGCCCGGCAGCGTGCTCTCTGGCTCGACGGGCGGGCCGCCGGGCGGGCCGGGGATGACGACCAGGCGCACGCCGCCAAAGGCGCCCAGGCCGGCGATCTCGGCCTCGGAGCCTTGCGGGATCGTCACGCCCTCGTCCACGCGGAAGCGCACGTCCACCGCTTTCGTCTCGGGGTCGAGCCGCACGGCCTCGACGGAGCCGATCTTCACGCCGCTCAGGCGCACGGCGTTGCCGGCCACCAGCCCGCCCGCGTCGTCGAACTGCGTCCGGAGGCTGTAGCTGCCGCCCAGGAGCGGGAGGTCGCTGAAGTAGCGCACCCCAAAGAAGAAGATCACCCCGGCCGCCACGACGGCAAGGCCGACCTTGAGTTCGTTCGAGAGGTTCACAGGCAGGCGCCTTTAGGGAGAAGGACGGAGGACGCGGCGGCCAAAGGAGGTCAAACCGAGGCCGCTTGGCGCGCAGCTGAGGCGGGGCCGATCTGGTACTCGCTCGCCTTGACGAAGGCGCACAGCACCGGGTCCGGGCAGCGGTGCAGCTCCGGGATCGTGCCCGTCCAGCGGATGGTGCCCTCGTGGATGAACGCGGCGCGGTCGGCGATCTCCAAGACGGAGTGCATGTCGTGCGTGACGACGATGCTCGTCGCGTCGAGGTGCCGGGCCAGGCTGCGGATGAGTTCGTTGATCGTCTCGGAGGTCTCCGGGTCGAGGCCGCTCGTCGGCTCGTCATAGAGGATGTAGCGCGGCTCCAGGGCGATGGCGCGCGCCAAGGCCACGCGCTTCCGCATCCCGCCCGACAGCTCCGCCGGCTTCTTCTGGCCGATGCCGGTGAGCTGCACGAGGTCGAGGCAGCGCGCCACGCGCTCGCGGATGGCGGCGGCGGAGTCGTCCGTAAAGGTCTTGAGCGGGAAGGCCACGTTCTCGGCCGCCGTCATCGAGTCGAAAAGCGCGCCGCCTTGGAACAAGACGCCAAACTGCCGCCGCACCCGCCGCAACGCCTTGTAGCCGATGGCGTTGATGTCGGTCCCATCGACGAGGATGCGTCCGTGGTCCGGCTTCAAAAGGCCGATCATGTGCTTCATCAGCACGCTCTTGCCCGAGCCAGAGCGCCCGATCACGGCCAGCGTCTCGCCGTTGCGCACCGTCAGCGTGGCATCGCAGAGCACCTGCACGCCGCCGAAGCTTTTGCAAAGGTCGTCGATGTGGATCATTTCTGAGGGTGGAGGAATGGGGGTGTGGGGAGGGCTTTTCCCAGACGCCCAACCGCCTATACATTTACAGGAAGACGACGGCGAGGACGAGGTCGGCCAGGAGGATGAAGACGCAGCTTAGGACGGCGGCCTCGGTGGTGCTCTGGCCCACGCCCTCGGCGCCGCCGCGCGTGTAGTAGCCCTTAAAGCACGCGATGGAGGTGATCAAAAAGCCGAACGTGAGCGCCTTGATCAGGCCGAACACCGGGTCGAACGGGTTGAAGAACGCCCGTGCCCCTTCGATAAACTCGGCGGCAGGGAGGTAGCCCGCCAAGTCGGCCACGAGCATTCCCCCGCCGATGCCCACAAAGCAGGCCACCACGTAGAGCACCGGGAGCATGACCATCCCGGCCAAAACGCGCGGCACGATGAGGTAGCTCACCGAGTTGAGGCCCATCGCCTCGAGGGCGTCGATCTGCTCCGAGACGCGCATCGTGCCCAGCTCGGCGGCGATGCGCGCGCCCACGCGCCCCGCCAGGATAAAGCCGGTGACCACCACGCCCAGCTCCAGGATGATGGACGGCGCCACGATGGAGCCGATGATGCTCTTCGGGATAAAGGGCGAGACGAGCTGGTACGCCGTCTGCACCGTCGTCACCGCGCCGGAGAACGCCGCCGCGAGCGCCACGATGGGGATGGACTCGACGCCGATGCGCACCATCTGCTCGAAGAGGTTTTTGCGGTACGTGCGCACCTCGCCCAGCGAGCCGAACGCCCTTGCCAGCAGGATGAAGTACAGCCCCAGCGTGCGGACCGGGTCCAGCAAGCGCTGCGCGAGCGTAGCCATGCGGACGGAGGGTGAGCGGGAAAGGTGCGCAGCGCCGTCGCGTGGCCGGGCGGCGCGCGCGAAACGCCCTACCTGTACGCAGCCCTGCGCCTTTTGATGCTTGCGCGCGTGAAGAGCACATTATGAAATGAATGCGTCGGGCGAGTGCGGACCGCCGGCGGCCCATCCTCGTTTCCGGACGGAACCTCCGGCGGTGACGCAGCGCTGTCGGTGGCGAGGCGTAGCTTCGCCTGGACGACGACCGACGAATGACGACTACGGAACGCCGACCGCAGAACACAGACGTCGTCCATCGTCTCTTCTCCAAAACCGCCCCCTTCTGAAAAAAATGGCCAAGCAGCGAACGCAGTACGTGTGCCAGGAATGCGGCCACGCCGCGCACAAGTGGATGGGCCGCTGCCCGGAGTGCGGCGCGTGGAACTCGTTCGTCGAGGAGAAGCCGCGCTCCGCCGTGAAGGCGCGCGTGCCGAAAGCCGCCCTGCGCCACTACGCCGGCGACGGCCACGAGCACCGCCCGCAGGCGCTCTCCGAGGTGGAGATGGGCCAGGAGGCCCGCCTCGCCACCGGCATCGCCGAGTTCGACCGGGTGATGGGCGGCGGCATCACGCAGGGCAGCTTCAGCCTCATCGCCGGCGATCCGGGCATCGGCAAGTCCACGCTCATGACGGAGCTAGGGAAATACCTCCCGGAACGGACCATCCTCTACGTCACGGGCGAGGAGTCGCGCCGGCAGGTGAAGCTGCGCGCCGAGCGCCTCGGCGTGCAAAGCGACGGTTTTCTTCTTTTTGCTGAAACTAACGTCGAAGAGATCAGCGCCGCCGTCGAGCGCACGAAGCCGGACATCCTCATCGTAGATTCTATTCAGACCATCTTCCGCCCCGACATCGAGAGCGCGCCGGGATCGGTAAGCCAGGTGCGCGAGTCCACCGCCGCCCTCTTGCGCCTCACCAAGCAGATGGAGTTCGCCACGTTCGTGGTGGGGCACGTCACCAAGAAAGGCACCATCGCCGGGCCGCGCGTTTTGGAGCACATGGTCGATACGGTGCTCTACTTCGAGGGCGACCGCCACCACGCCTTTCGGATTTTGCGCTCGGTGAAGAACCGCTTCGGCGCGGCGAACGAGATCGGCGTCTTCGAGATGCGCGAGGCGGGGCTGCGCGAGGTCTCGAACCCGAGCGCCATCTTTCTTTCGGAGCGCGGCTACGGCGTGAGCGGCTCGACGGTGGTGTGCTCGCTCGAAGGCACGCGCCCGCTCCTGGTGGAGATCCAGGCGCTCGTGACGCCCTCGTCGTACGGCACGCCGCAGCGCACGGCCACCGGCTTCGACTACCAGCGCCTGCAGATGCTCCTGGCCGTTCTGGAAAAGCGCCAGGGCCTCGGCCTCTCCAAGCAGGACGTCTTCATCAACGTAGCCGGCGGCGTGCGCCTCGACGAGCCGGCCGTGGACCTCGGCGTCGTCGTGGCGGCGGCCTCCTCCTTCCGCGACATCCCGGCCGACACCGGGACGGCGCTCATCGGCGAGGTGGGCCTCGGCGGGGAGATCCGCACGGTGAGCCAGCTCGAGCCGCGCCTCCGGGAGGCGGCCAAGCTCGGCTTCGAGCGCGCCATCGTCCCGGCGAACAATCTCAAGAACGTGACCCCGCCGGGCGGCATCCAGGTCACCGGCGCGAAGCATCTGAGCGACGTGCTCGACAAGGTATTGTGAAGCGGAGCAGAAGCGCCCGAGCCGGCTTGTGACGTTCGTGCATCGAGCGTGTGAAAGGCGCCCAAAGAGCCGCCTGCGGATGACCAAACGGGCCGGTCGCATGTTCACTCCTCAAGCACCGACGGAAGCCAACAACAAAGCAAGAAATCACCCATGGCGATCTCCAACCTAAACGACCTCTTCGTCGAGCAGCTCAAGGACATGTACAACTCGGAGGACCAGATCCAGCAGGCGTACGGCCAGTGGAAGGACGCTGCGCAGTCGGGCGACCTGAAGGAGATGTTCGACCGCCACATTGAGCAGTCGCGCAACCGCCGCAGCGACATCGAGAAGATTTGCGAGGAGCTTGGCGTCGAGCCTACCGGCGAGAAGTGCAAGGGCACCGAGGGCCTCGTCAGAGAGGGCCACGATTTCCTCGATGAGGCCGAGGAAGGCCCCATCCGCGACGCCGGCCTCATCGCCAACGCGCAGCGCATCGAGCACTACGGCATCGCCGGCTACGGCTGCGCCCGCACCTACGCGCTGCAGCTCGACCACGACGACGCCGCGCAGATGCTGCAGAACGCCCTCGACAACGCCTCGGAGCTAGACGAGCGCATGACCGGCCTGGCCGAGCGCGTGCTCAACGAGCGAGCAGAGGCCGCGGCGTAACGCCTCTTCTCGAACGCGCATCAGCCGGCGCTCCCAGCCGCTGTCACAAACCGCTCGCTTGCCTTCCCGGCAGGCGGGCGGCCCCTGTCTTGTGGCTAATTGTGGCAGGCTGCGGCGCGCCACGGTGCGCGGCCGTGCAACGGAGTTGATGAAATCAGACTTCACCCTTTACTTTAACTGCGCGCTGTCGCATACTGTAGTGTAGATTTGGAAGGGTGGGGCCGAGATCGCCACGCTCTGCTGCCGGCAGCAGCCGTTTCCCCGACACGTCTCACGAAGCAAGGGCGGCACGGTATTCGCGCCTTTTTGCGCCCCGCACTGCGCGTGCTTCCCGCGCTTTCTGAAAAAGACGGAAAGCACGCGGCCTCTGCCTGCCTGCGTTTTCTACCCATCGCACCTTTTCCCCGCCATGCCGTACCGAAACGACGCCCTCAGCGCGCGCTTCTTGACGGGCCGCCGCTGGGTAAGAAACGTGCTAAGCGCGCTCGTGCTAAGCGCGCTCGTGCTGATGCTCTGCGCCGCCGGCGCAACGGGCGCGCCGTCCGGGTCAAGCGCGCCGGCGCTGGTCGAGCGCATCTCCTTTGCCGAGCGCGCCGACGGGCAGGGCTACGTCGTGCGCGTGCACGCCCAGGGGCGCATCGGCGCGTACGCCGAGCCGCGCGTGAGCGGCGCCGAGCTGGAGTGGACGCTCTTCAACGCCGACCTGGCCGGCTCTTTCAACGAAGGCGCCGCGCTGGGGCCGGTGCAGGACTACTCGGTCGAGGCCGAGCGCGGGCACCTCGTGCTCCGCTTCCGGCTCCGCTCCGCTGAGCCAATCGAGGCCGCCGCCTACCGCGACCGCGAATCCGCCGACCTTCTGCTCGGCCTCTCCTACGCGGGCGATGAGCCGTCGGCGCTGCCCACGCCCGCCACCGCCCTCGCGGGCAGCGAGGAGCGTCCCACCTGGGCCGGTCGCACGCCCATGCGCGAGACCGCTGCGCCCTCGCCTGACCGGGCCGAGGCGCCGCCGGCCGCTGGGCGCGGCTCTGCGGCGGGCGAGCGCTGGAAGCTCAACACCGTGGTC
Organism: Salinibacteraceae bacterium; assembly: GCA_965215025.1. Lineage (GTDB taxonomy): Bacteria > Bacteroidota > Rhodothermia > Rhodothermales > Salinibacteraceae > CBDCCV01. The sequence goes on from CBDCCV010000001.1 coordinate 1,690,643, forward strand.
ATCGACGCGGGGCACGGCGGTAAGGACCCCGGCGCGCAGGCGCACGGCCTCCGCGAAAAGGACGTCACGCTCGGCATCGCGCTCAAGCTCGGCCGGTACATCGAGGAGAAGATGCCCGGCGTGGGCGTCGTCTACACGCGCTCGGACGACCGCTTCGTCACGCTGCGCGACCGCGGGCACATCGCCAACCAAAGCGGCGGCAAGCTTTTCGTCTCCATCCACGTCAACGCCGCGCGCAACCGCGCCGCCGAGGGGACGGAGACGTACTTCCTGGGCACGCACAAAACGGCGGCGGCGCAGAAGGTGATGGAGCGCGAGAACGCCGTCGTCCGCCTCGAAGAGAACCCGGAGCAGTACGAGGACCTCGACGAGCAGAAGCTAATCCTGCAAACGCTGGCGCAGAGCGCCTACATGCGCCAGAGCGAGCACCTGGCCGAGGCCGTGCAGGAGCAGTTCACGCAGCGCGTCGGCCGCAAGAGCCGGGGCGTGAAGCAGGCCGGCTTCCTCGTCCTCTGGGGCGCCTCGATGCCCGCCATCCTCGTAGAAACCGGCTTCGTCACCAACGCCAAGGAGGCGCGCTTCCTCGGCAGCGACGAGGGGCAGACCTACCTCGCCAGCGCCATCTTCCGCGCCATCCGCGACTTCAAGGAAGACTACGAGCGCGGCCTGAACCTGACGCTGGGCGAGTAGCAAGGGGAAAAGACGACGGACCATAGACGACCGACGACGGTCTTTCCGCTGCGCCGTACACGCTACTGACGCCCGCTTCTCATCCGCGTCCTCTCGATGAACACCGACGCCTTAGCGCGCGCCATCCGTACCGTGGCGGATTTCCCGGAACCGGGCATTCAGTTCAAGGACATCACGCCCATCCTGGCCGATCCGGCGCTCTTGCGGCAGGCCGTCGAAGCGCTCGCCGCGCCGTTTGCCGAGGGGGGCGTCACCAAGGTCATCGGCGTGGAGTCGCGCGGGTTCATCCTGGGCAGCCTCCTGGCCGAGCGCCTCGGCGCCGGCTTCGTGCCCGTGCGCAAGGCGGGCAAGCTGCCTTACGAGACCGTGCGCCAAAGCTACGACCTCGAGTACGGCGCCGACACGGTAGAAATGCACACCGACGCTCTCCAAGCCGGCGACCGCGTGCTCATCCACGACGACGTGATCGCCACGGGCGGCACGGCCTCGGCCACGTACGCGCTTGCCGAGAAGCTTGCCGCTAAGGTGGTGGGCTTCTCGTTCCTGATCGAGCTTACGGCGCTGGGCGGGCGCGAGCGCCTCGACGCCGGCGTGCCTGTCCACGCCGTGCTACGCGTGTAGCGCGCCCTCTTTGTCATGGAAAAGCCGCGCACCGATGGAAGACGCCCAACGAGGACACGGCGCTGCCGTGTCCTCGTTGGGCGGAGCCTGAGCGCCTGCGGGGCTGCTCGCAAAGGATGTTCGAGCGCGACGAGCGGATGAGCGTTAGCGCACGGCCACGCAGGAGATCTCGATGCGTGCGCCGCGCGGCAAGGACGCCACCTCGACGGCCTCGCGCGCGGGCTTGGCCTCGTTGAAGTAGCGGGCGTAGACCTCGTTCATCTGCGCGTAATCGCCCATGTCGGCGAGGTAGACGGTGCACTGAACGACGTTCTCGTAGTCCATGCTCGCGGCGCGCAGGACGGCGCCCAGGTTGTCGAGCACGCGCTCGGTCTCGGCCGCGATGGTGTCCGAGACCACGCTTCCGCTCTCTGGGTCAATGGCGATCTGGCCGGAGCAGTAGAGCGTATCGCCCGCGAGGACGCCCTGGCTGTACGGGCCGATGGCCGAGGGCGCAAGGGGCGTGGTTACAATCGAGCGCGAGGCGGAAGGCATGATTGCGGCAAGAACGGTTTGGAAAACAAATCGGTCAAGGCAGATCCTCCCCTAAAATGACCGTATCCGTCCCGCACGCACAAGCGAATATTTTCCAAAGATTTCCTCTGTCTTGCTGGGTAGGATACTGTCCGAGATGCGCCGCTCGCCAGAAAGCGGGAAGGCTCCGCGATGCCCAGTCCTAGCTTGCAATCCTGCGTGATAGAACACGTTTGTTGCAAGAGAAACCCACGTCTGCTACTTTGGGGAAACGCTGCCGTGCGGACGACAAACGAGACCCCGCGCTCTTCTGCGGATCAATCCTGATCAAATGACGGCTGTGCTGCTGAGCGTCCTGATTCTTCTTCTGAGCACCGACACCATGCCGGCGTCGCTGGAGGCGCGGCAAGCCGTTCTTATGGCGCCGGCGGACAGCTCCAAAAATCCGACGCGTGCCCTGCTGCTTTCTTTAGGCGCAACGGCGGTGCCAATCGGGGTAGGCGCTGCTTTGTGGGGTGAAAATCCAAACCGTCTAACCGCATTGCTTTTCGCAGGGGGCACTATTCTGGGGCCAGCGGCAGGCCATTTCTATGCTCGGCACCGGGCACGCACGGTGCGGGGCATCCTCATCCGAGCCGGGGGCGCGGCGGTCACAGCCGGCGGGCTGGTTGTGTTTATCAGCTCGGTATCCGGCGGGGAGGGCGCCGATGCCGTGGGCACCGTCGGGCTTTTCGCGGCGCTGGGCGGGTTGGGCGTAGCGGCCGTCAGCGGGGCCTACGACGTTGTTCAGGCTCCTCGCTCGGCGCGTGCGTATAACCGAAGGCAGGTTCAAATGAGCGTGCGTCCAGCCGTTGATCCCGTACACCGTGCAGCCGGTCTTTCGCTCAGGGTAGGCTTCTGAGACGCCTCCGCTGTTTTTTCTTCGCGGAACGGTCGGTTCAGGCTCTCGTTTGCCTGTGCTCGTGCACCTTCCAGTTAGAAAGCGAGCGAGTATGAGCAGCAAAGGGCGCGTCTTGGTAGCGATGAGCGGCGGCGTGGATTCCTCGGTGGCCGCCGTGCTCCTCAAGGAAGGGGGGTACGAACCCATCGGCATCACGATGAAGACGTGGGACTACTCCACCTCGGGCGGGCGCGCGGGCGGCAAAGGCAAAGAGGTCGGCTGCTGCTCGCTCGAGTCCATGAACGACGCGCGGGCGGTGGCTGGGAAGTACGGCTTTGCGCACTTCATCGTGGACATCCGCGAGGAGTTCGGCGACTGGGTGATCGAGCGCTTCACGGAAGAATACCTCGCCGGGCGCACGCCCAACCCGTGCGTCCTGTGCAACACGCACATCAAGTGGGCCGCCCTCCTACGCCGCGCCGACAGCCTCGGCTGCGAGTGGATCGCCACGGGGCATTACGCGCGCGTGCGCCGGGACGAGGCCACGGGCCGCCACGTCATCCGTCGCGGCCTCGACCGCAGCAAGGATCAGAGCTACGCGCTGTGGGGCCTGCCGCAGGCGCACCTCGCCCGCTCCATCTTCCCGCTCGGCCAGTACGAAAAGCCGCAGATCCGCCAGATGGCCGCCGACTTCGGCTTGGAGCGCGTGGCCCAGAAGCCGGACTCCTACGAGATCTGCTTCGTGCCGGACAACAACTACCGCCGCTTTCTCAAAGAGCGCGTACGCGGCCTCGAAGAAGAGGTGGCCGGCGGCAACTTCGTCTTGAAAGACGGCACCGTCGTGGGCCAGCACGAGGGGTATCCGTTCTACACCATCGGGCAGCGGCGCGGGCTAGGCCTCTCGCTCGGCGAGCGCGCCTACGTCACTGCCATCGACGCCCAGACGAACACGATCACCGTCGGCCCGCGCGAGGACCTCTTAAAGCAGCGGCTCATGGCGCGGCAGATCAACCTCGTCAAGCACGCGGACCTCGGCGAGGAGCGCCCGGCCATCGGCGCCATCCGCTACAACGACGCCGGGGCGCCGTGCCTCGTCCGGCAGACGGGCGCGGACGAACTCGAGGTGCACTTCTCCGAGCCGCGCCGCGCCATCACCGCCGGGCAATCCGTCGTCCTTTACGAAGACGACGAGATCTTGGCCGGCGGATGGATCCATGAGGTCGGCGAGGCCGCGCAGGAAGAAGAGGCGCACGCGGAAGCGACTGCGGCGTGAGCCGGCACCTGCATTTCTATCAGCAAAGAAAGAAAAAGAAGGGAAAAACCATGCGTACGATGCTCCTTTTCCTCTGCGCCGCCGCTTTTGTGATAGCGGGCTGCAACGCGCAGAAGCGCCCCGCCACAGGCGAGGTGCCCCCGCCCGAAGCGCGCGACGCCGAGCGGCCCGTCTTGGACGATGACGACGCGCCCGACCCGGAAAACGTCGTCAGCGGCGTGGGGACGGTGCGGTACGTGGACCTCGAAGGGGGCTTCTACGGCCTCGTCGTGGGCGACTCGGCGCGGTACAACCCGCAGAACCTGGCGCCCGAGTTTCAGGAGGACGGCCTGCGCGTGCGCTTCCGCGCCGCCGTGCAAGAAGGCATGATGACCACGCAGATGTGGGGCCGCCCCGTCGAAATCCTCGACATCTTGAGGGTGGAGTAGGGAAGAGGTAATGCCAAGTCCGGTTATGGAGTTGTCATTCCGAGAGCCTGTCCCGCTCTGCGGGGAACGAAGTGAGTGGAGAAATCTCCCTCTAGCGGAGCGTTTCAAGTGTTCCAGATTGCCCCACTTCGCACCCCAAGAGCACTTCTTCACTACGTTCAGGGCGCTGCGCTCCGGTCGGGATGACAAGCCAGAACGCAAGCAGGCATTCGGATTTGGTATAAAGGGCGCGTGTGCAGGTCGCCTTCTCGGCCTCGCAGGTCGCGCCCCGTTACCCTGCCCCCGTCACCTCTTCGCTCTCTGCAAGGGCGTTCAGGCGCGAGGTCGTCCGCCTGAACTTCTCGGCGATGCCTTTTTCGAGGCCGCGCCGCGTCTCGGCGCTGAACCAGTCTTCGGGCGCCTCTTCCGCGCTGAAGTAGAAGACGGGCGCATCCGGACGCCAGTGCAGCGCGTCGATGATCCGGAGGAGGCGCAGCGCGTCGTCCGTCCCCTCGATGGCGATGCCGGGGACGTAGAGGCTCTCGGCCTCGGCCAGCCTGTCGATGAGCGTTTCGTGCGCCGTCTCGGTCGCCGCGTGCATCAGTTCGGGGAAGGGGAGCCAGCGCGCGCGGCGGGCGTCGGCCTCGAAGGCTTGGCGCAGGCGGGCCTCGGCCGCTTCGGACGGGCCGATCCACGCGCGGCCGGGTGCGGCCTGCCGCGCGCGGTAGTCCTCGCCGCCGACGAAGACGACCTCGTGCTCTTCCTCGAACGTCGCATGGAGGAAGTGCTCGAAGCGCCCCGGCCCGATCTGCCCGGAGAGGAACCCTTTCGGGCGCACGTTGCTCGTGGCCATGAGGACGACGCCGAGGCGGCTTAAGGAGCGGAGCGTGTGGACGAGGCGGGCCTCGTTGGCGGCGTCGTCCAGCTCGACCTCGTCGAGGCAGAAGACGCGGCAGTCGTCAGCCAAACGCTCGGCGAAGCGCTCGGGCCGCTCGGTGACGCGGAAGAGGGCGGAGGAGTGCATAAACGCGCACGGCACCTCCGGCGTGAGGGCGTGGTACGTGGCGGCCAAGAGGTGCGACTTCCCCGTGCCCACCGGGCCGACGAGGTAGAGGCCGCGCCGCGGCGGCGGCCTTTTCCCGAGGAGCCGCCGCGCTCGCCGCTTGAGCGAGGGCGTATGCGTGCGGAGGTCCTCGGCAAACCGGCGCGCGGCGCGGAGCGCGCGGGCCTGGTCTGGCGTCTCGGCCTGGTACGTGGCGAAGGTGGCGCGGGCGAGGCGGTCCGGCGGGCGCATAGGAAAACGAGCGGCGAGGAAAAGCGGAAGCGTGCTATGAGCGGTGCCGGGCGCGGGTTTCGCGCAGCGGCGAGCAGGGCCAGCGCAAGCGTGCCTTCTCTGCCTGCCAGATCCGGGGCATCGATGTCATTGGTAGGGACACGATATATCGTGTCCCTACGGGAGGCGGTTTTGTGTAAGCGGGTGCGACGCCTTCGCCAGCACCGTCCCAATCGCTGAGCGAGGAACCCCCCCATCGGCCATCTGATAAAAATTTGATAGCGCACGCTTTTTTGTAGTAGTATTGCAGACGCTGCGGGCCGACCGCTGCCTCTGGCACGGCGCCTGCTCCGCACCGCCTCGGTGCTGCCGCTTTTCTGCACGTACTTTTTCCGCCATGGACCGCTCCGATTTTACGCGCATCGACGATTACCAGTGGGAGCTGCCCGCTGAGCACGAGGCGGCCATGCGCGTGCCCGTGCGCCTTTTTGCGACCGAGGCGCTCGTGGGGCGCATGGCCGAGAGCGAAGTCATGGCGCAGGCCGTGCGTGTGGCGTCCCTGCCGGGGCTGGTGGGCCACCTCATCGTCATGCCGGATGCGTACGCCGGGCAGGGCGCCCCCTTCGGCATGGTGGCGGCGATGAAGTACCCGGTGGGGATGGTCGTCCCCGGCGCCATTGGGCAGGACGTGGGCTGCGGCGTGCGGCTCCTCGGCTCGAAGATCAAGGCCGAAGACGTGGAAGACCGCCTCGACGCCCTCGCCGACGCGCTCCAGGCCAACGTCCCCACCGGCGCCGATGCCGAAGGCGCCCTCTCCTTGAACAAGAGCGAGGTGGACCACATCGCCAAGTCCGGCGCGCAGTGGGCCTTGCGGCGCGACATGGCCGATCAGAACGACCTCGTGCGCACCGAAGAGGGCGGCCGCCTCAACGACGCCGACCCCGCCAAGGTGAGCGACGAGGCGCGCGCGCTCGGCGCTAAGCAGCTCGGCACGCTCGGCGGCGGGGAGCACTTCGTGGAGGTCGGCGTGGTGGATGAGGTGATGAACCGCGCCGCCGCCATCACGATGGGCCTCAAAGAGGGCACGCTCGTGGCGCAGATCCACAGCGGCTCGCGCGGCTACGGCCGGCAGGTCTGCACGGACTACATCCGGCGCTTCCAGAAGGCGGCCGGCGGCACAGAAGGCTGGCCGGACCCCAACCTCGCCGCCATCTCTTTGGAAGAAACCGGCGCGAAGGACTACACGGGCGCCATGTGCGCGGCGGCCAACTTCGCCTACGCCAACCGGCAGGTGCTGGCGCACCGCGTGCGCGAGGCCTTTGCCGAAGTCTTTGGCGAGGAGGGGAGCGCGCTCCACACGGTGTACGACGTGGCGCACAACCTGGGGCAGATCGAGATGCACGAGGTGGGCGGGCGGCACATCCGCTGCTACGTGCACCGGAAGGGGGCCGCGCGCGCGTTCGGGCCGGGGACGCCGGGCATCTCCTTGCCGTACCGCGCCATCGGGCAGCCGGTCCTGGTGCCGGGGCAGATGGGGCAGGCCTCGTGGGTGCTCCTGGGCACCTTGTACAGTATGCAGAAGAGCTTCGGCTCGGCCTGCCACGGCGCCGGGCGCACGATGAGCGTGCACGACGCCGGCCACGAGGGCGCCGCCGCCGTGCCCGAGAAGGAGCTGATAGCACAAGGCGTGCGCGTGCGCTCCGGCGGCGGCGCGCCCGTTCCCACCGAGGCGCCCGCCGGCGAGGCCGTGCAGGTCCGCGAGCAGGAAAGCGTGGACGCCGTGGTCGAGGCCGTGGCCGGTGCCCGCCTCGCCAGCAAAGTCGCCCGCCTGCGCCCGGTGGCCGTCATCCACGCCTGACAAGGCCCCGCCGAGGCTCAGGTGCGCGGGTGCACGGCTGGAACGACTGTCGCCAAGGGGTAGGCTTCGATGACCTCTTCTGTTTTTGAGTCCGAAGAGCGTCCGTTTGTAATGCGCTTCGAGGACTTCAGAGCCTGTATTCAAACGCTGTCATTCCCGAAGGCGGGTCAATCCAGAGCAGAAACCAGGGCGCCAGACCCCTCTGGATTACTTCGTTAGTCGGTGCGCTCGTTTCCCGATCAAGTCGGGAATGACTCCGGGGCAAAGGTCGCCGCAGGCCCTCAAAGCTCACTTTGGATACAAGCTCTCGGACAGTGGTTGCAGCTACAAACGTAAGCGACAGGAGCGTGAGGGGCAGGTGCGCGAGCATCTGCTTGACCCGTTGCGGCTTTGCGGAGTATCTTCTCTTACCCAACCCAAGTTGCGGGGTAGAACGGAAACGTCTCTTCATCGTCATCCTGAACCCCGCATCAAGTGCGGGACAGGCTCCGGGAAGGATCTCCAATGCCTCAGAACACCCTAACGGGGGAGATCCTTCGCGCTGCTCGGGATGACAACTGGGTAGGTCGCAACTTGGGTTATCCAGACGCCGCGCCCCTCTCCTCAGCTCCTACGCGCTATGAAACGCTTCGCCGGCCTCGCCTTCGCCCTTCTCCTTTTCGCCTGGCCCGCCGCCGCCCAGGAAGAGGCCGACGACCCGTACCTCTGGCTCGAAGAGGTCGAGGGGGATAGCGCCATGGCCTGGGTCGAGGCCGAGAACGCCCGCACGCGCGACACGCTCGAAGCCTCGCCCCGCTATGACGCCCTCTACGACGAGGCGCTCGCCGTCATCAACTCGGACGAGCGGATCGCCTACCCGTCCATCATGGGCGACTACCTCTACAACTTCTGGACGGATGAGGAGCACGAGCGCGGCATCTGGCGCCGCACCACGCTCGACTCCTACCTCACCGACGCGCCCGACTGGGAAGTCCTTCTCGACATCGACGCGCTTGGCGAAAGGGAAGGCGTGAACTGGGACTACAAAGGCGCCTCGTGCCTGCCGCCCGCTTACGCGCGCTGCCTCGTGCGCCTCTCGCGCGGCGGCGCCGACGCCGTCGAGGTCCGCGAGTTCGACACGGAAACGGCCTCGTTCATCGAAGACGGCTTCTCCCTCCCCGAAGCCAAGAGCAGCGCCGCCTGGGTGAGCCAGGACACGCTCCTCGTCTCCACCGATTGGGGCGAAGGGACGCTCACCACGTCGGGCTACCCGCGCGTCGTCAAGCGCCTGGCGCGCGGCGACTCGCTCGATAAAGCGGAAACGGTCTTCGAGGCCGCCCCGGACGACATGGGCGCGTGGGCGTCGAGCTTCCAGCGCGAGGGCGAGATCGTCCCCGTCATCGCGCACCGGCCCAGCTTTTTCGAAGGCACCTACTACGTCGTCCAAGGTGGCGAGCCGGCGGCCCTCGAAATCCCCGCCGACGCCGATCCGAGCCTCGTGGGCGATCAGCTCGTCGTCTACCTCCGCTCCGAGTGGGAGGTAGATGGCGAGACCCATCCGCAGGGCGCGCTCGTCGCTACAAGCCTCGACGCCTTCCTGGAGGGCGAGGCCGATTTTCAAACCATCTTGGAGCCGAGCGAGCGGCAGACTATCGAGGGCACCTCGGCCACGAAGAGCACGCTGCTCGTCTCCACGCTCGACAACGTCCGCGGCACGCTGCATCGCTACCGCTATGAAAACGGCGAGTGGACGGGCGAGCGCGTAGAGGCGCCGGACCTCGGCAGCGTCAACGTGGTGACGACGAGCGAGGACGACGACCGCTTCTTCTTCACGTACAGCAGCTTTTTGCAGCCTACGACGCTCTACCTCGCCGACGGAGACGAGGCGCCCCGGCCGGTGAAGCAGCTCCCGGCCATGTTCGACGCCGAGGGGCTGACCGTCGAGCAGTACGAAGCGATCTCGAAAGACAGCACGCGCGTGCCGTACTTCGTCGTCCACCGCGAGGGGCTGCAGATGGACGGGAGCCGCCCGACGCTGCTCTACGGCTACGGCGGGTTCGAGATCGCCTTGACGCCTTCGTACAGCGCGCTGACGGGGCAGGCCTGGCTCGAAGAGGGCGGCGTCTACGTCGTGGCCAACATCCGGGGCGGGGGCGAGTTCGGGCCAGAGTGGCACCGTGCCGCGCAGAAGGAGAACCGCCAGCGCGCCTACGACGACTTCCTGGCCGTGGCCGAAAGCCTCGTTGAGCGCGGGATCACCGCTCCGGAGCACCTCGGCATCCGCGGCGGTTCGAACGGCGGCTTGCTCGTGGGCGTGGCGCTCACGCAACGGCCCGACCTCTTCGGCGCGGCGGTGGTGCAGGTGCCGCTCTTGGACATGCTCCGCTACCACAAGCTCCTGGCCGGCGCGAGCTGGATGGCCGAGTACGGCAACCCCGACAACCCCGAGGAGCGCGCCTACATCGCCGAATATTCGCCCTACCAAAACGTTGAGGCGGAGGCCGACTACCCGCGCGTCCTCTTCACCACGACCACGCGCGACGACCGCGTGCACCCCGGCCACGCGCGCAAGATGGCGGCCAAGATGAAGGCGATGGGGCACCCCGTCCTCTACTTCGAGAACACGGAGGGCGGCCACGGCTCGGGCGTGACGCCGGAGCAGCAGGCCACGATGTGGGCGCTCGTCTACAGCTACCTCTGGGAGCAGCTTCAGTAGCAGCGGGCTGGTGCGCATTCCAGCCGCCGGTAGGGGCACGAGATATCTCGTGCCCCTACGGTTGGCGCTGCGGAGCCGTCATCAGAAAGCGTACGACACGTTCACGAAGAAGACGCGGCCCGGCTCCGGGAGCGGCGTGCTGGTGAACGGGTTCTTGGCGTTGAGGTGGTTGGAAAAATCGGCGTCGGTAAGGTTCTCGACGCCGGCGCGCAGGAGCACGCGCCCGGTGGGGGAGTAGCCGAGGCGGAGATCCGCCGTGGCGTAGCCGTCGGTAGGCGTCTCGCCGCGCGCGGCGGCCACGCGCGTCTGCTCGGCCACGAGGTGGAGCGTGCCTTCGAGGTAAAGCGTCTCGGCAAAGGCGGCGCTCCCGAACGGCTCCACGCGCGCGCCGAGGTCGGCCGAGGGCGGCATGACGCCCAGGGCCGGCTCGTCGAGGCGCTCGTCCTGGCCCCAGAGGTAGCTCGCGCCGAGGTGGAGCGTGAGCGCCCGGAGTGGGGCGTAGGCCGCGCGCGCCTCCGCGCCGTAGAACGTCGCCTCGCCGTTGACGTAGCGGAAGACCGTCGGCGGGCTGAGCGGGAGGAGCGGCGCGGCGTCCGTCGGCGCGAGGGTGATGTAGTCCGTCATCTGCCGGGCGAAGCCGCTCAGGCTGACGGAAAAGCGCGCGTAGCGGCCTTCGAGCCAGAGGTCGGCCTGCGTCGAGCGCTCGGGGTCGAGGTTGGGGTTGCCCACGAACTCGGCGCTCGTCTGCGCTTTCGAGGCGGGGAAGCGGTCGGCGTAGCGCTCCAGGGCGTCAGCCGTGCGGACGACCGTGCCGGCGCCAATCGACGCGGACCAGCGTTCGGAGAGCGGCACGGAGAGCGTGGCGGCGCCGCTGAGGTTCGACTCCGAGGCGTCGAGACCGGAGCGCTGGGCGCCGGCGTTCTCCAGAAAGGCATCGCTCACGCGCTCTTCGTCGGCGGAGGCGCGGACGAGGTCCAGGCGCGCGGTGGCGGAGGCGCGCACGGGGCCGAGGCTGCGCTCGGCGTTCGCAAAAAGGCCCGCGTCGGTGATGGTGACGCCGGGCCAGACCACGTCCGAGTCGTAGAAGGGCGGCGTGACCTCGCCCATCGGCGTGATGGCGGTGAGCGGGCGCGTGGCGTTGCGGAAGGCGCTGTACACGTCGCCGCCGAGCTTGAGCCGGAGCGCCTCGGTGGGGGCGAGGTCGGCGGCGATTCGGCCGCCGTAGTTTTGCAGCTCGGCCTCTACGAAGATGCGCAGGGGCGGGCGCGGGTTGCCGTTCGGGAACTGGCCGGCCTCGAACGTCGGCTTCCCTCGGTTGGTCATCTCGTGGAGCGTTTGCAGCGCGTAGGCCTGGACGTCGAGGCCGCGCAAAAGGCCGGCGCTACGCTCCATCTCATAGCTGACCGTGCCGGTGCCCGTCCGGAAAAAGTTCGCGTTGAGAAGCCGGCCAGGGTAGTCGATGTCGTCCTGGCTTTGGTAGCCGCCGCTGACGTAGACGCGCCCGCCCGGCGCTACGGCGTAGCCGAGGCGCCCGCGCACGCTGCCGGAGCCGTAGCCGGAGGGCACGGCCTGGCCGTCGCCGGCCTCGTAGTCATCGCCCTCGCGGTAGGCGGAGTGGAGGCTGTACGAGAAGCGCGCCGGCGTGCCCGCGGCTGAGGCGCCGATCTCGCGCCCGCCGGTGTTCGTGCGGTAGCCGCCGCGGAGCGTGCCCGCGAGCGAGGCGGGCGGCGGGTTCTCCGCGCGCGTCTCCACGCGGATGGCGCTCATGTTGCCCGCGCCCCACGTGAGCGCGTACGGGCCTTTGACCACCTCCACGCGCTCGACGCTGCCGGGGTCGAGGTGGCTCAGCGGCGTGTCCATGCGTAGCGGGCCGGCCGGGAAGGTGCGCACGCCGTCGATGTACGTGCCGACTTCGGTTTCGACCAGCCCGCGCACGTTCGGGTCGAAGCCGAGGGCGCCGCGCCGGGCCGCGCCCATGCCGGGGAGCGTCCGCAAGAGTTCGCCCGTGTCGATGGGGTCGAGTTCGCGGATCTGCTGCGCCTCGACGCCGGCCTCGGGCTGGAGGTCGGGCCGGAACGCCGTCACCTCCACGCCGCGCAACCGCACGTCCGCCGCGCCGAGGTAGAGCGTCACGTCGAGCGCCTCGCCGGCTGTGACGCGGACGTCGCGCCGCGCCGTCTCGTAGCCGACGGCGCTCGCCTCGAGGACGTAGGCGCCAGCCGGCACCTCGCCGATGGCGAAGCGCCCCTCGGCATCTGTGGCCGCCCCGAGCGCGGTGCCGCGCAGGGTGACGTTCGCGCCAGGCAGCGGCGCGCGCCCCTCCGCCTCGAGCACGCGGCCAGCCACGGTGCCGGTCTGCTGCGCTACGACCGGCGCGGGCTGGGCTGCGGCTGCGACAAAGAGCGCGGTGAAAAAGAGAAGTCCGAATACGAACTGGTCTGCACGACCGCCGTGGCGGCCGCTCGCTGAGCGTGGGCTGTGCATGGTCTCGTCTCCCTGGAAGATGGCTGCCGGGCGAGGACGCACGGCGCGCCCACGCACGACGGACCATGCCCAAGAGAAGGGCTGAGCCGTTCCGCGCAGAAGCCGCTCGCGTCCGCCTGAATGCGTGTAGAAGTGGTCCGCGCCTGCGCACCTCGGGCGCGCGGCGCGGCCTCACGCGGGGCGGGGCGGACGGAAGAGACCCTTTGCGAAGGGCGCCTCAGGGAGCAAGGCGTCTCCGCGAGAGAAAGAGAGGGAACGCGGCGGCGGGACGAACGCGGCAGTGCGCGGCGCGAGCCACATCTGCAGCGCAGGCGGCCTCTCGCGCGGCGCCTTTTGGTGATCGTCGTGGTCGTGGTGCTGCGTCTCGGTCACGCGGTCGGCCAGGAAGCACTTGCCGTCGCAGCGCATCTCCGGCCGGTGGCGGTTTTTGCAGAGGTGCTCGGCGATGTAGTCCTGCCGCAGCACGAAGAGCGTCTGCACCACGAGCACGCTTTGCGTGCTGAGCGCGAGGCTCAGCACGAGCGTCAGCTTGGCGAAGCGGCGCAAATGGGACATGCCTGTGGAACGGAAACGCTGGAACAATCTGCGCTCTTGCTGGCCTGCTCACAACAGCGCTCTTCTTGCAACTCGCTCTTCGCCTGACGGCTGGCAGCGGGCAGGCTCAACGGCGAGAAGATGTGGCGAAGCGATTCAGATGAGCGAAACTAGCGGCACGCCTCTGAGCGAAGCCGAAGTACGGACGCAAGAGCTTCTCGTCAACTGCAACGCTGGGCTGGCTATGCCGCCTCTTCGCTTCCGTTCCAAGATCGCGCGGCGTTTTCTACTTCTTCTCGTTCCAGACCTTGCTCGGCCATGGCTTCGGCCAGCATTCCTAACTTCCCCCTTTTTGTTCGGCTGAGCAAACCCAGCGGCAGGTGCTCCGTGCTTACCGTCTCGCCCCCAAGCTCTCGTGCGGCTTCGTTCATCTCGCGGTAGGCGCGTTGCAGCTCGAAGGTTACCGGCAGGCCGTGTGCCGACGCCGGAGCGTCTTCGATGGGACGAGCGACCTTTTCGGCGGCAGCGATCAGGTCCTCAATCGAATAGCCAAGCGCGCGTAGGATCTGGAAGGCGTTGCCTTCTCCGACGCGGAGCAGGCCGATCAGATGGTGCTCGGCTCCGACGTAGTCGCACTTCAGCCGCTCGGCCTCGCGCTGCCGATGAATGGCAGACTGGCGAAGAAGCGCTGAGAGGTCACGACGAGCCATAGCTCAAGGTAAGGTTCGTGGCGGCATAACTTGGGCTGTGCAAGACGGTGCCGAAGGGCCAGAAAAGAAAGCCCCGCCCAAGCGTTGCGGCTGGGCGGGGCTTCGGGCGGTGCGGCGCCGAGGGCTTAGGGCTGCGGTGCTCCGCTTCCCGTGTTGCCGGACGCCGTCGTAGCCAGTTCCTGCACGGCGCTTGCCAGCGTCTGCACCTTCTGCGTATCGCGGGCGGCGCGGGCCTGGGAGGAAAGCTGCTCGGCCAACTCCGCCAGTGCGTTCTCGCGCTCCGCGCCAGAGGCGCCTTCGGCCTCGGCCAGCGTCTCGCGCGCGGCGGCGATGCGCTCGGCGGGGAGGCCGCCGGTGCGCTCAAGCTGGTCGAGGTAAGCGCGCGCGAGGGCGAACGTGGCCGGCCACGTGTACGTCGGCTGGCCCTGCGCGTTGAGGTAGTCCAGCTCGACGGTGTTGGCGGCGGCGATCTCGTTCTCGGTCAGGTAGTCGCTCGGCGTCAGCTCGAGGATGTCGAGGCCGCGCGCGATCTCCGAACTCACAATCGCGCCGTTGTACCAGTAGACGGACCAGCTTCCGCCCATCTGCATCCGCTCGGGATCGACGGGGCCGCGGTCGTGGAAGGCGATCTCGACGGGGTTCTCCGGGTCGGTCCAGTCGAAGACCGAGATGCCGCCCTGGTACCAGGCCTGCACCATGACGTCGCGCCCAGGGATGGGGACGAGCGAGCCGTTGTGGGCGACGCAGTTCTCCTCGGGCGTCTGCGCGGCCGGCATCTTGTAGTAGCTGGCGAAGTCCATCTCGCCGCCCGAGAGCGTGAAGATGGCGTTGGCGCCCCACTCGTAGGGGTCGGTGGCGCGGCACTTGGGCTGACCGCCGCCGCCCCACTCGTCGGTGAAGAGCACCTTGGTGCCGTCGTTGTTGAACGTGGCCGAGTGCCAGTAGGCGAAGTTCGAGTCGGCCACGGCGTCGAGGCGCGTGGGGTTCGTCGGGTCCTCGATGTCGAGGAGGAGGCCGTAGCCCTCGCAGGCGCCGCCGGCCAGGCCGATCTCCGGGTAGAGCGTGATGTCGTGGCACTGCGTGGGGCCAGGGCGCGGGCCGTCTTCCTCGGCGCCGCCGAAGCGCTCGGCGATCATGGCCGGGAGCCGCTCGCGCAGGGCGCTGCTGTCAGAGGCGGTGGGTTCGCCCGTGCCGCCGCGCTCTTGCACGAGGCCGGCGAGCAGTTGCCTGACCGCCCCGTCGGGCAGGACGACGGGGCGGCCCTGGATCTCGACCACGAACCCGCCCACGTCGCGCGCGCGCTCCACCTCGGCGAGGTCGGCCGGGGCGAGGCCGTGCGTCGGGGGCGCCGTGAGATCTTCAAAGATGCGCGGCGAGGAGACGATGGCCGCCGCTTCGGGATTGTCGAGCGGCACCTTGATCACCTCGATGCGGAAAAGCGCCGTGTTGGGGTCCTCCTCCGGCGGCGCGCCCGAGCAGCCGGCCAGCTCCTCCTCGGGCCGCACCGGCGCCGAGCCGGAGACGTACACGTACACGTTCTCGTCGTCGTCGGGGTCTTTGAGGACGGAGTGCGTGTGCGAGCCGCGGCACGTCTGCACGTTCGAGATGTACTCGGGATTGCGGATGTCGGAGATGTCAAAGATGCGGATGCCGCGCAGGCGCTCCTCGCTTACGGTCGAGTCCACGCCCTGCGTCCCGCAGTCGAGGCGCCCGCCAAGGCCCTCGCCCGAGACGAAGAGCAGGTCGCCGTAGACGGAGACGTCGCTCTGCGAGGCGGGGCAGACGTACTCGGTGACCAGCTCCGGCGCGCTCGGGTCGGCGATGTCCCAGACCATGACGCCGTTGTAGTTGCCCTGGATGGCGTAGTCGCCCTTGAAGGCGAGGTCGGAGTTCGTCACGCCCACGAACGCCTCCGGCGGCTTGGTCTTCGAGAGGACGCGGAGGTTCCACACGGCCTCCTCGGCGTCGAAGAGGCCGGCTGCGAGGCCCTCGCGCGGGTCCGGCCCGGTGCGCGGCTCAAAGCGCGCGGCCGTGCCGCCTTCTGCAGCGGCGGTCGGCGCGCTGCCGTCCTCCGGCGTGGTAGCGGGGGAAGAGGAGGCGCAGGCCGCTACGCTGACCATCACCAGCGCGAGGACGAGCCAGGAGGCGTAGCGGACGCCCGCGCGCCGGGCACGATGAGAACTCAAGACGTTGCTTTTCATGGTGCAGGTTGGCGTTGAAGAAGGGGGCGTTGTTGGAGGGGCGGAGCGTCAGGGATTGGGGCTGGCGTCGGGCAGCGCGCCGAGCATCTTTTTCATCCGGGCGATCTCGGTTTTCTGATCGACGTGGATGTCGGAGGCGAGCTTAAAGGCGGCCCCGTCCTGCGCCGCGCCGTCTTGGGAGAAGAGGTGGTCCACCATCGTGACGGCGCCGCTGTGGTGCTCGATCATGTACCGGAGGAAGAGCCGGTCGAACGCCTCCCCGCGCGCGGCGTCGAGTTCTTGGATCTGCGCCTCGGTGAGGACGCCGGCCATCTTCATGCCGTGGACGCGGTGGCCGTTGACCAAAAGGCGCGTCCCGTCGATCTCGATCTCGGGCACGGGCTGCTCGCGCTCGCGCAGCCACCGCTGCATGGAGGCGATCTCGTCCTGCTGCGCGTTGATGATGCGGGCGGCGAGGGTTTGCACCTGCTCGCTCGCCCCGTGGCTCGGCGCCATGCGCGACATCACGAGCGCCTGCGCGTGGTGCGCAATCATGCCCGTCATGAAGCGGACGTCGGCCTCGGTGAACGCCATGCGGGCGCTGTCCTGGCGCGCCCAGTAAAGCGCCTCCAGGTCGGCTGCCGCGTCGTCGGCTGTCGCGCTTTGGGAGGGGGCGTCTTCCTGGGGGGGCGCTTCCGTTTGCGCGCGGCTCGTGCTGCCGCAGGCCGCCGTGGTAAGCGCGACCAGAGAGGCGATGGCGATCCAGGAAAGGCGTCGTGCGCTCATACTTTTTCAGGCTGACGTGCAGGGGCCGCCGGTTGGTGGGGGCGTGGTGCTTGCAGAGCGGCGTCGATCTGGGAAGTCGATCTCGGACGACGCAGAAAAATCCCGCCCAGAACGCCCTGCGCGGCATCGAAGACGGGATTTCGGATGTGGAGCTAAGGGGATTCGAACCCCTGACCTCTGCAGTGCGATTGCAGCGCTC
Source organism: Salinibacteraceae bacterium (assembly GCA_965215025.1). Taxonomy (GTDB): domain Bacteria; phylum Bacteroidota; class Rhodothermia; order Rhodothermales; family Salinibacteraceae; genus CBDCCV01. The sequence goes on from CBDCCV010000001.1 coordinate 1,707,746, forward strand.
TACCAACTGAGCTATAGCCCCGGCTGTTTTTCGCGCGTCGGTGTGCCCAACCCGCGCGCCTCGGCCTCGGTTCCGAGGGGACGAAGAAGGCGCCAGCCGGCAGGCCGTCTGCTGAGGACTTACGCGGCGCGGCGGTCCAGGGCCGAGCGCTTAAAGAGGCCCTCGCCGTTGACGTGGCCCACGTAGCGGCCCAGCTTGTGGACCTCCTCAAAAACGTCCGGCTCGATGTAGATGGCGTCGTAGGCCTCGTTGGCCGGCTCCAGGCGCAGGCCCTTCCGGTCGTGGTAGACGCGCTTCAGGGAGGTCTCGCCGTTGTACAAGACCGCGCCGATGCCACCCTCGGGGATGTCGTCGTCGATGAGGAGGACGAAGTCGCCGTCGTGGATGTCGGCCCCCTGCATGGACTGCCCCGAGACGCGGATGGCGAAGATGCGGTCGAGGTTGGGGAAGAGCGTCTCGAGCGTGATGGTGCCCAGGTCTGCCTCGACGGCCTCCTGGAGCTGCCCGGCGGAGATGACGCCGCGGATGGGGATGCCGACCGGCTCCTCGGCCAAGGCCACCTTCTCGGAGAACTCGTACCCGTTCTTGCCGTGGCGCAGGTAGCCCTTCTTGTGGAGCGCGCGCAGGTTCTGCGTCACGCTGTTAGGCGAGCGGTAGTCGAAGTGGTCGGCGATCTCGCGGTAGGTCGGCCAGACGCCGGTGTCGTGGACGTGCGTTTTGAGGTATTCCAGAAAGGCGTGCTGCTTGGCCGTCGGCTTTTTGCGGCTCATGGCGAGGGGCAAGTTCGGCGGGCGGAAGAAGGGCGTGCGCACATGCCTCCCACAGCATAGCTAAACCGCGTGCGAAGGTCAAGTTTTGGGAAAGGGAGAACGGGGGAGTGGGAGAGCGGGGGAGTGGATGAGGCGAGGAAACGAAGAAGCGAAGACCACGCATGAGGCGCTGCGTTGAGCGCTCTTCATCCTTTCTTCGGTTCTTCGTTTCCCCGATTCGCCTCGCCTCCTCGTCTCGCATCGTCAGAAAGCTGGTCAAGGACGTCGCGGCTGCGGTTGGGGTAGGCGTCCTGGACGTGGTGGCGGAGGTAGTCCTCCACGAGGCCGAGCGTCTCGCGGCGGAGGGCGGGCGTCAGGCGCATCCGCATAACGGTGTCGAGGTCGGCGCGGGCGAAGACGGCGTAGGCGCGCAGCGCCGCGCGCGAGGCGCGGCGGCTGGCTCCGGCGGCGCCCTCGCCCAGCGGCTGCGGCGCGCCGCTGGCTAGGTCGAGCCAGCCGCCCTCCGAGGGCAGCACCGCGACGGCCTCGCGCTTCACCGCCGGGCGGAAGCCCAAGAGGCCCGCCAGCCGAAGCTCGAAGTACGGCAGCACGTTGGCCGCGCGCGCCTCGGCCGCGTTGAGGCGGCGCAGCACCTCCAGGAGCAGGTTGAAGAGGAGCGGCTGCGGGTCCTCGTCCTGCGTGAGCGCGCGCGTCAGCTCTACCACGCGCAGGCCCAGGGCGATCTTCTTCAAGTTGCGCCCCAAGTCCAAAAGCGGCTCGGCGTGCGCGCTCTCGCTCAGCGTTTGCAGCCCGCGCGTGGGCTTGTAGTAGAAGACGACCTGCGCGTAGCTCATCGGCTGGAGGGAGGAGCCGAAGGCGCTCTTCGTACGACGCGCGCCCTTGGCCATGACGGCGAGCTTCCCCTTCTCGCGCGTGAAGAGCGTGACGATCTGGCTCGTCTCGCCGTAGTTCAGGCTGCGCAGCACGACGGCGTCCGTCCGTACGATCATGGGGCGTCCAGGGCAGGCGTGGAGAGGGGGACGGGGCGCGCCGGCTTTCCGGTACGGTTGCTTTTGGCGGGGCGGCGGCGTTTACTTGCGTGGACCTTCGGTTTACTGAAGGTGCACTTCTCGTCAGGCGTCTCCGCTTCAAGAAAAGCCGTATGCGCTGGCTCTACCGCGCGCAGCAGCGCCTGGCGCTTACCCGCCAGGAAGGCGCCGCGATCCTAACGCTCGCGTTCCTTCTCCTTGTGGGTTTGGTGGCGCGTTACGTGCAGCAGCAGCCCGCCCCGCTGCCCGAACGCACCCGCGCCGCCTACGCCCGTGCCGACAGTCTTTTGGCCGCCGGCGCCGCTCGGCCTCTCCAAGAAGACGGACGTCTGCAAGGCGAAAGCGCAGAAGCGGCCGCTACACCACCTGCCACCACATCCGCCCGGCAGCAGCAGGACGCCGCGCCGCCGTCTTCCGCTGCGCCGCAGACGCGCGGCGGGCGTCTCAACCTCAACACAGCCAGCGCGGCAGAGCTTGAGGCCCTGCCGCGCATTGGGCCGACGCTGGCTCAGCGCGTGCTCGACTACCGTAGCACGCACGGCCCGTTCCGCAGCGTGGACGAGCTGCGCCGGGTGCACGGCATCGGCGAGAAGACGGTGGCGGGGGTGGCACCGCACGTCTTCGTAGAAGCACCCCCGCCTCAGCAGCAGCCGTAGCCGCACGCCTTACCCGGCGGGGTCGTCAGTGCGCCCGGCGCGCGCGCCGTTTTCCCCATCGCCAGCTTTCTTGGGGCCGGCTTCGGAGCCGTTGGAAGAGGGCGGGCGGCGGCGCTGCCGCTCGGCGATGCGCTGCTTCGTCCACTCCTGGCTGACCTCCTCCTCGCGGTCGAGGAACCTGTAAATGGGCGCCAGGAGCGCGAACGCCAGCGCGCAAAACCCCACCAGCGTCCCGATGATAACGAGGAGGTAGTACGTGTCCATGTCAGGAGGCCGTAGCGGTCAGCGAGGGCGCGGTCGCTTGAAGAACGGTTGCCTATTACGAACTATTACGAAGACGCACGCGCGGTGTTTGCGTGCGCAAGCCTTCGGTTCGCAAAGGGGCCAGCTCGTCCGCTTTCACAACGTTATTACCTCGCGCCGTATCCTCCGAAGCGCGTGCGTGATACACTGCAACTTGTGAAACGCAAGGCCGAGAAAAGAAAAAGATACACGCCTCGCGCCGTCTCCCTACCCGCCACACCGCCTCTGCAGCATGAACACCGACATCCAGGTAGCGCGTATGCTCATCGTCGAAGATGATCCTGAGATGGGCATCGGGCTGGAGGACTTCTTCTCGCTCAAAGGCTACGACGTAGCCCGCGCCGCCGACGGCGAGCAGGCGCTCCAGAAGATCACCTCTCTTCCTCCCTACGACGTTGTGCTCCTGGACGTGATGCTGCCGGCCAAGAACGGCTTCGAGGTGCTACGCGAGGCGCGCAAGGCCGGCGTCGATTCGCCCGTGGTCATGCTCACCGTCAAGGGCCAGGAGAAGGACAAGCTCCAAGGCTTTGACCTGGGCGCGGACGATTACATCACCAAGCCGTTCAGCGCCGAGGAGCTGGAGGCGCGCATCCGCGCTGTCTTACGCCGGAGCCAGGCGCCCTCCGAAGCGCCCATGGACGTCTACGAGTTCGGCGACGTCGTCGTCAACTTCTCCAACCACACCGCCGAGCGCGATGATGGGGAGATCCAGTTTACCGCGCTCGAGTTCGACATCCTGCGCTACTTCATCCGCCACCGGGGCCGCACCGTGAGCCGGAAGCAGCTCCTGCGCGACGTGTGGGGCATCTCCGGCGACATCACCACGCGCACCATTGACCGGCACGTGGCCTCGCTGCGCAAGAAGATCGAGTCGGACTCGGCCACCCCGCAGTACATCGAGACCGTCTACGGCATCGGCTACAAGTTCGTCGGGTAGGCCGGGCCGCTGGCGCTCCGCTCCATGAGCAGGCTTGCCACCTCAGCACACGAAAAGCCGCACGGGGTCCATCCCTACGCGGCTTTTTCGCTTTTCGGGCGGATACGGCACTGGCGGATCGCGTAGAAGATTCCGGAAGCGCTGCTCCTCTAAAAGCCGCGCCGACTTCGCCAACGCGCCAATCTCCTACGCCCAAGACGGCCTGCCATGAGAGCCAGTTCGAGAGACGTGTTTGAGGTGCTCCTAGGCGAGGAGCGCTTTCAGAAGATCGACCGCCGCATCGCCGGGTGGATGCGGCGCTACGGGACCGTGCTCCTGCGCTACTCGCTCGGCGTCGTCTTCGTGTGGTTCGGCGCCCTGAAGCTCGTGGGGATGAGTCCGGCCGAGGAACTGGTCAAAAGCACGGTGTACTTCTTCCCGCCCGATGTTTTCTACCCGATCCTGGGCTGGTGGGAGGTCGCCATTGGCATTGGGCTGATGTTTCGGCCGCTCCTGCGCATAGCCATCTTGCTTCTTCTGCTTCAGATGCCGGGCACGATGCTGCCCATGCTGATTCTGCCCGACGCCGTGTGGAACTCGTTTCCCTTTGGTCTCACGCTTGAAGGGCAGTACATGATTAAGAACCTCGTGCTCATCAGCGCGGCGCTCGTGGTGGGCGGCACCGTGCGCCAGGACCGCACCCCGAGCTACGAGCAGGACCGCTAACGCGCGCCATCTTCCGAGGCGATCTCCAGCGCGCCCGCCTCCACGAGATCGGCCAGCAGCTCGGCGAAGCCCGGCGTGCCGAGATGCGGCCTCAGCGCCTCGGCTGGGAGCGCGCGGCGGCCCGTGAGAAGCGGTGCGGCAAAGGCGAGGCCGTCGCCGAGCGGATGCGCCTCGCCGTCGGCAAAAAGCGTGGCTGCGCCGCCCTTCTCCACAAAGGCAAGCTGCGCGCCGGGCGAGCGGGTAAGCGCGGCGCCCTGACGGACAGCCTCGGCCAGATCATCCGGCGCGGGGGGTTGAGTCGGCGGCAGCGCCTCGCGCCGTTCGGTAACGAAGCGGCCAAACCAATCGGCGATGGCGTCTTCGTCGCTAAGCGCGCTTTGGAGGAGTTCGCGGATGCGCGCGAGCGCCTCGGGGCGAATCTCGGCGGGGTGCTCGGCCGGCGTCAAGTCGGGGTCGGCGTAGAGCGCGTCGGCGCTGGGGCGGGTCAGCGCGTCTTGGAGGAAGCTGCCGAGGAGTTCGCGCTCGGACGGCGCCCTGAGGCCGATGGAGTACGTCATGCAGTCGCCCAGCGCCACGCCCTCGTGCGCAACGCGCGGCGGGAGGTAGAGCATATCGCCGGGGCCGAGGACGTATTCTTCATCCGCCTCAAAACCGGCCAGCACCCGCACGTCGAGGTCCGGCACGAGCGTCTCTTCTTCAACCGGCGCCGCGCCGATGCGCCAGCGCCGCCGGCCCAGGCCTTGCAAGAGGAAGACGTCGTAGCTGTCGATGTGCGCGCCGACGCCGCCGTGCGCGGGGGCGTAGCTCACCATCACGTCGTCGATGCGCCAGCTTGGCAAGAAGCGGAAGTTGTCCAAAAGCGCCTCGACCTCGGGGATCAGGCGGTCCACGCCTTGGACGAGGAGCGTCCAGTGCGTCTCCGGAAGCGCGAGGAAGTCCTCCTCAGCGAACGGGCCGTGGCGCAGCTCCCACGGGCGCGCGTCGCCTTGTTCGAGCACGAGGCGGCTCTCGACGCCCTCCTCGCAGGCCAGACCGGCCAGCTCCTCCGGCGCGAGCGGCGAGCGGAAGCCCGGCAGCGCATCTCTGATGAGGAGCGGCTTTTTCTGCCAGTAACTTTCGAGAAACTCGGCGGGCGTGAGGCCGCCCAGCGGCGCGGCGTGCATGAGAAAGAGGTCAGAAGAGGTAAGCGATGAGTTCGGTAAGCGCCCAGCCCAAAAGCAGCACGGCGAAGAGCCAGGCGAAGAGCTTCGTGCTCGATTTCTGCCGGGGAAACTCGTAGCCGCAGTAGGGGCAGACCTCGGCGCCCGTGGGGACGTCGAGCGCGCAGGACGGGCATTCTTTCTCTTGCGCGGCGGCCATGAAGGGCAGGCGTCAGAAGAGGTAGTCGAAGAGAAAATGCACGGCCCAGATGGCGAAAAGGAGCGTGAAGATGGCCGCGAGAAACGCGCGGCTCGGCGGCTCGACGGGGAAGACGTGGCCGCAGAACGGGCACGTCTCCGCCTCGGCATCAACGCGGAGGGCGCACGCCGGGCATTCCTTTCCTTTCGCTGAAGCGGCCATGGGCGGCGGCGCCTCAGAACTGCGACTTCAACTCTTCGAGCAGCAGCCGGCGCTCCTCTTCGGAAAGCTTCTCGGCCTCGACCTCCTGCGAGGAGGACGTCTTCTCGGGCAGGGCCGCGTGCGAGTGGCGCGGGCCGAGGAGGCGCCCGGAGGCGGCGCGCCACGCCAGCGCGGCGGCCCCGGCGGTAGCGGCGGAAACGAGGAGCGTCTTCAAAAGCTTGGGCATGGGCGTGGAGGCGTCGTCGGTTGGGAGAACGGGATCGGCGGCCACGGCCAGCACCTGCGTCCAGATGACGCGCAAGCCGTGCGCGCCGTGCTCGACGGCAATCTGCTCGATGGCGTAGCCGGGACGCGAAAGACGGATGGGTGGCATGGCGAAGGCGCTTGCAAGGAAAGACCGTCGGGGCGCGGGCTGTCTGCCAACGCCGCATTCCGGGGCGGGGTTCGGCGCGGCGCGGCGGCTTTTTCCGCGCCATGTTCGGAAACGAAGCGCGCCGCGTTCCGGTGCAAACACATCGTCCGCACATCGCCCGACCGGCTCACCCGAAAGCCCACCGCTTCCATGCACGAACGCATCACCATACCATCCGCGACGCGCGCAAGCACAACCTCCGGAACAGCGCCCCCGGTTTTTCCGGGCTATCCCCTGTCAGGAGGCAGGCGCTTCTTCAAAGCCTCCAGCGCGGTACGCAACGGAGGCAGGTGCATCTCAACGATGCGCCAGACGATCTCGTAGTCCACGCCAAAGTAGTTATGCACCACGATGTGCCGGGACCGGATGATCCGCTGCCACTCGACGCCGGGCGCCTCTGCGCGGACAGCTTCCGGGACGCGGCTGGCCGCCTCGCCCAGTACGGCCAAGTTGCGCAGCACGGCGTCGGACGTTTTCGCGTCCTGCGCGAAACGCTCGAAGTCCATGCCGGCGGTGTAGGACCGAATGCGCTCGACGGCTTCGAGCATGTCAGCGATCAGGACGTGGGCGGCGCGCTCAGACATGGACCAGGTCCTTTTCGACGTAGGGCAGGAGCCGCTCCTTCACGGCGCCGCGCGACACCAGATCCACGTGGCATCCGAGCAGGGCTTCGAGTTCCATCGCCAGGTCCACCACCTCGAACCCGACGGGCGCGCTGAACTCCGCGAGGATGTCCACGTCGCTGCCCGGACGCGCCTCGCCGCGCGCAAACGACCCGAAGATGCCGAGCGAGCGCAGCGGATACCGACGGAAAAGATCCGCGCGCGCAGAAGAGAGGCGGCAGCGTATTTCTTGAAGATCAGTTTGCATCGCACGCCGAACGCGAGGGGAAGCTGGCTCGTATCACATGAGCGTAGTACACAGGCGCGCACGGAGGCGTTTCCGGCGCGTTCCCACGCAGGTTTTCGCAGCCGCCACTGCTGCCGTTTTCCAAGCACACGCTTTGCCCCCCCATGCACGAACGCATCACGATTCGCGGCGCGCGCGAGCACAACCTCCAGAACGTAGACCTCGACCTCCCGCGCGGCCGGCTCGTCGTCATCACCGGGCTGAGCGGCAGCGGGAAGTCCTCGCTTGCCTTCGACACGATCTACGCCGAGGGGCAGCGCCGCTACATGGAATCGCTCTCGGCCTACGCCCGGCAGTTTCTGGGCATGATGGAGCGGCCCGACGTGGACTTCATCGACGGCCTCAGCCCCGTCATCGCCATCGAGCAGAAGACGGTGAGTGGGAACCCGCGCTCGACCGTCGGCACGGTGACGGAGGTGTACGACTTTCTCAGGCTCCTCTTCGCGCGCGCGGCCACGGCCTTTTCCTACGAGAGCGGCGCCCGGATGCGCAAGCAGTCCGATGATGAGATCATCGAGAACGTCCTCGGCTTCCCGGAAGGCACGCGGCTGATGATCCTCGCGCCGGTGGTCAAAGCGCGCAAGGGGCACTACCGCGAGCTGTTCGAGCAGACGGCCAGCCAGGGCTTCGAGCGCGTGCGCGTGGACGGCGAGCTTCGGCTGATCGAAGGCGGGATGCAGCTCGACCGCTACAAGACGCACGACATCGAGGTGGTGGTGGACCGGCTCGTCGTCAAAGACGGCATCCGCCCCCGCGTGGCGCAGTCGGTGGACACGGCGCTCGGGATGGGCGGCGGCACCCTGATCTCCCACGTCGTGGACGGGCCGGAAGGCGCCGAAGAAGGCGACCACACGTTCAGCCGGCACCTCTACGATCCGGTAGGCGGGATCTCGTACGACGACCCCTCGCCGAACACGTTCTCGTTCAACACGCCCTACGGCGCCTGCCCGCGTTGCGACGGCCTCGGCACGACGAACGAGATCGACCCCGCCCTCGTCGTCCCCAAGCCGGAGAAGACGATCAAGGAGGGCGGCCTCGTCCCCTTGGGCACGCCGCGCGACGTGTGGATTTTTTCTCAACTGCGCGCCGTGGCCGAGGCGTACGGCTTCGACTTCCAAACGCCCATCGGCGATCTGTCCGAGGAGCAGATGCGCGTCGTGATGGAGGGCGCGGGCGAGGAGCAGTTCGACATCGTGTACAAGTACAAAGGGCGTGAGGTGCGCTACAAGCACCGCTTCGGCGGCCTGAGGCAGCACATCTGGCACACGTACGAGAACACGAATTCCTCGAAGCAGCGGCGCTGGGCCGAGGCGTTCATGCGGCCCTTGCCGTGCCCAGCCTGCGGCGGCGGCCGGCTCAAGCCCGAACCGCTTGCCTACCGCATCGGCGAGCAAGATGGCGGGAAGAACATCCACGACCTCGTGACGATGGACCTCACCGGGTTGCGCGCCTTTTTCGACGAGGTGGAGTTTACAGGTCGCCAAGCTATGATCGCCGAACCCATCGTGAAGGAGATCAAAGAGCGCGTGGACTTCTTGGTCGAGGTGGGCGTGGGCTACCTCACGCTGAATCGCACGGCGCGCACGCTCTCCGGCGGCGAGAGCCAGCGCATCCGCCTCGCCACGCAGATCGGGACGCAGCTCACGGGCGTCTTGTACGTCTTGGACGAGCCGAGCATCGGCCTGCACGCGCGGGACGAAAGCCGGCTCATCCATTCGCTCAAGGAGCTTCGGGATTTAGGCAACTCCGTCCTCGTCGTCGAGCACGACCGCGCGATGATCGAGGCGGCGGACTTCGTGGTGGACCTCGGCCCCGGCGCGGGGGTGCACGGCGGGCACGTCCTTGGCGCGGGCCGGCCGGAGCAGCTTTCTCAAAGGGTGAACGGCCACGAGAGCCTGACGGCGGCGTATCTGCACGGGCACCGGCGCATCGCCATCCCTAAGGAGCGGCGCGCGGGGAGCGGGAAAGAGATCGTCCTGCACGGGGCGACGGGGCACAACCTCAAGGGCGACGCTTTTCACCTGCCGCTCGGCACCTTCACGTGCGTGACGGGCGTGAGCGGCTCGGGGAAGTCGTCGCTCGTGAACCAGACGCTCTACCCGCTCCTCTCGCGCCATCACCACAACGCCAAGACGGTCCCGCTCCCGCACGAGGGGATCGACGGGATCGACCACATCGACAAAGTGATCGAGATCGACCAGAAGCCGATTGGTCGCACGCCGCGCTCGAACCCGGCCACGTACACCGGGCTGATGACGTACATCCGCGAGCTGTTCGCGCAGCTCCCGGAGGCGAAGATGCGCGGGTACGACAAGGGCCGCTTCACCTTCAACACCAAGGGCGGGCGCTGCACCAAGTGCAAGGGCGCGGGCATCGTCAAGCTGGAGATGAACTTTTTGCCGGACGTGTACGTCGCGTGCGACGAGTGCCACGGCCGGCGCTACAACGCCGAGACGCTCGAAGTGCGCTACAAGGAGAAGAACATCGCCGACGTCTTGGACATGACCGTGAGCGAGGCGCTCGTCTTTTTCGAGAACGTCCCGCGCATCGAAAGGAAGCTCAAGACGCTCGACTCGGTGGGGCTGGGCTACATCGGCCTCGGGCAGCAGTCCACGACGCTCTCCGGCGGCGAGGCGCAGCGCGTCAAGCTCGCCAAGGAACTCAGCCGCCCCGGCACGGGCGACACGCTCTACATCCTGGACGAGCCGACGACGGGGCTGCACTTCGAGGACATCCGCCACCTCGTGGGCGTTTTGCGCGCTTTGGTGGGGAAGGGCAACACGGTCCTCGTCATCGAGCACAACCTGGACGTGATCAAAACGGCCGATCACGTCATCGACCTCGGCCCGGACGGCGGCGCGGGCGGCGGGCTTATCCTTTTCGCGGGCACGCCCGAACAGCTTGCCGAGAGCGGGACGGCCACAGGACGCTTCCTCAAAGAAGAACTCGAACGCTCGGCCGCCTTTGGCGAAACGACCGAAGAGGCCGCCGAGGACGACGTGGACCTCGACGCGATGGCCTCCGACGACGAGGACGAGCCGGACGAGGCCGCCGAGGTGGAGGAGATCGAGGAGGAAGCCGTCGAGGCGGCGGCGTAGCGGCTCCGCCCCGAACCGCCATGGCGCCTCATCCGTTTAGCCGGCATCACCGGAGCCATTCTGCGCCACCGTTCATCCGCCGCGTACCGCTCTCATGGAATCGCCGCCGTTCGTCCCGGAATACAATAAGCCGGATGCGCCGGGCATCCACATGGGCTTTGACAACACCGTGGCGCTTTATCACATCGTCGGCGCCGGGGATGGCTTCGACGCGGCAGCGCAGGACCTCTTCGCCCTCTTGAAAGAGGCGCAGGCGCGCTTCCCGGACTGGCCGCGCGTCCTCTACCTCGACATCGAGGGCCACCTCGACGAGAAGGGCCGCTTCGAGCCGGACTTCGTCGAGTTGCAGCAGGAGTTCCTCATCGCCGGGATGGGGCGGTTTTTCACGGCGCTGGCCCTGCCGCTCGTCTCCGTCATCAACCCGGAGCGGCAGCAGAACGATTTGCCCGACGAACTCGTCCTCAAGCGCCCGGAAGAAGGCTTTTGAGAAAGGGCAGATGCGCTTTTCTGCAAGCGCCTGCTCACCCTTCCGCCCCTCCGCCCGCTCCCAAACTGCGTTCCATCCAGCGGGGGAAGCGGTCCCAGAAGACGCCCTGCGCGCGCGTCCAGAGTGCGCCGAGCCACGGGCGCACCGCGCTGTCGAGGCGCAGCCGCACGATGGTGCCCCCGCCGGGCGCCCCGCTGCCTCCGAGGTCGCTAAGCCAGAACTGCAGCCGCGTCGGGCGGATGAGCCGTAGGCTGATGGCGTAGCTGCCGTAGAAGTAGCGAAGGTCGCGGTACTCCGGCGCGCGGATCTCGCCCAAGACGCCGGCGAAGAGGATGAGCGGGCCGTGGTGCACGTTCAAGACGCCCTCCTCGAAGCCCGCCGGCGCGCCCGTCTCCGGGTGGACGAACTCGACGCGGAAGGGCCACACCTGCCCCTCGGTAAACGTGGCCGGGTCGCACAGCCACGCCCACACAGCCGCGCGCTCGTGCGGCGTCGCAAACGTCTTCTCGTAGGCGTGCGGCACGAAGCCGGGCGGCGTGGCCTGCGGGGCGGGGTCCTGGAACGCTTGCGTGGGAGGAGAGGGCATAGCGGCAGAGCTTCAGCGGGCGGAAGAAGAGGCGTGCGCCTTGTTGCAACGGCTGGCAGCGCAGGCGGCTCCGCGCTACCTTGAGGCCGCCCGCCCACGCGAACCGCCGCCCCGCCGCCTGATGAGAAAGCTCCTCGCTGCCCTGCTGATTGGCCTTTTCGGACTGCCTGCGCCCGAGGCCGCCGCGCAAGATCCGGCCGTGCCCGTCGTCCTCTCCATGCGCGAGCGCGCCGCCGTGCAGGACCGCTGGCTCAAAGAGCGCCTCGACACCGTCGTCCCCGCGCTGATGCGCCGCGAGGGCGTGGACATGTGGATCGTGAGCGCGCGCGAGTACAACGAGGACCCCGTGACCCTGACCATGCTCCCGGCCACGTGGCTGGCCGCGCGCCGGCGCACCGTGCTCGTCTTCCACGACGGCGGTCCTCGGAGCGATAGCTCCGGCGCGGGCGTCGAGCGGCTGGCCGTGGCGCGCTACGCCATCGGCGACGGCCTCTTCGAGCAGGCCTGGGACCCCGAGGCGCAGCCCGACCAGTGGGCGCGCCTGGCCGAGATCATCGCCGAGCGCGACCCCGTGGCCATCGCCCTCAACCGCTCGGAGACCTTCGCCCTGGCCGATGGGCTGACGGATACTGAGAACGACGGCCTCCTGGCCGCGCTGCCGGAGCGCTACCGCGAGCGGATCGTCTCCGGCGAAAACCTCGCCATCGGCTGGCTCGAGACGCGCATCCCGGCCGAGATGGACGCCTACCCGATGATCGTCCGCTTCGCGCACGCCGTCATCGCCGAGGGGTTTTCCGAACGGGTGGTCCAGCCCGGCGTGACGACCACCACGGATGTGGAGTGGTGGTACCGCGAGCGCATCCGCGATCTGGCGCTTCAGGCGTGGTTTCATCCGAGCGTCTCCGTCCAGCGCCCCGAAGCCAGCGTCTCCAGCGTGCGTGCGGCGGAAGGCGACAGCTCCTTTCTGGCGAACTTCTCCGAGCGCCCCGACGCCAACGTCATCCGCCCCGGCGACCTTCTGCACGTGGACTTCGGCATCACCTACCTCGGCCTCAACACGGACACGCAGCAGCACGCCTACGTCCTCCGCCCCGGCGAGGCCGAGGCGCCCGCCGGCCTGCGCGAGGCCCTCTCCACCGGCAACTGGCTCCAGGACGTGCTCACCGAGGCGTTTCAGGCGGGCCGCACGGGGAACGAGATCCTCGCCGCCGCCCTCCAGCAGGCCGAAGTCGAGGGCATCAACGCGACGATCTACACGCACCCCATCGGCTTCCACGGCCACGGCGCCGGGCCGACCATCGGCCTCTGGGACCAGCAGGGCGGCGTCCCTGGCGCGGGCGATTACCCGCTCCATCCGCACACGGCCTACTCCATCGAACTCAACGCCGCCGTGCCCGTCCCCGAATGGGACGGCCAGACCGTCCGCGTCATGCTTGAAGAAGACGCGTACTTCGACGGCGAGCGCGTGCGTTACCTCGACGGACGGCAGACGGCGCTGCTGCTCATCCCGAGGCCGTAAGCCTTACTTTGTGAGCACCATGCGGCCCGTCTTCGTGATCGTCCGCTCGCTCAGGCGCGCCTGCACGCGGTAGAGGTAGAGGCCCGGCGCGAGCGTGCTGCCGTCAAGCCGGAGCGCGCGGTCGGTGCCGGCGGGGAGCGCGCGCGCGGGCAGGCTCAGCACGCGGCGCCCGAGCACGTCGAAGACGTCCACGGTGATGCGCGCGCGCGCGGGCAGGTTCATCAGCAGCGTCGTGGTGTGGCGGAAGGGGTTGGGCGCGTTGCCGCGCAGCTCGAAGGCGGCGGGGAGGCCCCGCGTCGCGGACGAGGCTTCGTCGTCGGCGAGCGTGGCGGAGGCTTGCGGCGCCTCGTCCTTAGCGATGGAAACGTCGTCGAGGAAGTAGACCTCATCGTCACCCGTCACCTTCGCGCGCACAACGATTTCCACGGTCTGCCCGCTCAGTCCGTTTGCGCTCACGGTGGCAGCGCTGCCGTTGCCGTTGATCTTGCCGGTGAAGCCCTGCACCAGCTCCTCGCCGCCACCGTTGAGCACGTAGTAGACGCGCACGTAATCGGCGTTCGGGCCGCCGGTGTTCAGGCTGCCTTCCGAGCGCAGCTTGAGCTGCACGTTCACGGGACCGGCGCCGGCGATCTCCACCGGCTCGGAGCGCCAGACGGCCTCGGCGTCTACGCGCTGAAGCTGGAAGGCTTCGTTCTGTACCGAGAAGGAGGCGGCGCCGTTGTCGGTGGTCCAGGCCGTGGCGCCGTCGTCGGACTGCGCGCCGTCGGCCAGGCCGCCGAAGCCTTCCGCCCAGGGCAGCTTGCTGGCCGGCGGAGGCACGTCTCCGCCCTCCCCGCTGATCACGCCGGGCGCGAAGGCGAGGTACCCGACCGTCTCGGTCGTGTGGTTCGTCTCTGCGTCGTCGGACTTCTCTTCTTCGACCCTTACCTGCACGCTGGCGGCGCCGCGCTGGCGCATTCGCAGCGTGGCCGGGTCGCCGCCGTCGGTCGTCTGCATGGCGGCCACAACAACAGGCGGCTGCGCGAAGGACTGCGCGTAGGAGAGCGTGTACCAGTTGTGCGTCACGGCATTCGGCGTGGCACCGGCGGCGTAAAGCTGCCCCTCAGCCGTGCCGCTCCCGCGGCTCATGGCGATCCAGCCGACCTGCTCGCTGCCGTGGTTCTCATCAGCTTCTTCGCCTTGCAGGCGCAGCTGGAATCCGCCGGCCGAGACGGCTTGCTGCCGCGTGACGACGGCGGACGGGTCGTTCGTCGTCATGGCCTGGCTGACCACCGTGGGCGCCTCGGCAAAGGCCTGCGCAAAGCTGATGCCCTGCGCGCTGCTGCTCACCGTGGCTTTGCCCGCCTCGATCACGGCGCCGCCTGGCAGCGTGTGCCGCCCCGCCTCCACGACGAGGTAGCCGATGGTCTCGGTAGCGTGCCCGCCGTCGAGGTAGTCCCACTCGTCGATCTGGAACTCGAAGCCATCGCTCGCGGCGTTGCGCACGCGCAGCGTCATCGGCTGGCCGCCGTTGAACGTAGCCGGCCCCATCACCACAACCGGGTTGGCGTAGTCCTCTTCCAAGCTGACGGCGTGCCACTGCCCGCTGCCGCTCTGGCTGACCGTGACCGTGCCCGCCTCGCCGATGGTTCCATCAACAATGGGCGGTTCCTGCCCGCCGCCGCCGCTGACGGAGACGTTGTCGAAGACGGCCGTGCTGATCTGACCGCCGTTATGGCTCGTCACCGGCACGCCGACGAAGACCGCCTCGCCCATCGCCACCGTGACGCGCCCGATCTCCTCCCACGCCTGCCCGTCGCTTGAGCGCGAGCCGACGAGCGCGTTGCCCTGGCGCTCGAGGCGCACCCACGTCGGGGCCGAGGCGCTGTTGCCCTGCGTGAAGGCCGTGGCGCCGCCGGTCTCGGCGCGGTGCTGGAGGGAGACGCCGCGCTCAGGCGTGGCGACGACCATGGCGTGCTTCGAGTTGGCCGCGAGCGAGGCGCGGATCATCACGCCGGCCTTGGCCCACGGGTGCGTGTTCGTCTGCGAAGCGAGGCGGGCGGTGACGTGCCCGTCGCCGGAGAGCGTCTGGTAGACGAAGCGGAACTCGTCGGAGGTGCCGTAGATGTCCGAGCCGGAGCCTTCGACGGTGAAGGCGCCGTCGGAGAAGGCGGCTGAGCCTTCCGCGTTGGGATTGCCGACGTCCTGGCTCGCCCACGGCGACGGCAGATCGCCCGGAGCCGGCGGCTCCTCGGCAGTGATGGTGGCAGCGGTTTGTGCCGTGCCGCCGTGGCCGTCGGCCACCGTCAGCGTGGCGGTGTAGCCGCCGGCCGAGGCGTAGGTGTGGCTCACCGCCTGGCCCTCACCCGATTCTCCGTCGCCGAAGCTCCAGGTGTAGGTGAGGCCGTCGCCATCGGGATCGGACGAGGTCGAGGCGTCGAACTGGACGTCAAGCGGCGCCTCGCCGGAGGTCGGCGTGGCCGTGAAGCGGGCCACGGGCGGCTCGTTGCCTCCGCCGGCGGCGCTGCTGAGCACTTCGATGGCAGAGACCTTCGGCTGGTTCACGCTGGCGGTGAAGTCGAGGTTGAGCGTGCCGTCGGTTACCTCTGCCTCGAACGTCCTCATCACCGCCGTGGCGGGTCCTACCTCGGCGTTGAGGTCGTAATTGGAGAAGCCGGCCTGCCCGTTCTCAACGTCCACGCTGAAGACGCGCTTGCCGGCGCCGTCGGGACCGCCGCCCTCAGCGCCGAAGTAGATTTCGGCGAAGTACAGGTTGACGGTGTAGGTCGCCGGCTCGGGCACGGGGATGGCGTACTGGAAGAAGGGGCTGGCCCCGCTGTGCTCGGTGACGTACAGCTCGTCGTCCTCGGTGCCTGCGATGGGCGCGGCCTGCGGGTTGCTGTACAGCTTACCGCCGGTGACGTAGGCGTCGGCCTCCCAGACGTTGCCTTCCCCGTCGGTGTAGCTGCTTTCGCTGCCCGCGTTGATGCGCGCCACGGCCTCGGCCACGGGCGGTTCCTGTCCGCCGCCGCCGCTGACGGAGACGTTGTCGAAGACGGCCGTGCTGATCTGACCGCCGTTATGGCTCGTCACCGGCACGCCGACGAAGACCGCCTCGCCCATCGCCACCGTGACGCGCCCGATCTCCTCCCACGCCTGCCCGTCGTTTGAGCGCGAGCCGACGAGCGCGTTGCCCTGGCGCTCGAGGCGCACCCACACCGGCGCCTCCGCTGCGCCGCCGCTCGTGGTCTGCATCGGCGCGCCGGTCTCGGCGCGGTGCTGAAGCTGCACGCCGTTCGAGGGCGTAATGACCGTCATGGCGTGCTTCGAGTTGGCCGCGAGCGAGGCGCGGATCATCACGCCGGCCTTGGCCCACGGGTGCGTGTTCGTCTGGGAGGCGACGCGAGCGGTGACGTGCCCGTCGCCGGAGAGCGTCTGGTAGACGAAGCGGAACTCATCGGAGGTGCCCCAGATGTCCGAGCCGGAGCCTTCGACGGTGAAGGCGCCGTCGGAGAAGGCGGCTGAGCCTTCCGCGTTGGGATTGCCGATGTCCTGACTCGCCCACGGCGACGGCAACGCGCCCGCAGGCGGCTGCGCCTGCCCTTCGCCAAGGAGGCTTACGTCGCGGTCCTCGGCGCTGCTGGCGATGCTGAGCGTGGCGGAAAAGCTGCCCGCGCTTTCCGGCGCGAAGGCGACTTCGACCTGGCGCACCTCGTCCGGGCCGAGCGTGCCGCTCTCGCCGCCGCTCGTGATCGTGAAGGGGCCGCCGCCGGGGGCGATGCTCAGCCCGCTGATCTCGAGCGCGGCGTTGCCCGTGTTCTCGATCTCAAAGCTCTGGCTCGCACTCTCGCCCACACGCGCCGCGAAGCTCAGCGACGACGGGCTGACGGCGATGCCCGGCTCCGGCTCCGGCGAGGCCGTGCCGCTGAGGCTCACGCTTGCGCTGCCCGCATCGCTGGTGAGCGCGAGCGCGGCGGAGAAGCTGCCGTCCTGGCCGGGCGCGAACGTGACAGTGATGTCCTGCATGCCGCCGTCTGCGGCCACGGTGCCCGTCGGATCGCCGAGGACGCTGAACACGCCCGCATCGGCGCCCGTGATGCTCACGCCGGAGAGGTCGAGCGGGGCACCGCCGTCGTTGGTGACGGTAACGGTTTGCTCCTCTGTGGTGCCCTCGATGATCGACCCGAAGGTGAGCGCCTCCGGGCTGACGGCGATCTTGGGCGCCGTGCCCACGCCGCTGAGGGCGACCTCGGCGGCCTCGCCCGCGTTGTTTTCGATGGCGAGCGTGGCGGCAAAGCCGCCGGCGCTGCCGGGCGCGAAGGTGAGAGGAATCTCTTCCGAGCCGCCCGCCGGGATCGTCAGCGGGGCCGAGGCGCCGAGCTGAAAGGCGTCATCGCCGGAGAGCGTCAGCGCGCTGATGTTAAGATCGGCGTTGCCCGTGTTCTCCACGAGCACGTTCTGAGCGGCGGAGGTCTGGCCCGCGCGCACCTCGCCAAAGTCAAGCGAGAGCGGGCCGACGGCGATGGCAGGCGCCGGGGCCGCTTCGCCCGTGCCCGTGAGCGCGACGCTGGTCGGGCCGGCGCTGCTCGCCAGGTCAAGCGTGGCCGCGAAGCTGCCGGCCTGCGGCGGCGTGAAGGCCACGGTGACGTCTTGCGTCTCGTTCGGTGCGATGGTGCCCGTGGTGGTGCCTGTCACGGAAAAAGTGCCGGCATCCACGCCGGAAACGGACGCGCCCTGGAGCACGAGGTCGGCGTTGCCGGTGTTCGTAACGGTGACGGCGCGGGTCCCGGTAGCGTTCTCGGTGACCGTGCCGAAGTCGGCCGAGGCGGGCACGCTGATCTCGGCTTCCGGGGCGGGGTCCATGCTCCAGCTGAAGCTTGTCGAGGCGCTCTCCTGCGGGCTGCCGTCGTCGGTGACGGTGACCTCAACATCGTACGAGCCGGCGGCGCCTTCAGTCACCGTGCCGCTGATGAGGCCCGTGGCGCTGTTGATGCTGAGGCCGACGGGCAGGCCGGAGGCCTCGTACGTGAGCACGTCATCCTCGTCCGGGTCGCTCGCGTCGATCTGGAGGGAGACGTCCTCGCCCTCGGTGCTGGACTGGCTGCCGGGGTTGGCCACTGTGGGCGGCGTGTTCGGGGCGGCTTGGACGGTGATGGCGCCGTCGGTGGTGGCGAGGTCGGCGCGGGCGTAGTTGACGTAGACGCGCCTGGGCGTCGGCTCGTCGCCCATGACGAGGCCCGACGTGCCGGCGCCGATGACGTCGAAGGTCAGCTCGAAGAGCACCTCGCCCTCGGCTGCGCTCACCGGCTGCGCCAGCCCGCGCACGAAGGTGAGCTTGCCGGGTTCGAGGTCGGCGTAGTTGGCCGGGATCAGGCCGAGCGGGCCGCCCTCGGAGCCGGAGGCGAAGGCGGCCACGGCCGGATCGTAGTCGAGGCTGAACTGCAGCCCGCTCACGTCGGTGAAGCCGGCCCCGGCGGTGACCTCGACGGTGGCCTGGCCGGCGCCTTCCTCGACGGAGACCGAGCCGACGTTTAGCTCGACGGGGTCGTCGGCGCCGGGCGCCTCGACGTTGACGGCGCCGCCGGACACTTCGAGCGGGGCGCGCTCGAAGTTGACGTAGACGCGCGCCGGCGTGGGATACCCTTCGCCGATGGTCAGGGCCGTCTGGCTCCCGGCCGGGCCGACGACGTCGAAGGTCATCTCGAACATCACCTGCCCGTCCTCGACGTCCTCCGGGTAGGCCGAAGACCACACGAAGGTCATCTGTCCCTCGGCCGGCTCGGCGAAGTTGACGTCCTGCAGGCCGGGCAGCGTGTAAGCGCCAGCGCCGGCGAAGTCCACGACGCTGGGGTCGTAGTCGATGCGAAACTGCAGGCCGTTGACGTCGGCAAAGCCGGCCTCGGCCGTGACCGGGACGGTAACCCGGCTCTGCCCCGCCTCGACCGCCGCCGACCCGACGGAGATCTCAACCGCGTCCTGGGCCAGGACTGGAGAGGCGCCCAGGAGCAGAAGCAGAAGAGCAGTAAGAACGGCGGTGGTGGTGCGGGCAAGAGCTTTCATGGCGTCGGTCTGACTAAGAAATCTAAGCGGGGAGGTGGAAAAGGAAGGCAAGCGCGCGGGCACCCCCGGCCAGCTTAGGGCCGGAGGCGCCGTGCGCTCGGGCGCGTTACTTCACGAGCGTGAGCTTGCCGGTGGACACCTTGCGCGCGCCGCCGTCCGTCTGGGCCGTGACGCGGTAGAGGTAGAGGCCCGAGGGCAGCGCCGAGGCGTCAAGCGCCAGGGTGCGCGCGGCGCCGGCTGGGAGGCGGCGCTCGGCCAGGCGCATCACGCGCCGGCCCAGGAGGTCATAGACCTCGACGGCCACGTCGGCCGCCTCGGGCAGGTCGAGGGCGAGCGTGGCCCGCCCGCGCGTCGGGTTCGGGTACGTGCCCTGGAGCGCGAACGCGGCCGGCAGCTCGGCCAGCGCGAGGCGGCCGCTCTGGCCTTCGAGCGGGGCGCGCTCGAGGCGGCCGGGGCCGCCCTCGCCGTCCGGCTGCACGCGGCTGGCGGCCATCTTCGTCACCGACGAGCCGAAGGCCACTTCCGCGTCCTGGCCCGCGCTTCCTTTCGCACGGAAGCGGACGCTGAAGAGCGCTTCGCCGTCGGGGAGCGTCTGCGCCATGCCCGAGGGGTCGGTCCAGACGAGCGTGAGCAGGCCCTCTTCGGTGCGTTCGAGGTTGAAGTTGCTCTCCGACAGCCCGTCGAGGCGCAGCCCTTCAAGGCCGGCGTAGTCGAGCGCGGCGTCGTCCCACGTCATCGTGAACTGCAAGCCGCCCACGTTCTCAAACGCGCTCGCACGCACCGGCACGGATACCTCGGCGGCGGCCTCTTCGGCGGTGGCCTGAGCGGAGGGCGCGGCCACGGCCACGTCCTGGTCCTCTACGAAGAGACGGACGGGCGGGCCGCTCGGCGCCAGGCGCGCGGCAAAGGCCGGCGCTTGCTGGCCGCCTTCCGGCGCCCAGGAGGCGTCCACGTCGCCCGTGCGGAAGCAGTGGAAGTCCTGCCCAGCGGCGTCGCCTTCGAGCGGCTCGTAGGTGCGCTCGGTCTCGTAGGGGAAGGGCGCCGAGGGGTCGTCGAACGCCTGCCCGGCCACGGCGCACGTCCAGAGCGCGCCGTTGTCGGCGCCTGGCTCGAAGTCCTCGTCCGCGCCGGAGATGATGCGGCGCACAAGCGCGAGGTCGTTCACGCTGATGTCGCCGTCGGCATCCGCGTCGGCGGCGATGATCTTGTAGGGCGAGTCGAGCAGGACGACGTTCTGCGTGTGACGGCGCACAAGCGCGAGGTCGTTCACGTCGAGGCCGTTGGCGGGGTCCTCGCCACTGACGTTCGCCTTCGAGGCGGCCAGGGCGTAAGTCTCGCCGGCGGCGGCCGTGAGGCCGAACGCGCCGTCGTCTTCTGTCATGGCGCTTGCCGTGGCGTCGCCGGTGAGGGCGAGCGTGGCGTCGGAGAGGCCGCGCCCGTCGTAGTAGTTCACCGCGCCGGCGATGAGCGCGTCGTCCGCCGGTGCCCCGCTCTCGATGCCGAAGCGCTCGAAGGCGAAGCTGATCGACTCGCCGACCGCCGCGCGGCGGTGCGTGGTGAAGAGGCCCGTGAAGCTGACCGCCTCGGTGGCGGCGTCGGCGTCGTGGTCTACTCCGGCGAAGAAGTCTGCCGGCAGGTCCAGCGCGGAGGCGCCGTCTTCGGACACGGGCGTCATCGTAGCGCCGCCGTCCAGGCTGTAGAACCCGGTCGCGGTACCTGCCGCCGCGTCCAGCTCCATCCGCAGCAGGATCGTCTGATCGGCAGGGTTGGGGATGGCGCTATCAACCGTGTTCAGTTCCACGAAGTCCTCGCTGTTGGGCAGGTCCTCGAGGAAGAGCTGCACCTTGGCCGAGGCGTTGCCCGTCTTGCTCACGACGAGCTTGGCGTACCGATCCTCGCCCAGGCCGAACCACAGGCCCGCCTGCTGCGAGTTGTTGCCGCTGCTGCTGGCGAAGTCCGGCTCCACGACGACCGTTTCGATGGCCGAGACGCTTGAGCCTTCGACGCCCACGCCGAGGGCGTTGATCTGCGAGTTCGTCTCCGTGCTGCTTGGCGTGCCGGAGGGCTGCGAGTACTGGATGCCCTTCGTGGAGGTGACCACAAGCTGGCCACCCGTCACCGAGAGGTGGCCCGGCTCGTAACCCGGCACGTCAGCGTTGAAGACGGGGTCGTCCACGGCCAGGCGCGCCGAGGGCGGGTCCACCATGGTGAAGCCCGTGCCCTGGCCGGAGCCGCCCGCGAGGCCGCCTTCGCTGCCGTCAAAGCTAAGCGCGAAGGGGAGCGCGGCGGGCACGTCGGCGCAGTCGAGCGTCGAGTATGGCACGCAGCTCGCCACCGGCGGCTGCTCCTCAGCCAGTACCTCGACGGCGCTGACGATGGCGCTGTTGACGCTGGAGGAGAAGCCGAGGTCGAGCGCGCCGTCCGTTACCGTGATGTTCTCGAAGGTGCGCACGATGGCCGTGCCGGCGGGCGCTTCGGCGTTGAGGTCGAAGCCGGTCAGGCCGTCCTGCCCGCCCTCGACGTCCACGCTGAAGACGCGCTGGCCCGTGCCGCCGTCGCCGCCGCCCGGCGCGCCGAAGTACGGCTCCAGGAAGTGCAGGCGCACGGTGTACTGGCCGTCCTCGAGCGGGATGGCGTAGCCGAAGTCATCGCCGCCGTCGTTGGGCGTCGCGCCGTAGCGGTAGGTGAGGTAGAGGTCATCGTCCTCGGTCCCGGCCACCTCGAAGTCCTTGAAGGAGACCTCCGAACTGCCTGTGAGGTAGCCGGCCTGGTCGGCGCCGAAGCTGCCGTAGGACGTCTCGTCAATCACCTCGCCGCCGACGTTGAAGCGGAAGGGGACCTCCACGAAGGCGGGCGGCTCGGTGGTGCCGGCCGGCTGCACGTTCGAGACGACGAAGACGTAATCCTGGTAGTCGCCGTTGGTGGCGTCCTCGAAGCCGACGAGGTAGTGGTTCGCCGTGTTTTCGCCGCGCCGATCCACGCTGCTGTTGGCGTCGAGCGGGTATATGCGCACGGCGCGCGGGATGCTGTTGAGGGCGTCCTCGGTGTAGCGCACGTGCCCGAAGAGCAGGCTCTCGGTGTAGATGCCGAAGGCCTCGGTGCCGGGATCGAACGTCGTGGCGCCGCCGCTCAAGGGCGGGAGGAGCATCTGGTGCTCCGGCTTGCCGTCGGCCAGCGTGCCCACCTGATTAAGCGGCGGGGTGCTCGTGCCGTCGGGCGTGTACCAGCCAAAGGGCAGGTCCTCCGCCGGGGAGAAGCGCGCCACCGGAACGACGGTCACCGGCTCCTGCGGGTTGGCCTTCTCGAAGAGCGGGACGTAGCGCTCGTCGCCGCGCTCGGAGGCCTCGGTGCTGCTTGTGAGGCCGCTCCAGCCCGTGTCGATGTCGTAGCCGAGCGTGGCAATCACGTCTTGTAGCGGCGGCTCGTTGCCGCCCTCGTAGTCCTTCGTGCTCAGGGCAAAGAGGCCCACGTCACCGCTGCCGGCGTTGCTTTCGAACGTGAGCGCGGCCTCGAGGACGCGCGTCTGGTTCACGTCGTCGGCCGGGTCGAAGGTGACGGTAAAGGTCTGCGACGCGCCGGCGTCGAGCGTGGCCGTCTGCGGGGTGACGCTGAACTCATCCGCGTTGGCGCCGGTGAGGTCGGCCGCGCTGATGGTGAGCGTGCCGATGCCGCTGTTGGTGACGGTCACGGTCTTGACCTGCGTGATGCCGGGGTTGTCCCGCGCGCTGAAGATCAGCTCGCCCTCGCTCGTGGCCAGGAGCGGCGTCTCGGCGCCGTCGGGGCGGTCCGTCGGGCGCAGGAGGAAGAGCTTCGGGTTGCCCCCGCCGCGGTCGTACTGCGCGAGGTAGATGTCGCCCGTGGCCGGATTCTCCGTGATTTCGAGCGGATCGTCGTACGGCGTGCCGTTGATGCCGGTAAAGCCGTCGATCTCGCTGCCAGGCTGCGCGCCCAGGAAGGCGCCCGACTGCCCATCGACCTGCATAGTGTAGACGTCGTCGTTGCCGGAGAAGCGCACGAAGAGGAGGCGGCCCTGCATCTCACCGCCGAAGTTGCCGCCCCGGTACTCGATGGCGCCGTTGGGGGACTTGTTGAAGTCGAGGTCCCAGACGGCCGTGCCCATTCCCTGCGGGCCGCTCGTGAAGTTCGGGTAGCCGCGGTAGTTCGGGTCCGGCTGCGTGCCGGCGGGGTAGCGGCTCCCGCCCTGGCCCTCGCCCGGCTCATTGGGGTCCGCATCCGGGTTGCCGATGTTGAGCACCCACTCGCAGCGCGAGGGGTTCGGGTGGCCGTAGTAGCCGCCCTCTTCCACGCGGAAGACGAAGTCGCGCTGCTTCTCGTGCGTGCCCTGCACGCCGGTGGCGCCGGGGTTGTTATGGACGCCGTCCACGAAGGGCAGCTCGCTGGCCGAGCGGCCGTCAGGACGGACGCGCTGGCAGTCCAGGCCCTGAGGTGGGCTGGCCGGGTCGAAGTCGGGCGACTCGCCGCCGGCGGCCGTGCCGTTGGTAGGCACGTAGAGGCTGCCGTTGGAATGCCACACCAGGTCGTAGGCGTTGCGGATGCCCGTGGCGTACACCTTGAGCGGGGCGCCCGGTGCGTAGGGATCGTAGCTGCCCGTGCGGGGGTCCGCCCCGCCCGGCCACGGCTCATCCGTCATCACGTCGATGGGGCCGCTCTGCTGCACCTCTTGCCACACGGCGTCCTCGTCAAAGGTGAGGACGGCGGCGGCGAGCTTCGTCTCCGGGCGGCTGCCCCAGGAGTTGTCCGCCACGCCAGCGGCCAGGTTCGACCCCTGGAGGAAGTAGAGGTCGCCGTCCGGCCCGTAGGCAATCGAGTTGGTGAGGTGGTCCTTGGCCGAGCGCGGCAGGTTGAGGAAGACGTCGTTGACGGTCTCCAGGTCCGGCCCGGAGAGGCGCGTCACCTTGCTGCCCCAGCGCTGGCTCTCCTCCGAGAGGCCTTCGAGGCCGGCAAAGGAGGCGTGCGTGACCCACGCAACGAGGTTGTTGGCCGTGGCGTCTTCGTCAAAGACGAGGCCGATGGGCACGCGCGGCCCATCGCCGCCCACGCCGTCGAGGATCTCCTCATCGGCGAGGGTGCCGTCGGGCAGGATGGTGTAGCGGTAGATCTGCCCGCCCACGGCCAGGCCGTAGAGCTTGCCGTCCGGCCCCACCACGAGCGAGGAGAAGTAGACGCCGTCGATGCCGAGGTCCACCGGCTCGAACGTGGCGTTCGTCACTGGCTCGAACTCGTCGCTGCCGCCGCCGCTCTCGACCTCCGTGCCGGTGGTGAAGACGCTGGCAAAGGGCAAGAAGTCGTCGCCCGTCTCGGACTGCACGCCGCCGGGGCCGCCGTCCACGACGAAGCGGTAGGGCGCGTTGGCGTCCAGGAGGTCGTTCGGCGTGAAGACGATCACGTCGTTGCCGCCGGAGGAGCCGACGTTGCCGGTCACTTCGGCGCCGTTGGAGCCGTCGGCGTTGACGGCGTAGAGGTGCACGTTGCCGTCAAGCGTGCCGATGTCCACGCCCACGCCCGAGCCGGGCGCAAACAGGTTCGTGGAGATGGCCCCGTCGCGGAAGAAGCCGTCGCTGCGGTTCTCCGGGCTGACGGTAAAGGCGTAGGGCCGCGTGGGGAGGATCTGGCTGATGTCGGCGTAGTTGAGCTTGGTGTTCGTGCCGCCGGCCTGGTCGATGGTCAGGCGGCCGTCCTCGACGCCCACCTGCACGGTGACGCTGGTGTGGCGCGCGTCGGAGCCGTCATTGCCGCTCGGCGTGAAGGCGTAGATGGCCTCGGTGCCTTCGACGTTGATGGCGTGCACCTCCGGGTCGGAGCCGACATCGGCGTCCCCGACGGCCAGCGTCACTTCGTAGCTGCCGTTCGGCACGGCGATCTCCCAGCTGCCGTTCGGGTAGCGCCCGCTGGGGTAGTCGTCGCTCACGGGGTAGTCCATGTGGATGAGCGAGGCGAGGCGCGTGTCGCCCTGGCCCGTGCCCGTGCGGTCGCGCCCGGCGCCGTTGCCGGCGCCCGCGAGGTCCACCGGCTCGCCCGTCTGGGGATCGACCCAGCCGTAGCTCAGGCCGCTGCCCTGGCCGGCGCCCGTGCGCTCGCCGAAGGGCTGGCCGAAGTCCTTGAGGTAGCCCGCCGGCGGCGCGAGGCCTTCGTCCTGGAAGTTGATCTGCGTGGCGAAGGCCTCGGCCTGGCGCTCCAGGCGGAAGTCGTCAAAGGAGAAGGTGACGGCGTCGTCGGCGCGGCGCTGCGAGGCCATCACGCCGGCGAAGCTCACCGGGCCGGTGGCCGCGTCGGCGTCGTGGTCCACGCCCTCGAAGAGCGCGTCGCTGATGCCGGCGATGTGGCCCGCGTCGGTAAACGTCGCGCCGCCGTCGGTCGAGTAGGAGCCGGTGGCCGTGCCGGTGGCCGGGTCGATCTCCAGGCGGAGGACGACGGCGTCGCCGGGCTGCGCAACGGCGCTCGTGGTGGTCGTCTCCTGGTCATCGTCGTAGAGGTCGCCCTCCTCGTAGCCGACCTGGACGTTGTAGCTCGCGCCGTTGTTGTTGTCAATCAGGACGAGCTTGAGGTAGTCCGCCTCGCCGAGGCCGAACCACAGGCCGGCCTGCTCATAGCTCTTGTTCGAGGCCGTGGTGGGAAGGCTCGGCATCGCCGTCTGCACGACGAGCTTGTCCGTGCCCAGGTTAGCGTCGAAGGGGACGGCCAGGGCGTTAAGCTGCGAGTTCGTCTCGGAGCTGGTGGTCCCGTCCGGGCCGGTGGGCTGCTTGTAGAAGATGCCCGGCGTGGTGAGGATCTGAAGCCGGCCGCCGGTCACGCTCAGGCGGCCCGGCTCGTAGCCCGGCGCGAACGTGTTAGAGACGGGGTCGTCCTCCGAAAGGCGCGCCGAGGGCGGGGCCGCCGTGAAGAAGCCGGTGCCGGTGCCGCTCTCATCCGCGAGACCGCCTTCGTCGCCGCTGAAGCCGAGGCTGACGGGCAGGTCCACCGCCACGACCTCATCGCATGGCAGGGCCGAGTACGGCGAGCAGTTGAGCGCTGCGGGCGAGGAGGCGGCAAACGTGCACGTCACGTCCTCATCGCCTTCGAGGCTGATGGTGGCCGAGGCGCCGCCTGCGTCCGTGGAGGAGTTGGCGTCCGAGCAGGTCACGTCGTCGAGCGTCCACCCGTCCGGCACGTTTTCGGACACGCTGTACGTGCCCGGCGCGAGGCCGGCAAAGAGGGCCGTGTTGGGCGCCGCGTTCACCGCCTCGATGACGATGTAGTTGAGCTTCGTGTTGAAGCCCGTGGGCCGGATGGTCAGCGCGCCGTCGGTTACCTCGACGGTGGCCGTCGCAGCGCGGAACTCCTCGCTGGCATCGGCCTGGAAGGGCTGCTCGGGGGCGGATTCGCCCTCGATGCTCACCTGGTGCTGGCTGTCGTAATCGTTCTGCCCGCTCGGCTGGTCGCCGAGGCTGACGGTCACCTCGTAGGTGCCCGTGGGCAGGTCGTGCTCCCAGTAGATGTGCTCCTGCAAGCCGTTGCTGCTTCCGGCGCAGCAGTCGTTGTACTGCAGGTGCATGAGCGTATTTAGCTCCGCGGCCACGCCGTTGCGGCCTCGGTCACGGGCGTTGGTGCCCGCGTCGATGGGCGCGTCGTCGTCCACGGCGCGCCAGCCGTAGGTCTCGCCGTTGGCCTGCGGGCCGTAGGCGGCGCCCGCGTCGGCAGCGTAGCCGCCCGGCGTGTTGAAGCCGCTCGGCTGGAAGTTGTACTGCTCGACCGGCGTGGTGCCGCCGGGCGTGCCGTCGTCGGTGAGGCTGAAGGCGCCGAGGTCGCCCGCGAAGCTAAAGGCCTGGTCGCCCTCGGGCGTGGCTTCTTTTACGATGGTGATCTGGCCCGGGAGCTGGCTCGGGTCCACGACCTCCACGTCGGCGCTGGCCGAGGCCGTGAAGGTGCCGGGCGAAGAGGTGTTGTTGCCGCCTTCGAAGTCGAAGAGCAGGCCGTAGACGGAGGCCGTAGCTGCGGCCGTGAGCGTGCCTTCGGCGCCCGGCGCCTCGACGCCGATCTCGAACGTCTGCGCCTGGCCGGAGGCCAGCTCGCCGATCTCGCACGTGACCACGCCGCCGCTCTCCGTGCAGCCCTCGCCGGCCGAGGCGAAGCTGGCGCCTTCCGGCAGCGGCAGCTCCGCGGTGACGTCGCGGGCGGCAAAGTACGGGCGCGTGTTCTTCACCTTGAGGGTGTACGTGTACGGCGCGCCCACGTCCACCTGGTCTTCCGAAGCGCTTAGCGCCACGTCCAGCTCGACGGGGATCTTGTCGGCCAAGAGCGGCACCTCGTCCGGGTCGTCGGCCGGCTCGATGTTGGTGACGTAATAGACGTTGTCATTGAAGTCGTAGTTGATGCCGGCGTAGTCCATGACTACGAGGTAGGCGTTCGGGATCAGCTCGCCGCCGGCGTCGCGGGCGGGCCAGACGCGCAGGTGGTGCCCCTCGTCGCCGTCGTTAGGCTGGCGGTTGCGGTCCCAGTCGCTCCACTCCGGGTCGATCTTGAAGCCGAAGAGGTCGCTCGGCGGCGTGACGGTGCTCTGGCCCAGGTTGCCTGAGCCGCTCAGCGGCGGGAGGAAGGCCTGCGCGTGCTGGCCGTCGTGGCGCAGGATCTGGTCCGTGCCGCCCCCGCTGATGCTGCGCTGGAGAAAGATGGCCGCCGTGTTGCTGCAACAGGTGTGGTAGGCGGCCAGCTGGCGCACGAAGACCGGCTCGCCCTCGTCGGCGCGGCGCCAGAAGGGGGAGAGGATCTCCTCACCGATGGCCTCGATGCGGCCCTGGTTGTTGATCTGCTGCCCCTGCTCGACGATGGATGTGCCGAAGCCGAAGGCATCTACGATCTCAGCCACGTTCGGCTCGCTGCCGCCCTCGACAAAGCGCTGCCAGGCGCCGCCGAGTTCGACGGTCTTGACGCCCTCGTCGCCGTCGCTCGAGCGGAGGCTAAGCTGCGCGCGGACGACCTCGTTCGCGCCGGAGTTGGCGGGGCGGTCGTAGACGAACGCCACGTCGAGGTCGTAAAACCCGCCCGGCTCGATGACAATCGGCGCGGCTTGGGCGTCCTCGCCGTTGGGGAGGGCGTAGGCCGGAATGTTTCGGTTGTTGCTCGCGTTGCCGAGCAGGCTCACCTCGCTAATCTCAAGCGGCTCGCTAACGCTCTCGTTGAAGATGCGCAGCGTGGCGCGGTCGTGCGTGAGGGGCGGATTCGAGCCGTTGTTGCCGGGGCGGTCATCCGTGACGCGGTTAAAGGCGAGCCAGCCGTCGAAGTGATTACGCCCCGCCTCGGTGACGCCGCTGGGGAACTGCCAGTCGCGGTTCTCGAAGGCGATCTCGCCGCTGTTGGTGAGCGGCGCCTCGGTCGCCTCGGCGCTGAAGCGCTCGAAGTTGAACGTCAGCCCGGCCGGGCCGCGGCGCGTGGTGGCGAAAAGTCCGGCGAAGCTCACCGGGCCGGTCTCTCCGTCCGTGAGCGTGACGCCGCTGAAGAGCGCCGGGGCAATGCTTTGGATGCCGCCGCCGACCTCAGTGAAGGTGGCGCCGCCGTCGGTGCTGTAGTAGCCGCGCGCCGTGCGCGTGATGGGGTCCATCTCCAGGCGCAGCGTGACGCTCTCGCCCGCCGCCGCCACGTCGGTGACGTCCTGCTGAAGGTCGCCGTCGTAGAGGTCGCCCTCCTCGTAGCCGAGCTGGATGTCGTAGTCGGTGCCGCCGTTGCCGCTGGAGATGAGGACGAGCTTGGCGTAGTTGGCCTCGCCGAGGCCGAACCATAGGCCGGCCTGCTGGAACTCCTTCGAGCCGGGCGTAGGCAGCGCGGCCAGCTCGGTCTCGAAGACGAAGGAGCCGGCCGGCGTGCCTGCGTCAAAGGGGACGGCCAGGGCGTTGAGCTGCGAGTTCGTGTTGGTGCTCGTGCCCGGCCCCGTGCCCGGCTTGTTGTAGAAGATGCCCTTCGTGGCCGTGATGGCAAGCTGGCCGTCGTTTACGCTGAGGCCGTCTGGCGCGTAGCCTTCCAGGTCGCTGTAGAGCGGCGCGCCCTCGAAGCGGGCCGAGGGCGGCACGAGCGCCGGGAAGCCGGTGCCCACGTCCGCGCCGTCAACGAGGCCGCCTTCGCCGCCGTTGAAGTCAAGCGTTACGGGCAGGCTCTGCGGCAGGTCGGCGCAGGCGAGCGTGGAGTAGTCCACGCAGCCGTCGGCGGGGAAGTCCTGCGCGGCGGCCGGGCGCGGCGCCAGGCAGAGGACGAGGACGAGCGCCAGCCACGCAGCCGCGTGACGGAAAGGCGAGAAGGCGCGTCGGTTGGCAGGGCGGTTCTGTAGCGGCAGCGTCATCGTGCGTGACCTTGTTCGGCAGTGGGAACGGAAGCGGGAAAAGCGTGCGCGGAGGCTCTGGGAAAAGCGCCTCATCGCGGAAGCGGCGTCTGACAAGTCGCCCCGGCAGCGGAGCGGGACGGCAGCCCGGAAGGGAGAGGGCCGACGCCGACTGTGCGGCGGCTCGGTGAGAGGAGCGGGCCTGACGCGCAACAACAGCATAAGGCGAGGCCCCTGGGCCGCCATAGCACGAAGGGGCTATCTTTGCCGGTGGCTTACGTCACCTTTTTTCCATGACGTTCGTCCGGGCACCCATGACGAACGTCATGGTCGGGTCCTGGGAGGCCCGCCCCGCGAACCGTTTCTAAAACGGATGCGAATCGACGGAGGCGAGGCAGCCCGGCTTCTGCCGGCGGCGCAACGCCGCGTCGCTGAGGATGAGTCTCCCGGCACTCCGAAGTGGAAATCTGCACAGGACGCAAAAAAGCCGGCAGCCCCTTTTCAGAGACTGCCGGCTTCGGTCGTGTACGCGCCGGATAGGCGTCTTCTTCGCGGCTTGCCCGTCGGTCTGTTTGTGTCCTATCAGGCGGCACGTGCGTTGCCTCCGCCCGCTGCCGGCGCGCATCCTGAACCGCTTTTGTGAGACCGTTACGTCGGCGCAGGCGGGGCTGGATGCTTTATCGCAGCAGCGTGACCGAACGCGAGGCGCTAAACGTCTCCCCCGCTGCGAGGACGAAGTAGAGGCCGCTCGGCAGGCGGGCGCCGTTTACGGCAAAGCGGTGCGGCGCATCGGCCGCGAGCGGCCCGCGGTGGAGCACCGCCACGCGCCGTCCGAGCACGTCGAAGAGTTCGACGGCCACCTCCTGCGCTTCGCCCACGACGAGCGAGACCTCGGCCCGCCCACGCGCCGGGTTGGGGTAGGCGTGCGAGAGCTGGTACGGCGCCGCCGTGCGGACGGTGGCCTCGACCGTCGGGCTGTACGTGTAGGCGCCGTCGCGGTCCATCTGCTTGAGGCGGAAGGCGTACGTCCCCGGCGCCAGGCCTTCGGCGCGGTGCGTGTATCGCTGCGCCTCGGTGGTCGTGCCCGCGCCCGCGACGTAGCCGATCCGCTCGAAGGCGCCCCCGCCGGCGCGGCGCTGCTCGACCACGAAGCCGTCGTTGTTCGTCTCGCTCGCCGTGTGCCACGCGAGCACGACGGCCCCCTCGGCGTCGTCCACGACGGCCTCGAACGCGGACAGCTCCACCGGCAGCCGCGCCGATCCGTCCACCCCGACGAACGTGGCCGGCCCGAAGTTGACGAACACCTTGCGCTCCGTCGGCTCGTCGGCGAAGAGCACGTCGGTGGACTCGCCGTCCTCACCCACGCCCGTGAAGGTGACCTCGAACATCGCCGTGCCGTCGTCCACCGTGACGGGCGTTCCCGAACTCCAGACCACCGCCCGGCGCCCTTGCTCGGCGTCCTCCTCCGAGGTCTCGAAGTTGGCCGGACCGAGGCCGGGCAGGCCGAAGTTGCCGACGGACTCGTATTCGAGCACGTCCGGGTTCCAGTCGAGCGAGAACTGCACGCCGTTGACGTCCTCGAAGCCGTTGAGCGTGATGGCCAGCGTCACCTGTTCCCCCGGCGCGGCCGAGGCTTCGTCCAGGACGAACTCGACGGCCGGGCCGCCGTCCTGCGCGTGTGCCAGAGAACCGGAAAAGAGCGCGCCTGCGAGGACGAAAAGGAAAGCGTAGCAAGAGATCTTCATAAGAGTAGCGTAGAAGTAGTTGGAAGGGATGCGGAGGCGAAAGAGGTGCGGGCGCGAAAAGCACAGGGGCCGAACGCGCGCTGAATGGCGATTTAAGCAGAAGCCGTTTCAACGATCCCGAGGCGGTGCGCCCGTGCGATGGCGCGGCTGCGGCTGGCGACGCCGAGCTTCTCGTACACGTTGGTGAGGTGGTTCTTCACCGTGCCGACAGACACGCACAGCGTGTCGGCGATCTCGTCGTTGTTGCAGCCGCGCGCCAGCACGGTCAAGGCTTCGCGTTCGCGGGAGGTCAGATGCAGGAGCCTGGCCGCCTCGCGCTCTTTGCGCAGCTTGAGGAGCCGGCGCGTGATGCCGGGGCTGACCCAGCCTTCCTCCCCGCGCGCGATGCCGTAGACGGCTTCGATGAGGTGCGCCGCCGTATCCGCCTTGGTGAGGTAGCCGGCCACCTGGTCGTCGGCCAGGGTCCGGATGTAGGGCGCGTCGTCATACGCGCTCAGGACGAGGGGGCGGGTGGCGTTGTCCATGCGGGCGATCCGCTGCACCACCTCGACGCCGGAGAGGTCCGGCAGCTTCATCTCCAGGATGAGGACGTGCGGCGCCAGCGTCGATACGAGTTCGATGGCTTCGTGGCCGCTCGCCGCCTCGCCAACGACGGCTACGTCCGGGAGCGGCTCCAAAAGCTGATGGACGCCCAGGCGCGTCGTAGTCTGGTTGTCAGCAATGACAACGGTGACGGGCGAGGTCTTGTGACTGGTACGCGAAGTGAAAGAGTTGCGACGGGCAGGCTTCAGTGACGCTTCTGAAATAGGCATTAAAGTGAGATGAGGTGAACGGGCGTTAGTGCGTGCTAATGACGCGAAGGGTCAGCCCCGCCATCCCCTTCGGCAGCTTTCGCTGGGCGTGTTTGGTGTACGCGCCGTTTCAGGCACAACTACCACAGCGAGGCCACAGGCATCTCCTTCGCACTTACACGATAGAAAAGTGTCGCAACACGAAGGTGATCTTCCGCCTACTCTGAGAACGGGTTTTAGAGCAGGCCACTATGCACCCAAAACGCACGCTTTGGAGTTTCAGCGCGCCTCTGGCTCATGCTCCGCCAGGCCTCTGGAGCATAGAAAAGCATCCACCCTCGAGCGTCAGGGGTCACCGGGAGCGTTGTTCCCTGCTTACGCAGCAAGAGGAGAGGCGCTACGACCCGGACCGTTCACGCGCTCTCTTTCTTCCAGAGCGCACACCACCATACCCACGCCATCAGCGGGAACTGGAGCGGCAGGCGCGCGAGCATCGCCAGCGTGTAGGGCGCCGTCCAGCCCCGGTGGTGCACCGCCTCGACGGCCATGTGGATGTTGGCCGGGTAGACGGCCACGAGAAGCGCGATCAGCCCGTAGCCGGCCCATCGCCGCGTGGCGGGGAGCAAAAGCCCGACGCCGCCCGCCACCTCCGCCGCCCCGCTGATGTAGACGAGCGCACGGGGCCAGGGCAGGTACGGCGGCACGATCCGCTCGTAGACGGACGGCTTGGCAAAATGCAGGATGCCCGCTACGATGAAAAGGCCGGCTAAGAGACCGCGCGCCGGCTTCCGATACCGTACAAGATCAGCCATAGCACAAAGCTGTAGGGGCGAGGCGCGCCTCACCTACGGTTGCAGAAAGAGCGGGCCGGCCCGCGCGCGCTCACGTCACGCGCGTGCGACGGATGACGGCGTTGAACAGGCGCGGCGAAAAGCGTTTGAGGTACACCCCCCACGTCTCTCGCCCGCCGATGTACGCCTCGTCCTTGCTTTGTGCGACGGCGCGGAGGATGGCGCGGGCGCAGCGCTTGGGGTCGAGGCCTTCTTCCTGCGCGCGGTCCATGCGGCCCTGCGGCGTGCCGTCGCCCGTGAGCGCGTGCACGGGCAGCGGCGTGCGCACGAAGCCGGGGCAGGCCAGCGTCACGCGCAGGCCGCTCGCGTGGACCTCGGCGCGCAGCGCGTCGAAAAAGCCGTGCAGCGCGTGCTTCGAGGCGGCGTAGGCCGAGCGCTGCGGCGTGCCGAACTTCCCCACCAGGCTCGTCACCACGACGAGGTGCCCGCTGCCGCGTTCGAGCATCGAAGGCAGGACGGCCTTCGTGAGCGCCACGGCGCCGAAGTAGTTCACCTCCATGATCCGGCGGTCCACCTCCAAGGACGTGTCCTGGGCGAGCGCCCGCTGGCTGATGCCGCCGTTGTGCACGAGCACGTCCACGGGGCCGGCCGAGAGCGCCTCCGCGGCGGCGTCTTCAAGAGAGGCCGGGGCGGCCAAGTCAAGGGGGAGGACGCGGTGGCGCTGCCCGTTCTGGCACCGCTCGCGCACGGTGCGCAGCTTCTCCGCCCGCCGCGCCGAGAGGATCAGCCGCGCCCCTTTCTCGGCAAACGCTTCCGCCAGCGCTTCGCCGATGCCCGACGACGCGCCCGTGATCCAAACCGTTTTGCCCTGGAAGTCCATGCCCGCAATCTAAGGATGCCAATGCCGCAGCGCAACGGCGTCCATCGTCCCCGAAGCCCTCACCGCCCGGCCGTGCTCCCCGGCGCCGGCTCAACGACGAGCGTGCCCGTGGCCGTGCGCCCGCGTGTGGAGGGCTGGTACATCATCTCAGCCTCGGCGGGCGGGTGGACGAACGTGCCCGGCGTCGTCGCGCGGGCGACGTACGTGTAGGTGTGCTCACCGCGCCGCAGCTCATCCGCAAACAGGAGCACGCGGTCGTCGCGGATCTCGGTGTGGTTGAACGACCCCCACCAGCGGTCCTGTCCCGCGTCGGCGTTGCGGATGGTTTCGCGGTCCGTCGTCTCGAAGGCGGCGTTGAGGGCTTCGAGGCCGGCCGGCAGCGCGTCGTCTACGACCACGTAGTGCCGGTCCGTCGGACTCGTCAGGCGGAGGGTGACGCGCACCAGTGCCCCGGCGTCGAGCGTGATCGGACCTGCGCCGGTGACGAGCGCCTCGCCTTCTGGCTCGCCCCGGTCGTCGAGCCTCTGGACGCGGCGCTCGATGCTCAGGCCCTGCGCCAGCGCCTCCTGCGGCGCGGCGCTGTACGTCTCTAAGAGGAGCGAATAATACGCCGTCCCCGTCCCGCGCTTGCTGATCTCGACAGATGCCGCCCGGCCCTGTGGCAGCGCATCGGGGGCGAGCGTTTCTTCTTCCACAGCAAGGCTGCGGCCCCGGAACGCGGCGTCGAGCACGCGGCGCCCGGCCACCAAAACCTCGGCGGCGAAGTCGGGCGCGGCCTCTTCGTACGCCTCGAAGTAGGCGCGGAAGGCGTCCACCGTGGCGGCGTTCTCCTGCGTCGAGGCCCAGTGGCCGCCCTGGCGCGCCTGCATCAGGTAGCGGACCATCCGCTCGGCCAGCGGCTGGAGATCTTGGCTGCCGTTCTCGGCCTCGATGAGCGCCACGAGGCCGAACGCTGTCGCCCGCGTGTCGCTTGCGAAGATCCACCCGTAGCCCTCGGATGCGGGCGCGGAGAGGTGCGCCGTCGTCGCCTCGGTGCGGATGCGGCGCTTGAGCCGCTCGGCCAGCGCGCCGCGCCAGTCGTTCAAGGCGGTGCGGTCGGCGCGGACCACCGCGCGCAGCAAGTGGCTCACGCCGGCGACGCTGAGCACGTCGGCCTCTTCGGCCAGCGTGGTGATCTCCGTTTCGAGGACGCGCCCGTGCCGCGCCAGGGCGTAGAGCATGAGCGCGCGCGTGTCGGCCCAGACGCTCGCGTCGTAGTAGGCGGGCCGCTCGCTTTTCTGCCGGACGTCGCGTTCGAGCGCATCCACGGCCTGCCGCGTGAGGTCCGTGGGAATGGCGTAGCCGGCGCTCTCCGCCTCGGCGAGGGCGAGGACGACGTAGGCGCTCACGTACGGATTCGGCTGCCGCCCGCCTTCCCACATCGCAAAGCCGCCGCCGGTCCAGAATTGGCTCAGGCGCCGCGTCCAATCTGCCACGAGCGCTTTGCGATCCGCGTTTTCGAGCGCGTCGAGGGCGAAGGCGTCGAGCACGTCATCCGCTAGGAGGAGCGGGCGGATGCGCGAGGTGCGCTGCTCGATGCAGCCATACGGGTAGTCGAAGAGGTACTCGACGGCGCCTTCGAGACCCACGAGCGCCGTCGAAGCCATCTGCACGCGGAAGCGCCCCAGCCCCGGCACGCGCTCCTCCGGCAGCCGCAGCGCCTCCTCGGCCAGCCCCGTCGTCGAGGCGAAGGTGGCCGTGGCTTCTTTCGCCAATGGCCGTTTTACGGGCAGCGCCGTGGCGAGGGCGTCGCGCTCGTTTCCGAGACGCGCCTCGAACTCGACGCGCGCCGTGTCCGCCCGCTCGGCCGTCCATGCGAAGCGGACCTCGCGCGTCTCCCCATCGGCCAGCTCGATGGTTTTTGTAGATGCTCCGCTGAGCGCCACACCGTCTTCTCCCTGGGCGCGGACGGTGACTTCGCCATCCGCGCCCGTAGTGTTGGTGACGAGGACGCCGGCCTCGAACTCGTCGTTGAGCCGGGCGAAGCGCGGGAGCGCGGGCTGCATCACGAGCGGCTTGGTGACCACGATGTCCGCCGCGCCCTGCCCGAACAGGTGCCCCTCGGCGGAGAGCGCGGCGGCCATGAGGCGGAACGTGGTCAGGCTCTCTGGCACGCGGAAGGTGACGGTGGCGCGCCCCCGCGCATCCGTGCGGACGGCGGGCGCCCAGTGCGCGAGCGGGCGGAAGTCCTGCCGCAGCATGAGGTCTGGCCCGCCGCCGCCCCCGCCGCCGAGGTCTTCCTCTTTCTGGCCGAAGGAGCGCTGCTCGATGAGGTTGGCGCGCGTCTCGCTCGTCGTCACCTGCAAGGGGCGCGGGCCGTAGAACGCCTCGAACGGGTCCGGCAGCGCGTAGCCGATGAGGTTCAACACGCCCGCGTCCGCCGCGCTGAAGGCGATCTCGCCCGCCACGCCGCGCCCGTTCTGGTCGCGCAGGCGCAGCGCCACCTCGACTTCTTCGCCGGGCCGGTACGTCTCTTTTTCGGGCACGACCTCGACTTGCAGATGCCGCACGCCCGCGTCCACGCGCAGCGTCGCGTAGCCGATCTTGAAGCCGGGCGCGCCCACGTCGCTCGCAGCGTCCGGCGCGGCGGAGCGGCCGTTCAAGAGGATCACGCTCACGAAGGCGTTGGGCAGATGCTCCTCCGAGAGCGGCACCTCGATCTGCGGGGCACTGCCCGTGAGCGTGGTGACGCGGCTCGACAGGATGCCCTCGCGCTCGACGGTAATCAGCGCCGTGGCCTCCTCGTAGGGCGACTGCACCATCAGGCGCGCCGTCTCGCCGGGGCGGTACGTCTCGCGTTCGGGGACGAGTTCGACGCGGTCGTCGTCCGCGCGCTGCCACGCGACGTAGCCGCCGCCGGTGGCGTAAAAATAAGCCTCCGTGCGAATGGTGTTGCCGCGCACGTCGCGCCCCGTGGCGCGCAAGACGTAGCGCCCGCCCTTTTCGATGGGGATTTGCAGCCGGCTCGCCTTCCCCCGTTCGGTGGCGAGCGTGCGGGTGGCGACGGCCTCTTCGGTCCGCTCGCTGCGCCAGCGCAGCCGCCCATCGGCGCCGACCTCGCGGACAGAGTTCCACTGCTCGCGCACGAGGTCGAGCGTCAGGCCCTCGGCGGCGACGGGCTGCCCGTTCGGGTCCACGGTGATGACATCCACCGAGAGCGCGTCGTCTTCGGACAAATCCAGAAACGTCGTCTGCGGCTTGAGGCCGATGTAGAAGAGGCCGGGGTGAAGCGTGGCCGCCCGGCGCGCGGAGATCTCCTGCCGCGCCGGATCGGTCACCGTGCCGCTCCAGACGATTTCTGCCGCCGCGCCCGCCGCGTTGCCCGGAAGCTGCACGCGCGCCTCGACCGTGCCCTCTTCGCTCAAGACCGTATCCGAGCGGGCGAGCGTCTCGCGTAGGCTGCCGTTCCCGAACGTGCCGAAGCGGTAGGCGTCGTAGCCCGGCGGCGTGAACGACCCGTCCGTGCGCTGCAAGTGATACGTCACCGGCTGCCTCTGCATCGCCGCGCCGAAGAGGTAGCGGCCCTCGATGCTTCCCTCGAAAAAGTCGCCGGCGACGTAGGCTTCGCGCGCCGTGCGCGGCGTCACGGCAAACGTCGCCCGGCGGAAGGCGTCCACGCGGAAGCTCCCCTCGGCGATGTCGCCCGGCTCGTAGGGCGAGCGCTCGGCAAAGGCCGTGTCGCGCGCGAAGCCGACGCGGACGCGGTACATCCCCTGATCGGCGCTCGCGGGCGTGTCCCATCGGAAATGAAACGTGCCGAGGTCGCTTGGAAAAAAACGCCGGTCAAAGACCGTCTCCTCGCGCGGGCTTTGGATGAGGACGCGGACGCTGTCGGTGACGCTCTGCCAGTCGGCGTCGGTGCGGCGGCGTAGGATGGTTTTGAGATGGACCGCCTCGCCTACGCGGTAGAGGCCGCGATCCGTGAAGACGCTCCCGGCCAGGATCGTCGGCTCGGGGCGCCAGGCGTAGTCCACATCGAAGCGCCATGGCTCCAAGCCCTCGTCGTAGAGGCTGCTCGTGAAGGCGAGGTCGCCCGCTTTCTCGGCGAAGACGTACTGCACGGGCGCGCGCCACGCATCTTCTTGGGCGATGCCGAGGGCGGCCCAGCCGGGCATCGCGGCACGGCCCTCGGCGTCCGTCGCGCCCCGCCAGCGGATGGCGTTCCGGGCGTCGCGGAGGGTGATCTGCGCGTCGGGCACGGGGCGGGCCGTCTCCAGATCGGTCACGAAGACGAGGTTCTGATGCGGGCTGAACTTGGCCGTGAGGCCGAGGCGCGTCACCTGCGCGAGGGCGCGCTCCTCGGTCTCTTCGACGCCCTGCCCTTTCGGCTTGACCACGCGCAGCCCGACGACGCCCGTGCCGTTTTCCAGGAGCGAATCGAGGCGCAGCGGCACCACGCCCGGCGCGTTGCGCGTGAGGCCGAGCGGGAAGCGGCGCGCGGCCTCGACCGGCTCCGGCGCGTTCTCTTCACCCTCCGCGCCGCCAGGGTAGTAGCGGCGCCGGTCGTAGACGCGCACATGCGGGACGACCTCGTCCGCCGCGAGCCGCTTTGCACCGAGGCGGACGGCCTCGACGTTCGTGGCGCGCACCGGGACGGCGGCCTGCTGCTCGGCCTCGATCACCAGGAGGCCCGACTTCATCCGCACGGACGGCGTATAGGCCCGCGTCCGGAACGTGGCCCGCGCGCTGTCGAGGTGCTGCCCGAACTGGTCGCGGAGGTTGCGCACGACAACGGTGTAGCGCGTCTCTGGCGCGAGGTCGAGGGGGAGCGTGTGCGACTCGCTCACGGCATTGTCGCGCGCCTCGATGCCCGGCGGAAGTTCGATGCTCGGCTCAAACGACGCGGCCTTGCGCAGACTCTCGAAGCGGACGGGCGTGGAGAAAACGAGCGTCACGCCGCGCTCCGGGTCGAAGCTCGTGGCCTGCGGATCGTCGTAGTAGCTGCGGGGCTGCGTGACCTCGGCGAGGCGCGGCGGCGGGTAGGTCTGGAAGCGGAGCGTATCGGCCGGGCGCAGGCCGAGGGGGCCGCCGGCGCTCGGCAGCCCCTCGGCGAGGCGGACCTCGTAGCGCGCGCCCTTCTGCAAGGAATCGGCGGGTTGGAGGATGAGGATGCTGTCGGCCTCGGCGGTGAGCGTGGCCGCGACGGCGCTGGGCTGGCCGCCTTCCATCTCGTGAAGGGAAACGAAGCGCTCGGCCGCGTCCGTCTGGATCGGCTGATTGAAGGCGAGGCGGATGGTCTGCTTGGGACCGGCGTAGCGCGCGTTGCGCGACGGCTCCGTTTCGACGAGGGCGGGGCGCGGCGTCTCGAACGTCCACGTGTAGGCTTCTGCCAGGCGCTCGCCGCCGAGGGCTTCGAGGCCGGCGGCCACGCGCGCGGTGAACGCCGTGGCGGGCGGCAGCGGCTCGTCGGGCTGGAACATGAGCGTCTGCGTGCCCTCCCAGCGGAGCGCGCCCGGCACGGCGGGATCGAGCGCGAAGGCGCCGCCGGGCAGCGCAGGCGCCTCGCCGAGCGGCACCATCGGCCGGCTGAAGGTGACGGTCACGGCCTGCCCCGGCGCGAGGGCCTCCATCGGCCCGGCGGGCGTGGCGCTCAGGACGCGCAGCGGCCCGTCGAGCACGGGCACGTAGGCCTCGGCGCCGGCGGGCGCTTCGAGAGCGACGGTCTGCACGGCGCCGTCGTCGGAAGCGCCGCCGCAGCCATTGCAGCCGGCGAGGAGGAGGGCAAGCGCGATCAGCAGGAGACGTGCGGAGGGGCCGGGCATGGCGGGCGTGCGGTTACGGGTGGCGGGTAGGGATGGCGCGCGCGAGGCCGCGCACGGTGATGGTGGCGGGGCGGCTCCTCAGGCGCTCGCCGGCGGGCGTCACGGCGCGCAGCTCGATGGTGTGCCGGCCGGGGCGGAGCGTCCACGCGGCGGAGCGGTAGTCGCCGCCCAAGCGCTCGTTGTTGATCCACCACGCGGCGCCGAGGAGATCTTCGGCGAGCGTGCCGCGCAGGTGGATCTGCTGAAAATCTTCGCGCAGCACGGGGTCCATCCGAAAGGCCGTGCCGTCTTCGGGATACTGCACGCGGAGGCGGTCGGAGAAGCGAAGCGGCCCGTTGCCGGCACTGTCGGCAGCCAGCACGTCGGCGTGGCGGGCGGTGGGCGGGAGCGGGTGGCCGTTGGCGCGCATCCACGGGTGGTACTCGGGCGGGTGGACGGCGTAGCGCTTCGCCAGGCGGAAGGCGGGCGGCGTGGTTTCGGAGGCGAGGAGGCCGGAGCGGCGGTCAATCTCCACGAGGCGGTGCGTGCGGCAGGTGTCGCTGAGCGCAGGCACGGTGCCCGTCAGAAAAACCTCGCGGCGGCGCGTGGGGCAGGCTGCGCCGGGCGCCCGGCCGCTCGCCGGGCAGATGACGGCTTCTTCCAAACCATCGGGTCGCGCGAAAGAACCGCCGGGGCCGAGCGCGAGCATAATCGCCTTGAAGAGCGGGCCGGCGCCGGTGACGCCGCTGGCCGAGCGCATGGGCGATCCGTCGAAGTTGCCCACCCACACGGCCACGGTGTGGCGCGGCGTGTAGCCCACGGTCCAGTTGTCGCGGTAGTCCTTCGAGGTGCCCGTCTTCACGGCGGCGGGGAAGGGGAGTTCGAGCGGCCCGCCGCGCCCGAAGGCTGGCGCCCGCGCCGCCGGGTCGCTCAGGATGTCGGTGATCAGATGCGCCACGGGTGGGCTGATGCCGCTCGGCTCCGGCGGCAGGGTGGGGGCGAAGAGCGTGTCGCCCGCCGCCGTGCGCATCTCAAGAGTACTTGGTCGCTGGCGCTCCCGGCGCTGCCACTCGACGAAGCGGAGGGCGGGCAGCGTGCCGCCGCGCGCGAGGCCGGCGTAGGCGCGGGCGAGTTCGAGCAAACGCACCTCGCCGCTGCCGAGCGTGAGGCCCACGCCGTAGTGCGCCGCCGGTTTTTTCAGCGAGGCGAAGCCGCTCTGCCGCAGCGTTTCCAAGAGCGCCGCCGGGCCGAGGGCGCGCGCGACGCGCACGGCGGGCACGTTGTAGCTGTTGGCCAGCGCCGCGCGCAGCGGGACGGGGCCGTGGTAGCGCTTGTCGTAGTTCTCCGGCGAGAAGGCGGCGCCGGCCTCAAGCACCTGCGTCTCGATGTCGGGCAGGATGGTGGCCGGCGTGTAGCGGCGCGTGGCCAAGGCGAGGGCGTACGTGAACGGCTTGAGCGCGCTCCCCGGCTGCCGGAGCATCCGCACGCCGTCGTTCTGCCCGCCGGCATGCGCGTCCCAGAAGTCGGCGCTGCCGAGGTAAGCGAGCACGGCGCCCGTCCGGTTGTCGAGGACCACGGCGGCGGCGTTCGTCACGCTCCGGTCGCGCAGCGCGCCGAGGTGCGCGCGCGCCAGCGCCTCGACTCTCTGCTGAAGCGCTAGGTCGAGCGTCGTGCGGATCTCCGTCAGCCGATGGGTTGCCGGCAGGCCGCGCAAGAGCGCCTCGGCAAAGTGCGGCGCGCGGAAGGTGCGCTCCGGCTGGGCGAGGTCAAGCGGAAGCTGTTCGAGCACCCGCCGCCGCTCTGCCGTGAGGAGGCCGGCGTTTTCCATCGCCCGGAGGACGCGCTGCTGCCGGGCCTTTGCGCGCTCAGGAAAGCGGAAGGGGTCGTACCCGCTCGGCCGCTGCGGCAGGCCGACGAGGTAGGCCGCCTCCGCCTCGGAGAGGTCGCCCGCCGACTTCCCAAAATACAGCCGCGCCGCCGATTCGATGCCGTACGCCCCGTTCCCGAACGGGACGTGGCTGAGCCAGTACGTCAGGATCTCTTCTTTTGAATGATGGAGTTCGAGCCGCAGCGCGAGGTGCATTTCCACGAGCTTGTCCCAGAGGCCGCGTCCGGAGCGCCCCCGCTTGTTCCGGCTGTGCAGAGCGCGCGCCACCTGCATCGTCAGCGTCGAGCCGCCGCTCACGACGCGGCCCGCGCGCAGGCTCGTCCACGCCGCCCGCGCGAGCGCCAGCGGGTCCACGCCGGGGTGCTGCCAAAAGCGCCGGTCTTCGGTAGCGATGAGCGCTTCGATGGCAGCGGGCGCCACGGCGTCGAGGCGGACGGGGCGGCCCTGGCCGTCTTGCTGCACCTCGCGCAGGAGGCCGCCGGTGCGGTCGGTGAGGCGCAGTGCGGGCGCCGGCGCGGCTTCGTCGAGCGCTACGGGCCAGAGCAGCGAGAGCAGCAGCGCGCCGAGGAGCGCCGCCGCGATCAGCGCCCCGTGTTTACGTCTGGTAGAGAAAGCGCGTGCCATGCGTCGGCGGAGGCCAGGGGGGAGCGGGGCGGTAAGTTCGCAAAATCTGAACCACATCCGAAAGCGCCACGGCGAACCGAACGCGCCCGGCTCGGATAGAACCCTCCGCAGCCGGCGGCAAGAGTTGCGCAAGATCGTCCCGGCGATGTTCCGCTCACCCACTCAGCGAGGCTTCCAACGTGGCTAACAACGCAATCATCATCGGCGTCCTGCTCATCCTTTTGGGGGTGGGCTTCTACGCGGCCTCCGGGGCAAACTCGTGGACGGCGCTCCTGCCGGCCATCCTGGGCGCGCTGCTTTTGGCGTGCGGGCTGGCCGCGCGGCAGAAGGAGAGCTGGCGCAAGCACGCCATGCACGTCGCGGCGGCGGTGGCACTTTTGGGCGCGCTCGGCTCGCTTGGGCGGGCCGTCCCGGCGCTCCTTGGCGGCACGGGCAGCACGCTCGCCATCACCGAGCAGCTCATCGCCGCCGGGCTGATGCTCGTCTTCGTGGCGCTGGCCGTGCAGAGCTTTATCGCCGCGCGGCGCGAGCGTGTTTAAGGGGGGAAGCGGTAACGGAGGAGGGGCTGCTCGCTTCGGCTCTCCGCTTCTCCCTCTCATCCGTTCATCCCTCAGCCACGCCTGAAGGCTCAGCGCCCGCGCGTTCCGCATCCTCGGACGCCGCCGGCGGCCTCAGTTCTGCAGGACGAACTGGATGAGCGTGTGAAAGGCGGGGCTGGGCAGCGGCAGCGGCGAGGGCGCGAAGGGCCGGACGGTGTCCAGGATGCGGATGCCGCCCTCAATCCGATTGTTCGAGGCGCGCACGACGAGCACGTACCCGTCCGTCGCCCACACGGATTGTGCCCCAGCGTCCGGGATCTCGACGATGAACCGGCTGCCGCCCTGGTCGGCCTGTCCTGGCATTTGGAGTCGGTAGATGCCGCGCGGCCACGAGACCTCGGCCACGTCGCGCCGGCCGAGGTCGAGCAGGAGCGACATCTCGGCCTGGCGTTCCTGGTAGCCGCTCTCGTCGCTGCCCACGCGCAGCAGGCCCTCGGCGTTCATCTGGAAGTAGACGAGGCCGCCGCTGCCCTCGCGCTCGCCCATGAACCCTTCCGGGCTGCCCGTGAGCGAGTGCTCGATGGCGCCCGTTTCGAGGTCGTAGACGTGGAAGCCTTCGTCGAGCGTGCCGGGCGGCGTGTTGTAGCGCGCCCCCACGCCGCCCACGCACCAGCTAAAGGCCTCGTCGGTGAGGAAGCCGAGGTCGCGCAGGAAGCTGAGCTTGACGAAGGCGGCGGCCTCGGTGTCCGAGACGCTCGCCTCCTCGCCCTCCTGCGCGCGGAAGGCTTGGCAGGCGTGGTCGCCCACCACGCTCACCGCGCCGCGCTCGTCTTGGGCGTCGAGGTAGTGGCCGTAGAGCGCGCCCATGACCATCTCAGCGATGTCGTCAGAAGGCTTCGTGCCGCCGTAGGCGGACATGAAGCCGGCTTCCATCAGCGCCGCGTCGGGGACGCTGCCCTGGCCGCCGTTGCCGTAGTACGGCTCGGCCAAGCCCAGGTCCACGAATGCCTCG
The DNA here is from genome assembly GCA_965215025.1 of Salinibacteraceae bacterium. Taxonomy (GTDB): domain Bacteria; phylum Bacteroidota; class Rhodothermia; order Rhodothermales; family Salinibacteraceae; genus CBDCCV01. Next base: position 1,751,111 of record CBDCCV010000001.1, read on the forward strand.
TGCAGGCGCACCCACTCGTCGTCCTCGAACCCGCCCTGCAAGCGGTGCGAGGCGACGATGCCGGCGGCGAGCGCCTGCGCGTCGCTGCTCCACGTGGCCGGGTCCGGCTTCGAGTCCAAGAACCCGACTTCTTTTTGAGAGTCGAGCAGGTTGTGGGCCGCGTGCGCCGCCTCATGGATGAGAACGGAAATCACGCCAAGCTGGTACGAGCGCCCCTTCAGGTTGGCCTCCGTGGCGTTGCTCGGCAGCGCGCTGACGAAGACCACGTTCCCCTGCGCGTGGCGCACCCATCCAAGGACGCTCCCGGCCTCTTCGCTCTCCTGCTCAACAAAAGCGACGTGGTCCACGGCGTGGCACAGGAGCGGCGGCACGAGGCCGAACGCCTCCTCCACCACGGCCACCTGACGGCTCCCCGGCACGACGACCTTGTCCTCGTAGTCGGCGGGCATGAGCGTGGCGTCGAAGGCGCCGAGCACGTGCACGGGCGCCTCGGAGCAGGACGCAACGGGGGCGGGGGCCGGCGGTGCGGGGGCCGGCGCTGCAAAGCGGAAGCGAAGCCGCGCGCGTTTTTCCCCTTCGTGAACACTGCGTTGGGGAGCCGCGTAAGCTCCTCAAAATCTGCCCATCTCATTGAGCACAGAGAACGCCGTGGCACAAGCCAAAGAAGGAGACAACGTCAAGGTCCATTACACCGGCAAGCTGGAGGACGGCACCGTCTTCGACACGTCGCGCAACCGCGATGAGCCGCTCCGTTTCAAGATCGGGGAGCAGAAGGTGATCCCTGGCTTTGAGCAGGCCGTCATCGGCATGGCGCCGGGCGACTCGAAGACGGAGAAGCTGCCGCCGGAGCAGGCTTACGGCCCGCGCCGCGAGGACATGATCATGGAGATGGAGCGCGACCAGATCCCCGACAACGTCGATCCGAAGGAAGGGCAGCAGCTCCAGCTCCGCCTGCAGAACGGGCAGACGGTGCCTGTGATCATCACCAGCCTCTCGGGCGAGAACGTGACCATCGACGCCAACCATCCGCTCGCCGGCCAAACGCTCGTCTTCGACATCGAACTCGTGGACATCGGCGAGGGCGAGAGCCAGATCGTGACGCCTTAGAGCGCCGCCCGTCGCCGCTTTGAGCAACGCCGCCCTCAGCGCCTAACCAATGCGCTGGGGGCGGCGTTGCACGCGGCCCATCTGCGCCTGGCCTCGCCTCGCTGACCTGCCCGCCGAAAAAAAGCCATGCGTGTCTCCCGTTTTTTCCACGGCGCCGCTGCCGCTTTGTGCGCCGCGCTCCTGCTCGGGGCGCTACGGCCCGCGCCAGCACAGGCGCAATCGGCACGTCCGGCCGCCTCCGCGCCGAGCGGCGACGCCTTCCAGATCGCCCGCGTCAAGTACGGCGGCGGCGGCGACTGGTACAGCGACGAGCAGTCGCTCCCCGAACTCTTGAAGTTCGCCCGCCAGGAGACGCTCCTGAGCGTGGCCCCTGAGGAAGAAACCGTGGAGCTGACGAGCGACCGCCTCTTCGCCTACCCGTACCTCTACCTCACCGGCCACGGCAACGTGCGCCTGGGCCAGGCCGAGGCCGCCCGTCTGCGCCGCTACCTCCTGGGCGGCGGCTTCCTCCACATCGACGACAACTACGGCCTGGACGAGCACATCCGCCGCGAGATGAAGAAGGTCTTCCCCGAGAAAGACTTCCAGGAGATTCCCTTCGATCATCCCGTCTACCACACGCACTTTGACTTCCCGCGCGGCCTGCCCAAGATCCACGAGCACGACGGCAAGCCGGCGCAAGGCTTCGGCCTCTTCGACGCGGACGGGCGCCTGATGGTGTTCTACTCCTACGAGAGCGACCTGGGCGACGGCTGGGAGCCGCCCTCCGTGCACGACAACCCGCCCGAAAAGCGCCGCGCCGCCCTCGAGATGGGCACCAACCTCCTCGTCTACGCCATGATGCACTAGGCGAGTCCGCACGGACTCGCCGACGATAGACGACCGACGACTGCTCTTGAGGCTGCGTCGTCCGTCGTCATTCGTCTATCGTCCTTGCCTTCGCTTTCTCCCCAGACCCCATGCGCCTCTCCGTGCTCGTGCTGATCGTGGTGCTCGCGGCGCTGGCTGTGACCAACCCATCGAGGGCGGACTTCCGCGCCTTTGCCGAGGCGCACTCCGAGCGCCTCCTGCGCCAAGAGACGGGCGACTCGGCGCTGGGCCGCGCGCTGGCCGGCGCCGGGGCCAGCCTCGCCAGCGCGTACATCGAAGAGATGGCCGAGCGGCAGAGCTACGTCTTCTTCAGCACCTTCACGCTCGACCTCGACGGGCCGGAGCGCGCGGGGAACGAGTGGCGCTTTCTGGGCATCGGCGGGCAGTTCGTCGAATGGGAGCGGCCCGAGGCGCTGCGCGAGGAGGAAGGAGGCCAGCCATGAGCATACGCGAGCGCATCGGTTTTTCAGATGAGCGTCCGGCCTGCGCATCGGAGCGCGACGGGGCGCTCGCTGAGGTCTTCCGCGCGTACGAGGGCGTGCAGGCGGTGTACCTCTTCGGCTCGGCGGCGGAGGGGCGCAGCCGCCCGGAGAGCGACCTCGACCTCGGCGTGTGGCCGCGCCGGGGCCACGCCGTCCACCGCCGGAAGCTCGATCTCCTGGCCGATCTGACGCGCGCGGGCTTCGGCAGCATAGACCTCGTGTTCTTGGATCGGGCCGCGCCGGTGGTGCGCTACGAGGCCGTCCGCCTGAACCGGCTCGTCTACGCCGCCGGGGATTTTCCGCGCGGCACGGCCTTTTCCAACGTCGTGCGCGCCTACCTCGACGTCGAGCCGTACCTGCGCGTGCAGCGCGCCGCGTACAAAAAGCGCCTCCTCCGAAGCTCCCCCACGTCAGAGCCAAACGCCGTGGTCCGCCCCGAAGTCATCCGCCGCCGCCTCGAAAAGCTGGACGAGTACCTATCCGTCCTCGAAGCGGCGCGCCGCGACGAACGTGAGGCCTTCCTCGGCGACCCGAGGCGCTACGGCAGCGCCGAGCGCTTCCTGCACCTCGCCATCGAAACGCTCACGGACATGGCCAACCACGTCGCCGCCGAGGAAGGGCTGGGTCCCATCGACCAATACAGCGATCTGCCCGCCCTCTTTGCCGACGAGGGCTGGGTGAGCAGCGAACTGGCCGAGCGCTGGACGCGCATGGTCGGCTTCCGAAACATCCTCGTCCACGACTACCTGGACGTAGACCGCACCATCGTGTACGACGTGTTGCAGAACGATCTGGACGATTTCAGAAAACTGCGTGCCGCGTTCGCTCGGTTTCTGTGAGCGCCAGGCTCAACCTGCGCGCCCCTCGCGCGTTCTTGAAAGAGAAAAGCACGCACCGGCCCAAGCCCTTTTTCTCAACCCGCCTTTCCATCCATGCACGAGCTTCAAACGCACGACCCCGACGTCTACCAAGCCATCGAGCGCGAGGTGGCGCGCCAGAACGACGGCCTCGAACTCATCGCCTCGGAGAACTTTGCCTCCAAGGCCGTGATCGAGGCCATGGGCACGCCCTTGACGAACAAGTACGCCGAGGGGCTGCCCGGCAAGCGCTACTACGGCGGCTGCGAGTTTGTAGACGTGGTGGAAAACCTCGCGCGCGAGCGTGCCCAACAGCTTTTCGGGTGCGACTGGGTGAATGTGCAGCCGCACTCGGGCGCGCAGGCCAACGCCGCCGTCTACCTCGCCCTCCTGGAGCCGGGCGATACGCTCCTCGGCCTCGACCTCGCGCACGGCGGCCACCTCACGCACGGCTCGCCGGTCAACTTCTCCGGCCTCCTCTACCACGCGGAGTTCTACGGCGTCGAGAAAGAGACGGGCCGCATCGACATGGACAAGGTGCGCGACAAAGCCCGCGAGGTCCAGCCGAAGATGATCTCCATCGGCGCCTCGGCCTACCCGCGCGACTTCGACTACGAAGCCTTCCGCGCCATTGCCGACGAGGTGGGCGCCTTTCTATGGATGGACATGGCGCACACGGCCGGCCTCATCGCCGCCGACGTGCTGCGTGATCCGATGCCGCACTGCCACGTCGTCACCACCACGACGCACAAGACCTTGCGCGGGCCGCGCGGCGGGATGATCCTCCTCGGCAACGATTACGAAAACACTCTGGGCATCACCGCGCGCAAGAGCGGGCGCACGAAGATGATGAGCGAGATTCTGGACGCGGCCGTCTTCCCCGGCACGCAGGGCGGCCCGCTGATGCACGTCATCGCGGCCAAGGCCGTGGCGTTCAAAGAGGCGCTGGCGGAGGATTTCAAAACGTACCAAAAGCAGGTGGTTAAAAACGCGAGGGCGCTCGGCGAAGCGCTCGTAGAAAAAGGCTACGATCTCGTCTCCAGCGGCACGGATAACCACCTCGTCTTGGTGGACTTGCAGAGCAAAGGCCTGACCGGCAAAGAGGCCGAAGCGGCGCTCGAAAAGGCCGCCATCACCACGAACAAGAACATGGTGCCGTTCGACCCCGAAAGCCCGTTCGTCACCAGCGGCATCCGCCTCGGGACGCCGGCCATGACCACGCGCGGCTTCGACGAAAGCGCCTTCCGCCACGTGGCCGAACTCATCGACCGCGTCCTTGCCGATCCCGCCGACGAGTCCGTCCGGGACGCCGTGCGCGGCGAGGTGCACGACCTCTGCGCGCAGCACCCGCTCTACGACTTCGTGCTGGCCTGATCGGCTGCGAGGTGGGGGCGCGGGGAAGCTTGTAGAGCAGCGGCGCATCCTACCTTCGCGCAAGCGGCGTTTATTTCTTCTGGACAACCTGCGCGCGAAATGCGCTGTGCGTTCCGCCTCCGGGTCATAGTGGTGTCGGGGTGCTCCGTCGCCGCAGCGCTCGCGTGCGCGCCGGCCGAAGCGCAGCCGGCGGTGAGCGACACGGCGTTCGCTGACGTTGCCGAAAGCCTCCGCGCTTACGTAGATCGCCAAAACGCTTCGGTGGGCCTCGTCGTAGGCGTCACCGGAGCGCAAGGGCGCCGCGTGTTCAGCTACGGGCAGACGGATCGCTGCGGGAGCGAAGACTGCCCGGTGAGCAGGAGCACGCTCTTCCAGATCGACTCCATCACCAAGCTCTTCACCGCGCTGCTCCTGGCCGACCTGGTTGCGGAGGGCGTCGCCAAGCTGGACGATCCGGTAGGCGCGCACCTCCCCGCGACGGTTGATCTGCCAGAGTCGGCGGAGGCCGTCACGCTGCGCCACCTGGCTACGCACACGTCCGGCCTGCCGCGCCTGCCGCCCGGCTTGGGATGGCTCGACCGGATGAGCGGTGATCCTTACGCCCGTTACGCGCCCGCAGATCTGTACGAGGATTTGGGTAAGGGAGCGCTTCAAAGCGCGCCGGGCCAGGCGTACGCATACTCCAACTACGCCTACGGGCTGCTCGGGCACGTCCTCGCGCGCGCTGCCGGGGCCGAAAGCTACGAGGCGGCGGTAACGGAGCGCCTTTTCGCGCCGCTCGGCATGACGGACACCCGCGCCTCGTTCGCCGACGCCCCCGCGCTGGCGCGGCGCCGAGCGCGCGGCCACGACGCGGCGGGGCGTCCCGCCAGCGATTGGCACGCCACGGAGGCGACGGCCGGCGCCGGCTCGCTGTGGTCCGACGTGGACGACCTGCTCCGCTTCGTCGAGGCGAATCTGTTTTCCGAAGAGGCGCCGCCGTCGCTCCACAGGCCGCTCGTGCTAATGCGCCAGGAGCAGCCAGGAGGGCGGGGCGGCAGGCGCGGCAGGCTGGGCTGGCACGTGCGCGAGGTGGAGGGCAGGCGCTACTTCTGGCAGAACGGCGGCTCCAGCGGCTTCCGCTCGTTCATCGGCTTCAGCGCGGAAGAAGAGGTGGGCGTGGTCGTGCTGGCGAACGCGGCGCACGCGGTGGACGACGTCGGCCTGCATCTGCTCAGCGGAGAGGTGGACATCGCGCCCGTGCCGCTGAACACGCGCCGCCGCCTCACGCTCGAAGCAGGCGCCGGTGTGGCGGCCGGCGGAGCGTTCGCCCCGAGCCTGCGCGTTTCTTCCTGGATAGGGGACGTGGGCTTCCTCAGGATACGTCCGTTCGCAGGGTACAGCCGCTTCGGCGTCGAAGGGCAGCCTCAAGACGAAGGCCCAGCCGGGGGCGCCTTCGTGTTCGAGTCCGCCGAGGCGGGCGTCTTTGCGGAGTACAGCGGAGGTCTTTTCAACCTCATCCTCGACGCGGCCGGCCTGCCGGGGCGCGTGTACGGAGGCCTCGGCATGAAGCTAAACGCCTCTGTCCGCGCGAGTCGGCGCGGCGAGGGGGCGGGGGCGGCCGGCTCACTTTTTACGCGGTGGTCGTTCCCGTTTCCTGGAGCGCGCTTCGGTTACCGAAAAGGCCGCGCCAGCGTGCTGATCGAGAGCTGGGGGCGGCGGCGCTACCTCGGCCCCGAGCGGCCGCTCAACGACGTAGGGCGCACGTCCGAAAGCGCGGCGCGCCTCGTCGTGACTTACGCGTTCTAAGCCCTCCGCTCTGCGATGCCGTCGCCGACGCGGCGGTCGGAACGGAAGGGCCGGCGCGGCGGTTCTTCTACCTCTACTCGGCACCAGGTTTGCACGCCTGATGCCGGCGACGCATTCCGGCTCTTATCCCTGTTCGACCCGATCCGCCCTTCATGGACCGCAGCAGTCCCCTCAGCACGTCCACGTACGCCGATCTGGTGGAGCTGGGCCGCCGCCTCTACGAGCGCTCGCTCGTGCGCCGCGAGCAGGAGGCCATCACCGACCCGCGCGGGCAGCCCATCGGGTGGCTCCTGGACACGCGGATGCCCATGCTCGACGGCGCCATGTTTGGCGAGGTGGGCGGCGTCCTGGCCGAGCGGCTGCGTGCGAAGGATGCGCGGCAGGTGGCCGGCTACGGCTTCGGCGCGTTCTCGCTCGTGTGCGCGGTGCTCTCGGCTTCAAACGCGCCCGCCTCGGGCGATACGGCGCCCGCGCAGGGGCTGGTGTTTAAGGGCGGTTTTATCCGCGAGAAGCGCAAGCCGCACGGCCGCCGCCGCCTCGTCGAGGGGCCGCTCGACCCCTCGGAGCCGGTCGTGCTCTTGGACGACATCTTAAACAGCGGGCGCAGCGCCGCGCGCGCCGTGAGCCTCCTGCGCGGTGAGGGCTTTGCCGTGGCTGGCGTGATGACGCTCTTTAGCTTTACGTGGTCGAGCGGCCGCAAGCGCCTCGAAAAGGACGGCCTCTGGGTCGATTCGCTCCTCGACCTCAACCTGCGCGAGAGTGCCCGCAGCTCCTCCGACTCGCTCTAAGGCGTTGAACGTATCCACGCATGGCTGATTCGCCTTCCCCATCGCCAGCTTCGCCTGAGACGCAGGCGTCCGCGCCGCCCGCGCCGCCCGCTTCGCAGGGTGACGGCGCGGCGCAAGAGGCCGCCGCGCCCGCGCCCGTGCCGGGAGAGATGTCGTTCCTGGACCACCTTGAAGAGCTGCGCTGGACCATCTTCAAAGCGCTCGGCGGCGTGGCGCTCATGGTCTTCGTCTGCGTCTTCTTCCGGCGGTGGATCATCCGCGAGGTGCTCCTCGGGCCGACGAGTCCGGACTTCTTCATGTACCGCGTGCTCGGCCTGAGCGCCGAGCCGATCCAGCTCCTGAACCGCACCATCACCGGGCAGTTTTTTGCCGACCTGGGCACGATCATCGTCGTGGGCCTCATTGCCGGCTCGCCGATTGTGGTGTACGTGCTGTGGCAGTTTATCGAGCCGGCGCTCTACCCGCACGAGAAGTCGGGCCTGCGCTTCGCCTCCGTGTTCGCCACGTTCTTCTTCATCCTGGGCATCGCGTTTGGGTACCTGATCCTCACGCCGCTGGCCTTGCAGTTTTTCCAGGGCTATTCGCTCTCGGCGCAGATCGTCAACCAGTTCGACATCACCAAGTATTTTTCGATGGTGACGTTCTGGGCGCTGGGGACGGGCATCCTCTTCGAGCTTCCGGTGGCCATTTATTTCCTCACAAAGCTGGGCATCACCACGCCTGCGGCGCTGAGGACGTACCGGAAGTACGCGCTCCTGGCCATCCTCGTCCTGGCCGCCTTTTTCACGCCGCCGGACCCGATCTCGCAGATCATCGTCGCCGTGCCGCTCCTTTTGTTGTACGAGTTCTCCATCTTCGTGGCGGCGTACTCGGAGCGCCGCCGCCGCAAAGCGCTCGCCAAGCTAGAGAAGGCCGCCCGTGAGGGCAAGGCGTAGCGCGCCGGGCTGTTCCTCTTCTCCCCGAAACAACATTCCTCCTTCGAATGCCTGTCCCGCTCCAGCTGGAGGGGCCGGGGGGATGTAGAAGCAGACGCGCCACTCGGACATCCCCCTTGGTCCCCCTTCAAAGGGGGAGACACCTTTCAAAAAACCATCTTCTCCAATCCTAACCGTTCCATGAAGCCGATTCGCCGCCGCGCCTCGTTTGTGCTCATCCTCGTGCTCGCGCTCAGCATCGGCGCCACGGGCGGCTTCCTCTGGCCGCGCGCCGCCGACGGCGACGACTTCTTCGCGCTCCGGAAAAACTTCGAGATCTTCGGCGCCGTCTACGAGGAACTCGTCACCGGCTACGTGGACGAGGTGGACCCGGAGCGGCTCATGCGCGACGGCGTGGACGCCATGCTCGACGACCTCGACCCCTACACCACGTTCATCGACGAGGCCGAGAGCACGGACCTGCGCATCATCACGCGCGGGCGTTACGGCGGCGTGGGTCTCTCGGTAGCGCGGCGCGACGAGAAGATCACCGTCACCGCGCCGATTGAGGGCACGAGCGGCTACAAGCAGGGCGTGCGCGCGGGCGACGTCATCACGCAGATCGACGGCACGCCCGCCGCGAACCTCTCGCTCGAGGACGTGCGCACGATGCTGCGCGGCGAGCCGGGCACGGCTGTCGAGATCACCGTCGAGCGCGAGGGCGCGCCGGCGCCCATCGAGTTTTTGCTCACGCGGCAGCAGGTGCAGCTCAAGAACGTGACGTACCGCGGCTTCCTGGGCGGCCCGGAGTCCACCATCGGCTACCTCAAGCTGGAGCGCTTTACGCGCACGGCCGGGGCCGAGGTGCGCGCCGGCCTCGAAGCGCTACGCCGCGAGGGGCACCTCGGCGGCCTCGTCCTGGACCTGCGCGACAACCCCGGCGGCCTCCTCAGCGCCGCCGTCGAGGTCTCGCAGCTGTTCGTGCCCGAAGGCTCGGTCATCGTTTCCACGCGCGGGCGCACCTCCGAGAGCCGGCGCGCGTACCGCAGCCAGGAGCCGCCCATCGCCCCGAAGGTGCCGCTCGTCGTCTTGGTGAACGAGTTCAGCGCCTCGGCCTCCGAGATCGTGGCCGGCGCCGTGCAGGACCTCGACCGCGGCGTGGTCCTCGGGCAGACGACTTTCGGCAAGGGCCTCGTGCAGGTCATCCGCGAGCTGCCCTACAACACGGCCTTGAAGATGACCACGGCGAAGTACTACACGCCCAGCGGGCGCAGCATCCAATCCGTCGAGTACGGCGAGGCTGACAGCACCGCCCGCGCCGAGGAGGCCGCGCGCCCGTACCGGACCGCCGCCGGGCGCCCCGTCTCAGGCGGGCGCGGCATCGAGCCGGACGTCGTCGTCATCGAAAAAGACAGCCCGCTCGAAGAGGCTTTGCAGCGCCGCGCCGCCTTCTTCTTCTACGCCAACCACTACGCCGCCACGCACCCCGACGACGTGGACACGAGCTTCGCCGTCACGGACGCCACCGTGGCCGACTTCCGCGCGTGGCTCGATGCCGAGAACGTCGCCTACCGCACCGACGCCGAGCGCGCCGTGGACCGCCTCGCCGCCGCCCTCGCCAAGGACGGCTTCGCCGACGCGGGCGACGAGGCCGCCGCCCTCCAAGCCGCCGTGCACGCCGAGGTGGACGAGGGCTTTGCCGAGCACGCGGCCGATCTCAAGGAGCATCTGCGCGCCGAGATCCTGGCCCGCTTCGCCGGGGAAGGCGCGCAGATCCGCGCCGCCCTGAAGAACGACCCGCAGGCCCGCCACGCCGCCTCCTTGCTCCGCGACTCGGACGAGTATGCGGCGATTCTGACGGGGGAGTAGGCGTGCCCTGTCAATGGAGTCGGCCTGCTAGAAACCGTCCCAACCTCATTTCCATCCACTCTTGAAGAGAATCAATTTCTATGAGACGCTCTACTTCGCCGAGTTGAAGCGAAAGGAAGAGTTGCGGACGGCTCTTACTCTGCCCACTGGCATCTTGACTATCTTGGGCGGTGTGATTGCTATCTATCTGCGAGAAATTGGCAGCGCGCTAACTGAGGGCGGAGCGGTAGGTGGGGCAACGGCTACCTTAATGATTTTTACATTCCTGCTTGTCATAAGCTTTCTAATAACCATCAGTCACCTTCTCAGTTCGTACCATGACTACACTTACGATTACGTGCCATACGCGACCGACTTGGAGCAAGCGTATCAAGAGTACGTTGACTACTTTGACACTTTGGAGCAAGCCAACGCAGAGTTCCAGGCTTCCGTACTCGCAAGCCTAATAGCAGCTCAGAGAAAGAACGCTTTTAATAACGACTCTAAAAGCAGTAAACTTCATGAAGCAAATCAATCTTTGATATACTGCCTCGCTTTCGCGCTCATTTGCTCGATCCCGTACTTCCTGCGGACCTTGCAGGGGTGAGTCTCTGTGTAAGAAACATAAACTACTAGTCCAGTTGCAGGATACTAGCGCTGTTACTCAAGAAACTGACCAACCGGCAAACTCATGCCTCCAGAAAACGAAAGCGATAAGCCGGTCGAGACTCGGCCTGCAGAAAAACCGAGACCTCAGTTCCCCGAGAATCGCCACATCAAAGAAGGTTCTCGACCACCCCGCCCTGACTTTAGAGACGTGCCGCCTCGTCGCGTTATCGTCGAAGACCGGCGTAACAGAAAAAGAGACAGTTGAAGTGACTCGGCTCGTGATGTAAGCCGACGTGCGGTACCAGCATTGCGGCTCGTCTGTGACGTAGGCGCTCTCTCCGTCTACTTCAACTACTCAGCGCCGCGCCGTAATCTGGCTCAGGCGCTGCTGCACGCGCTCGAACGCCGGGTCCCGCAACGTGAGGTCGGCCTGGTCGTCGGGCAGCCCTTCGGCGCGGTCCTCGGCGGCTTGGATGCGCTCCTCGGTGAGCGGGTGCGTGGAGAAGAACTGCTCCACGGCGTTGGGCCGATCCTTGCGCGCGGCGAGCATCTTCTCGAACATGGCGGCCATCGCTTCGGGCCGGTAGCCGGCGTCGCGCATGTAGCGCACGCCCAGCCTGTCGGCCTCGCGCTCGTCGTCGCGGCTGAACTTCGCCATCGTCGTGCGCCCGACGAGGTCGGCGGCGATGCGTTCCAAGAGGCCGGAGTCGCCGCCGACGACGAGTTGCAGCAGCGCGTTGATGCCGTAGCTTTGCGTGAGGCGCTCGGTGGCGTGGCGGGCTGTGCCGTGAGCCACCTCGTGCGCCATCACGCCGGCCAGCTCCGCCGCGTTGCCCGCCGCTTCGATCAGCCCCGTGTGCACGTAGATGTGCCCGCCCGGAATGGCGAAGGCGTTGATCGAGGGGTTGGCGACGACGTGGAACTGCCACGCCCGATCCGCAAGCTCGGTCTCGCCGGTGATCTGCCGGCCCATCTCGTTCACGTAGGCGAGCACCTCGGGGTCCTGGACGAGCGGTGCCTGCCGGGCGATCTCCTGCGAAAGCTCCTGGCCCATCTCCCATTCCTTGTCGAGGGAGATCAGGTTGATGTCGCCGCGGTTGACGCTGTCGGAGTCGCATGTGCAGCCCCCCAGGAGAAGCGCGGGGAGGAGCAGCGCAGCGAGGGCGGCGAAGCGAGAGCGCGGCATGGCGGGCGGTTTCTTTGGGAGAAAGCGTGCTCAACGCTTCTCAGCGGCGGAGGGGTCCGGCGCGGCGCTTGGCGTCAACACGTTGTTGCAGGCGTGCCGCGTGCCGCTCGCTCCTCGCGCGCGCGGTGGCTATCTTCAGCGCGGCAAGAACGGCGAACGCAAACGGCGTGGCGCATGGAAATCGAATGGATGCAGATCGGGGTGCTCGCGGGCGCGGGGCTGGCGGCGGGGTTCGTCGCCGGGCTGATCGGGCTGGGCGGAGGCGTCGTGTTCACGCCCGTGCTCCTCGTCTACTTCCGCGGGCTGGGCGTCTCGGCCGAGCTGGCGCCGAAGCTCACCATCGGGACGAGCCTCTTGTGCACGCTCGTGGCGGCGCTGGCGAGCGCGTTTTTCCAGCTCCGGCGGGGGGCGGTGCTGCGGCGCGTAGCTTGGAGCGTCGGCCCGGCGAGCGCCGTGGCCGTTTTCCTGATGACGCTCCTGGTGACGACGCGGCCGTGGTACGACGCCACGGTGTTCCAGGTCGTCTTCGCCCTCCTGCTTCTCGGCGTCGTAGGACGGATGGTGCTCTCGAAGAAGAGCACCTCGGCAGAGGAAGCGGGCAGCGAGGGCGAGCGCGACTGGAGCCGGGGGCGGCTGGCGGGGATCGGCGCGGCGGCGGGCGTGGTGGCCTCGGCGGCGGGCGTGGGCGGCGGCGTCGTGCTCGTCCCGGCCTACAACCGCGTCGTGCGCCTGCCGATGCACGAGGCCGTGGGCACGTCGAGCGCCACGATTGTGCTTATTTCGCTGGCCGGCATTTTTAGCTACGCCGCGCTGGGCTGGAACGCCGAGGTGCCTTTTTCCACCGCCGTCGGCTACGTGGACGTGGGGCGGGGGCTGCTCCTGGCCGTGCCGTCGGTCTTCACCGCGCGCCTCGGCGTGGCCGCCGCGCATCGCATCCGTACGCGCCCGCTTCAACTCGTCTTCGCCGCTGTGGCGCTCTTCGTGGCCGGGCGGATGCTTTATGGCGCGCTCGGCGGCTGATGACCGCTTCGCTTCATCTGCAGCACGACGAAGGTGAGGTCGTCGTTTGGAGGCCGCCCATCGGCCCATCGCTCGCTCTCCTCGGCGAAGCGCTGCGTGATCTCTTCAGGCGTGCCCGGCGCGGCGTCTTTGAGCACGGCGCGGGCGCGGTCGTAACCCAGCATCCGGCCTTCGGGGTTGAACGTCTCGGCGAAGCCGTCCGTCATGAGCAGCATCGTGTCGCCGGGGGCGAGGGCTGCGGCGGTTTTCCGGTAGCGGAAGCCGGGCACGCTGCCCAGCGGGGCGCCTTTGAGTGGGACCTCGTCCACACGGCCTGTGGCGGCGCGGTGAATGAGCGCCGGCGGCAGCCCGGCTCCAACAAGCTCAAGGCGGCCGCTCTCGAAGCGCGCCAGCGCCACAGCCATGTAAAGCCGCCGCAGCCCCAGCCCGCGAATGGCGCGCGTGGCGCGCTCGAGAATCTGCACGAGGTCGGCCTCGCCGGCGAGGCTGTTGAAAAGACTTTTCGTGGCGGTGACCATCGTGCCGGCGCGCACGCCGTGTCCCGTGGCGTCGCCGATGACGACGGTGAGCGCGCCGCCCGGGCCGGTGGCGAAGTCGTAGTAGTCGCCGCCGACCTCGGTGGCCGTGTGCATGTAGGCGGCGATGGCGAGGTGCGGGTGGTCGGGGACGGCCTTGGGGAGCATCGAGAGCTGGAGCTGGCGCGCTTCCTCCAGCTCGCGCGTCTTGCGGGCGTTCTCGGCCTCGGCGGCGCGGGCCTTGAGTTCGGCCTCGCGGATGAGCGCCTTTTCGCGCTCGCGCTGGATGAGGCGCCGCCGCTGGACGCGGTCCACCACGAAGACGCCGGCAGCCAGGACCAGCCCGTAGGCGCCGTAGGCCCACCACGTGCGCCACCACGGCGGGCGGATGGTAAAGGCCAGCGCGGCGCCTTCTTCGCTCCACACGCCGTCGCGGTTGGCGGCGCGCACGCGGAAGACGTAGTCGCCGGGGTCGAGGTTAGTGTAGATGGCCGTGCGTTGCGTCCCGGCCTGTCGCCAGTCCTTGTCGTAGTTCTCCAGAAGATAGGCGTACTGGTTGCGCTCCGGCGCGGCGTAGTGCAGCCCCACGTAATCAAAGGAGAGGTCGTTGAAGTCGTACGGCAGCGCCACGGAGTCCGGCGCGTCGCCCAAGAGACGCCGCGACGAATCCGGCTCGGCGGCTTCCTGGCTGCGGATGGTGAAATCCGTGAGCACGACCTGCGGCGGCGTGGTGTTGTCCTCCACTTTCTGCGGATCGAACGCATTAAAGCCGTTGACCCCGCCGAAGTAGAGCGTGCCGCTCTGCCCTTTGTGATAGGCGCCCATGTTGAACTCCTTCGACTGCACGCCGCGGTCCACGTCGTAGCTGCGGAAGGTTTCCTCGGCGGGGTCGAACTTCACCAGCCCGGCGCCCTGCGTGCTGAGCCAGAGCGCCCCCTCCGGCCCTTCCAAGATGCCAATGACGGTGTTGGAAGGAAGGCCGCTGTTGTGCTCGGTGTAGCGCGTGAACGTCTCCACCGGAGGGTCGAAGCGGTTGAGGCCGCCGCCGTAGGTGCCCACCCAAAGCGCGCCGCCCATGTCCTCGCGCACGGCCAGCACGATGTTGTTGCTCAGGCTGCGCGGGTCGCCGGGGTCGTGACGGTAGCGCGTGAACGTCCCCGTCTCCCGATTGAAGCGGCTCAGGCCGGCGCCCGACGTGCCGGCCCAGAGCGTGCCCGCCCGGTCAACGTAGAGGACGGACACGTTGTCGCTGCCGAGCGTGGTTGAGTCTTTCGGACTGTGCCGGTAGTGCGTGAACCGGCCGGTTTCGGGATCGAGGCGGCTCAGGCCGCGCTGGTACGTCCCGACCCAGAGCGAGCCGTCAGGGTCCTCGGCCAGGTTTCGGACGAAGTCGCCGCCGAGGGTGGTCGAGTCCTTCGGGTCGTGTCGGTACGCGGTGAACGCCTCGGTCTCCGGATTGAAGCGGTGGAGGCCGCCGCCCATCGTGCCCACCCAGAGCCGCCCGGCGTCGTCTTCGAGGACGGCGTGGACGGCATTGCTGCGGAGGCTGTCAGGATGATCGGCGGCCCGGTAGCGGACAAACGCTTCCGCGCCGGCGTCGAGGCGGCTCAGCCCCTCGGCCGTGCCGATCCAGAGCGTGCCGGCACGGTCCTCGTGGATGGCCCAGACGAAGTCGCTGCTCAGGCTGGCCGGGTCGTCGGGGCGGTGCTGGTAATGCGCGAAGGTCTGCCCGTCGCGGTCGGAGCGGCTCAGGCCCCGATCTGCCGTGCCGACCCACAGGACGCCGGAGTGGTCTTCGTGGAGCGCGGTGATGTGGTCGCTGCTCACGCTGGCCGGATCGCTCGCCTCGTGTGGGTAATGCGCAAGCTGCTCCGTGGGCAGGTCGAAGCGGAAGAGGCCGCGCCGCACCGTGCCGATCCAGAGCACGTCGTCTGCGGCGGCGAGCGAGCGCGCGTAGCCCGCGACGCCCTCGACCGGGGCGCACAGGTCCGAGCGGTAGTCGAGCCGGCACACGCCCTCATCCGTGCCGACCCAGAGCGCCTTGCCGCCTGTGGCCTCGGCGAGAGCGAGGATGGTAGAGCCGGGGATCGCCTCCGAATCACCAGTATCACGCGAGTAGCGCTCCAGCCGGCCGGTCCACGGGTCGAACCGGTAGAGGCCCTTTTTGCGCGTGCCCACCCACAGCCTCCCGTCGGCGTCGGTGTGGAGCGCGGTGACGGTGGCCTCGTTCAGCGGCGGGGGTTGCTCCGCGTGATAGACCGGGCGGGAGAACGCGCCGGCGGGCGGATCGAAGCGGTAGAGGCCGTCGCCCAATCCGCCGATCCAGAGCGTGCCGCCGGGACCCTCGGCGATGGCCGTGACCATCTCCTCGCCCCTGTCGCCGGCGCCCGCCGCGCCGGGCCGGTGGAACGCGGCGAAGGTCTGCGTGCGACGGTCGAAGCGGTTCAGGCCCTCGGCCGTGCCGATCCAGAGCGTGCCGCCGGCGTCTTCGTAGAGCGCCGTGATGATGTTGCTGCTGAGGCTGCCCGCGCTGCCGGGGTTGTGCTTGTAGACGGTGAAGGCATAGCCGTCGTAGCGGTTCAGCCCGTCCTGCGTGCCGATCCACAAAAAACCCTGCCGGTCCTGAAGGATCGCCTCGACCGAGACCTGCGAGAGGCCTTCGTTGAGCGAGATGTGCTCGAAGACGAGGCGCTCGGGCACAGCGTCGTCCTGCTCCCGGAGCGCGGCCGGGGCCGCCGCACCGAGCGCGATAAGCAGAGAGAGGAGGACGAGCGCTCGCTTCATGACGATCTTTCGTTGGCCGCGCAGAGCCGGGCGCCCGGACGGACGCCCCGCGAAGAGACCCTACGTGCGAAGAGCGCTTTTTGTGACAGGACAGCTGCTAAAAAAATTGCATCCCCGCGCCGACCAAGAAAAAAGCGGCGAGGCCTCGAAAGACCCCGCCGCCTGGCGTGCGTTGCGCGATGGGGCGAAACTTAGCCCATGTCGCTGCCTTCGTCTACGAGGAACGTGATCTTCGTGTTGACGCGGTAGCCGGTTAGGTTCCCGTTCTCGATGACGCCCTCGAAGTCCTTGACGTAGACGCCTTTAATGTTGCGCACGGAGCGGCCGGCGCCTTGCACGGCGGCCTCGACGGCGTTCTCGATGGTGTCGCCTTGCGCTTCGACTTCGATGATCTTGGCAATAGCCATAACAGGGTCCTCTTGGTGAAAAGGGTGGTTGAGTGATGCCCTTACGTTAGCGGAGGCCGTTCCGCTAAAGCAAGCCGGCGGCCCATCGCGCGCGTAATCTCTCTGCAAAAGTCTGCCCCGCACGCCATGAGCGGCCCTCTGTACCAACGCTTTTTCGCACGGCTTCTGGCCCTTGGCGATGGCGAGCAGGAAGCGCTCTACGGCGCGCGCAAGGACGCGCTCTTCGCCGGCCTTGAAGGCGCCGTGCTGGAGATCGGTCCCGGCACGGGTGTCAACTTTGCGCACTACCCGCCGGGCCTCCGCTGGATCGGGGCCGAGCCGAACCCGCACATGCACCCCTACCTCCGCAAAAAGGCCGCCGCGTGCGGGGTGGAGATCGACCTGCGCGCAGCCTCCATCGAGAAGCTGGATCTCGAAGACGAGAGCGTGGACGCGGTGGTGAGCACGCTCGTCCTCTGCTCCGTGGCGGATGTGGAAAAGGCGCTCGCCGAGATCCGCCGCCTGCTGAGGCCGGGCGGGCGCTTCCTCTTCATCGAGCACGTGGCCGCGCCGAGGGGCACGCCAAGGCGCTGCGCCCAGCGCCTGGTCAAGCCCCTGTGGCGCCCGCTGGCCGACGGCTGCCGCCCCGACCGCGAGACGGGCCGCCTCATCCGCGCTGCCGGCTTCGCCGAGGTGGAGATGGAGCGCTTCCGCCCCGACGGGCTGGCGTTCACGCCCATCACGCCGCACATCATCGGCACGGCGCTGAGGTGATGCGCTGGGCGCCGCCGTTTTCTACATTGGACCCCCGTGTTTTTGAGAAGAGCCGGCCGATGCCCTGCGCCTCGGCGAGCGGCGCGGACGCTGAGGCGGCAGGCAGATGCTGCTGAACGGGCCAAAAAGGAGCACGCCGAAGAACGAGAGCTGAAACCCCAAGGCGCAGAACGTTGAAATCCACCACCCCCATTTTCCTTGCCGCGCTCCTCGTCGTCTTCGCCGGCTGCCTGCCCTCGTCCTGCGGGCGCGGCGGGGCCGAGGCGCTCTTCCCCGCCGATTCGCTCTCGCGCCAACTCGCCGCCGAGGTGCCTGTGGACACGCTCCGCCGCGTCTGGCGCACAGGCGGCTCCGAGGCGCATCCGCTCCAGTTCCCGCGCACGGTGCTTTTCGGGGAAGAAGGCGAGGTCTACGTCAGCGACGCCGAGCGGAACAGCGTATTCGTCTTCGCGGAGGAAGGCGAGCTTGTGCGCGAGGTAGCGTTGCCGTCCTTCGAGGTGCCGTACCTGGCCGGGCGCCGGGGCGACACGCTCCTCGTGCTGAGTCCGTTCGAGCGGCGGATTGACTTCGTGCTCGGCGCCGCGCGCGTGGGCGGGATGCGGCTGCCCGTCGAGCTGCCCGAGGCGCCGCTCGTGTGGGCCACGGCGTCGGACGCAAGCGTCTACGTCAAGGTGCTGAGCGAGGGCGCGGAGGGCTTCGTCGCGCGGGTAGATCGCCGGGGGGCCGTCACGGCGCAGCAGGCGCTGCCGGGGCCGGTCGTGCGACGGGCTGGGCCGCTGCGCCTCTGGGGCGACTCGCTCTTGAGCCTTTCCGGCTACCGCCCCGTCGTGGACGTGCTGCCGGCGGGCGCGGACTTCGACACGGCGCCGCTTGATACGATGGCGCTCCAGGGCTTCGACTCGCCCATGCTCGCGCGCAGCCGCGCCTTTGCCGTGGGTGAGATCACGCGCCCGCCGCTCCTCCTCGAATCGGCGGCGCCGGCGGCCGGCCGCCTCTTCGTGCTCAACCTGCGCCCCGGCTGGCTGCGCATCGATGTGTTTGACCACAGCGGGCGCCTCACGGCGCGCCTCACGCAGCCCGATCCCGCGTACGGGCAAGACTTTTACCCGCGCGACCTGGCCGTGCGCCAAAACGCGGACGGCAGCTACGCCCTCGCCGTCGTCTTCACCGAGCCGGCGCCGCTCGTGGTGCGCTATCGCTGGCAGCCGGGTGCGCGAGCAGGCCTGGCCGGGCGGTAGCCTCACAGGGTGCAGGACGATGTACGAACACCGGCCACGAACGTCGTCCGTCGTCACTCGTCCGTCGTCCCAAAGGGGAACAGCGCGCTCGAAGCCGGCGTGCCATCGCACCCTTCAGCGACGATCTTTTCGCACGAAAAAGCAGGCGGCATGGCAACGCAGTGGACCGACCTCCGCACCCTCGGCGCGCTCAAAGAATCTGGCTACCAGCCGCTCTCCGTCAAAGACGAGCTTCGCAAAAACCTGATCGGGAAGCTGCGCTCCGGCGAGCAGGTCTTCCCCGGCATCCTGGGCTTTGACCGCACGGTGATCCCGCAGCTTCAAAACGCCATCCTGGGCCGGCACGACATCATCCTCCTGGGCCTGCGCGGCCAGGCCAAAAGCCGCCTCATCCGGATGCTGCCGGGCCTCTTGGACGAGCACATCCCCGTCGTCGAAGGCGCCGAGCTGAACGACAACCCGTTCAGTCCCGTCTCCAAAGGCGCTCGGGAAACGCTCGAAGAGGCCGGCGATGAGACGCCCATCGCCTGGATGCATCGCTCCGAGCGCTACGGCGAGAAGCTCGCCACGCCGGACACCACCATCGCCGACCTCATCGGCGACATCGACCCGATCAAGGCAGCGAGCCAGCGCCTGACCTACGCCGACGAAGAAGTCATCCACTTCGGCATCATCCCGCGCACGAACCGCGGCATCTTCGCCATCAACGAGCTGCCCGATCTCCAGCCGCGCATCCAGGTCGGCCTCTTGAACATCATGGAGGAGCAGGACATCCAGATCCGCGGGTTTAACATCCGCTTCCCGCTCGACGTGATGATGATCTTCTCGGCCAACCCGGAGGACTACACCAGCCGCGGCAACCTCATCACGCCGCTCAAAGACCGCATCGACAGCCAGATCATCACGCACTACCCCAGGACGGTTGATCTGGGCATTCAGATTACCCGGCAAGAGGCGTGGCAGGACCGCAACGGACAGGCGGACGCCGGCGTGAAGGTGCACGTCCCGCACTACTTCCGCGAGATCATTGAGCAGATCGCCTTCGAGGCGCGCCAGAGCGAGTACATCGACCAGAAGAGCGGCGTCTCCGTGCGCGTGACGCGCGCGGCTTTGGAAGACCTCATCTCCGCCGCCGAGCGCCGCGCCTTGCTCAACGGCGAAAGCGAGACGACCGTACGCATGGCCGACCTCATGCACGTGGAGCCGGCCATCACCGGCAAGGTCGAACTCGTCTACGAGGGCGAGCAGGAGGGCGCGCAGAACGTGGCCTACACGCTCATCGGCCGCGCCGTCAGGACCATCTTCCTGAGCTACTTCCCCAACCCCTCGGACAAGCCCCAGGGCCGGCCGGCGTACAAAGACGTGCTGAACTGGTTCTCGAAGGGCGGCTCGGTGGAGTTGGGCCAGGACCTCTCCTTTGGCGAGTACACGAAGCGCCTGGACGCGGTCAAGGGCCTGCACGCGCTCGTGAAGAAGCACTCCAGCCCCGGCACGCCCGCCGAGACGGCCTCGATGATGGAGTTCGTCCTCGAAGCCCTGCACCAGAACTCGCTCGTGGGCAAAGACCTCTACGACGGCGAGAGCGCCTACAACGACATCATGGGGTCCATGCTCTCCTCCCTGGGTGGCGGCCCCGGCGAGGACGACGACTTCGACGAGGACGACTTCCGCAGCCGGTATCGGTAGGGGCGAGTGGTGGATTGCGAATGGCGAACGGGGGTCTTCTGTGCGACCCTATTCGCCGTTCCCTATTCGCTACTCGCCCGCAGGCACGATGCGGCCCTCGCAGGTGATGCGCTCACCAGGCCCCGGCTCCTGCGTGGGGAAGTCGCCGATCTCGACGTCCTCGCAGCCGCGCGGGACGTAGTGGTTGTGGCTGCCGTGCGGGACGGCCGTGTACGGGCTGTCGCTAAAGAGGCCGAGCGCGCTCGCCGCCGCCGCCGCGAAAAAGACGCCTACCAGGACGATGAGCGCCCAGCGCAGACCCTGCCGCAGGCGCATCCGTTTGTCTTCTCCAGAGTTCATGCGCAACGTGGGGCTGGCGAGGGCGTAGCGACGTAACCGATGCAATCCGCCGGCGAGCCGCGCAGTTCCAGGTTCGAGTGTGCAGACGCCGTCTGGTCCCGTCATCCTGAGCGAAGGATCTCCCACGCCGGGGAATGCTCGAACGGGAGAGATCCTTTGCGTTGCTCAGAATGACAAAGAAACGCACCGAGGCAACGCTTTGAAAACGCTCGTCATCATCCCGGCCTTTAACGAGGCGCGGGCCATCGGGCAGGTCATCGGCGCAATCCCGGAAGGGCTGGCTGAGGAGGTCGTCGTGGTGAACAACGCCTCGACGGACGAGACGGAGGCCAACGCGCGCGCGGCCGGCGCGACGGTCCTCACCGAAAGCCGGCGCGGCTACGGCCGGGCCTGCCTCTGCGGCATGGCCTACGCCGAGGCCAAGCCGCCTGGCGAGCGGCCCGAGGTCATCGTCTTCCTCGACGGCGATTTCAGCGACCACCCAGAGGAGATGACGCGGCTCGTAGCGCCCATCGCCGAGGGCGAGGCCGACTTCGTCGTCGGCTCGCGCATCCGGGGCGAGGCCGAGGCCGGGGCCATGCTGCCGCAGGCCGTCATCGGCAACCGGCTCGCGTGCTTCCTCATGCGCCACCTCTGGGGCGCCGCGTACACCGATCTGGGACCGTTCCGCGCCATCCGCTTCGATGATCTGCTGGCGCTGGGCATGGAGGACAAGACGTTCGGCTGGACCATCGAGATGCAGATCAAAGCCGTCGAGGCGGGCCTGCGCACGCGCGAGGTGCCCGTGTCCTACCGGCGGCGCGTGGGCGTCTCCAAGATCACCGGCACGGTTTCAGGCACGGTCCGGGCCTCGGCTAAAATCCTGTGGACGATTGCGCGGATGGCGCTTTCTCGTCTTCGGCGAGCGCCCTTTTGATGCCGAAGGGGACGGGCTTCGGCGCTTTTTAAAACGAACCTTCTGGCGGGCGCGCCGTTCGTTTTCTATCTTGCGCTGACGCCTTTCTGCCCCCTGCCCCTCCTTTTCCCCATGACACACGACATCTGGTTCAACGGCGAGCTTGTGCCGTACGACGAAGCCAAGATCCACGTCCTCTCCCACGTGGTGCACTACGGCTCTTCCGTCTTTGAAGGCATCCGCTGCTACGAGACGGAGCGAGGGTCGGCCGTTTTCCGCCTGGACGAGCACCTGCGGCGCCTCGTGGACTCGGCCAAGATCCACCGCATGGAGATCCCGTACAGCCTCGACGGTCTCAGCAAGGCGGCGCTCGATACGGTCAGAAACAGCGGCCTCCCCTCGTGCTACATCCGCCCGGTGGTCTTCCGCGGGATGGGGCCGATGGGCGTGAACCCGCTGGGGAACAGCGTCGAGACGATCATCGCCGTGTGGAAGTGGGGCGCGTACCTGGGCGAGGAGGCGCTCGAACGAGGCGTGGAGGTGGAGGTGGCCTCATGGCAGCGCCCGGCGCCGAACACGCTCCCAACCATGGCGAAGGCGGGCGGCAACTACCTCAACGGCTCGCTCGTGAAGATGGACGCCATCAAAAACGGCATGACCGAGGGCATCATGCTCTCCACCGATGGCTTCTTGGCCGAGGGCAGCGGCGAGAACCTGTTCATCGTCAAAGACGGAAAGCTCTACACTGCGCCCGTGGGCCTCTCGATCCTGCCCGGCATCACGCGTGACGCCATCATCACCCTGGCGCGCGAGCGCGGCTACGAGGTGTACGAGAAGGTGATCCCGCGCGAGGTCCTCTACATCGCCGACGAGCTGTTCTTCACCGGCACGGCTGCCGAGATCACGCCTATCCGCGCGGTGGATCACTACACCATCGGCAGCGGGCGGCGCGGCCCGATCACGAAAGATTTGCAGGACGCCTTTTTCGACATCGTCAAAGGGGGCAACGACCCGCACGACTGGCTCACGTTCGTGGACGTGAAGGAGGAGGCCGGCGTGGCCGTCTGAACGCTTATCGCTCTTGAACGCTTGGAGAGGCTGCTGGCAGATCGCCGGCGGCCTCTTCGCTTTTGCGGGGGCGTTGCAGCCAGGATTGACTTTTTTCTCTTCGCATACTATTTTGGTAGTATAAGTGAGTCTCACGTAGTCCGTCCGCTTTCCCTCTTGAGGTGCCCGTCATGCGTTACGCCACGCTCTGCTTCATCTACGTCCTCGGCGTGCTGCTCCTCTCAGGCTGCGGGCGCGAGACACCGCAGGGCATCGAAGTGCAACTCGCCGAGCGCACGCCAGATGACCAACACTCGTTCAGTCTGGCTCCCTTCCGGGCGGTGCCGCAGGAGGAGTTGACGCTCCCGGACGTTAATACGTCGCAAGCACAGTTCACGCACGTCTACGGCCGCATCGGTGACAGCGAGGATAGAAACATAGCTGTCATGGTGCTGCCGGATAGCGCTGGCGAACGGCTCTTCATCGACACGAATAACGACAACGACCTGACCAACGACGGCCCGCCTCGGCTTTTCCCGAGCAGCAAGGACTCGCTGGTCTTCTACGTGCATTCCGACGAAGACCCGAAGCAGCGCATCGGGCGCGTGCTGATGCGCTGGCCTTACTTCCTGCTTGGCGACCCGGAAGGACAAAAGCGATTCGCAGAAAAGGAGTACGATGCAGAAGGCAACTTTTCACCCAGGATGCTGCGGGTATGGCAGATTCCCCACCCCGACTTTGAAGGCAAGAAGGGTACGTTCTACTACCCGAAGCGTCTCGGCTTGAGCCGTGGGCAGGTGACGCTCGGCGGCGTGTCCTACAACATTGGGGTCCTCGATTTCAACACGAATGGGCGCTTCGACGACCGGCGCAACGAGGAGCAGCCGCAGTTCAGCGACGTGCTGCTGATCGACCTGAACCGGGACGACAGCCTAAAACTGAGTACGACGACCGAAGTGTTCAAGCTCTACGACGTTTTCGAGGTTGGCGGCACGCGCTACGAGGTGGCGCACGTAGACCCCTACGGCCAAAGCCTCCGCCTGGTGGAAACCGAAGAGGCGCCGACGAACTATTACGTCAAAGGGTCGAAAGACGGAGGGACGAGCGCGCAGGCCGCCGCCCTCACGCCCGCCGGTGAACTCGATGCGTCGTTCTGGGCGCTGGAGCTGCAGACGCTCTCCGGCGAGACCATCGCGATGGAGGACTTCAAAGGCCAGCACCTGCTGCTGAACTTCTGGGGCGAGTGGTGCGCCCCGTGCATCGAAGAAATCCCCGAACTCGTAGCCATGCACGAAGCCTTCCCCAGCGACAGGCTTCAGATGGTGAGCCTGCTGAACACGTTCGACCGGCCGCTCGCAGAGCAGATCATCGAGGAAAGACAGATGCAGTGGCCGCAGGTGGAGATGGACGAGGCGCTCAAGGAACGCTTCAAAATAGTAGGCTGGCCGACGAACCTGCTCGTTCTCCCAGACGGCGCGTTTATGCAAACGGGACAGATCAGCAGAGCCTTCGTCGAGCAGGTGCTGGAAAAGTGAGCCTCGGCGCTGGCGGATGAGGCCGGTGACGGAGCGGTTTCTGAAACAAATCGAGGCGCGTCATGGACAACCTCGGAAAGCTTCTACTCGTGGCCGGCGCGCTGCTCATTGTAGCCGGCGGCGTGGTTTTGCTCCTCGGCCGCACCGGACTCGACCTCGGCCACCTGCCGGGCGACTTCGCGTGGGAGAGCGAGAGCGGGCGCACGCGCGTGTTCTTCCCGCTCGCCACCATGATCATCGTCAGCATCGTCTTGACGATCCTGGTCAACCTCGTCCTGCGGCTTTTCCGCTGAGGCGTAACAGGTGTTCTGTTATGGCGCCAGGCGCGTAGAGGACCAGCCGCCCTCTTCGCTGCGCGTATACAGGACGCGCTCGTGCAGGCGCCGCGTGCGGGCGGCCCAGAACTCGATCTCCTTCGGAAGGAGCCGATAAGCCGTCCAGTACGGCGGGCGGGGAATCTTTTCCGCTCCGGCGAATCGTTTTTCGGCCGTTTCCATCCGCTCTTCCAGCGCGGCGCGGCTGGCTACCGGCGCGCTTTGCAAAGAAGCCCACGCCGTCACCTGGCTGCGGCGCGGGCGCTCGGCGAAGTAGCGGTCGGCCGCCTCCGCTGGCGCTGCTTCCACACGACCTCGGAGGCGGATCTGCCGCTCCAGCGACCCCCAGTAGAACGTGAGCGCGGCCACCGGACGCTCCGCCAACGCCCGCCCTTTGGCCGAGCGCCGATCTGTAAAGAACGCGAAGCCCTCCGCGCCAAACTCGTGCAAGAGCACGATGCGCCCGTCGGGCAGGCCGCCGGCATCGACGGTGGAGAGGCACACGGCGCCGGGGTACGCGATGGCCGGGTGCGCCTCGGCCTCGGCGTGCCACGCGGCGAAGAGCGCGAGCGGGTCGGGCGGCGGGTCGGCGAGGCGGTCGGCATTCACGAGGCGGCGGGCGTCTGTGCTGCGCGTTCGTCGGCGAGGCGGAGGAGTTCGTCCAGGGCGCGCGAGGTGATCTCCGGCGGCGTGCGCGTGTTTGGGACGCGGCCGAAGAGGCGCAGGAAATCCTCCTCGAAGAGCGGCGGCGGGCGGCGCAGGCGGAGGTAACGTGGCCGGCAAGCCAACAGCGTGCCCACCTCGGCGGCGCGGTGGATGCACGTGGCGTCCCACGTGTCGGCGAGCTTGCCGTGGTCCATTGTGAAGGGGAGCGGCACGGGCGGGTTGCCGCGCGCGACGCAGTTGCTTGGGAGCGGCAGCCCCTCGGCGCGGTACCACCGGGCCGCCGCTGCGTGCGTCTCGAACCGGCGCGCCACCTCCAAAACGGCCACGAGGCGCCAGTGCCGCTCAGGCCGCTCGCCGTACAGCCCTTTCGTGGTGATGTACACGACGGTGTCCCCCTCGCGCAAGCGCGGGGCGAAGTTGCGCCCCCGGCTAGACGCGCTGATGGCTGGCCAGGCGTGCTCGAAGTCCGGCTCGCGCCGGCTCATCCCGTTGACGAACGGCGGCAGCCCGAACTTCAGCGCGGCTTGGCGGCCAGCGCGGGTCTTCACAAGCGGCCAGTACGAGGCGAGGTAGATCTTCTCATCCATGGCACGCGGCACGCACAGGGCTTCTCTTGCAGCGAGGGGCGTGTTACGACAGCGCGCGATGGCTCGCGGTTTCGGAAGAAGCCGGCCCCGCCTGCCCTACGCGCCGCGCGGAGGTCACGTCTTCACCGCCGCGCGCCGTTCGGTTCCGGACGGCTCCTGGCCCGCCCCCTCCCTTTCGTCCCTTCTCGGCGCGTCCTCTTCCAGAGCCGCCGCCGGGGCCTCGGCGGAGGGGAGCGTGAAGCCGAAGGTGGAGCCGCGTTGCGGGTTGCTCTCCACCAAGAGGCGGCTCTCGTGCGCTTGCAGGATGTGCTTGACGATGGCCAGGCCCAGCCCCGTGCCGCCCTGATCGCGCGAGCGGCTCTGGTCCACGCGGTAGAATCGCTCCGTCAGCCGGGCGATGTGCTCCGGCGCGATGCCGATGCCGTCGTCCACCACCGAGGTTTTCACCGCCCCCTCGGGCAGGCGGCGGGCCACGACCTCGACCGTGCCGCCCCGGTTGTTGTACTTCACGGCGTTGTCCACGAGGTTCGTCAACACCTGGCGGATGCGCTCGCGGTCGCCCACCACGGGCGGAAGCGTGGCGGGGACGCGGTTGGCGAGGGTGACGCCTTTGGCCTCGGCCGTCATCTCCAGGGACTCGTTCACCTCGCGGGCGAGCTGTGCCAGGCTGAACGGCGCCGGCGTCATCTGCAGCTCACCCGTCTCGATGCGGGCGATCTCGGCGAGATCGCGCGCGAGGTTGTTCAGGCGCCCGGCGTTGCGCAGGATCTTCTCGACGAAGGAGCGGCGCACGCGCGCGTCGTCGAGGGCGCCGTCGAGGAGCGTTTCCGAGAAGCCCTGGATGGCGAAGATGGGCGTCTTCAGCTCGTGCGAGACGTTGCCGACGAATTCGCGCCGGTAGTTCTCCATCTTCTTCAGCTCGCGGATCTCCTTTTCGAGCGTCTGCCCAGTGCGGTAGACCTGCCAGATGAGGTCCGAAAGCTCGTCGCCGCGCGGGAGGCGGGCCGCCTCGAGGTTCTCGAACTGGTGCCGGCGGATCTGCCGGAGCGTCGAGCGCGCCAGGAGGAGGCGCCGCACCAGGAGCCGGTGCGCCACGGCGTACGTGCCCGCCCCGGCCGCGAGCGCCAAGAGCCAGAGGCCCCACCCGGCCGGCGCCCCCGGCACGCCGAGCGCCCGCAGCCCCAGCGTGCCCGCGAGGACGAACGCCGCCACGGCCAGGCTCAGCTTGAGCGAAAGACGGTTGAGGCGCGTTTCCGACATCGAGCGGCGCGGGTTGCGAAAGGAGGGGACGACTGCCCAATTTCCCCAATCCGCCGCTCAAAGTCGAGGCCGCTCGTTGAATTCGGCGCGGACGACAGGCCCCTCCTTGAATGAGTTTTCTGCTGCTCGGGCTTGCGGCTTTGGCGGTCCGGCCGCCGTTAGCGCAGGGCGCGCCAGCTTCTCGTCGGCCCTTTCTGTCGCGGATCAATTCCGATTCAGCGACATAGCTTTAGCAATATTTCACTCTTCGTCCTTCCCCAAAGAGGCATCCAAGTCATGGACAATGCCCTCGATGAAAAAAGAACGGCGGTGATTGCCACTTACCCTTCGCGGCGGAGCGCTGAGCAGGCTAAGAGTCGGCTCGAGCAGGAAAACATCCGTGCGATGATCACGGCCGACGACGCGGGGGGAGCACACCTCGACCTGCAGGCGGCGCACGGTGTTGATCTGCGGGTTCTCGAAGATCAGGCTGCCAAGGCACTCCGGACCCTCAAAGACACACAGCGAAGCCCTCAGGCAGAGGTAACCGGCTCCGCGCTCGCGGCGGAAGAGAAACCGGCCGTGCAGAACCGATTTGTGAGGACGACTGCTCAGGTATTGCTCGGCGTGCTTGGTCTTCTCGTCCTCGTAATTATTGTTGGAATGCTGCTTTCCGTTCTGTCTTAGCCGGTAGCGGAGGCGCGTGACTTGGAGGGCTATTCCTTGAATTTGTACCCCACGCCCTTGACCGTCTCGACGTACTCGGAACCGAGCTTCTCGCGGATCTTGCGCACGTGCACGTCCACGGTGCGGTCCACGACGTAGACGTCGCGGCCCCAGACCTCGTCCAGAAGCTCCTGCCGGGAAAAGACCTTGCCGGGGTGCGAGGCCATGAAGTGCAAAAGCTCGAACTCCTTACGCGGGAAGTGCATCTCCTCGCGCTCGCCGTCGGGCTTTTCCTGGAAAACGAGGTAGCGGTCGCGGTCGATCTCCAGGTCGTGCACCGAGAGCGTGTCGGGCGGCGTCTCGCTGCGGCGCTTCGTGCGCAACAGAGCCTTCGTCTGGCTCAGAATGACGGGGACGGAGATGGGCTTGGCCAGGTAGATGTCTGCGCCGACGTCCAGGCCCTGGACCTGCTCCTCCTCCTCGGTGCGAGCCGTGAGCATCAGGATGGGGATGGTGCGCAGGTGGGCGTCCTGCCGGAGCCGGCGGCACACCTCGATGCCGTCCATCTTGGGCATCATGATGTCGAGGATGATGAGGTCGGGCTGCGCGCTGCGCGCCTTGTCGAGCGCCTCGACGCCGTCGCGCGCCAACGCCACGGCAAAGCCTTCCTGCTCGAGGTTGTAGCTGAGGAGGTCGAGGAGGTCCTCCTCATCGTCCACGATGAGAATGAGCGAAGCGTCGTCGGGCATGGCGGCGGCCGGAATCGAACAGAGCGGGCGCGGAGGCCCGTGCAGAAGGGACCGATCCGCGGCAGCCGTAAGGTACACGCCACCGGCGCCGCTGCGCCATTATGCAATCGTTAAGAGTCGGGCGCCGGCCGCACGCTCACGCCTCGCGTTCGAGGCGGAACCAGCGGAAGCCGTAGCCTTCGAGGTCGATGGGCGTCTCGATGTCATCGAGGGCGTTGTACTCCTGGTCGCCCAGGAGGTCAATGAAGTGGCCGCCGCCGTGCGCCTCTAAAAACGCTTCGAGGTCGAGCGTGGCCGTGCACGCTTCGTCCGAGAGGTTGTGCACGGCCAGGACCGGCGCGCCGTGGCTCACGGCGCGGTCTTCGCCGCCTGAGTCGTGGCAGGCGTGCGCGAAGACGGCCGGGTGGTTCGTCTCGATGATCGTCCATCCGCCCCAGCCAAAGGCGTGGTGCTCCTTGCGCGTGCGGATGAGGCGCTCCATCCAGTTCAGGCGCGAGTCCGGCACGCGGCGCTGCCGGGCCACGTTGACGGCGTCGTAGCGGTACGGCCCATCGGTGATGACGGGGCGGGCGAGTTTCTTCTCGGCCGCTTTGGAGAAGCCGGCGTTCGGCTCGTCGGACCACTGCATCCCGGTGCGCACGGCGCGGCGGTCCTCAAGCTCCAGGTCATCGCCCATGCCGATCTCCTGGCCGTAGCGCAAGACCGGCGTGCCGGGGAGGCTGAACAGGAGGCTGTAGGCCATGCGCAGGCGCCGCTCGTCGCCGCCGAGCATGGGCGGCATCCGCCGGCGGATGCCCCGGTTGTAGATGCGCATCTCCTCCTCAGGCGCGAAGGCGGCAAAGACCTCCTCGCGCTCTTCGTCGGAGAGCTGGCCCAGGTTCAGCTCGTCGTGGTTGCGCAGGAAGGTGGCCCACTGCCCGCCCTGGGGGAGCGCCGGCGGCTTTTCGAGGCCCTTCTTGATCGGCTCGGCCTCCTGGCGCGCCAAGGCCAGGAACAGCTCCTGGTTCAAGACGAAGTTGAAGAGCATGTGCAGCCGCTTGCCGTCGCCAAAGTAGTTCGTCACCTGGTCGGGGCCGACGTTGGCCTCGGCCAGGAGGATGGCGTCGCCGCGGCGCCACTGCAAGAAGTCGCGGAAGGCGCGCAGGTAGGCGTACGGCTCGGCGACTTTGGCTTCGCCCTCGATGCCTTTGAGTTCGATCATGTACGGCGCGGCGTCGAGCCTAAAGCCGGAGACGCCCAGCTCGAGCCAGAAGCCCATGATCTTGGTGATCTCCTCGCGCACGGCCGGGTTGGCGATGTTGAGGTCGGGCTGGTGTTTGTAGAAGCGGTGCATGTAGTACTGGCGCGCCTTGCGGTCGTAGGTCCAGATGGACCCCGGCTCGTCGCCCTCGAAGATGAGCGGCTGGGCGCCGTCCTCGGGCCGCTCGTCCGCCCATACGTACCAGTCGTGCTTCTCGGAGTCGGGGTCGCGCGCCTCCTGAAACCAGGGGTGCTCGTTGGAGGTGTGGTTCACCACCAGGTCCACGATCACGCGGATGCCGCGCTCGCGGGCGGCGTGCATGAAGGCGACGAAGTCGCCGAGCGTGCCCAGGCGGTGGTCCACGCCGTAGTAGTCGAGGATGTCGTAGCCGTTGTCGCGGTTGGGCGTGGGATAAAAGGGGAGGAGCCAGAGGCAGGTGATGCCCAGCCCGGCCAGGTGATCGAGCCGCCGCGTCAGCCCCGCAAAGTCGCCGATGCCGTCGGCGTTGTCGTCCTGGTACGTCTCCACGTCCAGGCAGTAGATGATGGCGTCTTTGTACCAGAGGTCACGCATGGTTGGGGAATGGGAGAAAGGGGGAGTGGGGGAGCGGGCGGAGCGCCGCGTGCCGGGGCGCAGGACCAATCTACCATCCAGGACCTGCGATTCACAACCGCCGCTCAGCGCCGCCGCCCAATCCCGCGGGATCAGAGCAGGTCCAGGGCGTAGCTCAGCGCGTGCGCCAGCGCGTGGGCGAGGATGGCCGCCTCCAATCCGTACCGCCAGAAGAGGTAGCCGAAGAGGACGCCAAACGCCGCGTTGGCCAGCACGACGTAGCCGAAGACGCTTGCCGTCAGCCCGCCGGTAAGCGCCGCCGCCAGCGGGAGGTGCCCCGCGCCGAAGAGGAGCGCGCTCGCCCCAATCGCCGCCCACACGTACCCGGCGCGGGGCGTCCCCTCGCGCTTTTGCACGAAGCGCCACAGGAGCCACACGAAAAGCGTCATCAGGCCCCAGCGCAGCAGAATCTCCTCGGTGATCCCGCCGTAGAGCACGCGCACGTGGAGCGGCGGCTGGAAAATCTCCCCGGCGGCCAAAAGCTCGGCCGGCGCAAAGGCCGGCGACGCAAGCAGCAGCCCCGCCCCGAGCGCGCCCACCGCCAGCCCCGGAAGCGCCTGCGGCCTGAGCGCCGCCGCCACCGACGCCTCTGCCGACAGCGCCGCCTCGAACGCCGGCGCGCGCAACCCCACCCGGTGCGCCAAGGCCACGCCGGCCCACACCGCCAGCGCCACGAAGGCGCCAGACTGCGCTGCGGTGATCGGAACGACAAACCAAGGCACCGGCCCTTCATCTCCCAGCCCCGCCTCCACCAGGCTCCGAATCAGCTCCGGCACGTAGAAGGCGTACGCGAGAACGCCGAGCATCCCGGCCGTCCAGATCAGCAGCCCGAGGCGCCAGCGCGAAACGTCGGGGATCGTGGCGTCTATCGGCTCTTCGGCGAGGGGGGGCAGGCGAAGACGTCCTTCGGCAGACGAGGGCCGCGCCGCAGTTGTTGCAGCGCGCCGCCGCTCACTCGCGTCCGCTCGCCTGTTCGCCCTCTCCGCGCAAAAGCGCCTGCTCGTGCTGCGGATCGTCTTTCCAGAGCGAGGACCAGCTCCCGCCGAAGCGCTCCGGGCGGAAGGTGCCCTTGACCAGCGCGAGGCCGGCCACCAAAGCGCCGCAGACCATGCTGTTAACGATGGCCGCCGTCGGCCCGTAGCCCAGGATCCAGGGCGCGGCGAGGAGCCACAGCCCCAGCGCCACGTTCCAGCGGCCCACGATGCGCGTCGTCTCCCACCAGGCCACGATGGCAAACGTGGCGATCACCGGCCCGACGAAGCGGTCGTTCGTGGCCGGCGTCGAGTTGGCGTAGCCGAAGACCGAAGGCGCGGCCATGAGCCAGATGCCGATGACCGCGTTGATGACGTGTGCCCACATGGTTCGATTTTGGGTTGGTGATTTTCGGTTTTGGATTGAGCAACGACTGCGGGAGGAGGTCAATCCAAAATCCGCAATCTAAAATCCAAAATCAGGAGAGGCCCCAGAAGGCGCGCCAGAGGCTGCCGCCGGAGCGCTTCACGCGCTGCATGTACTGGAGCGAGGCCATCATCTCGTCCAAGGCCGGGCCGATCATCGCCACGGAGATCACGGCCGTGGCCAGGCACAGCGTGCAGAAGGCGTCGTAGAGCACGGGCTGTGAGACGACGAGCATGATGGAGACGAAGCCCAACGGCCCCACGGCCAGCCCGAAGACGATGACGATCCACGGCATGGTCTTCCACCGGCGCGTCCCGCCGACGGCACCCGTCACCGCGTCCACGAAGTAGCCGATGGCGCCCAAGAACCCGTCCGGCACGCCGAACCACCGCATCGTCTTTTTCGAGACGCCCGACTCGCGCAGGATATCTTTGCTCCCGCCGTCGAAGTTGTTTTCGTTGCCGAAAAACGGGTCCCAGATCCGCCCGAACACCTCCCACTGGTAAAGCGAAAGATACATCGCAATCACGAACCCGACGACGGCGAGGCCCACAATGGGCAGGCGCTCGCTCCAGGCGGCGGGGTTTTTCTCCCAGCCGGGCGGGACTTCCTCATCGTTCTCCGTCTCGGGGATGCCGATGGCGGTGTTGCCGTGGGAGGCTGGCAGGTCGGACGTGTCGGAGCGGCTCATGGCGTTTTGAAGGCAGGACGGGAGGGGTTT
This sequence comes from Salinibacteraceae bacterium, assembly GCA_965215025.1. Taxonomy (GTDB): domain Bacteria; phylum Bacteroidota; class Rhodothermia; order Rhodothermales; family Salinibacteraceae; genus CBDCCV01. The sequence continues at coordinate 1,783,345 of CBDCCV010000001.1, forward strand.
AAGAGGCGCCGTCGCGCAGCGTTTGGAGGGCCGCGCGCGCCTCGGGCAGGGCGCGGTAGAGCGAGAAAAAGGTGGCGCCGGCGGCCAGGAGACACCACGCGCACAGAGCGCCGTGCTTCGTGATCTGATCCTTGGTGAGCTTGGCGGCCTGCGCGGCGTCGGCGCCCGTTTTGGCGATCAGGAGAAGCGGGAGCCACGGGCTGCGGCGCGCGCGGTCCTGGCCGCCCATCGCCGCCAGGACCACCGTGGCGCCGTAGCTGGCCAGGCCGATGGGGGCGTCGGGCGTGGAGAGCCATCTGTAGGCTTCCTCGGAGGCGTCCACCGTGTCGGCGTCGAAGAAGAACAGCGGCGGCTCGGGCAGGTGCTTGATGATGCCCATCTGAAAAAGCGAGATCAGCCCCATCGACGCGGCGCCCACGAGCGCGCCCTTGACCACGCCGCGCCGCTCTTCCAGGAAGCCGCCCGTCCCTTCACGAAGCTGCCGGCTCAGCGCTTCGGGCGGGACCGTATCGATGTTGGCGTCGCCTTTGGCGGTGCGCAGGCTCCACGTCATGGGGGGCAGGGACTGAGAGCGAGGGCGGGGCGCGTTTAATCGCCGGAAGACCAGAGGGCGCTGGTGAGGCCGAGGGCGAGAGCGCCGCCGGCAATGAGCCAGCCTTTGTGCTTGTTGGCCCAGTAGACGGGGCTGAAGTCGTAGGCGCGGCTGTCGAAGTCGCCGTGCGCGCCGTGGTCGCCGGGGACGGGGTCCCAGAGGTTGTTGGGGCGGTCTTCGGGCTTTGGCTCATCGGTCTGCTGGCCGTCGTAGCCGGTCTGGGCCAGGTACCAGTCGCCCAGGAGGGGGAAGAGCTTGTTGCCCACGACGGTCTGCACGGCGGGGTAGGCGACGTAGATCTCGCGCTTGCCGCTCTCGGCCGCCCACAAGACGGCGTCGGCCATGATCTCGGGCTGGTAGATGGGCGGGACGGGCTGCGCCTTGTTCGGGAGCAGGCTCTTGACCCATCCGAACTGCGGCGTGTTCACGGCCGGGAGTTGCACCATCGAGATCGTCACGTTGGACTCGTTGTGCAGCAGCTCCGCGCGGATGGAGTCGAACATCCCCTGGATGGCGTGCTTGGCGCCGCAGTACGCGCTCTGCAAGGGGATGCCTCGGTAGGCGAGCGCCGAGCCGACGAGGACAATGGCGCCGCGGTCGCGCGGGAGCATCCGCTTGAGGGCGCTCTTCGTGCCGTAGACGGTGCCGTGGTAGCACACGTCCGTCACGCGGCGGTAGTCCTCCGGCTCGATGTCGGTGAACTCGCCGAAGACCGAGGTCATGGCGTTGTTGACCCACACGTCGATGGGACCGAACTCGTTTTCGACTTGCTCGGCGGCGGCCTCGACGGCGTCGGCGTCGGCCACGTCGGTCTTGATGGCGAGGGCCTGCCCGCCGAGGCGCTCGACCTCCTTTTTGGTGGCTTCCAGCCCGTCCGGCCCGCGCGCCAGGAGGCCGATGCGCGCGCCGCGCTTGGCGTAGGCCTGCGCGATGGCGCGGCCCACGCCGGCCGTAGCGCCGGTGACAACAACGACTTCGGACTTCGGCGATGTGCTCATGAGCAAAGCAGGATCTGCGGAAAGGAAGGCGCCGCTCGTCATGGCAAGCGGGGGAGACAGCGCACAGTAAATAGTTATAAAGGCGACGGCTCTGCAACATGCATTTTGTCGTAACGCGCCGCCTGCCGGTGCGCGAACGAGCGTCTGCGCGCGTCGTCCTCAGACTCAGACGGGTCTCCTCGTAGCCGGAAGCGATCTTTCGGCTCTCCGGATAAGGCCTAAGCCGTTGCGCCGCAGCGGCTTGCGGAAAGTCGTCGGCCCCCGGCCCTTTTTGCACGACCGGGGGGCGACGACAACCTGGGGAGCCAGGGCGTAGAAAAAACACGCCCCTGCACGGGATGCGCAGATTTGTTATACTTCAATACCGTGGGGGACTGAATCGCACCTGCTGGTATTGAAAGCGAGGATGGCCTGCGCGTGCGAGCGCGACGAGCCGAGACTGAATCGCACCTGCTGGTATTGAAAGAGGGCAAAGCCAAGCGCTTTGCCCTCGACACCGACAGGACTGAATCGCACCTGCTGGTATTGAAAGAGAGGCTGTCGTTGGGCGCCTCGTAGCGCGCCGCCAGGACTGAATCGCACCTGCTGGTATTGAAAGTGGATTCATATAGACGACGCCCTCCCTCAACCAGGCGACTGAATCGCACCTGCTGGTATTGAAAGCGCTGCACGCGTTTATGAATAACATCCTTGTCCAGCCGACTGAATCGCACCTGCTGGTATTGAAAGGACCTCGGCAGGAGCGTCGATGACGAGATCGCACGGGACTGAATCGCACCTGCTGGTATTGAAAGCGAGGATGGCCTGCGCGTGCGAGCGCGACGAGCCGAGACTGAATCGCACCTGCTGGTATTGAAAGGTGTGGATCGAGACGCGCCCGCCCATCTCGTCGGCCAGACTGAATCGCACCTGCTGGTATTGAAAGGTCTTCCAGAAGGCCGAAGGCGCCGCTGCGCCCAACGACTGAATCGCACCTGCTGGTATTGAAAGTACACCGCCGGCGTGGGGCTGGTGGGGCTGTGGAACGGACTGAATCGCACCTGCTGGTATTGAAAGTCGCGGAGGGCCTGCGCTGTCTCGGCGCTGATGCGGAGACTGAATCGCACCTGCTGGTATTGAAAGTGCTCCGCTTCGATGGCGCGCTCGGCCTGCAGGAGTGACTGAATCGCACCTGCTGGTATTGAAAGGGGGGCAGACCTGCGTGGAGTTGGGTGCGCGACCTGCGCGCGATAGATCCGGCCGAGCCGAGCAAAGCCGGCCTCCGAGCTATTCGGCGAGGGCGGAAAGGAAGCCACGCTACGCTGCGAGGGCGGCCCGTGGCCGCCACCCTCCGCACGGTACTCGTTAAGCAATAGCCAACAAGGCATCGGGCCGTACGACGGCCACCTTGAGGAGCTGCATGGCTGGCCCCTCTGGGCTGCGACGGCCCTGCTCCCAGTCCTGGAGCGTGCGCACGCTGATCCCAAGCAGGTGGGCGAAATCCTTCTGCGTCAGGCCCATCGAGGCGCGGATCTCGCGCGGGTCCGGCTTGCCCACGAAGCAGATGCGCTGCGGCGGCAGGTCGATCTCGCCGCGCTCGTGGGCCTGCATCTCCTCGATGCTTTCGAGCAGCCGGCCGGAAAGCTCTTTGTTCATGGAGCTACTGCAGGCGAGTGTTCGTCTTCATTAGAGGAGACTTCCTCTGGCTCGCCCGCCACGATGTTCGCGCTAATCTGCCCTAGGTCAACGCGGCGGGAAGCGTGGTGCACGACGATCTCGACGACGCGGTTCTGGGCGTCGTAGAGTACGAGCACGTCCTCGTCGCCTTCCACGTCACGCCCATCCTCCACCTGGTTTTCGGAGAAGACGAAGGAAAGGGTGTCTGAACTCGGAAAGTATTCAGTTCTCATCAGCTTCGCGCTCACGGCGCCATTTTCGGGTAAAGCTGCTGTCGCGGAAGGCGTTGAAGACCGTCTCGCCGTCGGGCAGGATGATGATGCGCACGCACTTCCCTACCTCTTCGAGGTAAGCCCAGATGCGGATGCGTCTGTCTTCTTGAACTTCGCGCTCGATCTCGTGCCGGAGGGCTTCTTCAACCTGTTCGAGCGTCAGGGCGTGCCGGCTTCGGCTCCTCCGGAAGTACGGATCGACTTTCACACCCCCGCATACGGCACTGCCGTACTAAGGTTGCTCATCGTCGCTCTTCTGAGCACTCCGTTTGATGGCAAAGTCGGAGAGCCGGAAAGCCGGCACCATGACCATCTCCTCGGCCCGCTTACGCCACACCTGCGCGGTATCCGTCGTTGAGCGGATGCTGAGTTGCACCACGGCGTCGGCTTCCATGCCGCTGGCCTGGTCGTACATTCCTTTCGATCAGTTCAGTCACCTCGATGTCGTTGAAGCGCGCTGAGTTGTGCCCGTCGGTTGAGCGGATCTACGTCGTCAGGCGCGCTGGTACGAATGCGGGATGGCCCGCCGTGGGGGCGGCGGAAGCGGTAGGTGCCGCGCACGTGCCCGGAGGGTTGTGCGCAAGGTGGACACCGTTTGACCGCATTAGAGCAAGCGCTTTTGTATACTGGTCGCCATCCGCCCATTTGCAGCACCGCCTCCCCGTCCGTTCATGCCCCGCGCCGACCGCACGCAGCGTCTGCTCGACCTCCTCAGCACCGGCGCTGAGCCGACGCAGCACGAACTCGCCGAGCAGCTTGGCTGCGACGAGCGTACCGTGCGGCGCCACCTCGGCAAGGTGCGGAAAAGCGGCGTGCCGGTGCAGGAAAAGCAAGACGGCCACCTCAAGCGCTATTTCTTAGCGGAAGAGGAGCGCCACCACGCGCTGCGCACCGTCCGCCTCACCGAGCGGCAGCTCCAGGCCCTCACCGCCGCCATCGAAGCCGCCCGCGCCGCCCTGCGGCCGACGCCGCTCCTCAGCCCGCTCGAAGCCGCCGCCCAGCTCCTCACCGACGAGTGGCTGGCCCAGGCGTTCACCTTCGAGCCGGACCTCGAGGCGGCGCGCTGGTCCTTCGAGGACGACCCCACGCACGCCGTCGCCCCGGAGGTTTTTTGGACGCTCCTGGAAGCGATGCGCCATCAGCAGCCCGTCCTGGCGGACTACTTCACCGCCTCGCGCCGCGAGCTGACCGAAGGACGCAAGCTCGACCCCTACCTCTTCGCCATCCGGCGCGGCTCGTGGATGGCAACGTGCTACTGCCACGACTCGCGGCAGGTCAAGGAGTTTGCGCTCAAAGGCTTCCGGCGCGTGGCCCGCTGCGCTGGCGAGCACTTCGTGTGGAAAAAGAGCTTCGACCGCGCCGCGCACTTTGCCGGGCGCTTCGCCTCGGTGGCGGGCCGCGAGGTGCACACCGTCCGCCTCCTCGTAGATGCCGAGAGCGCGCCCTACTTCCGCCGCAAGCGCTACCACGCCTCGCAGGAGATCGAAGAAGAGCGTCCGGGCGGCGAGATCGTCGTGCGGATGGCCGCGCGCAGCCTCGAAGAGGTCTGCTCCTGGGTGCTGAGCTGGCGCGGCGCCGTGCGCGTCCTGGCGCCGGAAGCGCTGGCCGAAGCCGTACGCGAGGCCGCCGAGGCCCTTCTGCAGGAACACGCCCCGCCCCAGAGCGCCGACGACTCCAGCAACGACCGCAGCGGGGGCATCTCATGAGCAGAAGAGCACGCCTGCATAAGCCCACCGAGGCCCATCTGAGCACCGAAGCGTGCCGGGGGCGCACCGTGCATCTGCGCTTTGCGCCGGGACACGAAGCGCTGCCGACGGGGCCGCAGTGGCACGAGCCGCCGCTGCTTCTGCGCCGCCCCGGCGGGGTAGTCGAGGTCGTGGGGCAGGCGGGCAGCCTGGACGGCGCGCTACGCTACGCCCTGAGCTTCGGCGCGGCGGTCGAAGTCATCGGTCCGCCTGCGCTCCGCCGTCGCGTGGCGGAAGAAATCCGCCGCATGGCCGCGCGCTACGACAGCCCGGAAGGCTTTTTGCGGAGAAAGAGTGAAGAGCGGTAAGCGCCTTCTGACCGAGCACATCACCGAAGAAATCACCCGCGAAGTTACCGATCCACCTCACCCATGCGTTTGAACCTCCGCCTCACGGGCACGACCGAGCCGCTCGGCTTCAACCACCTGCACTTTCTCACCGGGTGCATCCACAAGTGGCTCGGCAAGAACGCGCTCCACGACGGCCTCTCGCTCTACAGCTTCGGCTGGCTCCAGGGCGCCGTGGCCAAGAACGGCCACCCGGGCTTCCCCGGAGGCCACCTCACCTTCCGGCGCGGCGCCACGTGGCGCATCAGCTTTTACGACGACGCGGCGGCTAAGCGCCTCCTGGATGGCATCATGCGTGAGCCAGAGGTCTGCGCCGGGATGCGCGTCTTCGAGGCCAGGGAGCAGCCGACGCCGGCCCTGAGCGGCTGCTACCGCTTCAAGACGGACGGCGGCCCCGTCCTCGCCCGCCGCACCCGCGCCGACGGCTCACGCGAATACCTCCTCGCTGGCGACGACCAAGCCGACGAAGCCCTGACGCGGGTTTTGCGCCGCAAGCTGGAAGAAGCCGGCTTCACGGGCGAGCACCTGGAGGCCACCGCGCAGTTCGACCGGATGTACGACGGCGCCCGCCCGAAGCTCATCGAGATCAAAGGCACCAAGCACAAGGGGAGCCTCTGCCCCGTCGTCGTCACCGGCACGCCCGAAGCTGTGCGCTTCGCCTGGACCGTGGGTGCGGGCGACCTCACCGGCAGCGGCTTCGGCGCCCTGCGGTGAAGATGATGAAAGCGCCTCGTAGCGTCGTCCGGCCGGACGACGCTACCGCCCGGATGACGCACCCCAACAACGAACGTCCTTGCCCAACCGCTTCGAGAAATACCGCACGCACCACGCCTCGCGCCGCCTGCGCGGGTACGAATACACACGGGCTGGGGTCTATTTCGTCACGATCTGCACGCATGGACGCGCCTGCCTCCTTGGCAAGATCATAGATGGAGAGATGCACCTGAACACCGCTGGGCAGATCGCAGACGAAGAATGGCGCCGCTCCGAAACGCTCCGCGCCGAGGTCACGCTGGACGCCTACGTCGTCATGCCCAACCACGTGCACGGCCTCGTCATCATCGCCCCGCCCGGCACGGAGGCCCCGACCGATCCGCACGGGTACGACATTTTCATGGGCGACAACCGCGCCGTAGTAGCGACGCAGCGCGCTGCGTCGCTACCTGACGATGGCAAACCTGTCAACGTCAAACCAAAATCATTGGGGGCGTTTGTGCGAGCATTCAAATCTGCCGCCACGCGGCGCATCAACGCCCTGCGCGGCACGCCGGGGGCGTCGGTGTGGCAGCCGAGCTACCACGACCGCATCGTCCGCAACGCGCGCGAGTGGTGCGCCGTGCGGGCGTACATCCGCCAGAACCCGGCGCGGTGGGACGAAGACAGCAATCATCCAGCGAGGCTATGAGCGACATCGACTTCTCATTCTTTCTTGAGCCGCCGGAGCTATCCGTTGCTGCTCAACTCACCGTCGAGGCACTGACGCCGCTTTCGATGACGACGGCCCAGCCGGGCACGTACTACCGCAGCCAGCGTGCGCCGACCCTGAGTATGCTGTACGGTATGCTTGAAAACGCGCTGGGTTGGCACTTCGGGCCGGACGACCGACGCGGTTTGCTCAAAGGGTTGCGAAAGCAGGCAGGGAAAGCGCTCGGGCGCGGCCATGAGTTGAAGGACACTCCCTGGATTACTGGCGATGAGGACCGCGAGTCTGGCGTCGGCTTCGTTAGCCTCTTGCAGCATCACCTCAAGTTTGCTACGCGCTTCGAGCCAGCCACGACGCACTTTGACGATCTCTGGTCGAAGCACATCCGCGGAAACAGCACAAACTTTCCAGGGGGCAGCCGAAACAACGACTATCGCTTAGAGCGGGTCATCAATCTGGAGAGAAAAGGTGATCTCTCGTTTAGCGACCGCAAAGGCTACGACATCCGGGATTTGGAAGCGTTGGCCGGAGCAGGGATCGGCGACAAAGTGCACGTGAGTGCCATTCGGTCACGCTTCCCGCAATACTACGTCAGCCCCATACAGCGCGAGTACGTCATCCCGGATGGGCCGTACCGCTACCGCGTCGAGGCGACGCCGCGTGTGGCGGAGCACATCGAGGCTGCTCTGCACGATCCGGCCGCGCCGTTGTACTTGGGGTCGAACGACGGATGGGTAGACGCGACGTGGGAGGTGCTGGCATGATACAGTTTGATCATCCGTACCCACGCTACGGTCTGGCGGCAACACTGGTGCATCACAACATCGGCAATGAATGGGAGGCCGTCCTGAGCGACGAAAAGCGACTCGCGCGCCTTGCCGCCGACATGATTGATGAGTGCCTGAACGAAGTGCGGATGCACACAGAGGACGACCCGGAAGACGAAACCGTGACGGCGCTACGCTTCCGCTACCTTTCAGATGCAGACCTAAAGACCAAAGGGCAGAAGGCGGAAGAGCTGTACTACATGGCGCCCCACGTCTCCACAGGCGATTCGGGAACCAATCGCCTCATCGCCGCAGCGCGGAAGTTCAGAGACAAACTGCGCAAAGGGGAAGGACTGCAGCGCAGCGTTGAGCTAAAACGTTCGTTCTCACCCTTTACCGCGAAGATCAACGCGGGCACGAAATCGCTGAGCAATCCGAAGACGACACAGTTGGAAGCCGCTTTCACGCTGATCGCCACGCTCACTCGGCGTAAGCCTGCGGCTCAGGTTGACTTCGACAACCAGGTGATCGTGCCGGACCTCGACCTGAAAAACCTCATGCGGTTCGTTGCGCTCTTCCGGCGTATGCAGGACAGCGAAACAAAGGGCAACCTCGTCCGCGAACTGCGGGAAGGCAGCACCTACTACCGCCCAGCCGTTTTCAACGGCAACTATCCCAATGCTCCGCGCACGCCCATCTTCGGTCCCATCGGATTGATGGCGGCGATGGGCCGGTGGGCACGGCGAGCCGGTGAAATATCATGGGCAAAGGAGGTCTTGGAGAACGTGGCTCGGCGCCCGCTCTATCTCGTCAGCTACAACAAAAGTCTGATGCGGCAGGTGCACCTCGGCGTCCATGTGGCCGGCCTCGCGCTGAAGTACGATCTGCCAAAGGTGCTCGACGGCCTGTACCGCTCGCATTTCTACAACAGCGACGACAACAAACCCGGCAGCAAAACGCGCGAGCTATTCTACCTGATGGCGGGACGCTTTCTGCAGCAGTACACGCGCCCGGCATTCCGCGACTTTCTCGCCTTCCGCGTGCAGTACGACGCCTCCTTCTCACCAATCCTGAGAGATTACTTCATGAGTCAACGACAACTCCCCGAAGACCTCGTGCGCTCGGCGCGGGCCTACGGCGCTTACCTGAATCGCGTGGCCTACTTCGTTGCCAAAGACGAAGTGGAGAACAAAGACACGGGGCGCAACCTGTACGAGGCGAAAACGCGCGTGCTGGCGCAGATGGAAAGCTCGGCCATGAGCGCGAAGCGGCCAAGCGCCCTGTTCGCCCGCCTCAACGTCGATGCCGGGCGTATGTCGAACAGCGATGCGCCCGCCGAGGCCGAGCGCTTTATCGAAGCTGCCATTGCGGGCAAGGAAATCGACTTGGACACCGCGCAGGAGTTGATCCTCGCCTTCATGCGGCTCTGGGACGCAAAGACCGAAGCCGCCGAGCCGACTTCTGACGCTGAAAAAGCCGCAACAGCTACCTGACTGATCGTCACTCCGTCAACCTCAACGCAGCATCAAACCTATGGAAAACGTCAAAGGAATCTCCGTCACGCTCCTCTCGCCGATGGAAAACCACACGGCCAACGGAGGCGAGAAACTCTTGGGCAACGCAGCGTCTGTCAAACGCCGTCCCGACGGGCGCGTCTACATCTCCGGCCAGATGCAGCGCCACGCGCTCTTCAGCGCCATCGAGCGTCTCAACTTTGAAAATGAAGGTCGCGGCGACACGTACGTGAGCAACGGGGACGGCACCACCAATCAGGTCGAGAAAGACCTACGTGCCGACATGGGCGGATTCATGCACCCCTCGCAGGGCAACTACTCCGGCCGCCGGACGGCTCCGCTGAGTGCCACCTACGCTGTGGCGAAAGAGCCGAGCGAAGTCGGGCGCGACCTGCTTATTCGCATCAAGCAGAACACCAACAGCGAGTCTGAGCAGAAACAGGCGTTGGCGACGAACGAGTTCAGCCAGGCGGACGACATGCAGATGAGCTTCTTCCTCGACGTGTCGGCCCTTTCTGTGAGCAAGCGCTTCGTCTACGAAGACGAGCGACACATCGAAACGCGCTACGTCAAGCACGCCGACGAGGCCGAGCGCTTGCGCCGCGCCAAGCTCTACTTGGAGGCCACGCGCTTCCTCACGGACTACGCTAATCAGGCGCGTAACGCGACGACGGGTGAGCCGCAAAAGGCGCTCATCGTGCTCGATACACGCCTTTCGCGAAAGGCGAGCCGCTACTTCCAGATGAACGAAGCCGAGCGGGAGAACCTGATGCGCGAACTCGAAGCGCGCGGCGCCGAGGTCTTCTTCGGCGACGATACGACAGCGGAGGGGATGAGCGTCCATGAAGCCTACGAGGCCGCCCGCGATGCCCTCGGCAGCCTCTACGACCCCACGAACGGATCGGAGCCGGTGCCCTTCAAGAGCTTCGAAGAAGCCGTAGGGGAAGCCGATGCCTGAGATCCTCGCCAAGTCTGGCGGCAAAAAACCGATCACGCTGGAAGCCCATACGGTGCACGTCGTCGAGGAAGCGGAGGCGCTGCTAAACGCTCAGCCGTTCGTCGAGGAGAAGTATGCACAACGCACGGGCGAAAGCCTGCGCGATCTGCTGCTGCAAGCCGCCGAGGTGCACGATTGGGGCAAGCAGCATCCGACGTGGCAGAAGGCGTGTCGGCGCGACCGCGAAGTGTTTCTCAAAACGGGCAGAACAGGCAGCCACCTGATGAGGGCAGGGTTGCGCCATGAGTTCGATTCGTTGCGGCGCGCCGAGGCGCAGGGCGCGGCGTTGACGTTGCCTCAGCGTGCGGCTATTGCGGCACATCACGGAAAGCTAAGCTTCCGTCATGAGCACCGCTGGCTCGGTGACGACGATGGAGCCTTCGGGCCGCTTTGGAATGCGTTCGTCAACACGGCCTATCAGTGGGAAGACCCATTTAGCCAGTCACCGGATCGACTGCGAGCAGCGCTCGATGAACGGTACCGCATCGCCGGCGTGCGCTCGTTGCTGCAACTGGCTGACACGCGCGCCAGCCGCAGAGAGGCCGGCGGTTGGCTGCCCGACATCGAGGCGTTCAGCTACACGTTTCCGTACAGCAGCCCGCGCGGCGTGCAGGAAGCCGTCAAGCGCCATTGGGACCAGCCCGAGATGATCCTGCGCGCACCGACGGGAAGCGGCAAGACGGATGCCGCCCTGCTGTGGGCAAAGCACCAAATAGACAATGGACGCGCGGACCGGCTCGTGCTGGCGATGCCGACGCGGTTCACCTCGAATGCGCTCTCAGTAGACGTGGATAAGAACGTCAGCGATACCGGCCTCTACCACTCCAGCGCATGGCACGCGCGTTTTCACGGCGCGGTAGAGGCAGGAGCGATATCGAAGGACGACGCACGCGAGGTGCACCGGATGGCGCGTCTGCTCATGGCGCCCGTGACCGTCTGTACGATTGACCACCTTTGCATGGCGCTCACGGGCACCCGCGAGGATCATCACGGCATCTTCTTCAATCTCGCCAATGCCTGCGTCGTGATAGATGAGGCCGACTTCTACGACGCCTTTGTGCAGGCTAACATCTTAATGCTGCTCAAAATGCTACGGCATTTCGACGTGCCGGTACTCATCATGAGCGCAACCGTGCCAGCTTCGGCTAAGACGCTTTATGGCATCGATCATCTCGCGGAAGACCGCACTGATGCAGACAAGGTGCGCTGCTTTATCCACGATGCCGGCGCAGCCGAGAAGCCCCCTGACATAGAAGCCACGCTAACATCCGCGCTGGACAGCGAGAAGCTCGCAATCATCGTCTACGCCAACACGGTCTCGCGCGCGCTCGACTACTACGACTGGTTCTGCGATCACGGCGTAGAGCCGATTCTGTATCACTCTCGCTTTGTGGAAGGGGATAAGAAAGAGATCGAAGAACGGCTCATCGCCGCATTAGGGAGAGAGGCGTGGGCAGAAAGGCGCGCGGGAGGCGTCGCCATCCTCACGCAGATCGGCGAGATGAGCCTCAACATCAGCGCGCCACTCATGGTTGGCGATCTGTGCCCGTACGACCGCTTGGCGCAACGCGCAGGACGGCTTAGCCGGTTCGAAGGCATGGAGCCAGGCACGCTTCACCTCGTCACGCCGATGAAGAACGGCACTCTCTACCCGGCTCCGTACGGTGAGTATCTGCTCGATGAGAAGCGCTGGAAAGTAGGACGGCCTCTCGCTGAAACTCAAAACACCATGCGCTTCGGCCCCTACTCGGCGCGGGACTTCGTCGAGGCCGTCAACGCGCTGTATCCCAGGACGGAGCCGCCGAGCGAGCGCACAGAGCGCAACCGACGCCATCTCGAGGAGCACATGCGCGACAACTGGCTGATTGTACCCAAAGATGAAAGGGATGAAGACGCCGACGAGACCGAGCGCTGGCGCAGCCGCGACATTCCCCCGCAACGCACCGTGCTTACGCAACGGTGCGAACGGTTCGAAAGCTATGCGCAGTACCATGCGTTTGAATTAGAATGCGGGGTAGACTGCCCCGTCTGGCAGATCGAACTGGGTAGGAAGCTGGGCCGCGTGGGAGAACTCCCCATTCAAATCGCTGACGATGATGAGATTGTGATGCCGTACTCCCCGAACTATTCGCGCCACGAAGGTCTCATTCTGGACCGTGATCGCGAGCGCTCGACGCGCGACTGCATGATTTGAAGCGTAAACCATCCCGTAGCGCCGAACGGCCGTTCGGCGCTACATCATCGTTTCGCCGCAGCAAAACCGTCTTTGCCATGCCTGAAACGTCATCTGTAAACATCCGCGTCGGGGGGATGCTCGTCGGCTACTACCTCATCTGTCCTCGGAAAGCGTGGCTCTCGATGCGCGGGCTGTGGATGGAGCAGGAGAGCGAGGCCGTGGCGCTCGGGCGACTCGTGGGAGAGGGGAGCTATGCGCGCGAGAAGAAAGAAATCATGCTCTACGCCACAGCCCCCTGCGGCACGCCGCTCGTCGGCAAAATTGACTGGGCGCGCCTGGACGAGGGGACGCTCCACGAAACCAAGAAGGGCCGCGCGTGCGAGGACGCTCACACGTGGCAGCTCCGCTTCTACCTCTGGCTCCTGAAGCTGAGCGGCGCCACGCGCGCCGGCGGGCAGCCCTTTCGCGGTGTCCTGAACTACCCGAAGCTCCGCCGCACCGAGCCGGTCGCCCTCGAAGCAGCGCATGAGGCGCGGCTGGCCGAGATCGTGCGCGCCCTCGCCCGCCTCGTCGCACAGGACGCGCCGCCGCCGCGCCTCGACACGCGCGCCTTCTGCCGGCGGTGCGCCTTTGAGGAGTTGTGCTATGCGTAACGCGGTACACGCCCGACGCGGTAGCGACGCAGCGCGCTGCGTCGCTACGGGATGGCGCCGCCCCTTCGACTACGAAACGTGAACCATGAAACGCCCCTACTACCTCTTCTCGAACGGCCGCCTGCGCCGCCGGCAGAACACGCTGCGCCTCGAACGCTCGGGCGAGGAGCGCACACCCGGCGCCGATGCCGAGGACACCGGCCTGCCCTCCGGCGAGCTTACCGGCGACAAGGTGCCCTTCCCCGTCGAAACCGTCGAGAGCCTGTACTGCTTCGGCGAGATTGACATCAACGCCAAGCTCATCACCTTCCTGGCGCAGAACGGCGTCCCGGCCTTTTTCTACGACTACTACGGCAACTACACCGCCTCGCTCTACCCGCGCGACTACCTCCACTCCGGGCGGCTCAAGGTGGCGCAGGTGGAGCACTACGCCCGCCCGAAGCGGCGGATGCGCCTCGCCCGCGCCTTCGTCGAGGCCGCCGCGTACAACCTCCGGCGCGTCCTGAAATACTACGTCCCGCGCCTGGAGGGCGAGGCGGCACAAGAGGCCGAGGACGCGCGCGCTTTTATCGCTTCCGAGAGCGAGCGCATCTACGACGCCGAGGAGATTCCCGAGCTGATGGGCCGCGAGGGGCGGATGCGCGACGCCTACTACCGCGCCTGGCCCGCCATCCTGGGTGAGGCCGGCAAAGACTTTCCCTTCGACGGGCGCGCCTACCGCCCGCCCTCGAACGCGCTCAACGCGCTCATCTCTTTCGGCAACGCGCTCTGCTACACGGCGTGCCTGCGGCAGATCTACCGCACCGCGCTCGACCCCACCATCAGCTACCTGCACGAGCCGGGCGAGCGGCGCTTCTCCCTGGCCCTGGACCTAGCCGAGGTCTTCAAGCCGCTCCTGGTGGACCGCGCGCTCTTCCGCCTCATCAAGACCGGGCGTATCCAGCCGAAGCACTTCGAGGCGCGCCTCGGCGGGACGTACCTCACCGAGGCGGGGCGCCGCCGCTTCGTTGAGCACTGGGACGAGCGCCTGCGCCAGACTGTGCAGCACCGCGGCCTCGGCCGCAAGGTGAGCTACGAACGCCTCGTCCGGCTCGACTGCTACCGCCTCGTGCGCCACCTCTGCGACCCGCAGGCCGACCCCTACGAAGGCTTCCGGATGTGGTGGTAGCGGTGGCGCAAGCACGCGGGAAGCTGCCTGCCCTCACTCGCCGTTCGCCATTCCCCACTCACCGAAGATATGTACTACATCGCCGTGTACGACGTGGGCGTCAAGCGCGTGCAGAAGATGCTCAAGCTCTTCCGCCGCTACCTCACCTGGGTGCAGAACTCCGTTTTCGAGGGCGAGCTGACGCGGGCGCAGCACGCCGCCCTCACGGCCAAGGCCGAGGCCCTCATGGCGCCAGGCGATTCGGTGATCTTCTACGAGATGCGCGGCCCGCACTACGTCAACCGCTCGGTGCTGGGCGAAGAGCGCGGCGAGACGGGGCGGTTTCTGTGACGGCTCCAGCGGCCGGCCGGCGTCGGCCTCCATGCGGCGAGGGCGCTTCGACGATGGAGGGCGGCGCTCCGGACCACCGAGGACAAGCCAAGCTTAGCCGTATCAGCGGTTTACGAAGAGTCGTCGGACCCCCCGGCTTTTCGACACGACCGGAGGGCGACGACGCGGCAACCGCGCGCGACGCGGGAAGCCGCCCCCCTGGGCATTTTACAAGCAGATTTTTTATACTCAAACCCTGGCGCTGAATTGCACCTGCTGGTATTGAAAGAGGTCCAGCCGCGCCCGGTGGCTCTGGATAAGGGGCGCTGAATTGCACCTGCTGGTATTGAAAGCTCACCATCGAGGCCACGCCCGCCGCTGCCCCCGCGACGCTGAATTGCACCTGCTGGTATTGAAAGCATACGAGGACACGTCCTCTTCGGAGGCGGCGCTGCGCTGAATTGCACCTGCTGGTATTGAAAGTAGGAGCGTACCCGCTCCGACAGCACGCTTCGCCTACGCTGAATTGCACCTGCTGGTATTGAAAGGAGGGCGAGGCTGCCGGCGAGCTTGTGCGCCCTGTTCCGTGTCTCCCTATCCACAGTCTG
The DNA here is from genome assembly GCA_965215025.1 of Salinibacteraceae bacterium. Taxonomy (GTDB): domain Bacteria; phylum Bacteroidota; class Rhodothermia; order Rhodothermales; family Salinibacteraceae; genus CBDCCV01. The sequence goes on from CBDCCV010000001.1 coordinate 1,798,570, forward strand.
CCCCGCTCATGCGATGCCGCCTTTTTCTTCTGATGCTCGGCCTGCTCGTAGCCGCGCCGCTCGCCGCGCAGGACCGCTTTGCCGAGGTCGAGATCGAGGCGCAGGAGGTGGCCGAGGGCGTGTTCATGCTCCAGGGCGCGGGCGGCAACATCGGCGTGGCGGCGGGGGCGGATGGTGTCTTCCTCATCGATGACCAATACGCGCCGCTGACCGAGCGCATCCGCGCGGCGCTGGCTCAGATCTCGGATCAGCCCGTGCGCTTCGTCCTCAACACGCACTGGCACCCGGACCACACGGGCGGGAACGAGAACCTGGGCGAGGCGGGCGCGCTCGTCGTCGCGCACGACAACGTGCGCCGCCGGCTCTCCGAGGAGGCGTTCCATGCGCTCTTCGACGCCACCTTCCCGGCGCAGCCCGAGGCGGCGCTCCCGGTCGTCACCTTCTCCGAGGCCGTCACGTTTCACCTCAACGGCGATACGCTCGAAGCCTACCACGTCCCCCACGCGCACACGGACGGCGACGCCATCGTCCACTTCCGCAAGGCCAACGTCGTGCACATGGGCGACACGTACTTCGCCGGCGGCTACCCGCTCATTGACATCGCCACGGGCGGCTCCGTCGAGGGCGTCCTCGCGGCGATTGGCGGCGCGCTCGAAAGGATGGACGATGCCACGCAGGTCATCCCCGGCCACGGCCCGCTCTCCTCGAAGGCCGACCTCGAGGCCTACCGCGACATGCTCCGCACCGTGCGCGAGCGCGTGCAGGAACAGATCGACGCGGGCGCGACGCTCGAAGAAACGCTCGCCGCGAATCTTACTGAGGACTTCGACGCGCGGTACGACGCCTGGCGCTCACCGGAGCAGTTCGTGCGCGTCCTCTACCTCGACCTCACCGGCGCGATGGCGCAGCCGTAGCGGCGCGGGCCGGAGGCCACCCGAAAAATCTTCGGAGGGCGTGACCCCTTGGAGAGGAAAAAAGCGCTTTTGTAGATAGCTGGCGTGCGCGCGGCGGATCGCTTGTCTGCCGAGGCGAGCTTCTGTGTGCTGTTCCCGGACTGTCTCCCCCCAACCCTCCGGAGCGCCATGACTACGACACGGCTACTACCCCTTCGCGCGATTCTTCTCTCCTTTACGCTGCTGCTTGCCGCGCCGCTGGCCGTGCTTTTCGAGGCGGTGGCGCAGGAGCTTCCAGAGCTGCGCATCGAAGAGCATGGCACCGACGCCGATGCGCGCCGCGCCTTCAAGACGCTGGACCCCGCCCGCATCCCGACGGGCCTGCTGCACGACCAAGTCGCGGGCCTCGTGGACCTGGCGCGCTTCGACGGCAGGCCGCGCGCCGAGGCCGCCTCGCTCGACGACTGGCGCCAGGCCTACTTCGAGCTTGCGCGCAGCGGCGTGCCCGGCGCCGAGAAGGCCGTGCCGTTCCCTTCGGCAGACGCCATCGCACGCGCCGCCGAGCGCTACCTGGACCAGGGCCTCACGCCCATTGCCGTCCTCGACGTGGCGTACAACCGCATCCGGCCCGACGCCCTGGAGCGCGGCCTGCTCCGGATGCAGAACGGCCGCCTCTACGACGCTGGGCACCGCGCCCGCACGCCGTACGAGACGCAAACGGCATTCGTGGCCGCCGTCTACAAAGCAAAAAGCCACGGCCGGAGCGTCCGCTTCGTAGTGCCGCCGGAGCTGTACGCCGCGCCGGAGCCGCCAGGGCGCGCCGCTCAGCTGGAGGTGGACCTCGGCGACGGGCGCGGGTGGCGGCCTATCCGCCTCGGCGAGGCGGTCACAACGACGTACGCCACGGGCGGCACGAAGGAGATCCGCCTTGCCCTCCGCGAGAACGGGCGCACGCGCTACGCCGCCGCCACGCACGAGGTGGACGACATCGAGATCCCTGAGCCGGACCGCGTGTGGCTCGATCAGGAGGCCGAGATCGGCTACGCAGGCGGGGCGGCCCGGTACGACGCCTACGCCTTCTACGGCAGAAACCGCAGCCGCCTCGTCCGCCCGGTCGTCTTCGTCGAGGGCTTCGACGTGTACGCCGATGACCCGGCGCGCCGGCGCACGTGGCAGGACATCTATGAACTCCTGGCCGAAGAAGGCTTTGCCGAGACGCTCCTGGCCGCGCGGCGCGGCATCGTCATCCTCAAGCTCCACGACGCCGCCGATTACGTGCAGCGCAACGCCTTCGCGCTTGTGGACCTGCTCGCCACGCTCGACGCCGAACTGCCGCGCCGGGGCGACGTCGTCGTCGTGGGGCCGAGCATGGGAGGCCTCATCGGGCGCTACGCCCTCGCTTACATGGAGCAGAACGGCTTGCCGCACCGCGTCTCGAAGTACGTCTCGGTGGACGCACCGCATCAGGGCGCCAATCTGCCGCTGGGCGACCAGTTCCTCTTCGAGTTTTTCGACAACGACTCGGATAAGGCGCGCGAGGGTAAGGACGCCGTGAACAGCGTCGCCGGCCGGCAGATGCTCGTCTACCAGTACCGCGCCGTGCCGGAGGAGGACCCGTTGCGCACGGAGCTCCGCACCGAGCTGGACGCGCTCGGCTACCCGTCCGCCACAGAGAACCACGCGCTGGCAAGCGGGAGCGGCTTCGCCCTGGCGCAGCTTGGGAACGAGCGCTCCGGCTTCCGGCGCATGGCCCCCGGCGACAAGATCGTCGAGTACCGCTACCGCAGCTTCTTTGTGGACCTCGACGGCGACGTGTGGGCCGTGCCCGACGAGGACGACCCCCCGACGCAGATCTTCGAGGGGCGCAAGGACGTGATCGGCCCGCACCGCCGCGTGCTCAACGTCTACGTCAGCGGCTCGCAGCCGTACGACAACGCCCCCGGCGGCGCGCGCGGCACGCAGGGCGAGATCGTCGCCGGCGATCCGCCGCGCGGACGCATGTACACGAGCTTCCCCGACCACGACTGGATCCCCACCACCAGCGCGCTCGACCTCCCCACGCCCGACCTTTTCTACAACGTCGAGGCCGACCCGGACGACCTCGTCGCCGAGACGCCGGGCGGAGGCCAAGCCACAGCCCTCTACGCCTCGATCCACTACCCCGAGGACAACGAGGCGCACGTCGATCCCAACCCGGAGAACGTGCGCGCCCTGCTCCGCGCCATCGACCCGGCCCTGGACGCCGAGGCGCCGGCGCTGCCGATGCCCATGCTTGCCGCCGAGGCGGAGGCAGCCAGCGCGCTTCCGGCGCACTACGCGCTGGAGGCGGGCTTCCCCAATCCCTTCAACGCCACGACGGAGATCCGCTTCGCGCTGCCGGAGGCCGGCGCCGCCCGGCTTGACGTGTACGACGTGCTGGGGCGGCGCGTGGCCCGGCTCGTAGACGGCCCGATGCCGGCGGGCCGCCACCGCGTGACGTGGAACGCCGAGGGACGCGCCAGCGGCCTCTACCTCTACCGCCTCGCCGCCGACGGCTTCACAGAGACGCGCCAGGTGCTGCTCGTACGATGAAAACCGGGCACTACGGCAGTCGCTCGAAAAGGTCGCCTAGCGGTGGGCGGAAACGCTCCTGGAACAGCTCGAACGGGACGCCCTCGGCCACGTGCTTGAGCGGCTCATGCTCGGCCACGACGTCCTGGTACGTGGCGTAGCACGCCAGCGCCCGCTCGGCCCGCGCGCGGTCCTCTTCCGAGAAACGCACCACGCAGCCGATGGCCTCGGCGGGCGAGCCGGTGAGGTGCGCCGGGCGGTCGGCGCTTCCGTCTTCGGGGAGGGTGAAGAGGGCCAGGCGCCGGGGGCCACCCTCGGCCTCGCGCGCGGCGCAGAAGACGCGCTTGACCACGGCGTGACTGACGAGGTGATCCGCGTGGCCGCTTACGCCGTGCGCGGCATAGGTGACCACGACGGCCGGCTTCACCTTTTCGATCTGCCGGGCGACGGCGTCTTCAAGCACGCGCGGGTCGAGGCCTGAGAGGCCGCCGTCGGGGAAGTCGAGCACGGTGAGGCCGGCCAAGCCCAGCATCTCGGCCACGCGCTGCATCTCCTCGTAGCGCGCGCGGCCCATCTCCTCTTTGGAAAAGCCGTGCTTTTGGCGCTCGGACGTGGCCTCGCCGCGCGTGAGCGTGAGGAGAAACGCCTCGTGCCCCGCGCGCACCTGCCGGGCAATGGCCGGCGCCGGCCCGAACGATTCGTCGTCCGGATGCGGAAAAACGTAGAGCAGGCGCGGCATGACGGAGGGCGTGAGGCTGAGCGGGGACGGCGTTCGCCGAAACAGTGAGGCGCCAACGCTCAGGGCGCGGGCGGAGGTTCGTCGGCCTCCTCGACCACCTCGTGAAAGACGACCTCGCCCGTGCGCAGCATCCGGCGGACGTAGGGGTGGCAGAGCTGGCAATTCTGCCCGAAGGTGACGTGCGCTTGCAGCGCGGCCACCGTCTCAGCGCCCGTCGCGTCGGCCGTCTCTTTCAGATCGGCGAAGCGCACGTCGTAGCACAAGCAGCGGTCAATGGTCATGGGCGTTTAACGTCTGCGCCGTCCGGCGTTCACGGCTTGGTCAGCGGCGGACCTCGATGTGCGCGGCGGAGGGGCCGGCGCGGAAGCGGCCCGCCTCGGCGCCCTCGGCGTCCAGGATGACGACGGTGGCCGACGAGGTGTAGTCCGCGCTCTGGCCGTCGGGGCCTACGGGCAGGCGCGCGAGGTAGAGCCGCTCAGCGCCGGCGTCATACGCCACGGCGGCCAGCCCGACGAGGCCTTCGGCCGGCGGCACGGCGAGGGTTTCAATGAGCGCGTTCGCCTCCGTGTCGATGCGGAAGACCGTGGCGCTCGCGCTGCTGATGGCATGGAGCGCCTCGGCCTCGGCGGCGTAGTGGGCGATCTGCGTCGCGTTGATCGAGCCGAGCTGCACGTCGAGCGCGACGCTACCCGTCACCGCCTCCGTCTCGGCATCTACGAAGACGACCGCGCCGTCTGTCGTGCCGATGGTGTTGTAATCCTCATCGGAGTCGGTCCGGCCTGTGCACACGGCCACCACCTCGTCTTGCGCGTCCACGAAAAGCTGCTTCGGCCCGTCGCAGCCGAGTTCGACCGTGCCGGTGACGGCGTCCGTGGCTACGTCGATTACGGTGAGCGTGGTGCCGGCGCCGCTCGTGAACGCGGCGCCGGTGCTGTAGTTGGCCACAAACGCCTTGCCCGCCGCCACGGCGACGCCTTCGGCCGAGGCGCCCACGCTGAGGCGGCCCTGCGCGGCAAGCGTGGCCGGGTCGAGGACAGCCACCGTGCCGTCGATGGCCGTGGCGTACGCCTTCTCCGGCGTGGCGAGGGCGAGGTAACGCACGGCCCCGAGGCTGTCCGACTGCGCCACCTGCGCGCCGGCTCCCACGTCGAAGAGGCTCACGCGCCCGCTCGAAAAGCCGGTGTTGAGCAGCGCGTAGAGCCGCCCGCCCTCTGTTAAGGTGAGGCTGTTCAGAAAAGCCTCCACGTCGAGGTAGGCCGGGCTGGCAGCCGTCTCGGTCTCCGGGTCGTAGACGGTCACGAAGCCGTTCTGCTCCGAGAAGTTGCCGCCGTTGCCGACGTAGACGCTGGCCGCTTCGAGCGGGGGATCGCCGTCCTCTTCTTCAAAAAGGTCGCACCCCGGAAGCGCGATGGAGACGGCGAGAACGGCCAGGAGCGCGAGGCGAAGCGAAAGCGTGTTGTGGAAAGTCATGAGTCGTTGCAGGGGGGAGGTTGGTCGAGGTTGCGTGGTTCGTGCCGACGCCCGTAGGGGCGTAGCGCCGCTCCGCCCTCGTCGGGCGAGGCAGAACGTCGGGGAAGGGGGTTGTGCATCAACGCGCGGTTTCGAGGACGAGGCGCAGGCGCGCGTGGCGCGGCGGCATGGGATAGCGGCGGATGACGGCGTAGCGCGCATCGGCGAGGTTCTCGATGGCGAGGCCGAGCGTGGCCCGAAGCGCGCCGCCGACGGGCCGCGTGTAGCGGATCTGCGCATCGAAGACGTGGTACGGCGGCAGGTGGCGCGTCTCATCGGCGGCGGTGTAGCGGCGGCTCACCAAGCGCCCGCCCAGGTCGAGGCGCGCCTCCCCTTTCACGAGCGGCAGCCGCTCCCACGCCACGCCGAGGTGGGCCTTAAGCTGCTCGCGCGGGACGTAGCGAAGCTGCCGGCCGAAGGCCGCCGCCGCCGGGTCGGAGCGGTCCTCGGCGTCGGTGTGCGTAAAGGTGAGGCCGCCGTCGAGAAGCGCGTGCTCAGACGGGCGGAGGGCGCCGCCGAGCGAAAGCTCCACCCCGCGCGTCTGCACACGGGCGACGTTGCGCGGGCGCCACACCTGCACGCCGGCGCCGGCGTAGCTCGGCTGCCAGACGATCTGATCGCTGATGCAGAGGGCAAAGGCGGTGGCCTCGGCGGAGAAGCGGAGGCGGGGGCGCGTGGCCTGGAGGGCGGCGCCGGCCTCGGCGCTCCAGCCGCGCTCGGCGCGCAGGTCCGGGTTGCCGCCGGGCCGGTAGAAGCGCTCGCCCAACGTAGGCGCGCGGAAGGCGCGGGCGAGGCGCGCCTTGAGGCGGAAGCCGTCCCATCCGAGAGGCTGCACGCTCAGTCCCAGACGCGGGCTAAGGGCGAGGACGTTGCGCGTATCAGAAAAGGCGGCGCCGGCAGAGGCGTAGCCGCTGAGCCGCAGCGCGGGGTGCAGGGCGAAGCGTCCGTACGCGCCCTCGGCGTCGAGGAAGGCGGCGGCGTGCGCGCGATGGACGCCGCCGCGCAGCGCCGCGCGGCCGAGGCCGGCCTCCGTACCGGCGGTGACGAGCCAGCGCTTGGAGAGCGGCGCCGTGGCCTCGGCGCTGAGGGCGTAGCGCTGCGTGCGCGACGTGTCACGCGCATCGGCGGCGGGGTTGGAAAAGCGGAGCGTGGAGGCCTGCGCCTCGGCGCCGAGGCGGAGCGTGCCCCAGCCCAGGCGCGAGCGGCGCTGCACGTTCAGGCGGCGGTAAGCGTCCCACTGCCGCGCGCCGGAGGCCGCCTCGTTCGACGGGCCGGGCAGGCCGCGCTCGGCCTCGCTCAGCCACGCCCAGGCGCTCCACCGGTGCCGCCCCGCCGCGTAGCGCGCCGTGCCGACAATTGTGGCGTGCGTGCGCTCGGCGCCTCGGCGGCGGACCTCGCGCGCGGGGAAGAGGGCTTCGTTGAGGTACGGGAAATCGCCGTCTGCGTGAGCCATCTCCACAGCGGCAAGCGCACTGAACGGGCCGGCGCCGCCGCTCACGACGGACGCGATGCGCCGCCCGCCGAACGCGCCCGCCCCGGCCATCGCCCGCACGTCCAGTTCTTCCGAGGGGCGGAGCGTGCGCAGGCGGACGACGCCGCCGAGGCCGCCCGCGCCGTAGCGCGCCGAGGCCGCCCCCGGCTGCACCTCGACGGCTTCCAGGAGGAGCGTCGGCAGGAGCGAGAGGTCCACCTGGCCGGACTGCGGATCGGCGATGCGCTGCCCGTCGAGCAGGACGAGCGTTTGCGCTGCGCCCGTTCCGCGCAGGCTCACCGTGGCGAGGCCTCCCGCGCCGTAGCGCTTCACAAACGCGCCCGTGCGTGCCGAGAGCAGATCGGCTGTGGAGCGCGCCGCGGTGTTCTCGATGGCGCCGCGCTTGAGCCGCTCGATCCGCGCGGGGACGGTGAGCGCGGCGGTGCGCAGGCGGGCGGCCTCGACGGTCACGTTCGGCAGGGCCACCGTGTCGGCGCGGAGGGGCGCGGCGCCGGCTGCGGTGGTATCTGCCGGCGCGGAGACCTGCAAGAAGAGCGCTGCGATGTAGAAAAGGGCCGCCATGAAAAAAGCCCGACCTCTCAAGTAGAAGAGGTTCGGGCGGCGGCTTCGAGACGCGCGGTGTGGCGGTTGGCGTCTCTTCGTACGGGTCAGGCGGGGGGAGAGGCCCGCCGTCCAGAACGTGGCCGTGCCTCGAACCCCATATCCCGTGGAGCTAACGAGTGGCACCAGCGCTACGCTGGCAGGTCTCCTGGCTTACCGGGCGGCTTCTGCGCATGGGCGCAGAAACGGGCTGCGGAGGCACAAGGCGCGCGGCCTTCCCATCCCCGGAAAAAGGACAGTGACCGTTTGCGCACCGCCGCAGCACGCCGCCTGGCTTACAGTTGCGGGTACAGCCCCAGAGTCTTCCGGTTTTGGATTTTTGATCAGGGATTTGGGATCGGCTGTACGGCCAGAAGCCGGAGCCATCCGAAATCGAGAATGCTCGATCCAAAACCGAAACCACTGGGTTCCCTTTTCATCTCGCCCAGAGGGCGGGAACCAGTAGCGCGTGTGTTGTTGCAGAAGCCAAGGTACGGGCGCGGCGCGGAAAAAGCGAGCGGCTTTGCTGCATCTTCTCAGCCTGCGTCGCTGAGCGCGCCTGGCCTGCGGAGGCGCGCGGAAACGCAGACTCTGGACGCTACGAAAGGCTGCCGTACGGGAAGGAAGGAGGCCACGCGCCGCTGATCGGTCAAGCTCACCGGCGCAGGGAACGCGGCGGCTAGCCAAAGCAGTGCACGTTCAAGTTAACACATCTACCGGCTGAATGCACCAGCCCTGCGTCCGGTGCAGCGCTGTGTTATGCCGCGCATTATACAGATGAAACAAATGTTATGAATGAATGTTCAGTGCCTCGTTCATTCTCGCTTGTCACCTTCCCAACTTGAACCATGTCTTACATCGCTATCTGCGCTGCCGCCCTGTTTCTTAGCCTCGTCGTATGGGTGGGCGGCGCCATCACCGGGCAGTTCATGCTCGCTCGCGCCCGCGCCCGGCGCGACAACGTTCAGGTTGTTCTCCTCGTTGAGCAGGTTCGCTGGCTCATTACGCACGTTTACATTCCAGCCGGAGCTGTTGCGTTTGTATCCGGCGTTGGCCTTGCTCTCGCTACCGGCACGCCGCTGACGGCTTGGTACGTGGTGCTCCCGCTTCTGATGTACGTCGGACTTGCGTTTATGGGCGGCCTCTACTCGCTTCCGGAATACACGCGGCTCGTCAAGGCCGCCGGCGAGCGCGGTGTGTCCGATCCGGAGTGGCATCAGCGCTTGTGGAAAGCGGCATGGGTCAACCGAATCGAACTTGCCCTTTTCGCCGCCGTCTTCGTAGCCGTAATCGCTCAAATCTCAACCTGACCAGCCTCATAGCCCAACATGCCTGAACACGATGACAGCGCAGAGGCTCGCCTGATCGAAGCCGCGCAAGGAGCGTTTGCCCGCAAGGGACGCAACGGTGCGCGCACGCGGGAGATCGCCGAGGCGGCCGGCCTCGCCGCCCCGACTGTCAACTACTACTTTCGCAGCAAAGGCCGTCTCTACGAGGCCGCCTTTGCCGAAGCCTTTGGCACCTTCGTCGCAGGGCTGAGCGACGCGCTCGGCAAAGCCGCTACGTTCAAAGAGGCGCTCCGGGCCTTCATCGAGCACTTTGCAGGGTTCTATGCCGAACGCCCAGACGCGGTAGGACTTTGGATGCAGGAGAACTTGGCTGGGGGCGAAGTAGCTGTCCGACTCATCCGCGAGGGGGATGGAGCGTTCGCTTTCAGCGCGTTCACCCGTATGTACCGTGAGGCCGAATTCGCTGGCGAAGTGCGTAGCGTAGACCCGCACCACCTCTTTATTTCGGTGATGGGAGCCTGTCTTATGCTTCCCATCGGGCGCCCAACGCTACGAGCAACATTACCCCCTTTGGCTGAGCACCCGGAAGCATTTGAGGCTGGACGGGCCGAAGCCATCTTTAACCTCGTCTGGCACGGCCTCGCCAAAGCGGCATAACTTTCAGTCCGCTGCCGCGTTCGTACGCGTCCTCTGTAGCGAGAGGCGGCGGCGCCTGCTCCGGCTCAGCCCAGGGCGGGTCGCAGGCGTTCCTCGTCGTTTTCTCTCAGGTGTGCTGTGCGTGCTTCCAGGACAATGCCTTCTTTCCTCTGCAACAGATTCGCCGCGCCCCCGCGCGGACGAAAGCGCGCGCATGGAAAAGACCTCGCACAACCAAAAGGCTCTTAGGCGCGGCGCGACGATGCTGAGTGCGCCGTTCATGGTGGCGCAGGGGGCGGCGGCGCCGGCTCTTGATCCGCGGGCGCAGGCTTACCTTTGGGCACTGGCGGTGCTGCTCTTTGGGGCCGCGCTCCTCGGCGTGTTCGCCTACGTGCTTGTGCGGCGCGGCCCCGGCTGGCTGGCGCCGCTGCGCCGGAGGCTGCCCGCGCGCGCCCTTCGTGTCGAAGAAGAAGTGCGCCGCTGGCTCTCCAATGGCGGAAACCGCATCGTAGCGGGCGTGGCGGCCGTGGCGGCGTTCCTGCTGCTGGCCTACGTCTTCGCGGCCGTGACGGAAGGCTGGATGGAGCAGGAGGCGCTCTACTGGCTCGACCGCGACGTGCACCGCGCCTTCGAGGGCGCGCTGGGCGGGCGGGCGGCCGAGGCCCTACGCCTCGTCACGCACGCGGGCGACACGCTCACGGTAGCGCTCGTCTCGGCGGGGCTGGCGCTCTTTCTCCTCTACCGGAGGGCGCGCGCGCAACTCACGGCGCTCGTGCTGGCGGTGGGCGGCGGCGCGGCGGTGGTGTGGGGGTTTAAGTGGATCTTTGGACGGGCGCGTCCGGGGGCGCAGCTTACCACGGCGGTGGGGGCGAGCTTCCCAAGCGCGCACGCCTTTATGAGCGTGGTGCTCTACGGCTTCTGCACGTACCTCGCGTGGCGCTACGCGAAAGGGCCGGGCGCGCGCTTCGTGGTCACGCTAAGCCTTGGACTGCTCGTCCTGGGCGTGGGGCTGAGCCGCGTGCTCTTGAGCGTGCACTGGGTCTCGGACGTGCTCGGCGGCTTCGTCCTTGGGCTGGCCTGGCTCTTGGGCTGTCTCGCGGTGACACGCGCCGTCGCTGTGCGCCGCCGCACGGTGCGGTAACGCGGGGGCCGCATCAGGAGCGGAGCGCGCGCCTCGTGGGTTCTCCGCCTGCGCCGTCGGCTACGTCAGGGAGCCGGGCGGCGGTGGCGTCGCGCTCGGGCAGCGCGAGACCTCTGGCGTGTCCCAGCTTTCGTCCGTGACGATGGCCTCGAGCGTTTCAATGCGCCGCCGGAGCGCCGCGCGGTCCGCTTGGAGCAGCTCGACGGCGGCCTCGAGGTCCTGCGTCGAGCTGCCGAGCTGGTCCTGCTTCGCCTTGAATTCGAGCCACTTCATGAAGCCCCCCACGAGCATGGCGATGATGGGGATCATGAAGACCATGATGGTGGCGATGGTGCCCGTGTCCATAAGACAGTCCCGTTGAGGAGAAGAAGCGGAAAAGGTGAAAAGAGGCTACGTGCCGAGGCGCCGGGCCATCTGCGCGGCACGCTCGGCCTGCGAGGGCTGCTCTGGCGCCGGCTCATCGTCCGGGAGCGAGAGGGGGGGCGTGGCGCTGCCGTTGAGCGCGGCGCCGTCGTCGCGCGTGCCGTTTTCGTAGCTGCGGGCGCCGCCATCGCTGAGCGCGTCCCAGGCCTCGCTCGTGACGATGGTCTCCAGGTTTTCCAAGCGCCGCTGCACCGATTGGCGCTCGGCCTCGGACTCCTTGAGCGCCTTTTTGAGCGCGCCGACCTCGTCTTCGAGCGCGCGCGCCGACGTGCCCAAGCGGTCCTGCTTCGACTTAAACTTGAGCCATTCCTTGAAGCCGCCCATCAGGATGGCCGTGAGCGGGATCAGAATCCAAATCCATGCCGCCATAAATGCACCTGCTGTTTTAGAAAAGCCACACGCGGGTACGAAGCGCCGCGCCGAGGGTTACGCCCGCCCGCGTCCGGCGCCGGACCGTTACTCAATCCACACCGTCTTGACGTTGACAAACTCGCGGATGCCGAAGTGCGACAGCTCGCGCCCGTAGCCGCTCTTTTTGACCCCGCCGAACGGCAGGCGCGGGTCGCTCTTGACGAGCTGATTCACAAAGGCGCAGCCCACGTCGAGGCGCCGCGCGATGGCCTCGCCCTTTTCGCGGTCTTCGGTAAAGACGGCGCCGCCGAGGCCGAAGTGCGTGTCGTTGGCCAGCGCCACGGCGTGGTCGGCATCGCGCGCGGCGATGACGGAGGCGACGGGGCCGAAGATCTCTTCCTCGAAGGCCACCGTGCCCGGCTCCACGCCCGTGAGCACCGTCGGCGCGTAGTAGAAGCCGGGCCGACCTTCGAGCTTCTCGCCGCCGGTGGCGAGCGTGGCGCCGTCCGAAAGCGCGCGCTGGACCTGGTCGTGGATCTCCTCGCGCGCGCCTTCGTCCACGAGCGGGCCGATGTCCGTCTCCTCGTCCATCGGGTCGCCGATGGTCAAAGCCTCAACCGCTTTCACGAACCGCTCGGTAAAGGCGTCGCGCACGCCTCTTTCGACGATGAAGCGCTTGGCGGCGATGCAGCTTTGCGCGTTGTTCTGCATCCGCGCCTTGACGCCGATCTCGACGGCTTTGTCGAGGTCGGCGTCTTCGAGGACGAGGAAGGGGTCCGAGCCGCCGAGTTCGAGCACGCTGGGCTTGACGGCTTGGCCGGCGCCGGCGCCCACGGCGCTCCCGGCCGGGCCGCTGCCGGTGAGCGTGGCCGCGCGCACGCGCTCGTCTTCTAAAAGGCCGGCCACGGCGTCGGAAGAGAGGACGAGCGACTGGAACTCGCCCTCGTCAAAGCCGCCGTCGCGCAGGACCTCCTCAATGGCGAGGGCGCAGCCGGTGACGTTGGCGGCGTGCTTCAACAGGCCCACGTTGCCGGCCATCAACGCCGGCGCGGCGAAGCGGAAGACCTGCCAGAAGGGGAAGTTCCACGGCATCACGGCCAAGACGAGGCCGAGCGGCTCGAAGGCGACGAAGCTTTTCCGGGCGCCGGTGTCCACGTGCTCGTCGGCGAGGAAATCCTCAGCGTGGTCGGCGTAGTAGCGGCACACCCAGGCGCACTTCTCGGCCTCCGAGCGCGCCTGGGCGATGGGCTTGCCCATCTCGCGCGTCATGGTCTCGGCGTAGCGGCCCGTGCGCTCTTCCAGGAGGTCGGCCGTGCGGCGCATCTTCCGGGCGCGCTCGGCGAACGGGGTGAGGCGGTGGCGCTCGAAGGCCGCCGCGGCGCGGGCGAGGCGCTCCTCGACCTCGTCCTTGGAGTGTCGGGCGTAGCGCCCGATCTCCTCGCCGGTGGCCGGGTTGATGGAAATGTGGTGGCTCATCTTGAAGCGTTCGGGTATGGAAAGGCACGCCTCTCTTACCGGCCGACGGGCAGCACGTAGTGCAGGCTCAGGTGCAGGCCCACATAAGCGTTGCGCGAGCCTTCGTAGGCGTCGCCCTCGGCGTTGCGGACGCGCACGGCGGCGTCGTCGGCGTTGATGTCGGTCAGGCCGTAGAGGCCGCGCAGGCCGAGCGTGAGGTAGCTCTGAGGCGTGAGGCCGATGTACGGGCCGAACTCGAACAGCACGCCCGCGTCGGTGCTCTGGTAGAGGTCTTCGTCGGAGAAGCCCTGCGGCGTGGCGGACTGGCCGCTCTCCTCCACGTCGGCGCTGAGGAGGAAGCTAAGCTGCGGGCCGATCTGAAAAAAGAAGCCCTTGCCGGGGTCGCCCAGGCGCAGGTCCAGCAGGAGCGGGAGGCTCAGGTAGGTGAGGTCCACGGTTTTCTCCACGTCCTGGCCGCCGATGGTGTCCTCGTAGCCCTGCCCTTGGCGCGTGTAGAGCAGCCCCGTGCGCAGGCCGAAGCCCGGCGTAAACTGGTACCCGGCCTTAAGGCCGAAGCCCGCGCCAAAGCCGATGGTGTAGTCCAGCTCCGGCGCGCCGTAGTTGTTCTGGTTGACGATGTACGCATTGTTGGCCCCGCCGGAGAGGCCGAGATGAACGGCGCCGGCGCTGCGCGCTTGCCCGCGTGCGCCCTCAGGCACGGTCAGAAAAAACAGCGCGGCGGCGAGTAGAAGAACAGTCCGGTGTAGCATGGGAGGATAGGCAGAGGGAGAAGTGAAAAAAGCGGTTGTCCGTCTTGCAAACATACGCGCGCGTCCATCCACAAAAAAGCCGCGCCGAGGCGCCAGGCGAGCGATTATAGAAAATTTACGCTTCGCTCTGCGTTTGCTATCTTCCTTCCAGGCGCCGCGCGCCCGCACGGCGGCATCTCCAAACGATTCTCCGCTCGCACGTTCTCAGATCCAAGAAGCCATGCCTCCTGACCCCGCCCCGGACGCCCAGCCCGGCCGCCTGCCCGCCAACGGCACCGAAGCGCCCGGCACCGATGCCGAACCCGCCCTGCCACGCCGCACGCTCGAAGCGCTCGTAGGCCAGGGCGTGGGCGATGCAGACCTGTACCGGCGCGCGCTCACGCACCGCTCGCTCCTGCGCGGCGCCCCCGGCGGCCATCTCCTTTCCAACGAGCGGCTGGAGTTCTTGGGCGACGCCGTGTTGGGCGCGCTCATCGCTGAGGCGCTCTTCGCCCGCTTTCCGGAAAAGGATGAAGGTTACCTCACGCGGCTGCGCGCCAAGCTCGTGAGCGGGAAAGCGCTGGCGCGGGCGGCGCAGCGCATCGGCCTGGGCGCGCACATCCGCATGAGCGAGAACATGGCGCTCTCCGGCGGGCGCACGCACCGCACCATCCTGGCCGACGCGCTCGAGGCCATCATCGGAGTGCTCTACCTGGACCAGGGGGCCGGGGCGGCGCGCGCGTTTGTCGAGCGGGTGCTCCTTCAGCACGTCCGCCTGGACGAGCTGGCTGGGCAGCAGGACAACTACAAGAGCCTGCTCTTGGAGCACGTGCAGGCGCGTGGCGGCGCGCAGCCGCGCTACCGCGTCGCCAAGGAAGAGGGGCCGAGCCACGCCAAGACCTTCACCGTGGAGGTGCTTCTGGGCGGGCGGCCCAGCGGCTCGGGCACGGCCGGGAGCAAGAAAAAGGCCGAGCAGGAAGCCGCCCGCGAAGCCCTGGCCCGCCTCAGCAAAAATGAGGCGCGATAGGGGTTCTGAGGCTTGGCTGTGCATAAGCGAATGGCCTCCCCGCAAAAGCGAAGCTTCACGTAGTAAACCGGAGGTTCACGCAAGCAAAGCGAGAACGGCGTCTACGTTCTGCCACAGCGGATCGGCTGCGGCCTTGTCGGTGAGCTGCACTTCGTGCCAGCAGCTGGTTGCCGAGGCACACGCCAAGCACCGGGCGCTCTTCCCGCAGGGCCTCTCCGATGAGGCGCATCTCGGCCTTCAGGTGCGGATGCTTCTCGTGCTCGTAGGCGTCCATCGGCCTGCTGAGCACGGCGGGGCCGCGCGCGCAACACCTCGCCGAGGAGGCTGGGCGTTTCGGGAGGCGTGTGCTGAAGCATCAAGACGTCAGGCGTTGGGTTCGGCAGCGGTTGTTGGAGTCGTTTGCGGCCCCGCCTCGGCGGCGAACGGAGAGCTATGCCACGCATGGCCGAGCGGGCCGTTGCCGCGCCCCAGCCCCGGCGCATGGCGCACGGCGCCGGTGACGAACGCCTTGGCCCGCCGCGCGGCCGAGAGCACGTCCAGCCCCTGCGCCAGCCCGGCGGCCAGTGCGGCGGAGAAGCTGTCGCCCGCGCCGTGCATCCGTTGCGGCACGCGCTCGGCATCGAGCCAGACGATCTCCTCGCCGTCGAAGAAGCAGTCGGCGGCGCGCTCGCCTGCGAGGTGGCCGCCGGTGACGATGACGGCGCCGGGGCCGAGCGCGCGGATGGCCCTGGCAGCGCGTTCCATGTCCGCGCGCGTCTCGACCGGGAAGCCGGCCAGCCGCGCGGCCTCCGGCAGGCTCGGCGTCGTGGCGGCGGCCAGCGGCAGCAGAGCCTCGGTGAGCGCGGCCTCGGCGCCGTCCGAGAGCAGCCGTTCGCCTCGGCGCGTGGTGATGACCGGGTCCACCACGAAGTGCGGGAAGGCGTGCCGCCCG
The DNA here is from genome assembly GCA_965215025.1 of Salinibacteraceae bacterium. Lineage (GTDB taxonomy): Bacteria > Bacteroidota > Rhodothermia > Rhodothermales > Salinibacteraceae > CBDCCV01. The sequence continues at coordinate 1,814,334 of CBDCCV010000001.1, forward strand.
GCGGCCTCGGCCACCACGCGGATGATGGCCTCGCTGAAGAGCATCCCGGTTTTCACAGCCTGCGGCGGGATGTCGGCGCAGACGCGGTCGATCTGCCGCGCGACGAAGGCCGGCGGGAGCGCCTCGACCTGCTCGACGCCGTACGCCGTGTTGCAGTCGGTGGCGACGGTGAGGGCGGCCATGCCGTAGACGCCGCAGGCCGCGAACGTCTTGAGGTCGGCCTGCATCCCTGCGCCGCCGCTGGGGTCGCTGCCGGCGATGGTAAGCACGGGGGGCGTGTTCATGAGCGCGTCTCGTTTTGGCCGATGAGTCGTGGGGCCTCGTTTTCCGTCTCCTCGCTCCCCGTCCACTTGCGGAAGCGCGCGCGCCAGCCGGCGGCGAGCGCCTCGCAGGCGGCGAGTTCGGCGATGCGTTCAGGACTACGCTCACGGCGGTAGCGCACGTCGTTGACGCGGGCGACGCTCCATCCGGGATGCGGGCGCTCTTGCAGAATAAGCGGCTGCCCCGCTTCCACGTGGCCCGTCTGCAAAACGCGCAGGTACCAGCCCGTGAAGCCCGTCTGCTGCACCCAGAGCGCGAGCTTCTTCTCGTTCCAGCGCCGCGCCAGCTTCCAGCACGGCGAGCGCGGCTGCGAGACCTCGACGCGCGCGGCCTCGCCCACGGCGTACACGTCGCCGATGCACACGGTCTTCTCGCTCATATCCGCCACGGTAAAGTTCTCGCCGAAGGCGCCCGGCTTCACGTCGCGGCCCAGCCGCTCCGTCCAGTACGAGAGGTGCGCGAGCGGGTAGACGCACACCGCCTTGTCCGGGCCGCCGTGGTTCTTCTTGTCCGCTTGCTCATCGCCCGCAAGGTTCGTTTCGCTCAGGAAGACGGGACCCTCGGCCGGCTCCTTGAAGATGCCGCTGCGCCACGGGCGGTCCATCGGGTCGTCGGCGCCTTCGGTGCCGTGCGTGGCGGGGCGGCCGACGTGGAGGGCGTGCAGGCGAGGCGGCGGCACGGTCGTAGCGGGGCGGTTGAGGAGAGGCGAAATGGAGTATCCGTTCCCGGCGGTAGCGAACCCCGCCGCCCATCCGTTTGGTCCGCCGCGCCGCGTCTACAAAGAATCTCGGAAGCCCGGATGGGAGCCGAACGGAAGCCCATGCGCTGCGTTGTACCGATGCTCTAATCGCAGCCGCCCCGCCGGCCATCCGCCGACTCAACGACCCGCGCCGTGTTATGCCCATCAGCCTCGCGCACCCGGACCGCTTCGCCCACCGTCACCTCGGCCCCTCCGAGGAGGACGTGCAGGCGATGCTCGACACCCTCGGCCTCGATTCGCTCGACGAGCTCATCGGGCAGACGATCCCCGCCTCCATCCGCATGGGCGAGGCGCTCGACCTCCCCGCCGCGCTGACCGAGCACGAGCTGCTGGGCCGCGCGCGCGAACTCGCCGACGAGAACGAGACGTGGCGCTCGTTCATCGGCCTGGGCTACCACGACACGCTCACGCCGCCGGTGATCCAGCGCGACATCCTGGAGAATCCGAGCTGGTACACGCAGTACACGCCCTACCAAGCCGAGATCAGCCAGGGCCGCCTCGAAGCGCTGCTGAACTTCCAGACCATGGTCATCGACCTGACGGGGATGGAGATCGCCAACGCCTCGCTCCTGGACGAGGGCACCGCCGCCGCCGAGGCCATGATGATGTTCGACCGGCTCGCGCGCCGGCAGGACGCCTCGACGTTTTTCGTCTCGGAAGACTGCCATCCGCAGACCATCGAGGTCGTCCAAGCGCGCGCCGAGCCGATTGGCGTTACGGTCGTCGTGGGCGACCACCGCGAGTTTGAGTTTGGCGAAGACGTCTTCGGCGCGCTCGTGCAGTACCCAACCACCGACGGCCGCATCGACGATTACGAGGCGTTCTGCGAGCGCGCCCACGCCGCCGATGCCTACGTCGCCACCTGTGCCGACCTCCTCGCGCTCACGCTCCTCAAGCCGCCGGGCGAATGGGGCGCGGACGTGGCCGTCGGCTCGACGCAACGCTTTGGCGTGCCGCTCGGCTACGGCGGCCCGCACGCGGCGTACTTCGCCACCAAGGAGGAGCACAAGCGGCAGGTGCCGGGACGGATGATCGGCGTCTCCAAAGACGCGGACGGCAACCCGGCCCTCCGGATGGCGCTTCAGACGCGCGAGCAGCACATCCGCCGCGGGCGCGCCACGTCGAACATCTGCACGGCGCAGGTGCTCTTAGCCGTGATGGCCGGGATGTACGCCGTCTACCACGGCCCGGAGGGCTTGAAAAACATTGCCGAGCGCGTGCACAACCTCGCCAAGCTCCTGGCGCGCGGCCTCGAGCGCATCGGCCACGCGGTGCGGCACGACGCCTTTTTCGACACGCTGCGCATCGACCTCGAAGGCACCACGGCGGAGGCTGTGCGCGAGGCCGCCGAGGCGCACCGCATCAACCTGCGCTACTTTGACGACGGCTCGGTGGGCATCGCCCTGGATGAGGCCGCGAGCGCGGGCAACCTCGACGCGCTCCTGGCCATCTTCGGCGGGACGAACGGGAAGAGCCTCTCGGCCGAGGACCTCGCCGCCGAACTCGAAGACGGCTACGACGGGCCGATGCGGCGCACCTCGGCGTTCATGGAGCACCCCGTCTTCCACGCGCACCGCTCCGAGACGGCGCTGATGCGCTACATCCACAGCCTGGCCGAGAAGGACCTCTCCTTGACGCAGAGCATGATCCCGCTCGGCTCGTGCACGATGAAGCTCAACCCCACGGCGGCGCTCATGCCGATTACCATGCACGGCTTCGGCGCGATGCACCCCTTCGCGCCGGCTGAGCAGGCGCAAGGCTACCACACGGTCATCGAGGAGCTTTCGGATTGGCTGGCGGAGATCACCGGCTTCGAGGGCGTCTCCGTGCAGCCCAACAGCGGCGCCTCGGGCGAGTACGCGGGGCTTTTGGTGATCCGCGCTTATCACCAAGCGAATGGGGACGAAGAACGCAACGTCTGCCTCATCCCGGACTCGGCGCACGGCACCAACCCGGCCTCGGCCACGATGGTGGGGATGAAGGTCGTCACCGTGGACACGGATGACAACGGCAACGTGGACCTCGGCGATCTGAAAGAGAAGGCGGAGAAGCACGCCGAGAAGCTCGCCGCGCTGATGGTGACGTACCCCTCCACGCACGGCGTCTTCGAGGAGGACATCCGCGCCATCTGCGATGTCGTCCACGAGAACGGCGGGCAGGTGTACATGGACGGCGCGAACATGAACGCGCAGGTGGGCCTGTGCCGCCCCGGCGATTTTGGCGTGGACGTGTGCCACCTCAACCTGCACAAGACGTTCTCCATCCCGCACGGCGGCGGCGGGCCGGGCGTCGGCCCCATCTGCGCGGCCGAGCACCTGGCACCGTTCCTGCCCGGCCACCCGCTGGCCGAGGGCGTGGGCGGCGAAAGGGCCATCGGCGCGGTGAGCGCGGCGCCGTACGGCAGCGCGTCCATCCTGCTGATCTCGTGGGCGTACATTGCCATGCTCGGCGCCGAGGGCGTGAGGCGCGCTTCGCAGATCGCCATCTTGAACGCGAACTACCTCGCCGAAGTCCTCTCGGAGCACTACGACATCGTGTACCGAGGCGCGCGGGGGCGCGTGGCGCACGAGTTTATTTTGGACCTGCGCCCGTTCCGGCAGAAGCTGGGCATCAGCGAGCAGGACGTGGCCAAGCGGCTGATGGACTACGGCTACCACGCCCCCACGATGTCGTGGCCCGTCGTCGGCACGCTCATGGTCGAGCCGACGGAGAGCGAGTCGAAGGCGGAGCTGGACCGCTTCGCCGAGGCCATGACGCTGATCCGCGAGGAGATCCGCGCGGTGGAAGAGGGCCGCGCCGAGGCGGAGGGGAGCGTGCTTAAAAGCGCCCCCCACACCGCCGCCATGGTTACGGCCGACGAGTGGGATCAGTCCTACAGCCGCGAGGAAGCCGCCTACCCGGCCGAGTGGACGCGCCGCCGCAAGTTCTGGCCCGCGGTCCGGCGCGTGGACGACGCCTACGGCGACCGCAACCTCATCTGCGCCTGCCCGCCCATGGAGGCCTACGCGGCGTAAGCTTTTCGGTAAGCCCTGCTTCCGCGCTCTGACGAAAGAGAAGCTGGTCCTGCCTGCGGGATCGGCTTTCGCCATTTGGCCCGTTGCTTGCTGCGGCGGGACGTGCTACATTGCGCGTGCTTTTCCCACTCATTATTCACCAGATAGAGAGTCCCATGCATGTTCTGAAAGCAGGGCCACGGCGCCTCGGCGTGAGCGCCGTCGTGGTAGCGATGGTCGCGTTGCTCGTGGGCGGGTGCGCGTCGTCGGCGCAGGTGCCGGAGGCGCAGGTGAGCGCAGCCATCGCCGCGTCGAACACGTCCGTGCAGCAGGCCGAGCAGGCCGGCGCGCAGAACTACGCGCCGCTGGAGCTGCGCCAGGCGCAGCAGAAGCTCGAAGAAGCCCGCCAAGCCGTTGCCGAGGGCGAGACGCTCAAAGCCCAGCGCCTGGCCGAGAAAGCCCAAGTCGATGCGCAGCTGGCCGAGGCGAAAACGCGCTCTGCTAAAGCGCAGGAGGCCGTAGACGAGCTGAACGAGACCATCCGCGCGTTGCGCGAAGAGATCGAGCGCGGCCGAAACCAGTAGCCCGCCCCTCACGCCGAAACGCTTCTGCCAAACTGCTACGAAAGAAACGCTATGAGACACGCACGCATCGCCTGCACCCTCATCGCTCTCGCCGCCAGCGGGCTGCTGCTCGCCGGCTGCGGCGGCCCGCCCGACGACAACCCGCTTCTGCGCGAGGCCGAAGCCGCCTACCAGAGCGCCGCCAACGATTCGCTCACCGTCGCCAACGCGCCCGTCGCGCTCGAAGAGGCGGAAGAGAGCGTAACAAGAGCGCAGCAGCTTTTAGAGGACGACGCTGAAGCGGCGGCCGTCAGCCACCAGGCCTACCTGGCGAAGCAGCGCGTGCACATCGCCGAGGCGGTGGCGCGGCTCAACGCGGCGGAGCAGGCCGTCAAGCGCGCCGAGGCCGAGCGGCAGGAGGTCGTGCTGGCCGCGCGGCAGCAGGAAGCCGAAGAGGCCCGCCAAGAGGCCGCCGAGGAGCGCCGCCAGGCCGAGGCCGCTCGCCAAGAGGCCGCCGCTGAGCGCCAGGAGGCCGAGCGCGCCAAAGCGGAGGCGCAGGCCGCCATCGAGCGGGCCAACGAGCTGGCCCGCCAGATCGAAGAACTGCAAGCGCGCCAGACCGAGCGCGGCCTCATCCTCACCCTCAGCGACGTGCTCTTCGACGTGGGCGAGGCTACGCTCAAGCCCGGCGGTCTGCGCGCCGTGGGCGAGCTGGCCGCCTTCCTGAACGACTACCCCGAGCGCACCGTGCTCGTCGAAGGCTTCACCGACGCCACCGGCGGGGCCGAGTTCAACCAGGAGCTGTCGCAGCGCCGCGCCGCCTCCGTGCAGGCGGCGCTCCTGGAGCGCGGCATCGCATCGAACCGCATCCGCATCCGCGGCTACGGCGAGGAGTTCCCCGTCGCCACGAACGACACCGCCGCCGGGCGCCAGCAGAACCGCCGCATCGAGGTCATCATCTCCGACGACAGCGGCACCATCCCCGAGCGCAGCGAGTGAGCCACCGCACAGCCGCTTTTCCGCGGCGGCGCGCGATGCGTCGGAACTGGCGGGCGTGATGGCGCACGGCACGGCGCGCCACGGCACCGAGCGGCTGACGAAAGCGCGCGGCCTGCGCCTGGGCGCGATCCTCCTGCTGGACCGCGATCCTCCTGCTGGACCGCGATCCTCCTGCTGGACCGCGATCCTCCTGCTGGACCGCGATCCTCCTGCTGGACCGCGATCCTCCTGCTGGACCGCGATCCTCCTGCTGGACCGCGATCCTTCGACGCTGGAAGAGATCGGCGCGCAGCTTGCGCGCGCGGGCACGATGGCAACGTTCAGCCGCAGCGACGAGCGCGAGGCCGATAAGCTCGGCGTCGTTTAGCACGCGCCGGGCCGGATACGACCCGCACGGGATGGATCAGGTGTTCGAGACGCTCCTCGGCCAGCGCCGCCGGCGTCCGGGCGCCGTGCAGCGGTTCTTCGCCACGCATCCGCTCACCGAGGAGCGCCTCCGCCGCACGCTACAGCCGGTGAGGCCGGGCGGCTGATAGCGTAGTCCCGCCTCTGATAATCGACAGCGCGTGGGATTGTCTTGCCGCCGCGCTCACGCTTCTACGTTTTCAGGTACCGCAGTAGGTACCGCGGCGGGCGGCGCGGAGGAAACGGCGGTAACCAACAGCAACGCGGCGTAGAGGATGACGCTGACGCCACTCATCTCTAAGAACTCCTCGCAAACCACCTCTGCTTTGTACAGGCGCGGCGTGGATCCCGACCGCAAAAACAGGTAGCTGACGATCTCGAAACCGACAGCCCCCGCCACGAGCATTACGGCCCCATAGAGGCCCACTAGGATTTCGTGCTGGAAATGGCGCCAAGCCATGCGGAAGTGGCGTCCCGCTATGAACGCAATGAAGAGGGCTATCACAGAGTACACGGTGATCCACGCTCCGTGACCTCCTTTAAAGAGCAACCAGTCCAACTCCCAGCTTCGGGCCGCGTGCGTTATTCTCTCATGGATGGCCGCTCCTTCGTCTACGGACAGGAAAAAGAAAACCAGACCACCAGCAGCCAAGAACGACGAGGGCAGGTGCTGCTCCCATTGGTTGTTTCTGGAGGCCACGAGCAGCACCCCACCGATGACGAACAACTGAACTGAAGAAAACCATGCAGGGATCGACAGGTCACCGCTCAGATCGAAGAGCGCGCGAACGGTGCCCCTTGGCATGTCCAGTCCCACGAGGTGGACCAACACATAAACGGCGACGAGCGCAAGCTCCAAGCCGAGCAGGCAGAAGAGCACCCTTCTCGCCTCTTCAGAGGTACAACTGATCTTTAGATCCATGGCCTCATCTGAGCGGTGCACATCAGGTAACCGCCAACCCCCGCTATTTCAACCCGCGACTGGCGTTAACATAGCGGTAACATAGCAGCGCGGCTTTGCCCACTCCTCGTGCAATCGGAGCATCTGCCCGTAAGCCTCAGGCTCGCACGGCCTGCTTGCGCGCGCCAAGAAGCCGCATGGGATCTTCCACTCCCGCGGCTTCTGCCGAGAAGAACACCTCCTTCGACTACCTGTCCCGTCCTGAGCAGGGGGGGCTTAGGAGCGCGCTTCGGGAAAGCCCTGGCGCGGGTGACGGGGCCTAGGCGTAACTCTCGGCGCGCTCAAAGTCGCTCCGCGCCTCAGTCGGCCAAGCGGAGCAGCTTGCTGTAGCGGTGCAGGCGCTACGCCGGGTGCCGCAGGAGTAGCATCTTCCACTTGCCCGCCGGTCACGTCCAGCGAGGCATCGACGAGGCGGGCGCAGGCCGGTTTGCTTAGGGCGCCTTTTCTCGTTTGCGCGCTCTCGCTCACGAAGTGGTAGCCGGGCCGCAAAGACGGCGGCGCCTATCCTCTCGTCAGGGTAAGCACCCTAGCCCGAGTTGTGACTTACCTCTTCGTCATCCTGAGGGCCTGCCCCGCCCTGCGGGGAGCGGAGCGCCGCGAGCGGAGCAGGCGACCTGGCGGCAGGGGAGGTCGTCCCTGTTGGGGGATCTGTGCTCGAGACCGCGTTTCCGCTCGCCCGGATGCACCACAGGCATGACCTTCGGCCTCCTCGGCTCCGCTCGGTGTGGCGAGGTTCGGAGGGTTTCGCCGTACCTCACAGCTGGAGTTGTCTATTCGCCCGTGTCCCACGTCAGGATGTCCTCTTCGGACTTCTCCTTCTCCTTCCATTCCTCGGCGTCGGGGAGCGGGTCCTTCTTCTCGGTGATGTTGTAGCCCAGCTCGCGCCACTGGTTCGAGAGGTACTCGTTCCACTGCGTGTAGTGCTGCCACTCGGCCGGCAGCTCGTCGTCGGGGTAGATCGCCTCGACGGGGCACACCGGCACGCAGGCATTGCAGTCGATGCACTCGTCGGGCTGGATGGCCAGGAAGTTCGGCCCTTCGTAGAAGCAGTCCACGGGGCAGACCTCGACGCAGTCGGTATGCTTGCAGTTGATGCACGGCTCGGCAACGACGTACGGCATGGGGAGCAGAAAAGAAGTAAGGGCGGAAAGGCTAGCTGCGCTGAAGATACGATGACGCCTCGGCGAGTACAACGGCGCCTCCGCGTGCTGCCGCCTCCGGGCTGCGTTGGCAAGACGGTTACAACCCCGCCCCGCCTTCACCGAAACTGCACGAGAAGGTCGCCATTACAGGCTACACGTTTCTGTCCTATCCGATCAACCACGACAGGTGACCCTCATGGCGAAAGATCCGAATAAGCAGAAGGCCGAAGGCAAGAAAGACAAAGCCAAGGGCAAAACAAAGGAAGCGGCCGGCGCCCTCTCCGGCGACGAGAAAAAGAAAGCCGAGGGCCGGAAAGACCAAGCCAAAGGCAAGGCTAAAGACAAGACGGGCGACGCGCGCAAGGAAGTCCGCGATAAGATTTAGCGCCCGCCTCGCACCTCACGCAGCGGAACGCCCCGGTCGTCATCAAAAACGGCCGGGGCGTTTCTGCGCTTGTGGCGGACTGCGGGCGGCGCGGCGCCGGGTCCGTGGCGCATCCCTGCGCCTGGCCTGCAGCCGTTCTCATTCGCCAAAGAGGTCGCTCACGCGCGGCGGCATGGCCGTGCCGAAGTGCGAGTACGCGCGCGGCGTGGCGACGCGTCCGCGCGGCGTGCGCTCTAAGAAGCCCTCCTGGATCAGGTACGGCTCATAGACCTCCTCGATGGTGCCGGCGTCCTCGCCCACGGAAACGGCCAGGTTGTTCAGCCCCGTCGGCCCGCCGGCGAAGTTCTCGATCAGGGTGAGGAGGATGCGCGCGTCCATGTCGTCGAGGCCTTCCTCGTCCACGTCGAGCGCGTTGAGGGCGTGGTCGGCCAGCGGGCGGGTGATGGTGCCCTCGCCCTCGACCTCGGCGAAGTCGCGCGTGCGGCGCAGGAGGCGGTTGGCGATGCGCGGCGTGCCGCGGCTCCGGCGTGCGATCTCGAAGGCGCCCTCCGTGGTGATCTCCACGCTGAGGATGCGCGCAGAGCGCTCCACGATCTCTTGCAGAAGATCCGACGTGTAGTAGTCGTAGCGGAAGTCGATCCCGAAGCGCGCCCTCAGCGGCGCCGTGAGGAGGCCCTTGCGCGTGGTGGCGCCCACGAGCGTAAAGGGCGGGAGCGTGATCTGCACCGAGCGCGCGTTCGGCCCGGAGTCGATCATGATGTCGATGCGGTAGTCCTCCATCGCGGAGTAGAGGTATTCCTCCACGACGGAAGAGAGCCGGTGGATTTCGTCGATGAAGAGCACGTCGCCCTCGTCCAGGTTCGTCAGGACGCCGGCGATGTTGGCGGGCTTTTCCAAGACGGGGCCGCTCGTGGTCGTCACGTGCGCGCCCATCTCCTCGGCGATGATGTAGGCGAGCGTCGTCTTGCCCAGGCCGGGCGGGCCGGAGAGGAGCACGTGGTCGAGCGCCTCGCCGCGCTGCAAAGCGGCCGTCATGAAAACTTTCAGGTTGCGCTTGATCTTCTCCTGGCCGACGAACTCGTCAAGCGAGGACGGGCGCAAGCGCTTCTCGAAGTCCTCATCCGGGGGCATCGGGTGCGGCGTGATGGCGTCGGCGCGCGGCGAGTCGGGCATGGCGGCAGGCGGGTCGTGAACGTGCGGAAAGCGCAGGAAAACGGCAACGGGTGCGGTTTGCTCTCCTCCGTTGGTCGCTCAAGGATACGCAGAAGCGGTGACAGCGCTCCGTCATCGCGTGCCATTTCTTGTACGCTATCGGCCCCCGCGCGCTACCATTTCTTTAAATCGAAGCGAGCCGTTGGCTCGAAAAGCAAGAAAATGGTACGTTGTATCTATGGAGCACTTAAACGGCGTTCTATGCGCCAAACCTCCGCCCGCAAAAACAAAGCCGACCGCATCCCGTAGAGGTTACTGTGTTCTTCGTAGACGACGTACTCATCGCCGAAGACGTGGCGCACGCCCAGTTCGCGTGCTGCCTCGGCGCGTGCCACGGCGCGTGCTGTGTAAAAGGCACCGCCGGCGCCCCGCTCGACGCCGCCGAGCGCGGCGCGCTTCGCCGTGCGCTCCCCGCCGTCCGCGCGCGGCTGCGTCCCGAGGCCCGCGCCGTGATCGAAGAGAAGGGCGCATGGGAGGAGACGGCGCCGGGGCAGCTCAGTGTGACGTGCACGGCAGACGGCGCCTGCGTTTTTGCCACCTACGACGGCCCCATGGCGAAGTGTGCGCTCCAGGCGGCCCACGCCGAGGGGCAGACGCGCTTTCCCAAGCCTATCTCCTGCCACCTCTACCCGCTGCGCGCCGAGCGCCACGGCCGGCAAAAGGTGTTGCGCTACGAGGAGATCGGCCTTTGCGCGCCGGCCCGCCGCGAGGGCCAGAAAAGCGGCACGTCGCTCTCCGAGTTTCTGCGCGCGCCGCTCATCCGCAAGTACGGCGCCGCTTGGTACGAAAAATTCCGCGCCGCCTGCGCCGCCCGCCACGCCGATCTTTAGCCCACGCCCCGCACCTCTTTTGCTGACGCGCCCTGGCTGCGCGCCGCCCCACCTGACGAGCAACGACGTCCCTTATGCTGAACCTCTACCAAAAACAAAAGCTTCAGCAGAAGCTCTCCCCGCAGCAGATCCAGTACATCAAGCTGCTGCAGCTGAACACGCTTGACCTCGAGCAGCGCATCAAAGAGGAGATGGAGGAGAACCCGCTCTTGCAGGAAGGCCTCGAGCGCGACGAGGAGGAAGAAGAGCGCGAACTCATCGAGCGCGAGGAAGAGGAGGAGGCCAAAAACGAGGACGAGTTCGACTGGGACGAGCTGCTCAACAGCGCCGACGACCTCTACGGCTACAAGGCCAAGGTGGACTACTCGGACGACGATGACCGCGAGATGCCCATGCCCGCGCGCACGACCATCGCCGAGGACCTGCGCAGCCAGCTCTCCTTCCAGGCCCTCACAGACACGGACCAGATCATCGCCGACCAGATCATCGGCTCCATCGACGAGGACGGCTACCTGCGCCGCCCCGTGGACTCCATCATCGACGACGTGATGTTCAACCACGGCGTGGACCTCGACGAGGACGACGTCGAGCGCGTCCTCCAGGTCATCCAGCAGCTCGACCCCGTGGGCATCGCCGCGCGCGACCTGCGCGAGTGCCTCTTGCTGCAGCTGCGCGCCATGCCCTCTGGCGTGGACGGGCGCGACACGGCCCTAAAGATGCTCGACGAGCACTACGAAGCCTTCACCATGAAGCACTTCGGCAAGCTCAAGAAAGCGCTCGGCGTGGACGACGAGGAGCTTAAAGACGCCTTTGACCTGATTCAGCACCGCCTCGACCCGAAGCCCGGCGAGGGCAACTTCACCGCGCAGCAGAACTACATCACGCCCGACTTCACCGTCCGCTACGTGGACGCGGACTTCGTCATCACGCTCAACGGCCGCAACGCGCCGCAGCTCCACATCTCGAAGCAGTACCGCGAGATGCTCGAAAAGCTGCGCGCCGAGCAGCGCGCCGAGAAAGAGGCCGAGGAGAAGAAAAACAAATCCAACGGCTCGGCCCGCCGCCAGGACGTGGACGACGAGACGCGGAAGTTCTTAAAGGACAAGTTCGACTCGGCCAAGTGGTTCATCAACTCGATCAGCCAAAGGCGCCACACCATGACGAAGGTGATGGACGCCATCATCCAGATCCAGGAGGACTTCTTCAAGTACGGCGAAGGCCATCTCAAACCTATGATCCTCAAGGACATCGCTGAGATCATTGAGATGGACATCTCGACGGTGAGCCGCGTCGTCAACGGGAAGTACGTGCAGACGGAGTGGGGCGTCTACGAACTCAAATACTTCTTCTCGGAAGGGCTGGAGACGGAGAGCGGCGAGGAGGTCTCCAACAAAGAGGTCAAGGCCATCCTGCAAGGCATCGTAGACGAAGAGGACAAGAAGAAGCCCCTCTCCGATGCCAAGCTCGCCGGACGCCTGGAAGAGCGCGGGTTCAAGATCGCCCGGCGCACGGTGACGAAGTACCGCGAGCAGCTCTCCATCCCCGTCGCCCGCCTGCGCAAGGAGATCGTCCTCGACGAGGCGTAGCGCGTCTGCTACGTCCAAACCTCCAGCTTGAGGTCGGGCACCCGCTCGAAGTGCCGCTCGTTACCGGTGGCAAGCGTCAGGTCGTGCGTCAAGCACGTAGCCGCAAGCCACGTGTCGTTCATACCGATCATGAGGCCGCGAGCGGCGAGGTCGGCCCAGACCTCTGCGTGGGTGCGTGCCACGGCCAGGTCAACAGGCAAAAGCGGAAAGCGCTCCAGGACGGCCTCGACAAAGGCGGTGCGTTTGGCGCGCCGCTGAGGGCTGTCAGCCCGCCACACGCCGTGAAGCAGCTCACTGGCGCTGACTACGGAGAGAAAGAACGCCTCGTCGCGGTGGTCCCGCACCCGCGCATCGAGGTCGAGGAGGTCGCGCTCGTGGGCGATGATGACGCCGCTGTCAATCAGGAGTCCCACGGATCGCGGAGGCGTTCGCCGGCATCAGAGGGGTAGCGGGCCTCGTCAAGGTCGCGCGCAAAGGCTTCGGCTTCGCCAGGCGAGAGGCGAGGCAGCGAGGCGAGAAGGGCGGGAAGGTCCTCAGCTCGGCGCTCATGCCGGGTCCGGATGGGGGAGATCGTCGCCACAGGGCGATGATCTTGTTCCAGCACGAATACGACGCCATCCATTGTCACGCGCTTCACGTACGTCGCGGCGTCTTGCTGGAAGTCCGCTATTGAGATCCGCTCTTTCATGGCATTCTCCGTTTGCCAGGGTCACGCAGCGTTCGACAGGGTGGTTACTAAAGGAGTTCCAAAAGCGGAGGCGCACGGCTTCAAGATCGTGCGGCGCACGGTGACGAAGGACCGCGAGCAGCTCTCCATCCCCGTCGCTCGCCTGCGCAAGGAGGTCGTCCTGGACGAAGCTGGGTGCGCAACGCGCCGCGTTGAAGCTCAGAACGGCATGGTGAGCGTCAGCCCGTATACCACGCTGACAAGATCGTTGTAGCGTTCGTCCATCGAGGCTTCGAGCACGAAGCCGGGCTGCACGCCGTCGAACTTGCCGATGAGCGCAAGCCCGAGCGTGTGAAACGTGCGGTCGGCGATGCTGCCCCCGTCAGCTGAGAGGAGGCCAATGCCTTTGAGGCCGGCTCCGAAGAGAAGAGCGTCATCTTCGTACCAGCCCTGCGCGCCGTACGTGGCATACGTTTCGTTGTCGGGTGTGAAATCTCCGAAGCCCTCCCCCGTGTATACCGAGTAGAGCAGACCGCCGCGCAGGCGCAGGCGGAGCGTTTCGGAGACGGGCTTGTGGTAATCAGCGAGTGCGCGCAGCGTCGTCCGGTCTACGTCAAAGGCCGTAAAGCGGCCGAGATCGCTGGCCTGACCAGTGATGACGCCGAAGTTCTCGCGCGGCGCGAGCGGGAGCCGAACGCCGAGGGCAAAGTCGAGCCTGGGCGAAGCCACTAGCTCGGCCCCGAGGTACGGGTTGCCGACGGCCGTTTTAGGATAGGACGTATCGCCAAAGCGTCCGTCTTCTTCGTCAACACCGTAGTGCGCGAACGGAAGGTCGAACGCAAGGCGCACACCCTCGGAGAGAGCCACCCGCCCGGAGGTAAATACGGCGACCGACAGAAAGGAGGGTCCGTCCTCATCCGAAAAACCGGAATCGAAGGAGGGCTTAAGCACTTCGATGCTCAGGTGCGAACTAGGTCCAAGATTCGTCCAAGTGGACTGAGCCTGCGCTCCTGTTGCAAGAGAGAACAGAAGCCCGAGGAGAAGCAGTTTTTTCACGGTGAGACGGCTGAAGGGTAATGAAAGGAGCAGCAGAGGAAAGTGCGGGATTAGCTCAGGGCTAATTTATTCACGCAGTTGATAAAAAGCTCTTACGCTTCCTCACGCGATGCAAACCATCCGCAATGAAAATGCCACGAAGGAGGAGAGGGCAGGCGCGGCTGCAATTCGCGCGGCGGAGTTGTATGTTAACGGTGTAGTTTCGCGCCGCCTCGCTTCTGCAAAATCTCGTCCTCTCACGCTATGGATCTCCTGGCCCCTTCGCGCATCGCGCCTCATGGCACGCTCGCCGAGCGCCGCGCCGCGCTCGACAGGCTCCGCTCCGCCTTCGTCGGCCTCGATACCGCGTACCCGCTCGTTGACGGGAGCGAAAAGCGCCGCATTTACCTCGACAGCGCCGCCTCGAACCTCTGCTGCGCCGTGGCCGACCGCATCGCCCGGCGCGCGCTGGACCACTACGCCAACACGCACTCGCACCTGCACGTGGGCGCGCGCGTGATGACGCACCTCTACGACCGCGCGCACCGGATCGTGCTCGACTTCGTGGGCGCGCCGCCGGAGGACTACACGGCCATCTTCTGCGGGACGGGCGTGACGGGCTGCCTCAACCGCATGGCGCGCGTGCTCTCGGCGCGGCGGCCGGAGCGCGACGTCGTCATCACCACGATGATGGAGCACCACGCCAACGACCTCCCTCACAGAAAGAACGTGGGCCGCGTCGTGCACGTCCCCGTTGAGAAGGACCCCGACGGCGAGGCCGGGCGCGTGGACATGGCCGCGCTGCGCCAGGCGATCCGCGAGCACGCCGAGCGGCTCAACTACGTCGCCATCACCTCAGCCTCGAACGTGACGGGCGTGACGAACCCGGTGCTGGAGATTGCTCAGATGGCGCACGAGGCCGGCGCGCTCTTCGTGGTGGACGCCGCGCAGAGCGCCGCGCACATGCCCATCCCCATCCGCGGCGAGGCCGAGGGCGCGCACATCGACGTGCTCTGCCTGAGCGGGCACAAGATCTACGCGCCGGGCAGCCCCGGCGTGATCGTGGCGCGAAAAGAACTTTTTGCCGATCAGGAGCCGCAGGAGGTGGGCGGCGGCATCGTCAGCTTTGTAGATACGGCGCGCTACGACATCATGGACAAGCTGCCCGAGCGCGAGGAGACGGGCACGCCCAACCTGCCGGGCAGCTTCCTCCTGGCCGCCACGCTCTACCTCATGGGCCGCATCGGGATGGACGTGATCGAAGAAGACGAGCGCGCGCTCACGCAGTACGCCCTCGAACGCTTTACCGAGGTGCCGGGGCTGCGCCTCTACGGCTCACATCGCCTGGAAGTGGCCGAGCGTATCGGCGTCGTCACGTTCAACCTCGAAGATCTGCCGCACGGCCTCGTGGCCGCCGCCTTGAGCGATTACTTCGGCATCGCCGTCAGGAACGAGTGCTTCTGCGCGCAGCCCTTCGTGCGCCAGCTCCTCGGCATCGCGGGCGAGGACGGCGTGGCGCCGCCCTCGTGCCACGAGACGTGCGGCCCCGAGGAGCAGCCCGGCATGGTGCGCGTCTCCCTCGGCCTCTACAACACGCGCGAAGATGTGGACGCCGCCGCCCGCGCGCTCACCGCCATCAGCCAGGACGCCGACTTCTACCGCGCGCAGTACCGGCCCGTCCCCGGCACGGGCGACTGGCAGCACCGCGCGTTCCGCCTCGCGCCCGACACCGTCTTCAGCCTCGAAGCCGAGGTAGATGCCTGGCTTGAAGATGCTGCCTGATTCCCATGCTTCTCGCCGAACGAACGGCCCGGTGCGCCTCAGGCGTCCGGGCTTTTCTACACGCCTGAGGGGAAAGAAATCGCCACCCCTTCGGAAGAAACTACCTCGCAGCAGACTCGGAAAGAGGCGTTCAGCGTCCTGAGCGGGCGATGGCGTGGTTTGGAGCGCGCTTTGTAAAGGAAAGGTGCAGCACGCCGATTCCTGCATCTACCTCCAAACGCCATCTGACCATGTTTACGCTGGACACCTCGCCCGCCCCTGATACCCCCGACGCCCTCGCCGCGCTCTCCGCCGGGCTGCTCCTCGAAGACCTCGTCACCCCGCCGACTGACGACCCGGCCTGGGACGACCTCATCCACGTCACGCACGGAGCGGACTCCGCCCTGGACGAGCGCACGGCCTTGGTCGCCTTTTTCGTGGACGCCGCCGTGGACCTCGGCCTCGACGCCGTGCAGGTGCCCGACACCGACGAGATGCGCGCGCTCTTGAGCGGCCTGGACGCCGAGCGCGCACGGGCGCAGGCGTAAAGCGCAGACGCGAGCGCAGGTCACGGCGCCGCGTGCGGAACGGACGTGCGGAACGAAACGCCGCCGCCAAGCCGTTCAGGGAGAAACGCCTTCTCGCCTGACCGCCGCCCTCCGCCATGCGCTACCCTGCCCGCGTCCAGCTTTGCGAAGTCGGCCCGCGCGACGGCTTCCAGTTCGAGGACACGCCCATCCCGACGGAGCTAAAGGCCGAGGCGATCAC
The DNA here is from genome assembly GCA_965215025.1 of Salinibacteraceae bacterium. Lineage (GTDB taxonomy): Bacteria > Bacteroidota > Rhodothermia > Rhodothermales > Salinibacteraceae > CBDCCV01. The sequence goes on from CBDCCV010000001.1 coordinate 1,830,722, forward strand.
CGCCCTGGCCGAGGCCGGGCTGTCGCGCATCCAGGTCACCTCCTTCGTCCACCCGAAGTGGGTGCCGCAGATGGCCGACGCCGAGGAGCTTGTGGCGCGGCTCCCGGAGCGCGCCGGCACCGTCTACACCGGGCTGGCGCTCAACCGCCGAGGCGTGGAGCGCGTCGCCGAGGCCGGCTTAGAGCACGTGGACCTCTCCATCGCCACGAACGACCGGCACAGCCGCGACAACGCGAACATGCCTGTGGAAGAGGCCGCGCAGGAGGCCGAGGCTATGCTCGAAGGGGCACGCGCTGCCGGCCTTCAAGCGCAGATGGGCCTGCAAACCGTTTTCGGCTACGCCGCGCCGGGCGACACGCCGCTCGGAAAAATCACCGCCCTCGCCGGGCGTTTTGCCGAGGCCGGCATCGAGTCCTTCTCCCTGGCCGACTCGACGGGGATGGCGAACCCGCAAATGATCCGCGAGCGCGTCGAGGCCGTGCAGGAGGCCACCGGCGGCGCCGTGCCCCTCGTCCTGCACCTGCACGACACGCGCGGGCTGGGCCTGGCGAACGTCGTGGCCGCGCTCGAAATGGGCGTCGAGCGCTTCGACACGGCGCTCGGCGGCATGGGCGGGTGCCCGTTCATCCCCGGCGCCACGGGCAACATCGCCACCGAGGACACCGCCTACCTTCTTGAATCGCTCGGCGTCGAGACGGGCGTGGATCTGCAAAAAGTGGCTGCTGCGACGCGGCGCATGGAGGATTTTCTGGAGAAGCGCTTCCCCGGCAAGCTCCACCGTCTCCCGGTGGGGAAGGAGAGCGCGGCCGAACACGCGGCCGAATAGAATCTTCTTTTGCAGCATAGGCAGCTGCCCAAGCGTATGAAGCTGTGGAAGCACATTCGGGCCATCGGGCTTCTGCCGTTTGTGGTGGCAGTGGTCGTTCCCGCTTCCATCCTCGCTCGGGCAGGCCGGAAGCGAGAGGCAGAACGTGCTCCGGCACCTCTTGCTCTGGGGCGCGCAGCGTTGGGAGGCGTATTCCTTGCCGGCGGTCTGCTGCTCATCGTCAAGACGGTGCGGCTCTTTGCCGAGGTGGGGAAAGGCACCCTCGCGCCCTGGGACCCGACCGAGCGCCTCGTGGCTCAGGGGCCGTACCGCTACGTGCGCAACCCCATGATCAGCGGCGTGCTGTTCGTGCTTCTGGGCGAAGCGGCGGTGTTCGGCTCTGTGCCGCTGCTGATTTGGGCGTCCTTCTTTTTCCTGGTCAACGCCGTTTACATTCCCCTGAACGAAGAACCGGGGCTGAGAAAGCGCTTCGGAGCGAGCTACCGGAGGTACGAGCAGCACGTCCCGCGATGGATTCCACGCCTGCATCCGTGGGAGGGCGCCGAGGCATGATCGAGCGCTGGGAGAAGCTCGGCAGCGCGCCGCAGGGGAGCTACCGCGTCTTCGACGTGCGCGAGGACCGCACGCGCTCGCCGCAGACGGGCCGCGAGCACTCCTTCTTCGTGATCGAAGCGAGCGACTGGGTGAACATCATCCCCGTTACGCCCGAGGGCGAGGTCGTCTTCGTGCGGCAGTACCGCCACGGCACCGAGGAGGTCACGCTCGAGGTGCCCGGCGGCATCGTCGAAGGGGGCGAGCCGCCGGCCGAGGCCGGCCGCCGTGAGATGCGCGAGGAGACGGGCTACGACGCTGAGGAGATCGTCGCGCTCGGCGTCGTAGCGCCCAACCCCGCCGTGCAGAACAACCGCTGCCACACCTTCCTGGCCCTCGGCGCGCGCCGGGTGCAGGCGCAGGCGCTCGACGGCGCCGAGGAGATCGAGGTCGTGCGCGTGACCCCGGCGGAGGTGCCGGCGCTCATCCGCGAGGGGCAGATCACGCACGCGCTCGTCGTGGTGGCCTTCTACCTCTTGGATGCTTATCTCCACGCGCACCCCGAGGCGCTGCCGACGTACGACGCTGCGCCCTGATCGCACGTCTCGTTCCCTCTTCGCTCTTGCCCGCTTCCCCCGTGAAAACCATCTGCGTCTACTGCTCGTCCAGCGGCCGGATCGACACACGTTACGTCGAGGCGGCCGAAGCGCTCGGGCGGCTCCTGGCCGCGCGGGGGTACGCGCTCGTCTACGGCGGCGGAAGCGTCGGGCTGATGGGCACGGTGGCGCGCGCGGTGCACGCGGGCGGCGGGCGCGTCGGCGGCGTCATCCCTGAGGCGCTCAAAAGCAAAGAAGGCATCGCGTACGACGCCGCCGACGAACTCGTCGTCACCGAGACGATGGCCGAGCGCAAGACCGAGATGTACCGCCGCGCCGACGCTTTTGTGACGCTGCCGGGCGGCTTCGGCACGCTGGAGGAGTTCATGGAGATCCTCACGCTGAGGCAACTTGGCTACCACCGGAAGCCGCTCGTCCTTGTCAACACGGATGGCTTCTACGACACGCTCTTGCGCTTTTTCGGCGAACTGCACGAGGGCGGCTTCGCCCACCGCGCCCGCGCCGATCTCTACCACGTAGCCGCAACGCCCGAGGACGCCCTCGACCACATCGCCGCCGCTCACGCCGGCGCGTCATCCGAAGCCCCATCTCGATAAAAGACGACGGAAGCTGCCGCCCCCGTCGTCCATCGCCGCACAAGCTACGACTTTTTCGACACGCTGAAGAGGCGGCGCGTGGCGTAGACCTTCTGGTTCTCGTCCAGGATGGCCGAGGGGCCGGTGTCGGGCGTGACGCAGTCGGGGCGGTCGTTGAGGGCCTTCGCTACCGGCTGCGGGACGATGTAGAAGGTGCCGTCCTCCGGCTCGGGCAGCCCCTCGACGCCGGTGACGTAGGTGACTTCGATGGGCACGTCGTCCACCTCCTTTTCCTCGCCGCTGCTTTTCACCTCTACGGTGTCGCCGCTGGGTTCAAAGGTCTTGTACACCTCGCCGTCTTCGTCGGCCAGGCGCACGGTCAGGTTCGTCAGGTTGATGATGGGCATGAATTGGGCGAGATTGGTGGAGCGAAAGAGAGAAAGGCGCCCGCCGAGGCAAGCGCCGTGCGAAGGAAAACAGCCCGCCGGCCTGCGCGTTCGCGGCGCGGCGTGGAGAGAACGGGAAGAACTCGAAACGAACTCATCGCCGCATCCGCCATGACCATCGAGCCGCGCACCGAGCACGACCGCATCCGCGCTTTTTATGACGACGCCGAGGCGCTGCTCGACGGGCCGGAGGACGTGCTCCACGGCGTCCGCGCAGAGGTCTCGGCGTGGTCGCCGGCGCAGCACGTGATGCACATCTGCAAATCGAACGGCGGGATGCTCAAGGCCGTGCAGGTGATCTGCGAGGGCGGCGAGGCCGCGCAGAACGAGGGCGAGCCGAACGAGCACGGGCGGCGCCTCTTGGAGAGCGGGCGCTTCCCGCCGGGCGCGGAGGCGCCAAGCTTCGTGCGCCCGCCGGACGAGGTGAGCCGCGAAGACCTGGAGGCGTCGCTCGAGCGCGGGCGCGCGAAGCTGGCCGACGTGGAAGCCCTCCTGCCGCAGGTAGCAGAGGCCGAGGGGCGCGTCAAGCACCCGTCCCTGGGAATGCTCGGCGCGGGGCACTGGCTGCGCATGGCGAGCATCCACTCGCAGCATCACCAGGGCATCATCGCCCGGATCACGGCGCGGGCCGAGAGGTAGCGCGCCATGCCAGAGCGTCCGAAAACGCAGGAGCAGCGCCGGGCTGCGGAGCATCACTTCACGGTGCCGCGGACGGCGCGGTACTACACGCTGGGCACGGCCCGCAAGGCGCGCGCGGTGTGGTTCGTGCTGCACGGCTACGGGCAGCTTGGCGCGTACTTCGTGCGCCACTTCGCGCCGGTGGTGGAGGGCGGCGGGTTCGTCGTGGCGCCCGAGGCGCTCTCGCGCTTCTACCTCAGCGGCCCGGACCACGCCGCCGGCGGCCGCGTGGGCGCCACGTGGATGACGCGCGCGGACCGCGACCACGAGATGGGCGATTACGTCCGCTACCTCGACGCGCTTTACCGGCGCCTCCGGGCGGGCGGCCTGACCGGAGACGTGCCGGTGCACCTGCTGGGCTTCTCGCAAGGCGCGGCGACGGCCTGTCGGTGGGCAGCCTGGGGCGACGTCCGCCCGCGCTGGCTCACGCTTTGGGCCGGGCCGGTGCCGCCGGACCTGAACCTGAGCGCCTGCCACCCGTGCTTCAGCCGCGCCACGCTCACCCTCGTGCGCGGCACCGAAGACGCGTACATCACGCCTGAGCGCTGGGCAGAGCAGCAAGCCCGCCTCGACGCGCACGGCCTGGCGTACCGCACGCTCGCCTTCGACGGCGGCCACCGCCTCGACGCCGAGACGCTCGGGCGCCTCATCGGCGCGACGACGGACGGATGACTGAGCAGGCCGGGCAAGGGTCGGCGGGGCTTGCCGTAGGGCGTTGATTTGCTGAACCCTATGGATGACCGGCTAAGCTCTGGCGGGGGAAGCCAATCTCAGACGAGGGCTTGACACGTCAAGCCCCTACTTCATGCGTCGAGCGACGGCGCACGTATCCCGAACGGTAGCGTGCAGGCGACAACGTCGTCGGTCGTCCATTGTCGCGTTCGCCTACATCGGGCTGGCGTCTTCGTCGTAGACCTCCTCGACGTGGCGCTCTTTGAGGCGCTGGTAGTCGGCGTCGTCTTTGACTTCTTGCCAGCGGTCGCGGAAGACGACGGCGGCCTCGCGCTTGCTCTCGTCCGCCCAGGTCTCTTGCTCGTTCTCGTTGCCGTCGGCGTCGTACTTCTTGCCGCCGGGGTACTTGGCGTAGCGCATGGCGCGCGTGAAGCCCATCTGCAAATACTTCCGCGCCATGTCCATGCCTACGAAGTCCTCCGCTTTTTTGTACGCCTCGTACTTCTCGGAGAGGGCGTTCATGGATTCCTCGGCGGCGCTTTTGTCTTTGTAGCGCCAGAGCGGCAGCAGCTCGTCTTTGTAGGGCTGCACCTTGAAGACGCCCTGCTCGCCGCTTTGGAAGCGGTAGCACTCGGGCCGCTCGCGGAAGTCGATGTCGTACTCGCTGGGCATGGGTTTGGGTTTGCTTCGGGTGAGACGGGGCTTCGGCGTTTGCTCCTCGCTTGAGCGCCGCGCGTCGTAGGTGGTGGATGGAAGATCGCGGATCGCGGCGTTCTGTCTCCCATCCACAATCAACCATCCACGAACGTCATTCGGCGGCGTCGCTCAGGACGGCCTGGTACGTGGCGGCTTCCTCCGGGCGGCCCCAGGCGGCGTAGAGGCCGGCCAGCGCGCGTGCGGCGCTCTGCGTGCGCCAGTCCTCGGGGCCGAAGGCGCGGCTAAAGAGGGCGTAGCTCTTAAGGAGCGGCGCCTCGCCCTCGGCGAAGCGGCCTTGCGCGGCCAGGCTCGTGCCCAGCGCGCCGCGCGCGGCCACGGTCTGCCAGTGGCCCGAGGGCAGGCGCGCTTCGAGGATGGCGATGCCTTCGCGCAGGAGCGGCTCGGCCTCGGCCGGGCGGCCTCTTTCGACCAGGAGCCAGCCCAGGCGCACGAGCGAGGAGGCGATGTGCGGATGCTCCGGCGGGAGGAGCGCGCGGCGCATCTCCAACGCCTGCCAGTGGAGCGACTCGGCAGCGGCTTCGTCGCCCTTGCGCTGGAGCGTAAAGGCCAGGCGCGCCATCGCGTTAGCCACGTCGGGATGGGCGCCGCCGTGCTCTTCTTGGAAGCGCGCCAGGGCCTCGCGGTGGAGCGGGAGCGCCGCGTCGAACTTGTTCTGATCCTGAAGCGCGATGGCGAGGTTGTGGATCAGCGTCGTCACCGACGAGTCGCCCGAGGCGCGGGTCAGGCTGAGCGCTTCGCGGTAGAGCGCCTCGGCCTCGGACGGTTGGCCGCGCTCGCTCTGCAAGAGGGCGAAGTCGTTGAGTGCGCTGATGCGGTCTTCGGGGCGGGCCTCGGTGCCGGCCTCGTCAAGCAGCGCCAACGCCTCGCGGTAAGCGGCGTCGGACTCCTCGAAACGCCCCTGGCGGAAGAGCATGTAGCCGAGGCGCGTGAGCACGGAGGCGGCGCCGGGATCGCCGGGGCCGAGCACGCGGCGGCGCTGCGCCAGGGCCTCGCGCAGAAGCGGCTCGGCCTCTGGGTAGAGGCCCAGGTTCGTGTACACGCCGCCGATGGTTTCCATCATCTCCGCCTGCACGAGCGGCTGATCGGCCAGGTCGGTGCGGATGCGGGCGGCGCCTTCGTCCAGGACGGCGCGCACGGTCATCTCGGCGCGGCCCTCGGGCGCGGTCGGGTCCGTGCGCTGGAAGAGGCCGGCAAGGAAAGCGGCCGTCTGCTCGGCCTTGGCCGCCTCGGTCTGGGCGCGGTCGCGCTCGCGGGCCACCTCCTGCGCGTAGCGCGTCACCGTAGCGGCGTAGCCGACGAGGAGGAGCGCCACGAGCACGGCGAGCGCCACGCCCCAGCGGTGGCGCTTCACGAACTTGGCCGCGCGGTAGCGCACCGTGTCCTTGCGCGCGGCCACGGGCAGGCCCGCGAGGTAGCGCTCGACGTCCTCGGCGAAGCCCTCGGCGGAGGCGTAGCGCCGCTCCGGCTCCTTGCGCAGCGCCTTGAGGACGATGGTGTCGAGGTCACCGCGGAGCGTGCGCCGGAGGCGGCCCGCCTCCGTCCGCCGCGCGCGGCTGAGGGCCTCGGCGGTGGGGGCGTCGGCGTCCTCGTCGGCGGCGGGCGCGGACGTCTTCGCGGTGACGACGGTGGAGGGGCGCGTGGGCGCGACCTCGCAGATGACGCGCTCGATCTGGCTGGGCGTGCGCGCCCCGAAGCGGTACGGGCGCCGCCCGGTGAGCAGCTCGTAGAGCAGAACGCCGAGCGCGTACACGTCCGTAGCGGTGGAGATGGCCTCGCCGCGCACCTGCTCCGGCGCGGCGTACTCGGGCGTCATCAGCTGCAGGCCCGTCTGGGTCACGGGCGCGGCGGCGGCGGCGTCCTCCTCGCGCAAGAGCTTCGCCACGCCGAAGTCGAGCAGCTTGACCGAAGGCCGCCCCTCCGGCCCATTTTCGACCACGAGGATGTTCGAGGGCTTGAGGTCGCGGTGGACGACGAGCTTCGCGTGCGCGTAGGCCACCGTCCGCGCCACCTCGGCGAAGAGCCGCAGGCGCTCCCGGATGGAGAGGCGCTTCTCGTCGCAGTACGTGTCCAGGGGCTGCCCCTGGACGTACTCCATGACGAAGTAGGGCCGGCCGTCCTCCGTCACGCCGCCATCGTAAAGGCGGGCGATGTTCGGGTGCTCGAGCGTGGCGAGGATCTGCCGCTCGGTGAGGAAGCGCGCTGTGACGGCCTCGGTGTAGAGGCCGGGGCGGATGATCTTGAGCGCCACCTCGCGGGTGTACTGCGCGTCGTCGCGCACGGCGCGGTAGACGGTGCCCATGCCGCCGCGCCCGATCTCGCCCGTGACGCGGTACGGGCCGAGGCGCTCGTCGCTCTGAAAGAGGCGCGCCTCGACCTCGGGCAGAGCGATGGCGCCCGTGTAGAGAAACGAATCGGCCTCGGCATCTGCCTCGATGAGGGAGACGACCTCGGCGCGCAGGGCGTCGTCTTCGGCGCAGGCGGCATCGAGGAAGCGCTCACGCTCCAGGCCGGGCGGGCGGCCGAGCGCTTCCTCGAGAACCCGTTTAACGTGCTGCCAGCGCGCGGAGTCCATGAGGAAATGCCGGATGCAGGGGCCAGGCCGTCGGGTACGGGCAGCAGAAAAGCGGTCACGGCCAAAGCTGCACCGCATCGGACGCAAAGTTACAGAAGCTTCGCATCAAACGCATCAGGCCAAAAGCGCTATCTTCCGGATCAACGCTCCGGCGCGGCGCTATTCGGCGGCGTCCCTGGCGTAGCGGGGGAGCGGGGTTTTCTGCTCCGGCTCTTGATTCACGTCGTTCGCTACGCGGTGCCGGGAGCCGCGTACCCGCCCGCAGGTACCTTTGTGTCGTCTCGAAGCGGGTGGGGCAGGCCCTGCTCACTGGGCAAATTCCAGCGGCGGAGCGTGAAGCCCAGCCATCTGCTCCGTCGCGCGGGGGTGGGCGCCGTCCGTAACGCGCGGCAGGCGGACGGTGAACGTGCTCCCCTCGCCGAGCGTGCTCTCGACGCTGATCGTGCCGTTCATGAGGCCTACGAACTGCTTGGCGAGCGTCAGTCCCAGCCCGATGCCGTTGTGTGGGCGGTGCTCGTCGCTGGAGGCCTGGCGGAACGCATCGAAGAGATGCGCCTGATGCGCCGCGTCAATGCCGATGCCCGTGTCGGCAACGCGGAGAAGCGTGTGCGCGCCGTCCGGCTGGGCCGTGACACGTACCTCGCCGCGCTTGGTGTACTTGACCGCGTTGTCGATGAGGTTTTTTAGGACGAGGCGTAGCGCCTTCTCGTCGGCTTGCACGGGCACGGCACCGCTTGGCAGGTCAAGGTGGAGCGCGAGCGCCTTAGCCTCGGCATCGGGTTGGAAGGCGGCCACGGCGTCGCGCGCGGCGGCGGCCAGGTCGAGGCGTTGCAGGTTGACGGTAAGGCGGTTGCCTTCGACCTCGGTGAAGCGCAGGATGGCGTCGAGCGTGGTGCCAAGCCGGTTAGCGCTCTCTTGGATGAGGTGCACGAACTCTCGCTGCTGGGCGTCTACCTCCTCGTCGAGCATCTCGGTGAACCCGAGGATGCTGGTAAGCGGGGTGCGCATCTCGTGGTTGACGGTGCTGAGGAAGTCGGACTTGAGCCGCGAAAGCTCCTCGGCAATCCGCCGGGAGGCGCGTTCGGCTTCGACCTGCACGCTGTCGGTCACGTCGCTGAGCACGCCGGTGAAGCCGGCCACGCGGCCCGCGTCGCCTCGCACCGGCTGGATGCGCACGTCCAGCCAGCGTTGCTCGCCGCTGCGGGTGCGGCAGCGCGCGCGGTACTGGCGGTACGGGGCGCCATCGGCCTGGGCGAGTTGGTTCATGGCGGCTTTCGCCGCGTCCTGGTGCTCGCGTGGCAGGACGTTCCAGAAGGGCTGCCCCAGCGTCTCCTCCACGCCGAAGCCCGTGATGAGCGTCCAGGCCGGGTTGAGGTACACCCACCGCCCGGAGGCATCCGCGTGGAAGACCACCTCGCGGACGTCTTCCACCAGCGAGCGGTACTTCTGCTCGCTGCGCCGGAGCGCCTGCGCGGTGCGCTCGCGCTCGGCCAGTTCGTGGTTGAGGCGCGTGCTCAGGTCGCTGAGCCGGCCCACGCACGCCGCCACGAGCAGGAAGACGACGCACGGCGGGAGCGACTGGAGCAGCAGCTCGGCCTGGCCCGACGGCGTGTGAAAGAACAGGTACAGCAGAAAATTCCCCACCCCGCCTGTCAACACAGCGAACAGCAGGCCGCGCCGCATACCCCAGAACCAGGAGGCGGCTACAATGGGCACGATGACGAGCGCCCCAACGCCCGGACCGGCGGCGGCGTACAAGAAAGGGAAAGCGGCAGCGTAAGCCGTAAGCAAAACGGCAACGATTACCCCGTTAGCTTTCCGGCGCAGCGGCCCATACCCCTCCTCGTCTTCCGCGGCAAAAACCTTAAAGAGGTGCCTCATGAATGCGTTCGCGTTACCGACATACGGTTGCCATCTGTTCCGCGCAGGGGGCCGACTCAAAACGGCAGCCGCGCGTGGAACAAAGCGCCCAAGTTGTATGCCAGGCTTAGCCACAGGCGTGCAGAGGCCGCACGGGGCGCTCTGGCCGGTGCAGTTTTCCACCTGCCCACCGCCTTTGCCCGCGCGGCGGACGGTTCCGCGCGCCGAGCACGTAGGCTGAGCCGTCGAGACGACCGGGAAAGAACTACGGCTGCCGGTTCGTTTCTTCCGTCGAATCTTCTCCTCACGCACGAACCGCCTGCGCGGCGCTACTCGGCAGCTTCCTCGGCGTAGCGGCGGGCGCGCTTGACCACGTTTTCCTCGGCGTCGCGGGCACGCCATTTTTCCAGGCGTTCGGCGATCTCCTTTTCGTAGCCGATGTGGCGCGGCTGGTAGAAGTAGGTGCCCTGCATCTCTTCTGGCAGGTACTGCTCAGGGACGTAGCCCTCGCGGTAGGCGTGCGGGTACTTGTAGCCGACGCCGTGGCCGAGGCCCTTCTTGTCGCGCGAGGCATCTTTGAGATGGTTCGGCATCTCGGCCGACTGCTCCTCCTCGACGTGCTTCAGGGCGTCGAAGTAGGCGAAGACGCTGTTCGACTTGGGCGCGGTGGCGAGGTAGAGGCAGCACTCGGCCAGGAGGAACTGCCCCTCGGGCATCCCCACGTACTCGAAGCCCGCCGCCGCGCTCTCGGCCACCGTGAGCGCGCGCGGGTCGGCCAGGCCGACGTCCTCGGAGGCGAAGATGACCATGCGGCGCAAGAGGAAGCGTGGGCTTTCGCCGGCGTAGACCATGCGCGCGAGCCAGTAAAGCGCCGCGTCCGGGTCGCTCCCGCGCAGGCTTTTAATGAAGGCGGAGATGGTGTCGAAGTGCGCATCGCCCTCCTTGTCGTAAAGGACGGCGCGGCGCTGGATCGAGTCCTCGGCCACTTGAAGCGTGATGCGGATGGCGCCGCCCTCGCCCGGCGGCGTGGTCTCGACGGCGAGTTCGAGCGCGTTGAGCAACGAGCGCGCGTCGCCGTTGGCCGTGTGGACGAGGTGGTCGAGGGCGTCGTCATCCATCTCGACGGAGCGGTCGCCGTAGCCGCGCTCGGCGTCCTGGAGAGCGCCCAGGGCGACGGTGCGGAGGTCGCTTTCGGTGAGCGTCTTCAGCTCGAAGATGCGCGAGCGGCTCACCAAGGCGCTGTTGACCTCGAAGTACGGGTTCTCCGTCGTCGCGCCGATGAGGACGACGGTGCCGCTTTCGACGTGGGGCAGCAAGGCGTCCTGCTGCGCCTTGTTGAAGCGGTGCACCTCGTCGATGAAGAGGATGGTGCGCCGGCCGTGGAGCTTGAGGCGGTCCTCGGCCTGCCGGATGGCCTCGCGGATGTCCTTGACGCCGGCCAGCACCGCGTTGAGCGTGGTGAAGTGCGCCTCGGTCGTATTGGCGATGATGCGCGCGAGCGTCGTCTTCCCCGAGCCGGGCGGGCCGTAGAAGATGAGTGAGCGCACGCGGTCGGCCTCGATGGCGCGGCGCAGGAGCTTGCCTTCGCCCAGGATATGCGGCTGGCCGGCGAACTCGTCAAGGGTGCGCGGGCGCATCCGGTCGGCCAGCGGGGCGGTGGCGGCGCGCGCCTCGGCCGTGGCGCTGTCGAAGAGGTCGGGCATGGGCGGCGGGGACGGGGTGGCGCTTCGGAGCGAGGGAAGAGGATTCAAGTTGCGACCTTTCCCTATTGTCATCCTGAACCCCGGTGCCGGGGCAGGCTCCGTGAGGGATCTCCCGCGTCGAAGAATGCCTGAACGGGGGAGATCCTTCGTATTGCGCCCCAGGAGCACTTCCTCCCGATGGTCGGGGCGCTCAGAATGACAAGGGTGAGGGCTTGCTGCGGTGCTCCATCGGGGGAAGATACCGCCGGCGCGCGATGCGGGTTCGGCAACATTCACGGCTTCTGGCGCGCGCCGAAGCGCTCCTTCAGACTGCGTTTCTGAGGCAAGAGGTGGTGCGCCGCTGACGCTTTTTGCCAGAAACTGCGCGGCATGATGACCGGATCAGAGCGTGTTTTTCGTAAATATGGTGAAGGGCACAGCGTCGTCAGAAAAGGAGGGGGCGGCGAAGAAAGGAGTCCGCGCCGGCTGTGCCCGTCGCCAGCATCGCTGTTCTACCATCATCCACCCTTACGGAGGCGTACCATGAACACTCGTTTACTCTCCCTCACCGGCGTGGTGCTCGCTGCCGCGCTGATTCTTGCAGCGCCCGTTGCGCACGCGCAAGACACGCTCCTCGAAGACGGCTTCGAGGACGAAGCCAGCGACGGGCAGCTCAACTACAACAGCTTCATCAACTTCGACGTCGTAGACGGCAGCGTGGACCTGCTCGGCCCGGACGCTTTCGGTGGGCTGTGCTCCGATGCCGGCGCGCCCGAAGGCAGCATGTGCGTGGACCTCGACGGCACCACCTCGAACAGCGGCGTCATGCGGACGAAGACCGCGTTCACCCTGGAGGCCGGCGTCACGTACCGGATCGAGTTCGACCTGGCCGGGAGCCAGCGCCGCGCCGCCGAGGAGGAGGTCGTCGTCTCGCTCGGCACGGCCTTTACGACTACGATCAGCGGGCTGACGATGGACCAGCCCTTCACCGCGTACTCGTTCGAGGTCACGCCCACCGCCGCTGAGAACGCTCGGCTCTCGTTCGAGGCGCTCAGCAACGACAACTTCGGGCCGCTCCTCGACAACGTGGTCTTCGTGGCAGAAGAGGAGGGCGAGGAGGAAATCTTCGAGACCAACCTGGCCGGCTTCAACGAGGTCGTGCCCAGCACCTTCCTGGAGGAGAACTTCCCCGAAGACGCCTTTCCGGCCATCGTGCCCACCACTGGCACCGGCTCGGTCACGGCCACACTCGATGGCGACCAGCTCACCGTCACCGGCTCGTTCTCGGATCTCTCCTCCGATTACAACGCCGACATCGGCTCGCACCTGCACATCGCGCCGGCGGGCGTGAACGGGCCGATTCCCGTGGCGCTCTCGCCCACCATTGACGCCGACCTCCGGGGCGGCACCTTCGACGAGACGCTCACCGTCAGCGACGAGGTGATCGCGGCGCTCACCGCCGGCAACATCTACGTCAACATCCACACCGTGGCCTTCCCCGCCGGCGAGATCCGCGGGCAGCTTCTGCCCGCGCCCAACTCGGCGCCCGCGCCCGTCACCGACGTCAGCCCTGAGATGCTCACCTTTGTCAACGAGGGAGACCCTTCGGCTGAGGCGGCTTCGATTTCGTGGAGCGACGCGGGTGACCCGGACGGCAACCGCGTGGTCTACCAGCTCTCGGTCGCCCTGAATCCGGACTTCGACCCGCTCGACTTCATCGATGTCTGGCTCGTGGATGAAGACGGCACGGCGCTGACGAGCTACAGCATCACGGCCGGATACCTGGATTTCATTCTGGAGCAGTTCGGCGTGGAAGTCGGCGGGTCGCTCACGTTCTACCTGCGCATCAACAGCTCCGACGGGAGCCTGCGCACGCTCGGTCCGCAAACGATTGTCGTCAACGTCACGCGCGGCGTCGTTGAAGAGGGCGAAGGCGACGACACGCCGCCCGTCTGCGGCGAAATCCTCGTGGACCGCGACGCCTCCCCGCCCACGGTCTCTTCGTCCGCCTCCGACGCCGAGAGCGGCATTTCGTCCATCACCTTCACGCGCCTGAAAAACCTCGACGGCTTTTACGAAGCGGGCGACGAGAGCGGCGACGGCTTCGCCGAGGGTGACGTGGTGACCTTCGACGCGGACGAGACCAGCGAGGTCACCTTCGGCGGCGCCCTGGCCGATGCCTCGCAGCGCCGCGTGGCGATTGTCGTGACGGTCGAGAACGGGGCCGGGATGACCGCGCAGTGCGACCCGGTCATTTCGCAGGTGGACGCCTCGGCGCCGTCGGCCTTCGCGCTTGAGGGGAACTGGCCCAACCCGGCTGCTCAGCAGACGACCATCGGCTTCAAGGTGGCCGAGGCGGCGCACGTCGAGCTGGAGGTCTACGACGTCTTGGGCCGGCGCGTGGCCGTGCTCGTGGACCGCGAGATGGCGCCGGGGAGCTACAAGGTCGAGTGGAACACACTCTCCGATGGTGGGGCACCTTTACCGAGCGGGGTGTACGTCTACCGCCTGCGCGCGGGGAGCTTCACGGCCTCGCGCCAGATGACGCTCGTGCGTTGACCTGCGCGTTCGTCAGGGAAGAGAAGAGGCGGGCGAGTCCGAAGACCCGCCCGCCTCTTCTTCTTTCCACAGGCGGCGCGCTTCAGGATCCGCCCGAGAAGAAGAGCAGCGTGAACGCGCCGAGGTAGAGCACCAGCGCCAGGAAGCTCTCGAAGCCGATCCCCAAGATGCCGCTCTTCTCGCGGCGAAGGAGGCCCATCAGCAGGATGCCGGTCAAGAGCAGCGTGAGGGCGATGACGAAGGTCTGCTGATCGGTGATGGCGTGGTAGATCGAGCCTGCGCGGTAGGCGCCGTCGGAGAACGCCACGAAGAGCACGTCGAAGCTGTTGCCGCCGATGATGCCGCCCACGGCCAGCGTGAGCGCGCCGCGCCGCACCGCCGCCACGGAGGTGACCAGCTCCGGCAGCGAGGTGGCCACCGCCGTGAACAGCCCACCCACGATGGTTTCGGAAAGCCCCGTGCGGTTGGCCAGGGCGATGCCCGTCTGCGCCACGCTGAAGCCGGCCACGGCCACCACCACGGCCAGCACGCCGAACACCGTCCACATGCGCACGAGATGCTGCCGGCTCTGCATCTCCTCGTCCGGCTCGTCCGTTTTTGTTTGTGGCGTCTGGTGCGGCTTCCACAGATGGTCGGACTGCGCCTGCGCGATGAGCCGGATGCCGAAGACGTAGAAGCCCAGGATCGCCACCGAGATCGGGTGCACGCCGAGGACGCTGAAGGGCGGCCCCGCCATCGCCAAGAGCGGCAGCGCCAGCAGCGACGAGAGAAGCGCGCCCTGCAAAAGGTTCTCCACCGAGGCGGCGGCGTGCTCGAGATTGGCCTTGCGGTAGGCGATGTCGGCCACGGCCAGGAACGTCGTCTGCGCAGCGATGCCGCCCACGGCGTTGGAGATGGCCAGCTCGGCGTAGCCCTGGTACGCCGTCGAGACGGAGGTGATGATCCCCGGCAGCGAGGTGGCCCCGCCTAGGAGCACGGCGCCAAAGATCGCCTCGCCCAGGCCCGTCACGTCGGCGAGGCGGTCGGCCGTGCGCGTCATCCGCGTGCCGGCCACGGCGATGGTTAGCGTAGCAGCAGCGAAAGCGGTGATGACAAGCCAGAGCGGCCAGGCGGCCAAGTCAAGGAAGTCCATAAACGGCGGTCGATGAAAGGAGCGCTACGCAACATGCGCAGTGTAGCTCAGCGGGCTTCCAATATGTGAAAAGATGTGCTCAAAGTCGAACGCGGTGTGATTCTTCGAAACGCTGACGCATCGCGCCCGTGTGGCGAACGCACAGCGACGCCGTCATACCCGCCTATCTCTCATCCTGAGCCGGGGCGTTGCCGGATGCACGCTCACCAAAAATGGAACCCGGAGGCGAGAAGCAGACTACACCCGCACCGCCACTTGCAGCAAACAGAACTCGTTCTCGGAGCATAAAACGGTCCTGTTCGTATAGGCAGCCTAAGCCGCAAGGGCGAGCAAGCCAGGCGTGCCTGACGCAGCTGCTTGCAAAGCGCCAACATGAATGCACACGCACGCTCGGTAAGGCAGAGGGGGGGCCCGAGACCGTGCGGCAACAGACATCCCATGAAACGACCTGATCCTGTAGGGTGGATCCCCCACGCACACCAAGCCGACGACGACCGCCACACGCTTTCTCTACACGGCAGCGCGGCGCGCTATGCCGTTGCCTTTGGGTGCCTCGTCGTTGCGCTCGCCGTGGCTGCGCTGGTGGCCTTCGGGCCGGACCACCCAGACGCGCGCGCCACCCCGGCCGTTGAGGAAGCGCCGGCGCCTCTTTCCGAAGGCCCGTACCGAGGCACGGCACAGGTGTCGGTCGTGACGCGGCCGGCCGGGGCCGTCGTGATGCTGGACTCGGATACGCTGGGCACAACGCCGCTCGTGGACCGTGCGTGGCCTGCGGGCGCGCGCTTCCTCTCCGTCCGCAAGCAAGGGTACGCGCCGCTGGACAGCGTGGTGCTGCTCCGGGGCGACCGTCCTTCGACGCTCCGTTTGACTCTGGAGCACCGCGCCGGCTACGACGCGCTCGGCCTGGCCGCCACGCGCCGGGCCGCAGAGCCGGAAGCCCTCTCCCCGGTGCCCGTTCCGCGTGCCGAGCGCGAGGTGCGTCCGGCGCTGCCCGAGATCGCTGCGCCTGAAGCCACTGCGCCTGAGGCGGCCGCGCCGCGCGAGGCGCCGCAGGCCGAGGGGACGGTAAACGTCGCATCGCAGCCGGAGGGCGCCACGGTGCAGATCGACGGCCGGCCCGTCGGGGTCACGCCGCTTGTGGTCACGGGCGTGCCGGCGGGGACGCACGCCGTCACTGTAGCGGCGCGCGGCTACGAAGACGCCGTGCATGAGGTGCGCGTCCGGCCCGCTGGCACGCACACGCTCGAGGCGCAGCTCGCTCCGCTCACCGGACGGGTGCGTGTGCACGTCGAGCCGTGGGGCCGCATCTACATCGACGACACGCTCCGCGCCGCCGAGGCCGACGTTGCGTTCGAGGCGAGGCTGACTGCCGGGCCTCACGTCCTTGCCGTCGTCCATCCGGAGCTGGGTACGTGGCAGGAGACGATCCACGTCAGGCCTGGTGCAGTGGAGAACGTGGAGGTCAACTTCAACGAAGCGTCCTCCACGCGCACGGCTGCTTCCGGCACGGCTCCCAAAATGCCGTAACGCTACGCGCATGTTTTCTGCTCGCCTGGACGTGAGGGGTTTTTCTATGCGCGCAACCGTTCTCTTCTTCAGAGGCCTTTGTGCGGCGCTTCTTATGGGTGCCACAGCGCCGAGCGCGGCCGCACAAGCGCCGGCCGACTGCACCACCGTGCTGGCGGTGGGCGAGGAGAGCTACGTGCGCGGCGCCTTCGAGCGCACCCGTCTCTCGGCGCTGCGGTGCCTGCAAGAGGGCGAGGCCACGCGCGCCGAGGAGATGCAGGCCTACCGGCTGCTCAGCCTGGCCTATCTCAAAAAGGGCGACACGTCCAACGCCTACGACGCCACAGCCGAGCTGCTGCGCCTGGACCCGCAGTACCGGCCCGACGCCGTGCAGGACCCGCCCTCGTACGTCACCTTCGTGGCGGAGGTGAGAGAAGAGCTGCGCGCCGAAGGCCGCCTGCCGCCCCTGCGGCCCGAGGGCGAGGCGCCCTGGTTCAGGCAGCGCCGGACGTGGCTGGCCGTGGGCGGCGGGCTGATCGTCGCCGGCGTTGTTGCTATCTTCGCGGGCGGCAACTGAGGGCGCGTCGCCTCTGCGCGCGGGGGCCGTTACCTGTCGCGCGCGGCTGTGGGGGCGGTAGAAGAAGCCGGGCGCGCGGGGGCTGCTTCGGCAGGAACGGTGTCTACGCGGCGCAGGGCTTCGAGGCCGCCCATCTGCTTGATGGTGCCGGGGTCCGTGGCGAGCACGCTGGCCGTGCGGATGCGGCGCGGCGCCGTCCCGTTCTCTAAGTAGAACTGCTCGACGGCCTGCGCGCGCGCCTGCGCGAGGGCGGCGTCTCCGGCCTCGCCTTCGCGGACGTAGGCTTCCAGGCGGACCTCGGTGGAGGGGCACTGCTTGAGCACCTCGGCGTTCTCGCGCAGCGCTTGCAGCCCTTCGGCGGTAAACGTGGCGGCGCCTTCTTCAAAGTACGCCGCGTTGAAGTCCACGATGTCGCTGCACGCGACGCTGGCGGTGGACGGCTGAGCGGCCTCCGGCGCAGGCGCTTCGGCGGCGGGCGCCTCATCATCGGAGGCGGCAGTATCGTTGGCGGCGGTGCCGTCAAAGCGTACGACCTGCGGCGAGCGATTCTCTTCGGCAGAGGCAGTGGCGGGCGCTTCGGGCGCGGTCACCGCCACGGTGAGAAGCTGCTCGTCGGCGCTGCCGTCGTTGCGGCCTGTGAGCGTGAGCGTGTAGTTGCCCGGCGTGTCGAAGCGGTGCGTCACCGTCTTGCCCTGGCCCGTGGCGCCGTCGCCAAAGCGCCACTCGTACTCGACTGGCCCGGTGGCCTCGTCCTCGTTTGCGGTGGCTGTGAACGTGGCCGTCTCGCCGGCTTCGAGGCGCGTGGGGCCGTCCACGGTCAAGACGCGCACGGGCGTGAACGCCCGGTTGAGGCCGATGCGCACGCCGCCGCCAAAAAAACTGAACCAGTCGGCCGGCCGGTCGTCAAGGCCGGAGGCGGCGTCGAGGCGCCCATCGGGCAGGCTCACGATGGCTGCAAACTCGGTGAAGAGGCCCACCTGATCAGTCAAAGCGTAGTCGAGGCCTACGCTGCCGAAGGGAGAGAAGCCGGCCTTGAGCGCATTGCCCACCACGCCTACGGTGGTGCCGGCGCCAAGCTGCACGTACGGGCTGAGGCGCCGCTCCGGCAGAAAGCCAAGCTGCCCGGCCAGGCCCAGCGTGTGGCGCCACATCTCCAGCTCGCCCGGCTCGATGACGCGCGCGCCGGGCGCATTGCTGGACACGGCGGGGTAGCGGCCCGCCAGAAAGTACAGCCCCAGGCTCCCGCTCAGCGGGCCGAGGCGCTTGGCGTAGCCGGCTTCCAGGCCCGTGCTCGGCCCCGGACCGCTCAGCCCGTTGGCGCGGTCGCCGTCGTACGCGTTGACGCCCAGACGAGGCTTGAGGTAGAACGCGCCGTCAGGCCGAAGCGACTGCGCGTGCAGCGGCAGGAGGGAAGCGCCCAGAACGGCGACGAGAAGGAGTCCGCAGACGAGATGGCGACTTTGCATAAGGTTGGCGCGCATCATGCCCCCTCGGCGGTGCGCTTCATAGATGATGGCAGCATAGTGATGGACCGCCGAGCGCGAAAGAGACAGTATCCGCAATGTAGATGCGCACTTTCTCTCAGCGGAACGACGACACCTAACCGCACAAACCGCCCCACGGTCCGCGGGTTGCACGGACTGTGGCACTTCTTTACAAGAAGACGGCTCTTGTCACCAAAAGAGCATCCTCGATGCGTTTTTGGCGCATGCGGCCGCCGCGTTCTACTCCGTAGATCGAAGGAATGAAGCGGCGGGTTGTACAAGAGACGGCCCGGCTTCTTCCGGAAAGGCTGCGCTTGAGCGTGGCGTCAGCTTCTGCTAAAATAACGACGTGCCCTGAAAACATATGCGCCGAAAATAGATAACAGAAGCTCTGCCAGGAAACGTATCTTCGTGCCTTAAAGAGCTGCCGTACCACGCCGACAGAGGAGGGGCCGCGCATGAAGCCGAACGAGGTGACGCGAGAAGAGCTTTCAGCCGGGCAGCGGCTCGCATCCGAGAGGCCTGCCCCTGAGCCGCCCGCGCTGCGGGAATCCGCGCCGGAGCCGTCCGCCCGACAGGCGGACCGGCCGCCGCTGTGGGTGCCGTACCACGCCCCACCGCCTGTGGGGTGGCGCGCGCGTGCGGCCTCGTGGGTCAGGCGGTACGGGTTTGCGGTGCTGCTCGTCGCCTTCGCTGGCGCGCTGGCGGCGCTGCTGCTTCGCTCGCCAGGTGGGCAGGGCGGAGGCGCCGCGCCTGGCGACGTTGCGGGCGGCAGCCAGGGCGCTGTGCCTTCTGCTACGGGGGCGCTCTCCGGCACGGCGCTCATCTCGGTAGAAACGCAGCCGGCGGGCGCCACCGTCTTTGTAGATGGCGAGCCGGTAGGCGTGACGCCGTTGCGGCAGCAGGCCGTGCCGGCGGGCGTGCACATGATTTCGGTGCAGAAGAACCGCTACGCGCCCATCGACACGCTCGTCACGCTTCGAAACGATGCGGTGCCGGCGTTCGTGCTGTCGCTGACTCCGCAGCCTCAACAGCCGTCCGGCGAAGGCGCGGCGCTCGCGGCCGGGACGCCCGGCGCTTCCGCCGATGCGGCCTCGGCAGAAAGCGCATCGACCGATGCGGCGCAGCAGCAGCAGCAGGGCGGGGGCACGGCGGCGCAGGAGGAAACCACAGGCGCCACAGGTGGGTTGCGCATTATCTCGGAGCCGAGCGGGGCCGTGGTGTTCTTAGACGGCCAGCGCGCCGGCACCACGCCGCTTACCGTATCGGGGGCGCCCGCCGGCGCGCACACGATTACCTTTGACTTGGACGGTTACACCTCCCATACGCGCGAGATCACCGTAGCCGCCGGCCGCACGCGCACCATAAGGCGAACGCTCCTACCGGCAACCGGCACGCTCAAGCTGCGCGTCGAGGCGCGGGGCGCCGTCGTGCACGTGGACGGCCAGGCCCGCCCTCGCCAAGCTAACGGGACGTACGCCGTAGCGCTGTCGCCGGGGCGTCACCACCTCATCGTTACGCATCCGGACCTGGGCACGTGGGAGCAGCACGTCACCCTCGGCGCCGGCGAGACGCGCTCGCTCACGGTAGACTTCGGCCGCTCGCGGAGCCGGCGCGGGTGGTAGCGTCCCGGCGGCCGGCCGCCTCAAAGGACCCTGCGCGGCGGCCCGTCTGCGGCGGCGCGCGCATCTGCACAGCCTGACAGAAGAGACGTAATGCAAAACGGGAATCTCGGAAAGCAAAAAGAACGGGCGCAGGACCGCTCGCCGGCGCGGCAGCAGGGACCGCCGCCACAGGGTCCGGCGCGGGAAGACCCGCTGTGGGTGCCGTACTCGCCCCCTCCGCAGGACGGACGGGAGCGCATGGCGGCAGCCGCGCAAAACTACGGTTTTACCGCCGCCATCGTCGTAGCGCTGGCGGGGCTGCTCGGGGCGCTTCTGTGGTTCTCGCCGGAGATGGGCGAGACGGGGGGGCAGGAAGCGGCGGCGCAGAACACGATGCGGACGGCGCCGCCGGCCGCGCCCGCTGGCGCCAACCCGTACACCGGCGAGGCCACGCTCTCGGTCACGAGCAGCCCGGCCGGCGCCACCGTGTTCCTCGGAGGAGACACGCTGGGCGTGACGCCGCTCACGAACCGCCCCGTCCCGGCTGGGGTGCACCTCGTCACCGTGGCGGGAGGCCATGACGGCGGCACCGTAGACAGCGTGCTCGTCGTCCGGAGCGACCGGCCCAACGTGCTGCGCGTAACGCTGGCCAGCGCCTTACCCGGCACAGCCGGACCGGACGCAGCGGCGGGTGAAGCCCCCGCCGAGGCCACGGCCGAAGCGGCTCCCCCGGCGGCGCCCGCGCGCGAGGAGCCGGACCCGGCCGCAGAGGCCGAGCGAGAAGCCGAGCGCGAGGCCGCCGCCGCCGAGGCGCGCCGCACGGCCAACGCCCGCTCTTACGCCCGCGCCATGCAAGAGGGCAACGACCGCTTAATCGAAGGGGACTACACCGAGGCGCGCCACGCCTACGAGGCCGCCCTCGCCATCCGCCCCGGCGACGAGAAGGCCGCCGACCGCCTCCGCCGCACCGACTCGCTCCTGGCCGAGCGCGCCGAGGCGCAGGCGCAGTACCAGTATTACCGCGCGCGCGGCGACGTGCTCTTCGAGCAGGAGCGCTTCCAGGAGGCCACCGCCGCCTACCGCCAAGCGCTCGACTACCGCCCCGGCGACGCCTACGCCCAAGGCCGCATCACCCGCAGCAAGGCCGAGGCCCGAGCCGCGCTCGACGAAGCTGCCAAGAGCGTCGATGTGGCCGGCCCGGACGAGAGGCGCCCGCAGCGAGAGGAACCCCCCGCCGCCCGCGATCTGCCCGCGCGCGAGGCCGCGCCCGCCCGCCTCAACCTCAACACGGCCACGGCGGCGCAGCTCGAGCGGCTCCCCGGCATCGGCCCGAAGCTCTCGCAGCGCATCGTCGAAGAGCGCGAGGCGCGCGGGTCTTTCCGCAGCGCGCGCGACGTCACGCGCGTCTACGGCATCGGCCCCAAGACGTTCGAGGCCATCCAGAACCTCGTCTTCGTGGAAGACGAGTAAGCGCGCTCACGGAGTCGGCGCCAGGTTCATCTCGTTCAAGACGGCCCGCACGCCGCGCTCGAACAGGCGCGCCCCGCCCTGCGAGGGATGGCGGACGTAGGTGTTCGGCACGCCCAAGCGCTCCAGCGCGCGCTCGGCCTTGCGGCCCACGGCCACTGTGCGGGCCGGGTCCAGAAGCCGCACGAGCGCGCCGAGCACGTCCTCAAACGCCGCCACCTCCCGCCGCGTCGGGGTGCGGATGGAGAGCGGCTCGCCCGCGCGGTGCGGATGCAGCGGCACGCTGTTCCACGTAAAAAACTGCGGGAAGTACGGCCCCAAGGCGCGCCAGTAGATGCCCGCGCTGTACTCGCGGTGCAGCGCCGCCTGCGTCCCCGAAGGGCGGCCGTGGATGGGGAAGCCGGGGTCCACAAGCTTCGCCTCGCTCACGAACGGCACGCCCGAGAAGCGGCACCCCCATGGCCCCGGCGCCTCGGCCACCAAAAAAAGCGGCGGGCGCCGGGCGTAGCAGGCCAGGTAGTTCTTCAGATTCTCCCGGCGGATGGCCGGCGCATCGGGGAGGTCGAAGCCGTCGTGCCGGTCCGTGTACGGGTTGAACAGGCGCTCCTGCGAAGGCATCCGGAAGAGCGTGTCCTCGAAGAGCGCGTAGACGTCGGTAAGGAGCACAGCAGGCAAGACGTTCGAGTCAAAAGTAGAGGCGTGGCGGCACCGTGCTCTCGGCGGGACCTCAGCAGGCGCGCAGGAAGTAGCCAGAAGCCGACGCCGACGTTCCCGCCCACGCGCCTCGCCTACGAGCATCTGCCATGACCGAAGCCCGCCACGCCGCCGAGCACGAAACCCCGCGCGGACGCATCGTGCAGATCAACCGCTCCAACGGCGGCGTCCCGAAGCGCGCCGTGCAGGAGGCGCGCCTCGAAGAACAAGGCCTCGCCGGCGACGGCGTGAACCATCCGAAGATCCACGGCGGGCCGGAGTCAGCGGGGGCACCGGCGTGAGGGCGGCGCGAGCGCGCTGCCAATCGGCTCCTCCTCATCCCAACCCCCTCTTTCGGTAAACCTCGTTTTCCTCTGGGGAAGCTCCGCTTCGCTTCGTGAACCTTCGCTTCCCCGCCAGGGGAGAGGGCGTCTGAACTGCCCCCACTTCTCGTTCCCCAAACGTGCCGCCGTACCCCACGCCCAGCGAATACCAAGAGGCTATCCAGTTCCCCGAGACGGCCTTCGCCGATGCGGAGCTGCAGGCGGCCACGCCGCGCGAAAACGCCCTCGGCCTGCCGCAGCCTGTCACGGGCGCCTTTGCCGCCGTCTTCCCCATGCGCGCGCGCTCGGGGCGCCTCCTCGCGGCCAAGTGCTTCCTCGCCGGCGTCGAGGACCAGCCGCGCCGCTACCGCGCCATCGCCCGGCACCTCGAAAAAGAGGGCTGGCCCTACGCCGTCCCCTTCGCGTACCAGAGGGAAGGCGTCCAGGTGGGCGGAGAGGAATTTCCGCTCTTGAAGATGGAGTGGGTCGAAGGCGTGCCGCTGAGCCGTTACGTCGAGGCGCGCCTGGAGGAGCCGGAGGCGCTGCGCCGCCTGGCCGAGGCCTGGGCCAAGATGCTCGAAAGGCTCGACGCCGCCGGTATCGCGCACGGGGACCTTCAGCACGGCAACGTCCTCGTCTCCGAAGAGGCGGACGGCGCGCCGCGCCTCACCCTCGTGGACTACGACACGATGTTCGTCCCGGCGCTCAAAGGACGCACGAGCGCCGAGGTGGGCCACCGCAACTTCCAGCACCCGGACCGCACCGAGCGCGACTTCGGCCCGCACCTGGACCGCTTCGCCGGGCTGGTCGTGGGCGTGGCGCTCGAAGCCCTTCGGCTGCGCCCCGATCTCTGGAGGAAGTACGACACGGGCGAAAACCTCCTCTTCCGCGCCGCCGACTTCTACGACCCCGCCGCCTCGCCGCTCTTTGCCGAGCTGGAGGAGATCGAAGCGCTTGCCGGCCCGGCCCAAGCGCTGCGCACGGCCTGCTACCTCGAACCCGCCGCCGTCCCGAAGTGGGACGACGTGCGCGCCGGCGAGGCGCCGGCCCGCCGCCCCCCCAACCAAGCGGTCCGGCAGCGAAGACGCGCACGCTCGGCCGAGCGGGGGGCGTTTGCGCGGTGGTTTCTGCCCGGCGTGGCGGCGGCGCTGGCGGGCGCGGCAGCGCTTTGGGCGGCCGGATGGTGGCTCGGCGCGCTCGTGTGGCTGGCCCTCAGCGTGACGGCGCTGGCGGGGGCTGGCGCGCATTTCTACCGTCGGCAGCCTGTGGTGCGCCGCCGCCGGCGCTTGCGGCAGGAGGCGGACTACTTCGCGCAGGTCATCGAGAACCTGGAGCGGCAGATCGCCTCGCTCGAGGCGCAACGGCAGGGCGTGCGCGCCACGGTGGATGAGCGCCGCGCCGCCCGCCTCGATGAGCTGCGCGAGGAGGCGCTCTACGACCGGCTCAAGTACCACTTCATCGGCGAGGTGGGGACCGTCGAGGGGCTGTCGCACAAGACGGTGGTGCGGCTCAAGGCCTCGGGCATCCGCACGGCGCATCAAGCGACGCCGGAGCGTTTGCGCGGCATCCGCCAGATGGGAGAAGCGAGCAAGGCGCGCGTGGCGCTCTGGCGCGCCGCCCTCGTGTCTGAATACGAGGGCGATCTTCCAAAAGAGCTGACGCCCGCCGAGGACCGCCGCGTGCGCCGCTACGTGGCCCACCGCATCGAAAGCCTGGACGCCGAGGTCCAGCGTGCCCGCGAGAAGATCGCCGTGCAAAAGATGGAGCGCGCCGAGGCAGAGAGACGCCTTGGCTCGCTCCCGGCGCTCTCGCCTGCGCGGTACCTGCGCTACCTTATACGCCTCGCTACGCTCCCGTCGCCAGAGGCCGCGCCGACGCCAAGCGCGAAGCCGCCGCAAGCTCCACCCGCGCCTACGCCGCAGTCCATACCCGAAAACGACGAGGCGCCCTGGTGGCGGCAAGGCTAAGAAAATGTAGCGGGGCAACGCGGCGGCATGGAGTATGGTAGCCGTCTCGTGTCCGCCGGCTGAGAACGCCTCGGACGCTGTTCGCAACAGGCGGCTTCTCACCGAGCGATTTCTCACCGAAGCGTGTCCGGCTGAGGACGCTCAAGGACGGCCGGAAGAAGGTAAAGGACCCCGTTGCGTGCCTCGATCTCTTCCAGCACGGTGTGGTTTTCCACGTAAGCCTGCGCCGGCGTGCGGCGGAGGGTGAGCGGCTCGCCTTGAAGGGTGCTCACGCGCAGCGAACCCGCTACACTGGCGGAGCGGACCCGTCCGCGCATGATGTGGTAGCGCAGCAGCGCGCGGAAGGCCTCGGGGCGCCTCTGGAGCAGCGTGTCCAGGGCGGGGCGGCGGCGGAAGGCCGCGTCCGTAGGGGCGAAGAGCGTGTAGGGGCCGTCCTGCTGCAGCGTCTCGGCCATGCCCGTAGCGCGGAGCGCCTGCGTAAGAACCGAGAGCCGCTCCTCACGCTCAGCCAGGCGCAGCAAGGCGTGCGCGCGGGTGTCGGTGCTGTCCACGGCGGGCACCTCAGAGCGGGAGGCGGGCGCGCGGCACGCCGGCAGCCAGAGCGCCGCCGCAATGAGGACGGCCAGCGCAAGCAGAAAAGAGCGCGGCACCACGGGCGCAGGTTTAAACGGAAGAGGGGGCGCTGAGCTTGTCCAGGTGCTGCTTGCGTAGCTTGGCTACCTTCGGCGCAATCACGGCCTGGCAGTACGGCTGCGCCGCGTTGTTCGCGTAATAGTCCTGGTGGTACGCCTCGGCCTCGTAGAACGTATCCAACGGGGCAATCTCCGTGACGATGGGGTCGTCCCACACGCCGGCCATCTCCGCGCGAACCGCTTCGGCGGTTTGGCGCTGCTCCTCATCATGGTACAGGATGACGGAGCGGTACTGCGTGCCGCGGTCGGCACCCTGGCGGTTGAGCGTGGTGGGGTCGTGCGTGGTGAAGAAGACCTCAAGGAGCGTGCGGTACGAGACCTCGTCCGGGTCGAAGGTGACCTGGACGACCTCGGCGTGGCCGGTCGTGCCGGTGGTCACCTGCCGGTAGCTCGGGTTGGGGACGGAGCCGCCGGCGTAGCCGGAGACGACGCGCTCGACGCCCCGGAGCCGGTCGAACACGGCCTCGACGCACCAGAAGCACCCGCCGCCCAGTGTTGCTTTTTCCATAACGCTTAAACGGGTTTCAGCCTTGATGCGGAAAACGACGAGGATGAGAACGGGCCAGACGCGAGCCGCCGGTGGAATGGCATGTGCACGCGAAACCAAAAGAACCAAAAGAAAACGCCCTTTCTGTTTCCAGGAAGAGCGCTTTCTCGTAATCTCTTTTTGCTCCCTGGATAAGATCCTCTTGGAACTTGGTTCCCTGAGCATCCAGCGCCGGCTTGCCCTGCTGCACCGCCTCCGCAGCGTCATCTCGTTCTGAACCCACATAGAAAGGCTCTCCTCGGCTGGCACCGGGGAGAGCCTGGCTTTTTACAGCCCGCCAGCGTAGAGGGCACCACCCCTCCGCACCAGCTTTTGGCCTCTGTCTCTTTTTCCGTGGAAGGATATGCGAAAAGAGACCATTGATTTCTACACACGACGCGCCCGCTGTTTCCGAAGAGAGCACGCCGCGCGAAAACACGATACCATTTTCCGAGCGCCGGCACAACGCATTTCTGGCGCAAAGCCGGTCCGCCATCGGCCCCGAGGGGTTCCTCCCCTACCTTACAGAGCGGAGGGAGCATTGGCCTAAAGCCAGCGGCTTCGGCGCGGGCCAGCCCAAGAAGAAGAACGCTTACCACCGCGAGCGTCATGCCACGCGCGGCTGTGAAGCCTTGAGGCCCGGCGCCGTGCCGAGCCGCTCGCGCGAACACGTCAACCGCAACCTCGACGCGCTCCGCTTCGCTCCGTGCCAGAACGCGCTCAGGAAGCCGCCCCCCGAGGACCCGCGCCAGAAGCGCGTCCTGAACCGGGAGCATCGCCACCCGGTGACGAAAAAGAAGGTGGGCCGCTTCGAGTGGACGACGCCCACGCGCTGGCGCTCGGAGTTGATGGGCGTCCTGCCCGAGTGGGTGATTACGACGAACATGCTCCTGTCCTCGCAGAAGGTGCTCCTGGCCTTCCTCTACCGCTGCATCGACCGCTACGAGCTGCACACGAACGGGCAGTTCATCGTGCGCGGCGTCACGCAGTCGTTCATTGGCCATCACCTTGGCCTCACGCCGGGGCACATCTCGAAGCTCGCGCGCGACCTGGAGCGCAAGGGTTTCTTGGAGCGGCGCCGGCCCGACTTCGCCGCGCCGCTCGTCTACTACCTCGCCCGCTACGAGAACAGCGCCTGGACCTACCCGGCGCTCTCGCGCTTCTCCGGCCGCGCGCGCCTCTCGCGCATCCACGGCCCGCACGAGGAGATCGACTGGGAGAAGGCCGTGGGCGGCTGGCTCCCGCGCCGGAAGAAGGGATGGTGGAGGCGTCGGAAGAAGTCGGAGAAGGACGAGGCCGAGGAAAAGCTCGAGCGCGACCGCCAGCGCCAGCGCACATCGGAAACCGGGCTGCATTCCGCAGGCGACCTCTTCGGCGCGGCGCCGCCGAGAGATCCGCCGGAGAAGCCGCCCGACCGGGGCGGCGGGTGTGGATAACTCCCCGATCCGCCCTCAGTGCGCGCGTTGCCGTTTTGCATGGAGGCAGAGTCCTTCTATTAGTAAACAGGAACTCTGTACTCGGGCGCTTCGCACCGCACGAAACCGGCAAATTGTGGACAACTGCCCCCCTGTTCCGACTCGAAGGACGGACTAAAGGCAGTACAGGATGAGAGTTTGCGCTCCCGCGCGGCCTCTCGCTGGGAAAGCTACGCCGTGCCCACATCCAGGCGAAGCCTCCGGCGGTGCCGGCGTCGGGCCGGAGAATGAGCACCTTCTGGCCGCGGCGGCCGGGCCGGTGGGGAAGGGTACAGGGCGCGCGGGGCGGGGCGCCAGCATCAACGATGAACCCACAGACAAAGCAAGCCCATGAGTGAGACCATGACCTGGTGGAAGGTGCGCTTCGACTTCAGAGGCGAGCACAAAGAGTGCGGCGCCTGCGGCGATACCTTCGCCCAGGTTTGGCAGGCCGTGAAGCGAGACTACGGCCCCGACGCCGCGCTGCTGTGGGCACGCACGCCGGGCGAGCCGTCGCAAGGGGCGCTCTTCCGCTACCCCTTCGCCTTTTTCACCGACGCGGACAACGAGCACTTCTGGCCCGAGGAGCCGTGCAGCCGCTGCTTCGAGCCGGTATCCGAGGAGGCCCCGCTGATGCTCTTCCGCGAGGTGAAAAGGTACGACCCCCTCGGGAGCAAGAGGGTCGAGGTGGCGCGCTTTCATTGGACCTGCGCCGAGCGCCTCGGCATTCTCGACCGAAGACTAACGATCCCCTCAATCGATAAGGAAACAAGCCCATGAGCGAACCCAGAATGCGCTACCGCTACGGCAAGACCGACGGCCTGGAAGGCCTGCCGGACGAGATCGAAGAGGGCGTCCGCCGCTTCCTCAAGGACATGGGAGCGCTCGGCGTGGCCGCCGGCATCACCGTTCGGATCACCGATGCCGAAGGGCGCAACGTCGGCACCCTCTTCGGTTGCACAGAGGCGTACCGCGATGGGGCCTACCGCTACTTCGACGCCTCTGCAGATAGGCGCAGCTTCGGCCGCACTGACGCTAACGACAAAAACGACCTGGACCAATGACCCGAAAGAGAAAGAAGTTTGAGAGCGTCAGCGCCTACCCGCTCGACTGGCCGACCGGCTATCCACGCGCGAAGAAGCGCAAGAGGAGCCTATTCAAGACCTCGCTCGCCGACGCGCGCGATGGGCTGCTCGAAGAGCTGCGGCTGATGCGGGCCAAGAACGTCGTCATCTCCACGAACGTCCAGACCTATGAGAAGAAGGGGAAGCAGGTGCCGTACTCCGGCCAGGCCACGCCTTCCGACCCCGGCGCTGCGGTCTACTTCGAGTGGAAAAAGGAGAGTTACGTGCTGGCGTGCGACAGGTGGAAAACGGTCGATGACAACATGCAGGCGCTCCGGAAGACGGTCGAGGCGCTGCGCGGGCTGGAGCGCTGGGGCGTGAGCGACATGCTGCGGCGGACGGTCTCAGGCTTCAAGCGCCTGCCGGAAGCCGGCTCCGGGCGGCCGTGGTGGGCGGAGCTGGGCCTCGGCCCGTCCGCGTCGAAGGGCGAGATCCAGCAGGCGTTCCGCCGGCGCGCGGCCAACGCGCACCCCGACGCCGGCGGCGACCTCGGCGACTGGCACCGGCTCCAGGAGGCGCGGCGGCAGGGCCTCGCCGCTCGCTCAGGACGGGATCACACCCCCGGCACGCCTGCCTGAGCCAGGCGAAACTTCCGCGTGGGCATGAGGCTTGCGTTTCTTGAGCAGCGGAGGGGGAAAGCGTCCTGGCAGCGCGATCATGCCAACCTGTTCGGGTCGAAAATGGGTAGTTAATATACCATTTCCACCGTTCGCGGTGTAGTTGCTACCTTTTTTTCGGCCAGATGGGCGGCTGCCCGTGCCGGGAACCCGACCCCCACATCCCCCCTCAGCAGTCATCTGTTCCGATGCATACCGAATCCCTCCCCCAGGAAGTCTCCGCGAACGCTGCCAACTGCATCGAGGTCATCAAGACCTTCGACGGCATCCTCCCGCCTGAGCTGGACAACCTCGTCCCGCTCCACGACGTGCGCCGCTGGTACTGCGAGGCGTTTAAGTACAGCGAAGACACCTTTAAGCGCACGCACCTCAAGGAGATCGACCAGAACTATTTCAGGTCGTATTTCGGCGTGCGCCCGCGCCGCGACGGCGAGACGGGCGAGGTGCGCCACCGGCCCTCGACCGATCTCTTCTACCAGAGCCGCGTGGTGTGGTGGCTCATCGAGCGCAAGAAGCGCCCGGCCGTCTCGCGCTACCAGACCTCTCCGACGGCCCGCCCCGACCCCGACGACTACCGATGAAGGGTGCCGCGATGACGACGAGCGAGCGCACCGAACTGCTGGGTCACCTCTTCGTGATGCAGAAGAAACTGCACGCCGGATGGAAGACTTTGCTCGCGGCGGGGCATTACGAGGCGGCAGACGCCCTCACTGAGGCCCATCGCCTCATCAACCGCGCCATCGCCTCGCTGAGCGATCACTCCTGATCTGATTTCGGCGCGCACGCACAGGCGGCCATCCCCTTCGGCGGGGGTGGCCGCTTTTCGTTTGCCTTCGTATGCCGATAGGCTTCGCCTCGAACGGCCTGTCCAGGCCAGCTAGCTGACGTTGCTAATCGGCGATTTTTCCGCAGGCCGTCTCATTAGCCTTCTGCAGCAAAGCTGGCACGATCCAGAGAAGCCCGTAGAGCGCCCAAGTTGCTTCCGGACGGGTGTTCACCCGGAAAAGCGAGCGAGAGCGGGTCGGAAGCGTCTATCTCCTACGAATGCGTCTACATAGCTCGCAACGAGAGGCAGAGCGGGTTCAGGAAACGTCGGGAAGTGCACCGAGGCTTCGTCTGGGGGCGGGAGGTGCCAGGAGGGGCAGAGCGCGCAGCCAGGAAGAGCACAGAGGCGCCAGGAAGCGCGAGGAGGCGTCAGGAGGAGCCGTACGGCGCCGAGCGCGGCGCAAGGCCGTGCAGGAGGTGTCAGCAGGTTTCAAGCGCCTTCACGAAGCGTCAGGAGGTGTAGCGTGCGATGCAGGCGGGTTATCCGTGCTGCGTGAGGGAAACGGCGGTCGTATGCGGGCAGTGCGCTCTAACTGGCGGCGGCGCGCATGGAATTGGCTCCTCTGAGCGCTCCCGTGCAGGCCTCGCCTTTGGACACCTCTTCCGGCTCCTATGCCCGAACTTGAAGCGACCGCTTCGTCCGCGCCCTCGGAGGCATCGCCTCCTTCGCGCTTCGTCGCCCCCGACGTGGACCCGCGCAAAGCGAACGTCCTCCTCGGCGCGCAATCCCAGAAAAGCGAAGGCTCTGCCTGGGGCGACGGCGCCGGCACGGCCGAGCCTAAGCTCTCGAAGCCATCGGCGCCGCAACGCACCGCTACGAAGCGCGACGCTTCGTCGGAGATGGCCGCCACGAAGGAAGATCTCTTCAACGGCTTCCCCTTCGCCGGCGTGGTGCAGCGCTACGAGGCCGACCAGCTCGGCGGTGGCGAATGGGCTTTCCTCGACCACGTGCCGCAGAGTGCGCCCCTGCGCCTGGCCGAGCTGAAGCGCCGGCCCGACGTCGAGCCGGGCCGCTACCGCCTCATTACCGCCGAGGCCGATGCCTCGGGCCAGCGCCGCGAGATCGAATTCGCCATCGCCGGCGCCCGCTCCAGGACAGGCGCCGCCCCCGCCGCTGCTGCGGCCAACGATGACCCCGCCATCGAGCGCCGCCGCGCCGAGCGCGTCCTGGAGCACGAGCTGCGCCGCGACGACGAGCGCTACATGCAGCGCATCAACGAGCGCCTGCGCGAGGAGAACCAGGACCTCGGCCGCCAGCTCCTCCAGGCCCAGAGCCGCCTGGCCCGCCATGACGCGGACAAGCAGCAGGCCATGAGCCGCCAGCGCGAGGACCTCGACCGCGAAAGCCGCCGCGCGATTAAGCAGGCGGAGGACGAGGCCAAGCGCCTGCGCGAAAAAGCCCACGAGCAGGAGATGAAGATCCTTCGCCTGGAGCTGATGCAGGAGATGCAGCCGCGCACGGGCGAGACCGGCTGGGACGTCCTCAAGCGCATCGTGGACAAAAACGGCGAGAGCATCCTCAACATGCTGCCGCAGATTCTCGCTCAGGCCGGCTCCGGCAACTCAAAGAACCTCCAGAAGCAACTCGCACAGATGCAGCAGATGCAAGCCAATTCGCAAGCTTCGTCCATGGGCGACGGCCACGCCGCCGCCGCGCCGACCGTAGCTCCCACCGCGCCGGCAGCCACTGAGCAAAACGGCAGCGCAGAGCCAGGGGCATCGCTTTCTGCGGATGTGCGCGAGCGCTTCCTCGACGGCGTCGCGGAGCGCGCCGCCGCGCAGCTCGCCAAAGAGCTGACGCCGGAGGGGCATCAGGCCTTCGCGCAGGACGTGCTCGCTTTTCAGCAGCGGTGCATCCAGGAAGGCCTCCAGCCCGGTCCCGAACTCTTCACCACGCTGACGAAGCGCCTGGCGCGCACGGCCATCGAACGGGCCGCCGACCCTCAGCGCGTGGCCTACCTTCTGGCCCCCTTCCTGCCGCAGCTCCCGCGCATAGCCCTGGCCGGCCTCAAGCACATGCCCTCCGAGGGCGCCCTGAACCTGCTGTCCGATCAGTTCAACGTCGCCTTCGAGGACGACGTGTTCGCCTACCTCACTGGCGTCCTCGACGCGCTCAAGGCAGAAACCTGATAGAGGCAAAGCCTCCACCGCAGCGCCCCTCTGATTTCAAGAGCAGCGAATCACTTTGAACCGCTCGTTCGACACATCCGCACCGAACCCCACCACGCGCGAGGCCTCCGCAGGAATTCCTGCGACCTGGCGCGGCCGGCCGCGCCGGTTTCCCACCTACGCCCAGGCTTCACCTGACAGCGAAGCCTTTGGCATGGGCGGGACGCCAGCGGCCGGCTACGATTTTTCCTCCGCAGATGAAGCAAATGCTTCAATCTCTGCGGAGCGCAGCGCTTTGGAGCGCTACCCGCTCGGCGGCCTGGCCGAGGTCATGCGCCGCATCGCGCAGCTCGTCCGTGAAGGCATCGCCGACGCCCAGGTGCGCCGCCTGGCGCTCCAAATCACGCAGGGCGTCACGCCGCACCCGACCACCGGCCTACCGGACCGCACCCGCTTCTACGAGATGGCCGCCGCCGTCTACGACTACGTTAGCCAGAACGTCGCCTACGTGCACGACCCCGACGGCGTGGAGCGCCTCGAGTCGGCGAGGTACACGCTCTCCGCCGGCGCCGGCGACTGCGACGCGCACACGGTCCTGGGCATGAGCCTTTTGGGCAGCCTCGGCATCGAGACGCGCTTCGTCTACGTCGGCGCGGACCCGTCCCAGCCCGAGGCCATCACGCACATCTATTTCGACTACAAAAACGAGCGCGGCCAGTGGACGCCGTTCGACACCACGCTGGCGACCCACGCCGGCGACGCCGTGCCCGACGCGCTCGTCACGCGCGAGATCGTGGCCACGCTCGATGAGCTGGCCGGCGAGGACGAGATCGAAAACATTCTGAGCCGGGTGGCCGGCGTCCCGGTGATGCTCGCCACGCTGCGAGGGGCTTCCTCTATTGCCGCCGCTGCCGCAGAAACTTCTGCGGTGGGTGACATCACGAGCGGGCCGATCTCCGGCCCCTACGCCTGGCTCCAGATCACGCGTCGCAGTCACAACGGCGAGGTGCCTTCGGGCGAACTCTTCTACATCGACGTCTACGTCGAGCGCGCCTACGAATTCATGGGCACGTGCGACGTCCACCTCGCAGCCAAGAGCGCCGAGACGGGCGACGTCATCGCCCAGACGCGCGTGGACCTCTCGAAGTGGAGCGGCTTCGAGACGTGCGAAGGGCAGGGCCGGCTCAACTTCCCGGCCGGCTTCCAGCCCACGGGCACCGCCCTCGTCCTCGAAATCACCGACGACGACTACTTCGGCGACCAGGTGCTCGGCGCGAGCGAGGCGCTTTTCCTGACGCGGCAGGAGGTCGAAGAGCGCGGCGGCTGGCTTGACGACGCCCGCGAAGGCGCCGAGAGCCTGCACCGCACGCTGCGCCTGGCGCTCCTCTTCGGGCTGCCCATCGCCGGCGCCTTCGTCCTGCGCCCCTACGTCGAAGACTACCTCGAAAGCTACGGAGGGGCAGGCAAATGACGAATACGGCCCTCATCAAACGGCAGAGCGGTCTCGCCGGCGGCGTCGGCGGCGTGCTCCCCGATCTCGACCGCTACAAAGGCCGCGCGGCCACCTTCGCGCTCACCGGCTACGCCACCGATCCGGCGGCGCTCTGGGATTACTACGCCGATCACCAGGCCGTCATCGACGGCTACTTCGCGCACGTGGACACCGCCGCCGCGCTCCAGGCCGGCCTCGCCACAGAGACGGGCAACCTCTACCGCACGGGCGCACTCAGCTTTGCCGCCGGCCTCGTCGCCGGCGCCGGCCTCGTCTACTTCTTCGGCCCTCGCAAAAAGTAATATTTCCAACCGCATGAACATCGTAGACACACATGCGCTCTCGCAGCAGGAGTTCGAGGGGCTGGCGCTCGATGAGCCGTTCCTGAGCCTCTTGGGCTTTATCGAGTGGACGTTCTCGATGCTCGTCTGGGGCCGCGCCGGCTCCGGCAAGAGCACCTTTGCGATGGGGCTGGCCCGCGCGCTCCTCCCGTTTGCGAAGCTCAAGGGCGGGCGCGTGCTCTACGTCTCCTCCGAGGAGGGGCCGCACATGACGAGCGCCATGCGCGCCGGCCGTCTGGGCGCTCTGGACGAGGACCTCCTCATCTCCGACTTCCGCACGATCCGCGATCTGCGCGAAGCCATCCTCCGCCACGACATCGTCTTCCTCATCGTCGATTCGGTGACGGTGGTGGACCCCTCAACCGCCGACGCGAAGGACTTCCTCCAGTGGTGCCGGCGCGAGGGGATCGGCATCGCCCTCATCGCGCACGCCCTCAAATCGGGCGACGGCTACAAGGGCAATTCCCGCCTCGGCCACGACATCTACGTCGAGGTCGAGTGCTACCAGGACGGCGACGGCATCCACCGCGCCCGCACGATCAAAAACCGCTACAAGCCGCTCGCCGAGATCGAAACGCCGATGACCGGCGCCGAGATCGTGCGCACGAACCCGGACTGCTCCACCTCGCCGCAGTCGGCGCAGTGCAAAGCCATCTTCGCCTCGCTCGACGAGAAAAAGAGCCGGTCGAAGAAGAAGCGCAGGTCCTCGAAGCGGTCCGCTTCGGCGAAGAAGCGGCGGAAGAAAAGAACCACGAAAAAGAGCAGCAGCCCGAAGAGTAAACCGTCGAAGCGCTCGAAGCCAAAGGCTTCCCCTGAAGCCAAACGCTTCGACGCGGGCCTGAGCCGGATCGAAAAGCAGCTTGAGAAAATCGCCAACTCGTGAGCGTAGCCGCCTCCACATATTCCCCCTGTGAAGCCGTCCGGGCCAACCCGATGACGACGGCCGAGCTGAGCGCGCGCCGCAAGCGGCTCAGCCGCGTGGCCGCGCTCTTCGAGAAGGCCGCCGCGGCGGGCAAGTTCGACGGGCACGAGGGCGTGCGCCGCGCCGTCGCCGGCGAGCTGGAAGAGCTAGGCCGCCTCGTAGGCGTCGAGTTGACTTTCAAGTCAACCTCGGCGCCGAAGTTGACTTCTGGAGCAACGCCGTGCCCGCAGGCGCTGCGTCGGCCGCTCGATGAGGTCGTGAGTGTGGCCCGCGACGTGCGCAGCCTCCACGCTGCCTACATCAACGGTGAGAAGGCGCATGGCCTGGACGTGACGGCCGATCTCCTGGCGCAGCGCATGGGACGCCATGCGCTGAGCCTGGTGCGCGCTAGCGAAGAGATGCGGAGCGTCGAGCTTGAAGAGAAGGGCCGCTCGGCCGACTGCCTCGACTACGCCGAAAGGGCGGCCCCCGGCGTGCGCCTCCTGCTCGACTACGCCGGCGACTTCCTCAGCCTCTACGAGGACGGGGACGGGCGCGCGCCGGACGTGTTCGCCATGCCTGCCGCCGGTAAAGAGTTCTTTCTTGGGGAGGCCGCCGTGCTGGCCTCAGCCGCCGCGTCCATGCTCGAAGCGCTCGAAGACGGCCCGGCACCGCAGCGACCGAAGAAGGCGAAGCCTGCGAAAGCGAAGCCTTCGACGGCGAAGCGCACGCAGAAGACAAAGCCTTCGGAGCGCGCCTTCACGCTCCGGCTCGATGAGATCCACGTGGACGCCGCGCGCTTCCAGCCGCGCGAGGGGGCCTTTGCCGAGGAGACGATCCGCAACATCGTCGAGGGCTTCGACGCGCGCAAGCTCGACGAGCTGCACGTCTGGCAGGACCCGTCGGATAAGAAATGGTACGTCCTGGCCGGTCACAGCCGGCGCGAGGCCCTGCGCCGCCTCATCAAGAAGGGCGAGCTGCCGAAGAGCCACCCGATCCCCGTGCGCGCCTACCCCGGCACCGAGGCCGAGGCCGTCGCGCACGCCCACACCGAGAACGACAGCGGCACCGCGCTCACCAACGCCGAGCGCGCCGCCTACGTCCGCCAGCTCCGCGAAGACACCGACCTCAACTTAAGCGACATCAAAGAGCAGGCCGAGCGCCTCTACGGCCGCGACCACACCACCGTGATCGCGCTCTCGTACCTCAGCCCGCGCGGCAAAGCGCTCTCCACGCTGCGCCAGCTCACGGGCAACTCCACGGGCGAGGCCCGCGACGCCGAGACGATGGCCGTCTGGATCGGCAAGCTAAGGCGCTACCGCGAAGAGCTTACCGGCAGCCACGAAAACGAGATTTACGCCTGGCTCCTGGAAAACTACAAGACGCAGGGCCGCAAGCTCACGAGTTTTATCGAATTCCGCGAGTACGTCGAGCGCATCATCGGCCGCCGCAGCTTCATGGGCGAGTTCGACGCCTCGAAGCCGCTCAACTTTGGCGACGTGCCGGAAAAAAGCCGGCAAGAGATCGAGATCGACCGCGCCTTGCAGGAGGCGCGCGCCGAGCTGCGCCAGGCGCAGCGCGACCTCGAAGAAAAGCGCGAGTGGGCGCTCCAGGAGTACGACGAGATCGGCCCTGACCAGCTCCGCATCCTCCTCGAAGAAGAGAACGACACGGTGACCTGGGCGCAGCGCGAAGTGCTCCGCCTCGAAGACGAGGCTGGCCGCGCCCGCCGCACGCTCGCGGCCACCGAGTCGAGTCTCTTCGACGTCCTGCGCGAAAACCCCGCCCTCGAAGCCTGCGCCATCGTCACCGAGAACTCAGGCCGCGGCGGCATCGAGATCCGCTTCCCGGAAGACCCCGGCGCCGACGTCTTGGACGTGCTCAAAAAAGCGGGCTTCCTCTTCTACACGCCCACCGATGCGCCGGCTTTCTGGGCGGCCACCTCGACGCCCGCGCGCCGTGCCATCGCCGCGCGCCTGGACCGGGCCGGCGATTTCGCCCGCGAGAACCCGGAGGCTTTTCTCGGCCCGGACCTCTTCTCGCTCGGACCCTATGTCTACCTCGGCCGCGCGCTCGAAGTGGAGACGACGGCAGGCCGCTACTACTCGCGCGGGGACGACTTCATGTTCACCGACGCGATGGGGCAGCAGCTCCTCATCGTGCCGGCGGAGTACGTCGAGGAGGTCACGGGCGCGGTGGACGACGACGCGGCCGAAGCCTTTTACGAACTGTGGAACGGGTTCGAGCCGAACGGCACGGACTACCGCATCACCATCCCCGAGGACGAAATGCTCCCGGCCGGCCACGCCGAGTGGATGCTCTACGAGTCCGACAAGATCACGCGCCCCGGCGACGCCGAGGGCCGGATGCACTACTACCGCCACGAGTTCGACGAGGGCCTGCGCCCGGCCATGACGATTGGCAAGGCGCTCCTCGTTTCCAACCTGCGCATCAGCCGACGGGGGATCTTGAACTGATATGAGCCGAGAAACTGCCATCGAAAAGGGACTCGACACGGCCTCATCGACGCTGTGGCTCATCGCCGCGCAGGCGTTCGCCGAGCAGCTCATCGAGAGTGTGAGTGAGGCGGCGGGCCGGGAGGACTGGCGCGTCGTGCTTCTCCTCGAAGCCATCGCGCCGGCGCTTCTGGGCCTGGCGCTCGTCGGCGCGGCGCGCTCGGAGGCCGTGAAGAACCTTGGCTTAGGGCTGGTGATCGCCGGCGCGAGCCGGGGCATCCAGGAACCCGTGAAGCGGCTCGTGGAGGCGCTCCTGGGAGGCTCACAGGGCGCGCAAGCCGAAGGCGAGGGTGAACCCCTGGCCGAGGCCCCGCGCGCGCTGCCGGCGCCCTCAGCGCTTCTCACGAGTGCGCTCCAGAGCGATGCGCTCCCCAGCGCTCCGGCCTACTCCTACGCCTAAAACACCATGATCGAACTGTACGCCAAAAATCCTGCACCCCCTTCATCTTCGGCCGGGCGTCGCGCGCGGTCGGGACCCGGAGCGCGACGCTCCAGCACCGTAGACACCGCAAACAACCAACCCCACAAGCCAATGGCTAAGAAGAAGTCTCTCGTTCAACAGGCCCTCGACCAGGGCAAGACCGCCGGCATCGCTGCGGGCGGCTACCTGGCTGCCGGCCAGCTCGCCGACCTCGCCGAAGAGCAGCTCGGCTCCGAATCCATCATGAAGCGCCTCGGCGCGCAGGTGGCCGCGCCCGCCGCCGCCGGCCTGGCCGTCCAGCGCCTCTCGACCAACAAGATGGTCAAAACCGCAGGCCTGGGCATGTTCGTCCGCGCCGGCGTGGGCCTGGGCCAGATCGCCTGGGACAAGGCCTCGAACATGACCGGCTCAGATGACTCCGGCTCCGACGTCTCTGGACGCAGCCGCGAAATCGCCCGCCAGCGCGCCCGGCGCCGCCAGCTCCCGGCCGCTCAGAAGCAGCGCACGTTCAACACGAACGGGCAGAGCGGCCGCAGCGGCATCATGGCGCCCGGAGCTTACAGCTCCGATGGCTCGGCCTCCCGCCGCAGCCGCCGCAGCGCCGGCTTCCAGCGTGTGTAAACGCCAATGCAGTATTCGTAGCGAGCCAGGAGAAGGCCTGAGCGAGACCGCTCTTAGCGGAAACGCTCCGCAGAAATATCTGCGTCGCGCGTGGTGGGGACCCGCGCATCTTCCAACCTGACAACGCTACACTACCATGTGCCAACAGCATAACACCATCCGTAAGGGCCTCGCCATCGAAAACGCCGTCGTCATTGACGACAGCATGAAGTTCGACCCGATCTGGGACACGCGCGACGTGCCCGCCGGCGCCGGCATCGTCACGTTCTTCCCGCCGCAGCCGCAGGCTTCGGGCGTGGAGTCGAACTACGAGTCGATCCCGCTCCCCGGCAACCACGACCACCTCATCACGGGCGGCCTCATCAAGTCCACGCGCCGCTACGTCACGTTCTCGAGCGCGGCCGAGGCGACGGGCTTCGTCAACAGCCTCTCGAACGCGCAGGTGCTCGTCCTGGCTGAGTCGAACAACAAGCAGCTCGCCGAGGCGCAGCTCGAGGAGCTGATGAACCTCGACGAGGTGACCATCGAGCACAACACGCTCGCCGACGGCGCCACCGACGAGTACGTCGTGGGCCTGCCTGCCGGGGGCGTTCAGAAGCTCACCAACAGCTTCGTCATCGCCGCGCAGCAGACCTTCAAGGTGCAGATCCGCTTCGAGGACGCCGGCGGCATCCCCGCCGACACGCTCCGCCTCTCGGTGAAGCTCATCCGCGCCATCCCGAAGGCGATGGGTGAGTAAGCGCCTACAGGCGCCGAGTACGCAGCGGGCGGGTGGTTGAGTCTCGCCCGCTGCAACCGAAGCCGCAGGAGGTTCTGCGAGCGCTTCGGTAAGCCGGCCTTGCGCAGCTTCTGCCAAAAGAGCCTTTTTCCCATAGGAAGGCCACGTCGGCAGAGGCAGCGGCGGCCGGCTGATGGGAGGGCTGCTTGTGGCCTTGTGCTCCCGAGCAACCCTCCCATCAGCCGAAGGCTTTGCCTCAAGGGTCCCGCCCGTAGGTGCCCCTTTACCTGCCACTCCAAAATCACAGAAACCCATGCTTTCCAACCGTTTTTCGTCCCAACGCGGTGGAGCGTCCCGCTCCGGCCTGCGCGGAGCGCTCGGCGCAGGCGCTGACGCAGGCGCCGTGCCCACCGAGCCGCAGTACGACTACTCGCCGGCGGGTGAGGCCACCATCGCCGCCGGCGAGACGGCCACGCTCGAATACCGCGGACAGAGCGGCTCAGCCTTCGCCTTCGACCGCATCCTCTGCGGCGGCGACCTCGATCTCATCACCGCCACGGCGCGCACGAACCAGGGCCGCAGCGTCCTCTTCAACGACGTCCACCTCTCGGCGCTGCGCGACCTGACGCGCTTCCGCCGCCTCAAGGGCCTCCTCTTCATCCCGACCTCGGACAAGCTCACGCTCGACCTCAAGAACCGCTCGGGCGAGGAGGCGACGGCCAACGTCCAGCTTGCCGGCTACGCCGACCAGGAAACCATCGAGGCGCAGGTCGCCTGTTTGGCAAGCTCCTACGGGCGTGCTTTCAACGGGCGCGCGCCGCAGCCGGAACTCCTCACGGCCTACGCCGAGCTGCCCGCCGGCGCCGAAGGCGTTCGGCTCCAAATGAGCCGCTCGTTCCCCGTCGAGTTCCGGCGCTTCTTCGTCGCAGCGAGCCGTCCGGAGAGCGTGCGCGTCGAGCTGAAGGTCTACCAGGACACGGTGAAAGAGCGCGTCTATGCCAGCCAGATCACCGACGAATACCTCTGGCACGAGGCCGCGCGCCCCTTCCGCCTGGAGACGGCCACACCGATGACCGTGCTCGTCTCGAACGCCTCGGCCGATCCCGTGCAGGTCTCCGTCCTCGTCGAAGCCTACCGCCTCGACTGAGCGAGACTTCGATTAGTCCCACGCTGAAGCGACACGCTACCCAAAGCCGATGCCCCCAAGCACACCTTCAACGCTCGAACTTGCCGCCGAGATCGCCGACTTGGTCCTCTGCCAGCTCCGGCAGATCGAGAACGCGATCACGCCCGACGAAGACGTGGCCGGCCGCGAAGTGCGCGCGAGCGCGCCCTCGCACGTGGCCTTAGCGCAGGCGCCCGCCGGTGAGCTGGCCGGGCCGAACCCCATGCGCACGGGCTTCTACCTCCACAACGCCACGGACGGGACGCTCCTCGTCCGCTTTGGCGAGGGCGAGGCCACGCCGGAGAGCTACACCGTGCCTATCGGCCCCGGCGCGTGGTACTCCACCGACGGCGTCGTGCGCGAGCAACTCGTCAAAGGGCGGATCGGCTACGCCTGGGTCACCGAAGAGACCGACGTGGCGGACTACCCGGCAGGCACCTTCCCGGCGGCCACCGCCGGCGCGCTCGCCTACACCGAACTCGCGCTCAAGCGATAGCGAAACCGATAAGTCCTCATGGCAACTCTTGCCACATACTACCCCGCGCTCGATGGCCGCTTCCTCTCCGAAGCCGAAGCCGCAAGTGCCCGCCTCGGCATCGAGACGCGCTGGCTCCTGGCGATCATGGACTTCGAGACGGGCGGGCGCTTCAGCCCGTCGGTGCGGAATCCGTATTCGGGCTTCGTCGGGCTGATCCAGTTCGGGCCGGCCGCCGCGTCGGACCTCGGCACGACGACGGCACGGCTCGCGGCCATGAGCGCCGTCGAGCAGCTCGCCTACGTGGAGGACTACTTCCGAATGCGCATCCGGCAGCATGGGCCGCTCGGCTCGCTCGAAGACGCCTACATGGCCGTCCTCTACCCGCCGGCGATTGGGAAGCCCGACGACTGGGTCCTCTTCCGCATCCCCGAAGTCGCCTACGACCAGAACAGCGGCCTCGACCAAAGCGGCGACGGCACCGTCACGAAGGCCGAGGCCACCGCGCCGGTGCGCCGGCGACTCAAAGGAAGCGCCGGCGGTGCTGTCTTCGCCCGCCTCGGCGGGCTGTCTTCCGGCAAGCTCTTGCTGGCGACGGCCGGCGGCCTCGGCCTTGCCTACGCCGCTCACACGCTCACGAACGAAACCACCAAACGCTAAAAACGATGCATAACCCCAACCATCGCAACGCGCCGGCGGCCTCGGGCCTGGCCGGCCTCGACCGCTCCCTCCACGGCTCTGCCATCGGCGAGACGGACTGGCCCGAGCTGCTCCGCGTCCTCGGCCCGACGGCCTTCTGCTTTGCTTACCCTTCCAAGTGCGACGGCGGCGTCCCGATGGTGGGCAGCGGCGGCTCTGGTACAGGCGGCGGCTACCAGCCTCCACAGGGCGGCGGGCAGACCAACCAGGCGGGCTTCTCGCTCTCCTCGCTCGCGCCCTACCTTATCCTCGCTGCCGGCGGCGGCCTCATGTTCTCGATGATCAAGAACAAGAAGTAGCAGCGCTCGCCTGGCCTGAAGCTCTCCCACGAAACCCTTTCTCCTGCAAGACTATGGCCTGCTCCTCTTCAAGCTGCGGCTGCGGCGGCTCGTGCGGCTCCTCGGCGCCGTGCACGACGCTCAGCGCGCAGCGCCTCCAGAAAGACGCGCACAGCCGCTCCGGCCTCGCCTCGCTCAAAAGCTGCCCGACCTACTTCCGCGACCAGCTCGCGGGCCTGGGCACCACGCGCCTCGACACCGGCACTGATCCTATTGACTACCCCGACCCCTTGCCGCCCGAGAGCGACGACGGCGATTCCGTCTACGACGCTGACTTCTCCGGCTGCGGCGACGGGCGCGGGCCACTCGGCGCCGCCTTCTTCGACTTCTCGCAGGGCGTCATCGCGTCGGGCGAGGAGGGCACGCGCGTGCGGGCGCTTGAAGTGTTTCTCGACGATGAGGGCTATTACGAAGGCGACATCACGGGCCGCTACGACACCGCCACAGAAGTAGCCGTGCGCTGGTTTCAGGACGTGCAAGGGCTGCCTGACCACGGCGTCTGGGACGCGCCCACGGCGCGCGCGGCGTGCGCCGTCTTGGCCGAGAGGATAGCCTACGAGCTGCCCGCCGAGGGCGGCTCCGGCGCGGGCGTTGTCCAAGCCGGCTTTTCTTCGAGTCTGCTCAAGGCCGTGGCCATCGGCGGCTTCGGCCTCTACGGGCTGAGCCTCATTGCCAAAGCCCTCCGCGACTAAGCAGCTCTGAGTAAAGACGACGCAGTTTGTTATGAGTAACGTGCTCGACCCCGAAATGCTTGCCGCCGCGCTCCCCCAGCTTGAGCGCCGCGCCGGCTTCCGCTACGCGCCCGTGCGCTCCTACGTGAAGCGCTTGCAGCAGGAGCTGCGTCGCCTGAGCTACCCCGTGGCCGAAGATGGCCTCTACGGCGACGTCACAGCCTCGGCTGTGCGGCACTTCCAGCGCGCGGCCGGCCTCGAAGCCGACGGCGTAGTCGGCTACCGGACGTGGCGCGCGCTCTTCCAGGCGCCCAACGAGGACGTCGCGCCCGAAAGCGCTTTGGGCTGGTACGCCACGACCTACTCCAGGGCCGTCCTGGGCGCGCACGTCAGCCGCGCCGAAGCGTACCGGGCGCACATCGAGCGCTCGGCCGCGCGGCACGGCCTCGCGCCGTGCGTCCTGGCCGGGATCGGCTCGCGCGAGAGCGGCTGGGGGCTTTTCCTCACGCCGCAGGGGCCGGCCGGGACGGGCGACAACGGGCACGGGCGCGGCCTGATGCAGATCGACGACCGCTGCCACCAGGGCTTCACCCGGTCGGGCGATTGGCGCGATCCGGCTAAGAACATCGAGTACGGCGCCGCGCTCCTCAAGAGCTACATCGACCGGATGCCCCAGCTGCCGTCGGAGCGCGCCCGCCTGCGCGCCGGCCTGGCCGCCTACGACGGCGGCCCTGAGGATGTGATCGCTGCCCTCAAGGCCGGCGCCTGCGTGGACACCGAGACCACCAGCGGCGACTACTCGAAAGACGTCCTCGACCGCGCCGGCTTTTTTCAAACGCAGGGGTGGTAAGCCGCCCGCAGCACGCCGCGCATGAACGACGAAACCGACACATCAACCCCCGTGATGGACGAAAAGCAAGTGCTCGACGCTCTGCACGAAAAGATATCGCCCTGGCACCTCGTGGCAGCACTCCTCTTGATGCTCGTCTCAAGCTTTTTCACGCTCCAGGTCGCGCAAGTGGAGTCGCAGCCGCAGGTGCGCTCGGCGGCCACGGGTGAGTTTGAGTCGATCACGCAGGAGTACAAGAACCTCTCGTCCACGAAGCAGGCGCGCATCGACGGCCTGCGGCAAGAGAACCAGACGCTCAAGGAGGAGAACCAGCAGCTGCGCGCGCAGAAGAAAACGCTCGAAAATGACCACGCCGCCGAG
Source organism: Salinibacteraceae bacterium (assembly GCA_965215025.1). GTDB lineage: Bacteria > Bacteroidota > Rhodothermia > Rhodothermales > Salinibacteraceae > CBDCCV01. The sequence continues at coordinate 1,874,125 of CBDCCV010000001.1, forward strand.
CGCTACGAGTGGTTCGACGAGCGGCGCCAGCTCGAAAAAGAGATGGCTGATCTCCGAAGCGAGGTGCGGCAGTTGCGCAGCGAACTCAGCGATCTGCGCAGCCAGACGGAACGCTCCAACAACTCGGGGGCACCATGAGACGCCTCTCCAAAATCGAACAAGAAAGTAGTTCCCAATGAACGCACGCCCTACGTCTGAGCCGCGCGGCTTTGAGGCGCACCTGAAGCGCCGCTGGAAGGAGTACGCCATTGCCGTACTCGCGCTGGCCGTCGTCGTCAGCCAGTTCCCCTGGTTCTTTGCGGGCCTCTACTACGGCCTCGGCCACGCCACGCTCGCCGTGTGGAACTGGCTCTACCGCTACGCCTGGGTTTTCCTCTGGGCCGTGGTCGCCGTATGCGGCGCCGTGGTGCTGCTCCTGGTCGTGGCCGCCGTGCGCACGGCCATCGGGGACAGGCAGCGCCGGCGGGCCGCCGCCGCGCGCGCTGCCCGTTCTGACGATGCCGCCGGCGCTGCCTCCGGCAAGGCGGCGAAGCCGGCCAAAGAGCCGCCGGCGTCCATCGCCAACCGCTACTCCGTGGGCGTGACGGCGGCGCTGGGAGCCGGCGCCGCGCTCGCCATCTGGTACACGTTCACGCGCGCCGAGATGTACGTCGAGGACGCTCTTTCGCTCGGCTTCTACGCGCTCGGCCTCGCCCTTTTCGTCCTCATTGACTGGTCCTTTCTCAAAGGCATCAATACGCTCCATGAACTCAAACGCGGTAATCCAGCTATCGGCCTGGCTTTCCTGGGCTGGTGCATTCTGCTGGCTGCTTTCGTTCTCGCCCGCGCCCTCTCCCGCGCCGTCGTCTGAGGATGACGTCGTGCTCAGGACCGAGCGTTCGTTAGCTGCGCCCGGCGGTGATCGCGGAAAAGCCCGCTCAGGCGGCGCAGAGGCCGGTCTGCATGGTCGTGCCGAAGCGCCCCCGCACGTGCGTGCCGCGCTGCGCTTCGAGGGCGTGGTCGAACGCGGCGGCGCCAACCGGGGGCCGGAAGTGGACGCATGGCTTGGGCGCCTCGGCCTGGCGCCGGGGCAGGAGTGGTGCGGGGTTTTCTGCGCCGCTGCGCTCGACGAGGGCGGCGCCCACGCGCCGGCGGTGCGCTCCGGCCTCGCGCACGCCTACCGCACGCGCCGGAGCATCAAGGCGAGCCGTTACCGCCAGCGCGGGCAGGACGTGCCTGTCGGCAGTCTCGCCGTCTACAAATCGCGCCACGTCGGGATCGTCACCGGCGGCGGCCCCGGCTACGTCACCGTCATCTCAGGCAACACCTCGAACCCGGACGGCGGGCCGGACGGCGTGTTCGAGAAGCGCCGCAGCCTCGCGCCCGGCAGCTATTTCAGACCCGCTTTTTTTACGCCCGTCACCTACGAGGCCAAGTGATGAGCGCTGCGCCTGCCCCCCTGCCGATCCAGCATCGCTGGGAGCACTTCGACCCGGAGGACGACCGCCTGGAAAAGCGGATGTACGACATCCGCCTCCGGGGAGGCCGCGTCCTGCGCGGGTGCTGGCCCAACGCCGCCTACTTCTACTGCCTCGCCGACCGCTCCGGGCGCGAGGTCCTGAAAACCTTCGTCACGCACGTTAGGAAATCCGACCCCTGCGAGTACCTGTGAAAAAGCCTTCCCTCACCACCAACCCGTACCGGCTCCTGGGCTGGCTGCGCGCGCTCTCGACCGGCGCGCAGGCCGCCGCGTCGCTGGCCGCGCTGTGCGCGCTCGCGGCGGCGCTCTGGTGGGTGTGGTCCTGGGGCGATTCGAGGCCGCAGGAGATCGTAGCCGACGCCGCCCGCAGCGCCATCGAGGAGCGTGCCGGGGCGCCGCTTTTCGAGCGCGGCGAGGCGCCCGTGGTGCGCCGCGACTCAGCCGGCGCGCTCACCATCGAGCGCGTGCCCGTGCGCGACGTGGACGAGCTGGTAGGCGCCGTCTCGCTCGACCGCATCAGCGAGGGGCAGATCCTCTTCATTCGCCGCAGGAACGTTTTCTTCCCGGAGTTTCGCAGCCCCGGCGCCGGCGTCGAGGTCGAGGTGGTCTGCCTGCCGGGGCCGTGCGCGGATACGACGAGCGTGATCTTCACGCCGCACCCGCGCCCGCTCTTGGAATGGGACCCGAAGCCGGCCATCGGCGCCGGCGTCCTCCCGCGCCAGGAGATGGCGCAGACGTTCTGGGTCGGCGCCGACTTGATCCGAATCGGCCCGGCGCACGCGGGCGCGTACGTCGTCCACACGCCGCTCGGACCGGGCAATCTTACGGGCCTGCCGGTGGATTTTGCGCCCGGCGTCTCCGCGCAGCTTAAAGCTAACCTGTACCTCACCGGCGGCGTGACTGTTGTAGGGGACCAGCTCTACCTCGGCGTCACCGCTGCGCTCTGAAGCGACGCGCTTCTGAAGCGCCACGCTCTAAACCTTGAACCCACCACTTAACCTGAAACGCCATGCAGACTTTCAACAGAAAAGGATCGAGCGGCCTGGCAGGCCGGACGGCCGCCGTCGGTTTCGCCGTGCAGTGCACAGAGCCGCGCCCCTACTTCAACGCCGAGACGGGGCTGCTCTCCAGCGGCGACCGGGGCACGAACGTCGAGTACCTCCAGATGGACCTTCTAGACCTCGGCTACGACGTCGGCCCCATCGACGGCGTGTACGGCCCGCAGACGGCTGGAGCTGTGCGCGCTTTCCAGCGCGACGCCGGCATTACCTCCGACGGCGTCTTCGGGCCGCAGACGGCCGCCGCGCTCTGCGCCGCGCTCGAAGGGCGCTGGTCTGGCGGCGACGGTGGATCAGGCTCCGGCAGCGGTAGCGGCTCCGGCAGTGAGGGCGGTGGCGGCCAGCAGCAAGATTCTTCTGCGGGCGGCGGGTTCTTCCGGGTGGAGAACCTCGTCTACGGCGGCCTCGGTCTGGCGACGGCCTTCGGCGTGGCCGCCATCCTCTCGCGCGGCGAGTAATCACGCGGGCCTGCGCACCGCAAGAGCACGGAATCAGATAATGGAGCTAAGCATGAGACGTTCATCGGGACTTCTGAGCAGGGCGAGCGTGGGGCACATCCCCGACTTCAAGCCCACCAACGCACGTGGCGAGTGCTACGAGGAGGGCAGCTACGGCAGTCTCATTCCCGGCCCGTTCGGCGATGGTGTGCCCAAGACGCGCTGCTGCAACACCTTCGGCAGCTTTGCCACGGATTCGGGTTGCCAAAACATGCTCGAAAGCCTGAGCGACCTCTGCGGCGCAAACTACGAGGACCGGCGGCACCGCATCCTCGACGAGTGCTGCATCTCGACGGCGTGGGACGAAGCGCTTGCCATGTCGCCTACCGGCCCGCCGTGCGAGGGTGCCGGCGGCGACGTGCCCGGCGACACGGGTTCGGGCGGCGGCTCCGGCGGCGGCGGCGCTGAAAGCGGCGGCAACGAATCCACGAGCGACAATCACTCGTGCGGCAGCCGCAACCAGGAGGGCGGCCTGACCGGGCAGATCATTGACGGCGCGTTCGACCTGGCCTCGCAGGGCATGTGCGCGCTCTGGACCGATTCGTGCGCCAACGCCAACGGCTCGCCCGTCTACTGCGGCGACGTGTACCAGAATGCCGGCGCGCGCGACCCGAACGCGCCCGGCTGGGTGCCGGGCTGGTATCCGGCGGGCTACTCCGAGAGCGAGTATTTGCAGTTCACAGCGCTGGCCGGCCTCGGCGTCGTCGCCACGGGCCTCTTGGCAAGCTCCCTCTTCGGCGCGCTCTTCGCCTCCGATGGCGAGGAGGAGAAACCCGCCGCCGCGCTGCCGGCGGCATCGGGAGGCGGCTCCGGCGGATCGAACGCGGGCGGCTCCGGCGGCGGCGCCAACGTGAGCATCACCATCAACCAGGGCGGCGACGACGACGAAGAGAAACCGAAGCCTGAGAAAAAGCAGACGCAGAAAAAGGCGAAGAAGAAAAAGAAGACGTCTACCAACCAGAAGGAAAAGAAATGAGACACCGCGCATCCGGCCTGCTTAGCAACACCGGCATCGTACCCTTGTCGGGCGCGTCGTCGGCTTTGGGCGTGCGGCCCGAAGGCGTCGTCGTGAGCGACTACCTGCGCGGCCTCTTCGACGCCTCGCTCATCGAGGGGTTTGAGGACGGCCAGCGCGTCGGCTCCTGGATGAACCGGGGGACGGCGGATGTCGAGCTTGAGTTCAACCAGAACGACCGGGGCACGTGGCAGCGCTACGTCGTGGCCGAGGGGCGCCCGGCCATCGAGTTCGAGGACAACTACGGAGCCGAGGGCGACAAGTACGGCACCGAGCACCTCATGCTGCCCAACGGCGAGCAGAACCTCATCCTCGCTTTCCGCCCCACCGGGCCGGACTACTCGTTCAACTTCAAGCAGGGGCCGCTCTCCTACAAGCGCCGCAACTACTACCTCCGAGACGGGCTGATGGGCACGTCCATTCGCGGCTACCATTCCGGGCCGAGGAGCGAGGTGCGCGCGCCTAACCTCTTCGACAAGCGCTGGCACACGGCGCGCTTCCACATCGAGGAGGGCGGCACGGTGAACTTCTGGCTCGACAACAAGCTCGTCGCCACCGACCCCGATCACGGCAACGACCGCGCCTACGCCGATGATCGCGGACACAACGTCGTCCGCGGGCGCGAGGTGCAGATCGCCATGATCGCCACTGCCGGCCACCTGACGGACCTCCAACTGCGCGATCTCAACCTGCGCGCCGAGGGGAAGAGCGCGGCGGGCGGGTGGTCGCTCTGGCTCCTCATCGCCGCGCTGGCCGGCGGCACCATCTACTACGCCGGGCGCGAAAGCAAAGACGAAAAAGCAGCACAGCCCAAGCCGCAGCAGACCACCACACAGACGACAGAGCAATGACCTTCATCTTACAGCGCCTCAAGGAACTCAGAGCCACCATCGAGGCGGGGCTGAGCGTGCGCACGCTCCCGGCCACCGTCGAGGCCGGCACCAAGCCCGTCACCGCCGCCGCGTCCGCGCTCGGCGCCGGCGAGGCCGTGAACGTGTTCGTGCAGAACCCAAGCGCGAACGCGGAAACGGCGTACCTGGGCGACGCCAACGCGCAGCCCATCGAGCTTCCGCCCGGCGGCGCGATCTCGCTCCCCGTCGGCTCGCTCGCGGACGTGCATGTGCGCTCCGACGCGGACCAGACGATCAGCTACTTCGCGCAGCGCAGCTAACCCACAGCAGATACGACAACCATGTTCAACGCTTTCTCCTTTTCTGCGCCCGCCGCCGCCTCGACCGCCGACCAGGTGGTGCGCGGCTTCGACGAGGTCACACCTGGCGACGTGACGGAGGCCAATCTACCAACCTCGCTCGAGGCGGTCTTGCACGGCGATTTCCTCTTCCTGCCCAAGAAGTCAAGCAACAGCGTGCCCGTCTACGACGTGAGCGACTTCTCAAGCCCCGTGCGGGTGAGCACACTCTACTGCGAGGAGCCGGAGGACGTGGGCATCGAGGGGAACCTGTGCGCCGTGGTCGGGGGCAAGGCGCTGCGGATCTACGACATCAGCGACCCGGCCAACCCGCAAAGCCTTTACCACGTCACGAACGAATTTCGCTACGACCGGCTCGTCACGGCGGCGATCCGCGACGACGTGCTCTTTACCTCGTCGCAGTTCGGCGGCGGCTTCTACGCGCACGACCTCACTGACCCGTCCAACCCCGTCATTCTGGGCAGCAACTCCGACGCGGACAGGCACTTCCTCCTGCACGGCGAGGTCGCTTACCTATGGGAGCACACGAGCAACGACTTAAACGTGGTGGACCTCTCCGACCTCACCGCCATGCCCACCATCAAGAAGCTGAGCGCGGGCGCCGTAAGCTCGGTGAGTCACATGGTGGCTTCGGGGGGGCGGCTCATAGGGAGCGGCAGTAGTAATGAAGGTCACACGTACGTCTGGGACATCGCCGACCCGCGCGACCCCCAGCTCATCAACCGGATCGACCTTGAAGACCTCATCGGCGCGCACCGGCAGGCCGATTCCTTCTACGACGCGCCGTTCCTCGTCGTCTTTACGCACAACCCGTACAGGCTGCTCGTCCTGGACCTGCGCGACCCGACCACGCCGGAGATCGCGTTCGAGGTGCCGTTCTCCGATTTCGGCAAAGACGGCGTTTTCCTGCACGATTTCGTGAAGCGGCCCGATGGGAAGATCATCGGCCTCTTAGGCGACGGCAGCTTCATCACGCTGGGCATTCCGCGCGTGGATGCGCCGAGCGTGCGGGCCGGCGCCCTGAGCGCTGAGCACGCACGCGCAGAGCAGTCCACCGTGGGCCGCCTCGTCACGTCGGAGGGCGCGAACCTTTTGGGCACGCAGGAGCGCGGCCTGCGCGCCGTGGCCGCCGACGCCTCCATCGAGGCGAGCGACCACCACGTCGTCGTCACCGACACGTCCGCTGCGCGCACGCTCACGCTGCCGAGGCCGTTGGGCCGGCGCCTCGTCCACGTCGTCAAGGACGGCAGCGGCGGCGCCGGCACGAACGCGATCACCATCCAGGGCGCCGGCGGCGCCCTCATCGACGGGCAGGCCAGCGCGCAGATCAGCGCGGACTACGGCAGCCTTGCGCTGATTTCGGACGGCACGAACTGGTTCATCACCGCGCGAGGCTAACGTGATCGTACGCAGCAGGAAAACCTCCGGCCTTCTCGGCGCCTCCCGCCTGGGAAGCGCCCTGGCCCCCGCCGCCCTCGCCGGCACCGCGTCCTGCCGCGAGGGCTGGTACGACGGCCTGGAGTTCCGCCTCGGCGACGAAAACTCGTGGGTCGGCCAGCTCCAAAACGACTTGGCGACGCTCGGCTACGACGTCGCGCGCTCAGGCACGTACAACGCCTCCACAGCCGCCGCCATCCGCCATTTGGAGCGCTGGGCGGGCGTGCCGGCCACGGGGGTTTTCGCCGGCGAGGGCAAGGCGGCGTTCTGCCAGGGGTGGGCGCTCCTCCGCCGCACGGGGATTAAGGTGGGCCATATGGACGACGTGTGCGACTGCCCTGCCTGCCCTCCGCAGGAGCCGTGCCCGGAGTGCGAGGCGTGCCCTGAGCCGGAGCCGTGTCCAGAATGCGACTGCCCGAAACCTATTTGGCCCTGGGTGGCCGGCCTCGGCGTCCTCGCTCTCATGGCCCATCAGAGCTAACTCATGGCGAAAACGAACCGCGAGCGCAGAAGAAGCAGTGGCCTTTTGAGCGGCGCTCTGGGCAGGCTGACGCCTGCAGCGCCGCTGCCGGCCTCGACGCGCGCGTTCTTCGAGCCGCCCGTCTACGAGCTGGCCGGCGCCGAAGCGTGCGCGCCCTTCGAGGGACTGACCGGCATCGCCGGCGAGGCGCCGTTCTACGTCGAGGAGATGGGCGCTTTCTACGTGCCCGCCGGCGCCGCGCTCGACGCCCCCTGCGCGCCGTGGCGGGAGAAAACGGGCAGCAACGTCTTTCTCGTCTTCGGCGTCGAGCGTGGGACCACATGCACGCTCCTGAGCTACACCCGCCACGACAAGGACGCGCACGGCACGAAGATCGAAGTGCTCGAAGACGGCACGCTCGGCGTCACCAACGGCCACATCACGTGGCTCAAAGGAAACCGGCGCGTGGACGACCTCGGCGAGCCGGGCGGCGGGCTGCACCTCCTGCGCATCGAGCTTCAGCTTTACCGCGCCGGCGACGCGCACTTCTGGGACCTCTACCTCGACGGCGAGCACGACGCCGGCGTCGCCTCTAATGCGACCGTGGAGCACGTGTATGAGCCGGACAGCCCCGCCCACCGGCAGGGCTTTTTCTACAACTTCCGCGTCGGCCAGCAGCCCACGGAGCCGGTCGAGGGGTCGTTTGTCGAAGGGGACCTCAGCGGCGGGTTCTGGGCCGGCGCGCTCCTCGTCACGGGCGAGACGTTCGCGCTGTCGGGAGAGGAGGCCGCCGCGTACGAGGATTGGGTCTTTGCCAACTGGCCGATTGCAGGGGCGCCGCAGCCCGAGCCTGAACCGGCCCCGGAGCCGGCGCCCGAAGAGGAGCCACAGCCCGTGCCGACGCCGGGGCCAGGGCCGGGGCCGCAACCCGAACCGCAGCCGGTGCCGGACCCGGCGCCCATGCCCGCACCGGAGCCAGAACCCGACGCGCGCCCTGCGCTGCCGGCCACGCAGAACTACTGGCTCTGGATCGGCGCCGGCGCACTGGGCCTCGCGCTCATGGCCGCGCGCCGTTGACGCCCGCCAGAAAGGGGGTGCCTGCTCACGTAGTCAGAAACGTCCTCTCGCTGGCTGAGTGGCCGTTGCATCCGAGGCGACAAAAAGGGACATTTATGGCGGCCCCTTCCTACGCCTGACACGACATCCTCTCATGCGCGCCGCCGTTTACGCCCGCGTCTCTACCAAAGACGGACGCCAGACCACCGAGAACCAGCTTCGCCAGCTCCGCACGTATTGCCAGCGGCGCGGGTGGGACCTCGCGCGCGAGTACGTCGAGGACGAGAGCGGGACGCGCGGCCGCGGCGAGCGCCGCCAGCTCGACCGGATGCTCCGGGAGGCCGCGCAGCAGAAGTTCGACGTCCTCGTCGTGTGGGACCTCTCGCGGCTCACGCGCGAGGGCATCCGCGTAACGCTCGGCTACCTCGACCGCCTGGAGGCCGCCGGCGTCCGGTTCGTGGACTACTCCGACCCGACGCTCTCCACGCTCAACCCGGCCATGCGCGAGCTGTGGGTGAGCGTCAAGGCCTGGGTGAACCGGACCGAGGCGCAGCGCATCAGCGAGCGCACGAAAGCCGGGCTGGAGCGCGCCCGCGCGAAAGGCACGAAGCTCGGCCGCCCGTCGAAGCAGGACGTCGCGCTCCCCGTCGTGCGCGAGCTAAAAGAGCAGACCCGTCTCGATGGCGACCTTACACACAAAGAGATCGCGCAGATCGTGAAGCGGCGCACGGGCACGAAGGTGTCCACGCGCACGATCAGCCGATGCGTGAGGCAGCTCGAGGAGAAAAGCGCGCCGGCGTGAGCGAAACCGCAGCCGAACGGCTCGTGTTGCACAGCTAACCTTCACAAAAGTAGAGCGCACCCAATGCCCACCGTCCGCGAAAACAAGCACGCCGAACAGCCGCTCCTCGCCCGACACCGGCCGCACGAGCGCGCCGCTTTCAGCGCTCTCGATGGCAAGCTGCCGGAGGACGTGCACCCCGAGGTGGCGCGCTTTTTCGGCCTCGTGAGCGGCGCGCTCATGCGGCGCCCGCCCGCAGGCGTGGAGGCCGTCATCGCCTACACGCCGGTAAGTTGGGCGCTCCAGCCGTCGAAGGTCACGCTCTACACCTTCACGAAGCGCGGCCCGCAAAGCGAGCGCAAGTGGAACGCCCTGGAGCCGATGGCCGACGCGGTGGCCGAGATGATGGCCGAGACGGAGGTTTTTCCGATGATTACGCCGGTCCTGCCCGACGTATGGGAGCGCGCGGCCGAGAAGCGAAGCGCGGCCTTCCGCCACATTGGCGCGCGCGGCGTGCTCGTCTACGATAGGAAAAGCCTTGAGCAAAGCCTTGCCGGACCGGAAAACGGAGAGGCGGCGTGAGTCAAGAGCCGATGACGGAAAAGGCCGCGTACCTCGAAGCCGCCAAGGAGGCCTCGCGCAGCGCGATGGAACTCCTCGGCGCCGGCGCCTACCCGACGGCCGCCTTCATGGCGATCCACGCTTTTGAGAGCGCCGGCCGGGCCTACCTCCTCGATGCCGGCCGCGCGCCGGGGAGAAGCCACCAGGCGCGTATGCGGCAGTTTGCCGCTGTGGCCGGCTCGCACGGCCTGGGGCGCGGCTTGATGAGCTTCGCCGCGCAGGCCGGTGTGCTCCGGCCGCAATGCCTCTACCCCACAGAGCAGGCCGACGGCACGTGGACGGCGCCCCGGCAGGAGGTCGAGGCGCGCGAGGCGCAGCGGCTCGCCAGCCGCGCGCGCGGCGTCGTGCGCCTGGTCGAGAAGGCGCTTTCGTAGCAAGGCGCTCGCATCGCCGGTTGGCAAGGGCGCCCTCTACCGAGCGATGAAATAGACCGCCGTGCCCAGGACGGCGCCGGCCAGGCCGCCCACGAGCGCCGCGCGGCGCCGGCGCGCCCCGATGCGGCCCCGGTAGCCGCGCTCGAAGCCTTTCCAGTAGTCGCGGCCGACGTGCTCGATGAGTTCGGAGCGGTACTGGTCCACCTCATCGGCGCGGCTCCTCTGCGCGACGCCGTAGGCCAGCCCCGCGCCGACGACGCTCAGCGCCGCGCCGCTTACGAAGCTGCCGCCCTTCCAGAAAACCAAGGACTCGTCCTCGGCTTCTAGCTGGCCGGCGCGCATCCCGCGGTCGTACGCGCTGATGTTCGATTCGTCGATGTAGTCGCGGCTCAGCTCGCTCTTTTGCGCCAGCGCGTCGGGCGTTGCCAAGAGGAGCAGGAGTAGGGAGAGGAGGGAAGTGCGCACGGGTTTACTGTCTTTTGAGGGTGACTTCGCCATCGAAACCGGCAACGGTGCCTCGGATCTCGTCATCGCCTTTCATCTCGCCGGTGAAATGCAGTTCAGGCTCGTCCGGATGGCCGCCCTGTCTGAAGTTCATGAACAGCGTCACGCCGGGATCGGTGTAGCCGCCGTAGACGGCCAAGCCTATGGAGCGCTCCCCGGTGAGGCTTCCGCTGCCAATGATCCCTTGGTCATCGCTGCCTTCTTCCTCCTCGGCGTGGAGGCTGAGGCGCAGATCCATCACCGCGCTGCCGTACCGGAGCGTGCCGGTCCACGTGCCCGTGAGGTCGGGGTCGTCCTCGAAAGCATCGCAGCCGGCAAGGAGGAAAAGAGCGAAGAGGATGGAGGGAAGGGTGCTAAGGCGATGCATCGAGGTCGGGGGCTTGGGATTACTGATGAGGGTAATCCGTCCCTCGGCGAAGGTCGTGCCGCGTTACTGTAACGGCCTCGCAGCGTGTTGTCGCGTCTTCAATGCCGCTGCGTAGGCGGAGAAGCGTAACGAAGCGGGGTAAGACTTACCCTCCGCAGGTCGCGGAGCGTCTTCGGCTATCCCTCCACGATGAAAGAGCGCACCCGCTCCAGGATGCGCAGCTCGACGGCCTGGCCCGTGAGCCGGCTCACGTACCGGCCCGCTTCGTCTTTGTCGGGCACGAGCAGTTCATCGTCGTAGCTCGCGCTGTCGTACTTGACGAGCCAGGCCCCGCCCCCCACGGGCTGCAAGCGCGCAATCACCGGGCGCTCGTCAAGGAGGAGGTAGTAGATGCCCGGTCCCTCGAAGCGCTCCACCGGCACGCAGTAGCACTCCGCGTTCGGGGTGATCGTCTGGCCCATGGCATCCCCCTCCATGTAGCGGCGTCGCACGCGCTTGGCCTCTGTGCGCGTGTGGCGCTGAACCTCGCGCCGGTCGCCCACAACGGCAGTACGATTCGCTTGCACTTCGCCGGTGTCCTCCGGGTCGTAGACGGTGAGGAGGGCGGCGTTCTGCCGAACCACTTCGGGCAAATCCTGCAAAGCCTCCTCGCGCGTCTGGGCTTTGGGCAACTCACCGCTGTCGCCGTCGCCCTGCCCGGACATCAGCATCTCGCCCTCGCCGGTTTCGATCCAGACACGGCGGACTCCTTTCTGGGCCGACAACTCATCTTTGAGTAGCGCCACGTTCTTCCTGATTGCCTTGGTAGGATCGAGGGTCCTATTCAAAGTTGGCTGGCTCCATCCGAGGCTTTTTGCCGCCTTCGTCTGACTGGAATAGAGAGTAGACACCGCTTCCCCCAGACGCTCTACTTGAGCGGCAGTGTCATCCATTCTCGCATCGGACATGCCGCTTCGATCCATAAAAGAGTTGTTTTCGGGTGCGATGGCTTGACATCAATCCAATATTGAATTATACTCGTTAACAGTAACGCAAGCCGCTTGCCGAACTATACAGACCGCCGCCTTCTGCGTCAACCGGAGGGGAAAACGCCGTGACACGCGCACAACGCCTGAGCCAAAAGCGACTCGAACTCAAGGAGCGGGGGTTGCCCGTGAGCTACCGAAAACTGGCAAAGCGCTGCTCGGTCGCGCACCCGAACCTGTTCTTGGTGCTTAACGAGCGCGAGGGCAACCTCGACTTCAACCGCGAGCGCGTCCTCGACCAGGTAGAGGCCGCTTTTGAAGCCATCGAGAAAGAGAACCCGGAGCTATTCGAGGAGGGCGCCGCCAATGAGTAGCCTTGAGCCGCTGATCTGGCTTTGCGTTGCCTGCGCCGCCCTGTACGCGGCGCTGCGCTATCTCTGGGCCGTGCGCCAGCACAGCCGCCACATGAACGCCGTGGCGCGCTGGGCCTTGCGAGAGCAGGCCGCATTCGTGGATCTGCGGCCGTACTTCAACAGCCTCGCTCCGGTGGACGTGATGATGCGGCGCTTCTGGGAATGGGACGCGCGCGCCTTTGTTGAGGACTGGCCGCGCTACTACGTCGTCCACACCCCCGGCTCGGCGCTCTTGCGAAAGAAGCTCGCCGCCGAAGCCATCGCTGAAATTGAAGCCGAACACCAGGAGGAAGCCACTACATGAGTGAAAAGCAACACAGCTACGACCTGCCCGAAGAGTCGGGTGGCGTCCCGCGCGAACTCTTCATCGAGTGCGTGGAGGGCCTGATCTCAGATGAGGAGGAGGAAGCCCTCTTGCTCAACTTCCTGCACGGCCGTGGGGGGAGAGCGACGGAAGAGGAGGTCGAGGAGTTGTTCACACGTGCCCGCGCGGCCGTCGTCACAGGCTTCCTGGTGCGCCTGGCGGCCGAGGGTCTGGCGAACATCAGCCTGGATGAGGACGGGGAACTGGCGTTCTCTCTGACTGAAAAGGCCAAAGCGCGCGCGGACGCGCTGGTCGAGCAGTGGAAGGCGGCTCACGCGGGCGACGCTCCGCCCTGACGCAGCACACACCACGCGCGCGAAGCTCCATAGGAAGAGCGCTGGCGCTCCACGCCAGAGGGTGCAGGTTCGACTCCTGCCGCGCGCTCCGAGCGAACACGCTCACTGCCGATCTCGGCAGACAAAGAAAGCCCCACGCCGGCAGCCACCGGCGCAGGGCGCAGAAGGGTTAGACCAGGCTATCAACCTAAACCAACCCCCTTGTTCAGATGCAAAATCTACGACACACAAGCCGTAAGCCGCAACCTTGCCTGCCCGCAGAAGCCAGAGGCTTTCGTTCTGCACCATCCCAGGGTGTAGCCCCGCCGGAGGCGTCGCCAGAAGACGTGCCCACGCTTTACGAGAACGCCATCAAGATCCTCCACCTCAGCGCCCGGTTGCGCGGCGCGCTCCGGCGCTCGGCTCGCCTCGACGCCGGCGGCTCCTTCGGGCTGCCGCTCGACGAGGAGGGGAAGTACCTCGTGGTGTGGCCGGGCGAGCCGGGGCGCCGCCACCAGACCGTGATCCCGGCCAGAGGTCCCGTCGGCGCAGCCGTGCTCTTCGCCGTGGCGCGCGGGTGGCTCAGCCCGCGCTTCTGGGGCCGCACCGACCGCGTGCTCTACCTCCGCAGCGGCGCCGAGGGCGAGCCAGGCGCCTTCTGCTTCTACGTCATGGCCGCCTCCACGCCCGAAGCCAGAGTCGTCTCGGCGTACCTCGAACGCGCGCAGGACTTGCATCCGGTGACGCATGGCGGCTTCATGGCCCGCTCCGACGGCCCCTTCGTCACTTCGCGCTTGTGCGTCGTCGAGCGCCGTCCCTGCGAGCGGAAGTGGAGGCGGAGCCACATGCACGGCTACACGCAACGGAAGATCGGCCCGGAGCCGCTCGAAAGCGCTGTGGCCGAGCGCGTGGCCGCCATCCTGAACGCGGATTTGCGCCTCGGCGCGGAGGTGGAAGCGTGATGGCTACTCTGATCAGCGTGCACAACTCCGAAGGCTGCGTCGGCCGCTGCGACGCGAAGTGCCACAACGCCACGCTTCCCGACTGCGACTGCGTCTGCGGCGGGATGAACCACGGCGTTGGCTACGCCAGAGCCTGCGAGCAGACGAGCGCAATGGCCCGCGACTGGATCGAAGCCTACGCCCGGCGCAAGAAGCTCGAAGCGTTCGAGTGCCGCTTCGTCGAAAACGGCGTGCGGAGGTACAGCCAGCGCACGGCGCCGAGCGGTCAGATTGGGCTTTTTGGCGCCGGCGGCGACGCGGCGCCCGCCGGCGCAGCGCCTGATGGCGCGATCCCCGGCGTTGCCGAACTCGACGGCCGCCCCGTCACGCCGGACTCCTTCATCAGCGGCTTCGAGGAGGTGCAGCCATGAAAATCTCAGAAGACCTCGGCCTCCCAGCGGAGGCCGTCTACTTCCAGGCGTTCCGCATTGCGGACGGCGCGCTGATCGCTTACACCCCGGTGACGGGGACGACGGACGGCCACGCCTTCTGCTACCATTGGCTCAACCGATGTCGCGCCTTCGGCTACCTCTGCGCCGTGGAAAGCGAAGAGGAATACGCCATGATTGACGTCTACGATGAAAATGAGAGTCAGGTAGCCGAGTACGCCGTGAGCAAAAAAGGCTTCGAGTACCTCCGCAGTCGCCTCAAGCTGCGGTGGGAAAATCGAGAAGAGTGGGAAGCTTGCCGGGACGCAAACAGCAGCGCGGGGAAGGTGCAGCCATGAAACGACGCCTCCTGCTCATCCGCGTCATCGATCACCGCAAAGACCCGCCGGAGAAGTACGTGATGAAGTTCACCAACCACAAGAACTACCTCCGCAAGATGGGCGAGCTGATGAGCGAGCCGCGCGCCCACCTCGGCGAGATGACCGAGAGCGAGGTCACGATCTACCCCGAAAACCAGCATGGCCTCTTCGAGTGAGGCTGCACCACTACTCTGCACTACTCTGTACTACTCCGGTCCATTCCCCGCATGTTGCCGGTCGAAACCTGCCAGTCTATTTTGAACGAGGAGGTGCCCGAAGGCGGCGCGTCGTTCTCCCGCGAGGAGGCGCGCCGCCTGCGGGATGCCTTCTACGAGGCCGCCCGTGCCCAGATGGGAGCGGACGACCTCGCCGCTGGTAGCCCTGACGAAGCCCCGCAGACCGATGACGAATAGCTCTACTGCTGCTGTGCTCTACACCCGCGTCTCGACCGACGAGCAGGCCGGGCGCGGCTTTAGCCTGCGCGACCAGCTCGCGCGCCTGGAGGCGTACTGCGCGCGCCAGGGCATCGAGGTCTTGAGGCACTTCCGGGAGGACCACAGCGCCAAAACGTTCGACCGCCCAGCGTGGAAGGCGCTCATGCGCTACGTCCGCGCCAATCGCTCAGGCGTCGGCCAGATCCTCTTCGTCAAATGGGACCGTTTTTCACGCAACGCCACCGACGCGCTCCAGATGATCCGCCAGCTCGACGCCCTCGGCGTCACGGCGCAGGCCATTGACCAGCCCATCGACCGCTCGGTGCCGGAGCAGCTGATGATGCTGGCCATCTACGTGGCCGCCCCGCAGGTCGAGAACCAGCGCCGCAGCCTGGCCACCATCCGAGGGATGCGCCGCGCCAACCGCGAGGGCCGCTGGACCACCACGGCGCCGAAGGGCTACCTGCGCGTGCCCGGCCCGGATGGCAAGAGCCGTCTCGTCCCCGACCCCGACCAGGCCGAGCACGTGCGGGAAGCCTTCCACCTGGCCGCAACAACCGACCTGCCTGCGGAGGCCATCCGCCGGCGTCTCGTGAAGCGCGGCTTCCGGTGCAGCCGGAGCCAGTTCCTTTTGCTTCTTAAGAACCCGGTATACCCCGGCAAGATCGCCATCAAACCCTGGCGCGACGAGCCAGAGGAGATCGCACGTGGCCTCCACGAAGCGCTCGTCTGCGAAGCGCTCTTCTGGCGCGTCCAGGAGAAGCGTTTCTCCGCCACGTCTCCGCGCACGCGCCGGCGGCGCATCCTCCGCCCGCAGCTCGTCCTGCGCGGCCACCTCCTATGTCCATCCTGCCGAGGGCTGATGACCGGCTCCGGCTCGACAGGCAACGGCGGGCAATACTTCTACTACCACTGCCACCGCTGCGGCGGGGCGCGCTTTCGCGCCGACCAAGCCAACGCCCAATTCCCCGACTTCCTATGCGAAATCCAGCTCTCGAAGCCCGTAGCGCGCCTCTGGGCGCGCATCGCCGAGGACGTGGCCACCGGCGTGCACGCCCGCCATAAAGCCGAGGCTGTAAAAGCCCGTCGGAACGTAGGTCGGCTGGAGGAGAGGCTTCTCCGGACCGACAGGATGTACGTGGAGGGCGAGCTGGAGCGCGATTCGTACCAACGCCTCAAAACCACCTATGCCAGCGAGCTGCGACGGGCAAAGGCCCGCGCGGGCGCGGCGGCAGAGGCCAAAGACAATGCCATCGAGGCGTTCGGCTACGCAACGCAGCTTTTCAGCAACCTGGGCCTGGCCTGGGAGGAAGCCGACCTGGAGGGGCGCGACGCGCTCCTGGGTTCGATCTTCCCCGGCAAACTGCTCTTCGAGAACGGACGTTTTCGAACCGCAGCCGAGGACCCTTTAATCGCCCTTTTTGGAGCGCAGCGCGCGAAAAAAGAAGACGCCGACCTCTCGAAAGAGGCCGGCGTCCTGTCCGGCTCCCCGGGTAGGATTCGAACCTACAACCCTGCGGTTAACAGCCGCATGCTCTGCCATTGAGCTACCGAGGAATGAGAACGCCCCTTGGCTGTTTCGAGCTGTGAGCCGGACGTTTAATTATAATGCAGACGCCGCTTCGCGGTCAAGACCTGTAGCCATCTTCAAAAACCGTTCAAGCATGACACGCTCGCTGCGCAGTTTTCCTTTACCCAGCGGGGCGCCTGTGGTTTCAATCTGCTTTGGCAGAGGCCAGCCGGGGCGGCCCGCCGCAGGGACGCTCGGCCGCGCCCTTTGGGGTGTTCTGTTGGCTGTGCTCTTGACCGGATGCGCAGCGCTGCCGGCAACGCCTCTAAAGACGCCGTATCCTCTGCCGGATGCACGGGCCACGCCGGCGGTGCGGTGGCAGCCCGTGGACTCGCTCAACGCTTTGCTGCCCACCGCCGTGCGCGTTTTCGCTGCCCAGCGTGAGGAGCCGCCGCTGCGTGCGTGGTACGTCCGCATCGATAAGGCGAGCGCCTCCGTCGCCACGCGCGTGGTCGCTTCCGACGACACGACCGACGGGCGTGAAACCGTGTCGAGCTTTGCGCGCGACCTTGGCGCGTGCGTGGTCGTCAACGGCGGCTACTTTACGATGGACGAGGCGCCGGCACGGCCCGTCGGGCTGCTCGTGATTAACGGCGAGCTGCGGGCGCCCTCAACGAACGTCGTCGAGCGTGACGGCGTGACGTACCGCACGGCCCGCGCCGCGCTGGGCCTGACGGCCGGCGGCCGTGCTGACGTCGCGTGGGCCGAAAGCGAGGCCGACACGCTCTACGCCTGGCCCGCGCTGCCCGACCACCGCCCCGGCCAGCCAGAAAATATGCTCGTCCAGGCGCGGTTCTGGCCCGTGGAAGACGCCATCGGCGCCGGCCCCATGCTTCTCGTGGACGGGCGCGTGCACGTCACCGCCGACGAGGAGGTCTTTTTCGGCACGTCCATCCCCGAGGTGCACCCGCGCACGGCGGCGGGCGTCACGCCGGACGGCGCCCTTATCCTCATGGTCGTAGACGGCCGGCAGTCGCAGAGCCGGGGCGTAGGCCTCGAAGAGCTGGCGCGCCTGATGCAAAGCGCCGGCGCCGCCGACGCCCTCAACCTCGACGGCGGCGGCTCCTCGGCCCTCGTCGTGCGCGGCGTGCTTTTGAACCGGCCCGCCGGCGCCCCGACCGAGCGCGAGGTGGCCTCGGCGCTGGCGGCGTTCTGCGAGTAGCTACCGTTCGCCGCGTGCGGGATCGCCATCCGCGTCTTGGCTGAGCTTTCACCCGTGGCGGAGTTGACCAGAAACTCCGCGCGTGCTACCTTAAGTTTCACGTCAAGCACGCCGCGCCCATATGGCGGAATTGGTAGACGCGCACGATTCAGGGTCGTGTGGCCGTAAGGCCGTGGAGGTTCGACTCCTCTTATGGGCACTCCGCAGATAGACCCAGGCAGCAAAGGCGCCTCCTTCTCAAAACGAAGGGGCGCCTTTTTCCGTTGACCGCCAGCGCGCCCGTTGATCCTCCGCTTCTGCCATGCGTCTTCTCACCGCCATCACGCTGCTTGCCCTGGCCGCCTGCGCCGATCCCGCCGAGACGCCCTCCGCCGAGCCAAACGGTGCGCCGGTCACGCAGGCCCTCGCCCGCCCCTCCGAAAACGCGGTCCAGGCGCGTGTCGAAGCGGCGCAGGCGCGGCTCGACACCTCGGAGGCAGGCCGGATGATCCAAGCCGCTATCGAGGCGCACGGCGGCTTGGCGCGCTGGTACGGCAGCGGGCCGCTGGGCTTCCGTTACACCTACGAGCGCGCCGAGGGGCCGCCGATTGACACGCGGCAGATCGTCGATCCGTGGGCCGCGCGGGCGCGCCACGCCACCCTGCCCGACTCCTCCGTGCAGTTCGGGTGGACGGGCCGGGAGGCGTGGGTCAAGCCCGCCGCCGCCGAGGCGCCCATCAACGCGCGCTTCTGGAGCCTGACGCCGTACTACTTCGTGGGGATGCCCTTCGTCCTGGCCGATCCGGGCGTGAACCTCGAAACGGCCGGGCAGATGACGGCCGAGGGCCAAACCTACGACCTCGTGCGCGTCACCTTCGACCCCGGCACGGGCGACGCGCCGGACGACTACTACTACGTTCTCCTCGAAGGGGAGACGCGGCGCGTGGGCGGCGTGCGCTACGTCGTCTCCTACCCCGGCTTCTATCCGGAGGGCGGGGCCTCGCCCGAGCGTCTCATGCTCTACGACGGCGCGCAAGAGGCGGGCGGCCTCACCTTCCAGGAGGGCTTCCGCTCGTTCGCGTGGACGGAGGACGGCCCCGGCGCGCCTGCCGCCGAGGGCACCGTCACCGGCCTGCGCTTCCTGCCCGAGGCGCCGGACAGCCTCTTCGCCCTTCCCCCAAACGCCGCCGTCCAGGACGCGCTCTGATTCTTTTCCGATGGAGCGTCCGCCGGCGCCGCGCATACAAGAGGACACGAGCGCCCTCCGCGAAAGAAACTGCTGCCTCGATGCCCTCCGCCGCGCGCGTCCCCTCTGCCGAAAGCCCCTCTGCTGAAACCATTCCCGCCTTGGACCGCCTGGCCGATCTCCTGCGCGGGCGGCGCGTGGTGGCCCTCAGCGGCGCGGGCATCTCTACCGAGTCGGGCATCCCGGACTACCGCGGGCCGGGGACGCGCCGCCGCGCCAAAAGCCCGATCCAGTACAACGACTTCGTAGGTGCGGCGGCCACGCAACGACGCTACTGGGCGCGTGCCTTCGTCGGGTGGGGGCGGATGGCTGCGGCGCGGCCCAACGCCGGCCATCGCGCCCTGGCCCGGATGGAACGGGGTGGCCTCCTCCAAGGCGTCATCACGCAGAACGTGGACGGGCTGCACCAGGCCGCCGGCGCCCGCCGCGTGGTCGAGCTGCACGGCGCCCTCGCCGAGGTCGCCTGCCTCGGCTGCGGAGCGCTCACCGCGCGCGAGGCTGTGCAAAAGCGCATCGCAGCCGAGAACGCCGACTGGGCCGCCCGCCGCGACGCCGCCCCCCGCCCCGACGGCGACGCCGCGCTGCCCGACGCGGCCATCGGCGGGTTCAGGGCGCCCGCGTGCCTGGGGTGCGGCGGGGCGCTCAAGCCCAACGTCGTCTTCTTCGGCGAAAGCGTGCCGAAGGCGCGCGTCGAGGCCGCCTGGGCGCTTTTCGAGGAGGCCGAGGTGCTCCTCATCGTCGGCTCCTCCTTGGCCGTGTACTCCGGCTACCGCTTCGCCCTGCGCGCGGCGAAGGAGGGGAAGCCCTTCGCCCTCGTCAACCTCGGCCCCACGCGCGCGGACGACCGCGCCGCCGTCCGCGTCACCGCCCGCCTCGGCGACGCCCTGCCGCGCCTCGCCCACGCGCTCCTCGGCGGCTGACCCTTCGGCGATTAACGGGGCGCGTTTGAACTGGTCCGCCTCTGGACAGGCGGCCGTTTCTCTTCGACGCGGAACCCGGCGCGGCGGTCGCCTTACGCCTACCGGCCGCTTTCCGGCCTCCGCCTGTCCGACGTCTTTAGCGCAGCGCCTCGTTTGAGCTTCTTGTCGTTACCGCGCCGCTCCGACCCATTTTTGCAGACGCGCCGCCTGCCGCTTGGCGTGCTGGCTCTGGCCGCGCTCCTCTCGTCCGGGTGCGGAGTGCTGCGCGGCGCCCCGGAAGGCGACGTGGACGAGATGCAAGCCACCGCCGCCGCCCCGGTCTGGCGCCTCGACGCTTTCCGCGAGCATCTCTCTTTCTTGCAGAAAACCCGCGCGGGGGAGACCGCCAGGCGTCGGGAGGCCGCCCGCTACGTCGCCACGCGGATGTACGACTACCGCCTCCAGCCCGTCTTCAAAGACAATTACCGGCTCCCGCCCGGCGCCAGCGAAGGGCAGGCCTTTGGCGTGGCCGGCTACGTCGCGGGCAAGCATCCCGTGCGCGAGCGCGAGCTGGTCATCGTCTGCGCCGACGTGGCGGCGGAGGACGGCGCGCCGGGCCTCGGGGCGGCGGCGCTTCTGGAACTGGCGCGCAACTACGCCTACTTTGGGCGCTTCAGCCTCGTCCCGGAGCGCTCGGTGCTCTTTGCCGTGTGGACGGAGGGGCCGCAGGGCTTGGCCGCCTACCTCCGCGCGCCGACGTGGCCGCTCGCCAACATCCACGCGCTCGTCTACGTCGGCCTCGGCCCTGAAGAAAAGACCGAGGTGGAGGCGCTGCTCGATCCGCTCGGCAT
Organism: Salinibacteraceae bacterium; assembly: GCA_965215025.1. Taxonomy (GTDB): domain Bacteria; phylum Bacteroidota; class Rhodothermia; order Rhodothermales; family Salinibacteraceae; genus CBDCCV01. Next base: position 1,894,871 of record CBDCCV010000001.1, read on the forward strand.
CCCGCTCTACGCCGTGGCGCCGCAGGAACTGCCCTATCCACTTCCCGACCCGAGCGCCCGCCCGTCCGCCGACAGCGCCGCCGTACGCGCGCGCGCTGCCGCCGCTAAGGCGCACGGCTGGCTCCGCGCCGAGGTCATCACCAGCGGCGCGCTCCTGCCCGCCCTCGGCGACACGCTGCGCGCCCCCGCCCAAGAGGAGCGCTGACCGGCCACGCTCCCTTCTCCCTTACCTGTTCCCCATTCTCCCGAATGCTCCCCGTCTGGCTGGCCGATACGGTCACGAGCGACCTCGACCGCGCCTTGCACTACACCTTGCTCTGGGGTCTTGAAGGCGTTGAGCTGCGCACCGTGGGCGGCCCGGCCGACCGGGTCCCGCACGTGAACGAGGCCAAGCTGCGCCGCCGCCTCGGCGAGGGCGAGGTGCTGGCCGCGTCCGTGGTGCCGGGGCTGTTCGAGGGGCCGGCCGCCGAGCGCGTCCGCTGGCTCAACGAACTGACCGTGCTGAAAGAGACGCTCGCCTTTTGCGGGCGCATCGGCTGCGTGCGCGTGGTGGTGGGGGCGTTCGAGGGGGCGGAAGAAGAGGCGCGCCTTTCAGATTCGGAAGCGGCCGCCGATGCGCTCCGCCGCGCCGCCGAGGCCGCCGGCGCGGCGGGCAGCGTCCTGGCCGTGCACAACGCCCCCGGCAGCGCGCACCCGACGGGCGCCGCCCTCGCCCGCCTCCTCGCCGAGGTAGACCACCCCGCCGCGCGCGCCGCCTGGGACCCCGCCGCCGCCCTCGAAGCCGGCGGAAGTCCTGCCGACGGCCTCGCCGCCCTCGCCAGCCGCGTCGAACTCGTCCGCTGCCGCGACGGGCGCCTCGGCGAGGGCGGCGCGTGGGAGGAACGGCCCTTCGGCGAGGGCGCGGTGGACTGGCCGGGGCAGGTGTTCACGCTGCGGGAGCAGGGCTTCCGCGGGCCGCTCAGCCTCGTCGTCACCACGGAGCCGCGCCCGAAAGAGGGCCTGCGCGCCGCCACGCGCCTCGTCCGCCTCCTGCGCGACGTGCGCCGGATGGCCTGAGCCTTTTCTGGACGACGGGCGATCTTTGCCACTGTGCGTCTGCTACCTAGCGTCCTCGGATTAAAGAGGCGGTTTCGTAAGTGGCGTCGGTATGCTTACCTTAAACCCTGGTTGCGACTTGCGGCGAGAACCTCTGACTTTGTTGTACCACTTTCACAATGAGCAAGACGGGAAACCGAACGGTGGACAAGCAGATGGCAAACAAGAAAGAGAAGCCGAAGGCTGGTAAGTCCTCTGAATACACAGGCGTTTATTGGGACAACTCCAGCAAGGGAAATGGCAAATGTCACAGCCGCTGGCGGGCGGCCATCATGGTGGACGGCGTGCGGCATCGTCTCGGGCGGTTCCACGATGAGGAAGAAGCCGCCCGCGCTTACAAAGAGGCCGCGATGCGCCTGCGTGGACACACCGGAGAACCGAGGGGTGGCAAGTTGAAGGAAAAGCGCGAAGCGTCGTAACCCTATTTCGGGCGGGACGCGCCGGAGTAGGCAGATGCGGCCAGCATACGAGCACGCCATGAGAGAGGCCGAGCAAGACGTTTTAGCGAAAGAGGCCGCCCCCCGCGAGGGCGGGCCGGAGCCATCGGCGGGGGCGCGGGCGCACTTCTATTGGTGCTGGGCGTGGATCTCCTTGGCGACGATCCCTTTCAGCATCATCCAGTGCGCGGGGCATCAGTTTGAGCCGACGGCGCGCCACTTTGGGCGCTGGGCCAAACGCTGGGGGCGCACGCTCCTCGGCGGCATGGGGATGCGCGTGGAGGTGGTCGAGCGCGTGCCGCTCGATCCCCGGCAGCCGTACGTCTTCGTGGCGAACCATCAGAACGCGGTGGACATCATGGCGCTTGCCGGCGGGCTGCCCTACCCGTTCGTCTTCCTGGCGAAAGAGGAGTTGAAGAAGGTGCCCTTCCTGAGCCTGGCGCTGCGCCATTCGGCCTGCATCTTCATCGACCGCAGCAGCCCGCGCCGCTCCATCGAGAGCCTACGCGCGGCGGGGCGGCGCATCCGCTCGGGCGACTCGGTGCTGGTGTTTCCGGAGGGCGGGCGCTCCTACGGCGCCTCGCTCGCGCCGTTCAAGCGCGGGGCCTTTCTCGTAGCCGTCGAGGCCGGCGTGCCGATGGTCCCCGTCACCGTCCTGGACAGCTACCGGCTCATGGACGAGCGCGCGTACACGGCGCGCGGCGGCACCGTGCGCCTCGTCACCGGCCGGCCCATCCCCACCGCCGGCGCCCGCCGCCGCGACGTGCCCGCGCTCATCGAAAAGGTCCGCGCGCAGATGGAGGCCGAGCTTCGGCGTGCCGGCTGAAAGGCGTCTCCCGCAGAAGGAACAGCGCGCCGCCCGCATCGTACGGCTCGCCAACTTTACCTGACCCGCAAGCGCTCCCCGCATGGCCGTTACCCAAGACGACGTCCGCCACATCGCCCGCCTGGCGCGGCTGCGCTTCTCCGAGGACGAGGAGGAGCAGATGGCCGCCGAGATGAGCCGCATCCTCGGCTACATGGAAAAGCTCGGCGAGCTGGACACCACCGGCGTCCCGCCGCTCGCGCACGTCCTCGACCTCCAGAACGTCACCCGCCCGGACGAGGCCGAGACGCGCATCCGCCGCGAGGACGCCCTGGAGCAAGCCCCGGACGCCGACGCCGAGCACTTCCGCGTGCCGAAGGTGATCGAGTGAGGGGCGCGAGATCGGCGGCCATTCCGCGAAAACGGGCGGCGAGCTTCGCCCAGAGACGTGGCTTCGGCGGCACCCTATAAAGCCGGCGGTACGGCAGCGCAATGCGTCCCCTCTCCCTTGATGGGAGAGGGAGTCTTCCACACCCTCGCCGCTTCGGAGGCGGCCGGCGCACCTCTCTCAATCTCAAATCCAACCCTGAACCGCATGGCGCGGACGGACAAGGCGCAGCGCAGACGCGCACGCAAAGGCGACGCCGCCGAGGACAAAAGCTGGTGGGCGCAGCGGCCACTGTGGCTGCAGCACCTCATCTGTCTGGCGCTGCTTCTGATTGTATCCGTGGGCTTTTTTGCGCCGGCGCACTTCTCCGGCAAGTCGCTCGCCGGGAGCGACAGCGTAAGCTGGCGCGGCATGGCCGAGGCCATGATCACGTACGAGGGTCGAACGGGCGAGGAGGCGCTCTGGGCGCCGAACGCCTTTGGCGGGATGCCCGGCTACATGATCTACTACGCGGCGCAGGTCCCGCAGCTCGACGCCGTGCCCACGCTGCTGCGCGAGTTCGCCTGGCCGACGTCGCACTTCATCTTCCTTTTGGCCGGGACGTACCTCCTCGTCTTTTTCCTCACGCGCAGCCCGCTCAGCGGCGTCCTGAGCGCGTGCGCCTACGGGCTGACGACGTACATCCCCATCATCCTCGTCGTCGGCCACAACACGAAGTTCATCGCGCTCGCCTTTGCGCCGTGGCTCGCGCTCGCCTTCGCGTACGCGCTCTGGCGGCCTCGGCTCTTGGCGGCGCTTCTTTTTGCGATGGCGCTGGCGGTGAACCTGCGCGCCGGGCACGTGCAGATCACCTACTACCTCACGTTCCTCCTGGGCGTGTGGTGGCTCGTCGAGGCCGTGGGCGCCGTGCGGAAGCGAAACGTAGAGGACCGCCTGGCGCGCTTCGGGAAGGCGACGGGGTGGCTCGCGCTCGGCTCCGTCCTGGGGCTGATGATGGTGGCGCAGCCGTACCTCTCGAACGCCGAGTACAAGGCGCACACGATCCGCGGCGAGCGCACCACCGAAGAGGGCGACGGCCTCGACACCGACTACGCCATGCGCTGGAGCCAAGGGCCGGGCGAACTCGTCACCCTGGCCGTGGCCGATGCGTACGGCGGCGGCAGCCGCCAGGGCGCTTCCTACTGGGGGCCGAAGCCGTTTACCGAAGGACCGCACTACCTCGGTGGCCTCGTCTTGCTCCTGGCCGCGCTGGGACTATGGAAATGGCGCACAAACGCCGCCTTAGCTCTCGGCCTCGGCGCGTTTCTGATGGCGCTCTTCGCGCTCGGACGCCACTTCGCGCTCCTCAACGAGCCGATGTTCGCCTACTTCCCCCTTTTCGACGCCTTCCGCGCGCCGGAGACGTGGCTCGTGATGGTAAGCTTCGCGCTGGCCGTCCTGGCCGGCCTCGGCCTCGCCTACGCCACGGGCCGCACGCCGAAGCGGTACACGCCCGGCAGGGCGGAAGAGGTGAAGGAAAGCGAAGAGAAACGGACGCGCGCGGTCTACCTCGCCACGGGCGTGGCCCTGGGCCTGGCCGCGCTGTTGTGGCTGGGCGGCAGCGCCTTCTTCGGCTTCGAGAGGGAGGGGGAGCGGCGGCAGATCGAGGAGCAGATCGTGCGGCAGATCCGCGAGCAACGGCCCGATCTCTCGGCGCAGAACCCGCAGGTGCAGCAGTTTGTCCGGCAGCAGACGACCCAGGCGCTCGCCTCCGTCAAAGAAGCGCGCGCGGAGGCCTTCGGCAGCGACGCGTTGCGGACGCTGCTGTTCCTCGCCCTCGGCGGGGTGGCGCTCATCCTGCACCGGCGGCGCGTGCTGCCGGCGTGGGCGGCGCAGGCGCTTCTCGCGCTCCTCGTGGTGATCGACCTCGGCGGGGTGGGGCGGCGCTACTTTAGCGAGGACGACCTCGCGCCGCAGGAGGACCTCACGGCGCAAATCCCGGAGTACGGCTTCGACCAGTTTATCGCCGCGCGCGAGGAGGAGGCCGGCGGGCCGGGCCGCTTCCGCGTCCTCTCCCTCGAGCGCGACCCGATGACGAACGCGCGCCCGTCGTACTTCTACGAATCACTCGGCGGGTACCACGGGGCCAAGCTCCGGCGCTTTCAGGACTACGTGGACCACGTCTTCCAGAACCCGGACGGCTCGATCAACGACAACGCGCTCGACCTTTTGAGCACGCGCTACGTCGTGGCGCGCGGGCCGCTCCCGGGCACGCGCGTCGTGCACCGCGACGAGCGCACCGGCCTCGTCGTCCTCGAAAACCCGGACGCCCTCCCGCGCGCCTTTCTCGTAGGCCAAACGGAAGTGATCGAGGAGCCGGAGGCCACGTGGGAGCGACTGCGCTCGGCAAGCTTCGACCCGCGCGAGACGGCGCTCCTCTCCGAGCCGATCCCCGGCTTCGATGTGGCACCGCTCGACTCGTCGAGCACGGCCTCGGTAGAATTGCAACGCTTCTCGCCGCGCGAGATCGTCTGGGAGATCGAGACGGACGCGCCGCGCCTCCTGGTGGCGAGCGAGATCTATTACCCCGAGGGCTGGCACGCCACGCTCGACGGCGAGGCCGTGCCCATCTACCGCACCGACTACCTCCTGCGCGCCGTCCCGATCCCGGCAGGCGAGCACCGCCTCGTGATGCGCTTCGACCCGCAGAGCCACACGCTGGGCCTGTGGATCGCGGGCCTCTCCACGGCGCTCGTCTACGGCGGCACGGCGCTGCTTCTGGGGCTGGCTTTTGTGCGGCGGAGGCGTGGAGGCGAGCGCCGAGGAGACGACGACCCGAAGGAACGATGAGGTGCCCGTGCGCAATGCTCGTCGTTTCTTCGCCTCTTCCACTCTTCGTTTCCTGACCCCGTGCGCCGCCTGCTCCTCGTCACGTACTACTTCCCGCCCTCGGGCGGCTCGGGCGTGCAGCGCCCGCTCAAGCTGGCGAAGTACCTCCCGGACTACGGCTGGCAGCCCACCGTGCTCACCGTGCGCCCGGACGCCGCCGCCTACCCGGACCTCGACCCCTCGCTTGCTGAGGACGTTCCCCCGTCGGCGCGTGTGGAGCGGACGAACGCCTGGGACCCGTACGCGCTGTACGCCCGGCTCCAGGGGAAAAGGAAAAGCGAGGCCGTGAGCGTCGGCTTCGTGGGCGAGGGGGCGCCAAGCCGGATGCAGCGCCTCGCGCGCTGGGTCCGGGCGAACGTGTTCCTGCCGGACGCGCGCGTGGGCTGGGTGCCGTTTGCGGTGGCGCGCGGGCGGCGGCTCCTCGCAGGCGGCGGCTTCGACGCAATGCTGACCACCGGCCCGCCACACTCGGCGCACCTGACCGGCCTCTTGCTGAGCCGCCTGCGGGGCGTGCCCTGGGTGGCTGACTTCCGCGACCCGTGGACGGACATCGACTACGCCGGGGAGCTGCCTGCGACGTGGCCGGCGCGCCGCCTGGACGCGGCGCTGGAGCGGGCCGTGCTGCGCGGCGCCTCGGCCGTGACGGTGGTGACGCCCTCGTGGCGGGAGCGCCTCGCCCGGCGCGTGCCCGGCCGCTACGCCCTCATCCGCAACGGCTTCGACCCGGCCGATTTCGCAGGCGAGGCGCCGGCGCCGGCGGGCGACTTCGTGATCGCGTACCTCGGCAACCTCAACGCCGCGCGCAGCCCTGACGCCCTGTGGGAAGCGCTGCGTAGGCTCGACGACGCCGCGGCGCAGAGGCCGCGCCTGCGCGTCCGCTTCATCGGCAACGTGGACCCGGCGGCGCGGGCGGCAGCGCGGCGGTATGGCGTGGGCGACCGGGTCGAGGTGCGCCCGTACGTGCCGCACGGCGAGGCCGTCCGCGCGATGCGCCGGAGCACGCTGCTGCTTCTGGTGATCAACCGGGCGGCGAATCAGCAGGGCATCATTCCGGGTAAGCTGTACGAGTACATCGCTTCGGGCCGGCCCGTCCTCGGCGTCGGGCCGCCCGAGGGCGATGCCGCGGCTGTTTTGAGGAGCGCCGGCGCCGGACGGATGTTCGCCCACAACGACGCGGAAGGCGTCCGGCGGTTTGTAGAAGCGCACTACCGCCGCTGGGCGCAGGGGCGCCCGATGCAGGGCGCCTGCGAGGCGGCCGCTGCGCCGTTCAGCCGGCGGCAGCAGGCGGGCCAGCTTGCTGCCCTGCTCAGCGACGTGTGCAGGTCGGCGGCATAGGCCGGCGCGCTTTCTTTTCGCGCTCGCCGTTTGCGAAAGAGAAGGCAAGACGAATCTTTGCAGCGGTGCTCGCCATTTCCTATGCTCGGCTGTCGAGCGTTCTGCTCTTCTACGCGGCGGAGCAAGCCAGCGCCGCAGAGAGAAGCACTCGTTGCCCAAAGTAGAAGGCGCCGTGCAAACACCCACCGCGAAGCTGTGCCGATGATGGCCGAAGAAAACGGGCGTCCGCGCCTGCTCTTCATTTGCTTGGACCTGACGTCGTTCGTGCGGGACGACCTCAAGCTGCTCAGGGAGCGCTACGACGTGCGCCTCTTCCGCTTCAGCGCCAACCGGGCCGCCTCGCGCGCGGGCCGAGGCGTGGGCGTGGCGCGCGAGGCCGTGCGGCAGCTCGCCTGGCTCCGGCGCGAGCTGCCCCGCGCCGACCTCGTCTACGGCTGGTTCGCCGACTACCACCTGGCGCTGCCCGTCTTCCTGGCGCGGCGCTACGGCGTGCCGGTGGCCGTGCCCATCGCGGGCTTCGACGCCATCCGGCTCCCTAAGCTCGGCTACGGCGTCTACGAGAGCGTGTGGCGGGCGCCGTTGGCCCGCTACGCGCTCCGCCACGCCTCGCTCATCCTGCCCTGCTCCGAGACCATGATCGAGCACGCCAACCGCTACTCGGCCTACCCGGAGCGCCTTGAGAACGGCGTCCGCGCGCACGTGCCCGGCTTCTCAACGCCCTACGCGGTGGTCCCCTTCGGCTACGACGCCGCGGCCTGGCCGATGGGACCGCTCGAGCGAAAGCCCTCGGTGCTCACCGTCGGCCACATGACCGCCCTTCGCACGTTCCGGCGCAAGGGGGGCGACCTGTTCATCGCGGCGGCGCGGCGCCTGCCGGACGTGGCGTTCCAGGTCATCGGCGTGCCGGAAGAGGAGGCGCGGGCCATCCGCAACAGGTACGATCCGCCGGAGAACGTGGCGCTCCTGCCGCCGCGCCCGCGCCAGGCGTTGGCCGAGGCGTACGGCCAGGCGTCCGTTTACGCGCAGCTTTCCAGGGCGGAGGGGCAGCCCAACGTCTTGAGCGAGGCCATGTGCTGCGGCTGCGTCCCCGTGGGCAGCCCCGTCTTCGGCATCCCGGAAACGATAGGCGAGGCGGGCGTGATCGCCGAGACGCCCGAGCCGGACGTGCTCGCCGGCGCGCTCCGCAAGGCGCTGGCGCTGGCCTCGCCCGAGGCGCGGCAGCGGGCGCGGCGGCGCATCACCGAGCACTTCTCCACGGAGCACCGTCGGCGCGCGCTCTTTCGGGCGCTGGCCCGGCTTACGCAGGCGAAAAACGGGGGGCGCGCATGAGCGAAAAGACAGAAAACGAGCCTACGGTGAGCGTCGTCATCGCAGCGTACAACGCGGCCGAGACGCTGGGCGAGACGCTCGCGAGCGTGCTCGGGCAGACGTGGCGCGACTACGAGGTCATCGTCGTGGACGACGGCTCCACCGACGCCACCGCCGCGGTCGTAGAGCGCCTCGCGCAGAGCGCCGGCCCGCCCATCCGCTATCTCCACCAGGAGAACAAGGGGCAGCCCGCAGCGCGCAACGCGGGCATCCGGGCGGCGCGCGGACGCTACGTCGCCTTCCTCGACGCCGACGACCTCTGGCTCCCGGAGAAGCTCGCGCGGCAGATGCGCCTCCATGCCAAGCGGCCCGACCTGGCCTGGAGCTACACCGATGCGTTCCTCTTCGCCTCTGAGACCGGGCGGACGCTCTTCCGGGCGAGCCAGGAAAACGAGCTGCCCGAGGGCGACGTCTTGCGGGCGCTGCTTTTAGGCAACTTCATCCTCTCGCCCACGCCCATCGTGCAGCGCAGCGTGTTCGAGGAGGTGGGCTTCTTCAACGAGGACCCCGGCGTGCGCAACGGCGAGGACTGGGAGATGTGGCTGCGCATCGGCGAGCGCGCGCCGCTTGGCCTGGTGCGGGCGCCGCTGGCGCGGGTGCGCCTCCACGCCCGGCGCATGTCGCAGACGGTGGACCTCCGTTACGCGCTCCGGAGCCGGCTGCGGATTCTCGCGCCCGCCCTGCGCCGCAACCCCGACGCTGCGCACGAGGTGCGGCGGCAGGCGGTGGGGAACGTGTACGCGGCCATCGGCCGCTGGGCGCTTGAGCGTGAGGAGCGCCCCGAGGCCCGTCGCCTGTTTGCAAAGGCGCTCCGCTGCGCCCCGGCGAGCCGTTACATCTGGGCGTTCTGGCTGGCGACGTGGCTGCCGCGTCCGGCCCTGCGCGTCCTGGGCGCGCTGCGGCGCCTCGCACGCAGCGCCGAGCAGGCCATCAAGAGGTGAGGCTCATGTTGCCAGAAGATGCGCAGGCAGAAAACGAGCCTACGGTGAGCGTCGTCATCGCAGCGTACAACGCGGCCGAGACGCTGGGCGAGACGCTCGCGAGCGTGCTCGGGCAGACGTGGCGCGACTACGAGGTCATCGTCGTGGACGACGGCTCCACCGACGCCACCGCCGAGGTTGCGGAGGGCTACGGCGAGGCGGTCCGCCTCATCCGCAAAGAGAACGGCGGCTCGGCCTCGGCGCGCAACGCGGGGATCCGGGCGGCGCGCGGGCGCTACGTGGCCTTCCTCGACGCCGACGACCTCTGGCTCCCGGAGAAGCTCGAGCGGCAGATGCGCCTGCACGCCGAGCAGCCCGACCTGGCCTGGAGCTACACCGACGCCGTCTTTTTCGATGACGAGACGGGCGAGGCGCTCTGGCAGACGGGCCGTGAGCTTGCCCTGCCCGAGGGCGACGTCTTGCGTCCGCTCTTCGTGCGCAACGCCATCGCGTTCTCGTCAGCGGTGGTGCGGCGCAGCGTGCTCCTTGCCGAAGGCGGGTTCGACACCTCCGCGCTCCACCGCATCAGCGAGGACTGGGACCTGTGGCTGCGCCTCGCCCGTGAGGAGCCGGTGGGTGTCGTGCGCGCGCCGCTCGTGCGCAAGCGCGAGCACCGCCGGCAGAAGACGGCAACGATGGACTGGCGCCACGCCCTTAAGAGCCGCCTCCGCATCGCCGAGCGGGCCGCCGCGCGCGACCCGGAGCGCTTGACGGACCTCCACGCGGCGGCGGCGGCGAACCTTTGCCTCTCCCTCGGCCGGCAGCTGCTCAACCGCGAGGCGCGCGCCGACGCGCGGGCGGTGCTGTGGCGCGGCCTCCGACACCGCCCGACTTCCGTAGAAGCCTGGACGTTCTGGCTGGCGACGTTCGTGCCGCGCCCGGCGCTGCGCGTGCTCAGTGCACTGCGGCGGGCGGTGCAGCGGCTGAACGAAACGGCGTTCCCCTAAGCCGTGCGCGCCGGCATCACGGACGGGCGTCAACTCTGCCGTGCGTGGTCGGCGCGCACCTCGTCGTAAACCCGTTCGAGGGCTTGGCCCTGCTGCCGCGCGTCGTACTCGGCGGCGATGTGCTCGTGGGCGCGGCGTCCCATCTCCTCGGCCAGGGCGGGCCGCTCGAAGAGCGTGAAGAGGTGCCGGGCCAGCGCCTCCGCGTCGCGCTCCGGCGCCAGAAGCCCTGTGACCTCGTGGCGCACGACCTCGGGGATGTCGCAGTGCGTCGTGGAAACGACCGGGAGGCCCGTGGCCGAGGCTTCAATGAGCGTCACCGGAGCGCCGCCTTCGTTGTCGCCGTCAGAGGCGTGCACGCTCGGGGATAGGAAGACGTGGTGGTCGTAGTAGGCCCCGATCAGCGCTCGGTGCGGCTGCAAACCCCGGAACGTGACGTGGGCGGCCAAGTCGTGCTGCTGAACCGCATCGAGCAGCGCCCGCTTCGTGTGCTGCTGCGCCTCGTCCTCTGACTTGGCGTCGCCGATAAAGGTGAGCGTGCCCCGGCCGCCGCTGGCGAGAAACCGTGCGAATGCTTCGATGGCGTAGACGAAGCCTTTCTTCTCAGAGAACCGGCCGGCGGCAAGGACCCGCAGCGGCGCCCCAGCGCGGCGGGGGCGGGGCCGGTACGGAAAGTCGTCCACGCGGATGCCCAGGTGCTGCACGCGCACCTTCGGCGGCGGGCAGCCGAGCGCGACGAGCTGCCGGCGCATGTGGCTGCCTTCGACCAAAAACCTGGCTCCTTCCGCAAAAAGTTTGGCGTACCGCCGCTTCCATTCAGGTTGAGTGGCGGGCAAGAGCGAGAGGTCGTAGCCGTAGAACGTCGTCACCAGAGGCACGCCGGCCGCATGGGCAAGCGCGAGGGCGTAGTGCCCTTCCAGCCCGAAATGCGCGTGCAGCACCCGCGCGCCGCGCCGCTTGAGCTGCCAGTAGAACGCCGGGTAGTAGCCAAGGACCCGGCGGCCAACGCGGTTGAGGAACTGCTCCAGGTGCGGGCGTTCGTAGAGGGCGTAGCGCGGCAGGGGGCGCTCGACGCTGCTCAGGTTCTGCGTCGTCCACGTCAGGACAAACGGATCGTAGCGCTCCAGGTGCGCCGTCTGGGTGTAGATCCAGTTCTCGCTGAGATGGAAAAAGCACCGGGCCAGGTGCGCGGCGACAGGAGCGGGAGAGGGGCGTGGGGTATCGCGCTCCATAGAAAAGGAACGGGGTAGGAAGGCAAGCTACGACGCGGAGGGGGCCTGGCGCGTGCGGGTCCACTGCTCCGCCAGCAGGCGGCGGGCCTCACGATAAGCGGCCACGCCGAAGCCGTGCACCAGCGCGGCATAGACCACGACGCCGAACGGCACCTGCACGGCCAAAGCAGCCCAGGACGGCCACGCAGGCGGCAGGAGCAGGCCGAGGCCGAAGACGAGGCCCGCCATCGCAGCCGCGCAGGCGAACACCCCGGCGAGGTTCTTCAGCAGCTCGGCGTACGTGAGGCCCACGAGCGCGCCGGCGAACCGCAGGTTCAGGTACTGAGACACGCCAACGGCAAGCGCGTATCCCACAGCCACCCCGAGCACGCCGCGCTGCAAGCCCACCACGATGCCGGTCACCAGCAAGGGCTTCGTGAAAAGCCCGAGGCGGAACTGAAGATCAGCCCGCCCCTGCGACAGGAAGAGGCTCCCGACAAGCGTGACGATGGACTGCGCAAGGCCGACGACGCACAGGACGCGCAGGATGGGGATCATCGCCGACCACTGCGGCCCGAACACCGCGAGCACGAACGCTTCCGTCGTGGCAAGCAGCCCGCACATGAGCGGAAACGAGAGCAGCGCGATGGTGCGCGTCATCTTCAGAAACACGTCTTTGACGCGCGGCTTGTCCTGCTGGATCGTTGAGAGCGAAGGGAACATCACGCGCGCGATGACCCGCGAGACGTTCTGCAGCGGGAAGAGCATGATGGCGTAGGCGCGGTTGTACACGCCCAGGCTGGCCGAGCCGATCACCCGTCCGATGAGGAGGTCGTCCAGGTTGCGGACCCAGTAGTTGAGCGTCTGCTCGCCGAGAAGATTGGCGCTAAAGCCGAGCAGGTCTCTAACCGCCGCCCAGCGAAAGGCCAGACGCGGGCGCCAGGGACTGAGCACCCAGAGCAGCCCCGTCAGCGCGGCGGCGTTGATGATCTGCTGCGCCGCGAGGCTCCAGACGCCCCATCCGTTGTAGGCCATGCCGATGGCCACGGCGCCGGAGAGGGCCACGGCCCCCACCTCGGCCATCGACAGCACGCGGAAATCGATGGCCCTGGTGAAAATCGTCCGCTGCACAATCCCCAGCGAGCTGATGAAAAACGTGGTGGCAAGCGCTACGGTGAGCGGCACGAGGAGCGGCTCCTCGTAGAAGGCCCCGATAAGCGGCGCTCCCAGCATGAAGAGCACCGAGAGCAAGCCGCCGCACGCGACGTTGAGCCAGAACACCGAGGAGAGGTGCTCCGGCCGCAGGTCCTCTTTCTGGATCAGAGCGGCCCCGAAGCCGAGGTCGGCAAAGACGTGCGCGAAGCCGGTGATCACCGTGATCATGGCGACGAGGCCGAACACCTCCGGCGAGAGCAGACGCGCCAAGACGATGCCGGCCACGAGGCCCAGCACCTGGCGGGCGGCCTGCCCCGCGACGCTCCACGAGACGCCTGCGATAGCCTTGTCGCGGAACTCACTCATGCACGTCTCGTCCAGCCGATGGAGGCGGGCCTCATCCCGCTACCGCTGCGCGTCCCCACCACGTGGCTCTTTTTCGAGAAGGGCGCGGTAGTGCAGCACGGCGGGCGGCGAGAGCGTCCAGAAAGGCTCTGCCGCCCGGCGAAAGGCGGAGCCGATCTGCTCGTCTGCTTCGCTGAGCGCTCGAAGATAGTACGAGGACGAATGCCGCGCCGTGTCGAGAGGCCCCGCTGTCGAAGACCCGGCGCGCGTCGAGGTGCGCAGGTAGGCTTCGACATCAGGCCCGAAGGGCACGTCAGCAAAGCGGAAGAGGCCGCGCGCGGCCTGCACCGGCGTCTGGCTCAGGTCCTCGTGCCGGACGATGCGGGTGCTGCACGCGCAGGCGTCCAGGTCCTCGATGAGCGTGTTGTAGTTCAAGAACCAGTAGGCCACGGCGCGGTCCAGGAGCGAGCCTCGGTCGAGGCCGCTGAGGGCGTCGGCGTACTTTTCAAACCGTGCGTGTCCGGCGGCGTGCTCAAGTATAGCGTACAGGTGCTTTCTTAGCTGGTACAGCGAGCCTTTTTCCAGCAGCTTCATCATCGAGTGCACCTGGCTCAGCGGGTTGCGCAAAATCACCACGTGCCTGGCCTCGGGGAAAACGTCGCTGAGCAAATGGATCTTGAAGTTCAGGCGCAGCTCCTTGATGACCCACCGGCGCGGCGAGGGCGCTTTGCGCTGGTAGAAGAGCGCCTCGTTTCTCATCCTGTTTAGGTTGATCTGCTCATAGCGCGTGTGCAGCAAAGACCGCCGCATCCGAAGCGCGCGGGCGACGCGCGTGTGGCCTTCCAGAACCTTGCGTGTTACGAATCGCCGGAGCGGCGTGGCGTCGGGCCGGTCGAGGAAGGGATGCTTGCAGGTGGGCAGGGCCTCAAAGCCTTCGCGGATCACTGCCTGCAAGAAAGGGGCGGAATCGTCTGCGTAGAGGAGCCTGGAAGGGAAGGCGGGGAAGATCTCATTAAACGGAGCGAACGGCTCCATGAAAAAAAGCACGTCCGCGCTGGCGTCGAAGATGTTCGACAACCAGGTCGAGCCGGAGCGCTCAACGCCCAAGATGAAGAGCTTTGGCTGAGAGGGGGCATTCACGAAAGAAAGGCATCAGTAAGATCGCACTCCATCTCCAAAACGCTTCCTTTCCCAGAGAGAAGAGGAGCGCTGCTGGCCGAAAATCTCCGTTCAGGAAGGAGCCGGGGTGAGATGGGCGGCGAGGAGATTGGCCACTTGCGCTGCAACGTCGCCAGCCCGGTCGGCGAGCTGCGGGTACACGGGCAGGCGGACGAGCGTTTCGCTGCAGTGCTGCGTCACAGGCAGCTCCTGCGTGCAGCCGAGCGTCTGGCGCCCGTACGGCGAGGAGTGCAGCGGCACGTAATGGAAGGCGGCCTGGATGCCGTTCGCCTTCAGGGCGCGCAGCGCGGCGTCGCGGGCCGCCGGGGTCCCGGTCCGGAAGTAGAAGAGGTGGTAGTTCGGCGCGGCGTAGTCTGGGACGGTGGGGAGCGTGAGGGCCTCGTCCTCGGCCAGCGGGCGGAGGGCCTCGTAGTAGGCGTCCCACACGCGGCGGCGCTTCGCCTTGATCTCGTCCCGGCGGGCGAGCTGCGCCTCCAGCAGGGCCGCCAGGACGTCCGACTGGATGTAGCTGCTGCCCTCGCCCACCCAGCTGTACTTGTCCACCTCGCCACGGAAGAACGCCGAGCGGTTGGTGCCCTTCTCGCGCACGATCTCGGCGCTCTCGGCGATGGCGTCGTCATTGGTGAGGAACGCGCCGCCCTCGCCGCAGGTGATGTTCTTCGTGTCGTGAAAGCTGTAGCAACCCACGTCGCCGATGGTGCCGAGGGGCCGGTCGCGGTGGTACGCATCAACGGCTTGCGCGGCGTCTTCTACCACGCGGAGGTCGTGCTGCCGCGCGAGGTCCATGATGGCATCCATGTCGCAGGCGACGCCCGCGTAGTGCACCGGCACGATGGCCTTCGTCCGAGGCGTGATCCGGCGCGCGGTGTCGTCGGGGTCGAGGTTGAGCGTGCCGGGCCGGATCTCGGCGAAGACGGGCCGCGCGCCGCGCAGCACGGCGGCGTTGGCGGAGGAGACGAACGTGAAGCTGGGCATGATGACCTCGTCGCCGGGGCCGACGCCGAGGGCGATCATAGCCATCTCCAGAGCGTGCGTGCAGGAGGTCGTAAGCAGCGCGTGCCGCACGCCGAGCCAGTCGCGTAGCTGCTGCTGCACGCGCCGGCTGATGGGGCCGTCACCGTGCAGGACGTCTTGCTGCACGGCGTCGGCGACGGCCTGGCGCTCGCGCGGGCCGGTGTACGGGCGGTTGAAGGGGATCGTAGCGTCTTTCATGGATGACCGCCCGCCACGGCTGAAGCACGTAAAGACCTGAAAACGGAAGAAGAGCGAAGGCCGCGAAGGAGCCAACGCGCCGGCCGCAAGCGGCGCAGCGCTATCAGGAAAGGATCGTTCACGGGCCGGGTTCCCAAGAGAGGGTGCGGCACGCCCCCGGCCTCGGCGTATGGCGAACGAAGCAGAGGCGTATGCGTCCAAGCACGCAGCGCCGTCCTGCCCGAGTCTACCCTGTGCCGCCTTAACGACCCTGTGACCTCTCCCGAAACCACCGCCGACACGCAGCAGCCCGTCTTCTGGGAGCGCCTCCGGCGGCTCTTCTCGCGCTCGAGGGAGGCGGAGGCGCGTCGGCGGCCGAGCGCCAACGGCATCGCCGTCGTCTTCTGCGTGCTCATCTCGTGTCTGTTGTGGTTCATCTTTACGATGCAGGAGGACTACACGGCCGTCCTGGAGGTGCCTACGCGCGTAGCCAACCTCCCAGCCGATGAGGCGCTGGCCGAGGCGCCGCCCGCCACCGCCCGCGTGGAGGTGCGCGGCGAGGGGTTCCAGCTCATGCGCTTCGCCTTTGACCCGCCGGCGCTGCCCATCGACGCGGCGGCGGGGCAGATCGACCTCAGCGCCGTCCTGGATCTGCCGCAGGGCGTGAGCCTCTTGAACGTGACGCCGCGCCGCCTCAACGTGCAAAAGGAGCCGCGCGTCACGCGCCGCGTGCCCGTGCGCCTGCGCGCGACCATCACGACGCCGGCCACGCACGCGCTCGTGGAGCCGCCGCGCCTGGCGCCGGACTCCGTCGCGGTCTCCGGCGCGGCCTCGCTCGTCGAGAGCCTCGCGTACTGGCCTACGGAGCGGCTCTCCGTGCGCGACCTCCGGGACACGCTCTCCACCCCCGTCGCCCTGGCCGACACGCTCGGCGGCCTCGTGCGCCGCACGCCCGACGCCGTGCGCGTGCTGGCGCGCGCGCGACAGTACACCGAGGGCACGCGCGAGATCGACGTGCGCATCCCCGGCAGCCCGGAGCGCTCCGTCACGCTCGAACCCTCGTCCGTGGAGGTGCGCTACCGCGTGCCGGTGGAGCAGCACGCTGCCGCGCAGGAGGCCGAAGGCTTTTTCGCCACCGTCTCCTACGACGCCCTCCGCGCGGACACCACCGGGCGCGTGCGCCCCGAGCTGGTCCTGCCCGCCGGCCTCGACATCCGCGACGTGCGCATGACGCCGCCCGCGCTCCGGTACTACACCTTCGTTCCGGACGAATAACCTTGCGTTCAACGCTCGCGTTCGACGCCGCTGGCTGAGTCCTTTTGAAGCATGATTGCACTGGCGCTGGCCGTGGCGTGCAGCCTGGCGATTGGGATGATCTTCAAGCACGCCGGACAGCGCGGATTGGACCGCCTGGCGCTGCTCACCGTCAACTACGCGGCGGCCTTGGCCGTGGCGGCGGTGCTCCTGGGAGCGGGCGCGCAGGCCGCCGGCGCCGAGGGCGGCAGCCTGCGCCCGGCGCCCGGACTCCTGGCCCTGGGCGTGACAACGGGCGCGCTCTTCATCTTCGGCTTCTTCATGCTCTCCCTGGCAACGGACGTGGCCGGAATGTCGCTCGCCATCGGCGTGATGCGGATCTCGGTGGTGATCCCGTTTCTGGCCTCGTGGGCGGTGTGGGGCGAGGCGCCGTCAGCGGCGCAGGGGGCCGGGCTTGTCGTGGCCGGGGCGGCGTTCTTCATGATCGCCCGGCGCGAAGAGGCCGCCGCGCCGCCGGCCGGGATGCAGCCGGCTTCCCCTTCGGAGCAGGGGGGCCGCACGCTGGCCGTGCTGGCGCTGCTCTTCCTGGCGGGCGGGGCCGTGGACGTGCTGATGAAGGCCTTCGACGAGGCCTATGCGGAGGCGAACAGCCGGGCGCTCTTTCTGCTCCTCATCTTCGGCGTGGCGTTCGGGATCGGGGCGGCGCTGGTGCTGGGGCGGGGGCTGCAGCGCGGCGTGTGGCCCCGTGCGGCGACGCTCGGCTGGGGCGCCGCGCTTGGCGTGGTCAACTACGGCTCGGTCGAGTTCATCCTGCGCGCCATCCGCGAGCTTTCGGGGCCGTTCGTCTTTCCGGCCAACAACATCGCCATCGTCATCGGGGCGGCGCTCTTGGGCGTGGGGGTGTGGGGCGAAAGGCTCTCGCGCCTCAATCAAGCGGGCCTGGCGCTGGCAGCGCTGGCGCTCTTTTTGCTGAGCGTGGGGCGGTGAGCGTAGAAGTGCGTGGGCGGATGGATGTGTGAGCGTGGCGACCCGAGAAGCCGCTTGGCAAGCAGATGCGCTCGTGTTCTCGCCACCGCTTCCGCCGATCTTGTTGCAGAGGTTTGGTGTATCAAAACTAGCGGCTGATTGATCAAACGCTGCGAAGGGAGCCGAACCCGGACGAGGGTTTGGCACGTCAAGCCCCTGCGCCAAACGGCCTCGCACGGCGCTGCGGTTTCTGCGTGAGAGGCAAGGCGGGAATCTGCGGCGGGGGGTGCGGGTTTAGAACGTGTTCTGTTGCAGCGCTTTTCATCCTTTTGCACAACGCGGTCGCCTTGCTCATGCCTGCATCTGAACAGCCGCCCTCTCCGCCGCGCGCGCCGTCCGCCGCCCCAGCGGAAGCGTCGCCGAAAAGCGGGGGCAGGGCTTCGGCGCTGTGGCTCATCGGCGGGGCGTTCTTGGGAGGGACGGCCGTGCTCGCGGGCGTGCTGCTCCTCTTGTGGCTCTGGCCGCCCGTGCCGGAGTGGACCGAGGAGATCGTGCAGCGCACCGTCGTGGCCACGATCCAGCAGGAGACGCCCGCCTCGTTCTACGTCACGGGCGAGCTGGGCTTGACGGTGACGAGCACGGTGAAGAACACGGAGGTCTTCCTGCCCGGCGTTTTGGACTGGAAGATGGGCACGGCGCGCTCGAGCGTGCGCGTGCCGGGGCGCGTGACGTACGGCTTTGACGTGCGCCGCCTCGGCGCCGAGGACATCCGCATCGGCGAGGATGGCGTGGTAAGCGTGGCGCTGCCGCCGCTGAGCGTCTTCTCCGCCGAGCCGGACCTCGAGGCGATGGAGATCCAAACGGACGCCGGCTGGACGCGCCTCTACGACGAGAAAAAGGCCGAGGAGGTGGAGCGCCAAGCCATCCGCCGCGTGCAGCGCGTCTTGCGGCAGCAGGGCGCCCGCCACCTGGAGGGTTCGGTGCAGCCGCGCGTCAACACGGCCGCGGCGCTCGAGGCGCTGCTCACGCCCGCCCTCGAAGCCGCCGGCGTGGAGACCCCGCGCTTCCGCTTCCGCATCGGCGGGGCGCTGGTGATGGAGCCGGAAGGGTGATGGAGAAGGGATGGGAGGGCGTGGGGAAGAGGGCGATCTGCCTATCCGTCAATGCTGTACCACAACGCTGAGCACATGAGAAAAAAGAGCGCAGGGCCGGAGGAGGAGCAAGCCACGTACGTGAGCACGCCGCAGGGGATTTTTACGGCATCGGGCGTGTGGTTCCAGGCGCGCGAGGAAGAGCTGCGCGCGTTTGCCGAGCCGGTGCTGGCGCACGTCTCCCTGGAGACGCTCGTCGAGCGGGCCGGGCAGTGGCTCCGCGCGCCGCAGGTCGTGACGCTCTGGGCGCTGCCGCTGCTGCTCTTCGCCATGCCGCCGCTGTGGGCTGGCCTCGGCGCGCTGCTGCTCTTCATGGCCGCCGAGGCGTTTGCGCCCGCTGCGGCCACGCGGTGGGGCGCGGCGCTCGTCGGCTTCCTGGACCGGGCCGTAGTGCAGGGGCTGTTCTACGTGTTCGCGGTGAGCGTGCTGGCGGCGCGCGGCGAGACGACCGCTGCGGTCGTGGGGCTGGCCGGCTTCGTACTCTTGCGCTGGGGCGTGGTGGAGCGCCTCGCCAGGCCGCTCGTGCGCCCGGTCACGCGCGCCCTCTACGCACTGCCGGTGCCCGACCAGGTGCTGCGCGCGTTCATCGTCCGCGCCGCCCTGGAGCACGGCGTGGACCTCCCCGTGCTGCGGCGGATGGAACAAGAGATCATCCGCCGCTGGGGCCGCTCGGGCTGACCGCCGGGGCCGTCGCGGCGCGCGCGAAACAAAGCCTCGCGCCGCGATTTCGCTATGCGCGCCATCTGCTGAGGGCGCGTTTTCTTTCGCAACGCACCATCC
This sequence comes from Salinibacteraceae bacterium, assembly GCA_965215025.1. GTDB lineage: Bacteria > Bacteroidota > Rhodothermia > Rhodothermales > Salinibacteraceae > CBDCCV01. Next base: position 1,914,323 of record CBDCCV010000001.1, read on the forward strand.
GCTTTTCTTATGTCAGAGTGCGCGCCGGCCCGCGGTGAAACGGCGTTTTACTTCGTCCGCCACGGGGAGACGGAGTACAACCGCAGGCGCATCGTGCAGGGCCGGAAGATCAACAGCCGCCTCAACGCCACGGGCCGCGCCCAAGCCCGTTGCCTGGCCGAGCGTCTGGCCGAGGTGCCCTTCGACGCCATCTACACGAGCACGCTCCGCCGCGCCGAGGAGACGGCCGCCCTCCTGGCCGAAAAGCACCCCGGCGTGCCGTTCTACCGCCTCGAAGCGCTCGAAGAGATGTCGTGGGGCGTCTACGAAGGCGTGCCGGCGCGCGGCGAGGTGCTCGACGCCTTCGACGCGATCAAGGCGGCCTGGCGCGGCGGCGCCTTCGGAAGGGTCGTGGAAGAAGGCGAGTCCGCCTTGGACGTGCAGCGGCGCGCGCTTCAGGCCGTGGAGCGGATCGCCGCGCGCCACGCCGGGCAGACCGTGCTCGTGGTGACGCAAGGGCGGTTCCTGCGCGTCCTCATCGCCTCGCTCCTGGACGAGTACGGGCTGGCGCGGATGCACGAGGTGGCCCACGCCAACACCGCCGTCAACCACCTCGTCTGCCGCGCCGATGGCGCCTACGAGGCGCGCCTGCTCAACTGCATCGCGCACCTGACCGAGGCCGGCGCCGAGGCCCCCGAGTAGCGCCCGCCCCTCCTGCGACCGACGAGATCCATCAGGCGTATGCCGGACTCCTACGCGGCGGCTTCTTCCCACCGAGACGTGCGCGCGGCGTGGCAGGCGCTGGCCGGGCGCGTCCGCCGCACGCTCGCGGAGACCGACGGCAACGCCGCGCCGCGCCTCGTCCGCCTGGAAGGGCCGGCGGGTGGGGCGCTCGATCCCCTCGGTTGGCTGCGCGCGCAGCGCCGCACAGAGGCCGGCAGCCGGCTCTACTGGCGCGACCGCCGCAGCGCCGAGGCCGTAGCCGCCCTCGGCTGCGCCGATGTGATGGCTCACGCCGGCCCGCTGGACGGCGCGGATGGCGCGCACCGGCCTGCCGGATTGGCCGAGGCCGGACCGGCGGTGCGCTACTACGGCGGCGCGCGCTTCGACCCGGCGCGCGCTGCCTCGGGCGGGTGGGAGGCGTTCGGCGCGTACCGCTTCGTTTTGCCGCGCTTCGAGGTGGTCCGCCGCGCCAGCGGAGAAGCGCGCCTGGCCTGCAACCTCGTCCTCCCGCGCGACGCCGCGCACGCCAACGGCCTCGCGCAGCAGATGAGCCGGCTCGCCGTGGCCGAGGCGCTGCCGCCCGAGGTGCTGCCCCCGCTGCAGGCGCGCACCGACGAGCCGGACCGGGCGGGCTGGCGGCGGCGCGTGGAGTGGGCGCTGGGCGCCTTCGCGCGCGGCCCACTCGAAAAGGTGGTGCTGGCGCGCCAAACCACGCTCCGCTTTGTCGAGGCGCCCGACCCCGTCGCCCTTCTGGCGCATCTTCAAAACGCCACGCCGGGCTGCTTCCACTTCCTCGTCGAGCCGGAGCACGGCGGCGCGGTTTTCCTGGGCGCCTCGCCCGAGCGCCTGTTCCGCCTGCGCGAAGGACGCCTCCAGAGTGAGGCCGTGGCCGGCACGCGCCCACGCGGCGCCTCCGCCGGCACGGATGCCGAGCTGCTGGGCGAGCTTCTGGAGAGCGACAAAGACCGCCGTGAGCACGCCGTCGTGCAAAGCGCCGTCCGCCGCCGCCTCGAAGCGCTGTGCACCGGCGTCGAGGCTGACGAGGACCCCTCGGCGCTTACGCTGGCGCGCGGGCGGCACCTCTACGCGCGGGTGCAGGGCACGCTGCGCCCCGGCGTCACCGCCCTGGACGCGCTCCGCACGCTGCACCCCACGCCCGCCGTGGGCGGCGCCCCGGCGAGTGCGGCCCTCGACGCCATCCGCGCGCAGGAGCCGTTCGACCGCGGCTGGTACGCCGGCCCGGTGGGCTGGATCGGCGCGGAGGAAGCCGAGTTTGCCGTAGGCATCCGCTCGGGGCTTTTGGCGGGGTGGCGCCTCGACCTCTTCGCCGGGGCCGGCCTCGTGGAAGGCTCCATCCCCGAGGACGAGTGGGACGAAGTCGAGCAGAAGATCGGCGACTTCCTGGGCGTGCTGCGCGCCGGACGAACGATAGACGAAAGACGATAGACAGCCTGCCAGAGTTTACCCCGCTCGGCGGGGGCACCGGGGACGGACGGCCAGATGCCTCGCTAAGCAGTGCGAACGCCTTCGGCAGTGAGGGCGAAGCACGCTTCGCCCCTACGCCTCGATCTTGGCGGGTTGCAGGGAGGAGGCGCTCCCGCGCGTCGGAAAAATAATGGATGCAGGATCGCGCGCGTCCCGCGTCAACGGCGCGCCGAGCGCCGTCTTCATCGAACGCTACTCACCATTCGCCATCCTGCCTGCGTGACGCTCTCCGGCGTGCCCAACATCAACCATCTCTGGGCCGGGCTGCTCATCGAAGAGCTGGTGCGCGGCGGCGTGGCGTTCTTCGTGCTCGCGTCCGGCTCGCGCTCGACGCCGCTTGCGACGGCGGTGGCGCGGCACCCCACGGCCCGGCACGTGGTGCACGTGGACGAGCGCGGGGCGGCGTTCGCGGCGCTGGGCTACGGGCGCGCCACGGGCCGACCGGCCGGGTGGATCACCACGAGCGGCACGGCCGTCGCCAACGGGCTGCCCGCCGTGGTCGAGGCCTCCGAGAGCCGCGTCCCGCTCCTCCTTCTCACCGCCGACCGGCCGCCGGAAAGGCGAGCCACGGGCGCGAACCAGACCGTTGACCAGGTGAAGATCTTTGGCGGGTTCGTCCGCTGGCAGTTCGACCTCCCGGCGCCGTCGGTCGAGGTGCCGCCGCAGATGGTGCTGACGACGGCGGCGCAGGCGGTCTGGCGTGCCCGCCGAGCGCCCGCCGGCCCCGTGCACCTCAACTGTATGTTCCGTAAGCCGCTCGCGCCCGACCCGGATGGGAGCGATCTGACAGGCTACGCCGCCCCGCTCCGCGCCTGGGCCGAGGCCGAGGCGCCGTACACCACCTACGCCGCAGCGCCTGCCGCTCCGCCCGAAGAGGTGGTAGACGCCGTCTGGAACGCGCTGCGCGGCGCCGAGCGCGGCCTCGTCGTAGCCGGTCGCCTCGACACGCGCCGCGAGGCCGAGGCCGTCCGCCGTCTGGCCGAAAAGCTGCGCTGGCCGCTCTTGCCCGACGTGGCCTCGCAGCTTCGCCTCGGTGCGGGGGCAGAGGCGGCGTACTTCGATGGGGTGCTGACGAGCGCGCCGTTCCAGGCAGCGCACGCGCCCGAGGCTGTGCTGCACCTCGGCGGGCGCAGCCTCTCCAAGCGCCTCCGCGAATTCATCGACGCGCACCCGCCAGCCGTGTACGCCGTCGCCGTGGACGCGCCGGACCGGCTCGACCCCGACCACCGCGTCACGCACCGCGCCGAAGCCGGCGTGGAGGCGTTCTGCGCGGCGCTGGCGGAGCGCGCCACGGCTTCTGCCAAGGGAAAGGCGTGGCAGGAGCGCTGGCACGGCGCCTCGGCGCGGGCGGGCGCCGTGCTGGACGCCTTCGACGCCGACGCGGAAGCGCTCAGCGAGCCGCTCGTGGCGCGGCTCGTGGCACGGCATCTGCCCGCCGGGCACGGGCTGTTCCTCGCCAGCAGTATGCCCGTGCGCGACGTGAACCGCTTTGCCGCGCCCGATGGGGCGGCGCCCGTGCGCGTGGCGGCCAACCGCGGTGCCAGCGGCATCGACGGGACGGTGGCCTCGGCGGCGGGGTTTGCGCTGGGCCTAAAGGCGCCTGTCACGCTCGTCATCGGCGATCTGGCGCTTTTGCACGACCTCAACGGGCTGGCGCTTCTGCACGCGGCGCCCGTCGTCGCCATCGTTATCAACAACGACGGCGGCGGTATCTTTTCTTTTCTACCGATAGCGAAGCACGCGGACGTGTTCGAGCCGTTTTTCGCCACGCCGCACGGACGCTCCTTTGAGCACGCCGCCGCGCTTTTCGGGCTGCCGTACCACCGCCCGGATAGCAAGACGGCGTTCGTGGAGGCGTACCGGGCCGCGTGCGCGAGCGGGCGCTCGGCCCTGATCGAGGTGCGGACGGATCGGGGCGAAAATCTCCACTTGCACCAGCGGCTCGAAGTGCGCATCGCTGAGGCGGTGGCCCAGGGGCTGGAGGGAGCGCCGTGAGCGGCCTCAGCCACACGCTCTCCGGCGCTGCGGGGCAGCCGGGCGTCGTCTTTCTGCACGGGTTTATGGGATCGGCCGAGGACTGGGCGCCGCTCACCGAGGCGCTCGCCAGCGACTTCCGTTGCCTGGCCGTGGACGCGCCGGGGCACGGCGGCTCGACGGGCCTTTCCGAAGAGAGCTACACGATGGCTGGCGCCACGCGCCTCCTGCTGGATTTGCTCGATGCGTTGGGGATGGACCGTCCGGCGCTCGTGGGCTACTCGATGGGCGGGCGGTGGGCGCTCTACGCGGCGCTGTGTGCGCCGGAGCGCTTTGGGCGGCTCGTGCTCGAATCGGCCTCGCCGGGGCTGCCCTCGGCCGAGGCGCGGGCCGCGCGCCGAGAGGTAGACGCCGAGCGCACGGCGCGCCTGCAAGCCGATCTGGGCGGGTTTCTGGAGGAGTGGTACCGGCAGCCGCTTTTCGCCTCGCTGAGCCGGCACGCGGGGCTGGTGGAGGAGATGGTCCGGGCGCGGCGCCGGAACGACGCGCGGGAGCTGGGGCGCTCGCTCGGCGGGATGGGCACCGGCGCGCAACCCTCGCTCTGGGGAAGGCTCGGCGCGCTGCGTACGCCAGCGCTGGCGGTGGCTGGGGCGCTCGATGCCAAGTACGTCCGCCTCGCCAAGGAGATGGCCGCGCGGGCGCCGCGCATGGAAGCGCGCGTCATCCCCGAGGCCGGCCACAACACGCACGCCGAGGCGCCAGGCGCTTTTCTGCATTATTTGAACGACTTTCTCAAACGGTCCAGGCGTTCTCTGTTATCATAACGTTGCCGCGCGTCCGCCGCCCGTTGCGCCTGCCTGCCCGCCGCCGCTGATGCCTCCCCCGCGCCTGACCGCTCAAACGCCCGGCAAGCCCTCAGCGCTGGCCGTGTGGCTCCTGGCGGCGCGTCCGAAGACGCTCTGGGCCGCCGCCGCGCCCGTGGTGGTGGGCACGGCGCTGGCGCTCGGCGCCGATGCAGCGCACTGGCCCGCCGCCGCTGCCGCTTTGGTGAGCGCCGTGCTCGTGCAGATCGGCACGAACTTCTCGAACGACTACCTCGATTTTGAGAAGGGAGCCGACTCGCCCGCGCGCAAGGGGCCGACGCGCGCCACGGCGGCAGGCCTCGTCACGCCGCAGGCCATGCGCCGCGCCACCGCGCTGACTTTCGCGCTGGCCTTTGCCGTGGGGATGCTGCTCGTGTGGCGCGGCGGCTGGCCCGTGCTCGCCATCGGCATCGCCTCTATCGTGGCGGGGGTGATGTACACGGCGGGGCGGTACTCGCTGGCGTACCTCGGCGTGGCCGATCTTTTTGTGCTCGTCTTTTTTGGTCCCGTAGCCGTGGGGGGGACGTATTACGTGCAGGCGCTTTCCATCAACACGCTCGTGCTCGTGGCCGGGCTGGGGCCGGGCCTTCTGGCTACAGCCATCCTGCTGGTGAACAACGTCCGCGACGTGGAAGAGGACCGCGCTGCAGGCAAAAAAACGCTGGTGGTACGCTTGGGGAAACCCTTCGGGGTGGCGCTCTACGCCTTTTGCGTCGTGGCGGCAGCGCTGGTGCCGGCGGTGCTCTGGGCGCTCGCGGGCGGCGCGCGGCCCTGGTCGCTGACCACGCTCGTCCTCGCGCCGCTGGCTTGGCCGCTCGTCCAGCGTCTCGGCGCTGAGGCCGACCCCGCCGCGCTGAACCCGCTCCTGGGCCGCACCGCGCAGCTTCTTGTGCTCTACAGCCTCTTCTTCTCGGTGGGGTGGAACGTGTAACTTTTTTCTTGCCGTCTCGGAAGCCGCTCCGCCTTCGCCTTTCTTCTCCAATCCGCCCCGTTAATGCAGGTTACCTCGTTCAGCATCTACCGTTACAAGCTCCCCCTGGCCGAGCCGCTCGTCTTCCCCATGCGGAAGCTCTACCGCCGCGAGGGGCTGCTCATGCGCGTGGCGAGCGATGACGGAAAAACCGGCTGGGGCGAGGCCGCGCCGCTGCCTGGCTTCAGCCGCGAGCGCCTGCAGGAGGCCACGCGCCAGGCCTTTAAGCTTAAGCGGATGATGACGGGCCGCCCCCTGCCCGAAAGCTGGATGAAGGCCGACGGCGCCCTCGACGCGGAGATCGACAGCCTGCAGCTTTCCGCTTCCGTGCGCTATGGACTGGAGCTGGCCGTGTGCGACCTGGCCGCCAACACGCAGGACGTGATCCTGCCGAAGGTCCTCATCGACGCGCCGCGCGAGGCCGTCTCCGTCAACGGTCTCCTCACCCCCGGCCCGACCGACGAGGTGCTGAGCCATGCGCAGGACCTCTTGGATGAGGGCCGCCGCGCCGTCAAGCTCAAGCTCGGCCAGGGGCGCGTGGAGGATGACATCGACCTCGTCAACGCCGTGAGCGAGCTGTTCGGCACGGATGCGGCGCTGCGCCTGGACGCCAACCGCGCCTGGGACTACGACGAGGCCGCCGCCTTTGCCGAGGGCACGGCCGATGCCGCCTACGAGTACATCGAGGAGCCGCTTTACGAGCCGACGCGCCTGGCCGAGCTTGCCAAAGATTTTGGCGTGCCCGTGGCCCTGGACGAGTCCATGCTCGACATCCCGCCCGAAGCGCTGGGGGAGCACACCTACGCCCGCGCCGTCGTCCTCAAGCCGACGCTCCTGGGCGGGCTGGCCCTCACCATGCGCCTGGCGCGCGAGGCCGCCGCGCTGGGCCTGACGCCCGTCATCAGCGGGGCGTACGAGACGGGCGTGGGCACGCTCGGGCTGGCCGCCTTGGCCGCGAGCATCGGCGAGGAGGACGTGCCCGCAGGCCTCGACACGTACGCCCGCCTCGACACCGACATCCTGCGCCCACGCCTGAAGATGGAGCGCGGACGCATCAACATCGCTTCCATGATGGGCACCAAACGCACCATGAACGGCCACATGCTCCGCGAGGTGTAGTTCTGTTGACGACGGAAGACCGACCGCCGACCGCCGACCGCCGACCGCCGCCGGGCAGCACGCTGGCTTGCCCCGTGCGCGCCCAGGCGCGGCAGCGGCCCGAGGCGCCGGCCGTGCTGGGCGAGGTGGGCGGCGCCATCAGCTACGCCGCGCTGGACGGGCGCGTCACCGCTGCGGCCCGGCAGATGCAAACAGCGAGCGTGGCGGCGGGCGACCGCGTAGCGCTCTACGGCCCGCCCGATGCCGACTACCTCGCCGCGCTGTGGGCGCTCCTGCGCCTCGGCGCGGTGGCCTGCCCCCTGAGCACGCGCGCCCCCGCCGACGCGCTCGCCGCGCAGGTCGGTCACCTGCAAAGCCGCACGCTCGTGCGGTTTGGCGAGGCGCCGCCCGGCTTCGGCGTACCCGAGGGCGTCCGCGTACTTTCTGGGCGTGATCTTTCTGGCCGATCTGACGCCCCGCGCGGCGCTGCCGAAAAAGCCGTGCCCGATGCGCCGGTGCCGTTGGAAACAGATCGGCCGGCCACGGTGGTCTTTACCTCGGGCAGCACGGCGTGGCCGAAGGCGGCGGTGCACAGCCTGGGCAACCACTACTTCAGCGCCGAGGGGTCGCGCCAGAACATCGCGCTCGGACCGGGCGACCGCTGGCTGCTCTCCTTGCCGCTCTACCACGTCGGCGGGCTGGCCGCTGCGTTTCGGTGCGCGTGGGCCGGCGCGGCGGTGGCGCTGCCGCCCGCCGGGATGCCGCTTGGCGAGGCGCTGGCGCACGGGCGCGCTACGCACGCCTCGATGGTGGCCGCGCAGCTCCGGCGGCTACTGGAAGAGGACGCGCCGGCGCTCGGGCACGTGCGGGCGTTCCTCTTGGGCGGCGGGCCGCTCCCGGCAAGCCTCGTGGAGGAAGCCTGCGCGCGCGGATGGCCCGTCCACACCTCGTACGGCCTCACGGAGATGGCCTCGCAGGTGACCACCACGCCGCCCGGCGCTTCTTTGGAAGCGCTGCGCACAGCCGGGCGCCTCTTGCCCCATCGGCAGCTGCGCCTGGCCCCAAGCGGCGAGATCCTCGTCAAAGGCCGCACGCTTTTTCTGGGCTATCTTAAAGACGACGCCCGCACCCTGCGCTGCCCCGTCGATGCCGACGGCTGGTACGCCACGGGCGACCTCGGCAGGCTCGACAGGGCGGGCCGCCTCTGTCTCACAGGCCGGGCGGACAACCTGTTCATCTCCGGCGGCGAAAATATTCAGCCGGAAGAGGTCGAGGCCGCGCTGCGCCGCGTGCCGGGCGTGGTCGAGGCCGTGGTCGTCCCCGTAGCAGACGCCGCGTTCGGGCAGCGCCCCGCGGCCTTCGTGCAGCAGCGAGAAGGGGAGGCGCCGCCCGAAGGCCTGGCCGCCGCGCTGGCGCGCCACCTGCCGCGTTTCAAGATCCCCGTGACCTTCCACGCCTGGCCGTCCGACGCGCCAAGCGGCATGAAGACCGACCGCGCCTTTTTCCGTGCCGAGGCGCAGCGCCGGCAGGCCGATGACGAGCAGCCGTAGCGCGCTCAGCGCCGAAGCGTCCAGCGCTTACGCGCCGCTCATCTCAGAGCGGGTGCCATTCTCGCGGCGGCGCGGGCGGCGCGCTTCGGTGTGCTGCCCACGCTGCATCCAAAAGGCGAGGATGTCGTCCTCGAAGCGGTCCATGCCGCTCGCTTCGAGCAGGCCGCTGAGGAGGTGGTCCACGGGGGCGGCGGCGGTGCGCGCCGGGGCGGCGGCGGCCATCACGCCGGCCTCGCCCATCATCTCGCCGTCCGGGCGCGGCTGCTCCAGAAGGCCGTCCGTGTAAAGGAGGAGGGCGCTGCCGTCGGTGAGCGCGAAGGAGGTATCCTGGAAGTGCGCCTCGGGTTCGAGGCCGAGGATGAGGTCGCTGTACTCGACGATCTGCGGGCCGCCGGGGGCGACGAGGAGCGGGCGGCAGTGCCCGGCGTTGGCGTAGGTGATCCTGTGCGCGTCCGGCTCCCAGCGCACGATCAAAAGCGAGGCGAACGTGTCCTCCATCGCCTCGTCTTCGATGAGCATCCGGTTGACGCGCCGCATCAGCTCGGCCGGCGAGGCCGTCTCACGCAAAGAGGCGCGCAAGGTGTTGCGGAGGTAGCTTAGGAAACCGTAGGCGTAGAACTTCGCCTGGAGGCCCTTGCCCATCACGTCGCCAACGGTGAGGAAGAAGACGCCCGGCTCCGGCTCCGTCCAGTCGAAGAAGTCGCCGCCGCCGTAGTCCTTGGGCCGGTTGCGGAAGAAGACGCGGTAGCCCGCGGCCTCGGGCATGGACTTGGGCATGAGCCGGCGCGAGAAGTCCTGGCCGATCTTCGCGTCCAGCTCGGAGCGGTACACCTCGGTGCGCTCCAAGAGCCGGTCGATGCGCGAGAGCAGCTGCTCGACGTCGAAGGGCTTGGTGATGTAGTCGTCCACGCCCGTGCGCAGGCCCTTGAGCCGGCTCTCGGCGTCGGCTTTGGCCGTGAGGAAGATGAAGGGGATCGCGCGCGTGGCCTTCTCCCCCTGGAGCGCGTCCTGGAGCGCGAAGCCGTTCATGCGCGGCATCATGATGTCCGAGACGATGAGGTCCGGCGGCGCCTCCTCGACGCGCTCGAGCGCGTCGCGCCCGTCGGCCGCCGTGCGGACGTCGTAAAACTTCCCCAGGCGGTACTCTAAGAGCCGCCGGAGCGTGTGCTCGTCTTCTACGATAAGGACGGAACGGTCGAGGGCCATGATGCTCAGTCGGCAGAGACGAGGAATTCAAAGCGGTGGTGGCCGGGCGCGAGCGGCTTGTACGAGACGTCCTGCGCGCAGGAGAGGATAAGCTGAAGCCCCATGCCGCGCTCCGGGAACGTGCTGAAGAGGTGGGGCTGGTCCTCGCGCTCGGCCAGGTCGAAGCCGGCGGAGTTGTCCTCCACGGCGCAGCGGATGCGCGCGGGCGCGGGCCAGATGGTCACGAGGACGTCCGGCGTGCGGCCCTGGAAGTCGGCGTGCTGCGCCAGGTTGGCGATCCACTCGTGCAGGACGAGCTTGGCCTGCTCGCGCACGAGCGGCGGCGCGATCCCCGGCGAGGCGCGCTCCGCCTCGCACTTAAAGACGGCGTGGACGAACGCGAGGGCTTCGTCGAGGTCGCTAAAGCGCCGGCGGATGGCGCCTGCGGACGCCGTCCGGGAGCGCGAGGTGCGCGAGGACGACCTGGGGACGGGAACATCGGTACGCATGGCGCGGGGGTTTGAGAAGAGGAAACGGCTCAAAGGCCAACGGTCACAAGGCTTCCTGCGCGGCCTCCACCGAAGGGAACTGCCGGAACACCTTGTAGGTGCGCGTAAGCTGGACGACCACCTGCACGGGCCGCGACACGGAAGCGAAGACCACCTGCCCGTCCGAGGCCGAGACCTTCCGGTAGAGCGAGAAGATCGACCCCAGCCCGGTCGAGTCCAGGATGCCCGTCTCCGAGAAGTCGAGGATGAAGTTGCGCGCGCCGCCGTCCACCTGCTCCTGGCAGAGCGACTTAAACTCCGAGGCGTTGCGGAAGTCGAGCGCTTCGCCCACGTTGATGACGGTGGTGCTTTGTCCGTTGCTTTCTACCGTAAAGCTCATGGTCTGGCGGGGTCGGGATGAGAAGGGACAGCGCGGCGCGGCAGAAGCCCAGAGGTGCGCGCGGCGCTAAGCATGTGAGGGTCGCAGGGGGCGGGAGCCGCGTTGCCGGGGCCTCTGCGCCGAGTAGGCGTTCATCGTGCAAGATCTACACTGCGCAAAGTAGAAACTACCGCGCTTTTTTGCACGAGCATCTCGCTAAAGGCCCTGGCGAACATTCCCGCGTGCTTTAGCGTGGTACGCAAAGCCTATGCCGGGACCCTGTCCCACGCCGCTCTCGCAGTGCCAGACGCAGCGGCTTGGGTCCGAGAGGCGGTTCCCTTCTTCCTTATCGTGCGAAAAGCGTTTTCACGTGGCACGCCGCGGCCCCTTTCTACCCTTTTCCTACAGGGCGCTCGTAGCCCTTGCCGTGCTCGCTGCGCTTGCCGGATGCGAGCACCGGGCCGGCACGGCGCAGGAGGAGCAGGCCGCCCGCGCCGAGAGCGCCCCCGCGCAGGTAAGCCAGGACGTCCGCTTTGCCGTGTATAACAGCGGCCGACCCCGCGCCGAGATCGCCGCGCGGCGCATGGAGCAGTACGAGACGGAGGACAGCACCTACACGCTCCTCTACGGCGCCCCGCAGACGCCCGCCGGCGGGCGCGTCGTAGCCCACCTCTTCGACGAAGCCGGCGACTCCTCCGCCACCATCACCGCCGACCGGCTCGTGTACCGCGAGGCGGAGAGCCGCTTCGACGCGCGCGGCCAGGTCGTCGTCGAAACCGTGGAGGGCAAGCGTCTCGAAGGCGAGCACCTGTCCTGGAACGAGGCCGCCCGCACGGTCGAGACGCCCGGCTTCGTCCGCATCACCACGCCCACGGACCGCGTGCAGGGCTACGGCCTCCGGGCCAACGAAGACCTCTCCAACTACCGCCTCGCCAACGTCACCGGCGAGACCACGCTCGAAGACTCGTAGCCGCCAAACCATCTCTGACCGCGCGCCACACCGCTTGCTCCCCGTGAACACGCCGCCAAGCCTGCTGCCCAGCCGGAGAAGCGCTACCCGCGTCGTGGCCGTGCTTCTCGTCGCCCTCGCTGCGCTGGCGTGGCCCGGCGCCTCGGCGCGCGCGCAGGAGATGGAGCGCCCGCAGCTCGAGTCCCCCAGCGCCCCCGCCGACACGTCCGAGGCGCGCCGCGTGGAGATCCTGCGGGCCGACTCGCTCGCCGGCGTGGTCGAACAGGGGTCCGTCGTGCGCCGGCTCGTGGGCGACGTGCGCCTGCTTCAAGGCGAGACGCGCCTGCGCTCGGACCGCGCCACGCAGTACCTCGCCGCCGACGAGATCCTCTTCACCGGCAACGTCCTCATCGTCGAAGACGGCGACTCGCTCACCGCCGACCAAGTGCGCTACGACACGGCCGAAAAAGTGGGTCGCGCCACCGGCAACGTCCGCCTCGCCGACGGGGAGGTCGTCGTGCGCGGGCCGGCGGGCGAGTATTTTGCGAATGAGAAGCGCGCCACGTTCTTAGAAGGCGTCACGCTCATCGACAGCGCCAGCACCCTCGAAAGCCGCCAGGGCGAATACTTCACCGACGAGAAGCGCGCCGAGTTTTATGGCGACGTCCGCCTTACGGGCGAGCGCACTGTCCTCGACGCCGACTCGGTGACGTACCTGCGCGCGGACGACGTCTCCATCGCACGGGGCCGCGTGGCCGTGGAACGCCTCGGCGAGAGCGAGGACGAGGAAGTCGCCGAGGCGGACACCTCCGCGCGCACGTTCCTCTTCGGCCGGCGCGTCTACAACGACGAGAAGAACAACTTCAGCCGCGCTACCGGCGACGCGCTCCTCGTCCAGCTCCGCGCCGATTCTTCTTCAGAGGGCGCAGCCGGCGCCGCGCCCGACACGCTCCTCCTCAGCGCCAACGAGTTGGAGACGAGCCGCCAGGACACGCTCCGCCGCCTCACGGCCACGGGCGGCGTGCGCATCTGGCAGAAAGACCTCGCCGCCGTGGCCGACTCCGCCGTCTACGACGAGCACCGCCGCCCCCGCGCCGCGCCCGACAGCAGCGCATCCGACAGCACGGCAGCCGAGCGCCGCGAGACGCGCCTCTACCGCAGCCCGCTGGCCTGGACCGAGGACGCGCAGCTTTCCGGCGACACGATCCGCATCACAGGCCGCGGCGAGAGCATCGACACGCTCTTTGCGCATCAGAACGCCTTTCTGGCGCAGCGTGACAGCGTGCTGGGCAAGATCCAGCAGCTTAAGGGGCAGCGGCTCGTAGGCTTTTTCGAGGACGATTCGCTGCGCCATCTCACCGCCGGCCCCAACGCCGAGGCCGTCCGTTTCCTTGTCGACGACGCCGGGGCGGCCAACGGCGCCGTCCGCGCCTCGAGCGATGTGGCGGAGTTCTGGGTGCGCGGCGGCGCGGTGCGGCGCGTGAAGTTCGACGGCGGCGTCCAAGGCACGCAGTTCCTCAAGGGGAACGTGCCCGAGCCGCTGCGCCTGGACGGCTTCGCGTGGTCCCCCGAGCGGCGGCCCACGCGCGTGGCGCTGCTCCAGGACGCGCGCATCCGGGAGCGCCTGCGCGAGCATCGCCTCCCCCTGCCCGAAGAACCCGAAGCGCCCGAAGACGTCGAAGCGCCGCCCGCCCTCCCCGCCGAGGCCCGCCCCGCGCCCGCCAACGGCGAAGACGCCTCGCGCGGCGGGCGGTGATTTTTTCGTTTGCTGCAACCGCCCTTTGTTAACCGTCACATCCGTAGGGGCCTATTGCAATACGCCCCTACAACGTTCTTCAAAACGCCATGCCTGAACCTGCGACCCTTTCTGAAGGGAAAAAAGAAAAAAAGGAACCGACCGTGCTGCGGGCCGAGGGCCTCGTCAAGCGCTACAAGCGGCGCGCCGTGGTGCAGGACGTGCATCTGCGTGTAAAACAGGGCGAGGTCGTTGGCCTCCTCGGGCCGAACGGGGCGGGCAAGACCACGACGTTCTACATGATCGTCGGGATGGTGCGGCCGAGCGCCGGGCGCGTGTTCATGGGCGCCGAGGACATCACGCGCGTGCCGATGTACAAGCGCGCGCGGCGCGGCATCGGCTACCTGGCGCAGGAGACCTCGGTGTTCCGGCAGCTCAGCGTGGAGGCCAATCTGCACGCCGTCCTGGAGTTCCAGCCCATCACGAAGGCCGAGCGCAAAAGGCGCGTCGAGACCTTGATCGAGGAGTTCGGGCTGGAGAGGGTGCGCCGCTCGAAGGGGTACATGCTCAGTGGCGGGGAGCGCCGCCGCACCGAGATCGCCCGCGCCCTGGCCACGCGGCCCAAGTTCTTTCTTTTAGATGAGCCGTTCGCCGGCGTCGATCCCATCGCCGTGGAGGACATCCAGTCCATCGTGGCGGCGCTGAAGGAGCGCGGCATCGGCGTCCTCATCACCGATCACAACGTGCACGAGACGCTCGCCATCACCGACCGCGCGTACCTTTTGTATGAAGGGCAGATCCTTAAGGCCGGCACCGCCGAGGCGCTGGCCGAGGACCCGGAGGTGCGCCGGCGCTACCTCGGCGAGAAATTCACGCTGGAGCGGTATCGGTAAGGCGGCGCGTGAGCGCTCTGGCGTGTAGGTTTCAAGAAATGGCAGCGCCGCCTCAAGCACGAGGCGGCTCCTCTGCACGGCGGCGCAACTTTTGCGCGCCGAACGTCCCCATCGGGGAGGGGGCGTTGGCTTACGCGCGCCGCGCGGCGGCTCCTTAGCTTGTGACGCCGCCGGCTGCTTGCACGTTTGTTGGCGTCTGACATTCGTTGGCATCTGCATCCACTTCATCGAACCACTTCTCAGCGTATGTGCGGCATTGTAGGATACATCGGCGAGCGGCAGTCCGAGGACATCTTGATCACGGGGCTGGAGCGCCTGGAGTACCGAGGGTACGACTCGGCCGGCGTGGCGGTGGTGAGCCAGAACGGCCACGCCGGCGACGGCTCCCCCTCGGGCAGCGTTTCTAGTAACGGCGCCTCGGCGCGCGGGACGCTGCGCGTGCAGAAAAAAGAGGGCAAGGTAGGCGCCTTGCGCAGCGCCTTGAACGGGCACCATCTCGAAGGCACCGTGGGCATCGGCCACACGCGCTGGGCCACGCACGGCTTCCCCTCGGACGCCAACGCGCACCCGCACACGAACGCGGCCGGCGAGTTCGCCCTCGTGCACAACGGCATCATCGAGAACTACTCCGCCATCAAGCAAACGCTCCAGGCCAAGGGCTACACGTTCAAGAGCGGCACGGACACCGAGGCCCTGGTCCACCTCATCGACGACGTGTGGAAGTCCACGGACCTCGCCTTTGAAGAGGCCGTGCGCCAAGCCCTGACGCAGGCCGTGGGCACCTACGGCGTGGCCATCGTCTCGGCCGAGGACCCGGACCTCTTGATCGCCGCGCGCAAGGGCAGCCCGCTCATCTTAGGCATCGGCGAGGGGGAGTACTTCGTCGGCTCCGACGCGGCGCCCTTGGTCGAGCACACGCGGCAGGTGGTCTACCTCAACGACGGCGAGATGGCCGTGATGCGCCGCTCCGGCTTCGAGGTCAAGACCATCGACAACGTCCGCCTCGACAAGGAGGTGCACGAGCTGGAGTGGGACCTTGAGGAGATCGAGAAAGGCGGCTACGACCACTTCATGCTCAAGGAGATCATGGAGCAGCCCACCGCGCTCGAAGATTGTATGCGCGGGCGCGTGCGCGTGAGCGAGAACGCCGAGGAGAACACCATCATGCTCGGCGGCCTCCTCGAAGTGATGGACCGGCTCAAGGCCGCTAAGCGGATCATCCTGTGCGCGTGCGGGACCTCGTGGCACTCGGCCCTCGTGGGCGAGTACCTGATTGAGCACTTCGCGCGCATCCCTGTCGAGGTCGATTATGCCTCGGAGTTCCGTTACCGCCGCCCCATCATCCAGGAAGGCGACGTCGTCATCGTTATCTCTCAGAGCGGCGAGACGGCCGACACGCTGGCCGCCGCGCGCGAGGCCAAGGCGCAGGGGGCGCTCGTCTTGGGCGTGTGCAACGTCGTCGGCTCCACGATTGCGCGCGAGACGGACGCGGGCGTGTACCTGCACGCCGGGCCGGAGATCGGCGTGGCCTCAACGAAGGCGTTCACGTGCCAGGTCCTCGTCCTGACGATGATCGCCCTGAAGCTGGCCGAGGGCCGCACGCTCTCCTCGGCGGAGATGGCCGAGCACCTGCGCGCCATCCGCGCCTTGCCGGACAAGCTGCGCGCCGTCCTGGCCAAGGACAACGCCGCCGCCATCAAGGAGATGGCGAAGGTGTACCGCTACGCCTCGAACTTCCTCTACCTCGGGCGCGGGTACAACTTCCCCGTGGCCCTGGAGGGCGCGCTCAAGCTCAAGGAGATCTCCTACATCCACGCCGAGGGCTACCCCGCTGCCGAGATGAAGCACGGCCCCATCGCACTGATCGACCGCTTCATGCCGGTCGTCTTCATCGCTATGAAGGACTCGACCTACGACAAGGTCGTCTCTAACATCGAGGAGGTGGCGGCGCGGCGCGGCTCGGTCATCGCCATCACCAACGCCGACAACCAAGAGCTGGACCACCTCTGCGAGCACGTCCTGCGCGTGCCGGAGTCGATGGAGTTCCTCTCGCCGCTCTTGACGGTCGTGCCGCTCCAGCTTTTGAGCTACCACATCGCCGTCATGCGCGACTGCCACGTGGACCAGCCGCGCAACCTGGCCAAGAGCGTGACGGTGGAGTAGGGAGGAGCCGTGGAGGCGCCGCTGAGCAACCCCGTGCCGGAGCGGATGGCGCGCGTTGTAGACGCGGCGTTTGCAGGCGCTCCTACGCTGGGCGCTCCGTGGACGGATGAAGTATCCGTCACGAGATCAGATGACGTCTCGGCGGCCTCCTCGTCGGAGGAGTTGGCGCGGCGGCTCGCGCTCGTGGATGAGGCGGGCGTCCTCCGCTCCGGTCCATTTGCTATCATTGCGTTTGACGCTCCGGAGATGGGCGTTGCCTCGCCGGTGCGCAGGAGCAGGCCGGGGTTCGCGGGTCGGGGCAGAACAGCAGGTGGTGCTTGCGAGTTCGTCATCCCCAACCAGCGCATCTCTGATCTCAAAGGTGTAACGATTCGCATCGTGCCATGATTACCCAGTTCAAAGAGCTACGAGGCGAAGAGGCAAAGGCTTTTGCCAGAGAGCACCTGCGTAAGGTGAGTGTCAACTACGAGCGCTGGGAGGTCGAATACCGCGATCCTGAAACCGGGCAGCAGTACCTCATGGATTATGTATACCCGGAGTTGCAGGGCGGGGGCATACCGCGACTGCGTCCTACGGAGGTAGCAAAGAGTAAAGAATAAAAGCGAGACGACTGCCACGTGGACCAGCCGCGCAACCTGGCTAAGAGCGTGACGGTGAAGTAGCTCACGCCGGCGGCACAACTAGCTGCCGAGGCTGCGGCGCCTCCGCTACGGCCGGACGCTCAGCCCGATGGAAAACACCGGGAGCGGATCTCCGCTGTCCCCGCCGATTGCGAGTGGGCCGTAGATCTTGGCGTCCGTGCGCAGGGCCACCGCCGGAACCACCGTCAGATATAGCCCCGCCCCGACGACCGCCGAGAGCGCCGTGGCATCCTCAAACGAGTAGCCGCCTTCGTCAAGGCATCCGTCTTCGGGCCGGCACGGTGGGAGCGTCTGCGCATCCACGCGCCAGAGACCGAAGCCGCCACCCACGTAAGGGTTGATGCGCTTATCCGCTTCGCGCGCCAGAACCGTTCCCATCACGCCCAGAGCGTTGATCTGAGGTGTATCGTCGGGCGTGCCCAGGCCCGGCGGGGCGTGCAGCCCGTACACCTCGAGCAGCCCGCGGCGCGAGGCGGTAGGGCGATAGCCGGCGCGCAGGCTGAACCCCCTCCCGGTGTCCGATGCTGCGGTGGGATTGCCGTAGCTCACGGCGTTCATCTCAGCCGTAATCTCCCACCGGCTTGGCGTCAGGTCAGGAGCCGAAGCGTTCTCGGCCGTCTGCGCGTGAGCCGGCGAGAAGCAGAGAAGGCAAAACCCGAAAGCTATCAAACGGAGCATGGCAGCCACGGGTGCGGTTTGTGGACGAAGCGCTCGCACGCAGTTTACAGCGCGCTCGCTTCCTGTACAAGGCTGCGGCGAGCGTGTGGTGAACCGGTGCGCCGGCTGTCCGATCCTCAGCTGACGCCGGCGTGCTCGGTGAGGCGTCGCGCGGCATCGTCCCCCGAGGCCGCCGCGTCGCCCACGGAGACGCCCGCGCGGTAGTTGCCGGCGAGGTAGAAGCCGGGACATTCCGCCTCCAGCCGGTCGAGGAGCGCTTGGACGCGCCCGTAGCCGAGGGCGTACTGTGGGATCGCGCGCGCCCAGCGCACGTGCCGCACGAACTTCGGATCGCCGCTGAGACCGAGAAGGCGCCCCAGGTCGTGCTGCACCACATCGGCAAGCGCGTCCTCGTCGGCGCGGCCGAGCGCCGGGTGCCGCGCGCCGCCGACGAAGGTGGTCAAGAGCACGCGCCCGCTTGGTGCGCGGTCGGGGAAGAGCGTGGAGGAGAAGAGCGTGCCGAGGATCTGAAGCTCGTCCTCCACCTCGGGCACGAGCAGGCCGAAGCCGTCGAGCGGGTGCTTGATCTGCGCACGCTCGACGCCAAGCGCCACGAGGCTCACCGGCGGGTAAGACACTTCTTCGAGCGGCGCCAGGTCGGGGCCAGGCGCGAAGTCCATCGCCGTCAGCCGGTGGAGCGGCGCGGCAAAGACGACAGCGTCGAAGCGGTGCTCCACCGCGTCGCGTCCGGCGGTGAGCGTCCAGCCGTCTTCGGTGCGGCGCAGCGCGGTGACGGGGGTGTGGTAACGGATGCGCTCGCCGAGCGCATCGGCCAGCGCGCGGGGGAGCGTTTGCAGGCCCTCCGCAAAGGAGAACATGCGCCGCGCCTCTTTTTCTTCTTCCTTCCGGAAGAGCCGGCGGAGGCCGCCTTTGAAGAGTGAGCCGTGCTCGGCCTCCATCTGGTAAAGGCGCGGAAAGGCGTGGCGGAGCGACAGCGTCTCCGGATCGCCCGCGTAGACACCGGCCACGAACGGGTTTACGGCGTAATCGAGGATCTCCGAGCCGAGGCGGCGCCGCACGAAATCCGCGACGCTTTCTTCTGATTCTGGCGCCTCGGAGGCCAGCGGCTCGGCCAGGAGCCGCAGCTTGGCGCGCGGCGAGAAGAGCGGCGTCGTCAAAAGCCCGGCGACGGACGACGGCAGTGCCACGGGCCGCCCGCCGAAGACGACGTAGCGCTTCTTCGCCGCCGCATCGGCCTCGACCACGGCGCCCGTGAGGCCGAGCGCGCCGATGAGTTCGCCGAGGAGCGGCGTGGCACGCTGGATCGTGTTCGGGCCGTGCTCGACGAGATAGCCCTCGCGCGTGCGCTCCGAGCGGATGACGCCGCCGGGCTGCCCCGTCGCCTCGAAGAGCGTGACGGCGTGTCCTTCCTCAGCAAGCCGCCACGCCGCCACCAAGCCCGCGATGCCGCCGCCGATGATGCCAATGGAAGTCATGCGAAAAGGCGTGCAAACCGAGGAAGGAGACGGCAGCGCGCAGCAGGGGAAACCTGCGCACAGGCGTAACGGTACTTTAACGACGCACCCCTTGTTCAGACACTCACTTCCAGAGGAGCACTCTATGGCGACCGAGGCAATGAACGAAAGCTGGCGCCGCGTCAGAAAGCAGATCAAATCGATCTGGAGCGACATCGACTTCGACGACAAGGAGATGAAGCGCGCCCGCGGCGACATGCGCAAGATGATGAACCTCATCGAAGACAAAACCGGCGAGCCGCGCGACGAGATCATGCGGAAGATGAGCGCCATCTTGTAGCTTTTCCTACGGCCTCCCGCGCCGAGCCGCTGCTGCTCCGGCCTCGTTTACTTTGAGCGAAAGCCCTGGTCCTTAGCGGCCGGGGCTTTTGTTTTTGGCGGCGGCGGGCGGTAGTTTGCGGGCGTTCCTTCCGCCCCTCACGCCCGTCTCTTTCCATGTCCACGCAGGCCTTTTCCCCCCTCGGTACCGAAGCCGACGCTGCCTCCTCGAAGTACGAAAAGCGCGCCGCGCACCACCGCCGGCTCCTCGATCAGATCCGCGAAAAGGCTGAGGCAATCAAAAAAGGCGGCGGCGAGAAGCGCATCGCCCGCGAGCACAAGCGCGGGAAGATGACCGCGCGCGAGCGCATCGCCGCGCTCTTGGACGACGCGGATGATTTCCAGGAACTCGGCCTCTTTGCCGGCTACGGGATGTACGCAGAAGAAGGCGGTTGCCCAGCCGGCGGCACGGTGATGGGCCTCGGCCACGTGAGCGAACGGCTGTGCCTCGTCGTCGCCAACGACGCCACCGTCAAGGCGGGCGCTTGGTTTCCCATCGCGGCCAAGAAGAACCTGCGCGCCCAAGAGATCGCCTTAGAGAACCACGTCCCTATCATCTATCTCGTAGACTCGGCCGGCGTCTTTCTCCCGATGCAGGACGAGATTTTTCCGGACAAGGAGCACTTCGGCCGCATCTTCCGCAACAACGCCGTGCTCTCGGCCAAGGGCATCCCGCAGATCGCCGCCATCATGGGCAGCTGCGTGGCCGGCGGCGCCTACCTCCCCATCATGAGCGACGAGGCGCTGATCGTGGACGGCACCGGCTCCGTCTTCCTGGCCGGGCCGTTCCTCGTCAAAGCCGCCATCGGCGAGGACGTGGACGCCGAGACCTTGGGCGGGGCCGCGACGCACTCGGAGATCAGCGGCGTCACCGACTACCACATGCCCGACGATGAGACGTGTTTGGAAACCATCCGCGACCTCGTCTCGCACTTCGGCCCGCAAAAACGCGCCGGCTTCACCCGCACCGAGCCGGCCGACCCCGCCTTCGCTGCGGATGAACTCTACGGCCTCCTCCCGCACGGCGGCAACCAGCCCTACGACATGCGCGAGGTGCTCGCCCGCATCGTGGACGCCGGCTCGTGGACGGAGTACAAAGCGGGCTACGGGCAGACGCTCCTCTGCGGCTACGCGCGCCTGGACGGGTGGAGCATCGGCGTCGTGGCGAACCAGCGCGCCGTCGTCCGCGCCAAGGGCGGCACCGGGAAGGCGGGGGAGATGCAGGTCGGCGGCGTCATCTATGCCGACGCGGCGGACAAGGCGGCCCGCTTCGTGATGAACTGCAATCAGAAAAAGATTCCGCTCGTCTTCTTCCAGGACGTGACGGGCTTCATGGTCGGGAAGCGCGCGGAGCAGAGCGGCATCATCAAGCGCGGCGCCAAGATGGTGAGCGCCGTGGCGAACTCCGTCGTCCCAAAGTTCACCGTGGTGGTGGGCAACTCGTACGGCGCGGGCAACTACGCCATGTGCGGCCGCGCCTACGACCCGCGGCTGATGCTGGCGTGGCCCTCGGCCAAGATTGCCGTGATGGGCGGGCAGCAGGCCGCGAAGGTCTTGCACCAGATCCGCGTGCGCGCGCTCGAAAAGCAAGGCAAGGAGCTGAGCCAGGAAGAAGAAAAGGAACTCCTCTCCGAGATCGAAGACCGCTACGAGGAGCAGACGACGGCCCCCTACGCCGCCGCGCGCCTGTGGGTAGACGCCATCATCGACCCGGCCGAGACGCGCCGCTGGCTCGCGCGCGGCCTGGAGATGGCCGACCTCAACCCCGAGATCCCCGCCTTCAACCCCGGCGTGATTCAGACGTGATCCGTCCTGGCTGTCTCCTCAAGAAGCACGATGAAGTACTACCTCAACCTGTTCTCCCCTGAGACCTACGAGGCGTTCACGCAGTCGGACCGGAACGTGTCGGGGTTCCGGATCAGGCAAGAGAACGTCGCGCAGCGGGTCAAGCCGGGTGACCGCTTCATCTGCTACATGACGAAGCTCTCACGCTGGGTCGGGGTGCTCGACGTGAAGGAGGGGCCGTACAAGGATGACGCCCCGATCTTTTATGAAGAGGACGACCCGTTCGTCGTCCGGTTTAGCGTAAAGCCGGTAGTTTGGCTGGAGAAAGAGAAGACCGTTCCCATCCATGAGGACCGCGCTTGGAACACACTCACCTTCACGCGCGAGCACAGCAAAAAGACGTCGTCGTGGACGGGGAAGATCCGGTCCAGCCTGAACCAGTTAGCCCCGGAGGACGGCGCGTTCTTAGAGAAGTTGATCAGGAGTCAGGACGACGGCGGGGAGATTTTCCCACTAAGCGAGCGCGAATACCAGAATATGGTGACGCGCCGCGTACGCAGGCAGGATAAAACGGTGTCCGTGTCGGTGCCGGAGGATGCTCAAGATGACGAAGACCCGCAGGAGGCAAACGCTCAAGCTGAAATCAGGGAGTCCATCCAGATCCAAGCGCTAATTGCCGAGATCGGCGCCAAGATGGGGATGAGGATCTGGATACCGCGCAACGACCGCAGTCGCGTCCTTGCAGCGATGGGCGAGGATGCGCCACCGCTACTCGAGCGGCTTCCGCTCAACTACGACGATACCACGCTCGACACCATCGAGCGGATCGACGTGCTCTGGCTCAAGGGCCGCGCCATCGTCCGCGCCTTCGAGGTCGAGCACACGACCTCCATCTACTCAGGCATCCTCCGTATGGCCGACCTGCTCGCGCTCCAGCCGAACATGGCAATCAACCTCCACATCGTAGCGCCATACGAGCGCCGAGACAAAGTATCCTCTGAGATACGGCGGCCTGTGTTTTCGCTGCTCGACCGCGGCCCCTTGGCTGAAAGCTGCACGTATCTCTCCTACGAGAGCTTGAGAGAGATCGCGCAAGAAAAGTTGCTCGGTCACCTCTCTGACAGCGTGCTCGACGCGTTCGCCGAAGAGGCTGACTGAGCGCCCTCGTCGTTCAGCCAAGTGGCTCAAAACTCGTACGTGCCCAGCTCCTCGCCAAGCTCCGTGTGGGTGAGCCGCTGGCGGGCGGCGTCGAGGTCGGCGTCCTGGAGGCCGGGGGGGAGGTGGACGAGGAGGAGGCGGTGAGCGCCCGCCTGCGCAGCGATCTGCGCAGCCTGCTCTGCCGAGGAGTGGCCCGGCCCCTCGCCCGTGGCCTCGTGCACGAGGATGTCCGCATCGCGGGCCAGGCGCGTGATGCTTTTCGACGGCGCTGTGTCGCACGAGTAGGCCACGGCGCGGCCCGTGGCGCCGCTCTCCACGCGCAGGCCGATCACGGGCTTCGAGTGCTCGCCGGGCGAGGCCGTGATGCGCCAGCGGTCCGTCTCCAGCACCGAGGCGTCTTCCTCGTGCTCGACCTCCTGCCACGCGATCTCCGGCAGGCCGTCCCACCCGCTCGTGTCGAACGTCTCGAAGGTGCGCCGCGCCTGATCGAGCGCCGGCGCGATGCCGTACACGGGCAACGGACGCCGCCGCCCCGCCAGCCACAGCTTCTCCATCAGAAGCGGGAAGCCGCTCACGTGGTCGGCGTGCTCGTGCGTGACGATGAGCGCGTCGATGGTGCCGAGGCTGATGCCCGCCTGCAAGAGCCGCTGCACCACGTCGCCGCCGCAATCCAAGACGATGGCGGATTCGCCGTCCGAGAAGGCAAGCATCGTCGTGGTGCGGTGCGGATCGCTCAGCGCCGCGCCCGTGCCCAAAAGGTGGAGCGTAGGCATGTCGGGGGAAGAGGATTGGGGGAACGGGAAAGGGGGCGGTAGCCTAAACGCACCGGCCCGCGCCCTGTTACCCCCTCCCCGTCATCCGTTCCCTACTTCCGCCGTTGGACGGTGTAGCGGGTGAGGTCGAGGAGGGCGTCGCGCGCCTCCGTTGGCGGGAAGGCGGCCAGGAGCGCGTACGCCTCGGCGGCGAGGTCGTGCATCTTCGCGCGGGCGTAGGCCACGCCGCCGCGCTCGCGCACGAAGTCGGCCACAGCGCGCGTATCGGCGCGGCTCTTTTTGCTTTTGCCCACGATCTTCATGATCCGCTTGCGCTCGCGCTTGGGCGCCTCGCGCAAGGCCTCGATCAGCGGCAGCGTCAGCTTCTTCTCCTGCAAGTCGATGCCGATGGGCTTGCCCGCCGCGTCCGCCCCGCCGAAGTCGAAGAGGTCGTCGCGGATTTGGAAGGCGAGGCCGAGCTTCTCGCCGGCGAGGCGCATCCGCTCCACATCGGCCTCGTCCTCGTCATCGGTGGCGGAGAGGGCGCCGGCGCGCATACAGGCCGAGATCAAGGACGCCGTCTTGTCGGAGATGATGCGGAAGTACGTGGCCTCGTCGATGTCCAAGAGGCGCGACTTCTCGATCTGCAAAAGCTCGCCCTCGCTCATGCGGCGGATGGCGTCGGAGAGCGTGTGCAGGACGGCGTAGTCGTGGTGCTCCAGGGAGAGGAGCAGGCCGCGGCTCAAGAGGAAATCGCCGAAGAGGACGCTCACCTTGTTTTTCCAGAGCGCGTTGACGGAGAAGATGCCGCGGCGGCGCTCGGCCTCGTCCACCACGTCGTCGTGGACGAGCGTGGCCGTGTGCAGCAGCTCGACGAGGGCGGCGGCGCGGAAGCTCGTCTCCGTCACCCCGCCGCACACCTTCGCGGAGAGGAGCACGAGGAGCGGGCGGATCTGCTTGCCTTTCTGATGCAGGACGTAGCGCGTGACCTTGTCCAAGAGGCCCACGTCCGAGCGCATGGCCTCGCGGAAGTAGCGCCGGAAGTCGCGCAGCTCGCCCTCGACGGGCCGGCGGATGGCCTTGAGCGAGACGCGCTCGGCAGGCCGCTCAAGGACCGTCGAGGCGCGGCGGATGTCAGCAGGCAGGAGGTTTTCCATCGGAGGCAACTTTCATAAATTATTGAAAGCTGAGACTTCGTACGCGAAGCGCGCCAAGAAAGTTTAAGCCCTATCGATATTTTTTGCGCGGCAAGGATGTGACGGCTGACGGTGGACGACCGACGACGTCTGAAGCTCTACTCGCCGTCCATCGTCGCTCGTCCGTCGTCGAAAAGTCATCCGAACCGATACGCCCCCCGCCGCAGGAGGAAGAGAAAAAACGGCACGCCGCAGAGGGCCGTCAGAATGCCCACGGGCAGCTCCTGCGCTGGGAGAATGGTGCGCGCGAGGACGTCGGCCCAGAGCAGGAAGAGGGCGCCGGCGAGGAAGCTCAAGGGCACGAGGCGGCGGTGGCTCACGCCGGCCAGAAGGCGCACGGCGTGCGGCACGATCAGCCCCACGAAGCCGATGGCGCCGCTTGCGGCCACGAGCGTCCCCGTCACCAGCGCGGCCAGGACGATGAGCAGCTTTTTTGCGTTCTCGACAGGTACGCCCAGGCTCTGCGCCGGCTCCTCGCCCAAGAGCAGCGTGTCAAGCGGACGCGCCATGCCGACGAGCACCGCGAGGCCGAAGAGCGAGGTCGCCGCCGGCACGGCCACCGTGCCCCAGTGCGTGCCGTTCAAGGAGCCTAAAAGCCAGAAGAGCACCGCGCGCAGCTTGTCTGGCTCCGGCGAGGCCAGCGTCACGAACGAAGTCACCGACGCCATCAAGGCCGACATCGCCACGCCGGCCAGGAGCAGCCGCGTGACCGAGAGCGCCGGCCCCTTGCGCGCCACGAGGTAGACGAGCGTGATCGAAAACAGCCCGCCCGCGAACGCCGCCACGGGCATCGAAAGCCCGCGCGAAATAAGGGGCGGCAAAAAGCCCAGATAAAAAAGCGACGCCCCCGCCGTCGCTCCGCTGGAGATCCCTAAGATGTACGGCTCGGCCAGCGGGTTGCGCACAAGCGCCTGCATCGCCACGCCGATAGTCGAAAGGCCGCCGCCGACGACGAGCGCCAGCACCGCGCGCGGCAGCCGCAGGTCCCACACGATCCGCGCCGCCACCACGTCGGGCGCTGCGACGAGGCCCAGGCGGTGGCCGATGACGCGGTACACGTCCGCCGCGCTCACCGGCGCGCTCCCGAGCGCCACCGCCCCCCCCACCGACGCCGTGATCAGCACCGCCAGCCCGATCCCGATGAAAAGCGCGCGCCTCATGGCGTCCCCGCCGGCTGCGCCAAGACGCTGTCCGCCCGGACGCTGTCGAAAAGCGCCGGGTGCAGCATCCGCGCCATCTGCCAAGCGCCCTCGACGAGGCGCGGGCCGGGGCGCAGCACGAGGCCTTCCTCCAGGCTGTACACGCGCCCGTCTTCGATGGCCGGCACCACGCCGCGCCACGCCGGGTGCTTCTCCAGGAGCGCCGCCGCGTCGTACTCCGCTCCGAACGCGCCGATGATCACCTCCGGTTTCTCCTCGATCACGAACTCCTCGCTCAGGACGGGCGCCGTGGCGTCGAGGCCGGCAGTAAGGCTCTGCCCGCCGGCCAGCTCGATGAGCGTGTGGACGTAGCTGTCTTTGCCAAAAGCGTAGAGCGTCTCGTCGCCAATCAGAAAAAGGACGCGCGGGCGGTTTTCTACAGATGCCGTGCGCGTGCGCAGACGACGGGCGGCGCGGCGGAGCGAGTCGGCGGCGGCCTCGGCCGCTGGAGCGGTGCCGAGGAGGCGGCCCGTGGTGCGGATGCCTTCGATCACGCCGTCTAAGGTGGAGAAGGAAAAAAAGTAAACGGGGAGATCGAGCGCGGCAAGCGTCTCGGCATCGCGCGGCGTGTTGACCTGATCGGTGGCAAGGACGAGGTCGGGCCTCAGCGCGGCGATGGCCTCGAAGTTCGTGGGCAGCATGGCGATGCGCGCGAGCGTGTCCACCGCCGGCGGGTAGTCGTCCGCCGTGGTGACGCCGACGAGCTTTTCTCCAGCGCCGGCGGCGAAGACGATCTCGGTGAGGTTGGGCGCGAGCGTGACCACGCGCTCCGGCGGATGGGGAAACGTAACGCGACGGCCGAGGCCGTCGGTGGCCGTCTGTGGGGCGTCGGGCGCTTCTTCCTCGCCCTTCCTGGCGCAGCCCGCAGCCGCGCCGATCAGCAGGAGGACAGCAGCGAGCCATCGCAGATGGCGGGTGAGCGGCGGGACATTGAGGGACAAAAGCGGGAGACGGGTTCGGTCAGCGCAGCGACGGGAGGGCAATATAACCGCTGCCGGCGTGTTTCGCATGGCGCGGCGGATGGGTACTTTGCATGGCGTGGGAGAATGGCGGACGGCGAGTGGGGGTGCTGGGCAAGCGGTCCCAATTTGCAACGTGCGTTTGTGGAGCGGACTGGAACTCCTCTTCTCAAGCCCCCGGCTCCTGCGTAACCGCCGTAGGGACACGGTATATCGTGCCTCTACATCACACCCTGCAATGCAACTCACTTGTGCCTGAAGCCGCCGCTCTTGCGATGCACCATACCGTGATCCTCAACCCGACTGCCGGCGGCGGGCGCAGCGGGCGGCGGCAGAAGGCGTTGGAAGCGGCCCTCGAGGCGGCGGAGCTGCGCTTCCGCATCGTGCTGACGGAGACGCCGGGGCACGCCACCGCGCTCGCCTGCGAGGCCGCCTGCACGTCGGCGGTCGTCGTGGCGGCGGGGGGCGACGGCACGGTGCAGGAGGTGGCCGCCGGTCTGCTCAAAAGCGGGGGCCACGCCGCGCTGGGTGTCTTTCCGCACGGCACCGGCAACGACTTTGCCCGCGTGTTGAGCCTGCCCACCGCGCCGCTTGCCGCCGCGCGCGTCCTGGCCGCCGGCCGTACGCGGCGCGCCGATTGCGGGCTGGTGCACTGGACGGAAGACGGCGCCAAAGAGGAGCGGCTTTTCGTCAACGCCGTCGGCATCGGGTTTGATGCGGAGGTGGCGGTCGAGGCGGCGCGGCACAAGCATCTGCGCGGGCTGGCGGCGTACCTCACGGCGCTCCTCAGGGTGGTGCGCCGCTGGCCGGGGCCGCACGCCACACTGCACGACGGCCGCGGCACGCGCCTCTACGAGGGGCCGCTGCTCATGGCCACCGCCGGCAACGGCATCAGCCTGGGCGGCGGGTTCTTGCTCACGCCGCGCGCCTCGGTGTGGGACGGGAAGCTCGACATCGGCATCGTGGCGCACGCGCCGGTGCGCCGTATCGTGCGGCTTCTCCCGGATGCCGTGCGCGGGCGCCACGGCGCGCAGCCCGAAGTGCGGATGCACCGCCTGAGCGCGCTCGTGGCCGAGAGCCGCACAGGCCTCCCGCTCCACGCCGACGGTGAGGTGCTCGCCCGCCGCGCTCAACGCATCGTCGCCTCCGTCCTGCCGGGCGCCCTGCGCGTTGTTGTACCGTAGAAACCTTGAGTATTACGCCTGGTACGGTCAAAATTGCCGACGGCACCAACGGTAACGGTGAATTATCCGCCGTAAGCTACAAATATTCTTTCATTCATCCGCCGACGTTAATATATTACACACGGCTCATCTTCTGAGCACCGTTGTTGTCCCTTCCCATCATTTGTCAGACAGTTCTATGCAAAAGCGCGTCTACATTGTTGATGACGACCCGCAGATCGGTAAGATGTACCTCAACGTCCTAAAGCGCGACGGGTACGACGCCGCCTCATTCCTCAACCCTACCTCCATGCTCTCGAAGATCGACGACGGCGAGCGGCCCGACGTCGTCCTGGCCGACATGATGATGCCGGACCTCAACGGCGTCGAGCTGCTCGACGAGCTGAACGGGCGCGGGTTGTCCGTGCCCGTGATCATCATGACGGGGCACTCCTCCGTGCAGACGGCCGTGGAGGCCATGCGGCGCGGCGCCTTCCACTACCTGCAGAAGCCCGTCAACCTCGAAGAGATGCGCGCGCTTCTGGAAAAGGCGCTCGAACTCTACGGCGCGCAGGAAGAGCTGCAAGAGATCAAGCAGGAAAAGCGCTCGAAGTACCCCATCGACGGGATCCTGGGCGAGAGCGACGCCGTCGAGCGCGTGCGCGGGACCATCCGCACGCTCGGCGACGCGCCCAAGACCACCGTGCTCATCCGCGGGGAGACGGGGACGGGCAAAAACCTCGTCGCGCAGACGCTCCACTACAACTCGCCCCACGCCAACGGGCGGTTCATGGAGATCAACTGCGCCGCGCTGCCGGACAACCTCCTCGAGGCCGAGCTTTTCGGCTACGAGAAGGGCGCCTTTACCGACGCGCGTGACGCCAAGCCCGGCCTCTTAGAGGTGGCCGACGGCGGCACCGTCTTCCTCGACGAGATCGACTCGATGTCGCTCTCTTTGCAGGCCAAGCTGCTCTCGTTCTTGGAGAGCCGCACGTTCCGGCGCCTGGGCGGCGTCAAAGACATCCGCGTCTCCACGCGCGTGCTCTGCGCCACGAACGCCGACCTCGAAGCGCGCATCGCGGACAAGGAGTTCCGCAAGGACCTCTACTTCCGCATCAACGTGGTGAGCCTGAAGCTCCCGCCGCTCCGGACCATGGAGCGCGACGTGCTCCTCATCGCCGACGCCATCATTAAGCAGTTCAACTCCGAACTCAAGCGCAGCGTCAAAGGCTTCACGCCCGAGGGCGAGGAGAAGATGCTCGAGCATTCCTGGCCCGGCAACGTGCGCGAGTTGCGCAACGTCCTGGAGCGCGCCATGATCTTCACGCGCAAGCCCTTGATCGACGCCGACGACTTCACGCTCACCCCGCCCGGCGGCGTGGGCGAGCCGCACCGCCCCGAGGGCGCCTTCCTCTTCCCCGAGGGCGCCACGCTCAAGGACTTGGAGCGCGCCTACATCCGCCACACGCTTGATGAGAACAGCAACTCTTACGCTGACATCGCGCGCACGCTGGGCATCTCCAAAAAGACGCTCTGGGAAAAGCGCAAGCGCTACGACCTCGACGAGGAGGTGAACCGCTGAGGGCCGGGCCGCGTGCTGCACGGACGGATTTCAGGCAACCGCAGGTTATGGCGCGCTCGTGCCGTGCCCCCCGCCTTCTGCCCTTGCCGCTGTGGTTCGTGGCAACCGGCTGTGCTCAGGAGCCGAGCGGGCGCGAGGCGCTCCCCGCTACCCCCGCGACGAGCAGTGCCACCAGGCACGAGACGCCCGTGAAAGGCCGAGCGAGCACGCCAGATCATCGACACCGGCGTGGCGCGCGTGGCGGCGCAGTCCGAGCAGTTCGACGCAAAAGGCGAGGGTTGGCTTTGCGCGCCGGGAGTCGTAACCTGGAGAGGTCTCCGTCTCCGCCACGCCCGCCGCCACTCGGCCAACCCTGCCATGAGCGGTATGCTCGACTGAGCCACTGAAACCTACGTTCGACGGCCAGCCAGGTGCGCCGGCGCATCGAGACGGTCTTCGGTCAGCTCTGGAGCGCCCGTCAAGATCAAGCCCTGCTACCATACCATGCGCCCTGCTGGTTTGGTCTCCTGATCGAACTCGCAACTGGCGTCAACTCACCATGCTTGAAAGCTTCACGCCCTCCGACCTCGACGCCGCCCTCTTCATGGCCGATCTGCGCCAACAGGTTCTCCGCGCGCTCTCCAAAATCGAAGACCCCGGGCGCGGCAAGGACATCGTCCGCCTCGACATGGTCAAAGAGCTGAAGGTGAGCGAGGACGCCGTCGCCTTCACGCTCGTCTTGAAAGAGCCGGGCACGGCCTTTGCCAAGCAGGTCGAGGAGGCCTGCCGGCGCGTGCTCCACGAAGAGATCCGCTCGGACCTGGACGTGCAGGTCGAACTCGACAGCGAGATGATCGCGCTCGGCGACGACCTGCAGGTCTCCGGCGGGGGGCGAGGCCGGCAGCAGCCGTTGCTCAAGGGCGTGCAGAACACCATCGCAGTGGCCTCGGGGAAGGGCGGCGTAGGGAAGAGCACCGTGGCCGCAAACCTCGCCGTCGCCCTCGCCGAGGAAGGCTACGACGTGGGCCTCGTGGACACCGACATCTACGGCCCCTCCGTGCCCACCATGTTCGGCGTCGAGGGGCAGAAGCCGCGCGTGAACGACGCGCGCAAGATCGTCCCCTTAGAAAAGCACGGCGTCAAGCTCCTCTCGATGGGCTTTCTGGTAGATCCGGAAAAGGCCGTCATCTGGCGCGGGCCGATGGTCACCAACGCCGTGAAGCAGTTCTTGGGCGACGCGGCCTGGGGCGACCTCGACTACCTCATCCTCGACCTCCCGCCGGGCACGGGCGACATCCAACTCACCATCGTGCAGACGATCCCGCTCACCGGCGCCGTCATCGTCTCGACGCCGCAGAAGGTGGCCCTGGCCGACGCGCGCAAAGGCGCCGCCCTCTTCGACAACGTGGACGTGCCCGTCCTCGGCATCGTGGAGAACATGGCGTACTTTGCGCCGCCGGATCAGCCGGAGCGCAAGTACTACCTTTTCGGACGCGGCGGCGCGCAGGCGCTGGCGCGAGAGCGCGGGCTGCCGTTTCTTGGCGAGGTGCCCATCGAGCAGGTCGTCCGCGAGACCTCGGACGAGGGCACGCCCGTGACGCTGGCCGCGCCCGAGAGCCGCTCGGCGGAGGCCTTCCGCCTCATCGCCCGGCGCACGGCCGAGCAGGTGGCGCTCCGCAACGCCGAGCAGCCGCCCACGCAGAAGGTCGAGATCCTCTACCGCTGATGCGAAAGCGCCGCCGCCTGCGCCGATCTTTTTGCCGCCTGCCCCGTTAACATCTGCAGCGAGTCTTCCGCCCCGCGCCGATCCCTTCTTGAGAGAGCATCATGGCTGAGAACACGACCCTGCCGCCCGCCCCTCGCCCCGAGATGCACAGCCAGATCGAGGAAGCCCTCGACACGATCCGCCCCTACCTCATGGCCGATGGCGGCTCGGTGCGCCTCTTGAACATCACGCCCGAGAACGTGGTCGAGCTGGAGCTGCTGGGCGCGTGCGGCACCTGCCCGATGAGCACGATGACGCTGCGCGCGGGGATCGAGCAGGCGCTCAAGCGCAGCGTCCCGCAGATCACGCGCGTCGAAGCCGTCAACGCCCCCGCCGCCGCTTAAGCCGCGCGAGCCGTCGCCACTGTACGTTTTTCAAGCCCTGAACGCCCCGTCGCCGTGCGTTCGGGGCTTTTCTGCGGAAGCGAAGCCGCACCCGCGCGTCAGATTTTCCAGCTTCGTCAAGCCTGCGCCGGCGCTCCGCTTGAAACCGCAGGGGCGGTTGGCAAGTGAGGCGTAGGTAGCCTTGGCGCGAACCTCTTTTACACGCAGAAGCAACGCCATGATCAAAAGCAGCACAGCGTCTATCGCATTCTTGATGGCCTTCGTGGCGGCAGCGTTTACGGCCGCGCCGGCGGCGGGGCAGGAGGGCATCGTGCAGGACGTCGGCTCGGTGACGACGGAGGCGGGCGCCGTGACCATCGAAGACGTGGCCGGCGGCCTGAAGCACCCCTGGGGCATGGCGTTCCTGCCGGACGGGCGCCTGCTGGTGACCGAGCGCTCCGGCGCCCTCCGCGTCCTCGACGTCGGGGAGGGCCGCCCGTCGAAGCCGCTCGCCGGCACGCCCACGGTTTACGCGCAGGGGCAGGGCGGCCTCTTGGACGTGGCGCTCGACCCGGATTTTTCTCAGAACCGCCTCGTCTACCTCTCCTTCTCCGAGCCGGGGGACGGCGGCAGCGCCTCCACGGCGCTCGGGCGCGGGCGCCTCACGGAGGTCACGCCCGGCGACTCCGTAGGCCGAGATAAAAGCGATCAGTTGCAGATCGAAGACTTCGAGGTGATCTTTAGCCAGGAGCCGAAGATCACCGGCCCGAACCACTTCGGCAGCCGGATCGTGTTCACGCCCGAGGGGCACCTCTTCCTCACGCTCGGCGAGCGGTTCCAGTTCGACCCGGCGCAGGACCTCTCGAACCACCTCGGCACCATCGTGCGCCTGAACCCGGACGGCTCCGTGCCCGGAGGCAACCCATTCGTCGGGCAAGAGGACAGCGCGCGGGCGGAGATCTGGTCCTACGGCCACCGCAACATCCAAAGCGCCGCGCTCGATCCGGAGACGGGCGACCTCTGGATCGCCGAGTTCGGCCCGCTCGGTGGCGACGAGTTGAACCAGCCTGAGGCCGGCCAGAACTACGGCTGGCCCGTGGTAAGCTGGGGCCAGGACTACGACGGCGAGGACATCCCCGACCCGCCCACGCATCCCGAGTTCGCCGACGCCGTGCGGCACTGGACGCCCGTGATCTCGCCCTCCGGGATGCTTTTCTACACGGGCGACGTCTTTGAGGAATGGCAGGGCAGCGCGCTCATCGGCAGCCTGACGAACCACGGCCTCGTGCGCGTCGTGCTCGACGGCGGCGAGGTCACGCACGAGGAGCGCATCCCGCTCGAGGCGCGCATCCGCGACGTGGAAGAGGGGCCGGACGGCCTCGTCTACGTCCTCACCGACCAGAGCGACGGCCACGTCTGGCGCCTCGTGCCGCTGGAAGAGGAGTAGGCGCTTACCGGAGCGGCTCGATCTTGCCGACCGGCTCCAGGTTCTCGGCGCGTTTCCACGCAGCGCTCAGTTCTTCGCGGTGAAGCGAAGCCCATTCGATGACCAATCCGAGCGCCCGCGACGGTAGATTGCCTGCGATGACGGCCAGCGTTCGGATTTCGATCAGCGCTTCGTCGCCCGCGTACTCCGCGTGGAAGTGGGGTGGGGCATGATCGTCGTAGTACATCCGCACGCCGTAGAACCGCGACAGCTCAGGCATGGCGCGCGGACTTGAGGTTGGGGAACGCCTCGGCAGGCCGCTTGCCAGTGATCTTCAGATACATCGCGTCCGGGCACAGCTCGACGTCGTCGCTCCAGGCGATGGCGCCATCCTTGGCGATGTGTACCCGCTCGAACCGCGC
Organism: Salinibacteraceae bacterium; assembly: GCA_965215025.1. Lineage (GTDB taxonomy): Bacteria > Bacteroidota > Rhodothermia > Rhodothermales > Salinibacteraceae > CBDCCV01. The sequence goes on from CBDCCV010000001.1 coordinate 1,947,617, forward strand.
GTAGTCATCCCAAAGCGCGAAGACGCCGCGCCCGGCGAGGTGAGACAGGTCTGCCTCGCCCTCGGCGCCGTCTTCGTAGCGGAGCCGGAGGCGGTAGTTCGGGAGAGCTTCGACCTCGACGGGTTTGAACATAGCGGAGCAGTTGACAGCGAAAAGGGTAGCGGGCTTTTGTTCTAAACAAATCCCGGCGCTTCCCGATCCAGAAGCGCCAGCGCACCTACGCCGCCCGCCCGTAGCGCCACGCCAGGAACGCCATGAAGCCGGGGCCGAGGCGCAACGCTTCCTCGTCTATCGTGAAGCGCGGGGTGTGCAGGCCGTGCGTGATCCCCTCGGCCTCGTTCCCCGTGCCGAGGCGGTAGAACGAGCCGGGCTTCTCCTGCAAGAAATAGGCGAAGTCCTCGCTGGCGAACCACTTGTCCAATTCGATCACGTTCTCGGCGCCCACGTAGGCGCGCGCGGCCTCGCGGACGAGGTCCGTGGCCGCCTCGTCGTTTTCGAGGGCGGGGTAGCCCACGCGGATCTCGACCTCGGCGGTGGCGCCGTGCGCCTCGGCCGTGCGCTCGATGGTGCGGCGGATGAGATCGTGTGCTCGGAAGCGCCAGCCTTCGTCCATCGCGCGGAAGGTGCCTTCGAGGCGGGCTTCCTCCGGGATCACGTTCGTCGCCCCGTCGGCGATGAGGCGGCCTATCGTCAGCACGCTCGGCACGTCCGGCGGCGCGTGGCGGCTGACGACGCTCTGCAAGGCCACGACCGTGTGCGCGGCGGCGAGGGTGACATCCGTTTGCAGAAGATGCGGCCCGGCGGCGTGGCCGCCCTCGCCGCGGAGGGTGACGTGGATTTCGTCCGCCGAGGCCATGTACATCCCGCCGCGCACGCCGAGGGTGCCCGTCGGCAGATCCGGCTGCACGTGCTGGCCGAAGACGGCCTCGGGCGCGGCGCCCATGCCGTTGGCCTCCAGGACGCCCTCGGCGATCATGAACTTCGCGCCGCCGGGGATGCGCTCCTCGGCGGGTTGGAAGAGCAGGCGCACCGTTCCGGCCAAGTCCTCGCGGATGGCGTCCAGGATCATGGCCGTGCCCAGGAGCGAGGCCGTATGCGCATCGTGACCGCAGGCGTGCATCTTCCCTTCGCGCTCGGAGGCGAAGTCTAGGCCCGTCGCTTCGTGGATCGGCAGCGCGTCCATGTCGGCACGCAGGAGGAGCGTGGGGCCGGGTTTTTCCCCTTCCAGCGTGGCGACGAGGCCTGTGTGGTGGATGCCCGTTTGGATCTCTACATCAAGGGGCCGCAGCGTTTCTTCTACGAGGCGGGCCGTCTCGCGCTCTTCGAGGGCCAGCTCCGGGTTCCGGTGGATCTGCCGGCGCAGGCGGACGACCTCCGAGAACACGTCGTCGGCAAGGCGCTGAATGCGGTCGAGCATGGTTTGCGTGTGGGAGGATGGAGGTACGGGGGTGTGGGAGTGCGCGGGATCAGGGCCATTCGCCCAAACCCCCAACCGCCCGTACTCCCATCCCCAAACGCCGTCAGGCGAACCGGCGGCGCTTGTTGAGGTAGGCCATCAGTGCGGTGTCGTACGGCTCGGCGGTGTCGAGTTCGACGAAGTCGATGTTGTGCTCCAAGCAGCGCCTCCGGAAGCGCCTGCTGAAGTGCTCCACGGCCTCGGCGTAGTGCGCGCGGATCTGCGCGGGTTGCAGGGCCATCTCCTCACCCGTCTCCATGTCGCGGAAGACCATCGGCACGTCGGGGAAGCGGAAGCGGCGCTCCGTCTCGCTCTCCAAGACGTGGAAGACGATGACCTCGTGCCCGCGATGCCTGAGGTGGCGCAGCGCCTTGAGGAGCGCGTCGTGCTCACCGATGTTCTCGAAGAGGTCGGTGATGACGACGACGAGCGAGCGGCGCGCCACGCGCTCGGCCACCTCGCTCAAGGCGGCGGCGGCGCCCGTGCGGGCGCGGCTTTCTTCCTGGCTCGTCAGCCGCTCTAAGGTGATGAGCAGCTGGCGCAGGTAGCCGGAGGTGGCCTTCGGGCGGCGTACGGTGTGGACCCTTTCGTCAAAGGCGATCAGGCCCGAGGCGTCGCGCTGGCGGATCATCAGCGCGTGGAGGCCGGCGGCGAGGTAAGCGCCGTATTCGAGCTTCGTCAGCTCGCCCGCGCGCTTGTAGCGCATCGAGGCCGAGGTGTCCAGGACGACGTAGTGCCTTAGGTTCGTCTCCTCCTCGTACTGCTTGATGTAGTAGCGGTCCGTCTTGGCGAACACCTTCCAGTCCACGTGCCGAAGCTCATCGCCGGGGTTGTAGGGGCGGTGCTCGGCGAACTCGACGGAGAAGCCGTGGTACGGACTCCGGTGCAGCCCGGTGATAAAGCCCTCAACGATCAGGCGCGCGCGCAGCTCCATGTTGCGGAGTTGCGACACCATCACGGGGTCGAGGTAGCGGAGCGCGGCCGTGGAGCGTTCAGGCACGTCGTGGAGAACGGAAAGGGAGAAGGGGGCGCGCCGCGCGGCCAGATGCCGCAGATCACAGCATCGGCGCGCAAGGGCGAGGTGTGCCTCGCTCTGCTCTGGCGCACGCAGCCGTGAAGAAAAGACCGCAGCAACGGCACGAGTTAGAAGTTGTCCGTCCGATTCAGTTCCTTATGCAAGTTGTAGCTCTGTCCCCAGCCTCAAACCTTCGAGAAGCCGATTCTCATGTACGAAAATGTAGAAGCTCAGAGACTACGTGGAGGGAGAGAGGCTGCCAGGCTCGATCACATCCCCGACGAGTGCCCGATCTGCCACAGCAGAGTTGATCCGGCGATCAGGCATGTTGCAAAGATGGACAAAGAGAACAGATCGGCAGAAATTCGTGTTTGCTATCGCTGTCCAAGTCAAAGATGTCAAGAGCTATTTGTTGGCTACTACAGGCACAGTGTCGGCGGAAGCGTCTCAAACCTGTACAAGCTCAGTAGGACGGCACCGCGACAACCCAAACAGCTTGAGTTCTCCGAAGAGATAACCAGTTTGTCTCCTTCCTTCGTTGAAATCTACAACCAGGGGCTTGCTGCGGAATCCTCTGGACTCCATCAAGTTGTTGGGATTGCTCTGCGTAAGGCCCTGGAATTTTTGATCAAGGACTTCTTGATTGATCAGAATCCTGAAAAGAAGGAAGACATTGAGAAGCTGTTTCTGGGAAGATGTATTAAAAAGTACGTCAACGACCAAAATATAAAGCAGTGTGCTGAGCGAGCAATTTGGCTTGGTAACGACGAGGCGCACTACATTAGGAAGTGGGAAGACAAAGACATCGGCGACATGAAGACGCTCGTTCGTCTTACTGTAAATTGGATCGAAAGTAATTTGCTAACGCAGCGGTATATCTCTGAGATGGAAGCGTAAGTCGAAGCTTAGCTGATCTCAACGCGGGAGAACAGTTGCTGAAGGGCTTGGTGAAATCCTCACTCAACATCGAAAATCAGTACCAAACTGGGTGGAGCTAAGCGACCGCATCAAAGCCCAACTGATGGACGCGCGCTCGCTCGGGCGCACGCTCGACCGCATGGCGCGCCAGATCGTCGAACTCCTCGACCCCGGAGGCGAGGAAGCGCAGCCCACCGCCGAAGCGCGCGGCAAGGATGCCAGCGCCTTTGCTCTGGTGGGGATGCAGACGCGCGGCGTGCCTTTGGCGCGGCGGCTGGCCAAGCGCATCCGCGAAGTCGAGGGGCTAAGCGTGCCCGTGGGCGTCCTTGACGCGACGATGTACCGCGACGACTTCCGCCTGCGCCACAAGCAACCCGCCGTCCGCGCCACCGAGATCCCGTTCGACGTCCGGGGGCGCCACCTCGTCCTGGTGGACGATGTGCTTTACACCGGCCGCACGGCGCGCGCGGCGCTCGATGCGCTCATGGACATGGGCCGCCCGGCCTCGGTGCGCTTCCTCGTCATCGTGGACCGCGGCCTGCGCGAGCTGCCTATCCGCCCGGACATCGTCGGGCGCGAGGTGCCCACGCTCGCCCACGAGGAGGTGCGCGTGCGCCTCAAGGAAACCGACGACCGCGAAGGCGTCTGGCTCGTCGAGGTGTGATTCTTTTTCTTTTTCTCTGATGCTTCGGCCCACGTCCGTTTTGTAGGGACAAGGCGCGCCTTGTCCCTACGCCATCGGCTGGCCCTGCAACATCCATCTGCGTTATGCCCGACAGCATCGAGCCGCCCGCCGACGAAGCCGTGGAGATCGACGCGCTGCGTCACCGCCATCTCCTGGGCCTCAAGACGTACAGCGCCGAGGAGATAAGGCTGATCTTGCGCACGGCGCGGCAGTTCCGCGAGGTCTTGGAGCGGCCCATCCGCCGCGTGCCTACGCTGCGCGGCGTGACGGTGGCGACGCTCTTCTTCGAGCCGTCCACGCGCACGAAGCTCTCCTTCGACCTGGCCGCCGGCCGCCTCTCGGCCGAGAAGGTGAGCTTCTCGAAAAGCGGCTCCTCGGTGTCGAAGGGGGAGACCTTGAAGGACACGGCGCAGAACATCGAGGCCATGAAGGTGGACCTCGTGGTGATCCGCCACCAGTCGCCCGGCGCGGCGCACTTCCTGACGCGCCACGTCAGCGCCGCCGTCGTCAACGCGGGCGACGGCGCGCACGAGCACCCCACGCAGGCGCTCCTCGATCTCCTTACGATCTCGGACCGCTTCGAGCGCTTCGAGGGGCTGCGCGTGGCCATCATCGGCGACATCGCGCACAGCCGCGTGGCGCGCTCCAACATCTTCGGTCTCACCGCGCTCGGCGCCGAGGTGGTCTGCTGCGGCCCGCCGACGATGCTGCCCGTGGGTCTGGAAAAGATGGGCGTGCGCGTGACCTCCCGCCTCGACGAGGCCCTGGACGGCTGCGACGTGGCCATGGCGCTGCGCATCCAGCTCGAGCGCCAGGGCGCCTCGCTCTTCCCCAGCCTGCGCGAGTACCACACGCGCTTCGGCATCACGCGCCGGCATCTGGAGCGGCACCCCGATCTCCTCATCATGCACCCCGGCCCGGTCAACCGCGGCGTAGAGCTGGAGAGCGAGGTGGTAGATCACGAGCGCGCCATCATCCTGAGCCAGGTCACTAACGGCGTGGCCGCGCGCATGGCCGTCTTGTACCTCCTGAGCGGGCGGCCCGACGAGGCGGGCGCTCACGGAGCGGATCAAGCGCGCTGAGCGGCGTGCTCGGGAGCTTCTTGGGGCGTGTCAGAAGCGCGCGCCGCGTCTTCGGCGGGTGCGGCGTGGCGCGGGAGGGAGAGGGTGAACGCCGTGCCCACGCCCTCCGTGCTTTCTACGCTGAGCGTGCCGCCCATCAGATCCACGAGGCGCTTGGTGATCGAGAGGCCGAGGCCGCTTCCTTCGTAAGCGCGAGAGAGGCCGGTGGACTCCTGCCGGAACTCGTCGAAGAGGTGCTCTAAAAACGCCTCGCTGATGCCGATGCCCGTGTCCTCCACGCGCAGGCGCACGCGCTCCGCCTCGGCGCGCTCCTCGTCCGCGCACTCCTCCTCGGCGCAGACGGTGACGGTGACGCGGCCCTCATCGGTAAACTTGAGGGCGTTGCCGATGAGGTTGTTGAGGATGCGGCCCAGGCCGGGCCGGTCCACGCAGGCGCGCACCTCCGGCGGCGCCACGACGTCGAGGGCGAGGCTTTCCCGGCGGGTGAGCGGGGCGAGGGTCTGGACGGCCTCGCGGACCTCGGCGGCTACGTTGGTGTCCTCGGGGTTGAGGCGGATCTCGCCGCTGTCGAGCTTGGCCAGGTCCATCACGGAGCCGAGCGTGTTTTGGAGCCGCCGCCCGCTCTGCACGATGCGCTGGGCGAACTCGTGGTGCACGCCCGTGGCCTCTTCGGCGAGCACCTCGGCGAAGCCCAGGATGGCGGTGAGCGGCGTGCGCAGCTCGTGGCTCATGTTGTTGAGGAAGGAGGTCTTCACCTGCAAAAGCTCCTCGGCGCGGCGGCGGGCCTCGCGCTCGGCCTCGAACCGCACGCTGTCGGTGATGTCGCTGAGCGTGCCGGAGGTGCCCGTGACGGCGCCCGCCTCGTCGCGCAGGATCTGGGCGTGGACCTCGACGTGGCGGAAGTCCCCGCTCTTGGTAAGGTAGCGAGTCTGGAACCGGACGAACGCTGCCGTCCCTTCGATGAGGGGAGCGAAGAGCGCCTCGTGCCGGCGGTGCTCTTCGGGATGGATGAACTCGAAGAGAGAGCGGCCGAGGGACTGCTCAACGGTGAACCCCGTGATGGTCTCCCACGCGGGGCTGAGGAAGGTCCACCGTCCCTCGGTGTCCGTCTGAAGAACGGCATCGCGTATGCCCTCGACGACGGAGCGGTACTTCGCCTCGTTCCGGCGCAAGGCCTCCTGCGCCGCCCGCCGCTCCGAGATGTCCCGCGCGATGGAGGCCCAGTGCGTCACGGCGCCCGAAGCGTCGCGCACGGGAACGATATGGACGTCGCACCAGAACGAGGACCCGTCTTTGCGGTAGCAGCGCATGTCGGTGCGGATCGGCTCGCCGGCCTCGATGGCGTCGCGGATGGCGGCGGCGGTGGCGGGGTCGGTGTCCGGGCCGTCCAGCGGCAGCGCCGTCTGGCCGACGATCTCCTCGGCGGCGTACCCGGTGTCCCGGCGAAAGGTGTCGTTGACGTAGTGGACGCGCCACCCGCCCCGGCCCTCGGGGTCTACCTCGGTGATCACGATGGCGTCTTCGGCGTGGGCGACGGCGGCCTCAATCAGGCGCAGGCGCTCCTCGGTCCGGCGGCGCGCGGCCACCTCGCGGCGCAGCTCCAGCTCGTCCATCGCCATGGCGGCGAAGTCCTGCAGCGTGGCCTGCTCCTCAGCGGAGAACGAGCGGGGCGCGCGAGCGATGAGGCAGAGCGTGCCCAGGACGTAGCCGTCGGGCGTGCGCAGCGGCGCGCCGGCGTAGAAGCGGATGCCCATCTCGCCGGTGACGAGCGGGTTCTGGGCAAAGCGCGCGTCCTGCGTGGCGTCCTCGACCACGAGCACGTCCCGGTGCTCGAGCGCGTGCGCGCAGAAAGACACCTCCCGCGAGGTCTGCGTCAGGTCGGCGCCGAAGCAGGACTTAAACCACTGCCGCTCTTTGTCCACGAAGGAGACGAGGGCGATGGGCACGCCGAAGAACCGGGCGCCCAGGCGCGTAAGCCGGTCGAAGAAAGCCTCTGGCGGCGTGTCGAGCACGTCGTAGCGTGCCAGGGCGTTTAGGCGGGCAGCTTCGCTGGGGGAAGGCATGGGGGACGTTACGAACGGCGAGCGCAGAGAAGACGCGGCAGCTGGTGCGAAAAGGGCGTGCGGCTCACGCGGGATGGTTCGCGGAGACGTCGCTCACCACCAGCCGTCTTCTGAGCATTGATCGTTTTCCGGGCGGAGCGTTGAGGAGAGCGGGTGGCAAAACCCGCTGGCGTTGACGGCACGGGGTGGTCGTAAGCCGCTGACGGGGCAAGTCAGCACAGAAGAGCTTCTCCAAAATCATGCCTTCTCAGGGAGGCCGCGTTCCTGCTCCTGCGTGCGGATTCCAAGCGTGCGAAGAGGGCGGCCTGCTGGGCATCTCGTTTATTTTCTACCCATGCTGGCAGAAAAGGAGCGACCAGGGAGTTGCGCTCGCCCGCGTCCCCGCCTTGCCACGAACAATCGAAGCGCCGCCGAGTCCTACTCTCGCCCAGCGCCGCCGGAGCATCCGCCACGCCTGCCCGTGCGGCTCGTCTTGCAGCAGTTCGCCCGCCGCCATGGCCGCCGCCTCCGCCTCTGAAGCGCTCATCCGCCTGCGCGGCCTGACCAAGACGTACCAAGAAGGCGAGGACGAGCGCGCCGTGCTCGACGGCCTCGACGCCGACCTGCGCGAAGGCAGCTTCGTCGTGCTCATGGGGCGCAGCGGATCGGGCAAGTCCACGCTCTTGAACTGCATCAGCGGCATCGACGTGCCTACGAGCGGCGAGGTCTTCTACGAAGAGACGAACCTGACGGCGCTCTCAGAGAAGGAGCGCACGCTGTTCCGGCGGCGGCACATCGGGTTCATCTTCCAGTCGTTCAACCTCATCTCCACGCTCACCGTGGGGGAGAACGTCACGCTGCCCTTGGAGCTTTCCGGCCGCGCAGGTGAGGCCGAGCGCGAGCGCGCCCTGGCCATGCTCGACCGCGTCGGCCTCAGAGACCGCGCCGACAGCTTCCCCGACCGCCTCTCCGGCGGTGAGCAGCAGCGCGTGGCCCTGGCGCGCGCCCTCGCCCACGACCCTCTGCTCATCCTGGCCGACGAGCCGACGGGCAACCTCGACTACGAAACGGGCCAGCAGGTGATGGACCTCCTCTCAGGCCTCGTCCGCGAGACGGGTAGGACGCTCCTCGTCGCCACGCACGACCGCGCCCTCCTCGAGCGCGCCGACCGCGTGCTGGAGCTTCAGGGCGGGCGGCTTTTTGAGAAAGAGCGAGAGGGCGAAAGGGTGAGCGGGTAAGCGCGCATCGGAGCCGAGGAGACGACGAGGCTCTGTCCTCCACGCTTCCACTCCTCGATTCGCCGTCTCTCCCTTCCATTCCCTCTCTCACCTTTTCCCAAACATGCCCCCCACGCTCTGGACCTCCAGCCGCCGCTACCTTCAGCGGCATCCGTGGCTCGTGGGCCTCTCGGTCCTCGGCGTGGCGCTCGGCGTGGCCGTCGTCGTGGCCATTGACCTGGCGAACACGAGCGCGAGCCGTGCCTTCGCCCTCTCGGCCGAGAGCGTCGCGGGCCAGGCCACGCACCAGATCGTCGGCGCGGGGGGCGGCTTGGACGAGGGCGTGTATCGGCGCGTGCGCATCGGAGCGCGGTACCGGCGCGCGGCGCCTGTGGTGCAGGGCTACGCCACGCTCGCCGATTCGTCATCGGGAGAAGAAGGGCGCACGTTCCAGGTCCTGGGCGTGGACCCGCTGGCCGAGGCGTCCTTCCGCCCGTACGTCGGCGGCGCGGGGTCGGGCATCGACCTGGGCGCGTTCATGGCCGAGGCGGGGGCAGCGCTCCTCTCCGCGCCCACCGCCGAGGCGCTCGGCCTCGACGCCGGTGACACGCTGCGTCTCAACGTGGAAGGCATGGACCGCGCACTGCGCCTTGTCGGCGTCATCGAGCCGGAGACGGAGCGCAGTCGCCGCGCCCTGGAAAACCTCCTCGTCACCGACGTCGCCACGGCGCAGGAGCTTCTGGGGATGGAAGGCCAGCTGAGCCGCGTGGACCTCATCCTGCCTGACGATGCCGAGGAAACACGCCGCCGCATCGAAAGCGTGCTGCCCGCCGGCGTGGAGATCCAGCGCTCGGAGGCGCGCACCGAGACCGTCGAGCAGATGACGCGCGCGTTCAACCTCAACCTGCAAGCCTTGAGCCTCCTGGCGCTCATCGTGGGGATGTTCCTCATCTACAACACGATGACGTTTTCCGTGGTGCAACGGCGCTCGCTCATCGGGCGCCTCCGCGCGCTGGGCGTGACGCGCCGCGAGGTGTTCACGCTCGTCCTGGGCGAGGCGCTCTTCATCGGCGCGGTGGGGACGGCCGTGGGGCTGCTCTTGGGGATCGTCCTTGCGCGCGGGCTGGTCCTCTTGATTACGCAGACGATCAACGACCTCTACTTCGTGCTGACGGTGCGCGAGCTTGCCATCGCGCCGCTCACGCTTGTGAAGGGCGCGGCGCTGGGGCTGGGCGCGACGCTCGTGGCCGCCCTGGCGCCCGCGCGCGAGGCCACGAACGCGCCCGTGAGCGCCGTCCTGCGCCGCTCCGAGGAGGAGACGAACCTGCGCCGCCTGGCACCGCGCCTGGCGCTCGGCGGCGTGGCGCTCGGCGCGCTCGGCGTTGGGCTGCTCCTCGTGCCGGGAAAGAGCATCTGGCTCGGCTACGCGGCGCTCTTCTGCGTCTTGATGGCGGCGGCGCTCCTCGTGCCGCTTGTGGTGATGAGCTTCGCCGCCCTGCTCCGGCCTGTGATGGGCCGGCTCTTCGGCGTTCTCGGAAGAATGGCCGCGCGCGGGCTGCGCACCACGCTCAGCCGCACGGCCGTCGCCATCGCCGCGCTGATGGTGGCCGTGGCAGCCACGGTGGGCGTGGGCGTGATGGTGGACAGCTTCCGGCAGACGGTGCAAGGCTGGCTCGAGCACTCGCTCCAGGCCGACGTCTACGTCCAGCCGCCGAGCCTCGTCTTCCGCCGCTCGGATGCCACGCTCGCCCCCGGCCTCGCCGACACGCTGCGGCAGGTCGAGGGCGTGGCCGCCGCGTACTCCGTCCGCCGCGTCGAGGTCGGTTCTTCGGAAGGCGCGACCGACCTCGTCGCCATCGAGACGGGGCCGAACACGCGCGACGTCTACCGCCTCAAAGCGGGCGACCCCGGTGCGGTGTGGCCGGACTTCGCCGGAGAAAAATCCGTCATCATCTCCGAGCCGTACGCCTACCGCTCTGGGCTGGGCGTGGGCGATACGCTGCGCCTGCAAACGGATCGCGGCCCGGAGCGCTTTCCCATCGAGGCCGTCTTCTACGACTACGCCTCGGACCGCGGCGTGGCCGTGATGCACCGCGCCACCTACGAGCGTTTTTACGACGACCGCGCCTTCTCGGGCATCGCCTTCGACGCCGCCGAGGGCGTGAGCGCCGATGCGCTGATGGCCCGCCTGCGCGATGCCGCCGCCCGGAGCCGGCAGGAGGTGCTCATCCGCTCGAACCGGGGGCTGCGCGAGACCTCGCTCCAAATCTTCGACCGCACGTTCACCATCACGAACGTCTTGCGGCTTCTGGCCGTCCTGGTGGCATTCGTAGGCGTCTTGAGCGCTTTGATGGCGCTACAGCTCGAGCGCGCGCGCGAGCTGGCGGTGCTGCGCGCGGGCGGGATGACGCCCGGACAGGTGGGCCGCTACGTGACGATGCAGACGGGCGTGATGGGCCTCGCCGCCGGCCTTTTGTCCATTCCGCTGGGGCTGGCGCTGGCGTACGTCTTGATCTTCGTCATCAACAAGCGCTCGTTCGGGTGGACGCTGCAATTGGAGGTGGCGCCGTGGATCTTGGGGCAAGCCGTGCTCCTGGCGCTCGTAGCCGCGCTCCTGGCCGGGCTGTACCCGTCGTGGAAGATGGCGCGCGCAAACCCGGCGCGGGCGCTCAGGGAGGAGTAGCGCCCGCGTGCTCGGTGCTGAACGCTCGAACGATTAACGCTAAGCATCTGAGCCTTCGGCGGATTCTCATCGTCGTAGAGCACACGTTTAACCTGTTCCCAGGCAACCGCCTCGTCCTCGCCTGCCTCCAAAGCGCGGCAGGTTTCCTCGATGAGCGCGCGGTCAGCCGCGTCCTCCAGGGCGCGCAGGTGCCGCAACTCGTCGAGTGAGACGACGGCTGCCCAGGGCGTTGAGTTTTTCGTAATGATCGTCGTCTCGCCCGCGTAGCGCGCTCTGTCGAGGATCTCACCGAAGCGGTTCCGGGCGTCGCGTGTGGATAAAGTGGACATGGCGTTTCGAGGCATGAGCCTTTAAACGTCGGATCGGTGGCCGGTGCGGAAGACGAGCACGAGCAAGCGCTCGTCCTGAATCTCGTACAAGATACGGTAGTCGCCGACGCGGATGCGGTAGTCGTTTTCGCTGCCGGAGAGCTTTCTGCATCCGCTCGGCCAGGGATCAGCCGCGAGACCGTCGATGGCCGCCTCTATGCGTTGTCTTTCGCGTGGGCGGATCTTTCTGAGTTGGTCAACCGCCCTGCGCGTGATCTCGACCGTGTACGTCGGGGCGGTGCTCGCGGGTCGCCGTGCCTTCAGGGTCTGTGTCCACTGCGTACACAATGGACATTTCGCAGTTTCCCGTTGATGTTGAGGTATCTGGCAGGTTTACCCGCGTACGCGCGTTTACCTGCGCGTGCGCGAACCCAGCACGGGCGCTCGGGGAGGAATAGCGCTTTTCGTGCGTTCAACGTTAAACGCTTGAACGTTGAACGCGGCCACGGCACAAGCGCCTCGCGTAGTGGTACGCTCTGTGTCTCTAAAACTGCCGCTAACGCCCCCGCCGCTGTGCCGCGCTACTTGATCGCTCTGCTCCTCGTCGTCACGCTCCTCGGTGGCGGCGCGTTCTGGCTGAGCCAGTCCTCCGACGCCGGGTCCATCCAAGCCTCGACCACCTCGCTCGCTGAGGCGATGGGCGGTGACACGACCGGCTACGCCCGCGCCCAAGCTGTGCGCGATTTTGCTTTTCCCGAAGACCACGGCCCGCACCCCGGCTTCAAAACCGAGTGGTGGTACTACACCGGCAACCTCGAAACGCAAGACGGACGCCACTTCGGCTACCAGTTCACCATCTTCCGCTCGGCCCTAGCGCCCCCCGATTCAGCGAAAGCAGACGCCGCCCGCGCTTCGGACTGGCGCACGAACCAGCTTTACATGGCGCACTTCACGCTCACGGATGTCCAGGGCGAGCGCTTCCAGGACTTTGAGCGCTTCAGCCGAGGGTCCGCCGGGCTGGCCGGCGCGCGGGCCGACTCCTCTTTCCGCGTCTGGCTCGAAGACTGGGAGGCCGCCGGCACGGGCGCCGAGGCCTTCCCCATGCACCTGAGCGCCTCCGAAGACGGCGTCGGCATCGACCTCACGCTCCGCCCCGCCAAGCCGATGGTCTTGCAAGGCGAGCGCGGCCTGAGCCAGAAGGGCGAAGGGCGCGGCAACGCCTCGTACTACTACTCCTACACGCGCCTCACCACCACAGGCACCGTCACCCTCGGCGGCCAGACGTTTGAGGTGACGGGCCGGAGCTGGATGGACCGCGAGTGGTCTACGAGCGCCCTCGGCGAGGACCAGGAGGGCTGGGACTGGTTCGCGCTCCAGCTTTCGAACGGGCAGGACTTGATGTACTACCAGATCCGCGACACGACCGGCGCGCCGAGTGCCTACAGCGAAGGCGTCCTCGTCAGCATCGAGGGCGGGAAGGCACGCCTTGAAAAGAGCGAGGTCGAGATTGAAGTCCTCAGCACGTGGCAAAGTGCGGACGGCGCGACGTACCCGGCCCGGTGGCGCCTGCGCGTGCCGTCCGAAAACGTAGACCTCACCATCGAACCGTACGTGGCGGATCAGGAACTCGACGCCTCGGTGCGCTACTGGGAGGGCGCCGTCGAGGTCACTGGCACGTCCGGCGGCGAGGCCGTCAGCGGCAGCGGCTACGTGGAGATGACCGGCTACGCCTCCATGCGCGGGAGCGGCGGCGCGGGGCAGCGCGTGCTTCCGTGAGCGCTTCGATGAGTATGGGAGGATGGGGTGTGGGAGAGCGTAAGATCAACGCTTTTTCCTCCCAAACTCCCACACACCCAGACCCTCGCACCCCTCCATCATGAACCTCAACCTGCCGCCCTACGGCTTCCAGACGCGCACGCGCGGCGGCAAGGAGGAGATCTTCGACCCGCTGCGCCGGAAGTACGTGCGGCTCACGCCCGAGGAGTGGGTGCGGCAGCACTTCGCGCAGTTCCTCATCCGCGAGCGCGGCGTGCCGGCCGGGCTGCTCGCCGTCGAGAAGGCGTTCACGTACCAGGGCATGGCGCGCCGGGCCGACCTCGTGGCGCACGACCGCCAGGGCCGCCCGCTCCTCATGGCCGAGTGCAAGGCGCCGGAGGTGCCTATCAGCCAGGCCACCTTTGACCAGGTGGCGCGCTATAACAAAGTCCTGGCCGCGCCCTATCTTGTCGTCACCAACGGCCTCAAGCACTACTGCTGCCGCATCCGCCGCGCCGAGGGCACCTACCGCTTCCTCAGCGAGTTGCCCGCCTACGCCGATCTTCTGCGCGGCGCCTGATCTTTTCCCTCACCCGATCCACCCGAAGAATGGCCCTTAACGGACACGTCGGCGCCTCGAAGACGGAAGCGCGCCAGAGCGAACGCGCCTGCTTTGTGGAAGGCTGGACGCACCAAGCGCTCATGGCCGCCGTGCGCGACCAGGACGAGCGCTACGCGCAGATCGAGAAGCTGAGCGACCTCCAGATGGGCGCCACCTTCCTCACGCCCGAGGCTCAGAAGCTCGACCAAGAACTCGAAGCGCTCCAGGAGAGCTTGCCTGAGGGCAGCCTCGTTGTGCAATTCAGCGCCGCCTTACGCCGCGCCTGCCAAAAAGCCGTCGAAGAGGAGAAGAACCTCTACTTCTTCAGCGAGGCGTGAGGTGCGCTGCGTACGCGACGACCGACGGAGATCGTCCGTCGTCTGCCGTCCGTCGTCCCCAATCTCTCACCCAAACGCCCCACGCATGAGCCAATCCGATTACCAGCAGGAGCGCGCCGTCGCCATCCGAGCCGTGCGCGAGGCCGCGCGCCTGACGCAGGCCGTCCAGGGCAGCCTCGCCGCCGACGCGCTCGAGAAAGAAGACCGCTCGCCCGTGACCGTGGCCGACTTCGGCAGCCAGGCGCTCGTGTGCCGCGCGCTGCGCGAGGCGTTCCCCGACGACCCGATCATCGCCGAGGAGGACGCCTCCGCGCTGCGCGAAAGCGCGAACGAGGCGCTTCTCGAAAAGGTCGTCCGCCGCGTCCAGGCCGAGCGCCCCGACGCCGATGCCGACGCCGTGCAAAAATGGATCGACTACGGCGACGCTCAGGCGTACAGCAAGCGCTTCTGGACGCTCGACCCCATCGACGGGACGAAGGGCTTCCTGCGCGGCGATCAGTACGCCGTGGCCCTCGCGCTCATCGTCGAGGGCCGGCCTGTGGTAGCGGCGCTGGCGTGCCCGAACCTGGCCGCCGTGGAAGAGGCGCCGGGCGTCAAGGGGCTGATCCTGGCCGCCGTGCGCGGCGAGGGCGCAAGCAGCGTGCTCACCTACGAAGAGGACGACGCGCCCACGGGCGTCCGCACGAGCGCCGCTGAGGACCCGGCCGAGGCGCGCTTCTGCGAGTCGTACGTCTCGGCCCACTCCTCGCACGACGCGGCGGGCGACGTGGCGCGCCAGCTGGGCATCACCAAAGGCCCCGTGCGCATCGACAGCCAGGCGAAGTACGCCCTCGTCGCGCGCGGCGATGCGGAGATTTACCTGCGCCTGCCGCGCCCCGGCGCTAAGCGCTACGTGGAAAAGATCTGGGACCATGCCGCCGGCGCCCTCGTCGTCGAGGAGGCCGGCGGGCGCGTGACCGACATGGAGGGCCGCCCCCTCGACTTTGCGCAGGGTGCGCGTCTGGAAAACAACCGCGGCATCGTCGCTACGAATGGCCCGCTCCATGACGCTGTCATCGCCGCTCTAGAGGCCGTGGAGGCGTAAGCATTTCCGTGGCGAAAAGTGCACATGTTACGGCGGATTCACCCTGGAACGCACCATGAGCATCGTCGCTGTCCTCGGTAGCGCGCGCAGTGATGGGAACGCCGCTCGCCTCCTCGACGCCGTGCTCGCGGGCCGGCCGGCTCAGCGCTTCGACCTCGGCGCGCTCCGCATCCGCGACTACGCCTACGGCCGGCCCACGGAGGGCGACGACTTCCTCGCTGTAGCTGAAGCCATCGCTGGCGCCAGCGGCGTCCTCTTCGCCACGCCCGTCTATTGGTACGCCATGAGCGGAACGCTTAAGCGATTTTTCGACCGGCTCACGGATCTCGTCACCGTGCAGAAGCCGCTGGGCCGGCGCCTGGCTGGCCGCGCGCTCTGGGTCGCCGCCTGCGGCTCAGATCCGGCACTGCCGCAAGGGTTCGAGGTCCCGTTCCGCAGCACCGCCCGCTACTTCGGCATGACGTACGGCGGCGCCTTCTACGCGCCCATGCGCGAAGGGGAGGGGGTGTCGCCGGCGTTAAAAAGGCAGGCCGCCACGTTCGGGGCGCGCGTGCTTGAACGGGCCGCAGCTTGAGGCTGATGCCCGGCGGCAAGAAAAAGATCTAGCCTGCTCCCACACCCCCACACCTGAGATGAAAGCCATCCTGCTCTGCGCCGGCTTCGGGACGCGCCTCGGGGCGGCCACGAAGAACCATCCGAAAGCGCTCCTGGAGGTGGCCGGGCGGCCCATCCTGGACTACCTCGTGGAGCAGCTTCTGGCGATGGACGCGCTGGGCGAAATCCACCTCGTGAGCAACGGGCGCTTCCTGGCGCGCTTCTACGAATGGAAGGAGAGGCGCTGGCGCGACGTGCTCGATGCGCAGGGCGTGGCCTTCCATCTCCACAGCAACGGCGTGACGGACGAAGACGAACGCCTCGGCGCCGTGGGCGACCTGGCCTTCGTCCTCCGCCGCACCGAAGCGCCTGAGGGAGCGCCCGGCGGCGCGCTCGTGACCGCAGGCGACAGCATCTACCGCTTCCCCCTTGCGCCACTGACGCAGCGATTTCTGGCCTCAGAGGGCAGCCTCGTCCTCGCCCTCTACGAGGCCAACCGGCAGCGGCTCAAAAGCCAGAGCGTGCTCGACCTGGACGCGGACGGTCGCGTGCTCGGCGTCGCCCACGCGCCGGAGGAGCCGGCCTCGGCGTGGACGTGCCCAGCGTGCTACTGGCTCGCGCCCGCCGCCCTCGCGCGCGTCCCCGCCTACCTCGAAGCGTCAAACGACCGCGACACGCTCGGGCACTTTATTAATCACCTCGCCTGGCACGAGCGCGTCGAGGCGGTGAGCCTGCCCGAGCGCTCCGGCCTCCGCCACCACATCAACACGCGCTACCAGCTCGACAAAGCCAACGCCGCGCTGGCTGAAGAGCCGATGATGCGGCGTGCAGGAAGCGAAGGGTAGCGAGGTTGCAGCAGGGCCGGCCTATGCTGTGATAAACACACTTGATGGTGGCCTAAACCTCAATATATATTCGACCTCCAAGCGTTTGCGATAAAATATACGGTGGACGCTGTTCCGCCTAATTAGTAGTTATACGGCCCTGAAAACTGCCCTCATGATCTTCGCTGATCTAATTCAAGAGCTTGATGGAGACGTCGCAGGCGCGGTTGACGAACTGTTTGAAGCAGCATGGTCAAATCAGTCGCATCCCCAGGATATGCTTCTAGTTGACCAACATGGATTCTACTACGAGTTGCTTGCAGATCCATTGGTGCGTGAGCGCCACAAAGTAGGGCCGTACGTCATTGGGCCAGGCGAAATAGGATTCGGCGAAACCACGCTCTACGAGTTTATCGACTGGTATCGACAGTCGCATCTACTTGATAAAGCTGAGTTCGAGAAGAGCCTTGAACGGGATGAAGAAGCAAGAACCCAAGAGGAGCTCACCATCCAGCTAGAGCACGGCATATACCTTCGGTTTTGGGAAGCAGACTCCCTGCTCAAGCAATACTATCAGTTGAGTTCGTTGGCCTCTGGTGAGCCATACGATTGGCGGCTGGAAGTCCCCGGTTACTCGCGCAACGGCAGCAAGCAGGAGTTTATACGCAAGGAAATCCGAAACCGCGTCAAAAGCATCTGCCCGTCGTTTTATGCGCTGGTCAAACAGAATTTTGTGCCCCAGATTCGGAATGCCATAGCGCACTCGCAGTATTACATCATGGGGCGCAGCATGCGCCTCCTAAATTACAGCGACAACCCCAAGGCCTTCTCATTGCTAAAGGGCTTGACGTTCGATGAGTGGTACCGCATGTTCCATACGACCCTATTGTTGCACAATGCGACAATCGGTGCCTTCAAGCGTTATCGAGAACGCTACAAAAGCGAAACACTTGGCAGCGGCAATAGAATAGAAGTTCGCATTACCGCAGCCGACGGATCGATCTCATTTAGCGACCTTGGAGTGCGGCACGATCATGACGAGTGGGTGTGGCATCAGAACCTTAATGAAGACGATCGCCGACAAGGGGCTGTATAACAAAGCGCTGTAGCAGACGCAGGGCTTTGCGGTTCCGGCAAGCTGATGATGCCATGCCGCTGCGTTTTCCCGCAACTGAACAGTAGCGCCAGTCTCGTCTGCGCTGCTAAGCTTGGTCCGTTATACAGCCCGTTACCTCTCGAAGCGTGATCGCTGAGCTAAAGTGGTTCATCTGCTCAGGACGTCTTCGCCCGTTTCTCATCCCCCCAAGCGATGGATGCGTTCATGGAAGAAGCCATCGCCCTGGCGGTGGAGAACGTCCGCCGGGGCGGCGGCCCGTTTGCGGCGCTCGTCGTGGAAGAGGGCGAGGTGATCGCGCGCGGCGCCAACCGCGTCACCGCGCAAAGCGACCCCACGGCGCACGCCGAGGTCGAGGCCATCCGCGCCGCCTGCGCCCGGCGGGGCGACTTCTCCCTGGCCGGCTGCACGCTCTATACCACCTGCGAGCCGTGCCCGATGTGCCTGGGCGCCATCTACTGGGCGCGCCTGGACAAAGTCGTTTACGCCTCCACGCACAAGGAGGCCGCCGCCGCTGGCTTCGACGACGCCTTCATCTACGAGGAGATCGCCCGCGCGCCGTCCGAGCGGCAGATCCGCATGGAGCAGACGGCGCGCGACGAGGCGCAGCGCGTCTTCGAGGTCTGGGCCGCGCACGAAGGCCGCGCGGAATACTGAGCACCCGCCCACGCAGACGGTATGGACTGGAGGCGACGCCGGCACAAGCAGGTTTCGGCTGTGGGCGGCGACGAACGGCCGTTCGTCGCTACGGCAAGGAAGGCAGCTTTGCTAAAGGCGGAAGGACAAGTGCAAAGCACATTTTTGGAGAAGCGGGCGTGCGTGGGGAAAACTACCTGCCGCTTGCGCCAAAAGGTGCTTGACAAATCCGCGCTGTTCTTGTAGAATTAGTCTTGCGGTTGCAGCGTAGCCGTTTGGCGTCCGGGACCGGGTTTGTGGAGAGGTGTTTGTAGCAGATGCGATCCGGCGCGGAAACGATTGGCGCGCCACGCCCACGCTGCCAGCGTCAACGGGCGCAGCCCGAGCAGCCGCCGGCGGCGTTTGGCCTCCCTTTCCGATCACACAACCCGGCTCGTACCGGAGCACTCCATGCACCTTGTTTCTACCCGAAGAGCCTTCACGGCTCAGGCGACCTCGGCGGCTGGCGGGGCCGCTTTTCTATGGCTGGCGCTTCTGCTTCTCGTTCTCGCGCTCGAGGCCGCGCCCGCGCAGGCGCAGCGCGCCGAGTGGGGCGAGGTCAGCCGCGACGCGCTGGCGATGACGAGCTTCGCCGCCGACTCTGACGCCGCCGCCGTCGTCCTCTCCGACTACGGCACGGTCGAGATCAAGTCGGACATGCAGATCGTCTTCCAGCGCCACCGCCGCGTTAAGCTCCTCACCGAGGCGGCCTACGACGAGTGGGGCACCGCCTCCGTCTCCTACCGCGCCGAGGACCGCGCGCAGCGCCTCGACGACCTCGAAGGGCAGACGTTCGTACTCGGCCCCGATGGCGAGGTCCAGCGTCACGAGATGAAGAAAGACGCCGTCTTCACCGAGGACATCGACGGCGAGTACGAGCGCGTGCGCTTCACGCTGCCGGCGCTCCAGCCCGGCGCCATCATCGAGTACCGCTACGAGATCGAGTCGGACCACCCCGGCTACCTCCCGGACTGGTCCTTCCAGACGAGCGAGCCGACGCTCTGGAGCGAGTACCGCTACGAGGTCCCCGAGCTGCTCGACTACACCACGCAGTTCCAGGGCACGCAGCCTTTGACCGTGCGCGAGGCCGAGCCGTCGCGGATGCTCATGCGCCTGAGTGCCGGCAAGGCCTCGACGCGCCGGACGCGGCGGCTCACCCTGCGCGTGGGGTCGCAGAAGCACCGCTGGGCCATGCAGGACGTGCCGGCCCTGCGCGAAGAGCCGTTCATGACCACGCCCGAGGACTACCGCGCCAAGCTCCGCTTCCAGCTTACGCGCATCGGGATGCCGGACGAGATGCCCATCTGGCAGATGAAAAGCTGGGCCGAGAACGCCAACGACTTCATGGAGGCCGAGTGGTTCGGCCGCGAGATCGGCCGGCACAAGGAGCTGCGCCGCCGGGCCGAGGCGCTCACCGAGGGCATGAGCGATGAGGCCGAGAAGCTGCGCGCCGTCTACGACTTCGTCCGCACCACGATTCAGTTCAACGGGCAGATGGGCTACAGCCTCGACCACGACCTCGACGACGTGCTCGAAGCCAAGACCGGGAGCAGCGCCGAGATCGCCCTCGTGCTCGTGTCCATGCTCCGGGACGCGGGCCTCGCGCATCCCGTGCTCATCTCCACGCGCGAGCACGGGCGCGTGCAGGAGCTGTACCCCTTCAACAGCCAGTTCAACGACGTGATCGTCTACGCCGAGGCGGGCGGGAAGGCACGCCTCCTCGACGCCACCGATCCGCTGCGGCCCCATACGCTCCTGTCGCACGAGGCGCTCAACCACCGCGGCTGGCTCGTCCGCAAGGGCAGCCCGGAGTGGATCGACATCCGCCCCGGCAGCGCGGATGAGCGCAACGCCTTCGTCCAAGCTACACTCCGGCCCGATGGCGGCGTCAGCGGCGCGGTCCAGGTCTCGGAGGCGGAGTACGGCGCCCTCGACGCCCGAGGCGCGCTCAAGGACCAGACGCCCGAGGCGTACGCCCGCCGCCTCCTGGCCGCAGACCTCGGCGGCGTGGAGATCACCTCCGCTACCATCGAGCATCAGGACGACGTCAACGAGCCGCTTAAGACGAAGGCCGAGTTCGCCGCGCCCGCCTACGCGCAGGCCGCCGGCGATTTCATCTACCTCAACCCGGTGCTGGCCGGGCGCACGGGCGAGAACCCGCTGCGCCGCCCGGAACGCACTTTCCCCGTGGACCTGGCCTACCCGCGCGATTTCACGTACACGCTCAGCCTGGAGCTGCCCGAGGGCTACGCCTTGCACGAGGCGCCGCAGAACATCCAAGTCCATCTGCCGGGCGAGGCGGGCGCCTACACGCGCCTCCTTGACGTGCAGAACGGGCGCCTCATGCTGCGCGCGCGCTTCGTCATGGCGCAGACGCTCTTCCCGCCGGAGCACTACCAGGCCCTGCGCGAGTTCTACGACCGCGTCGTCGCCGCTGAGGCCGAGCAGATCGTCCTCAAGCGCGCCGCCTCGGAAGATACCGCTGGCGAGGAGACGTCTTCATCCGCCGGCGTGGGGGAGGGGAGCCGCCGATGAAAATGCGCTTCCGTCTTACGCTACTCCTCGTCCTTCTGGCTGTCGCACCGCGCGCCACGGCGCAGGACCTGCCGGCGCACCTGGACCCCTCGTTCCCCGCCGCCGCGCTCGACCCGCTCCTCATCGGCGAGGCGGAGGCGGTCGTACGCGCGGAGATCCGCCGCTTCGAGGTCGAAAACGAGGGCGAGGCCCGCGAGAAGGTCCGCCGCGTCGTCACCGTGCTGAGCGCCGAGGGGCGCGAGGCCGGGCGCTTGATGCTCGGGCACGACAGCTTCCGCAAGATCAAAGACCTCGACGGGCGCTTGCTCGACGCGCGCGGCGAGGAAATCCGCGATCTCGGAAAGCAGGACGTGAGCGATTACAGCGCCATCCAGGGCTTCTCGCTCTACGAGGACAACCGCGTGCGCGTGGCCGAGCTGTACCACGGCGCCTACCCGTACACGGTCGAGTTCGAGTACGAGATCGAGCACGACGGCCTCATCGGCTGGCCGACGTGGCATCCAGAAGGGCACGGGCTGCCGGTGGAGTACGCCCGCTACGAGGTCGAGGCCCCGGCCGAGATGCCCGTCCGCTACGCCGCGCAGGGGACGGGCATCGAACCGGAGATCGCTCAGGGCGGCAAGCGGAAGACGTACCGCTGGACGGTCGAGCGTCACCCGGCGTGGGAAGCCGAGCCGTACGGCCCGTCGTGGCGCGAGCAGATCGCCGCCGTGCACGTGGCCCCGGAGACGTTCGCCATCGAAGGCACGCGCGGCGACCTCCGCTCATGGAAGGCGTTCGGCCGGTGGTACGGCGATCTTTCCAGAGGCCGCGCCGAGCTTCCTGCTGGGGCCGTCGAAGAGGCGCGGGCCATCGTCGCGGGCGCGGCGGATCGGCGTGAGGCCGTGCGGCGGCTCTACCGCCATATGCAGCGCCGCACGCGCTACGTGAGCATTCAGCTTGGCATCGGCGGATGGCAGCCGTTCGAGGCCGAGTACGTCCACGCGCGTGGCTACGGCGATTGCAAGGCGCTCGTCAACTACATGCAGGCGCTTCTAAAGGCGGTGGGGATCGAGGCGCATCCGGCGCTCATCCGCAGCGGGACGCGCGTGCCGGACGTGCTGCCGGACTTCCCCAGCAGCCAGTTCAACCACGTCATCCTGGCCGTGCCGATGGAGGACGGCAGCCTGCTCTGGCTCGAATGCACGAGCCAGACGATGCCCTTCGGCCACATCGGCGCGGGGAACGAAAGCCGCCACGCGCTCCTCGTCACCGAAGAAGGCGGGCGCCTCGTCCAGACGCCGCGCTCGGCCGCCTCGCAGAACCAGCAGATCCGCCGCGCGCGCGTCACCTTGAGCGAGACGGGCGACGCCACGGCCGAGGTGCGCACCACGTACACAGGGAACCAGCAGGACCGCGTGCGCCGTGCCCTGGCCGGCGCCTCCGGCCACGACCGCATGGACTGGCTCCGCAAAAGCATCGACGCATCCAGCTTCAAGATCCAGCGCGCCGACTTTGCCGAGGCCGATGCGCACCGGGAAACCATCACGCTGCCCGTCGAGCTGTCGATGCGCCGCTACGCCGCCCCCACGGGCACGCGCCTCTTCGTCCCCCTCGCCGCCATAGACCGCTGGACGCGCGTTCCTCCACCGATGGAGAGGCCGCGCGCACAGCCCATCGCGTTCTTCCCCTACGCCTTCGCCGACGCGGACACGGTGACCTTCGCGCTGCCGGAGGGCTACGCCGTCGAGGCCGCCCCCGCCCCCGTCACAGTCGAGACCGACTTCGCCCGCTACACGGCCGAGGTCGTGCCCGATGCGGAAGGCACGCTCGTCTACACGCGCCGCTTCGAGGTCACCGAGGTTACGCTTCCGCCCGAGCGCTACGGCGCCTTCCGTGACTTCCTCGCCCAGGTCACCCAGGCCGACCGCGCGCAGGTCGTCCTCGTGCGGCAGGAGTGAATGGTCTCTGCGGCGGCGCTTCGGTGCACGGCGGACCAGTTCGCCCAGCTTGACGAAAAAGAAGGGAACCGACCCGCAGGCTGGCTCCCTTCTCTTCTTTGCCTAATCCCCCTCTTGGAGAGGGAAAAGGCGTGTAGAGTGGGCGAAACGCTTAGTCCTCCTCAGTGATGAGGATGGCACTCGGAGCGCCGCCGTCCTCGGCCGGGTCCACGGCGATGGCGGTGAAGATGCCGCCCTCACCCAGAAAGAGCGAGCCGCCGAGGAGCGCCTGCGTGTCGATGACGACCTCCTCGTCGGTGACCTCGCCGTCGTCATCGGCCTCGGCAGCGGTGATGCGCACGCGGTAGTCGCCGGCGGCCAGGGCGGTGTAGCCCGTGCTGGCGGTGAACGCTACGGCCTCGAACGTCGGCACCTCGGGCAGCTCGTCGTCGGGCGCCGTGACGTAGATGTCCACCGGGCCGACGGTCGAGGCGGCGTGGACGAGGCGCACCTTGGCGTTGCCGGCCTCCGGCGCCGAGAGGTCTTCGCTCAAGAGAACGCCCTCGATGTCGGGCGCGGTGCCGGCGGCGAGGAGCGTGTAGGTGGAGTCGGCGTCGAGGTCGAGGGCGGCGTCAATGACGGCCTCGTCGCTGCCGTCGGGCCGCACCTCTATGTCGAGGTCGTCCTCCTCCCCGGCGCCGACCTCGATGAAGTCCGAGACGCTGGCCGTGGGCGCGCTGTAGACAAAGTCGGCGACGGCTTCTTCGCCTTCGATGAACACGTCCACGGTGTCGGCCTGAGGCGCGGCGTGGACCACGCGCAGTGAGGCCGTGGCTTCGGTGCCGCCGTCGTCATCGTCGTCGTCGCCTACGAGGTTGTCGTCGTCATCGCAGCCCGTTGCGAAGGCCAAAAGCGTCAGGCCCAGCAAGACGGAAAAGGCGGTTCTCCAAAAAACGTTTGTCATGGTTTCCCCTCTGTCAGTGGTTGGTTACGGCACAGCCCGCGCCAGAGAGCGTGCGGATGGGTGACGGCGCGGGCAGTAGCTCGTAAGGCAGGGCGCAGAGGGGGCGGTGCAGGAGGTCATCTGAAAAGCGGTTGCGAGTGTAGCCCCCGCGCGCATGTAAGATGCTGCCCGCCGCCCTTCTTGCCAAGACGATTACAAGTGCGGACTTTCCTTGGCCGGGCCTCAGCCCTTTTCGGCAAACGTCCAGCTTAGGCGCGCGGGCGAGGCCTCACGCAGCGCCTCCAGGAGCGCGTCGTGACTCTCGAAGACGAGTTGGTCAAGCCGGTAGGCATCCACGCCGGCCTCGAAGCGCTCAACTTCGTACGGCCACGGCTCTACGGCAATGGTGCCATCCTCTCGGCGAGAGGCGTCGTAGCGCGTCTCCTTGGCATCCGTGCCGATCTCCAGGGCGCGGCCGTCGGCGGGGAGCGTGCTCATGCACAGCATCAGCGAGAAGGCGTCGCCCCAGCGCAGCGGCGCGTAGGCGCCGTCCTCGTCCGCCTTCTTGACGGCGAGCGAGCGGCGCCATTTCTTACGCAGCGCTTCCTGCTCGCTCAGCAAATCGTCGAGCGCGTTGGACTCCTCACGCCGTCCTTCGTAAAGCGAGGCGATGTGGCGCGAGCACAAGAGGCCGATCCATCGGCTCTGGTGCCAGGCGCGCTCGAGGTGCGGCCTGCTCTGCGTCGCCACGCTGTCGAGGCTCACGCTGGTGAAGTCGCGCGGGGCGCCGGCCTCGGTGAGGCGCCCGTTTGGCTCCCACTCCTGCCAGCCGTTGTCGTGCTGCGCCGTGGCGCTGAGGATGGCCGTCCACGGCTGGGGTCGCAGCTCCTTCCGCCACGGCGCGATGAGGTCGAGGGCGAGCTGCGCGTGCGCGCGCTGGAAGACGACCTCCCAGCCGCTGTCGGTCTTGTTGCAGATCAAAAGGGCGAGGCGTTTGAGATGAACTTCGGCGGATGGGGAGCTATCTTTATCGAACAAAACGCGCTGGCGAAATGCGACGGCGCGGGCGTGAAGAAGTCGTTTGCCATTCGCAGAACCGGAATGCGAACCCGGCCGTAGAGAAGCTCATCCGTCCCGCTACCAACCCGCGCAGGTGACAGGCATGGCAGAAGTCAGCGCCAAAAGAAAAGCCGTCAAGGCTGTCGAGGAACTCCCCGACGAGGCCACGCTCGACGACGCCATCGAAAAGCTGATCCTCCTCCGGAAGATCGAGTGCGGCCTCCGGCAGCGCGAGGCCGGCGAAGGTATCTCGCAGAGGGAGATCGAAAAACGGTTCGGTGTGTCGTGGCGGAAGTAACATGGATGCCGCAGGCGGAGGCCGATCTTGAAGCCATCCGCGAATACTACGAGCGCGTGGCGCCGGACTACGCGCAAACCTTCGTTGACGGCGCCGTCGAGAAAACGCTGCACCTCGAAGCCTTCCCGTGCATGGGGCGAATCGTCCCGGAGATCGACGACGACGCGATCCGCGAGCTGATCTACCGGCAGTACCGAATCATCTACATCGTGGACGCCGAAGGCGGGCGCGCCGACGTGCTCACCGTCTTCCACTCGGCAAAGGCGTTCGGCGGAGGCGATCTGCCGTAGAGCACTAACGCTCGCAGTAAAGAAGTCGTTTGCCGCTGGTGACCGGGGGGCCGGCGAGTCCTGACGCCGTTTGCCGTGCAGATCGAGTTGCTACGTGAACCAAGAAGCTTCAAGTCTCCTTGGCCATTTCTCCACCCTGCTCCTCGACATGAACAGCACGTTCATGTTCGGCGAGGACCGCTTTGGTCCTGAACACGACTACGCCGCTACGTACCAGAACTTCGGCGGCCATCTTCCATCTGAACGTGCCCGTCATATCATCGAGGCGTGCTACAACCGCCTCGACGCGCTTTACCCCGACCCGGCCTACCACGACCGCTTCCCAACCGTAGCAGAAACGCTGCGTGCGCTCCCCGAAGCAAGCGGTTTGAGCGAAGAGGAGCTAACCCGGTTGGAAGATGCGTTCGCCGCTCACGAATTAGGCCGCATCCCTGCGAAATACGCCGCAGCGCTTGAGCGCTTAGCTTCTTCGCACCGGCTTGGGCTTGTGGCCGACGTGTGGTCGCAGAAGGGGCCGTGGTTGGAGGAGTTCAGGCGAGTGGGCGTCCTCGACCTGTTCGAGGTGATGGTGTTCTCATCAGAGATCGGCAGCGTGAAGCCGTCGCCGCGCCCATTCCTCGTCGCTGTTGAAAAGCTGAAGGCGAACGCAGAAGACTGCGTCGTCATTGGCGACAGCGTACGACGCGACATCGGCGGCGCAAAAGCGGCGGGCTTGCCGGCAGTGTGGATAGGCCGGGGCGTTCCGCCAGCAGCAGCGGATTGGGCGGTCGAAGACTTGCTGGATTTGGCGGCGTGAAAACCGCTCGCAGAAGTCATCGGTACCCCGCCGCCTGCAAGCGGAAGAGTTCGGCGTAGCGGCCTTCCTCGGCCAGGAGCGCGTCGTGCGTGCCCATCTCCAGAAGCCGGCCGTCTTCGAGGACCAAGATCCGGTCGGCCATGCGGACGGTGGAGAAGCGGTGCGAAATCAGGACGGCCGTCTTCCCGCGCGTGAGGTCGGCGAAGCGCTGGAAGACGGCGTGCTCGGCGCGCGCGTCGAGGGCGGCCGTCGGCTCGTCGAGGATGAGGAGCTGCGCGTCGCGCATGTAGGCGCGGCCGAGGGCGATCTTTTGCCACTCGCCGCCGGAGAGGTCCACCCCCTCGGCAAAGCGGCGGCCGACCATCTGCTCGTAGCGCGCAGGCAACTTCTCGACCACGGCGTCGGCGAGACTGCGCTCGGCGGCGCGCTCGATGCGGGGGCGGTCCTCGCGCGCCTCGATGCGCCCCACGGCCAGGTTCTCGGCCGCCGTCATGTGGTATTTTACGAAGTCCTGGAAGATGACGCCGATGTTTTGGCGCAGCGCGGCGGGGTCGTAGTCCTTGAGGTCGTGCCCGTCGAGGAGGATGCGCCCTTCGGTGGGGTCGTAGAGGCGCGCCAGGAGCTTGACGAGCGTGGTCTTCCCCGCGCCGTTCTCGCCCACGAGCGCCAGCTTCTCGCCCGCGCGCAAGGTGAACGAAAGCTCGCGCAAGACCCACCGCTCCGTCCCCGGATAGCGGAAGCCCACGTTCTCGAAGCGGATGCCTTCTTCTATTTTTTCGGGGAACGGGCGCGGGTTTTCCGAGGGGGCGATCTGCGGCTCGATCTCGAAGAACTCGAACATGTCTTTCAGATAAAGCGCCCGCTCAGCGATGGTGGTAAAGCGCGTGAGCATCCCTTCCAAGAGGCCGCGAAGCTGCCGGAAGGAGCCGGCCAGAAACGTCAGATCGCCGATGGAGAACGCGCCCGTGACCGTCCGCCAGACGATGACGGCGTAGGCGAGATAATACCCCGCGCTGCCCACGGCGGCGAGCAAGCTGCCCCAGGCGGCGCGGCGCGTGGCGAGGTGGCGGTTGGCATTGTAGAGATTATCGGCGAGGCGGCGGTAGCGCTCGGTGAGGAAGCCGGAGAGGCCGAAGATCTTCACCTCCTTGGCCGTGTCGTCCGAGGCGCCGGTGTAGCGGAGGTAGTCCAGCTCGCGCCGCTCGGGCGTCCACTGGTACATCAAAGAATAGCTCTGCGCGTTGAAGTGCGCCTCGCCCAAAAACGCGGGCACGAGCGCCAAAACGAGCAAAAGGATCAGCCACGGCGCCATCACCACGAGGCCGACGCCGAGCGTGAGGATCGTGACGAGGTCCTGCGCTTGCCCCAAAACCTGGCTCAGGAGGACGATGCGCCCGGTCGTCTGCCGGCGTGCGCGTTCGAGCTTGTCGTAGAAGTCGGCGTCCTCGAAGTGGTAGAGATCCAGGCGCGCGGCGTGCTCCATCAGCCGCACCGAGGTCTCGTTCGTAAACAGATCGCCGAGGAGGCTGTCCAAAAGCGCGATGGCCCTTCCCAAAAGGTCGGAGAGGACGGCCAGCCCCAGCTCGATCAGAACGAGCGTCCACAGGTAATGAAGGTCGCCATCGGCAATGCCGCTGATGCCGCCGACCTCGACGAGGCGCACCACCTCGTCAATAATCAGCTTGCCGACGTAGAGGAGCGAGACGGGCAGCCCCGCGCGCACGAGGCGCAAGAGGGCGCTCCCCACTGTCATCGCCGGGCTGACGTGCCAGACGAGCCGGAAAAGCGGCGGCAGGTAGCGCAGCGCCGCGAAGCGCTCGCGCACGCTCAGCGCGTCGTCGTCTTTGCCGCTGCCGGCTTGGCCGTTCGAGGCTGCCTTGCCGGCGCTTTCATCTGAGAAGAAGGAGGCGAGTTTGGAAAAAAGGGACATCGGCTGTGCTTGGGGGCGGCGGCGTGCTGGTGGGGTGCAGAAGAGACGTGGATGAACTTAGCTGGCTAACTAAAACGATGCCACTCAGCGTCGCCCTGCCGCTTTGTCAGCGCGCGGCTCGGGGAGCGGCTTGAGCTTCTCGGGGTACGTCGCGCGGATGAGCGCGCGGGCGAGCACCTCCGTCGGGTCGATCATCGGCAGGCCCAGGACTGTGCGTTCGGGGAGGGCGAGGGGGAACTCGGTGCAGCCCAGGATCACAGCTTCGGCGCCCTTTTCGGCCAGGTGCTCGACGGCGCCGAGCAGGCTCCGGCGCGCGCGCTCCGTCACCGGATCGCTCTGCGCCTTGATGCCGTAGCCGGTGTCGAAGATGACGGGGTTGACCGTTTCGAGCTGCACGTCCTCATCCGGGCGGACGGCGGTGAAGCCTTCTTCAAGCACGCTCTTGTAAAGGTTCAGACGGTAGACGGCCAGCGAGGAGAGGACGCCCACGCGCCGCGCGCCGCTCGTCTCGGCCACGAAGCGCGCCGTCTCCTCGATCATGTGGACGAGCCGCGCTGTGGCGCTCGCCGCACGCAGGTTCTTCTTCAGCGCATCGAAGATGGCCGGCCCGTGCGCCGTGTTGCACGGGATGCCGATGGCGGTGGCGCCGGCGGCGTTGAGGCGCCGCGCGATCTCCGAAAGGGCGGGGACGGGGCTTGGCTGGGTGTGATCGAAAAGGAACGTGGAGCGGTCCGGGATGCGGTCCGGGTAGGAGAGGAGCGCCACGGGGAGGTGCTCCTGATCGGTGCGCGCTTGGGTGAGCTGATGGATCTTAGCGGCGAGGTCGAGGCCGGCGTACGGCCCCATCCCGCTCAGGATGCCAATGATCGGGTCAGACATGGGGAACGGGTAAGGGGGAGCGTTCTGCACGGGCTACGCCGGAACGTCAAGCGTAAAACTTCGGCGAAGCCAGCGCGCGCGGGAACGGGCGGAGCAGCGCGCGTTGACATACCGTAGGCTGATGGCTAAGTTTGCTTTCCTGTGCCGGCGCTTTGAACGGAGCCGGCAAACGGTGGCAGGACGAGAAGCGGGCTTCGGCGCTCGGAAAAAGCGCCCCTTACCCGTTTTCTCAACCCCGCCCCCTCAGAAAGTGCCCGGTCGTCTAATGGCAGGACAGCGGCCTTTGGAGCCGTACGTGGAGGTTCGAATCCTCCCCGGGCAGCACGTTCTCGCCTCGCCGTTCGCCCCATCAGCGCGCGCCATGACCCCGTTGGAGAAAAGCACGCCGGTTGCCATCTTTGCGGGCCGCTCCAACCCGGCGCTCGCGCGCAAGATCGCCCTGGCCTACGGGCGCGACCTCGGCGAGGTCACCCTGAAGAGCTTTTCCGACGGCGAGATCTACGTCCGCTACGAGGAGTCGATCCGCGGGGCGGACGTCTTCATCGTGCAGTCCACACAGCCGTGCGGGGACAACTGGCTCGAGCTGCTCCTGATGATCGACGCGGCCAAGCGCGCCTCGGCCGCGCGGATCACGGCGGTGATCCCGTACTTCGGCTACGCGCGGCAGGAGCGCAAGGACCAGCCGCGCGTCTCCATCGCGGCGAAGCTCATGGCGGACATGCTCGCCACCGCCGGCATCGACCGCGTCTTGACGATGGACCTGCACGCGCCGCAAATTCAGGGTTTTTTCGACGTCCCGGTGGACCACCTCTACTCCTCGGTGGTTATTAACGACTACTTCCGCGAAGCGCCCCTTTCGGACTACATGGTCGTCGCGCCGGACGTCGGCTCTTTGAAGCGCGCGCGCGCTTACGCCAAGCGCCTCGACGCCGACCTCGCCGTGCTGGACAAGCGCCGCCCGCATCAGAACGAGGCCGAAGTGATGAACATCATCGGCGACGTGGCCGGGCGCAACGTCATCCTCATCGACGACATCATCGACACGGGCGGCACCTTGACCACGGCGGCCAATGCCCTGCGCGACGCCGGCGCGCTCGAGATCATGGCCGCCTGCACGCACGCCTTGCTCTCCGGACCGGCCTACGAGCGCGTCGAGGAATCGGCGCTCTCGCGCCTTATTGTGACCGACACGATCCCGCTCACGCGCCCCTCCGAGAAGATCGGCGTGGTCAGCGTGGCCGGCCTCTTCTCCGACGCCATCCGCCGCATCTACGTGGACGAGTCCGTTTCGACGCTCTTCCGCGACAAGAAGGGCATGGTGATAGATAGTTAACCGCTCCGCGCGTCTCTCCCCTCTCTACTTTCAGACTCCATTCAGATCATCATGAGCGTCACCACCATCGAAGCGCAGAAGCGCGAGACGGGCAAAAAAGCCTCGCGCCAGGTGCGCCGGAGCGGGAACGTCCCGTGCGTGCTGTACAGCCGCTCGACCGAGCCGGTCCACTTCCAGATGCCGAGCCTGCAGCTCAAGCGCCTGGCCTTCACGCGCCGCACCAACCGCGTCGAGGTGCAGGTCGATGGCGAGTCGTGGAGCTGCGTCCTCAAGGACATCGTCCTGCACCCGATCACCGACGAGCCGCGCCACGCCGACTTCCAGGTGCTCCAAGCCGGCGAGCGCATCACGCTCACGATCCCGGTGCGCTTCCAGGGCGTGCCCGTGGGGCAGACCGAGGGCGGCGACACGCAGGTGGTCCTCAACGAGATCGAGATCTCGTGCCTGCCCGAGAACATCCCCACGCACGTTGAGGTGAACATCTCCGACCTCCACATCGGCGACTCGATCCACGTCTACGACCTCTCCGTCGAGGGCGTCGAGTTCGAGGTGAACCCGGAGCAGACCGTGGTGACGGTCGTGGCCCCGTACGTCGAGCCGGACCCGGAAGAGGTCGAGGAGACGCTCCTGACCGAGGAGGAGATGGCCGAGGAGGGCGAACTCGCCGACACGGCCGAAGCCGCCGAGGGCGCCGAAGCCCAAGGCGAAGAGGGCGACGAAAGCTTCGAGGAGGACCTGTAGTCATAAGAAACGAGGACGTAAGGAATCGAAGAAACAAAGCGAGCGCCTTCGCGCGCCGAGTCTCTTCGGTTCCTCGTTTCGTCGTCTCCTCGTTTCCTGAGCCATGCCTCGCAGCAAGCGCCTCATCATCGGCCTCGGGAATCCGGGGGCGGAGTACGCCGGCACGCGCCACAACGCCGGTTTCATGGCGCTCGACGCCGTGGCCGAGGCGCGCTCCGTCACGCTCGAACCCGACGGCGGCGACGCGCTCGTGGGCTGGGGGAGCCACCGCGGCTGCCCGTTCGGCCTCGTCAAGCCGATCACGTACATGAACAAGAGCGGCGACGCCGTGCGCCGCCTCCAGCGCAAGCACGGCCTCGACCCCGCCGAACTGCTGGTCTTGGTGGACGACCTCCACCTCGACCCCGGCACGATCCGCCTGCGCCCCGGCGGCGGCACGGGCGGGCACAACGGCCTCGAGCACATCACCGAGCGCCTCGGCACCACCGATTTCCCGCGCCTGCGCATCGGCGTGGGCGGTGACTTCGGACGCGGCCGGCAGGTCGAGCACGTGCTCTCGCTCTTTGACGAGGACGAGAAGCCGCTCATCGAGATGGCCGTGAACAAGGCGCGCGACGCCGCCCTGTGCTTCGTCGCCGAGGGCGTGAGCGTGGCGATGAACAGGTTTAACTGAGGCCGCGTCACGGCTTTCCTTCCGCAGAGCCGCCGCAAAAACGCCGCCACCCCAATCCGTATGGAGCGGCGGCGCATGATGGAAAACAGGCAACGGATGGCCGTTTAGGCTGATGCGTTTTCGCGTGCGTGGGCCGCAACCTTTTCCGCCGTGATGGCCTGCCCTCCGATCCCCCAATCGCCCCCTTTGACTTCGTCTATCGTGACGAAGGTGACGTCTCGGAGGCCGGGGTAGATGGATTCCACCGCGTCGGTCAGCTTCGGGACCAGTTGCCGTTTCTGCTCAGCGCTGAAGGCGCCTTCGACCAGCTTGACGTGGATGATAGGCATGAGTTTTTCTCCGGTTGATGAGTGTTTGAGCGCAGAAGGCTGCGCGCTGGCACAGCACGCATCGCAAGAGCGGAAGCGCCGCGCGCAGGTAAAATCACACGCTGCCCACGCGCCACGGCCACTCCGCCACCTATACGTTTTGAGCGCAGCGTGCGGGTCACGGCGCAAAAAGGGCGCCGGACCTCTTGACAGGCAAGTCGGTTGCTGCCGAAGCTACGAGGACATGGCTTCCGTAGCCGAGGGTGTCATTCCGAAACCTCAATCTACATGAGTCTCATGCGGCCTGTTTTCCTGCTGCTGCTTTTCGCCCTCTTGCCTGCGCGGCAGCCTGTTACGGCTCAGTCCTCCCGCCCGGTAGGCGATGCGGCGCCGACGCAGGTTCTCGTCCTGGCAACGCCGCACCTGAGCCAGATCGAGGACGGGTTTGCGCCGGCGCTTCTGGATTCGCTGATTACGGTTTTGGAGGCATACCGCCCTGACGTGATCGGTATCGAGGCGCTTTCCGGCCCGCAGATCGCGGAGATGAAGCGGCGCGGCGGCGTCTACGAGCGAGTCTATGAGCAGTTTGCCGGAGAGCAGCTTCGCTACGGACAAACGCTGCAAGCGTCGCTTGGTCTTTCTTGGCAGGAGGCCAACGCCGGAGCCGATTCGGTCCTCTCTCGCATCCGCGACGGACAGCAGGTGGCGGAACAGCAGGTGGCGGATGAGGCAAGATTTCAAGCGGTTGCAGTGTTGCTCGCGTCCTACCGTTTGCACACGGCTGCTTTTTGCAGTGGTCGTACCTCGCTAAGAGCCGCCGGGCGTCGCAGTCGCTGATTCCCTCGGAGGTGGCTGCCGGACTTGACGAACTGCTTCGCTCATCGAACGAGAACGCTTCCATCGCGCTTCGGCTAGCCCGCGCGCTCGGTTTGCAGCGCGTGTACCCGGTAGACGATCACCTGGAGAAAGACTTCTTCATCGAGATCGCGCCGCAGCTCCAGAAAGAGCTAAGCGACTCCACGCTGGAAGCGGTCGAAAAGGCGCCGCACCTCCGCAGGAGCCGGCAACTTATGCAGGAAGGGATCAAAGCCGGCAGCTTGATGCCGATGTATCGGTACGTGAACTCGCCGGCGTACCTTGAGCCGGACGTGGACGCGCAGTGGCGCGTGTTTTTGCGCACGGATCTGCCGTCGGGAACGGATCGGAGCCGCCTTGCGCTGTGGGAGGTGCGCAACTTGAACATCGCCGCGCGCATCCGCAAGGCGAGCGCGCGTGTGCCCGGAGGCCGCGTTCTCGTCACGATAGGCGCTTCGCACAAGCCTTTCCTGGACGAGTACCTCGGCGGCACGATGGGCGTAGAGGTTGTGAACCTGAGCGACGTCTCCGGTGACTGACGGCGCGTGCCCTGCGCTCCTCGTTTACTGGCGCGCCGAAGAATTATGCGTTAAAGGCTGTCAATCACGGTGCGGCGGCTCTATTTTCTGCCCGCTGTGCCGTTTGTTCAGATGCGTAGCGTACGCCGGGTCTCGGCGTGCGGGCGTTGCCGGCGGTCGGCTCCGTCGGCTTTTCTTTTTGGCGCATCCCTTTCGATTCGCTTTTTCACGTACAGAACTCCCCGTCTTCTCATGAGCACGTTACTCGTTACCACCCTGGTGCCGCTGGCCGGGCTTATCGCCCTCGGCTACGCCTTTACGCGCGCGCAGTGGGTCAACCGCCAGGACCCCGGCACCGAGCGGATGCAGGAACTCGCCGCAGCTATCGCCGAGGGCGCGCGGGCGTTTCTGCGGCGCGAGTACCGCGTGCTCGTCATCTTCGTGCTCGTCGTGGCAGCGGTCTTGGCCGTGATCAACCTGTCGAGCGCGGGGGCGAACGCCTCGTGGTTTGTGGCCGTCTCGTTCGTTGTGGGCGCGTTCTGCTCCGGGCTGGCCGGCTTTATCGGGATGACGGTGGCGACGAAGGCGAACGTGCGCACCACGCACGCCGCGCGCACGGGCCTCGGCCCGGCCATGAACGTGGCCTTCTCCGGCGGGCTGGTGATGGGCCTCTGCGTCGTCGGCCTCGGCGTGCTCGGCCTCGGCCTTTTGTTTCTCGTCTACGACCTCTTTACGGATTGGACGACGATCAAGGTCATCACCGTCCTCACGGGCTTCTCGATGGGCGCGTCCTCCATCGCCCTATTCGCGCGCGTGGGCGGTGGCATCTACACGAAGGCGGCCGACGTGGGCGCCGATCTCGCCGGGAAGGTTTACGAGGGCATCCCCGAAGATGACCCCCGCAACCCCGCCACCATCGCCGACAACGTGGGCGACAACGTGGGTGACGTGGCCGGCATGGGCGCCGACCTTTTTGAGAGCTACGTCGGCTCGATCATCGGGACGATGGTGCTCGGCGCGGCGTTCACGGGCGCGTTTGCCGAGGCGCCGGGCGCGTTTAACGAGATTGGCGCGGTGCTCCTGCCGCTCGTCATCGCGGGCGTGGGGATTATCGTTGCCATCGGCGGCTCCTTTTTCGTGAAGGTGAAAGAGGGCGGCAGCCCGCAGCGCGCTTTGAATATCGGCGAGTTTGGCGCGGCGGGGGTGATGGCGCTTTTGTCCATCGTCATCGTCTTGTGGATGCTTCCTTCGGCGTGGACGGTGGACACGACGGTGAGCGCCTTTACGCAGTACACGGCGTGGGGCGTCGTCTTCGCCGTGTGGATTGGGCTGGCGGCGGGCGTCCTCATCGGCCTCATCACCGAGTATTACACGGCGACCGAGAACCGGCCCGTCGTCGGCATCGCGGAGCAGAGCGTGACGGGGACGGCCACGAACATTATTTCCGGCCTGGGCGTGGGGATGTACTCCACGGGCGGGCCGGCGGTGGTGCTCGCGCTCGCCATCATCGGGGCGGCGTATTTTGCAGGGCTGTACGGCATCGCCATCGCGGCAGTGGGGATGCTCTCCGTCACCGGCATCCAGTTGGCCGTGGACGCCTACGGGCCGATCTCGGACAACGCCGGCGGCATCGCCGAGATGGCCGAGCTGCCGCCCGAAGTCCGCGAGCGCACCGATACGCTCGACGCCGTGGGCAACACCACGGCGGCCATCGGCAAGGGCTTCGCCATCGGCTCGGCGGCGCTCACCGCGCTGGCGCTCTTCGCCGCGTTCATGCAGCAGGCGCAGGTCGAGGACATCGACGTGGCCGATCCGGTCATCCTGGCCGGCCTCCTCATCGGCGCGATGCTCCCGTACGTCTTCAGCGCCATGACGATGGGCGCCGTGGGCCGCGCCGCCGGCGACATGATCGTCGAAGTCGGGCGGCAGTTCCGCGAGATCCCCGGCCTGCGCGAGGGCACGGCGCCGGCGGAGTACACGCGCTGCGTGGACATCTCCACCAAAGCGGCCATCCGCGAGATGGTGGCGCCGGGCGTCCTGGCGATCCTCGTGCCGGTCGTCATCGGCTTCATCTCGAAGGACATGCTCGGTGGCCTCCTGGCGGGCGTGACGGTCTCGGGCGTCCTCTTCGCCATCTTCCAGTCCAACGCGGGCGGCGCCTGGGACAACGCCAAAAAGCGCATCGAAGGCACCATCACGCACGAGGGGCAGTCCTACGGCAAGGGCAGCGACGCGCACAAGGCCGCCGTCGTGGGCGACACCGTGGGCGACCCGCTTAAAGACACCTCGGGGCCGAGCCTGAACATCCTCGTCAAGCTCATCGCCATCGTGGCCCTCGTCATCGCGCCGCTGATTGTTTGATGGAGTAGGAGGGTAGGGGGGACGGGTAAGGGGGCGTTTCCTCACAGAAGTTGTGCTCAGCGAAGAGCCTGGTGCCTCCGAGGGCGTCAGGCTCTTTCGTTTGCTCTGCTCCCCACTCGCTCTTCCCCGTTCTCCCAGAAGCCACTCGCTTAGAAAGTCAACTTTTCGTTCCTTGCGAAGTAGACTTTGCTCGCAAGGCCGAGTCCGCTTTACTCCGCACGTCTCAAAGAAAAAAGAATCATGGCGAAGGTAGAAGTCACCATGCCCAAGATGGGCGAATCCATCACCGAAGGCACCGTGATTGCCTGGCACAAGCAGCCCGGCGACGCCGTGGAGCAGGACGAGACGCTCCTTGAGATCGGGACCGACAAGGTGGACACCGAGGTGCCCTCGCCCTCGGCCGGGACGCTGGCCGAGCACCTCGTCGAAGAGGGCGACACGGTGGAGGTCGGCGCCGTCATCGCCATGATCGAGACGGAAGCGGACGCGGCGGCGGCAGAAGCGGATGAGCCGGAAGACGACGTCCCCGCCGAAAACGCTGACGAAGCGGAGGACGCTGACGAAGCGGAAGAAGAAAGCGCCGACGAGCAGGAAGAAGAAACCGATGCGCAACCCGTCGCCGAAGAGGACACCGCCGACGAGGAAGAGGAAGAAGCCCAACCCGTTGCCGAGGAAGAGCAAGAAGCGGAGCAGCCCGCTGCCGAAGGCGATGGCGAAGCTCCTTCCGGCGGCGGCGAGGAGATCGACGTGATCATGCCCAAGATGGGCGAGTCCATCACCGAGGGCACGATCATCGCCTGGCACAAGGCGCCGGGCGACAAAGTGGACCTCGACGAGACCATCGTTGAGATTGGCACCGACAAGGTGGACACCGAGGTGCCCTCGCCCGCCGAAGGCTACCTCAAAGAGCAGCTTGTCGAAGAAGGCGATACGGTGGAGGTCGGCACCAAGATCGCCGTCCTGACCACCGAAGAAGGCGCTGCGGCGCAGGAGCAACCTTCCGAGCCGTCCCCCGACGAAGCCGAGGCCGAAGAAGAAGAAGCGCAGCCCGCCGAAGCCGCCAGCGGCCAGCCCTCGGGCGACGGCGCCCAGCGCGAACCGCAACCCGCCGGCGGCGACCGCGAGCCGATCCTGCGGCGCTCGGACAGCGGACGTTTCTACTCCCCGCTCGTTCGCTCCATCGCCGAGGAGGAAGGCCTCTCGATGCGCGAGCTGGAGGAGATCGAAGGCTCCGGCCGCGAGGGGCGCGTCACCAAGAAAGACGTGATGGGCTACCTCGAAAACCGCGAGGCCGCTCCGGCGCGGGAGAAGGAAAAAGCACCAGAGCGTCAACCGCAGAAGCAGGAGCGCCGGTCGCGCTCCGCGCCTCAGCAAACGAAGGCCGACGGCGACGGCTACGAGGGCCGCGTCGAGATCCTGGAGATGGACCGGATGCGCCAGATCACTGCCGAGCACATGATCCGCTCGACGCAGACCTCGGCGCACGTCACCTCCTTTGCCGAGGCTGACGTGACGAACCTCGTCCGCCTGCGCGAGAAGAATAAAGAAGCCTTCTACGAGCGCGAGGGCGCCAAGCTCACCTTTACGCCGTTCTTCGTCGAGGCCGCCGTCGAGGCGCTGAAAAACCATCCGGTGGTCAACGCCTCTGTCGAGGAGAACAAGATCATCGTCAAAAAGGACTACCACATCGGCATCGCCGTGGCGATTGGCAAGAAGGGCCTCATGGCGCCGGTGATCCGCCACGCCGAGCGCATGAACCTCACCGGCCTGGCGCACGCGGCGGCCGACCTGGCCGAGCGCGCCCGCTCGAAGCAGCTCCAGCCCGACGAGCTGCAAGGCGGCACGTTCACAGTGACGAACATCGGCTCGCTCGGCTCGATCATGGGGACGCCCATCATCAACCAGCCGCAGGTGGGCATCCTCGCCACGGGCGCGATCAAGAAGCGCCCCGTCGTGATCGAGGACCCGGAGCTGGGCGACATCATCGCCGTGCGGCACATCATGTACGCCTGCTTCAGCTACGACCATCGCATCATCGACGGCGCGATGGGCGCCTCTTTCCTGCGCGCCTTCACCGACGCGCTCGAAGCCTACGACCCGGACGCGGAGGTGTAAATGATCGTTCGAGCAAGGTTAGGCTGATTTCCCAAACGCTGAGCTGATGCAGAAGCGATGTCGGATTTGTGGGTACAACGTTCCTGACTACATCTTGGGTCAGCGGCCGGGAGGCGCGCGCATTGAGTGCCACCGGTGCGGTACCTACCACCTTTCCGAGTATGCAGCGCAGAGGCTTGGCGAGCTTGGATTGCTTCAAGAGCCGCGTCCGGAAGTCACCTGGGATGGTCCGGCGCCATCCGGGAGCAGAACGAGTTAGGTTCAGAACCTGTGATACGGGACTTGAATCAACTCGACTCGATGGTTTCTGTCCGCAAAGATCCGATCCGCGCAATCGACCGGATTCTCCTCCACCTCTACCGGAAGTCGTCCTCGGCAGACTCGTTCACGCCCCTCGACAAAAACCTAGATTATCCAGTCGCCTACGCAAAGACTGCCGATGAATTTAAGTACCTGCTGGAGAAGGCTGTAGGTCTGGGCTACGTAGAAGAGCGCGCTGGACCTATCCCCCCTCAGTTTCGCCTTTCTCTGAAGGGCTGGGACAAGGTGATGAAGCTACAGGAAACACAAAGCCGCCCCGATCAGGCTTTCGTGGCAATGTGGTTCTCCCCCGACATGGACTCAGCGTCTGAAGATGGAATCAAACCGGCGCTCAAAGACGCCGGCTACGACCCATTGCGGATTGACATGAGGGAGCACAACGACAAAATCGATGACAAGATCATTGCTGAAATTCGGAAGAGCGGCTTGCTCGTGGCTGATTTTACCGGACAAAGGGGCGGCGTTTACTTCGAGGCCGGGTTCGCCATGGGTTTAGGCATTCCAGTCATATGGACGTGCCGAGAAGATGACGTAGACGAACTGCACTTTGACACCCGTCAATACAACCACATCGTTTGGTCCAGTCCAGAAGACCTCCGTGAAAAGCTTTACAACCGTGTGGAGGCAACTCATCCGAGGAGAAAGTCCTGACTTAAATCCGTTATTGACAAAGCCAGAAAAAGGCCGTTGATTGGTAGAGGCGACCCTCTACCCGCCGATGGCCTTTTTGCACGGAGGAAAACCTCCGGAGAAAACGCTCGGCCGGAAGAAGACGCCGGTGCCCGTGCCACCCACTCTTCCGCAACGCCATGTCTGACGACGCTACGCCCCCCGATTCATCCGCCGAAGCGGCTGCCGAGTCCGCCGCCGAGGAGCAGACGCTGGTGCTCTCCCTGCGTGAACTGCAGACGCACCTGCAAGCCTTCTACGACAACTACCTCGCCAAAAAGAGCGAGGAGACCGTCGGCACGTACCGGCGCTCCTTGAGCACGTTCGAGAAGTGGTTCGTCCAGCAGAAGAAACGCTTCCGCTTCCGAAAGGCGGACGTTGAGGCGTACAAGACGTACTTGATGAAAGAGCGCGAGCTGAGCCAGGTCTCCGTCTCGACGTACCTGACGGCGCTCAGGCGTTTTTGCCAGTACCTCGTGGACGCGGGCTACCTCGACGAAAACCCCGCGCGCGAGGTCAAGGGCAACCGCCGCCCCTCCACGCACTCGCGCGCCGTCCTCACCGAGACCGACATCGAGGACCTGATGCAGACGCTCGGCACCGCCACGCCGATTGACCGGCGCGACCGCGCCATCGTCTTCCTCATGCTCTACGCCGGCCTCTCGGAGATCGAGATCGTCCGCGCCGACTACGCCGACCTTGAGCAGACGCTCATGGGCTGGTACCTGCGCGTGCAGGGGAAAGGGCGCACGGTCAAGGATCAGCAGGCGCCGCTCGATCCGCCCGTGGTCGAAGCGTTGCACGCCTACCTCGACGCGCGCGAGGGGCGCATCGGGCCGCAGACGCCGCTCTTCGTCTCGCACGGGCACCGCTCGGCGGGGCAGCGCCTCAACACGCGCTCGGTACGCAGCCGCATCAATAAGCACCTCAAAGCGGCGGATGTGAAGCGGCGCGGCCTCTCACCACACAGCCTCACGCACACGGCCGCCTTGATCTGGCTCAACGACGGGATGCCCGTCGAGGAGGTGCGCCAGCGGATGCGCCACGGCACCCTGGACACGACGATGATCTACTTCCGCAAGCAGGGCCTGCTCAAGCGCGACCCCGAGGAACTCAAGCAGATCGGGCAGTAGCGCGGCAGGATCTTCGTTCGGCTGCCGTTTTTCAATGCACAGGTCCTTGCGTTCACATCCGGAGCTGCTTGTCATGGACGTCGCCATCCGTTTGCCCGAAGAGGTGGGCCGCCGGCTCGAAAAGGAGTGGGGGGACCTGCCGCAGCGCGCGTCGAAGCCGTGGTCGCCCAGGCGTACCGGCAGGAGCACCTCACCCGCGCCGAGGTGGGCCGCGTGCTTGGCCACGCCACACGTTGGGAGACTGACGCCTTCCTCAAGGCCGCCGGCGCCTACCTCCACTACACCGTGGAGGACCTCCAGGATGACATCGAGACTCTCCGAGAGATCACAGGCTGATGCGGGTCGTCTCGAACACGTCGCCCATCAGCTACCTGGTGCTCATCGAAGCGGCCTGGGTGCTGCCTCGACTGTTTGACGAGGTGCACATCCCCGAAGCTGTCCTCGATGAGCTGGCTCGGGAGGGGAGTCCAGATCCACTGCGGGCCTGGCTGCGGAAGCCGCCGGCCTGGCTGCGCGTGGGTCGTGCTGAGCCGTCTGCACGAGATGCTGCCCTCGACCATCTGCACGCGGGGGAGCGAGAGGCCATACGACTGACCGAGCGCATCGGGGCTGACGTGCTCCTGCGCGATGAGAAAGCAGCGCGGGCGACGGCTGCTAAGCGAGGGCTGCGCGTAGCTGGGACGCTGGGCGTGCTCGACCGGGCCGGTGCCCGTGGCCTGATGGATGTAGTCGCTGCCGTGGAGCGTCTGCAAGAAACGAATTTCTACGCTACGCCGGGCTTGCTTAAGTGGCTCCTTGACCGGCATCCGTAACCGGGGCGTCCGCAGCGGTGGGCCACGGCGTGCTCGGCACGACGATGGGCTGCTCCCGCAAGCAGGGCTTCCTCAAGCGCGACCCCGGCCTGTCACTCGGAGAAGATGCCTTCCGGAAGGTTGGCGTTGACCTGCACGTCCTCGACGGCCATGATCATCTGCATCTCTTTGCCGAGCGCGCCCTGCGAGGCGTTCATCATCTTCTCAACCTGCGCGCGCTGCGCAGGCGGCAGCCCCTCCAGCCGCTGGCGCATTTTGGCCATCTGCTCTTCCATTTCCTTGCGCTGCTCCGGGGGGAGCATGTTCTCCATCGTCATCACCGTGCGGTAGGGGTAGAGCAGGCCGCCCGCCTCGCGGTAGTCCTGCAGCTCGGTGGTCATCTGCATGGTGTGAGCCTCGCCGCCCTGGTCCGTCTGCATCTCCATGCTCATCTTGCGCAGGAGCCAGCCGTCGGGGTCGATGTAGAGGGTGGCATTGCCGGCCATATCCACTTCGGCCTGGCCGCCTTCCTCGGCGAGGGCGCGGTAGAGCGGGGTCATGTCCTCGACGTAGAGCACGTGCACGGTCCGGCCGTCGAGCGTCTCGGTGCCGCGGTACTCGGCCTCGTCGGCGAGCGTGTCGTTCATCTTCCGCATCATGGCAAAGGCGTCCGTCTGGCCCATGCGGCTCGCTGCGCCTTGGTTCACCGCGTCGGCCATGCCGCCCTCGGCCTTTACGCGCGTCTCGAAAACGGGCTGGTCGCCCTGGTCGGTTTTTCTGTAGTACGTCGTCATCTTGTCCACGAGGGCCATGTCGCCCTCCAGCTTCGAGGTGACGATCAGGGTCTCGACGTCTTGCATCCGCGCCTCGTGCTGCTCGGCGACGTTCTGGAAAACCTCTTGCGCCGTCATCTGCGCGGCGGCCACTGGCGGAAGCAGTGCGGCGGCGAGGAGGAAGGAGAACAGGCGTGCTTTCATGGCGAAGGGCTGCTCAAGGCAGAGAAAAGAGGCCGAGGAAGTTCGGGCCGCCGGCAGAGGACAGCGGCGGTGTAAAGGGGCTGCAACGTCTCCGACGCGGTCGCGGTCGCGGTCGTTTCTGGGCGCGCTGGGCGCTATCGTAGAGATACGTGCTTTGCTGGAGAAAGGGGTCATCTGATGATTAAGAAAGCGCTCATAGGAGCCGCCGCCGGCGCCGGGTGGCTGGCGTTGCGGGCAGCGCAGAAGGCGCGGCGCGAGATCAGCCTCGATGGGCGCGTGGTGCTCATCACCGGCGGCTCGCGCGGGCTGGGCCTCGTCCTGGCGCGGTGCTTTGCCAAGGAGGGCGCGCGCCTCGTGCTCATGGCGCGCTCGAAAGAGGAACTGCGGCGGGCGGAAGAAGAGCTGCGCGCAGGCGGCGCCGAGGTGCTCGCGGCGCCGGGCGACGTGC
This sequence comes from Salinibacteraceae bacterium, assembly GCA_965215025.1. Taxonomy (GTDB): domain Bacteria; phylum Bacteroidota; class Rhodothermia; order Rhodothermales; family Salinibacteraceae; genus CBDCCV01. Next base: position 1,989,900 of record CBDCCV010000001.1, read on the forward strand.
GCAACGAAGAGGACGTTGAGGCCGTTGTGGAGGCGGCCATCGAGCGGTTCGGGCGGCTCGACGTGGTGGTCAACAACGCGGGCATCATTCAGGCCGGGCCGCTCCAGCACATGACCGCGAGGGATTTCCAGGAGGCGATGGACACGCACTTCTGGGGCGCGTACCACACCACGCAGGCGGCGCTCGCGCACCTCGAAGCGGCGGGCGAGGGGCGCATCGTGAACATCGCTTCGGTGGGCGGGCTGGTGGCCGTTCCGCATCTCGTGCCCTACTGCGCCAGCAAGTTCGCCCTTGTGGGGTATTCCGACGGCCTGCGCGCCGAGCTGGCCCCGCGCGGCATCCGCGTCACTACCGTCTGCCCCGGCCTCATGCGCACGGGGTCGCATGTGAACGCCTTTTTCAAGGGCCGCTACACGCGCGAGTACGCCTGGTTCAGCATCTCGGACGCGATGCCCGGCCTCTCCGCCAACGCCGACCGCGCCGCGCGCGAGATCGTGGAGGTCTGCCGGCGTGGCGATCCGCACCTCACCATCACGTTCCCGGCTAAATTCGCGGCGGGTCTGAGCCGCCTGGCGCCCAACCTCTTCGCCGAGGGCACGGCGCTGGCCGCGCGCTTCCTCCCCGCCGCTACGGGGCCGGAGGGCGACGTGCGCCATCGCGGCTGGGAGAGCTTCTCGAAATGGGCGCCCTCGGTCCTGACCTGGCTCGCCGACGCGGCCATCTCGAAAAACAACGAAGGCCCCGCCCCGCCGCAGGGCAGCGGAAGCGACTGGCGGTAAACGCTACGGCGCGTCCGCTACGGCGCCTCCGCTACGGCGCCTCCGCCGAGGCGCGCGCGCAAGGTGAAGTGATGCAGCCCGCCAAGCGCCGACCACGAGCTAAAGGCGTAGTCGAATCCGAACTGCGCCACGCGCAGCCCGAAGCCCGCGCTCAGTCCCGCCGGGTCCAGGCGCTCGGCCTCCTCGCGCAGGGCCAGGTGCCGGCGGTGGCTGTACCCGAGGCGCGCGGCGAACGCCTCCACGGGCCGCATCTCGGCGCCGAGGGCGAGGTGGCGCAGCACGCGGTCCAGCGCCGCCGCCTCACTGGGCGACGCGCCCACGTCGTCCAGGTTGTAGCCGCCCACCGAAAGGAGAAGCGGCAGATGGCGCAGCCGCTTCGTCAGGGCCAGGCGCACGTCCACGGGCAGGGCGAGGTCGGCCTCGGCGTAGCGGCTCAGGGCCGCGCCCAGGTTGCGCACCGACGCGCTCAAGACAAGCTGCTGCCGGGGGAAGCGGTAGAGCAGCCCCGCATCGGCGGCGAGGACGGTGGCGCGCGCCGAGGCGATGCCGGAGTACGCCGCGTGCAGGTTCACGCCGCCGCGCAGGCGTCCGCCGAAAAGGCCTTCGCCCAGCGCGCGCGCCCAGCCGAGCGTGAGGACGGCATCGCCCGCGCGGAAGGCGCCTTCTTCGAGGCCGTTCTCGTCGTAGCCTTCGAGGGCGCCATAGCTGAGGAAGCGCAGCCCGGCGCCGAGCGTGCCCCACCGCTCCAGGTCGTGCCCGTAGGCCAGAAAGCCGGCGTTGATATCGGAGAGGTGGTTGAGGTAGGAGAGCGAGACGGCGCCGTGCGTCTCGGGACTCAGCAGCGCGGGGCTGTAGAAGAGCGCCCCGGCATCGCCGTCGTACACGGCCGAGAAGGCGCCGCTCAAGGCCGCCGCCCGCGCGGAGGACTCCATCTGCAACACGGCAAAGCTCGACAGCCCCTCGGCCGGCTGCGCCGCAGAGGCCCGCGCCCCCATCGCCAAAAGAACGGCGAGCAGCACGACGCGCCCGCGCAGATAGGAATAGAAGACGAAGCGGACGAAAAGACAGTCTGCCATAAAAAAGCCGACAGCAAAAGAGGTGAGCGCCTCGAAAGAAGATGCGCAAGGCGTACGCAGAATATCGGGCGGCGGCGGCCAATAGACAAACGGCGGCCATTTTCCGCCTCATCTCTCGCTCGTCCGTCGTCCCCGCAGCAGCAGCCGTGCGCCGTTTGGCGGGGGCCACGTGATCCAAAGCGCGTATCAGCTTTGTCGGAAACCACACCCTCGTCCACGCCTGATCCTTCCGTTTGCGGCGCGTTCCGAGGCGTTCTTGCAAGCTGATCCTCTGCGCGCATCCGGAGAGGTTTTTCTCGGCATTGTTGTTCCGGATCGGTACGGGCATGAAACGCCTCAAAGCTCTTTTTTTCTTTCTGATGGCGCACCTCGTTCTCGTGGCGAGCGCCGTGACGGGGATCGAGGCGTGGCTCCACGGGCCGGGTACGGCCGCCTACGCCGGGTGGACGGGCGGCCTCATCGTGGCGGTGTGGACGCTGCCGCTGGCCGTGTTCGCCGGATGCTTCGTCGGCCCCGAGGTGGTGAGGCCGGGGGCGGCAGAAGAGCGGCCCGCGCGGGCGATGACGGAGGCGGCCTCAGAGGCCGAGCCGGGGAACGGATAGGCGCGCATTGCGTGCGTAAGGGTTGGCAGTCTGGTACGGTACTTGTCGCAGGCTGCCCGTAGCAGCCCGCCGCAGAAAAGGACGCGCGGCCGGCGCTGCATTTGCCTTTTTGTCACCCTCTCCCCGAGCGCTGGCCGGGCGCCCGGCGCTACGCCCCGCGCGGTCCCTCCTCACCTCCTCCGCCGACCCTCTCCTATGCTTGACTGGCTCAAAAACCTCTTCGGCAACCGCAACAAGCGCGAGATCGAGAAGCTCATCCCGCTCGTAGACCAGATCAACGCGCACGCCGAGGAGTTTTCTTCGTACTCCGACGACGAGCTGCGCGCCGAGACCGAAGGCTTCAAAAACGACCTCCGCGAGGCCACCAAGGAGATCGACGCGCGCGCGGAAGAGATCTACGCCACGCTGCGCGGCGCCGTCGAGACGCCCGAGCCGGCCCTCGTCGGCGGCGACGGGGCCGTGAGCGGCGAGGCCGCCGAAGCCGCCGTCGCCACCGCGCCCGAAGAAGCCGAAGACGAAGCGCCCGCCCAGGAGCTTACGCTGAGCGAGCGGCGCGCGCTCTACGACGAACTCGACGCCCTTGAAGACGAGCGGCGCGAGATCATCCAGAACACGCTCGACGACCTCCTGCCCGAGGCCTTCGCCGTCGTCAAGGAAACCTGCCGGCGGATGCTTGGCCAGACGTGGATGGCCGGCGGCACGGAGATCACCTGGGACATGGTGCCCTACGACGTGCAGCTCCTCGGCGGCGTCGTCCTCCACCAAGGCCGCGTGGCCGAGATGAAAACGGGCGAGGGCAAGACGCTCGTGGCCGTGCTCCCGATCTACCTCAACGCGCTCGTGGGCCGGGGCGTGCACATCATCACCGTGAACACGTACCTCGCCCAGCGCGACGCCGAGTGGATGGGGCCGATCCTCGGCTTCCACGGCCTCACCACCGACGTGATCGACCGCTACGAGCCGCACTCCGCCGAGCGCCGCCAGGCCTACCAGGCCGACGTCACCTACGGCACCAACAACGAGTTCGGGTTCGACTACCTCCGCGACAACTCGTTCGTGGTCAAGCCCGAGCAGTTGGTGCAGCGCGAGCACTACTACGCCATCATCGACGAGGTGGACTCCGTCCTCATCGACGAGGCGCGCACGCCGCTCATCATCTCAGGCCCGGTGCCGCAGCAGCAGGGCAACGACCGCTACAACGAGCTTCAGCCCGCCGTCGAGAAGGTCATCCGCAAGCAGAAGAAGATCGTGGCCGACCTCGCGGATGAGGCCGAGAAGCTCCTCCAGGAGCGCGACGAAGCCGAGGCCGCCGGCGACCGCAAGCGCGCCTCCCGCGCCGAGGACGAAGCGGGCTTGGCGCTACTCCGCGCCTCGCGCGGCTTCCCCAAGAATGAAAAGCTTCGCCGCCTTTTGGGTGAGCAGGGCGTCGAGCGCCTGCGCCAAAAGACCGAGTACTTCTACCTCCAGGACAGCGGCAAGCGGATGCCTGAGGTGGACGAGGTCCTGCTCTTCGCCCTCGAAGAAAAGCAGCGCTCCATCGAGATGACCGAGCAGGGCCGCGCGTTCACGGCCAAGGTCTCAGGCGAGGACGAAGACCTCTTCGTGCTGCCGGACATCGGCGAGGGCATCGCCGAGATCGAGCGCACGCGCAAGGAGAAGGAGCGCCAGCTCGAAGCGGACCTCGCCGAGCAGGACCTCTCGGAGGAAAAGCGCGAGAACAAGCGTATGAACGACGAGCGCCTCCTCGCCAAAGAAGAGGAGGAGGCCAAGCGCGAACTCTACAACACGTACTCCGAGCGCGCCGAGCGGCTGCACGCCATCGAGCAGCTCTTGAAGGCGTACACGCTCTACGAGAAAGACGCCGAGTACATCGTCCAGGAAGGCAAGGTCCAAATCGTAGACGAGCACACGGGCCGCGTCCTCAGTGGTCGCCGCTACTCCGATGGCCTCCACCAGGCGCTCGAGGCCAAAGAAAAGGTCGAGGTGCAGAAGGCGACGCAGACCTACGCCACGATCACCTTGCAGAACTACTTCCGCATGTACGACAAGCTCGCCGGCATGACGGGCACGGCCGAGACCGAGGCCGAAGAGTTCCACAAGATCTACGGGATGGACGTCGTCGTCGTCCCCACGAACGAACCCATCGCGCGCGACGACAAGGACGACCTCGTCTTCAAGACGAAGCGGGCGAAGTACCGCGCCGTCCTCGACCGCATCCGCGAGATGAACGAGGCGGGGCAGCCCGTCCTGGTGGGCACGACCTCGGTGGAGGTGTCCGAGCAGATGAGCCGGATGCTCCAGCGCGAAGGCATCCGCCACAACGTCCTCAACGCCAAAAAAGACCGCGCGCAGAAGGAGGCCGACATCGTGGCCGAGGCGGGCCGCCCCGGCGGCGTCACCATCGCCACGAACATGGCCGGCCGCGGCACCGACATCAAGCTGCGCGAGGGCGTAAAAGAGGCCGGCGGTTTGGCCATCATCGGCACCGAAAGGCACGAGTCCCGGCGGATTGACCTCCAGCTAAGGGGCCGCGCGGGCCGTCAGGGCGATCCGGGCGAGAGCCAGTTCTACGTCTCCCTCGAAGACGACCTCATGCGGCTCTTCGGGCAGGACCGCGTGGCGAAGGTGATGGACAAGCTCAACATGGAAGAAGACGCCGTCATCACGCATCCGTGGATCAACAAGAGCATCAAGCGCGCGCAGGGGAAGGTGGAGCAGAACCACTTCGCCATGCGCAAGCGGCAGCTTGAGTACGACGACGTCCTCAACAACCAGCGCCAGGTGATCTACGACCGCCGGATGCACGCCCTCAAGGGCGACCGCTTCCACGGCGAGATCCTGGCGATGCTCGAAGACACCACGCGCGCCATCGTAGAAAAACACTACGGTGAGGGCAACTTCGAGGAGATGCGCGAAGAGCTTCTGCGCACCCTGGCCTTCGACTTCGAGGCCGAGCGCGAGGACCTCGTCCGCCTCGGCGAGGACGGCACGGCGGACCGCGTCTACGACGAGGCCGTTTCTTACTACCACCGCAAGCGCACTGCCCTGGCGCAGCCTTTTTATCAGCGCCTCCGCCAGCTTGCCGAGAGCGAGAGCGAGGACGCCCCGAAGCGCGTCTACGTGGACTTCACCGACGGGCAGCGCTTCCTGCGTGCTTTGTGCGAGGTAAGCGAGGCCATCGCCACGAAGGGGCAGGAGATCAACAACGCGCTCGAACGCACAGCCATGCTCCAGATCATCGACGAGCGGTGGACGGAGCACCTGCGCGAACTCGACGAGCTGAAAGAGGGCATCGGCCTGCGCTCGTTCGGGCGGAAGGACCCGCTCGTCGAGTACAAGATGGAGGCGTACAAGATGTTCGTCGAGATGATGGAGCGCATCTCCGACGAGGTCGTCGCGCTCGTCTTTAAGGCCGGCCCGCTCATCGAGGACACGCGCCGGCGCAAGGCCGCCCCGCAGGCCCGCCTCGACAAGAACCGCGCGCAGACCGAGCACGCCTCCTCGGAGCCGAGCTACGGCGTCGAAGCGCAAGGCGGCAACCGGAACGAGGCGCGCGACCGCGACCCCACGGCCAAGCAGCAAACCGTCGTCGTGGGCGAGACGCCCGGCCGCAACGACCCCTGCCCGTGCGGCTCCGGCCGGAAGTACAAGCACTGCTGCGGGCGGTAAAGGCGTTGCGCGTTGAACCGTTAGGCGATCTAGAAGCGAACGTGAGCAAAACGTCTTCTAAAGCGTGGGGGAGCGCATGGCACTAGGCCTGAAGACAGCGCGCGCCGCCCGGGGCGAGCGTGCCCCAAGCGACGGGTGCCGCCCGGCCGACGACGAGCGCTGCGCCCGGCTCGACGGCCTCATCGCGCGGCACGAGCGGGCGCAGGACGAAGAAGAGGCCACACGCCTGCGCCGCGAGTTCCTCCTCGCGCTCGAAGGCGCGCCCAACCTCCTGGCCGAGGAGCGCTTCGCCCGCTTTTTGGAGGAGCACGTCGTCACCGGGGACTTCGCCGGCCTTCACTGGAAGACGCCGCACGACGTCGCCGCCTTCTGCGAGACGCTCTACCGCACGCCGTTCGAGAGCGAGGAGGTGGGCCGGCGCGTGACCGCCCACGTCAACGGCCTCTTGATGCAGGCGCTCCACCAGTTCGAGCGCGAGGGGGCTATGGAGGACGTCTTCAGGCTGCTGCAGCTGGCCTCCGTCTCGCTGGACACGTCCGAGGCCAACGCGCTGCGCCTGCGCCGCCGGGCCGCGATCTACGAGCGCCGCCGCGCCCGCCGCCGCCGCCGCTGGCTCTACGGCTACGTGGCCCTGCAAGCCGTCCTCATCACGCTGGTCTTTCCGCTCCTCTTCATCAACGCCGAGAACGGCAAGATCCAGCAGCGGATCGAGGAGATGACCAAGGTTGAGATGGAGGAAGAGGAGCCGCCGCAGTACCTCTCCTACGCCGACGGGCTGTACTGGTCGCTCATCACGGCCGGCTCCATCGGCTACGGGGACATCACGCCGCGGACGGGCCTGGGCCGCATCATCGCCGCCACGCTGGGCGTCATGGGCGTCATCACCATCGGCGTGGTGGCCGGGCTGATCCTGAACTGGGTCACCCCGCGCCGGCTGGAGTGAGCGCCGCCGCCCTTCTGCAGAACCAACCGCGCCGCGCGCAGGTAGAGGGAAGAACAGGCTGCCTCGCAGAGATCTCCAGCTTGCTGGCGAGCCTTTGCCGCCAACCCGCCGCCCCTTGTTACCCACCTTGCGGAAATGGGCCATGAGCACGACATCCGAAGACAAAGCGCGCGCCGCCCTGGCGGAAATTGTGTGGAAAGACCCGGAGCGCGTGGGCGGCGCGTTATGCTTCCGTGGCACACGCGTTTCCGTCCAGACGCTCGCCGACTACTTGAAGGCGGGCCATTCGCTGGATCATTTCCTGGAAGGCTTCCCGACCGTCGAGCACGCGCAGGCGCAGCGCTTTCTGGACGTCGCCGTCAGGCTTGCTGATGAAGCGGCAGCTCTGGAGGAAGACCTCGTCGCTGGCGGAAGGCAGCCGGCATAAAAGCCTGTGCGCATTCTCATTGACGAACACCTCGACGTGCGACTCTACCGCTACTTTGGAGGAGGTTTCGAGGCTGAAACAGCGGAGTACCGCGGGTGGAAGGGCGTAGCGAACGGCGCGCTGCTCCGGCGAGCGGCTGCTGAGTACGACGCCTTCGTCACCAACGACCGCAGCATCCCGCATCAGCAGAACATCGCGCGTTTGGACCTCCGCGTGGTCGTGCTCACCGCTCCGAGCAACAACGTAGAGGACTTGGCGCCGCTCGTGCCGGCGGCGCAGAAGGCGATCCGCGCGATGGCGCCCGGCGAGGTCCGCTACGTGGAGGCGCCGCGTGCGTAGCCCCGCCCAACGTCCAATCAACCCCCCGTCCGAAATCTAAAATCCGAGGATGCTCCGCTCGCTCTACATCCGTGACTACGCGCTGATTGAGGAGGTCGAGGTCGAGCTGGAGAGCGGCCTCAACATCATCACCGGCGAGACGGGCGCGGGCAAGTCCATCCTCATCGGCGCCTTGAGCATGATCCTGGGCGAGCGCGCTTCGACGGATTCCGTGCGCACGGGCGCCAAGAAGGCCGTGATCGAGGGCGTCTTCGACGAGGCCGGCACCCCGGCCCTCCAGGCGCTCTTGGAAGAGAACGCCATCGACCCGCTCCCCGGCGGCGCGAACGGCACGAGCGGCGATCAGGTCGTCCTGCGCCGGCAGATCACCGCGAGCCAGAGCCGCGCCTTCGTCAACGACACGCCCGCCACGCTCGACGTCATGCGCGCCGTGGCGGCCGAACTCATCGACCTCCACGGCCAGCACGAGCACCAGAGCCTGCTGCGCACCGAGAAGCATCTCGACCTCCTGGACGACTTCGGCGGGCTGGGCGATTTGCGCGAGGCCTACGGCGGGCACTACACGCGCGTGGCCGGCCTCGTCGAAGAGCGCGACGTCCTGCGAAAACGCGAGCGCGAACTTTCGCAGCAGAAGGAGCTGTGGGCGTTCCAGATCAAAGAGATCGACGCCGTCGGCCCGCAGCCCGGCGAGGAGGACGACCTCGACGCCGAGCACCGCCGCCTCGCCAACGCCGAGAAGCTTTACGAGGAAAGCGCGCGCCTCTACGCGCTCCTCTACGAGTCGGAGCAGGCGGTGAACGACCAGCTTGTGGTGGCGCGCAACGCCTTGCAGGACCTCGCCCGCATCGACGACGCCTTCGAGGCGCAGCTTGAAGAAGTCGAATCGGCGCAGATTATCGTGGCCGAGGCCGCCGGTTTTCTGCAAGACTACAACGCGCACATCGAGTTCAACCCGGAACGCCTGGCCGAAATCCGCCAGCGCAGGGGCGAACTCGAACGGCTCAAGCGCAAGTACGGCGGCACGCTCGAGGCCGTCCTCGCGCACCGCCGGGAGATCGGAGGGCAGCACAGCTTGGCGGCGGACTTCGAGGGTGCCATCGAGCGCCTCGGCGAGGAGATCCGCGCCGCGCAAAGGGCACTCACCGACGCCGCCGAGCGCTTGAGCGCGAAGCGCCGTGAGGTGGCCGGGCGCATCGAGAACGCCATTCTCGAAGAGCTTGCCCGGCTGGGGATGCCGCGCAGCCGGTTCGCCGTCCGCTTCACGCGGCAGGAAGACGCCGAGGGCTGGGTCCGGCCCGGCGCCTCGGAAAATGGCAGCCCAAAGAACGGCGCCGCCGCCGTGCGCTACCGGGCGTTCGGGTCGGGCATGGACCGCGCCGAGTTCTTCATCTCCACGAACGTGGGCGAGGCGCTGATGCCCCTGAAAAAGGTGGCCTCCGGCGGCGAGATCAGCCGGATCATGCTCGCCCTGAAAACCATCCTCGCCAAGAGCGAGCGGCTGCCTATCCTCGTCTTCGACGAGATCGACGCGGGGATCTCGGGCGACATGGCCCGGCGCGTGGGCGAAGCCATGCGCGACTTAGCGCGCTATCATCAGATCATCGCCATCACGCACCTGCCGCAGATCGCCGCCCTGGGCGACGCGCACTTCGAGGTGGCCAAAGACGTAGCCAGAGGGCGCACGCGCACGCAGATCCAGCGCCTGGACGAGGACGAGCGCGCCGCGCAGGTGGCCACGCTCATCAGCGGCGCCGCCGTGACCGACGCCGCTCTCAAGAGCGCGCGCGAACTCATGACGGCGGGCCGGCGTGAGAAGGCTTGAGCGCACGTCTGGAATTTGCGCAGCGCGGATTGTAGATTAGCTTACACCGTTGCGCCCCCGCGCTACCTCGACCGCTGAACCGTCTTGTCATGCCTCGTCTTCTGCCCGTTCTCGCCACCGTTTTTCTGCTACTGGCCGTGCTGCTGTGGTCCGGCTGCGACGCGGGCGATCCTGAAGAGGGCGAGGCCGACCGGGAGGCGCTTATCGGCACGTGGTCGTTGGACCGGGCCGCTCTCAATTACTACCTCACCTCCAGGACCGATCAGGTCGTGATTGATCCAGAGGAGGAAGGCGAGGGACGCATCGTAGTGAGCGGAGCAGTGGAGGCAGAGTTGTCCTATCTGCGTCGCGCGCTGTCCTTCTTCGGCGACGCGCTGGTCGTGGCCTCTGCCGAGCCGCTGTTTCTGGTGGGCGAGTTTGCGAGCGAAGCGGTACGCCTCCGAACACCGCTGGAGGAGGGCGGCGACTTCACGCTCCTTGCAGGAGACCTCTTCACCGAGGGCTTCTCCGCGCCCGCCAGCGGCGACTTGAGCTTCGACCCGGCAACCAACACGCTGCGGGCCGACGAGGCCGTCTTGACCGAAGAATATGGCGGGGAGCAGACGGTGATGCTCGACGGCTCTTTGCAGGCGGCTACGCAGCCTATCGCGGCAGGCGCGGAGGCGCTCGTGGAGACGGAGGTTTTCGACCGCTTGCCGGACGAAAGCCTCACGTTCGCGTTCAACGAGGACAACACCTTCACCGCGCAGAGCGCTGACGAGGACGGCGAGACCGAGGAAACTCGCGGCACGTGGCGCATCGAAGACGGCGAGCTGGTGCTTGACGCGGAGACGGGCGGCGACCCGGCCCTGTCGTCGCAGCGCATCCGCTTTGACGTGAGCGCCGGCGCACTGCGGATGAGCGGCCTCTCCACCTTCGACACCGCCGCCGATTCGCTCTCGGCCAACGAGCAGAGCGAAGCGCTCCAAGCGTTCGAGCAGGCCTACGGAGCCATGGACGGAAGCCTCTTGCGCGTGCGCTCGCTGCAAGACCTCGTCCTGCGTCCCGCCGGCGAAGAAACGCACGCCGGTCAGGCGCTACGCTCGCCGCTCCGATTTCCTCGCGGGCTTCCGTGGCAGCGCCCGGACGGCCCGGCAGAGCGCTGAATCTCGCGGCGCAGTTTTCTTTAACTCGCCGGTGCTTGCGAGCGGCCGGCGCTGGGTAACATTCCCTCATCTACCGAAGCATTTTTACCATGACCTTTCAAGATCGAGGTGCTGAGAAGCAGGTGCCCGAAGAACTTTCAAGAAAAACCGTCGAGGTCAAGCAGGCTCTTGACGGTGCCATGACCGACGGCGAAGAGGAGATCTTCGCCGCGCTGGACGAGCTAGCCGTCGTTGTGCTGAGCCTGCGGGCACGGCCTGAGACGGAGCGCGAAGCCACCCGCCTTGACAGGGTCGGGGAGCAGATGGTAGGCGGGCTGATCCGGAAGCTCAGCCTCAAGAGCGCGCAGATCGAGGAGCTTACGCGCGAGCTTAGCAACCTGCGCAAGGCCTGGGGCGATCAGCTCAAAACGGCCGAATAAGCCGGGCGGCCCTGCTCTCTTTTTAGGAGCGCGTTTTGTAGCATGATACGCCGGCGCGGGCGGCGGATGAGCGCCGCGCCGGCTCCCCCGCTCCCCGAAAAAGCAGCAGCACACGGCACCATGCCTGACATCACATTCGGTACCGACGGCTGGCGCGCGGTCGTGGCCGAGGGTTACACGTTCGAGAACCTGGAGCGCGTGGCGCGCGCCACCGCCGCGTGGCTGCGCTCCGCCGGCGCCGAGGCGCCGAAGATCGCGCTCGGCCACGACGCGCGCTTCATGGGCCGCCGCTTTGCCGAGCACGTCGCCCGCGTCTTTGCCGACGAGGGCGCCACGGTGCTTCTCGGCGAGACGATCACGGCCACGCCTGCCATCAGCTGGGCCACGAAGGCGTTTTCGTGCGACGCCGGCATCGTCATCACCGCGAGCCACAACCCGCCCGAGTACAACGGCTTCAAGATCAAGGCGCCTTTTGGCGGTCCGGCGTTCCCGGCCACCGTCGCCGCAGTGGAGAAGCGCATCGCGCCCGCGCCGGAGCGGGCCAGAGGCAAAGCGCTCCCGGCTTTCGGCGCGCTTGTGGAAGAGGGGATCGTCACGCTGCACGACCTGCGCGCGGCGTACCTCGACGTCCTGCGCGAGTGCATCGACACGGAGGCCATCGCCGCAGCGGATCTGCGCGTCGCGCACGACGCCATGTACGGCGCGGGGCAGGGCCTCGTCTCGGCGCTCATCGGCCACAGCAACGTGGTCGAACTCCACAGTGAGTTCAACCCCGGCTTTGGCGGCATGGCGCCCGAACCCATCGAGCGCAACTTGGAGGAGCTTTCCGAAGCGGTCGTCCGCGAGGGCTGCGCCTGCGGCCTCGCCAACGACGGCGACGCCGACCGCATCGGCATGTTCGACGAAGGGGGGCGCTTCGTCTCCTCGCACGAGATCCTGGCGCTCCTCGTCAAGTACCTCCACGAGGAGCGCGGCCTCTCCGGCACCGTGGTGAAGACCTTTTCCACGACGCATCTCCTGGACAAGATGGGCGGCAAGTACGGCCTCGAGGTCGAGACCACGCCCATCGGCTTTAAGCACATCGCGCCGAAGATGGTCGAGGGTGACGTCCTCGTAGGCGGCGAGGAGTCGGGCGGGATCGCGGCAAAAGGGCACCTGCCCGAGCGTGACGGCATCTACATTGGCCTGCTTATTGTGGAGATGATGGTGCGCCGCGCGAAGAAGCTTTCCGAACTCGTCGCGGAGCTGTACCAGGAGTTCGGCCCGCACCACCAGTACCGCGACGACCTCCGCACGACGGATGCGCAAAAAGAAAAAGCGCTCGACCGATTAGAGCGCGAGGGCGGCCTGGACGAGGTGGCCGGCCACGCCGTCGAACGCCTCGACACGCTCGACGGCTACAAGCACATCACCGACAACGGATGGCTTTTGGTGCGCCCCTCGGGCACCGAGCCGGTTCTGCGCATTTATTCTGAGGCCGAGACGCCCGACGCCGCCCGCGCGCTCGTCAAGGACGCCGCGCAGCAGCTCGGCCTGGCCGAGGCGGCCGAAAGCGCCGCTTGAGAGACGCCGCTCTCCCCACCGCACTTCTTTCTTCGATGTCGTTTTTCAGCACAGCGCCTCTGTCTGCTCTGCCTCGGCGTGCTTTTCTTACGGCGGCGCTCTTTGTGGCGTTCGTCTGGGCGCCGGCGCCGGTGCTTGCGCAGCAGCCGGCGCCGCCGGAAACGCTCTCCGTGGCCTCGGCTTGGATCGTCCCAGCGCCGGCGCGCGCGCTCGACACCGCTCGGGCGAGCCGTGCAAGGCCCGCCGCTCGCGCCGCCAGCCGGACGGCGCAGCCCTTCCGCCCGGCGCGCTTCTGGCTCGGCGTAGGCGGCATCGCCGCCGCCGACGTGCCGGTGATGATCGGCCTGAGCCAGATCTGGTACGGCGACGGGGGGACGACCTCCTTCCGCTGGTACAGCGAGGCGCAGCACGAGGAGCCGGACCCGACGCCGCAGTACGACCGCGGCTGGGTGGACGACTGGTTCGAGTGGAAGCAACAGGACAAGCTCGGGCACCTGCTCGTCTCGTGGCAGATCGCCAAAGGGATTGGCGCGTACGGGCGGTGGTCGGGGCTGTCGCGCACGCAATCGGCCCTGTTCGGGGGGGCGGTGAGCGCACTTTTTATGTCGCAGATCGAGGTCTTCGACGGGCACTCGGTGAACGAGGACGGGGCCTCGCGCACGGACCTTTTGGCGAACGCAGCGGGCGGCTTCCTGGGCAGCTTGCAGGTGGCCTATCCGGAAAAGCTGGACTGGTTTGCGATGAAGTACTCCTACCACCGCTCGCCGTACTACGGGAACCCTTACACGGGGCCGGCCGGGAACGGCCTCGGGAGCTACGTGGGCAACGCCATCAAGGACTACGACGGCATCTCGTACTGGCTCGTCCTCCGGCCCGACGAGTTGCTGAATGAGCGTTACGCCGAGCGGTGGCCGGACTGGCTGGGCCTGGCCGTCGGCCACAGCGCTACGGGGCTGGGCTTCCCGAAGTCCGGGGGGAACGGCTTCCCGGAGCACCGGCGGCAGCTTTTCATCGGCCCGGACATTGACGTCCTGCGCAGCGAGTTTCTCGAAGAATGGGACGTGCCCAAGCCGTTGCGCGCCGTGGCGGACGTGCTCTCTTTCCTGCGCGTCCCGGCGCCCGCGCTCCAGCTCACGCCCGAGGTGAAGTGGTACTGGGTGTTTTACTGAGAGGGCCGAGGGAACGGCGGGTGGGAAAGCGGGTGCGTAGGGGGCAACCGCTCAACCGCCGCCTCGGAGGAACCTGACGATGAAACGCCTGCTGCCTTTTCTGCTCTTCGCCTGCCTCGCGTGGAGCGGCGCGGCGCCAGAGGCGGACCTGCTGCTCGTCGCCAACAAAGCGGGCGACACGCTCTTCTTCGTAGACGCCGAGACGCTGGCCGTCGTGGACTCCGTGGCGACCGGACGCGGGCCGCACGAGGTGGCCGTGTCGCCCGACGGCCGCCGCGCCTACGTGGCGAACTACGAGCGCGATCCGGGCAGCATCTCCGTGATTGACGCGGAGGCGCGGCGCGAGGCGGAGCGCTTTTCCGTGGCGCCGCACAGCCGTCCGCACGGCCTCGCCCTCAGCCCGGACGCGGCGACGCTCTACGCCACCGTCGAGGGCAGCGGGTCCGTCATCGCCATGGATGCGGCGACGGGTGAGGTCGAGCAGGCCATCGAGACGGGGCAGGACGTCACGCACATGCTCGCGCTGGCGCCGGACGCGCGGAAGCTCTACGCCTCCAACCTCGGCAGCGGCACGGTGACGGCCATCGACCTCGAAAAAGGCGCTGTCGTCAAGCACATCCCCACGGGCGCGGGCGCCGAGGGCATCGACGTGACGCCCGGCGGCGAGGAGGTCTGGGTCACCAACCGCGCCGACGACACGGTTTCAATCATTGAGGTGACGAGTGACAGCGTCGTGGCCACGCTGCCGGCTGAGGGGTTCCCCATCCGCGTCAAGATCACGCCGGACGGGCGGCGGGCGCTCGTCTCCTGCGCTGAGGCCGGCGAGGTGGCCGTCTACGACGTGGCCGCCCGCGAAGGAATTGCGCGCATCGCCACGGGCGCGGCGCCCATCGGCATCCTCATCGCGCCGGACGGAGGGCGCGCCTTCGTCGCCAACTCGGAGGACGACACCGTGGCCGTGCTCGACCTCGAAACGCTGGTGGTGACGGGCACGGTTCGGACTGGCGACACGCCGGACGGGCTGGGCTTCGCGGCGGCGGCGCGGTAGGCGCCTGGACTGGAAGAAAGAAGCATTGTGACTCAGCGCCCGAGCTGCCGGCCCTTGGCGGCCCCGGCGAACCGCCCACCCAGGCTCTGCGCAGTGCTGCTCCAAAAAGCACGGGTCCGTCTCGCCGAAAGCTGCCGGGGCGACTGAAGCGCGGCAGGCTACGCGGCAGCCAAGAGGCGCTGTGTTTCCGTCTCGAAACGCCCGCCCCACGCGGCCGGCGGCGGCGCGGCGAAGGTGAGCATCTCGCGCCGGACCGGGTGCTCCAGGCGGAGGAGGTAGGCGTGCAGGGCCAGGTTCTGCCCGTCGAGTTCGCGCGTGGCGCCGTGGCGCAGATCGCCCAGGATGGGAAAGCCGCGCGCGGAGAGCTGGATGCGGATCTGGTGCGGGCGGCCCGTCTTAAGGCGCACCATCACCAGGCTTAGCCCGGCGGCGGCGTCCTGCGCGAGGGCCTGGTAGCTCAGCTCGGCGCGCTTGCCGGCGGGGTGGTCGGGCGGCACGCGGCGGATCGTCTCGTTCTCTTTGGCGATGTAGTCGATGCACGTTTC
Source organism: Salinibacteraceae bacterium (assembly GCA_965215025.1). GTDB lineage: Bacteria > Bacteroidota > Rhodothermia > Rhodothermales > Salinibacteraceae > CBDCCV01. Next base: position 2,005,446 of record CBDCCV010000001.1, read on the forward strand.
CATCCCTGAGCACGCGCCCTCGACGATGGCGAGGTAGCGCTTCTCGGGCAGGCGCCGGCGGAACTGCTCGGCGAGGCGCCGCGCCGCCTTCGACGTGCGCGCGAGCACCATCACGCCCGAGGCCGGCCGGTCAAGCCGGTGCACGAGGCCGAGGTACGCCTCGCCCGACTTGCCGAATCTTTCCTTCAGGAACGCCTTCCCCTCGGAGAGCACGTCGGCGTCGCCCGTGCGGTCGGCCTGCGCGAGCAGCCCCGGCGGCTTATCGATGACGAGGAGGTGGTTGTCCAGGTGCAGAACGGTCATTCGGGGGGACGGGGTGACGGAGAACGGGTAGGGGAGCGGTTGATCGTAGATAGTGGATCGTAAATGGTAAGACGCTGCGCAGTAGGACGATTAACCATCTACCATCTACGACCTTCCCTTTCTCCCATTCCCAACCCCCCCCTTTCTCAAATCCGCGTTTCGCCGCTGGGCGCCTCGCCGAGGGGGACGCGCTCGACGCCGTCGGTCATCCAGCAGCCGGCCCAGGGGCCGCCGCGCTGCTTCGAGAGCGTGAAGACGTAGCCGGCGCGCTCGCCGTCCGGGCCGGTGAGGATCACGGGCTGCTGCGCCACGCGGCCCTCGGCCAAGGCGCGCCCCTCGCCGTAGCGCGCTGCCGTGTGGTCGATCATCGGCTTGTAGACGGGGTTGTTCACCAGGGCGATAAAGCGGCGCAGCGGACCCGTAGCGCGGCGGTTGGCCGGCGAGGCGAAATGGAAGGCCGTCTCGATGCCGGCGTTCTCATACGGTGTGTCGTTCTCGGCGAGCGCTTCGAGCTGGAGGCGCACCACTTCCTCCGGCGCAAGCTCCGGCGTGGGCGCGGGCCGCGCGCTCGAAGAATCCGGCGCGGCGCGCTGCTGCGCCTCGGCGGTTTGGGGCGCGAAGACCAGGATGAGCACGGCAAGCATCCAGACGAAGCGTTTCATCGCAGAGGGTCTCAGGCGGGTTCGCAAAAACGAAGGCTGGGGTTTTTCTCTCTTCTCCGCGCTCGCTCACCCGTTCACCCGCTCCCCCGCAGCGGAGAGCGCGCGCACGGCCTCGATGAAGGCGCGGGCATGCTCGGGGTCGTGGTCCGGGTGCATCCCGTGGCCGAGGTTGGCGATGTGGCCGCGCGGCCCGAAGCCTTCGAGCATGGCGCGCACGGCCTCGCGGATTTTTTCGGGCGCGGCGTAGAGCGCGCACGGGTCGAGGTTGCCCTGGAGCGCGGCCTGCCCGCCTACGATCTCGCGCGCTTCTCGGGGGTCCATCGTCCAGTCCAGGCTGATGACGTCGTAGGCCGTCGTAGCGAGGTCGCTCAGGGCGTAAGGCGCGTCTTTGGCAAAGACGATCTTCGGCACCTCCGGGTGCGCCTTCTTGACGCGCGCGGCGATCTCCGAAAGGTACGGCAGCGCGAACGTGCGGAAGGTTTCCGGCCCCAGAAGACCCGCCCACGAGTCGAACACCTGCACCGCCTGCGCGCCCGCCTCAATCTGCCCGACGAGGTAGTCCGCGCACACGTCGGTGATCCGCTGCAAAAGCGCGCGGCTCTCTTCGGGGTGGCGCCAGAGCCAGGCGCGCGCGCGGGAGAAGCTTTTCGAGCCGCCGCCCTCGATCATGTACGCCATGAGCGTCCACGGCGCCCCGCAAAAGCCGATGAGCGGCACGCGCCCTTCGAGACGTCGGCGCGTGAGCGTGAGCGCTTCGTAGACGTGGCCGAGGGCCTTGTCCAAGTCCGGCTCCGTGAGGCGGCGCATCTCCTCGGGCGTGTCGAGCGGATCGGGGAAGTGCGGCCCTTTGCCGGGCACCATTTGCACCTCCAGGCCCAGCGCCTGCGGGATGACGAGGATGTCACTAAAGATGATGGCGGCGTCGAGCGGGAAGCGCTCAATGGGCTGGAGCGTGACCTCGGCGGCCAGGTCCGGCGTTTGGACCACGTCGAAGAAGGCGTGCTCGGCGCGCAGGGCGCGGTACTCGGGCAGGTAGCGCCCGGCCTGGCGCATCATCCACACGGGCGTGCGCTCGGTCTGCTCCCGGCGCGCGGCGCGGAGGAGGAGGTCGTTCTGGAGCGCGGGAAAGTCAGGCATAGAAGGCAGTTGAGATGAAAAGCTGGCTCCGTATGAAGCCGATCAAACTACGCCAAAGCACGCTGCCGATGTCCCGGCTGCCATGCAGCACGCGGACGACCTCGACGCCGTCATCGAGTGGGCGGTAGAAGACCAGATAGCTGCCCACTGGCCAACGGCGCAGGCCGACCCTCCGGCCATGGCGTCGTCGCCGTTCGTTCAGAAGAAGCTACGACGAGGCGCCCTCGCCGTAGAGCGTCTCGCGCAGGAAGGCCGTCGTTTCGTCCCAGGCCTCGCGCGCGGCGTCGGGGACGTAGTTCTGGCCCGTGGGGTTGGCAAAGGCGTGGCCGGCGTTTTCGTAGACGTGCACCTCTACGTCCTTGTTCAGGTCCTGGAGCGTGGTCTCGAACGCGCGCACCTCTTCAACGGGGATGCTCTGGTCCTCGCCGCCGAAGAGGGCCAGGAGGGGCATGTCGATCTTCTCAAGCTCTTGGCGCTCGGTGCTCTGCACGCGCCCGTAGTAGATCACGCCCGCGTCGAAGTCGCCGGGGAGCGCCACGGCGGCCTGGAGCGTCATCCCCCCGCCGAAGCACCAGCCCATCACGCCGATCTCGGTGGCGTCGAAGGTGGTCATCAGGTACTCGCGCGCGGAACCGATATTCTGGATCGCCGCTCGGCGGTCCTGCATGGCGCGGTCCACGAGGTCGCGCGCGGTCTCGGGCGAATCGGCCACCTGGCCGCCGTAGAGGTCCACGGCCAGGACGCGGTAACCTTCGCCGGCGAGGCGGCGGGCCATGGCCTCGATGTTGTCGTTCAGGCCCCACCACTCGTGGATGATGACGAGGGCGGGCAGCGCGCCCGTGGCCGGGTCCATCCCCCGCGCTTCGAGCACGGAGTCGGGCCGCTCCGGCTCGGCGAGGTAGCCCTGCGCCGGGCCGTAGTCCACCTCCCGCGCCGTGACGGGGATGACCGGCTCGCGGACGGCGGGCGAGGCGGCGGTCGTGTCGCCAGCGTGTTGCTCAGCCATGCTGTCGGCGTAGGCGCCGTTCTCAGCGGATTCGTCTTCGGAGGCCTCGTCGGCGCAGCCGGTGGCGAGGAGGAGCAGAAGGGCAGCGAGCGCGAAGAGCGGGAAGCGGGCAGGCATGGCGCGCGGGTGGGCGGAGAGCAGAGGGTGACGGACCGGCGGGTGCGCTTCTGTGATAAGGTCCGGCGCGGACGTCGTTCCTCCTCGGCGCTTCGCGCTCAAGCGATCAGCGCTGCAGCGATGAACGCGCCGCCTCGCTGCCCATCCGCCGCCCGCAGCGTGGGCACGTGCCGCCGTGGATGGGCACGCGCGCCTGGCCGCAGGGGCAGGTAGCGACCATCTCTTTCTGCTGTAGAGGCGCCTTGCAGCGCGCGCAGGATCGGGCGCGCGGATCGCTCACGTGGCGGCACTCGGGGCACTCGCCCGGCCTGAGAAACGGCGACTCGGCCACGAGGCGGTGCAGGCGGCGGTGCGCCAAAAAGGCCAGTCCTAAGAGCACGGTCAGGGCCACCGTGGCGGCAGCCGTGCCGCCCAGGAAGAGCATGAAGTTGACGCCCGCGTGCGCAAGAGCGGCCAGCGCTACGGGCGCGGCCATGACGCGCCATCGGCGGCGCGCGGGGTAGACGAAGCGGGCGCGCGCCAGCCCGTAGCCCCACACGGCGGCGTAGGCCATGTGCGCCGGCACCGGCCAGAGGAAGCGCACCAGCAGCACCTCGTTGCCGAAGCGCAGCGCGTAGACCACGTTCTCCAACGCGGCGAAGCCCAGGCCGACGGTCATCGCGTAGATCATCGCATCGATGGGTTCGTCGAAGTCGCCCCAGCGGAGGGTCGCCCACGTGCCGGCCACGGCCTTGCTGACCTCCTCGATGACGCCTACGGAGAGGCTCAGCGCCAGGAGCGCCATCACGGGCGCGGCGCGGGGTTCGTCCAAGACGGCGGCGCTCAGGCCGAGCGCATGAGCGGCCCCTTCGTTGAGGAGCGCCGCAGCGGCTACGCTCAGCCCGCCACCCAGGAGCATCACCTGCACCAGATGCCGCACGGACTCCGGCTCGATCCGGTCGTAGCGCCGCAGGAGGTACAGCCACGCGCCCGTCCCCAGCGCGACGGCAACGCTCAGCACGATGAGGCGGGAAAGCATAGGTGCAGGCCAACAGAGCGGAGGAGGAGCGCCCAGGACTATGACGTGCTCAGGGCGGAACGGCACGAACTTTTGCTCAGGCGCAAGGTTCGGTGCAGGCCTCCCGCACAAAGGGTGCCACGCGCCTTTCTGCGGATTGGGTGCATTCTCGTTTGTTCGGGGATTCATCTACCCAGGGCACGAGCGCCCTTTCGATCTGCCAAGCCGTCTCTTATGCGGATTCAAAATGGTGATGTCGGTACGGGTGGCCTTGACCGCTGATAGCGACGAACGGCCTTTCGTCGCTACGGCGAGAAGAGCGGCTTCGCTGAAAACGAGTATCCCGACATTCCGAGATCAAGTCGGTATTAGAACCGCCTCTGCCGCGAACTGCCCCGCCCCAGCTGATGCCCGATCCGCACTCCGAGGCCACGCGCGAGGTAGCCCACGAGCTGCCCTACCGCGACGAACTCAAGCGCAAGGCGCTGCATCTCTTGGCGCTCGTCGTTCCGCTTGGCATGTACGTCCTGGGCCGTCCGGTAGCGCTTCTGATCCTGGCGCCGGCCGCCCTGCTGGCCCTCACGGCCGACACGCTTCGCGCCTACTCCGTCCGCTTTGCGCGCGTCATCGCCCGCGTCTTCGGCCCGCTCATGCGCGCGGAGGAGTGGGGCGCCAAGGGCCAGCCCGCCGCCGACGGCGACGTGACCTTCAACGGGGCCACGCTGGTGCTCGTCTCCGCCGCGCTCCTCACGCTCATCTTCCCGCTGCGCCTGGCCGTGCCCGTATTCGCCATGTTCATGATTGGCGATGCGGCGGCGGCGCTCGTGGGGCGGCGCTTCGGGCGCGTGCACTGGGGCCGCAACCCGCGCACGCTCGAAGGCTCGGCGGCGTTTCTCGCAGCCGGGCTGGCGGTGATGGCCTGCTTCCCGGCGGTGGGCTTCTGGATCGGCGCGGCGGGCACGGTGGCCGGCTGCCTGGCCGAGGCCCTGCCGCGCCCGTTCAACGACAACCTGCGCGTGCCGCTCGTGGCCGCCTCGGTGATGGCGTTTTTGGAATGGCTCGTCCAGGGCCGCGCCGTGGCCCTCTTCAGCCCGTTCGCGTAAGACGCCATGACGGCCGCGCTCGGCCTGCTTTTCGCAGAGGCGCCTCCTTGCAGCGCCTGATTTCGGGCTTGCAGCGCCTGGTTCGGGGCCGGGCCTCTGCGAGGCGGCGAAGAACCCGCGCCCGCAGCGCCGGGTTGCAGAAGGCGCATCCGCTTTGCCCACTCGTTCCCTACGCTGCACCCGATGGCGCTGCCGAAGTTTACCGAAACGGCCCTCCAGCGCCTGAGCGGACTCGATCCGTTCCCGGAGCCGCCCCTGATCCGGCTGCGTTACCCGGTGGTGTTCATGCACGGCTTCGGCCTCATCGCCTCGCTCCAGCGCGGGGGGCACCTCCACGGCGAGGCCATGCACCTGCGCCGGCACGGCGTGTGGGCCTACGCGCCCAACGTGGCGCCTTACCACACCGTCGTCACGCGCGCGGAGATGTGGGAAGACCGCTTCCGGCACGTGCTTGAAGAAACGGGCGCCGCGCGCCTGAACCTCGTGGCGCACTCGATGGGCGGCCTCGACGCGCGCTTCCTCATCAGCCGCGCCGGCTGGGCCGAAGAGGTCGCCTCGCTCACCACCGTGGCTACGCCGCACCACGGCACCGCCCTGGCCGACCTCGTGATGCGGCAGCCCGAGCGCGTGCGCACCTGGCTTGGCGGCGTGGCGGACTGGATCGGCGCCACGGCGCTCGAGGACGGCACCTCGGACTTCCTCACCGCCGTGGCCGAACTCCGCCCCGCGCACCTGGCGGAGGCGTTCAACCCGGCCACGCCCGATGCGCCCTCGGTGCGCTACTTCTCCTACGCCGGGCGCGCCGGCAAGGGCACCGACGTGCCCATCAGCCCGTTCTTCCGTTTGCAGAACCGGCTCCTCTACGAGCGCGAGGGCGAGAACGACGGCTACGTCTCCGCCCAAAGCGCGCGGTGGGGCACGTTCCTGGGCGCCTTCGACGGCGACCACGGGCGCCAGGTCGGCCTCGAACCCATCCCCGGCACGCGGCCCATCGCCCACGACTTCTACCGCGCCGTGGCCCGGATGCTGGCCGAGGAGGGGCTGTAGGGTTGCTGATGGCTATTTTTCTGCCCGCGCGGTAGGTTGAACAGGAACGCCTCCCCTCTTTTGCTTTTGCGCTGCTATGCAACGGCTTCTGCTTCCCGGCCTTCTTCTCGCAATGGTGCTCGGCACGGGCTGCTCCAGCCTTGGGGCGACGCGCGTGCAGCCTGTGGAGCGGCACGAGACGTCCGCGCTGGAGGGCGCGCTCGTTGGCGAAAGGGCCACCCTCTTCCTGCGCTATCGCGGGCGGCGCGAAGGCCGCATCGAGGCCGTCACTGCGGACGCGCTCTACTGGCGCTCGGCCGAGGGCGACCCGCTCCGCTCCGTGTCGCTCCACGAGGTGGATGCCGTCGAGGTCTCAGACCGGCACCTGCTAGCCGCGTTGCGCGACGGCGGACGAGCGGCGCTCCTCGGCGGGGCGCTCACGGGAGGCACGTTGCTGTTGGGGCGGTACCTGGTGAACCGCAAGGACAGCGGCTTCTCAGAAGAACTGTCCGAAGCCCTCTTAGCCGGCTTTGTCTTTGTCGTCGTGACGGGCTACGCGGCGGTGACTACGATCTTCGCCTTCGGATACGGCCTCGAACGGGGCAACCGCATCCGCTACGAGTTCGGGGATGCTTCTGCGGCAACCGGGCCGCCGCCCGATCCGTAGCGTGCCGCCTCGCTGCGCAGCTTTTCCGCCGCTCTGCCTATCTTCTCTTCTCGTCGTCCCTGTGCCTCGATCTAACGAACAGCACCAGCGGTTTAAGATCTTTTCCGATCCGGTGCACGGCTTCGTCTCGGTGCCGAAGCACCTGATCATGGACCTGGTGCAGACGCCTGAGGTGCAGCGCCTCCGGCGCATCCGCCAGCTAGGCGTGGGGCACCTCGTCTTCCCCGGCGCCGAGCACACGCGCTTCGGGCACGCCCTGGGCGCGATGGCTTTGATGCAGGACGCGCTCAAGAGCATCGCCGAGAAGGGGACGCCCATCTCGCAGGAGGAGTACCTGGCGGCGCTGGCGGCGGCGCTCTTGCACGACGTCGGTCACGGGCCGTATTCGCACACGCTCGAGCACGACCTCATCCGCGGCTTCCATCATGAGAGGATGAGCCGTGTCCTGCTTGTGCACCTCAACCGGCGCTTCGGCGGGGCGCTCGACCTCGCCCTCGAGATCTTCGACGGGACCTACGCGCGGCCTTTTTTCCATCAGCTCGTGGCGAGCCAGCTTGACATGGACCGGCTCGATTACCTCCGGCGCGACTCGTTCTACACGGGCGTGGCCGAGGGCGCCGTCGGCGTCGAGCGCATCATCAAGACCTTGCGCGTGTGGCCGCCGGAGGGGGGCGCCACGGCCAACGTCGTGGTCGAGTCCAAGAGCATCTACGCCGTGGAGAACTTCCTGCTCTCGCGCCGGCTGATGTACTGGCAGGTGTACCTGCACAAAACGGTGCTGGCGGGCGATCAGCTCCTGCGCGCCGCCTTCCGCCGCGTGCGCGAGCATCTGCGCAGGGGCACCGCCGGCCTGGAGGCGGGCTGCTCCGAGGCGCTCTGCTTTTTTCTGAAAAACGACGTCGGCGCCGAGGACCTCGCCCAGCCGGAGGTGCGCTCGGCCTTCTGCGGGCTGGACGATACGGACGTGCTCTTCAGCCTCAAGCAGTGGATGCGCACGGAGAAAGACCGCGTCCTGGCCGATCTCTGCCGCCGCTTTATCGAGCGCGACTTCTTCCGCGTGACGTTCCTGCAGGCGCCCCCCCCCGAGGAGCAGTGGGCGGCCTGGCGCCGCCAGGTGGCCGCCTGGCTCGTAGAAGAGGAGATCGCCACGGCGGACGAAGCGGAGGACGCCGCCGGGTTTTACCTCAGCCGGGACCGCTCGCGCCACTCGGCGTACGAGCGCGTAGAAAACGCCATCGGCGTCCTCGACCGCGAGGGGCACATCCACGAGCTTTCGGAGATGGCCGACACCGGCGCCATGGCTGGGCTGACGCGCTTCGAGGTCAAGCCCTACATCTGCTACCCGAAAGGGGTGGCGCTAACCCCGGACGTGGTGGCCGCGGTGTAGGCTGTGAACGCCGGTTCTGACAAGGCTGCCACACGCGCCCGCTCCGCTACCTTTTCACGCCCGCCCTGACGCCGACCGCCGTGCCCTTCCTCCTGCCTGACGTACGGATGCGCCGCGCCGCTTGGCCCGTGCTCGTTCTGCTGGGGTGGCTGCTTGCCGGCCCGGCAGAAAGGGCGGAAGCGCAAAGCGCCGACACCTCGCGCGCGGCGCACCTGCGGCAGATGCGGCTGGAAAAGGCCGCGCGTCTGGAGCATCCGGGGCCGGGGCTGACGGAGCGGGTCATCGACCGCGCGGCCGACTTCGTCGAGCGCAACCAGGTCACGATTGACCTGCCGAGCATCAACGTCTACGAGATCCACCCGGTCTTCGGCGGCGGGCTGGCGCCGGGGGCGGGGACGACGGCCGGCCTCGGCCGCGAGTGGTTCGCCAACGAAGAGGACCGCCACGCCCGCGTGCAGGCGCTCGGGAGCCGCAACCTGTACTACGGCGCCGAGGGCGTCCTGGGCTACGAGCGCGGGGCCTGGGTCGGCTATGGCTTCACGCGCTACTGGCACGCGCCCGAGCAGGAGTTCTACGGCCTCGGCCCGAACACGCCCGAGGGCCAGCGCGCCAGCTACCGCCTCAACGAACTCATCAGCGGCGGCCTCTTCGGGTACAGCCTCTTGCCGAACACGCTCCTGGGCGCGCACCTCTCCTACCAGCGTCTGCGCCCCGGCCCCGGCCGAGACGAGGAGTACCCCACCGTCCGCGAGCGCTTTGCCGAAGACCTGCCGCCGGGCCTGCGCGCCGACCTCGACTACGCCGCGGCCGGCGCCTACGCCGAGGTGGACACGCGCAACATCGCTTACGAGAAGGCCTACGGCAGCCGCTTCGCCCCGACGGCGGCGCGCCTGCGCGGCCTCTCGCTCGACGCCTCGCGCGGCTTCTACCTCGCCGCCGAGGTGATCCCGCACGTCCTTCTAGGCGGCGGGCGCTACGACTTCACGCGCTTCAACCTCGAGACGCAGGCCTACCTCCCCCTGCGCCGCGGCTTGCAGGTGCTCGCGCTCAGGCAGTTTGTCTCCTTCTCGCAAACCGGAGGCGGCAACGTCGTCCCCTTCTACATGATGCGTGCGCTCGGCGGCTCGCGCACGCTGCGCGGCTTTGGCAGCTTCCGCTTCCGCGACCGCAACCTCGCGCTCCTCAACGCCGAGTTCCGCTGGATGATCTTCCCCATCCTGGACATGGCCCTCTTCGCCGACGCCGGTCACGTCTTCCCCGCCGTCGAGGCGCTCAGCCTCTACGACCTGGAGGTGAGCGGCGGCCTGGGCTTCCGCCTGCGCACGCGCCGGCGCGTGCTGGCCCGCTTCGACCTCGCCCGCAGCCGCGAGGGCTTCACGCTCTACATCGAGTTCGGCTCCATTCTTTGAGATGAAACGCCCCCCTCTTTTTTGGGAGATGCAAACGCGAGGCTCTCGCGGACGACCGACGACCGACGACCGACGATGGGGATGCCGCCCTCGTCGTCTGTCATCCATCGTCCGTCGTCTTCTCTTGCGGATGGGCCTCGCGGCGACCCTGGTCGCCTGCGCCGCGCGCCCGGCCGCCGCGCAGCGTTTCCTCCCGGACGACCCGATCCAGGAGGACCCCGACCGCCTGGACATGCCCGCCCCGCGCCCCAACGACGTCTCCGATTACTACGACACGGCGCTCAACCTCGCCCTCGATCCGGGCGACTACGACGGGCCGGCGCTCAACGCGAATACGGCCCAGGACGTGCCGCGCTCGTCGTGGTACACGCCGCGTCACTACTACCGCCGCATGACGCCGGAGGCCATCCGCCGCGGGCCGAGCGCCGCAGGCGGCCCTTCCGAAAACGCCCCGTGGGAGGTGATGCGCCTCCTGGACGGCGGGCCGGCGCTGCGCCTGGAAATCGCCGATGGGAGCGGCGCGCGCTACCTGCTCACGCTCGACCCCGAGGTGCGCCCGGAGCAGGCCACCGGCGCCGAGGCCGTGGCGTCGCGCCTGTTCTACGCGCTCGGCTACCACGTGCCCGAAAGCCGCATCGTGCGCTTCGAGCGCGAGCGCCTCGTGCCCGGCACGGAAGAAGACGTCTCCCGGGGCGACATCCACCGGCTTCTGCGCCGGGCTGCGTACGAGGGCGAGGGCCTCTACCGCGCGCTCGCCACGCGCCAGCCCGCCGATGCGGACCTGCTCGGCCCGTTTCTCTTCTACGGCACGCGCCCGGACGACGGCAACGACGTCTTCGCGCACGAGGGCCGGCGCGAGCTGCGCGGGCTGCGCCTTTTCTCGGCGTGGCTCCAGCACGACGGCGCGCGGGCCGTGCACGCGCAGGACTGGCTCGTGCGCGAGGGCGGGCGGCAGTTTGTGCGGCACTACCTCGTCGGCTTGGGCACCGCCCTGGGCAGCAACCCGGATGGCATGGAGGACGCCTGGGCCGGGCACGAGTATTTTATCGACCTCGAGCCGGCGCTCGTGCGCGCCGTCACGCTCGGCTTCGCGGGCGCGCCCTGGGCGCGGCGGCCTCGCCCGGCGTACGCCTCCATCGGGCGCTTCGATGCCGCCGGCTTCGACCCGAGGGCGTGGAAGCCGCGCTACCCGAATCCCGCTTTTAAGCGCATGGACCTCCACGACGCCTTCTGGGCCGCTAAGCAGGTGGCCCACTTCTCCGACGCCGACCTCCGCGCCGCCGTCTCCGCCGCCGCGTACTCAGACTCCAGCGCCGCGGCGTACCTGGCCGGCGCGCTCATGGCCCGCCGCGACTCCATCGCGCGCGCCTACTTGGGCTTGGGCGGCGGCCTGGACCGCTTCCGCGTCGAGGAAGGCCGCCTCGTCTTCGCCGACCTTCTGGAACAGAACGGGCTGGCCGATGGGGATCAGCTTCGGCGGATCACGTGGCGCCTGTTCGACAACGCGGCCGACAGCGCGGGGGCCGTTCTGGTGGAGGCGGCGTCCTCAGACGAGGCGTTCGCGCTGCCGGAGGCCGAGCCGCCGTTTCTCAAGGCCACGCTGCACACGCCGGGGCGCGGCTGGACGCACGTGTACCTGCGCCGCACGCCCGCCGGCCGCTACGAGGTGGCCGGCCTGGAGCGCGAAGAGGAGCACCAGCCGTCTTGAGAGAGGGAGAACTTAAGAGAGGGAAAGGGAGAATGAGAGCGCGCTCCCTCTTGCGCCCCTGCCCCCATTCCCCCTTTCTCAACGAGCGCGGTTCACCGTCCAGTCGTAGGCGAAGGTGACGTTTGGGCGCGCCTTAATCTCTTCGGAGGAGCGGCCCTGGAGGAGTTTTCGGAGCGCGTCGTAGTGCAGGCGGCCTTCGGGCATGAAGCCCAGGAGGTAGTCGCCTGCCGGCTCGCCCGCGCGGTCGAAGTCCTCGCCGAACCAGTCCAGGAGGGAGGAGAGGACGAACCCGCCCTCGACGGCGCGGAAGTGCGCAGGCGAGGCCGTGAAGTCGCGCATGGCGGCGTTGAGTTCGGCGTCCACGTTCTGCGGGGTGAAGGCGCGGCTGCGCAGGCGCGGGCAGCTCGCCGCCGCGCAGTTGAGGCCGACGTGAATGCGCGGATCGAGCGCGTTCGCCTTGAGCGATTTCAGCGCCTCGGGGCCGTCCTCTTTGCGCAGGATCACGTTCTCGATCTCGTCGAGCGTGACGGCGTGGCCGGCTGTGCGGAAGGGCGTCTTAAAGAAGGCATCCGCGTAGCCGCCCTGTTCGATGTGCTCGGCCTCGGGCGTGGCGATGATGTTCTGCAGCATCTGCACGTTGTAGGCGTTCATCCAGAAGCTGAGCTTCTCGGCCTGCGTGTCGAGGTCGCCGGCGTCGTACGTCTCCACCGCCTTGAGCACACGGCGGAATTTTTCGTTCAGCTCCCCGCGCGCCCCAGGAGCACTTGCTTCGCGGCGCAGGAGATCGTAGCGCACGAGGCCGGTTTCGGTGACGACCTGCTGCAGAATATCGGTGAGGGCGGCTTCGTAGTCCTCGGCGGGTGCTACGTCGCCGGCGCGGCTGGGCGGGAGGTCGGCGAAGGAGGTGTCGGCGGCCGGCGCGGCCTCGGCGGCGGCGGAGGGGGCGCGGGCGGCGTCGGTCTCGCTGGCGCAGCCGATGAGGAAAAGCAGCGCGAGGGCGGAAAAGAGAAGCAAGCGCATGGCGGGGCGTTGGAAAAGGAGGAGGAGCAAGCGGCGCAGGGGAACCGTGCGCACGTTAATCGAACGGGGCAGCGCTTGATCCGGAGGCACCTCTGCCTCTGTCGTGGCAGGGACACGGCGCGCCGCGTCCCTACGGTAGATTTCCCCGCTACCGCTGAAAGATCAGTGCCGACATCGCCATGTGCGTGGCGCGTCACAGGGTGAAAATGCAAAGGACGTGCCTTATCTTCCGATCCGCTTTTGCCGCTGTTCCGCTATCGCCTCTGCCCCGCCAGCCCTGCATGAACCGCCTCGTTACGCTGCTCGCCCTGTCTTTTCTGCTGACCGCCCCGCCCGCCGCTGCGCAAGACGCCGCGCCGGACACCACTACCGCCGCGATGGACTCGCCCGTGACCTCGACGCCTGCCGCCGAGCGCCTCGCCGGGCACGACCGCCGCGCCGGCCTCGCCGAGCGCTCCCTGGTGAGCCAGGTGCCGTTTGAGAACATCGGCCCGACGGTGATGAGCGGGCGCGTCGTGGACGTGGACGTGCGCCCCGACGACCCGACGCACTTCTACGTCGCCTACGCCTCGGGCGGGCTGTGGAAGACGACGAACAACGGGCAGTCCTTCGAGCCGCACTTCGACGACCAATCCGCCATGACGATGGGCGACATCGCCGTGGACTGGTCGAAAAGTCCGGAGACCGTCTGGGTGGGCACGGGCGAGAACAACTCCAGCCGCTCCTCCTACGCCGGCACGGGCATCTACAAATCGACCGACGGCGCCCAGACCTGGCAGCACCTCGGCCTCGAAGACACGCACCGCACCGGCCGCATCGTCATGCACCCCGAAGACCCGAACACCGTGTGGGTGGCCGCCCTCGGCCCGCTTTACTCGGCCAGCGAGGCGCGCGGCGTCTACAAATCCACCGACGGCGGCGGGTCGTGGACGAAGACGCTCTTCGTGGGCGAGAACACGGGCGCGATTGACCTCGTGATGCATCCGGAAAATCCAGATGTCCTCTACGCCGCGATGTGGCACCGGCTCCGACGCGCGTGGAACTTCGTCGAGAGCGGAGAGGAGAGCGGCATCTACAAGTCTACCGACGGCGGCGAGAACTGGCAGCTCATCACGACCGAGGAGAGCGGCTTTCCCACGGGCGAAGGCGTGGGGCGCATCGGCCTGGCCGTGACGCCGGATGCCCCGGACATCGTCTACGCCCTCCTCGACAACCAGGAGCGCCGCCCGGAAGAAGAGGACGACGAAGAACCGGCGCTTACCAAGGAGAACATCCGCGAGATGACGAAGGCGGAGTTTTTGGAGGTGAGCCAGGAAGAGGTCAAGGAATACCTGGAGCGCAACGGCTTCCCGGCCTCGTACACGGCCGAGAGCATCATGGACATGGTGCGCCAGGAGGAGATCGCGCCGCTGGACCTGGTGCGCTACCTCGAAGACGCCAACGCGCAGCTTTTCGACACGCCCGTCAAAGGCGCCGAGGTCTACCGCTCCTCGGACGGCGGCCAGACGTGGACGAAGCCGCACGCCGAACCCATCGACGAGACGTACTACTCCTACGGCTACTACTTCGGCGAAATCCGCGCTGCGCCGGACGATGCCGACCGCATCTACATCATGGGCGTGCCCATCCTCAAAAGCACCGACGGCGGCGAGACGTTCACCGGCATCAACGCGCCGAACGTGCACGTGGACCACCACGCGCTCTGGGTGAGTCCGCAGCGGCCAGGCCACCTCGTCAACGGCAACGACGGCGGCGTCAACATCAGCTACGACGACGGCGAGACGTGGTTCAAGGCCAACACGCCGCCCGTGGGGCAGTTCTACGCCGTGCAAGTGGACGAGGCCGAGCCGTACCGCGTCTACGGCGGCCTCCAGGACAACGGCGTCTGGGCCGGCGCGCACACCTACGACATGGGCTTCCAGTGGTACGCCGAGGGCGACTATCCGTACGACCGCCTCCTCGGCGGCGACGGGATGCAGATCGAGGTGGACACGCGCACGAACGACATCGTCTACACCGGCTTCCAGTTCGGCTTCTACTTCCGCATCGACCAGGAGACGGGCGAAAGGACGGCCATCAAGCCGCAGCACGAGCTTGGCGAGCGCCCGCTGCGCTTCAACTGGCAGACGCCCATCCACCTCTCGCGCCACAACCAGGACATCCTCTATCTGGGATCGAACAAGTTCCACCGCTCTTTAGACCGGGGCGAGACGTGGGAGACGCTCTCCGGCGACCTCTCCGCCACGGGCGGGCGCAAAGGCGACGTCCCCTACGGCACCTTGACGATGATTGACGAGTCGCCCTTCCGGTTCGGCCTGATCTACGCCGGCACCGACGACGGGCTGATCCACGTCTCGCGCGACGCCGGGACGACGTGGCAGAACGTCTCCGAGGGGCTGCCCGAGAACCTGTGGGTAGCGCGCGTGGAGGCGTCAAGCCACGACACGAGCCGCGTCTGGGCCGCGCTCAACGGCTACCGCTGGGACGACTTTGCGCCCTACCTCTACCGCTCCGATAATTACGGCGAGACGTGGGAGCGCATCGGCCAAGATTTGCCGATGGAGCCGATCAACGTCGTGGTAGAGGACCCGGAGAACGAGCGCATCGTCTACGTGGGCACCGACAACGGGCTGTACGTGAGCCTCGACGGCGGCGGCTCGTTCATGGAGATGACGCAGGGGATGCCGAATGCGCCCGTGCACGACCTCAAGATCCAGAAGCGCGAGAAGGACCTCCTCGCCGGCACGCACGGCCGCTCGATCTACCGCGCCGACCTCGAAGAGGTGCAGCAGCTCACGCCGGAGCTTCTGGAAAAGCCGCTCCACGCCTTCGCCCTCGACAGCCTCACCTACGACGAGAACTGGGGCGGCCGCCGCGCCGCCTGGATGGACGCCGAAAAACCGAGCCTCACCATCCCGTACTTCAGCGGCTCGGCGGGCGAGACGACGATCCGCATCCAGAGCGAAGAC
Organism: Salinibacteraceae bacterium; assembly: GCA_965215025.1. GTDB lineage: Bacteria > Bacteroidota > Rhodothermia > Rhodothermales > Salinibacteraceae > CBDCCV01. Next base: position 2,020,957 of record CBDCCV010000001.1, read on the forward strand.
GGCACGACGCTGCAAACCATCCAGGACACCACCGTGCGCGGCCTCAACTACGCCACGTACGACCTGACGGTGGACACGACGGCGGCGGCCTCGTTCATCGAAGACTACGAGGCCGACCGCGACGACGACGCGCCCAAGATGGAGTCAGCCGACGACGGCAAAATGTACCTCGTGCCCGGCACCTACACCGTCGAGATCACGCGCGGCGGCGAGACGGTGACGCAGCCGCTCCGCATCAAGGCGCCGCCGGAGGAGGAGCGCCCCGCCGCGCCCGAGCCGGACGAGGTCGTGCGCGAGCGGGGGAAGGGGTAACCGGCGCGGGGCCGCAGCGAGAAAAGGTACCGTTTGGCGCGGCGATTTGCTATACTGCGCCGTACGAAAACTACTCACGAGCAGACAGCCGTTACGCTATGAGACGCCTTACTACCTCGGTGCTCGTTCTGGGCCTGTTGTTCTCGCTAGCAGCGTGCGCCGGCACAGAAAGCCAAGGGAAAAAACGCTCGGACCCTAACGAAATCACGCAGGAGCAGATCGCGGAGGCGGGACCGCGCTTGGATGCGTACAGCCTCGTGCAGAACCTGCGCCCGCAGTGGCTGCGCAAGCGGGGACGCCAGAGCATCAGCAGCAGCGGCGACATCGTCGTGTACGTGGGCAGCGCCCGCCTCGGAGGGCCGGACGTGCTGCGCCAGGTCGATGTCCAGAACGTCGCGTCGATGGAGTTCCTCAGCCCCGCGAAGGCGACGAACCGATTCGGCGGCGGCCACGAGCACGGCGCCATCCGCGTAATTCTGAAAGACCGTTAAGGCCAGCGAGCGCGGCGGAGCAGGTGTCCGAACGGCGGGCGGGGCTTCCGCCCGTGCTCTGTTCAGCGCGCGCCTGCAACAGTCCGGGGGAGTTAGGTCACAGTTCAGAAAAACAGAAAGGCCATCTCCTTTACATTGCGGTTATAAAGCCGCTATACTGGGCGGCGTCTTGCAAGAAAGGCGTCCCCGGCCGCTCAGCCCCCAGGCGTTCGCTCACCCAGCGCGCCGGTAGACGAGTGGGTTCGGGCCTTGTACACATCACCTCCTCAAATCTCGTAGCACCATGTTGAAGAAGCTTTTTTCGGCCACGCTCTGGATGCTGCTCCTCTTCCCCGTAGCAGGTGCGCTGGCGCAGACGGCCACCGTTACCGGCACGGTTACCGACAGCACCAACGGCGACCCCTTGCCGGGCGTCAACGTCGTCGTGCAGGGGACGCAGTTGGGCGCGGCCACCGGCCCCGGCGGCACCTACACCATCAACGGCGTGCCCACGGGGCAGCAGACGCTTGTGGCCTCGTTCGTCGGGTTTGACCGGCGGGAGGTGCCCGTCACCATCAGCGACGGGAACAACGAGGTGAACATCAGCCTCATCTCGTCCACGGTGGGCCTTGACGACGTGGTGGTCACAGCGCTAGGCATCGAGCGGCAGGAGCGCTCGCTCGGCTACGCCGTAGACGAGATTGAGGCCGAGGAGCTTGACCGCACGGGCGTGACGAACTTCGTGGGCAACCTGAGCGGGAAGGTGGCCGGCGCGCAGATAAGCACGTCGAGCGAGATGGGCGGCTCGGCGCGCATCGTCCTGCGCGGCCCCGGCTCGGTCACGGGCGACAATGAGCCGCTCATCGTGGTGGACGGCGTGCCGCTGGACAACTCCAACTTCGCCTCCAGCAGCCAGGCCTCCGGGCGCGGCGGGTACGACTACGGCAACGCCGCCTCGATCATCAACCCGGCCGACGTCGAGTCCGTCTCCGTCTTGAAGGGGCCATCCGCAGCGGCGCTTTACGGCTCGCGCGCGGCTAACGGCGCCATCTTGATCACCACCAAGAGCGGCGGCGGTGCCCGGCAGGGCGGCGCCATTGGCGTGACGGTGCAGACGGGCGTGACCTTTACTGAGATCTACAACTTCGCCGACTACCAGAACGCCTACGGCGGCGGCTCGTGGTCGCCCTTCCAGATGAACGAAGAAGGCCAACTCGTGGCCGACTTCAGCACGGACCAGTCCTGGGGGCCGCCCCTGGACGGGCGCGAGGTGCGGCAGTGGTACAGCTACGACGACGTGAACGGCCTCATGGGCCAGACCACGCCTTGGGTGGCGCACCCGGACAACATCGAGAACTTCTTCCAGCGCGGGTCCACGATCAACACGAACGTGGCCTTCTCGCAGGGCGGGGACAACTTCAACTACCGCGCTTCGGTGAACAACATCACCGAGACGGGCACCTCGGCCGGAAGCCAGCTCGGGCGCAACACCGTGAGCTTCAAGGGGAACCTCGACCTTACGGACCGGCTCACCACGTCGATCTCGGCCAACTACATCCAGGAGGACGCCGAGCGGCGCGTAGGCGCCGGGTACGACGGCGCCGTCAGCCCGTGGCAGCAGTTCAACACGTTCGGCCAGCGGCAGATCGACCTCTCCGAGGACGCGCCCATGCGCTCTTTGCGCCGCCCTGACGGCACGCAGCGCAGCTGGAACTGGCTTGGCGTCCAAGGCGCCATCAACGGCGACATCATCTACGCCAACAACCCTTTCTGGACGATCCAGGAGAACTTCCCCACCGACGACCTCGAGCGCGTCTACGGCAACTTCCGCGTCTCATACGACTTCCTCGACAACCTCACCGCCGCGGCCGACGTGCGCACGGACTACTACACGAACCGGCGCGAGGAGCGCATCGCCGTCGGCTCGGTCGAGCAGCCGCAGTACGTCGAGGACTTCCGCGAGGTGCAGGAGACGAACAGCAGCCTGGAGTTGACCTACACGGGCGACCTCCGGGATGACCTTTCGCTCGAAGCGTACGGCGGCGCGAACTACCGCTACAGCAACTACAGCGCGAACCTCGCCAACACCGAGGGCGGCCTGAGCACGGCCGGCCTCTACACGCTGGAGAACTCCATCAGCCGGCCTTCCATCGAGGACTACTTCCAGGAGCAGGGCCTCTTCGGCCTCTACGCCGACGTGACGCTCGGCTACCAGGACTTCCTCTACATCGGCGGCTCGCTGCGCAACGACTGGTCCTCGACGCTCCCCGAGGGGAACAACTCGTACCTCTACCCCTCCGTGCGCGGGAGCTTCGTCTTTAGCAGCCTGCCGGCGCTTCAGAACGCGGACTTCCTCTCCTTCGGGAAGGTGCGCGCGAACTGGTCGCAGGTCGGGCGCGACACCGATCCGTACCGGCTCGCCTTTGTTTATCCCGGTAGCACGCCTTTCAACGGGCGCTCTCTGCAATCGCTGCCCAACTCGCTCAACAACGAGGACCTCAAGCCGGAGATCACCACGGGCTGGGAGGTGGGCCTGCAGCTGCAGTTCCTGAACAACCGCCTGGGGCTGGACGCCACGTACTACACGCAGAACACGCGCAACCAGATCATCTCGGTATCGCGCTCAAGCGCCAGCGGCTTCTCAGGGCAGGTGCTCAACGCCGGTGAGATCGGCAACCGTGGCGTGGAGCTGGCGCTCAACCTCACGCCCGTCCTCACGGACAGGCTTCGGTGGGACTTCACCGTCAACTGGGCCACGAACGAGAACGAGGTCGTGAGCCTGGCCGAGGGCATCGAGCAGGTGACGGTCCCGCTGGGCGTGCCGCCCTTCGGGCCGAGGGTTGTTGCCCGCGTGGGCGAGCCGTACGGCGCCTTCTTCGGCAACGGCTTCCGCCGCGACGAGAACGGCAACAAGGTCCTGAACGCCAATGGCACCTACGCCCTGGAAGGGGGCCAGGTGCTGGGCAGCTACCAGCCGGACTGGACAGGCGGCGTCTCCACGACGCTCTCCTACGGAGGCATCACCGGCAGCGTCCTCGTGGACGGGCAGAAGGGCGGCCAGATCTGGTCGCTCACAAACCTCTTCGGCCTCTACAGCGGCATCGTTGAGGAAACGGTCGAGGGCGACATCCGCGAGCTGGGCCTGGTGCCGCAGGGCGTCCTGGCCGACGGCTCGACGTTCGAGGGCCGCGTGGACCCGAACTTCTTCTTCACGCGGATCTTCGGCAACCACGAACTCAACCTCTACGACGCCAGCTACGCTAAGCTGCGTGAGGCGAGCCTGGGCTACACCATCCCGGCACGCTGGCTCACGAGCATCCCCGCGCTCCAGGGCCTGACCGTCTCGGCCATCGGGCGCAACCTGGCGACGCTCTACAAGAAGTCGCCGAACTTCGACCCCTCGGCCGTGACGCTGAGCGCGACGAACGCGCAGGGGTTTGAGGTGGGGCAGCTCCCGCCCACGCGCGCCTACGGCTTCCGCCTGCGCGCCTCGTTCTAACGAGCCACACGTTGAGGGCCGCGCCCGGCGGAAACGGAAGTGCTCTTCCGCCGGGCTGTTGCCTGCCCCACTTCTCTTCTCCATGACGCTCCGCGATCAAAACCGCGCTATGAAACGCTACCTCAAAAGTCTCGCTCTCGTTGGTCTGGCTGCCCTCGCGCTTACGCTCGGCGCGTGCGATATCACCGACTTGAACGAGAACCCGAACGAGCCGACGACCGTCACGCCGCCCAACCTCTTGACCAACGCGGAGGTGGACATCGCCACGAACTACTGGGGCGCGTTCACGCTCGGGCGCTTTGCCAACCTCTACGCGCAGTACTGGACGCAGAACCAGTACACCGACGAGGACCGCTACGGCTACCCCTCGCGCCGCTCCGGCTCGCTCAACGCTATGTGGGAGGACTACTACCTCGCCCTGAACGACCTGCAGCAGATCGTCCGCATCAACGAGCAGACGCCGGGGGAGGTGGAAGGCTTTGGGCCGAACGCCAACCAGATCGCCATCTCCAAGATCATGCAGGCCTGGACCTTCCAGGTCATGACCGACATCTGGGGGCCGATCCCCTTTACCGAGGCGCTCCAAGGCCGCGAGAGCGGCAACTTCCAGCCGTCCTACACGGCGCAGGAGGACATCTACCTCGGCCTTTTGGACTCGCTCACGGCCGCGAGCGAGATGATCGATACCGAGGCCTCGGCGCTGGCCTCGGGCGACATCATTTACAACGGCGACATGGAGCAGTGGAAGAAGTTCGCCAACTCCACGAAGATGCGCGTAGCTATCCGCATCGCCGACCGGCTGCCGGACGTGGCCGAAGCCGCCATCAACGAGGCCATCGAGGCCGGCGTCTTCGAGGAGGTTGACGACGCCGCGCTCGTGCCGTTCAGCACGTCGCCACCCTACCAGAACCCTATCTATGAGAACTACGAGGTCTCCGGCCGCGACGACTGGGCCATGCCCAACTCGATCATCGCCCCCATGCTGGCCACGGACGACCCCCGCCTGCCGGCCTACGCCACGGCCACGCCCGGCGGCGAGTACATCGGCTACACGTACGGGCTGCCGCCGGGCGAGGCGCAGGCGCGCTTCCAGGCCGGCCCGTTCTCGCGCCCGAGCGAGGCCGTGCGTGAGGCCGACGCCCCCGCCATCCTCATGCTTTACGACGAGGTGCTCTTCATCAAGGCCGAGGCCGCGCAACGCGGCTTCATTGACGGCGACGCGGCCGAGTTCTACCGCGAGGCCATCACCGCCTCGGTCAGCTACTGGGACGAGGTGAGCGCCACCGCCAGCGTGAGCGAGGACGAGATCGACGCCTTCATCGACCGCGTGCCCTACGACGCCAGCAACTGGCAGCAGGTCCTGGGCGTGCAGAAGTGGCTCGCGCTCTACATGCAGGGCATCCAGGGCTGGAGCGAGTTCCGCCGCCTGGACTTTGAGGGCATCCTGCAGCCGCCCCCCGGCGACCCCGGCTCCGAGGAGTTCGGCGTCCCCATTGCCGTGCGGCTGCCCTACCCGAACGACGAGACCTCTCTGAACGGCGCGAACGTCGAAGAGGCCGTGAGCAACCTGCTTGACGGGCCGGACGATCAGGGCACGAAGCTCTGGTGGGACGTGGACTAAACCGCGCACCGAAGCGCTGGCGGGCGCCCTGTAAGGCGCCCGCCGGCATGTTCCCCCGGCACGCCACTCAGAAGACGACCGCTCGCGAGCGCCCGGCCGCAACGGCGCGCACGGAAGAAAAACTGCGCGCACGGAAGAAAAACTGAACGAATGCAACCTCAGGCTAACACCATGCTTTCCACTCGATCCGCGTCTCTTTTCATCCTGGCCGTCTTCGCCGCGGCCGGGCTTTCTGCCTGCGACTTCAGCGAGCAGAACTATGACATCGAACCGGGCAACTCGCTCGCCATCGCAGGGCCGAGCAGCGCCGTCGTTCCCAACTTCGACACGAGCGCCGCAGGAGAATACTTCGTCCGAGCCTTTACCGTAGACAAGGACTACACCTGGAGCCTTGGAGGCGGGAGCGGAGCAGAAATCGCGGAGGTTAGGCGGAATGGAGAATTCGTAGACCTGAGCTTTAGCGAGCCGGGCACCTACACGCTTTCGGTGACGGCCATAGGCGGAGGTGATCCCGAGTACAGCGGCTCGATCACCGTCACGGCCGATTATCCGGATTACCTCGATCAAGCCGCGGCGCAAGGGTACAGCGCCTTCGTTGCCGCCGTGGAGCGCCTTTCGGTGGATTCCCTTTTCCAGAACATCGACGAGGATGCCGGTGAACCCAGCCTCACCATCTTCGCGCCGACGAACGAGGCTTTTGCCGCCGCGCTCGACACCTCGGGCAACGGCATGGTCGAGGCCGAAGAGTTCCCCGCCGACAGCGTCCTGACGCGCATCCTGCAGTACCACATCGTCCCGGACAGCCTCGGCCAGGCCGAGATTACCGATGGCCTAACGGCACCGACCATTTTGGAGAGCGGTGCAGAGCTGAGCTTCGACGTCTCCGGCGGCACCGTCACCATCAACGGGGAGGCGGAGATTGTCAACTTTGACAATGCCGTCTTTAGAGGCGTCCTCCACGGCATCGACGAAGTGCTGATGCCGCCAAGCGAAGACGACTCCGACGGCGACGACTCGGACGACGGCGACGACGGCTAAGGCCAAGCCCCCCGTGCTCCATTTAAGCGGAAGTATTAGCCGGCTGCTGCCTTCTGGGGCGGCAGCCGGCTTTTTCCGTACAGCCAGGCTTTACACTTTTGAGATGCGTCAAGGCTAGGCGCCTGCTCATCTTGAAGGATACATGGCGGCGGGCAAACGAACCGGCTCAGGAGGTTTCTTATGAATCAAAACAGCAGACGTGCGAGCGTACGCATGGCGCACAGCCGTTCTCAGAAGCGTGCGGCGTGGCGTGGCCTCGCGCTGGCAGCATGGATGCTCTGCGGCGCCGTCCTCCTCAGCGCCTGCGACACCGAGGCCGGATCGACCAACGAAGACTCCCCTGACCTCGACTGCGCCTTCTCGACCGACCTGTTTGCAGACGGCGGCGTTGGGCGTGACGGCATCCCCGCCCTTCTGATTGATGAGGACGGCGTGGCGCCGGAATTCGTGGACGTAGGAGCGGACGGGACGGCGTATCTCCAAAACTCCAGCCGCGTGATTGGCCTCATGATCGGCGGGCAGGCGTACGCCGTGCCGCACAACATCCTGTGGTGGCACGAGATCGCCAACCTCGACATCGGCGGGGCGCGGCTGGCCGTGACGTACTGCCCGCTCACGGGGTCGAGCATGACCTTTGACCGCGCCGTCGTGGACGGGGCCGAGTTCGGCGTCTCGGGGCTGCTCTTCCGGAACAACCTCACCATGTTCGACCGGGCCTCCGGCGAGTCGCTCTGGCCGCAGATGAACCGCGAAGCCGGCTGCGGCCCGCGCATCGGCACCGATCTGGAGATGGTCCCCGCCATCGAGATGCGCTGGGACGGCTGGGTATCGCTCCATCCCGAAACGAAGGTGGTCTCCAGCAACACACGTCTCGTCCGCGACTACACGCGCTATCCGTACGGCGACTACGAGCAGCTCGGCAACACGCGCCTCCTCGATCCACGCACGGAGATTGACGAGCGCCGACCGCCCAAGGAGCGCGTCCTCGGCATCCCAGATGGCGACGGCGGCGGCATCGCCTTCCCCTTCGGCACACTCGCGGGCGACGGAGATGCAGCGGCGCGCGTCGTGGAAGAAACTGCCGGGGGGCAGCCCGTGGTCGTCTTCTGGGACGGCGTGCGCGATGGCGCGAGGGCGTACCGGCCCGTCCTGGACGGCGAGCCGCTCACGTTCGAGGTGCACGGCGGAGAAATCGTGGACACGGAAACGGAGAGCACGTGGCGTATCGACGGCGTGGCCGTGGCCGGCCCGCGCGCAGGCGCTGCGCTCGAGCCGGTAGAAAATGCCTACGTGGCCTTCTGGTTTGCCTGGGCGGCATTCCAGCCCCAGACGCGGCTCTGGAAGGGCGACTGATGCGCGCCCCGCCTGCCGCGCTTATGCTGCTGCTGATGGGCGTCCTTGCTACGCCCACGCGCGGCCAGTGGATCGAGGCGCCCGGCGCCGGCTGGGTCCAGGCCGATCTCTACCACCACGACACGCGCCGCACGTTCGGCACCGATGGCGACCCCGAGCGCATCTTTGCCGACGGGCACGCCGTCACGACCTCGCTCTACCTCTCGGCGGCAGTCGGGGTCGTGCGTGGGGTGGACGTGTGGGCGCAGCTTCCGCTGCACCGCCTCGTTTTCGACAACGCCGCCGGGCGGCGGCTGCGCGCCGGCGTGGGCGATCCGCGCCTGTACCTGCGCGCCGGCCCGTCGCTTCTCGGATGGCGCAGCCCGGTGCCGGTGGCGCTGCGCGCCGGCGTCAAGCTCCCCGGCGGCGACTTCCCCGTGGACGCCGAGGTCATTCCGCTGGGCGAGGGGCAGCGCGATTGGGAGCTGCTGCTCGAAGTCGGCCACGCCTTCGGAAAACGCTCGCTCTACGCGATGGGCTGGCTCGGCTACCGCTGGCGCGAGGCGAACAGGGCCGCCGCCCGCGCGCCCGGCGACGAACGCTTCGCCTTCGCCGCTGCCGGCGGGCGCCTCGCAGACGGCTTCACGTGGAAGCTGGCCGTGGAGGGGTGGTCGAGCCGCACGCCGCGCCTGCAGGGCGTAGCCGTACCCTCGGCGCGGCGGGCCATGCTGCACGCGGCGCCGCGCCTCGGATGGCGCCTCGGCCCCGGCGTGCTCGAAGCCGGCGTGCGCCTGCCGCTGGCCGGACGCAACCTGCCGGCCGGGCCGGCCTTCTCCCTCGGCTACTTTTTCGACTGGAGCCGGGCGCTCTGGTAGGGGGGACACGATATATCGTGTCTCTACGTCGGAGCCGCTCGCGTTACCGCAGCGCCGGCGATGCCGTGAAAGCCGGAGTGAAGGAGAGCACCGTGGGTGCGCCGATCATAGCCGCCAGCGACGGCTCGCCCGTGTGCAAGACCGGCATCAGATCGGCGAGGACCTGATCAAAGGCCATCCGGTGCTGCGGCGCGACCGGCTCGGAGGGCGGCATCACTTCCTTGCGCGAGTCCACCTGCCGGCCGTTTTTCCAGAAGCGGTAGCACAGATGCGGCCCCGTGGCCAGCCCCGTCGAGCCGACGTAGCCGATGACCTGCCCCTGCTCGACCTCCGTGCCAGGGCGGATGCCCTTGGCAATCTTTGAGAGGTGCAGGTAGCCCGTGGTGTACGTGGCGTTGTGGCGGATCTTGACCCAGTTACCGTTGTAGCGCTTGCGCCCGGCTTCGAGCACCTTCCCATCGCCTACCGAGCGGACGGGCGTGCCGCGCGCGGCGGCGTAGTCGGTGCCGAGGTGCGCTTTGTAGCGCTTCTGCACGGGGTGGAAGCGGCGCTTGGTGTAGCCCGAGGAGATGCGGCGGTAGCGCAGCGGCGCCTTCAGGAGCGCCTTGCGCAGGCTCTCGCCCTCTTCGTCGAAGTATTCGCCGCGCCCGTCCTGCTCGAAGTAGAAGCCGTAGAAGTCCTCGTCGTTGTGCGTGAAGTGGGCCGCCAGGATTTTGCCCAGGCCCACCGCCTCGCCGTCCACCTGCTCTTCTTCGTAAACGACCTCGAAGCGGTCGCCGCGCTGGATGCGGTAGAAGTCGATCTGCCACGCGAACACCTCGGAGAGGTCAAAGGCCAGCATCGGGTTCACGTCGGCCTCGGCGAGCGTCTGGTAGAGCGACGAGCGGATGGTGCCGCTGGCGCGCTTCTGCACCGTCTCGACGGAGCGCTCGCCCGTGCGGACGCGCAGCGTGTCGTCTACATCGAAAATCACGTAGCGCAGCGCGTCCTGCTCGTAGACCACGTGGCGCACCTCGCGGCTGGCCGGGTCGCGGTACACGCGGTAGGGCCGGCCCGCCCGGATGTGGCGCACGTTGAACACCGGCTCGGCGGCCCCGACGAGTTCGACGACGGTGGGATACGGCACGTCGTACGCCGTGAGCATCTCGGCAAAGGTCTCGCCCCGGCGCACCCGGTGCTCCTCTACGGCAAGCCCTTCGGATGGGAGACCGAACGCATCCGTCGCCGGCGCGCCGGGTGCCTCGGCAAGGTCGGTTTCTTCTGCCTCGGAGGCGAGGCTCGCAGCCGCCTCGCGCAGGCCGAGCGCCGCCTGAAGCGACTGCTGCGGCTCGGCCGAGCGCAGGCCGTACATCAGAAGAACGAGAAGAACGAGAAAGCCGGCAAGCTTGGTGATCTTAGAAGGGCGCATACGAGAAAGCGTTCAGGCGGTGCGGTGAAAACGACGGTGCTGGGTAGAAGCGAAAACAGTCCCGACCAAAATTATGACGCAAACGTTAGGAATTTCCAGCGGATGCTTTGCTTCGTTTAAAAGACGCAACGTCTTGCTGTACAACGAATTAGCTCTATAGAGAAAGAAGTCGAACAAGGCCAATCGCGTCTGAGGCCGAGGGGACGTGCTTTCAACCTACGAGAGCGCTTGCAAAAAACGCGAACTTCATACCAGGCGCCTATGTGGATTCACGAGAGTTCATGAACCCGAGACGACCAACGATGGACGGATGACGACGGCGGGTGCTTGCTTAGTGGGGCGCGAAGGACCTGCCGATCAAAAGTCGATTATTCCTGAGAGGGCGTGGCGGCGGGCCGCCACGTGTCCTCACGTTCGCCGGCCTCGTGGTTGGCGGCGCGGGCCAGGACGAAGAGGAGATCCGAGAGCCGGTTGAGGTAGATGGCCGCCTGCATGTTGACCGAGCCTTCGCTGCCGCCGCGCGCGTTGGGATCGGCGGCCTCGACGGCGAGGCGCTCGGCGCGGCGGCAGACCGTGCGGGCCACGTGCAGCGCCGAGGCCGCCGGCGTTCCGCCCGGCAGGATGAAATGCTTCAAGGCCGGCAGCTTCTCGTCAAATGCATCGATGTCGGCCTCGATCTGCTGCACGTGCTCGGCGCCGATGCGGGGCACGACGGGCTTCGCATCCGACGGCGTGGCGAGGTCGGCGCCCAGGATGAAAAGCTCTTCTTGGAGGCGGCCAAGCACGTCCCGCAGTCGGCCGGACGCGGCCCCTTCAGAGAGCAGCGCGCGCGCCATGCCCACGTGCGAGTTCGTCTCGTCCACGGTGCCGTAGGCGTCGATGCGCGGGTGGTCCTTCGGCACGCGCCCCCCGCCGAAAAGCGAGGTGGTGCCTTCGTCGCCCGTGCGGGTGTAGATTTTCTTTTTCTTGGTTTTCTTTTCAGCCATGCGAATGAAGTAGGGTGAATGAGACGAGGCGCGCGAAGAGCAAGATGGCTCATGCCGGGGCGGAGGCCGTCACCGGCGCGAGGTAGCGGATGGTGACGGAGCCGTCAGCGGCCGGGCGCACGCGCGCGTCCATGCGGAAGACGTCGGCGATGCGCGCGGCGGTGAGCACATCGGCGGGCGGGCCGTCGGCGGCGAGGCGCCCTCCGGAAAGCACAAGCAGGCGGTGGGCGTAACGGGCGGCCAGCTCCAGGTCGTGGAAGACGGCGAGGACGGTATGCCCTTCGTCCACGAGCGCGCGGATCTGCTCCATAAAGGCAAACTGGTAGTGCACGTCCAGGTGCGCGGTCGGCTCGTCGAGGAGGAGCACGTCGGCTTCCTGGACGAGGGCCTGGGCCAAAAAGGCGCGCTGCATCTCGCCGCCGCTGAGCGAGAGAACCGAGCGCTCGGCAAAGCCGCCGAGGTCCACGCGCGCCAAGGCTCCCTGCACGAGCGCGCGGTCGCGCGCGGCGTAGGGCTGAAGCCAGCCCTTGTGCGGCGCGCGGCCGAGTCGCACCAGCTCCTCCACGCTAAAGTCGAACGCCAGCGCCGGCGACTGCCGCACAAACGCCATCCGGCGCGCCAGCGCGCGAGGCGACCACTCGGCCACGGCGCGGCCGTCCAGCGTGAGGCGCCCGCGGTACGGCAGCGCCCCGCCGATGGCGCGCAGGAGCGTCGTCTTCCCGCTGCCGTTGGGACCCACGAGGCCCACCCACGTCCCGGCCTCAACGGAGAAGCTGATCTCGGAGAGGATCGGCTGCCCGCTCAGCGCTACGTGCAGATCATCGGCGGCGAGGAGGGGAGCGGCGGACGAGGGGGCGCGGGTGGGCATGGCGCGCGGGAAGAGGCGACATCAGCCTCGGGGAAGATCGGTGCGGCGGGCGGGTGCAGGAGAAGAGCTTACCGCATGAGCAGGACGCGACGCGTGGCCGTAAACGTCTCGCCGCGGGCGCGGTAGAGGTAGATGCCGCTGGGTAGCGCCTCGGCGTCCAGGACGAAGGTGCGCTTCTGCCCGGCATCGAAGCGCCCGGCAAAGAGCGTGCGCACGCGCTGGCCGAGCACGTTGTACGCGGCCACCTCCACGTGCTGCTCGGTAGGCACCACGAGCGAGAACTGGGTGCGCGTCTCGAACGGATTCGGGTACGCCGCCGAGAGCACGTGCTCCTCCGGCGGGGCCGCCTGCCCCAGCGCCTCTGCCGGCCCCGCTACGCACAGCAGAAGGGCCGTCAGCATCAGCAAGTAGCGCGGTAGCGTGTGCCGCATGAGCGAGGCCAGCGCAAAGATGGACGTATCGTATCGAGAGCGTTTCAGAGGCGAGTGTATCGCACCCGTTCTCCCCTCGAAGGTTTCGGAAGGGCGCATCGAGGGGGTGCAAACGCAGAAAGGGACGCGGCCTCTCGGCGCGTCCCTTTCCGTGCGCTGCTTTCGCGCTCAGCGCTCGCCGCTTTCGGGCGCGGCGCTGGCGGAGTGCGGCGCGGCGCGTTACTTCACGAGCACCATCTGCTTCGAGGCGGTGAAGGAGCCGGCCTCGATGCGGTACACGTAGGTCCCGCTCGGCAGCCCGTTGGCCTGCCACTGCACGCGGTACGTGGCCGGCGTCATGGCCTTGCCGTCCACGAGCGTGGCGACCTTGCGGCCAAGCACGTCGTACACCTCAAGCGTGACCTCGGCCTGCTCCGCGATGGCGAACTCGATGGTCGTGCTCGCGCGCACCGGGTTGGGGTAATTCCCGCGCAGGGCGAAGCGCGTGGGCCGCTCCGAGGAGATCGTCTCCAGGACCGGGTCGCACGTCTGCGTCAGGCCCGCGCCGTTTTCGACTAGGGTGACGAGCGCGCCGCCCTGGTCGAAGCTCTGGCGCTCGCCGCGGATCTCGACCGTGGTCGTCTCGTCGGCGTCGAACGTGGCCGTCTCGCCCTCGGCGAAGGGGCCTTGTCCGCCCGCGAAGCCGTCGAGGTTGCGTAGGCGCGTGAACGTCACCGAGGCGATGCCGCTCTCTTCGTCAGAGGCGGAGGTCACCACGGCCGAGATCTGGTTCTCGTCGTTGCGCTCGAAGGCGATGGCGCCGCACACGGGCGGCGTCGTATCCTCGTCCATCTCCTCGACGCCGTTGCCGGAGAGGGCCACCTCTACGCTGCCCTCGTCGGCGTCATCGCTCTCGATGGTGAGCGTGGCGGCGCGGCTGCCGGCCGCCGACGGCGTGAACGCGACCACGAGCGTGAGGCTGTCCTCCGGGGCCAGCGTGGCTGGCAAGGACGGCGCGTTCTGGATCGCGAAGTCCTCCGCGTTGTCGCCACCGATAGCAAGGTCGGAGATCTCGAGGTCGGCGTTGCCCTCGTTCGAGACGACGACGCTGTCCTCAGCGCTCTCGCCCAGGAGCACGTCGCCAAAGTCGAGCGACTCAGGCGAGACGGCGATGTCACCCTCTTCGACCATCTCCTCGACGCCGTTGCCGCTGAGTTCGACGTCCACGCTGCCTTCGTCGGCGTCGTCGCTCTCGATGGTGAGCGTGCCGCTCTGCGCGCCGGCGGACTGCGGGGCGAACACGACGGCGAGGTCCTGCTCTTCGCCTGGGGCGAGCGTGAAGCTCGTGGGCGCGTCGTCGGCGAGGGAGAAGCCATCGTCGCCGCTGACGGAGACGTCGCTCACGCTCAGGTCGGCGTCGCCCTCGTTCGAGACCGTGACGGTGTCTGTTTCGCTCTGGCCCACTTGCACGTCGCCGAAGCCGAGCGACTCGGGAGTGACGGCGATGTCGGCGCCGTCCTCCTCGCCGAGCGTCTGGCCGTCGTTGACTTGGCCGGGCGAGTCGTCGGAGGGGCCGGTCCAGGAGAAGTCGGCATAGTCCGTGCCGGAGCCGGTAAGCTGGAGGCTTTGCCCGGCGGTCGTGCCCGTGCCTTCCTCCACGCCGATGTCGGTGGAGGTGAGGCCCTGAGCGCAGCCGTCGGCCGCCGTGATCGTGCCCTCGTAGGAGAGGAACTGCGTCACGCCGCCGCTCTCGACGGGGTTGCCCTGGTAGCAGAGCGCGAGGCCGTCAGGGCTGCCGTTCTGGATGCCCTCCTCCTGGATGGAATAGACGGTGAAGTCGCCCTCGCTCTCGCCCTCGGTGAACTCCGAGAGCATGAGTTCGGAGCCGTACGTCTCGCTGTCGGAGCCGTTGTAGAAGACGACGCTCAGCTCCGAGAGGTCGAGCGTGTCGGCGCGTTCGATGACCACCTCGACGAACTCGCCCACGTCGTCGCCGTCGTTGTCGTAGTGCAGCTCGTTGATCCAGGCGTTGGGCGAGGGGCCGGCCTCGCCGTCCTCGTCGTTGTCCGTGATGGTGAGGTCGAACATGCTCGGCGAGCCGATGGTGGCCGCGCCGCCCGTCATCAGGTTCGTGAGGTCGAAGTTGGCCGTCTCATCGGTTTCGTCCTCCTCGTCGTCGGTGATGGGCACCGTCACGTTTTGCGTGTCGCCGTCCGAGGCCGTGGCGGGGAAGGTGACCGTCTGCGTCATGTAATCGCCGATGTCGCTTGCCTCAGCGCTGCTCTCGCCCGCGTCGAAGGCCACGTCTACGCTCACTTCGTTGCCATCCGGGTTGGAGATGGAGACGGCAATCGTGGCCGTGCCGGCGCCCTCGTCCACGGTGGCGCCGCTCTCGGCGAACTGCACGGTCGTCGGGTCGCCATCGCCGTCATCGCCGCCTAAGGGCGAGCCGTCGTTGTTGTTCTCCCCGGCTGACTCGGCAGTCATCGTGCCAAAGGTGTTCTGCGCCTGGAAGCCGCCTTCGCCGTTGGGATTGCGCGCGGCGGAGACGCCCTCGAACGCCAGGTCGCCGCCATAGGTGATCGATGCGACCACGTTGCCATCGGCGTCAAGCAAGCGGATGTCATCGCCCCCGTTGTTGAGGCCCGGCAGGCCGTCGTCCACGAACGCAGCTGGGATGGGCAAGGAAGAGGGATCGTCTGCGCTTCCGAGGATGACAGCGCCTTCGCCAGCGTCGAGCGTGGTGCCGTCGGGGAAAGTGTAGGGGCTGCTGCCGCCGTCGGCAATATCGTCGATCTGGTAACCGCTGATGTCGATGGCCGCGTCACCGGTGTTGACGATCTCGACGAACTCGTCGGCGGAATCGCTCGTCCCGTCGCCGTTGAGGTCGATGCCGCCGTCAGAAGTGTTCGGGTCGGCGAGAAACTCGTTGATGACCAAGTCGCCGTCTTGCGCCGTGGCGGGCGCGGCAGCGAAGAGCGCAGCGGTCAGGAGTAGGAGGAACGAAAGTACCGGTGTACGCATGGGTGGCCTCGGAGATCGGGTAAGGGGGGGCGGAGAGCGCTTGCAGAGGTCGCTTTGGGAGCTAAGCCGAAAAGATCAACCGGCTGTCCCTGCCGTTGAGAGGAAAAACTTTGCGCGAGAGTAAGAGCGAGTGGGTTTTCGGAAAGTAGGCAACACCAGCAGGCAGGCTTGTAATCTGAGTGTGATGCCTGTGTAATTCCTTCGTGACGGCTCTCTTGAGAGCAGCCAGAGCATTACCGGGCCGAACTGGCAGCAGAGCTTTTCGTCCAAGCGAACCTACGCCACCGGGTCGGCGCACGCCGTCGCTTTTCGCTCAGTCTTTTCCGCTTTTGTCATCTTTCGGCGCGCGTGCTCCGGTTCAGCAGGAGATGATGGACGATTTCTCCATCACCGACGAGCGCTTGGCCGAGGCGCTTAAGGGGCTGCGCCGCGTCAACGCCTGGCTGGGCGGGCACGCCGCATTGCGCACGGCGCTCCGGCCTCTCTTCCGCGAGGCGCGAAGGGAGAAGCGTTCGCTCCGCCTGCTCGACCTCGGCACCGGCGGCGCCGACGCACCCGAGCACCTCGTGCGCTGGGGCGCGCGGCAAGGCGTGCGGGTAGAAGTCGTGGGCGTGGACGCCAACCCGGTCACGGTGGACTACGCTCGGCAAGCGCTGGGCCGGCGCCTGGAGCCGCGCCTGCGCCGGCGCATCCGCATCGAGACGGCCGACGCGCTCGCGCTTCCCTACGACGACGGCGCGTTCGATGCCGTCCTTGCCTCGCTTTTCCTCCACCACTTCGACGAGGCCGAGGCCGTGACGCTCCTCAAGGAGATGCAGCGCGTGGGCCGGCGCGGCCTCGTCGTGAACGACCTCCACCGCCATCCGTTGGCGTACTACGGCATCCGCGTGCTTACCACGCTCGTGCCCACGCCGGAGATGGTCCGTCACGACGCGCCGCTCTCGGTCCGCCGCGGTTTTTGCCGGGCCGAACTCCAAGCGCTGGCCGAGCGGGCCGGCCTGCCGGAGACGACGACGATCCGCTGGCGCTGGGCCTTCCGCTGGGTTCTTTCCACGTTGCGCTAAAGGACGACCGACCGTTGACGACGGACGACCGTTAGGCCAGGCCGCCCGCTTTTCGCTCTCAGCCATCCGCTATGCCGCAGCCGACGTACGACGCCATCATCATCGGGGCGGGGCTGGCCGGGTCAAGCGCGGCCGTGCACCTGGCGCGAAGGGGGCGGTGCGTGCTGCTTCTGGAGAAGCGCCGCCTGCCGGCCTCGAAGCTCTGCGGCGAGTTCCTCTCGCCCGAGGTAACGGCCTCGTTCGGGAAGCTGGGCGTGCTTGGAGCGGTGTACGCCGCCGGCGCGCACCGCATCACGCGCGCGGTGATGACGGCGCCCGGCGGCGCGCGCTTCATGGGCCGCCTGCCGGGCACGGCGCTGGGCCTGAGCCGCCTGCGCCTGGACAAGATCCTCTTCGACCGCGCCCGCGAGGCCGGCGCCGAGGCGCGCGACGGCACGAGCGTGCGCGCCGTGGAGGGGGCGCTGGGCGAGGGCTTCTGTGTGCAGGCGACCGACGGCGAAGCGTTTCACGGGCGCATCATCTTGGGCGCGTACGGGAAGCGCGGCGTGTTGGACCGCGCGCTGGGGCGTCCGTTTCTGCAGGAGAACAGCGGCCTGGTGGCGTTCAAGGCGCATTACGCGGGCGCCGGGGTGGCCGGGCGGATCGAGCTGCACGCCTTCCCCGGCGGCTACTGCGGCCTCTCGCACGTCGAAGACGGCCTGGCGAACCTGTGCTGGATCGGGCACGCGCGCCATCTCAAAGACGCGGGCGGCACGCCTGAGGCCATGCTCGACGCCTCGCTGGCGCAGAACCCGGCCCTCGCCGCGCGCCTCCGGATGATGCGCCGCGTGAGCAGCGGGTTCGAGGCCATCAGCCAGGTCAGCCTCGCGCCCAAAAGCGCGTTCGAGCAGAGCATCTGCATGATCGGCGACGCGGCGGGGATGATCGCTCCGCTCTGCGGCGACGGCATGGCCATGGCGCTGCGCTCGGCCGAACTCGCCACCCCTCTCGCTGACGTATATCTCGACGGTCGCATCGGGGCCGAGGCGTTCCGCGCGGGCTACGCGGCGCGCTGGCAAAAGGCGTTCGCCGTGCGGCTCTGGCTCGGGCGCCGGGTCCACCGCGCCGCCTTCCGCCCCGGCGCGGCGGCGGCCGTGGTGCGCGCCTTCCGGCTGGCCCCGCCGCTCGGCCGCCTCGTCATGCGCCAAACGCGCGGTTAGGTGTGGATGTGGAGAGGAGGAGCTTTGATCGTACGTTCTCCCACACCCCCACTCGCTCACGCTCAAGACGCGGCGGCGCGGGTGAGGCGGTCCATGAGCGCGCGGCCGAGGCCCTCGCCCCGCACGCGCTGGCCGTAGATGCGCGTGCAGCCCCGACGCTCGGCCTCGCGGAAGAAGTGGAACAGCGCGTGCGCATACGTCTCCACGTCGCCGCAGATGAGCACGTGCCCGAAGGCGCCTGCGTCCCTCGGCGCGTCGAGGCCGATGTAGGCGTGCGCGGCGCCCGGCGCGGCCTCGCGCGGATCGTCCACGAGGCAGACGGCGGCATCCGGCGCGTAATGCCGATGGCGCGTGCCGGGGCTGCGAGCGCTTTCCGGCGCATCGGTGGAGGCGAGGCGCACGGCGGGCCACGCGGTGCGGAGCGCTTTGAGCGTGACGACGCCCGCGCGCAGCACCACAGGCGCCGCGCCGGCGGTGCAGTCCACCACGGTGGATTCGAGGCCGGCCGTGGCGCGGCCCGCCCGCAAGATGCAAGAAATACGTCCGCCGAGGTCGTCCTCAACGGCGCGCCACGTCGTCGGACTCGGGCGGCCGGAGCGGTTGGCCGAAGGCGCCGCCACCGGCGTCCGGCACTTTTCGAGAAACGCACGCGCCACCGGATGCTGCGGCATCCGCACGCCCACGGTTTCGAGGCCGGCCGTGACGACGTCCGGCAGCCCTTCAGCGCGCGGGAGGACAAGCGTGAGCGGGCCGGGGAAAAAGGTCTCGATGAGGGCCTGCGCGGCTTCGGGCACCTCAGCCGCCACGCGCCTGATTTCATCCACGGCGGCGAGGTGGACGATGAGCGGGTTGTCCGCCGGGCGCCCCTTCGCCTCGAAGATGGCGCGGACGGCCCTTTCGCTAAACGCATCGGCGCCGAGGCCGTAGACGGTTTCTGTAGGGAACGCCGCCAGCTCCCCGCGCCGGATGAAGGCGGCGGCTTCTTCAGGCGAAGTGGTGAGCGTGGTGCGCACGGTGAGTGGGGTGTTAGCGCCGGCGCGTGCTTGCTTCGATCCATCCAGCAAGCTCATCAGCGTTCATCTCGCTCGATGCCACCGCGCGCATGACGATAACGGCGTCCTGCCCATCTGGCTCGAACACGTAGCCGTTGAGGTAAAGAAAGGCATCGATGGCATAAAACGCGATGCGCTTGTTGCCGTCCACGAAGGGGTGGTTCTTCGCCAACCCCACACCGTAGAGCGCCGCCAGGCGAAACGGGCTGGGCGGCTCCTCGGCGTACGCGGCGGCGTTGCGTGGGCGGGCCAGGGCGCTTTCGAGCAAGCCCGCATCGCGGAGTCCGGCCGAGCCGCCGAATTCCGCGATGACCTCTCCATGCGCGCGCCGAACGAAGTCGGCCGGGAGCCAACGAAACGCTTTGCTCGAGGTCACTTGGCCAGCTCCCGGAACGTGTCCCGATACTTCTTCATGAAGTCGCGTCCGTGCTCGATGGCCTCGGCAAACTCCGGGTCGTAGGGCGTGAGCACGACGCCATCAGGGTGATCGGTGACGAAGAGCGCGTCGCCTTCCTCGACGTTCATCTTCGAGGCCAGCGCTTTGGGGAGGATCATCCCGAGGGAGTTTCCGATCTTGCGGATCTTGAGCGTTTCGGACATGGCGGAAGCGGAAGCAGGTTTAACATCAGTTGAAACAGAGGCGCGCTCTTGCGACCCCGAAGGCGTGCGGAGGTTTCGTTCCGCGCCGAAAACGACTCATCAGCAAAAGGAAAGTATGACAGAGCATACCGCATCCAACCGTCCGATCCAAAGCGGCGCCACCGCAGCGCCCGAGGTAGAAAGCGACGCGGCGCTGCTCGTCCACGGCGGCGCGTGGGACATCCCCGACGAGGCGCTGCCGGATCACCGCGAGGGGCTGCGGCAGGCCGTCGCGCGCGGGCGAGCGCTGCTCGAAAAAGGCGCGCCGGCGCTGGAGGCCGCCTGCGAGGCGGTGGCAGCGCTGGAGGCGCACGGCGCCTTTGACGCCGGCTGCGGCGCCATGCTCAACCAGGACGGCGAGGCGGAGCTGGATGCCGGCTGCATGGACGGAAGCACGCTCGGCTACGGCGCGGTGATGGGCGTGCGGCGCGTGCGGCAGCCCATCCGCGTGGCGCGGCGGCTTGTGGAGCGCGGGCGCGGACAGGTGCGCCTCCTCTGCGCCGAGGGGGCCGAGCGCTTTGCCGAGGCGGAAGGCTTCGCGCTCGTCGAGAACGAGGCGCTGATCTGCGGGCGCGAGTGGGCGCGTTACGAAAAACTCCGCCGCGAGGCCGAGGCGTTTCATCCGAGCGAGGCGTTCCTACCGGGGCGCGCCTGGGAGGCCGGCGGGCCGCTCGGCGACACGGTGGGCCGCGTGGGCGACTCGCCGTTGCCCGGCGCCGGCTTCTACGCCAACGCGGGCGGCGCCGCGAGCGCCACGGGCTGGGGCGAGGCCATCGCCGCCGTGCTGCTCGCAGGTCGCGCCGTGGACCGCCTCGCCGCCGGCCACGCGCCCCTCCACGCCGCCACGTCCGGTCTGGCCGCCATGCGCGCCGAGGTCCGCGACCCGCACGGCCAGGGCGCTACCGGCGGCCTCCTCGTAATGGACCGCCACGGGCGCGGCGCGTGGGCCTTCACCACCCCGCGCATGGCCCGCGCCGGCTGGCACGCGGGCGCCGACGTCTGGGTCGCGGTGTGAGCCTCAGCGACGACCGACGGACGACGGCAGACGACACGCTCACGCGCTGGTGGCATCGTCGCCTGCGAGACCGTCTTCCAGAAAACCGTCGAGGAGCGGGAAGAAAAGGTCCGGGTCTTCCCAGTGCGGCATGAGGCCGGAGGGGAGCGCCGCCAGCGTGATGTGCGCGGCGTTGCGCGCGGCGACAGCCTCGGCGCGGTCGAAGCGCTGGATGGTCGAGGAGGCGTCCTCCGGAAGGACGAAGCACGTGGGCACGCGGAGGGCGGCGTAGGCGCGGCGCGCCTGGGCGTAGGTGAAAAGCGCACCTTGCACGAAGTAACGCGGCGCGCGCGCGGCGCCCTGCACCTGCGTCGTGGCGCAGGCGTGGTCCACGAGCGCGTGCGGGAGCTTGCCGCCGTCGAGGAAGATCTGCTTCCGGTAGAAGCGCGCGAGCGTCCGGCGCCGCGTGAGACGGGCGAAGAACCGCCCGAACAGCCCCGTGCGCGCGGCCAGGTCCACGCCCCAGCGCTGAAAAAGGGAGCCTTCCTCATCGCTGTTGAGCGCGGTGGGCGCGATGCCTAAAAAGCGGCGCACGTGCCGAGGCTCCTGCACGGCCACCTCAGCCGCGTACTCGCAGCCGAGCGAGAGCGCCACCACATCCGCCGGCCCGCCGACGACGTCGTCTAAAAAACGCTGGAGCTGCCGCACGTACAGCGCGGGCGTGTAGCGGAGGTCCGGGCGTTCCGAGCCGCCGAAGCCGAGCCAGTCCATCGCGTAGAGCGGCCGGCGCGCCGTGGCGGCGAGGTGTTGAAAAACGGGCTGCATCTCAAAGCTCGACGCGGCGGCGTTCAGGCTGTGCAGGAGCACGACGGGCGTGCCCGCGCCGGGGCGGTGGTAGTAGCACGCCTCGCCTCCGGGGAGTTGGAGCGTGCCGGTCTCCGCACCGGAAAGCGCCACGGGGCCGCGCCGGGGAAGCGCCACTCGCTGGCGGCGGAACGCGGCCTCGGCCGCTGCCAGCGCGCCTGCCGGGGCGATGCCGCCCAGCGCGAGCGCCACGGCCGTGGCAGAAGGCCCGTCTACACGTGCGGCAGAGTCAGCAGTGGGGACGGAAGGGGAACGCGCCACGGGCAGGGGGATTGGTAACAGGTGAGGACAAGAAAAGCGCCTCTCCTACGCCGCCTGCCATCCGCAGGTTTGCGCCTTTGCGAGCAGCAGCGCGATGCCGTATATTCGCCGTGCGCAACCGTGCGGCAGGCATATGCTGCACAGAAACCCGCCCTCGTAGCTCAGTTGGATAGAGCAGAGCACTCCTAACGCTCAGGCCGCAGGTTCGAATCCTGCCGAGGGTACCGTAAAAAGGCTTCCCAAGTCCTGAGAGGCTGCTTTTAGCCTACCTGTTAAGTCAGCATGTAAGCCGGGCCTCGCCTCGTTTTTCGGGGCGGTGCGTCTTTCAGAAAGGGCGCGTCTTCCAGAAAGAACGCCGCCTGGTCTCGTGCAGCGCCTTTCTGTGCGCAAGTGCCACCCGCGGAAAGGCGTAGCGGTCGAGGACGCACGCGCCGCCGCGCCGTCTTCTGCAAGCGCGCGCCTCGTCTCCCATAGCGTGACCGCCCGCCCGCCGTCCGTCTTCTACTAACGCGCCCCTCTCCAGCGCAACCATGACCGATGACGAAGCTCACGGCGGCGCGGCGTGCGAGGACGCCTTTGTAGCGCTGGGCGCGAACGTCGGCGACCGCTTAGGGCAGCTTCGGGAGGCGGCGCGCCGGCTCGGTGCCCATGCGCAGATTGACGTCGAGGCCGCCTCGCCCGTGTACGAGAGCGCCGCGCACACGCTCCGGCCCGAGGACGAGGCGCCGCCCTTCCTCAACGCCGTCGTGCGCCTAAGGACGCCGCTCGCGCCCGAGGCCCTGCTCTCGGCGTGCCAGGAGATCGAGGAGACCGCCGGGCGCGACCGCACGGCCCACCGCTGGGCGCCGCGCCCGCTCGACCTGGACCTGCTCGTGTGCGGGGCGGAGACGCGCGCCACGGAGCGCCTCACGCTTCCGCATCCGCGCCTGGGCGCGCGGCGCTTCGTCCTGCGCCCGCTCTGCGACCTCGCGCCGAACCTGCACGTGCCGCTCCCGTTCGATGCTACAGTCTCGGCGCTGCTCCGGCGCTGCCTGGACGATGCCGCGCTCCGCCGCACCCCGCACCGCCTCGATGCCGCCCCGCCCCGCCGCCGCGCATGAGCACGCCCTCTCCCGAGCCGCACCGCCAAGCGCCCCCCGTGCGGCTGCGCGAGAGCCTGCGCTACCTCGTCATCGAAGGCGTCATCGGCGCGGGGAAGACGACGCTGGCGCGCCTTTTGGCTGGGCGCCTCGGCGGGCGCCTCGTCCTCGAGGAGTTCGAGCAGAACCCGTTCCTGGAGCGCTTTTACCAAGACCGCCAGCGGTGGGCCTTCCCCACGCAGCTCGCCTTTTTGGCCAGCCGCTTCCGCCAGCAGAAGAGCCTCGCCGGGCGCGACCTTTTCCGCCAGCTCACCGTCAGTGACTACGCTTTCGACAAGGACCGCATCTTCGCCCATCACAACCTCAAGGGCGACGAGCTGCGCCTCTACGAGACGCTCTACGCGCTCATGGAGCCGAACACGCCCACGCCCGACCTCGTGGTCTACCTCCAGAGCGCGCCCGCGCGCCTAATGCAGAACATCCGCCAGCGCGGCCGTTCCTTCGAGGCCGACATGGACCCCGCCTACATCGAGGCGCTCCACGAGGCTTACAACTACTACTTCTTCCGCTACACCAAAAGCCCGCTGCTCATCGTGCGCGCCGAGGCCATCGACTTCGTCAAAAATCCCCGTGACCTCGACGAGTTGCTGCGCCAGATTGCCACAGTCGAGCACCCCGGCACGACGTACTTCAGTCCCGTACGCGCGGCCGAGTGAGGCCGCAGCCCGGCAGCAGAATGGGACGAAGTTTGCACTACTTAAAGATGCACCGCCGCCTGCCGTTTTTGCAGATGCGCCGCCCGCCGAGCCGCCTTCAACACGCGACGCGCCCCTTATGCTGAAGCTTCTCGTTTTCATCGTTGTCATGTACTACGTCCTCAAGGTGTCCGCGCGCCTTCTGAGGACGATCCGCCTGGACGGAAACGGCCCGGCCCGCCGCCACGCCCCCGCCGCCGGGCGCGCGCTCGGCGCACGGCCGGAGCCGCCGCCCGCCGGAGCAGCCGCGCCCCCGCGCCACGCGCCACGCGCCTAAGGAGGACGTCGAGGACGCCGTCTGGGAAGACCTTTGAGGATAGGAGAAAGGGTGAGCGTCCGGCGCGTCCAAGCCGCCGCCCCACATTCTCGCTCTTTCTCAGATTCCCCTCAACCGCGCGCTACCTGCCGCCAAAGCGGATGGTGATCGTCGTGCGGCTCTCCACGGGCTGCCCGGCGGCGCGGGCGGGGAAGAACGTCGTCCGCCGCGCCGCTGCCAGCGCCGATTCTTCGAGGCCGTAGCCCAGCTCGGAGACGGCGCGCTCGCCGCCATCGCTGAGCAGCAGGCGCTCGAGGACGCGCGCCTCGCCCACCGTCCCATCCGCGCGCACGAGCACCTCAACGACGACGCGCGCGCGGACGTCTTCTTTCTGCGCCGCGCGCGAGTACGTCGGCTCCACGAGCTTGAGCTGCTTTGGGGCGGTGTCCGGCGCGCGGGTGGCGGAGGCGTCTTCGGGCGGCCCTTCGGGGCCGGGCGCGCCCTCGGAGGGGGGCGGCGCCTCGGCGGTGAGGAAGTCGGTGGAGAAGTCGAGCGTAAGGCGCTCCAAGACGACGTGGTCCGGCACGGCCACGGGTGGGAGCGGCGGCGGAGGGGGCGGCGGCGCGGGCGAGGCCTGGCGCGTGGGTTGCACCTCGCTGGCCTGGATGGCGGCGTCGCTACGCGTGTCGTAGCGGAAAACGGGCGCGGCGTTCGGGAGCGCCGGCCACAGCCGCACGGCGCCCACGAGCAGCAGCAGGCTCAGCGCCAGGCACGCCAGGATCCGCACGGCGTAGCGCTTTTGGTGTTGGTGCGTGCGTCGCTCAGCCACGGCGAGAAGGGAGAAGGAGGGGGCGTTTTTCAAACAAACAACCGCCGTGCGGTTTCGCCACGGGCACCCTATTTTTCCCTACTCGGATGGCCTCCGTAGCGGCGGGCGGTGTGAAACCGACGCGAAAGCCCTCTGGAGACCCTTGTGAAACCCGGCCCCGCGCGCTACATTACAGAGCAACTAAAAACGTCCCCGCGCATCTCCTAACGCAGATGCCCATGCCCGCCCACCGGCGTCCTCTTACTGCGATTCCACAGCCCGGCAGCCGCACCCGCCGTCTGCCTCTAAGCCTTCCCCTTTCCGGGAAGGTTTTTTTGTAGCTGCACGTTTTGCGCCGAAGCCCTCCTCTGCGTTCAACACCCCGAAGCCACGCCATGCAGACGAGCCTGCACCTCGCTACCGAAGAGCACACGCCGCCGCCCGCCCCGTGCAAACTCGCCCTTGCCGACGGCACCGTCGCCTATGGCGAGGCCATCGGCCACCGGGGCACGACCGGCGGCGAGCTGTGCTTCAACACCTCGATGACCGGCTACCAGGAGATCCTCACCGATCCCTCGTACCACGGCCAGCTTATGATGATGACGCACCCGCACATCGGCAACTACGGCGCCTCCGAAGGCGACCTCGAAGCCGCGCGCCCGATGGTGGCCGGCCTCGTGGTGCGCCGCTTTACGCGCCGTCCGTCGAACCCGCTCATGGACGAGACGCTCGACGCCTTCATGCAGAAACACGGCCTCGTGGGCATCTCCGGCGTGGACACGCGCGCGCTCGTGCGCCACATCCGCGCCCAAGGCGTGATGAACGCCGTCATCTCCTCGACCGAACTCGACGACGACATCCTCGTCGAAAAGGCGCGCGCGTGGCCGCAGATGGTCGGCCTCGAACTCGCCTCGCGCGTCACCACCGAGGCGGCCTACGATTTTGCAGAAGGCGACGGCGGCCCCCGCATTGCCGTGTACGACTTCGGCGTGAAGCGCAACATCCTGCGCACGTTTCGGGAGAAGGGCTGCGCCGTGCGCGTCTTCCCTGCCGCCACGCCTGTTGAAGAGATCGCGGCGTGGCAGCCTGACGGCTTCTTCCTCTCCAACGGCCCCGGCGATCCGCGCGCGATGACGGGCGCTATCGAAACGGCGCGAAGCGTGATCGCTACGGGGCGGCCGGTGTTCGGCATCTGTCTCGGCCATCAGCTTATGGCCCTGGCGCAGGGGTTCGCCGTGTACAAGATGTTCGTCGGCCACCGGGGCGCCAATCAGCCCGTGAAGAACTTGGAGACGGGCCGCGTCGAGGTCACCACGCAGAACCACGGCTTTGCCGTCGAAGCCGACTCGATAGCTGAGGCAAAGGCTGAGGTCACGCACCGCAACCTCAACGACGACAGCATCGAAGGGCTGCGTTTCAAAACCTTCGCCGGACTTTCCTTGCAGTACCACCCTGAGGCTTCGCCCGGCCCGCACGACAGCCACTACCTCTTCGACGAGTTTCTGGCGATGGTGGCCGCGCACCCCCAGGACGCGCCCGCCGGCAACGGAGAAAAAGCGGCGCTGACGGCGTAGCGCGTCCCCAAACCGAACGCAGAAGCAGCAGCAAAACGCAAGTCCGCAGCATGTCTCTCCCGATCTTCAACCTGCCGCGTGTTCTCGCATTGCTCATGCTGGCCTTAGCTGCCAGTGCCGGGGCGCTGGCGCCGGACCTCTGCGCGCAGGACCGCCGCTCCGCCGAAGAGGACACGCAGAAGGTGTACATCGCCCCCGACGAGCCGCCCGCGCCGGTGGGCGGACGGGCGGCGCTCATGCTCAACGTGCGCTACCCAGAGGCGGCCCGCCGCGACAGCATCACCGGGCGCGTGATTGCCCGCTTCGTCGTCACGCCGGAGGGCGAGGCGGAAGACGTCAGCATCCTCAAAAAAGCGCACCCGCTCCTCGACGAAGAGGCCGCCCGCGCCATCCGGCTCACGGCGTTTGAGCCGGGCACGCTCGACGGGCAGCCCGTAGCGGCGTGGCTGACAATGCCGTTCACGTTCCAGATCCAGAACCCGAAGGCGCGCGCCTCCGAGTCCGCCTCCGGCGATCCGGCTTCGCTGGAAGCGCCAGAGGAGACCGGCGCGGAGAGGACCAGCGGCCTCGGGAAGCCAAATACGGAAACGGCTTACGACCCCGGCTTAGTGGAAGAGGAACCAGAACTGATCGGCGGCTTGCGGGGCTTGCAGCAACAGGTGCGCTACCCCGAGGCGGCGCGCAAGGCGGAGATCGAGGGGCGCGTCGTCGTTGGGTTCATCCTCGGCAAGGACGGGCGCCCGCAGGACCTCCGCGTTGTAGAGAGCGCCGGCTACGCGCATCTGGACTGGGAGGCGTTCCGCGTCGTCAGCCAGGCGCGGTTCAAGCCTGGAAAGGTAGATGGCGAGCCGGTGCGCGTGAAGATGTCGCTGCCCATCACGTTCGCCCTGAACTGAGGGCCGTCATGCGCAACGATGAAACCATCCGAAAGGCGGTAGGGCGCACGCGAGAGAAGCGCCCGCTCCAGCAGCTTTGGGAACTGCGCGAGCGGATGCTGGCGCTGGGCGTGGACCTGAAAGCCGGGAAGGATGAACGCATTCGAAAAGCTGTTGGCCGAACTGAGCGCCGCGAGCGTTGACTTCGTCGGCGGCGTCGGCCTGGCCGTGGCGATGGCCGGCTACGCCCGCGCCACCAAAGACGTGGATCTCCTCATCCGCGTGGTCGAAGACTTCCCGCTCGACTGCTACACGCAAATGAGCGGCTACACCTACGAAGACCTGCTGCCTTTCAGGGACGAACACGCCATCGGAGAAGCAACAATCCGCCACCTCAACGCCGAGGGGCTGATACTGCTGAAGAAAGACTCGCTCCGCCCCGAAGACCAGCTCGACGTGCAGGCGCTGCGCGACATACAGCGCCGACAGGAAAACGGGTAAATCCAAAATCAAAAACCTAAAATGGGAAAGCGCACCGACCTCGAAACCATCCTCCTCATCGGCAGCGGCCCCATCGTGATCGGGCAGGCGTGCGAGTTCGACTACTCCGGCACGCAGGCCGCGCGCGCGCTCCGCTCGGAGGGCTACCGCGTGGTCCTGGTCAACTCGAACCCGGCCACGATCATGACCGACCCCATCACGGCCGATAAGGTCTACCTGCGCGACCTCACGCCGGCCTCGCTCAAGGCAATCGTCCGCGAAGAACAGCCCGACGCCGTCCTCCCCACGATGGGCGGGCAGACGGCGCTCAACCTCGCGCAGACGCTCCAGGACGAGGGCTTCTGGCAGGAAAACGGCGTCGAGGTCATCGGCGTGGACATCGAGGCGGTGCAGGTGACCGAGGACCGCCAGCGCTTCCGCGACCTCATGGAAGAGATCGGCCTGGATCAGGGCCGCAGCCGCACGGCCAAGAGCCTCCTCGAAGCCAAAGAGGTCGCCCAGGAGCTGGGCGGCGTGCCCGTCGTCATCCGCCCGTCGTACACGCTCGGCGGCTCGGGCGGCGGCATCGTCTGGACGGCGGACGAGTTCGAGAAAAAAGTGACGCGCGGCCTGGAGATGTCGCCCGTGCATCAGGTCCTCATCGAAGAGTGCCTGTTTGGATGGAAGGAGTTCGAGCTTGAGCTGCTGCGCGACCGCAGCGACAACGTCATCATCATCTGCTCGATTGAGAACGTGGACCCGATGGGCGTCCACACGGGCGACTCGGTGACCGTCGCCCCGCAGCAGACCTTGACCGACAAGCAGTACCAGCGGATGCGCGACGCGGCCATCCGCGCGATGCGCTCGATTGGCACGTTCGCGGGCGGGTGCAACATCCAGTTCGCCTTCGAGCCGGGCACGGGCCGCATGGTCGTCATCGAGATCAACCCGCGCGTCTCCCGAAGCTCGGCCCTCGCCTCGAAGGCCACGGGCTACCCCATCGCCAAGGTGGCCGCGCGGCTCGCCGTCGGCTACACGCTCGACGAGCTGCCCAACGAGGTGACCGGGACGACGAGCGCGTGCTTCGAGCCGGCGCTCGACTACGTCGTCACTAAGATCCCGCGGTTCAACTTCGAGAAGTTCGAGGGCGTGGACGAAGAACTCACCACGCAGATGAAAGCCGTCGGCGAGGTGATGGCCATTGGGCGCACCTTCCCCGAAAGCCTCCAGAAGGCGTGGCAGAGCCTGGAGCAGGGCTACGCCGGCCTCGGCGCCGACCGGCCCGACGCCCCGCGCGAGACCGTCCGCGAACGCCTGCGGAAGCCGTACTGGGACCGCACGCTCCAAATCCGCAACGCCTTCAAGCTCGGCGCCTCGGCGGCCGAGATCGCCGACATCTCCAAGACCGACCCGTGGTTTCTGTATCAGATCCAGAGCCTGGTTCAGCTTGAAGAAGCCATCAGCGAGCGGACGCTCGACGACCTGGAAGAGCCGTTCCTGCGCGAGGTCAAGCGCCACGGCTTCTCCGATCATCAGATCGCCTACCTCCTCGAAGGCGACGCCATGGAAGATGACGTGCGCGCCCGCCGCAAAGAGATGGGTATCACGCCGTCGTATCAGCTTGTGGACACGTGCGCGGGCGAGTTCCCGGCTGAGACGCCGTACTTCTACTCGACCTACGAGACGGCCACGGAGAGCGAGGTGAGCGACAAGAAAAAGATCCTCATCCTAGGCAGCGGCCCGAACCGGATCGGGCAGGGCATCGAGTTCGACTACTCGTGCGTGCACGGCGTGCGCGCCGCGCGCGAGATGGGCTACGAGGCCATCATGGTCAACTGCAACCCGGAGACGGTCTCCACCGACTTCGACGTGGCCGACAAGCTCTACTTCGAGCCGGTGTTCTGGGAGCGCGTCCTCGACATCGTCGAGCACGAGGGGCCGGAGGGCGTCATTTTGCAGCTTGGCGGGCAGACGGCCTTGAAGCTGGCCGAGCGGTTCTTGGAGCGCGGCATCCGCATCTACGGCACGGCCTACGAGATGATGGACTTGGCCGAAGACCGCGGCAAGTTCTCCGATCTCCTGAAGGAATTGGAGATTCCCTTCGCCCCATACGGCATGGCGCGCACGGCGGAGGAGGCCGTCGAGACCTCCGAGCGCATCGGCTACCCGATTCTTGTGCGGCCGAGCTACGTCCTGGGCGGGCAGGGGATGCGCATCGCCATCAACAAAGAAGAGGTCGAGCGCTACGTCTCGGACATCCTCGCGCTCCTGCCCGGCAACGAGATCCTCCTGGACCGCTTCTTAGAAAACGCCATCGAGGTGGACGTGGACGCCGTTGCGGACGGCGAGGACGTGTGGATCGCCGGCATCATGCAGCACATCGAGCCGGCGGGCGTGCACTCGGGCGACTCGACAGCCGTCTTGCCGCCGTTCTCGCTCTCCGAGGAGGTGCAGCAGACGATCCGCCGCTACGTGAAGGAGATCGCCCGGCGCCTGGACGTGGTGGGGCTGATGAACGTGCAGCTGGCTGTGCAGGGCACGAACGTCTACGTCATCGAGGCGAACCCGCGCGCCTCGCGCACGGTGCCGTTCGTGGCGAAGGCGACGGGCATCCCCGTGGCCGCCATCGCCACGAAAGTGATGCTCGGCGAAAAGCTGAGCACGTTCCGCGAGCGCGGTGATCTGGAATCGTCACTCACGGGTTTCGCTATCAAAGAGCCGGTGTTCTCGTGGGACAAGTTCCCTGAGGTGCCCAAAGAACTCGGCCCGGAGATGAAGTCCACAGGCGAGGCCATCGCCTTTGTGGAAAACCTGACGGACGAGCACTTCAGCCGGCCGTACGAAATGAGAAACCTGTACCTCTCACGCTAAACTTTCACCGAACCGAAAACGCAATGGAAGAAGTAGTACGCTTTGTCACGGATGCGCTGGCTTTGGGAGCAGCCGCGTCGCTGAAGACAGCAGCCTCCGAAGCTGTCAAAGACTTATACGGCAAGTCTAAGACGTATCTCACGCGCACGTATCCATCTGTGGACCTGGCTCCTCTGGAAAAGAAGCCGGAGTCGAAGGCGAAGCAAGCATCGGTGCAGGAGGATCTTGAGGAAGCGGGGGCAGGCGGTGATGAGGAACTGCTGACGCTGGCGAGAAACCTCCTTGAAGTCGTCGAGAAGCACGATGTGAAAGTAGCAGAAGCGATGGGCGTTGACCTTGAGGAAGTAAAGGCGAGGGGTCTGCGCGTGAGGGAAGTCGATTCCGAGGGAACGGGAGTTAAGGTTAAAAGAAGCGAGTTCGAGGGCGACATTGACATTGAGGGAGTGCGCACGGGACGGAGGGGCAGGGAAAACCCTCCGAAGCGGTAGGACATGGCCGCAGTTCTACCGCCAGCAGTTCCAGTGCGGTTGCATTTACCGACAGTCCCGTAGGCGGCGACGCGCACATCAGCGTCAATCAGTACTTTGATGGCGGAAGTGAAAAACCGCTCTTCATAGGCGTGCCGCCCAAGCCTGACACGCTCACTGAGCGCGGTGAACTCATAAAGCGTCTGGCCGAGTGCTTGGCCGGGGATGGCTCTGCACTTTCCCTCACAGGTCTGCCGGGCGTAGGAAAAACAGCATTGGCTGCGGCGCTCGCCTACCATCCGGCGGTCGCGGACCATTTCAAGGACGGCGTGTTGTGGGCAGGCTTAGGCCGTCAGCCCGACGCAGTGAGCGCCGTTACGAGGTGGGCCGAGGCGCTGGGCCGGGACGTAAGCCGTTTGGCTGACATCGAAGAGCGCGCGCAGGCCGTCCGCGATGCCATCGGCCATCGCCGTGTGCTGTTGGTCGTTGACGATGTTTGGGAGGCGGACTTGGCAGATGCGCTGCGGTGCGGCGGACCTAACTGCTGTCATCTTCTAACGACGAGAGACGAGGGCGTCGCGCGGGCATTCTCTGGGGTGGCGGTTGAGAAGCTACCTGAGCTTTCACATGATGCAGCGCTGCAAATGCTTTCGGAAATGGCGCCGGAGGCCCATGCGGCTGATCCTGATGCGTTCGGCGAGTTGACCAAGTCAGTCGGCGGCCTGCCCCTGGCCCTGAAGCTGTTGGGAGGGTATTTGGCCTTGCCGCGACACAGCCACTTTGCTAACCTGAGCGCCGAGGCTCTATCGGAGATGATGAATCCGGCGCGGCGTCTTCAACTCGCAAGCAGGCGCCTCGGCGCGCGCGAGGGCAAAAATATCACGCTGGAAGACACGGTAAGGCTCAGTGTGGAAAGCCTACCGGAGAAGGCCCAGCGGGCGTTTCATGCCGTGGGCGCATTCGCACCGAAGCCGGAAGGGTTCAGCCGCGAGGCGGCAGAAACGGTGACCGGAGCCAGCGCCTCGACGCTGGCTCAGCTCGCAGGGCGAAACCTGATCGAAGTCGCGGAAGGGGAGCGCCTCGCAATTCACCAAGTGCTCGCCGACGTGGCGAGACAGGAAACGCCGGAGGAGGCATTCAGACGCCATGCGCGGTATTACTTCGACTTAATCGACCGCGATAGAGACAACTGGAAGCAGATAGAGGCTGTCTACGGACAGGCGAAGTGGGCGTGGAGAAGCCTGCCGGAAGGCCAGACGGTTCTCGACTTCGTGTTTGCCTTGCGCTTCTTTCAAGAACGGCGTGGCTTGTGGAAGGAGGAGCTGGGGTGGGCAAAACGTGGAGAAGACGTGGCTCGTGTCGTCGGCGGCAACACGTACCTGCCAACGATGATTAACCGCCAGGGTTTGATCTACAAGCGTTGGGGTGATTATGACGTCGCCTTGGAGCGCTTCAACGCCGCTCTCAATAAAGCGAAGCAGACAGGCTACTGGCCTGGCGTGGCGGGGGCACTCGGTAACATCGGCGTAGTGCACGACGCGCTGGGCAGATATCCAGTGGCTTGGGATTACTATCAGCAGTCTGCGGAAAGGTGGAAGGTGATCGTCGAGAATTTTCCTGACCCCAACAACGAGCACAGGCGTGCCTATGCCGACGCTGTCCACAACATCGGTGCTCTGGGCCTCGACGCCGGGTTTATGAGTCCAAAGGAAGCTCTGCCCCCTCTTCGGGAATCTTTGCGGATACGCAAAAATGTATGTGACTTCGCTGGACAGGCGAGGTCATACACGAGTATAGGCAAGGCGTACGAAGCGCTGGAACGGTGGGGGGAAGCTCTCAAGCGCTACCGCTCTGCCTGGCAGATACAGGATAAGCAGGGCAACCGGGCTGAGGTAGCTGTGGCCCTCGGCGACATAGCCGTGGCACTTTGCAAAATGGCAGGCAAGATGGAGGGCACGCGCCGCGAAGAACGAGTTGCCAAAGCGCTGGGGAGAATCGAGGAAGCCTTGTCGTTCCTTCCTTTGCTACGAAACACGGGTGATCTGCCAAACGAGCGAAACATACGCCGTGCAGCCTCCCTCGTTTACTGCGCACAGGAAAAGCTTGACGAGGCTCTGCCTCATTTAAGACGAGTCGTAGAGATCAACAAACAGGTTCCGCATCCTCAAGCAGAGCGAGACAAAGCTTGGCTGGAAAAGTTGGTTGCGATGCAAGGCACACCCTGATGGTACCTGTCAGGCGTTCGGTTTCGGACTTCCGGCACGGACTAATCCCGCTGCCTGTTCGAGTATGGAATCGCCCCGACCGTGAGATGCGCAACCCGTACTGCGCGCGCCGAGTTCAGAGTCCCACACGCGAGGCAACAGAGCAGGAGGCGATAGTGGACATCCAGGAAAAGACGCTGGCTCAGAAGATCGAGAGCTTGCCGCCACACTTGCAGCGCGAGGTCAAGGACTTCGTAGACTTCCTGCGCAAGCGACACGAACCGGCGGAGCCTGACCGCACGCTTACTCAAAGCTGGGCTGGCGCGCTGAGCCACCTGAAAGACAAATATACGTCCGTCGAGTTGCAGCACAAAGCTTCCGAGTGGCGGGAAGAGGCCGCGCGGGATTGAAGTGTTTGCTCGCTGCGTGATCTCAAACCGAATATCCTTTTTCGACTCAGCACACGCCGCCATGAACGCCACACTGCCACGACTCACATTCGCTGCGCTCACGGCTGTTGCGTTTCTGGCCAGGCCCGCGCAGGCGCAGTTCGCCGATGCTCCGGCCCCCATCGGCCTCGCTGCCGAGCGCGCTTTCGGCGAGAGCCAGAGCCTGCTGATGCAGTCGCGGCCCGGCTACGCGGCGCAGCAAGAGCGGGCGCGGCCTCGGTTCTGGCGGCTGGCCGGCTACGGGACGCTCGGCGCCGGGGCCGGGGCGGGCGTGCTTCTGCTCCTGGCCGATCCGCTGCGCGAGGCGTTGGAAGACGACCGCCCCGCGCGCCGCGAGGACGAGATCGGGGAGGCCGCCGCGCTTTTATACCTCTTGCCATGGATCGGCGGAGTGACGGGGACGCTCGCGGCGGCGCGCGATCCGCTAAGGGACGGCCCCTCGCTGCTCGCCGTGGGCGGGACGAGCTTTTTCGCGAGTCTTCTCGGCGTCGGGTTGGGGGTGGTCGTTTTCGGGCCGGGCAGCGACGTGGGCATCGCACTCGGGTTTGCGGCGGGGGCGGGCACCGGGGCGGCACTGGGCTACCTCGCGGCCTATCGGCAGGCGCATCGCGGCGCAGCCGGGGCAAGCTTACTGAGCGTGGAGGACGGGCGGTGGCGCCTCGGCGTGCCGGCGGTGCGGCTCTTGCGCGGCCCGGTGCGTTCGGCGCGCGCGGTTTCGCTGCTGCGCGTGCGGCTCTGAGCATCTCCAAGGCAACACCAAGCAGGCTGGCAAAGGATGAAAGCGAAGGCGCGCGCGGGCGCGGACGTGCTCAAGCAGACGTTCAAGGAGTTCTCCACGGACGGGTGCGCGCGCATGGCGGCGGCGCTCTCGTACTACACCGTCGTCTCGCTCCCGCCGCTCCTGGTGCTCGTGCTCCTGACGCTCGGCCCGGTGCTCGAGCCGCAGGACGTGCAGCAGCGCATCGAGCGGCGCGTCGAGCAGCTCATGGGGCCGCAGGCAGCGCGGCAGACGCAGGCGATGATCGAGAACGCCGGGGCCGATGCCGCCCGCACCGGCACGCTCGGCGCCGTGCTCGGGATCGGGGCGCTCCTCTTCGGGGCGACGGGCGCGTTCGCGCAGCTCCAGGACGCGCTCAACGCCGCCTGGGAGGTCCGGCCCGATCCCAAGCGGAACACGCTGCTTAACTTCGCGCTCAAGCGGCTCCTCTCGCTCGCCATGATCCTGGGGATCGCCGCGCTGCTCCTGGCCTCGACGGTGGCCGGCGCGGTGATCGAGGCGCTCGGAAATCGGTTGGGGGGCGTCCTGCCGGGGGGCGTCTCCTCGGCGCTGTGGCAGCTTTTCAACACGGCCGCCTCGCTGGGCGTCATCACCGTGCTCTTTGCCGCGCTCTTCAAGGTGCTGCCCGATGCGAAGGTCGCCTGGCGCGACGTGTGGACGGGCGCGGCGGTGACGGCGCTCCTCTTCGTCCTGGGCAAGCTCTTTCTGGGGATCTACCTCGGGCGCAGCAACCCCGGCAGTGCCTACGGGGCCGCCGGCTCGCTCGCGGTCATGCTCGTGTGGATCTACTACTCGGCCATGATTCTGCTTCTGGGAGCCGAGTTCACGCAGGTCTGGGCGCGGAGCTACGGCAAGCGCATCGAGCCGTCTGAGGGCGCCATCCGCGTCTTCAAAGACCGCGATCCCGAAGCGGCGGCCTGACGAAGGCGGACGCACCCGCGTGAACCCTCGTCCGCGCCTGCGAGTACGCCCGTTTTCTCAAGCACGCACCACCGCGCCCGCCCCATGAGCACGACGTACGAAGATCCCAAAACCGCAAGCGTAGACCACCCGATCCTCGGCGTGCTGGCCGAGCGGTGGAGTCCGCGCGCGTTTGACGCCGAGCGGCCCGTCGAGCCGGAGAAGCTGCGGCGCGTCTTGGAGGCCGCGCGCTGGGCGCCCTCGTCGTACAACGAGCAGCCCTGGCGTTTTTTGCTTGCCACGAAAGACGATGCGGAGGACTACGAGCGGCTCCTCGGCGGGCTAAACGAAAGAAATCAGCAGTGGGCGAAAAGCGCGCCCGTGCTCATGGTCACCGTCGCCAAGAAGCACTTCACGCGCAATGAAAAGCCGAACCGCCACGCCTGGCACGACGTCGGTTTGGCGATGGGTAACCTCCTGGCGCAGACGACCGCGCTGGGCCTGCACGCGCATCAGATGGCCGGCATCCAGCCCGAGCGCCTGCGCGCCTCGTGCTCGATCCCTGACGACTTCGACCCCGTCGCCGGCCTTGCTTTGGGCTACCTGCCCGCAGACGACGCCCTCTCCGACGAAGAGAAAGAGCGCCGCCAGCAGAAGCGTACGCGCCGCCCGCTCCGCGAAACGGTCTTCGGCGCGGCCTGGGGCGAGGCGGCCGATGTAGTGGATGGACCGTGAGCGCCGATTCCTGATCCACACGGGCAGCCGTCCCGAACGAATCGGCGGGTGCGCCGTACGCACAGAGCATTTTTCGATCCCAACCCACCGATCCGCCGTTTCCGTCTTGTTTGCTCACGAAGGGTATCCGATCATCGGCGGCGCGCTCGTCTTGGGTGCAGCAATTGCGGGAGTCGGGCTGCTGCTCGGCCCGTACGCGCGAGCGGCGTGTTTTGTGGTGGCCGGCCTTGTCGTCGGGTTCACGCTCTACTTCTTCCGCGACCCGGAGCGCACGCCGCCCCAAGAGGCCGAAGCGCTGCTCCTGGCCCCGGCCGACGGCAAGGTGGTCGAGATCGCCGAGGAGGAGGAGCCGCGCTACCTCAAGGGGCCGGCGCGGCGCGTGTCCATCTTCCTCTCGCCCCTGAACGTGCACGTCAACCGCGCGCCGGCGAGCGGCGTGATCGAGTACGAGCGCTACGTGCCGGGCGACTACCTCGTGGCTTGGCACCCGAAGGCGAGCGAGAAGAACGAGCGCTCGGAGCTGGGCCTCAAGCACCCGAGCGGCACGAAGGTTTTGTTTAAGCAGATCGCCGGCGCGGTGGCGCGGCGCATCGTCTACCACCTCGAAGAGGGCGACACGGTCGAAGCCGGCGCGCGCTTCGGGCTGGTGAAGTTCGGCTCGCGCATGGACGTGCTCGTGCCGCCTCACGTCAGGATCTCGGCCGAGGTGGGCGACCACGTGCGCGCCGGCGAGACGGTCCTGGGTCGCCTGCCCGCGCCCGATGCCGCGTTGGGTGCCACCGCCCGCGACGCCGCCTCTACGCAAGCCGCCCCCCCGCAAGCCGCCCCCCGCCGATAGATGGCCGGCCCTGCCCCCCGCCAACCGCAACGCGACGGCCCGTCCGGTGACGGCTCGCCCCCCGCCAGCAGCCCCTCGGGCGACGGCGCCTCGGCGCGCGATGGCCGGGACGAGGCGGCCCCGACCGGAGGGCGCGGCCTCTTCACCCGGCGGCGGCACAGGGGGCGTTACGGGCAGAAGCAGCGCCGCATCCGCGAGCGGCTGAGCGCGTACCGCGCCGAGCGCCGCGAAGCGCGCCCGCCGCGCCGCCCGCGCGTGGTGGTGCCCTCGTTCTTCACGCTGATGAACCTCTTCAGCGGCTTCCTGGCGCTGACGCAGATCCACGAGGGCGAGTTCGTGCGCGCGTGCCAGCTTATCATCCTGGCCGGCTTTTTCGACGCGCTCGACGGCCTCACCGCCCGCCTCGCCGACGCGGCCAGCCCGTTCGGCGTGGAGCTGGACTCGCTCTCCGACGTCGTCTCTTTTGGGATCGCGCCGGCGTACCTGGTGTGGGTCTTCGGGCTGAGCGAGTTCGGGCCGCTGGGCTTGATCGTGGCCTCGCTGCCGGCTTTGTGCGGCGCCGTGCGCCTGGCGCGCTACAACGTCACCTTCGACGGGGAGAAGAAGGACTACTTCGAGGGGCTGCCCATCCCGGCGCAGGCCATCACCATCGTGGCGCTGATCCTGGTCTTGGGCGAGGCCGGCTGGTTCAGCCGCAGCGACGCGGGCAACCTCTCCGTCCTGATCCCCGTCGTCTTCGCGCTGGCGGCGCTGATGGTGTCCACGGTGCGCTTCGACGCCTTCCCTAAGCCCACGCTCGGCTACGTCCGCGCGCACCCGCGGCGGGCGGTGCTCTACGCGCTGGCGCTCGTGCTCCTGCCTTTTCTGCAAGAGCTGGCTCTGCTCGTGACGCTGGCCGTGTACATCCTCTACGGCATCGGCGAGACAGTGTACCGCACCTTCCGCGCCGTGATGAACACGCCCGTGGACGAGGCGTAGGGCGCCGCCTTTGCCTGCACGCTCTACTCTTCTGAACGCTTCAATCTCCTGCTCGCATGACGTTTAAGGCCTCGATCCACATCACGCTGCGCCCCTCCATCCTCGACCCGCAGGGGAAGGCCGTGCACCACGCGCTGGGCAACCTGGGCTACGACGCCGTCCGGCGCGTGCGCATCGGCAAGCACGCCGAGCTGTGGATCGAGGCGGAGAGCGAAGAGGCCGCCCGCGCCGTCGCGCAAGAGGCGTGCGAGAAGCTCCTGGCCAACCCGGTGATGGAGGACTTCGCCATCACGCTCACGCGCGCCGAGGCGGCCTCGGCCTGACGCGTGCCCTTTCGATCAGCGCCTGCCTCGTTCCGTCAAAGAACGCACACCAAGTGACGCCTTCTGCCCGCCATGCCGCACCCCTCTGCTGCCGAATATCCTTCTGCTGCCGAACGCGCCGTGCTCGAACCCGCCGCTCCGGAGACGGACGTGCTCGTTGAAGAAGAGGAAGCCACCGAGGAGCGCACGACCACGCCCTGGCGCGTGATCCTCTACGACGACGACATCCACACCTTCGACGAAGTGATCCGCCAGCTCAAGAAGGCCACCGGCTGCGCCACAAAACAGGCCGAGGCGTGGGCCTGGGAGGTGCACACCAAGGGTAAGGCCGCCGTCTACGAGGGCGCCTTCGAGGAGTGCTTCCAGGTGCAGGGCGTTCTGCGCGAGATCCAGCTCGTCACCGAGATCGAGGGGTAGGGTTGGGGATGGGGGTTTGGGAGGATGGGGGTTTGGGAAGACTTTTGATCCCGCGTTCTCCCATCCCCCGTACTCCCACGCCCCCACACGCCGGCGAAGCTGGTTCATTCCAGCGCGTCGAGGCCGAGGCGTTGCCGCAGCTCGTCGCGCCGCCCCCGGCTCAGGCGCAGGCGAGGGCCGCCCCCTCGAAGTTCGACGGCGTACTGCCCGCCGTCGCCCGTGAGCACCGAGGCGATGCGGTCGAGGCGCACGATGGTGGAGCGGTGGATGCGCACGAAGACCTCCGGGTCGAGGCGTTCGGCCAGCGTCTTCATGCGCTCGCGGATGGGGTAGCGGTCCTTGCCCACGTGCAGCTCGGCGTAGGAGCCGTCGGCGGTGATGTAGTCGATGTCGCGCACGGCGATGATGCGCATCCGGCCGGGCGTCTCCACGGCGATGCGTTCGAGGTAGCCGGGCGGTTTCTCGTCACGGCCCGCTTCTTCATGGCCGGCCTCGCCGGGGCGATCCGCGCGCCGGAGCAGGTCGAGCATCCGGTCGGTGGTGCGCCCTTTCTGCCGGAGGCGGACCTGCCGGGCGGCGCGCGCGAAGGCGGCCTCGAAGCGCTCGTCCTCGAAAGGCTTGACGAGGTAATCGAGCGCGGCCAGCTCGAAGGCGTCGAGCGCGTACTCGTCGTAGGCCGTCACGAAGATGGTCTCCGGCATCCGCTCTGGCCCCACCGTGCGGACGACGTCCACGCCGGAGAGGCCCGGCATCTGCACGTCGAGGAAGACGAGGTCGGGCGCTTTTTCCTCGATGGCGGCCACAGCCTCGCGCCCGCTGCGCGCCTGCGCCACGACCTCGACCTCCGGCTTGGGCGCGAGGAGGTTTTCGAGGCGGCGGCGGGCCAGCGGCTCGTCGTCCACGATGAGGATGCGCAGGGGCGGCGGTGATGGCATAGAAGGTCAGGCGCGCGCCGGCTCAGGCGGGCGTGCCCGCGTGCGCAGGTCGCGGCCGGTGTGGAAGGGGAGGGCGATCTCGGCGACGAGGCCGCCGCCCTCGGGCGCGCGGAAGCGCAGGGCGGCGGCCGGCCCGTACAGCTCGTCGAGGCGCGCGCGCACGTTCTTGAGGCCGGTGCCTTCGCTGAGCACGGGCGCGCCGTCGCCGCCGAAGCGGGGGCCGTCGTCCGAGACGCTCAAGAGCAGTTGCTCGTCCTGGCGCCGCGCGTGCACTTCCACGCGGACGGGCCGCTCGGCCTCGCCGGCGCCGTGCTTGACGGCGTTCTCGACAAGCGGCTGGAGGATCAGGTTGGGCACGAGGGCGTCCTGCGCGCCGGCGTCGGCGTCGAGGCTCGTGCGCAGGCGGCCCTGGAAGCGGATTTGCATGATGCCGAGGTAGTTCTCCAAAAAGCGCATCTCCTGCTTGAGCGGGACCTCCGGGCGGCCCGTCTCGTCAAGGACGTAGCGCAGGAGGCGGCTCAGACGGGCGATCATGCGACGCACGCCCTGCGGGTCCTCACCCACGAGCGTGGAGACGGCGTGGAGCGTGTTGAAGAGGAAGTGCGGGTTGATCTGCATCCGCAGCGCTTCGAGGCGCGCCTCGGTAAGCTGCTGCTCAAGGCGCGCCGCGTGCGCCTGGAGCGCGACCGCGCGCGCCTCGAGGCGGACGGCCTCCTGGCGCCGTGCCTCGAAGCGCAGGAAGTAGTCGCGCGCGAAGCCGGCCGCGAGCGTGGCGACGTAGATGACAAATTCGTAGAGAAAGCCCAGCTCAAAAAGGTCGCCAAAGGGATCGAACGCCGAGAGCGCGATGGGCCGAGGCCGGGCAAAGACGAGGCGCAGGAAGTCGTCGTAGATGTCCACCGCGAAGCTGACGGCAAAGGCGAGCGCGACGTGCAGCAGCGCGCGGCGCACGAGGCCGGGCCGCTCCAGCGGAAAGCGGCGGCAGAGCCAGAAGATGCCCGGTGTGATGGCCGCCCAAAGGGCAAAGCGCAATGCCGCGTGCAGCAGCACACGCGGCGCGCGGCTCGGCACGAGGCGGTCGCGCACGTCCAGGAGGTCGTTGCCGGCCATGAGCAATGCCAGCAGCGTCCAAAAAGCAATGACGAGGCCCGCCTCGATCCACAGGCGCTTCCGCCGGCCGGGCAAGCCCCACCCCGCGTTCGGGACCTCGGCTGGGGTGGCAGGGTTGGGAGAAGCAGAGGTACTCATGGCGCGTTCGGCTCGTGGCGAGCGGCGTGCTCCGGAGCGTTGCGCTGCGGGAGGCAACAGCCTTGATCGTCTTCTACAGAAGAAGAATAACAGCAACCGGCGCGTCATGCCAGACGCTCCGCAGCACCGATGTGCAGTTCGTGGCGCCGAGGTGCAGTTCGCCCGGAACTGGGGATCTGATGACGTGCGCGTGTGCTACCAAACAAAGCGCATAAGCCAGACGCCCTTAGAGTCCCTAACAAAACCTATCAACGCTGTCATTGCGAGGAGTCCCGGCACCGGGACGACGCGGCAATCTCATCCGGTTTGCTTCCCCTGTGAGATTGCCACGCTCCCTGCGGTCGCTCGCAATGACGATCTGAGGTTTTGTTAAGCGTTCTTAGTCGAACGCTCGCCACTACCCCCGGCTCCGACGCCGCCGAAGCTCCAACGCATGAACCAGGCAGAACGTGCAGCAATCACGCGGACGGCTCTCTTTGAAGAGCGGCAGGTTGGGCAGCGCACTGGCGCGCTGCTGCGTCTTGCGGTGGGCCTGATGATGGCGGCGGCGGTTTTGGCGGCGGGACGCGCAGCGCAGGCTCAACAGGCGCAGAACGAACGGCCCGAGGCGCAGACGATCACGCTGGGTGAGGCGACGCGCATCGCCTTGGAGCAGAACACGACCCTGAAGCGCGCACAAAGCGATGCACGCCTTCGCGGAACCATCACCACGCGCGAGCGCATGGACTTTTTGCCCAACCTGCAAATCTCATCCAGCGGCACGCGCACCTTTGGGCGCAGCTTCAGCCAAGAGGAGGGGGCCATCATCAACGAGACGAGCAACTTCTTCGGTGCGGAGGCGAGCGCGAACGTGGACCTCTTCAACGGCTTCGAGAAGTTCGCCTCGCTGCGGCGCGCGCGCTTGGAGGAAACGGCCAGCACGCTGCGCCTTGAAAGGACGCGCCAGGACGTGGTCTTCCAGGTGTTCGACGGGTTCACGACGCTCCAGCAGAACCGGCAGCTTGCCGAGGTGCGCGCGCAGGAGCTGGAGGCGCAACGCGAACTCCTGGAGCAGGTCGAGGCGCTCGTAGAGGTCGGGCGGCGGCCGGTGTCAGACCTTTACCAGCAGCAGGCGGCCACGGCTGAGGCGCGCGCCGCCCTCGCCGCCGCCCAGCGTGAGGTGACGCTCACCGAGACGCAGCTTATCCAGGTGCTCCAGCTCGACCCGTCAGGCACGTACGCCTTCAAGGCGCCCGCGCTGGCGGACTCGTCCGCGCTCGGCTCTGTCCAAGAACTCGGCCCCGTCGAGGAAGGAGCGGCGTATCGCCTGGACCGCCTGCTGGAGCAAGCCCTCGCGCGCCGCGCCGACCTCGGCGCCGCCGACGTCAGCGCCGACGCCGCCGAGCAGGGCGTGCGCGCGGCGCGCTCAGGCTACTGGCCCAGCCTCGCGGTGGGCGTCGGCTACGGCAGCGACTGGTCTGGCAACGCGCTTTTGCCCGTGTCCGGCACCGGCACCGATCCGCGCACGATCACCGTCACGCCCGATGACGGCGGCCCGCCCGCGACGCTCACCGTCCCCGGCACCGGCACGGACCCCGCCTTCGAGCAGCCCGCGTTTCTGGAGCAGCTTGACCAGCGGCGCGGCGGCTCCGTGCGGCTCTCGCTCAGCTTCCCCGTCTTCGACCGCTTGGAGACGCGCACGCAGGTCGAAGAGGCCCAGGTGCAGGCCCTCAACGCGCGGTACGACCTCCAGGATCAGCAGCAGCAGATCGCCCTGCAAGTGCGTCAGGCGCTGGCCGACTACCGCAGCGCTCAGACGCAGCTTGAAGCCACAACCGAACGCCTGGAGGCTGCGCGCCGCGCGCAGGAGGCCGCCCGCCGCCGCTACGAACTCGGCGCCGCCACGTTCGTCGAGGTCACCGAGGCGCTTACCGAGTTCGTCACGGCGCGGAGCGCGCGCGTCCGGGCGCGGTACGACGTGCTCCTGGCGCAGACGCTCATCAACTACTACACCGGCGGCCTCGACCCGCAGGCCCCGCTTTTCCTCCCGAGCAGCGAAGGCACTCCATGATGGACCGTTTCAAGCAGCTTCTCTTTGCAACGGCTCTGGCGCTGCTGGCCGCCGCCGCGCTATCGGCCTGCGGCAACGCCGAGGGGCAGGAAAACGGCGACGGCCGCCGCGGCGAAGACGGCGAGGCGACCACCCCGGCGGTCGAGGCCGTGCAGGCGCGCTACGGCGCGCTGCCGCTGCGCGAGCGCCTCACCGGCACCGTGCGCGCCACCGGGCAGGTGGCCATCTACCCCGAGGCGAGCGGCCTCGTCACGCGCGTGCTGGTCGAAAACGGCGAGGCCGTCCGCGAAGGGCAGCCGCTGGTGTACCTCAAATCCGAGACGCCGCAGGCGCAGCTTGGGCAGGCGCAGGCCAGCCTGCAGGCGGCCGAGGCGCAGGCGCAGCAGGCGCAGGCCAACCTCCAAGAGCTGGAGGCGCAGTTCGAGCGCACGCAGGCCCTAGCCCAGGACAGCCTCGTAAGCCAGCAGGAACTGGAGACGCAGCAGGCGCAGCTCGATGCCGCCCGCGCCAGCTACCAGCAGGCGCAGGCGCAGGTCCAGGCCGCCCGCGCGCAGACGAGCGAGCGCCAGGAATCGGTGAGCCAGACGGTCGTGCGCGCGCCCATCAATGGGCGCGTGGGGCAGCGCGACGTCGAGGTCGGGATGCGCGTGGATGGGCAGACGCGCCTCTACACGATGGGACGGCTCGAAGAGGTGCGCGTGGAGGTGCCCGTGACGCAGGACATAATCGGCCGCCTCCAAGAAGGGCAGACCGTCGAACTCACCGCCGAGAGCCTGCCCGACACGGTTATCACCGCCGAGATCTCGCGCATCTCACCGTTCCTGGAAGAAGGCTCCTTCAGCGCCGAGGCCGAG
This sequence comes from Salinibacteraceae bacterium, assembly GCA_965215025.1. Classification (GTDB taxonomy): domain Bacteria; phylum Bacteroidota; class Rhodothermia; order Rhodothermales; family Salinibacteraceae; genus CBDCCV01. Next base: position 2,064,747 of record CBDCCV010000001.1, read on the forward strand.
ATCGACGCGCCCAACCAGGGTGGCCTCCTGCGCCCCGGCATGTTCGTCACGGCGGACGTGTTCTACGGCGAGAGCCAGCGGGCCACGCTCCTGCCACGCAGCGCCCTCTACGAAAACCCGGCCACCGGCCAGTCGGGCATCTACGTGGCGCCCTCGCTCGGCTCCGAGGTGCAGCCGGAGGAGCCGGGCGAGGACGGCAAAGCGCCCCTTACGCCGCCCGTGCCCACGCGCTTCCAGTCGGTCGAGGTGCTGGCCGAAGGCAGCCAGCTCGTCGGCGTGCGCGGCGTAGAGCGCGGCGCGTGGGTCGTCGTCGTGGGGCAGCACCTGCTCTCCGGCGGCGAGGACGGCCCGGCCGAGGCGCGCGTGCGGCCCGTCAGTTGGTCGCGCATCGTGGACTTGCAGCGGCTCCAGCGGCAGGACCTCTTGAAGCAGTTCATGGACAAGCAGCAACGCCTCGCCCGCCAGCGCGCCGACTCCATCGCGGCGGCGTCCAGCTAAACCCTGTCATTGCGAGGAGCGAAGCGACGCGGCCTCAGTACACGACAAAACTTTTTTCCTGTCATGCCGAGCGTAGCCGAGGCATCTGGTGAAGCGGAAACGGTCGTGCTCGCCCGGATCTCTTCGCTCGCTGCGCTTAGTCAAGATGACATTTCAGGTTTTGTCGTGTATAAAGTGACGCGGCAATCTCGTAAGGAAAGCAAACCGATTGAGACTGCCCGTAAGGGATAACGTCAGCCCCCGCGCTCCCTGTAGTCGCTCGCAATGATAAAAGTGTTCTTGCATCTCCGCACAGGTCAGTTTCATGAGATTCAATTTATCGCTTATCATCCTGGGAATATGCCTTTCGTTAGCAGGCTGCCGAGACGAAAACCGCTCCAGTACCATCCCACTGGAAACCGATAGTATCTCTTTGGAGGCGGCTAAGGAGAATGTATCACCGGACGCACGCGAATACCTTAGCAACGCGCTGGATACGATCCAGGCTCACTCGGCCTTCCGCGACTCAATAGATTGGCAGAAGGTACGCTATCGAACATTTCGCTTTGCGGAGAGGGCGAAAAAGCCATCTGACACCTATGCATCCCTTCGCTTTGCAATGGAACAGATTGGAGAGCGTCACGGCTACCTTCGCCCGCCTCCAGATACTATATCAACGAATGAGTCAGATCCGGATGCGTCAGCGGCTGAAAATCATCAGCGCCCCTCTCCCTCTGTAGAAATAGCAAAAGAGTTGATAGGTGGAGGGGTGGGCTACCTGAGGGTGCCGGCCTTCCTGTATGCGTCGCGCGAGCAATCTCAGCAGTTCGCAACTCACCTTCAAGGTGTCATTCGCAGCCTTGATGGAGAAGACACCTGCGGGTGGATAGTAGGCCTCCGTGGGAACGGGGGCGGTAACATGTGGCCGATGCTGGCAGGATTGGGACCTCTTCTGGGAGAGGGACGGGTCGGTGCCTTCGTCGAGCCGGACAGCGCTGCTATTTACTGGAGATACAGGGACGGTCAGGCGATTTCTGACTCAACCGTGTTAGCTGAAGTAAACGGCGAGTCTTACGAGGTCATGAATCCTTCTAATCCAGTCGCTGTGCTCACTGACGGGCGTACCGGCAGCTCTGGAGAAGCCATGCTTGTAGCCTTTCGAGGTCAACCCCATGTTAAAACATTCGGGCAGAGCACCGGCGGAGCTACAACAGCCCCTGGGTATTTCCAGCTACGCGACGGGGCATGGCTGGTCTTTTCGGAAAAGTGTTTCGCAGATCGAACTGGAGCAGCCTACTGCCGCTCTATTGCTCCTGACCGTAAGGTGCCTCAGTCAAGCAGCAAAACCGAAGGTGGCGCAGTACGCCAGGCGGCTACGGAGTGGTTGAACAGTCAGCGCAGTTGTCAGTCAGGTTGACTTGTCATCCGGAAATGCCACCTTTCTCGCGTCCCGCATCAGCATCCCGACCCCCATTCGCCACTCACCGTTCACCACTCGCCCCCGCAGAAAATGGCTTCCCTCTCCAACGTCTCGATCCGGCGGCCCGTGGCGACGGCCATGTTTTATCTGGTGATCATCACCATCGGTGTGGTGGGGTTCCGGTACCTGCCGGTGGACCTCTTGCCGGAGATCGACTTCCCGCGCCTGGCCGTCTACGTCAACTACCCGAACGTGGGGCCGGAGGAGATGGAGACCATCATCACCGACCCCTTGGAGAACGCGCTCTCCGGCGTGCCGAACCTCGAGCGCATGACCTCGCGCTCGGAAGAAGGCCGCTCCATCGTGAGCCTCGAGTTCGCCCGCAGCACCGACATCAGCGAGGCGGCCAACGACGTGCGCGCCTCCTTAGACCGCCTGCGCGACGATTTGCCCACCGAGGCCGATCCGCCCGGCATCTGGAAGTTCGACCCCAACAGTCAGGAGATCATCGACATCTCGGTGACCTCCACGCGCGACCTCGAAGCCTTGACGCGCGTTTTGGAGCGCGAGATCGCGCAGCGCTTTGAGCAGATCCCCGGCGTCGGCTCCATCGACATCGGAGGCGGCGTCTACCGCGAGATCCAGGTGCAGCTCCGGCGCGACCGGCTCAAGGCCGCCGGCCTCACCGCCGCCGAGGTGCAAGGGGCCATCGCCGAGGAGAACGTGCAGCTCCCCGGCGGCAACGTCAAAGAGGGCGTGAGCGACCTCTACGTGCGCACGCTCGGCGAATTCCAGTCCGTCGAGCAGATCGCCGGCACCGTCATCACCACGCGCGAGGGCAACCCCATCCGCGTGCGCGACGTGGCCGAGGTGCGCGACGGCTACGAGGACGTGGACGACCTGGCCGAACTCGACGGCGTGCCCGTCGTGCGCATCGGCATCCAGAAGCAGAGCGGCGCGAACACCGTCACCGTCGCCGAGCAAATCCGGCAGGAGGTCGAGCAGATCAACGCCGACCGCCAGGACGTGGAATTAACCGTCATCGGCGATCAGAGCGAGTTCATCCAGCAGTCCATCAACAGCGTGCAGAACGCGGCCTTCTGGGGCGGCCTCCTGGCTGTGCTCGTGCTCTACCTCTTCCTGCGCAACTTCTCGACCACGGGCATCATCGCCCTTTCGATTCCGATCTCGGTGATTGCCACCTTCGGCCTGCTCTACTTCGCCGGGCTGACGCTCAACCAGATGACCTTCGGCGGGCTGGCCCTGGGCATCGGCCTCATCGTGGACAACTCGATTGTGGTCTTGGAGAACATCGTCCGACAACGCGAGGAGCAGGGTAAATCTTTGAAAGAGGCCGCGAGCGTGGGCACGCGCGAGGTGGCGGGCGCCATCGTGGCCTCGACGCTCACCACCTCAGTCATCTTCCTGCCGGTCGTCTTCATGCGCACGACGAGCGGGCAGCTCTTCCAGACGCTCGCGCTCGTGGTCGTCTTCGCCCTGGCGTGCTCGCTCTTGGTGGCGCTCACGCTCGTCCCCGTGCTCGCCAGCCAGTTCCTCTCGATCAAGCCGGAGGCGGAGCAGACGAAAGGGAAGTCGTGGTTCGAGCGGAAATTCCAGCAGTTTGAACGCTGGTACGCGGGCCGCCTCGACCGCGTCATCGCGCATCGGAAGACGGTCTTCGGCATCGCGGGCGCGCTGATTGTGGGGGCGCTGCTGTTGTGGCCGCTCGTGCCCGTCGAACTCGCCCCGCAGATGGACGCCAACGAGATCGACGTGGAGATGGAGATGGCGCGCGGGATCAACCTGGCCGTGGCCAAGACGTACCTCGACGAACTCGAAGCGCTCGTGCGCCCCGTGCTGCCGATGGAGGACATCGAGACGGTGGCCACCGAGGTGCGCGGCGACGGCGACGCCGAGGTGGAGATCCGCCTCAAGGATGCCGGCAACCGCGAGGTGGACCCCTCGGCGCTGGCGGGGCGCATCCGCGAGGCCGTGGCCGGGCAGATCCCCGGCGCCGACATCCGCGTGCAGGCGCAGTCGGGCCTCTGGATTCTGCGGCGGCTCTTCTCGAGCGGCGGCGGGAACGAGGACGTCGAGATCCAGCTGCGCGGCTACGACCTCGACCAGGCGCAAGAGGTCGCGCAGCGGATCAAGAGCCGCGCGGAAGAGACGGAGGGCATCGTCGGCGTGCGCATCGGGCGGCGCGAGGGGCGGCCGGAAGAGAACCTGCGCTTCAACCGGGCGAAGATCTCGCGTCTGGGCCTCTCGGTCGAGGAGGTCGCGCGCGCGGTGCAGACGAGCGTGGGCGGCAGCCGCGCGGGGTACTTCCGCGAGGGCGGCGAGCAGTTCCCCATCATGGTGCGCCTCAGGCCCGAGGACCGGCTCACGGCGCAGGACCTCGGCAACATCGCCGTGAAGACGCCGGAGGGCCAGACCGTGCCCGTCTCCTCGCTCGTCGAGACGGAGGAGGGCCGCGGCCCGACGGAGATCCGCCACATCAACGGGCAGCGCGTGACCTACATCACCGCCAACCTGGCCGAGGGCGTGCCACTGGGCGACGCCGTGGACCGCCTCCGCGCGCAGATCGGCGACATGCCCATCCCGGAGAGCTTTTCCATCGTCTTCGGCGGGGCCGTGCAGGAGCAGCAGGAGGCGCAGCGCGACTTCCTGATCGCCGTGCTGATGGCGCTCGCCCTGGTCTACATGGTGATGGCGGGGCAGTTCGAGCGCTTCCTCGACCCCTTGGTCGTGATGCTGAGCGTGCCCTTGGCGCTCGTGGGCGTGATCCCGACGCTGCTCCTGACCGGCACGACGCTCAACGTGCAGAGCATCATGGGGCTGGTGATGCTCATCGGCATCGTCGTGAACAACGCCATCGTCTTGGTGGACTACGTGAACATCATGCGGCGCGAGCAGGGCCTGGGAGTGCGCGATGCGGTGATCGAGGCCGCGCGGCTGCGTCTGCGGCCCATCCTCATGACCACGCTCACGACCGTGCTCGGCCTTTTGCCGCTGGCGCTGGGCTGGGGCGCGGGCGCGAGCCTGCAGGCCGCCCTCGCTCGCGTCGTCATCGGCGGGCTGACGGCCTCGACGCTGATTACGCTCGTGCTCATCCCCGTGGCCTACATCAGCGCCGACGGGGCGAAGGAGCGCGTGAAAGATGCGGCGTGGCTCCGGCGGCTGCGCGGCCTCTGGCGCGGCGGCGAGTCTTCGGCCGTTCGGCCGGCGCAGTCGTGACAGGGGCGCGCGCTGCAACCGCTGGTAGAGACGTTCCAGCAGAACGTCTCTACGGCTTTCAGAAGGAGAGTTTTCTTTGGAGCAGCTACGGGGCCGGGTCGCCGCCCGTGATGCCGAAGACCTCGCCGGTAACGTAGCCGGCCTCCTGCGTAGCCAGGAACACGTACACCGGGGCGATCTCCGCCGGCTGCCCCGGACGCCCGTACGGCGAGGCCAAGCCGAACTCCTCGACCTTGTCCTGCGGCTGCCCGCCCGAGGGCTGAAGCGGCGTCCAAAACGGCCCCGGCGCCACGGCGTTGACGCGGATGCCTTTTTCGATCACCTGCTTGGCCAGCCCCTTCGTGAAGCCGATGATGGCGTACTTCGTCGAGGCGTAATCCAAGAGGTTCTCCGACGGCTTGTAGCCCTGGATCGAGGTCGTGTTGATGATGGAGGCGCCGGCGGGCAGATGCGGGAGCGCCGCCTTCGAGAGCCAGAACATGGCGTACACGTTCGTCTTGAAGGTCTGGTCGAACTGCTCCGTCGTCAGGTCGGCGATGCTTTCCTGCGACGTCTGCTTGCCGGCGTTGATGACGAGCACGTCGAGGCCGCCGAGCGCCTCTACGGCGTCCTCGACGAGCTGCTTGCAGAAGGCCTCATCCGTGAGGTCGCCGGGCAGCTTGACGAGGGTGCCGCCCTCGCCCTCGATGAGGTCGGCGAGCGACTGCGCGTCCTGTTCCTCGCTTTCGAGGTAGTTGATGGCCACGGCGGCGCCCTCGCGCGCGTAAGCGATGGCCGCCGCGCGCCCGATGCCGCTGTCGCCGCCGGTGATGAGCGCCTTGCGCCCCTTCATCCGCCCGAAGCCGCGGTAGCTCTCCTCGCCGTGGTCCGGGCGCGGGTCCATCTCCTCGATGGAGCCGGGGGCCTCCTGCGGCTGGCGCGGGAAGGGCGGCTTCGGGTACTGCGTCAGCGGGTTCTGCATGGCGTACTGGTTCGGCGTGGCCGCTTGGGAGGTGTTCTCGTCAGGCATAGGATGAAGGCGGGGGCTGAGGGCGAGTTGGGGTTGAAGGCGGCGGCGGCGCTTCGTAGAAGGCGGACGCACCGCGCCGAGTTAGAGCGCCGAGCCGCACGCTTGTTCGGTCCGGCAGAGAGTTGTAACGGTTCCGCCGTAGATCGCTGCGCGGCTACGGTTTTACGCGCTTACCGCAGAAACGTGTAGTTCACCTTGACGAGGAACACGTTCTGCGGAAAGATGCCGAACGTGCCGGCGATCTCGTCAGTCGTGGCGGCGTCGAAGGGCGAGGCGGCGGCGTGGTCGAAGGGGGCCGGCGCGAGGTCCTCCTGTCGCGTCTGCGACCACACGAGGAAGACCTCCGAGCCGGGGCGGAATTCCCAGCGCAGCACGGCGTTCGAGAGGAAGCTTCTAAGGGAGAAGTCGCGCCGCTTAGGAAAGGCGTCGAAGGGGGCGAGCGTCTCGGGGTCCTGGAGGAGGCGGAAGCGGCCGTAGCGCCCCTGCGCCACGAAGAGCTGCCCGTAGAGTTCGAGCGAGAGGCCGCGCGTGAAGGTGATGCCGGAGCGGAAGTCGGCCTCGAGCGAGCGCGTGTCGCGCGCGCCGAAGACGGGGACGAAGTAGCGCCCGGCGTCGTCGTAGGCCGTCACAGGCGCCAGGAGCGCCGTCAGATCGGCGGCGCCGTCGAAGGAGCGGTAGGCGTCTTCGGCCAGCCTGTCCGGCGGCGCGCTCTCCTCGCCGATTTGCCAGGCGCCGTCGGAGGCCAGGGCGAAGGCCTCATTCGAGACCCAGGCCGTGACGTCGTCCTCGCGCTCGTAGCGGACGCCGGCGGAGAGCGTGAGCCGGGCGCCGAGCGTCCACCGGCCGTCGAGTTCGAGGCCGTAGCCGAGGCCGCCGCCGGCGCGGTAGCTGAGGTCGGCCTCGGGGTTGAGGCTCCAGGCGCGGCGGCTGTCCGTCTCGAACTCCAGCCCCATCCCCAGGCGGCGCTCCTGCCGGCGCGGGCCGAGGCCGCGCGTCTCGTAGAGGTCGTACCCGCCCAGGAGGTAGTCCGCATCGATGTCGATCTCGATCTCCTGGAAGTTGCGCGTGATAAAGTCGGAAGAGAAGAAAAAGCCCAGGCCCTGGCTCAGCCCCTCGCGGTAGGACCAGCTTTGGCCGGCGTAGAGGCCGGCGTCGGCGCGCTGGAACGGGCCGAAGGGGCGCCCGCCGTTGACCTCGTGCTCGAGGCTGCCCGAGAGGCGCACGTAGTTGTTGCGGCGCAGGCGGCCGAGGTCGTTCGGGTCGAAGCGGTCGTCGAAAAGCTCCACGCCGGCGTCGTACGTCCACGCGCCCTGGATGCGGCCGGCCTCGAGTTCGGCGGCGAAGCCGGTCTCGGCATCACCTGAGAGTGCGTCGCCGCGGCGGTGCGTGGCGCTGGCGAAGCCGCCGAGGCGGTACGCATTCTCGCGGAAGCGCAGGTCCCAGTCCGCCCCGGCGGCCAGGCTCTGGCGCCGGCCGCCGGGGCTGCGGAAGCCCGTCAGGATGCCGCCCGCCGTGGAGTACGTGCCGATCTCCTGCGTCGCGCGCGCCGTGGCGTAGGCGCGGTCCGGGCGGAAGTCCTCGCCCGTGGCCGCGCTCAGCACGCCGAAGGAAAGGCCATCGGCCGTGCGCCCGGAAAGCTTCGCCGCGCCTACGATGGGCGCCTCCCCTCCGATGCGGCGCGTGTACAAAAGCTCGCTTCCGCCGCCGAGGCCGAACTCGAAGATCTGGATGCCCTCGACGAAAAAGGGCCGGCGCTCCTGGAAAAACGTCTCGAAGGCCGAGAGGTTGAGCGTGGCCGGGTCCGCCTCGACCTGGCCGAAGTCCGGGTTGATCGTGGCGTCGAGCGTGATGCTTGACGAGAGGCCCACCTTGAGGTCGGCGCCGGCGTCGAAGTCGGTGCTGGCGCTTAGCTCGCCGGGGCTGGCGCCCTCCTCGGTGCTGAGGCGCGAGACGGTGTAGGGAGAAGCCTGCACGTTGCGCCGCGGGTGGATGCCGTGCAGACCCGTGAGGAGGCCGTACTGCGCCACGAGGCCGCTTGAGCGCTCGGTGCGCGGGACGAGCGCCCACTCGTCCGTCTCGCTCAGGCGCGGGATCTTGCGGCGGAACTGGATGCCCCATGTCTGTGCCTCGGCCTCGGTAAAGCGGAGCATGGCGTAGGGGATGCGCAGCTCGGCCGTCCACCCGCCCTCGTCTACGCTCACGGCCGAGTACCAGATGGCGTCCCAGGACTCGTCGAGGCGGCGCCCCTCGCGCTGGCCGTCAAGCTGCACGCCGGCCGCGTTCACGGCAAAGGTGTACGCCGTCTTACGGTCGAAGTACGAGTCGATAGAGACGTAGAACCAGTCGGCCTGGTTCTCGTCGTCGCGCCGGCCGAGCGTGGCGCGGATTTTCCCGGGCGCTGTGTCGTGCATCCGGGCGCCGACGTACAGGGCCGTCTCGCCGTAGAGCACGCGCACGTCGGTGCGCTGCGAGGCGGGGGCGCCCTCGTCCGGCTCAAGCTGCCGGAAGCCCGAGGCGACGGGGGCCTCCTGCCAGGCGGTCTCGCTCAGCCGCCCGTCAATCTCGATGCGGCCATTGGCCGACGCCGCCGCTACGGAAGGCGGGTCGTCGCTGCCGTCCGGCACAGCAAAGGGCCACGCCAAAGCGGCCACTAAAAAGACGAGAGCGGTAGCGAACGAAGGCATAAAGCAAGAGGAGAACTTTTCGGGCCGAGGCCGTCTTCATACGCAAGGGCCGCTCCGTTCCTTCCGCCCGCGCGGCCTTTTTACACGCCTGCCTTGCCGACGCGCCCGGCCCCTCGATCTATGAGCAGCGACACGTACCGCACGCTGGCCGGCCGGAGCGCCGCCGAGGTCAAGCGAAGAAGCTCCCGCTTCCTCGCCGAAGCGTTGCCGGCGCACGACGAAGCCGTGGCCGAGCAGGAAGTAGAAAAAATCCGCCGGCGCGAGCACAAGGCCACGCACCACCCGTGGGCCTACCGCCTCGGCCTCGGCGAAGACCGCTTCCGCTACGACGACGACGGCGAGCCGAGCGGCACCGCCGGCGCGCCCATCCTCCGGCAAATAGACGGCCTCGGCCTCACGAACGCGCTCGTCGTCGTCACGCGCTACTACGGCGGGACGAAGCTCGGCACCGGCGGCCTCGCCCGCGCCTACGGCGACGCAGCGGGGGAAGCTCTCGCCGCCGCCCGCGTCGAGGTGCGCACGCTCCGCACGCCGCTCTGCCTCCGGTTCGCCTACGACGACACGGCCCCGGTGCGGCGCCTCATCGAACAGTTCGACGCCGAGGTACGGGAGGAGCGCTACTCCGCTGAGACGGAATGGGTCGTCGGGGTGCGGCGCTCGGAGGCGGAGGCGTTCCGCGCTGCCTTCACCAACGCCCTTGGCGGACGCGGCTTCGTAGGAAAGGGAGAGGGGGCGAGTGGGGGAGAGGGAGATTGGTAGCAGACGACTTCCGCTCGCACGCGCCCTTTCATCCATTCACCCTTTCTCTCACTCTCCCTACCCGCGCTGCATGGCGGCGACGGCGAGGCCGTCCACCTCAATGTTGAGCGGGTCGTCGGCGTGGCCTTTCACCTTGATCCACTCGACCTCGTGCTTGGCGGCGGCGGCGATGAGCGCTTCCCAGAGGTCTTTGTTGGCGACGGGCTTCTTGGACGAGTTCTTCCAGCCGTTCTTCTTCCAGTTCTTGATCCAGTTCTGGTTAAAGGCGTTGGCGAGGTAGGCGCTGTCCGTGTGGAGCTTCACATGCGTCGGCTTATTGAGCGCTTCGAGCGCCTTGAGAGCGGCCGTCATCTCCATGCGGTTGTTCGTCGTCTCGGGGTGGCGGCCTTGCAGGATTTCCTTGCCAGTCTCGGCGTAGAGGACGGCGGCCCATCCGCCGGGACCCGGATTTCCAGAGCAAGCCCCGTCAGTATACACGATCAAATCTTTCATGGGAGAGCGGAAGGAGGAGAGGAGTACGAGGGGCCAACCTACGGGGCCAGCAGAGGCGCTTCAACCGAGGCGCGGCCAAGCGGCAGTGAAAACGGGCGCAGCGCTTTGTATGTTAGGGCGAAAGCGCGCCATTCATCCGAGAAGCAGCAAAACCAATGCGACGGCGGGGGAGGGAATCGTTCTGGAGCCGCGCGGCGTGGCTCGCCGCCGAGGCAGTGGTCGTCTTCGTGGGCGTCTACGCCGCGTTCTGGCTTGACGGCTACCGCGCCGAGCAGCGCACCGAAGAGCGCCGGCAGCAGATCTACCAAGCGCTGCACGAGGAGATCTCCGAGGTGAACACGGACATAAAGCGGCAACTCCCCGCCGTAGACACCGTGTTTACAGGGCCGTTCCTGGAGGCTTACGAGGCGGGCGAGCGGCCCATGCCCGAGCCGCTCTTGTACTCCTCGCGCGGCCTCGACACCAGGACGTGGGAGGCCATGCTGCAATCGGGCGGGTTGGATGCGCTTGACGTTGCTTTCATTCGGGAAGTGGACGACTTTTACGGTTCGCTCGACTACGCCGTTCGCACCTCAGAAGAGTACCGCGCGCTGAGCGATGCGCTTATTCTGCCGCGATCTGGTGAGGGGACCGCAACCTTCTACGAAGCAGGGGCGAAGCAGCTCAAGGCTCCGTACCAGTGGTACCCGAACGCCCTGCGCAGCATCGCGTCCATGATGAAGAACATGCAGCGGAAAGCTGACAGCCTGCAAATGAAGCTCGAAGCGCGGATGGAAGAGACAAACCCGGCGCCCGCCGCACAAGCAGCAGGGGTGAACCGATGAAATTCGTAGACTACGTCAAGGTCCGCGTCAAAAGCGGGAAGGGGGGCGCCGGGGCGGTGAGCTTCCGGCGCGAGAAGTACGAGGCGCGCGGCGGACCCAACGGCGGCGACGGCGGCGCGGGCGGCTCCGTCTACCTCCTGGCCGACGAGCACCTCTACACGCTCATGGACTTCCGCTACAACCCGCGCCACTTCGCCGAGAACGGCAGTCCCGGCGCCTCACAGAACAAGCAGGGGAAGTCCGGCGAGGACGTCGTGCTGCGCGTCCCGCCCGGCACCGTCGCCAAAGACGTGCAGACGGGCGAGACGCTGGGCGAGGTCGTCGAGCCGGGTGACCGGTTCCTGCTCGTAGAAGGCGGGCGCGGCGGGAAGGGGAACGCCTTTTTCAAATCCTCCACGAACCGCGCCCCGCGCAAGGCGCAGCCCGGCGAGAAGGGCGAGGAGAAAGAGATCGCCCTCGAACTCAAGCTCCTGGCCGACGTCGGCCTCGTCGGCTTCCCGAACGCGGGGAAATCTACGCTCATCGCCGCGCTCTCCGCCGCCGAGCCGAAAAGGGCGGATTACCCCTTCACCACGCTCGAGCCGAGCCTCGGCATGGTGTACGTGGGCGAGAACGAGTCGTTCGTGATGGCCGATCTGCCGGGCATCATCGAGGGCGCGAGCGAGGGCAAGGGCCTCGGCCTGCGCTTTCTGCGCCACATCGAGCGCAACGCCGTGCTGCTCTTCCTCATCCCCATCACGGCCAAAGACCTCGCCGGCGAGTACCGGACGCTCCTGGGCGAACTCGAAGCCTACAAGCCCGAACTCCTCGACAAGCCGCGCCTCGTTGCCATCTCGAAGATTGATCTTTTGCCTGAGGAAGAACGCAGCCTCTTGCCCGAAATCGTCAAAGACGAGTTCGACGAAGGCGTGGAGCTTCTGCCGATCAGCGCCGTGGCGCAGATGAGCCTGGAAAAACTCAGGCGCCGCCTCTTCGAGCACGTGGCCGGGACGCGCGCGCGCCGCGCCGAGGTGGGCCAATGAGCTTGTTCGATTCCAGCCGCTTCGACGCTTCGGCGCCGTCAGACGAGCCGGCCGAGCAGCAGGCGCTCGTGGCCCTCTCGCTCGTGCCGGGCGTGGGGCCGGGACGCATCCGCAGCCTCTTGGCGCGCTTCGGGACGGCGGAGGCGGTGATGCACGCCGCGCCCGCCGCCCTGGCCGAGACCGACGGCGTGGGGCCGCAGACGGCACAGGCCATCCGCGCGTTTGACGACCACGCCGCCGTCGAGGAGCAGCTTCGCCGCGCCGCGCAGGTGGGCGCCACGCTCGTGGCCGCGTGGGACGAGCGCTTCCCGCGCCTCCTCCGGCAGATCTACGACCCGCCCGCCTTTTTGTGGATGCGCGGCGACCTCCAGCCCAAGGACGAGCGCGCCGTCGCCATCGTGGGGACGCGCCGGTGCACCGAGTACGGGCGGCAGCAGGCGCGCCGCTTTAGCGCGGAGCTGGCCGGGCGGGGCTTCACCATCGTGAGCGGGCTGGCGTACGGGATCGACGCGGCGGCGCACGCGGCCGCGCTCGAAGCGGGTGGGCGCACGGTAGCCGTCTTAGGCTCGGGCGTGGACCGCATCTACCCGGCCCGTCACACGCGGATGGCGCACGAGATCATCCAAGGGCAGGGCGCGGTGATCAGCGAGTACGCGCTTGGCGCCGCGCCCGACGCGCCCAACTTCCCGCGCCGCAACCGCATCATCAGCGGGATGACGCTCGGCACGCTCGTCGTCGAAGCGCACGAGACGGGCGGCGCGCTCATCACTGCGCGCCTGGCGACAGAGCAGAACCGCGAGGTCTTTGCCGTGCCCAGCCCCGTGCACAGCGCCGCCGGCACCGGCACGAGCCACCTCATCCAGCGCAGCCACGCCAAGCTCGTCCTCAGCGCCGACGATATTCTCGAAGAACTCGGCGTAGAAAACACCTCCACGCCGGCGCCCGCCGAGGCCGCCCCGCCGCCCGACCTCAACCCCGTCGAAGAGCGCCTCTACGACGCCCTCGAGGCCGAACCCATCCACATCGACGCCCTCTGCGAAAAGACGGACCTCGACGCCTCCGACGCGCTCGTCTACCTCCTGAGCCTGGAGTTCAAGGGCCTTGTCCGGCAGATGGCCGGGAAGCAGTTCTACCGCGTGTGATGGACCGAGGGCGCTTCAAAGACACCTACCGCATCGAGACGGCACGTTGGCCGAGGCACGACTACGCCGCGCCGGGCTGGTACTTTGTAACGATATGCACGAAAGGGCGCGCTTGCTTCTTCGGGGAGGTGCGTGGCGGGGTGATGGGGTTGTCGGAGGCGGGGTGCACCGTGGCCGAAGAATGGCAGCGCACGCCGCAGGTGCGCCCTTACGTCTGCCTGGATGCCTGGATCGTGATGCCGAATCACGTGCACGGGCTTGATCGGCATCACATCGGAAACGCCTGCTGTCGGCACGCCTGCCACCGTAGAGACGCCACGCCGTGACGTCTCTACACCACCGGAGCAAAGGCTGAAACCGCATTCGCTGGGCGCCATGGTGGGGCGGATCAAATCTGCCTGCACCAAAAGCATCCGGCGCAGCGGCCTTGCGAGTTTTGCCTGGCAAGCGCGCTTTCACGACCGCGTGGTGCGCAGCGCGCGCGAGCGGCAGGCCCTCCGCCGCTACATCGCCGAGAATCCGCTGAAGTGGCACCTTGACTGCAACCACCCTGAGCGCCAGCGTTGACGCATGACCGACGCCCTCCGCACCGGCGACCCCGTCACGATCCGCGTGCCGCCTGATTATGACGGCGGCGACCGCCTGGACGCCTACATCGCCGAGCGCGTGGCTGCCTCGCGCACAAAGGTGCAGAAGAGCATCCGGGCCGGCACGGCAACGGTCAACGGGAAGCCGGAGAAGAAGTCGTACCCCGTCGAGCCGGGCGACGAGATCGTCGTGCGCCTCGTGAAGCCGCCGCCCATCGGCGCGGAGCCGGAGGCCATCCCGCTCGACATTGCTTACGAGGACGACCACCTGATCGTGGTGAACAAGCCGGCGGGGATGGTGGTGCATCCGGCCTACGGGCACCGCTCCGGCACGCTCGTCAACGCGCTCCTCCACCACGTCCAGAGCGAGGCCATCGAGGTCGAGGACCTGGACGACGAGGACGACCTGGACGACGACGCCGTCGGCCTCTCGACGATGAACGCCGTGCCGGCACGCGAGGGCGACCCCGCCGTACGGCCGGGCATCGTGCACCGCCTCGACAAGGACACCTCGGGCCTTTTGGTCGTGGCCAAAACGGACGCCGCGCACCGGAAGCTGGCCGCGCAGTTTGCCGCGCACACGACGCGGCGGCGCTACCTCGCCCTCGTCTGGGGCGTGCCGCAGCCGCCAAAGGGCATGATCCAAGGCGCCATCGGGCGTGACGCGCGCGACCGTAAGAAGATGGCCGTCGTGCCGGAAGACAAAGGCAAATCCGCCACGACGCACTACGAGACGGCTGAGGCCTTTGCGCACACGGCGCTCTTGGCGTTCCGGCTGGAGACGGGCCGCACGCACCAGATCCGCGTGCACGCCCGCCACATCGGCCATCCGGTGCTGGGCGACCCGCAGTACGGCGGGCAACGGGTCCAGAGCGGGCCGAGTACGAAAAGCCGCCGCGCCTTTTTCGCCAACCTGTTTGAAGAGATGCCGCGCCAGGCGCTCCACGCGCAGACGCTCGGCTTCGCGCACCCGGCCACGGGCGAGGCGGTGCGCTTCGAGGCGCCGCCGCCGGAGGACATGCAGCACGTGCTCCGGCGCCTGCGCGGGGTGGAGGGGGAAGCGCCCTTGGAGTATTAAGCCCTTGGAGTATTAAAAAGCCATGGACCCAAGCGCGCCCTCGTCGGTGAAGCGAACAAGCGCACAGGCTCCCACGTTTTCCCTCGCTAACAAGGACGGCTCATGCCGACCTCGCTACCCTCTTCCGGGCTTGCTTGCCGCTTCTATGCCCACGACAACGACGACCGCCCTCCACGACCTCCTGCAGCCGGCCACCGTGCGCATCGGGCTGCCGGGGGCGACGAAGGAAGAGGTGATTGACGCGATGGTAGATGTCCTGCGTGGGCACCCGGCCGTCGAGGATCTCGAAGCCGTGCGCGAGGCCGTCTGGGCGCGCGAGGCGACGATGTCCACGGGCGTGGGCAAAGGCCTCGGCCTGCCGCACGCGAAGACCTCGGCGGCGCGGCGCACCGTGGCCGCCTTCGCCATCACGCGCGCGCCGGTCGATTTCGGCGCCATCGACGACGCGCCGGTGCGCCTCGTCTTCCTCCTCGTCGGCACCGAGGCGGCCAAGAGCGAGCACATCAAGATCCTGAGCCGCGTCTCCCGCCTGATGAACCGCGAGGCCTTCCGCGAGCGGCTTCTCCAGGCCGAAAGCCCCGACGAGATCATCGCCCTTTTCGAGGAAGGCGAGACGCGCATCGCCGCGCAGTAGCACGTTCACACGTCCCAACGCTCAGCGCCACCCCCAACCGTGAGCAGCACCTTCCAGAACATCAAGGGCACCTTCGACGTCCTGCCCGACGCCTCGGACCAGGGCGGGACGCCCGTGGCCGCGAGCGCGGCGTGGCGCTACGTTGAGCACAAGATCCGCCAGGTGATGCGCTGCTTCAACCTCGAAGAGATCCGCACGCCCGTCTTCGAGCCGGCGGCGCTCGTCGCGCGCGGCGTCGGGCAGGCGACGGACATCGTCCAGAAAGAGATGTTCGCCTTCACCCGCGGTGAGACGGAGTACGTCCTCCGCCCCGAGATCACGGCGCCGGTGATGCGCGCCTTCTTGCAGCACCACCTCGACCAGCGCGGCGGCGTGCAGAAGCTCTTCTACATCGGCCCGTGCTTCCGCGCCGAGCGCCCGCAGAAAGGGCGCTACCGGCAGTTCCACCAGTTCGGCTGCGAACTCCTGGGCGCCTCGGACGCCCGCGCCGACGCCGAGTGCATCGCGCTCATGCTGGCCGTTTACCGCGCCTTTGATCTCCAAGAGATGCGCCTGCGCATCAACACGCTGGGCGATCCCCAAAGCCGTGCCCGCTACCGCGACGCGCTCCAAGACTACCTCGCGCCTTTCTCCGACGACCTCTCCGAGACGAGCCGCCGCCGCTTGGAGAAGAATCCGCTCCGCATCCTCGACACCAAGATCGAGCACGAGCAGAAGCTGCTCGAAGACGCGCCCGCGCTCCTCGACTTCGTGGGCGACGAGAGCCGCGCGCACTACGACGCCGTAAAGGGCTGGCTGGCCGACCTCGGCATCGCCTATGAGGAGGACCCAGCGCTCGTGCGCGGCCTGGACTACTACACGCGCACGGCGTTTGAGCTGGAAAGCGAGAGCCTCGGCGCGCAGAGCGCCCTGGCCGGCGGCGGGCGCTACGACCTCCTGGCCGAGACGCTCGGCAGCGGCCAGCCCGTGCCCGCCGTGGGCTTCGCCGCCGGTATCGAGCGGCTGTTCCTGGCCTTGGACGCCGCCGGCCACGCGCTCCCCGCCGCGCCGGAGCCGGCCGTCTTTTTCGCCGCCATCGGCGAGCGGGCCGAGCGGTGGGTTTTTGGAAAAGTCCAGGAGCTACGGCTGGCCGGCGTCCACGCAGCCTCCGACCTCAAGGGCCGCTCACTCAAGGCGCAGATGAAGGAGGCCAACCGGCAGAACGCGTGCTACACCTTCATCATCGGCGAGGACGAGCTATCGGCCGGCCGCGCGCAGGCTAAAGAGATGAAGACGGGTGAGCAGGTCGAGGTGCCCTTCGACGGACTCCTCGCCTTCCTGCGCGACGAGGACGCCGTGCGCTCGCCTGTTTAACCGGCGAAACCCTTGGCGAACGAGTTCCCCTCCCGGACAGGAGGGGCGTCTTTTCGGCCTGCTAACCAGTCTCAAGACTACCACACCTCCGCCCGCGCCATGTACCCGCGCCTCGTTGAAATCCCGATCCCGTTCAGCCCCGGCGGCGTCGAGGCGCTGTCGGTGTACTCCTTTGGCGCCATGCTCGTCGTGGCCGTCCTCACGGCGGCGTGGATGACCGCGCGAGAGCTGGACCGGATGTACCGCGAGGGCCGCGTGCCAGGCGTGCCGGTCAAGACGGAGGAGAACGGGCGCACGCGCACGCGCCCGGCCTCGCCCTCGATCCTCATGGGCACCATTGCGACGCTGGCCGTGATCGCGGGCATCGCCGGCTCGCGCCTCTTTTTCATCCTGGAGAACATGGATCAGTTCGCGCTCGACCCGGTGGGCGTCACCTTCGGGAGCGGGGGGCTGACGTTTTACGGCGGGCTGCTCCTGGCCGCCGCCGTGCTGGCGTGGTACGTCCGCAAAAAAGGCCTCAACGTGTGGGACTTCGCCGACGCCTTGGCGCCGGGCCTGATCCTGGCCTACGGCATCGGCCGCATCGGCTGCTACCTCGCCGGCGATGGCGACTGGGGCGTGTGCTCCGACCTGGCCGAGAAGCCCGACTGGCTCCCGGCCTGGCTCTGGAGCGAGGACTTCTCCAGCAGCATCGTCACCGACAACGTCATCGCCTTCAACGAGCGCCACGGCGACGTCTGCTCCGCCGCCGCCGACGGCGTCTATCCGACAATGCTCTACGAGTTCTTCGCCGCCGCCGCCATTTGCGGCATCCTGTGGGCGTTCAGGAAGCATCCCTTTAAGGCGGGCTGGCTCTTCTCGCTCTACCTCGTCTTCAACGGCATCGAGCGCTTCTTCATCGAGAAAATCCGCATCAACCCGGACTACGAGCTTTTCGGCTTCGTCGTCACGCAGGCCGAGGTGATCGCCGTCCTTATCTTCCTCACTGGCGTGGCCGGCCTCTTCTTCACGTGGAAGCGCGTGGACAAGACGGCGGCGCGCCCTGCACAGCGCGCGGCCTCCACCTGACTGCGTATGGGCGGGTGGGCGTGTGGGAGCAGGCTCGATCTCGCGCCTCCTCCCACACGCCTCGCCCCCTCCCCACACGCCCACACTCAAACGATGCCCGATCCGAAACAAGCCACGCTCATCGCCGGGCGCAAGCCGGTGCTCGAAGCCCTGGAGCGCGAGGCCGCGCGCGTGGAGAAGGTGATGCTCAAAAAGGGGGCGGGCGGCGGCGAGATCGGCGCGATCCGGCAGGCGGCCCAGGCTGCGGGCGTGCCCGTGCAGTACGTGCCGGAAGGGAGGCTCAGGCAGGAGGCGCGCGGGGCGAACCACCAGGGCGCCGTGGCCTTCGCCGCGCCCGTGGCGTACCGCGTCCTGGAAGAGATGCTCGCCGAGATTGCTGGGACGTGGGACGCCGTCCAGGCCAAGAAGCCGCTCCTCCTGGCCATCGACCGGGTGACGGACCCGCACAACTTCGGCGCGATCCTGCGCAGCGCCGTGGCCGCCGGCGCCGACGGCGTGGTCGTGCCCAAAGGCCACATGGCCCCGCTGAGCGCCGTGGCGATGAAGGCGAGCGCGGGGACGGCGCTGCGCATCCCCATCGCCCGCGTGGACGATCTGCCGGCGGCGCTTCAGCAGCTCAAGGAGCGGAGCTACTGGGTCTTCGGGGCGGACGGCAGCGGCGACACGTCAGTGTGGGAGGCGGACTGGGACCGGCCCGTGGCGCTCGTCATCGGGAGCGAGGGGCGGGGGTTGCGCCCGGAGGTGGCCGCTGCGTGCGACCACCTCATCGCCATCCCGATGCGCGGGCCGGCCGAGTCGCTCAACGCCTCCGTCGCGGCCGGCGTCTTGCTCCTCGCGGCGGCGCGCGTGCGGGCTTAGCGCCGCACTGAAAGCGTTTGGCAAAGCGCGCGCGCCACTTACGTTTTAGAACCAGACGCCGCATCCACATGAGCAACGAGATCTTGTGCGTGGGCGAGGTGCTGTGGGACGCGCTCCCGGAAGGCCTCTTCCTGGGCGGCGCCCCGCTCAACGTAGCCCGCCACCTACACGCGCTCGGCGAACGGGCCGTCATGGTCAGCCGCGTGGGCACGGGCCGCCTCGGCCGCGAGGCCCGGCGGCGCCTCGAAGCGCGCGGCATGACGACGGACCTGGTGCAGACCGACGACGCGCTCGAGACCGGCTTCGTCACCGTCACGCTCGACGCCGAAGGCACGCCCGCCTACGACATCGTCCGGCCCGTGGCGTGGGACGCCCTGGCCCTCACCGAAGAGCTTTCGGAGCGCGCCGCCGCCGCAGCGGCCGTCGTCTTCGGCAGCCTCGCGCAGCGCTCCCCGGCGTCGCGGCGGGCCGTGCGCGACCTCTGCTCGGGCGGCAGTGCGCTTAAGGTCTTCGACGTGAACCTGCGTCCGCCCTACGATGACGAGGGCGTCGTTGTAGCGTCGCTCGGCCTCGCCGACGTGGTGAAGCTCAACGACGACGAACTCGGCCAGATGAAGGGCTGGTTCGATCTGCCCGGCGCCATGCGCGCGGCGGCCGAGGCGCTGGCCGAGCGCTTTGGGTGCCGCGCCGTCTGCGTCACGCGCGGGGCCGAGGGGAGCGCGCTTTGGGAAGGCGGGCGGTGGTGGGAGCACGCCGGGTACCGCGTCAAAGTCAAGGACACGGTGGGCGCCGGCGACGCATTTTTAGCCGCCATGCTCTCGGGCCTCTTGGCCGGGCGCGCCGGCGCGGAGCTGCTCGAAGGGGCGAACCGGCTCGGCGCGTACGTCGCCACGCGCTCCGGCGCCGTCCCGGCCTACGAGAGCGGCGACTTAGAAGACGTCATCCGCATGGCGCTCGACGAAGGTGAGCAGACGGAGGCCGCCCGTCGATGAGCGCGGCAGCGCCTTTCAAGCGTGCCGCTCGGTGAGGCAAAGGACAATCCGCCCTAGCTCGGGCGTCCAATGCGCGTGACAAGCCTGACGGAAGGGGCCGGAAACGAAGAGCTTATCCGCTCACGCGGTAGACGATCTTGCGGATGGTGTCGAACTGCAGGTAGGCGTGCTCCTCGCGCAGGCGCTCGATGGCCTCGGCGGCGGGGATGTCGGCCTCGCGCATCTGGCGGAAGCGCCGGCGCAGCGTGTAGTCGCGCACGGCCTTGTCGTGGAGCAGGTTGCGCGCGCTAAGCTTCTCGTAGACCTCGTTGCTGATGAGTCCTTTAAGCGGATTGCCGTTTGGGGAGATCATCTCCATGAGCGCACCTCTTAGGCGATGTTGCGGCGGGGACGGAAAAGGCTTCGGCGGCGAGTTTTCCCGTGAAGCGCACGTTAAGAGTAAGGGATGCGTCAGAGGGAGGGAGGTTAAACGCGCTCAGCCGTAACAGCCTTGTGGTGAGCCGTAGCCACCCCCGGATGAGCCGTTGCCGAGCGTGCAACGGACTGCGCCGCACACGGCCTAAACGTCGCGCTGCGAGGCGTCCGCCGAGGGCGCGGCGGCGGGCCGGCGCAGAAGAGCGGACAGCCCCGTGCCCTGCAGAAGAAGCACGAGCGCGCCCCCGGTGACGTACAGCACCAGCTGCGCCCCGTGCGCAAGGACGGCGTACGTGGCCGCCGGCGCCTCCGGCACGCCGAAGAGATAGACGAGCGCCTGTATGGTGATGTAGTGGTACGACCCCGTCCCGCCGGGCGAGGGCACCACGACGCCGAGCGCGCCGAGCGCCATGAGGCACCACGCCTCGGCCAAGCCGAGGCCGTAGGCGCCGGTCATGCCCAGCATCACGAGCGGCAGGTAGGCCATGAAGAGGTAGCACGCCCACATCGCCAGCGTGCTCAGGAGGAGCGCCCCGCGCCGCCGCGCGCGCAGGAGCGTGAGCACCCCGTCTTTGAACGAGGAAAGCGCCGGCCGCACGCGCGTCTGCCAAAACGCCGCCGTCCGCCTGTGGCGCGCGGCGGCGTACCAAATGGCGGCCACGAGAGCGGCCACGCCCACGCCCAGCGCTGCCATCAGCCCGATGGGCAGCGCGCCGAGGCGCGCGCGCGCCGGCGTCAGGAACAGCTCGTCCAAGACCGCCATCCGCCCGGCCAAGAAGAAGGGCACGCTCAGGAGCGCCGCCGCCAGCACGGCCACGTCCAAGACGCGCTCCACGACCACCGTGCCGAAGACGCCGCCGAAAGGCAGCCGCGCCCGCGCGGAGAGGTTCGCCGTGCGCGCCACCTCGCCCAAGCGCGGCGCAGCGTAGTTGACCATGTACCCGATCATCACGGAGTAGAACGCCACCTTGAGCGACGCGCGCCGCGTGCCCTCCGGCCCGCCCGGCAGCGCTCTGAGAAGGATCTGCCAGCGCCACGCGCGCAAGAGGTGCGCCGTTACGACGACGACGACGAGCGGCGCGAGCCAGCGGTAGTCGGCCTGGCGGAGCGCCTCCGCTACCGTGCCGAGGTCCACCCCGCGCAACGCCAGGTACAAGAGCGCGCCCGCCAGCACGAAGCTGCCCACCTGCGCAAGCGTCTTACGGACACGGGGCGACACGCACGGCAGGGGGAAGATGAGCGGAGAAGCGGTCCGGCTTCTGAATCCGATGCGGCGCCTCAGGTTTCGTCGCGCAGGTCAACCACCTCGGCGCCGGCGGGCGGGTCGAGGACGAACGCATCGGGCGCGAGGGGCGGATCGAACGAGAGCGCGTCGAGGCGGAACGTCGTCCGCGCGCCATTGGCGTCGAGCGTTTCGACGCGCGCGGGGAGGCCGTCGGACGGCCGGAGCCAGAGCGTGACCTCGCGCAGCGGCGCCCCTTCCTGAGCGGGCGTGAGGCGCAGGACGTGATAGGCTTGGCCGCCCAGCGTCTCGGTGCGCATCCCTTCTACGCGGAAGCGCTCGCGGTAGCCGGTGAAGAGGTCCTGCGGCGCCAGCGTCGCCTCGTCCTCCACGTAATCGTTGACGAGCACCTGCTCCTCGCCCGGGTTGTAGATCCACACGGTCTCGCCGTCGGTGACGACGGTTTGCTGCGGCGTCTCGATGCGGTAGCGCTTGCCGGAGAGCAGCAGCGTGCCGGAGAGCGACTGCGGCGCCTCGGCGAAGGGCGAGCGCTTCGTCTGCGTGATCTCGGCGCGGACGGCCTCGGCGGCCTCGTAGCGCGCCTGGAGCCGGTCGAGGAGCGCCTCGGCCTCTTCCGAAGCTTCCTGCGCGGCGGCCAGGCGCGGCCCCGCCAGCGCGGCCACGACGGCGAGCAAGAGCGCCGTCTGAAAAAACGTTTTCTGAAAGAAGGAAAAAAACCGGCAGATCAGGAAAGACATGGCGTGCAAGCGCAAGGCGGGAGGAGACGTCAGGTGCGCACGGTACGGGGCAAAGGACGTGCCTGTTGCTTTCGGTGCGAAGACGCCGGCATCGAAGGCCTGCGCCGCCGCTCGATTCCGCGTAGGGGCTTGATGCATCAAGCCCGCGCCCCGGTTTGGCCTCCCTCGGCAGAGTTCGATGGATCAGACGCCTAAGGCGAGATGGCGACCTTTGCACCGAGTGCCCCGGCGCCAGGACGGATTCCCGCAGGGATGACTTCGTAGAGGACTTCCGTCCGCTCATGCTTCCATCCTTTCCATCCTCGACGGAAGCGGATCTTCCACGCGCCCCCCGCGCGTAGGCTACGCCGCGCCGTTTACGTTTTCTTCCACCCGCCCCGCCAATCCATGAGCAGCGACGTAGGACACCCCGCCCAAACAAAGGCCCGCCAGCTTATCGACCACTGCGTGGAGGCGTACGCCGCCTGCCGCCTCGCCACCGCGTACGGCGCCAACAAGGGCGGCGACCTCGCCGAGCCGCACCTCTTGCAGCACCTCCACGACGCCGCCGACATCTGTCTCGCCCTGGCGAACTTCCTCTCGCGCGGCTCGCGCCACCACCGCCCCCTCGCCCGCCTCACCGCCGAGGTCACCGCCGCCACGGCCGACGCGCTCGGCGGCTTCAACGACGACCCGCTCACCGACGCCCGCGCCGCCTGCCAAGCCGTGCACGACGCCTGCCACGCCCTCGCCGAAAAGTAGCGCGCCCCGCCGGGAAGATGCCCGTCGAAAAGCTCATCTCCGGCGGGCAGACGGGCGTGGACCGCGCCGCGCTCGACGCCGCGATGGCGGCGGGCGTGCCCATCGGCGGATGGTGCCCGCGTGGGCGCCGCGCCGAGGACGGCCCCATCCCCAAACGGTATCCGTTGCGCGAGACGCCCTCGCGCGTTTACGCTGAGCGCACCTCTTGGAACGTGCGCGACTCGGACGCCACGCTGATCCTCTCGTTCGGCCCGCTGATGGGCGGCACGGCGCTTACCGTGCAGGAGGCGCAGCGCTGCGGGCGTCCGCTCTGGCACGCAAATCTCCGCTCTGCGCCGGATGCGCAGGCTGTGCAGGCGTGGCTCGAAGAAGAAGAGATCCGCGTGCTCAACGTGGCCGGCCCGCGCGCGAGCGAGGCGCCGGGCGTCTACGCCGCCGCGCGCGCGTTCGTGGCAGCGCTCCTGGAGAAGGAGGCGTTACGCCGATGACCCGTTCGAGCGGGCGTCCTCTGGCGTGCGCTCTTCCGGTCCGGCCTCCTCTCCGGAGGCGTTCTCAGAGGGGCGGCGGCGGTGGCGCTGCGCGAAGAGGTCCTCGCCGCCCTCGACGCGCCGCGCCGCCCGCACGAAGACGTACGCCATCAGCCCCGTGCAGGCGAGGACGAAAAGAAGGAACGGAATCCACAGCGGCGCCGAAGCCTCGAACTGCGCCGCGCGGATTTCGGGATAGCGCACGGCCTTATCCGCGAGCCACGCCGCGACCCCCACTCCGACGACGCCCGTGAGCACGGCGGCCCCGCGCAGCAGCCGCGCCGCCGCCGAGGCGTCTTGCTCACCCGAGGGAAAAGAGTCAGGCATCGGCGGGGCGGGCGTCTTTTTCGGGGAGGCGGATGGGCAGGCCGGCCTCTGCCAAGGATTTCTTGACCTGCTGCACGCTGAAGGTGCGGAAGTGGAAGATGGAGGCGGCCAGGACGGCGTCGGCGCGGCCCTCTTCGAGGCCGGCGCGCAGGTGGTCGAGCGTGCCGGCCCCGCCGGAGGCGATCACGGGGATGGAGACGCGCTCACTGGCGGCGCGCAGCAGCTCGAGGTCGTAGCCGTCCTTGGTGCCGTCGCGGTCCATCGAGGTGAGGAGGATCTCGCCGGCGCCCCGTTTTTCGGCCTCCTCGGCCCAGGCGATGGCGTCCAGGCCCGTGGCCGTGCGCCCGCCGCTCGTGAACACTTCCCACCTCGGCTCCGGCCCTTCGCCCACGCGCTTGGCATCTATGGCGACGACGATGCACTGCGCCCCGAACGCCTCGGCCCCTTGGGTGATGAGGCCGGGGTCTTTCACGGCGGCGGAGTTGAGGGAGACCTTGTCGGCGCCGGCGTGGAGCATGGCGCGCATGTCCTCAAGCGTGCGCAGGCCGCCGCCCACGGTGAGCGGGATAAACACTTCATCGGCCGTGCGGCGGACGACCTCGTGCATGATGCCGCGTTTCTCATGCGTGGCCGTGATGTCGAGGAAGACGAGTTCGTCGGCCCCGGCGCGGTCGTAGAAGCGGGCTTGTTCTACGGGGTCGCCCGCATCCACGATATCCACGAAGTTCACGCCCTTGACGACGCGCCCGGCGTCCACGTCGAGGCAGGGGATCACGCGTTTGGCTAAGGGCATGGTTTGGGTGTGGGGGGGGCGGAATTAAAAAGAGTAGCCGAAGTGGCGCAGTTCCTTCTCGTAAATAAGCTTTACCAAACGCTTCTCTTCGCTGCCGTAGTAGTCACCATAGTCGTACTCTTTGAACTTCTTGACCACGGGCATTTCAGAGGCATCGAACGGAAGGCCCAATCCGCCGAGGACGCGCGCGAGGTCTTGACCCAGCGTCTCGTATCGGCAGACGTGATCCACCGCCACCTCGTCGTCTATCGTGTACATCGGCCAGTTCGTCGGGCTGGCGAGGACGAGCGCGTCTGGCCGCGCCGGATCGGCTACGTCGCGTAGGAAGGCAAGGAAGCTGATCTCGATGCCAGAAGACTGCGCGTAAACGTAGTCGCTGACAGCTTTTTCGTAAGGGTTGCGCACCACGCAGAACTTTGCATAGTCGCGCCACGCTTGGGGGGCGAACGCTTCGGCTTCGGCTGCGGTGGGATGGGCGGGGTTTCCGAAAGGGTAGCGCGTCTTGTGGATGCTGTTCAGTACGACAAAGAAGCGGCGCTTGGCGCCCTTCGTCGGCCGGGCGGCTTTCAGCAGGCCGGCAATCCGCTGAGGGCGTTGCCACAGACCCATAGCGACATCTTCGGCGAACCGCGCGGTAGGCCGCCCGCCCGCTGCGATGGAAGCAGGCCAAGCGCCAATCTGAACATCGCCCGCGCCGAGAAAACGGTTCAAGTACGCTTTCAACGCGCTGCCGCCCGTCTTACGGCAGTGAACGAAGATGAAGCGGTGCCGGTGGCTAATGATCACGTTACGCTCAAGCTCGCCTCTTGGCGGATCAGCAGTCGGCGTCGAGGGCACGGGTGGGGCGGAGCGCGGCGGTGGAGAATTGGTCGAGGTCCACGCAATCCTTCTCGTTCCAGCACCAGAACTGCTGGCAGGGGAAGGCGTTCTCGTAGAGCGCTTTGCCGACGATGACCGAGTCCACGCGGTAGGCCGCCAGCTCCTTGATCCGTAAGAGATCCGGGTAGCCGCCCACGCCGCCGGAGGCCGTGATGCGCGCTTTGGTGAGGTGCTTGCCGAGCGTGCGGTAGGCATCCGTGTTCGGCCCCTCCATCGTCCCGTCGCGGCTGATGTCGGTGTAGATGATGCGCCGCACGCCGCGCTCTTCCATGTCGAGCGCGAGGCGAACGGCGTCGAGGCCGGAGCCTTCCGTCCACCCCTCGACGCGCGCCTCGCCGTTTTTTGCGTCGATCCCCACGACGACGCGGCTGCATCCGTACGTCTCGACGGCTTCGGAGACGAGGTCGGGGTTCCGCACGGCCGCCGTGCCCAGGATCACGCGGTAGACGCCCAGCGCCAGCGCCGCCTCGACGTCCTCCATCGTGCGGATGCCGCCGCCGAGCTGCACGGGGATGTCGAGCGCTTGGCAGACTTCGGCAATCACGGCGCGGTTGTCCTGGCAGTCGGCGGAGCCGCCGCGCGCGGCGTCGAGGTCCACGAGGTGCAAGACGCGCGCGTTCTGCACGCGCCAGAGCTTCGCCATCTTCACCGGGTCCTCGAAGTAGACCGTCTCCTCGGCGTAGCGCCCCTGATGCAGGCGCACGCAGCGCCCGCCGCGCAGGTCGATGGCTGGGATGACGAGGGTCATTTCTTTGGGAAACGCGGAGTGGAAGAGAGGAGGAAACGAGGCACGTCTCCGCAGGGCAGCGGGGCCGCCCCTGAGCGGTCAAGCGGGCTGGCCTTCGCGCACGAACGTTTTGTGCGCGTCCTGCACCGCCGAGGGCGGCCCGACGAAGACGACGTGGTCGCCGGCTCGGATCTCGGTGCCCCCGCGCGGGACGACGAACCGGCCGTCCCGGATCACCGCAGCCACCACGCACTCGGCGGGGATGTCGATGTCCTGGATGCGCCGGCCTACTACGTCTCCGTTCTCGGGCACGGCCACGTCGATCAGGCTCGCCACGCCGCCTTCGATCTCGAAGAGGTCGGCCACGCCGGGGCGGTCGAGGTGGTTCTCCACCATCGCCGCCGTGGCGTACGGCGCGCTGATGCACACCACGCCGCTTTCTTCCAGGAGCGACACGTGATCCGGGTCGCGCGCGATGGCGATCACGCGCGCGACGCCGAGCCGCTTGGCCTGCAGCGCGATGATGGTGTTGCGCTCGTCGCTGTTCGTGGCGGCGATGGCCACGTCCACCTTGTGCGGCTCGGCCTGCTCCAGGACCTCGGGCTTCGTGCCGTCGCCGTGGAAGACGGGCACGTTGAAGCGGCGCCCGAGCAGCTCGGCGCGCGCCTCGTCCTGCTCGATAAAGGTGATCTGGTGCTCCGCCGAGCGGAACACCATCCGGAACTCGTCCTGCTTGAGCAGCCGGTCGGCAATGTTGCGGCCTTGACTGCCGCCGCCGATGATGAGCACTTGCATGTGGGGCCTCCAGTAGGCTTGGATTCGGATCTTGAGGCGGTGCAGGAGCGCCGGCAGCCCGCGCAACTCGCTGCGGTTGGCGGGCTGAAGCAGGTAGAGCGCGACGCCCACGAGCGTCAGGCCCGCGCCCAGGAGCAGGCTGCGCGCTTCGAGCGTGGGCACGAAAAACCAGCACGCTACCATGCCCAGGATCGGCGTGAGCGGGTAAAGCAGTACCTTGAACGGGCGTCGCAGGTTCGGCATGCGCCGGTGGAGCGCGATCACGGCATAGTTGACGATGCCGATGGCGACGAGGTACCCGAAGCTGCTCACCGACGCCAGAAAGCGCACGATGCCCAGCGCGCTGAGCAGCACCACCAGCCCGGCGCAGATGAAAAGGGCGATGTGCGGCGTCTGATACGTGGGGTGCAGCCGCGCAAAGGCTTCGGGGAAGTGCCCGTCGCGCCCGAGCGCAAAGAGGACGCGCGAGCTGGCCCCCAGCGTCACGCTAAAGGCCGAGAGGCTCGCCATGACGGTGGCGACGATGCCCGCCCACCGGCCCCACCCGCCGAACAGATGATCGGCGACGTAGATGAAGGGCGTGCTGGTCTCGGCCAGCTCCTCGTAATTGACCACGCCCATCATCACCCACAGCACCAGCACGTAAATGACGACGCCGACGCCGAGCGTGATGAGGATGGCGCGCGGGATGGTCCGGGCCGGGTCGATAATCTCCTCGGCGGCCACCGTAATGAGGTCGAAGCCCACGTACGAGATGTAGATCAGCCCCATCGTGGGGATGAGCGGCCCGTAGCCCATCGGCGCGAAGGGTTCGAGGTTGGCCGGTTCCACGTAGAAGGCGCCCAGCACGCCCACGCCCACGAGGACGACCAGCTCCACGATGTTCATCGCCGTGATCGCACGCAGCGCCTCGGCTTGCCCGCGCAGGTTGGTGAGCGTGAAGACGAGCGTGGTGACGAGCGCGATGAGAAAGACGCTGCCGCTGGACCAGAAATAGTTCTGCACGGTGAGCGCGAAGATCACCACGTAGAGCGCGCACGCCAGCGTGTTGCCGATCCAGAAGAACCAGCCCGTGAGGAAGGCGACGGGCCGCGGCAAGGTGCGGCTCACGAAGGAGTACCCGCCGCCGGCGATGGGGATGGCCGCGCCCAGCTCGCCGTAGTTGAGCGCGGTGAAGAGCGTGAGCACGCCCATCGCAAGGTACGCCAGGATGCCGAGCGGGCCAATCGCGCCGGCCACCACGCTGGGCAGCGCAAAAACGCCCGGCCCCATCATGGCGCCGATGCCGATCATCACGGCCATGAAGAGGCCGATGTTGCGCTTAAACCCTGCCTGTTCTGCCATCCGTTAGGAGTCTTTCTTCCGCGCTTTTTCTCTCGGAGCGCCAAGCGGTAGAGCGCGCTGCAGAAACGCTTCGTGCCCTTTCTGATGGTGAAGTTGACCTACTCGCCCCGCGCCGCCCGTGTTGCGCAAACCTTGCTTCACACAGGGGGCGAAGCGCGGAGCGTTCGCGCGCAGAGTCCCTCGTGGCATCAGCCCTGCGCTGCGTCGTCCCGCCTCGCTTCCTCGTCTCAAACGAGCGATGCGAAGTTTTTCAAGAGGCGCAGCCCGCTCGCCTGCGACTTCTCCGGGTGGAACTGCGCGCCAAAAACGTTTTCTCTGTGCACCATCGCCGGAAACGCGGCGCCGCCATACGTCGTCGTGGCGAGGACGTCGCCCGTGTGCGTGGGGTCGGCGTGGTAGGAGTGGACGAAGTAGAAGTACGCCTCCGGCGCGATGCCGTCGAGGAGCGGGACCTCGCGCGTGGGCACGGCCGTGTTCCAGCCCATATGCGGCACCTTGATCCGCCTGCCGCCCTCCTGCGCGTCGTTCGCGCCGAAGTCAAACCGCACGATGCGCCCCGGCAACAGGCCCAGCCCGCGGTGCGTGCCGCGCTCCTCGCCCGTCCCGAAGAGGAGCTGCATCCCCACGCACACGCCCAAAAGCGGCGTCCCGGCTTCGGCCGCCGCCCGGATCGGTTCTTCCAGCCCCCGCCGCCGGATCTCGCCGATGCACGCGCCGAACGCGCCCACGCCCGGCAGCACCAATCGCTCCGCCTCGGCGAGGGCCGCAGGGTCGTCCGTCCGCCGCGCCGCCACGCCCACGTGCTCGAGCGCCTTTTCGAGCGAGCGCAGGTTGCCGATGCCGTAGTCGATGATGGTGGTCATGTTTGGGTGTGGGCGTGTGGGTGGTTGGGGGTGTGGGAGAGGGCAGGCCGTTGAAAGAGAGCTTTTCTCCCCATGCGCCCGCATCCCCAAACCCCCATCCTCAACCGGAAAGCTCCTTCGAGCGCTCCGTAGCGGTGGCGACGGCGTTGATGAGCATGGTGCGCAGGCCGTGGCGCTCTAAGTCGGCCACGGCGGCGATGGCCGTGCCGCCGGGCGTGGTCACTTCGTCGCGCAGGATGGCCGGGTGCTTGCCCGTCTCCAGGGCGAGCTTGGCGGCGCCGTAGACCGTCTGCGCGGCGAGGCGCGCGGCCACCGGGCGCGGCAGGCCCTGCTTCACGCCGCCGTCGGTCAAGGCCTCGATGACCATGTAGACGTAGGCGGGGCCGCTGCCGGAGAGGCCCGTCACCGCGTCCATGAGGTCTTCTGAAACGACCTCGACCTCACCGACGGCCTCGAACATCCGCCGTGCCGTGGCCAGGTGCTCCTCCGTGGCGAACCGGCCGCCGGTGATTGCCGTAGCGCCTTCGTCTACAAGCGCGGGCGTGTTCGGCATCGCGCGCACGACGGGCAGCTCCTTGCCGAAGGCCGCGCGCAGCCCTTCGGTCGTCCGCCCGGCCAGGACGGAGATGACGAGCGTTTCTTCGGTGACGACCTCGCGGATCTCGGCGATGACGGCGTCGGCGCCCTGCGGCTTGATGGAGAGGACGACCACGGCGGCGCCTTGGGCGGCCTCGGCGTTGCGCGTGGTGGTGCTGAGGCCGGGCACGTCGTCGGCGAGGGCGCCGAGCGCGCTCACGCTCCGCCGCGTGGCAACGACCTGCTCGGCCCGGAGCACGTTGCCCTTCACCATCCCGCCGAGGAGCGCCCGCCCGATGTTGCCCGCGCCGATGATGGCTACCGTTTCGTTTTTTTCGAGCATGAATTAGGTATGGGTGTGTGGGCGTATGGGAGGACGCAGGATCAGAGACTTTCTCCCAAACCCCCATCCTCTCACACTCAAAACGTCCCTTTCGTCGAGGGCGTGCGGATGCCGGCGGGGTCACGGCGGACGGCCATCTTGAGGGCGCGGGCCACGGCCTTGAAGACGGCCTCGACCTGGTGGTGCGCGTTCTCTCCGCGCAGGAGATCGACGTGGAGCGTGCAGCGGGCGTGCTCGGCAAAAGAATGCCAGAAGTGCCGCGCCATCTCGGTCGAAAAATCGCCCACGCGCTCGCGCGAGAAATGGGCCTCGAAGATGAGAAACGAGCGCCCGGAGAAGTCGAGCGCTGCGCGCGCGAGGGCCTCGTCCATCGGCACGGTGGCGTGGCCGTAGCGGGCGAGGTGCGCCTTGTCGCCGAGCGCTTCTGAGAAGGCTTGGCCGAGGGCGATGCCTACGTCCTCGACGGTGTGGTGGTCGTCCACGTGGAGGTCGCCCTCGCAGCGCACGGTGAGGTCGAAGCCGCCGTGGCGCGCGAGGAGGTCGAGCATGTGGTCGAAAAAGCC
Organism: Salinibacteraceae bacterium; assembly: GCA_965215025.1. Lineage (GTDB taxonomy): Bacteria > Bacteroidota > Rhodothermia > Rhodothermales > Salinibacteraceae > CBDCCV01. The sequence goes on from CBDCCV010000001.1 coordinate 2,095,255, forward strand.
GATGCCCGTCTCGTTCTCAAAGTCGCCCGCGCCGTCGAGGTTGACGGCTACGTGCACGTCCGTCTCGCCGGTAGTGCGGTGGACTTCGGCGGTGCGCGGGGTGCTGGGGATGGAGGGGTCGGGCACGGGGCGTAAGAATCCGTGAAAGCAGGCTATGCGTTAGGATCGCCACGCGGGCGGCGTTACGCAACCGGGCGCGGCGTATTCTATACTTCTTTTAGCGGCGCAGGTCTCAGCCACGGCCTGTCATCCTGAACGAAGTGAAGGATCTCTCACGCTGAGGCGCAAGAGAAGGGGATCTTTCGCTCCGCTCAAGATGACCCTGCGCGAAGGGTTTCCCCATAAGCCCGTCCGCCGCCGTTTGTTCGGCCCCGCCTTTTCTCCACCCGTCAGAAATAAAGAACGCGCGCATGGCGCCCTCCGCCGAACAAGCCGCTGCCAAACACGAGCGCATCCTCGTCACCTCGGCCCTGCCCTACGCCAACGGGCCGATCCACCTGGGGCACCTCGCCGGGGCCTACCTGCCGGCGGATCTCTACGTGCGCTACCAGCGCCTCAAGGGCCGCGACGTCCTCTACATCTGCGGCTCGGACGAGATGGGCGTGGCGATCCTCATGCGCGCCCTCGGCGAAGAGACCACGCCGCAAGAAGTCGTGGACCGCTACCACGCCGAGATCGAAGACGGGTTCAGGCGCTTCCAGATGAGCTTCGACTACTACGGCCGCACCTCATCGGGCGTGCACCGCGAGACGACGCAAGCCTTCTTCCGCCGCCTGGCCGAAAAGGGCGTGTTCGTGCAGAAAACCTCGGAGCAATTGTACGACCCGGAGGCCGGCCTCTTTCTGGCAGATCGGTTCGTGCGCGGGACCTGCCCCGTGTGCGGCTACGACGACGCCTACGGCGATCAGTGCGAGAACTGCGGCTCGGCCCTCAGCCCCGACGAACTCATCCACCCCCGTAGCGCCCTCACCGACGCCACGCCTGAGCGCCGCGAAACCACGCACTGGTACCTCCCGTTGGGCGACTTCCAGGAGCGGCTCGAGAAGTGGCTCGCCACGCACCCGGAGTGGAAGCCCAACGTGCGCGGCCAGGTCAAAAGCTGGCTCGACGACGGGCTGAAGGAGCGCGCCATCACGCGCGACCTCCCCTGGGGCGTGCCCGTCCCCAAGGACGTGGCCAACAACGCTGGCGTCGAGGCCGAGGGGAAGGTGATCTACGTCTGGTTCGACGCGCCGATTGGCTACCTCTCCGCCACGAAGGAGTGGGCCGAAAAAGAAGGCGAGCCGGAGCGGTGGAAAAATTACTGGCAAGACGAGAACACGAAGCTTGTCCACTTCATCGGCAAGGACAACATCGTCTTCCACTGCGTGATGTTTCCGGCCATGCTCATGGCGCACGGCGGCTTCGTCCTTCCCGACAACGTGCCTGCCAACGAGTTTTTAAACATCGAGGGCGGCAAGCTCTCCACGAGCCGCGGCTGGGCCGTGTGGCTGAACGAGTTCCTGGACGACTTCGCCCACCACGACGCCCCGGCCGACCTCCTGCGCTACGCCCTCTCCGCCACGCTGCCCGAAACGAAAGACGCCGACTTCTCCTGGCAGAGCTTCCAAAGCCGCGTCAACGGCGAGCTGGCCGACGTCCTGGGCAACTTCGTCCACCGCGCGCTCACCTTCTGCGCGAACTACTTCGATGGAAAAGTGCCGCCCCTCGAAAACCCCTCCGCCGCCGATCAAGAAGCGCTCGAAGCGCTGGCCGGCTTCCCTAAACGGATCGGAGAGGCGTACGAAAGCTACCGCCTCCGCGAGGCCGTTTTTCAGACGATGGACCTCGCGCGCCTGGGCAACAAGTACTTCAACGACACCGAGCCGTGGCACACGCGCAGGAGCGACCCGCCCGCGTGCGCGAACACCGTCCACGTCTCCTTGCAGATCTGCGCCGCTTTGAGCGTTTTGATGGCGCCGGTCCTGCCGGAGAGCGCCGCGCGCCTGCGCCGGATGCTGCGTCTGGAGGACGTCCGCTCCGGCGCGCCAAGCGAGGAGGATGAAGAGACAAAAATCGGATGGGACGAGGCCGGGATGCCGCTTCTGGAGAGCGGCCACGCCATCGGCACGCCCGAGATCCTGTTCGGCAAAATCGAAGACCAAGAGATCGAAACGCAGATGGAAAAGCTCCACCGCACCGAGGCTTCCGAAAGAGCAAGCGCCGCCCCCGATGCCGCCGGCTACGAGGAGGCCAAGCCCGAGATCGCGTTCGGCGATTTCCAGAAGCTCGACCTGCGCCTGGGGACCGTCACCGCCGCCGAGCCGGTCGAAAAAGCGGACAAGCTCCTGCGCCTGGAGGTGGACCTGGGCTACGAAAAACGGCAGGTGCTGGCTGGCATCGCCCGGCAGATGACGCCGGAAGAAATTACCGGCCGCCGTGTGGTTATCGTAGCCAATCTGGCGCCGAAGGAGATGTTCGGCCTCCAGAGCCAGGGCATGGTGCTCATGGCCGAAAGCCGTGATGGGCAGCTCCATCCCGTCTCCGCGGAGGGTGAAAATGGCGCCGTGGTACGTTAGAGGGGCCATATCCGGCGCGGCGCCCTCGCGGAAGAGGCTGGCTCTGTGATGGAAAATCGCAGTCTGGCGGCATGATGGTTGCGCAAGTATAGTCGAACTCGTTACACTAACGTGGCGCGGAAAGCCATCAGAAAACTGCTCGCTTCGCATTTGCGCACCTCTTAGCACCTCAGCTTTTTGCTGAGCCGGCGCTGAGCGTCTTTAATAAGATGTCCTTGTGTGCGGTGGCGTTTACTCCCTTTTCTCAACCCTGATGAGAGATGGGGTGGCGCCTAAGGCGTCCGTTCTCTATGCTTAAAACTCACGGCATGAGTCCTTGTGTTGCGTGAGTACGGCTCTTCTCCGTCACCAACGTCATCACCAACGCTGACCCTTTAGCAGCCTCCAAAACCATGCAACGACTCGCTACGCTTCTTGTCCTTCTTCTTTTTGCGCCCGGCGCCGCGCTGGCGCAAGACAGCACCTTCGTCATCAACGAGGCGGACTACGACCAGCCCGGCACGGACGATGCCGAGTTTATAGAGATCTACAACACCACCGACGTCGCGCTCGACCTCGGCGGCTACGAGGTCGAGCTGGTAGGCGTCTCGGGCGGCGCCGCCTCGGTGTACAGGACCATCACCATCCCGGCAGGCACGACCGTCCCGGCCGATGGGTTCTACGTCATCTGCTCCGACCCGGCAAGCGGCCTCGCGCCCCTGTGCGATCAGGACATCGCGGCGGGCAGCAACTTCATCCGCGATGGCCGCAACAACGCCATTGGCTTAAGCGACGACGCGGGCAACGTCATCGACGCGGTGGCTTACGAGGGCGTCGTGCCCGGCTACACCGAGGACGGCCCCGTTGACCCCGGTGACGATGGCACGACCGAGGAGGAGACCATCGCGCGGATTCCCGATGGGAGGGACGACAATAACAACGACAGCGACTTCGACGCCGGCTTCCGCACGCCGGGCCTGGCCAACCAGGAGCTTCCCGTCGAGTTTGCCGGCTTCACCGCGCAGACGGACGGCGCCGACGTGCTCTTGCAGTGGACCACGGCCTCGGAGCAGAGCAACGCCGGCTTCCAGGTCCAACGCCGCACCGTCGAGGGCGGCTTCGTGGACGTCGAGGGCGCCTTCATCGCCACGAAGGCACCGAGCGGCAACTCGCTCGAAGCCATCGACTACGACTACCGCCTCGAAGGGCTTTCTGCCGGCACGCACGCCTTCCGTCTCAAGCAGACCGACTACGACGGCGCCTTCGATTACAGCAGCACCGTTGAGGTAAGCGTGGCGCCCGCCTTGCGCGTCTCCGAGGTGTACCCGAACCCGTTCCGCTCCGGCGCGCGCCTTGAGCTGAGCGTGCCCACGGCGCAGTCCCGCGTGACCGTGGAGGTGTACAACATCCTGGGGCAGCGCGTGGCGCTCCTGCACGACGGCCCCGTAGCGGCCGGCGAGACGCTCCGCCCGCACCTGAGCGCCAGCGGCCTCTCCAGCGGCCTCTACCTCATCCGCGTGCAGAGCGAGACGTTCTCCGAAGTCCGCCGCGTCACGCTGGTGAAGTAAAACTCCGCCGGCAGCAGGTAATGTAGGGGCGTATTGCAATACGCCCCTATGCCAGCGGTCGAAACGTAAGAGAAGGGACCGGCACCTCACGCGAGGACCGGTCCCTTTCTGTTTTCCGCCAGATCCTGATTTCGGCGTGGGGACACGATACATCGTGTCCCCACATCAGCGCGATGCGTCAAATGTTAATCGGCTGGCCGTAGGCCACGCGCGAGGCTTCCATCACCGCCTCGGAGAGCGTCGGGTGCGGGTGCATGGCTTCCATGATCTCGTGGCCCGTCGTCTCCAGGGTGCGCGCGGAGACGACCTCGGCGATCATCTCCGTGGCGTTGTGGCCGATGATGTGGCAGCCCAGAAGCTCGCCGTACTTCGCGTCGTAGATGATCTTGACGAAGCCTTCCGGATGGCCCGAGCCGACGGCCTTGCCGTTGGCCTGGAACGGGAATTTGCCCACCTTGATCTCGTAGCCGGCGTCCTCGGCCTCTTCCTCGGTGTAACCTACCGAGGCGATCTGCGGCTGGCAGTACGTGCAGCCCGGCACGTCGTTCATGTTGATGGGGTGCACGTCCTCTCCGGCGATTTTCTCCACGCACAGGATGCCCTCATGAGAGGCCTTGTGCGCGAGCCACGGCGCCCCCGTCACGTCGCCGATGGCGTACACGCCGTCCACGCCCGTGCGGTAGAACTCGTCCACCTCGATCTCACCGTTCTCCGCGTTCACACCTACGTCTTCGAGGCCGAGGTCCTCGACGTTGCCCACCACGCCCACGGCCGAGAGCACCTGGTCGCACTCGATTTCTTCCTCGCCGTCGGAGGTTTTGACCTTCACCTTGACCCCATCGCCCTCGGTGTCTACGGACTCGACCTGGGCGCCGGTCATGACCGTGATGCCCATTTTCTTGTACGCCTTCTGGAGTTCTTTGGACACGTCCTTGTCCTCGACGGGCACGATGCGGTCCTGCACCTCGATCAAAGTCACCTCCGTGCCCATGTGGTGGTAGAAGTACGCGAACTCGACGCCGATGGCGCCCGCGCCTACGATCACCAGGTGCTCGGGCCGCTCCGTCTGGAGCATGGCCTCCTTGTAGGTGAGCACCTTCTCGCCGTCGATGGGCAGCGGCGGGATCTCCCGCGCGCGCGCGCCTGTGGCGATGATGATGTGCTCGGCCTCCACGGTCATCTCCTCGCCGATCTCCTCGCCGTCCATGTTCGTCGAGGGCGTGATCTCGATCTGCCCCTCGCCGAGGAGCCGCCCGTGGCCGAAGAGCACGTCGATCTTGTTCTTCTTCATCAGGTAGCCGACGCCCTTGTTCATCTGGTTGGCGGCGCCGCGGCTGCGCTCGATCACCTTCGGGAAGTCGGCCGAGACCTCGCCGTCGAGCTTCAGACCGTAGTCCTGGATGTGCTGGGCGTAGCTCATCACCTCGGCGCTTTTGAGGAGCGCCTTCGTCGGGATGCAGCCGATGTTGAGGCAGACGCCGCCGAGCTTGTTCTTCTCGATGACGGCCGTCTTCATGCCGAGCTGCGCGGCGCGGATGGCCGTCTCGTAACCGCCCGGCCCCGTGCCGATGACGATGCAATCGTAAGTGGAGTCTGCCATGTGCTTTTGGGCGTAGCGCTCTTTTGGGAGGTGGAGGAGGCGCGCGGCGTGCAGGCAAAACGCTTAGGCGCTCTTCGCCCTCTGCCGCTCGCGCACTAAAGAATAGCTCCTTGCCGAGGCGCGTTCCCGCTCCGGCAGACGCGCCGGGCCGGAGCTTCTGTGAAAAAGGCGCGGCAGCCTCTCGCGCCAGCTTGCGCCCCTGCGCCGACCGGCTACGAACACTCCCACAGAGGACAGCCGAGGAGGCAAGGCGCTGCCCTTTTCTGGGACGCTCTAACGTGTGCGCTTGTCAAATGTCACACCCGCGCAACAATGCCGAGGCGGCGCAAACGCTTCCGAGTGCGCTCCGTTGAGAGAGGCTGACAGCGCGCCAGAACTGCCGCGCTCAGACTTTTCGAGACGACTCCCAAACAGCTCCACACCCGATTATGCGCACCCTCTGGACGATCCTGCTTAGCCTGACCCTGCTTGCGGGCCTCTCCGCCTGCGGCGAGGACGAAGCGTACGAAGAGGCCGAGGTGAGCGACGCCGAGGTCATCGAAGACGAAACCGGCTTCGCCAGCTACGACCTCGACGGCAACAGCGAGATCAATGACAACGAGTTCAACGAGGCCTACGGAGGCGCCTTCGACGAGTACGACGAGAACGACGACGGCCTTCTCGACGACGGCGAGTTCTCCGGCGGTCTCTTCGATGCGTTCGATGCGAACGACGACGACATCCTCGACGAGAACGAGTACAACGCCGGCTTCGAGAGCTACTACGGCGACGACTACGAGTACGGCTTCAGCGACTGGGACGCCGACGGCGACAGCGAGATCACCGAGGCGGAGTTCGGCGAGGGCTTCGGCACCTACGGCACCGGCCTCTACGACGACTTCGACGCCGACGGCAACAGCGAATTGACCGACACGGAGTTTGGCCGCGGCATGTTCGGCATCTACGACGCTGACGAAAGCGGCTTCCTCGACGAGAACGAGTACAACGAGTCGGCCTCGTACTACGACTACGAGAACTGAATCATAAGAACCAAGCGCCTGCTAGACAGCGCTGACGTACAAAAGCCTCGCGCCGCTTGAACGGTGCGAGGCTTTTGTACGTCTTGCTGCCATCGGCCTCTACCGTAACTGTAGCGACGCAAGGCCTTGCGTCGCTACTTCGGCATTTCTAACAGGCCGAAAGGGAGGTCTACCCCAAGTCTATTCAGCGCCGCTTGAGCCAAGCGTTGGGGTCCACCGGCTCGCCGTCTTTGAAGAGGGCGAAAAAGACGCCCGCGCCGCGCGGCTCGCCCTCGGTGCCGGCGCGGCCGATGACCTGGCCGGCCTCGAGCCTGTCGCCCTTGCCGGCGTAGAGCATCGAGAAGTTGCCGTAGACGGAGGTGTAGCTCCCGTGCTGCACGAAGACGGTGGTGCCCAGGTCCGGGAGCGCGTCCACGGCCGTGATCTCGCCCTCGAACACGGCCTGCACCTCGGCCTGCGGGCTGGTGGCGATGAGGACGCCGGGGTTGGGCGTTTTCGTCCCGTGCACGGGGTTCGTCACCATGCCGAAGTTTTCCGTCACGGCGCCTTCGGAGGGCCACGGCAGGCGGCCCTGGTTCTGCGCAAACGAGCCGCTCAGCCGGCTGAACTCGGCTTGGCGCGCGGGCGAGGAGCGCGCCGTGCGCCGCTGCCGCCGCGTGCTCTGGGCGATAAGCTGACGCAGGCGGGCTTCCAGCTGCTCCGCCGCCGCCTGCCGCTCGGTGATCTCTTCCTGGAGGCTCGACTCCTGCGCGCGCAGCTCCTGCACCACCTGCTGCCGGCTTTTCTGAAGGCCCATCAGGTTGTGGCGCTCGCCTTCGGCCTCGGCCAGCAGCTCGGTGGTGCGGGCGCGCTTTTCCGTGAGGGCGGCCTGCTGCTCGGCGATGGCCTTTGAGGTGCCCTGCAAAGCGCGCAGCTTCTCGCGCCGCTCGTCGGCAAAGCGGCGGAGGTAGCGCACGCGCACGAGCATCTGGTTGATCGAGCGCGCCGCCAGGATGAGCGCCACGTCGTGCAGGCGGCCGTGCTTGTAGGCGTGACGCGCCCGCACGCGGTACGCCTCTTTAAGCGCCTCGGACTCGCGCGCGAGGCGCTGGAGCGACGTCTGGAGCGAGTCCTCCTCAAAGTTGAGCTGGCGCATCCGCGCCTGGTACGTGCTCACGAGTTCCTTGCGCAGGGCGATCTCGCGGGTGAGGCCGTCCAGGCGCTCCTGCGAGGCGCGCTTCGCCTCGGCCGTCTCGCTCAGGCGGCTGCGGTCCTCCTCGATCTGCCGCTGAAGCTGCTCCAGGCGCGCCTGCGTCTCCTCGCGCGTCTGCGCCTCCGCCGGCGCCGCGTACGCGAGCATCCACAGGCAGCCCACCATTGCCAAAGCCAGAACACGAAACGTCGTCATCAGAAACAAATGCGCTGCGAGAGAAGAGCGTTCAGGTTGTGCGAGGCGGAGCGGAAAAGGCCTCAGTTGCGCGAGACGAGCACGCGCTCGGTGCCGTCGTCGATGCGGAAGGGGAAGTCGAGGCCTTTGGGATTGAGCGTGAGGTCGCGGTAGGAGATCGCCACGCTCACGTCGTCGGCTGGGCGGCGGAAGAGGACCTGCCGCGGCACGACCACCCCGCCGATGCGGTCGAACTCGGAAAAGACGCGCTCCTCGACCAGGGCGCCGCTTTCGGTGCGCTCCTCGTAGCGGGTGACGCGCCAGAGGGCCGGGTCCACGGTGTAGGTGAGCTGTCCGGAGGCGTCGCTCACGCGGTAGTTCTCGCCGTCGGCGCTGACCTGCCAGGCGACGCCGTCCTCCGGGGCGACGAGGCCGAGGAGGTTGTCAAAGACGTCGCCGGTGGCGAGCGGGGCGGGCAGCTCCTCGCCGGCATCGGCCAGGGCGCCGTAGGTGAGGCGGCTGCGCATGAGCCGCTCGTGGACGAAAAAGCTGTCCGGCGTGACGAGGATGCGCGCGGCCTCGAGGCCCAGCCCGGCGTTGATGCTCAAAAGGAGCGAGTCGGCTCGGCGCTGCCGCAGGCTCGCCCCGAAGCGCCCGCTCTGCTCTGGCGTGTCCATCTCGAGGCGAGCCTTGGCCTTGAAACCCGTGAGCGTGTCCGTGCCGACGAGGATGTTCTTCCGGATCTCGCTGAAGGTATGGTTGGGAAACGCCTCGGGCACTTCGCGCTGAAGGTCGGCAGGCTTCGGCCCGGAGCAGCCGGCGCTTAGGAAAAGCAGAGCCGTCGTCAGGGCGGCGGCGAGGAGGGGGGGCGTCAGGCGCATAATCGGAGGCGAGGCCAGAAGAAAGGCGCTTATTCGCAGGCGGGGGTCGCACGAACGGAGAGTGCGCGCGGGTTCGCGTCAGATGTACGGGGCCGAACGGGAAAGCGGCTCGCGGGGGATTTGAGCAGGCGCTACTGACCGCCGTTTTCTGGAGCGGGGCGCCCGAGCTTTTGGCGGAGCGTGGGGCGGTCCGGGCTTTTTTCGAGGGCCATCTCCCAGAAGCGCTGCGCCTCGCCGGAGCGGCCCTGCGCGGCGGCCACGTCGCCCCGGTGCTCGTAGACGGCGGCCGAGGCCTCGCCCGTGGCGACGGCTTTTTCGATCCAGCGCGCGGCCTCGTCCAGGTTGCCGCGCTTGAAGTACACCCAGCCGAGCGTGTCCAGGAACGAGGCGCTTTCCGGGTCGAGTTCGACGGCGCGGCGGGCCATCGTTAGGGCGCGGTCCAGGCTCTCGCCCCGCTCGGCGAGGTTGTAGGCGTAGTTGTTGAGCGCGAGGGCGTGGTCGGGGTTGAGGGCTAGGGCGCGGGCGTAGGCGCTGTCTGAGGCAGCGGCATCGCCCGTGCGGTTGTGCAAGAGGCCGAGGGAGGCGAGCAGGTCGGCCCGCTCGGCGGCAGCGCCTTCGGTCGAGGTTTCTTCGAGCAGGGCGACGGCCTCTTCAAAGCGCCGGGCGGCGGCGGCGTTCTGCCCGGCGTCCATGAGCGCGTAGGCGGCCACGCGCACGAGCGGAAGCTGGCCGTCGAAGAGGAGCAGCCCCTCGGAGGCCACGTCGGCGGCCTGGCGCGCCGCGCCGGATTGGAGATGGGCGGCGGCGGCGCGGAACCAGCGCTCCGGGCTGCGCGGGTTTTCTTCGAGCGCGCGCGTTAGGAGCGGCGCCGCCTCGGCGTAGGCGCCTGCGCGGAAGCGCAAGTCGCCGAGCATCCCGAGGGCTTCGGCGTGGTCGGGGTCTTTGTCGAGGGCTTGGCGGAGCAAGCGCTCGGCGGCCTCGGCGGCGGCGGGATCGCGCTCGGCGCGGGCCAAGAGCGTGGCGGCGCGCTCCACAAGCTGCGCGGTGGAGGCGTTCTCGGCGCCGAGCGAGCGGCTTAGGAGCGCCTCGGCCTCGTCGGAGCGGCCCGTGGCGCGGTAGAGTTCGACGAGGGCGAGGGCAGCTTCGAGGTCGTTCGGGTCTTCCTCCAAGGCCGCTTCGAGCTGCCGGACGGCCTCTGCGGGGCGGCCCTGCTGCTGGTAGAGCGCGCTCAGCAGGCGGCGGAAGAGGCTCTCCTCCGGCTCCTCGGCGATGAGCGCTTCGAGCGTGCGCTCCATCCCGGCCTCGTCGCCGAGGCGGCGCTGCAGTTCGAGCATCCGCGTGCGGATCTCTGGCGTCTCGCCCACCCGCTCTAAAAGCGCCTCGTACGTGGCCAGCGCCTCGTTTAGGCGACCGGCCTCGACCTGCGTGCGGGCGAAGGCGAAGCGCGCCTCGGCGTTCTGCGGCGCCTGCGCCAGAAGCGCGCGGTAGGTAGCCAGCGCCTCCTCGGCGTCGCCCGCCTCGCGGTGCAGGTCGGCTTCTTGGAAGTAGTAGAAGGTGTTCTCCGGCGCCGCCTGCCGGGCCTGCCTGGCGTAGTAACGCGCGGCAGTGAGGCCATCCTGCGCGGCGTGCGCGCCGGCCAGCGCGGAGAGGATGGCCGCCTCGCCGGGGGCGGCACGCAGGGCCTCCTCGTAGAAGCGGATGGCGGCGTCGTAGTCCTCCAGCTCGGCACGCACGAGGCCGCGCACGAAGCGCTGCTGCGCGTACGCGGTAGCGCCGGCTTGGCCCGAGGCCTCCGGCGGCGGCAGCGAGTCCTGCGCCGCCGCCCGCCCGTCGGACTGCTGCTGCGGCGCCACCGGGCTGGCGGAGGCGCAGCCGGCAGCCAGAACAGCCGCCGCCAGAAACGCCGGGAACGCCGTGGTGAAAAGAAGGCGCCGCATAAAACAAGGACTGGCCGTTAAAAGAGGGGGAAGCAGTGCAAAAAGCGTGCGCGCTGGCCAAGAGCAGGGCATGCGCCAGAGCGAAACGCGCCTCGGTCCGCCGCTCCTGCACAAAGAATTGCCAGCGCGGCGACGAGACCTTCGGGTCCGGCTGAAGAGGGCGGCGCTGTCCCCACGCTGCTGCGCCTCTGTGCAATGCAGGGTGCGTGAAACAGGTTTCGTTAGCGGAGCCGCAGGCAGGTCGGCCGTTGCCCGGTGAAACGCAAGCGGTGAGGCACGGCGGCAAGCCCAGCTTTCCGTCATCATAGCCCAAGTTGCGTCCCTTTCCCGATTTGTCATTGCGAGCGGCTCCCGGTGCCGGGGCAAGCTGTCGGCTTCGCCTCCTCTTGAGTGACTGCTTCGTAGGTCACAACTTCCGTCACCATAAGAGACGGTTTCGACACTGAGATGAGGCCTTCGATAGCCGGCGAATCCTTTCTCTGGAGAGGAAAACGGAGACTTTACCCTTGACTTAAAAGTTTCTGAGCAGAGCGAAGGATCTCTCGGAGGATACCTGGATGGGGAGCGTCTTCGTTTCGCTCAGAAAAGGATAGGTCACCGCTTGGGTTATGAATCTGCCGGGCCGGGCGCGTCTCGGTTCACTTTCTCTTGAAAAAGAAGACGGCTCGGGTTACTCTCCATCAATCGCCCACTCACAAAAAGTGCTCAAGGGGAGAACAGCCGCCTGGAGCGGCCTTCCGGCGCGGCGCGGGGGCCTGACGTCTTCCCCCGTGCCCCTGGATTCTCCTCGCGCCCGGCCGCGCGCTTTTTGCCCAACTCATCGACGCCGCGCAGCTTCGTCTGGCGCTGGCCTCCACCTCTTCGACTTATGGGACAGCATGACGTACAACGCGGCGTAGATGAGGCTGCCCTCCGGCGCTTTACCCGCCACCTGATCCAGGACGTGCGCGCGCTCGAGTACATGCTCGCGCAGGGCCGTCTCGAAGAGGGCGTGCGCCGCATCGGGGCCGAGCAGGAGCTGTTCCTGACCGACCGCCGCTGGCAGCCCGCCCCCCTCGTCGAAAAGGTGATGGAGCTGAACACGGACGAGCGCCTCGTCACCGAGCTGACGCGCTTCAACGCCGAGTTCAACCTCGATCCGCTCGCCTTTGGCGGGGACTGCCTGAGCCGGATGGAAGAGGGCGTCAACGAGATGATGGCGTACGTGCGCCGGATCGTGCGCGAGGCCGGCGGCGAGGTGATCATGACGGGCATCCTGCCCACCGTCACGCTCTCGGACCTCACCCTGGAGAACATGACGCCCTCGCCGCGCTACTACGCCTTGAACGACGCCATCGGCCGGCTGCGCGGCGGGCAGGCGCAGTTCCAGATCCGCGGCGTGGACGAGCTGTTCGTCAAGCACGACTCGATCATGCTCGAAGGCGTGAACACGAGCTTCCAGACGCACTTCCAGGTGGCGCCGAGCGAGTTCGCCAAGTTCTACAACATCGCGCAGGTGGTGGCGGCGCCGGTCCTGGCCGTGGCGGGCAACTCGCCGCTGCTCTTCGGCAAGCGGCTCTGGCGCGAGACGCGCATCGCGCTTTTCCAGCAGGCCGTGGACACGCGCTCGTCGAACCTCTACCTGCGCGAGATGTCGCCGCGCGTGCACTTCGGGACGGGGTGGGTCGAGGAGTCCGTCACCGAGATTTTCAAAGAGGACATCTCGCGCTTCCGCGTCCTCTTGACCACGGACCTGGACGAGGACCCGTTCGAGGTTTTGCAAGCGGGCGGCGTGCCCAAGCTCCAAGCCTTGCAGCTGCACAACGGCACGGTCTACCGCTGGAACCGCGCCTGCTACGGCATGACCGATGGCGAGCCGCACCTCAGGATCGAGAACCGCATCCTACCGAGCGGCCCCACGCCCGCCGACGAGGTGGCCAACGCCGCCTTCTGGTTCGGGCTGGTGAGCGGGCTGGCCGCGCGCCACGCCGACATCAGCCAGGTCATGGACTTCGACGACGTGAAGAGCAACTTCATGGCCGCCGCGCGCCTGGGGCTGGACGCGCAGTTCGCCTGGACGCACGGGCGCAAGCTGCCCGCCTCCGAGGTCATCCTTGGCGAGCTGCTCACCATCGCACGGCAGGGCCTGGACGCCTCCCAAGTGGACGCCGCCGACGCCGAGCGCTACCTGGGCATCATCCGCGAGCGCACCGAGACGCGCAAGACCGGGGCGCAGTGGCAGCTCGACTCGCTCGTGAAGTCCAAGGGGAAGGGGTCGCGCGCGGAGCGGCTCTCGGCCCTCGTGGCCGCCATGGCCGAGCTTCAGGAAAAGGGCCAGCCCGTGCACACCTGGCCGCCGGCCGACTTCGACGAGTCCGACCGGACCCAGCGGATGCAAAGCTCGCGCGTGGAGCACTACATGGCCACGGACCTCTTCACCGTGCACGAGGAGGAATCGGTCGAGTTCGTGGCGTGCCTGATGAACTGGCAGCGCATCCGGCAGGTGCTCGTCGAGGACCAGCAGCACCGGCTCGTGGGGCTGGTGAGCCACCGCAACCTGCTGCGCTACCTGGCCGAGCACTCGCTGCAAGAGGACCGCCAGGGCGTGCCCGTGCGCGCCATCATGGTGCGCGACCCCATCAGCGTGCCGCCGGAGATGCCTACCACGGAGGCCATCGAGATCATGCGCAAAAACCAGATCGGCTCCCTGCCCGTGGTGCGCGACGACCACCTCGTGGGCATCATCACCGAGCGCGACTTCATCCACATCGCCGGGCAGCTTTTGGACGCCTCGCTGGGCACCACGTCCGTGGTGGAGGGTGACGTGCCAGATGAGCCGTCTGAAGAAGAAGAGATGCCCCTCCGCGAGGAGAGCCGCAAAGACGTGCCGTGATTTTCTTGGCGGAAGGCGATGGACGATAGCCGCCTCGAACGTCGTCGGTCGTCGCTGCGGCGGCGGCGGCTTGCCTTCATGGCTTCTTCCACGCGGCGGATGGACCCCGCCGCCGCGCCGCGCCGTTTTTGGGACAGAGCGTCATACCGAAACTCCGCCGCCCATCTGTTTTATGGAAGACGATTACCAGGAGCGCACCTTCGGCGGGCTGACCGTCCGGATTGACCGCACGCTGTGCATCGGCTCGGGGAGCTGCGTCAACGCCGCGCCGGAGGTGTGGGAGCTGGGCGAGGACCGCATCGTCCGCTTCAAAGACGACGCGCCGGCCGATGTAGAGCGCGAGCGCCTGGTTGAGTCGTGCCGGGTGTGCCCGGTGGACGCGCTCATCGCTCACGACGAAAGCGGCGAGGAGGTCGCGCCCTGATCGGCGGTTTTTGCGGCCTCGGGCGCTTTGGCTGCCGCTCCGTTTCCCTTCCACCTTTTTTCCCTCTGCACGCATGTCCGCTTCCACCCCTAGGCCGGTTGCCCCAGCAGACGGCGCGCGCGTCGAGGCCGGGTCCATCACCTTCCGCTGGGAGCCGCTCTCGGGGGACGCCGCCGGCGGCTCCGCCGCGTACGGCGTGCAGGTGGCCGGCGGCGCGGACTTCAAGGACCTCCTCTTTGACGAGCGCGTGGGCACGCAGCCCGAGCTGACGCTGAGCAGCCTGCCGCGCAAAACGGGCGTCGAGCTGTACTGGCGCGTGCGCCAGCAGAAAGCCAGCGGCGCGTGGGGCGCGTTCAGCGAGGCGGCTCACTTCCGCATCGGCGGCGAGGGGGGCGATCCGTCGTCGGCAGCGGCGGGGGCGGGGGAGGACCCCACCCACGAAGACGTGACGACGCGGCGGCGCGAGTGGTCGTGGCTCCTGGGCGCCGTCGTTCTTTCCATCCTGGCCGTGGCCGCCACGGGGTACTTCCTCACGAGGGGCGTGGACTTCGGCGGCATCGACCCGGCCGAGGCGGAGGCGGCGGCGGACACCTCCACCGTGACCGAGCGCGAGGCCGCCGAGGCCGCGCGGCGCCTGAGCACGTACGAGCTGGTCGAGGGAGAAGGCGGCGGGCGGGCGTACCGCATCCCCATCGACCGCGCCATGGCGCTCATCGCGCGCGACACCGCCGCCTCGGGCGCCGCGCCTTTTAGCGACCTCGTCACCGACTCGACCATGGCCGTGCCCGAGGCGCAGTAATCGCCGCGCCGCCTATCTTCTGCAACGAACCAAGCGCGCCCGTTCCATGCCCAACGACACGTCCACCGACCTGCGCAAGGCGCCCCCGGCGGCGCTTGACCGATCCCGCAGCGAGGCGTTCTACCAGGAGGCGCAGCGCGTCATCCCCGGCGGGGTGAACTCGCCCGCGCGCGCGTTCAAGAGCGTGGGCGGGACGCCGCTCTTCATCGAGCGCGCCCGAGGCGCCTACCTCGAAGACGCCGACGCCAACCGCTACATCGACTACGTCGGCTCCTGGGGGCCGATGCTCTTCGGCCACGCCGACCCCGACGTCGTGCGCGCCGTGCAAGAGGCCGCTAAGGACTCCACCTCGTTCGGCGCGCCGACGGAGATCGAGGTCAAAACGGCCGAGCTGGTGTGCGAGCTGGTCCCCTCGATAGAGCGCGTGCGGATGGTGAACTCCGGCACCGAGGCCACGATGAGCGCGGTGCGCCTGGCGCGCGGGTTCACCGGGCGCGACAAGATCATCAAGTTCGAGGGCAACTACCACGGCCACGGCGATTTCTTCCTCATCGCCGCCGGCTCCGGCGCCCTCACGCTCGGCGAGCCGGACTCGCCCGGCGTCACGCCCGGCAACGCCCGCGACACGCTCCTGGCCCGCTACAACGATGTGGAAAGCGTGCGCACCTTAGCCGAGGCGCACAAGGGCGAGGTGGCGTGCGTCATCGTCGAACCCGTGGCCGGCAACATGGGCTGCGTCCCGCCCCGCCCCGGCTTTTTGGAAGGGCTGCGCGCGCTTTGCGACGAGGAGGGCATCGTCCTCATCTTCGACGAGGTGATGACGGGCTTCCGCGTGGGGCGTGGCGGGGCGCAGGAGCGCTACGGCGTTTTTCCGGACCTCACGTGCCTGGGTAAGATCATCGGCGGGGGGCTGCCCGTGGGCGCCTACGGCGGACGAAAAGAGATCATGGACTACATCTCGCCCGTCGGGCCGGTGTACCAGGCCGGCACGCTCAGCGGGAATCCGTTGGCCATGCGCGCAGGCTACACCGTCCTCCGCAAGATTGCTGACACGCCCGACCTCTACGAGCGCTTGGAAGCCTACGGGAAAGCGCTGGAGGAGGGGACGCGCGCCACCCTCGACGCGCTCGGCTTGGGCTACCAGACCACGCGCGTTGGCTCGATGGGCTGCCTGTTTTTTGCCGAAGAGGAGGTGACCGACTACGCCACGGCCCGGACGTGCGACGCCGAGCGCTACGCAGCCTACTTCCACGCCATGCTGCGCGAGGGGGTGTACCTGGCGCCGTCGCAGTTCGAGGCTTTCTTCTTCTCGACGCAGCACGGCGAGGCGGAGCTGGAGAAGACGCTCTCCGCGCAGCGCCGTGCGCTCGAAAGGGTGCACGAGGCGGCATGACGGAGCGGCGCCTTATAGAACGCCTAACAAAATCCACCTGTGCTGTCACTGCGAGCGCAGCGAAGCAATCTCATCAGGCTTGCTTCCTTCACGAGATTGCCACGTCGTCCCGGCAGAGTTTAACCCGGCGCCGGGGGGACTCCTCGCAATGACAGCTGTTTGACCGGATTTGGCATCGGTCGTGAGTCAGCTGTTTTCACGCTTGCAGCACGTTTGGCACGACGAGCCAGCAGAGCGTGCCACGCCCGAAGTCGGCCTCGTCCCAGCGGCGGACGTCGAGGTCCACGCACGCGATGGCGGCCGTCGGCATCCGCACCTGCGCCATGCCGATGAGCCGGCCCACCATGGCCGACCACGTCGGCTCGTGGCCTACGAGGAGGAGGGAGGCGGCCTCGGAGGGCGCGGTGCGGAGGGCGACGAGGACGTCGGCGGAGGCGGCGTCGTAGAGGGCGTCGGTCGTATCGGTGGGGCGGGTCCAGGTGCTAGCTTCGGCGGCTTCGAGGGTCTGGCGCGCGCGCGTGGCTGAGGAGCAGAGCACGTGGTCGGGCAGCGCGTCGGCTTCGGCGAGGAAGCGGCCCATGCGTTCGGCGGTGCGGCGGCCTGCGGCGGTGAGCGCGCGGGCGTGGTCGCGCCCGGAGGCGTGGCCGGGTTCGGCCTCGGCGTGGCGGAGGAAGAGGAGGGTTTTCATCGGCGGGGTGAGGTGCTTGGAGAAAGAAGGTCGAGCGGGGCGGCGGCTTGGAGCGCTTCTGAGGCGGCGCGCTCGCCGCTCTGAAGCGCGCCCGCTACTGTGGCGTACGGCCCGCCTGTGACTGTGGCCTCGCCGGCGAAGAAGAGCGTGCCGGCCACTGGCGCCGCCAGCGCCTCGCGCGCGCCCTCGCTGCCCACGGCGTCGTAGCTGTACGCGCCGCGCGCCCACGGGTCGGCCGCCCAGTCGTGGACGTGGGCGGCGTCGAGGCGGGCGCGCAGGTCCTCAGTCTTTATCTCAAAGAGATCGGCCAGCGTGCGGAGGGCCTCGTCTACAAGCGCGGCCTCGCCGCGGCCGGCCAGGCGGTGCGCGCCCGTCCCGCCGGCCCAGGCCGTGAGCACGGGCTGGCGCAGCGGCAGCGCCGTCCACCACGACGGGAACGCCGCCTCGGGCGCGTGCACGAAGCCGAGGTCCGCTAGGTCTGCGCTGCCGACCTCCTCTTCTTCCCAGAACGCGGTGCGGAACCGCAGCACGGCCTTGACGACGGCGCCCGCGCCCAGCCGCCGTGCCGCTGCGCGCTTCTCAGGCAGCGCTGGCGCGAAGCGGACGCCGCCCTCAGCTCCGGCCTCCATCTGCCACAGTCCCACCGGCAGCGTGGCGATAAGCCGCCGCGCGGCGAACGTGCGCCCCTCGCTCTCGGCCTTGACGCGGCCCGCGCGCCAGCGCACCGCCGTGACGGGCGTGCCGGTGCAGAGCATGGCGCCGGCGGCCCTGGCACGCTCTGCTAGGAAATCTACGAGCGCGCCATAGCCTTCGGTGAGGCGGAACTGCGGCTGCGCGCCGCCCCCTTGCCACTCGCGGGCGAGGGCACGGCTGCTGACGCGCTCGGGGTCGGCGGCCTCGAAGCCTTCGGCGAAGAGGCAGGCGGTGCGGCGGGCCTCGGCCAGGACGGAGCCGGCGGCGTGGCGGCTCAAGAAGTCGGCGAAGGGGAGATCTTCGCCGGCGTCCTCGGCCCAGACGGCGAGGCGGTCCATCACCGGCGCCATCTCGGCCCAGAGGTCGTCCAGGCGGACGAGGCGGCCGGCGCGGCGCTGCCAAAAGTCGCGTGTGACGTCGTAAGCGGTGAGGCCGGCCTCGCGGACAAGACGCCACGTCACCTCCGGCCGGCCGTGGATGAACTCCGGCCCCAACTCGACCGGATGCTTGAAGCCGGCGTCGTGCCGCGTGAGGATGCGCCCGCCCAGCCGAGGCTGCGCCTCCAGAAGGAGTACGCGCCGCCCGGCCTCGGCCAGCGTGCGCGCAGCCATCAGCCCGGCTGCGCCGCCGCCCAGGACGAGCGCGTCGGCTTCTTCGGAGGAGCGCGGTGCGTCGTTGGTGCTCATGCGAGGCGTGTTATTTGAGAAACGGTTTGCTCAGCGGAACAGGTTTCCCTCCTGGATAACTTGTCCCGGCACCGGGAGGAGAGGATACAGGGGTGGTGGACGAGGCCATTTGCCAATCCACTTTCGACCACCCCGCCCGGCCGGGCACCCCTCCTGTCCAGGAGAGGAGTGCGCACGGCGAACGTTTCGGTTGTCCTGCCGCTACAGCGCCGTGCGGAACGTGTCGCCGGGGCGGACCGAGCGGGCGAAGGCCACGAACAGGCGGATGCACCGCTCCACGTCTTCGAGATCGACGACCTCCACGGGCGAGTGCATGTAGCGCAGCGGCACGCTCACCAGCGCCGACGGCACGCCCGTGCGTGAAGAAAAGATGCTGTCCGTGTCCGTGCCCGTGCGGCGCGACGAGGCCTCGTGCTGAAGCGCGATGCCCTCGGCCTCGGCCACGTCGATGAGGCGCCGGACCACCAGCGGGTGGTTCGAGGTGCCGTGCGTGACGGTCGGCCCCTGGCCCATCTTGACCTCGCCGTGCTTCTTGGCATCGAGGCCGGGCGAGTCCGTCGCGTGCGTCACGTCAAAGGCCAGGGCGAGGTCGGGCCGCAGGCGGTGCGTGATCATCTTAGCGCCGTGCCCGCCGATCTCCTCCTGCACCGAGTTCGTGGCGAAGACGGTGGCGGCGGGCCGCCCCTCGCCCTCGGAGGCCAGGCGGCGCACGGCCTCGGCGATGATGAAGCCGCCCAGGCGGTTGTCGATGGCTCGCCCGGTGAGGCGCCCGTCGGCAAGCTCGGCGGCGTCCACGTCGAACACCATCGGGTGGCCGATGCGGACGCCGCGCGCGGCCACGGCCTCCTTGTCCTTCGCGCCGATGTCCACGAACAGCTCGTGCACCTCGGGCACCTTCTCGTCATCGCGGTCGCGCAGATGAATGGCCGATTGGCCGACGACGCCGAGGACCGGCTCGGCCTCCTCGTCCGGGGCGCCGCTGCCCGTGAGGATGCGCACGCGCTGCCCGCGCGCGATGGCGCGGTCCGACCCGCCGATGCGGTTCACGTACAGGAAGCCCTCGTCCGTAACGTGGCGCACCATGTAGCCGATCTCGTCGGCGTGGGCGTCGAGCATGAGGCGGGGAGCATCCTCGCCAGAGCCGTTGAGCGTGGCCCAGGCGGTGCCGTAAGCGTCGGCCTCGACGGCGTCGGCGTGGGGGCGCAGGTAGGCGGCCCAGACGCGCTGGCCGGGCGCCTCGAAGCCCGTCGGGCTGGGCGTCTTGAGCAGGTCGAAAAGAAACGTGCGGGCGGAGTCGTTCATGCGGAGATGTAAGGAGCTTTTTGGCGAGACGTGTACAGGCAAAGCCGTCCGGATGCACCGCCGCGCCGCCACGCGCGTCGGGCGGGCAGCGGCAGGCGGCGAGGGCGCTCGGACGGCATCGCCCGCTTCTACGCGCTACGCCGCAACCCTTTCCGCAAAGGGCGCGCGGGGCGGGGGTCGCCCGCAGGCGCCGACGGCTTTTCGGGGTCAGAGACGGTCTATGAAGTTGAGAACTCCCCTGAAGGGGGCCGAGGGGATGTAAAGAGGGCTGTTGCCGACCCTGACATCCCCCTTGATCCCCTCCCGGAGCCGGGACAGGCTTTCAAAGGGGAATATAAAGCACTTGGCTAACTTCATAGACTGCTTCTCATCCGTCACATTTTGGTCTTCTGCGTTTATGTTGTACCTTTGAGGCGGCGCACGCCAGCGCCGCCTCGCTCACCCTTTTCGCTCACCTCACGTGCCCTCGCTCATGCAGAACGAACGCTCGTACCGGATGCTCATCGTCGAGGACGACGCCGACATCCGGAGGGGATTGCAGGACTTTTTCGAGATGAAGAGCTACGACGTGGACACGGCCGGCGATGGCGAGGAAGCGCTCGCCCAGATGAAGCCGGGCCGCTACGACGTGGTGCTCCTCGACGTGATGCTGCCGGGGAAGACCGGGTTCGACGTGCTCAAGGAATCGCAGGCGCGGGGCTTTGACGCGCCCGTGATGATGCTCACCGCGCGCGGCGAGGAGGAGCACGTGCTCCAGGGCTTCGGCCTCGGCGCGGACGACTACGTGGTCAAGCCCTTCAACGCGCAGGAGCTGGCCGCGCGCGTCAAGGCCATCCTGGGCCGCACGCAGCCGCCGAGCGAGGCGCCCATGGACGTGTACACCATCGGCGAGGTGGAGGTGAACTTCTCCACGCACGAGGCCCGGCGCAACGGCGACGACATCGAGTTCACGGCGCTCGAGTTCGACATCCTGCGCTACCTCATCCAGCATCGCGGCCGCACCGTCACGCGCAAGCAGCTCCTGCGTGACGTGTGGGGCATCGAGCAGGACATCATCACGCGCACCATCGACCGGCACATGGCCTCGGTGCGCAAGAAGATCGAGCCGGACCCCTCCGCGCCCACGTACATCGAGACGGTCTACGGCATCGGCTACCGCTTCGAGGACTAACTGCCTATCCGAAAACCTCTGTCATTCTGAGCGCAGCGAAGAATCTCTCCCCGTTGCAGCTTTCTTCGAACCTGGGAGATCCTTTACTTCGTTCAGGATGACTCCCTGGACGGGCTTTCGGACAGGCCCTAAGTGGCACGTGCTCGCGTGGCGATGCGTTCGTGTGTGCACGCGCGCACGTCCCGTACCTTGATTACCGGCGTGCGCTTGAACACTAACGCGTTCGCACCTGAACACGCAGCTCCATGCGCATCCTGAGCAGCTTTTACGCGAAGCTCTCGGCCATCTTCCTCGTCCTCATGCTGGGGCTGGGGCTGGCCCTGGCCGCGCTCTGCATTCAGGCCGCCATGCGCTACGCCGACGAGGCCACGCAGAAGCTCAACCGCACGCTCGCCTCCGACCTCGCCCCGCGCTTCGAGCCGTTCCTCGTGGACAGCGTCCACCACGCCGCCATCGAGGGCGTGATCGAGGAGATGACCGGCATCAACCGCCGCATCGACATCTACCTCCTCGACGGCCGGGGCGCGGTCAAGGCCCACCTCATGGGCGTGGGCGCGCAGCCGCTTGAGCGGAAGCGCGTGGCGCTCCAGCCCATCCGCCGGTTCATCGGCGGGGCGCCCTTGCCCATCCTGGGCGACGACCCGCTGCACGCCGGGCGGGAGAAGCCGTTCTCTGTGGCGCCCACCGAGGCGATGGGCGAGACGGATTGCTACCTCTACGTCATCCTCGAGAGCGAGCAGTACGCCTCCGCCGCCGCCATGATCGAGAACAGCTACATCCTGCGCGCCACGCTGAGCGGGCTGGCGCTCGTGCTCCTCTTTACCGGCCTGGCGGGGCTGGGCCTCTTCGCTCTCCTGACGCGGCGGCTGCGCCAGCGCAAGGAAGCTATCGAGGCCTTCGAGCAGGGGCACTACGACCGCCGCGTGCCCGTCGAGTCCAGCGACGAGATCGGCCAGCTTGGCGCCGCCTTTAACCGCATGGCCGACACCATCACCCAGAGCATGGACGAGCTGCGCCAGGTCAGCCGGATGCGCCGCGAACTCATCGCCAACGTCTCGCACGACCTGCGCAGCCCCATCGCCTCCATCCAGGGCTACCTCGAAACGATCCTCATCAAAAACGGCACGCTCGCGCCCGAGGAACGCGAGCGCTACGTGCAGATCGGCCTGAGGAACGCGCGGCGCTTGAGCGCCCTCGTCGATGAGCTGTTCGAGCTGTCGAAGCTCGACGCGCGCCCCATCGAGCCGCAGCGCGAGCCGTTCTCCGTGGCCGAGCTGGCGCAGGACGTGGTGATGCAGTTCGCCCCGCGCGCCGAGGAGGCCGGCATCCGCCTCCAGGCCGAGCGCGCCGCGCCGGGACTGCCGCGCGCCTGCGCCGACATCGCCCTGACCGAGCGCGCCCTCTCCAACCTCATCGACAACGCGCTGCGCTACACGCCTGCCGGCGGCGCCGTGCGCGTGGCCCTCGACGCCGCCCGCCTCCCGGACGGCGGCCCGGCCGTGCGCGTAACGGTGAGGGACACCGGGCGCGGCATCCCCGCCGAGGACCTGCCGCACGTCTTCGAGCGCTTTTACCGCGTGGAGAAGAGCCGCGGGCGCTCGGGCGCGGGCGGGACGGGCCTCGGCCTGGCCATCGCCAAAAAGGTGGTGGAGGTGCAGGGCGGCACGCTCAAGGCCCAGAGCGAGGTGGGCCGCGGCACCACGCTTGCCTTTACGCTGCCGGCGCAGGCGGCGGTCTCCGCGCCGGCCGTCTCCGCGCCGGCCGCCTCGGCGTGACGGAATCTTAGCCGCCGGTTTACGCTTCTGTGAGGACTGCCTGGCCGACGCTCGGTATGCTGCCTGCACGCCCTGAGCGCCAGTCTGCGGATGATGAGGTCCCTCCAGTAGAAGAAGGGGTTCTCCGCCGCGCTCTGAAGCGGTCCCCGCGCGCCCTACTGATTCCATCGCCCAACGGAGAACGCCATGTTACGATCAGGCTTGCCGCTCATCTTCGCCCTTTCTTTTGCCCTCCTGGCCGCCGGCTGCGATGATGACGAAATCATCGACCCCGGCGATGACGAACCCGTGGCATTTACGGTGACCGTCGAGAACGTCGGCATGGCGTTCCCAGTGCTCAAGAGCGGCGCTGTGGCCTCGCCCGGCGGCCCGGACGATGGCCCGGCCATCTTCCCCGGCGAGACGGCCACCTTCTCGTTCACGGCCCCGGCCAACACGCTTCCCGGCTCCGGGATGCGCCTCAACCTCGCCACCATGTTCGTGCAGTCGAACGACCTCTTCTACGCCTTCCGCCCCGAAGGCCTGGCCCTCTACGACGAGGACGGCAACGCCGTCACCGGCGACGTGACCGAGCAGATCTTCCTCTACGACGCCGGCACCGAGGTCAACGAGGAGCCGGGCGTCGGCCCGAACCAGAAGCCGCGCCAGAGCGGCCCTGACACCGGACCGGACGAGAACGGCACCATCGCCTTCATCCCCGACGACGGCACCGACGCCGAAGGCTTCTCGTACCCGGCCAAGGAGGAGGTCATCGAGGTCACCATCGAGCACGACGGCGAGACGGAGTTCACCGTGAGCGTCACGAACGTCTCGGACGAGAACACGCTGGAAACATCAGAAGGCAGCGTGGCCGTGCCGCTCTCGCCTTTTGCCTGGGCCGTGCACACAGGCGGCTACGCGATGTACGAGGTGGACGCGGAGGCCAGCCGCGGAATCGAGTGGATCGCCGAGGACGGCTTCCCGGCCGACATGCTCGGCGACACGGACCTGCCGCCAGACGCGGATTCCCCCGGTCTGCTCGACGAACTCATGCCCATCACCGGCGTCACCGTGCCGCTCTCGCCCGGCGGCTACGCCGTGCACTCCGACGCCTTCCAGCTGTTCGCCGTGGGCGGCACGGCCAGCGAGGCCATCGAGGCCATCGCCGAGGACGGCAACGCTATGTCGTTTGGCGCCAACATTCCCGGCGAAGAGGGCGTCGCCTCCGCCGGCGTCTTTAACACGCCGGAGGGTGCCGACGGGCCGGGACCCATCGGGCCGGGCGGGAGCTACGCTTTTGACATCGAGGCCGAGCCGGGGCAGCGCCTCTCCCTCGCCACGATGTACGTGCAGTCGAACGACATCTACTACGCCTTCGCGCCGGAAGGCCTCGCCCTTTTCGATGACGACGGCAACCCCGTCAGCGGCGACGTAACGAGCGAGGTGGTGCTCTACGACGCCGGCACTGAGGTCGATGAAGAACCGGGCGTGGGGCCGACGCAGGTGATCCGCCAGGGCGATCCGGACACGGGCGAGGACGAGAACGGCACCGTCGTCCGCATTGGCGATGGGGGCGAGAACGACTCGTACACCTACCCGCCCAACGCGCAGGTCATCCGCGTGACGATTGCGCCGCAGTGACCCTCTGCACGCGTGGCATCGGCGAAGGTCCTGAGCGCAGCACGCTGCTTAGGGCCTTCGCGCGCGTGGCGAGGGCGTCGCATTTTGGCGGAGGGCGTTTTATCCTTTTGTGAGATCATCGTTAGGCGCGTGCGGGCTTCGGCCTTCGTAACTACTTTGCTATCTATCGAGAACGAGGAGGACGCCATGAGCAAGTCGCTGCAAGTCGGTTTCGTCGGTGGGTTTCTGGGATCGCTGATCCTGATCGCCATCATGCTCGTCATGCAGGCGGCGATGGGGAGCACGCCGATGTACGTCGGCTCGTACCAGAACACGCTGGGGCCGTCGAGCATGGTGATGGCGCAGGTGGTGGGCGGCTTTCTCTTTGCCGTGATCGGCGGGCTGTGGGGAGCGCTCTTCGCCGCCGTCGTGTCCGAGCCGACGGTGCTCAAGGGGATGCTCTTCGGCATCATCCCTACGTTTTTCGTATGGCTCTTCGTGGCGCCGTTTATCTTGGGGGCGCCGCTGTTCATGGGCTTCGCTGCGCAGGGGCTGATCCTGCCGTTCGTGTTCAACGTGATCGTGTGGGGCGGCTTTCTGGGCTGGTACTGCCGCCGCCTCACGCGCCGCGCCATCGCCGTGTAACAACGAGCTTGCGGAGGGCGTCATGTGGGAAGCCGTGCAGGAGTGGTTCTACGGGCTGGGCGCGCGCTACGGCGTGAACCCGGTGATCTTCGGCGCGATCTACGTGGGCGCCATCCCGTTTTTCACGCTCTCGGTGGCGTGGATCGTGCGCAACCTGCGGCGGGGGAAGCCCATCGCGCTGCCGGCGGCGGCGGCGTGCCTGTGCGCCGTCTCGGCGTACCTCTACCTCTTCCTCGTGGGGATGAACATCCCGCTGTGGGTGTACCTCGTCGTGGGCGGGCTTTTGGCGTACGGCGTTTATTCGACGGCGCAGAAGATCCGGCAGAAGACGGCCGGCGCCGAGCCGCCGGCTGCTGAGCCGTCGTCCACTCCGCACGAGCCGCCGCCTTCGGCGTGAGCGGGGCACGCTCGAGCGCCTCGCGCCTTGGTCTTTAGCAGAAAAATCCGCCCATGCAACCGGCCCGTCGCCCATGGCGCTTGACCTTTCCGCGCGCGGTGGCGGCGCTGCTGACGCTGAGTCTGGCAAGCGCGGCGTGCGCGCAAGAGGGCGCCGACCGCGCCGCTGCCGGCAGCACGTGCGAGGCGCCCTTTGCCGAGGCCGGGGCGCTGCGCTTCAGCCCCGAGGGCTGGCAGACGGACTTCTGCACGCACAGCGTCCCCTATGCCGAGATCAAATCCGGCGGCCCGCCGCGCGACGGCATTCCGCCGCTCGACGACCCGCGCTTCGTCTCCGTTTCGGAGGCGGAGGCGTGGCTCTCCAGCCGCGAGCCGGTGATCCTCCTCCGCCACGGCGGCGCGGCGCGGGCGTATCCGCTGCAGGTGCTCATCTGGCACGAGATCGTCAACGACCGCGTGGCGGGGACGCCCGTGGCCGTCACCTTCTGCCCGCTCTGCAACGCCGCGCTCGTCTTCAAGCGGCCCACCGTCGAGGGCGAGGTGCTTACCTTCGGCACCACGGGCAACCTGCGCAAGAGCGACCTGGTGATGTGGGACCGGCAGACGGAGTCGTGGTGGCAGCAGTTCACCGGCGAGGCCATCGTGGGCCGCCTCACGGGGCAGCAGCTCGAGGTCTTGCCGGCGCCCATCGTGGCGTGGGAGACGTTCCGCGCGCGCTATCCGGAGGCCGGCCGCGTGCTCTCGCGCGAGACGGGCTACGACCGCCGCTACGGCCAAAACCCCTACGCCGGCTACGACGACGTGGACCAGTCGCCCTTCATGTACGACGGTCCGGTAGACGGCAAGCGCCCCCCGATGGCGCGCGTGGTAGGCGTAGCGGTTGAAGAAAACGCGCGCGCCTACCCGCTCGACGTGCTGCGCCAGGCGCGCGCGGTCAACGACCGCCTCGGCGGGGCGCCGGTGGTGGTGTGGTGGAAAAAAGGCGCGGCCTCGGCCCTGGACGCGCCGGACATCGCACAGAGCCGCGACGTGGGGCAGACAGGCGCCTTCCGCCGCACGCTCTCGGATGGGCGCACGCTCACCTTCCGCGCCGCCGACGGAGGCGCGTTCGTGGATGAGGAGACCGGCAGCACCTGGAACGTCTTAGGCGAGGCGACGGACGGCCCGCTCCGAGGCCGCGCGCTCGAGCCGGTGCCGCACCACGACATCTTCTGGTTCGTGTGGTCGGCCTTTCAACCCGGCGGCGAGGTGTACAACGGCGAGGCCGGTGCGGGGCCGGAGTAGTCGCCAGCGGTGCGCCAAAAGCGCAGGGTAAAGTTTGCTATTTGCGCAAATTGGATTGGCGGCATGTTTTTCGCGTAAGCTGCGTGAGGAAATTATCATGGCGGATGGAGCCATGAAAAATGCCCTACGCTTCCGTACCTTCTGTCGCCAACCCGCGCGTCTTCTTCTGAACAACGCACGCTCCTTTCGTTGCGAGGCTTTTTCTACAATGCGCAACCCGCCCCTTGACGAGATACACAGCGACGTAGAGCGGAAGCTGCGCTGGTTGTTCAAGGAGGTGGCCAAGCTGAGGCAAGAAAACGAGCGCCTGCAAAGCGAGAACGAAGCGCTCCGCCGGCGAGCAGCACCGCTCCAGCCGCCTGGCACGCACGACATCGGCGCCGCCGGCGAGCAGTCCGGCGCCGCGCCTCAACCCGCCGCGCCGTTTTATCACTGGCTGCCGCCGTCGTTCACCTTCTCCACGTTCTTCGAGCTGGCCGACGCGCATGGCCTCGGCAGCGACGAGGCTAAGCGCTGCCTCCTCGGCTTTATCCGTGAGGAGCGGCTTTTGCAGAAAGGCTCGCGCATCATCAAGGCCGACGCGCTGGGCCGCCCGGCTCGCCGATGCACCGAAAGTGCCGCTCACCCCGCCACGCCGTAAAGCGCGCCGAACTTCTCGCGGACGTACGCCAGCCACGGCCTCGCGTCCAGGCGCGCGCCGGTGACGCGCTCTAAGAGGTCACCCGCTTCGACGGTGCGCCCGTGGCGGTGGACGTTTTCGCGCAGCCACTCCAGGAGCGGGCCGAACGCGCCACTCGCCATCTGCGCACTGAGGTCGGGTAAGTCCGCTTCGGCCTGCTGGAAAAGCTGGACGGACATCAGGTTGCCCAGCGCGTAGGTGGGGAAGTAGCCGAACGCGTCTATCGACCAGTGCACGTCCTGCAAGACGCCCTCGGCATCCGTGGCGGGCGTGAGGCCGAGGTAGTCCTCCATCTTCGCGTTCCAGGCCTCGGGCAAGTCGCCCACGGTTAGGCGCCCTTCGATGAGCGCGCGCTCAAGCTCGAAGCGCAGCATGATGTGGAGGTTGTACGTCACCTCATCGGCCTCGACGCGGATGGGGGACGGCGCCACGCGGTTGATGGCGCGGTAGAACGCATCAAGCGGGACCTCGCCAAGCCCTTCCGGGAAGCGCTTTTGCAGCTTCGGGTAGTAGTGCTGCCAGAAGGGGCGGGAGCGGCCCACGAGGTTTTCCCACAGGCGCGACTGCGACTCGTGCATCCCCAGCGAGGCGCCGTCGGCCAGCGGCGTGCGCTCCAAGTCTTTGGCAAAGCCTTGCTCGTAGAGGCCGTGCCCGGCCTCGTGCAGCGTAGCGAAAAAGGCCGGGTTGAAGAACTCCGGGTCGAAGCGCGTGGTGAGCCGCACGTCGCCCGTAGAGAACGAGGTTGTAAACGGATGCGCCGAGGCGTCCTGCCGCCCCCGCGCAAAGTCGTACCCAAACGCGCGGATCACGTCTTCGCCGAAGCCCTGCTGCGCCTGCACGTCGAACGTCCCGTGCAGGCACGCCTCGCTCGGCGCCTCGGCACCGGCGATGGCTTCGACGAGCGGCACCAGTTCGGCGCGTAGCTCTCCGAAGACGCTTTCGACCTCGGCGCTCGTCATGCCCGGCTCGTACTCGTCGAGGAGCGCGTCGTACGGCGTGCTCTCGTAGCCGAGCGCCTCGGCCTTTTGGATGTTCAGCCCGACGAGGCGTTCCAGGTGCGGCGCAAAGGCGGCGAAGTCGTCCGCCGCGCGCGCCTTCTGCCAGACGTGCTGCGCGCGCGAGGCCGTCGCGGCCAGCCTGTTTACGAGATCGGCCGGGAGCCGGCGGGCGCGCTCGTAGTCGCGCCGCGTTACGCGCACGAGGACTTCGGCAAAGCCTTTTTCGTTCTGCCTATCGAGGCCGTCGAGCAACGCACCGATGGCGTCATCCGTGAACAGCTCGTGGGCGAGCGTGCGCAGCGTGGCGATCTGGTGCGCGCGCGCTGAGGCGCCGCCCTCGGGCATGAACGTCTCCTGGTCCCATTCCAAAAGCCGCGCGGCGTGTTCGAGGTCTTGGACGCGGGCGAGCTTTTCCTTCAGCGCATCGAGCGTCATGTTGGAAGCGTCGGTCATAAAGCGGGGCGGGGTTGCAGATGTTTGTTCTGATCGGATGGTTTTGAGGCGAAGCGGTGCGGCACCTGTAGGGGCGTATCGCAATACGCCCCCCACCGTTCGCGGGCGGGAGAGATCGTTCAACCGTTCAACGCGCCTCGGCCGTCAGGCGCAGCCCCTTGGAGACGACGAGGCGCTCGGCGATCTCAAAAAAGCCCTGCGCCAGCAGCGCCAGCAGCGCCGCCGGCACGGCGCCCTCCAAGATCAAACCCACGTCGTCCAGGCGGATGCCCGTGAGGATCGGCTGCCCGTAGCCGCCCGCGCCGATCAAGGCCCCCAGCGTGGCCGTGCCGATGTTGATCACGGCCGAGGTCTTGATCCCCGCCAGGATGGAGCGCGCCGCCAGCGGCAGCTCGATCTGCCACAGTCGCGCACCGCCCGACAGCCCCAGCGCCTCGGCCGACTCGATCATCGCCGGGTCGATCCCCACCAGCCCCGCGTGCGTGTTACGGACGATGGGGAGGAGGCTGTACAGGAAGAGCGCCACCATGGCCGGCACGGCGCCGATGCCGAAAAGCGGGATCATGAACACCAGGAGCGCCAGCGCCGGGATCGTGTAGATGACGCCCACGGCGCTGAGGATCACCTGCCCGAGGCGCGGGAGCTTGTAGGCGGCCACGCCCAGCGGCACGGCCAGAAGGATGGCGGCCAGGAGCGAGACGCCCACCAGGAACAGATGCTCCTGCGTGCGCTCCCACACCCGCTCCGTGCGCGAGGCGGTCTCGGCGGCGATGGCCTCGCCTAAGTCGAACGTCTCGTTCAGAAACGCGGCGGCCACCTCCGGCTCGGGCACGCGGTCGATCTTGGCGCGCTTGTTCAGGCGCGTCATCTCCTTCTCGGAGAGCACGTTCTCGAAGCGCTTGAGCAGGCGGACGGCCTCGGGCGCGCGCTCGGCCAGGTCGGCGCGGTAGAGGAAGACGGCGTTGTACTCGGTGAAGTGCTCGCGGTCGTCCCGGAGGACGCGCAGGTTGTAGTAGTCGATCTCGGCGTCGGTGGAGTAGAGGTCGATCACGTCCACGGCGCCGCCTTCGAGGCCCTGGTAGGCCAGGTCGTGGTCCATGCCCTGTGCGCGCTGCGGCAGGCTGTACGCGCGCCTGAGCGAAGGCCAGCCGTCGGCGCGGTCCATGAACTCGTTCGTCAGGCCGAAGCGGAGGTCCGGGTGCCGCCTGAGGTCGGAGATGGTGCGGATGCTGAGGTCGGCGGCGCGCGCCTCGTTCATGCCCAGGGCGTAGGTGTTGTTGAACCCCAGCGGCGCGGTCATCCGCAGGCCGCGCCGGCACAAGGCTCGTCGCACGTCCGTCGTGTCGCGCACGTCTTCGCCGGAGAGCAGCTCCTGCACGAGGGTGCCTGTGTACTCCGGGTAGGCGTCGATGTCGCCCTCTTCGAGCGCGCTGAAGAGAAAGCGCGAGCCGCCCAGCTGCTCGCGGTACGCCACCGCAAAGCCCGCCTGCCGCAGCAACTGCGCCGCCGCCGCGCCCAGGATCACGTTCTCGGTAAACTTCTTCGAGCCGATGGTGATGGTTTCCGGAGCGTCTTTGGCAGACTGCGCGCGCGCGGCCTCGCCTGCGGAAAACAGCAGGCCGAGCGCGATGGCTGTGGATAAGAAATGGTGGATGATGGGTCGTGCCTTCATCGGTTGGGCGGGTTCTGTTCGTGGGCCATCCACGATCTACAACCCGCGATCCACGGATTCCAAAGGGCTGCGCTGCGCGTTGACGAACTGCTCGACAAACGCAGACGCCGGCGCGTGGACGAGCGCTTCGAGCGTGCCTTCCTGCTCGATGCGTCCCTCTCTCATCAAGACGATGGCGTCGCTGAAAAAGCCGGCCTCGCCGATGTCGTGCGTGACGAGGAGCACCGTTTTGCCGAGCGTGCGGAAGATGCGGCGGAGGTCGTCTTGCAGGTCGGCGCGGATCATGGGGTCGAGCGCGCCGAGCGGTTCGTCCAGGAGCAGGGCGGCGGGGTCGAGGGCCAGCGCGCGCATCAAGGCCACGCGCTGCCGCTGCCCGCCGGAGAGCTGCGCCGGGTACGCCGTCAGCCGCGCCTCGGGAAGCTGCGCCAGCTCGGCCAATTCGCCCACGCGCTCCCCGATGCGCCCCTCCGCCCAGCCGACGTGCCGGGGCAGGAGGGTGATGTTCTCGCGCGCGGTCAGGTGCGGAAACAGGCCGCCCTCCTGGATCACGTAGCCCATGCGGTGGCGCGCGGCGCGCAGCGTCTCCGGCCGCAGCGCCTCGCCATCGAAGCGGACGGTGCCCTCGTCCGGCCGGATCAGGCCGATGACGAGGCGCAGAAGCGTGGATTTCCCGCACCCGCTCGGCCCGATCACGGCGGTGGTGCGCCCCTCGGCCACGCGCAGGCTCAGCGGATGGAGCGCCTGCGTCGTGCCGAAGCGCTTGGCAACGCCTTCAAGTTCGATCATAAGCGGGGAAGTCCGAAGCGCTGGCGGGCGATGCCTCATCGTCCGCCTTACGCCTGTGGGTCCTTGGCGGATTCCTTGCGCGCAGGGGCGTCCGGCCGGGGCATGAAGATCACGTGAGGACGCGCGTTCTGCCTGCCGGGCTGTGCCGCCGCTGGACCCTCGTGCTTGACAAGCGCGTGCGAGCGTGTGTAGCTTTTTATCGCTCAGGCGCCGCCCTCATTTTTTTCGCAGCGCCAACGTAGCTCAGTTGGTAGAGCAGTCCCCTCGTAAGGGACAGGTCATCGGTTCGAGTCCGATCGTTGGCTCTTTCTTTTTCTTTCGTGATGCGCCCCGTGCTGGGAATCCTCGGCACGGGGCGCGCCTGTTTTGGCGCCTTGGCAGCACCTTTGCAAAAGAAGAGCGCCGGGGATAGCGTCCCTCGCAAGCGGGGCTGTGAGCACGGGAGGGGGTGTCCGCCGCGCCGGCGTGGGGTAAATCTACACGCTGCCGCTTCGCTTTTCACCCGCCCGCCACGATCCGTCAGAAAGAGATGAGCACAGAGAACGCGGCTTTTAAGATGAGGACGAACGGCGCGCGCCGCGCGCGTCTGCTCGTGGTGGAAGACGCGCGGGACACGCGGCGGCTCTTGGAGCACCTCCTCCGCCGCTCGTACGCGGCAGACGTCGTAGCCACGCCCGAAGAAGCCCTCGCCATGGCGGCGGCCGAGCGGTACGACGCGCTCGTCATCGACATCAACCTCGGCCACGGCATGAACGGCGAGGAGCTGCTGGCGAGGTTCCGCGAAAACCCGTTCTATGCCCACGTGCCCGCCCTCGCCCTCACCGCCTACGCCATGCCCGGCGACCGCGAGCGCTTCCTCGAGGCCGGCTTCGACGCCTACCTCGCCAAGCCCTTCACCACCGAGGCGCTGCACACCAAGCTGCACGACGCGCTCCAAGACTGAGCGCGCGCCCCGCCTGCCAGGTATCCATCTGCCAAAAGGCCCGCGCAGCACGTCAAGCTGCTGCGTGGGCCTTTTTCTGTGCGCCGCTGCTCGGAAGCCGTCCGCGTTGTATCTTACAGAAAGCGCGGGGCCGCTCTTGTTTCGCAAGGCCGGAGCCTGCGGCGTCGCGCGCTCTTCGCGTCATACCCCTCAGCCAAACGGCCCCTCCGAAGCGGCCGTGGAGAACGCTATGAACTCGAAGCGACGTAAAGAACTCTTCTGGGCCGCCGGCATCCTGGTGGGCTTCGTGGTGCTGATGGCGCTTTTGAGCCTGCTGGGCTGAAGCGCACCCCGCCCGCCACCGGCAAGGCTTGTAGACAAAAAAGGCGGCCGGCTTCCGCAAAGAGAAGCCGGCCGCTTGGTGCTCGTAGGATGGAAGAAAGCCGTTAGCCCTGGTCGCCCTCGAAGGGGTACACGTCCTTGAGGAGCGCCTGGAGCTTGGTGCGGCCGCGGTTGATGCGGCTCTTGACCGTGCCCATCGGCAGGCCTGTGATCTCGGCGATCTCGTCGTAGGCGAGCTGCTGGATGTCGCGCAGGACGACGACCTCGCGGAAGGCCGACGGGATCTCGTCCAAGGCCTGCTGGATGTACGTGTCCTGGATGGTCGATTCGGCGTGGCGATCCGGCGAGAAGCTCTCGTCCGGGATCTCCATCTCGTACTCCTCGTTATCGCGGTTGACCGACTGGATGGACTGCATCCGGCGGCGCTTGCGCTTGCG
The DNA here is from genome assembly GCA_965215025.1 of Salinibacteraceae bacterium. Classification (GTDB taxonomy): domain Bacteria; phylum Bacteroidota; class Rhodothermia; order Rhodothermales; family Salinibacteraceae; genus CBDCCV01. The sequence continues at coordinate 2,128,179 of CBDCCV010000001.1, forward strand.
GTACTCCGAGCGCGCGAGGTTGCCGGCGATGGTGTAGAGCCACGTCGAGAACTTGGCGATGCGCCGGTACGAGTGCCGGTTCCGATGCACGCGCAGGAACGTCTCCTGCAAGAGGTCCTCGCACCGCTTCATATCGCCGAGGAAGCGGTAGAGGTACTGCATCAGCCGGTCCGAGTAGCGCTCCACCAAGATGTTGAACGCCTCGACGGTGCCGGCCTGAAACTGCGACATCAGGTCCTCGTCACTCATCTGCTGAAGCGCTTCGTACTGGTTGAAGGCTTTCTTGCTGGTCTTGGTGATGGTCGCTTTGTCGTTCGCCATGTAGTTTGCTCCGTTGCTGGTAGAGGTCCGATGGCTCCGGGTCCGTGGCGGCGGGTCGGGAAGGGAGCACGCGCTCACGCTTGCTCAAGATAATAGCTAAGAGCGCGCTCACGCTCCGTAACAATCCCGTATACGTTTTCTAACGCTTCCGCACGTAGGTCGTCTGCGCATCATGTTTACCTACGCGTAATCTGTACAAAACGCAAGCCTGAATTGCCCACCCGCAGAACAAAGGGCCTCTGCGCTGGATGGAGCGGGGGGCAACGCCTGCGCGCACAAAATCTTCATGGAGACGTTTTTTGCGCGCGCGTATAGCTGACAGATCAGGTAAGCGCTGCGTCATTATGGCGTAGATCAAGTGGCCTCCGCGCCTTCTCCTGGTGGCGCCTTACGGCGTCCTTGGCTACCTTCGAGTATGCCTCTCAAAAGCAGAAGGCCCCGAGCCAGAGCCACTTCCCTTTCCCGTCCACTGACGTGATGCACCATGAACAGTTTTAACTATGCGGCGTGTGTGTGCAGCTTTGCAGCCGTCCTGATAATGCTGAGCACCGGCGGTGGACAAGAGGCGCACGCTCAAGAGACATCTGCGCAAGACACGACTGCACAGAACCTATCCCCGCAAGAGGCCGCCGCGCCGCGCGTGATTATGGCCGTACACGGCGGCGCGGGGACGATCCTCCGCGAGAACCTCTCGGCAGAGGAAGAGGAGCGGTACCGCGCCAAGCTGCGCGAGGCGCTCTTGGCCGGCTACGGCGTGCTCACGCAGGGCGGCACGAGCCTCGACGCCGTCACGGCCGCCATCACGCTCCTGGAAAGCTCGCCGCTTTTCAACGCGGGGCGTGGCGCTGTCTTCACCAACGAGGGCACCGTCGAGCACGACGCCTCGATCATGGAAGGCAAAACCCGCAACGCCGGCGCCGTGGCAGGCGTGAAGCGCATCGAGCATCCCATCGAGCTGGCGCGCCTGGTCATGGAAGCGTCCGACCACGTCATGCTGGCCGGCGACGGCGCCGAAGCCTTTGCCCAAGAGCAGGGTGTGCCGATGGTGGAGAACGCCTTTTTCCACACCGAGCGCCGCCGTGCGCAGCTTGAGCGGTCGCGCGCGCAGGAAGACGGCGGCCCACGCTCGGCGCCGCGAAACGAAGTCCCGCGCGATGGAGAGGGCGGCGGCGGGCCGCTCGTCAAAAAGTACGGCACGGTAGGGGCCGTGGCGCTCGACCAGAGCGGCACGCTGGCGGCGGGCACTTCCACAGGCGGCATGACGAACAAGCGCTGGGGCCGCATCGGCGACTCGCCCATCATCGGGGCCGGGACGTACGCGGACAACGCCACGTGCGCCGTCTCCTCCACGGGGCACGGCGAGTATTTCATCCGCGGCGTGGTGCCGCACGACATCGCCTCGATGATGCGCTACGGAGGCGCCTCGCTCGAAGAGGCCGCCGCCACCGTGGTGATGGAGCACCTGCCCGCCATCGGCGAGGGGGGCACGGGCGGCGTGATCGCGCTCGACGCCGAGGGGAACGTGGCCATGCCCTTCAACACGCCCGGCATGTACCGCGGCTACGTGGACGAGGAAGGCACCGTCACCGTGCGCATCTACAAAGACGAGTAGCGGCCGCGCCTTGAGGTGGTCAGCAACGACGGGCGGGCGGCGCGGGTCTTCCGCAGAGGTCGTCCGCGCCGCTCCCGAGCGCTGCTCATGCTGTACAGTAGAAAAGACAGGCAGCGGCGCGTTCGGCCTGCCTGAATCACGCTGAGGCGCACAGGAGGCCATCGGCTGCGCGCCGGCCCGCTCTTTGTGACAGAAGCAGACAGCTTTTGTCTTCCACGAGCAGGCGGAGGGGTGGTTATGCAGCGAGCCGCGACGGGTGTTTTTTCAGCGCTTTTAGTCTTCCTGCTCTTTCAGACGGGCTGCGGCGAGGGGCCGATAGGTCCGCCTGGACCACCGGGCCGCGATGCGGTCGGCGCGTTCAGCTTCGAGCTGGACTTCCGCCTGCGCGAGGCCGCCCGCGAGGGGGCGGTAGCCTCGGTGGCGTACGAGGTGCCGGCGCTCTCGCGCGCCGTGGTGGAGGAAGGAGCCGTGCTGGCCTACTTCCGCGAGCAGGGCACCTGGACGGCCATGCCCTACACCTACGGCGTCGAATCGAGCGAGGTGCCGGCGGTGGACTACACCGTAACCCTGGGGTACGCCTACGAAGAGGCTTTCCTGCAGGTGTTCTACGAGCTTTCGCTCGACGACGAGGAATTGCTGGGCAGCTTGCCCGATCAGCGCATCAAAATCGTAGTCATAGAAGGCGTCCCGCCGATCCGCTCTACGCTCGACCTTTCGGACTACGAATCCGTTCGAGAACACTACGGGCTTGCCGACTGATGCGGAAGATCCTCGGCCAACATGCACGCCGTCGGCGGCTGACGTTTCACCGCTTGCGTTCCCTTACCCTTAGAAGTGCGCTTTGTATGCTTTCTGCGATACCGCTGCGGCGCGGTCGATGCCGCGCGTTGCCCGTGCGAAGCCTGGTGCGAGCCGCCGCCCTGCTCCTAACGATGCTCGGTGCTGGCCTGGCTGCCGGCTGCGAGCGCGCCGCGCCCGAGATGTCCGAGGGCGAGGCCTCGGCCTACGTCAACCGCTTGGCCGAGAAGCGCGACACGGTGCCCGCCGCCGCCGACGCCTCCGAGACGTACATGGGCCGCCGGATCGCCCCGGTGATGGGCCACCGCGGCGCCGCCTGGCTCGAACGCCCCGAGCGCGAGCAGTCCGAGCTGCCCGGCCGCGTCGTCGATGCGCTCGAACTCCAACCCACCGATACCGTGGCGGACATCGGGGCGGGGACGGGCTACTTCGCCTTCCGCATCGCGCCGAGGGTGCCGCGCGGCCTCGTCTACGCCGTGGACATCCAGCCCGAGATGCTCGGCATCGTCCGCGAGCGCATCGAGGAGCGCGGCGTGCAGAACATGCGCCCCGTGCGCGGCTCCGTCACCGATCCAGGCCTGCCAGCCAACTCGGTAGACGTGGCGCTCATCGTGGACGCCTACCACGAGTTCTCCCACCCGCGCGAGATGATCGAGGCGTTGCGCGAGGACCTCAAGCCCGGCGGGCGCCTCGTCCTGGTCGAGTACCGCGGCGAGGACCCCACCATCCCCATCAAGCCGCTCCACAAGATGACCGAGGCGCAGGCGATCAAAGAGATCGAGGCCGCCGGCCTCACCTGGCGCGAGACGAAGGACATCCTCCCGCAGCAGCACTTCCTCGTCTTCGAGAAGCCCGCCGAGTAGCGTTCGACGTCGAAACGTTTCACGCCCAAAGGCGCAGATGGAACCCGTCGAGTACCCCATCGATGGCGTCCTGGACCTCCACCTCTTCGCCCCGCAGGACGCGGGGAGCGTGACGGCGGAGTACCTGCGCGTGTGCCAGGAAGCGGGCGTCCTGCGCGTGCGGATCATCCACGGCAAAGGCAAAGGCGTTCTGCGCTGCACCGTCCACGCCGTCCTGGACAAGCACCCCGCCGTGGCCGACTACCGCCTCGCCACGGACACGAGCGCGTGGGGCGCCACCATCGCCTTCCTCCACGCCGCCGAGGCCGGCTCGCCATCGGCAGAAGAAAAATGACGCGGCGGCCGAGCACAACGTAGCAGGGGCGTATCGCAATACGCCCCTGCAAGCGGTGGAGGTGGGGAGAAGCGTCGCGGTCGAAGCGCCGCCGGGCGCAAAAAGCAAAACGACGAGCAGCGCGCTTGCGCCAGTCGCTTGTCCCCGGTGCCGGGGCAGGCTGTCGTCCGTCGGCGGTGAGGCGGTGCGTTTGCGGCGGTGTTACATTGCGGTTATATTGGGCGCGTGTTAACCTCGTGGCCGCTCCGGGCCGCCCCCTTCCACGCGACGCTCCGCCTGCCCGCATGTTCAGAAACTTCGTAGACTGGCTCAACTACTTCGTCTGGGACCTCGGCATCCCCGTGGGCGAATACTCGATCCCGTGGGTCGTCATCCTGCTCTTGGGCACGGGGCTGTTCCTGACGCTCTACCTCGGCTTCATCCAGTTCCGGCGCCTCGGCCACGGCATCGCCGTCACGAGCGGGAAGTACGACGACCCCGACGAGCCGGGCGACGTGCCGCACTTCCAGGCGCTCACCACGGCGCTCTCGGCCACCGTCGGCATCGGCAACATCGCGGGCGTGGCGCTGGCGATCCACTTCGGCGGGCCGGGCGCGCTTTTCTGGATGTGGACCACGGCGTTTTTGGGGATGGCCACGAAGTACAGCGAGGTCACGCTCGCGCAGCACTACCGCGCCGTCGAGACGCCCACTGAGGGCGCGAAAAGCTGGGTCGGCACCGTCTCGGGCGGGCCGATGTACTACATCGAAAAAGGCCTCGGCCCGAACTGGAAGCCGGTGGCTGTCTTTTTCGCCGTGATGCTCATCACCACGTCCTTTCTCACGGGCAACGCCGTGCAGGCCAACACGGTCTCCGACGTCATGCTCGGCGACTTCGGCATCGCCACGTGGATCACGGGCCTCGTCGTGGCCGGCATCATCGGCGTCGTGATCATCGGCGGGATCTCGCGTATCGGCAAAGTGACGGGCATCGTCGCGCCGGTGATGGCGGGCATCTACACGCTGGGCGCGCTCGTCATCCTCGTGTTCAACATCGGCGCGGTGCCGGGCGTGTTCTTGAGCGTCTTTGCGGAGGCGTTCAACCCCTCGGCGGGCGTGGCCGGCACGGGCGCCGGTGTCTTCATGCTCACGATGATCTACGGCGTGCAGCGCGGCCTCTTCTCCAACGAGGCGGGGCAAGGCTCGGCGCCCATCGCCCACTCCGCCGCCAAGACGGACGAGCCGGTCTCCGAAGGCGTCGTGGCGCTTCTGGAGCCGTTCATCGACACGATCATCATCTGCACGCTCACGGCCATGGTGATCCTCGTCACCGGCGTGTGGGAAGAGCGCGTGCCCACGGAGCTGACCCTCGGCGGCGGCGACATCTCGTACCGGATCGAGGGCGAGGGCGGCATCTTCGCCGGCGTGGAGGCGCCCGAGGAGATCACCGTGGACGCCGGCGCGCCGAGCATCGAGACGGGCGGGCCGCAGCTGGCCTGGCACGAGGCCGTCGTGGACCAGTTCTACACCGACGAGGCGCAGACGCAGCCCTTTACCGGGCGCATCTTGCCGGGTGAGGGGCGCGCCATCGGCGAGGACGGGACGGAGTACGAATCGCTTTACGGCAACGCCGTGGAGAACGGCGCGCCCTTGACGCAGCTGGCCTTCGAGCGCGGGCTGGCGCCCCTGGGCGACTGGGGCGGCTACATCGTGACCTTGAGCGTGCTCCTCTTCGCCATCTCCACGGCCATCTCGTGGAGCTACTACGGCGACCGCTGCGCCAACTACCTCTTTGGCGAGAAGGCGATTCTGCCCTACAAGTTCGTCTTCGTGGTGATGAACTTCATCGGCGCCATCACGGCCTTGACGACGATCTGGACGCTCGGCGACATCGCCCTCGGCCTCGTAGTGTTGCCCAACCTCATCGCGCTCATCTTCCTCTCGGGCACGATCAAGGAGTTGACGAAGAGCTACTTCGAGCGCAAGCCGTGGGTCGAGAACGCCGAGGTGCACAAGCGCGTCGTGGCCGAGCGCAAGCGGCGGCAGAAGGAAGAGGTGTAGGTTTCTTTAGGTATGAACGTTTGGAAGGGTGGAGGTGTGGATGTTGAACGCCTTCACGTCCATGCTTTCATACGTCCCCACGTCCACACGCGAAGCATGAGTCATTTGACCCTTGTTGAGCACCCGCTTTTGAAGCGCGACGTGACGGTGCTGCGCCGGAAGGCGACGCCGCACGGGCGCTTCCGCCGGGCGCTCTCGGACGCCTCGGCGATCTTGGCCTACGAGGCCATGCGCGCGCTCGAGGTGCGCGAAGTCGCCGTCGAGACGCCGCTCGAAGAGGCCGCCGGCTACGAACTGGCCGAGGAGGTGATCGTCGTGCCTATCCTGCGGGCGGGCCTGGGGATGGTGGACGGCTTCGTCCGCTTCGTGCCGGAGGCGCGCGTGGGCCACCTCGGGATGCAGCGCGACGAGGAGACGCACGAGCCGATAGATTACTACTCCAACATCCCCGGCGGCCTCGACGCCGCGCGCGTCTTCGTCGTGGACCCGATGCTGGCGACGGGCGGGAGCGCCGTGCGGGCCATTCGCCATTTGAAGGCGCGCGGGGCGCAGCACTTCGTGTTCGTCTGCCTCGTGGCCGCGCCCGAGGGCGTCCGGGCGCTCGCCGAGGCGCACCCGGAGGTCTCCGTAGTCGCCGCCGCGCTCGACCGCGAACTCGATGCCAACGCCTTCATCCGCCCCGGCCTCGGCGACGCGGGCGACCGCATTTTTGGGACGTGATTTTTTCTCCTGCTGCCTCGGGCCGTGCGTAGGGGCGTATTGCGATACGCCCCTACGGTTGAATCTACCGCCATCGCCAAACTGCACATGCGCAGGCTTTTCTTCTTCATCGTGCTGGCATTGACGTGTGCGCTGCCGGCGCTGGCGCAGTCTGAGGTGACCGTAGAGGCGCCGGAGGTGGTGCTGCGCGGCGTGCCGTTCGAGGTCGTCGTGCGTGGCGAGGCGCTCGATGGGATCGAGGTGCGCGTGGGCGGCGCCGTGGTAGAGGCTGCTGCGCAGGAGGACGGATCGCTGCTCGTCGAAGAAGCCGTGGCGGAAGAAAGCGGGCCGGTGCCCATCGAGGTGGCGCAGCCGGGCGGCGCCGTCGTGGCCGAGGCCGAGGCACGGACGATCCCCGGCTGGCTCTCCATCCTGCCGCCGCTCTTGGCCATTGCGATTGCGCTGGCGTTCAAGCGCGTGATCCCGGCGCTCTTCCTGGGCGTGTGGGTGGGCGCGTGGGTGGCGGCGGGGCTTTCGCTCGGCGGCCTCTTCTGGGGGCTGTTGGAGGCGTTTCAGATCTACGTCTTAGGTGCCGTGGCAGACGCCGACAACGCCGCCATCATCCTCTTCTCGCTGATGATCGGGGGGATGGTGGGGATCATCTCGAAAAACGGCGGCACGCAGGGCATCGTCGAGCGGATCGTGGGCTGGGCCTCGACGCCCAAGCGCGGGCAGATGGCGACGGGCTTCCTCGGCCTCGCCATCTTCTTCGACGACTACGCCAACACGCTCGTGGTGGGCAACACCATGCGCCCGGTGACGGACCGGCTGCGCATCTCGCGCGAGAAGCTCGCCTACATCGTGGACTCGACCGCCGCGCCGGTGGCCTGCCTCGCCTTTGTGACGACGTGGATCGGCTATGAGGTGGGCCTCGTGGGCACGGCCGTGGCGCAGATCGAGGGGTTCAACCAATCGGCCTATTCGATCTTCCTGAATTCGATCCCGTACAGCTTTTATCCGCTCCTGGCGATCTTCTTCGTCTTCGTGATCGCCAACACGCGCCGCGAGTTCGGGCCGATGCTCCACGCCGAGCGGAGGGCGCGGCGCACGGGGCAGGTCCTCGGCCCGGACGCGAAGGTGGACGAGGCCGCCGGCGAGAGCGAGGAGATGACGCCCAAAGCCGGCACGCCGCTGCGCGCCTTCAACGCCGTGATCCCCGTGGCCGTCTTGGTCTTCGGTGTACTGTGGGGGCTGTACGTCACGGGCGAGGGCGATACGCTTACCGACATCATCGGCAGCGCGAACTCGTACACGGCGCTCCTGTGGGGGTCGCTCCTGGGCGTCTTCGTGGCGGCGGCGCTCTCCGTCGGGCAGCGGATCTTGACGCTCGAAGAGACGGTCGAGGCGTGGTACGCCGGCCTCAAGGCCATGCTCTTCGCCATGATCATCCTGGTGCTGGCCTGGTCGCTTTCCGACATCACGGGCGTCTTGCACACGGCCAACTACCTCGTCACCATCCTGGGCGATGCGCTGCCGGCGGGGGCCGTGCCTGCGCTCATCTTCGTCCTGGCCGCCGCTACGGCCTTCGCCACGGGGTCGAGCTGGGGCACGATGGGCATCCTCATGCCGCTGGTGGTGCCGCTGGCGTGGGCCGTTTTGCAAGCGAACCAGATGGCCGACCCGGAGCACTACCACGTCATCTACTCGACCGTCTCGTGCGTCCTGGCCGGCTCGGTGTGGGGCGACCACTGCTCGCCCATCTCCGACACGACCATCCTTTCGTCGATGGCGTCGGGCTGCGACCACATCGAGCACGTGCGCACGCAGCTTCCGTACGCGGGCCTCGTAGGCGTGGTGGCGCTCTTTTTGGGGACGCTCCCGGCCGGCTTCGGCGTGCCGTGGTGGCTGTGCCTCGCGGCGGGCGTCGCGGCGCTCTCGGGTGGCTACCGCCTCTTCGGCACGCGCCTGGACGCCGACCTGGCCGAAGGCGCCGAAGCGCCTGCGCCGAAGGAGGAGCCGGCCACTGCGCAGAAAGCCTGATGCGTTCAACGTTGGAACGTCTACCGTTCAACGCATCTCGTTCAACGTTCTCACGCTGGACGCCCCCACACTCCCACACACCCATCCCGCCACACGCAGAACGCCATGTACCTCGACGCCGACAACCGCCCCTGGGGCCGCTGGGAAGAGTACCTCAACGAGCCGGGCTACCGCGTAAAGCGCATCATCGTCCACCCCGGCGAGCGCCTCTCCCTGCAGAAGCACAAGCTCCGCCGCGAGCACTGGGTCGTCGTGCAGGGCGGCGGGCAGTTCACACTTAACGACGACGTGCGGCCCGTCCGCGAGGGCGACACGGTGATCATCGAAAAAGGCGACGTGCACCGCATCGAGAACGACGGCTCAGATCACCTCGTCATCATCGAGACGCAGCAGGGCCTCTGCCTCGAAGACGACATCGAGCGCTTGGAGGACGACTACGGCCGAAGCTGAGCCGAGCCGCGAACCCGCTTGGAAGACGGCGGAGCACGGCGCCCGGTCCATAAGTGCCTGCCTGCGTCCTCCGCAGCTTGCGGGTCACAGGCGAAAGCGGATGAAGGCGGCGCTATAAGAAAGCGCGCCGGAGCCGCGCTGCTGGAAGCAGCGCGTCAGGGGGCAGGGGGCGTACTTGGTAGGGCTACGTCGCCGGAGATGCTGGCGACTCTTCTGCACACCGAGAGCCTACGCCATGTACGACCGCTACCGCCTCAGCCGGCCCCAACGCGGGCCGGTTTTTGCCGCGCTGCTCACGCTCGCCACGCTCGCGCTCTTGGTCCTCTTCGCCGCGTGAGGCGCGCGGATGGAGGCCGGGCCGGGGCCGAAAAGATTGAATGAACGCGGCACCTTTGGGCGCAGGTGGGGTTTAGCTCTCCTCCTGATCCGCCACGCACGCCACGGCCCCTGCCCGCCATGATCCTGCCCATCCGCGTCTACGGCGACGAGATACTCCGCATCGAGGCAGCGCCCGTCGAGGCCGACTCCGAGGCGCTGCAGCAGCTGATCGACGACATGGTCGAGACGATGCACGGGGCTTCGGGCATCGGCCTGGCCGCGCCGCAGGTGGGCGAGCGCCAGCGCCTCTTCGTGCTCGACCTCACGCCCATGCAGGAAGAGATCGAAAACGAAGGCGTGCCGCTCCCGCCGCAGCCCATGGTGCTCATCAACCCGGAGATCACCTGGGAAAGCGCCGAGAGCTGCGAGTACGAGGAGGGCTGCCTCTCCATCCCCGACCTGCGCGAGCACGTGACGCGGCCTGAGCGCGTGCGCATCGCGTACCTGGACCGCCGCTTCGAGCCGCAGGAGATGGAGGCGGGCAGCTTCCTCGCGCGCGCCATGCAGCACGAGCTGGACCACCTCGACGGCATCCTCTTTACGGACCACATCAGCGCGTTCCGGCGGCGGCTCCTGAAGCGGCGCCTGCGCGAGATGGCCGCCGGCAACGTCGAGGCCGATTACCAGCTCGCCCTCACCGGCGATGCGCGCTGACCAGCTGCCCCCGCTTTTTGAAGATGGAAGACCGAAGAATGAGACGACCGACCGCCTGCCGGAGCGGGTCCCGCTTAGCGCCGGCGTCGGGGCGCTCAGCGCAGGCAGCACGGGCGAAGGACAACGGGGCACGCTGATGATCGTTGGTCGTCTTTTGCCCGTCGTCCTTTTCGTGATCGGCACGGCTCTTTTCCTTCTGGCTGCCGGCTGCCAGAGCGAGGCGCCGCGCGGCGAGGCCGTCGTGTACGAGGGCGTGCGCGGACGTGTCCTGGGCACCGCTGATGGCGGGCGCGCCCTCGTGGTCGATCACGAGGCCGTCCCCGGCGTCATGCCGTCGATGACGATGGCGCTGCGCCTCGAAGACCCCGCCGCCGCCGAGGGGCTGACAGAAGGCGCGCCCATCGAGTTCGACCTCGTCACCTCCGACGACGTCTACATCCGCAACATCGAGCCACTGCCGCCCGGCACCGCGCTCGATCTGCCGAGCGACTCGGCGCAGGCCGCGCCCGGCCCCCTGCCGTAGCGCGGGGGAACCTCCCGGCGCAGTCCGGCATTCGGCAAAACGTCACACCTCGTTCGGATGGCGTCTTCCCGCCGACCACGCAACGCGCTCCCGCATGGGCACCTCCCGCCAACACAGCGCCTGGCTTTTGCTGACGGCCCTCCTCGTGGGCGGGCTGATGGCGCCGCAGGTGCACCAGGTCCGCCATGCGCAGGAGCAGGCCGCTGCCGCCGTGGCCTCGGCCGATCCGCACCGCACACACGACGCGGCTACGGTTGAGCCGGTCGTGCCGTCCATGCAGGAGTCGTCCTGCACGCTCTGCCTGTTCGTAATCCACGGCGCGTTCGAGCCGGACGCGCTCGCCGAGGCGGGGCACACTGCCACACCGCTCGTCCTGCGCGCGCCGTCGCACGTCGCCTCGCGCGCATCTCGTCTGTCGCTCATCCGCGGCCCGCCCGTCGCGGCCTGATCCGGCTACGGCGTCTCTCTGCTCGGGAAATTTTTCCGTCGGGGAGACAGGCCGTACGCCGCTCGTCAACGATCAGGCGCCGCCGCGCCGGCTTCTTGCTGTGCGGCGGCTCGGTGTAGCCCTTTCTCGCACGCGCAGGCCGTGGCGGTCCGCTCGGGGCGAGGGCTGCATCTTCCACTACGTGGCGCGTGAGCCGTCCGCCTGCCGATCCTCCGGCCGGGCCACGCTCCGACGCGCCGCAGCGGAGAACGGGCGATGCACACCTCCTACCTTCTTCTTGGCCGACGTATGGCCGTCTTCCTCTGGATCGCCAGCGCCCTCGCAGCGCTGAGCGCGGCCCTGCCGACCGGCGCGGCAGCGCAGCCGGAGGACAGCCTCCGCACCATCCGTGGGTACGCCTACGACGCCGAGGGCGCGCCGCTGCCCGGCGTGAACGTTTACGTCCCGGCGGCAGGGCGCGGCGCGAGTGCGAGCGCGGACGGCGCGTTCCGGGTTGCGGATCTGCCGCCGGCGGCGTACGAGGTCGTCTTCAGCTACGTCGGCTTTGCGAAGGAGACGCGCACGGTGGATCTGCGCGCGGGCGACGCCACGTTGACCGTCACGCTCACGGCAGCCACGCTGGCGCCGGGCGAGATCGTCGTCACGGCCGAGCGGGACGAGGCGCTAACGCCGGGCGGCCTCTCCGCCGCCACGCTGGACGCGGAGGAGCTGGACGCCGTGCGCGGGCAGACGCTCGGCGCCACGCTGGCGAAGCTGCCGGGCGTGACCACGCTCTCCACCGGGCCGAGCATCGCCAAGCCCGTCGTGCGCGGGCTGCACAGCAGCCGCGTGCTCGTCTTAAACGACGGCGTGCGGCAGGAGGGGCAGCAGTGGGGCGGCGAGCACGCGCCGGAGATCGACCCGTTTGCCGCCGGGCGCATCGAAGTCATCAAAGGCGCGGCGGGTGTGGAGTACGGCGCGGGCGCCATCGGCGGCGTCATCCGCGTGGAGCCGTTGCCGCTGCCCGAGGCGCCGGGCGTGGGCGGGCGCCTCTCGACGAACGCCTTCTCGAACAGCTTGCAAGGTGCCGCCTCGCTGGTGGTCGAGGGGGCGCCCGCCGCCGTGGAGGGGCTGGCCTGGCGCGTGCAGGGGAGCGCCCGCCGCGCCGGCTCGGCCCGCACGCCGGACTACGTCCTCGGCAACACGGCCTTTGCCGAAAGGAGCGGCGCGCTCACGCTCGGCTACGACCGGGGCCGCTTGAGCGCCGAGGCGCAGATCAGCCGTTTCCGCACGGAGCTGGGCATCTTCCGCGGCGCGCACATCGGCAACCTGAATGATCTCCGGGATGCCATCGCCCGTGAGCGTCCGCTGGGCGACGCCCCGTTTTCGTACGAGATAGACGCGCCGAAGCAGCGCATCACGCACGACGTGCTTTCCGTCCGCGCCGGCTACGCGCTGCCCGCCGGAGATCGCCTGCGCGTGCAGTACGCCGTGCAGCGCAACCATCGGCAGGAGTTCGACGCGCACCGCGCCTACAACGACTCGCTCGCGGCGCTGGACCGGCCCGCTTTTGAGCTAACGCTCATCACCAACACGCTGGAGGCGACGTTCGCGCACCGCCCGCTCGGCCGGTGGATCGGCAAGGTGGGCGTGAGCGCGATGAACCAGGGCAACGTCAACGGCCGCTCCGGCTACCTCATCCCGAACTTCCGCGCCTTGACGGGCGGCGCCTTTGCGCGCGAGACGTGGCGCGGCGGGCCGTGGACGCTCGACGCCGGCCTCCGCTTCGATTACCGCTGGATGCGCGCCTTTCCGTATGACCGAAGCGCGCGCGAATTCGAGCGGGCCGTTCATCGCTACGAGGGCGTCTCGGCGGCGCTTGGCGGCGTCTACGAGTTTGCGCCGGCGTGGTCGGTGGCCGTGAATGCGGGGCGGGCGTGGCGTCCGCCGGGCGTCAACGAGCTGTACAGCCAGGGCGTGCACCACGGCACGGCGCGGGTGGAGAACGGCAGCCCCGGCCTCGGCCCCGAGCGCAGCCTCGACCTCGGCGCCACGCTGCGCCACGACGGAGAGCGCGCGTCGCTGGAGATGAGCGCCTTCCGCAACCGCATCAGCGGCTTCGTGATGCTCCTGCCCGAGGCGGAGCCGACCGTCACTATCCGCGGCGTCTTCCCCACGTTCGGCTACGCGCAGGCGGATGCCGTCTTGCGCGGCCTCGACGGCGCCGCCGAGGTGCAGGCGCTCCCGTTTTTGCGGCTCGGCGCCTCAGCCTCCGTCGTGCGCGGCGTCAACCTCGAAACCGACGAACCCGTCTTCGGGATGCCGTCCGACCGGCTGCGCGTGCACAGTCGCCTGATGCTGCCGGAAGGGCGCGCGGCAGGCCTCGTGCAGCGTGCCTACCTCGACCTCGAAACCACCTTCGTGCGTGAGCAAACCCGCGTGCCGGAAGGCGTGGAGGACTACGCCCCGCCGCCGCCCGGCTACGCGCTCGCCGGCTTGCAGGTCGGCGCCGACTTTCGCATCGGCGCGCAGACGATGACCGTGAGCCTCGGCGTCGAGAACCTCTTCAACGTGCGCTACCGCGACTACCTCAGCCGCTTCCGCTACTTCGCCGACGAGCCGGGGCGCAACGCCGTGCTCCGCATCAGCATCCCGTTCGGCGACGACCGTTCGTAGCCGGCGGGTCTTTCCTGTCCATGCCCACAACCCATCGGACCGATCCCATGAAAACCATGCCTTTCGCACGCATCCTGTTCGCCGCTTCCGTGCTCGCGCTCGTGCTTTCTGTGAGCGCCTGCGACTCCACCGAACCCGACGAAGACAACGGCGCCGGCGAGCAAGAACTCATCACGCGCGTCGTGCTCACCATGACGCCCATCGGCGGCGGCGAAGCCGTCTCCATCACGGCTGAGGACGAGGACGGCGACGGCGAAGGGCTATCGTTCGATCCCGAAGCGCTCGTCCTGCAAGCCGGCCAGACTTACAACGGCACCATCGAACTCTTCGACGATGAGAACGGCGAGGACATCACCGAGGAGATCGAGGAAGAGGCCGCCGAGCACCTCTTCCGCTACACCGCAGGCGGCGGTCTTGAAGGGCGCCTGGAGGTCGTCATCAGCGATGTCGAGGCCGATTATTCCGACGACGGCCGCGACGGCGTGCCCGTTGGCCTGGAGTTCCAGGCCGAGGTGACCGGCGGAAGCGCGGCCAGCGGCACGCTCAACGTGACGCTCTTTCACTTCGACGAAGGAGCCGTCAAGGAGGACGGCGACTCCGTAAGCAACGAGCGCGACATCGACATCGACTTCCCCGTCGAGGTGGCGACGGTGGTAGAGTAATCCAAGTTGCAGGGCACAGCTAAAACGCTTGCTTGTCGTCATCCTGAACGCAGTGAAGGATCTCCCAGCGTCGCAGAGTGCCTCAACGGGGGAGATCCTTCGCTCTGCTCAGGATGACAGTCGGATAGATCGCAGCTTAGGTTAAAGTAGCCCAGCAGAACCCATTCGCTTTTTCCCACCGCAGAAACACCTCTACGCTATGCTACGCAAAACGCTCATCGCATTCGCTCTCGTTCTCATCGCCATTGCGAGTACCGCTCCGGCGCTGCTCTACGCGCAGCAAGGGCAGCCGCGCGGCGCGCTGGAGGGCGCCGTAACCGACGCCGAGGGGCAGCCACTGGCGGGGGTGAACGTCTTCGTTCCGGACCTCGAGCGCGGCACGGCCACCGAGGCCAACGGCACGTACCGCCTCGCCCGGCTGCCGGCGCAGCGGCTTCGGGTGCGCTTCAGCTACGTCGGCTACGCCACGACGACGCGCGAGGTGGCCGTGCCGCGCGGCCAGACGCAGACGCTGGACGTAGCGCTTCAGCAGGCCGCGCTCGAAGGGCAGGAATTCGTCGTCACCGGCACGCCTACGGCGCAGGACCCGCTCACGGCCACGCAGCAGGTGGACGCCGTCACGCCCGCCGACCTGGCGACGAACCGCACGGCCGCCCTCGGCGACGTGATCCAGGAGAGCGTGCCCGGCGCCGCCTCGGTGCAGACGGGGCCGCAAGCCGGCAAGCCCGTGCTGCGCGGCCTCTCCGGCAACCGCGTCAAGCTCTTGGTGGACGGCATTGGGCAGGAGTATTACCAGTACGGCGTGCGGCACTTCCCGAACACGGCGCTCGCCGAGGCGCAGCGCATCGAGATCGTGCGCGGCCCGGCGTCCATCCTCTACGGCTCCGACGCGCTCGGCGGCGCCATCAACGTCATCCCCAAAGCGCTGCCGGGCGAGGGCGTCGGCGGCACCGTGGCCGGGCAGTACTTCGGCAACAACAACGAGCGCGCGGGCACGCTCGACCTGCACGGCGGCACGGCGCTTGGTGGAGAAACTACCTTTGGCGTACGAGCGGGCGTGGAGCGGCGCGTGGCGGGCGAGTTCACCACGCCGGAAGAACCGACGTTTTTCGAGACGGGTGAGGGCGGGCGCTTTGGCGATCCGAAGTACACCGGCACGATCCCCTTCACCAACTTCGAGCAGTGGACGGGCTACGCGCAAGCCGGCCTCGAAGGCGACTTCGGCAGCGTGCAGCTTTTCGGCGATTACTGGCAGAACCGCCACAACTTCGTCCTGCCCACCGGCGGCCCGGACGACGACAACCCGCAGAGTCCGCCCGTGAACGGCCTCGGCCAGAACATCGAGCACGCCAACGTCGCGCTCAAGGGCACGCTGCTCACGGGCGACTTCGTGGTGAAGCCGCGCCTCTCGTATCAGAACGCCATCCGGCAGTCCGGCGGCCCGGGCAACACGCTGGGCGTGATCGACGAGGCCGAGGAGAACGGCGGCTTCGCCTACCCGGTGGATCTGGAGAAGAACATCTACACCGGCCGGCTCGACGTGCTGCATCCGCCCATTGGCGCGCTCAGCGGCACTGTCGGCGCGGAGGCGCGCTACGAAAGCGGCGACTCGAAAGGGCCGGTGCCGCTGGAGCCATCGGCCGAGGTGTTTCAGGTTGGCGCGTACGTCTTCGAGGACGTGGACCTTAATCCGGTGACGCTCTCCGCCGGCGCGCGGCTCGACTACCGCTCGCTCACGAGCGATCCGCCGCAGGAGACGGTCGAGGCGCTGAGCCTCTCTGAAGACGATCTGGAGAAGAGCTACACCACGTTTTCTGGCTCAGTGGGCGCGAACTACCGCTTTGCCGAGGGCTTCGCGCTGGCGGCGAACCTGGGCACCGGTTTCCGCGCGCCGAGCATCTTCGAGCTGTACGCCAACGGGCAGCACGGCGGCGTGGCGGCCTTCCAGCGCGGCAACCCGGAGCTGGAGCCGGAGCGCTCGTACAGCGCCGACCTCGGCGTGCGCGCCCGCACCGAGCGCCTCACGGGCGAGCTTACCGGCTACGTCAACCTCATTCAGGACTACATCTTCTTGCAGAACACGGACGAGACCCTGAACCCGGACGGCAGCGGCCCACCCATCTACTCGTCCGGGCAGACGGACGCGCAGATCGCCGGCCTGGAAGGGCGCGTGCGCCTGGGCGTGCTTTCGTGGCTCACCCTCGGCGCCGACGCCGCCGTCTTGACCAGCCAAGGCGACGACCTCGAAGAGAACAGCGAGGGCGACCAGATCCTGCCGCTCATCCCGGCAAATCGCCTCGGCGGGTTGGTGCGCATCGAGCCAGCCGGCCTTGGGGTGCTTGCCACGCCGTTCGTGCAGGCGCGCGTGCGTCACGCCTTTGCCAAAGACGCGGCGGGGACGTACGAGCCGTTCTCGCAGTTCGACCGCACGAGCGGCCGCCCGCTCTTTGGCACGGCCTCGACCAAAGGCTACACGCTCGTCGATCTCACCGCCGGCGGCTCGGTGGCCTTTGGCGGCGCGTCGGCGAACCTGAGCGTGGGGGTGAAGAACCTCTTCGACCAGGCGTACCGCAGCTTTCTGGACACGTATAAAGGCTACGCGCTCTCGCCGGGGCGCAACGTGTTCGTCAAGCTCAGCGTGCCGTTCGGGACGAGGCGGTAAATCCGCAGCGCGCTTTTATTCATCTTCCGAGGAAAACAATCCCATGAGAAGACTAACGCTTGCCCTCGCGCTCCTGCTGGCCGCCGCCGGCTGCGCCGATTCGCAAACCGAAACGGAGGACGCCGAGGCCACGACCGACGACCCCATCACCGAGCAGGAAGCTGCCGAGGAGGTCGAGCGCCAGACCGGCGAGGCGGCCCAGCGGCTCTTCGAGAACGAATACGTCGAGGTGATGCGCGCCCGTCTGGCCCCCGGCGATTCGCTTCCGGCGCACGAAGGCGGCGCGCGGGTGGTGTATGCGCTCTCCGACTACCGCATTCGCTTTCAGCAGGGCGGGCGTGAGATGGAGCGCGCGTTCAGCCAGGGCGATGTGCACGTCCATGAGGCCGGCCCGCACCGCGTGACGAACATCGGCAACGCGCCCGCCGAGTTCGTTGTCTTCGAGCGTCGCAGCGCCGCATTGCCGGCGCCGCCGGACTCGACGCGCGCCGAGGACTTGGCCGAAGAGGCAGCGCCCGCGAAGCAGGACGTGCTCCTCGAAAACGAGACGGCCGAGGTGCACGAGGTCACGCTGGAGACGGGCGAGCGCCTGTCCGATCATCGGGGGTTTGAGCGCCTCGTCTATTCCCTTTCAGACTACCGCATTCGCCTCACGCAGGACGGCAGCGCTGAGAAGCGCTCCTTCGCGGCGGGCGATGTGCACTGGCACGCGCCTGGCATCCATTCGATAGAAAACATCGGGGGCGCGCCGGCGCGCTTTCTCGTGGTCGAGTTCAAGCCGCAGTCATAAAGAAGGCGCGGGCGGTGGAAGCCTGGACGGGGCAGGGAATTTTGGCGTATCATCGTTCTCCCGGATGCGCCCCGGCCCCGAGAGCAGAAAGATTTCAAGCCTGCCCGTCCATGCCGCCGCACACGCACTCCCACGCTGCGCCTGCTGCTCCCGAGCCATCGGTTTCCGAGGCGCCGGAGCGCCGCTCGTGGTCGCGCCTCGGCCTTATCAGCACGGGTGCGCTCATTGGGCTGACGGGGCTGGCCGCCACGACTGCGCTGTGGAAGCTCATCGGCATTGCGTGGATCGCGTTTGCGGCGATGGCGGGCGCGGCGGCGCTGGGACTGCGCGCCGCCGCCAAGCGCCACGCGCAACGCCTGGTGTGGGGCTACGGCCTGGCCGCCGGCGCTATGATTACGAGCGCGGCGGTGTTTCTGGTGCCGGAGGCCGTTGCCCAGGGCGCCGCACTGGGCGGCTTTGGGATTGCGCTGGGGATCGTCGTCGGCTTCGGACTGCACACGCTCGCGCATCAGCTCACGCACGCGGGCCTGCCGCTGGAGCACACCACGACGGAGCTTACGGCACACGCGCTCGCCGATGGCGCTATCATCGGCCTCGTGTATGCGGCGATGCCGGACCTCGGGCTGGTGCTTGGCCTCGCCATCGTCTCGCACAAGGGGCCGGCGGGGTACGCGGCGGCGCGGCGGCTCCGGCAGGCGCGGCGGCCCGTCTCGCTCGTGCTCCTGCCGGCGAGCGCGACGGGGATCGCGGCGCTGGCCGTGGGCCTGGCGCAGCCGACGGGCGCGGCCTGGGTGCAGGCGCTCGTCCTCGGCTTCGCCACGGGCGTCTTCCTGCACGTGGCGATGGACTTCCTGCCGCGCTGCGAGATCGGCGGCGAGATCCACGAGGCGGCCGGCCTCTCCGAAGGCGACCACCATCTCCTGGACCGATTGCGCTGGCACGCCGTCGTGAGCACGGCCGCCGGCGGCCTCCTCGTCTTCGCCGCGTGGCTTCTCCTCAGCCGCTGAGGTTTCTTCGCGCAGTCCGTTCCATTCCGGCGCGAATCTGCTCCCGCGTGAACCATTGGCGGGAGTAAAGCGTGTTAATGAACGCACGCCGCGTACCCAAAGAGCAGCCGAAGAGCACCTACGATGACGCCGAAGTACCTCTTCCGAAAAGCCGTCCTTGCAGCGTTTTGGTTCGGGGTGATGGCGGGCGCCGCGCCCTCCGCCGCGCAGCCGCTACGCCTCGTCCTGCCCACCGAGAACGACGCGCTCTTTCAAGACGACGGGCCGGCGTTCTATCAGTACACGGACCGCACGTTCAAGGGCCGCCGCTCGCGCCCGTGGCAGGGCGGGCAGTACGGCTTCGTGCGCAACCCGAAGGAGACGGGCGGCGGCCTCGTCTACACCCGCTTCCACGAAGGCATCGACGTCAAGCCGATGCGGCGCGACCGCCGCGGCGACGCCCTCGACCCCGTCCGCGCCATCGACGGCGGGCGCGTGGCCTACGTCAACCGCGAGGCCCGGCGCTCGAACTACGGCCTCTACGTCGTCGTCGAGCATCGGTGGAGCGGGTCGCCGTTCTACAGCCTGTACGCGCACCTGAGCCGCGTGGACGTGGAGGCCGGGCAGGAGGTGGCGCAGGGGGCGCCGCTCGGGCGCGTGGGGCACACCGGCCGCGGCATCGACCGGCGCCGCGCGCACCTGCACTTCGAGGTGGGGATGCTCATCAGCCGGCACTTCGAGCGGTGGTTCGACGAGCACTACCCGACCTCGGAGAACCACCACGGCGTCTTCAGCGGGCTGAACCTCAAGGGCCTGGACGTGGCGGCGCTCTACCTGGCGCTCCGCCGCAACGAGACGCTCACCATCGGCCGGTTCGTGACAGGGCAGGAGGCGCACTTCACCATCACCGTCCCGCGCGAGGGATCGCTCGACCTCTTGACGCGCTACCCGTGGCTCTTGCGCGAGGGGCCGCGCGAGGGGGATGCCGCCTGGGAGATCGCCTTCACGCGCGGCGGCGTGCCGGTAGGCGTCACGCCCGTCGCCAAAGAGATGCGCGGCCCCGCCGTAGCCCTCACCGAGCGCGCCCGCACGGCCTGCCGCGCCCTCACGAACGGCTTGCTCACGGGGCGCGGCGCGCGCTGCACGCTCACCTCGAACGGCAAGCGCTACCTCGACCTCCTCACGATCCTGGACACGCGCGAGCGCTCGCAGCCCGGATGGTGACGCCTCCGCATCCTTCGGTGGCAGCGCTCTGGCGCGCCTACCTCGCCGCCTGTGGCGAGCGTCCTGAGACGACGGCGAAGACGTTCGACTACTGGCACTTCGGCGACAACGCGGCCAGACGAAGGCTAACGGTAGCGTGCCGCCGGCGCGAGGCGTTTTCTTCCCGTTACGGGTGAACAACGCGGGGCCGGAGAGGTAGCATCCTCCGCTTTCAACCCATCCAGAAAAAAGTGAAAACGCCATGTCAGACGCCCATCGCCGCGACGCCGAGAACGAAAGCGAAGATCCCAAGCCCAACGTCGGCACCGACCCGGAGGAAGAGCCGGAGGGGGGCACGAAAAAGCACGGCGTGTCGCTCGACAAAGAGAAGGTCCGCGAGCACGAGCGCGAAAGAGAAGAGCAGGAGCACCACGAAAGCCGCGAGGAAGCGTCCGAGCGCGTCAAGAACGCATGACAGGCGGCCGGCCGGCGTCGTCGTCGTGCAGCGGCGCTACGCGGCCTCTTCCGGCGGTATCCGTTCGACGCCGTCTAAGAGGCCCAGGCGGTCGCTCTCCTTTTTGACGACGCTGAGGCCGGCATCGGCTTCCAGGACCACGGCCTGCACCTCGTTCATGTCGCCGTGGCCGGCTTCTCGGGCGGCGGCCTCGACCTCTTCCTCCGTGACGCGCTCGTGGGCCAGGGCCTCCTCGTGGAAGACGCCGTTGTAGAAGAGCAGCGTGGCGGGCGCCCGGACCGTCTTGGAGACAAGGTCCCAGTGAGCGGCGGCCTTCGTGATGGCGTACTGGAAGCCCAGCAGGAGTCCTATCGTCAGAAAGACCTCCGCGAGGACCACGTCCTTGAGGATGATGGCGGAGCCGACGGCCGAGCCGAGCGCTACAGTGACGATCCAGTCGAAGTTGTTCATCTGCGCGGTGGAGCGCTTGCCCGCCACGCGCACGCTCAGGATGACGAAGAGGTAGACCAGAAGCGCGGAGACGGCAACCCGGCCCAGCTTGGCCCAGGACTCGAAGAAGATCATGGCATGGTTGGGCTTGGACGGTGATGCGTGTGATGCTTTGTGAGCGTCCCGTTAGGCCTCGCGCCGGAGCGCCTGAGCAAGGTGCTGCGCCGTGGCGGCGAAGGGCCGGAACGTGCAGCCCAGCTCGCGGACGGCCCTGCGGTTGTCGTAGCGGAAGCGCTGCGCGGCGGAGCGAGCGGCCTCGCGCGTGAGAAGCGGCGCCGTGCGCGTGACGAAGGCGGCGCCCTCGGCCAGCGCGGCGCTCCAGCGCATCAGCCGCGCCGAGGCGGTAAGCCGGGGCGGCGCCGCGCCGAACGCCTCGGCCAGCGTGCCGATGAGCGCGCGCCAGGAAAGGTTCTCGCCGCTCAGGACGTAGCGCGCGCCCGTCTCGCCCAGGTGCATGGCGCGCAGGTGGCCTTCTGCCACGTCGCGCACGTCCACGACGGCGGTGCTGCCGGGCGGGGCGGCAGGGAGGCGTTCTCCTCGAACGGCGTCTACGAGGCGGCGCGTGTTCTCGCCCGCGCGGCCCACGCCAAAGACGAGCGCCGGGTTGACGATCACCGCGTCCAGCCCCTCGGCGATGCCGCGGTGCACCTCCAACTCGGCGGCGCGCTTAGAGCGGGCGTAGGCGGAGCGTTCGGCGGCGGCGTCCCAGGGCGTCGCCTCATCGATAAGGGCGCCGGGAGAGGCCGGACGGCCCAGCGCGGCGATGCTCGACGTGTGCACGAGGCGCTCCACGCCCGCTTCGAGCGCGGCGTTGACCACGTGCGCGGTGCCCTGCGCATTGACGCGGTGAAGCGCGGCAGCGCCCTCGCGCCCGGCCTCGACGCGGCCCGCCACGTGGTACACGTAGCGCACCCCCCGCATGGCCGAGAGCAGGCGGTGCGGCTCGCCCAGGCTGCCGGTAAAGTGCTCCACCGCCTCGGCGGCGGGGCCAAGCAGGTCCAGGCGCGAGGTGGGCCGCCGGAAGATGCGCACCTCGGCGCCGCCCGCCACGAGCCGCCGCACGAGCGTCGCGCCTACAAGGCCCGTAGCGCCGGTGATGAGGGTTGGCATGGCGAAGGGAGAAAGGGTGAGCGGGGGCGTGGGGCAGGCTTACACGCTCTCCCTTTCTCCCTCTCCCCCTTTCCCAAACTACGCTTCCATCTCCACAAGAAGTTCGCCTTTGCCCACGGCGCCGCCGGGCTGGGCGTGGACGGCGGCCACGGTGCCGCCCGACGGCGCGCGCAGCTCGTTCTCCATCTTCATGGCTTCGAGGACGACGAGGCCGTCGCCCGCCTCGACGGCTTGGCCGGCTTCGACGAGCACCTTGAGCACGAGGCCCGGCATGGGCGCGCGGACCTCGCGCTCGGCTGCGCCCGCGCCCTCGTCCAGGCCGAAGCGCTCCAAAAGCAGGTCCTTCTCGTCCTGCACGCGCACCTCCGTCTGCCGCCCCCCCAGGGTGATGCGCACGCGCCCGCCCGGCACCGGCTCGGCGGCTACGGAGAAGCTCTGCCCGTCCAGGCGCAGAGCGTAATAGCCCTCGGAAACGGGTTCAAAGGCGTACTCGGCCGGCGCGCCGTCAATGGTGAGGCGTCCGTTCTCGAAGGCGATGTCGAAGGTGCGCTCGCCCACAACGGCGCGGAACGTGCCATCCGGAGTAGGCAAAGAGGCGTCGGCCATGAGAAGAAAGGGGGCAGAGGCGTAAGGCGAAACGGCGAACGCGCACAAGGTACAAATCGGACGCCTCGCGTGCAGATGCCTCGCGCGCCGATGCAGCGACACATCGGCGGTGCCGGCCCGTTTAGAGAACGCAGCAATCCTTTTTCGCCGCCCGCCCTCCGCATGGTCCCGCTCACGCCCGAGGTGCTCTTGAGCGCCTACC
Organism: Salinibacteraceae bacterium; assembly: GCA_965215025.1. Lineage (GTDB taxonomy): Bacteria > Bacteroidota > Rhodothermia > Rhodothermales > Salinibacteraceae > CBDCCV01. The sequence goes on from CBDCCV010000001.1 coordinate 2,151,178, forward strand.
GCTCCGGCGTTTTTCCGATGGGCGACGACGTCACCGGCGCCGTCCACTGGTACGCGCCCGACCCGCGCGGCATTCTTCCGCTCGATGACTTCCACGTGCCGAGGACGCTGCGCCGCACCGTGCGCCAAGCGCCGTTCGAGGTCTCCACCGACCGCGACTTCGAGGCGGTGATCCGCGCCTGCGCCGACCGCGAGCGTACCTGGATCACCGAGGAGATCATCGGCGTGTACGGCGCGTTGCACCGGCGCGGCCACGCGCACAGCGTCGAGTGCCGGCAGGGCGGGCGCCTCGTGGGCGGGCTGTACGGCGTGAGCCTCGGCGGAGCCTTTTTCGGCGAGTCCATGTTCCACCGCGTGACGGACGCCTCGAAGGTCGCCTTCGTCCACCTCGTCCGGCGGATGCGCCAGCGCGGTTTTGTCCTCCTCGACACGCAGTACACCACGCCGCACCTGGAGCGCTTCGGCGCCGTGGAGATCTCCCGCGCGACCTACGAGCGCCGCCTCGCCAGGGCCGTGACGCTAGACGTGACGTGGGACGACGACGGACGGCCGACCGCCGCTCTTATCCATCCGTTCGGTATCTGAAAAAAGTCATGATCCGCTTCTTCCCCTTTCTCCTTGCTGCGGCCCTGTTCGCCGGCGGCTGCCGGGACGCCGCCTCCACCGAGCGCCGAGCCGCCGCGCCGGCCGACACCACAGCAGCCGAAGAGGCCCTCCGCCCGCAACCCGACAGCGCCGCCGCCGAGCAGTTTCGCCAGCTCGTCAGCTACGCTCAGGCGGAGAACCTCAGCGCGCAGCCTACGGGCGCCGTGATGCAGGCGCTCGGCGAGCAGCTCATCGGCGCGCCGTACGTCGTCGGGCCGCTCGATGGGACGGACGAGGAAACGCTCGTGTGCCGCCTCGACGGGTTCGACTGCTACACCTTCGTGGACGCCATGCTGGCGATGGCGCGCGGCGTCACCGCCGGCGATTATTCCTACGACGGCTACGCGCGCCGCACGCTCGAGCAGCGCTACCGCGGCGGCGAGAAAGACGGCTATTGCAGCCGGCTCCATTACTTCACCGAGTGGATCGCCGACAACGCCCGGCGCGGCCACTTGCGCAGCATCACCCGCGAGATCGGCGGGGAGCCTCTGGAGAAAGACCTCTCCTTCATGACCGAGCACCGCGACCGTTACCCCCGATTTGCCGACGACGGCTCGGCCGCGCACGACAGCCTCTTTCAATGCATCCGGGGGATGGAGGCGCGCCTGGACACGCTCACCATCTACCACGTCCCACAGGCGCGCATCGCCGAGGTGTACGACCGGCTTCAGGCCGGCGACGTCGTGGCGTTCTCGACGGACATCGGCGGGCTGGACGTGACGCACACCGGCCTCGTCTACAAAGGCGCCGACGGCTCGACCGGGCTGCTCCACGCCTCGACGAGCGGCGGCGTGAAGGTTTCGCCCGATCTTCAACGCTACGTGGAGAACGTCCCGCGCCAGGTCGGTATCGTGGTGGCGCGGCCCGCGCGCGAGTAGCCCACCGTCTTCCTTGCGCCATCCGCTTTGTGCGAGCCTTCGACCTATGCGAGTCATCGACATGCGAGCCATTGAACGCATCGGCGTTTTTACGAGCGGCGGCGACGCGCCAGGCATGAACGCCTGCGTGCGCGCGGCCGTGCGCGCGGCCATCGCGCATGACCTCGAGGTGATGGGCATCCGCCGCGGCTACGAGGGGATGATCGAGGGCGACTTCGTGGAGATGGACAACCGCTCGGTATCGAACATCTTGCAGATGGGCGGCACCATCCTCAAGAGCGCCCGCTCGCGCGGGTTCTACCTGCCCGAGGGCCGCGCCGAGGCGGCGCACCACCTCCGCGAAGGCGGCATCGACGCCTTGATCTCCATCGGCGGGGACGGCACCTTCCGCGGCGCCTCGCTCCTGGCCGAGGAGCACGGCGTCCCCGTCATCGGCTGCCCCGGCACCATCGACAACGACCTCTTCGGCACGGACGAGACGATAGGCTACGACTCGGCCCTGAACACGGCCATCGAGAACATCGACCGCATCCGCGACACGGCCGACGCGCACAACCGCCTCTTCCTCGTGGAGGTGATGGGGCGCGACGCCGGCTTCATCGCCCTCAACAGCGGCATCGGCGGCGGGGCCGAGCTGGTGCTCATCCCCGAGACCTTGACGGAGATGGACGAGATCAAGGACCGCATCCTCTCCTTGATGTCGGCGCAGTCGCGCTCCTCCATCGTGGTGGTGGCCGAGGGGGACGACCACGGCGGCGCCACGCACATCGAGCAGGCCCTGCGCGCGGACGAGGCCTTTGCCGAGATTGACCTGCGCGTGTGCATCCTGGGCCACACGCAGCGCGGCGGGGCGCCCACCGCGCGCGACCGCGTTTTGGCCAGCCGCCTCGGCGTCGCCTCCGTGGACGCCCTGATGGACGGGCACACGAGCGTGATGGTGGGCGTCGTCGGCGGCGAGGTCAAGCTCACGCCCATGCGCAACGTCTGGGAGCGCAAGAAGAACATCGACTACGACCTCTTAAAGCTCACGCAGCTTTTGAGCTGAGACACCAACCGTTGTAGGGGCGTATTGCGATACGCCCCTACGCGCAGACGATCTGCCCATGCCGCACCATCCGCCCGTCGGCGAGGCCGAAGGCAAGCGCCGGGAGGTCGAGGCTATGTTCGACCGTGTGGCGCCGCGCTACGACCTTCTCAACCGCGTCCTGAGCCTGGGCATCGACCAGTGGTGGCGCCGCCGGGCCGTGGCCTGGCTCGAAGAGGAGCGGCCCGCGCGCGTCCTTGACGTCGCCACCGGCACGGCGGACCTCGCGCTCCTGGCCGCCAAAAAGCTGCCGGGCGCGCCCGAGGTCGTCGGCGTGGATATCTCCGAGCCGATGCTCATGCGCGGGCGCGTGAAGGCGGCCCGGCAAAACCTCGCGGGCCGCGTCCGCCTCCTCCGCGCCGACGCGGCTGATCTTCCGTTCGAGGACGATGTCTTTGACGCAGCGCTCGTGGCCTTCGGCGTGCGCAATTTTGAGAACCTCCACGCGGGGCTGACGAGCATCCGGCGCGTCTTGAAGCCGGGCGGGGCGCTTGTGGTCTTGGAGTTCAGCACGCCGCGCGTGCCGGTGTTTCGGCAGCTCTACGGGTTCTACTCGCGCCACGTCCTGCCGCGGATCGGCCGGCTCCTCTCCAGCGACGCGGCGGCCTACGAGTATCTCCCCGCCTCGGTGGAAATTTTTCCTGACGGGCCGGACTTTTTGGCGCGGATGCGGGCGGCGGGGTTCGAGGACGCGGCGTGGCGCCCGCTCACCTTTGGCGTGGCCTCGCTCTACAAAGGGCGCGCGGCGGGGTGACGTTCGGCCTCAAGCTACGTCAGCGGCGAGGGCGTGAGGCGCCGGGCGCGATGGCTGTCAGGCGCCGTCTTCCTCGCGGCGTCCGTTGCGGTACTTCGTCAGGCGCACCTCGTTGACGCGGCCGCGCGTGGCGTAGGCCACGTCGTCCATGAACCGGCGCATGAGGTAGACGCCCAGGCCGCCGCCGCGCCGCCGCTTGATCTGCTTGCGGATGTCCGGCTCGGTGTAGGCGGCGGGCTGGAACGGGTCGCCCTCGTCGCGGATGCGCACGGTAAAGCGGTCCGGCTCGGTGATGACGGCGATGTCGATCTCGCGCCCTTCGTCGCCGTGGTAGGCGTGCTTGATGACGTTGGCGCAGGCCTCGTCCACCGCCACGCAGCACTGCTCCACGGCCGTCTCGGAGAGGCCGGCCGCCTCGGCATACGCCTGCACGAACCGGCGCACCCGGCTGAGGTGCCGCGTCGAGCTGGGGAAGGTTTTCTGGTGGACGGAGCGCGCCAAGAGCGTGCGGTGCGGTTAGGGTAAAGGCGTCTGAAAAAGCGGCGTCTGGAAAAAGCGGGTTCAGGCCGCGCCATGCGCCGCGCCGTTCTCCTCGAAGCGCTTGACGGCTTCTTCCTCGGTGTCTACGATGTCGAAGAGCATGGGGAAGCCCAGGAGGTCGAACACGTTGTACACCTTCGGCCGGAGCGCGGCGATCTTGATGTCGCCGCCCTCTTCGCGCACTTCCTCGATAAAGGCCATGAACACGCCCAGGCCCGCGCTGGAGATGTACTTCAGGGCCTCGCCGTTGACGACGATGCGGTAGCGCTCCTCGGCCTGGCACTGCTCGATGGCCGCTTCGAGGTCGGAGGCCGTGTGCGCGTCCAGCTCGCCTTCGATGTCGAGCACTTGGACGGGGCCGGCGCGGCGGGAGGTGACGGAGAAGGTGCTCATGGTAAGGACGGTGGGGCAGGTTCGGGGCGGGTGAGCTATCGCGGCGGGTGAGCTATCGCGGCGGTGACAGGCGGGACGACCGATGAAGGACGAGTGACGACACAGGCGTGTGCCGCGTCGTCGTCCGTCGGTGGTCCGTCGCTTGTCCTAATCAGCGTTTTCTGGTATCCGTTCAGCTTTTCCGATCACAGAGAAGACCAGCACGTCAGGCCGGTGGCAAGGGGGCGGGCTGCTGCATGGCCGGAGCGCTCCGGCTGGGCGGTGCATCGGTGAGGCCGTGCCACTTGAGCACCACGAGGGTCATGTCGTCATCGTAAGCGTCACGGCCGATAAAGGTGCGCAGGTCGCCTAAAAGCGCATCGTGGAGCGCGTCGGCGTCCTCGTGCCGATGCTCGCGTAGGGCGCCCAGGAGCCGCTCGTAGCCGTACTCCTCGCCCTCGGGGCTGCGGCTCTCGACTACGCCGTCGGTGTAGAGGACGAGCACGTCGCCGGGCTGGAGCGCGAGGCGTTCCTCGGCAAGTGTCTGGCGGAAGAGGGGGCCTTTGTCCAGGCCCAGCCCCAGGCCCTTCGAGCGCAGGAAGCGCGCCTCGCCGTGCAGGTTGATGAGGGCGGCGGGGCAGTGCCCGGCGCGCGCCAAGACCAGCTCCTCGCGCGCGGCGTCGAGGGTGCCGTAGATGACGGAGATGAACACGCTGCGCTCCAGGGCGCCGGCCAGGACCTCGTTGGCGTGGCCCAGGAAATCGGACGGGCGCGGCGCCAGGCGGCTCCCCGATTGGAAGACGCCCTGCATCTCGGCCATGTAAAACGCCGCCGAGGTGCCCTTCCCCGAGACGTCGGCCACGATAAAAGAGAGGCGGTTTTCGTCGAGGGCGATGAAGTCGTAGTAGTCGCCGCCGACCTCCTGCGCGGAAACGCTCGAGGCCGAGAGCGTGAGGCCGGAGAGGTGGGGCAGGTGCCGGGGCAGGAGCTTTTTCTGCACCTCGCGGGCGATGTCGAGTTCGCGCGCGAGGCGTTCTTTCTCGATCTGCTCCTCGAAGAGGTGAGCGTGGTCGAGGGCCAGGGCCGCCTGCGCGGCCACGGCGCGCACGGCCTCCACGTCGTCCTGCTCGAAGCCGTGCGCCACCTCGCGCGCGGCCACGAGCATCCCTAGCGGACGGTCGCGCGCGATGAGCGGCACGGCCAGCAGGCTGTCGAAGCCGCTGCCGGAGGCGGCGTGCACGCGCCCGTCGGCGGCGGCGTCGTCCAGGAGCAGGTGCGCGCGCGTGCGGCCGACCTCGTCGTAAAGCGCGGCGAGGTGGGCGGCCTCTTGCGCGCGCGCGCGCAAGAGGCCGTGCACGGCGGCCAGGCACAGGTTCGGGGCGCCGTCGCCGCGGGCGTCCGTCTCGTCGAGGACGAGCCAGGCGCAGTCCGCCGCGCCGGCTTCGACGGGCGCCGCTGCGATGCTCGACACCAGGCGCTCGCGGTCAAAAGCCTGGCCTACGAGGTGCGTGAGCGAGTGCATGGCGGCCGTCTCGTCGGCCTTGCGCTGGAAGTCGCCCGTGGTGGGCAAGTGGAAGAGGAGCGAGAGCAGCGCCGTGGTGGCGTAGAGGACGCCAAAGGCCATCGCCAGCTGCACGAACGTGCTCAGCGGGTAGCTGTAGTAGTCGAGGTAGAGCACCGAGCCGGGCACGAACCCGTCGCCGCTCGTGGCCTCGCCTACGATGAGGAGCACCACGAGGAGCCACGACAGCCCCATGCAGATCATCTTCTCGCGGAAGGGGAGGAAGGTGATCCACGAGAGCCGGAAGGCGTTGGCGACCATGAAGACGACGGCCGGCACGACGAACACGGCCTGGACGAGGCCCAGCTCCGCCCCCGGCGCCTTGCCGAGCGTGGTGAGCGCGGCGGCGAGCATGAGGCCGAGCATGAGGTGCCAGTTGCGCCAGCTCTTGCGCGTGCGCTTGAAGAGGACGAGCTGCCTCAGGCGCGCTAAGAGGAAAAAGAAGAAGCCCACCTCCAGGAAGCTGAGCACGTGCATCCGCACCACGGAAGCGAGCGTGACCGTGGAGCCGTCGAAGTCCGGATGCTCGGGCGGCCCCACGGCCCAGACGAGGCCGCCAAGCGCGAGGGCCAAGACGCCCGCCAGCGCCGTGGTCCACAGCACGCTGATGGGCGCGGACGAGCGCTGCCGGTAGAACGAGGCCACGCCCAGCCACAGGAGCACGTACCCGCCCAGGACCACAAGCTGGCTCGCGCCGCGCATGGTGGCCGCCGGCGCCGTCTGGTTGTACCACGCCGCCACGTGGTACACCAGGCCGAAGAGGAGGCACACCGCCGCGCCGGCTAAAAAGAGCGAGCGCCGGGTGCGGCGGGCGGTCGCAGCAGAGCGCAAAGCGCTAAGCGAGGGTATAGGCAAGGACACAGGCATCAAAGGCCGGCAGCCATCGGGCGAGAGAAAAGGCGCGGGTCCCGGCAACAGCAACCCGGCCTGACGACGTAGTACCGACGCGCGCGAATTTTTGTTACATCCGCCGCGTTTTGCGTTCAACGCTGCGCGTTCGGACGTTGTACGATAGCCCAAGCTGTCAGGCAAAGCAACAAACCCGTCTCGCCGTCATCCTGAGTCCCCTCGGCACCGCGGCTCAGGATGACAGGTGGATCGGACGCGGGCTGTGTTGAACGATAAAAACCCGCCGCTCAAATCCAAACCGCGAACTGCTCCGTGCGCACCATCGAGCTTACCATCCGTCTGGACGACGACCTCCACGAATGGCTCATCGCCGAGCTGGCCGACCTCGACTTCGGCAGCTTCGTGCGCGGGGACGGCGCGCTCAAGGCCTACATCCCGGCTCCACGCTGGAACGACGCCAAGCGCGAGGCGGTCGAGCGCTGGCTCCACGCGCGCGGCCACTTCGCACCGCTCACCGAGCGCGAGGCCGAGGAAGAAAACTGGAACGCCAACTGGGAGCGCACCATCCAGCCGCAGCGCGTCGGCCCCTTCCTCATCAAGCCCACCTGGGCCGAAGCGCCGCCCGAGGACGCCGGCCGCCTCCTCCTGGAGATCGACCCCAAGATGAGCTTCGGCACGGGCTACCACGCCTCCACGCGCCTGGCGCTCCTCCTCCTGCGCGATGTCGTCCAAGGCGGCGAGCGCGTCCTCGACGCCGGCACCGGCACGGGCATCCTCGCCATCGCCGCCGTCCGCCTCGGCGCCCAGAGCGGCCTCGCCTTCGACACGGACGAATGGGCGCAGCAGAACGCCGTCGAAAACCTCTACCTCAACCGAGTGGCCGACAGCATCGAGTTCCGCGCCGGCTCCATCGACGTGATCGCCGAAACGGGCTTCGACCTCATCCTCGCCAACATCAACCGCGCCGTCTTGCTGGGCTTCCTGCCCGTTTTCCGCGAGAAGATGGCCGAGGGCGCGCGCGTCATCCTCTCCGGCCTCCTCCGCACGGACCGCGCCGCGCTCCTCGAAGCCGCCGCGCGCGAAGGCCTCGCCCCCACCCGCGAGGCCGAAGAAGACGAGTGGTGGGCCGTGGTGTTGGCGAAGGGCGAGTAGCGAATGGTTGGAGAAAGCGTGACTTTCAGTACGGATGCCCTACCCGCGGTTCGCCACTCACCATTCGCCCCGAAATGAAAATCGCCGCCATCGACGTTGGGACGAACACGGCCAAGCTGGTCGTGGCCGAGGGGGACGGGCAGCGGCTCCGCCCGCTCGTTTACGAGGCGCGCTACGTGCGTCTTGGCGAGGGCGTGGACGCGAGCGGGCGCATCGGCGCGGCGGCGATGGAACGGCTAAGGGAAACGCTCGCGGCGTATCAGAAAGTCGCCGAAAAGGCTGGCGCCGAGCGGGTCGTCGTCTGCGGCACGAGCGCCTCGCGCGATGCCGAGAACAAGGGCGAACTCACCGGCTTCGTGCGCCGCGAAACGGGCCTCGTCTACGAGATCCTCTCCGGCGAGGAGGAGGCGCTGTGGAGCTTTGCCGGCACGCGCTCGGCGTTTGTTGATCTCGACGGGCCGTGCGTCGTGGTGGACATCGGCGGCGGCTCGACGGAGATCGTCGTCGGCGAGCCGCGCGCGGGGCAGGCGCCCGAGGTGCACTACCGGCACAGCCTGCAGCTTGGCACCGTGCGGATGGCCGAGCGCCACTTCTCGGCGCAGCCGCCCACCGCAGCTGAGGCGGCCGAGGCCGAGGCCGAGGCGCGCCGCCTGCTCAAAGACGCCGAGGCGCCGCCGGCCGACGGCCTGCCGCTCCTGGGCGGCGCGGGCACGGTAAAGGTGTTGGCCCACCTCTGCGGCGCGCGGCGGCTCCCGGCTGCCGTCCCCCACGCTGCCGTACGCCATTGGCGCGACAAGCTCCTCCGGATGACCTACGACGAGGTGCTGGCCCTGAATCCGCGCCTCATGCGCCCGCGCGCCGACGTCTTCCCCGCCGGCGTGCTTATCCTCAACGCGCTCATGGCGCACGCGGGGTTCGAGGCCTGCCGCGTCAGCCCGCACGCGCTCGTCCACGGCCTGGCCCTGCGCGCGCTCCAGCGCGGGTAGACCCCATCCCCGGTTCCAGCGCGATGCGGGAGACGCCGGCGTGCAGGCTCAAACGCGCGCGTCGAGCACGCGGCACGCGCAGCACGTGCAGGAGCGGCTCTCCCCGACCTCTCGACCAAGCACGTAACGCTGGGAGAACGCAAACCTCCCCGCCGCGAACCTTCTTCAGCAGAGGGCGGAAAACGAGCGGGCGCGCTCTGCGTTGGAGAATGCAGATTAACCCCCACAGCGCATCCCTCACCGCCCATGCCCCGCCCCGATACCGAAGCCCTCGCCGCCGCCCTCGAAGACCTGCGCGCCGAGCACGACGGCACCGAAGCCGCCGACCCCGTCGAGGCCGCCCTCGACCGCCTCCGCGCCGAGGTGCCCCCGCCCGCCGAGGCGCCCCGAGACGCTTCCGGCCTCGCGCGCTTCATCGATCACACGCAACTCAAGCCCGAGGCCACCGAGGCCGACATCGACGCGCTCTGCGAAGAGGCCGCGCGCTTCGAGTTTGCCGCCGCGTGCATGAACCCGTGCTTCGTGCCGCGCGCGGTGAAGCGCCTGCGCGGCACGCCCGTCAAGGTCTGCACCGTCGTCGGCTTCCCGCTCGGGGCCACGCTCACGGCCGTCAAGGCGTTCGAGGCTGGGGAGGCCATCGCCGCCGGCGCCGAGGAGGTGGACATGGTGCTGCCCATCGGGATGCTCAAGGGCGGGCGTTACGCCTACGTGGAGCAGGACCTCCGCGCCGTGGTCGAGGTGGCCGCCCACGCGCGCGAGGAGAAGGGCCGCGCCGTCCTCGTCAAGGTCATCCTCGAAACGGCGCTCCTCTCCGATGCCGAAAAGGCCATCGCCTGCGTCCTGGCCCGCCGCGCCGGCGCCGATTTCGTCAAAACCTCGACGGGCTTCTCCTCTGGCGGCGCTACCCTGGCCGACGTGGCGCTCATGCGGCAGATGGTCGGCGAAGAAATGGGCGTTAAGGCCTCCAGCGGCGTGCGCACGCCGGAGGACGCGCGCGCGATGATCGCCCACGGCGCTACCCGCATCGGCGCGAGCGGGTCGGTGGCGCTCGTCGAAGGCGCCGAGGCCTCCGCATCCGACGCTGCCGCATCCGAAGACGGCTACTGAGCCCCCGCCGCCAGACGTCCGCTGCTGAACCAAGCGGCGCCTCCCGCGTAGCGTGGGGACCGATGCCTCCGGCCGTCTTATCTTCCGCAGGTTTTATCGATCCACCTCTGTTGCCGCCATGCCCGCTGCTCGCTCGCTCTTTCTGCTCCTTCTCGGCGCGCTTTTTTTCGCCTCGGCGTGCACCGGCCCGTCAGGCGCGCAGCGCGGCGGCCCACGCGGTGACGACGAGCGCCCGCCCGCCGAGGAGGAGCCGGGCGACGAGCTGCCCACGCCCGCCCCGCGTCGCAACCTGGCCGAGTTCGAGGACTTCGACCCCGCGCCCTACCGCGACGAGGCGCCCGTAACCACCGTGGCCGTCGAGCACGCCGTCCCCGCCCGCCTTTTGGAGAACCGCGCCGACGCGGGCGTGACGCGCACCGTCGAGGGCTTCCGCATCCAGATCTACTCGTCCAGAGACAAGGCGCCGGCCGACGAGGCCGTGGAGCAGGCCATCGCGTGGTGGAACGCCGTCCAAGAAGAGCGCAGGGAGGAGGAAGAAGGCGCCCCCGCCGAAGAGGGCGCCGCCGCCGAGGAGCCGCTCCTGCCCGCCGATCTGCCCGTCTACGTCCGCTACCGGCAGCCGTACTACCGCGTGCGCATCGGCGACTTCGCCAGCCGCGCCGAGGCCGAGCGCGCCCTGCGCCTCATCCAGCGCCGCTTCGCCGACGCCTTTATCGCTCCGGACACCGTCACCATCACGCGCTGATCGGCAGCGCTACCGCAGCGCCGTTTCGAGGGCGGTGGCCGCGTCCGTGCGCGCGTCGCGGTACTTGACGATGACGGGCGCGTAGAGCGCCAATCCGTGCTCCTCGGCGAAGGCGCCGCGGGCCGCGCGCGTGCCGGGGACGACCACGGCGCGTGCCGGCACCTCAAGCGGATCGGTGGCGGTGCCTTCGAGGACGCGCTCTTCGGCCAGGTCGTAGAGCCGCGTCGAGGCGGTGAGCTGCACGCCCGGCGCCAGGACGGCCCTCGCGCGCACGAGGCACCCCTCGTACACCCCGCACCCGCCCCCGATGAAGGCGTCGTCCTCGACGATGACGGGCCGCGCGCCCACCGGCTCCAGAACGCCGCCCAGCTGCGCCGCCGCCGAGAGGTGTACGCGCCGCCCCACCTGCGCGCAGCTGCCCACCAAGGCGTGCGAGTCGATCATCGTCCCCGCGCCGACGTAGGCGCCCACGTTGACGTACATCGGTGGCATACAGACGACGCCCTCGGCCAGGAAAGCGCCCGTCCGCACGGCCGATCCGCCCGGCACCACGCGCACGCCGTCGGCCTCGGAGAGCGGCTTGAGCGGGTACGTGTCCTTGTCGAAAAAGGGGAAGCGCTCGGTCGAGTAATCCGCAAGCGCGCCGAGGGCGAAGCCGAGCAGGATGCCGCGCTTGACCCAGGCGTGCGCCGTCCAGTCGCCGGTTTCGGAGCGCGTGGCGGCGCGGACGATGCCGGCGTTGAGCGCTTCGAGGAGATCGGCCACGGCCTGACGGGCGGCCTCGGCGTCGCGCGCCTCGGCGGGCTGCTCGGCAAGGGTTTCGATGCGCTTGCGAAGGGCGTCGTCGGGCATGGGGCAGGGTGTGCTGCAAAGGCAAAAGGCGGTGTGGGGGCGAGGCGCGCCTCGCCCCTACGGATGCTTCAAAGAGCGGCGTCAAAGACGGACGAAGTCGCCGATCTCCGGATGCGCCTGGAGCGCGGCGGCCTCGTCGGCCGTGGGGCGGTGGGGGCGGTCGCGCTGGCAATCGACGAGGCAAAGGAAGCCGAGCGGCTCGTCTTCATCGGCGCGGAACTGGTGCCACGTCTCGGGCGGGACGTGCACGGCATCGAAGGCGCCGATGCCGTAGACCGCTCCGCCGACGAGGACGCGCCCCCTGCCGCGCAGGACGAGGACGGCGTGCACGTGCCGGTGGCGCTCGAGCGTGGAGTAGCCGCCGGCCTCGATCTCGAAGTAGCGCAGCTCCGCCGGCAGCCCGGCCTCTTCGCCAAAGAGCACCTGCCGGGTGATGGCGCGGAAGTGCGTCCCGCCATCCGGCTTGTACTCCTTGAGCGGCGTCTCGGCCCAGCGGAAGCCGGCGCCAGATTCGCGGAAGCGGCGGACGGGCGCGGCGGTGGCGGTGTCGGGCATCGGGATAGGAAAGAAGGGGAGGAAAAAAGGACGCCAACGTTCCAACGCCGAGGCGCGCCAACGTTCCAACGTGGAGACCAATGGCGCTTTCAGCGAGACGTCAGCCAGCAAGTTCCCCTCCTGGACAGGAGGGGCAGGGGGTGGTGGAAGAGCGGGCTTGCTCGCGGTCCGGACAAAACACCAAACCGCTGTTTACCACCTCGCCTACCGGACTTCGCCAAAGGCGTGATGCTGTGCACACCCCCCCTTCCGGTGCCAGGACAGGTTGTCCAAGAGGGGAGTCGCGCTCCGCCGGCTTTTGTGCATTCAGCGCTCCAGGCGCGCGGCGGCCTGGCGGACGGTCTCGGCAAAGGCGCGCGTGCGCTCGGGCAGTTCTTCCTGGCTGGCCTTGAGCAGGCTCCCGCCGATGAGTAGCACCACATCGGCGCCGTAGAAATCGACCAGCTCGGGCACGCGCTCGACGGTCATGCCGCCGGCGGGGGCGGGCCAGGCCGGACGCATCGGCGGCCAGTCCCGGCGCAGCGCCTCGGCGATGGCGCTGCACTCCACCTCAGACATGGCAAAGCGCCCGCCGTAGCCGGCAAAGATCACCGCGTCGGCGCCGAAGAGGCGGAAGAGCTTGCCGTAGAGCGCGGCAGGCGCGACGGCGGCGCCGGCTCCAGCAAAGCTCGGATGCGCCAGGACGGGCACGTCCAGATGCTTTTCTACAAGCTCGGCCACCACAGGCAGGCCCAGGAGCATGGGCGCAAGGAGGACGGCGCCCGCGCCCGCTTCCTGCGCCACCTCAGCCTGGCGGCGGAGGGCGCCCGGCGGGCCGGAGAGGTGGGGGGCGTAGAGGGCGCGGCGGCCCGTCTCCTCGGCCGCGTCCTCGATGGCGTTCTGGCACGCGCGCACGCGCTCGGCAAAGCGGCTCGTCGGCTGGTCGGCCAGGTAGTGGTCGTCCTTGATGAGGTCGAGGCCGTTCTCGGCAAAGGTGTGGCACAGGCCGGCGAGCGCCTCGGCGGAGAGACCAACGGGCTTGAGGGCGGTGGCGGTGAGGGGCCGCGGCGTCTCCGCCGTGCCCGTGAGCGCGCGCAGCCCGCCGAGGCCGAAGCGCGGCCCCGGCAGCTTCTTGAGAAGCGCCGTCGGCAGGCTGAAGTCCACCAGGGTGACGCCTGCGTGGAGCGAGGCGTTGCCGAAGAGCACGTTCAGGAGCTGCGCCGCGTTCGTCATCGCCGTCACCGAGGGCAGCTCCAGGCGGAGGCGCGTGCCGCCGCCGGGCGCGTCGGCCACGCCCATGAGGCGGCCCATCATCTCCCGGCGGACGAACGGATACCGCCGCGCCACGGCCTCGGGCACCTCGACGGTCTGCTCCAAAAGCAGCGATTCCGCAAGCCGATGGGCGTTGGCGCCTCGTTCGGTGAGATGGTAAGTTACTTCCAAAGATTTCATGCAAGACCGCGCCAAGGCAGGTAACGGAAAGGCTGCTCGGTGGTTAACTTAGCGAAACACGGCGTGCTCTGCGCGGGCCGCCGCCCTTCGCTTTCTCGCTCTCGGCCCTCTGCTCATGAAAGATAGCCACCCCGCCTGGAGTTCGCAGCACGACCTGGCGCTCTTGTACCTGGCGCTCCTGCACGGCGCCGAGGCCGGCCCGGACGAGGACGTCGTCCGCGAGCGGCTGATGCGGCGGTACCCCAAAGCCGGCGCCGTGCGCCTGAACCGCGTGCTGGACCGGGCCATGCTCGTTTACATCGGCACGGCGGGGGAGCAGATGCTGGAGGTGGCCGTGGCCGCGCTCGGGCAGGCGCTCCCGCGCGCCGCGCGCCGCGCCGTCTTGGACGACCTCGCCCGCATCGCCTCCACCAGCGAAGGCGTGGTCCCGGCCGGCCTGGCCTTTATCGAGGAGCTGGCGCGCGAGTGGGGCCTCGACGGGCAGGACTGGACCGAGGCCGCGTGACGCACCCCGCCCTTGGCCGGGTGCGACGATGGACGGCCGACGGCGTACAGCGCTCGCCTCGTCCGCCCGCAGCCGTCCCTGTGCGACCGTCCTCGCTAAGCAGGCGGAAAACGCTTAGGGGCTTACGTGCCGGGCGGATCGCTTTCTCTTTGAATCCAATCCCCGTTCGATTCCATGAGCAAATCGCTGAAGGTTCTCGGATGCGTGTGCGTCGCGCTCCTCTTCTCCTCGTGCCAGTGCGCGTGGGCGCCGGACGTCGGCCCTGTAGAAGATGAGGAGGACGCCGCCCTCGAATGGACGGCCCCGCCGCGTTTCCCGCACGCCTGACGCGCCGCTGAACCGGCTTCTTCGTGATGGGAAAGATCCCCCGCGCCAAGGTGGACGAGGTGCAGGCCGTTGCCGACATCGTGGAGGTGGCGACGCCGTACGTGAGCGGCCTCAAGAGGAGCGGCTCGAGCTACCGAGCGCGCTGCCCTTTCCACAACGGGAAATCGAACTCGTTCAGCCTCTCGCCGGATAAGAACGTGTTCCACTGCTTTAGCTGTGGGAAGAGTGGGGACATCGTTACGTTCGTGCAGGAGATGGAAGGCCTCTCTTTCGTTGAGGCCGTGCGGCTCTTGGCCGGGCGCTTCGGCGTGGCGCTGCCGGAGGAGACGGAAGAGGAGAACGAGGAGGCGGCCCGGCGCGAGGCCGTGCGCGGCGCGCTGCGCTTTGCCGCGCGCTTTTTCTACCACCAGCTCACGCGCACGGATGTGGGCAAGCCGGCGCTCCGCTACCTGCGCGAAGAGCGCGGCCTCACGCCGCAGACGGTCAAAAGCTTCGGCCTCGGCTACGCGCCGGACGGCTGGGACGCGCTGCTCAGAGCCGCCCACGCCAAAAACGTCAACCCCGAGACGCTCGAAGAGGCCGGCCTCGTCATCGCCAGGAAAGAAGGCGACGGGTACTACGACCGCTATCGCGGGCGCGTCATCTTCCCCATCCTCTCGCGCGTGGGGCACGTCCTGGGCTTTGCCGGGCGCATCCTCCATCAGAACGAGGACGCCGAGTACAAGCAGCCGAAGTACATCAACTCGCCCGAGACGAGCGTCTACCACAAGAGCCGCGTGCTCTACGGGCTGCACCAGGCCAAGGCGGCCATCCGCCGGGAGGGCGAGGTGTACATCGTAGAAGGCTACACGGACGTCATCGCGCTGCATCAGGCCGGCATCGAGCACACGGTAGCCACCTGCGGCACGTCCTTGACCGAGGAGCAGGTGCAGCTCCTGAGCCGCTACGCCGAGCGCGTCGTCCTGCTCTACGACGCCGACCAAGCCGGCGACCGCGCCACCGCGCGCGGCATCGACGCGGTCCTCGCGGGCGGCCTCACCGCCTACGCCGTCACCCTCCCCGAGGGCACCGACCCCGACGTCTTCGCCCGCGAGAAGGGGCCGGAAGCGCTCAAGCGGCAGCTTCGCAAGCGCCAGGACGTGGCCGCCTTCCATCGCGCGCAGGCCGAGCGCGACGGCACCTTCGGCACGGCGGAAGGGAGCACGGCGGTGGCGCACGCCGTCGTCCGCTCGCTCGCGCTCATCCCGGACGGGATCGCGCGCAAAACCCATCTGAAAAGCGCGATCCAGGCGCTCGACATGCAGGACATGCACGAAGAGCTGCACCGCGAGCTGGAGCGCGTCCTCGAAGAGCGCCGCCGCCAGAGCGAGCGCCGCGCCGCGGCCCCGCGCCCTTCGGCCCCGCTCCCCGACGATCCGCAGGCGCCGCCGGCTCCGGAGGAAGAAGCCCGGCGCCGCGACGAGGAAGCGTCGGCCGCGCCGCAAGGGCCGGAGCCGCTGCCGCCGGAGCGCAACCTCTTGCACCTGATGCTCGAGCACGGCCGGCCGATGGTCGAGTTCATCCTGGGCCACATGGCGCTCGACGAGTTTACCGAGGGGCCGGCCCGCCGGATGGCCGAGCATTTCTTAGAGATGTACGAGGCCGAGACCGTCGAGCCGCGCCGCTTCGTCGAAGGCGAGCTGGGCGAGGACCTGCAGCGGCTGGCCGCCTCGGTGATGCTCGCCGAAGAGGAACCGTCCGAGAACTGGGCCAAGCGCTTAGGCATCAGCGTGCCGCGCCTGAACGCGGACCCACGCCAGGCCGCCGCCTCTTCGATGATGCGCCTGCGGCTGCGGCGCGTGGACGAGGCCCTCCGGCGCACCCACGCCGAGCAGGTCCAGGCCGGCCCCACCCACGATGAAGCCGCGTTGCGCCGCTACCAAGAGCGCGTGATGCGCCTGCTCGAGACTAAGAAGCAGATCGAGCGCGGCGCTTTCCTCGAATGGCATGAGGCATGACGGATAGACGACCGACAGCCTGCCAGAGTTTACCCCGCCTAGCGGGGGCACCGGGGATGGACGACCGACGACCCCAGAAAGACCGTTCTTGACGAAGAAGCCCCCCGCCACCGTGAGCCAACAAAGCACCGCCGTCGCAGAAAGCCGCGCCTCCGAAGCCGCCTACGACCGCGCCCGCGTCGAGGCGCTGCTGGCCGAGCTAAGCGCGCTCGACCTCGGCGCCGAGGGCCGCGTCGCGCACCTCGTCGAGTCGCCCGCGCCGGGAGAGCGTAGCGCGTGTGCAAGCGCTGAGGTCGTCGTCGGCAAAGGCCTCGCGGGCGATTACGCGCGGAAGGACTTCTACAAAGGCCGGCGCGTGCCGGGGCGCGAGGTCAGCGCCGTAAGCCTAGAGGTGCTGCGCGTCCTGGGCGCCCGCGATCCCATCGCCATCGGCGACAACCTCGTGACTGAGGGCATCGACCTGCGCGCGCTCCGGCCGGGCGACCGCCTGCGCGTAGGCGCCGAGGTGGTCCTGTGCCGCTCCGAGCGCCCGCACCGCCCCTGCACGCCCTTCCGCGCGCGCACGAGTCCCGAGGCCTTCGCCGCCGTCGCGCGCGGCGACTACCGCGGCGCGCTCTTCGTCGTCGAACGAGGCGGCACCGTCCGCCCCGGCGATGTCCTCCGCCCCGCCGATCCGCCTCCGCAAAGCCAGTAGCCGTCTTTTCCGATGCCGATGAACGCCTGGCCGCTCGCCCTCGTCCTCGCCGGCGGCCTCCTGGCCGGATGCGCGAACGAGCCGATGCCGGACACGCCCGAAGCCCGATTCGAGGCGCTCGGCCGGCGCACGTACAAGAGCGCCTGCATCACCTGCCACCAGGCCGACGGGCGCGGCCTCGCCGGCGTCTACCCCACGCTCCACCAGACCGAGTGGACGGAGGGCGACAAAGGCCGCCTCATCCGCCTCGTCTTGCACGGGATGCGCGGTCCCGTCAAGGTCGGAGGGCAGACGTACGACGGCTGGATGCAGCCGCTCGGCCGCCTGAGCGATGACCAGATCGCCGCCGTCCTCACGTTCGTGCGCCAGAGCTTTGGCAACGACGCCTCGGTCGTCACGCCCGACGAGGTCACGCGCGTGCGCGCCGCCACCGCCGGCCGTAGCGAACCCTGGCACCCGGATGCGCTCTGGCAAACCACCGGCATCCCCGGCGCGCCGGCCGACAGCCTGCCCGCCGCGCCGTAGCCTCGCCCGCTTTCTGTTATGAGCCGTTCCAGAGCGAGAGCGATGCGGCTGTGGTTGGATTGCCCGGTGCGAGTGGCGCCGCTTATCTTCTTCGACATCGAGACGACGGGCTTGCGCCCGGATCGGGGGGCGCGCGTGAGTGAGGCTGCCGTCCTCGACGGCCAGGGCGTGCGTCTGGCATGGCAGTGCGGCGCAGAAGACGCGGGCGGCAACCCATTTGCGCGCGTGCTGCCGGATTTGCTCGACCGGCTTGCAGCGGGGATTGTCGTCGGGCACAACCTGCGGTTCGACCTCCGGTTCGTCGCCTACGAGGCGGAGCGGCTCGGGCGGCGCGGCCCCGACGTGCAGGCGGTGGACACGCTGGCGCTGGCGCGCAGGCTCCTCCCTGCAGCGGCAGACCACCGCCTCGAGACGCTCGCCCGGCACCTCGGCATCGCGCCAGAGGGCGGCGGCTTTCATACGGCCCTCGGGGATGCACAGGCCACGCGGTCGCTCTTCTGGAAGCTGGTGGCCCTTGGCGAGATCCAAACGCTCGCCGAGGCGGGCGTGCAGCGGCTGGGCTGGTCCACGTTCTGATTCGTTCTCTACTGCAAAACAGAAGCTATGAAAGGAAAACCTGCCGCATCCGACTTCTGGGCCAAGCTCGCGTACGACGACGCAGGCGCGGTGGCTGAGTGGCACCCACTCGCGGCCCACTGCGCCGACGTAGCGGCCGTGACCGAGGCGCTCTTAAGGAGGACGGTCCTGCGCCGCCGCCTCGCGCAGCTGGCGGGCTGGGACGACCTCTCCAGCGTGCACGTCGCCCGCCTTGCCGCGCTGGCCGCCCTCCACGACGCAGGCAAGGTGAACCACAGCTTCCAGGACCAGGCCTCCGATGCGCGCGCGCGGAGCCGGGGGCACGTCGGCCCGATGGTGGAGCTGATGACGGTGGACGACCCGCAGAAGTGGCTGGGGCCGCTCGGCATCACGGGGCTGCTCCGGTGGTTCCCATCGGACGAAGAACTCTGGCACTTCCTCTTAGCGACGTGGGGGCACCACGGGCGCCCCGTCGTGCCGGAGGGCGTGCCCCGCTTGCACCTTTGGAAGCCGAACGCCCGGCGCGACCCTCTGGCCGGGCTGCGTAGGCTGAGCGAGCGCGTGCGGGCGTGGTTTCCAGAGGCGTTCGAGGAGGCCGCCGCGCCCTTTCCCGCAGGCCCGCCCTTGCAGCACGCCTTTAACGGTCTCCTCACGCTGGCCGACTGGATCGGCTCGCACCGGCGGTTTTTCGACTTCGCCGAGGACGAAGGCGATCCCATGCCGCGTGCGCGCCAGAACGCTGCGCAGGCGGTGGAGCGGCTTTTCCTTGATGCGAGCGCGGCGCGGCGGCAGCTTGGCGCGGAGCCAGTCGGGTTCGGGGGCGTGCTCGAAGACGCGCGCTGGCGCCCGCGTCCCATCCAGCAGGCGTGCCTCGACCTCCCGCTCTACGCGGAAGGGAGCCTCACGGTGCTGGAGTCGGACACCGGCTCGGGCAAGACGGAGGCCGCCCTGGCCCGCTTTCTCAAGCTCTACCAGGCGGGCCTCGTGGACGGGATGTACTTCGCCGTGCCCACGCGCAGCGCGGCGACGCAGCTGCACGCGCGCGTGGGTGCGACCGTCGGGCGCGTCTTCCCAGCAAAAGAGCAGCGCCCGCCGGTGGTGCAGGCCGTGCCGGGCTACATCAAGGCCGACGATGCCGAGGGCGTGCCGCTCCCCGCGTTTGAGGTCCGCTGGCCGGACGACCCGCGCGACCTCCAGCGCGAGCGGCGCTGGGCGGCCGAGCATCCGAAGCGCTACCTCGCCGGGGCCGTCGTCGTGGGGACGGTGGACCAGGTGCTGCTCTCGGCGCGGGCGTGCGGCTCTACGCGGCGAGTATGCCCCACGGCCCGGACCGCTCGGCCCGCGCCCGCCGCCACGCCCGCGTCTGGGCTGACGAGGAAAAGCGCGTCGAAGTCGCTCGGGCGATGTACCGCATCCGCCTCGGCGCGGCGCTTCCGGCGCATCAGCGCGACCTCAACTCGCTGCGCGGCATGGAGGGCACGCGCATGAAGCAGGTCTACCAGAACCTAGCGCAGCAGTACGGCGTGGCGTGGAGCGGGCGCCGCTACGACCGCGGCGACCCTGAGGCCGACGACCTCATCAACAAGGCCATCAACCACGCCGCCACGGCCCTCTATGCGGCGGCGCGCGTGGCGGTGGCCGTTGCAGGCGCCATCCCGCAGCTCGGCTTCATCCACGAGTCGTCCGGCCACGCCTTCGCCCTCGACATCGCGGATCTCTACCGCAGCTCGACGACGCTGCCCGTGGCCTTCCGCGCGGCGAAGCGCTATGAGGCGCGCGGCGGCGTGAGCATCGAGTCCGTCACGCGGAAGCTGGCCGGGCGGACGCTCTACAAAGAGGGCGTCGTCCCCGACATGATTGACCGAATCAAAGAGGTGCTCGATGGCGATGACGATAGCGGTAACCCGTAATGCGCCCGACCGCTTCGGCGGTTTCCTCTGCTCGTGTATGCAGGAGGTGGCGCCGGGCGTCTACGTGGCGCCGCGGATGAAGAAGGCCGTGCGCGAGCGGGTGTGGAACGTGATGCTGGCCTGGGCCGAACTCCTCCCGCCCGACGGTGGCGTCGCGCTGTTCTGGAAGAGCCGCACGGCGCCATCGGGGATGGGCGTCCGCTTGGTCGGCTGGCCGAAGAAAGAGCTGATCGAGCACGAAGGCCTCTGGCTCACGGTGCGCGACTTGACCGCCGCGCACGACGTGGACGAGCTGCAGGACCTAGCACGCGCCAAGGAGCCGCCCGCCGATGGCGACGACCCTGTGCTCGCCACGCCGTAGCCAGCCGTGGTGTGTGAACGAGAGGTTGCATGTGACCGACGTAAAGAAGAGATTTGCTGTGGTCCTGTGCCAAAATGGCGTAGGGATGACCCCGCGTGTGCGGGGATAGACCCGAGGCTGCCGTAGCTGCCCTCCTCGTAGCACTGATGACCCCGCGTGTGCGGGGGCGCAGGTCGCGTTGTGCGTTGCCGGTCTCAAAAGTCCACCGAGCGCGGCGCGGTGGGCGTCGTGATGGGGCCGAGCGGGGCGGGCGGGCGCACGGGCGCGCGCTCCTCGCCGAGGGCGGCCGTGGTGGCGCGGCGCAGCTTCTCCCACCCGTTCCACTGCCAGATGTGCGCGTGCATGTCGATGATCTCCTGCTGCATCTGGCGGTAGGGCGTCGGGTTCTGGCGGGCGAGCCGCTCGAACTGGTCGCGCAGGGCAAAGAGGCGCCGGCGGTTGGCGTTCGTAAAGCCGAAGTGAGCGATGTCGGCGTTGAGGTCGTCGTACTGCCGGTCCCAGATGGTCTTCTCGCCGCGTGCGGGGTCCGGGTACGTGCTGCGGTCGAAGCGGAACGTCTTGCTGGCGTCCAGGACGTCGGCCTCGCTCTGCGCGAGCATCTCCGTAGCGCCGAGGGGGAGGAAGAAGCGCACGGGCACGTCGCCGCTCGAGGCGGTGGCGGAGAGGCGCACGTCGCCGCGCACGGGCACGCCGCCTTCGGCCGGGCCTTCGGGCAGGTCAAAGTGCGGGTTCAGCGTACGGAAGCGGTTGTAGAGGCTGGGCGTGTCGTTGGCGGCGGTGCCCCAATCGAGAGCGCCGGTGGAGTCCGCCTGGAGCGCGCGCAGCAATTCGCTAAGCTGCGCCGTTTTCCCAGCGCGGATCTGCACGCGCTCGCCGCGGAAGGCGCGCCGGCGGTCAATCGGCATCGCGTCGGTGGCGCGCAGGGCGCCGTAGGCCGAGGCCACGTACTTGCGCGAGTACGGGCCGAAGGAGCTGTTCTCCGACACGGTATCGAAGCCCTCGGTCACCGCCCACATGTAGGCGTCCATCACGCTGGGCGAGGAGGCCACGTGCTCGGAGCCGTCGGCCAGGAAGCGCTGGTAGACCTTAAAGATGTTGTTCGCCCCCGTGTGGTAGGCCGAGATGCCGGGGATCTCGTGCCCGACGGCGTTGATGGACGCCTTCATGTGGATGAACGCCGGCTCCATCACCAAAAGCGGGTGCCACTCCTCAGTCACGGGGATGGCGTTCGTCGAGGCCGTGGGCAGGGCGTAGTGGTGCACGCGGTGCTGGCGCAGGAGGAACGGCATGAGCTGGTAGCGGCTGCGCGCGCCCACGCCCGAGACGAGGCGGTCCTGGTTGAACGTCTCCACCGTGCCGATCTCGGTCGGGAGGAGGCTCATCCCCAGGTAGCGCGCCAGGCGCACCTCGTACTCGACGAAGGGGAGGTCGCGCTCGCGCGCCTGCATCACCTGGTTGGCGCGGCCCCACTTGATGGTGATGGCGGGCTTAGGCACACCACGCGCCACGTACTTGTCGATGAGCCGCCGCGTGACCAGGCGCCGCTCTTGATCCACCGCGCCCCAGTTGAAGCTTTCCGGCTGGCCGAGTTCGTCGTAGCGCGCCTCTTCGCCTTCGAGGGTGTAGAGTTCGAGGAGTTCGCCCGTGCGGTTGTCCACCACGCGCACGTCGAAGTTCGAGTCCTGACCCTGGACCTCTTCGTAAAGCGCCAGGAGGTCGCGGAACTGCCCGATAAGCTGCGGCGCCGTAGAGGCGGCGTCCGCCGTGAGAAAAGGACCGGCCGTGTACGGGCGATGCACGCGGTCCGGATGCAGCGTGAGGTCGCGGAAGGTGAACGTGCCGGCCTCGGCCTGCTCCTCTTCGGTGCGGATGACGGGCGGCGCCTCGGCCACGGCCCCCACGCCCGACGAGCCGAAGCGGCGCAGGAGGTCTTGCGCCACCGTGTCGGCGCGGCCGGTGAGCATCAAGAGGAGCGCAATGGCGGACGTCACGCAGAGCGCCGCCCAAAGCATGTTGCGCACGCCCAGCGGGCGGTTGGAGACGAGCAGGTCCCGCAGCCGCCCGCTCGACCGGACCACGTTGCGGTGCGAGGCGTCCTTCTGAAGAGCCGGCACGCCGTCTGCCGGTCCGCTGCCTCCGGCGTCCTCTGAGGTGGCGGTATGAGGCGTGGGCTGCTGCGGGGCGTCAGGAGATGAGGAGGCGTCAGGCATGGAGGCGGTAGAATCGTACTTCGCAGAAGAGAAACCGGAGCGGCCCGCCGGCCAGCGCGCCCGCTCTTTGTTAAGTAGCTATAGGCCACGCGGCGTGCAAGGAGAAATGGAGCAAATGAAACGCCAAGCTTCTAGCGCGCGCGGCGTTACGCCGGAGAAAGGCTGCGCTCCTGGCGCGCTTCCTGCGCTGAGCGTACAAGACGGCGAAAGAGCGGCTGCATGGCACGGCCCATGCGCTCGGGATGGAACTGCACGCCCAAAACCGTGCCGCGCTCGTTCTCGATGGCTTCGATCACCCCGTCCGGCGCCGTGGCGGCCACGCGCAACCCCCGGCCCGGCTCGGCCACCGCTTGCAGGTGCCGGGAGTTGACCTCAACGGAGGAGCGGCCAAGCAGCCGCCGCACGTGCGATCCTGCGGCGAGGCGTAGGGGATGCTGCGTGGCGCCGCGCTTTTCGCTGTGCACCTGCGCGCCGTCGAGCTGCCGCTCCACGTCGGCGTAGAGGGTGCCGCCGGCGAGGGCATTCAAAAGCTGCATCCCATAGCAGATGCCCAGCACGGGCTTCTCCGCCGCCAGCGCCGCCTTGAGCAGCGCCATGTCCGAGCGCAGGCGGACGGCGCTGTTGGCGCCGAGTTCTTCAGGCAGCTCGCCCACGAGGCCTTCCGTCACCGCCGGCCCGCCGATGACGATGAGCGCGTCGACGATCTCCATGAGCGCGGGCGGCGCGGCCTCACCGTCGAGCATGGGCAAGGGGAGCGGCAGGCCCCCGGACGCCTCGACCGCCTGCACGTAAGCGCGGCTCAGGCGCTGCTCGCCCTCGGCAAGCGAAGTGGTGATCCCGACGCGAACAGCCGGTGTCATGAAGCGGACAGGGTTGTGGAGCTTCGGTTAAGGCGCTAAAAGTTTGGACTCGTACGACGCCGAGATGTTCAGCAGCGGCCCCTCTTTCGCACCTGCAAAAAAGCAGGAAAGAGTCTCGCCCTGGCAGCAAGCCGGCACGCCGGCGCTGAGGTTTAGCGCTGCACATCGCGCAAGCGGAGCGGGCGGGGATCGGACGGCGCCGTCACGTCGAGGGAGAGGAGCAGGTGGCCCTCGGCGCGCCAGGCGCTAGTGGTGTCGTGAGCGAGGGTGCCGTGGTCGAGCGCGTCGTAGAGGGCGTGCTTGATGGTGCGGTTGCGGGCACGCGCGTCGCTCGTTGAGGCGCCGTGGACGAGGCGCACGCGCTGCCGCCCGCGCCGCTGCGCCGCACGGAGCGTGCGCTCGGCCAGGTCGAGCGCTTCGTCTACGGTGCAGCCGTGGAGGTCAAGCGTGACGCGCTGGCCGTCGTCGGAAAGAGCAGGCATAGCTTCTCGCAGCCGGGTTTGCGTTGTGGACCCCGACGCAAAAAACAGAAGAGCGAGCGCAGAAAGCAACCTGCGCTCGCTCTTTGATGATCACGGCCTGCATCGTGCCTGCTCGGCCTCGTGCTTTCTCAGCGGCGGTTGCGCTGGTCGTTGATGTCGGTGACGCGGAAGCGCCCCTCGGTGAAGCGCAGCGTGTCGGGGAGGTCGTGGAGGTAGCCGTGGAGTTCGGGCTGGTCGTCCTCGATGTAGGCGAGCGCGAGCGTGACGCGGAAGCGGCCCTCGATCACGCCCGCCGAGGAGTCGTAGCGCGTGACGACGAGTTCGCCCGGCTCTTCTTTCACCACGTCGTACAGGCTGATGGGGTAGTCCACGTTGAGTTCCATGAACGAGGCGGCCAGCGCGCCGCGCACGTCGGCGACGTTGCCTGAGCTTGCGTAGTCGCGGTACTCGTCCTGCGTCAGCGTAATGGAATAGCGTCTTTCTCCGTCGAACGCGCCAGAAAAGGAAACGCCCTCGCTCCAGCCTGTGCGCTCGTCACGCAGACTGAGCGAAATTCCGAGCCTGCCGCGGCTGCCGCCGTAGTCGCGTTGGTACACTCCATAGCGGTGCAGGCCAGCGTAGGGTTCAAGCACAAGGCCGAGTTCGGGGTCAGGCCAAGTGAGGCCTTCCAACTGCACCTCAGCTATGGGGTCCTCAGACTCGCTCCCGAAGAGGCTGCACCCCGCCAGCAGGCCTGCCACGAGCATTCCCGCGACAGTCCAGAACGATGACGCTACTCTCGAAGAGTGTACGGTTGCCGGAAGTGGACTCGTCATCGCTATGCCTCGACATTTATGGGCCAAGCTGCTTCACCAACATCATACGACCGCTTTCAGCAAAAGAGCCGGTCTCCAGAAGGTCAGCGCTCCTCGCGCGCGTCTTCGGGGAGGCGCTGCCCGCAGCAGGGGCAGAACGTGCGGCGCGCGGCCTCGCTTCCGCTGCCGTCTTCGGGGGCGTCGCCTTCTTCTTCGCTTCCGGCTTCGTCGTCCTCAGCCCCGCTGTCCTTGTCGTCTTCTTCGTCTTCGTCCTCGCCGTGCTCTTTTTGGCGGCGGTCCAGGGCTTCCTCGAAGCCGGAGGCCAGGATGCCCGCCGGCAGCGCAAACAGGCCGATGCCAATGAGCGCGATCACGCCGCCGAGCGCCTTGCCCAGATTCGTTGCCGGCGTGACGTCGCCGTAGCCGACGGTCGTGAGCGTGATGATGCCCCACCACATCGACTTCGGGATGCTCGAGAAGGCGTCCGGCTGCGCCGTGCGCTCGGCGTAGTACAGCATACTCGACGCGAAGACGAGCGCGATGGAGACGACGAGGAGCGTGATGAGGATCTCCGTCGTCTTCTCTATGAGCACGTCCGCAAAGATGTCCATCGAGCGCGAGAAGCGGCCGATCTTCAACAGGCGCAGGATGCGGAAGATGCGCAGTGCGCGGATGGCGCGCAGGTCGAGCGCGCCCGGCAGGAAGCGCAGGAAAAAGGGCAGGATCGCCAAGAGGTCGATGATGGCGCCGGGCGTGGCCATGTAGCGCAGCCGCCCCTTGACCGGGTGGCTGTACGCCTCCGAGGCCGTGCACGACCACACGCGCAGCACGTACTCGATGCTAAAAAGCACCACCGAGACGATCTCGAACGCGCGGAAAAAGCCGCCGAAGCGGCGGTTGTAGTCTTCTACCGTGACGAGGATCACCGCCGCCACGTTGAGCACGATCAGCGCGATGATGGCGGACTGCACGGCCCGGCTCACCCAGTCGTTCGGGCGCGTGCTCTCCAGGATCTCGTGCGTGCGCTCTTTAACGGTAGCCATGCGGTTCTTCAACAGATGAGCCGGCGCGCGGCGAAGGCGCGGCGGCTACGCGCTGCCTTCGTCCTTGCTAAAGCGGGCTGAGGAAAACGCCTCTCTCTCGTCCATGTCCTCCGGCGGGGCGATGCGGCGGTAGCGCACCTTGGTGAGCATGTGCAGCCCGTGCGCGAGCAGCCCCGCCGCCACCAGGGCGATGAGCCAGGTGCCGTAGGGCTGCTCGCGGAGCGTCCGGAGCGCGCCGCCCAGCCCCTTGGCCTGCTGCGCGTTGGACTGAAGAGCGGCTACGACGAAGAAGACGCCGATGATGCTGAAGACCACGCCGCGCGCGGCCAGCCCGAAGCGGCCCAGCCACTTCACGGCGCGCTGCGTGGCCTCGCTCATCGAAGAAACCTCCAGGTACGTCATGAACCCCGCCTTGTACGCCTTCTGAAACTGCGCCAGCCCCGCCGCGATGACGCCCGCGCCGAGCAGCCCCACGAGCACCGCGCCGGCCGGCGCCGACATCAGCTCGGCCGTCCAGTCGCTTTTCTGCCCCTGCACCTGTCCGCCGCTCCCGATGAGCGTGCGCACGACGGCGAACGTGAGAATGGCGTAGCTCAGCCCGCTCAGGAAAAGGCCCGTGCGCCGCATGAGGTCGCGCGCGCCCGCGCCCCGGTCCTCGATGTCGAGGAACGCCTGCGCAAAGCGCCAGCACACGTACGCGGCCAGCCCCGCCGCGATGATCCCCAAAAGCACGCGCCCGAACGGCTGCTGAAGGATCGTGCGCGTGGCGCCCGCCGAGCCGGTCACCTTCCCGCCGCCGCCCATCGGCACCACGCTCAGCACCGCCAGGAGGCCCACGAGCACGTACACCACGCCGATGGCCAGGTAGCCCAGCCGCGCAAGCTGCCCCGCCCGCCGCCGGCTGATGATGAGCCGCGCCTTTCCGGGCGCGTGCCGCGTGACGTCACGTATGCGAGAGTCCATGTGTTTGAGGGGATGAGTTGGAGCCGAAAGAGCGACGGCGCGAAAAGCGCACTCGTCACCTCGACGCGCAAGAAACACGCCACGGAGCCAGGGCAGCCAGGCCGCCCCCTACGCCCCGCCCTCCTTGCGCGAGCGCTTGCAGGCGCGCTCGATGGCCTCGAGCTGCTGCGTGTACCCCTTGACGGCTACGGTCACGGCGTCGCGGAGGATGTCGTCGTCGAGGCAGTTCTCTTCTATGCGCTCAAGCTGCTCGTGGAAGCCCTTGAGCGCGTCCCGAAAACGTGCGATGTCGCGTTCTTTCTCGCCTTCATTCCAATATTGTTTCTTGCCGTCCGGCATAGTCCCCCTCCAGGTGTGCGGATGCAATGCGATGTAGATCATGACGGATGCGCCTGCGGCTACGCCGGCGCATCCGCCGGCGCCTGCTTGGCGATACGTTTTTCGATAGGCGTAAGGACCGTCTGATGCGTGGATTGGCGAAGAAGAGCAGGCCAGCCGGGCGCTACGCCTCGGCCTCGAGCTTCACGGCGTCCGGGCCGAAAAGGCGGCGGATGCCGCGCATGAGGTCGGGCGTGGGGTCCACCGCGCATGTGCGGCTGCGGATGCGCTGCGGCCCCGGCAGCCCCGGCAGCGTGAGGTCGAAGTACAGCCGCGCGTGGCCGCGGTGCGCCTCGCACAGCGCCCGGAGCGCCTCGACGTCCTCGACGGCGGCGTGGTCCGGGTGCATCCGCACGACGAGGCCTTTGACAAGCTGATCACGCACCTTCCACATCGGCATCACGTCCTGGACGATGAGCTTCACCATCCCACCCTTGACCTCGACCTCGCCTTTGACGAGGACCACCTCGTCGGTGCGGAGGTAGGCCTGCACGCGGTCGAGCACCGAAGCAAAGCAGATGAGTTCGCCCTGCCCGCCGAAGTCCTCAAGCGTGGCAAAGGCGATGGGCTTGCCCGAGCGCGTGGTGTGGCGCTTGACCTCGGTGAGGATGCCGCAGAACGTGTGCACAGGGCCGCGCGGGCGCCCGTAGCCGTCGCCGCTGGGCGCGGCGGGTTCGGCGTCGAGCTTCTCCGCGTCGCCCAGCGAGGCTGTGGCAAAGGCCTCGGCCTCGGCCTTGAACGCTTCGAGCGGGTGGCCCGAGACGTAGAACCCCACCACCTCGCGCTCCTCCTTGAGTGCCTTGGCCTGCGCCCACGGCTCCACCTCCGGCAGACGCGGCTGCATGGCCTCGGCCCCCGCCGCCCCGCCGCCGAAGAGCGAGCTTTGCCCGGCCACCTTATCGGCCTGCGCCTTCTGCCCGTAGCGTACGGCCGCGTCGGCGGCCTCGACGAGCTGCGCGCGGTGGCCGTCGAGTTCGTCCAGGGCGCCGGCGCGCGCCAGGCTCTCCAAGGTGCGCTTCCCGGCCGTGCGCAGGTCCAGCTCGCGCGTGAGGTCGAAGAGGGTCTCAAAGCGGCCCTGCTTCTGCCGCACCTGGCGGATGGCCTCGATGGCCGAGAGGCCGGCCCCTTTGATCGCCCCGAGGCCGAAGCGGATCTGCCCCCCATCGACGGTGAAGTGCGCCTCGCTGCGGTTCACCGACGGGGGGAGCAGGCCCAGGCCCATCCGCCGCGCCTCGTCGAGGATGCCGGTGAGCTTGTCGCTCTTGTCCATGTCGTTCGTCATGGCCGCCGCCATGAACTCGGCCGGGAAGTGCGCCTTGAGGTAGGCCGTCTGGTACGCTACAAGCGAATATGCAGCTGAATGTGATCTGTTGAACCCGTAGCCCGCGAACTTCGCCATCATGTCGAAGACCTCGTTCGCCTTCGCCTCGCCGATCCCGTTCTCAGCCGCCCCCTCGACGAAGACGACGCGCTGCTTGTTCATGATCTCGATCTTCTTCTTCCCCATCGAACGGCGCAAAATGTCGGCCTGGCCGAGCGAGTACCCCGCCATCACCTGCGCCATCTTCATCACCTGCTCCTGGTAGACGGGGATGCCGTACGTCGGCTCCAGGACCGGCTCGAGGCTCGGGTGCGGGTAGCTCACCTTTTCCTTCCCGTGCTTGCGCGCGATGTAGTCCGGGATGAGGTCCATCGGCCCCGGCCGGTACAAGGCGTTCATGGCGATGAGGTCGTTGATCTCCGTCGGCCCGAGCTTCCTGAGCCACTCGCGCATCCCCGAGGACTCGAACTGGAAGATGGACACGGTGTCGCCCTTTTGGAAGAGGCGGAACGTCTTCTCGTCGTCCAGGGGAAGCGTGTCGAGGTCGATCTCGATGCCGTGGTTCTCTTTGACGAGCCTGAGCGTGTCGCCCAGGACGGTGAGCGTCTTGAGGCCGAGGAAGTCCATCTTCAACAGGCCGAATTTCTCCACCCAGTCGCCGTCGTACTGCGTGGTGATGACCTGCTCGCCCTTGGACTTCGCCACGGAGATGGGGACGTAGTCCGAGACCTTACCGGGGGCGATGATGACGCCGGCGGCGTGCACGCCCGTGTGCCGCGCCGCGCCCTCCAAGACCTTGGCGTAGCGCATAAGCTGGCGCGTGCGCTTGTCCTCGTGGTTCTGCAAGGCGCGCAGCTCGGGCACCTCGGAGAGGGCCTGGTCGAGGTCCACGCCCACGCCGTCGGGGATCATCTTGGCGATCTCGTCGGCGCGGCTCAGGGGGATGTCCAGGACGCGCGAGACGTCGCGCAGGGCTGTCTTGGCCCCCATCGTCCCGAAGGTGATGATCTGGCAGACGTTCTCGCGCCCGTACTTCTGGACGACGTAGTCGATGACCTTGGCCCGGCCCCGGTCGTCGAAGTCGATGTCGATGTCCGGCATTGAGACGCGCTCGGGGTTAAGGAAGCGCTCGAAGAGGAGATCGTATTCGAGCGGGTCCACGTTCGTGATGCCAAGCGAATAGGCCACCGCCGAGCCGGCCGCCGAGCCTCTTCCGGGGCCGACGCGCACGCCGAGGTTCCGCGCCGCCGTGGTGAAGTCCTGCACGATGAGGAAGTAGCCGGCGTAGCCCATCTCGTGGATGATGCCCAGCTCGTGGCGGAGGCGGTCGGCCACGTCCTGCGTCATCTCGCCGAAGCGCTCCGGGGCGCGCTCGAAGACGAGGTGCCTCAAGTAAGCGTCCATGTCCTGGCCGAACTTCTCCGGGATCGGATAATGCGGCATGAGGAGGTCCGGCTTCGGCAGGCTGAACCGGCACTTGTCGGCGATGGCGCGGGTGGTGTCCAGGGCGCGGTCGCGCACCTTCGCGTCGAGGCCGGAGAAGGCCGCCTGCATCTCCTCCTTCGATTTGAGGAAGAAGCGGTCGTTCTCGAACTTCATCCGGCTCGGGTCGAGGTAGTCCTTCCCCGTTTGCAGGCACAGGAGCACGTCCTGCGCCTCGGCGTCGGCCTGGTCGATGTAATGGACGTCGTTCGTCGCCACGACCTCGACGTTGTATTCCTCGGCCCAGCGCAGGAGGACTTGGTTGCAGCGGCTCTGCTCCTCAATGCCGTGGTCCTGCAGCTCGATGTAATAATCTTCGCCAAAAATGTCGAGGTAGTCCTCGAAGACGGCGCGGGCGGCGGCCTCGCCTTTTTTCAGGATCGTCTGCAAGACCTCGCCCTGGAGGCAGCACGTCGTGGCGATGAGGCCGGCGCTGTGCTGGCGCATCCGCTCGCGGTCGATGCGCGGCTTGTAGTAGAACCCGTCCGTGAACGACTTGGAGGAGAGCGCCATGAGGTTGCGGTACCCCTCGGCGTTTTTGGCCAGGAGCACCTGGTGGTAGCGCGTGGGGTCGCTGCGGTCGGCCATGCCGCTGGGCGTGACGTAGAACTCGCACCCGATGATGGGCTGGATGCCGGCGCGCTCGGCCTTGGTGTGAAACTCGGGCACGCCGTAGAGATTGCCGTGGTCCGTGATGGCGACGGCGCTCGATCCCTGCGCTTTGGCTTTTTCCACGAGCCGGCCGATGCGCGCGGCGCCGTCGAGGAGCGAGTACTGCGTGTGGCAGTGGAGGTGGCAGAAGTCAGGCATGGGGCGGCGAGTTGGCGCGTGAGCGGGCAGCGGCGGGCAGCGTCTTCTAAGTTCACGGTTCGCAGCGCGAAGTTCAACGGCGGTTTCGGAAAAGGCGACGACGGGACGGCAGCGAATGAAAGACGGCGGTGGCCTGTGTGTCCTCATCTCCCCTGGCGGGAGAGAGACAGAGAGAGGGGGAAGTGGTAGAGCGACGTGTCCGCTCGTTCACCCTCACCCTGTCCCTCTCCCATCAAGGGAGAGGGGACGCACAGGCCACCGCCGTCTCCGCATGGAAAAGCACGTCGCGCTCGTGCCGACGCTGTCGTCCGTCATCGGTCGTCCATCGTCGCTCGTCCGTCGTCTCCACGGGGTGAACCCCGCGCGTGCGACGCGGCGTTGACGGCAGAGACGCTTTCGCAATCCGAACCCAACGCCCGCCCGCGCCATGCAGCAGAACGTGTACCTCGTCTACCTCGACCGCTACCACGGGGGCGATCCGCTCTTCGTCAAAGACTTGGCCGAGCGGCTCAAGGCGGCCGAGGGGCGGCCCGGCGCCTACGCCCTCATCCACGGCAGCGGCGAGAAGGTGGAGCGCACGCTCGAAAGCGAAGGCCTTTTCATCGAGCGCGAAGGGGGCGTTCTGCAAGTCGAGACCGCGGAGCAGCGGCGCCTCGTCGAGCGCGCCATCCGGGAGACGAACCAGCAGCTCGTCGGCACGCTCACGGATGCGCAGGTCTCGGCCGTGGGGTTGCAGGGGACGGGGCGCAGCCTCTTGCGCCTCGGCGCGGAAGGGCGCGTCACGGCGGGGCACCTCGGCTGGGTCAAGGACCTGATCCGGATGCGGGTGCTGCCGGTCATCTCGGCGCTCGTGGCCGAAGAGGGGGGCGGCGGGACCGTGCGCGAGGCGCCTGCCGTGGAGGCGGCGCTGGCCGTGGCCGAGGCGCTTGCTGGCGGCGGGCGGGCCATCACGCTCGTCTTCCTGGCGCAGCGCCGTCTCAGCGGCCTGCTTGCAGGCGCAGAGGCCGAGACCCTTCCGCAAGCCCGCCTCGACGCGCTCATCGAGGCGGACGCGCTGCCGGAGCCGGACGCCGTGCGCCGCGCCGTGGACGCCGGCGCCGAGGTGCTCGTCGCCAGCTTGGAAGGGCTGCTCCGCGCGGGCGGGCCGGAGGGCGTGCGCCTTGCGCGGCCGGCCGGCTCAGCGGCGTGAGTCTCGTTCGGGCAGTGCGCGCAACGAGCGGCGGGGGGCAGGCGGGCTGCTCTTCGCCATGCATGAAACCGGCCCGCAGAGGTCTTGGCGGGGGGCGAAACCGCCTCTGCGCTTGACAGGCGGCCCGTGATGTCCTATGTTCATGCCCAGAATTGCGAGAAAAGGGTTTTTCGAACGCTTTCTCGCGGCGCGCACCTGCCGCCAAGCGGCGCACGCCGCGCCACGCTCCCTTAACCACAACGAGGCGACACCCCATGAGCAACCAACGGTATAACGAGTTGAAGCAGCTTCTGGAAGAGGCCGAGGAGGACTTCTCGAAGTTCTACGACAAGCACAACAAGGCCGCCGGCACGCGCGTGCGCGGCGTGATGCAGGATATCAAGAAAAAGGCGCAGGACATCCGCATCGAGATCCAGGACATCAAGAACAACGAGCTTTCCTAAAGCTTTTGGGAAACCGCGTTTTAACCGCGCTTTCGCCAAAGCGCGTAAAGGCTATGCCGGTCAGGCATAGCCTTTTTTCTTTTCTTTGTAGCCGCCCTGCTCTCCGCAGCCTCCGGGCGGCGCAGGAGAAGCAGCGGCTTTCTGCCTAGCGCTCCGATCCTTGCCCTCACACTTTTTGCGTTTGTCTGCGTTCGTCTGCGTCCCCACGACCCGCTCCTCGATGCGCACGCGCCGCCGCCTGCCTGCGGCCTTGCTCCTACTCGCGCTCGCCTGCGCGCTCGGCACGCGCCCCGCCGCCGCCCAGGATGCCGCCGAACCCGCCGCCGAGGAAGACTCGCTGCGGCTTGGCGTTTGGGACATGGCGCTCACGGGCAAGCTAGCCGGCTCGCAGGCTGCGTACCGCAACTGGACCGAGGGCGGCCTGAACACGCTCGCCCTCACCACCAGCCTGAGCGGCGAGGCCACGCGCGCCACCCAGAACTGGAAGCAGAGCTACGACGCGCGCCTCGCCTTCGGCTTCGTCCAGCAGGACACCCTCGACGTGCGTAAGGCCGAGGACCTGATCAGGCTCGCCGCCGCGCTGCAGTACCGCGGGCGCGGCTTTTTCCGCACCTTCAACCCCACCGTCTCCGCCGAGGCGCGCTCGCAGTTTGCCGCCGGCTTCGCCTACGACGAGGTGCCGGAAGGACTCCCGGAGGAGACGACGCTTCCCACGCAGGTCTCGGCCTTCCTGGCGCCCGCTACCTTTACCCAGAGCCTGGGCCTGACCTACGACCCAAGGCCCTGGTTCACACAGCGCCTGGGGGTGGCGAGCAAGCAGACGCTCGTGCGCATCCGGCGGCTGCGCCCCATCTACGGCCTGCGCCCGAGCGAGGCCGCGCGCGTCGAGGCCGGCCTCGAATCCACCACCGAGTACGACCGCGAGGTCTTCACCAACGTGCGCCTGCGGTCCACGCTCGGCCTCTTCGCCGCGTTCAACAAGCCGGACGAGCTGCCCGACATCGCTTGGGAGAACATCGTCACCATGCAGGTGAACGAGTTCTTGACGGTGGACTTCGAGTTGGCCACCATCTACGACCGCAACATCAGCCCCGACGCGCAGGTCAAAGAGGTGCTCTCTGTAGGCCTGACGTTCGTTTTCATCTGATTGCTTTATCTGACTGCGCCACGGTCCGCAGGGCCGCAGCCCCCGAGCGCGTCCCGTCCCCTCCCCGTTCCCCGTTGCCCTCTCCATGCCGGTGCGCTGGCAAGCCGATGTCCGTGCCCTGCGGGGCGTCTTGATCGCGTACGCGCTGCTTGGGGTGGCTCTCTGGCCGTGGCCGCTCGTGGGGCTGCTGCACGTGGAGTCCGCCGCGGTGGTGGCGTTCGCGGCGTTTTTCGTGGCGGGGCTGTCGGCGCTGCGGCTGTTCGAGGCGGGCGGAAGAGGCTTCGGGCGCGTCCTGGCGATGCAGGAGGCCGCGCTCGTGGTGCCCGCCGCGCTCCTGACGGTGACGCTCCTTTGGCGCCCGAACTGCGGGTTTTTTCAGGGCCTCCTGCTTTACGCGCTCTTCCCCGTCGTCACGGTGGTGCTGGCCGTGGCGGTGGCGTACGCGCTGAGCGGCGTGCGCTGGCGCGGGCGGCGGGCGATCTTCGTGGGCGGCGGGCTGCTCGCGGCGCTCGGCGGCGTGGTGTACGACCTCGGCTTTCATCCGCAGTTTTACACGTACAGCCACGTCTTCGGCGGCGTCCTCGGGCCGATCTACGACGAAGAGCTGGCGCTGCGCGCAGGCCTTTTTTCCTTCCGTGCGCTCACGCTGCTCTGGGCGTTTTTCTTTTTTCTGATGGGGCGATGGGCGCGAGGCGCGGGCGCGGCGCGAAAAGAGGGCGAGGCGCGCCTCGCCCCTACGGGTGCTCTCATCGTGGGCGCCGTGGTGCTGATTGGGGCGGCGTATTTCTTTTCGGCGCGGCTGGGGTTTAACACGCCGGCTTGGCATCTCCAAGAAGAGCTGGGCGGGCACCTGCGGACGGAGCACTTCGACATCTACTTCGACCCCGAGGCGGTGACGCCGGACGAGCGCAAGCACCTGGCCGAGGACCACGAGTACCGCTACGCCTGGCTGGAAGAGCGTCTGGGCGCCGCGCCGCGCGGGCGCATCCAGAGCTACCTCTACCCGAGCGAGGAAGCGAAGGCGCGGCTCACCGGCGCGCGCACGACGAGCGTGGCGCCCGTATGGCTGCCGCGCCCGCAGGTGCATCTTTTGCGCAAGGCGTACGACCAAAGCTTCGGGCACGAGCTGGTGCACGTGTTCTCGCGCGCGTTCGGGTTGCCGGTGGTCAAGGCGTCCGTGGCGGTGGGGCTGGTCGAGGGGCTGGCCGTGGCGCTGGAGCCGCCCGACGGCCGCCCCGGCCCGCACGAGCAGGTGCTCACCGCCGCGCTCTCGAAGACTGCGTTTTCGGAGGCCGCGTTCTCGCCGCAGGAGCCGGGGGCGGGTCTCGGGCTGGCGGCGGACGTGGCGGCGCGGCTCTCGCCCGCCGGCTTTTGGACCGGGCGCGGGGCCGTCTCCTACACCACCGCCGGCTCGTTCGTGCGTTTTTTGATCGAGCGCTACGGCGCCGGGCGCTTCCGGCGCGCCTACGCCTGGGCCGACTTCGAGGCCGTCTACGGCAAGCCCGTAGAAGTGCTGGCCGAGGAGTGGGAGCGCTACCTGCTGGGCCTGCCCGTCGTCGCCACCGGGACCGAGGCGCTGGTGACGCGGCGCTTTGCCGTGCCTTCGCTTTTCGAGAAGCGCTGCCCGCACCACGTGCCGGCCTACGCGCGCGCCTTCCGCGCCGGGGAGCGGGCGCTGGCCGAGAAGGACACCGCCGCCGCCGCGTTGCACTTCGAGCGCGCGCTGGCCGAGCGCCCAGGCTTCACCGCCGCTCGCGTCCAAGCGGCGCGCCTCACGCTGGCCGGCGGCGAGGCCGAGGCGGCCATTGCCGCCCTCGACACGGTAGCGATGGAGCGCCGGACGCCGGGCCTGCTCGTCACCCTGGGCGATGCCTACGCGCTCGCGGGCCGCGCCGCCCTCGCGCAAGAGCAGTACGCCGCCGCGCTCGAGCGCCTCCCGATGTTCTCCGAAGGGCTGCGCGCGCAGGTGGTCCTCCGCGCCCTCCTGGCCGACCGCCCCGACGCCATCGGCGTGATGGCCTCCGCGCTCGGCGAGGGGGAGAAGGCCGACCGGCTGATCCGGCTTGAGCCGTCGGGGCCGGCCATCCAGATGCAGCAGGCCGTTTTGCTCATGGCCGCCGGCCGCTACGAACCGGCCGGATGGGCGCTGCGTAACATGGGCCTGCCTACCGGAATGACCCCTTACCAGCGCGCCGTGCTCACGCGGCAGCGCCTCGCGTGGATCGCGCAGAGCGTTTACCGCGCCGGCCGCCCCGACGTGGCCTCCGGCTATGCCAGCGAGGCCGCCCGCGCCTTCCGCGGCGCCGGCGCCCTGAACGAGGCGGCCTACTTCGACGACTTCATCGAAAAGATGAGCTGGGTGCAGCGGAACCGCATCTTCGACGCCGCTTCTCAGTGACCGCCGCTGCTTTCCCGCCATCTCCCGCGCCCCGAGCGATGCCCGCGATGCGCTTTGCGACACCCGCCCCCGCGCCCACGGCTCGCTCCCTCCGCGCGTTCGTATGGCCGATGATGCTCGCCGCGCTTCTCGCGCTCTCGGCCTGCGCCGGCGCTGAAGAGGCCGGGTCTTCCTCTGAGGAGAATCGCCGCGCCGCCCGCCGCGCACCCCTCGCCGAGATGCGCCTGGCCGCCGCTCGCCCCGGCGTGCGCACGATCCAGCTGTACCGGGGCGAGCGCGAGCGCGCCCTGCCCATCCTGCCGCTCGGCGGCGGGGCGCCGCTCACGCTCGAGTTCGACCTCATGGAAGAGAGCGGGCGGCCCCTCTCCGTCTACTTCTACCACGCCGACCGCACCTGGAAGCGCGACCTCGTCCCGGCCGAGTACCTCACCTCCTTCCAGCGCGACAACCTCCTCGACTACACCCTCTCGCGCGGGACGGACGTGCCTTACGTTCACTACACCTACCAATTCCCGAACGAGGACATCGGCTTCCGCCTCAGCGGGAACTACGTCGTGCGCGTGACCGAGCAGGGGCGCGAGGACGAGGTGCTCTTCGAGCGGCCCTTCTTCGTGACGGAGCAGGCCGGCCCGCTCGAACTCGATCTGCGCGACCTCGTCGTGAGCGGGCAGATGCAGCCCTCGCTCCTGCCCACCGCGCGCTTTACGCCGCCGGGCGATCTGCAAGGCCAGCCCTTCGACTACACCGTCTGCTTCGTGCGCGACGCCGACTTCAACGCGCCGCGCTGCTCGGATCGGCCGCAGCTGGCCGGGCAGCCGCTCCTAAGCTTCGACCTGCCCCCGAGCGAGGCCTTCGCGCCCTCGGCCGCCGATTACTTCCTGGACCTCTCGGCGCTGCGCATCGGCGGGGAGATCGAGGCGGTGGACTATGCCGCGGGTGAGCCGCCACGCGTGATCCTGGAGCCGGATTACGCCAACTTCGCCGGCGCCGGGTTCGACTCGCTCCTCTACGGGCAGCCCGTCGTGGACGCCGCCGTGCGCGACGTGCCCGACCCCGACGTGAGCGCCGAGTACGCCTCGGTGCAGTTCAGCTTCGTGCCGCCGGAGGAGCAGGCCCTCGGCGGCGGCGTCCTTCTCCTTGGCAGCTTCGGCTCCGGCCCCACCACGCCGGCCGACACGCTCCGCTGGGTGGCCGAGCGCGCGCGCTACGAGGGCGAGGCGCTCATCAAGCAGGGGAAGTACGAGTACCGCTACGCCTCGCCGGACCCCCGTTTGCGCCGCGTCCTCGAGCGTGCCCTCCCGCGCGCCGGGAGCGGCTACCTCGCCTTCGTGTACTACGACGACCTCAGCCAGGGCACGGACCGCCTCCTGGCCGTGCGCGGCGCGCAGGGGTATTGACGGCTTTGCCGTTCGTGCTCCCCCCTTTGGAGAGGGAAATTTTTTCGACTCGCCAAATAGCTTTTCAAATCCTTACCTTGGGCCGCGCCCGCCCCTCTGGTCTTAAACGTCACCCTCGCTTTCAAAAAAAGAAAAAATGCGAATCCGACTGCTATCCGTTCTGCTCTTCGCCGCGCTCCTCTTCGCCGGCTGCGCCGGTGCGCAGCAAGCCGCCACGTCCGGCGGCGGGGAGGCCGACGCTTCCAATCAGCAAGAGGAAGAGGGCGATCTCAAGCCCTTCGACGAGGTCATCACCGATGACTTCGAGAAGGACGAGGGCCTTTTCACCATCTACCAAAAGGGCGGCGATCTCTACTACCAGATCCCGGACTCGCTCCTGGGCGACGAGCTTTTGATGGTCTCGCGCATCGCCCGCACGGCCGACGAGATCGGCTACGGCGGCGAGAAGGCGGCCACGCAGGTCGTGCGCTGGCAGCGCGACGACGACAAGGTGCTCCTGCGCGTCGTCAGCTACGAGAACGTGGCCGAAGAGGGCGACCCGATCTACCAGGCCGTCCAGAACGCCAACTTCGAGCCGATCCTCAAGAGCTTCGACGTCAAAGCCATCGGGCCGGACTCCGCCTCCGTCCTCATCGAGGCCACGGAGCTGTTCACTGAGGACATCCCCGCGCTTGGCTTGCAGAAAGGCCGCCGCGAGCAGTACAAGGTGCGCAGCCTCGACGACGACCGCACGTTCATCAACTCCGCCAAGAGCTTCCCCGAGAACGTCGAGGTCAAAAACGTTTTGACGTACGAGGCGCAGGAGCCGCCCTCGAACTCTTCCACCGGGACGATCTCCCTGGAGATGAACCACTCGATGGTGATGCTCCCGAAGGACCCGATGCAGCCCCGCAAGTGCGACGACCGCGTGGGCTACTTCAACGTCGAGTTCACCGACTACAGCGCCGACGCCGACCGCGCCGAGGAGAAATGCTACATCACCCGCTGGCGCCTCGAACCCAGCGATCCCGAGGCCTACGCGCGCGGCGAGCTGGTCGAGCCGATAGAGCCGATTGTCTACTACATCGACCCGGCCACGCCCATGCGCTACCGCGAGGCCTTGAAGCAGGGCGTCGAGGATTGGCAGGTGGCCTTTGAGGCGGCCGGCTTCAAGAACGCCATCCTCGCCAAGGACCCGCCCACCGAGGAAGAGGACCCCGAGTTCAGCCCCGAAGACGTGCGCTACTCCGTGATCCGCTACTTCCCCTCCGAGACGCAGAACGCCTACGGCCCGCACGTGCACGACCCGCGCACGGGCGAGATCCTGGAGAGCGACATCGGCTGGTTCCACAACGTCTCCAACCTCCTGCGCAACTGGTTCTTCGTGCAGACGGCGGCGGCCAACCCGGACGCGCGCTCGGTCGAGTTCAAGGACGAAGTGCAGAACGAACTCGTCCGCTTCGTCTCCGCGCACGAGGTGGGACACACGCTGGGGCTGCCGCACAACTGGGGGTCGAGCGTGGCCTACCCGGTGGACAGCCTCCGCTCGCCCACCTTCACCGCGCGCAAAGGCACGGCGCCCTCGATCATGGACTACGCCCGCTTCAACTACATCGCCCAGCCCGGCGATGGCGTGACGAACTTCTTGCCCGCCATCGGCGAGTACGACACGTGGGCCGTCAAGTGGGGCTACTCGCGCTTCCCCGACCTTTCTCAAGAAGAGGAAGAAGCGCGCCTGGACGAGTGGATCGTGGAGCGCGCCGACGACCCGGCCTACTTCTACGGCCGCCAGACGATGACGCAGGTGGACCCGCGCGCCCAGCGCGAGGACCTGGGCGACGACGCCGTGAAAGCCTCCGAGTACGGCCTCGAAAACCTCAAGCGCATCGTGCCCAACCTCGTGGAGTGGACGTACGAAGAGGGCGAGGGCTACGACCAGCTCGACGAACTCTACGGCGAGGTGCTGGACCAGTGGCAGCTTTACATCGGCCACGTGGCGCGGCAGATCGGCGGCGTTTATGAGACGCGCAAGACGTACGAGCAGGAAGGCGCCGTCTTCCGCGTGGTGCCCAAAGAGAAGCAGCTTGCGGCCATGAACTTCCTTCAGGAGAACGTCTTCACGCGGCCGGACTGGCTCTTGAACGAAGACGTGCTGCGCCGCATCGAAGACGCCGGCGCGCTGGAGCGCGTCCGTGAAACGCAGGTCGAGGCCCTGGAGATGGTCCTGGACCCGCGCCGTCTGGCGCGCCTCATCGAGGCCGAGGCCTTGGAAGGCGACTCGGCCTACGCCCCGGCGGAGATGCTTGACGACCTGCGCACGGGCCTCTTCGCCGAGCTGGGGCGCGGCGAGGCGGTGGGCACCTTCCGCCGCAATCTCCAGCGCGGCTACCTTGAAGAGCTGGCCGGCCTGATGACCGAGGAGGTCGAAAACCCGGACATCCCCGAGGCCTTCCGCGACTACGTGAACTTCACGCCCGTGAACGTGAGCCAGTCCGACATCCGCCCCTACGTGCGCGGCGAACTCGAAACGCTCCAGCGCGAGATCGAGCGCGCCCTGCGCCGCACCGCGGACCGCACCACGGAGCTTCACCTGCGCGACATGGAGGCGCGCATCGAGCGCATCCTCAACCCGGAGGTGCAGGCGGCGGCCTCGGCGCGGTGACGGTGGCCAAAGGCAACGTAGACACAGCGGCTGAGACGGGCGTCACAGAGCGGTATCTCCGAGGGTTCGACACCGCCGTGGCCGACGAAGGGACGCGATTTCTCCAACTGTAGTCTTCCCCCATGACCCCGCAAGAAGCCCGCGAGCGAGCGCGCCGCTTCGCGTCCGCTGCCATCACCCTCGCGGACACGCAACCCGACGTCTCCTCCTACAACGCAGGGTACGCCGTCGAACTCGCTCTCAAAGCGCGGGCATGTGCCCTGAACGGTTGGAAGCGCCTGCCAGGCGATAGGAGGGAGGCTACGGAATGGGCGCGAGAGGCGGGCTTACCTAACAACCGCGTTCTGTGGGGCCACGACCTCAACAATCTGCTGAAGGTCTCAGACTCCCTCCGGATGGAAACGGACTCCTATCACGACGTGGACTGGGACACGGCGGCAGACTGGGACTCCACCCACCGTTACCAGCCGGTAGGCAGCGTCACACCTGAGCGGGCGAGGGAGCGGGCCGGGGAGTCGGAGAAGGTTGTGTGCGAGCTGGAGACCTACGAGATCATCCGCGTCCTGATGAAGATCGAGCGCGAGCTAACTGAGGAGCACGGCCTCTTCTTCCTCTTTGCTTACTTCATCAGTCCTCATTATAACCGTTGGGGACTTTATTTCGTGTATGGCGGGCAGACAGAGTACAGCTATATGGCGATGTTGCGCGACGTAGAGTGCCGGCTGAAGCGAGAGTTGGACGAGGACCTTCGCGCCAGGATCAACCACGTGCGGCCCATGAGTGCCAACCGTGAGGAGGTTCTCGCGCTCATCCACTACGCAGAGAAGGAAAGAGGCGGAGTCCAGGGTGAAGCGCTGGATGTGCGGACCGGGTTCGAGAGCGGGTACGACGGTGTCGAGATGCCTACCGGCGTCATCATCACGGCGGGGGACTGGACTTCGGAGCAGATCGCAAGTTCGATGGGCATCCACCGATCTCCGAACCGGTTCGTGTTCCAGGTGGGCAATAAATCGACGCTAATGGTGCATCCCGAATTGCTCTGGGGTCACGTCAATGGACGCAGCGCGACTTGCGAGGACGACCCTTCGCAAGTCCGCTTTCTAAACTGGTCCACGCTCAAACAGGGGAGTATCGTACCCCCTGGCGCTCGGTTCAGGCGACGAGGACGGCGGGCCTAAGAAGTAAGACCTGCTTCGAGCGTTCGCTTTGCATCCAAAAGCCGTGACACAGCGCTGTCATCCGTGCTTGTTAGCTTGGACGCAGCATCCGCCATCCGCTACGCCAATCCAACCGGGCACGAACCGTATGACAAGCTTTGAAGCCGTGGTCGAATACGCCGGCACGAAGGTCAAGGTCAAAGCCGACAGCTTCGCCGAACTGCACCAGACGCTCGCCGGCGTCGAGGAGCTGAACCGCGACGCCGCCTATCTGAAAAAGCAGGGCATCAACGAGGTCATCCCGGTCTACCGCAAGGACCGCGACGAGAACGAATACTTCGGCTTGCAGAGCCGCTACGACCGCCGCAACGTCACCTTCGGGACGAAGCGGGAGAAGGGCATCGTCCCGTTCTTCCCCAAAGGCGCCGATGGGTACTACGACCCCGAAGAGGCTGCTGCGCGCGAGCAGCCCGCCGCGCCGCCGCGCGAGCCGCAAGCCTCCAACGGCAGCCGCCACGGTGGGCGTCGCGCTGCATCTGCCGGTCGCCGGCCCACGCGCGACGACCTGCCGTTCTGATAGGTAATCCAAGCGAGGCCGCGCCGCGCCTGTGAACGATGCCCACCGCATCCGTGCTTTCCATCGTTGCCGGGGCGTTGGTGCTGCTCACAGCGCTCGCCGACATCCTGCTCACGGTGTTCGGGACGAGCAGCGGGGCCGGGCCGCTGAGCGGGCGCCTCGCCAAAGCGATGTGGCGGATGGCCCTGCGCGTGCACCGGCCCGGCAGCCGGCGCTCGCACAGCCTGCTCCGCGCCGCCGGGCCGATCATCGTGTTCACCATCATCCTCTCGTGGGTGGCCGCGCTGATCGTGGCCTGGGCGCTCTTTTTCGTCCCCGGCGCGTTCGCCGAGCCGGGGGCGGTAGGCTTGTGGGACCGCCTCGTGTTTGCCTCGAAGGCCATCCTCGGGCGCGGCGGCAACAGCCCGGCGCTCGCCGCGAGCACGACGCTCTGGGAGGTCGTCCGGGGGTTCTCCGGGCTGAGCGGCGTGACGATGGTGACGCTCGCGCTGGCCTACATCCTCCCCATCCGTAGCGCCGTGGTGCAGAAGCGGACGCTGGCCCTGACCATCAGCACGCTTGGCAAAACGGAGCGCGCCATGACGCGGCTCAAGGCACGCGCGCCCGAAGGCGGCTCCGTCGAGCTGCACCTGATCGCGCTCGTCCCGATGGTGGCGCTCTGTGTGGAGAATCACCGCGCCTACCCGATTCTGCACTACTTCCACAGCCGGGACCGCCGCACCTCGCTCGCCCTGGCGGTGGCCTCGCTCGGGCTGTTCCTGGAGCAGGACCACGACGACGCGCCGGCCATTGACCGCTCCGTGACCGAGCCGCTGGCGCGCGCCCTGACGAGCCTCTTCAAAGAACTCATGGCGCTGGGCCTGCGCGAGCGCGTGGACTCGGCCGAAGAGGCCGTTGAGCAGGACCGGAGCGCCCTCCCGTCCGAGGCTGCGCTCCGGGCCTACGTCGAGTACGACGGGTGGGTGTGGGACAGGCCGAGCCGCACTGAGAACGGCAGCGCCGAGCAAGCAAGCCGCCGCGCCGCAGACGAAGGCTGACAGCAGCGACTCACGGGCAGCCACCGGCCACCACCTTCTGCTGCTGTGGCGGCGCCGAGGCGCGCCACTTCACCAGCCCGCGCAGGTTCAGGCCGAAGAAGATCACGTTGCCCAGGAGGATGCCGTAGCTTCCGGCCAAGACGCCCACGGCCATCCACAGCGCATTGGAGACGAGGAAGGCGGCAAAGCCGAGCCGGTTCTTCTGCCCCAGGAGGTAAACGGCCAGGATGGAGGTCGTCATCGCGATCCAGTCTAAGAAGTAGTAGTCCATAGCGGCGGCGCTTTCAGGTGATACTAAATCCGGTCAAACAGTTGTCATTGCGAGGAGCGAAGCGACGCGGCAATCTCAGGAGAAAAGCAAACCGAATAAGGTTGATTCGCTACGCTCGTAATGAAATGATAAGCATGGATGGATCATCCGGATTCGGTATTATCCATGTTGTGGAGGATCTCCCCCGTTCGGCCAATGCGTGGCTATGGGAGATTCTTCGTCCCGGCACCGGGACTCAGGATGACGTGGGGATAGGCCGCAGCTCAAGTTGAGTGGCGCGTGCGCGGATGGTCTTTCCGTGCGGGCGTTTGCGTATCTCTGCGGGCAGCCGGCCTTCAAAAAACGGGGGCGGCGCTTTCATCAGAAAGAGATACGGCCATGAGCAGCGTGCTGCAAATCACCCTGAAAGACGTGCTCGTCATCGAGAACGGGCGCGCCGAGGCGGGCGTCGAGGGCGTCAACAGCCTCTCGGCCACGCTCTACTACCCGCACGCGGGCACGCCGGCGGTCACGTCGATGCGCCCGCTCCGGCTGCAAGACAACGAGCTGCTCGACTACACGCAGCAGCCCTTTAAAGAGCAGCTCCTGTTCAAAGAGCGCATCCACGGCGACTCGGTGCTTGAGGTGGAGATCAGCGCCATCGAAAAGGCAAGCCGGTTTGAGAAG
The DNA here is from genome assembly GCA_965215025.1 of Salinibacteraceae bacterium. Taxonomy (GTDB): domain Bacteria; phylum Bacteroidota; class Rhodothermia; order Rhodothermales; family Salinibacteraceae; genus CBDCCV01. The sequence goes on from CBDCCV010000001.1 coordinate 2,194,849, forward strand.
CTCGTGGCCAAGCTCATGGGCGTAGCCGCCACCACGGGCGCGGGGCTGATCCCCGGCCTCGGCGTCATCGCTACGGCGGTGGTGACCTCGGCCACCGGCTCCGTCTTCGCGCTGGCCGATCCGGGCGATGAGATCCGCGTGATCGGCCGCGGCGCCATGCCCATCCGCGAGGACGTGCCGGAGGGCGATTTCGTGGTCAACCTCGCCGTGCCGCAGCAGATCGCGCTCAAGCAGCGCCGCACGAACGAGGACGGGAAGGAGGTGACGCGCACGAAGACCCTCCAGGCCGGCTTCGTCAACGCGAAGGTGGTGTTCCAGGTGCGCCGGCTGGGCGAGGCCAGATAAAACGCGCCGCCCTGGCAGCGCGCCGGCAGGAGGGGCTGCGTTCTTCGGGGGAACATCCTGATGGAGTCTCGCTTGAGGCAGTCTCGCGCGCGCAACGTCTGCGCCGTTTTTCTATCCCCTCAACCCGTACGGATCATCATGAGCAGCTTACTGAAAAACGCCGCGCTCGGCGCGGTTGGCGGTTTGGCCGGCACGTACGCCATGCAGATGTACTGGCAGGGCGCCTCGGCCGTCGCCGGAGAGGACCCGCGCCAGTGGACGAACGAAGGCCCGCCGCACACCCTCGACGAGATGGACGTGGCCGGCCAGCATCACAAAGAGGACGAGTCCTCCACCGCCGCTGCGGGGCGCGAGGCCTACGAGGCCGCCACCGGCGAGGAGCCGTCTGACGACACGAAGTCCGAACTCAGCTACGCCGTCCACTGGGGCTACGGCACGGCGATGGGCGCGCTCTATGGCGTCCTCAGCGGAGGCCGAGACGGCGCCGGGGTGGCCAACGGCCTGGTCTTCGGCACGGCGCTCTGGCTCCTGGGCGACGAGCTGGCGGTGCCGCTCCTGGGCCTCTCGCAAGGCGCCACGGCGTATCCGCCGGCGCAGCACGCCAACCGCTTGGGCGCGCACCTGGCGTACGGCCTGGCGCTGGCTGCCGTGACGCGGACCGCGCAGGCGCTCGTCACCAAGGAAGAGGAGCCGAAAAGCTGGAACGAGCGCCTCTGGGGCGCCGCCGAGACGTACCTCAAGCTCAAGGCCGGCAAGAAGGCCGCTGGCACGGCCTGGAGCCTCGCCCGGCGCTAAAAGCGGAACGGGCCGACAAACGCGCACGGCGTGCGTTTCTTTCCTATGTGGATTCACGAGAGTTCGTGAACCCAAGACGACCGATGATGGACGGATGACGACGGCCTTTGCTACGAAAGCGTCGTCCTTCGTCTATCGTCGGCCAGCTAACGTACTTTCGCCGGCCTACATAGACAGGCTGGTCCAGGAGGGGAGGCGCTTGAGCTGACGGGCCGCTGAGCCGGAAGTGGCTTTTTGTAGAGCATCTGGAAAACGAAGGGGCGCCGCTCTTGAAGAAGCCGGCACCCGTTTGTAATTCAGGAGGCGCGCTTTTTTCTCCCCCTGTCCTCCAAGCCGCCCCGCTATGCCGGACGTTCTACGGATTCGTCGTGCCGCTTTGCTTCCCGCTTTGGCCGTCTTAGGGATGGCGCTCATCGCCGCGCCGCCGGCCTCTGCCCAAAGCGGCGGCGCAGAAGGCGTAGACCTCACCCCGGCGCGCTTCGCCTTCTCGCCTGGCTTGGCGTACGACGCGGCCATCCCGTCGCCGGCCGAGCACCTGGGCTACGAACTCGGCACGGCGTTCACGCTCTACGCGCACGTCGCCGGCTACCTCGAGGCGCTGGCCGAGGCGTCCGAGCGCGTGACGATGCAGCCCTACGGCGAGACGTTCGAAGGGCGCCCGCTCTACGTCCTCGTCGTCACCGCGCCCGAGAACCACGCGCGCATCGAGGCCATCAAGGCCGCGAGCCGCCGCCTGGCCGATCCGGACGCCCTCGCCGAGGAAGAGCGCGAGCGGCTTCTGCGCGATCAGCCCGTCGTCACCTCGTTCAGCTTCAACATCCACGGGAACGAGGCGTCCTCGACGGAGGCGGCCATGCAGCTGGCCTACCGCCTCGCCGCCGCCACCGATGCCGAGACGGAAAGGCTCCTGCGCCAGAGCGTCGTGGTCATGTACCCGTGCGTCAACCCCGACGGGCGCGACCGCTACGTCTACTGGTACAAATCGGTGCGCCGCGCCGAGGTGGCCACGTTCCCGCACGACCTGGCCCACGACGCGCCCTGGCCCGGCGGGCGCACCAACCACTACCTCTTCGACCTCAACCGCGACTGGGTCTGGGGCACGCAGCCCGAGATGCGCAGCCTCACCGCCGTCTATCAGGAGTGGATGCCCCAGGTCCACGCCGATTACCACGAGCAGGGCTACAACGACAACTACTTCACCATGCCTGGCACCACGCCGCGCAACCTGCTCCTGCCCGGCGGCTACGAGGCGCTCACCGACACCTTCGGCCGCGCCAACATCCGCGCCTTCGACGAGGTGCAGATCGGCTACGCCACGCGCGAGGCGTTCGACTTCTTCTACCCGAGCTACGGCTCGTCGTACCCGAGCGTGATGGGCGGCATTGGGATGCTTACCGAGCAGGGCGGCATCGGCGCCGGGCGCGCCGTCGAGACGGACGACGGCTACGTCCTCACGCTGCGCCAGCGCATCTTCGACCACTACACCACGGCGCTCGCCACGATCCGCACGGCGGTGCGCCGCCGCGCCGAGTTGATGCGTTACTTCCACGACGCTCACGCCGAGGCCACCAACACCGCCGAGGAAGCCGCCTACCTCTTCCCCGACGACGGCGGCGCGGGCTACCTCTACGACGTCCTGGCGATGCTGAGGCGCCACGGCGTCCGCGTCGAGCGCGTCACAGAGGACTTTGAGATCGAGGCGCGCAGCTACCGCGACGGCTCCTCCGAGGAGCGCGCGTTCGAGGCCGGCGCCTTCGTCGTCCGCGCCGGCGGGCCGCGCCACCTCTTCGTCAACTCCGTCATGCAGCAGCAGATGCAGATCGAGGACTCGGTGATGTACGACATGTCCTCGTGGGCCGCCCCGCTGGCCTACAACCTCGACGCCTACGCCACGCGCCGGGCGCCGCGCATCGCCACCGAGCCGGTCGCCGAGGCGCCGGCCTGGCCCGCCGGCGTCACGAACGCCGACGCCCGCTACGCCTACGTGATCGAGTGGCAGCAGCGCCACGCGCCGCGCGCGCTTGCCCTGCTCTGGCAGAAGGGCTACCGCGTCCGCACCGCCGCCGAGCCGTTTTCGGATGGCGAGCGTGCGTTCGGGCGCGGCACGCTCGTCGTCCTCTTAGGCCGGAACCAGGAGAAGGCGGGCGAGGCGGCCCAGGACATGCGCGCCATTGCCGACTCGGTCCAGGTGCGCATCGTGGGCATGGACACGGGGCGGATGGCCGAGGGAATGGACCTCGCCTCGCGCGACAGCCGCCCGCTCAAGAAGCCGCGCGTGGCGCTCATGGTGGACGCGCCGTTCTCGGCCTACACGAGCGGGCAGCTCTGGCACCTCTTCGACCAGGAGACGCGCTTTCCGATTGAGCGCATCCGCGCCTCGATGGTCGAGGAGCTGGCGCCGCCCGGCGCCTACGGCAGCCGCTACGGCCGCGCCCGCCTTCAGGACTTCGACGTCGTGGTCCTGCCCGGCGTGTGGGGCAGTCTGGAGGCCGCCTTCGACAGCAGCGCCATCGCCGCGCTCAGACGCTGGGTCGAGGCCGGCGGCACGCTCGTCGCCACCGAGAACAGCGCCCGCTTCCTCACCAAAGGCGAGTCCGGCTTTACCGACGTGGCCCTCGCAGAAGCGGAGGCCGACGAAGACGCCGAGGCCGACTCCACGCTCAAGCCCTCGTACTACACCCGCTTCGAGGCGCGCGAGGACTCCTCGGGCCTGAAGCGCATCGCCGGCGCGGCGTTCAACGGCCGGCTCGACGCCTCGCACCCGCTGGCCTTCGGGCTGCCGGAGCGCGTCTACAGCATGAAGCTCAGCGAGGAAGCGCTCCGCCCCTCCGATGATCTCCAAACCGTGGGGTACTACCCGCAGGACGCCGCCCGCGTGCTGGCCTCCGGGTACGCCTCGCAGGAGAACATAAGGGCGCTGGCGGGGATGGCCTTCGCCGCCGTCCGCCCGATGGGCGCCGGGCGCGTCGTCTTCCTCGTGGACAACACGCAGTACCGCGCGTTCTGGCGCGGCCCCTCGCGCCTGATGCAGAACGCCGTGATGCTCGTCCCCAGCATGTAGCGTTTGGCGTTGAACGTTCTAACGCCTAAGCGCGCGGGCGGAATCATGTCGGGGAAGCGCGGCGTTGGCACGGCGCACGTTCCTCTTCAACAAACGCCGCCCCCGCCGTGACGAAAGCGGACATCGTAGACCGGATCGCCTCGGGCACGGGCCTGACGAAGATCGAGACGGAGGCCGTCGTGGACGGGTTCATGACCACGGTGATCCAGGCGCTCCAAGAGGGCGAGCGCATCGAGCTGCGCGGCTTCGGCTCGTTCGAGGTCGTGCGCCGCGCGCCGCGCACGGCCCGCAACCCGCGCACGAACGAGGAGATCCGCGTGGCCGCGCGCTACATGCCCGTGTTCAACGTCTCCCCAGACGTGCGCGAGAGCGTCAACGACGCCGTCACCACCCTCCGCGGCGCGCCCTGACCGAAGGGAGGAAGTGCTCCTGGGGTGCGCCCTGAGCGCCGTTCCGTTCTGCACCACCGCTTCCCGTTTCCGCATGGCCTCGGCCCCTTCCCAAATCTGCCCTTCCTGCGGCGCTCGCCTCCCGGCCGGCGCCGAGGTGTGCGACCTGTGCGGCACCGAGGTAGCCGCCGCTCCGGAAAAAGCACTTCAAGACGCCGCCTCTGCAAAAGAGCAGAAAAAAGAGGCCGCAGCAGGTGAGGGCGTGTTCTGCAACGAGTGCGGATGGCGCAACCCGCCCGGCGCCAAGTATTGCAGCCAGTGCGGCGCGCGGCTGCAAAGCGCACGGGCCGCCCGCCCCGCCCCGCCGCCGAGCGCCGCCGCCCGCAGCCAGCACGTAGACGCGGATGGGGACGCGCGCCCCGAAGCGCCGACCCCGTCCACAGACGCAGGCGCCGCCAAGCAGATGGGCCTGCTCGTTGGCGCAGCCGTCCTAGCCGTGGCCGCCCTTTTCGTCATCACCACGCTGAGCGAGGGCGCTGGCTCCGACGCCTCGCCCGGCGAGGAACAGGCTGCCGCCACGGAGGGCGCCCCCAACGCCGCCCCAGGAAACGCCCCCGCCGCCGCCGCTCCGTCCACGCCGCGCGAACTCATCGCCGCCGTTAAGGCCGCGCCCTTGCCGGAAGCCATCGCCGCCCCGGCCGACTCGCTCCAGGCCGTCGTCGCGCGCGCCAAGGGCGAGGGCCGGGTCGAGGCGCAGCGCCGCCTGGCCGACCTGTACGTCGGCGCGGGGGCGATAGGCCGCGCCGCCATCGCGCAGCGCGAGATCGCCGAGGCCACGGGCCAGCCCGAGGACTGGGAGCGCGCCGCCAGCCGGCTCTACGACTGGATGGCCGCCGCCGAGGGCGAGCCGCGCTTCGTCATCGCCGACCTCACGGCCGAGGCCTACGAGCGCGTCGTGGCCGAGCGGCCCGATGACCTCGGCCTGCGCACGAACATGGCCATGGCGTACCTGGCCTCGCGCGCGAACCCCATGCGCGGCATCGAGGAGGTCAAAGGCGTGCTCGAAGAAGACCCTGACCACGTGCAGGCGCTCTTCGTCTACGGCTACGCCCTGGCGCAGATCGGGCGCACGGACCAGGCCATCGCGCAGTTCGAGCGCGCCCGCACCGCCGCCGGCGACGGCTCCCCGCGCGCCGAGCAGGCCACGCAGATCATCGAGACGCTGCGCCAGGCCGGCTCCTCCCCCGGCAGCGGATAGCGCGCCGTCCGGCGGTGGTAGCTGAGGCGGCATCTTTCGCTTGCGCGGTGCTCCTCGCTATATTGCCACCGTGTTGCCCAGTGTGAACCCGAACCCCAGTAGCTTTGGTTGCCATGAGCAAAGGCCTCACCACAGCACTCATGCTCTTCGCCCTTATTGATGCGCCCGTTCAGGCGCAGTCCAGCGCGCAGACACAAGGTGGCGCCGAGGTGGAAATCACGTTGGCTTACGAAGAGCAGCAGCAGGTGCGCGAGCAGGTGCAGCGGTTCCTGTCTCAGTACGACCTCAGGCCGTGGATTTTCACGCGGAAGATCCGAGTGGCCGGAGGGATTCCCCACAGCCATCCGGTGCTGACGCTCACGACGCAGCCGGAGTATCTGGCGAGTGACGAGCGCCAGCTCATGACCTTCATCCACGAGCAGTTGCACTGGTTCGAGGAAGCCGAGGCGAACCAAGCCGCCGTTGACCGAGCGATAGAAGACCTCAAAAAACGCTATCTTGACGCTCCGGGCGAGAGCGGAAGAAAGCGGTACGGCCAGTACAACCATCTGATCGTGTGCTGGCTGGCGTTGGACGCCATGACGGAGCTTATAGGCGAAGAGCAAGCGCGGCAGCTTCAGTCCACGCAGGATCACTACGAGTGGGTTTACGAGCAAGTGCTCCAGGACACCGAAGAGATCGGCGCCGTACTGGCGAAGCACGGCCTGGTTATCACCCCCGAGGAGGGCTTGGTGGTTGAGACAAGTCAAGAATAAATGCTAACAAGTCGCCTCTGATGAACCGCTTGCTCAAGCAAATCGACAAAGACCGCGTGGCTACGGCGGTGCTCGAGGCCGAGGGGCGCACCTCGGGCGAGATCGTGCCGTACGTCGTGGCGCGCAGCGGCTCCTACGACGGTGCCGTGTGGCGCGGCGCGGCGCTCGTGGCCGTGGCGCTCATCTTTGCCACGCTCCTCGTCTACCGCTTCTACGAAGGCTGGGGCCTGGGCTGGCTGCACGCGGGGTGGGGGATGGCGCTCGTGGCCCTCGGCGGCGGCACGGCGGGCGCCCTCGTGGCCGCGTACGTGGCGCCGGTCACGCGCTGGCTCGCCGGCACCGAGCGCATCGACCGTGCCGTGCACCGCCGCGCCCTTCAGGCCTTCGTCGAGGAAGAGGTCTTCGCCACGCGCGAGCGCACGGGCATCCTCATCTTCGTCTCCCTCTTCGAGCGCCGCATCGAGGTCATGGGCGACGCCGGCATCAACCGCAAGGTCACGCCGGAAGATTGGATTCACGTCGTCGAGCGCATCCGCGACGGGATCAAAAGCGGGCGCGTCACCGAGGGCTTGGTCGAAGCCATCGCCCTGTGCGGCGCGCTTCTCGAACGCAAGGACGTAGAGATCCGCCCCGACGACACGGACGAACTCTCCAACAAGCTCCGCATCCGCCCCGGCGACGCGTGACGCAGCCCTCGGCACAGCCCGGCAGGCTGGTCTCGGCCGCGTGGGCGGCAGGGCAGATGGCCGGCGGCCACGCGCGCCTCATCGAGGTCGGCGAAGACGCGCCCTCGCCCTGCCCGTCCGGCAGCGCCCGGCTCAGCCCTGAGCGCGATCTCTGGGACGAAAGGCGCGGCGACTTCCTCGCGCCCAACGCTTTTGCCGCGCTGTGCACGCAGATCGGCGTCGCGCCCGGCAGCACCGCAGTCATCTTTGCCGATGCGGGCGACGGCCGGGCCGCGAGCCAGGCGTGCTGGACCTTCTGCCACCTCGGCCACGCCCGCAGCTTCGTGCTGGACGGCGGATGGGCCGCCTGGAACGCTGAGACGCATCCGCTTAGCCCCGCCCCTCCTGTAGAAAGGAAAAAGCGCCCGCCGCCCAGCCGTGATGCCTCGGTGCGGGCGGGGCGCCGGGACGTGGCGGCGCATCTGAGCGCCGGGCGCCCGCTCCTCGACGTGCGCACGCCGGCCGAGTTTTCCGGCGTCCTCACCGACGCGCCCGACAAGCCGCAGGTGGGCATCCGCCGGGGCGGCCATGTGCCCGGCGCGCTGAGCGTCCCCTGGAACCGCGCGCGCGTCGTCACCGGCGCCTCGTTTGCCGGCCGGGACGCGCTGCGCGCCCTCTACCAGGACGAGCACGGCCTGCGCCCCGGCGACGAACTCATCGTGTACAGCCGCATGGCGCAGCGCGCCTGTTACACCTGGCTCGTGCTCACGAGCGTCCTCGGCTTCGAGCGCGTGCGCGTCTACGATGGCGGATGGGCCGAGTGGGGCAACCTCGTCGGCGTGCCCGTCGCACGCTGACCGGCGGGGCGCCTCGCGGAAGTTAATGCGGAGAAGACCACCCCGCCCACACGCCCGGACTCCCAACCACCCACCCGCACCCGATGGACACCTTCATCCCCTTCGAGAAAGCGCGGCGGATCGTTCTCGAACGCGCCCGGCCTACCGGCACCGAGCGCGTCGCTTACGACGAAGCCCTCGGCCGCACGCTCGCCGAGCCGATCACGAGCCGCGACGCTATTCCGCCTTTTGACAACTCGGCGATGGACGGCTTCGCCGTGCGCTTCGAGGACGTGCAAGGCGTGCCGGCTCGTCTAAAAATCACCGCCGACATCCCAGCCGGCACGGCGCCCACGGCGCCCGTTGCAGAGGGTGCCTGCGCGCGCATCATGACGGGCGCCCCCGTGCCCCGAGGCGCCGACACCGTCGTGCAGGTGGAGTGGACCGAAAGCGCTGGCGACGGGCGCGTGCAGATCAACCGCGCACCGAAAAAAGGCGCCAACATCCGCCGCGCGGGGGAGGACGTGCCCGTTGGGCAGGAGATGATCGGCGCCGGCGCGCTCGTCACGCCGCCGGTTATCGGCATGATGGCGACGCTTGGGTACGCCGAGGTCGAGGTTAGCGCCGCGCCGCGTGTGGCCGTCGTTGCCACCGGCGATGAGCTTGTCGAGGTGGCCGAAGCGCTCGGGCCGGGGCAGATCCGCAACGCGAACGGGCCGGCGCTGGCCGCGCAGGTGCGCTCCGCCGGCGGCGCGGTGCTCGGCCCCTTCGTGGCGGGCGATGACAAAAAAGACATCCGCCGCGTCCTCGAAGTTGCGCGCGCCGCCGATGTCCTGCTCATCTCCGGCGGCGTCTCGGTGGGCGACTACGACTTCGTCAAAGACGTGCTCGATGCGATGGGTATGGAGCTTCTTTTCTGGAAGGTGCGGCAGCGGCCCGGCAAGCCGCTCGCCTTCGGGTTGCTGGAAGAAAAGCTCGTCTTCGGGCTGCCAGGCAACCCCGTCTCCTCGGCCATGTGCTTTGAGGCCTACGTGCGTCCGGCGCTCGCCCGGATGCTCCGCTGCGCCGAGGTGGAGCGTCCGCGCCTCCGCGCCACGCTGGCCGAGGGGATGCGCTCCAAAGGCAACCTGCATCACTTCACGCGCGGCATCGCCGAGGTAGACGGCGAGGGGCGCCTCACCGCGCGCTCCACCGGCGCGCAGGGGTCGCACCTGTACTCCTCGGTGGTGGCGGCCAACTGCATCGTACACCTGCCCGAGGGCCTCGCCGACCCGGAGGCCGGCACGCCTGTCGAGATCGAGTGGCTGCGGTGGTAGAGGTTAGGTGTGGGAGGGGAGTGCCTTGATCCTGCGTTCTGCCACACTTCCACACGTCCATACTTTCGTACCTAACCCGTCACCTCAATGTCGAGCGGGCACGGCGAGGCGGGCATGATGCAGCCGACGGTGCGCGCGCCACGGCGGAGCACCACGGGCTGGTCCCACGCCGCGCACGCGAAGCCGAGCGGCGCCTTAAACAGCTCGGCCACGAGGCGCAGGCGGTAGGCGTCGAGCCAGACGTAGCGCCACGGCTCCCCCCGCCGCGCCCGGAAGCGGATGCCGGCCACCTCCTCCGCCTTCACGCGCAAGGCCGGCGTCGCGGGCAGATGCCCGACCAGCCGTCCCTCGCACACCGCCGCTTCCTGCGCCTCATGCAGCCGCGCGCGCGCCTCGTCCTGGCTGCGCCGGGGGGTGCGGCCCGCTTGCCGTTCCAGACGCTCGGCAAGCGCCCGCGCCGACCCTTGCACGAAGTGGCGGTTGAAGAGGATGTAGCGGTCCGAGACGAGCGGCCCCTTTTCCGTCACCGTGCCGCCGTACGTGCCCTTGACACGCAGGCCGAGGGCTTCGAGCGGACGAAAATCTTTTTTGCGAACGGAAAGCGTAGCCACGGCAAGCGATGCTGTACAGATACGGGGGCAGAAGCACGAGCAATCTCGTCAGCATGTGTGACACGTGTGCGTCAGCGTGTTTCGTGGAGAAGCGCTAAAGATCGGAGGGGCGATTCACGTTGCGGAGTGCGGCGTCCGGGAGGCGCACGGGGCAGACCTTGAGCGTACGGAGCAGATCGCGGAGCGCGAGCCGCCCAGCGCCGAGATGTCGCCGCGCCACGGGCAGAACGGCGGCGCAGCGGTAGACGGCGCACAGCGGCTGAAGCCTGCCGCCCGCGTCCTGCGCCACTACCGCGTCGGTTTCGGACGAGGGGGCGTCCAAGAGCAGACGCAGCGCCTCGGCAGAGAGGAAAGGCAAATCGCACGCAGCGGCCAGGACCCACGATGCTGAGGCTGCTTCCAGTCCGGCGACGAGTCCCGCGAGCGGTCCGGCGTCCGGCATGGCATCAGCCACGTAGCGGACGTTTTCGTTAGGCAAGCAATCAGCAAACGAAGTCCCGGCCTCGGCTACGCTTACGAGCACGGGCGCGTCTGTCACCGCCGCCGCGGCGTCGTAGACGCGGCGGATCATGGGCGCACCCTCGATGCGGTGCCGCGCCTTGTCTGCCGCGCCAAAGCGGCGGCTCTGCCCACCGGCCAGGATCAGCGCCTGCACGTCGGCAGCAGTGTTCACGCGGCATCCCCGCGCCCGGCGGCGGAGGGTGTGCCGCCCTCGACCCACTCCGCGCGGCCGTCGGCAAAAACCTCGCGCTTCCAGAGGGGCACGTCTTCTTTGAGCCGGTCGATGAGGAAGCGGCAGGCGGCAAAGGCCTCGGCGCGGTGAGGCGTCGCCACGCCGCAGACGACGCTCGCCTCTGCCAGCGGCACGATGCCCAAGCGGTGGAGGATCACAATTTTTTCTGCGGGCCACTTCGCGCGCGCGGCGTCGGCCAGGCGCTGCATCTCTTGGAGCGCCATCTCGGGGTAGCCTTCGTATTCGAGTTCGGCCGTTTCGTTTTCGCCCGTCCACTGCCGCGTGGTGCCCACGAAGAGGTCAATGCCGCCGGCGGCGGGCGTCTGCAAAAAGGCGAAGGCGGCGCCCACGTCGAGCTTTTCGTGCTGGAGGGCGACCCAGAGGCGTTCGTCGCGGTGCTGCTGCATGGGATGAGATCTGAAAAAGATTATCCGCCGCTCACGGGCGTGATGAGCGCCACCTCGTCGCCGTCGGCGAGCGGCGTGGAGGGCGGGGCGTAGGCGGCGTTCACGGCCAGGCGCAGCGCCGATCCGTACGCGCCAACGGCCGGGTGCTCCTTGGCGAGACGCTTGAGCAGGTCAGCGGCAGTGGCCGGCGCGCCGAGCGCCATCTCCAGCGTGCGCCGGCCGATCTTCTCGCGCAGCACGCTGAAAAGGCGCACAGTAACGCGGATCGTTTGGGCATCAGTCGTGGCGGATTCGGGCGGCATGGCGGGGCTTCAGAAAGAGGTGGAAAAACTACGTCACTTCGGGGTGCACCCCAAGGGCACTTCCCCCACAGGGACTACCTCCCTGCGGTCAGGTCGCTTCGGGGCGCAGGTGGGCAAACGGCTGCGCGGTGTCACGTTCATCGGCGGACTTGTGGCGGCAGCCGAAGTCTTTCTCGACGAGCAGATGGAGTTTTTCCCCATCGCCCGCCGGCTGCTTGGCCTCGAAGCCGACGCGGTCCGTCTGCGCCCACGCCTCGGCCAGCGCCGTGGGGATGCGAACGGTGAGGCGCCCGCCGTCGAACCGAGCGTGAGGCGCCTCTACTTCGGTGGAGGTTTCGAGCGCGTAGGTGAGCGCCGCGCCGGGGCCGAAGGCGGTCGTCGCCTCCACACAGCCCGTCTTGGCAAAACGCTTGAGTTCGTGCTGCTCCAGGCGCAGGCGCACGGAGTTGTTCTGGAGACGAAGCTTCATGCTGGACGCTGGAAACGGTGGGGTGGCGGCTTGGCGTTTTTCGCTTATGGCCGCGAAAAACCGAAGTTTCTGCAAGGGCGCTGCCCCCCGGCGGAAGGGCAAGCAGCCGGCGGCGCGCCCCTACACGTTTTGGTCTGATGGAGTAATTGCCTCAACGCGCGTCGTCGGTCGTCCGTCGTCGGTCGTCGTGCTCACCAGGCGCTCGGCGCCGCAGTAGACGTTGTAGCGCCCGCCGCGGACGAAGCCGAAGAGCGTCATCCCGAATTCCTCCGCAAGCTCGGCGGCCAGGCTCGACGGCGCGCCCACCGCCGCGAGCGCGGGGACGCCCGCGCGGAGCGCCTTCTGCACCAGCTCGAAGCTGACGCGCCCGCTCACTAAGACGACGCTTTCGGAAAGCGGCAGCGCCTCTTCCAAGACGTAGGAGCCGATGAGCTTGTCGAGCGCGTTGTGCCGCCCTACGTCCTCGCGCACGCGCAACAGGCCGCCCTCGGCGTCGAAGAGCGCGGCGGCGTGCAAACCGCCCGTCTGGTCGAAGACGGACTGCGTGGCGCGCAGCGTTTCCGGCAGCGTGTGGATGAGGTCGGAGCGGAGGCGCGGCCGGCTCTCGAGCAGCGTGGGGCAGCCGCTGATTTCAAGCGCTTCGAGCGAGGTCTTTCCGCAGACGCCGCAGCTCGATGTGGTGTAAAAGTGCCGCTCCAGCCGCTCGGCGTCGAACGCGACGCCGACCTTGAGGTGGACGGTGACGATGTTGCGGCTTTCGCGCTTATCCCCCGAAGGGCCGGTGTGCTTGATCCGGTCCACTGCGCCGAAGCCGTCGAGAACGCCCTCGGCGTAGAGGAAGCCGAGGGCGAGGTCCACGTCCGCTCCCGGCGTGCGCATGGTCACGGAGATGCTCTTCCACCGGCGCGCGCCGCCTGTGGAGTGGTAGCCGAGCCGGATCTCCAGCGGCTCCTCGACGGCGAGGCGGTCATTTTCCTGCGAAAGCCGCCCGCCTCGCACGCGGCTCACCGGGCGCTCAACGATGTCTTTTCCGATCACGGCAGGGGTGCTTTTGATTCTTGATGGCCTCCGCTTCGCATCGGCTACGCTGCCGTGTCGATTGCAGTCCGCCTGCGGCGGCTTACCACGCAGGGACGCCGTGCTTGTCGGCAAAGTAAAAGAGGAGGTCGAAGCTGCCCGGCGCGTGACCGAGCAGCCTCAGCAACAGGGCGACCTGCCCTCGGTGATGGGCCGCGTGGTTGGCTGCGTGCTGCATCAGCTCTCCCAACGGCATGGCGCGTTTCTGCGATCCGCCGCCCATGTATTCGACGCTACGGGCCAAGTCGTCGTCCTTCAGTCCGGCTAAGAAGTCGCGTAGGTGATGCTCGACGGTGGTCCAGGTCTCCGAGAGCGCCTCTGCGCTCGGGTAGTCGTCGGGGTTGAGGCGTGCGCGGCGCTCGGGGCCGCCGCAACGGCTGAGCCAGCCCCATTCGGTGCTCAGGACGTGGACCATCGTGTTTCTGATCGATCCGTAGCTCCCAGCCACGGGGCGCGTGAACTCCTCAGGCGTCAGCCCTGAGATTGCTTGGAAGAGCTTCGCGTTCGCCCAGTAGTTGTAGTCGTACAGGGCTTCGAGGTCCTTGACGGTCATCAGCGGCTTTTGGCTTGCGGTGTCGTTCCAGCTTGAATCCTGCGCGGCGGTCGCGCCTTCGTTCGACCTGCCACGGGAACGGCCCTACCGCTCAATCTCCAGGATAAGTCCGTCGGCGTCGCGGAGGAAGAGGCGGCCTTGCGTTTCGCGGTAGGGGTGGCCCGTGGCGTCGAGGCGCGAGCGGAGCGCGTGCCACGCGCGCTCGGGCAGGCGGAAGCCGAGGTGGTGCAGCGCGCCGCGTCCGGGGATGGCCGCGTGCGCGAGTTCGGGCATCTCGATAAGCTCGATCACGTCGCGCCCGTCGGGGCCGGCCAGGAGCGCGCGCTGGCGGCCTGCGCGGAGCGGGTCCTCTTCCTGAGCGCGCAGGCTGAGGCCGAGCACCTCCGTGTAGAAGCGCACGGCCTCGCCGAGATGCGTCGTGACGATGGAAGCGTGGTCCAGGCGGAGTGCGCTGGCCTGCTCCGGCGCGGCGGCGGATGAGTCATCAGAAGAAGCCATGCGAGCGTGCGGGTTGCGGGAAAAGGGTGCTCAAGAGGCCGGGACGGCGGGGGATTGGAACGACGCCGCGTTGATGCCGAGGCGCTTCATCTTCTTGTAGAGGCCCTGGCGCGTGAGGCCCAAGACCTCGGCCGAGGCGGTGACGTGGCCCTCGCGCGCGGCCAGGACGCGCTCGATAAGCGCTTTTTCGGCATCGGCCAGGAGGTCGTCCAGGCAGCGGCCGGGGCGCAGGATCTGCGCGGGATCGGGCAACGCCACCGAGGGCGCGCGCGGCGGCGGCGCCGTCACGGCGCTGGAAAGGTGCCGGAGGTCCGCCGTCGGCGCCGGCTCCGTGCCGACGAGGAGGAGGGCGCGCTCAACCTCGTTGCGCAGCTGGCGGATGTTGCCCGGCCAGTCGTAGCCGACGAGCGCTTGGCGGGCAGGGGCGGTGAGGGCTACGCGCGGCGCATCGGCGGGGCGGAGCGTGTCGAGGAAGTGCCGGGCGAGGGGGGCAACATCGGCCCGGCGCGCACGGAGCGGCGGCACGCGGATGGGAAGTCCGGCGAGGGCGTCGTAAAGCGGTTCGAGAAACGCGCCTTGGCGCACCTGCTCGTCTAAGCCGCCGCGCGTGGTGGCTACGAGGCGGACGGCCTCGGCGTTGGGGCGGCGTTCGTTGGTGCCGAGCAAGTTTAAAAGCGCCTCCTGCGCGGCGCGCGGCAGGGCGCCCACCTCGCGCACGCAGAGCGTCCCGCCGGCGGCCTCGCTGAGAAGCGCCGCGCCGCCCTCCGAAAAACGGCGCTCCAGAGGCGCGTGCTCGATGGCCCCGGCGTCAAGGACGACCCACGGCGCGCCGTCCGGACGCGCGGCGTGGAGCCGGCGCGCGGCGTGGAGCTTCCCCGCGCCGCGCTCGCCGAGGAGGAGCGCCGGTCGCCGGCTCGCGCGCGCCGCTTCCAACGCTTCTGCGAGCGCCCGCCCGGCAGCGCTCACGCTTGCGATCCCGGATGCGAGCGGCGCTTGCTTCCTTTCGGGTAGCGTGTCACGCAGCGCTTCGAGACGCGCCTCGACCTGCGCGTCACGCCAGGCGTGCTGGAGCGCCTCTGCCTCGGCGAAAGGCGCGCTCGCCAGCAAGGCTTCGCCAAGCGCGGCGTACGCTTCGGCCAGGCCGAGGCGCGTCCACAGCCGGCCACGCGGGCTGCCGCTCACGCCGAATCCCTGCGCGGCCTCGTGCAGGAGCGGGAGCGCGCGGTTTGGCTCTTGGTCTACGAGGCGCGTCCAGCCCAGCCATAGGGCGGCCTCAGCGCGCGCCTCAGGCGGCAGCGCGGCGCGCGCCGGGCGCTCGGCCAGCGGAGCGAGGAGCGCCTGCGCCGCCGCCGCATCGGTCTCGCCAAAAAGCCGCACGCGCGTGAGGAGGCCGCGCAGGTGGACCTGCTCTGCCGTAGCCGCGTCGCTGCCCAGGAGCGGCTTGATCATGCGCGCCACGTCCGCTGCCCGGCCATCGGCCAGGAGCAGGTGCGCCATCGCTATGGTGCGCGCGTGCTTCACGGTGGAAGGTTGCTCTGTTGATCAGATTGAGCGCCCCCGTTCGCTGTTCGCTACTCGCCATTCGCCCGATCACATGAAGCCGAGTTCGAGCTTGGCCTCGTCGCTCATCATGTCGGGCGTGAAGGGCGGGTCGAACGTGAGTTCGACCTCGGCGTCGGCCACGCCCTCGGCGTTGCGGGCGGCGTCCTCAACCTGGCCAGGGAGGATGCCGGCAGCGGGGCAGTTCGGCGCCGTGAGCGTCATCGTGACGTGGGCCTCGCGGCTCTCCTCGTCGATGGCGATGTCGTAGATGAGGCCGAGGTCGTACACGTTCACGGGGATCTCCGGGTCGTACACCTCACGGATGCCGGCGATGATGTTTTCTTTGACCTGCTCGGTGGTGAGGTCTTTGTCGGCGGCAGGCATGGCGGATGGGCGGTTGGTGGAGGGCATGGCGGTCGTGTCAAGCGTAGGCCAGGGCGCGCGCCTTCATCTGCTCGATCATGGCGTGGAGGCCGTTCTTGCGGTTCGGCGAGAGGTGCTCGGCCATGCCGATGGTTTCGAGAAAGTGCAGATCGGCGGCGGCGATGGCCTCGGGCGGCTGCGCGTCAAGGACGCGGATAAGCAGCGCCGCGAGGCCGCGCGTTATGGCCGCGTCGCTGTCGCCCCGGTAGCGGAGCAGGCCGTTGTCGTCTTCCTCGGCGCGGACCCACACCTGCGACTGGCAGCCGTGGATTTTGTGCTCGTCCGTCTTGAACTCATCCGCGATCCTGGGTACGCCGTTGCCGAGTTCGATGAGGTACTCGTAGCGGCCCATCCAGTCGTCGAAGAGGGCGAACTCCTCGACGACCGCGGCCTCGCGCTCGGGGATGGTGGAGGCGGTGGGCATTCTTCTTCGCTTGCGGTTTTTGCAAGGGGGGCATGATGCATCATGCCCGTGCGGCGTGGGTCTGCGGTTGGCGCTTATCCGAACATCGCCTTGACCTTGCGGACGCCATCGACGAGGCGGTCGAGGTCGGCGCGCGTGTTGTAAAAGGCGAGGGAGGCGCGCACGGTGCCCGGCACACCAAGCCGCTTCATCAAAGGCTGCGTGCAGTGGTGCCCCGTGCGCACGGCGATGCCGAGGCGGTCGAGGATCGTCCCTGCGTCGTACGGGTGCACGCCGTCTATCAGAAAAGAGAGGACGCCCGCCTTGCGCCGCGCCGTGCCCACGAGCCGCACGCCGCCGAGGTCTTCCAGAAGCGCCGTGCCGTAGTTGAGCAAGTCGTCCTCGTGGTGCCGGGCGGCCTCGCGGTCGAGGCGTTGCAGGTACCCGGCCGCCGCGCCCAGACCGACGCCGCCGGCGATGTGCGGCGTCCCGGCCTCGAACCGGTGCGGCAAGCCGGCGAACGTCGTCCCCTCAAAGGAAACCTCGTCGATCATGTCGCCGCCGCCCTGCCACGGCGGCATCTGCTCCAGCAGCGCGCGCCGGCCCCACACCCCGCCGATGCCCGTGGGGCCGAACATCTTGTGGCCCGAGAAGCAGAAAAAGTCGCAGCCCATTTTTTCCACATCCACGGCCATGTGCGGGACGGACTGCGCCCCGTCCACCAAAACGGCGGCGCCCACGGCGTGCGCCTTTTCGATCATCGCCTCGACGGGGTTGATCGTGCCGAGCGCGTTGGAGACGTGCGAGACGGCGACGATCTTCGTCTTCTCCGAAAGCAGCTTCTCGTAGTCCTCAAAGACAAGCTCGCCCGCGTCGGTGATGGGGATCACTTTGAGCGTGGCGCCTTTTTCCTGGCAGAGGAGCTGCCACGGGACGATGTTCGAGTGGTGCTCCATCTCGGAGACGATCACCTCGTCGCCTGCCCGTACGTTTTGGCGTCCGTACGTCTGCGCCACGAGGTTGATGCCTTCCGTCGTCCCGCGCGTGAGGATGAGCTGGCGCGCGTCCGTGGCGCCGATAAGGGTGGCAACGGCGCGGCGCGCCCCTTCGTAAGCGTCGGTGGCCCTTTGGCTGAGGACGTGGACGCCGCGGTGGATGTTGCTGTTTTCCTTCGCGTAGTACGCCCCGAGCCGGTCGAGGACGGCCTGCGGCTTCTGGCTCGTGGCGGCGTTGTCGAGGTAGACCAAGGGCTGCCCGTCGTAAACCGTCTGATGCAGGGCGGGGAAATCCGCGCGCACGGCCTCGGCGTCGAAGGCCGGGGCGGCGGTCGTCGTCGGGGCGGGGGCGGTTTCCATCTCGGCAGGGCGGTTGATTTGGAGGTAGGGGCGAGGCGCGCCTCGCCCCTACGACGGCGGCGCGCGGTCACACCGTCTCGAAACGCTTGGCGATCTCCTCGTCGAGGTAAGCGCGGAGCGGTTCGCTCTTGACCGTCTCCACCACGTCGCGGGCGAAGGCACGCAGCAAGAGGCGCTTAGCTCTTTCCTGCGATAGGCCGCGCGTCTGAAGGTAAAAGATAGCCTCCTCATCGAGCTGCCCCGTGGTCGAGCCGTGCGAGCACTGCACGTCGTCGGCATAGATCTCCAGCTCGGGCTTGGAGTAGATCGCCGCCGTGTTCTCGAGGACGATGTTCTTGTTCGACTGGTAGGCGTTGATCCGCTGCGCGTCGCGGTGCACGTGCACGCGCCCGTTGAAGACGCCCGTCGAGCTTCCGGCAAGGATGCCCTTGTACAGCTCGTTCGAGAAGCAGTCCGGCTTGGCGTGCTCGACAACGGTGTGGTTGTCCACGTGCAACTGGCCCTGGCCGAGGTAGAGGCCGCGCAGGTGCGTTTCGCAGTGCTCGCCGTCAGGCGTGATGACGAGGTCGTTGCGAACCACCTCGCCTGAGAGGGTGAACGTGTGCGTGTCGAAAACGCTCTCCGGCTCCTGGCGCGCCGCCGTGAAGAGCGTCTGCGAGGCTCTGGCGCCCTCGTCCTGCACGAGGTAGTGGTCGAAGTGCCCGTGCCGGCCCACGAACGTTTCCGTCACCGCGTTGGCGAAGACGCGCGCGCCGGTGGCCGTGCGCCGCGCCTCGACCACGCGCGCCGAGGCGTTCTCTTCCACCACGAAGAGGCTGCGCGGCTGCGTGAGCACGTCCTCTTTGGACTGCGTGAGGTGCAGCACGAAGACGGGCCGCTCCAGCACCACGCCTCTCGGCACGTAGACGACGGCGCCGTCTTGCGCAAACGCCGTGTTGAGCGCCACGAGCGCCTCGCCCTCCAGGTCGCCAGCGAGGCGGTTGTAGTAATCTTCCAGCATGCCGGCGCGCGCCTCGGCGGCCTCGGCCAGGTTCGTTACGAGGACGCCGTCCGGCAGATCGCCGATGTCAGACAGCGCCTCCGAGAAGCGCCCGTCTACCAAGACGACGCGGTGCGCGTCCAGGCCGGGGATCAGAAACGGCTCGATGGCGCCGCGGTCGAGGTCGGGCGCGCTATCGGCGAGGGCGATGCGGTACTCGTGCCGCAGCGTCTTGCTGATGTTGGTGTACTTCCACGCCTCGAGCTTGCTCGTGGGCACGCCGAGGTCGCGGAAGCGCCTAAACGCCTCGCGGCGCGGGCGCCCGAGCGGCGTCTCGGCCGTGCCGTTGAGCAGGAGGTGGCTCGCGTGCGTCTCGAACGCCTCGGCAAAGCGCTCGGTAGGCGTGGCCTTTTCTTGAACGGTGGTGGGCATGAGGAGGGGGAAAGGGTGAGAAGAGGCGTCGGCTATCGCCGGTGTGGAAGTTTGGAGGTGTGGGCGTGTGGAGGTTAAGGCGTGTGGAGGCCGTGGCGCGGAATCACTTCCATGCTTCCAAACGTCCACACCCCCACACTCAGGCCGCGGCCTCGGCCGTGGCGCCGTTCGTGAGCCACTCGTAGCCGCGGTCCTCCAGCTCCAGGGCCAGGTCCTTGCCGCCGCTCTGCACGATCCGCCCGCCGACCATGGCGTGCACGAAGTCCGGCTCGATGTAGTTGAGCAGGCGCTGGTAGTGCGTGATGAGGACGAAGGCGCGGTTTTCCGAGCGGAGCTTGTTCACGCCGTCGGAGACGATGCGCAAGGCGTCGATGTCGAGGCCGGAGTCCGTCTCGTCCAGGATGGCGAGCCGCGGCTCGAGCATGGCCAGCTGGAAGATCTCGTTCCGCTTTTTCTCGCCGCCGCTGAACCCCTCGTTCACCGAGCGCTTCGTGAGCGCCTGATCCAGCTGCACGAGCGCCGACTTCTCGCGCATCATCTTGAGGAAGTCGGCCGCGCCGAGCGGCTCCTCGCCGCGCGCCTCGCGGATGGCGTTGAGGCTCTCCCTGAGGAAGTTCGTCTGGCTCACGCCGGGGAGTTCGACGGGGTACTGGAATGCGAGGAAGACGCCTTCTTGCGCGCGCTCGTCCGGCTCCATCTCCAAGAGGTTTTCGCCGTCGTAGGTGACGGTGCCATCGGAAACCTCGAACTCCTCGCGCCCGGCCAGAACCTTGGCGAGCGTGGACTTGCCCGAGCCGTTCGGCCCCATGATCGCGTGCACCTCGCCCGCGTTCACGGTGAGGTCGAGGCCCTTGAGGATGGGCGTCCCCTCGATGCCGGCGTGGAGGTTCTTTATCTCTAAAAGTGCCATGCTACGTATGGGTGTGCTTGTCTGAAAAAGTGGGTGCGCTTGTAGAGAGAGACGACGGACGAAAGACGATTGACGACCCTTTAGGAAAACCGTCGTCGGTCGTCAATCGTCCGTCGTCGCGGAGGCGTCAGCCGACGCTCCCTTCCAACTCGATGGCCAAAAGCTCCTTGGCCTCGACGGCGAATTCCATCGGCAGCTCGGCCAGGATCTCTTTGCAGAAGCCGTTGACGATGAGCTTCAGGGCCGCCTCCTCGCCCAGGCCGCGCTGCGCGCAGTAGAACATCTGGTCTTCGCCCACCTTCGAGGTCGTGGCCTCGTGCTCCACCTTGGCCGTCGGGTTGCCGACCTCGATGTAGGGGAAGGTGTGCGCGCCGCACTTATCGCCCAAGAGGAGCGAGTCGCACTGCGAGAAGTTGCGCGCCCCCTCAGCGTTCTTCCCGATCTTGACGAGGCCGCGGTACGAGTTGTTCGAGACGCCGCCCGAGATCCCCTTCGAGATGATCGTGCTCTTCGTGCGCTTGCCCAGGTGGTGCATCTTCGTCCCCGTGTCGGCCTGCTGGTGCCCCTTCGTGAAGGCCACCGAGTAGAACTCGCCTTGGGAGTCGTCGCCCTTGAGGATGACGGAGGGGTACTTCCACGTCGCCGCCGACCCGGTTTCGAGCTGCGTCCAGGAGATCTTGGCGCGGTCGCCTTTGCAGATGCCGCGCTTGGTGACGAAGTTGTAGATGCCGCCCTCGCCCGTTTTCGGGTCGCCAGGGTACCAGTTCTGGATCGTCGAGTACTTGATCTCGGCGTCTTCGTGCGCGACGAGTTCGACCACGGCGGCGTGGAGCTGGTTCTCCTTGCGCATGGGCGCCGTGCAGCCCTCCATGTAGGAGACGTAGCTGCCCTTCTCGGCCACGATCAAGGTGCGCTCAAACTGCCCCGTGTTCTGCTCGTTGATGCGGAAGTACGTCGACAGCTCCATGGGACAGCGCACGCCCTCGGGGATGTAGACGAACGAGCCGTCGCTAAAGACGCAGGCGTTGAGGGCGGCGAAGTAGTTGTCCGTGTGCGGGACCACGCTGCCGAGGTACTTCTGGACGATCTCGGGGTGCTCGCGCGCGGCCTCGCCAAAGCTCATGAAGAGGACGCCGGCCTCCTTAAGCTTCTTCTTGAACGTCGTGGCCACGGAGACGGAGTCCATCACCGCGTCCACGGCCACGCCCGCAAGCTGCTTCTGCTCTTGCAGAGGGATGCCGAGGCGCTCGAACGTTTCCAAAAGCTCGTCGGGCACGTCCTCGATGCTGTCGTAGCGCGCCTTTTGCTTCGGGGCCGAGTAGTAGGAGATGCCTTGCAGGTTCGGCTCGACGTAGTCGAGGTGCGCCCAACGTGGGTAGTTCCCGGTTTCGAGGCGCTCCTCGAAGTGGCGGTAGGCTTTGAGACGCCACTCCAGAAGCCACTCCGGCTCCTCCTTTTTCGTGGAGATGAGGCGGATGACGTCTTCGCTGAGGCCGGGCGCGGCGGTGTCGGCGTCCACCTCGGTAGACCAGCCGTGCTTGTACTCCTTCTCGGCGATGCCTTGCAGGTACTGGGTTTCGGCCGTGCTCATGGGCGTTGCAGGGGGTTGCGTAAAAGCGGGTAGGGCGAGGCGCGGCAGACCGGCCTGGATCATCTTTCGCAGTGTAAACGCCGGTTGACGCTCGGCGCTCAGTGCGTAAATGAATGGTTCCAACCACAGGGGCGGAGAGGCGTTCCCCCCGGATGCTCTGGGCGTGCGTCTTAATGCCCGATTCACCTCGGCGCCGCTGCCAGGCAGGCGCGCCCTGAACCGCCCCGCCGTAGCGGAAACTCCGCCTCCTACGTCCGGGTTGACATTACAGCGCCGTCCTGCTTGGGGCGGCCCGCCGATCCGCCCGCTCAGAAGCAACCTCTTTAGCACTTATGGACCTCACCATCACCGACCGCGCGATGGCGAAAATCCGCCACACGGCGCAGGAAGAGCAGGTTGACCTTAGCGAAACGATGCTGCGCATCGCCGTCGTGCCAGGCGGCTGCTCGGGGCTGACGTACGACCTCGGGTGGGACACCGCCGCGCAGGAAGGCGACCGTATGGAAAGCTTTGGCGAGGTGCGCGTGGCGCTCGACAAACGCAGCTACCTCTACCTCGATGGGACTAAGCTCGATTTCACCGACGGCCTCGAAGGCGAGGGCTTCCACTTCGTCAACCCGCAGGCGTCGCGCACCTGCGCGTGCGGCGAGTCGTTCAGCACGTAAACGCGCGTTTACGTCTCGGTTCTTCTGAGAGGCGCTCGGCTGCGGAAGCCGGGCGCTTTTTGTTGGCATCTCCTGCGGTGACGGCTCGGTTCAAGGGGACGGTTAATGGGACAGCAGATGGCTCGCAATTGCTTCGGCGGGCTGTTAGTTTACATCTGCATTTCTGCGAGCAGTTGCCGTCTGTTTTTCTTATGCGTTTCGGTACCCGTGCCGCCCAGGTCGTTCTGTCTGTGCTGATAGGCGTTGTATGCCTCGCGCCGCCGGCTGCGGCACAGGACGTCACGCTGCGTGGCTTCGTGCGAGATGCCGCCACGGGGCGGCCGCTGGCGGGGGCAAACGTGGTGTTGCGGCGCGTGCAGGGGCAGGAGCGAGTACGCGGTGCCGCCGCCGATGCGGACGGCTTCTACCAGGTCGTGTCCATCGCGCCGGGGCGGTACGCGCTTCGCGTGAGTTACGTCGGCTACATCGCCTACACCGATACGTTGGCGTTGGGCGGCGGCGAGGAGGCGCTCACGGAGCTAAACGTGGAGCTAGAGCCGGTCCCGCAGGAGCTGGAGAAGGTGACGGTGGCGGCCGAGAGCGGCGCGGCCACGCTGGAGGCCGGCCGCCAGCGCATCAGCCCGGCCGATCTGAAGCGCGTGCCCACGCCCGGACCGGGCGGCGATTTGAGCATGTACTTGCAGAGCCTTCCCGGCGTAGTCACGGCGGGGGACCGGGGCGGGCAGCTTTTCGTGCGGGGCGGCACGCCGTCGCAGAACATGGTCTTGCTCGACGGCACGCTCGTCTACCAGCCGTTCCACATCGTGGGCTTCTTCTCCGCGTTTCCGCAGGACCTCGTGTCCGAGGTGGACTTCTACGCGGGCGGCTTCCCGGCGCAGTACGCAGGCCGCATCTCGTCCGTGCTCGACGTGTCCACGCGGGTGGGCAACAACCGCCGCTTCGAGGGCAGCGCCTCGCTCGGCCCGTTCCTCACGGGCGTGCGCCTCGAAGGGCCGATCCAGGAGGGGTCCGTGTCGTTCTTGGCCTCCGTGCGCACCTCCGTGATCGAGCGCACGGCGCCCACGACCATCGGCCAGGAGCTGCCGCTCAAGTTTGGCGATCAGTTCGTTAAGCTGCAAACGAGCGGATCGACGGGCGGCTGCTCGGCGGCGGGACTGCACACGTACGACCGCGGGCGTGTGGATCTTGAAAGCGATGACGTGTTCCGGTGGTCGAACTACGTGCTGGCGAGCCGCTGCATCGCCTTCGCGCCCGGCTCGCCGATGACCGCAGAGCTGAAGGCGGGCGTCTCCTACTATCAGAACGAGGTGGGCAGCCTCAGCGACGACGTCGGCACAGCCGATGACCGGCGCACGGCCAGCACCTGGCGCCTCAGCACCGATGGCGACCTGAGCTACCGCACCGGGGACCTCGGCTGGTCGTGGGGATTCCGCTTCCGCGCGGGCCGCGTGCAGTACGAGCTGCGGGAGCTGTTCCAGGGCGCAGGCACGGCCGATGAAGACTTCATCATCCACGCCGGGATGCACGCGGGGCTGACGTGGACGCCCAGCGAGCGCCTCACCCTGGCTCCGAGCGTGGCGTTCACGAAGCCGGGGGATCTGCGTCCGAGCCTGGAGCCGCGCCTGCGCGCCTCCTGGCGGCCGTGGGGGACCGAGGCGCACCAGCTTAGCGCCGCCGCCGGCCTCTACCAGCAAACGCTTATCGGCCTGAGCGACGAGCGCGACGCCGGCTCGGTGTTCACGGCCTGGCAGTTTGCTCCCGGCCAGCGGCGTCTCAAGGCGCTGCACGGGCTGCTCGGCTGGCAGAGCCGCCTCGGGAGCGGGTTCGACGTTAGCCTCGAAGGCTACTACAAGCGCATGAGCGACCTCCTCGTCCCCGTGTGGGACACCAACGCGCGCTTCACCACGACGCTCGGCCCGGCCTCGGGCACCTCGTACGGGATGGACGCGCGGGCTGAGTGGAGCCGCGCGCCGTTCTATCTGTACCTCGGCTACGGCTACTCCTGGACGCAGTATGCGCTGGAGCAGGAGGCGTTCTCCCAGCTCTTTGGCGAGCCGATCCAGTCCTACCATCCGCAGCACGACCGGCGGCACCAGCTTAACGCCGTCGGCAGCGTAGACGTGGGCCGCTGGCAGGGCAGCATCCGGTGGCAGTACGGCTCCGGGCTGCCCTTCACCGCGCCGCTCGGCTTCGACGCCTTTCTCGACCTGCGCGCGCTCCCCGACGTGCGCTCCGACCTGGGCGCGCTGCGGTTCCTCTTCGAGCGGCCTTTCGGCCAGCGCCTGCCGGCTTACCACCGCCTGGACGTCTCCGCCGAGCGCACCTTCGACTTCTCGGCGGCGGACCTGACGCTCGAGGCCGGCGCCATCAACCTCTACAGCCGCGCCAACCTGTTCTACTTCGACCTCTTCACGCTGCGCCGCGTCGATCAACTGCCGCTGGTGCCGTACCTCTCGCTGACGCTCAGCATCCCGTAGCGCTTTGCTTTTATGCCTGACCCCGCACCGCTGCACCGGCGCCTCGTGCCGCTTTTGCCGATGATCGTCCTCGCGCTCGTTGCCGTGGTGGGCTGCGAGACGTCGTTCGAGCCGTTCGACAGCGCCGGCAGTCCCTACAACATAACGGGCTTCCTCGACGCCGCTGCGGAGGTTCAGTTCGTGCGGGTCGATCCGCTGCAGGACGGCTTGGTGCCCGGCGAGGAGGATTCCGTGGACGCGCGCGTGACCTCGCAAAACCTGGAGACGGGCGAGGTGGTGGAGTGGCGGGAATCGGTGTTCTACATCGGGTCAACCGGGGTGCCGGTGTACAACTTCTGGACCACGGCGCCCATCGAGCCGGGGGCCACCTACCGCTTCACCGCCGAGCGGCAGAGCGACGGTGCCACCGCCACGGCTGAGGTGACCCTGCCCGATGCCTTCCCCCACCCCCGCGTGATGAGCAGGCCCGTCCTCGGGGAAGAAGGCGAAGGCGCAGCGCCGGCCGTTCTGCGCGTCGAGGGCGTCGAGCAGATTGGCGGCGTGCGGGCCGAGTACGACTACGAGTCCTGCATCCCGACGCCCCGAGGCCTGCAATGTGGCCGGCGGCGGAGCGCGGCCTCCTACCTGGCCGACACGACGCGCACCGGACCCGAGGCGTGGAGGATTGAGGTGCCCTGGTACGACGACATCCCTAGGACAAGCGGGGCGTACGTGACAGCTTTCTACTCCTTCCGCGTAAGCGTGGCGTCCGTAAGCGAGGACTGGCCGGAAGGGCGCGGGCCGGTGTTCGTGCCCGGCACGCCGTCCCCGCCGCAGCTGCCCGGCGGCGGCGAGTCGAACGTGGAGAACGGCACGGGCTTCCTCGGCGGCGCCTTTGTGAGAACCATCGACGTGCCCGTCGCTGAGTAAGCCCGGTTTGCTAAGCAAGCCCGGCTCACTCGCGCCGCCACGTGACGCGGTCGCCCTCGACGATGCCCTCGGAGTCAGCAAAGCCGGCGGGGACCTCGACGACGAACCGCGCCGGCGCGCCCGACGGGATGCTCTCCGGCGAGTACGGGCGGGCGTACTTCGTGATGCTCACGATCTGCGAGTCGGCATTCGCAAAGAAGAGGTCGAGCGAGAGCGGCGTATCGCCCATCCAGAAGCCGCGCTCCTCCTCGCGCTCGAACGTGAAGAGCATCCCGCTTTCCTCCGGCAGCGAGGGGCGTCCCATGAGGCCGCGCTCGCGGGCCGAGTCCGTCGCGGCGACCTCGATGGCGATGGTCGAGAGCGTGTCGTCGCCGCGCACGAAGGCGAGCGTGCCGTCGGGGCGGAAGGGGATGGCGGGCGTTCCAGCGTCGGCCGGTGGAGAAGAGCCGGGAGACTCATCATCGGCGCAGGCGCCGAGGGCGAGCAGCAGGCCTCCTGCAAGCAGCAGGCACGCGAACCGTATGAGGGGCAAACGCATAACTGCAAGGCGCGGCAGGAGAAGCGTGCTGGAGCAAGACCTTTCCCAATGATAGGGGGCGCAGGCTGACGGGGCAAGAACAGAAGCAGAGCGAGACTCGTTAGACGGAACTGGGGGCAGCATTGCCACGCGCTTGGCGAGCATCTTTTTCCCCTTCTTCTGTGTTTTGCGCACAGCTTCTGTGTGCCGAGCGCGAGCGTCCGAGCGCTTTACGCTCGGCCTGTTCGTAGCCCCACCAATCGATGCCCGCGTCACCATGTGCAAACGAATGCGCGCGCCTGGAGCCTTTTTTCTGAGCCTGCTCTTTGCGGCACTCGGCCTCGCTCCCGGCGCCGTCCGAGCGCAGGACCAGGCCGCCGAAGAAGAAAGCGAGATGATGACCAACCCCTACGCCGGTCAAGCCGAGGCCGCTACCGAGGGGAAGGCGCTTTACGACAAGTTTAGCTGCTACGCCTGCCACGGGCGCGACGGCAGCGGCGCCATGGGGCCGAGCCTGCTGGGCGAACCCTGGCGCTACGGCGGCGAGGACCACGACCTCTTCGTCTCCGTCAAGAGCGGGCGCCCGGAAGGGATGCCCTCCTTCGGCGGCGCGCTCAAGGACGATCAGATCTGGAAGATCGTCAC
This sequence comes from Salinibacteraceae bacterium, assembly GCA_965215025.1. Lineage (GTDB taxonomy): Bacteria > Bacteroidota > Rhodothermia > Rhodothermales > Salinibacteraceae > CBDCCV01. Next base: position 2,221,767 of record CBDCCV010000001.1, read on the forward strand.
CTTCATCCAGTCGCTTTCTGCGGAGGAGTCGGCCGGGTCCGACTCGCCGTGACGCAAGCCTGCTGCGCGGCGCTACTCGCGCTGCCAGCGGATGCGCGTCGAGTCCTCCCTCAGCCCGAAGCGCTCGGCGAAGCCTGCGCGCACCTCCACGACGTACTGCGCCGGCGCCTCGGAGCGGATGCGCGCGTCGGAAAACGGCTCCGTGCGCTCGGCAATCTTGACGATCCGCCGCTCAGCATCGGCGAAGAGGATGTCGAGCGAGAGCGGCGTGTTGCGCATCCAGAAGGCGCGCTCGGCGGCCTCGCCGTAGGGGAAGAGCATCCCCTTGTCGTAGCCGAGCGAGCGGCGCTGCATCAGCCCGCGCGCCTGCGCCGAGTCGCCCTCGGCGATCTCGATGGCGATGGTGGTGATCACGGAGCCGTCCGGCCGCACAAAGTCGAGCGTGCCGTCGGGGCGGAAGGGGATGTCGCGTCGGATCGTAGGCAAGGCGTCGTCGTCCTCCGGCGTGCAGCCGGCGGCGGCAAGAAGGAGGCAGGCGGCGAAAGAGAAAGCCAGCAGGCGCATGAGATCGGCAGGCGTTCGGAGAGGCAGAGGGGCGCGCCCGCAACCTACGTCAGCGCGCGCTCCATGTAAACCACCTCGGCGAGCGGGTTGGCGTAGTACGGCGCCCGCTCGCGGAAGCCGAGCGCGCGGTACAGCCGCCGCGCCGCCGTCATCGAAGCCACCGTGTCCAGGCGCATCTCCCGGAAGCCTTGCTGCTGCGCCGCCTCTACGACGGCCTCGGCCAGCGCCCGCCCCACGCCCGCGCCGCGGTGCGCCGGGCGGACGTAGAGGCGCTTCATCTCGCACACGCCTTCTTTCTCTGAGAGCGTCCGGAACGCCACGCAGCCGACGGCCTCGCCCTCTACTTCCGCCAAAAGCAGCTCGCCGCCGGGCGGGGCGTAGGCCCCCGGCAGCCCGGCGAGTTCTTCCTCGAAGCCCTGAAAGCACAGGTCGAAGTCCAACGCCTCGGCGTACGCGCGGAAGAGGGCGCGGGCCGCGTCGATGTCTTCGCCGGTCGTGGCGCGGCGGATGGTCATGGGGATGGCAAGACAGGTAAAATGAGAAATAACCCAAGTTGTGCCTCACACCTTGCTGTCACTGCGAGCGACCGCAAGGTGCGCGGCAATCTCATTCTGAACGCTCTACGCCGCGATCTATGAGATTGCCACGTCGGCTGCGCCTCCTCGCAATGACAGCTTTTTATAGGTCACAACTCGGGTGAAACAAGGCGTCGCCACTGCCAGATCAAAACGTGTAGGGGCGAGCCGCCGGTTCGACCTCCGTTGCGAAGCGAACGCCGCCGCGTCTCAAAGAAGCGCAGCGGTAACGGCGTCGCAGACGAGCTTGCCCCTGTCGGTAAGGCGGAGGTGGTCGTCCGGCGCTCTGGAGACGAAGCCGTCGGCTTCGAGGCGGGCGAGGGCGTCAGGTTTTTCGGCGCGCAGGTCGAGGCCGTAGCGGCTTTTGAGATGCGCCAGGTCGAGGCCGTCCGACGTGCGCAGGCGCAGGAGCACGTGCTCCTCGGCCAGCGTTTGGAGGCTGAGCGGCTCGCGTACGTCGAGCGGCAGGTGGCGCCCTTCGAGGAGCGCCTCATAGCGGCGGAGGTTGCGCACGTTGGACCAGCGCTGCGCGTTTGGTCTCCCATCGGCAGCGGGAGAGGCGCCGTTGCCCATCGGCTCCGCCTCCCACCAGAAGCCGTGCGCCGAGGGGCCAGCGCCCAGGTAGTTGGCGTGGCTCCAGTAGCGCTGGTTGTGCACGGCGCGGCGGTCCGGTTGGGCGAAGCTCGAAATCTCGTAGTGCTCGTACCCTTTTTCTCGCAGGTAGTCCATCGTGAAGCGGTAGCGCCTTTCCATCGCCTCCTCGGGGGCCGGTGTGGTGAGGCCGCGGCGGACGCGCTTGCCCAGCGGCGTCTTCTCCTCGACCGTCAACCCGTACGTGGAGAGGTGGGGCACGCCGAGGTCCGCCGCTTTTTGGAGGTTGGCCTGCCAGCGCTCCATCGGCTGCTCCGGCAGGCCGAAGATGAGATCGACCGAAAAGTTCTCGAACCCCGCCCGCCGCGCCAAGGGGACGATCTCGGCAGCCTCCTCGGCGGAGTGGCTCCGGTTCATCCACCGCAGGTCGTCCTCGTAGAACGACTGCACGCCGATGGAGAGCCGGTCCACACCGAGCGCGCGCAGGTCCCGCAGGTAGCCTAAGCCCGCGTCGCCGGGGTTGAGTTCGAGCGTCGTTTCCGTCACGGCGAAGGCGTCGTAGCGGCGGCGGATCGTCATCAGAATCCGCTCCAGCGCCTCGGGCGCAAGCAGCGATGGCGTCCCTCCGCCGAAGTAGATCGTTTCGAGGCGCGGGCTTTCGTAAACTTGTGCATAGACGGACAACTCCGTGCAGAGCGCCTGCGTGAACGCCGCGTGGTCGCGTTGCGTGGTGACGAAGTAGAAATCGCAGTACACGCAGCGCTGCTGGCAGAACGGGATGTGGACGTAGAGGCCGGCCACGTTTGGGTGGGGGAGGATGGGGGAGTGGGAGGGATCGCCTTCAAACGGACTTTGACGCCGAGGCACCGTTGCACCTATATTGCACTCTGCCGTCCGGTTCCCCATTCGCCGTTCACCATTCTCTACTCGCCCTTGCTAAACCTCCACCAGCTTAGCGAGCAGTTTGCCGACTTCAGCGCGTACCAGGTGGCCGAGGAGGAGCGCCACCGCCAGAAGCTCCGCTGGGCGCAGGAGGCGCTCGAGGAGTGCCACGATGCGTGGGAGGCGTTGCGCGAGCGCGTCGCCCGCGAGAAGCCCAGGCGCCTCCTGGCCGGCCTGCGCGAGGCGCCGGGCACCGCCTACCCGCAGGGGGAGCGCCCCACGCCCGTCACCGTCGTCGCCACCGACGGCTCGCAGGTCTACCCCGACCGCCACATCGAGCCGACGTGCTACCTGCTCAACATCAGCCAGATCGCGTTCCAGTACGGCACCTTGGAGCGGCCCGTCCTCACCGCCGAACCCCACTTCCGCTACCGCCAGCGCGACCTCCAGGGGCACTTCGACGAGGTCCTCGGGCAGATGACGGCCGAGGTCGTCTCCGCCCTGCGCGACGAGGAAGAGCTGCGCGCCCTCTTACGCATCAGCCGCCGGGCCAAGACGGAAGGCCGCCCGCTCGTGGCGATGGCCGATGGGACGCTCATCCGCTGGATGATCCGCGGGATGCGCAACCACGCCCTGGAGCAGGAGCTGATCCGCCGCTACACGGAGGTCCTGGCCGCCTTCCAGCGCGAGCGGATTCCGCTGTGCTCGTACATCTCCATGCCGGCCAACGCCGAACTCGTCAACCTCTTGTGCCTCCACCGCGACGAAGACGAGGCGACGCCGCCCGAAAAATCGCTCCAAGGCCTCGTAGACCGCGCGCTGCTGCTCAAAACGCTGCGGCCTGGCGAGCGCTCGGCCACGTTCGGCTCCGGCTCGCACATCCAGAGCGAGTACGGCGAGGGCGACCGCATCTGTTACTTCTACGTGCGCGTGCCGGCGCGCTCAGGCCCCGGCGAGGTCGGGCGCGTCGAGGTGCCTTCGTGGGTGGCCGAGGATGCGGCCTTGCTTGACCTCATCCACGCCGTCGTCCTGAGCGAGTGCGACAAGGGCGACGGCTACCCCATGATTCTGGCCGAAGCGCACGAGCGCGCCGTCATCCGCGCGCGCGAGAAGGAGGTCTTCTACCAACTCATCGAGCGCCAGCTCGAGGGCGCCGGCCTGCGGATGGGCCATTCGCAGAAAGCCGCCTCCAAACGCCGCCCGGTGGTTTAAGGGGAGAGTGGGGAACAGGTACAGGCAAGAGAGAACGGGGCGTGGCGAGCGGCACCTCCGGCAGATCAAACACACGTAGGGGCACGCCGCCGACGTGCCCTCCCTGACGAACGGCACCGCCCCAAACGAATGGCACACGCCAGGCAATGAGCAAAAAAATCGCCGAAGTCATTGAGTCGAGCACGCGGCAGTTCACCGCCGAGGTGTACCGCGAGGCCGAGCCGCCGCCCTTCGGCGCGTGGGTCGAGGTCAAGCACGCGCCTGGCGGCACGCGCCTCTACGGGCTGGTGAGCCACGTCGAGATCGGAAGCGCCGAGCCGGGGCGGCGGGCGATGGCCTTCGGCATGGCGCCCGACGAACTCCGCCGCGAGCGCCCGCAGGTGTTCGAGCTTTTGCGCACGACGCTCCGCGCGCAGATCGTCGCTTACCGCAGTGCGGGCGGCCGCGTGCGACAGACGCTCCCGCCGCACCCCGCCGGCATCCACGCTTTTGTGACCCGCTGCGCCGACGAGGCCGTCTGCGGCCTCGGTGCGCCGTACGACTTCCTCCGCACGCTCGTCCAAAGCCCCGACCCGGCCGTGCCCGTGGACGAACTCCTCGTGGCCGTCCTCGACCAGATCCACCGCGCCCACGGCCCCGAAGGCGAAACCGCACTCGTGGCCGCCGGCCGCGCTCTGAGCCGGCTCCTCGACGACGACCACGAGCGCCTGCATTCCATTCTGCGAAGGGTGGGGTGAGCGTTGCGCGTTCCAACGTCCAACGTCCAACGTCAACCGTTCTAACGTTCAACACCTCACGCTTTCATCCCGCCGTCCACAGGGATGTCCGCGCCGGTGATGTAGGAGGCAGGGCCAACCAGGAAGGCGATAGTCTTGGCCACCTCGTCAGCCGTGCCGTAGCGCTTCAGGGCGGTAGTGCCGGCCAGCGTTTCGGCCATCGGGTTTTTGGTCGGATCGGCCGGGTTCATGTCCGTGTCGATGGGACCGGGGTGGACCGTGTTGACGGTGATGCCGCGCCCGCCCAGCTCCTGCGCCCACGCCCGGCCCATCGCGGCGACGGCGGCTTTCGAGGCGCCGTACGCGCTGTTGCCAGGAAAGCCGCGCTGCGCCACGACGCTCCCGATGTTCACGATCCGCCCGCCGTCCGAGAGCTTCGGCGCTGCGTGGTGGACGGCCTCGTAGACGGCGCGCACGTTGACGTCGAAGTTCTGGCTGTACACTTCGCCGTTGGATTCGTGGATGGGCGCCGTGACGTACACGCCTGCGTTGTTGACGAGGATGTCGAGCCGGCCGAACCGCTCGACCACGGCATCCACGAGCGCGCCTACGGCCTCGGGCAAGGCGGCGTCGGCCTGGAACGCCTCGGCGTCGCCGCCTCCCGCGCGGATGGCCGCGACGACGCTTTCGGCCGCCTCGGCGGAGGTGTTGTAGGAGAGGGCGACGGCGGCGCCTTCGCGCGCGAGCCGCTTCGCCGTGGCCGCACCGATGCCGCGGCTGCCGCCGGTGACGAGCGCTACTTTTCCGGTTAGCGTTTTCATGACCAAGTCGTCAGGTTAGGTGAGGAAAGCGTTTTGTACTGAACGTTCCGTTACTCAATCACATTTAGGAACGGTTGTTCCAATTAGATGCAAAAAAAGTCAGTGCAGCGCGCTGAGCGTTTCGGCGACGATGGCGTCGAGCGTGGTGCGGTCGGGCCGCGTCTTGGCCGCCACGCGCAGGCCGTAGTACGCGTTCGCCAGGAAGCAGCCGAGGCGCGCGGCGTCGCGCGCGGCCGGGAGGGTGCCCTGCTCCTGCGCGCGAGCGACGGCCTCGGCGAACGCCTCGCGGATGGCGCGGAAGCTCTCCGTCGCGCGCCGGTCCGTCTCGGTGTCACAGGGGGCACGCTCGACAGTGGCGTTCGTCATGAGGCAGCCGTGGCGGTCACCGAGCGATTCCTCGACCACGCTTTCGAACACGCCTCGGATGTGGTCGAGGGCGGGGCCGTCGCGGCGCAACGTCGTCAGGAGCGCGCGTAGGCCGGCGGAGCGGTAGCGGTCGAGCGCCGCGAGGTAGAGCGCGTGCTTATCGCCAAAGGTGGCGTAGAGGCTGCTGCGGCTCAGGCCGAGCCGCTCGACGAGGTCCTGCACGGAGGTCGCTTCGTACCCGTTCGCGCGAAAGACCTCAGCGGCCCTGTCGAGCACGGCGTCGGGATCAAAGGTTTTCGGGCGGGGCATGGTGCGGTGAGCGAGAGGAGAGCGTGAGTCGCAACGTGGGTCATATAACGGAACGGCTGTTCCAGGCGCAGGTTCGCCGCCGCGCGTCGCCTATCGTCCATCGCCGAAAGATCAGAAAATAATGCCGATGCGCACAGGCACGAGCAAGTCCACGCTGCTCCCGCCAATGAGGAGCGCCGGGTCAATCTCGTAAAAGATGGAGGTGTCCGTAAGCGTCTGCACGCGGCCGAGGCCGAGGTGCACCATCGGGCCGGCCTCGGACTTGTCGGCTTGGGAGACGGGCACGTGCGCGCCCACGCCGCCCAAGACGTAGGTAAGCTGATTCCCGCGCAAAGGCAGGTTCACGATGGCCGAAAGCTGCGGGTCGAAAATGGATACGGCCTCGTCCGTCCCGCCCAGGATAAAGCCCGTCAGCCCGAGGTCCACGGCTACGGAGAAGTCGGCGTTGATGGGGGCGGAGACGCGCCCGCGCACCCCGATCCCGAAGCCGTCCTCGGTGCTCACCAACCCGTTGAGGCCGAAGCCGTAGCGCGGGCCGAGCGCCTGCGCCTGCGCCGCGTCCGGCACGGCGCCCATCAGCATAAGGAAGAGGCAGAAGGCCAGCGTGCGGAGGCGCGGCATCGGCGTCGTCATCGCAGAAGGAAGGATAGATTCAGGGAGGAGAGACCGGGGCGGCAGTGCGGGCTACGAACACGCCGGCCCGTCTTTCGTTTCAGTTCTGAGAAGCACGCCCCGGCGCCGCCCATCCGATTCCTGCCACCCCGCCATGCCTGACCCGACCACGCTCCCGAGCCAGCCAGCCGATCAGAAGAACACGCAGCAAAACGGCGTCACGCCCGCCGAGTACCGCACGTACGACCCCGCCGCCTTCCAGGGCCTGGACTACTACGCCCTCGACGACTTGCTCACGGATGAAGAAAAAGCCATCCGCGACGAGGTACGCTCTTTCGTCACCGAGCGCTTCCTGCCCGTGATCGAGGAGCACGCGCAGGCGATGACGTTCCCGAAAGACCTCATCCCTGAGATCGCCGCGCTGGGCGTCCTCGGCCCGCACCTGCCCGAAGAATACGGCGGCGGCGGGCACTCGAACGTCGTCTACGGGCTGATGATGCAGGAGCTGGAGCGCGGCGACTCGGGCCTGCGCTCGTTCTGCTCCGTGCAGGGGTCTTTGGTGATGTACCCCATCTACCGCTACGGCTCCGAGGAGCAGAAGAAAAAGTGGCTCCCCGCCCTCGGTAAGGGCGAAAAGATCGGCTGCTTCGGATTGACGGAGCCGCACCACGGCTCGAACCCCGGCGGCATGGAAACGCGCGCGCGCCGCGACGACGGCGAATACGTCATCAGCGGCCACAAGCGCTGGGCCACGAACGCCTCCGAGGGCGATCTCGGCGTGATCTGGGCCAAAGACGATGACGGCACCATCGGCGGCTTCTTAGTCGAACTCGACCGCGAGGGCGTCTCCACGCCGCGGATCATGGACAAGTGGAGCCTGCGCGCGGCCATCACCTCCGAGGTCATTCTGGACGACGTGCGCATCCCCGCCGAAAACCGATTGCCCGACGCGAAGGGCCTCGGCGGCCCGCTCTCGTGCCTGACGCAGGCGCGCTACGGCATCGCCTGGGGCGTCACGGGCGCGGCCATGGCGTGCTACGACGCCGCCCTGCAGCACGCCAAAAATCGCCATCAGTTTGACCAACCCATCGGCCGCTTCCAGCTCATCCAGGAGCGCCTGGCCGACATGGTGCAGGAGATCACCAAGGCGCAGCTTTTGAACTGGCGCCTGGGCCGGCTCAAAGACGAAGGCGCCATGCGCCCGCAGCAGGTCTCCTTGGCCAAGCGCAACAACTGCCAGATGGCGCTGGAGGTGGCCCGCTCGGCGCGGCAGATCCTCGGCGGGAACGGCGTCCTGGGCATGTTCCCCGTGATGCGCCACATGATGAACCTCGAATCCGTCGTCACCTACGAGGGCACGCACGAGGTGCACACGCTCGTCATCGGGCAGGACGTGACGGGCGAGAATGCGTTCGTTTGACGAAGAAGGCATTCGCTTTGCACCAAGCCGCCGTCTCTAGACGAAAAGCCTCCGCCTATCGAACGGGCGGAGGCTTTTCCCAATGCAAGACGCAAGAATGCAGGACGCGAGCGGAAAGCGGCGCGCTTGCCGAAAGGCCGCCGGTCAGTTCGAAGAGATCACGCCGCAGCCGAAGCGCGTGCCGGAGTTTCCGCCGGGGTCGCTCTCCAAGTCGTCCTCGCCCTCGTGCACGATAAGGGCGCGGCCCACGACGTCGGTGTCGAAGCTGATGCCTTCGGGGCGGTCCACGTTGATGTCGATGGAAGCCTCGCCGTCCGCGTTGGCGGTGACGTTGCCGAAGTCGCCGAAGTGGCGCTCCTCGGGCGTGTCGGTCGGGCCGGCGTGGAGGCTGTCGGCGCCGGGGTCGGCGTCGTAGTGGGGGCCGGCGGCGCCGGCCGGCTCCATTTCGCCGTCGTCGTCGCTGTCGGCTTCTTCGCAGGAGCCTTCGGCGTGGAGGTGGAAGCCGTGCTCGCCTTCGGAAAGGCCGCTCAAGGTGCCGCTCAGGTTCAGCGCGTTGTCGCCCTCCTGCGTGATCGTGACCGCGCCGCTGACGCCGTCGCTCCCCGGCGCGCCCGTCGAGCTGATCTCGACGGTGGCGGCAGGGACCGTGTCGCCGTCGTCGTTGTCGCCGTCAACGATGGGTTCGTCGTTGGCGCAGGCGACGAGAAAGAGGGCGCCGGTTAGCACGAAGGCGAAGAGGGAAAGCTTGCGAGGTCGGCTCGCGGGGTGGGGGGCGTTCATAGCTTGTTTCCATAGTACAGAAAGAAGGAAGAACGGGTGATCGGCGGGTCGTCTCCGCCGAAGGCTGGCAACCCCAACCGCCGCCGGGCGGGACAGATTCGCCATCCGTAAGGCTATTACATCCGTTACGCCGCGTCACATCCGTGACGAGCTTGGCGTCATCCGGGCGGGCGCAGGTGGTAAGGGCGCAGACGGCTTATGCGGAACGGAAGCGGCGCGTCGAGCGTGCATACTCGGCTCCGGATGGCGGCTTCTTTCGAGGCGCGAGGCCGGAGCGGCGCGCCCGGTCGGCGCGTCGTGCGTTCGCCATCGTTTGCCAAGTTTCCTGTGCCGCCATGACGCGACTTGTCGTCGTCGAATCGCCCACCAAAGCGCGTACCATCCGCAATTTCCTGCCCAAGGGCGAGTACCAGATCGAGGCCTCGATGGGCCACGTGCGCGACCTGCCCGCCTCGGCTGCGGAGATCCCCAAAGCGCTCAAGGACAAGGCGTGGGCGCGCCTGGGCGTCAACGTCGAAGGAGGCTTCGAGCCGATCTACGTCGTCTCCTCGAAGAAGAAGCAGGTCGTCTCAGAGCTAAAGAAAGCGCTCAAAAACGCCGACGAACTCTACATCGCCACGGACGAGGACCGCGAGGGCGAGTCCATCGGCTGGCACCTCATCAACGTCCTGGAGCCGAAGGTGCCCGTGCGCCGCATGGTCTTCCACGAGATTACGCGCGAGGCCATCCAGAACGCGCTCGACAACACGCGCCAGATTGATGAGGACCTTGTGAGCGCGCAGGAGACGCGCCGCATCCTTGACCGGCTCGTGGGGTATTCGATCTCGCCGCTCCTCTGGAAAAAGATCGCGCCGAAGCTCTCGGCCGGCCGCGTGCAAAGCGTGGCCGTGCGGATTTTGGTCCTGCGCGAGAAAGAGCGCATCCGCTTCGTCCCGGCCGAATACTGGGACCTCACGGCGCAGATGGCGCAAAAGAAGCAGCCCTTCGAGGCGCAGATGACGCACCTCGGCGGCGTGCGCCTGGCCGCCGGGCGCGACTTCGACGATGAGACGGGTCGCCTAAAAGAAGGCACCGTTGAGGGCAAAGACGTCCTCCTCCTGAGCGAAGAACGCGCGCGCGAGCTTGCCGACGTGCTGCCCGGCAAGACGTGGCGCGTGGCCGGCGTCGAGAGCCGGGAGCGCACGCGCTCGCCGTATCCGCCGTTCATCACGTCGAGCTTGCAGCAGGAGGCGGGGCGCAAGCTCGGCTTCACGGCGCGGCGCACCATGCAGGTGGCGCAGAAGCTCTACGAGAACGGCCACATCACCTACATGCGCACGGACTCGACGAACCTCTCCAAAGAGGCCATCTCCGCCGCGCGCCGCACCGTCGAGAGCCGCTACGGCAAGGACTACCTCTCGCCCAAGCCGCGCCAGTTCGCCAGCAAGTCAAAGAACGCGCAGGAGGCGCACGAGGCCATCCGTCCGGCGGGCACGGGCATGAAGACGCAAAAGGAGATCGGCCTGCGCGGGGACGAGGCCCGGCTCTACGACCTGATCTGGAAGCGCACCGTCGCCACGCAGATGGCCGAGGCGCGGCTTCGCTTCACGAGCGTCTACATCGACGTGGAGACCCCGGAGGGCGAGACGGCCCGCTTCCGCGCGTCCGGTAAAGAGGTCTTGTTTCCGGGCTTTTTCCGCGCCTACGTCGAGGGCGCGGACGACCCCGAGGCCGACCTCGAAGACCGCGAGCGCCCGCTCCCCGCGATGGCCCAAGGCGACACGCCCGACTGCCGCTCCGTCAGCGCCGACGGGCACGAGACGAAGGCGCCCTCGCGCTACACCGAGGCCTCACTCGTCAAGATGCTCGAAGAGGAAGGCATCGGCCGGCCCTCGACGTACGCCTCGATCATCGACACGATTCAGCGGCGCGGCTACGTCAAGAAAAACGGCAAGCAGCTCGTCCCCACCTTCACGGCCTTCGCCACGAATAATCTCCTCGAAAAGCAGTTCGAGCAGCTCGTGGACACGGGCTTCACGGCGGACATGGAGCAGATCCTGGACGACATCGCCACGGGCGCGGTGCAGTCCACGCCGTACCTGGAGAGCTTCTACCGGGGCGAGGGCGGCATCGCGCGCCGCGTGGACGAGGGTCTGGAAGAGATCGACCCGAAGGCGGTCTCGGAGATCGCCTTCGACAAGTGGGGCGACTACGTCGTGCGCGTGGGCAAGTACGGCCCGTACGTCGAGGGGCCGCTTGAAAACGCGCAGAACGGAGAGACGGCCACGGCCTCCCTGCCCGAAGACCTCTTCCCCGGCGACACGACCGAAGAGCTTTTGCGCAACCTCCTCGAAACGAGCAACCGCGCCGACGAAGTCCTCGGCATCCACCCCGAGGCCGACATGCCCGTGCTCCTGAAGACGGGTCCCTACGGCCCGTACATGCAGCTCGGCGACGACGAGCAGAAGGGTAAGCCCAAGCGCGTGAGCCTGCCGCCGGGCATTGAGCCGCAGGACGTGGACTTCGACCTCGGCCTGCAGATCATCAACCTCCCGCGCACGCTCGGCGAGCACCCCGAGACGGGGAAGCCCATTAAGGCGCACATCGGGCGCTACGGGCCGTACGCGCAGCACGGCGGCACCTTCGCCTCCTTAAAGAAGACGGATGACGTGCTCACCGTGACGCTGGAGCGCGCGCTCGAACTCATCAACGAGAAAGAGGCCAAGCGGAAGCCGCAGCGCGTCATCGGTGAGCACCCGGAGACGGGCAAGGACGTCGAGGTGTGGAAGGGCCGCTACGGCCCCTACGTCAAGCACGCTAAGACGAACGCCTCCCTTACCGATGACATGACGATAGAGTCCGTCACGATGGAAGAGGCCGTCGAACTCCTCAACGCGCGCCAGAGCAAGAAGAAGCCGAAGAAGAAAGGCAAGCGGAAGAAAAAGAAGTGACTCAGACGCCTGCGCGGCAAGCACGTCCGGCAGGCTGATCGGCATCTGAGCGAGAGGGCTGCTCCCTGGCGGGGCGGCCCTTCCGTCATTCGGTCTGGAAAGCAGAGGTTCTGGCGTAGGACACGATATGATATATCGTGTCTCTACCCGTGCTGTGAGCGGAGAGGCCCCCGCCCTGCGAAATGCCGTTGCCCATCGCAGGACGCGAGCCGAGCGGACGGCGCCTCGTCTTGGAAGCGGTTTTTGGCGATGAACCGTCTGTATTCGTGCCTGAACCGGCTTTACAATATGGTAACTTGTGTCTATCGTAGGGTTTGCTGCTGTACCATCCTGCCGGTCTCCATCCAAGCCAGCCTCGCACGTGCTTCGCTGCCGATGTCCGTACGGCGCCCCACCCTCCGCAACCCCTGAGCGACCATGACGAACCGCATCGCGCTGACGCTGGCAAGCGTCGTTCTCTTCCTTAGCCTCCCGATCACCGCGCACGCCCAAGACGTCACCATCACTGGGACGGTGCGCTCGGGTGAGGACGCCACGCCGCTGCCGGGCGCCTCGGTCGTGCTCGAAGGCACGAACATTGGCACGGCGACGGGGGCGGAAGGCGAGTACGAGATCAGCGTCCCCGCCGCCGAGGGCACGCTCGTGTTCTCCTACGTCGGTTTCGTGACGCAGGAGGTGCCCATCGAGGGGCGCACGCAGGTTGACGTGACGCTCGATCCGGACTTCCGCGCGCTCGACGAGGTCGTCGTCGTGGGCTACGGCTCGCAGATCCAGAAGGACGTCACGGGCAACATCGCGCGCATCTCGGCCGAGGACATCGAGAACCTGCCGGTGACGAGCGTGGAGGAGGCGCTGCAGGGGCGCGCCGCCGGCGTGGTGGTGCAGCAGAATAACGGCAAGCTCGGGCAGGGGATCAGCGTGCAGGTGCGCGGGATCGCCTCGCTCTCGGCCGACACCGAGCCGCTCTACGTCATCGACGGCATCCCCATCACCACCTCGGACCTCTCCTCCAACGGCGCGGCCACCGACCCGCTGGCCGACATCAACTTCAACGACGTCGAGTCCATCGAAATCCTCAAGGACGCGGCGGCGGCGGCCATCTACGGCGCGCGCGGCTCCAATGGCGTCGTCCTCATCACCACGAAGAACGGCACGCAGGCCGGCGGCACGCGCTTCAACGTGAACTACCAGCTCTCCTCCGCCGCGCCGACGAACAAGGTCGAGTTCCTCGACGCCCAGGAGTACGTGGACCTCTTCCTCGAAGCGGCCGAGAACTCCAGCCGCCTCGACCCCGGCTTCGACTACGTGGCCTACGTCGAGGACACGTTCGACTTTTACTCCTACGGGACGGACTGGCGCAGCGGCGAGATCGACGTGGACTGGCAGGACGAGGCGTTCAACGAGAGCGCCCTGGGCATGAACCTCGACGTCAGCGCCAACGGCGGCGACGAGAACACGCGGTTCTACCTCTCCGGCTCCTACCTCGACGAGGAAGGCATCCTCATTGGCAATGCGTTCCGGCGCATCACCGGCCGCGTCAACGTGGACCAGGACATCAACGACTGGCTTCAGATCGGCGGGAAGCTGAGTCTGGGGCAGACCTACAACGAGCGTGTCTCGAACGACAACGGCTTCGCCACGCCCGTGCAGCTCGTGGCGCAGATGCCCATCAACCCCGTCTACACCCCGGACGAGGCCGCGCTCGAAAACGGCAGCCTTCAGTTCACCGACGACCTCAACGACCGCACGCTCTACTTCAACAGCATCCTCTACCGCGACAACGTCCGCTACGACACGAAGATCATCCGCAGCCTGGGGAACGCCTTTGCTGCCGCACAAATCCTGCCGAGCCTGCGCCTGCGCACCGAGTTCGGCCTCGACCTCCTGGACCAGAACGAGGACCAGTACTTCAACAGCCAGGTGGCGCGGAACACGGGCGCGGCCAGCGGCCTCGGCTTCAACAGCTTCGACCGCGTCCTCAACTACACCACGAACACCTTCTTCACCTACACCGAAGACTTCGCTGAGCGGCACGACGTGGAGCTGACGGCGGGGACGAGCTTCCAGTCGGCCAAGATCAACCGCAACTTCGTCGAGGGGCGCGACTTCCCCAACGACGACTTCACGCAGATCGACAGCGCGGCCGAGATCACCGACGGCACGTCCGAAGAGACGAGCTACCGCTTCCTCTCGTACTTCGCCCGGTCGAACTACAAGTTCAAGGACCGCTACCTGTGTGGGGGGGTGAGACAAATTAAAACTCGACCTGCGACAAACTTACCCTCACAACGGTGTAACGGAGCGCGTTACAATAGGAGATCGAGGGTGAAAATCCGTGCGGTGTGAAGTGGAAAAAATGCGCACGCCTTGGAGATTATTTGGCTTGGCGAGCGCGGGCGTTGGCGCCTTTCGCTCGCCCGTATTCGCGGACGGCAGCGTCTCCTCCTGCCAAGCGGACCACCCGGCCGCCATCGTTGATCTCGCGCAGCTCAGTCGTGCGGCTAGTGCCGGCGAAGGGGTCCGGCTCCCAGTCGTGGATGCAGTTCCACCCGCCACAGTAGGTGATGACCGGCTCGCGGTTGCCATTTCTCAGGCGGCGGATGTCGTCGAGGTGCAGAGTCTGGCCTACGTGCGCGTGACAGAAGGGGCGGGTAGTGGAGCGCACGACGCCTACGTACTCCATCATGAAGGCCTGGGCCTGGCGCGCCTTCTCGGTCTTGGCGGTGCGACCGACGGCTTTAATCTGCGTCTTGGCCAGCGTCTCGGCGTAGAAGGCGGCTTTTTTTGAGGCCGGGCGGATGCGGTCAGCTAGCTCGCGCCAAGTCTCGCCCTGGCGGGCGCCCTCGCGCACGGCGCGTTCGATGGACTGCACGGTGCTTTCGCGATAGCGGCCCAGCTCCTGGCGCGACGCCTCTTCGAGCGCGCGCACCTGCGCCATCTCGGGTCGGGCGTCCGTGCCGAGGTCGGAGTAGTGCTCGTTGACGACCTCCAGCGTACTGCGGTAGGAGTGGAGCAGCTCGTCGGCAAAGGGTGCCAGCTCTCGGCCCAGCAGCTCGCGCAGCGTGCGTGTGAGGCGGAGGGCCTCGCCTCCGTCGAAGTCGGTGAATGTGATCCCGCGGCGCTGGAGGAGATCGAGCACTTTAGCTTCGAGCGTGCGGAGGCGCTCAGGGGTGGACAGTGAGGCGATGAGCGCCTGTAGATCGTCGGCGTACGCGCGGTAGCGTTTTCTATTTGCCGGCATGGCGCGAAGATGATCGGGATCGAGACTTTGCCTGGGGCAAGGGCACGCGACGTGCGATGGGTGCCCAGGGCTGCTCTATGGTCTTGAAGGCGTAGCCACAATCCTCGCACTCGTAGCGGCGGATATTGAAGCGGTCGTATTTGCGTTTGCCCCCGATATTCGTGACGGCGCCGGCATGCTCGTCTCGTGAAGGGCCTTTTGAGGCACACTTAGGACACTTCATGCGTTGATGAGAGGCATGGATTACGACGCGGTCATCCTTTGGAGCATCAAAACTCGTGCGGCCTGCGTCCAGGATCAAGACTGCTCGGAAAAAGCTGCTCGTATGTGAGCATTTAAAGCCATTCGGGCACGCCGCGCCTGCGTCGTAGATGCCGCTCCGCCCCGCTGCACCAGCGAAGCACCCGCTCAGATACGCGCCGCCCGCTCAGCACTTTACGCGCCATGCTGAGGCCGCACGCGCCCTGCGCGGCCACCGCCTGGGCGACCTCCTCCTGCGTGAGACCGGCGTCGCGGATGCGCTGGCGCACGCGCATGAGGGCGTCGCCGTAGCGCTCCCGTTTCGCTTGGCGAAGTGTCACGGGTTTGGGAAAACGGGTGGTCATGCCGCACATCGGTAGTTATGTGCCTTCGAGCTTGATGCCGTCGCGCGCCAGCTCCTCGCGGATGCGCTCGGCCTCGACCTCGGTGATCTCGGGACCCTCGCGGCGGATGCGCAGGCGCAAGTTCGAGCGCCCCAGCCCCAGCGCACGCGACAGCCCGGAGAGGTTCAGCAGACCCCTCCGGGCGGCGCGCTCTAAAGTTTCGAGTGTGATCATACGTCCGGGTGGTCAATCTCCTCTTGCGTGGCCTCCCGGACCTCGACTTCACCCCGACTGCTGCCCTGCACCTCCTCAAGAAGGTCGTCGTAGTCAGCGTAGCCAGCGTCCTGCGCGTAGGCGTCCAGCGCAGCTTCTTCGTCGCTGCCTGCGTAGGTGCCCATGTCCGTGCCGTTGGCGATGATGCGGTAGTGAGCCATTTTTTCGTCCAGTTGAGTTTGAGATGCGAAGGCTTTTGCGCCCTCTGTTCACTCCATTATAGTGCATTGAACGCAAATGGTTTCAATAGAACTTGTGAAGCAGTTGTGAAACCACATGCGTTCACGGCACATAACAACGCCATGCACGCGGACGCTTCGCGCCGGTGATGGCTGACCGTTATGCGTACTCCCCTCGGAGCCGCTGGAACGTCTCATCTACTGCCTCCTCCATCGCCTCGATGTGCTGCGTGAGCTGCTCCGTCGTGAGGTTGTAGAGCGACATCTCGCACCACACAACAGTAGGCAGCGCCGAGCACTGCCACGAGCCGACGACGGTGAACATCTCCACGATGGGGTGCTGGCGGTCGGCAAAGCTGCGCTCGGGGTAGTGGTACACGTCCACGTAGCAGCCCGACGGAAGCCGCCGCTGCCACAGATCGCCGGAACGTCGAGCGGGCTGTCCATAGTGGCGGTACCCGCGTTCTCGCAGTACGCATAACCCGCCGCTGCACGCCGACGAAGAGCGCGAGCGTTCTTGGCTTTCTGGGGCGCTGGTGTCTACGTTGCTCATGTCAACCTCTGTGCTATTTGCTCTTCGCGGGTGAGCGGCCATCCGTTGTACGTCCCCCAGCATTCGTGCGGCATTTTCCTTTTTCTGGCGTTCAGTCGCTTTTCTAATGATGTGCTCAGCTTCTGCCCATTTCTGGCGTTCGACGGCTTTGGCTGCTTCCAGCAGTTTTCGCCTTGGGTTGCAGATGTCAAGCATAAAATAACCCAAAGGGTCAATCGTTACAATTCATTTTACCCCTCCACGAGCGCGGTGTGCGCCTTGAGGTAGCACCCCAGCGTGGCCTGGACGTCGCCCTCGCAGTAGCGGATGACCTCGTCGTAGCGCCCTGCCTGGACGGCGGGCCACACCGCGGAGCCTTCCATCTGGCCCTTCGGCGTGGGCACGTCCAGGAGGTCGCACACGTCGGCCAGGCTCATGCGGTCGAAGGCGCAGTAGAGGTCGGCGTGCGGCTTGTGGCGGTAGCGGTGCGTGGAGAGGATGTCGCGGCGGCCCAGACGCATCCCGCCCGCAAGCGTGCGCGCGCGCAGGATAGGGACGTCGAAGCGTTTGCCATTGAATGTGACCCAGGTGACCATGCCGGGCAGCTTCTGGATGTCGGTCCAGAAGCGCCCGAGCATCGCGGCCTCCTCGGCAGGCGTGAAAGCGGTATAGGAGTGCGCGGGGCGCATGTCCTCGCGCTCTGCGTCGTAGCGGCACACGCTGATGCAGCAGATCCAGCACAGCATCGGGTGCACGCTGCGCACGAGGCGGGAGGCGTCCTGCTCGTCCATCTCGGGGCTGCGGCCGAGCTGGCGACGAAGCTCCTTCTCGTAGCGCGCGGTCTGCTGCCGCGTCATCTCCCCCGAGGGCTGCGGGCACGTCTCGATGTCCCAGGCGATGAGGTGGCTCATGATCCCTCCGGCGCTTTAGGTGGGGGCGGTGGACGGCGCGTGACGCCCGTGAGCTGGTAGGCGACCTCGATCATGAGGCAGCCTCCTATGAGGACGCCCGCGGTCAGCCCCAGGAGGCCGAGGCCGGCGTAGCGGAGAGCTTTTTTCATGTCAGGAGAGGTAGATCATGATCAGGAGCGCGCTCACGAGGGCGAGCACGAAAAACGCGTTCTGGAAACGGTCGGAGTCCATAGCTGAGCGGTGGTGGCGAGGGGCGTCAGGACAAGGGGTCGAGCGTCTGGGGCCAGCCGCGCAGCGTGGTGCGGTTGTGCGTGACCCGCTCGCGGGAGAGCACCCAGACGCGCACGGCGGCGCGCACCTCGGTGGCGAGCATCGACGTGGTAGGCACCATTCGGTACCGGCGCGAATCCTCCCCTGGGAAGTGCACCTCTACCTCGAAAGCCTGGTAGAGGTGCTGCTCGCCAAAAAAGCCGAGCAGCATCACCTCAGCGGCGTTTTTGCCTTCGCTCACCTCGATGCGCGCCCAGCCCGCGCGGTCGGAGCCGTGATCCCAGGCGGACCACGCGGTGGGCGTGAGGGCGCTCTGCGGGTGCGCCGTGCGGTGCAGGGCACGGGCGCGGGCGTAGAGCACCGTGCCGGGCGTGAGTGCGCCGCCCTCGGCCAGGATGCCGCCGGCGAGGTTGTTCATCACGACGCCGGGGCCGGCGTTCATGCTCTCGTGCGCGCGCGGGTCCGCGTCCGCGGGTCCGAACGATTCTGGAAAGCGGACGCTGAAAGGCCCTGCCAGGAGGCGGTCCCTGGGCTGAGGCTCCTCTTTCATGTAGAGCACCTCCACGCGCGGGTCATCGATCTCGCTGGGAGCCGAGCGCTCGCCCCACGCCCACGCCTCGATTTCGATAGTGCCTGCGCGCGTGTTGCGTTCGATGGGCTTGTAGAGGCGCGAGGTGTACAGCGAGAGCTTGGAGGTGCCCTCCTGGTGGTGCTCCAAGCGGGTGCCCTCGCAGATGCGCATGTGGATGTCCTTCCCCTTGAGGAGGAACCCCCCCACGCGACTGCGGCAGTCGATAAGGTCGCCCCGCACGCGCACGTTGGCGATGATGAAGCCATTTTTGGGATCGTCCGGGTCGTTGGGCACGTCCAGCTCGCGCGCCCCGACGATGAGCAGTTCGTCAACGCCATTGTTGGCCGTGACCGACCAGTTGCCGACCGCGCCGATGCGAGGGCGGATCAGCTCGTAGCGCTTGATCTTCCCGCCCCAAAGGTCCTCTACATCCCCCCCGCTGCGCGCGGCTCCATGATAGATCCCGTCTTCGTCGCGCACGAACGCGGCTTTCGAGACGCTCACCGCCTGGCGCTTGCAGGCGTTTGAGCGTACGGCGCGCACGAGGGCACGCCCTTCTGGGTGGTGGATGGTGTAGGCATCGCCGCCCACGGCGTCAGCAGCCCAGTCGTCGAGGATGACGGTCGCGTCCATGATTATGATACCTTCTTCGAGAGCCTCACCTTTATCGTAGTCGTTGACGTTCCACGCGCGCGCGCTCGTGACGGGCACTTCGGCTTCGAGCCAGAGCAGCCCGGCGTGGTAATCCGTCTCTACGAAAAGCTGATTCTGGCCAGCGTGCACGCTCCAGGTGTGGCCGATCACCTCGCCCGTGTGCGCATCCGGCGCGCTCCTGAGATGGATAACGCCCGCCTCGGCAGCGTGGACTTCAAAGCGATAGCCTATGCGGCTGTCCGTGAGGCACACGCGCCCGTAATGATCCACTTCTGTCCTCCCCTCACGAAATGAAAGTGCGCTGGGGTAGTCGCCAAAGGGGTGGCCGCCCGTCACGTGAAGCAGGGCGCGGCCGTGCGCTTCGAGCAAGCTCGACCGTCGCTCGGCGCCTTGCACGAAGCGCACGGCCTCAGTGCCTACGCCGAAGTCCACCGCCGCGCCGCCAGGTGTTATAGGCAGCCGCAAACGCTCGGCGCGGTCCAGGAGGTAGCGCCGCCCTGGAAGGTGGCGCACGCGGTCGCCATCCTGAACGGCGGCGTAAAAGCGGTTCAGGTCCTCGTGCGTTTTCGTGCCGAAAAGCTCAGGCACGACCTCGCGGCTGAGCGAGATGCGCGCGAAGGTTTTTGGCGTCGGGTCCGGCTCCTCGGGATGCGGGTTCGTGACGGCCGTGCGGGTTTCGCGGAGGGGCCACAGCGCCGGCACGCCCTCCACCATCAGGCGTAGCCCCTGGGCTAGCTGGAGCGGCACCGGCACCTCGGGCACGGTCTCGGACGTGACGAGCACCCCGTCGCCGCGTTGCGCCGCCGAGGCCAGCGCCGCGTCCACGGGGCCGGCCTCGGCCAGGCGTGCCTCCCGAAGACGCAGGTCCATCTGGCGGGATATAGACCCGTCCGGGTCGGCCTTCTCGATCCGCACGCCCGCCACCTCGACGCCATATCCTACGTACACGAGCGCACGCGTCCATACGCCCGCCCCGGTCGGGCCGATCTGGGCGCGGGCGACCTCGGCGCCATCGGCGCCGAGGACGACCATCTCCTCGTTCCCGCTCCAGCGCGCCCCGGCGCGGTTTTGCCACAGGTAGTCGAAGGCGATGGAGTGGTGGTTTTCGAGGCGCACGGGGGCTTCGAGCGCGTAGGTGAGCGCGTAGGGGCCGCCCGACCAGCAGCGCCCCTCGAAGACGCCCGCCGCCTCGCTCATGTGCGAGACGCGCCCCTCGCCACTGGAGAACCAGCGCCCGGCCAGCGGCTGAGCCGGAGCCGCCGCGAAGTCCTCAGCGCGTAAGGCGTCCGGCTGCGGCTTAGGCTCTGGCTTCGGCTCTGGCTTCGGGGCAGGGCGGCCAAAGAGGAAGCCGCCGGTGAGCCATGAGAGGAAGCGCTTGAAAAAATTGCGTCGTTCAGACATGGTATCGTGGTGTGGGTTGGTGTTAGGCAAGTCGTTCGACGGTGACGGTCTGGCGGAAGCGCGCGACGGCCGGCCCCGGCCCTTCGATCTTCGAGGCCACGTCGCCGCGCAGCTTCTCCCAGAGGCCTCCGCGGAAGCGGAAGCGATCATTGGTTTTGAGGCTGGAGAAGGGCATCTGCTGCGCGGCTGGGCCGTCGGCGAGGAAGTACTGCTTGACCTGGGCGGTCTTGCCGCCGCGCTTGGGCACCGCGATGGTGCGGCTGGCGATGGCGTGGCCGTCTTTGCGCAGGTCGTAGATGCGCGCGGCCAGGCGGCGGATGCCGTACGTGTCGAAGCACTCCTTGTCGGTGATCGGCTCGCCGCCCTGGAGGTGGCTCAGGATCATCTCTTTGTCGGTGCTCATGGCGGGCCTCCTCAGGCGGGGTTGATGGTGATGGTGTCTGCTGCGCGCTCCAGGAGCAGGCCGGCGACGTTCTGGGCCTCCTCCCATCGGCGACGGATCTCGCGCTTATCGAGCGACTCCTTTTTCCTCACGAAGCTGTGCAGCCCAAGGCCTTTGAGGCGCAGGATGACCGCATCTTCCTCTTGCGTAAGGACCACGTGCTCGCGGCCCTGGCGGTACTCGATGGTGCCGGACCGCAGCATGGCGGTCTTCCCATCCGAGCCTTCGAGCAGCTCGTCGCGGTGGGCGCGGGCGTAGGCCGTGGTCGTCTCCTCGATCTCACGGATGTCCTCTTCGAGCACCTCGATGGTCTGATCGTAGGGGCGTGCGACCCTGCGGACGGCCATCTCGCGCTCCGCCTGCTGAAGGCGCAGCTTGGCGTTGAGATCGGAGAGGTCGCGCAGAGCGTCTTCGAGGTCGGCGCGCGTTTTGATGGTGTAAGCGTCGGCGGTTTCCATAGCGGGGGAGGATTAGTGGTTGGGGGGCGATCAGGCTGCGAGGGCGCCGTTTTTGCGCTCCTCGGCGACCTGGCGGAGGGCGGCCTGGAGGCGCCGTTTGAGTTCGGGGTCGGCGTTGCGGCCGTGCTCAACGTCACTGATGGTCGAGCGCGGGATGCGCCCGCCGTGCTGGCCGGTGCGCTTTTCGAGGTCGGTCTGCGAGAGGCCAAAGGCCTCGCGCTGCTCGCGGATGGTGAAGGGCACGCTGCGCTCGTCCATCACCTGGATGCCGGCGTCGCGCATCAGCTCGAGCTTGCCCTCGATGACGTGGTCCAGCTCCAGGGGCGAGGCGTGCATGGCGGCCAGGCGCTCACGCGTCGGGGTCGCGATGGCCTCGCCATAGACGGCGTCGAGGTACGAGAGGCGCTGCGCGTAGTCCATCCAGCCCTGCGCCTCGCTCAGCTCGATGGGCTTGGTCCGGTAGCGCACCTCGCCGTAGCGCTCGATCTTGCTCAGGAGCGGCTCCTGCCCCACGAGGACGACGCTGAAAAGCGGCACGATGCCTTTGTAGATGGCCGCCTCGCGCAGGTCCTTGAGCGCGAGGAGCGTGTTGGCGTGCAGGCGGTGCGCGTTCTCGATGACGAGGGCGACCTCGCGCTTCTGCCGCACGACGCGCTCGCCCACGAGGCGGGCGAGCTGCGTCGTACGGGCGATCATGTCGCGGCGCGGGGCCTCGCTGGAGAGGCCGGCCACGAGCGCGCTGGCAACCTGGCCGATGCGCAGATTTTCCTTGTCCGGGTTGGAGACGTAGACGAGCTGGCAGCCGCGCATGTCGCGCAGCGCCTCGCGCACCAGGACGCTCTTCCCCGAGCCGAAGCGGCCGATCACGGCGGTGAGGCGGCGCCCCTGGACGGTCGAGCGGATGCGCTCGGCGTAGCGCTCGTGGATCTCATCCCAGAAGACGGCGGTATGAGAAAGGCCAAAATGGCTGAGCAGACTGTGGTCTTTTGAGATCATGGCGGCTTGGGTTTTGGTTCGTGAGGCGAGCGGGCCGGGGAAGAGGCGCCCCGGCCCGCTCTTTTGGCCGGCTATCCGGCGGCGGCGCGGTACTCGTAGTAGGCCTGCGTGAGCGTGGCGGTGATGGCGTCGGCCTCGGCGGCGGTGACGGGGGCGGTGATGCGCTCGGCCACGACATCGGCGTAGTCGGCGGGGCGCAGGCCCAGGGCGGTGAGGGCGCGGCCCACGCGCGCGCGCGCCTCCAGGGGGGCGAGGCGCTCCGGCTCGGCGGCACGGCGGGCGACCTCGGCAAAGGGGGTGTCCGGCTCGAACGGCTCGCCGCGCGGGACGAGCGGGCGCACGGCGTTTTGCTCCTGGTAGCCGAGGCGGGCGGCGGCGGCCTCCTCTTTGGCGGCGCGGGCGCGCTCCTGGCTCCACACCTGCGGACGGCCCGAGAAGTCGTCCACGGCGGCGAAATCGTAAGGCTTGACCGTGAAGGGCTTGCCGGCGCGGTACCCGTCGATCAGCTCGCCCACGAGGTCGCCGCTCACATTTTTATGGATGCGCACCCACTGGCTGGCGGCGTAGGCGGGCACCTCGTAGGGCACAGAGTCGATGTAGAGGAGGCGCGTCTTGTCGGCCTTGCGCTCCCAGGTGCGGGCGGCCACGTCGAGGAGGCCGGTGGGGCAGCGGCGCGGGCGGTGGCGCAGCGTGCTCTGCTGGTAGAGCTGGCCGCGCGTCGAGGCGCGCTTCGTCGGATGGGTCTCGTGGTGCTGCTCGACGGCGTAGCGCGTGGCCTCGGCGCTCAGCTCCGAGAGCGTGATGACGGCCCCCTCGCCGCGCTCGCGCACGATGCGGGTGACGAGCTGCGCCTCGAAGCTCTGCCAGAGCGAGCGGAAGCCGGCCTCCACCTTGCCTTGGCTCTCCGAGTGGCCGGGCGCGGTCTCGGGGGCGTCCATCTTTAGGCGCTCGATGAGCGTGCGGCCCTCCTGGCTCTTGCGAAAGGGTCCCTGGTCGGTGCGCAGCATCTCGGGCAGGTGGCCGGTCATGGCGTGGCGGCCCTCCGTGGCGCCCTCGGCGCTCTCGGGGCCGGCGCCCCAGCACCAGGCCAGGAAGCGCACGC
The DNA here is from genome assembly GCA_965215025.1 of Salinibacteraceae bacterium. Classification (GTDB taxonomy): domain Bacteria; phylum Bacteroidota; class Rhodothermia; order Rhodothermales; family Salinibacteraceae; genus CBDCCV01. The sequence goes on from CBDCCV010000001.1 coordinate 2,245,159, forward strand.
CCAGGATGCCGCTCTCGGCCGTGGCCGGGTAGTAGCGCACCAGGCGCAGGCGGCTGTACGAGTCGAGGAGCTGGCACACCCACGCGCGCAGCTTCACCGCGCCGTCTTTGTAGTGCAGCTCTTTCGCGCTCACCTTGAGGCGCCAGTCGAGACCGCACTCGGTGGGGCCGATGATCTGGAAATGTTTGCTGCGGGAGAAGTCGAGCTGCATCTCCTGGCAGGCGTGGTCCGGCTCAATGCGGCGGCGCACCTGGGGCGTGCGGTAGCCCGTGCGGCGCAGCGCAGCGTTGTAGGTGCTGGTGCTCCAGTCGTCGGCGCCCTCGACGCCCTCGCGCGCCATGATGCCGATGGCCGCCTCGGTGGACAGCTCGCGCGGGTCGCCCTTTTTGGTGACGAGGCGGTAGGTCTCTTTCACAGTGGCGAGCGTTTCGACGAGGCGGTCGGGGATGTCTGGCTGGCGCTCGACCTGGCGGTCTTTGCCAGCGTGCCGGGCGATGGCGCGGCGGAGCGTGGGGTAGGTCACGCCCAGGCCGCGCGCGACGTCCTCCTGGTAGGCACGGCGCGCCCCCCAGGGCAGCTCGCGCACGCGGGCGGCGAGCGCTTCGATGTCTACAGCGTGGGTCCAGTCTGTGGGCACTACGTCGTGAGGCGCTGAGGTGGGCAGAGGCGGCGAGGCGGCGCGGCAGGCATCCTACTCCTGCGAGGCGGTGCGCCGGCTGCGCGGATGGGGGCGCTCCCCTGTGAGGCGTTGCAGGCCGGTGATGACCTTGGAGGCCTCGTCGCTCGTGAGCATGGAGATGCCCTTCGAGAGGGCGCCCTCGGCCTCGTAGCCGAGCTGGCGCCGGACGAAGCCGAGGAGGCGCTGCGGCTCCGCCGTCCAGCCGAGCTGGTCTTCGAGGCGCTTGATCAGGCCAGCCTGCTTGGGCGTGATCATGCCGCGCTGGCCGTGGGCGGCGTAGCGCGGCGGCTCGTCACGCTCGGGCCGGGGCGACCACCCCGCGCGGCGGAAGCCCTTGATGAGGAGCGCGCGCCCGCGCGCGCTGAGGTTGGCCGAGGAGGCGTACGTGTGGGCGGGCATCCCCAGCTCGTCCATCACGCCCGAGATGGCGGCGCGGTACTCGCCCTCGCTCAGCCCCAGCTCCTTTTTGGCGATGTGGATCGTGGCGAGGTCTTTTTGCCTGCGTGACTTGCTCATCGTCTCTGGTAGAAGTGGTTGGTGTCGTGCTGGTTGGTGCGGCGGCGGATCAGGGCCTTGGCGTAGTCGGAGCGCAGGAGGATGCCGGCGCTGGCTTCGCTGATGTCGAGCGCCTCGGCCACGGTGGCGTAGGTGGCGCCCGGCTGCATGTAGGCCCTCACGGCGCTCTCGACGCGCCAGCGGCGGGCGCGGGCTTCGCGCTCGCGGCGCAGCTGCTGCGCCTCCTCGCGGGTGCGCAGCTTGCCGGCCGAGCGGAGCCAGCGGTAGGCCGTGGTGCGCGAGACGCCGGTGAGGTCTTCCACCTGGTCGATGGTCATGGGGTGGGGCGGCTCGTAGAGTGCGATGACGCGCTCCATGTCGCGCACGGTGTAGTCACTCATCGCCGCCATCCCTCCGGCCTACCAGGCCCCGCACCTTCGCGTCGTCCATCGCCTCGGCCGCGTCCATCGCCGCGTCGAGCGTGGGGGCGGGGCGCGTGGAGAGGCCGCGCCGGGCGTGGGCCAGGACGACCTCGCCGTCGAGCGTCGGCTCGACGCTCCAGCCGCGCTCGCGCAGGACGTCAGCGCGGGCGCCGCCGTCGGCGCCGAGGCTGAGGGTGTGGTCTTCGGTCTCTTCGGCGGCCTCCTGCTCGTCCATAAAAGCGTAGGCGGCGGCGTAGGCGGCCTCCTCGCCGATCTCTTCGTAGACCTCGCGCCAGACGTCAGCCGCCTCGGAGTGGGGGTCTATGATGCGGTCCGGGTCGTAGCCGCCGGCGCGCTTCGGGGCGCCGTCGCCGCCGGAGGCGCCGCTGGGCATGGGCGCGTCGATGGCGCCGCCGGCCTCGGTGCCGTGCCAGCCGCCCGGCGTGGTCGTCTCGGGCGCGTGCAGGAGCGCAAACCAGTAGACGGCGCGCGCCGTCTGCATGATGCTCACCAGCTCGTCCATGGTGTCGGCCACGAGCGCCTTGAGCGCGTCCGGGTCCTCCGAGCCAACTTCCAGGCCATAGCCCAGAAACGCCTGGCGCAGTTTTCCGGCGGCCTCGCGCGCTTTGGTGAGCTGCTTGAACTTTTCGTCGTAGGAGCGCTCGCGCTCTGCGTATTTGGCTTCGAGGTCGTGCGCGCGGGCCAGGCTGGCCTCGGCGCGCGCGACGGCCTGCTCGTCGCTCTCGATCTGGCTCTGAAGCAGCTTTTTGTCCTCCTCGGACTGGTGGAGGCGGCGGCGGTACGCCTCGATGACGTTATCTTTCTCCTCGAGGCGCTCGCGCAGGTCCTCAGTCTTGAGCGCGACGAGATCTTCAAGCGCGATCTCGGCTCCACTGCCGTCACGCGCGGTGAGCGTGCCCGTCTCGGCGATCTCTTCGAGCAAGTCGTTGTCCTCTTTCAGGAGGAGGCGCTGCTTGGTAGGGCCGAGCGACTCGACCCGCTGGATCTTTTCGTTCTCGGAGATGAGCTGGATGACCTGCGTTATGGTCCTCTCCTCTGGCAGCTCCTTCATCCAGGCGCTGTATCGCTCGCCGATCTCGGCGTAGCGCCGGGCGGTCTTGTAGCTGTACTGCTTTTTGTGCGTGTAGTCCCTGAACGAGGAGTAGCCCAGGGCGAGGTAAAGACGCTCGTTTTTGATGTGCCAGAGGATGACGCAGCGTGCGGCGCGGGTGATGCTCTCGGCGTGGTCGAATTCCTGCGCGCGGGCCACCTCAGCGCCAGAGAAAAGCATCATCTCATCGGCTTCGGAGTCATAGGCTTCGACGGGCTGTGGTAGGAGGCCGTCTTCTTCCTGAGCACGTTTGTGAAGGGCGGTGCGGTGGGGTTTAGTCATGGCAGTTTGAATTGTAACGGCGAAAGAGGAATCGGCCTTTGAAGGCCTTGGGGCGGGTTGGTCGATGGACAATTGTCCGTTTTGCTTTTCAGCGTGTGCTAAGAGAGGCCGTTTCGAGGAGGGCCTTGAAGCGCTGCGGCTCGGCCTCGCGTAGCGCTCGGAGCGAAAAGCGCTGCCCGTCCGGCAGGAGCAACTCGCGGGTGCTCAGCAAGGCGTTGACGACGGGTTCGGGAGACCGGCTCAGTTCGTAGAGCTTGGCGAAATCGAAGCGCAAAAGGCGTTGAAACGAGACGAGGCGGTCGGGGTCGAGGTGCAGGGCCACTCTCCTGAAGCCGGAAGCGGCAAAGGGCGCGACACTTTTTTCGGGCAGCGTGATGAGATGCCCGAAGCGCCGGCCGATAGCCGCGTATTTCAGCGCCTCGTGGTAGCCTGTCTCGAAATCCTGTGCCTCGTACCACTCGCGGAAGCTGGTCTGCGGCTCGTCTTCGCGGGGCCGGCAAAACTTGAGCATTGCCAGCACGGTAGCGTGCGAGAGAATGTTGTAGCCTCGACTGATCTCGACTTCTTTTCTGGTCATGGCTCTGCGAAAGTTGGTGAGGTGGGGCGCGTGCGACATCAAACCTTGCGCCGGCGGGCCAGGCGCCGGCCCTTGGCGTAGCAGATGAGGCGGCCTTGCGTGTCGAGGATGCGGGCGGTGCCGTCGGGGAGCACCTCGACCTGCACGCTCCGCTCGGGGTGCCCCAGGAGGCGGTGGTGCGCGTAGCGGCAGCCCAGGTGGACCAGGCTGCCGTTGCGGGTGACGACGCGGACGTTTTTCATGGGGCGAAAAGCTTAGTTGCGGGAGTGGAGGAGGGTTTCGGAGATGCGGATCAGCCCGTTGGCGCGCGGCTTGCCGGCCACGAGGCGCACGATGTAGAAGGCCCCGAGCGGGCCAGTGGGCATCTCGACGCGCGCGCGCACCGGGAGGCCGTGCCGCAGCGCCTGGAGGCGCACGGCGGTGCTTTGGTCGTGCGGGAGCGGGGGTTTTAGGGGGTCCGCCACGCGCTCGGGCCAGGCGCAGCGCACGTCCGGCTGGCGGCCTATGATGGCGGCCAGGCGCCAGGCGGCCTCGCGCGTAAGCGGGCGCGTGGCGCCGGCAGCGCCGTCGTGGCGTTTGAAGCGGACGCGGTAGAGCAGGGGCATGGCAGCGGGGGGGTTGGGTTGGGGATCAAGCCGCGCGGTCGCTACGAGGCAGCTTGACGGCGCGCAAGGCTTTTTTTGAGGGCGCATCGTCCTCCCCAAGCCGCAGGCCCGCGCGCTCGAACTGCTCGTGGCAGTAGGTCTCGATCTCAGCCAGGACGCGGGCGGTGAGGGCATCCGAGATCATGGCCGAGGTGCTCTCTGGATGAAGCACGGCATACACTGTTGACGCAGTCACCCCTGCGTTTTCAGACGCGAAGGTCTTTAGCGTTTTGGAGTCAATTGCGAGCGCGATGCGAAGCCGCTTGAGGGTGTCCATATCCAGCGTTATGTTCTGGCGTTGAGTTGTGTCAATGCTGAAAACACGTTAACCACGATATGTGAACAATGTCAAGCGATGATTCACGTTATGCAGAAAAAATTATCCACAGAGTGAAAGAGGCTTACCAGTTGAGCACTGATGCCGAATTGGCTGAATTTCTGGGCGTGGGCCGCTCTACCCCATCAAACTGGAAAAGTAGGAACAGCCTTGACTATGATCTGCTGTTCACGAAATGCAAAGATCTTAATTTCAACTGGCTGATCGATGGACAAGGGCCTCCTCGCCGCCACGATTTGAAGACAACCACCATTCGAGAAGCGCCTGCGGATTATGAGGCGCTGACCCGCACGGTAGACGTGCCGATCTACGACGCGGCGCTCTCGGCTGGCCCCGGCGCTGAACCCTCAGATCGGATCGTGGGGTACGGCACCTTCCTGGAGCGCTGGCTCAGGGAGGTGGCCGGGATTGACCCCGCGCGCGCCTTCCTGGCCGAGGTGCGCGGGTACTCGATGGTGAAGCTCTTCCACGACCGCGACCTCGTGCTGGGCCAGCGCGTTGAGGCCTTCGAGCGGCGCGGCATCTACGCCGTGGAGTGGGGCGGGGACGTCCTCGTCAAGCACGTTGAGCGCGAGGGGCACACCGTGCGCCTCGTGAGCGAGAACCGGGCGTTCGCGCCCATCGAAGTCGGCCCCGACCGGGCCGCAGACCTGCGCGTCATCGGAGAAGTGCGGCGCAAGGTGACACGACCTTACTAATCAAACGGCTCAGGACGATGGCACAGACGAAGAAGGTGACCTGCGGAAGCTGCTTTGCGAAGGTGAACAGATCAGAAGAGACCTGCCCAAACTGCGGCGCAGAGGTCCTGAACATGAGCGACGGTGCGGCGATGGCCTCGATGGGCGGGATCATCGTCGTCGCGCTTTTGCTGCTCTGGGGCTTTTTTTCGTGGATCGGCGGACCGGGTGAGCCGCCGACGCCGTGGCATGAGGAAGAGAGCACACTCGATGCCTACGTCATGACGCAGCAGTTCGTCGAGGAGCGCCTCAAGGCTCCAGGCTCAGCGGAGTGGCCCGGCGTTTCGTACCGCGATGCGGTCACGCACCTGGGAGACCAGCGCTATCGGACGAGCACCTACGTGGACTCTCAAAACAGCTTCGGCGCTATGCTCCGCACGCATTTCGTGGCTGAGGTGGAGCAGACGAGCGAAGACAAATGGCGGCTGGTCTCCTTCGAGGTCCAGCCTTAGCCCTCGATCTCGACCACGGGCACGCTCACGCGGACGATGGTGTAGTCGAGCGTGAGGAGGAGGAGGTCGGCGCGCAGCGCGGCGTCGCCGCCGGCGAGCTGGTAGGCCCAGGCGGTGCCGTCGTCAGCGTCGTAGCGCCAGAGGGGGTTGTCGTCGAGGTGGCGCACGAGCGCCTCGGCCAGGCCGAGGCCGTCCGAGGCGGCGGCCTGCACGTCGAGCGCCTGCGTGGCGACGGCCACGAGGACGTCCAGGGCGTAGCGGCCCTGCCCCTGGCTCACGGCGCCGGCGGCGTACATGACCAGGGCGCAGGGCATGATGTGCGTCAGCGCGCCGGGGCGGCCCTCGGCCTCCGCCTTGATCTCGCCCGCGTAGGGCTTGACGACCGAGAAGCCGAGGCCGGCGGCCTCGACGTGCTGGATGAGCGCGTCCTGGGCAGTTTTCATTTGAGGGGTGGGGGAACGGGTAAGGGGGAAGAGGGCGCAGGAGTATCCCTGCTCAAATAAACCACTCGCCGAAGCGGCGCTTTACGGGGGTGACGGTGAAGGTGTCGTCGGTCACATCCTCCTCTCCAGGGAGGCCGGGCACGGGCAGCTCGCCGGCGCGGTAGCGCTCCAGCGTGGCGAGGGTGGCCTCGTAGTCGCGCACGATGAGCGGCTTGTGCTCATAGCCCTGGTTGCCATGTTTGTAATCGAAGAGCGCTTTTTTGGCGATGACGAGGAGGTGGCGCTCGACCTGGGGGCTGATCGTCTCGGGCGTGAGGGCGGGCAGGTATTCGAGCAGCTCCGTCTCGGCATCCTCGGCGGCGCGCTCCAGGCGGGCCTCGACCTCGGCGGCGTCCTCCTGCTGCGTACGGCGCGCGTACAGCTCCCAGTCTGGGAAGCGGTCCTTGATCTCTTCGAGGGTGACGAGCGTGAGGTCGGCCATCGCTATTTCAGGTCGTGGATGGAGAGGAGGTCGTCGATGTGCTGGCCTACGAGGTCTTCGATCTCGTCGATGTCCTCTTCCGTCACGCCCATGTTCTGGCGGATGACCTTGCTCTCGCCGGCGCCCTCGACGTTGTGATAGCGCATGATGTCCTCGGCGCGCTCGGTGGCGAAGAGCACCTCGACGCCGGAGAGGTCGCGGGCGATGACGTGGTCAAGCTGCTCCATAGAGCCGCCGTACAGCGTGTATTGGAGGTTGACCTTGTCGGTGGGCAGGTCCTTGCGCTCGCGCTTTTTGGCGTAGCTCTCGGAGTAGTCCTGGAACGGGCTGTCCTCGAAGTCCACGCCCTGGCGCGTGCGCTGCCGGACGCGTCGCTCGACGGAGAGGCCGATGCGGCGGAGCAGGCGCTGGTCCTGGAGGCCGTCGGCCAGCTCTTGCAGGTCCTGCTCTAAGCGCTGGAGATCATCCGCCATCAGTGGAACCCTCCGCCCCAGGAGGGGCGCTCGCGGGTGCGTTTCTTGAGGGGCTTGAAAGTGCCGGTGGTGACGTAGTGGCCGATCTTGATGTAGGCCGTCGCCAGCGCGTCGAGGCCGTCGAGCTTCTCGCGCGCCTTCCCGAAGCCGAGAAACTGCCGCTTGTACTCCTCCCAATCGGCTGAGCCGGTGGCCTCCTCGGCGTAGGCGAAGCCGCCCGTTTGATGGGGGTGGACCAAGTTGAGGATGCGGCTCTCCTTGTCGGCGCCGCGGTACTGCGTTTTGCTGTCCTTCGAGTTGTGCATGACGAAGGGGATCAGCTCCTTGCGGCTGGCCTTCCACGCCTGGTAGTAGGGCATGGCGAAGCCCCACTGGTTGAAATCGTTCTCGAAGAGGACCACCTTGTGGTGTGCCGAGAAGCGCCGCCGCACGCGCAGGAGGTAGTCGAAGACGACTTCGTAGCCGGCGCGGCGGATGAAGAGGTCGAGGCAGACGGCCTCGCGCTTGTCGGTCATCCCCACCGTGGCGACGCCCTTGTAGCAGGCGGCGGGGCTTTCGCCGTGCGAGGGGTCCACCGCCGTGATCGAGGCGGTGATCGTGGTGAGCGAGAGGCGCACGGTCCGGAGCCACTCGGGCTGGAAGACGTCGCCGCGCTGGGCGGGGCGGTCCTGGTACTCGCCGAGCCAGATGTCGTAGGGCGTCTCGTCGCGGAAGGCGTGCCATTCCTCCGTCGTCCTGTACGCCGGCCAGGTCGTCTCGCCGGTCTCGTGCGAGAGGGCGGGCAGGGAGAAGTGCGCCTCGGGGCGCTCCTCTTTGAGGCGGACGATGGGGCAGCCGGCGGAGATCGAGTTGCCGAGCGTGATGTCGAGGCCGTCGTCCTCCATCTGCCCGCGCACCTCGCTGAGCACGAAGTTGGTGACCTTCTCGTTGTCGCGCTCCGAGTCAATGCTCTGGCGGTCGTAGAGGTCGTCGTTGACGGTGAGCTGGAAGCGGCTGAAGCGCTCGTCCACGTAGGCGCGCAGGCCGGTGGCGTAGGAGCCGGCGATGAGGTGCGTGGCGCGCGCGCCCTTCGGCCCGAGGATGTGGTAGCCGCCGGCGTCCTGCTCGACCTCGATCTCGAAGTCGTACGCGAGCAGGCGGTTGGCCTGGATCATGCGCGAGAGGAGGCGCGTGCGCGCCACGGCCTTGTCGAGCGTGCGCAGGTTGACGCCCACGAGGCCGCCGCGCCCCAGGCACACGTGCCGGATGACCTTGCCGATAAAGGCGTACGCACTTTTGCCGCCGCGCCGGAAGCCGCTCACGGTGTGGCTGCCCTCCGCGAGCGTGGCGAGGTGCTCGTGGATGGCGTTGAAGGGCAGCGCGAAAACCTCAGGGAAATACGTCTTGCAGAACGCCAGCTCGGCGGCGGGCGTGTCGGGCGTCGTGGCGGCGAGGCGGGCGGCGCGCTTCTCGGGCGTCAGCTCCGTCTCGGTCGCTGCGAACTCGAGCTTCGAGAGCAGATCCTCGAAGCGGTCCTCTTTGCGCTGTAACGCGCGCAGGCTCGTCATGCGTGTGTGGGGTCGGCTTCGGGGAGGTCGCGGCGCTCGGCGGCCCTCGACGGGGTCTCGGCGGATTTCCGCGCGGCGTTGGCTACTCGCCCTCGTGGAGGCGGCGGCGCAGCTCGTTTTTGTAGCCGCGCAGCGCGCCGATCAGCTCGGGCGTGAGGAGGTCGGGGTGGTGCTCCTTGAGGTAGAGCGCAAAATCGCTGAGCGCCTGGTAGAGGGCCGAGAGCTGGTAGCGCGCGTCGGTGATGCGGCGCAGCACGGTGGTGAGCTTCGAGAGCGCGTCCGCCTTTTTCGTGTCGAAGACGGGCGCGTGGAGGATGGCGGCGATCTGCTCCATGAGCTTGCGCGCGATGCTCTGGGGGCTGGTGTCCTGGTAGAGCCGCTCGGCGCGGGCGGCGCGCAGGTCGTACCACGTCTGGCCGTCGGCGTCCTCAGCCGAGGCCCAGTTCGAGACGGTCTGCGCCACGGGGCCGTCCTCGCCCAGGAGCGCGGCGATCTCGGCGGGCGTGCGGCCCTGCTGGATGAAGAGGCGCTTGGCCTCGACCACGGTGTCGGTGGGGTACGCCATCAGTCGAGGAGGCTGTCGAGGGTGTTCTGTGAGCGCTGGAGCGGCTCCTGGTCCTCGTAGACGTAGAGGCCCAGCTTGCGCAGCTCGTCGGGGTGGATCTTCGCGCCCCAGCGGTAGGCCAGGTCTACGATGTGGGAGTGGGACTCGGCATCGACGGGCTTGGACTTGTCGAGCTGGAAGAGGGGCAGCGGGCCGGGGCCGAAGTTGCGGCGCCCCACGATCTCGATGAGCCGGTTCATGGCCGGCTCCAGCCAAAACATATCGTCTCGCGCAATGTCGAAGCGCACCTCGTAGCTCGCCTGCTGCCCGCCCACGTTCACGCCGCCGCTGTCCTTCGCCGCGTTTTTGTGGCCCAGGAGCGTGATGGAGATGGCCTCGTCGGCGCGCTCGACGAACTGCTGGTGGTCGCCGGTGGAGCGCTGCGAGCCGATCACGTCCACCTCGGTCCCCTGGGGGATCGTGCCGCGCTTGGAGGCGCCGAGCAGCTCGATCCCCTTTTCAACCTCTTTGACATACTCGGGGCCGGAGCCGGGCGGGTATTTGCCCAGGACGAAATCTTCGCCCCAGTTTTCCATGAAAGCCGCCCAGGTCTCGACGCCGTACTCCTTGAGGATGTAGTCGCGCAGGACGGGCATCATCAGGGGCACCTTGTGCGTCTCGACGACGAGCGCCTCCTCGGGGATCGTGCGCGCCTCGCCGCCGAAGTCGATCCGCAGCTCGCCGCGCGGGTCGGGGTTGCCGTCCTCGTCCACGCGGCGGAAATAGCGCTGCTCGTAGGCGCGGAAGGTGATCGGCACCTGCCGGCCGTCGAGGACGGCCCAGTCGAAGTCCACCACGACGTAGCCGAAGCGGCGCCCCTCGAAAAGGCTCTCCAGGAGGTCGCGCGTCTGGATGCGCCGCTCGAAGAGGGCGTGGAAAAAGTCGATGCGCTCCTCGGGCACCTCGCGGTCGTCGGGGCTGACGAGCGCGAAGCTGCGCTTGAAGCCCGAGTGCCGGCCGGTGAGGCAGCCCGCGACCTGGCTGTCCAGCTCGGCCTCGCGCATCATGGCGATGAGCGGGCGGGCATCGCCGTCTTCCCACTTTTTCTTGGCGTCCTTGAAGCCCGCCGGCGTGAAGCTGGTGCGCGGGCGCCGAGCGGTTTTGGAGACGACGAGCATGGAGGGTGGGCAGGGGCAGTGCCGAGGAGGGACGTCGGCCATTATAAGGGGCGGCTGGAGCGCTTGCCCCGCCCGGCGCGGCGGTTTCTGTTCACATGCGAACGATGCTCAGATGTGAGCAGGCGAGCGGGGTCAAACGCTGGACCTTCCGCTGCCGGGCGCGTAGGCTCCCCACCATGACGCTCTTCGCTCGCCTCATCGCCATGCTGCGCGGCTCCTCTGCACGGGAGGAGTACGCCTCCTCGCCGCCGCTGCCGGAGGGGCGCTTTGCCTGCGCGGCGGTGCGCCTCCCGAGCGGCGGCCTGCAAGACCTCCCCGAGTGGATTCGCGTGGTGCCCGTGGGGGATTTCCCCGAGCACCACGACGGCGGCCACGCCGTCACGCGCGAGCACCTGGACCAGATGGTCGCCAACTTTTCGCGGCAGGCGACGGAGCTGCTCTTTGATTTCGACCACGCGAGCGTGTTCGGCGGCTCGACGCGGGCGGCGGGCTGGAGCGCCGACGTGGAGGTGCGCGACGACGGCCTCTACGTGCGCCTGCCGCAGTGGACGCCGGCGGGGCAGGAGGCCATCGCCAGCAGAGAGTACCGCTACCTCAGCCCCGTGTACGTCCTCGAATCCGAGGACAAGCAAGGCCAGCCCGTGGGCGCCTGGCTCCACAGCGTCTCCCTCACCAACGATCCCTATTTCAAGGAGGGCGAGATCGACGCCATCGGCAACAGCCGGCGCGCCGCCGCCCCCACCGACTCCGACCACGTAGACCCCGAAATCCTCATGGACCGCAGCGAGCTGATCGCTCTTCTGGGCCTCTCCGACGACGCCAGCGACGACGACATCAAGGCACGCACGGATGCGCTCAGGCGCGCCGCCGAGGCCGAAGCCGACTCCGAGGAAGGCGACGCCGACGCCGATGACGCCGGCGACGAGCCGGAGACGCCCGAGGAGCACCAGGATCGCACGCTCGAAGCCAAGGTCAACAGCTTGATGAAGCGCTTCACCGAGCGCGAAAAGGCCGAGGCCTCCGCGCGCGTCGGCCAGCTCGTGGACGGCGCCATCGCCAGCGGCAAGATCGAGCCGGCGCACCGCAAGCTCTACCTCAATGCCGCTCAGCACGACTTCGCCTCGACGAAGGCCGACCTCGACGCCATCCCCGACGGCGCGGCGCTCCCGCGCGGCGTGCGCGTCCAAAACGGCGTCGGCAAGTCGCCCTCCACCGGCCTGGCGCGCTCGGTGCGCAAGGGGACGATGGACTACGTCAACGAGACGACCGGCCACAAAAACTGAATCCCCGCGCCACCATCCCTCACGCCCGACCAAAAACCCCTTTAGACCATGCGCCTCGGCGAACTGAGCACCTTAGAGACCGAGCGCGGCCGCGCGATGCTGGCCGTACTCCTGGAGACCAGCCCCCTCATCCGCTTTTTCGAGCAGAACAGTGCGTTTGAAGAGCAGGGGACGGAGTTCACCTACGCCATCGTGGACGGCAAAGCGGTCTTGCAGCGCCGCTCCATCGGCGGGGAGTACGACCCGGACCAGCGCGTGCCCCCCGGGATGCAGGCGGGCCAGCTCGCCTTCGTGGGCGACGCGCTCGACATCGACCGCTCGCACGTCGAAGACGACCGGCGCGGGCTGCTCAAGATTGAGAACTGGATCACCAGGCACCTGCGCAAGAGCGGGCGGCGCTGGGCCAAGCTCTACGAGCAGGAGCTGATGCGCGGCTCCGGCACGGGCGTGCCGCTCCAGGTGACCGGCCTGGAGACGATCCTCGACGGCGTGAACACCATCCCCGGCTTCCCCGGCTACACCGCCGTGCAGGACGCCGCCGAGCCCGACCCGGCCGGCGGCACCTCGTTCGACCTCTCCAACCCGGACCACTGGGATGCCTTCATCGAGGCGATGACCCTGTGGACGACCGAGGTGGACGACCCCGCCGGCATCCTCGTCAACAAGCTGCTCTACGCGCGCCTCTACACCATCGCGCGGCGGAAGCACATCCTGGGCGAGAGCCGAGACCTCTTCGGCGTCCCGGTTGACACCTTCAACCGCATCCCGCTCGTGATGGTGGGCAACGACGTCATCACGCCCACGGAGGCTGACAACGCGGGCACGCCCAACCTCGACACCACCAGCCTCTACATCGCCGCCCCCGGCGAGGCGGGATTCAGCATCGTGAGCAACAGCGGCTTGGATTTCCACGACGTGGACCGGCTCGAGAAGAAGGAGAGCCACCGCATCAAATGGGAGATCCGCTCCAACTTGAGCATCCAGGAGAAGGGCCGCGTGCTGCGCGTGCGCAACATCAAGCTCTAAGCCCTCCCGAGACCGACATGGGGACGGAGACCACAGCCTCCAGCGGGGTCCCCATAGGGGGCGGCGGGCCGCTTCCCAGCCGCCGCCCCCACCCTTTTTCCACAGCGCCTCACAGACACGCCCTACCATGGCATCCTCTTCCGACAAGGTCCTCGTCTTCTGCGCCAACCCGTACCACCGCCAAGCCGAGGTGGACGGCGAGCAGGTCGCCTTCGCGTACTCGAGCCAGCACGGCGGCGCCGTGGCCGAGGTCAGCGCCAAGCAGGCCGACGCGCTGACGAAGCGCGACGGCTACGTCCGCGCCGACGCGCGGCAGGCGGCCAACCCCGCCGCCGCCCTGCGCCCCCCCACCAAAGACCAGACGCCCTCGCCGAGCCAGAACCAAGCGCCGATCATGCGCCTCGAAGGCGTCGGGCAAAAGACGGCCGAGAAGCTGGCCGCCATCGGCATCGAGACGGTGGGGCAGCTCCTGGGCGCCGCGCGCACGCGCGAGCGCTCCGCCGCCATCGTCGCGCTCGGCGGCGTCTCGGCGGCCGAGCTGGCCGGCTGGGCCGAGCAGGCCGAGCAGCTCCTCCGCTCCGAATAGCCCCGCGCCGCCATGCCCCGCTTCTCCATCCGCTCGAAAGCCGCGCTGGCCTCGTGCCACCCCGACCTCGTGCTCGTGCTGCGCACGTGCATCAGTTTCTTTGACTTCGCCGTGCTGGAGGGCCATCGCTCCGAAGAGCGCCAGAACCGGCTCTATGCCGAGGGGCGCACGCAGGTGCGCCACCCGCACTCGCGGCACAACGGCGTCCCCTCGATGGCAGCCGACATCGCGCCCTGGCCCATCGACTGGGCCGACCGCGAGCGCTTTACGCTCCTGGCCGGCTACATCCTCGGGACAGCGGCGCTCCTCTACGAGCAGGGCCGTATCGAGCACCGCGTCCGCTGGGGCGGTGACTGGGACCGGGACACGGAGGTGGACGACAACCGCTTTGACGACCTGCCGCACTTCGAGCTGTACACGCCCTGACCTCACATGGACGCGGAATCACGCGACCGCCTCACCACGATGGAGGCTAAGCTCAAACATAACACGGAGGCGCTCAACCGGCTGGTGGACACCATCAGCGATCTGGTGCGCTATACCGCGCAGAACGAACACAACCGCACGCGCATCGAGCGCCACGACGACCGCCTCAATGACCTGGAGCGCCAGCAGGGGCAGCTCAAAACGTGGATCGAAGGCCGCATCTGGGCTGTGGGTGCTCTCATAACCGCCTCTATCCTCGCCATAGAGATCGCCGTAAAATTCCTCTGAGACCCTATGGAGACCGCCAGCGATTTTGTGCCGCGCGTGCACCCGGACGTGCCTATGCGCGCCGAGGAGGCCCGCCGCGCACTCGCTCGTGGCCGACGCCTCAACGCCCCCACGCGCAAAATCGCGCGGAAGGTCAAGTGGGGCGGGGTGGCGGCCGGCGTGGCGCCCTTGGCGCTCTGGGGCCTGCGCCTGGCCGGCGTCCCCGTGCCCCCGCTCGAAATTTTAGGACCCGCCGTCGGCGCCGTGGCCGCCGTCGCGGCGGGGTACAGCGTACGCCACGACGCACAGGACGTAATCGCACCCCTCCCCTCTCAAACCCAAGTGAATATCATGGAGCAGCACACCATCAAAGAGCTGGCTGAAGTTATCGACGCGGGCGGCACGCTGGCCGCCAAAATTATCGAGGCCGGCCAGGATGGCTACCAGACGACCGACGTGGCCGTCATCCTCGTCGATCCCGACGTGCAGCAGGCCTTCCTGCGCGCTGCCGAAGGCGCCGAGAAGATCCCCGCCGAGGTGCAGGACATCAGCGTGCGCGAGGCGCTCGACCTCGCCGACCTCTCGACGGCCAACGCGCGCAAGGTGCTCGACGCCCTCGACATCGGCGTCGCTGAGTGATCGCGCTCCCCTCCACCACCAGCCCTACAGGCCCATGCCCATCTACCAGATCCACCGCCCGCTCGACCGCTTCAAAGGCGCCAAGAGCGGCAAGCACTACACCTGCACGAGAGGCGCGCGCCTGGAGGCGCCCGCCGGCGAGTTCAAGAAGCTCAAGCAGGACGAGTACACCAAGGTCGGCGAGGGCAGCCCCGAGGCCTCGGCGCACGCCGGCACCTCGGCCGAGGACGGCGCCACCCCCATCACCAAAAGCTAGGAGTAGACCATGCGCACTATCGGCGGAGTAAAATCAGTCGGCATCACCGACTCCCCAGACGGCACGGGGACCATCAACATCGATATCTCTCAGATCGCTCAGGAGGGCAACACCTGGCCGACGCCCGAGCGGCTCAAAGACGCGCTGGCCAGCGGGCAGGAAGGCCCCACCGGCACGGACGTCCCCTACAGCTTCCGCGCCCTGAACATGGACGCGGCGGACGTGCAGTCCATCGAGGACGCCGGCTTCGCGCTCCAGGAGCTGACGGTCACCTTCAACATGCAGGATGGCACCACGGTCCAGCTCAGCAAGCACATCGTGGACGCGATGCACGCGCCCGTGGCCGAGCGCGGCAAGTACGGCGTGGTGATCGTGAGCGGGAAGGCGACCGGCATCGTCTTCGCGGACGTGATGACGGTAACGGCGGCGGCGTAAACAGCTCCGGCGGCGCCCGATGGAGATCGACCTGACCCTGGTGCCCGTTACGCTGGCCTCTTTTGAGGCGGCGTGCGAGGCGCTGGGGCTGTCGCCCGACGCCGTGCGCCAGGGGCAGGCGCCGGTGCGCCTGGCGCCCGAGCGGGCCGAGGCGCTCCTGGACACGCTGGCGCCGGATGCCGAGGTGCCCGGCGCCGTTTCGGAGCAGGCAGCGCAGGCGGCGGGCGAAGTTTTTTTCGCCGCCGCCTTTGCGCAGATGGGCGCCGCCGCCGACCGCGCCCGCCACCACGCCGAGCGTTGCGGCGTGGCGGGCCTGGGCAAAAGCGAGGAGGCGAGCCTGTCGCGCCTCCTCACGAAGTTTGACCCGGCCGCGTACCACGCGCTGCGCTCGGAGATGTCGCTCGAAGAGAGTCTGACGTTTCTGCTCCTGCGCAGCGTAAACCACATCTCCGAGCACCTGGAGGACTACCTCACTTAGCGCCATGGCCCGCGACGTCACCATCAACATCCGGATCGGAGGCGGCAAGCGGGCGCGGCGCGAGGTGAAGCTGACGGAGGAGCAGTTCGAGGCCTTGCGCAAGGCGGGCGTTTTTGCCGGGAAGGATGCCTCGCGCGGACTGGACAAGATCGGCAAGAGTGCGGGCCGCCTCAAGCGCATCACCGACGTGGCGCTGGGCACGCTCGCGGGCAACCTCGTCCCCAGCATCGTGGGCGGCGTGAAGCGCGGCCTGCGCGAGACGGTCCAGCTCGGTGCCACGATGGACGCGCAGATGGCCGACCTCTCGGCTATCACCGGCATCGTGGGCGAAGACCTGCGCGACCTGGGCGAGACGGCCAAGCAGGAGTCCATCCGCACGGGCGTGGCCGCCAAAGACCAGGTCGAGGCGTACAAGCTGCTCGCCAGCCGCATCGACGGCCTCTCCACCGAGGGGCTGAAAGAGGTGGGGCGCGAGGTGGTCACCCTGGCGCAGGCCTCGAAGGAGGACCTGGCTGTGGCGGCGGAGGTGGCCGCCGGCGCCATCAATCAGTTCGACCTCGAAGCGAGCGACTCCGCGCGCGTGGTCAATGTCCTGGCTGCTGCCTCCAAGGAGGGCGCCGCCGAGGTGGGCGACCTCGGCGCGGCGATGGTCAACGTAGGCCCGAGCGCGAAGGGCGCGGGCGTCTCCATCGAGGAGACGGCCGCCGCGCTCGAAATCATGGCCGAGAACAACCTGATCGGTGCCCAGGCGGGCACGCAGCTCAAAGGCGTGCTGACCACGCTGCGCGCCGAGGGCAAGAAGCTGGCCGAGGCGGGCATCAAGGACGTCAACATCGAGACGGACGGGCTGAACGCCACGCTCGTCAAGCTCAAGCCGCTCCTCTCCGACGCTGAGACACTGACGCGGCTCTTTGGGCGCGAGAACATCAACGCCGCCGAGGCGCTCATCGGCGGCGCCGAGGCGGTTGAGGACATGACCGCGCGGATCACGGATACGAACGTGGCGCAGGAGCAGGCCGTTAAGCAGATGAACACGCTCGAAGGCGCCACCGCCCGCCTCGACGCGGCGGTGAGCGCGCTGGTCCTGGACGCCTTCGAGGCGTACGGCGACGAGCTGATCGACCTGATCAACCTCACCGGCGAGGCGGTGCAGTACGCGGGCGAGCACAGTGGTGAGATCGTCAAGCTCGCCAAAGTCCTGGCCGCGCTCACGGTGGGCCTCGTCACGTACAAGGGCACGCTCAAGCTGGCGAGCTTTCAGACGGGCGTGTGGACGGCGGCCACGCGCGGCGCGAGCGTAGCGCAGGCGGCCTTCAACCTCTCGCTGGCGGCGGGCCGGCGAGGCGTGCACCTGCTCACCGCGGCCATCCGCGCCAACCCGCTGGGCCTCTTAGCCACACTGGCGACGACGGCGGCCACGGCCTTCCTCCTCTTCCGCGACAACGCGGACGAGGCCACCGAGGCGGTGCAGCGCCAGCGCGACGAGGTCAAGGGCCTCACCTCTGATCTCAAGAAGCTGGGCGGCGCGCAGCTCTTCCAGCGCCAGATGCAGATCGAGACCAACCTGGACGAGGTGAAGCGCCAGGCCGGGGCGGTGTATGACCAGATATCAGCCATCTACGGCGACCCGCGCGTGCGCGACTTCACCGTGACGCTGGCGGACGGCACCGAGCAGGTGCTCTCCCGCACGGAGGCGCTAAAGGTGCTGAGGCAGGACCTCAACGGGCTGAGTGAGAAGCGACGCGGCCTCGAAGACGCCCTCGTGGCCGTGCAGGAGCGCGGGATGAGCAACCTCCTCTTCCGCCGCGCGGCCTTGCAGCGCGAGGTGGACCTGCTGGTAGAGGAGGGCGTCGAGAGCGAGGAGCTGGTCCAGAAGCGCGCCGCGCTGGCCGAGATCGAGGAGGAGATCCAGGCGCTGCGCCAGGGCAGCACGGAGACGCTCACCACCGACACCGAGCAGGCCACCGAGCGCCTCACGCTGGCGGAAAAAGAGCGCCGCGCGGTGGCCGAGCGGGAGTTCGCCCTGCGCGAGGCGGAGATCAGCGCCATGCGCGAGAGCCGCGAAAAGACTCTGCGCGAGATTGACCTGGAGGTGGACCGCCGCGCCGAGCGCTACCGCCAGCAGTACGCGGCCCAGTACCCGCAGATGTTCGACGACCTGAGCCGTCTCCTGGAGGAGGAGCGCCAGCGGCTCAAAACCGAGGCGCTGGCCGAGGACATTCCCCTCGCCAACTTCACGCCGCCCACGCTCGAAGACATTGACCTCAGCCTGGACGGCGCCTTTTTGGAGCTGCCCACGGGCGAGATCGAGATGGTGGAGGAGTCGATCCGCGCCGTGGACGAGGCCCTGGCCGATCTCCAGGCGCAGTTCGACGCGGCAACGACCGAGCAGGGCCGGGCCGAGATCGCCGCTTTGATGGAGAAGCTGCGCAGCCTGCGCGGCGAGATGGCCGCCGGCGGGGCGGACGTGCTCGACCTCGGCGCGACGATAGAGCAGGGCCTCGGCGACGCCATCGCCGGCGCGGCGCAGGCCATCGGCGAGGGGCAGAGCGTGGTCGATGCGCTCGTGGGCACGCTCGGGGCGCTGGCGCAGCGCGTGGGCAAGATGATGATCGGCTTCGGCGTGGCCGGGCTGAAGCTCCAGGCGCTGGTGGCAAACCCGGTGGGCGCAATTGTGGCCGGGGCGGCGCTCATCGCGCTGGGCGCAGCGGCGAAGTCGGCAGTAGCGAAAGAGGTTGGCGGCAAGGGCGGCGCGGGCCAGAAGCGGCGCGTGGACAACGACGTGCCTCGCTTCGCCCAGGGCGTGACGGGCTTCGAGGGCGGCGCAGCCATCGTGGGCGAGGAGGGGCCGGAGCTGGTCACGCTCGGGCGCGGCGCCAACGTCATCACCAACGAGAACACGACCAAAATAATCGAGGGGATGCGCTACCTCAACGCGGGCGCGGCGCAGGGCGCGGGCGGCGCGGCGGCCCTTGACACGCGCGACCTCGAAAGGCGCATCCAGAAGGGCATCGCGGGGGGGTTGCGGGAGATGAGCTTCAAGCTCGATGGGCTGGACCTGCGCGCCTCGATGGAGCGCACCGACCGATTTCTCTCCAAGGCGGGGTTGGACTGAGGGGCCGCTATGCCGCACTACGACCGCTTCCGGGGCCGCTTCACCGACGCGCTTGCGCGCGCGGTGACCGTGACGTTCGAGGAGGAATACCCCGAGGGCGAGACCTACGACGGCGGCGTGGAGGCCGTGCCGCTGGGCGGGGAGCCGCTGACCGAGGTGGCCGGGCGCGACGCCGACGAGATTCAGGTGATGCAGCCGCGCACGCTGCGCGTGCGCCTGGCGGCACAGGCGCAGCAGGTCAGGCAGGCGCTCTACGCCAGCGAGCGCGCGTGGCGCCTGCGCGTCGAGGTAGATGCGGGCGCCGGCGTGCAGCTCGACTTTTTGGGCCACGTGGTGCGCTCAGACAACGAGCGCACCATCGACCTGCGCCCGGAGAGCTACGAGCTGCAAGCGACCTGCGGGCTGGCCCGGCTCAAGTCGGTGCCCTTCTCCACGCTCGACCTCGCCGATGCGCGGCGCAGGACGGTGGCCTGGTGGATCAGCTACTGCCTGGAGGCGGCGCGCATCCCGCTCCCGCTGGCCACCGCCTCGGAGTGGTACGCGCACGGGATGATGCCCGACCGCGACCCGCTCGACGGCGAGTTCGTGGCGCCGACGCTCTACGGCCTGCCGCCGGCCTACGGGCAGGGGGGCGTGCGGCCGAGCGGCGACTGGACGATGTGGGAGGTGGTCGAGGACCTGCTCAAAGGCAAGGGCCTTTTCCTCTGCCAGGAGGGCGGCGAGTGGCGCGCCTTCCAACGTGCACTTTTTCGGCAGGCCGCTTTTGACACGTGGGTCTACCCTGTCGGGTGGCACCGCGAGGACCACGCCCCAGCCCAGGGCGCGCACCCGGCGCAGCACGTCATCGAGCGCCCCATCAGCTACCGCAACGCCGGCAGTCGCGCGCGCGCGCTCGCGCAATACAAAGGTGTGGACGTGGCCTACGAGCATGGTGTGATCGAGAGCCTGACGCAAAACCCCGATTTCGAGCTGTCCCGCCCCTCGCTCTACGCCGACGAGGAGGTTGAGGGCTGGACCTACGAGGAGGGGCACTACGAGGATGACGGCGGCTTTGCCTACATCGTAGGCGGCGGGATGCACATGCTGAACCAGGGCGTCGGGCAGGAGCGGGTGAGCGGCCTCGGGATGCCCGTCTACGCCTATGACGACGCCCAGACGGTGCGCTCGCAGCTCATCGACGAGGCGACGTCGAAGAGCGTCTACGTCGAATCTACGGGCGACATCCACCTCGCGCTCGAAATCTCCGCCGCGCTTTTTGCCGACCGCGAGGCCGCCCCCTATTTCTACAATTTTGGCGCCTACCTGGAGGTGAAGCTCATCACCGAGGACGCCGACGGCAACGACGTGCCGTACTGGCTCGACTACGCGCGCGTGGATGAGAACGGGGATCTGGTCACGTCCAACCAGGCGGCGTGGAGCACCGGGGCGAGCCTGGTGAGCCTGCCCATCCCGCTCGACGGGAGCGATACCTTCAACATCTTCAGCCACCCGCTCCCGGCCGATGGGCATCTGGAGGTCACGCTCTTCGGCGCGCTCGACCCCAAGACGGCCGAGATCAATCCGGAGCATCGCATCGGGCTGGCTATGATCTGGGATCGGGTGAGGGTGGTGCCGCTGCGGCCCTTCCAGAAAGAGCCGGGGGCCACCACGCGGATGCGGACCGTGCTCGACCTGAGCGCGCCGGAGCGGGACCTCTTCGAGACTACCGTGGCGCACGGCACCGGGCCGACCTCCACGCACGAAAGCGCCACCTGGCGTTTTGCCACGTACTCCCGCGTCCAGCTTTTTGGCGAATTTCCGGGCGGCGGAGGCAGCCAGCCAGAGACGGAGACGAGCGGGCGCCCCATGCTGGGTGACTGGAAGCTGGGCGCCTACGCCGATGGGGAGCAGCCCAGCGGCATAAGTGCGGGGCAGCTCCTCTCGCGCGAGCTGCTGAAACAGCTGTGGCCGCAGCGCCAGGAGATCGACGCCACGTACAACCGCTTTGCCGAGCCGGGCCTCACGCGCGCCTTTGTCGAGCTTGATGAGGGCGGCCAGGCGAGGGTGTATCTGCCTGCGCGCATCCGGCGCAGCTACAAGCGCTGCACCGCCGAGGTCCTGGCGCGCGAGGTGGCCTACGCCGAAGTGCTCTTCGACTACCTCGAAAACCAGGAGGGCGGGCGCGGATCGGGCGGCGGTGGAGGCGGGCGCGGATCGGGCGGCGCGACGATCCTCCAAGAGCTGTCGCGCGGCAGCCTGATGGTCTCCAAACTCGGCGCGTTTGCCAAGACGGCCGAGCAGCTGCCGCTCGACCCGACCACCTCGACGCTGATCTCCTCGATCCCCGTGACGGCGCCGCTCAGCGCCGAGGCGGCGCTCGTGGCCGGGGCCGAGGTCACCGTGGCCGGCCAGCGCGGCGGCCTCTTCGTCTTCACGCTCAGCGCCGACGTGGCGGACGGCGACACGAGCCTGACCATTGAAGAGGTGGACATGGGCGAGGAGGTGCTGCCGAGCGAGAGCGGCGTGCACCTGGGCGCGCTCGACGTGCTGCGCGAGCAGACGCGCTTCCGCACCGCCGCCGCCGCCGAGCTGGCCGAGCGCTGGACGAAGGCCGAGGCGGACGCGCGCTACGCGCTCAAGGGCGAGGGCGGCAGCGGCGGCGGCGTGGCCGCCAGCACGGTGGGGCGCAGCCTGCTCCTGATCGGAGGAGCCGCCGGCATCCTGAGCGGCTATGCCATCGAGACGGGGCTGGCCGAAAGCACGCCCGACGGGGGCGGTGACCCCGGCGGTGATGGCGGCGGGGACGGTGACCCCGGCGGGGACGGCGGGGACGGCGGCGGTGGGGACCCGCCCGCGCCGCCCGACGCGCTCGCCATGACGGCTCAGCCGCAAGACGCGCAGGGACCCGCCGACGTCACGCTCAGCCTCAACCGCAGCACGGGCCAAAGCGGCACCTACTATTTCGCAGCCACGGGCGGCGCGGTGGGCACCTCCACGGACGCGGCCAACGGCTTCGCCCTCACGACGCTTTTCGACCCCGGCACCTACACGCTCTACGCCGAGTGGACCGACCCGGACGGCACGACCACGACCTCTCCTCAAATCACCTTCACACTGGACTGACATGCGCTCGACAGTGCTTTTTCTCATGACCATCGCCTGGCTCGCGCTGCCGCACGGCGCCACGGCCCAGGACGTGATCGACCTCCCCCTGCGCATCATGGGGCTGGAGAACACCAGCGGGACGCAGCTCGGCGCGTCCACTACGCTCACGGCCACGGCGCCGCCCGCCCGCGTCCGGTTCCGGGTGCACAACCTCGCCTTCGAGGGGATGGGCAGCGTCCGCGCTAACAATGGCAACTGGGTAGAAATCAACGAGACGAACGCCACCTGCCCCATCGCTATAGAATCCGCCTACGGATGCATCGAAGGCGGCTTTTCGACCATTGAGCTTGAGGTGCCGCTGCCCGAACTCGGGCAGGGGCAAAACGTAATCGACTTCGGCTACAACGGCTCGGACGGCGTCTCGACGGTCTACCGCGTGCTGGGCCTGGAAATCCTCAGCGCGGCGGGCGACACGGTGACGGGCGCCTACACGGAAGTGTGGGACGACCCGGCCACATGGGAGCCGATCACGACGGACCCCACGCGCATCGCCAACGGTCTTGATGTCTTTACGCGGCGCAACTTCATCCTGGACTTCGGCGCCGACCACCCGCAATGGGCCGCGTGCTCGGACTGCCATGCGCGGGACGGCTCGGACCTGGCGTACTTCGCGTACTCGAACGCGAGCATCATCAACCGCTCAAAATTCCACGGCCTGGGGCAGACGAACAGCGAGGACATCGCCTCCTACATCCGATCCATCGTGCTCGAAGGCTCGGACGGGCAGCCCTACGACCCGCCGGGGCGCCCGTGGCAGCCGCCCTACCAGCCCGGCCCTACCGCTATCGCCACACGCAGCGAGACGGACCCGCGCACGGCGGGACAGCCCTTCGATGCGATCCCGGTTGAGTATTGGGCCGCCGGTGCTGGATTGGACTGGGTACTCGCGGGCGGGGATGAGGAGGTGCTGCGCTACCTGTTTTCCGAAGCGGTGGCCGAGGGCGACCCGCCGCTCGCTCCTGCCGCTGAGGGCGCGCCGGTCAACGTCGGTCCGGTAGATGCCGTGACGGCGTTCTCAGCCGACGCGCGCCCGCCGCTCGCCCTGCGCGAGATCCCCCTGGACGTGCAGTTTGCCGACTGGAACCACTGGCTCCCCGTCGTCCATCCGGCAGACGCCTTTCTCGATCCGGCCACCTTCACGCAGAGCGCGGCCTATGCGATGCTGCACGATGAGGTGCTGCCGCGCGTGGAGGGCGGCCCGCCCTACAACCTCTCGGCCCTACGGCAGAAGCTCGAAGCCTACGACTCGGACGTGACCGACATGATGAACGCGCTCACCGACTCGCTCATCGCGCGGTGGGGGACGGGGCCGGGCGTCGGGACGGACATCGGCCTGCGGGCGCGCTCGGTCCAGCTTTGGGGGCTGATCCGGCATTGGGAGGTGATGCAGACGCACCACCTGGCCGACGATGCGCCCGCGCTCTACCCGCGCGGCGAGGCGCGCCAGTGGTGGGGCAACGACCGGACCGTCTTCAACGTCAGCCCGCACATCGCCGGCTCCATCGGGCACCTCGGGGACTACTCCTACGAGACGGGCATCAAGGACTGGTATTACAAGACGCTGTGGTATCAGATGCAGATGGTCATCAACGCCGGGAACGGTGACCCCGCCCAGATCAGCCCCGTGGACTGGAAGTACCAGTTCCAGTTCATCGTCGATCTCGCACGCGAGAGCGGGATCGATGGCTCGATGCGCTACGCCATGTCCTGGATCAAATTCCTGCGGCAGGAGGGGCCGAACGGCTTGGGGGACGACGGCTTCCACCTCCGCCACGCGACGCCCTTCTGGTGGGCGCGCTCGGTGACGGACAACCCGGACCTGTGGGCGGACGCCCGCCCCGGCGGCTCAGCCGAAGCGCGGCGGCGGCTCAGACTGATCTCCGAGGGCGTCCTCGGCGCGTGGATCGACTACGTGCGCGCCTACCCCACGACGACGTGGACGCGGCGCGACGGGACGGCGGGTACCTGGCGCAACTACTTCCCGCCCGCGACCGAGGTGCCCACGCCGTGCTCACCAAACGATTGGGCGCAAACGAACTGCTTCGATGGCAACAATAAATTCGGTTACGACGATCACGTTTTGCGCACGACGCAGTTTCTGGACTCGCTACAGGCTGACCCCGCGCTCGTGGACCGCTGGGCGCGGTGGGGCGCCGAGATGTGGCCGAACGCGGACTGGACGGCGTGGACCGTGGACTCGCTCGACCTGACGCCCTTCACGCTGGCTGATCTGTCCGGCAGTGCGGCGCGCGATGCCCAGACGCTCACGGCCACGGGCGAGCGAGGGCGCGGCCTGCGGCGCGGCGGCGCGGCGCTCACCCTCCCCTGCGCGGACGGGTGCGAGTACGAAGCGCAGGTCGCCGAGATGACGGGTGGCGTGCCATTTGCTTTTGCCTACGCCACGCTCCTGGCCGCCGAGCCGGAGCCTGTCGGCTCGCCCGACCCCTCGCCTGCCGAAGCGCGTATCGAGATCAGGCGCTTCGACGCGCAGAGCGCCGAGGCCGGGCTGGAGAAGGCGGCACTCTCGGTCTGGCTGCGCTCCGCGCCAGGCGTGGACGAGGCGAAGGTGGCCGAGGCGGTGACGGAGGCGGACGTGTGCCTGCGCGTCCGGCGCGAAGGCCCGGACGCGGTGCTGATGTACGTACCGAGCGAGCGCACGCGCTGCGACGCGCCGCCGGTCGTCCTCTGGCGCGGCGACGCGAATCTCGGCGCGGCCAGCGTGGCGGGATTCGGGGCGGACGCGCGCGAGGGCACCGTCACGGTGCGCCTCGAAGGCGTCAGACGACTCAACAACTGAGCAAAATACCAACCATGGGCATCACAGACGGCTTCACGACCGACCTCACGTGGGCGCCGGGCCTGCATATCGACTTCCCGGACCAGGAGACGAAAGCGAGCTTTCGCCTTTCGGCCACGCTCTCTGACACGGACAGCGGCATCCTCTTCGAGACGGGGAAGCGCAGCATCGGCGTGGTGTGCTACCTCTACCAGGGCGTCGTCTACGCGCAGGGCGGCGACGGCATCTCGGCGGGGACGACGGCGGGGAGCGTCGAGGTCTCGTGGCCCGCCCCGGCCCAGGTCACGAGCGTCTTGATCGAGGCGGCGTTCGACGCGGCCACGGGGATGGGCTGGCTCGCCATCGACGGGCAGCGCGTAGACCTCCAATATTCGACCGGGGGCACGCTCCAGAACGGCAAGATCTCCGAGGCCGGCGAGGGCGGCGTGGGCGAGGCGCACGGCACCGTGGCGGCGAAGGCGCGCCACGGGTGGAACTCGACGGGGGCGGGCGCCTTCACCGGCAGCATCGACGGCAACCTCGCCATCATGCTCGGCCAGGTGCCGGCCCCGGATGCCGGGACGAATCAGGACCCCACCGTCGAGCAGCAGTTGCCGCCGGTGACGGGCACGGTGGGCGACCCCGACGTCGTGCGCGACCTGCGCCAGTATTTCGAGGACCCGGACGACCCGGACGACGCCCTCACCTACGAGATCGACGGCGGCTCCGCCTCCTCTTCCGTCTCCGGGCACACGCTTACGACGAGCCGCGCCGCTGTCGTGGACGAGACGATCCTGGTGCGGGCGACCGACCCCGCCGGCGCCTCAATCTCGCAGTTGATGACGGTCCAGGTTGAGGAGCCGCCGGACGAAGCGCCCACGGCGGCGTTCACCTTCGCGGTGGATGGGCTGAGCGTGACCTTCGACGCAAGCGCGTCGTCCGACCCGGAGAACGGCGCGCTCACCTACAGCTGGGCTTTCGGCGACGGCGCCTCGGGGACGGGCGTGTCCCCTACGCACACGTACGTCTCGGACGGCACGCGCACGGTCACGCTCACGGTGACGGATGACGCCGGGCAGACGGACCAGGCCAGCCAGAGCGTGACGGTCGAGAAGGTGACCCTCTACGCGCCGTACCCGCTCCTGAGCCTGGATGGGCAGCCTATCGCCGGCGTCCCGGTCTACCGCTACAACCGCGCGGCGGGGACCGTCACCGAAACCGTGACGGAGGCGGACGGGCACTACCAGCTGCCGGCTCAGGCGGGCACGTACACCTGCTGGGCGGAGGTGGAGCCGTACGCGGGCGCCCGCGCAGACGAGATCATGACGACCCTTCCCCAGATCCACGAGGTAAGCTGATGGCGACAACGCAGGAAAAGGGCGTCTACGCACACCCCCAGCCCAAGGCGCTTGTGGCGAGGCCGCAGCGCGCCCTGCTGCCGGCGCAGCGCGCACTTACGGAGCACGACGCGCAGGCGCTTGCGGATTGGAGTCGAGACAGCTTCGCAGGGCAAGGGTCAGCGGTCTCGCTGCTGAGCTACGGGGCGGCTGGCGCCATCGGCGAGGCTGCCATGCAGCAGGCCGTGGCGGACGCCCAGAGTGCCGGGAAAGCGATTGACCTGGCCGGGCAGGGGGTGCAGATCACGCACACGCTCAACCTCACCGGCGTGGCTGGGCTGGTGGGCGTGGGGATGATAGACGGATCGGGCGTGCCGGACGCAGCGGCGATCCTGAGCGTGACGGGGCAGCGCACGCTCCTGGCGTCGGGCCTCTCGCTCGCAGCGGGGGCCACGAGCATGAGCGTCGGCGCCGGCCACGTGATCGAAGACGGCGATGTGATTCTCGTCACGAGCGCGGAGCCGAGCATCAACCAAGCCGAAAGCTACTTTTACAAGGGGCAACGCTGCTATGCGCACTCCTACGACGCGGCTACGGGCGAGCTGCGCTTCTACGCGCCGCTTTTGGACGACTATGCCGCCTCGGCCTACGTCTGGCGCGTAGCGGAGGCGGCGCTGAGACTCGGGGCAGATGTCAGCGTTGTGGGCGATCCGGGGAAAGAGCAGACCGGCCTCGTGGCGACGTACGCGCGCATCCTGTCCGAGGGCGCCTTTCGCCGCACGCGCAAGGCGGGCCTGCGGTTGGATGCCTCCTCAGCCCTCGTCCAGGGTACGATCCGAGGGCTGCGCCGTGAAACGGGCGGGGCCACCACCTACGGCGTCTCCGTCAACGACCTCTCCGAAGTTGTTATGAACGCCCAGATTAGCGGGTGCTGGCACGCGGTGGCGAGCGGCGGCGGGACGTGGGACGCGGGCGACTCCGGCGGCACGGCAGGTCAGAGCGCGGCTTATCCTGCTCGCGTCTCGATCCCCGGCGGCACGTACCTCGGCAACCCCGAATCTAATATCGCCGTCGTAGATGCGCACGGCATCGTGGAGAGCCTGAGCATTGGCAGCGCCGCGATCATCCACGGCGGGGTCCAGACAGGTGCTCGGTTCAGCACCATCGCCGGGCAGATCCACTACTACGGCGGCAACGGCGGGATATACGTGCGCCAGAACACGTCGCCGGCGTGGTGCAGCGTCGTCTTGGCCTCGCCTCACGTCATCGCTGGCCCCAGCGCAGACACCCCCTACCTGCGCTCAGAGGTGCCGATGCGCTCGCTCACAGGTACGCTCCACACCTCCGGACTCGCCTCGCCCACCGCGCAGCCCATCAAGGTCTACAGCGACTGCGGGTTTTTCGACCTCGGCGGCACGGTTGAGGTCGCCGCGGAGACTGACTTCATGCAGATGAGCTTAACCTGCGATGCAGTGATACGCCTGCGCCACGACGGCGTGAAGCTGCAACTTGAGGCGCGCCGCGCAGGCCTGACCGCGACGGTCACCGGCTCGTGCAAGGGAGCGCCGAACCGGGGCCTGGACGTGCGCGCGAGCGGCGTCGAGGCCGGGCGCTGGGCGCTCGTGGCGCTGCCGGGTGCGCGCTACCACGCCTGTGGCACGAATGGGGTCTACGTCAAAGACGCGGATCGAGTGGATCTGTCGGGCGCGCTCATTTATGCGAACGGACAACAAGAGCTGACGGGCGGGGGCGGCGATTCCGTCTACGTCGAGGACGCTGACGAGGTGCGCTGCGCCGCTGCGGATCTGCATGGCGACGGACGGCAGGGCTACGGCCTGCGCGTGTACCGCGACGAAGCGCTCGGCAAGCCAAGTACGCAGGTGAGCCTCATTGGGAGCGATTTTCGCGGGGCAAAGTTTCGCGCGTATCGAATGATCGGCGCTGCTGAGGTGGTGCGGCAGATAGGATGCGAGGGGATCGAGCGCGTCATCGCCCCGGACGGCTCTGAGAGCGACGTGCCCATGCGCGATCTTCTCGAAAACCCCGACCTCGGCGACTTCGCCGCCGGGAATGTGTCGCTGGGCAGTGTTACTTCTGAGCGCTTCGTGACGCCACGCTCAGGCGTTGCCGATGGACAGGCGACGCTTGATCTTTCTGCCGGGAGCTTCTTCCGCACGGCGCACACGGCAGCCACGACGATGACAGGGGTGACGAGTGCCACGGAAGGGCAGCGGTTCGTGCTCTACGTAGACGACGCTAACACCACGGTCGAGCACCAGCGCACCACGGGCGGTTTCGATCTGATCGGCAAGGCAAGCTACGACGCGCCGGCCACTACGACGATGGTGTTTCAAGTCATAGATGGCGTCGCGCAGGAGGTGGGCCGCTCCACGCTGGCGCCGCAGCCGCGCGGCGTCGCCGCCCTCTCGCAAACCATTTCAAACCCACCGACGCAGGCTGAGGTGCAGGCCGTCAGCGACAAGCTCAACGAACTCATCGCCGCGCTGAACGCATAGGACAAGTGGTGAAAATCCGCGCACCGCTCGCCATTTATGAAGACCCGTTACATTTGAGATTGTCGCAGGTTTGGGCCGAAAGTTTCGCAGTTCGGTACACTGCTTTCGGTGAGCGGGCGCGCGGACGCTTCCTCGCGCTTTGCGCCCGAGAGCCGCTGGGGCTTCTTCCCGGCCGCCTCGGCGGGGTGGATCATCAGCGACGAGCCGTTTCTCGAAAGGAGCAGCACCGTCAGCTTCCTCAAGCTGCGCGGGAGCGTAGGGCTGACGGGGAACGCCGAGATCGGCAACTTCGCCTCGCGCTCGCTCTTCGGCGCCGTGCGCTACACCGACTTCGCCGGCGTGGCCCCGGTGCAGCTCGGCAACGACGAGTTGAAGTGGGAGCAGACCACGCAGTACGACCTCGGCGTCGAGTTCGGCTTTTTCAACAACCGCATCAACGGCGGCGTGGACGTCTACCTCAAAAACACGCGCGACCTGCTCTTGGACGTGGGAGTCCCCTCCACGACGGGCTTCGAGATCATCACGCGCAACATCGGCCGGCTCGAAAACCGCGGCGTGGAGATGCGCCTCAACACGAGCAACATCGTGCAGGACGACTTCTCGTGGTCCACCACGTTCAACTTCGGCCTCAACCGCAACGAGGTGACCGATCTGGGCGGGCAGGTGATCGAGGGCGGCGCCGTGAACCGCGCCATCGAGGGCGAACCCATCGGCGTCTTCTTCGCGCTCGACTACGCGGGCGTGGACTCCGAGACGGGCGACGCGCTCTACTTCGTCAACGAGCGGGACGAAAGCGGCAACATCGTCAACCCCGAGGCCACCACGAACAACCCGAACGAGGCGAACCGCGTCGTCGTGGGCAACCCGAACCCGGACTTCACTGGCGGCCTCTCGAACGAGTTCTCCTACCGCAACTTCGACCTGCGCGTCTTCTTCTCGTTCTCCTATGGCGCCGAGATCTACGACGCGGGCGGGCGCTTCCGCTCCGCCAGCGCCGATTTCTTCGACAACCAGACGGCCGATCAGCTCGGCGCCTGGCAGGAGCCGGGGGACGAGACCGACGTGCCCGAGGCGCGGCTCTTCTTCGGCAACGGCACCGTGGACTCGGACCGCTACGTCTACAACGGCTCGTACCTGCGCCTGAAGAACCTCACGCTCGGCTACGTCCTGCCCGCCTCACTCACCAGCCCGCTGAGCCTGCAGCGCGCGCGGATCTACTTCACCGGCGTCAACCTGCTCACTTTCACGGACTACAAGCTCTGGGACCCCGAGGTGAACGCGGACTACCTCGCCGACGACAGCAACCTCGCCCTCGGGACGGACTTCTACTCGGCCCCGCAGGCGCGCAAGCTCACCGCCGGCTTCCAGTTCACGTTTTAAGCGCCTGCCCGCCCCAGCGTCTTATCCATCCCGGCAGCCCCCCCTTAGCATGAACAGCCCTTTCATCGACACGCGGCCCGCGCTCCTCGTACTCGCCCTGTGCGCCGCCCTCGTGGCAGGCGGGTGCGACAGCGCCCTCGACCTCGAACCCAAGCAGACGATCTCGACCGAGACGGCGCTCTCGACGCCGCAGAACGTGCGCTCGGCGCTCCTAGGCGCCTACGAGGCCGCCAGCGACTACGACCTCTACGGCGGCCAGCTCCTGATGCTGCCCGACCTCCTGGCCGACGACGGTGAGGTGTTCTTCGGCGGCACGTTCGAGCAGCCGCGCGAGGTGTTCAACAAACAGATCCTCGTGGGCAACTCCTTCGTCGAGAGCCAGTGGGACGACGCCTATGAGACGATCAACCTCGCCAACATCGTCCTGAGCGCGCTTGGCGAGATCGAAGGGTTCAGCGAGGAGGAGCGCGGCCAAGCCGAGGGCGAGGCCAAGTTCCTGCGCGGCGTCATGCACTTCGAACTCGTGCGCCTCTTCGGCAGGGCCTACAACGACGGCGATCCGACGCAGAACCTCGGCGTGCCCATCGTCACCGAGCCGACGCTGGCCGTCTCCGAAGGCGACGAGAGCATCTTCGTCGAGCGCGCCACCGTGGCCGCCGTGTACGAGCAGGTGATCCAGGACCTCACCGACGCGGTCGAACTCCTGCCCGAGGTCAACGACCCCTTTGCCGACACGTACGCCGCCAGCGCCATGCTCTCGCGCGTGTACCTCATGCAGGGCCGCTACGAAGCGGCGGCCGAGGCGGCCAGCCGCGTGATCGAGTCGGGCCTCTTTGAGCTGGCGCCCACCTTTGCCGAGGCGTTCAACAATCCCAGCGACATCGCCGAGTACGTCTTCGCCATCCAGATCTCCTCACAGGACAACGCCAACGAGAGCCTCGGCACGTTCTACGACTCCGAAGACGCCGACCCCGAAGGCTCCGGCCGCGGCGACATCGACATCGAGGACGCCCACCTCGCCCTTTACGAAGAGGGCGACGCGCGCGGCGACTTCTTCTACACGGACAGCGACGGCCTCGTGCGCACGAGCAAGTGGCGCAGCCCCATCGACTCGAACATCCCCGTCATCCGCCTGGCCGAGATGTACCTCACGCGCGCCGAGGCCAACTTCCGCGCCGGCACTGAGATCGGCGCGCCGCCCGTGGAGGACATCAACGCCATCCGCACGCGTGCCAGCCTGGAACCGATTGAGGAAGGCGAACTCACGCTCGACTTCATCCTGCGCGAACGGAAGCTGGAGCTGGCCTTCGAGGGGCACCTCCTGCACGACCTCAAGCGCACCGGGCGACCCGTGGGCGACATCCCCTTCGACTCGCCGCGCCTGGTCTACCCCATTCCGCAGAGCGCCCTCGACGCCAACCCGAACCTGACGCAGAATCCGGGGTACGGGTCGTAAAACGGGAGCACGCCGTTCCGTCTTCACCTTGGCGCCCCGAGGCCACTGCCGCCTGCGGGGCGTCGTTGCTTGTCCGCCGCCTTATGAGCCGAACCGCCAAGCACCTGCTGCTCGCCGCCGCCCTGCTCCTCAGCATCAACGGCATAGCCCGCGCGCAGCCGCAGGCCGAGCGCTGGGCCGTCGAGGACATCCTCAAACAGGAGGCGATCCAGGACGTTGCCATTGCCCCCGATGGCAAGCGCATCCTCTGGGGGAAGCGCACGCCGGACTTCGAGAAAGACCGCGCCGCGACGGACCTCTACCTCACGCTCCTGGACGAGAAAGAGGGCGAGGGCCTGCCCGCCACGATCCAGCTTACGCGCACGGGCGACAACTCGGCCCCGCGCTGGAGTCCGGACGGGCGGACGATTGCGTTCGTCTCGACGCGCGAGGCCGAGGAGCGCAAGGGGAAGCAGGTCTGGCTCCTGGACGCGCGCGGCGGCGCGGCGCGCCCGCTCACGAAGCTCGAAAACGGCATCGAGGACTTCGCGTGGCTCGACGAAAAGCGCCTCGTCATCGCCGCACGCGAAGACAAGCGGCAGTACGAAGAGGAGCAGAAAGAGGAAAAGGACGACGCCCGCGCCGTCGAGGACACGACGGAGTTCTACGCCGTCCGCCTCTTCGCCGTCGAAACGGCTACGGGCAAGACCAAGCGCCTGACGCAGAACGACGGCCGCATCGAAGGCTTCGCCGCCGATCCCACGGGCCGCCACGTCGTCTACGGCCTGCGCGCCTCGCCCATCACGGCCGACGCGCGCAGCCAGCCCCGGCAGTACCTCCTCGACACCGAAACGGGCAAGGCGGAGGAGATCTTCGCGGAAGAATACTTCGACCCGTCCAATTTCAAATGGACGCTCGACGGCGCAGGCTTCTACGCCACCGACGAGTACGCCTCCGACCCCGAAAACGAAGGCGCGGGCATCACCGAGCTTTTCTATTTTGACTTGGCTTCGCGCGAGCACACCAAAGTGCCGCTCGACTGGCCCAACGGCCTTGGCTACGGCGGTTACGCCGTCACCTCTGACGGCGTCCACGTCCAGCTTGCCGACGGCCCGCGCATGAGGCCACGCTTCTACCGCAAGGACGGCCAGACGTGGACGCACCAGCCGGTCCGGGACGAGCGCTTCCGCCACAGCACCTCCATCGACGTCGGCCCGGACGGGGAGACCATCGTGTTCGATACCTCGCGCCCGGACGAGCTGCCGCGCTACTTTGCCGCCCGCTACCAGCGCGGCGAGACCGCGGATGATGCCGAGTGGGTCCGCCTCAACGGCTACCTCAAAGAAAAGCCGATGCCTAAAGCCGAGGTGATCGAGTGGCAGGGCGCCGAGGGCGACACGGTCAACGGCATCCTCTACTACCCGCTCGGCTACGACGAAAACCGAAGCTACCCGCTCATGACGGTGATCCACGGCGGGCCGAGCGGCGTGGACCTCGACGCCTGGCGGCTTTCGTGGACGGTCTACCCCGGCCTCTGGGCGCAGCGCGGCGCGTTCGTCTTCCGGCCCAACTACCACGGCTCCGGTCATCACGGCCTCGAGTTCGTCGAGTCCATCAAAGGCCGCTACTACGAACTCGAAGTGCCCGACATCGTCAGCGGCATCGAGCATCTGATCCGAGAAGGCAAGGTGGACGGCGACTCGCTCGGCGTGATGGGCTGGTCGAACGGCGCGATCCTCTCCATCGCCCTCTTGACGGAGCACCCCGAGATGTTCAAGGCGTCAGCGCCCGGCGCGGGTGACGTGAACTGGATCTCCGACTACGGTAACTGCGCCTTTGGCGTGCGCTTTGACGACTCGTACTTCGGCGGGGCGCCCTGGGAGAACCTCGACCACTACATCGAGAAGAGTCCGCTCTTCCAGATGGAGAAGGTAGTCACGCCCACGCTCATCCAGTTCGGCGAGAACGACCGCGCCGTGCCCACCGAGCAGGGCTGGCAGCACTACCGCGCCTTGCAGCAGATCGGCAAGGCGCCCGTGCGGTTCATCCTCTACCCGGAGGAAGGGCACGGCCTCGCGCGCCTCTCGCACCAGCGGCGCAAGGTGGAGGAGGACCTGGCGTGGTTCGACACGTACCTCTTCGGAAAAACCACGATGGAGAAGCGCCTCGCCGCGCGTGCCCTGCCCGAGGATGCGCCGCTGAGCCGCATCGAGAAGCTGCAAAAGATCGCCCGCACGGAGGAAGGCTGCTACGGCGAGGAGATCGGCGGCGTGCTCGCGCCCGAGGTCGTCGCGCTGGGCGACACGCTTCGGGTGGGGCGCTTCGAGGTCACCCGCGCGCAGTGGGCCGCCTTCCGCCCCGACGAGGCGCCCGCGCCGGGCCGCGAGGACTACCCCGCGCGTGGCATCTCATTTGAAGACGCTGAGGCCTACGCCGCCTGGCTGCGCGAAAAGACGGGCCGCCCGTACCGCCTCCCCACCGCCGCCGAGGCCGAGGCGCTCGCCAAAAAGGGCGGCCCCTCCGAGAACAACCTCAGCTACTGGGCCGGCTACGCTCCCACGCCCGACGAGCGCGGAATGCTCAACGAGCGCATCGAAAACCTCGACCCCGACGCGCTCCTGATGCCCGTCGGCAGCCGCCCGCCCGCCTCGGCCGAGAGCCAGGAAGACGCGCCGCTCCTTTTCGACACGAACGGCAACGTCGCCGAGTGGGCCAC
Organism: Salinibacteraceae bacterium; assembly: GCA_965215025.1. Lineage (GTDB taxonomy): Bacteria > Bacteroidota > Rhodothermia > Rhodothermales > Salinibacteraceae > CBDCCV01. Next base: position 2,279,376 of record CBDCCV010000001.1, read on the forward strand.
TGGGGAAAATGGCAACGGCACGGCCAAAGGCGCCTCTGCCGCCACGCTCCCCGACGAGAAAGCCGCCGAGGCGGAGGCGCCGCCGCCCGCTTTCGTGGGATTGCGCGTGGTGCGGGAGTAGGTAAAGGGGTGGCCCGCTTTTCTGGCTTCTTTAATCTTATGGACCACGCTTGTTGCGTGTTGCGCTCTCGTTCCGTATTGTGTTTGACGGGGTTGGGTGGGGCCAAGATGAAAGGCGCGCCCGGCCTCCGGGCGTACACATTCACAGAGACACATACTCATGGGAGCGAGACAGACGCCTGTACTTCCGTCCGTGCGCGCGGCATTGGCTGAGCGGTTCATCATCAACTTCCGAATGCGGCCCGAGGCGCTTGCCGGGTTCCTGCCCGTGCCCTGGCTTAGGCCGCAGCCCATCAACGGCTACGGGGTGGTCTCCTTCTGCATCCTGGACCTGCGAGGCATCACCGTAGCTCCGCTTCCGACCCTGGCCGGCCTGCGGAGCATCAGCTGCGCCCCGCGCTATGCGGTCCTCGACGCCTCGAAAGAGGGGGCGCCTCCGGCCGTTTTCGTGACCGAGCGGCACACCAACTCGGAGTTCGGCGCGTGGTTTACCACCCTGGGGTTCTCCGCGCCCCATCCGCACGTCAACGCCGCGATTGAGCACCGCGAAGACGGCACCGCGCTCCGCGTTTCCGATCCGGAGCAAGGCGACCTCTTCTCCGCCTCCGTGCGTCCTACGCAGGCGCTGGACTCCGAGCTGCTCGCCTCGAAGGAGGCGTTTGCCGAGTTCATCGCCGAAGGCGTCAGCAGCTACGGCCGGTCCCGATACGAGGGCCGCCTCACGAAGCTGGACCTCTACAAGGAAGACGCCGACTACGAGGTGCTGGCAGTGGACGACGTCGGCGGCCCGCTCGTAGAGCGGTGGCAGGAGGCCGGCGCGGTGTTGGACAGCGCCTTCCGCACCAGCGGCGGCCGCTACGAGTGGGCGTACCACGGCCTGACAGAGAAAGAGGCCGAGGAGCGCTTCGAGTCGTCGTCTCCTTGACGCGCCGCTCCGCGCGTCTGCGCCGCCTGGTTCTCACCGGCCCACGTTGTCGGCGCCTTCGCGCAGGGCGTCGAGCATGTTGAGGTAGCTGGCGTAGCGCTCTTCCGTGATGGCGCCCTCGTCTACGGCTTCTTTCACGGCGCAGCCCGGCTCGTGGTCGTGCGTGCAGTTGGGGAAGCGGCAGTCGTCGAGGAGGGGGAAGAACTCGACGAAGAAGTGCGACAGCTCATCGGGGTCGAGGTCCACGAGGCCGAACTCGCGGATGCCGGGCGTATCGGCCACGAAGCCGCCGCCGGTGAGCGGATGGAGCGAGGCGTAGGTGGTGGTGTGGCGGCCCTTGCGCGTCTTCTCGCTCACGGCGCCCGTGCGCAGGTCCAGGCCCGGCTCGACGGCGTTCAGGAGCGTCGTCTTCCCCACGCCCGACGGGCCGGACACCACGTTCGTCCGTCCGGCAAACGCCTCGCGCAGCGTTGGGATGCCCTCGCCCGTCTCGGCGCTTGTGGAATGGACGGCGTAGCCGAGGCCGGCGTAGAGCGTGCGGAAGAAGTCAATCTCTTCGCAGTCCTTTTTCCGGAGGAGGTCCGTCTTGTTGAAGACGATGCCAGCGGGGATCTCGTGCACGCCGGCCATGACCAGGAAGCGGTCCACGAAGCCGGCGTTGAAGCGCGGGCGGCGCACGGCCTGCACGGCCCAGGCGCGGTCCACGTTCGCCACAATGACGTGCTCCTTGCCCGCGCGCCGGCCGGCAGCCCGGCGGCTGAGCTTGTTGTGGCGGTCGTGAATGGCGGTGATGAACCCCGTGCCGTCCTCCTCAGAGAGGCGGAGCGTGACGCGGTCGCCCACGGCCACGGGGTTCGTCGTGTCGGTGTCTTCGAGGCGGAACTTCCCGCGCACCTTGGAGGAGACGACGCCCTCTTCGGTCTGCACCTCGTACCAGCTTCCCGTGGAGCGGGTCACCGTGCCGGTGCGGTACGCCGCCTCCGAGGGATCGGGTGGGGCGGAGGGGGCCGGATGATCCGTGCTCATGCGCCGGCGCGTCGGTGGGCGGGGTGAAACCTGGCGGAGGGCGTTCCGTCTACGAAAGGCGTGCTCGCGGGCGTGCCCTCGCATGAGGTTGAAAGCGCGCGCCGCCGTTCAGATCCGGCCCGCCTCATGAGACGACGCTCCGCGCCACGCAGCCCTTCGGCGAACGGCGCCGGCTCCCATCCGCAAAGACGCCTCCTGATGTCCGATTCCGACAAACGCGGCACGCCCTTCTACGAACTCAACTGGCTCGGCCGCACGGTCTACCTTGGCGGGACGGCCGTGCGCCTGGCTGCCAACCTTGTGGACAAAACGCTCGACCGCGCCGCTGACGTTTGGGTCGAGAGCGAGCGCGCCTTCCGCGACGAGCTGGACCCGAACGTCGAGGACGCCAAGATCATCGACGAGCACGACGAGCGGTAGCGTTCGCCTGCTCCGTGCGGCGGGCGGCCTCTCGCGGCACGGAGAACGAGGGCGGCTTGCGCTTCGTCTCGGCGCCGTGAGCCGCCTGCGTAGGCCGAAAACGTAGGGGCGTATCGCAATACGCCCCTACCCCCGGCAGAAAGACCGCGTTTAAAAGAAAAGGCCACCTGCCCTCGACGGGGCGGCGGCCTTTTCTGCATTTGCTCCAGAAGGAAGCGCTTAGTTCACCGTCACCTCGGTTGAAGAAGTACCGTTGGCGGGGGCGCCGGCGCGCAGGTGCTTCTCGCGCTCGGAGACGGCGAAGAACTTCGCGGGGTCGGCCATCGCCTCGTCTTCTAAGACGTGCTCGGTCACCTCGTCCATGCGCTTGGCGTAGACGATCTCCAGCCCTTCGAGCGCCTCGCCTTTGATCTCCTTGATGTCCTTCTCGTTCTTCTCAGGCAAAATCACGCGCTCGATGCCGGCGCGCTTGGCGGCCAGCACTTTTTCTTTGATTCCGCCGACGGGGAGGACGAGGCCGCGCAGCGTGATCTCGCCCGTCATGGCCACGGTGTGCTTCACGCGCCGCTGCGTGTAGATGGAGACGAGCGCCGAGAGCATCGCCACGCCGGCCGAGGGGCCGTCCTTGGGCACGGCGCCGGCGGGGACGTGCACGTGCAGGTCCCAGTAGTCGAACGCCTCCTGCGGGATGCCGAGGTCGTCCGCGCGGGCCTTGACGTACGAGAGCGCCGCCTGCGCCGACTCTTTCATCACGTCGCCAAGCTGTCCGGTCAAAGTCATGCGGCCCTTGCCGCGCGAGACCGATGCCTCGATAAAGAGGATGTCGCCACCCACGGGTGTCCAGGCCAGGCCCGTCGCCACGCCGGGCACTTCGGTGCGCTGCGCCACCTCGGAAAAGTGCTTGCGCGCGCCGAGGTAGTCTTCAAGCTGGTTTTTCTCGACGGTCACCTCATCGGCCTCGCCCACGGCTACCTTCTTGGCCACGCCGCGCGCCACCGAGCCGATGGTTCTTTCGAGCTGGCGCACGCCGCTCTCGCGCGTGTACCCGTCGATGATCTCCCGGAGCGCGTCGTCGTTCAGGTTAAGCTGACCTTCTTTGAGGCCGTTCCGCTCGATCTGGCGTGGGACGAGGTACTGCTTGGCGATCTGCAGCTTCTCGCCCTGCGTGTAGCCGTTGATCTCGATCAGCTCCATGCGGTCGCGCAGGGGGGCCGGGATGCGGTCGAGGTAGTTGGCCGTGGCGATGAAGAGGATGTTCGAGAGGTCGTAGTCGAGTTCGAGGTAGTGATCGTTAAAATTGTCGTTCTGCTCGGGGTCGAGGACTTCGAGCAGCGCGCTGGACGGGTCGCCGCGGAAGCCACTGTCGAGCTTGTCCACCTCGTCGAGCATGAAGACGGGGTTGGCCGTGCCCGCCTTCTTCAAACCCTGCAAGATCCGCCCCGGCAGTGCGCCGACGTACGTGCGCCGGTGCCCTCTTATTTCGGCCTCGTCGCGCACGCCGCCCAGGCTCATCCTGACGAACTCGCGGCCGGTGGCGCGGGCGACGCTTTTGCCCAGGCTCGTCTTGCCGACGCCGGGCGGGCCGTGCAGGCACAGGATGGGCGCCTTCATGTTGCCCTTGAGCTTGAGGACGGCCAGGTACTCCAGGATACGCTTTTTGACCTTGTCCAAGCCGTAGTGGTCTTCGTCCAGGACCGTTTCGGCGTGGTCGATCTCGAGCTGGTCCTCGGAGAACTCGCGCCAGGGCAGGTCGAGAATCCAGTCCACGTAGTTGCGCGTGACGGCGTAGTCGGGCGCCATCGGGTTGATGCGCGAGAGGCGGTTTAGCTCCTTCTCGACGGTCTCGCGGGCGTGCTCGGGCAGGTCTTTCTCGTGGGCGCGCGTACGGAGTTCTTCGACGTCGTTCGAGCCGCCGCCCTCGCCCAACTCGTCCTGGATGGCCTTCATCTGCTGGCGCAGGAGGTACTCGCGCTGCTGGTCGTCCACGTCGCTCTTGACGCGCGAGCGGATCTCCTCGGTCACTTCAAGCACTTGGCGCTCGCGGCTGAGGAACTCCATCACGAGGTCGGCCCGCTCGATCAGCGCGGTCGTCTCGAGAAGCTGCTGCTTGTCCTCGACGTCGATCTGGAGGTTCGAGGCGATGAAGTGGATCAGGAACGAGGGCGACTCGATGTTCTGGATGGCGTAGGCGGCCTCCGAGGGGAGGTTCGGCGCCATCTCCACGATGTCGATGGCTAGCTCCTTGATCGAGCGGATGCGCGCCTCGAGGGCCACCTGCTCGGCGCCCCCGTCCTCGGGGATCGGCTCGACGGTGGCGCGGAAGAACGGCTCCGTCTGCACGTACTCGGTGGTGCGGAAGCGGCGCTTGCCCTGGATGACGATGCTCTTGGAGCCGTCCGGCATCTTGATGAGCTTGAGGATCTCGGCCACGGTGCCGGCGGCGTAGAGGTCCTCCGGGGTGGGGTCTTCGGTCTCGCTCTGGCGCTGCGCCACCACGCCGATGAGCTTGTCGCCGTCGAACGCCTCGCGCACGAGCGCCAACGAGGCGTCGCGCCCGACGGTGATGGGCAGGACCACGCCGGGGAAGAGGACCGTGTTGCGCAGGGCGAGGATGGGGAGCGTATCGGGCACCTCGGCGGTGCTCATCTCGATCTCCTCGTCGGGCGTGGGGAGGGGGATGCGCTGCTCGCCGCCCTCGTCGTCCATCCGGCGGTGCTGCGGGGGGAGGTTCGTCATAGATTTTTCTGTCAGCCGCGTGATGCAAAGAGAGCGCGGGCGTCGCTCGGCTGCTGGGCCGAGGCGCCGCCTGGCGCGCTGCAATGCAAAGAGAGCGGTCAAAAACTGAGCCAGCCGCTCAGCCTGACAATGTGGCGCATCGTCCAGTGACAATGGAGGGTGGGCAGGCAGCAACGCTCGCTTTTGCGTCCTCTCTCCCCTGGCGGAGAGAGACAGAGAGAGGGGGGAGAGGGGACGCGCCGACTGGCCTAATTGCCAAGCAACCTCAGGACTTCAGAGCAGGCTCTGGATCGTGCGCTCCAGGGTGTCGAGCTTGAAGGGCTTGCTCAGCACCACGTCCACCTCCTTGACGCCGAGCACCTCCGTGTCGCCGGTGAGGAGGACGATGGGGAGGTCGGGGAAGCGGCCGCGCAGGGCGCGCGCGAGCTGGCGCCCGTTCATGGCCGGCATCCCGTGATCGGTGAAGACGACGTCGAAGGCGCCCTCGTCAACCAAGGCGAGCGCCTCGGCGCCGGAGGCGGCCTGCGTGATGGTGTGGCCCTTGAGCGTGAGCAGCTTTTTGAGGACGGAGCGCACCATCTGCTCGTCGTCCACGATGAGGATGCGGGCGGGGCGCGAGGTCACTTCGTCCTTGTCAATGGGGCGGGTGGCGGGTTCGGCCTCCACGGGCGGGAACCTCATCTCGAAGCGCGTGCCGCGGCCCGGCTCGGACTTGACCCGGATGCTGCCCTCGTGCTCTTGGACGATGCCGTAGCTCACGGCCAGGCCCATCCCCGTGCCGTCTTGGCTTTTGGTGGTGAAGAGCGGCTCGAAGATGCGGCGGCGCACGGCCTCGCTCATGCCCATGCCCGTGTCGCCCACCTTGACGATGACGCCACGGTGCGCCTGGAAGCCGATCTCGAACGAGAGCGTGCCGCCCTCGGGCATGGCCTGCACGGCGTTGAGGATGAGGTTGACGAACACCTCGCGCAGCTCCGTCGGCGCGCCGGCGATGGGGGGCACCTCCTCGAAGCGCGTCTCCAGGTCGATGGCGATGCCCTGGCGCCGCGGCTCGTTGTACCAGTACGGCCGCGTGAGCGTGATGCAGCCCTGCACCAGCTCGGGCAGGTACACCGGCTCGAAGTGCGTCTGGCTCTCTTGGCGGATGTAGCGCTGGATCTTCTCCACGAGCCGGGCGCCGTCCACGGCCGCCTGCTCTATCGTCTCGAGCGACTCGCGGAACTCGGTGCCGGGGGCGTTCTCCTCTACCTTGCGCTTGAGGAGTTCGGCGTGGCCTAAGAGGCCGCTCAAGAGGTTGTTGAAGTCGTGCGCGATGCCCATCGTCATGCGGCCGAGCGCCTCCATGCGGTGGCGCTGCGTCTGCGAGGGCGTCCACGAGGCCGGCTCGGTCAGCACCTCGCCCGTGATGGTCACGGCCCGCACGCGCAGGTGCTCACCGCCGGGGTCGGGCAGGCGCACGGGGAGGAAGTTCAAGAGGACGGGCAGCGGCTCGTCGCCCTCGTGGCGGGCGGGCGCCTGGCAGAGGTGGTTCGTCACGAGCGAGCCGGCGGTGGCCCGGCTGACGGACTGCGCCGCGCGCGTGCGGTCCTCCTCCACGATGCCGTCCCAGAGGTCCGGCGTGGCGCCGAGCACGGCACGCCACGCCGCATTGCGGAAAATCGGCTCGCCGGTGGGCATACACGTGGCTACGAGCAAGTCGGACTCGACGCGCGGGAGCGCATCCTGCGGACGGACCGGGGAGTCAGCCATAGAAGACGGGGCGGGCGTAGCGGAAAGGAAGCAAAGGCGTAGCTGGAAGGGCGAGCAAAGCCGACCGCGAAAGCGCAGGCGGGGGCGGGGCAGCGCTTGGAGAAAACGGCCTCAACAAAAAGACCCGCCGCGGCGTATAGCGAGAAGCACGCGCGGCCTGCGCCCGGCGCGTCCGGCTTAAGCCTCTTTCGAGCGCGGCGCCTCGGCGAAGCCGTTCATGCACGTAACGCTCCTGTAAGTTAAGAATACAACAGCAAATAGAAAATGTGGTACGAAAGCGTCCTCGGGACGATAGGCAACACGCCGCTCGTGCGGATCAACACGCTGGCCTCGGGCCTCCCCTGCACGGTTCTGGCCAAGGTCGAACTCTTCAGCCCCGGCGCCTCGGTTAAGGACCGCATCGGGGCGAAGATGATCGAGGCGGCCGAGCGCGCGGGCACGCTCCGCCCCGGCGGCACCATCATCGAAGGGACGAGCGGGAACACGGGCACGGGCCTAGCCATCGCCGCCATCGCCAAGGGCTACCGCTGCATCTTCACCACCACCGACAAGCAGAGCAAGGAGAAGATCGACGTCCTGCGCGCGTTCGGGGCCGAGGTGCGTGTATGCCCCACAAACGTCGCGCCGGAAGACCCGCGCTCGTACTACTCCGTGGCGCGCCGGCTGGCCGAGGAGATCCCCAACTCCGTCTACCTCAACCAGTACGACAACCCGGCCAACGCCCAGGCGCACTACGAAACCACCGGCCCAGAGCTGTGGGACGCCACCGAGGGCCGGATCACGCACTTCATCGCCGGGGCGGGCACGGGCGGCACCATCAGCGGCGCGGGCAAATATCTCAAAGAAAAAAATCCGGACCTCCAGATCATCGGCGTCGATCCTTACGGCTCGGTGTACCATTCGTACTTCCACACGGGTAAATTCGACGAGAGCGAGATCTACCCGTACTTCACCGAAGGCGTGGGCGAGGACATCCTGGCCGAGAACATGGACTTCGCCCTCGTGGACGACTACGTGCAGGTGGGCGACAAGGAGACGATGCAGATGACGCGGCGCCTGGCGCGCCAGGAAGGCCTCTTCGTCGGGCAGTCGTGCGGCATGGGGATGGCCGGCGCGCTGGACTGGCTCCACGCCCACCGCGATGCGCTCTCCGAAAGCGACCTCGTCGTCGTCCTCTTCCCCGACTCGGGCTTCCGCTACCTCTCCAAGACGTACAACAACGACTGGATGCGCGACCACGACTTCCTGGCGCCGGCGCCGGACGTGACCGTGGGCGAGGTGCTGCACGGGCGCCGCCAGGGGGGCCGCGTAGTGGCCGTAGCGCCGGAGGACACGCTCGACGCCGCCATCCAGCGCATGACCGAGCGGGGCATCTCGCAGCTTCCCGTGATCGAAAAGGGCGAGGTGGTGGGCAGCCTCACGGAAACGGGCGTCCTCAACCGCCTCATCAGCCAGCCCGGCGCGCGCGACGAACCCGTGCGCGAGTCCATGGGCGAGCCGTTCCCCGTGGTGCCGCGCACGCTCCACCTCAGCCTCCTCTCGACGTACCTCGAAGAAGGCGTCGGCGCCGTGCTCGTGGAGCCGGACGGCGGCGGCGGGGCCTCCGACGTGCCGGAGAGCGCCTTCGAGGTCATCACCAAGAGCGACCTCATCACCGCGCTCGCCCGCACCGGCCGCAACGGCGGCTGAGCATTTCCCTTTCTGTCCGTGGAGCTGCCATCCCGCGGACAGAGCCTTGATGCATCAAGCCCCTACGTTTTCTCCATTATCCGTATCGCAGGCCGCATGGACGACCCGCAGCAGCAGAACGCGCAGCAGCTCAACATCGAACTCGGCGAGAAAGAAGCCGAGGGCACCTACGCCAACCTCGTGATGATCGCGCACAGCCCGGAGGAGTTCATCCTCGACTTCATCCGCATGATGCCGGGCGTGAAAAAGGCGAAGGTCAAAAGCCGCATCATCGTCACGCCGCAGCACGCCAAGCGCATCCTCCTGGCGCTGGAGGAGAACATCGAGCGCTACGAAGAGGCCCATGGCCCCATCGCCGAGCGCGGCACGCCTGCCGGCCACCCGCTCCCCTTCGGCGGGCCGAGCGGAGAGGCATAGGGCTGGGAAAGGAGTGGGAGAGAGGGTGAGAGGAAGAATGGGCGACGGAGGAAATTCATACCCTTTCCCCCACTCGCCCTCTCTCCCTTTCCCAAACCGCTCACTTCCTCACGCGCCAGAGCAGGGCGAGCGCGACGGCGGCGAAGACGGCGTGCGGGAGCCAGGCCGTAAGCGCGGGCGAGAGGTCGCCCGTGTAGCCGAGCGGCTCGGTGAGCTTCTGGATGGCGAGGTACGCAAACGCCACGCCCAGCCCGATGCCGAAGCGCACGGCCTGCCCCCCGCGCCGCCGCACGGCCGCGAGCGGCACGGCCACGAGGACGAGGATAAAGTTCGCCAGCGGGTAGGAGAACTTGGTGTAGTACGCCACGAGCGGCCGGCCGATGCCGGAGGCGCCCGAGCGCTTAAGCTGCGCCACGTACTCGGCCGCGTCGGGGATGGTCATCGCCTCGGTGTCGCGCCCGGTGCGGGCGAAGTCGCGCGGGTAGAGGAGCAGCGTGGTGTCGAGCGTGCCCACGCGCTGCCGTTCTTCGAGGCGGCCGCCGGGGAAGCGGCGCTCGGTGGCGTTCTCCAGGCGCCACACGCGCAGCGAGTCGATCCACGCCATGCGCGTGGCGTCCAGGCGCGAGAGGAGCCGGCGGTCTCCGCCGAAGCGCTGCAAGGAGACGCGGTGCGCGGTGGAGTCCTCGGCGTCGTAGTAGCCCACGGTGACGATCTCGCCGGGCCGGTTCTGCCGGTGGATGTCGCTGATGTCGAGGCGGCGCGCCCCTTCGCCCAGGTACTCGCGGTCGTACTCGAGCACGGTCTCGTTCGTCACCGGCACGACCCATCCGTTAAAGTAGAACATCCCACCCGTGACTACGAGGCCGACGAGGAGGTACGGCACCATGATGCGGTAGAGCGAGACGCCGCTCGCCTGCAAGGCCACGATCTGCAATTCCTCAGCGAGCTTGCCCGTGATGTACACGCACGCCAAAAAGAGCGCCAAGGGCGAGGTCAGCCGCACGATCTCCGGCACGTAGCTCGGGTAGTAGACGAAGAACACCTGCCGGAGTGTGGCGCCGCCGTCCACGAAGTCGTCGCTGAACTCGACGTAGTGGAGCACGACGAAGAAGAGGATAAGCGCGCCCACGAAAAAGACGAACCCGGCCACGAGCCGCGCCATGATGTGCAGGTCGAACCGGGTGATGATGCGCGTCATTCGTCTCCTAATGTGCGGCTTTGAGACATCGGCAAGACCGCCATTGTATGAAGCAGGTCGGCATCCGTTCTTTGAGCGCGGCGCCCGCCTTCTGTGAAAAGCCGCTGCCCGGACCGCGCGCAACAAAGCGGCGCGTTGCCCGGTACCTTTGGCGCGTCGTAGCTTGCAGGCGCATCTATTTGTCGCTCACCCTCTCAGCGCATCCGCCTTTCTATGAAGCTCCACGAATACCAAGCCAAGGACATCCTCGAAGAGCACGGCGTGGCCGTGCAGCCCGGCCGCGTAGCCCGCACGGCCGACGAAGCCGTCCAGGTGGCCGAGCAGCTCAAAAAAGAACACGACGCGGACCTCTTCGTCGTCAAGGCGCAGATCCATGCGGGCGGGCGCGGCAAGGGCGGCGGCGTCAAGCTCGCCCACTCCATCGACGAGGTGCGCGAGCACGCCGAGGCCATCTTGGGGATGAACCTCGTCACGCACCAGACCGGCCCAGAGGGGCAGGAGGTGCGCGCCGTCCTCATCGCCGCCGGGGCCGACATCGCCAAGGAGTTCTACCTCGGCGTCACGCTCGACCGGCAGACGAGCCAGAACGTGATCATGGCCTCGTCCGAAGGCGGCGTCGAGATCGAGACCGTAGCCGAAGAGTCTCCTGAGAAGATCCTCAAGGAGTTCATCGACCCGACAATTGGCCTCAAGCCGTTCCAGGCGCGGCGCTTGGCGTTCGGCCTCGGGTTCGAGGGCGATGCCTTGAAGCAGGCCGCCCGCTTTATCGGCGCGCTCTACGCCGCCTACGAGGCCACCGACTCCTCGCTCGCCGAGATCAACCCGCTCGTCCTCACCGACGACGGCGAGGTCGTGGCCGTGGACGCGAAGATCAACCTCGACGCCAACGCCCTCTTTCGCCACGAGGACTTGGCCGAACTCCGCGACATCCACGAGGAGGAGCCGCTCGAGGTCGAGGCCTCCGAGCACGGCCTCAACTACATCAAGCTCGACGGGAACGTGGGCTGCATGGTCAACGGCGCCGGCCTGGCCATGGCCACGATGGACATCATCAAGCTCGCGGGCGGCGAGCCGGCCAACTTCCTGGACGTGGGCGGCTCTGCCTCGGCCGAGACCGTGGAGGCGGGCTTCCGGCTCATCCTCAAAGACGAGAACGTGGAGGCCATCCTGGTGAACATCTTCGGCGGCATCGTCCGGTGCGACCGCGTGGCCGAGGGCGTGATCCAGGCGGCCAAGAACGTGGACATCACCGTCCCGCTCATCGTCCGCCTCCAGGGCACGAACGCCGAGGAAGGCCAGCAGCTCCTCAACGAGAGCGACGTGAAGATCGAAACGGCCGTCCTCCTCAAAGAGGCCGCCGACAAGGTGACGCAGGCCTTGGGCACGAGCCGCGAGGTGGCCGCGTAGCTCCTGCGCCGGACACACGCCGATGGTTCTGCCAAACGTAGGGGCGTAGCGCAGTAAGCCCCTGCGCACGCCACTCAACGTTCTCTCTCTCATGGCTGAAGAAGAAACAAACGCGCCGCCGATGGAAGACCTCGACCTGCGCGAGGGGCTGGACGGGCTGACGCCGGCGCGCATCACCACGCTCTACCGCCGCGCGCCGCTCCACCGCCGCGCCGGTACGAGCGAGGACGTGTGGAAGATGTTCGAGGCCGCCTCGCTCGTGGTCACGGCCTGGCACGAGGGGCAGCTCGTGGGCCTAGCGCGCGTCCTCACCGACGGCGTCTTGTACAGCTACCTCTGCGACCTGGCCGTGGAGCCGGACGTGCAGGGCCTCGGCATTGGGAAGGCGCTCCTGGGACGCGTGCTCGAACAATGCGCCGGCACCGAACTCGTCCTGCGCGACTCGGACATCTCCGCGGGCTACTACGCGCACCTCGGCTTCCGCCGCGTGGAGAACGCCTGGGTGTACGAGGCGTGAGGCGGCATTCCACTTCGCCCTATTCCGCCTCGGCGACCTGGAGGTGCACCTCCACCTTTTCGACGCCCGGCACCTCTTCGGCAATGGAGCGCAGGAGGTCGCGGTCGAGGCTGTGGCGCACGGTGCCGTAGATGGTCACCGTGCCGTTCTGCGCGTAGAAGTGCAGCCCGCGCACGTCGGCGGCGGCGAGGTCTTCTTCAAAAGCGTCGCGCAGGCGGCGGGCGATGCGCTGGTCCCGGCTCGCCCGTCCCGCGTTGCGGCGCAGGAGCGACCGTAGGCGCCGCGCGAGGCGGCGGAAGGCGGCGGCGATCATGTGTGGGGCGTGGCTTGCTCGAAAGGGGTGGGCGCTTGCTTACTGCTGCACGGCTTGGCGTGCCGCGTCGCGGAAGCGGTCCTTGATGCCGCCGGAGTTGGGCAGGTTCAGGCGCAGGAGGTTGCTCAGCTTCCCGCTCTTGACGTGCAGGCTAAACCCGTAGGACTGCCGCACGCCAAAGGGCACCCAGTTGAACGACATCTGCCAGCACTCGAAGTCGCGCAAGAAGCCGAGCCGCGTGGACGCCAGCTCGCCGTCGATGAAGTCGTAGCCCGTGATGGCCGTCACCTTCCAGCGCGGCGTCAGGCTGAAGTCGAAGTCCGCACCCAGGATCGCCCGGCGCGTGACGCGGCGCGTGTTCGTGTAGCTGTAATTGAAGTTGAGATCGACGGACCAGGGGATGGCGAAGTCGGCGTAGCCCAGGAGCGGGCTGTTCTCCCACGTGTTGTACGCCCCGCGCTCGCGGATGGAGGGCGGGGCCAGCTCGCCCGGCGCCGTCACGGCGTCGCTTGGGGTGTTGCCCATCTGGAAGCGCTCGGGGCGGGCCGGCTCGCCGCGCCGCCGCTCGCTCTGAAACGAGGTGCTGGCCGTGAAGCTGAACTGCGTCAGCCGCACGAAGCCGAACGATTCCTCGATCACAAAGCGGTCCACTTGCCGGCCGTCCTCGTAAGCGTAGGGCGAGAGCGTGGCGCTGAGCTGGAGCTGCACGTCGTCGGAGAAGGTCGGGCGCGCCCTAAGGCGGATGTCGCTGAGCTTGAGCGAGTCGGCGGCGAAGTTGTAGCCGGAGGAGAGGTTCAGGCGCAGCAGGTCCACCACCTTGCTGGTCTCGGCGCCGGTGGAGTCGGTGCGGACGCGCTTCGTCTGGAACTCGTTGTCGAGGCTGAAGCCGAGCGTGCGGCTCTCGCCCGAGCGCACGCCGCGCGCGATGTCGTAGCGCTCGACCTTGCCCGTGCGCTCGTTGATGACCGGCTCGCCGTCCACGCCGAGGAGCGGGCGCGTGTAGCCCCAAAGGTCGCTCGAAAAGTCCGGCCGGTAGCTGAACGAGAGCGAGGGCTTCCCCACATGGCGCAGCCCGGCAAACGGCCCCACACGCACAGGGAAGAGGCCATAGAAGCGCGTGTTGGCCGAAAGGCTCGTCGAGAACTGCCGCAGCGCGAAGAAGCCCGGCACCGTTTCCGTCACGCGTACGGTGTCTCCGTCCTCCTCGATCACGAAGCGGTCCCGGTCCGTTTGAATGAACCAGTCCTCGTCGTAGCTCAAGCCGGGCGTAAGGCTGAGCTGCAAGGGCGTCCCGGTGAGCGGCAGCCGGTTTACCGTGAACGAGGCGTTGACAGGGATCCGGTGCGAGGCGCTAAAGTTGTACGGCGTGTCGTCGCCCGTGGCGCGGCGGTACGCGCTTGGCGAGAAAAGGGCCTCGTACCACGACACGTCCGGGAAGATCACCTCGCTGGAATCGGGTACGAGGGTGGTGTCGCCGCGCGCGCGGAGTTCGGCCTCGGTGATCGGGTCGAACCTGTATTGGTTTTTGAGGCTGCCCCGGTAGCTCGTGGTGACGCGCTCGTACCAGCGCTCCTCCTGGCCGGCAAGCCGGTTCTCACGCTCGAACGGCTGGAACGAGGTCTGCCCGAAGCTGATGTCCGGCAGCGTCATGTCCACGCGACCCGTGGCAAACTTCTGCGTGTGGCTCAGCGCGATGTCGAAGTCGCGCGGCCCCCAGTCCTTGCGGTAGTTGATGCTCGAGTTGATCTCCTGGCGTACGTTGTCGTTGTAGCTCTCGCTCACGGTTTGGAGGTAGCTCTCCGTCGAGAGGTTGACGTTGCCGCTGAAGTTCGCGCTTGGGCTGATCGTCTGGCTGTGGTTCCACTTCAAGGAGGCGCTCGTTCGCTCCTGGTAGCCAGGGTCGATGCGCTCGCCGCGCTCCTGGCTCATGTAGTCGAACTGGAGCCGGCCGCTGTACCAGTACCGCTTGCTGTAGCGAAAGGTGGGAGCAACCTGATAGCTCCCGCGCGACCACACGCCGAAGCGCACCTGCGCGTCCATGTAATCGTTGATGGCCCAGTACCAGCCCCAGTCTCTGAGGTAAAAGCCCAGCTCGCCGTCGTCGCCGTAGCTCGGCGGGAGCGGGCCGCTGCGCCGCCCGTCCACCGCCGGTAAAAAGCCCAGGGGCAGCCAGAGCGGCGTCGGGATGTTGAAGATGAAAAGCTGGATCGGCCCGGTGTACACCCACTCGCCTTGCAGCTTCATACGGCTGGCGTGGAGCGAGTACGAGGGCGTCTCGTCCGGCGGGCAGTCGCACGTGGTGTAGGAGCCGTCGCGGATGTAGAGCGTGCTGTCTTCGAGGACTTTGACCACCTCGCCCTGGATGAACCCCTCCTGCATCTGCGTCCGGGCCGTGACCACGCGCCCGCGCTCGGTTTGCAAGTTGAAGGCGAGCGACTGGCCGGTGAACCCCTCGCCCCCGCCGCGCTGGAACCGAGGCCGCCCCACCGTGCCCGTGTCCATCTCCAAGCCCGTGGCGCGCAGCTCGTCCATCTCCATGAGGATCTCGACGCGGTAAGCCTCCAGCGTGGCCTCGCCGTAGCTCACCTCTGCCTCGCCAAAGAGCGTCCCCGTGTCGCCCTCCGCCCCGCCCAGGACGAGGACGAGCGAGTCCCGCGCGGCAAACTCCACGTTCTTCTCTCCGCCGCCGGGGGGCGCCGCGCCGCTACTTTCGGGCTGGAGCGCCTGCGCCGCATCCCCGCGCAGGCCCAGCGTGTCGGCGGGAGAGAGCGAGTCGGCAGGCAGCGCGCCGCCTGGGCGCAGCGTATCGACGCGCGCGGAATCGGTGCGCACGGTGTCGGCCCGCACGGTGTCTGCGGGAGACACCTGCGCGTGAGCGGGGCGGACGGCGAAGAGGAAAAGCGCCGCCGCAAGCAGAACCGGGAGCGGCCAGGCTCGCATGAATCGGAAGAAAAGCAGCAGCGCAGCGCACGCCGCTGGGCGAGAGGAGAAGTGCAACAGCTGCCGAACCGCAGAAGCGCATCCGGCACAGCAAAAAGATACGCGCGCAAGAGAAAGAAAAGAAAGGCAGAAATGCCGTACGCTTTGGCTTGCAGGGTTTCTGGTAGCCGTCGGATGCGCCGCCCTGTCAGGTTGCCGCGCTGCTGGGTTTGGCGGCGGCTACCTGCGGGAACTGCCGCGCCAGAACGTAGATCGTGATAAGGTAGACCGCCACGATAACAACCGGCACCGCTACAAAGCGGTGATCTGGAAACGCATACCATGCGGCGACCACCAGAGCCGTCCGCGTGACGCCGTGGAAAAGGCCGACCCAGTGGCGAACGAGGCCTGAAAACGGAACCCACATCAGCCCCGTGAGCACGCCGACCGAGAGCGGGAGCGAGGTCGGCTCGATGAGGAAAAACGGAATGGCGATGGCGTAAACCAGAAGAGCGGATGCGACCGTGAGCAGGAAAACGTGGTCGAAGAAGTTGCTGTTGCGCTCGCGGCCCAGGAGGTCTTCGCCGGTAAGCCGGGCCACGGCGAGGCCGAGGTAAAAGATCATCCCCGTCCCGATGAACAGCGCCCACACGGCATAAAAGAGCGGAAGAATCGCGCCTGCGACGGCGATCCCCGTCCACGCGACGGCGCCGGCGATGGGCATGGCGAGAAAGCGGTTGTCCAAGAACGCGGCGTGCTGCTCGTCGAGCGACAGGGCGGCGTGGTCGGAGGGAGGCTCGGTCATGCGTGGGGCGAGGGGTAACGGTTTGTAACGCTGGCGCCCGTGCAGCTACGGAGGCAAGCGAAAACGGGTTGCGTCGCGTCGTCCGTTACCGAGCCGCAGCGCCACCGCGCGTTCTCCTTCACGCCGCCGGCGTCGAAGAGACGCCCACGGCGCCGGGTTCAAAGATGAGATGCGCCGCGCCGAGCATCCCCACCTCGTTGCCGCGCTCCTCGCGCACGATCTGCACGGCGTCGCGCGCGCTCGGCATGGCGTAGCGGGCGACGGACTGCCGCGCCGGCTCCAGGATAAAATCGCCTGCGGCCGAGACGCCGCCGCCCACGATGATCGTGCTGATGTCCAGGAGGTTGACGGCTGAGCCGAGCATACAGCCCAGCTTGTGCCCGGCCCAGGCCAGCATCTCACGGGCGGCCTCGTCGCCGGCGGAGGCGGCCTCGTAGAGCATCCGCGGGGTGATGTCGGTCAGGTCGTCGTCGGCGAGGTCGTGGATCTTGCTGTCGTAGCGCGTGAGGAGGCGGTAGCGCGCGTGGCGCGAGAGGAAGTGCTGCCCCACGTACGCCTCGATAGCGCCGGCGATGCTCCATCGGTCCACCGGCCCTTCGTAGTCGATGCTCATGTGGCCGATCTCGCCGGCCGCGCCCGTGGCCCCGCGGAAGATCTGGTTGTGGTAGATGATGGCGCCGCCCACGCCCGTGCCCAGCGTCACCATGATGAAGGAGTCGTGCGGCACGCCGGCCCCGTAGTGCGCCGAGCCGAGGCCGGCCACGTTGGCGTCGTTCTCCACGATGACGTGGAGGTCCGGCTTGCCGCAGCGCTGGCGCAGCGCCTCGCGTACGTCAACGGTTTCCCAGCCCGGCAGGTTGGGCGGGTAGCTCACCGTCGTGCGCGCCCAGTTGATCGCGCCCGGCGAGCCGATGCCCACGCCGTCGATCCCTTCGCCGGGCGCCTCGGCGCTTAGTTCCTGCACCAGCCGGGCGATGCGGCCGAGGACGTGCTTCGGCCCGCGCTCCGCCTCGGTCGGGATCTTCCGTTCGCCGCGCAGCCCGGCGCCTCTTTCCACGAGCGCGGCCTTGATCCCCGTCCCCCCCAAATCCACGCCTACGGCAAAACGGCTCATGCTTTTCTTGGTTTGCAGGTTGAGGGTCGCTGAGAGTTGGCCGCTTTCGGGAAGGCGCTTGCTCGAAGTCAAGGGTATGGGAGAATGGGCGTGTGGGGGGGATGGGAGAACGCTCAATCTACGCCCCCTCCCACACCCCCAACCGCCCAACCCTCACACTTACCTTTCCACGCGGTAGACCGTCTCGCCGGGGCGGCGCATCCCGTACTGCTCGCGCGCGATTTTCTCGATCACGGCGTCCGAGGGCGGCGCGCTCACCTTCTCCTGGAGCGCCTCGATGTCGCGGCGGAGCGCGGCGTTCTCCTCGGCAAGCTGCTCATGCTCCTGGTGCCAGCCGACGCGGTTGGCCAGGCTGTGGCTGTCGAAAAAGGCTACCCAGAGCGCGGCGCCCACGCACGCCAAGACGGCAAGCCAGCGCACGAGGCGTTTAGAGACAAAGCGAGCCATGAGCAGAAAAGGGTAAAAGAAAAACTCAGCGGCGGAAAGCGGCCAAACCGGGGTAATGCGCCGCGCCACCCAGGGCCTCTTCGATGCGCAAAAGCTGGTTGTACTTGGCCGTGCGGTCTGAGCGCGAGGCCGAGCCGGTCTTGATCTGCCCCGTCCCCATCGCCACGGCGAAGTCGGCGATGGTGGTGTCCTCGGTCTCGCCCGAGCGGTGGCTCACGATGGCCGTGAAGCCGTTCTGGTGCGCCAGCTTGATGGCCTCCATCGTCTCGGTGAGCGTGCCGATCTGGTTGAGCTTGACGAGGATCGAGTTGGCGCAGCCCTCGTCGATGCCGCGCTGGAGGCGGCGCGTGTTCGTCACGAAGAGGTCGTCGCCCACAAGCTGCACCTCGCCGCCGATGGCGTCGGTGAGCATCTGCCAGCCGGGCCAGTCGTTCTCGTCCATGGCGTCCTCGATGGAGAGGATGGGGTACTGCCGCGCCCACTCGGACCAGTAGTCCACCATGTCCTGAGCCGTGCGCTTCGTGCCGGGATCGCTTTTCCAGAAGACGTAGTGGCCGCCGCCCTCGCCGCCGCCGTCGGGTTCGTACATCTCGGCCGTGGCGGGGTCGAGGGCGATGTAGCAGTCGGCGCCGGGGTGGTAGCCGGCCTGCTCTATGGCTTCGAGGATGACCTCGATGGCCTCGTCGTTGGAGCGGAGGTTGGGCGCGAAGCCGCCCTCGTCGCCCACGGCCGTGTCGTAGCCTTTCTCGCGGAGGACGCGCTTAAGGCGGTGAAACACCTCGGCGCCCATGCGCAGCGCCTCGGCGAAGGTCTCCGCGCCGGTGGGGACGACCATGAACTCCTGCATGTCCACGCTGTTGTCGGCGTGGCGCCCGCCGTTGAGGATGTTCATCAAGGGGACGGGCAGCGTGCGCGCCCCCACGCCGCCAAGGTAGCGGTAGAGCGGCAGCCCGAGCGTGGCCGAGGCGGCGCGCGCGGCGGCCAGGGAGACGCCCAGGATGGCGTTCGCGCCCAGGCGGCCTTTGTTCTCCGTCCCGTCCAGTTCGATGAGCGCCTCGTCGAGCATCTGTTGCTCCAGGACGGAGCGCCCGCGCAGCTCCGGCGCAATGGTCTCGTTCACGTTCTCGACGGCTTGGCGGACGCCTTTGCCCCCGTAGCGGTCTTCGTCGTCGTCGCGCAGTTCGACGGCTTCGTGCTCGCCCGTGGAGGCGCCCGAGGGTACGGCGGCGCGGCCCATCACGCCGCTTTCGGTGACCACGTCCACCTCGACGGTGGGGAAGCCGCGGCTGTCCAGGATTTGACGCGCGGTGATGCGGGCGATCTGGCTCATGAAAAACGGATCGGCGTGGATAGAAGGCGGGACGGAGCAAAGCTCGCCATTCGCCGGCGCAATAACAAGACGCGCGGCGAGAGGGATGGCGACAACCGTGCGGTAGCGTCGTTCGGCCGAACGACGCTACGGGAACGCTGACCTCCACCCGCCCTAATCTGTCAACAAAAAAACCGGCAGACTCCACGAAAGGAGTCTGCCGGCTAAGGCGTGCTGACGGAGAAAAGCGGCGCTTACTTCACCGTGGTCGATTCGCCGATCCAGGAGTAGCAGCCGTAGTTGACGGGGTAGCTCTGCCCGGCCTCCCAGCCTTTGAAGAACTTGTCCTCGGCGGAGGGGAAGTACTGCCGGTAGGTGCTGATCTGCTGGTTGGCCGCGCTGGCGAGGTTCGGGTCGGCGCTTTTGGCCTGCTGGTACTTGTCCACCACGAGCCAGTACACGGCGCGGTCCTCGCGCTCAAGCTCGCCGCCGCACTCGGAGACGGCGTTGGCGTAGAGATCGCCGATGGCCATGTAGGCTTGCCCGAAGCCGGAGTCCACTTCGAGCGCGCGGCGGAAGTAGGTGCGCGCCTGCGAGGCGCGGCCCATCTGCTGCTGCGCCAGGCCCATGTTGTAGAAGACCTCGGCCGTCGGCTCCTCGTCGTCCATCTCGACGGACTGCTCGTAGAGGTCGAAGGCCTCCTGCGACTCGCCGTCTTCCAGGCGCATCTTCGCCAGCGTGCGGAGGATGCGCGGGTTCGGCTCGGCGTCCATGAGGCGGTTGGCCAGCTCGCCGGCCTCGTTGCGCTGGCCCGTCTGCATGTAGAGGTCGAACAGCTCCGTCATCACCTCGGTGTCGTCCGGGTTCTTCTCGAGCTGGCTCTCGAGGTAGCCGATGCGCTCCTCGGGGCTGGTGAAGACGCGGTCGCGGTACTGGCTCAGGAGCTGGGCCACCTTCTCGTCCTCGCCGCGCTTGGCCTCGAGGTCGTCCATGAAGTTGATGGCCTCGTCCTTCTTATTCGACTGGAGGTAGCTCAGGATGAGGCGCTCGATGTAGTAGGGGTCCAGCTCCTGCGGGTTGAGATCGTACGCCTCGCGGTAGGCCAGGAGCGACTCTTCCTGGCTGTTCGGGAAGGCGTCGGAATGGCTCTGGAGGATGCGGCCTTTTTCGAGCTTCCAAGTGTAGGGGTCCACCTCGGCGCCGGCGGCTTGAAGCTCTTCGGGCGCCCTCTCGACGTACGCAAGGGCGGAGTCCAAGTACGTCTTTTTCTGGTCGCCCTGGGCGTTCTCGGCCATGCCCAGGAAGGCCTCGACCATCCGCTCGTAGTTGCGGTCGTCGTTGCGCGGGTAGCCCGGCGCGTTGGCCAAGATCCAGCGCAGGTCGGACATGGCGTCCTGGTAGTTCTCGTTCTTAAAGTTCTCGTAGTAGAGGCTGTAGTGCATCGCCTTCTCTTGGTCGCTGGGTTCGGATTGCGCCGCCGCCGGCTGGACCGTGAGCGTGGCGCCGAGCAACGCAGCAGCAAGCATCAGCGTGGAAACGGCAGCAAGGGGGCGCAGGCGTCCGTTCTTCATAATGCAAAAGCAGGGATGGGAGTGAGAAGCGTCAGGTCCTTTCAAGTCCAGGTCCTTTTAGACAGGGCGCGTTTAGCGGAGTTTCCGTCGCTTTAGCGAAGGCGCCGCTGCTGGAACCACCGCTCGCCAAAGTTGACGGTGAGCGAGGCGCCGTAAAATGTGTCGCGCACGAGGCCGGATTGGGTCGTGCCACGCCGGCCTACTTTGAAGTTGAGATCAAGATGCGTGCCAGGCAGGAGCGTAGGAAAGCTGAAGCCGCCCGTGAGCGCGTAGACGCTTATGGGATCGCTCGTGCGGAGGGCGCCACTGGCCTCGGCAAAGGGCACGCGCACGTACGACTGCTCGGCGTAGAAGCCTATGCGGTAGGCCGTGCGCCGCAGAAAGGGTTCGATGAGGTCCTCGCCCGCGGGCAGGAACTCGGCCCCGGCCGAGACGCGCGCGCGGTTGGCAAGGGCGCTCTGGCCGGGCAGGTCGAGGCTGCTCTCGAAGCTGGACCACGGCGCGTAGGAGCCGTCGAGGAGGACGGCCCAGCGGCTGTCCGGCTTGTAGGCCAGGCCGAGGCCGGCGCGCCAGGGCAGGTCTGCCTCGCCGCTGCGCGTGGAGAGCGTGTCGGCGTCGAGGCTGCGGCCGAGCGTGAGGACGCGCTCGCCCTGCAGGCGCGTAGGCAGCGTGAACGCCGCTCCGATGGAGAGGACGTCGTCCTCGGCCAAGACGCTTTTCAGGCTCAGGAGGCCGCCGAGCGTGCCGGTCACGCCCACGAGGCGCGTCCCATCCGTGCGCGTGGCCGAGCCGAAGTCGAAGGGGTGGTCCGGGAACGTCGTCGTGCGCGTGTTCTCCACGATGCCGAAGATGACGTCCACCGTAGCGCCGAGGCTCAAGGCGTCGGAGACGCGGTAGCCGGCGCCGCCGGTGATCTGCTGCAAGCCGCCGTCGCCCTCGACGTTGACGTCGTAGCCGACGAGCGAGTCGGGCGCCACTTCAAGCTGCCCGGCGGTGCTTACGCGGTAGTTCGCGCGCGAGTAGGGGCGGTAGGCCAGCCCCACGCCCAGCTCGCGGCTCAGGACGGGGAAGCTAAGCTGCACGCTGTTCAGCGCGCCCTCCGAGAGGCGGCTCGTCTCGCCGGCGGCGTTCGTGGCGCTCACCTCCTCGTACGTCACGCCAAAGCTGGCGCGCACCAGCATCTGGTCGCTCCAGAGGGCGGGGTTGGCAAAGCCGGTGTAGTTGAGCGAGCGGAGCGCGTACCCGCCGCCGCCCATGGCCGCCACCTGCGAGGAGGCGAAGTCCTCCAGCTCGCCCAGGCCGAAGCGCGAGTACACGGTGCCGTCGCCGCGGTTCTGCGCGCCGGCCGTGGCGGGCAGGAGCATCAGCAGCAAAAAGGCAGTGAGCAGCATCCGTCGGGAAAAGTGGGGCGTGCGCATCATGGCAGAAGGGAAGCAGATGGGGGCGGGG
The DNA here is from genome assembly GCA_965215025.1 of Salinibacteraceae bacterium. Classification (GTDB taxonomy): domain Bacteria; phylum Bacteroidota; class Rhodothermia; order Rhodothermales; family Salinibacteraceae; genus CBDCCV01. The sequence goes on from CBDCCV010000001.1 coordinate 2,301,507, forward strand.
CGAAGACGCGGCGCCTGCTAAGAAGAGGTCTTACTCAGAAGAGGTGACGGTGAGCACGAGGCGCGGCGCCGGGCCGTCCGCGTCGGCGGTGTGGAGGAGCGCCGCGTCCAGTGTGTTGACGCCGATAGTCGTGTTGCCCGAAAGGGCCGAGCGCGGGGCTTCGAGGCGGAAGCGCCCCAGCTCGTCTGCGTCCACCTCGCCCAGGAGGACGGCCTGGTAGAACTGCTGCAAGGCCGCGCGCTGCCCGACGTTGGGGATGCGGAAGACGCCGTCATCGGAGCGCTCCAGGTCGGCCACGGCGATGACGGTGCTGTCGTCCGTCACGCGCGAGAGGCGCAGCGTTTGGAGCGGCGGGCGGAAGAAGTCGGCGTCGCCTTCGAGCGCGTCGCGGTCGGTGGGGAGGCGCAGCTCAAGGCGGTTGAGTGAGGCCTCACGCAGGGAGTCGGCCGGGGTGAGGTCGAAGGCGACGGCCAGGCCGCGCCCGTCCTGCACCAGGAGGCGCCCGTCCGGCAGCGCGCCATTGTCTTCTTCTCCCTCAGCCCCGTCCTCGTCCTCGTGGCGGATGGTGGTCAGGGTGCGGCTGGTGCGGTAGCTCAGCGTATCGGCCTCGGTGAAGACGCGCAGCCCGGACGACGCCGCAAAGCCGATCACGGCCTCACGGGAGGTGCTCGTCAGCTCGAAGCCGTGGAAGTCCTCGGCAAAGGCGGTGTCGCGCAGGACGCCGCGGTTCTCTTGCAGCCAGCCTTCCGGCAGGCGGTACTCGACGAGCGTGTCGCCGGCGGCAAAGCTGAACGTGCCGATCTCCCGGCCTACGATGGGCGCAAGCGAGGTGTCAGCCGTGGCGCCGCCAACCTCCCACTCCTCCTGCATGGCGCGCAGCGTGAACTGGAGCGTGGCCGTGGTGTCGCCGTAGGCGTAGTCGGGGACGAGGCGCAGGACGGCGCCGGTGAGCGTGCTGTCCTCGAAGCCCTCGGGCCGGGACGAGGGGCCGGCAAAGTCGAGGTAACCCCTGGCCGCGATGGTGCCCAGGAGCGGGTCATCGGCCGTGCCGGCCAGGACGCGCTGCGCCGAGCCGGTGACCTCGTCCACGCGCTCGCGTTCAAGCAGGAGCGGCGCCTCGATGAGCGACGGCGCGCCGCCCGTCTCCCCGATGAGGCCCCCGCCCACGTTGGAAGGGTCGTCGCAGCCGGCGGCCCAGAGCGCGGCGCCCAGGACGATGCCGAGCAGAAGAGGCCGGAAAGAGGCGTGCTTCATCAGAAGAAAAGTAGTGGACGTGAAGCAGAAGGGACGGGCAGAAGAAGGGGGGCGGCACCGACTCCGAAGCCGAACGCTACGCTAAGCTAAGCGCCAAAGGCCGCGCCGGGCGCCAAGAAATGCATCGGCGGCGCCATGTAGAGGGGCACGGCCAGAAGAAGGGCAGAGCCGGCGCGTGCTCAAAACCCCCGACCGGAGCCGTGCCGGTGGGGGGCTTGGCGAGCAGGCTGCTCGGGCGCATGTATGCGGGTGCGGCAGGGCAGGTTTCCTTGCGGCGATCCGAACTGCGTCCTGGCTCTTCGGTGGGGACATGGCCTTTTGTGGTGCTCTCTTGAGGCTCACCACAGGAGGTCAACGTCGTAGCGCTCGAACTTCTCGTCTCTGCCAACAGTGCTTACTTCTTCCGCTCTTGCCTGCATAATAATCATCCGGGCAAACGGGTCCCCATAATGAAACGAAAGCGAGCGGCGCATGTCCAGACAAGACGCCTTCACCCCCGCAAGGCCAATGGCATATAACGCGTCGGCAGCCCGAACGCACCGACCCTGCGTGTCCTCCGCGTTATGCAACTGGCGAGGCCGAACTGCGACGCAACATGGATCGGCATCCTACAAAGGCGAACACCATGAGAGCTGAAACGGCTACCGTCAGCGTCGGCAGTATCGCGCGGCTTATCATGCCAGCTTCACCTTGTAGAACATACAAGCCGTCGTTTCTGAGGGCGACCTCGGCGCCTTCACGAGCGACGACGAACCGCGCATCTGAAAGCAGAAGCAAGTCAGAAAGCATGTACGAGGAAAACAAAAGCCAGAGCGTTGAGACCGCGACGACGGTCAGGGCCGTCCAAGCAAAAACGCGTTTAGCGTTCATGGGGACATCCTCATCTTGTTGGTTAGAGTAAGCCGCATAACTCGGATCATGCCACGCGCGCTCGCCTCATGCCGGCACCTCGCTCAAAACGCGCTCGTAGAGGGCCAGCGCCTGCTCCGTGCGCGCGTCCTCGTCGGCGTCGAACTGCTTGGCGCCGCCCGTAGGCGCGAGCGACGGGGGGAAGATGGCCGCGTCGGCGTGGGCGAGGCCGACTTCGGCGAGCGTGTCGGCGAGGCCGTCCATGCCCACGCGCTCGGCAAAGGCGGGCGTGAGGCGCGCCTCGGCGTCGTGCGCGTCGGGCGTGTAGATCACCTTCGTCTCGCCGAAGACGTCGCTCGCGGCGTACTCCTGCTTGCAGAGGAGCGGGACGAGGCCGCCGGCCCAACCAAAGGCGTGGATGACGTCGGGCGCCCAGCGCAGCTTCTGGATCGTCTCCAGGACGGCGCGACTGAAGAAGAGCGCGCGCTCGGCGTTGTCCTCGTAGGCGGCGCCGCTCTCATCCGCAAACGTGCCCTTGCGCCCGCCAAAGTAGCCGTCGTGGTCCATGAAGTAGACCTGGAGGCGCAGGCCGGGGATAGAGGCCACCTTCACGGTAAGCGTCTCGGTCCCTTCGCCCATGGGGACCTCGGTGCCGGAGAGGCGGATGACCTCGTGGAGGCTGTTCTTGCGCTCGCTGATGGTGCCGTAGCGCGGCATGGTGATGCGCGCCTCGAAGCCGCCCGCCTCCTGGATCTTCTCGGGCAGCGTGCGGACGAGGCCGGCCGCCTCGGAGCCGTTGGCGAAGGGCGCCACCTCGCCGGCGATGTACAGGATGCGCTTAGGAGTTGCCATGCGGAAAAGGGGAGGGTTGGGTAGAGAAGAGCGGGGAGCCGGCGGCCTCTGGGCACCGACGACGCCTGCAATGTAACGAAAACCCCTGCGCGTTTCAAGCTGCAGCCTCTCGTGCCCCGTGTGGCGGTCATATAAGTAGCCTGCTTGCAGTGGATTCTGGAACACTTTTCGCTGTTAAAGGCCTGGACGCGAACGATCTTCTCAGACTCCTGAACCGCCATGCTGCGCCGTTACGGTTCACCGGCCTCACGGCCCCTCGCGCTGCTTCTGGGAAGCCTCCTCTGGCTTGTCGCCTGCGACTCGTCGGGACCGGCGCCGCCGGTCGTAGGGCCTGAAGACCTGACCGGGCTGTGGGAAGCGGCCGGTTTCACGAACGACGAAGGCGTCCCCTCTGAGCAGACGTCTTTCGTCCTGTTCGAGCGAATGCCCTCTCTGGACTCGCTCCGATTTACGGATTACTACTACCGAACGGCCGACGACAGCCCGAGCGGCACGGGCTGCTGGTACACCGAAGTGGACGAACTCGAACGCACAGGCCCCAACGAGTACACGGTGCAGTTCCGAGGCGGGGAGCGTCCGCAGCGTATCGTGTACACGTTCGTCCCGCACGAGGACGGCTCCCTGACCTTGCACGGGGAGCTGGAGAACATCGCCGACGAAGACTTCACCGGGGTTCTGCGCAGGGTTCCCAAGCCGCGAGCCTTCGAGCCTCGCTGTCCGGGAGACTAAGAAGCTGCCTCCCTCTCTGAACCCGCCCGGTAGATCGAACGGCGCACTTGCGCCGCCGGCCGCAGTGGACGGGTGAGGTGGCTGGTGGTCACGGCCGGCGCGGGCGCCTCACGTCTCCTCGTCGATGTAGGCGACGTGGCGGAAGTAGCGCTGCTCCTCGAACGAGGCGCCCAAAGCGCCGATCAAGACGCCAAGCGCCGCCACAAAGCCGGCCAGGACGAAGTAGCTCCCCGGCCCGATTTCCTCGACGGAGGCGGCCCACCCGGCGGCCAGGCGCTCGCTAAAGAGCGTCGTCGTCAAAAGCAGCGTGAGCGCGAAAAGGAGCACGTACGTCGTTGCCATCCCCAGGACCACCGTGGCGCCGATGGAGACGTTGGCCACCACGCGCTGCTCGGAGAGGCGCCCGGCCGAGCGGCGGCGCAAAAGCTGCTGCCGCTTGAGGACGTACGTGCTCGTGCCGGCCAGCGCCAAAAAGGTGAGGAAGACGACGCGCCCCGGCGGCTGGCTCATCCCCAGGTCCCACGCCTCGGCTGTAATGACGAGGATGACGAGCGTGGACGCCGCCGCCGCCGTAAGCCGGCTAAAGCGGAAAGGGAACTCCCAGGGCCGCGCCCGCCAGACGGCGCCCCCGATCTCGCGGCGGCCGATCCACAGCGCGCGCCCGTAGAAGCGCGCCGTGTGGCCTCGGTAGCGGCCCGTCTCTTCCAGGCGCACGTCGGCCGCGTCGGCGAGGGCCTCGGCCAGGCGGGCGCGGCTCTCCTCGCTAAAAGCGCGCATGGCGTCGAGGTCGGCCACGGTGCGGAGGTCGTACATGAGGTCTTCGGGGTCCTCGGCGTGCTCGAGGCCGCCCAAGTGGCCGAAGAGGTGGAAGGCCAGCACGGTGAGGCGCCGCCCGATGACGCGGATGCGCTCGTCGCGCGCGGCGCTGCCCTGCTCGTCCTCGGCGAGGGCGGTGAGCGGGTCGATGCGCGCGGTGGAGAGGACGGCCCCTTGCACGGCCTGCGACGGCGCGCCAAAGGCGAAGGGCTTGTAGTACGTCCTCAGCGGCGCCTGCGTGACGACGAAGACGAAGTCCCAGCGGCGCGCGTCGCGCTCTAAGACGCCCGCGTCCAGGAGCGCCGTCGGCTCGGCCGGGACGTGCTCGACGGCCTCCGGGCGGCGCACGAGCGGCATCCGCCAGTCGTACGCCGGGAAGCGCTCGCGCAGGTAGGCCAAGACGCGCGCGCGCGCCGCCTCGGCCGCCTCGCGGTCCACGGCCTCGAAGCGACCGGCCAGCACCCAGCCCAGTTCCAGCTTCGGCTTCTCGGCTGTTGTGGAGGGCGGGGCGCTCGTCACGGCGCGCTCGTCCTGCTGATTCGGCATCTGCAAAAATGGGTGTGAGAAGCTTGACCGATGCGGCGCACCTTGAGGTAGGGACGAATTGCAATTCGCCCTTTACGGCAACTTTCAAGGTTGGCACGTGACCAGACGCTCCGGTTTCAGCAAGGGCGCCTTCTGAACGTATAGCGTGCCCTTACCAATCGCCGCTGCCCCTCTCAGAAAAACCGCAGGAGCCAGCCCAACACCGCGCCGCCGAGGACGATCCACGCCGCGTTGAGCCGGAACACGAGCACGGCCGCCGCCGCCAGCCCCGCGATGAGCCACGCCTCCCAGGAGACGAGCGTGGTAGCGCCCAGCTCAAGCGTCACCGCAGCCATGAGCGCCACGGCCGCCACGTTCACCGCGTCCAAAAACGCCGAGAGCCACGCCGACTCGCGCAGCTTCGGCACGAGCGGGTTCAGGATCAGCACGAAGAAGAACGACGGCAAAAAGATGCCCAGCGTGGCGACTATGGCGCCCGGCACGCCCTCGATCACGTAGCCGATGAACGTCGAGGTGGAGAGCACCGGCCCCGGCGTGAACTGCCCGATGGCGATGGCGTCCAGAAGCTGCGCCTCGGTAAGCCAGCCGTAGCTCTCCACGAGGTCGCCCTCCAGGAACGCCACCAGGACGTACCCGCTCCCGTACAGGATGGAGCCGACTTTCAGAAAGAAGAAGCCCAGCTTCCAGAGCGAGACGCCGCCCGCCGCCGCTGCCGCGCCCGCCGCCACGGCCGAGGTGTCGCGCCCGATGCGCGCGGCGCTTTGCTGCATGAAAAGGATCGGCAGGAAGCGCGCGGCCGTGTCGCTCTCGGCGCCGCCGGAGAAGCGCAGCCACACCATCCCCACCACGCCGCCGAGGAGGAGCACCGCGATCTCGCCCAGCCCATAGAGCGCCAGCGCCCCCACCGCCACGCCGATGAGCGCCAGGCGCCAGCCCTTGACCGCCTTCTTGCCCAGCTTCCACACCGCGCCCAGGATCACGGCAATCACCGCCGGCTTGATGCCGTAGAGAAACGGCTCGACCTCCGGCAGCGCCCCGTACGTCACGTAGAGCCACCCGAAGACGCCCGTGATCACCACCGCCGGGAAGATGAAGCACGCCCCGGCGGTGAAGAGGCCCGGCCACCCGCCACGCTCGTAGCCCACGTGCATGGTCATCTCGGTCGAGTTCGGCCCCGGAATGAGGTTCGTCGCGCCGATGAGGTCCAGGAAGTGCTGCCGCCCGATCCACTTGCGGCGCGTGACAAACTCGTCCTCCATCATGGCGATGTGCGCCGCCGGCCCGCCAAAAGCGATCACGCCGAGCTTGAAGAAAAGCCGCGCGATCTCGCCGAGACGGCCCTGCCGGGCGTGCTCATGGTGCGACGCGGCGTTTTCTTGCGGCGCGGCGTTTTCCGAGGCGCCTCGTTCTTCAGGCGCGTTGGGCGAATGCGGCATCGGTCGGCGGGCGTTCTTTCCGTTGCGGGGCGAAGCGAGAAGATGGCTTGCCGCGTGCCGCCTGTCAAGCGCCCGTCGGTTATGCTTGTATCTCTAAGAGCGCACTGGCCTTCCTGCGCGCGGACGTTCAGAAATGCGAATCAAGGGTTAAGCAGAAACGCCGGATCACGTCCGTAGGGGCGTATCGCGATACGCCCTTGCAACGGCCGATGGGGGCGAGAGCGGTTCTGACGGGCGTTTTAAGTTCAACCTCTGATTCGCATTCAGAAAGATCGGCGAGTGGGGGGGCAGGCTTTACGGGCCGGCCCCGTCCCGACGGTGGTGCAGGGCGGACGGCCCCGGATCAGACCACAGCAGGTAGGCGCTGAGCAGCCCCGCGGAGTGGTGCTCTACCGAGAGGATGAAATGCGTGGTCGGGTCGTAGTCGCGCAGCATCCGCGCGAACCCCTCGCGCAGCGAGCCGAAGTCCACCTCATGCTCCTCCGGCTCGCTGCCGTACGCGATGTAGCGACAGGGGAAGCGCTCGCCGTTCTTCATCCAGTCGGCCTTGATGACTTCGAGCCACTGCTCTTTGCTGACGAAGAGCGTGCCGCGGCCGCGCTTCTGGTAATGCCCCCAGGCCAGGGCGGCGACCGCCTCGAAGTGCTTGTGCACCTCGTCCATGAACATGACGTGGTAGTTCCAGCGCCTGTGGTGCAGGTCCAGGCCCGGCGCGTGGATCTCCAGGCGGATGTCGAGTTCTGCCATGCGGCGGGACCGTCTCAACAAGTAGAAGGCGGGGCGGTGGCGTAGGTGCAGATGACGAGCGTACGCCTTGCTGAGCGAAATGATCGGTCCGCCTCACTCCGCCCCGGCGGGTCGTGTGCTATCGGGGTTGCTCCTGCGGCGCGCGCTGCTCCTCCTGGCGCTCGAGGAGGTCGAAGTAGCGCTTGATGAGTTCCTGGTAGGCCGGAGCGTAGCCGCTCTCCAGGGCGCGCAGGAGGTCGCGGCGCAGGCGCTCGGCCTCCTCGGCGGGGGCGAGGTCGGTGGGCGAGGAGCGGGTGTGGTCGTCCTCGGCGGCCTGGCCCTGGCGCTTGTTCTCGCGCCCGCGCGTCTGGAGCGAGCGCTGCGCGTCTAAGAGGCGCGTGAGGATCTGCTGCTGGCGCTCCTTGGTGCGGCGGTCCGGGCGGCCCTGCTGAAGCTGCTGGATCGTCTCCTGCATCTGCTCGGCGATGCGGCCGAGGTCGCCCAAGACTTTTTGGCCGGCCTCGCTGCCCTGCGTGTTCTGCCGAAGCTCTTCAAGCTGGCGCTGGATGGCGCGCTGCTGCGCGGCCATCTGCCCAAGGCGCTCCTGCTGGCTTGTGGAGAGGCGGTCGCCCTGCGCGTCGTTGAGCATCTGCTGGATCTGGGCATTGAGCTTTTGCTGCTGCCCGGCCATCTGCTGAAGCTGCTGCGCCATCTGCTGGGCGGACATGCCCTGGCCCTGGCCCTGCTGCTGGTTCTGCATCTGGTCCAGGAGGTTGGAGAGGAGCAGCGCCAACTCGTTCAGGTGCATCATGGCCGCCTTCTGATTCCCGGCGGCTTGCTGCGTGGTCCTTTCCGTCATGGCGCCCGTGGCGGCCTCCATCTCACGGAGCGCCTGACCCGTCTCCTTCTGCACCGCGCGCGACATCTCGGGGATCTGGCGCGCGAGCTGCTGCAACGAATCGCTCGTGGTGCGCAGGCCCTCGGCCAGGCGGCTCTGCTCCTGCGCCTGGGTGCGGAGCGTGGGGCTGTCCGCAGCGAGGCGGTCCGTGGTGCGGCGCAGCGCCTCCTGCCGCTCGGAGAGCGTGAGCGTGTTGGAGAGCGCCTGCCTGAGGCCGGCCATGTTGAGCTGCTGCTGCTGGCCCTGCATCCCGGTCTTCATCTTTTGCAGACGCTGCTGCATGTCCTGGAGGCGCTGCTGCATCTGCTGCTGACTCTGCTGCGCCTCGTTAAGCTCGTTCTGCCGGAGCTGTTCGCTGTTCTCCTGCATCTGCTGCGGCAGGGGCTGCTGCTGCATCTCGTCGCGGAGCTTTTGCATCTCGTCCTGCGGCGCGCTGGGCGTGTCCTTCATCTGCTCTTGCAGCTCCTTGAGCTTTTCCTCCAGCTCTTCCATCGCTTCGCGGGCGCGCTCCTGCTCCTGGGCCAGCTGCTCGCGCTTCTCGGCGTCGGACGGGTCTTGCTCCGAGGCGTTTTTCTCAGAGGCGTTGTTCTGCTGCTCGTCGGCTTCGTTTTGCTCGGCGCTGTTTTCTTGTGCTTCGTTTTCGGAGGTCTCGTTCTCGCCCGCCTCGTCTTGCTCAGCGGCGTCGTTTTCCGGAGCTTCTTCGGCGCTCTCGTCCGGCTCGCCTTTTTCTTCCTGCTCCTGGCGCAGGCGCTCGGTTTCCTCGGCGAGGCGCTTTTCCTGCTTGGCGAGTTCTTCGGCGCGCCGGGCCGCTTCGTCGAGCTTCTGCTGCGTCTGGAGCTGCTTGAAGAGGTCGAGCGTGCGCTGGAGCCGCTCCTGGTACTGCTCCTCGCTGAACTCGAACTCCTGGATGGCCTCCTGCATCTGCTCGAGGTCCATGTTCTGCATGGCCTCCTGGAGCTTTTTCAAGGCCTCCTGCAATTCGGGCGAGTTGATCTCTTCGGCCACCTCCTGAAGCTGGCGGTACAGCTGCTCGGTCTCGGGGCTGACGAGGCTGTTTTCCTGCATCTGCCGCGCGGCTTCTTGCATCTCGCGCGTAAGCTGCTCCACGCCTTCTTCGAGGCTCTGCTGCTGCTCTTGCAGGCGCTCCATCTGCCGGGCGTCCTCCCAGTCGGACTCCTGCGTGCGGCGCAGCTCGCGCTTGAGTTCGTCGAACTCCTCGGCCACGGCCTCGCGCTCCTGTTCAAGCTGGCGCATCCGCTCCTCGACGGTCTCTTGCTGCTCGTCGAGCTGCTCGTACTTCTCGGTGAGGGAGGGGACGCGCAGGCGCTGCCGGCCCGTCTCGGCCGATTGGTAGCCGGCCCAGCGGTTGTTGTCCCACACCTTGGCGTAGTACTCGATCACGTCGCCGGGGACGGGGTCGAGGCCGGTCTCGCGCGTCAAGAGCCAGTCGTGGGCGATTTCCTGGCTGAGCATCCGCGGGCTGTCGAGCGGGAGGTCGAGATGCGCAAAGTCTTCGGACGGCTCGCCGAGGTTGCTCTCGGCCAGGCGGTAGTAGAGGCGGAGCTGGGCGAAGCCGAAGTCGTCGCTCATGCGCAGGCGCAGGTTTTCCTGCAGGTCCTCGCCGAGGGTGGCCTCCGGCCCCGGCGCCAGGAAGGCGATCTCGGGCGGCGCGTCGGCGAGGAGCGTCTTGGTGTAGGCGATGGGGCGCTCGTTCTCGATGCCGGCCTCGCTCTGGAGGACGATCTGGTACGTGCCCGCCTCGCGGAGCGTGAACGCGCCCACGGCCGACCCGCCCTCGACCGAGAGCGTGTCCTCGTCCCCGTCTTCAAAACGAACAAAGGCGTGCCGGACGGCCTGCCCGCCGAGGGCCACGTCAAGCGCGACCTCGGTGCCGGGGAGCGCGGCGAGGTCGCCCACGTTGGGCGCCAGGCGCTGCGGCTTGAGGCCGGTGTACGCCGGCGGGCGGAGGCTTACCTGCAAGCCACGCACGAGGGGCCGCTCGACCACCTCGACGCCGTGCCACGCGCTCTGGACGCGCCCGGCCTCGGCGCGGTAGCGCAGCGGCTGGCGCACGCCCGCGATCCGGTGCCGGAAGACGCCCGCCGAGTCGGCCCGGAGTTCGATCTCCTCGGTACGCTCCTCGCCCTCGGGCTGCATGAAGAGGGTGAGGCGCTCGGGCCGGGCGGCGCCCTCGGCGCGGACGCTGATCTCGAGCGGCTCGCCCTTGACGAGGCGCACGTCCCCCGGCGCCACCGCGAGCGCGAACGGGGCGGGCCGTTGGAAGTGCGTGGCCGGCGCGAGGAGGCGGCCCGAAGCGCCCAGGAACGTCCCCGGCGCGGCCAGTAGGAAGACGAGGAGCGCCCCCACGGGCACGACGGCCCAGCGCGAGGCGCGGCGCGCACGAGAAAAGTCCTCGACCTCCTCGAACGGCACGGGCTGCACCTCGCCTCCGAGGCGGGCCACGGCGCGGTCGAGGAGCGCATCGTTCGTGCTTGCGGTGGCGCCGGAGCGCTTGCCGCCGGCCAGCTGCAAGAGGTTGACGAGGCGGTCATCCACCTCTGGGTAGCGCGCGCCCACGCGCCGCGCGGCGTCTTCCTCGGAGAGGTCCGGCAAAAGGCCCATGAGGCGCAGCGCCGGCCGCGCCAGGAAGTAGCCGGCCAGCCCAAGCAAGGCCGCGAGCACCGCGCCGAAGAGCACCGTGCGCGGCGTCGGCTCCAGCCACAGGCCGGCCTCCACGCTCACGGAGACGAGCCAGATCGCCGCCGCCAGCCCCAGCGTGACGCACCCTCCAAAGGCGAGGTCGGCCAGGGTGATGCGCCGCATCGTGCGGCGGAGGCGCTCGCGCAGGCGCGCGACGAGGTCAGCCGTTTGCTCGCTCATGGACAAAGTCACAGCCGGAGGGAAGAAGCAGAAGTGAAGAGGCATACCTGCCGCGCGCAGAGGGTGTTTCGCGCGCGGGGGCGGGGTGTGGGAAGGCGTAGCGGGCGGGACTGGCCTGGGCGCGCCGGGTTTCGCTGTCGGTGAGTGGTTTCGCCGGGTTGCGCACCACGGAGACTCCCCTCCTGGGCAGGAGGGGTGCCCCCCGCATCAAGTGCGGGCAGGCTCCGGCGGGGCGGTGGACCGAGACCGAGCACGTCGGTTGGTAAACAGACGCGACGGTTGGTAGAGACGCCTCGTCGAGGCGTCTCTACGGAAACGTTTACGCCAGACCTGATTCCCCACCCCTGTATTCTCCTAAATCAAGGGGAGGAGCCGCTTCAGCCTGCCGCGCGGCAACCCCCCCGTACCCCCTCATCCTTCCAAACTCCCTGCCCAAACAGCGGTTGAAAAAGTGCGGAAGACCACGCGCGCGGATGCAACCGGCCCGCCGCTGCCCGATATTAACATTCCGCAAAGACGCGCGGCTCTCTTCTTCTGAAAACATACCCCCGACCCATGCGTGCTCCGGCAAGCTTTTCAATGCGCCTTCTTGGCCTCATGCTGGCGATTGCCCTCGCGCTTACCGGATGCCGCTCCTACGGCGGCGATTACGGCAACACAGAAGAGACGTACGAGCAGCTCCTCGTCACCAACCGCCTCTTCGCTGAGGACCTCGAGCGCGCCCGCGCCGACATGAACCTTCTGGCCCGCGCCGCGCAGGACGACCCGGACCTCGAAGAACACGCCGAGCAGTGGCGCCGCCTTCTTCTCTTCCACGAGGCCGCGCTCGAAGAAAACCACGAACTTGCCGCCGATGCGGACGCCGACGACTACCGCTCGGTGCACCGGCTCTACGGCGCGGCGCTTTCCGAAGGCCGCCTCGTCCGCAACCAGTACCAGTCGCTTTTGCGCGCTATTGCGCAGGTGGGCGACACGACCGAGGCCGAGCCGTTCCGCATGTACACCGAGGCGCAGTACTGGGTCGCGCCGACGTACTACGAGCGCGTGCAGAGCGCGCAGGAACGCCTCACCATGCGCCAGGCCTTGCAAAGCGCCTTCGACCTGCGCCCCTCTGGCGAAAACGTCGTCCGCGCCCTCGAAGACGTCTCCGACGAGCCGGGCGAAGAACCCGCGCCGGAGGAAGAGGAGCGGTAAAGCACCTGCTGCTTATTGCTTGTCGATCTCGCGTTCTACCTCGCGCTCTCGACGCTGCTGGCGCACGAGCTTGACGCGGTTCACAAGCGCGAGTGGCGGCTGCTGTTCGTGCTCCGCAAGATGCCCGACGAGCCGGCCCGCCGCGCGTTTGTCCTCGTCCACGTCCCTGCCGTCGCCGTGCTTCTTTGGCTAGCGGCCTACCCCGACGCGGCAGTGCGGTTCTGGACGAGGGCGGGCCTCGACGCTTTCATGGTGGTCCACGCCGGGCTGCACTGGAGGCTTTCCGGCCACCCGAAGTACGAGTTCGGCACGGCGCACTCGCGGCTTTTGATCTACGGCGCCGCGGCTCTGGCGCTTCTTCATCTCGCCGTTCTGGGATCTACCCGTTGGGCGTAGCCCCTCCGGTAGGCGGGCGCAGCGCCGCGTAGCTGTGCGCCACGGGTGCGGCGGCGAAGAGCGGCTTCACCTCGGCCCACGTCGCGCGGAAAAGGTCGCTCTCTCGGTAGCGTGCCAGCGCCGCGCGATCCGCCCAATGGCTATGCGTGGTGCAGATGTTTGAAAAGCGCGCGTCCTGCCACAGCTCCAGGTGGCGGCAGCCGTCGAAGGCGCGGATCTGCGGCGCCGCCGCGTCGAAGCGCTCCAGGAACGCCTCCAGCGCGTCGGGCCGGAAGGTCATGCGGACGATGCGGATGAGCATGTTTTAGGAATGGAGGAATAGATGAGAAGGGAGCGTGGACGAGCAAAGGAAATGAGTGAAAGAGATAAAGCCCTGGCGCTCCGGTCATCCCTTCTTTCCTCCGCTCCTCCTTTCATTCGTTCCTTCCTTCCAGCAGGAACCGCCCGACGGCGCACTGGAGGCACCTCGCCTTCTCGCAGCGCGTGCGGTAGAGCTGGTGCAGCCCCTGCGCTTCGAGCGCGCTTTTCGGCCGCGTGCCCAGCTTGGCGAAGCGGCGCGTCACGCGGTCGCCGGAGCCGGCGGGCAGCTTTTCGAGCACGGCGCGGACGGCCTCGGCTAGGCCGGGGCGCTCGCTCTGCTCGGCGTGGAGGAGGAGCACGGGCAGCGCGGTGTTCACCAGGAGCGTGTCCACGCGCTGCCTTCCGATGGACGGGTCGCGCGGCTTCGTCTTCTTCTCCAGGCGCACGTGCTCGTCCCAGAACGCCGGCGGGCGGGCGCTGCCGAGCGTTTTCCGCAAGGCCGCCACGGGGTCCGCGTCGGCGAGGGCGTGGAGGAGCGCGCCCAGCGGGTCGCGGCGGAGAAGGCCGCCCGGCGCCACGAGCGCGGCGGCCTGCGCGATGCGCAGCGGCGGGAAGTTCGCCGGGCGCAGGCGGAAGAACTGCCAGCTTGTTTTCTCCATCGCAGCGATGTCGTGCTCGGCGCGCAGCCGGGCGAAGCGCGCGCGCAGGTCCATCGCGTAATCGGCCGAGGCGCGGTCGCTCTCCAAAAGATCAGGCGGCTCAGGCAGGAGGCCGGCCGTGCCCAGGTGGAGCGCTTCGATGTCCGTCACATCGCCGAGGGTGCGGACGAGGCTAAGCGGCAGGCGGCGCGCGAGGTCGGCCATCGGCTCGGCGTTGGGGGCGTAGCCGAGGCCGGCGAAGAGGCGCTCGTGCAGGAGCGCTTCGAGGTCCGGCGCGGCGAGGTACGCCTGAGCGAGGCGCGCGGTCTTCTCGTCCACACGCTCGCGCGCGAGGCGGCGTATCCACGAGCGGCGCAGCGCCTCGGGCACCTCGGCCCATCGGCCCGCGCACAGGATGCCGTTCTGAGCGCGCGTGTAGAAGTCGTAAAGCAGCGTGCGCAGCGCATCTTCGAGATGCGGATACAGCACCAGCTCGGGGAGGAGCGTGCCGTCGGGGCGCAGGAGGCCGCCCGTCCACACGTCGGCGTGGAGGGTGACGTGGAGGACGGTGGCGTTGTAGTGCGCGTCCTGGTGATGGCCGTGCGCGAACCAGTCGCTCGAGGTGGTGTGGATCTCGACGTCGCCGCCCCACTCCAAGTCGCCGATGCGCAGGCGCGCGGCGCGGAAGTCGGGGCCGCCGTTGGTGTTGAGGCGGCCGGGATCGAGAATGGTGATGGATCGGCCATCGCTCGTGCGGAGGTCCGCGCGCTGGAAGCGCTGCGCCTGCCAGAGGTCGTGCACGAGCATTTCGGGGACGGGCCGCTGGGTCGGCGCCGGCTCGTGGACGACCACCTCGACCGCCGCGCCATCGCCGAGGCGGTAGCGGTAGCGCGCAGGGCGCACGGCGGCAGATGGTGGAGCCTCGGCGGGCATGGCGGCGGCGCGTCTGGGCAACGGGCTGGGCTGGGAGCGGGGCGACGCCTTTCGGCTTCTCGTCCTAAACGGAAAAGGTGCGCGTCCGTTGCGCCCGGCGGGCGAAAGCACGGTGTGTCAGGCCGGGCGGTGCGCCTCGAGCGCGTCGCGCAAGCTCTCGGCGACGCGGGCGGCGGCCTCGGCGAAGTCCTCTTCGGCAGAGGCGTAGATGATGCTGCGGCTGCTGCTGACGAGCACGAGGCCTCTGGCCGTGGCGGCGGCCTGCATCGTGGCCGCCACGCTGCCCCCCTGTGCGCCGACGCCGGGGATGAGGAACGGCGCCGCCGGGCACGCCGCCCGCAGTTTTCCCAGCGCCTCCGCATCTGCTGCGCCGGCGACGAGGCCGACGGTGCCCGGCGCGCCCTCCGCCCAGCCCACGGCTTCGCGGGCGAGGCGCAGGTACAGTGGCTCGTCCTCGACAACGAGCTGCTGCACGGACGTGGCTCCCCTGTTCGTCGTGCGCGCGAGGACGAACGCCGCCGCGCCGGGTTTTTCAAGAAACGGCGCCACGCTGTCGGCCCCCATGTACGGTGCCACGGTGCAGGCGTCGAAGCCCATCCGCTCAAACACGGACGCGGCGTAGAAACGCGCCGAGTGGCCGATGTCGCCGCGCTTCCCATCGGCAATGGTGAGCACGTCCTCGGGGATGGCGGCGAGCGTTTCCTCCAGCACGCGCCAGCCGTCGGGGCCGAGCGCTTCGTAAAAGGCGAGGTTGAGCTTGAACGCGCACGCGAAGGGCGCCGTGGCACGGGTGATGGCGGCGTTAAAGGCGGCCACGGCGTCGGCCGGCGCGGCGTGGGTTTCGAGCAGGTGCCTGGGCAGCTTTTCAACTACCGGGTCGAGGCCGACGCAGAGGGCGCTCTGGCGCTCGTGCTGCAGGGCGCGTAGGCGCTCGGTGAAGTCGGGCATCTGGGTGTGGGCGTGTGGGCAGGGCGCGTCTTGCGGGTGGCGCACCCTAAGAAAGCAAGAAACCCGCAACGCTGCCAGTCGTGCTGGAAGCCCTTCCGAAAACGCGGCGAAGAGAGGAACTGCCCGCGCGACCGGGCTGTATTCCGAAGCCCAATTTTGACCGCATTCCTCCGCCTCTTCCCCGCGCGGCGCGCGCCGGCTCAGGCATCCAGGATGCCGCTCCTCTGCCGCTCTACTTTACACAACAGCGCTTTTCCTATGACCAGCCCCGGCCTTACGAATCTCAAAAACGTCTCCACCGCCGACAAGAAGATGATTGAGGACATCGAGGCCATGCTTGGCCCTGAGCCGTCCGAGATGGGCTTCATCAAAAACATGTTCTGGGGCCGCTTCCGCGATGACCTCGTCTTCCCCTACCCGAAGGAGAGCCAGGAGGAGCGCGCCAAGTGCGACGCGCTCTTGGAGGAGCTTGAAGACTACCTCGTCAACGAGCACCCTTCCGTCGAGATCGATCAGGAGCAGTACATCCCCGAGTGGTGCATCCGGAAGCTTTTCGACCTCGGCGTGATGGGGATGATCATCCCGGAGGAGTACGGCGGGCTGGGCCTGGGCGTGACGAGCTACAACCGCGTCCTCGAACTCATCGGTCGGCACTGCGCCTCGACGGCGGTGGTCGTCTCCGCGCACCAGTCCATCGGCTGCAAGGCGATTGCCATGTTTGGCTCCGAAGACCAAAAAGAAAAATGGCTGCCGGTGGTGGCGCGCGAGGGGCTGTCGGCGTTTTGCCTCTCGGAGCCGAACGTCGGCTCCGACGCGGCGGGGCAGGAGACGACGTGCGTCGAGAGCGAGGACGGCGAGCACTTCGTCATCAACGGCGAGAAGAAGTGGTCCACCTCGGGCGCTTTGAGCAAGGTCTTCACCGTGATGGCGAAGAACATGGTGCCGGGCGAGGACGGCCAGCTCGTGCAGAAAGGCGTCAACGCGCTCATCTGCACGCCGGAGACGGAGGGCATGGACATCTTCGAGAAGAACCGCTCGAAGACGGGCATCCGCGGGACGTGGCAGGCGCGCATCCGTTTCAACGACGTGAAGGTGCCCAAGGAGAACCTCTTGCACAAGCGCGGGCGCGGCCTCAACGTGGCCCTGACGTGCCTGAACTACGGCCGGTGCACGCTCTCGGCCGGCGTGGGCGGCGCGGCGAAGTCGGCCATGGAGCAAAGCACGAAGTGGGTGCAGACGCGCTACCAGTTCGGCCGGCCCCTGGCCGAGTTCGAACTCGTGCAGCAGAAGATCGCCAAGATGGCGGCCCTGACCTACGCCATGGACGCCATGCTGTACATGGTCACGGGGATGCTCGACCGCCACGACGAGGACATCATGGTCGAGACGGCGGCCTGCAAGGTGTTCTGCTCGCACTTCGGGTGGGAGGTCATCGACGACGCCATGCAGATCATGGGCGGCGAGGGGTACATGACCGAGCACGAACTCGACCGCACCTGGCGCGACAACCGCATCCACCGCATCGTCGAAGGCTCCAACGAGGTGATGGAGTCGTTCGTCTTCGCCTACGGGGGGAAGCAACTCGCCGAGCAGATGATCTCGGTGCAGGACGCCTTGGTGTGGGACTTCGACCGCCCACCGGCCGAGAACCTGCAGCGCCTTTTCACCAACGGCCTCAACGCCGAGGTGATGAAGCGGGCCATCCCGCTCGGCCTGCAGCTCTTCGCGGGCATCAAGCCGTCGGCGCCCGAGGTCGAGGGCGTCCTCCCGCAGCTGCGGGAGGACGCCGGGCGCCTCTCGAAGCTCGTGCAGAACCACTCGCACTACTTCAAGATGGTGAGCAAGTGGGAGCGCGAAAAGATCGTGGGGCGGCAGGCGCAGCAGGCGCGCGTGGCCGACAACGCCATCATGCTCTTCGCCATGACCGTCTCGCTCTCGAGGCTCGACCGGCAGATCCGCGAGGGGGACCACGGCCCGCGCTTTGAGCGCGACAAGGCCGCCGTGGCGCACCTCTTCGACCTCTTCGAAGGGCGCATCAACACGAACTTCCGCGCGATGCGCCACAACCCGGACGACTCCATGCGCGCGGCCGCCGAGAAGGCGCTTGACTACACCGAAACGCTCCCGGACAAAAACTTCTACATCCATGAGGCCTCGCCCGTGGCCGCCGGCAAGCCCGTCCCCAAAGAGCACATCAAGCAGTTCCCCGGCGAGGACTACGAGGGCGGCGACGGCCTCCCCGCGGAGCGCCCGCCCAGCGTCGAGGCGCACCAGAACGGCGACAAGGTAGGCCGCGCCGGCGGCAACGGCGAGAGCGCCGAAGAGAAGCAGGCCGCTTCCTGATTCTCGGCAGCTTGCACGACGCTATGAAAGCGCAGCGCCCGAAGTAGGGGGCGCTGCGCTTTTCTCTTGACCAGAAGCAGCGGCCCTACATGGAAACGACGTTCGGCAGAACGTCCAACCTGGCAAGCACCCTTCGAGTAAGAAAACGCGAACAGATGACTACTGACGTGCGGGCCATCGCCGACTTTCAGGACCGGGGCATCGTGCAGGCGGGAGAACTGTACCTCTCGCCGGAGGAAGCGCTTGCGTTCGTGTCGCATCGCGAAGAAGGCATTCCGCGAGGAGAGCAACTGGCTGGTACGCTCGCTGCTGAACGCTCACCTCGGCGGGAAGAAGACCGTCTTCAACCTGGTGGTCCTGTCAAGAAAGGAGTGGAAGGCGGCGGGCCTGTCTCCTGAAAAGCCCTGACGCAGGAAAGCGAGCGAGGTGCGCTCACATGCTCTGCGCCGCGTTCCAGCGTTCGAGCGCGGCGACGACCTCGTTCGTGGGCGCGTCGGCCCAATAGAGGTCGTAGCCGTTCCACTCGGCGTGCGTGTGGGCGAGGCCGAGGCGGTCGAAGACGCGCGCGTCCATCGGCTCGTTTTCGTCCGTGTCGTCGAGGAGTTCGAGCATCAGGCGCTTGCCTTCGTTACCGAGCGCGCCAATATGGTGCTCGCCATCGCTCACGGCGAGCGTCGGCTCCGGCTGGATGTCGGTCACGTCTTCGGCGTGGTCGAAGTTCACGGCGTTGAGGTCAACAGGCATGTTCTCTCTCAGAATCAGGGTAGAAAAGGCGGGTGGCTGACAACAATGGAAAGGCGGCGTCGTTCGTTCAGGCAGATGAAAAACGTTACGCCCATCGAGAAGCTCGACGGATGAAGTACGACGCCATCGTAGTAGGAGCCGGGCCGAACGGGCTGGCCGCCGCCATCACGCTGGCCGAGTACGGCCGCTCGGTGCTGCTCGTCGAGGCAAACGAGACCGTCGGCGGCGCGGCGCGCTCGGGCCGCCTCACGCGGCCGGGGTTCGTGCACGACCTCGGCTCAGCGGTGCACCCTTTGGGGCTGGCCTCGCCGTTTTTCCGCCGCGTGCCGTTGGAAAAACACGGCCTGGAGTGGGTGCAGCCCGGCCTTCCGCTGGCCCACCCGCTCGATGGCGGGCAGGCGGCGTGGATGCACCAATCGCTGGACGAGACGGAAGACGCGCTCGGCCCGGACGGCGGCGCGTGGAAAAAGCTGATGGCGCCGCTCTCCCGCAACTGGAAGGCGCTCATGCATGAGGTCTTGCAGCCCGTCGTCCACGTGCCGCGCCACCCCATCACGCTGGCGCGCTTCGGGCTGCGGGCGATCTGCCCGGCGAAGGCGCTGGCTGAGTTCTCGTTCAGCGAAGAGCCGGCGCGCGCGCTTTTTGCCGGCATCGCCGCGCACGCGAACTTGCCGCTCACCGCGCCCGGCTCGGCCGCCTTTGGGCTGATGCTCGGCCTCCTGGGCCACGCCGTCGGCTGGTCCGTGCCGAGGGGCGGCGCCCAATCCATCGCCGATGCGCTGGCGTCCTACTTCGAAAGCCTCGGCGGCGAGATTCAGACGGGCCGGCGCGTCGGAAGCCTGGATGAGCTGCCGCCCGCGCGCACGCTGATCCTGGACGTGACGCCGCGCCAGCTTCTGCGCCTGGCCGATGGACGCCTGCCTGCCCTGACGCACCGGCGCTTGAAGAAATACCGCTACGGCCCGGCGGCCTTCAAGATCGACTACGCCCTTTCCGAACCGATCCCCTGGGCGCACGACGCCTGCAAAAAAGCCGGCACCGTCCACGTGGGCGGCACGCTGGCTGAGATCACCGCCGCCGAGCAAGCCGTGGCGGACGGAGAGCCGCCCGCGAAGCCCTTCATCCTCCTGGCGCAACCCAGCCTCTTCGACGACACACGCGCGCCCGAAGGTAAGCACACGGCCTGGGCGTACTGCCACGTCCCCAACGGCTCTTCTTTCGACATGACCGGGCGGATGGAGCGGCAGATCGAGCGCTTCGCCCCCGGCTTCGGCGACGTGATCGAGGAGCGGTTCGTCTCCGGCCCGGCGGTCCTCGAAGGGCAGAACGCCAACCTCGTCGGCGGCGACATCAACGGCGGGCTGATGACCTTGCCGCAGCTCGTCGCGCGTCCGATCTTGAGCCTCAACCCGTACCGCATGGCCGAGGGGCTGTACCTGTGCTCGTCCTCGACGCCGCCGGGCGGGGGCGTGCACGGGATGGGCGGCGTCCACGCGGCGCGCTCGGCGCTGCGCGACTTCCGGCGGTGAGGGGCGCTCACCCGATCCGCTCGAAGCCGGCGTGGAGCTAAGGGGATTCTCCCGCCTGGCGGAGCGTTTGACTCAGGACGGCGTCGTTGAGGTGGAGGTCTGCACGGACGAGTTCTTCCACGACAGGCTGCACTTCTGCAACGCGGCCGGCTTCTTTGGCGGCGAGGAGAACGCCGAGGGTCCCGGAAAGCGATAAGCTAAAGGCGCGGGCAGCACGCCGCGCAGCGCCATCGTCAAGGAGCACGGTCCAGGCCTCGTCCTGCGCGCGTGCCCACGTAAGCACGGCGCTCTCGCCGTGGCCGAGATCCCACGCGGCCACCTCAGGGTCTGCAGGGTCGCCCACGGGTTGGACGTAGGCCCGGCCCCGGTCCTCGATCCACCGTCGCGCCGGATCGTCGGGCGGACCGGCACCGACCTCGTGCGCTACGGCTTCGGGGATCACCAGCGCGTCGGCGAGGGTGGGGAGCAGCGTAACCCGGCCCACCTTGGCAAGCAGGATCAGTGGCGAGGCGTTGCAGACCCAGCGCTTACGCATCGCGCGACCCGTTCCCTCTGCCGAGGGCTTGGCGGAGGTCTTCGGCTATCTCGCCGGGCGCGGTCTGCACGGCGCTTACGCCGTAGCGCGAGAGCGCGTCGATGAACTCAGCGCGTGAAAGGCCGGCCAGCTCGGCGGCCTTCCCTTGCGAGATCCGCTCCAGCTCGTACCACTTCACCGCTGCCGCTAAGCGCAGCTCCTGGGCGAATTCCTCGGGCGAAGCGCTCAGAGCGGAAAAGGCGCTTTCCGGGATGTCTATCGTAAGCGTGGGCATAACTGCGGGCGAGATTGCGCAGGCGTCGCTGATCGGCAAAAAGGGGATACGCGGCGCTGGCCCAATGCGTTCTGGCACCGGGCCGTCACCCGATGCGCTCGAAGCCGGCGTGGGCGTGGAGCGCCTCGGGGAGGGCGATGGTGCCGTCTTCGCGCTGGCCCTGCTCTAAGAGCGCGGCCACGACGCGTGGGAGCGCCAGGCCGCTGCCGTTGAGCGTATGGACGAGGCGCGGCTTCCCGCCGCCGTCCGGGCGGTAGCGGATCTGCATCCGCCGCGCCTGGAACGCCTCGAAGTTCGACACCGACGACACCTCAAGCCAGCGCTCCTGGCCCGCGCTCCACACCTCCAGGTCGAACTTCTTGGCCTGCGTAAAGCCCATGTCGCCCGTGCACATAAGGAGGCGGCGGTGCGGCAGGCCCAGCTTCTTGAGAAGGCGCTCGGCGTTGGCTAACAGCTCGTCCAGGGCGCGGTAGCTCTCCTCGGGGCGGACGAAGTGCACCAGCTCCACCTTGTCGAACTGGTGCAGCCGGTTGAGGCCGCGCACGTCGGCGCCGTAGGAGCCGGCCTCGCGCCGGAAGCAGGGCGTGTAGGCGCAGAACCTTTTCGGCAGATCGGCCTCGCCTAAAATCTCGTCGCGGAAGAGGTTGGTGACGGGCACCTCGGCGGTGGGGATGGGGAAGAGCGCGTCGCGCGCGATCTCGTACATGAGGTCTTCCTTGTCCGGAAGCTGCCCCGTGCCGCGCGCCGAGGCCGCGTTCACGAAAAACGGCGCCTGGATCTCGGTGTAGCCCTGCGCGGCGGCCTCGTCCAGGAAGAAGTTGATCAGCGCCCGCTGCAGCCGCGCCCCTTTGCCCAGGTAGAACGGGAAGCCCGCGCCGGTGACTTTGGCGCCGCGCTCGAAGTCGATGAGGCCGTGCTGCTCGGCCAGCGTCCAGTGCGGCTGCGGGTCGAAGTCGAACTGCGGCTTCTCGCTGATCTCCTCAACGACCTCGTTCTCGCTTTCCGAGTGGCCCACGGGCACGCTCGGGTGCGGGAGGTTGGGGATCTGCAAGAGGAGGCGTTCCTGCTCGCTTTCGGCCTCGCCTGCTTCCTCTTCGAGCGCTTTGATCCGCCCTTTGAGCTGCCCCGATTCCTCGATGAGCGGCTGCGCCTCATCGCGCTTGCCGGCCTGCATGAGCGGGCCGATTTCTTTGGAGATGCGGTTCGAGCGTGCCTGCTTTTCCTGCAGCTCGGTCACGAGCGCGCGGCGCTTTTCGTCCAGTTCGGCCAGGCGGTCCACCACCGAGGCGTCGCCGGCGTTCTTGGCGCGGATGGCCTCGCGCACGCGCTCCGGCTCGGCGCGGATGAGTTCGATGTCGATCATGTACGGGGGACGAGGGCGGGGATGACGGGGAACGGAGCGACGGGAGCCGAGCCGCGTCAATCAAAGATGGGGAGGTCGAGGCGGGCGCCGAGGTGGCGCAGCGCCGTGCGCAAGGGGCGCGGCTTGTAGCCGATCTCGGTCTCGGCCTTGAGGTTGATGAAGCCGGTCTTCGGCGGGCGCGCGGCGGGCTGCTGGAACTGCGTGGCGTCGGTGGGGCGGATGAGCGCGGCGTCGAGGCTGAAGACCTCGGCGACGGCGAGGCCGAGGTCGTGCACCGACAAAAGCTCGCGCCCGGAGAGGTGGAAGATGCCCGACTTCTGGAAGCGGATCATCTTCTCGATGCCGGCGGCGAGGTCCACCACGTACGTCGGCGTGCGGATCTGGTCGGTGACGAGGTGCAAGGTCTCGCCCTTGGAGAGCTTGTCGATGAGCCAGAGGGCGATGTTCGAGCGGCCGAGCTTTTCGGCCGTGCCGTAGACCAAGACGGTGCGCGCGATGGCCCATTTGTCCATCCCAGCGCCGCGCGCGGCGTTCTCGCCGGCGAGCTTCGAGCGGCCGTAGAAGTTGACGGGGTTGGGCCGCGCGTCCTCGCGGTACGGGCCGTTTTCGCCGTCGAAGACGAAGTCGGTGGAGACTTGCAAGAGGCGCGTGCCGTGCTGGCGGCAGAGGCGGGCGAGCGTTTCGACGGCCTCGGCGTTGACGGCCCAGCAGGCCTCGCGCTCGGCCTCGCACTCGTCCACCTGCGTCATGGCGGCGCAGTTGACCACCACGCTCGGCGCGAAGTCGTCGAAGAGGCGCGCGGCGGCCTCGGCGTCGGTGACGTCGAGCGGGGCGTAGCCGCACGAGCCGCCGGTGAAGCGCGGCGCCGGGTCGCGGGCGGTGGCCAGGAGGTCGTACTCCGGCAGCCGGCTTATGCGCCGCACGAGCGCCTGGCCCAAGAGGCCGTTGGCTCCGGTAAGAAGGACGCGGTTGTAAAGCATGAACGGAGTCGGGTGTTCAGGTGCGCGCGTGTCCGCGTGGGCAGGTGCTCACGGGTTTGCAGTCGTGTAATGGGCTGGGCGTGAGCACGTGAAAACGTAAACGCGCGCGCTCAGAAATAGTAGCGCAGGCCGCCGCCGCCGCCGAGGGCGCCGTCGGTGGCAGGGAGGACGCGCAGGCGCGGCGTCAGGTTGAGGAAGACCTCGAAGCGCTCGATAAAGAGGTTCGCGCCCAGGGTCACGCTCACGCCCAGGACGACGTCGTTGTCGTCGTCCTCGTCATCGCCGTCGAGGCCGAGGATGACGCCGGGGCCGTAGTAGTAGCGCAGCGGCGCCTCGGTGCCGAGGGGGCGCTCGGCGAGGCGGTGCGCGTTGAGGAAGAAGAAGTCGTCGTTGAGGTCGAGCGCGAGGAGGAAGTCGTACGAGCGGTCGGGCTGCTCGTAGAACTTAAAGCTCACGCCGCTCGGGTCGCCGATCTGCCCGCCGAGGCCGATGGTCGTGCCCGGCTCCTGCGCCTGGGCAGGAAGCGCAGCGAACGCGCCGGTAAGGAGAAAGAGCAGAAAGGAGCGAGCAAAAAGGTTCATGCGCGTGCAGGAGAAAAAGAGTCAGCGTTCGGAGGGGGCGGCGGCGGTGCCGAGGAGCGCTTCGGCCATGTCGTCGCGCAGGTGGGCGGCGTCTTCGAGGGCAAGGCGCCCGGCCAGGACGAGGCGCACCTCGCGGCGCTTGGCCGCGCCTTCGTAGCGCTCCTCTTCGTCCTCGGTTTCCGGGGCGATGGCGGGGATGTCCGCAGGCCGCCCGTCCTCGCCCAGGGCCACGAAGGTGTAGAACGCGCGGTTGCACTTGCGGCGTGTGCCCGCCTGCGGATCTTCTGCCCACACGTCCAGCTCGACCTCCATCGAGGAGCGGAAGGCGCGGTTGACCTGGCTCTCCACGACAACGATCTCGTCCTGGCGGATGGGCGCCTGGAACTCGACCGAGTCCACCGAGGCCGTCACGCACACGCGCCCGGCGTGGCGCTGCGCCGAGATCGCCGCGCACTTGTCCATCAGATGCAGCAAACGCCCGCCCATGAGGTTGCCCAGCCCGTTCGTGTCGTTGGGCAGGACGATCTCCGTGGTGACGCAGCGCGACTGGCTGACGGTTTTCGTTTCGTTCAACGTTTCGCGGTCTGGCGTTTGGGATGCTGAGCGTTTGGCGGCAGGCTCCGCCGCTGAACGCAAGCTCGAACATCGCGTGCCCAACGTCAAACGCTGCGCATTCTGACGCTAAACGTTCACACGCCGAAGCGCACAAACGCCTCACGTCTTCTGCTTCTTCTTCTTGGCCGCCGGGAAGAGAATGTTGTTGAGGATGAGGCGGTAGCCGGGCGAGTTTTTGTGCAGGTTCAGGTCCGTCGGCGGGTCGCCCACGAAGTGCTGGTAGTCCTCGGGGTCGTGGCCGGCGTAGAACGTGAAGGTGCCCTTGCCGCGTGTGCCGTGGATGTATTTCACCTCGCCGCGCCCCGGCGCCTCAGCCAGGATCACCACGGCGTCCTTGATCAACTCTTTGTCAAAGGCCGTCGTCTGCCCGACGAAGCCCTTGACGGTGGCCACGTGGTTTTGGGTGAGCATCGTGGGGACGGGGTCCCACTTGGCCGAGAACTCGAAGAGCGTGAAGTAGTCGAGCACGGGGTCGCGCAGCTGTGGCGGCGGCGCGCCCGTGTCGATGTCGGAGTGCTCGTAGTCGCCGGGGTTGAAGGAGGGGCGGAAGTCCGTAAACGCCATCGTGGCGGCGAAGTCGAGGCTGCTGGCGGCGTTCGGGTCGACCGAGTCGCCGTCGTACTCGGCCGGGACGATGTCGGTGGCGTGCGCGGCCAGGGCGATGTCGTACGTGTCCGTCCCCGAGCACATGGCGAAGAGGAACCCGCCGCCGGTGACGTAGTCGCGGATCTTCTGGGCGACGGCGAGCTTGAGCTGGCTCACCTTCCGGAAGCCGAACTGCTTGGCCCTGCGCTCGGCCTCCTGCTGCTGCTCGATGTACCAGGCCGTGTTCTGGTACTGGAGGAACTTGCCGAACTGCCCGGTAAAGTCCTCATGGTGGAGGTGGAGCCAGTCGTAATCGGAGAGGTCGCCTTGGAGGATCTCCTCGTCGTAGAGCATGTCGTAGGGCACCTCGGCGTACTCGAGGGCCAGGAGCACGGCGTCGTCCCAGGGCAGCGTCTGGTCCGGGGCGTAGACGGCGATCTTGGGCGGCGTCTCGAGCTTGACGAGGGCCGTGTTGGCGTCGTCGTTCTCCACGTCGGCGATGACGCGGGCGGCCTCGGCGCCGGAGAGCGTCTCGTAGGCCACGCCGCGCACGCGCAGCTCTTGCTCCAAGGCGCTGGTGGCGGGCAGGAGGAACGAGCCGCCGCGGTAGTTGAGGAGCCAGTCGGCCGTCTGCCCTTGCTGCAAGTACCAGAAGGTGACGCCGTAGGCCTTGAGGTGGTCCGTCTGCTGGGCGTCCATCGGGATGAGGATGTCCTGCGCCCGGAGCGGCGCGGCGGCCAGGACGAAAACGACGGCGAGCGTGAGGAGACGTCTGAGCATGGCTTCGGGATTTTGGATTGGGGATTTCCGATTTTGGATTGCTCTACGCGCTGGCAGGGAGTTAATCCAAAACCGGAAATCAAAAATCGACAATCGCATTAGCTGCCGCGGAGGGCGCGGATGCGCGTGCGCGCGTCGGTGGCGAGGAGCGAGCCGGGGTACTCGCTCAGGAGGCGCGTGTAGGTTTTGAGCGCGGCCTCGGGGTTGCCCAGGCCGTTTTCTTGGATCTCGGCGGCGCGGAAGAGGCTCTGGTCGGCGAGGTGGCTCTGCGGGTACATGAGCGGGATCTCGGCAAAGGCGTTAAGGGCAGCCTCGGCCTGGCCTTTTCGCTGAAGGACCTCGGCGCGGAGGAAGCGCGCGTCGTCGGCCAAGGGGTCGGCGCCGTGGGTGGCCAGGAGCGAGTCCAGGATGGCGAGGGCCTCATCGGGGCGGTGCTGGCGCTGGCGCAGGCGGGCGGTGGCGTACTGCTTCACGGCGGCCTGCGTGGTGTCGCGGCTCTTGTTCTCGATCAGAAGGACTTTGAGCGCGATGGCGTCGTTGGCCGTGTCGGTGGAGGTGTTGGCGTTGATGGCCTGGGCGATGGTCAAGGCCGCGTCGAACTCGCCCTGGTAGAAGTGCAGCAAGGCCTGCTCGTAGCGGGCGCGGTCGGCGAGGTCGCCCGTGCGCAGGCGCTCGACGAGGCGGCCAAAGGCGAGGCGCGCGTCCTGGAGGCGCCCCTCGGCAAGGGCGATGCGGCCGAGGTCGTACGCGGCCTCGTCGGCGGCCTGCGTGCGCGGGTAGCGGCGGGCGACCTCTTGGAGCGTCTCTTTGGCCGCGCCCAAGTCCATGAACACGTCCTGCTCCAGCGCCCCGATGCGGCGGAGCACGTCCGGATACTCGGGGCGGTTGGGGTACTTCTTAAGAAACGCGCGGTACGTTTCGAGCGCCCTTTCGTAGTGCGGCGTTTGCTGGGAGGTGCCGCTGGCAGAGGTGGCGGTTTCGCCGGCGGCCTCGGCCCAGCGCTCGTGCATGATCCCCAGGCTGCGCAAGGCCTCCGGGGCGATGGCGGCGTCGGGATGGCGCTCCAGGATCTCCTCGTAGGCGGAGAGGGCCGCGTCGTACGCGCCCGCATCGGCGGCCTGGCGGGCGAAGAGGAAGAGCGCGCGGCCCCCTTCGTCTTCGAGGCGGTCCACGGCGCGGTACACGTCAAAGGCCTGGGCGTACTGCCCATCTTCCATGTAGAGCCACGCCATCAGCTCGCGGTAGGCGCGGTTGAGCGGCGCTCGGCGCACGGCGCGCTGCGTGGCGGCGATGCTCTGGCGCCGCGCCTCCTCCTGCTCGACAAAGCGGCCGAGGCGACGGCGCACAAAGCCGAGGCGCCGTTCGTCTTCCTGCAAAAGCTCGAGGTACTCGCCGATGGCTGCTTCGTGCTGGCCGGTGAGGCTGTACAGGTAGGCCAGCTCGGTCTGGAACTGCGTCGAGTCGCCCAGCGCGGCGCGGCCCTTCTGGATCGTGGCGATGGCTTGGTCGAAAAGCCGCGCCTCCACGAGCGACTGGTAGACGAGCCGGTACGTGTTGGCGCTCTCGGGCGCGAGGGCGAGGGCTTCGTCCCAGGCGGCGAGCGCGGCGTCCTCGTCACCTTTGAGGTAGAGCAGATGCGCCTTCTCGGCGGCGAGGCCGGGCTGCGGCGCGCGCGCCTGACGTTTCTCTACAAGGGCGATGGCCTCGTCGTAGCGCTTTACGCTCACGTACGCTTCTTTAAGCCGCTCGTAAAAAGCGTGCGTCTCCGGAGAGGCGGCGTAGAGGTCTTCCAAAAGCGCAACGGCCTGGTCGAACTGCCCGGCGCGCAGGTACGCATCGGCGAGGCGGAAGCGCTTGACCTGGGCGCTGTCGGCCGGGAGGGCGCGCTGCGCGTGGGCGTCTGAGGGCGCGGCGGCTGTGCCGAGCGCCGCCATCAGCCCGGCAGCGAGAAAGAGGCAAAGGGCACGGCGTACGGGAAGGAGCATGACGGCGGCAAAGAAACCGGCAGACGAGAGAGGCCTAGAAAAGAGGAACGCGGCAGTCTAACTATTGTAGGGAAACGCCCTAAGTTTCATGCCATCGCAGCGCAGGTGGCTTTCTTCCTTAAGCGAACGGCCCCCGATGGCGCGACGACGGACAACGGACGACAGACGACCCGCACAAAAAACCGCCCCCCGTCGCCAGGCGTCCACGGCTGCGCAAGAGCCGCGCGGGCTGGTCGTCCTCGGCTCCACCGGCTCGATTGGGACGCAGACGCTCGACATCGTGCGCCTCTTCCCGGAGCGCTTCCGTGTCGCGGCGCTCACGGCCGGCTACAACGCCGATTTCTTGGCCGAGCAAGCGCGCGAGTTTTCGCCCGAATGCGTGGTGATCGGCGCGTCAGAAAAGTACGCGGCGCTCAAGGAAAAGCTGGCCGGCACTAGCATCCGCGTGGTGCAGGGCGAAGATGGCCTCCTGGAAGCGGCTACGCTCGAAGGGGCCGATGTCGTCGTCGGCGCCATCATGGGCTTTGCCGGCCTCGCGCCCGTGGCCGCCGCGCTGCGCCAAGGCAAAACCGTGGCGCTGGCGAACAAAGAAACGCTCGTCGCCGCCGGACAGCGCGTGCGCGATCTGCTCAGCAAACACGGCGGCACGCTCCTGCCCGTGGACAGCGAGCACTCGGCCATCTTCCAATGTCTCGCGGGCGAGGTCGCAGATCCGCTCTCCGCCGGCGATGCCATCGAGGAACTGATCCTGACGGCTTCGGGCGGCCCCTTCCGCACGCGCGACGCCTGCACCTTCGCCGAGATCACGCCCGACGAAGCGCTCGACCACCCCAACTGGACGATGGGCGCGAAGATCACCATCGACTCGGCTACGCTGATGAACAAAGGGCTGGAGGTGATCGAGGCGCGCTGGCTCTTCGACGTGCCTCAGGAGAAGATCCGCGTCCTGGTCCATCCGCAGTCCGTCATCCACTCGATGGTGGCGTTCCCGGACGGGGCCACGGTGGCGCAGCTGGGCGTGCCGGACATGAAGGTGCCCATCCAGTACGCGCTCTCCTACCCGGCGCGCTGGCCCGCCCCGCACGAGCGGCTGGACTGGACCAGCCTGGACCGCCTCGACTTCGCCCCGCCCGATCTGGAGAAGTTTCCGTGCCTGCGGCTGGCCTTCGACGCGCTCGCAGCCGGCGGCACGGCGCCCGCCGTCTTGAACGCGGCCAACGAGGCGGCCGTCGCTCTTTTTCTGGAAGAGAAGATTGGCTTCACGGACATCCCGCGCCGCATCGAACGGGCGCTCGAAAAGCTGGCCTCGCCCGAGGCGCCGGCGCTGGACGACCTGCCCGAGGTGGACCGCGCCGCGCGCCGCCTCGCTGAGGAACCCCGCCCCGCAACGGCTAATTGAAACCGCGCACTTCTCCGGTGTTCAGGTTTCTGCGTGTTCGGGCGTCTGGGCATGAAGCTTGAGCGCGCGAGCACCTGAACATCTTAAAGACTACCTGAAACTTTCCTTGGCATGGAGCTGCTGCTCGACATCGCATCCTACGTCTTCTGGGTGCTCCTGGCGATTACCATCCTCGTCTTCGTCCACGAGATGGGCCACTTCCTCACAGCCAAGATGTTCGGGATGCGCGTGGACCGCTTCTCGATTGGCTTCCCGCCCATTATCGCTGGGAAGAAGATAGGAGAGACGGAGTACGTCATCGGGGCCACGCCGCTGGGCGGGTACGTCAAGATCGCCGGGATGATCGACGAGAGCCTCGACACGGGCGCCATGGGCGAGGAGCCGCAGCCGCACGAGTACCGCGCCAAGCCCGTCTGGCAGCGCATCGTGGTGATCACGGCCGGGGTCGTCTTCAACGTGATCCTGGCCGCCGTGATCTTTACCGGCCTTAAGTGGGCGTACGGCGAGCAGTACGTGCCGGCCGAGAACGTCAAAGAGGTCTACGTCTCCGACGGCTCCATCGCCCACGAGATGGGCCTGCGCACGGGCGACCGGATCGTGGCCGTGAGCGGGCGGCCCCTCGAACGGTTCAGCGACTACATGAACCCGACGGCGCTCCTGGCCGATTCGCTCACCATCACCGTCGAGCGCGCTGGACAGCAGAAGACCTTCGCCGGCCCGGACGACATCATGACGCAGCTCACGCGCGCCGAGGAGAGGGGTTTTGGCATCTCGCCCGAGCCGGCCGTGATCGGCGGCGTGGTCGAGGGCACGCCCGCCGACTCGATTGGCCTGCAGGCCGGCGACCGCATCGTGGCTGTGAACGGCGAAAAGGTCCAGTTCTGGGGCGCGCTCACCGATGCCATCCAGCGCACCGAGGGCCGCCCCTTTACGCTCCGCTGGCGCCGCCCGGACTCGCTCGTCGCCGAAGACGCCCCAGCGCCCGCCGCTCGCGCCGTAGGCGACGCCGACGCGCTGCCCGCGCTCGCAGGCGGCATCGAGGAAGGGCGCATCTACCAGGCGCGCGTCCGCCCCGAGCGCGACGACGAGGGCGACCGCTACGTGCTGGGCATCTACGACATCTTCGCCACGCCGGCGCTCTTAGAGCAGGAGTTCGGCGTGCGCTCGGAGACGTACAGCCTGCCGGGCGCCGTGAACGCGGGCCTGGAGCAGACCTGGGAAACGACCGTGGGCATCGCCGAGAGCCTGCGCCGCGTCTTCACCGGGCGCGACAACTTCCGCGAGAACGTGGGCGGCCCCGTCGCCATCGCCAAGGTGACGAAAGAGGCGGCCGAGCGGGGCGCGCGCTTTTTCTGGCGCATCGTGGCGTTCCTCTCGATCACGCTTGCCATCATGAACATCCTGCCGATCCCGGCTTTGGACGGCGGCCACCTCATGTTCCTCATCTACGAGGGCATCACGCGGCGCGAGCCGTCGGCGCGCGTGCGCTTGGCCTTGCAGCAGATCGGCATGGTGGTGCTTCTGGTGTTCATGGCGTTCGTCATCTTCAACGACATCCTGCGGTGGTAGCGGGTTGCGTGTGGGTGGCTGTCGTCATCCTGAGCTGCAGGCGAGGGATCTCCCACGTCGCAGCATTTCCGAGCGTAGGAGATCCTTCACTCCGCCCAGGATGACGCGAAGGTGCTCGCTGCCGCATTCCGGGGCGTGCGTTATTTCGATGAAATTCGCCCCCCGCACGCCCCTGTCCCCACTCCTGGAGATTGACGTTCGCGCGGCACGGCGCTACTTTTGCAGCAAGCCTCCACTCTTATTTGTTGCAGATAAGGTAGATAAAAGACGTGCCGACGACGATTACCGGAAAGGCGCAGACGGCCGAGGATGCGGCGCTCCAGGCGGCGCTTAAGCGGCGCGGGGCGCTGCCTGAGCACATCGCCATCATCATGGATGGGAACGGACGCTGGGCCAGCGCGCAGGGCAAGCGCCGCGCGTTCGGTCACAAGGAAGGCGTGGCCTCCGTGCGCGACGTCACCGAGGCGTGCGCGCAGCTTGGCGTGGAGTACCTCACGCTTTACACCTTCTCGACGGAGAACTGGATGCGGCCCTCGTGGGAGGTGAACGCCCTGATGGAGCTGCTCATCCACACGATCCGCCGCGAGCGCGCCACGCTCTTAGAGAACGACGTGCGCCTGAAAGCCATCGGCGACCTCACGGAGCTGCCCGCCGCGTGCCGCCGCGAGCTGGAACTGACGTGTGAGGAGACAGCCACGAACACAGGCCTCACGCTCAACCTGGCGCTTTCGTACAGCGGGCGCTGGGACATCGTCGAGGCCGCGCGCGCGCTGGCACGCCGCGTGCAAGAGGGCACGCTCGACCCCGAGGCCATCGACGAGGCGCTCTTCGCCCGCGCGCTCACCACCGCCGAGGTGCCCGATCCCGACCTCCTTATCCGCACAGGCGGCGAGCAGCGGCTCTCCAACTTCCTGCTCTGGGAGGTGGCCTACACCGAGCTTTTCGTGACCGAGGCGTTCTGGCCGGCGTTCCGGCGGCGCGCGCTCTACGCCGCCATCGAAAGCTTCCAGGACCGCGACCGCCGCTTCGGGCGCGTCGAGGCGTGACGCGCCGGGCGAGTGGTGAGAGGTGAACGGCGAATGGGAGACGACGGACGACGCTCAGCCGCCTGAGGTCGTCATCGGTCGTCCTCCGTCGGTCGTCGCATCCCAAACGCGGCCCCTGCCGAAACCGGATCGTTACGCGCCGGTTAAGCACGGTGCACTTCTCTTCCCCGCAACGGCTTTTCACGTCCCCGCTTTCCCCATGCCGCTCCGATCTGCACTTCTCCTTTTAGCGGCGGCGCTTTTGTGGCCGTCGGCTCCGGCGATGGCGCAGGTGGCCGCGCGCCCCGCGCTTGATCGCACGCCCGCGCAGGCGACGGCCGCCCGCCGCCCCGCGCCGCCGGCCACGTACGTCATCAAAGGCGTGCGCGTGGAGGGCGTCGAGGGGGAGAACATGCAGCGCTACGTCCGCCGCACGAGCGGGCTGGAAGAGGGGCAGGAGGTGACCATCCCCGGCGGGCAATCCCTGGCCGAGGCCGTGCGCGCGCTCTACGACTCGGGCGTCTTCTCGGACGTGACGATCATGGAGAGCCGCACGGCAGCCGAAGACGGCGGCGCGCCGGGCGTGGTGCTCACCATCAAGGTGCAGCCCGAGCCGGGCCTGGCCGAGTACACGTTCCGTGGCATCCGCAAAAAGCACCGCGACGATCTCAAAAAGGCCGTGCCGCTTTTGGCTGGGCGGCCCGCGCGCCCGAGCCAGATCGCCCGCGCCGAGGACGTGATCGAGAACTTCTACAAAGAAAAGGGCTACCTCTTGACCGAGGTGGACGTGGTGCGCGAAGAGGTGGGCGAGGACGAGATCGCCCTGACGTTCAACGTGGACCGCGGCGAGAAGGTGGAGGTCGAGGACATCAGCTTCGAGGGCAACGCGGCGTTCTCGGACCGGAAGCTGCGTGGGCAGCTCGAGAACACGAAAGAGGACCGCTGGTGGCGCTTCTGGAAGGGCGAGGCATACAAGGAGAACGAGTACGAGGAGGACCTCGAAAACGTCATCGCCTACTACCGCGAAAAGGGCTACTACGACGCCCGCATCGTGCGCGACTCGGTGTACCTCGTCTCCGACGACGGCGTGGGCATCGACGTCCGCGTGGAGGAGGGCGATCAGTACCACATCCGCAACGTCACGTGGGAGGGCAACACGGTGTACCCGGACCGCGTCTTGACGCAGTCGCTCGGCTTCGAGAAAGGCGACGTGTTCAACACCAAGAAGCTCGACCAAAACTTGCGTGGTCCATCCCGCCGTTCGAGCGATGTGTCGAGCCTGTACCTCAACCGCGGCTATCTGCAGTTCGACGTGCGGCCCGAGATCCGCGCCGTGGGGGGCGACTCGCTCGACCTCGTCTTCGACGTCAGCGAGGGCGAGGTTTACGAGGTGGGCACGATCAACATCGCCGGCAACACGAAGACGAAAGAGCACGTCATCCGCCGCGAGCTGTACACCGTGCCGGGGCAGACGTTTAGCCGGCAGGACATCCAGGAGTCCATCCGCCGCTTGCAGCAGCTAAGCTATTTCAGCCAGGAGTCCTTGGTCGCCGGGCCGGGCATCAGCGTGGATGACGAGCGCAAGAAGGTGGACTTGACGTACACTGTCGAGGAGGTAGGCAGCGACCAGCTTGAGCTTTCGGGCACGTACGGCGGCTACGGCATCGTCTTGCAGCTGCGCTTCTCGTTCAACAACTTCTCGATCCAAAATATCTTCAACTGGGACGCCTACAAGCCGCTCCCGGCTGGGGATGGGCAGAAGCTCTCCGTCGGCATTCAGACGAACGGGCGCTTCTACCAGAACTTCTCGCTCTCGTTTACGGAGCCGTGGTTCCGCGGGCGGCCCACACCCATTGGCGGCTCGGCCTCGTTCTCGCGCATCAGCCGCCTGCGCGGCCCCTTCGGCCGGACGAGCGACAACGACGACGGCTTCCTGACGCAGCTCTCGACGCGCTTTTTCTACCAGCAGCGCCTGAAGTGGCCGGACGATAAGTTTACGGCGTCCTCGGCGGTCGGCTACCGCTTTTACAACAACCAGGGCCTCTATGACAGCCGCATCCGCCCGGACGGCATCTCGCAGGAGGTCACCTTCGAGCAGGGGTTCGAGCGCAACTCCCTGAACAACCCGCTTTTCCCCTCGAACGGGTCGAAGGCGAGCCTCACGCTCGAACTCGCTCCGCCGATTGACCGCGCCTTTGGCGTCAACGACGCGGACGACCGCCAGTTTATCCAGTACCATAAGTGGCGTTTTCAGACGAGCTGGAACGCGCCGCTCTCGGAGAAAATCTCTCTCAACGTCAGCACCGACTACGGCTACATCGGCTCGCTGACGGGCGAGGAGGTGCAGTTCGAGCGCTTCGAGGTGGGCGGCTCGCCGTTCGACTACAACGGCTTTAGCGGCTTCGGCGCCGACCCGGTGTTCACGCGCGGCTACCCGGCCCGCTCCATCGGCCCGCGCCAGACGCTCCGGCCCGGCGAGGCGCCCACGCCCATCGGCGGGCGCATCCTGAACAAGTACTCGTCGGAGGTCCGGTGGCTGGCCGTGCAGTCGCAGCAGCTCCAGGCGCAGCCGTACCTCTTCCTCGACGCGGCCAACACGTGGCGCGACTTCGACTCGTTCAGCCCGGCCAACCTGTACCGCTCTGCCGGCGTGGGGGCGCGCCTCTTCCTGCCCATCGTGGGCCTGATCGAGATCAGCTACGGGTACAACTTCGACCGCTACCAGGACCTCGACCGCACCGGCGTCTTGGCGCCGCGCGACTGGACGTTCCAGTTCACGCTCGGCCAGGGCTTCGGACAGTAGCCGCCGCTTCGCGGGACGACGGACGAAAGACGACCGACGACCAAACACAATGCGTAGGCTTGAGGGGTCGTCCATCGTTTTTCCCCGCAGGGTGGGGCAAGCTGTCCGTCGTCGAACGCGCCGAAGCGGGTGTTCACTATGATAGACGATCAGGAGAAGATGACGTGCCGTCTCGCTCTTTTCGCTGCGCTGCTCGTGGCAGCGGGCCTTCTTGCTGCGCCGCCCGTCCACGCGCAGCAGAAGGTGGGCTACGTGGACTCGGACGAGATCCTGCGCCGCACGCCCGAGTACGCCACCGTGGAGCAGCAGGTGGGCCGCCTCGCCGAGCAGTGGGAAAGCGAGCTGCGCCAGGAGGAGCGCGCCCTCGAAGAGCTGCGCGTCGAGTACCAGGCCCGCGAACTGCTCTACACCGACGAGGAGCGCCGCGCGAAAGAGGAGGAAATCGCCCGCGCCGAAGAGGACATCGAACGCCTCGAGCAGGAGTACTTCGGTCCCGAGGGCAAGCTCTACACCGAAGAGGAGCGGCTCCTGCGGCCCGTCCAGGAGCGCGTCCTCACCGCCATCGAAGAGGTGGCGCGGGCAGAGGGGTACGACTACGTGCTTGACCAGAGCGGCGCGCTCGTCTTTCTCTTCGCCCGCGAGCAGTACGACCTCACCGCCGACGTGCTCGAAGAACTTGGCATCGATGTTGGACAGCAAAGCCGCAGCGGGGAATAAGGCCGTTCTCGCACGCTCCGGCTGCGCGCTTGCCTCGTGAACTCGTATTCACCGAACCGCGCGCCGCTTCCGGCATACACGCCTTGCACACGGCCTCACCGCTCCAACACAGGCATGACCACTATCCAACCCATCGACATGACGAAGCGAATTCCCGGCCTCGCCGCGCTTGTCCTCTTTGCGCTCACGCTCACGCTGCCCTTTAGCGCGCACGCGCAGGACGCCTCCACCATCGGCTACACGAACCAGGAAGCGCTCCTGGCCAACATGCCCGAGATGGAGCAGCTTCAGAGCCAGCTCCAGCAGGAGCTGATGCAGGAGCAGGAGGAGTTCCAGAACGAGCAGCAGGAGCTTCAGCAGATGGTCGAGCAGTACCAGAAGCAACAGACGCTCCTCTCGGATGAGAAAAAGGCTGAGCGCGAGGGCGAGATCCGCCAGAAGCAGCAGGAGCTGCAGCAGAGCGCCCGCGAGCGCGATCAGATGCTGGCGCAGCGCGAGCAAGAACTCATGCAGCCGCTCATGGACAAGCTCCAAACCGCCATCGAGGCCGTAGCCCAGGAGCGCGGCCTGGCTGTGGTGATGCGCTCGCAAGCGCTCCTCTACGCTGACGACGCCGTGGTCAACATCACCGAGGAGGTGGCCACGCGCCTCGGCATCGAGGTCGAAGGCACCGCCGCCGCCACCGACGGCAGCGGGTCGTCCAACTGAGCGCCTTTTTCAGAGCGGTAGCGTACCGTTGCACAGCGTACCGCGAAAGCGAGCACCGGCCCTGAGCGGCGGGTGCTCGCTTTCTTTCGCGGCGCACCTCCGGGCGTTAGTAGGGGCACGGCGCGCCGTGCCCCTACGGTGAGTTCCGACGGTTTCGGCGCGGAGCAAACGCGGAGCGCGGCCTTTCGTATACTGCACGCGCCCGCCACGCCTCCTCCTGCATCTGCCTGGACGGCCCTATGAGCACGCAGACG
The DNA here is from genome assembly GCA_965215025.1 of Salinibacteraceae bacterium. GTDB lineage: Bacteria > Bacteroidota > Rhodothermia > Rhodothermales > Salinibacteraceae > CBDCCV01. Next base: position 2,337,691 of record CBDCCV010000001.1, read on the forward strand.
GTCTCGAAAAAAAGCGCCTCTACGAAAGACGGCTCGCGCACCAGCCCGCCCGGCGCCAAGCGCGTCACCACGCAGACGCTGGCCGAGATGAAGGCCGAAAGGATCCCCATCGCCATGCTCACGGCGTACGACTACACCTCGGCGCGGCTTTTGGACGCGGCGGGCGTGGACGTGCTCCTCGTCGGCGACTCGGCCTCGAACGTCATGGCCGGGCACGAGACCACGCTGCCCATGACGCTCGACCACATGATCTACCACGCGCAGTGCGTCGTGCGCGCCGTCGAAAGGGCGCTCGTGGTGGTGGACCTCCCCTTCGGCTCGTACCAGAGCAACTCGAAAGAGGCCCTGGCCTCGGCCATCCGCGTGATGAAGGAGACGGGCGCGCACGCGGTCAAGCTCGAGGGCGGGCGCGCCGTCGTCCCGGCCATCGAGCGCATCACCGAGGCGGGCATCCCGGTGATGGGCCACCTCGGCCTCACGCCGCAGTCCATCTACCAGTTCGGCACGTTCAAGGTGCGCGCGCGCGAAAGCGAAGAGGCCCAGACGCTGCGCCAGGACGCCGAGCGCCTCGAAGCGGCCGGCTGCTTCAGCCTCGTCCTGGAAAAGATCCCCGCCACGCTCGCCGAAGAGGTCGCCTCCGCCTCGGGCTTGCCCGTCATCGGCATCGGGGCGGGGGCCGGGTGCGACGGGCAGGTGCTCGTCACGCACGACGCGCTCGGCCTCACGACCGACTTCAACCCGCGCTTCGTGCGCCGCTACGCGCGCCTGGACGAGGCCGTCACCGAGGCCGCCCGGCGCTACATCCACGACGTCCGCTCCCGCGCTTTTCCTTCGGAAGAGGAGAGCTACTGAGTTTTGGGTATGGAGGTGCGGAGGCATGGACGTGTGGAAGAGAGAAGCGTTGATCCCGCGTTCCTTCTACGCTTCCTTTCTCCCATTCCCCCACTCATAAAACCCGCCGCACCGCTCGAACACGCCGAAGCATGACGAAGACGAATAACCGAAGCGCCCGCCCGCTCATCCTCGTAAGCAACGACGACGGGATCGACTCGAAGGGCATCCGCACGCTGGCCGTGGCGATGACGAAGCTCGGCGACGTGCACGTCGTGGCGCCGACCAACGAGCAGAGCGCCGTGGGCCACGCCATCACCGTGCGTGATCCCGTGCGCGCCCGGCCCTGGACCTTCGACGAGTACCCAGATGAAATCAAGGCGCACGCCGTGACCGGCACCCCGGCCGACTGCGTGAAGCTGGCCGTGAATCAGCTCGTGGAGCGCAAGCCTGACCTCGTGGTAAGCGGCATCAACCGCGGGCCGAACACGGCCGTGAACGTCATCTACTCCGGCACGGTGAGCGCGGCGACGGAGGCGTCCATCCTCGACATCGACGCCGTGGCGTTCTCGCTCTGCTCGTGGGAAGGCGGCCACTACGAGACGGCCGGGCGCGTGGCCGAGCGCATCGCGCGGCGGGTGCTGGCCGAAGGGCTGCCGCCGGGCGTTCTGCTCAACGTCAACATCCCCAACCGGCCGCTCGAGGAGATGGCAGGCACGGCCATCACGCGGCAGGCGCGCTCGCGCTGGGAGGAGTCCTTCTCTGCGCGCACCGATCCGTTCGACCAGCCGTACTACTGGCTCTCGGGCGAGTTCGTCAACCTGGACGAGGGCGAGAACACGGACCTCGGCGCCGTAGAAAACGGCTACGTCTCCATCACGCCCATCCACTACGACCTCACCGCCTACGAGGTCTTAGACGAGATGCGCGCGCGGGACTGGGACGGAGAGAGTGGGTGAGTGGGGGAGGGGAGAGGGGGCAGAAGCAGCGCCCCGTGCCCTTTCCCCCCTCACCCTTTCTCCCTTTCTCCCTCTCGCTCCTCTTCCTCAGCGTCCTCTGACGAGGCGGCCTCGGCGTCGTGCCCGTTGCCGCGCGGAGGCTGCATCAGGCGGGAGTGCTCGAACGCCTTGGCCTCGTCGATGAAGAGCTGGAGGTGCGGGAAGGGGATCTCGATGTCGGCCTCGCGAAGCGCCTCGCGCACTTTTTCGATGTACTCGAAGCGCACGGGCACTTCGAGCTTCGGGTTGCGCAGGTAGAGGCGGAGCGAGAGGTCCACGCTCGAATCGTTCAGGCCGGTGACGACGACCTTCGGCGGGTAGTCCGGGTGCAGGCGCGGGTCGCCCTCGGTCAGGCCCAGGACCACCGCGCGCGCCTCCTGCGGGTACTCCTTGTAGGCGATGCCGAAGTGCACCTCGATGCGGATGATGCCCAGCATGGTGTGGTTGACCACCTTCTGGTTGATCATCTGCACGTTGGGCATGACCATGATCTGGTTGTTGAGCGTCCTCAGGCGCGTCGAGCGCAGCGTGATCTCCTCGATGGTGCCGAACTGCCCGTCGAGGTCGATGTTGTCGCCAATGCGGAAGGGGCGGTCCACCAAGATGGTGATGCCGGCGATGAAGTTCTCCAGGGAGTCGCGCGCGGCAAAGCCCACGGCAATGCCGACGATGGAGAGGCCGGCCACGAGCGCCGTCACGTTCAGCCCCAGGACGCCTAGCACGATGATGGCGATAAAGGCAAGGACGACCACGCTGAACGTCCTCATTAGGAGGTTCTGCAGGCCGGCGTCCACGCGGCGGCTGCGCGTGAGGACGTGGTTCAAGAGCCGGCGCGCCATGCGGTACGCCACGTAGAGCAGCGCGAAGATCAGCGCCGCGCGCAGGACTGCCGGCACGGCCTCGATGACGCTGTTGAGGAAGCCGGTGTAGAAGTTCTGCCAGAGCTGCCCCCACTCGCCGGTGACGAGCAGGCGCGCGGCCTCGTTGAGGTCCTCGCTAAAACGCCCGATGGCCGAGGTGTCCGCCGGCGCGGCGCGCGCGGTGGTGTCGCGCGCGCCCTGCAAAAGCTGCGTGAGCGACTGTGGCTCAAAGGCCGGCGCGGCGGCTTCCGGGCGTGCAACAGCCTCGGACGGCGGAAGGGCAGAAGAAGCAGGCATGTGCGGATGCTGGAGGCGAAGGGCGGCGTCAGGCGCGCCTCGGGGCTAGGAAGCAGGCGGGAGGGCGGCGTCCTGACGGGCCAGGGCGTTCTGCCGGGCGGCGCGGAGCGTGCTCCTTAGCAGCATCGCAATCGTCATCGGGCCGACGCCGCCGGGGACGGGCGTGATCCAGCCCGCCTTCTCGCGCACGGCGTCGAAGTCCACGTCGCCCACGAGGCGGTAGCCGCGCGCGAGCGAGGCATCGTCTACGCGGTTGATCCCCACGTCGATCACGGCGGTGCCTTTTTTGACCATCTCGGCGGTGACAAAGCCGGCACGGCCCACGGCGGCGATGAGGAGGTCGGCCTGGCGCGTGAGATCGGCCAGGCCTTGCGTGCGGCTGTGGCAGACGGTGACGGTGGCGTCCACGCCGCGCCGCAGCAGCAGGTTGGCCATCGGCCGGCCCACAATATTCGAGCGGCCCAGAACCACGGCGTGACGCCCTTCCGTCGGGATGCCCGAGCGGCGGAGCATCTCCAGAATGCCTGCGGGCGTGGCCGGCACGAAGCCCTCGGCGCCGACCATCAGGCGGCCTGCGTTTTGCGGATGGAAGCCGTCCACGTCCTTCTCGGGGCGGAGGGCGTGGATCACCTTCTCCTCGCTGATGTGATCCGGCAGCGGGAGCTGCACGAGGATGCCGTCCACGCCGTCGTCCGCGTTGAGGCGGGCGATGGTGGCCAGCAGTTCTTCTTCAGAGAGCGCGGCGTCAAAAGCCAGCGTGTCGCTTTCGATGCCGACCTCGGCGGCGGCTTTTTGTTTGCCGCGCACGTAGGAGGCCGAGGCGGCGTCGTCGCCCACGAGGACGGCGGCGAGGTACGGCGCGCGGTGCCCCTCGCTTGTCCACGCGCGCGTGGCCTGGCGCACCTCGGCGCGCACCTCGGCGGCGAGGGCCTTGCCGTCAATAAGCTGTGCCAAAAGAAAAAGCGGTTTGGAGATGGAAGCGGCGGCGCAGGCACTTCGATGCCGGTTGCGCTTGAGGCGAAGATGCCCTTGCTTTGGAGCGGCATCTGCCTGGCAGCAGTGCCCTCTGCATATTGCATGATGCGCGGCAGAAACTCAACTCCGCCGCGCCGCCTGCTCGCCTTTTCCCCTGCAACCAATCTCCCGTTCGATGAGCGACGCTTGCGCTAGCGCCGAGGCCAAGCTTGCGCTAAAAGTGATGAAGTTTGGCGGATCGTCCGTCGGCTCAACGGAGCGGCAGCGGCAGCTTGTAAGCATCGTGCGGCGCGCGGCCGAAGAGGAGCGCCTGCTCGTCGTCGTCTCGGCGCTCTCGGGCGTGACGCGGCAGCTTGACGCCGCCTTCGCCACGGCTGCCCGCAAGCAGCCCACTGCCGAAGCGCTTGATGCGTTGGGCGCGCGCCACCGCACGCAGGCCGCCCAGTTCCTCAGCCCCGGCGCGCTGGAGTGCTACGAGGCGTTTCTCAGAAAGCGGCTGGCGGCGCTGGACGCGCTCCTCGCCGAGGTCCGCGCCGGAGGCGGCACGCCCGCGCGCCGCGACGCCGCCCTCTCCGCCGGCGAGCAGCTTGCCGTCCCGATGGCGGCCGGCGCCCTCAACGCGACCGGCCTCGACGCCCGCCCCGCCGACGCCACCCGCCTCATCCGCACCGACGCCGCCCACGGGGCCGCCCGCGTGGACCGCCAGAAAACCGCCGCGCAGATCCGCGCCTGGCACGCCGAGGTGCCGCAAGGCGCCGTGCCGGTGGTGGCCGGCTTCATCGGCGCCACCGAGGCGGGCGTTGTGACGACGCTCGGCTTCGAGGGGAGCGACTACTCCGCCGCGCTCTTCGCCGCCGCCCTCCAAGCGCGCGTCCTGGAGCGCTGGACGGACGTGGACGGCATCTACACCGCCGACCCGCGCACGCACCCGGAGGCCGAGCGCATCGACGTGATGAATCTCAAAACCGCCGCCGCGCTCAACGAGGCCGGGCGCCTCGGGATGCATCCCAAGGCGCTGCGTCCGCTGCTGGCCGCCGGCATCCCGGCGCACATCCGCTGCATCGACCGGCCGGATCAGCCCGGCACGCGCATCGTTCCTGATGAGGACGACGGATGAACGACGACGGACGACTAACGGGCAACAGTCGCTGCGGACCGTTGTACCTGCGTCGGCTTGTGGTCATGCAGAAATGCCTTTTCGGCCTGTTGCTGCGTTTAGCATCTTTCGAGATCAACCTCATCTGTTTCCAAGTCTGAAAAAGAGGACACGCCATGCAACGCACCAGCCTGCTTCTGCTTGCCGCTCTGCTCAGCGTGAGTGCCTGCTCACTTTTGCCCTCTTACGAGGAGGACGGCTTTTCTGAGCGAGCCAACGATCTGAAAATCGAAACAGACAAGAGCCAGTACGCCGGACTTGACACTGTAACCGTCCAGTTTACGAATGAGACAGGAGAGGAGCTTTTCCTGCTCAGCGACGGTTGCGGCGCGCTTGAAGGGAAGCCGCTGCCAAATCTTGAAATCGAGAGGCGAGAGGGCGGTGAATGGGCGAACAGGCGCACGCACGGTTGCATCGCGCTCTACCAGCCTCCGGCAAAATTGGAAAGCGGACAGCGTTACCAAGTCAGCTTCCGGGTTGGAATCGTCGGCGAGCCGCTTGAACCGGGAACGTACCGATACAGCTTCGATGTGCGCCGCCCGGAGCTAGAGTGGCCGGAAAGCCAATTGGCGAAAAGCCGCCGCGTGTCGAACACGTTCGAGGTAAAAGCAAGATAACCAGACTAACGCGCAGCCATGAGCTTTTCTTTCGACGTGGGCATCCTCGGCGCCACGGGCGCGGTGGGGCAGACGTTTATCCGTCTTCTGGAGAACCACCCGTGGTTTACCGTCACGGCGCTGGCGGCGTCGGAGCGCTCGGCGGGGCTTCCCTACCGCGAGGCGGTGAATTGGATCTCGGACGCGCCCATCCCGGAGCGCGTGGCCGAGATGGAGGTGCAGGAAGCCGCGCCGCCGCTGGGTTGTGACTTCGTCTTCTCCGGGCTAAGCTCCTCGGTGGCCGGCGCGGTGGAGCGGGCGTTTGCCGAGGCGGGCGTGCCGTTGATCTCCAATGCCAAGAACTTCCGCATGGCGCCGGAGGTGCCGCTCGTCATCCCCGAGGTCAACCCCGATCACACGGCGCTCATCAAAAAGCAGACGTGGCCGGGGGGCGGCTTTATCGTCACCAACCCGAACTGCTCCACGGTGGGGCTGACCTGCGTGCTGCGCCCGCTCGTCGATGCCTTTGGCGTCGAGGCCGTGCAGGTGACGACGATGCAGGCGCTCAGTGGGGCGGGCTATCCAGGCGTCTCGGCGCTCGACGCGCTCGGGAACGTGGTGCCGTTCATCGGGGGCGAGGAGGAGAAGATGGCTTCGGAGCCGCAGAAGCTCCTGGGCACGCTCAGCGGAGGGCGCGTTGAGCCGGCTGGTTTCGTCGTGAGTGCGCAGTGCACGCGCGTGCCGGTGCTCGACGGGCACCTCGCCGCCGTGTCGCTAAAGCTGGACGCCTCGGTCAGCGCCGAGGACGTGCGCGCGGCCCTCCGCGATTTCACCCCGCCGACACGCAGCCTCGACTTGCCCTCGGCGCCGGAGGCGTTTCTGCACGTGTTTGACGAGGCGCCCTTCCCGCAGCCGCGCCGGCACGCCCTGCTCGGCGGCGGGATGACGGTCTCCGTCGGGCGCGTGCGGCCCTGCGCCGTGTTGGACGTCAAGCTCGTCGCGCTCGTGCACAACACGGTGCGCGGCGCGGCCGGCGGCGCTATCCTCAACGCCGAACTCCTCGCCCGGCAAGGCCGCCTCGTTCGCCGCACAGCCCCTGCCCAAAAAGCGCACGCATGACCAACGCCCCCACCATCCGCCGCGCCCGCAAGGCCGACGCCGAGCCGCTCGGTCTGCTGTGGAGGCGCCTCCTTGACGAGCAGGCCGCGCTGGACGCCCGCCTCGCCACCGCCGAGGACGCACTCGCGCGCTGGCACAACGACTTCCCCCTGTGGCTCAACGACGAGACGCAGCGCCTCTTCGTAGCGGAGCGTACCGGTGCCGCCGAGGTCGTCGGCTTCGTGACGGCGGCGCGCTGGGCGCCGCCGCCGATCTACGAGAGCGCGGCTGAGGTGTACGTCAGCGAGCTGTACGTCGCGCCGGAAGCGCGGCGGCAGGGCGTAGGAGCGGCGCTCGTCGAAGCCGTCCGTCGCTGGGCCGAGGAGGTGGGCGCGGAGCGTTTGCGCCTGCGCGTGCTCGCCGCCAACGCCGACGGCCGCTCCTTCTGGAAGCGCCTGGACGCTGCGCCCTTCGCCCTTACGCTTATGATGGAGATGCCGCGCCGCGAGACGCCCGCCGAGAAGACCGAAGATCCGGAAAAGCGCTTCGGCTTTTGAGGAACGGTCGCGTGCTCTTCCATGAGGTTCAGATGAAGGCCGCGCCGGTCTTGACAAAAAGGCGCCGTTTTCGTACCCTTGCTCTCTCCGGACCGGAGGAAAACCCCGCGGGTGTAGCTCAGTGGCTAGAGCATCTCCTTGCCATGGAGAAGGTCGAGGGTTCGAATCCCTTCACCCGCTCAGAAAAAGAGGCGCCGTTTCCAGCTTGAAGGCCGGGAGCGGCGCTTTTTTGTTGGGCGTGCGTGCTGGCGCCTTGCGCGCCCCGCGTCTGCGCATAAGTGTATCTGCGCACAAGTGTGTTCGTGTCTGGGCACAACCGAAGGGCTGTACGGCCGCTCAGCGTTCAGCGCGGCCCGTTTTTGTAAACACCTCGCCTGCCTGCTCTACGCGCCCGGCAGCGATGAGAAGCTGCAGGTCCTGGTAAGCCCTCAATGCGTCGAGGCCCGTCTCCTCTGAAAGGGCGATGAGGTCGTCCACGGTGAAGCGTTCTGGAAGTTGGCTCAAGAGCCACTGCGCGCGTTTGGGCACCTCCCCCCGCCGGGGGTGTCCCGGCTGCTTCCTCCGCTGCGCGTCGTTGTCGAGCGCGTCGCGCTCCACGAACCAGGAGAACAGCATGTTAACTTGATTTTTCAGCGTGTTGACTTCCTGACGGAGTCGTTGCTGCTCGGCCTGAAGCTCCTCGTAGGGATTGGGATGCATCACTGCGCCGTGGGATCAAGGGAACTGCAACGCGGGAGAGAGACGCGCCCCATCTATTTAACATGCGCTGACCTCCCCCTAAATGTGCAAAAGGCGCGGTTAGGCATTCGCCATTGCGCTACGCTGCCTTGCGCTTTCGGTCCGCGGCCCGTCAAGGGGGTCAAGTAACTTCTACCTGTGAGCAAAGCGCGGCTGAAGGCAAAAGCAAAGAGAGCGTCGCTCAGGAAAGCTCAAGAGAGGTTGCCATCTTCTCCGCTCATCACGGCACGTTTGTTGCAAACACTGATGAGCCGAGTGAGGTCCGCCTGCAGCGCTCTGCCCTTGCGCTTCTGTCCTCGTAACCTCTCAGCTTGCTACGTGACCCCAACCGGAAGACTTATGCGTAGTTACGGAATGCAGCGGCTGGCGCTACAACCGTGGTTTTCGTTGCCGGTCCTGGCGGATGCTTGTTCGAGACCGATGCTGCAAAGCGCGAAATCTTTGTCAGCAGCGTGCTTGGTCTTGATTCTTTGCCGCCTGAACGCTTTTCTGTCAAACGGCGAGGGTGTGTTAGGAGACCGCACGATACGTGGGGGGGAGCGGTCTGCACAGCGCTCGCGCGCTCAAGAGGAGCTTATGTGCAAACCAGAGGAGGACCCCACGTGATGATTGCGACAAGCCACCGCGCGCAGCGGGACGAGACGGAAGGAGCATTGCTCCAGGGCGTGATAAGAGCGGCGAGCCTTATCGCGGCTCCGGGTCAGGACGAGAGAGGCTTGAAGAAGGCGCTCCAGGCCGTTGGTCCGGCTGCGCGGGCCGACCGCGTTTGGGTCTTTAAAGCGCTCGCGCAGGCGTCGCCTGCGGACGCCTCTGGTACGCTAAGCGCGCGCGCCCTTTGGCAGCGCAGTCGGCGCATCGCCGGGCGGGCGGAGGCGCGCGAGGTCCTCTACCAAACCACGCCGCCGCATTGGCACCAACGCCTCGCCGAGGGCGAGCCGCTGCAAGCGCGCGCCGACGACCTGCCCGCCTCTGAGCGTACGGCATTGGAGGCGCACGGCGTCCAGGCTACGCTCGTCCTTCCGCTACACGTCCAAGGCCGCTACTGGGGCGGCCTCCGTTTCGACGCCTGCCGGCAGCCCGTCGGATGGACGGAAAAGCAGGTGGCCTTGCTCGAAACCCTGGCCGAAGCGCTGGCGCGACGCTGCGGGACAGAAGCGCGCGACGCAGAAGCAGGCAAGTCTCAGAAGAAGACCTCTGCCAAAAGCCTGGATGCCCCATCGGACAAGGCAGCCTCGCGTTCTTCCTCGAGCACGCTCCACGCCGTCATCCTCGCGCAGATCAGCCAAGCGGTGCTTGCCGTTGACGAAGGCGGCGCCATCGCCTTTTTGAACCCGGAGGCCGAGGCGCTCTTTGGAGCGGCAGCGGACGACGTGATGGGCGCCCCCGTGGACCGGCTCTTGCCGCCTTATTCGGCCTGGCTTCGCAGCGGCGCCGTGCGCCAGGCCCTCGATGCGGGGGAGGCGTGGCGCACCGAGATCGTACGGCGCCGCGACGAGGCCCCCGGCCCGCAGCACCTGGAGGTTGCGCTCAACGCCGTCGAGGTGCCGGGCGAGGACGCCCGCACCGTGGTCGTCGCCGTGCGCGACGTGACGGAGGCGCGCCACCGCAAACGCCAGCTCGAGCACCGCGCCCGCATGGAGCGCACCCTGGCGGAGGTGTCCACGCTGTTCGTCTCCCCCGGCGATTTCGAGCCGGAAGAGCTGCTCGGCAGGGTCGGGCAAGCGCTCGAGGCGGACCGCGTCTACCTCATCACCGCGCCGCCGGACGACCGCCCCACGCAGCCGGGCCATCCACCGGGCGGCGACGGACAGGCAGGCGCGCCGCGCCTCTCGGCCGCCCGCGCCGGCACGCGCGGATGGCCCATCGACCTCAACGCCTACACCTACCGGGAGTGGTGCGCCCAGGCGCCCGCCTCTGGCAACGCGCCCGGCGAGGAAGCCGAGGACGGCGACCTGGCCGCTTTTGCCGTGCCGGTGCTCTCGCCGCAGGACAAGCTCTACGGCTACCTCGGCATCGAGTACGCGGGCGCCGCGCCGGGCTGGCCCGAAGAAGACACCCGGATGCTCAACGTGCTCGGCGACATGATGGCCGCCTATCTCGAGCGGCGCATCGCCGAGGCGGCCCTGCGCGAGAGTGAGGAGCGCTACCGCCTCTTCGTCACAGCCATCTCCGAGGGCATCTGGTGCGTCGAGCCGGTCGAGCCGGTGAGCCTGGACCAGCCGCCCGAGGCGCAGGTGCAGGCGTTGCGCGAGCGCGGCGTCGTGGTGGACTGCAACGAGAGTATGGCCGGCGCGCTCGGCTACGAGAAGCCGGGCGACGTGATCGGCCGGCCCGCCGCCGAGGTCATCCCCGACGGGTTCGACCGCGAGTTTTTCCACGACTTCGTCACGGCTGGCGGCGCGCTTAAAAGCCGCGAGTACACACTTTACCCTGAGACAGGGCCGGCGCGCCACTTCGTCGTCAACGCCGTGGGCACCGTCGAGGACGACGCGCTCGTGCGCATCTGGTGGAGCTGCACGGACGTGACCGAGCGCGTGGAGCTGGAGCGGCGCATGGTCACGGCCTTGGAGCAGCAGCAGCAGCGCATCGGCCACGAGCTGCACGACGGCGTGGGCCAGCTCATCACCGGCGTGCGGATGCTGAGCCAGAACCTGGCCGAGCGCCACTTCGACGAGGGGGAGAAGGGCTACGAGCAGGCGCACCGGATCGTCCGCTACACGCAGGAGGCCTCGCAGATCTTGCGCGAGTTGCAACGCGGGCTGGCGCCGGTGCAGGTGTACGGCAAAGGCCTCGCCAGCGTGCTCGAAGGGCTGGCCCACACCACCGACGGGCTGCCCGGCATCACGTGCAGCTTCGTCTACGACGGAGAGACGGACGTGGAGGAGAGCGAGGCCAAGCTCCAGCTCTACCGCATCGCGCAGGAGGCCACCAACAACGCCCTCAAGCACGCCGAGCCGTCGCACATCCAGATCGCCTTCCGGCGCGAGGACGGGCGCACCGTGCTCAGCATTAGCGACGACGGGTGCGGCTTCGACCTTAAGGAAGCCGAGGACAAGTCGCTGGGGCTGCACAGTATGCACTACCGCGCGCGCGTGGTTCAGGCCAGCCTGGAGGTGCACTCCGCGCCGGGCGACGGCACCACCGTGCGCTGCACGCTCGCCGAGGCCGAGGGCCAAGAGTAGCGCCGCGCCCACGAGCGCCCGGCGCCCAGACGCATCCGGAAAACGCCCCTGAAAGAAACGGCCACGCACCGCATTCACCGCGCACCGACCCGATCCGACCCAATCCCCGCCAACCGAAAACCGCCACTCAGGAACAACCGATACGTCATGAAAACGCACGCCACCCAAAGCGCCAAGCGCACCAACAGCAGCGACCGCATCCGCATCCTCATCGTGGACGACCATCCGGCCGTGCGCGAGGCCCTGGCCGACACCATCGAGGGCAAGATGGACATGGACCTCGTAGGCCAGGCCTCCTCTGCTGACGAGGCCTTCCGCATGGTCGAGAAGCTCCAGCCCACCGTGGCGGTGGTGGACATCTCGCTCGAAGACTCGCACGGGCTGGACCTGGTGCAGAACATCCGCGCGCAGCACCCGGACGTGCAGGTCGTCGTCTTCTCGATGTACGACGAGGGCGTGTACGCCGAGCGCGCCATCCGCGCCGGCGCCTCGGGCTACCTGATGAAGAGCGAGCCGACGCAGAGCGTGATGGAGGCCATCCGCAACGTGCACCGAGGCGAGGTCCACCTGAGCCGCCAGATGGCCTCGCACATCCTCAATAAGGTGGCCATGGGCCGCTCCTCCGGCCCCAGCTTCGCCATCGACGAGCTGACGGACCGCGAGATGGCCGTCTTCCAGATGCTCGGCGAAGGCTTCAGCGTGCAGGAGATCACCGACCGCCTCTCGCTCAGCCGCAAGACGATAGAGACGTACCGCCGACGGGCGAAGGAGAAGCTCGGGTTCGACTCGGTGGCGGAGCTTTTGCAGTACGCCGTGCAGTGGACGTACAGCCAGGGCGGAGAAGCGCCGCGCCCGAGTGCCAACAACGGGTAGCGCTCCTCCGGGGCACGGCGCCCCTCGCAGACGCCGCGCCCAAGCGGTCCTTGCAGAGAAGGCCCTGCGGGCCGTGCGGGGGCGTAAGACGACGGGGGATGCGCTTAAAGTACATGGTGCCTGCCGCTAAACGTCAGTAAGTCTTTTTCGGGACAAAGATAGATTGAGGGTGTCGCTGTTTTCAGCGGCGCCCTTTGTTTATTACGGAACCCCCTGCCCGCATGTCGCCCGTGCGGCTCGCGCCCGGAGCCGAGGTGCGGACGGCAGAAGGCGCGCGCCCGCACGGCGCCGGCCTCGCCACGCGGCGGCGCCTACTCACGTACTCTTGCTTAATCTTATCACCGCAAACGACATGACGAGTTCAACAGGGCAAAAGCAAGCCGACCGCGCCACCGCGGACCGCCCCCACCGGCGCGACGCCGTGCCTATCCGCGTGTTCGTCATCGACGACCACCCGGCCATCCGCGAGGCGCTCAAGGACACCCTCACCGGGCGCGTGGGCATGGCCTGGTGCGGCGACGCTGGCAGCGCCGAAGAGGCCTTCGGCCAGCTCGAGTACGCTCGCCCACACGTCCTCGTCGTGGACATCTCCCTGGGCGACGCCCACGGGCTGGACCTGGTGCAGAACATCCGCGCGCAGCACCCGGACGTGCAGGTCGTCGTCTTCTCGGTGTACGACGAGAACCTCTACGCCGAGCGGGCCATCCGCGCCGGGGCGCTCTCCTACCTGATGAAGAGCGAACCCACCGAGCGCGTGGTCGAGGCCATCCGCAGCGTGCACCGCGGCGACGTGTACCTGAGCCGGCGCATGGCCTCGCAGATCCTCGGGAAAGTAGTCCGCCGCCAGCGCCACACGCTCGTCGCCACGGTCGAGGAGCTGACGGACCGCGAGCTGGCCGTCTTTCAGATGCTCGGCGAAGGGTGCGGCGTGAAACAGATCGCCGACCGCCTCTCGCTCAGCCGCAAGACGATAGAGACGTACCGGCGACGGGCGAAGGAGAAGCTCGGGTTCGACTCGGTGGCGGAGCTTTTGCAGTACGCCGTGCAGTGGACGTACGGGCAGGAGCACTCCACGCAGTAGCACATGGGCGTCTCCTACGCAAGACGCCTGCGTATTGAGGTGTTCCACGTGTTGGACGTTTGGCGCACGCCGCAAGCCGTCCGTTGGAGGTTTGGCGTATGCCCCTCGTGCCAGATGCGCGCGCCGGGCGCGCTTAAGCCGCACCGCACGCTCCAGCCGCGTGCGTACTTTAGAGATGCAGCTTAACGATAACGTAAGACCGGCTGCCCTTCTGCGCCGTTAGAGAAAGCAACAAACCCTTTATTATAGATCTCATGGCTCGACGCCCCTCCACTTTGCCAGAGCACCCGCCCGCCGACGGACGCGGCGCCGCGCCCGCCCAGAACGGCGCGGCGTTTCGGGAGGAGGCGCCCCGCGTCGCCATCGTGCATGACTGGCTCCCCGTCTACGCCGGGGCCGAGCGCGTCCTCGAGCAGATGATCCACGTCTTCCCCCAAGCCGATCTCTTCAGCCTGATCGACTTCCTCCCGGACGACCAGCGCGCCTTTTTGCAAGGCAAGACGGTGCAGACGTCGTTCATCCAGCGCCTGCCTTTCGCTAGGAGCAAGTACCGCCACTACCTGCCGCTGGCGCCGCTGGCTATCGAGCAGTTCGACCTCACGGGCTACGACATCGTCATCTCGTCGAGCTACGCCGTGGCGAAAGGCGTCCTGACCACCGCCGACCAGCTCCACGTGAGCTACGTGCACAGCCCCATCCGCTACGCCTGGGACTTGCAGTTCCAGTACCTGCGCCAGGGCGGCATCGAGCGCGGCGTTAAGAGCGTCATGGCGCGCGCGGTGCTCCACTACATGCGCCTCTTCGACGTGGCCTCGGCGAACCGCGTGGACGCCTTTCTGGCGAACTCGGGCAACGTCGCCCGCCGCATCTGGAACACCTACCGGCGTGAGGCCGCCGTCGTCTATCCGCCGGTTGACACGGAGGCGTTCGCGCTTCAGGAAGCGAAGGAAGACTTCTACGTCACCCTTTCGCGCCTCGTCCCGTACAAGCGCGTTGACCTCGTCGTGGAGGCTTTTGCGCAGATGCCCGAAAAGGAGCTTCTCGTTATCGGAGATGGCCCCGAGTACAAGCGCATTGCCGCCCTGGCCGGACCGAACGTAACGATGCTGGGTTATCAGCCGGACGATGCGGTGCGATATTACATGCAGCGCGCGCGCGGCTTTATCTTTGCAGCCGAGGAGGACTTTGGAATCGTACCGCTTGAAGCCCAAGCCTGCGGCACGCCCGTGGTAGCCTACGGCAAGGGCGGTGCGCTGGAGACGGTGCTTCCCGGCGAGACCGGCTTCTTCTTTGAAGAGCAAACCCCCGAGCATTTAGCCGCCGCCGTGCGCGCCTTCGAGCAAAAGGCCGAAGGTATGAGCGCCGCCCGCATCCGCGAGAACGCCGAGCGCTTTTCGGCCGCGCACTTCCGCGAGGCCTTTTACCGCCACGTGGCGCAAGCGTACCATCAGTTCAAGGCCGACGCCCGCCGCGCTCCGGCCCACGCATAAGTTCAACGCATAAGTCCGACCTCCCATCGCTGTGAACGCGCACGCCGAGACCATGTACTCTGCTGACCTGGCGCTCCCGCCGCCCCAGTCCTCAAAGGCCGCCCCCCCGGCCGTCCGCTCCAAGGTGGACGGCAAGGCGGCGGTGCTGGGCGATGTGCGCGCCGCCTGGTGGCGTACGGTGCTCACCTTCATTTTTGCAGACCTGGTGACGTTCGCGCTCGTGGCCACAGGGACGTACGCGGTGGCGGGCCGCCTCGCCGCCGAGCAGGCGCTCCGCGCCTACGAGATCCTCGCCGTGGTGGCCCCGCTTACGGGGCTGGCGTACCTGATCTCGGGTTTGTACAACGCCGCCTCGATGCACCCGGCGCAGGAAATGCGCCGCATCGGCATGGTCACGGCCGTGATGGTGCTCTCGTGCATCGCCTCGGCCTATCTGCTTGGGGCGCCCACGGCTACGGGGACGGTCCTGGCCGTGGCCGGCGGGCTGGCCGTCGTCGTCGCGCCCATGAGCCGCGTGTTCTTCCGGGTGCTCTTTGCGCAGATGGACTGGTGGGGCGTACCCGTGGTGGTGGCCGGCCCCGCCGGGCGGACCGTGGTGCGCAGCCTGCAACGCTGGCCGGAGCTGGGCCTGCGCCCCGTGGCCCTCTTCCAGGACGACGCCCTGCCGTACGCCTCCGCCGTGGTAGAAGACGTGCCAGTGCTTGACGACGTGAGCCTGCTCCCCCGAGTAGCCGCGCGGCACCGCATCCCCTACGCCATCCTGGCCATGCCGGGGCTAACGCGGCAGGACCTGGCCGGCACGCTCCACCGCTACACCAAGCTCTTCAAGCGCGTCTTCGTCGTCTCGGACGCTTCGAGCGTGCAGGCGCTGTGGACCACGGCGCACTCGTACGACGGCCTCCACGGCTACGGCGTGCAGCACTACGACCGCCGCCTCGGCACGCGCCTCCTCAAGCGCGCGCTCGACCTCCTCGTCGCTTCCATCGGCCTGCTGCTCGTGGCGCCGCTCGTACTCGTGGCTGCGCTGATCATCAAGCTCGACTCGCCCGGCCCCGTCTTCTACGTGCAGCGGCGGATGGGGCGGGAGGGGTGCTGCTTCGACGTGCTCAAGTTCCGCACCATGTTTACCGACGCCGACGCCAAGCTCGAGGAGATCCTGCGCGAGGACGAAGACCTGCGCGCCGAGTACGAGCACTTCCGCAAGCTGCGCAACGACCCGCGCGTGACACCCATTGGGCGGTGGCTCCGCCGGTACAGCCTCGACGAGCTGCCGCAGCTTTGGAACGTCATCCGTGGAGACATGAGCATGGTCGGGCCGCGCGCCTACCTCCCCGCCGAGCTGCCGCTGATGAACGGCCTCTCGCGCACGGTGCTCCAAAGCCCGCCGGGGCTGACGGGGCTGTGGCAGGTGTCCGGGCGCAACGCCCTCGGCTTCGAGAGCCGCGTGGACCTCGACGTGCACTACATGCAGAACTGGTCCCTTTGGCTGGACCTCTACATCCTGGCGCGCACGGTGCCCGTCGTTCTTTCGGGCGAGGGGGCCAGCTAAGCGCCTCGCCGTAGGCATCCCTGTTCTAAACTCCCTTGGGATCTGACGGCTCGCACCTCGGTATCAGGCCTTTTGAGGCAGCCTCAGCGCGCTTGCCGCAGAGCGTACCCCGGCCTGGCGGCATTCTTCCATCCGCACTTCGGTTAAGTGGACAATAGATTATGGAACGCAACACTAAGCACGGCCTCCCCGCCTCCTACGATCACTCCAGGAACCTGGGCGCTCCGTCGCCTCAGGCGCGGCAGGGCGGGGGAGGAGCGGAAGAAGCGCGCGTGAACTTTTCCGACGTGTGGGAGACGCTGCGGGAAGGCAAGTGGATCATTCTGCTCACCTGCATCCTCGTAACGGCGGCCGTCACCGCCTACACGCTCACGCTCACGCCCGTTTACGAGTCGAGCAGCATCGTCTCGGTAGACACGCGCAGCCAGCTGCCCTCGAACGTCATCACGCTTGACGAGGGGCAGGGCCTTTCCAACGAGGTGGGCGTGCTGCGCTTCTCGGCCGTCCTGGCCTCGCGCGTGGCCGAGGGCCTCAAAGCCACCGCCAAAGCCGTTGACTCCGATGACCACTTCCCCATCCTGCGCGGCGAGGACGGTGAGATGCTCTCCGACCGCGCCGTAGCCCTGGCCCTGCAGGAGCGCACCACGTTTGGGGAGCTTCCTGAGCAGAGCATGATCCGCATCGCGGCGCAAAGCCCGGTGCCGGAGGAGGCCGCCTCGATTGCCAACCTCTACGCCGAGGAGTACGAGCAGTACAGCCGCGAGCGCCGGCGCGCCGGCGTAACGGCCACGCGCGAGTACCTCGAAGAGCAGGTCAAGCGCCGCGGCGAGGAGCTGCGCGAGGTCGAGAACCAGTGGGAAGCCTTCGCGCGCAGCAACGACGTCGTCACCGAGGGGGCCGACGGCCAGCGCGTGGCCGACGAATACGCCGGCCTGGAAGCCCGTCGGCGCGAGTTCGAGTTCCAGCTGGATCAGGCCCAGGAGCAGCTCAAGATCCTGCGGAACCAGATCCAGCAGTTCGAGCCGGAGGTGCGCAACGAGACGCTCGCCGAGCAGGAAACCGCAGGCTTGCGCAGCCAGATCGACGCCCTCCAGCAAAGCATCGCTGATTTAGAGACGCAGGCGGCGCAGTACTACATCCAGAACCCCGGCCTCGAGGGGGACACCGAGCGCATCGCAAACGAGTTCCCGGCGTTAGCCGATATCAACAAGCAGATCGAAGGCTTCACCGAGCGCAAGAACCGCCTCACCGAGCAGCTCGTCGAGAAGCAGTCCGAGAGCGCGGCGGCCGCGGGGGAAGGCGGCGCGCTCGGCCTCGTGGCGCAGCTCGAAAACAAGATCACAGAGCAGGAGATGGAAATCCAGCGGATCAACGCGCAGATCCGCTCGGTGGACGCCAAGCTGGGCCAGTACGGCGGGCGCCTGGAGGGCATCCCGCGCCAGACCATCGAGCGCGAGCAGCTTCAGCGCAAGCGCGAGCAGGCCTCGCGCTTCTACGACATCTTCACCGAGGAGCTGCAGCGCGCCAAGATCGCCGAGGAGTCCGAGCTGGGCTACGTCAGCCTGGTGCAGCGGGCGTTCGTGCCTGTGGCGCCGGTCAGCCCGGACATCAAGCAGAACATCTTGCTGGGTCTGCTCCTCGGGCTGGGCTTCGGGACGGGGCTGGCGTTTGTGCGCCAGGCCACGAGCGGGCGCTTCCGCAAGCCCGAGGACGTGCAGGACAAAGGGTACAGCCTCATCGGCGTGGTCCCGAAGATGGACCGCGAGGTCAAGGCTTCCTTCGAGGGGCGCGACACCATCGAGGTGGAGGGCCGCTCGGTGAGCACGCGGCTGATGCCGCTCTTGAACCCGTGGTCGCCCATCTCAGAGAACTACCGGCTCATGCGCACGAACCTGCAGCACGCGCGCAACGGCTCGGCGCCGCAGGTGCTCTTGATGACCAGCCCCGAGGCGTCGGACGGGAAGACGCTCACGGCCGTGAACCTGGCCATCACCATGGCGCAGAGCGGCCGGCGCACCGTCTTGGTAGACGCCGACCTGCGCCGCCCCGCCGCGCACAAGCTCCTGGACGCGCCCCTGGCGCCGGGCGTGGCCGAGGTGCTCCACGACGGCGGCACCGAAGTGGAATCCCGCCTCCAAGCCACTGAGGTCGATGGGCTGGACTTCCTCTCCGCCGGCCGCTCCGATGTGCCGCCCGCCGAGGCCCTCGGCTCCGAGCGCATGGAGCGCCTCGTGCGCTGGCTCCGCGACGCCTACGACGTCGTCATCATCGACTCGCCGCCCGTCCTGGCCGTGACGGACCCCGTGCTCCTGGCTACGCTCTGCGACGCCACGCTCGTCGTCGTCTCCGCAGACCGCACGCAGTCTGAGGCGCTCCGGGTGACGGAGAAGACGCTCGGCGCCGTGGGCGTGCCCATCTCCGGCATCATCTTCAACCGCTTCGACGTGGAGAAGACCACGGGCTACGGCTACGGCTACTACGGCGGCAAGTATTACAACGATTATGCCCCCGCTGCATCGGCCTAACCCGGCGGGGGGGCTGTGGGCCAAGTGCGAAGGCGCCAAGCGCCAAAGCGGGAAAAACGAAAAGAGCGTCGCCGGCGGAGGCTTTGCCGGCGACGCTCTTTTTATTTGGCTGGCCCGTTTGATCAGGGGGACTACTTGACCAGGACCACGCGCTGCGTCTCGGCGAACGACGTGCCGGTGGCGCGGACAAGGTAGAGGCCGCTGGGCAGCGCACCGGACGCGAAGGTGAACGAGTGCGCCGTGTTTGCGCGCAGCTCGTCGTCATGGAGAAGGGCCACTTCCTGGCCGAGCACGTTGTACACGGCCACGCGCACGTGCTGCGCCTGCCCGACGGTGAGCGCAAAGCGGGTGCGCGCGCTGAACGGGTTGGGATACGACGCGCTAAGCCGATGCGTCTCCTTCATCCCCACGCTTACCTCAACGGTGGGGCTGTACGCGAAGGCGCCGTCAAAGTCCATCTGCTGAAGACGGAAGCGGTGGACGCCGGGCGCAAGGTCTTCGACGCGGTGCGCGTACGCCTGTGCCTCCGTCGTGGTGCCGTGGCCTTCTACAAACCCCAGGGAGGTCCAGGCGGCTTCGTCGCCGTCGGCCTGTGGCGCTTGGTGCTCTACGCGGAAGCCGGCGTTGTTCGTCTCGCTGGCCGTGCGCCATTGCAGCAGGGCGGTCTCGCTTTGGAGCTTCACGTCAAAGGCGGTCAGCTCCACAGGGAGCGCCTGGGCGTTGAGCGCACTCACGCGGTAGAGGGCGTCGGTGGCGTAGAGGCCGTCGTCGCGGCAGAGGTTGTCGTCTTCGCCGCACGGGTCGTAGGTGGCCTCCACGCTGTACTCGGCGCTGGCGGAGGCGTCCCAGATCACGAACCGGAGCGGCTCGCCCTGCTCGTAACCTTCCGGCTGCTGGCTGTCGGCCCCGGCGGCTGAGACCGAGGTGCCCTCGGCTTCCCACGTGACCATGCCGGCGCAGACGCCGTCGTTCGTGAAAAGGGCGATCTCGTCGCCCGTCTCCAAGGAATCGCCGGCTCCGAAGCTCGACTCGATGTCCTCGGCGATTTGAGCGGTGGCGTTGTTGACGTTCGTGATGCAGTCGTCGAAGTGCTGCGCGCGCGCCGCTTTGTGGGGCACAAGGCCCACGCTTAGCAGGACGGCCAACGCAGCGAAGAGGTGTATCTTATAACGCATGACGGGGAAGCGTAGTCGTTAGAGAGGGGAGCGGATCTGCCCTCTACGGTTCAACGCTCATGCCATCCGTCCGCCAACGCCATCCGCTGCCGCTCAGCGCCGTTCGAGCCGCAGCGCGGATGCCGAGGCTCCCCCTTTCTATTCCAGAAAGTAAGGCCATCGGAAGAATAGTAACGCGCCTTGCTTGCACGCGCCAGCCGCTTCGGTGAGGCAGAGGCCGCGGGAATCTCCGCCGGAGCGGCAAGCCCGCTCATAACAAAAGGCCCGCCCCGGGCGGGGAGCGAGCCTTCTGCACTGATGAACCGGCGTGCGGCGGTTTGTAGAACGGAGCCTACTTCAAGAGGGTCATCTTACCGGAGGCTTCGTAGTCCCCCGCGCGGAGGCGGTAGAGGTACACGCCGCTGGGCAGGGCCGCCCCCTTGAAGGAGGCCTTGTGCGTCCCGGCTTCTTTCCGCTCGTCGTCAACGAGGAGAGCGGTGCGCCGGCCGAGCACGTCATAAACGGTGAGCGTGACCTCGGCGGCTTCCGGGAGGCTGTACTCGATGGAAGTAGTGCGGCGGAACGGGTTCGGGTAGTTGCCGCCGAGCGTAAAGGTGCGAGGCTTTTGCGCCTCGACCTCGGCTACAAGCATGGTCTCGCGCTCGTAGCGCAAAGCGGGAGACGGCTGCCCGGAGAGGCCGTCGTTGAGCGAGGCCAACGTTAGCGTCTGCTGAGGCGCTTCGGCATCGTCGGGGTCGGCCACCTTGAGGACGATGGGGTCGCCGTCTTGCGCGCCTTCGACCTTGGCGGTGGTGGCGTACTCGTCGCCGCGCACGGTGATGGCGGCGGCGCCGCCCTGCACCACGCCCTCGCCCACTACGCCGCGCCCTTCCGTCCAGGCGGTGATGCGCTGGCCTTCCGCCATCCCTGGCGCTCGGACGAGGATGACGGACGAGGCCGGCACGCCCGCCGCCGGCGCCTTATCTGGCGCTGTATCCGGCACGGCGGTCATCGCCAGCGAGGCTGAGGGGTGGACCAGGCTGTTGGCCGTGGGCGTGCCGTCGGGGTAGTTGATCTGCACGTCTTCGGTGACGTAGACCTTATAGCCTTGCCCCGGCTCCATCGTCCCGATGTTGTCGATCCCGAAGGCTGGGATAAACGTGCGCCCGGCGTAGTCCTTCACGAGGATGATGCTTTCAAGCGCCGACTCCAGCGCCTCGCCGATGGGGAGCGGCTCCTGGCGCAGGTATGGCACCTGATTCCAGCCCTGGCTGAGCGCCACGGCAGGCGGCTCCTCGTCCAGCGAGGCGCCTTCCATGACGACCGTGTCCTGCGCGCTGAGGTAGACCATGTACCCCTCCATCGGGTCCCAGTCGCCGATGTTGTCGATGCCGGCGCTGGGGATGAAGGCGCGGCCCTGGCCGTCCTTTACCAGCACGACGTTCTCGATGGCCTCGGCGAAGACGGCCTCGAGGTCCGCGTCGTCCGGGGCGACCCAGCTCGAGATCAGGTTCCAGCCGCGGGCAAGCGTGAGGTCGTGGTTTGCCTCCTCATCACCGGGGACGACGTCGATGGTGACGGGGGGGGAGGTGGTTTCGGCTCCGGCGTCGTCCGTGGCGCGGGCGGTGAGGGTGTACCGGCCGGGCGAGGCGTCCTGCCAGACGTACTCGAAGGGCGCCTCGGTGCGCTCGCCCAGCTTCGTGCTCCCGGCGTAGAACGCCACGCGCGCCACGCTGCCATCCGGATCGAACGCGTCCGTCTCGATGAACACGTCCGGGGAGGCCGGGACGGTGTCGCCGTCAGAGAGGTTGGTGATGCGCACCGTCGGCGCTTCGTTTTCGCCGTCGTCATCTTCTTCTTCGCCATCGCCGAACCACTGCTCCCAGTCGCCGCGCGGCCACATCTCTTCGCCCCAGCGGGCGAGCCGGTCTACGAGTGCGGCGTCGGCCTGCATGGCTTCCAGGGCGGCTGCCGTACGGAAGAGGTGGTCGGCGTAATTAAACTTGTCTCCCCCGTCGAAGCATTGGTCGTTGCGCCTGCAAGGTTTCGGATTGTAATCGGCTGGTTCAAACTCGTTGCGCCACTCGCCTTGCTTCTTGCCCTTCCGGCGCGGCCACGCGCTGGCAGGATACTCGCGCGCCTTATCGAGCCACGCGCCTATGACAGCCTCGGCGATGGCGCGCTGCGTGGTGGCGTCCACGTCCTGCCAGAGCACTGGCATGTCGGTAAAGGTGCGCATGATCCAGAAGGGGGTGACGTGGCGCAGGTACCAGCCGTCCTTACCTAACTCGTTCTCGTTGTCGAGCATCTGAAGCATCTTGATGTACGACGCGGCGTAGCGCACGGCGGCGTCCCGGCCCGACTCGTCGGCTAAGCCGTCGGTGAACTGGAACTGGTACTTCCAGTCTACGGGTTTGATGGCCTTCGGCGCGCGACTCCCCGCGCCCATGACCACCTGCTTGTAGTACCACTCGTGGCTGAAGTACGCATTGCGCATCTCGGTCGAGTAGCTCGTGGTGCCGAAGTTGCCGGTGATGTGCGGCGAGACGTCGAACACGGGCCGGGAATTGCCGATCCACGAGCGGGGTTCGCCACCAGCATGAAGGCTCGGTGCCTTGTCTTCAAGATGGTGCGCCTGCATCAATTCCCAGGTTTTGACCAGGCTCCAGAGCTGGATCGAGCGCGCGGCCACGGCCAGCTCTTTCCCCTTCCCGCCGCGGACTTTCTTCATGCGGAACTGCTGGACGTCCTTGTGGAAGTTCTCCAGCAGGCGCTCTATCGGCGCGTTCCCGTCGTCGCCACCCTGGAGGAGCGGGCCGACGCCGCCGGCGAGCGCCTCGGGGATCGCGTTTTCCCAGGCGTCGTTCGCGTCCGAGCTTAAGAAGGCGTCCTCGCGGAAGTCGAGCGGGTGCACCACCGGGAGCCACGTGTTCCAATCGGCGAACTGCAGGTCGGTGGGTAGCTCGCGCATGTTGAGCGTGCTGCTCGTGGCGGCCACCTCGTCGCCGTCGGAGTCGGCGCCGTTGGGGAAGAGGTGGGCGAGCATGTCGGCGTCGCGGTCGAGCACGGCTTCGAGGCCGGCGCCGGCGGCCCACTCTTCTACGGGCTTTTCGTCGAGGCCGGGGCCGGGCTGGTACGGCGGGTTCCAGGGCCGTCCGGGCGCTTCGTAGCTCGATCCGTCCTCACGCTCAAGCGCGATGGCCCGGATCCAACTCGCAATCTGTTGCCCTTCTTGCTGAGAAAGCCCGTGGAAGCGGCTCCGGACGACGATGGACTCGTTGGAGTAGTTGAAGTATTTGAGATCGCGCCCGTCGGAGGCGTGGCAGTCGGCGCAGGAGGCGACGATGGAGGGGCCGCCGGGTCGCTCGCGCAACAGGCGCCTGGCGTGGTAGAGGGCTTCCCCGGCCTCGATGTCCTGTGTGTTAGGGAAGGGGGCCGTCCACGCCGAGGGGTCTTCGTGGGTGAAGGTCGTGCCGTCAAGGGCACTGGAGCCGTCACTGCGCAGGAGGTCCATCGCCAGCACGCGGTAGCCGGACGAGAACCCGTCCGTCCCGTTAAAGCTGAACTCGATGGTGTTGGCACCTTCCACCACTCCGCTTATCGGGAGGGTGAGCCGCACGGTGGCGTAGGCCCCGCCGATGCAGCCGAACTCGGCATCGGGCTGCCTGCACGTGACGGTGTTGTTGTCCAGATCGGTCCATGGCCCGCCGTTGATGCGTACGCTCGCTTTTCCGTCGTAGGTTAACCCGTGCGCCTGCAGGTAGAGCTTTGCGACGCTCGAAGCGTTGGAGACGTTGACAGTGACGCCCGGAGCGACGTAGCGTCCGCCTACCTCGCTCACGTCGTGGTGCATGACGCGGATGGGCAGCTCCACCTCATCGGACGTGCGCGCGTAGTGGGCGGCGGTGAAGCCTGCCATTGCCACGCACAGGAGCATCAGGAGGGACAGCGTGGGGAGGAAGCTCCGGAAGGCGCGTTTTGTGGAGGAGGGCATGGCGGCAAAAAGGCGTATCAACTGTAGCAGTCAGCAAGAGGGGGCGAAGTGTTGCTGGCAGTCACAATGACAAGCTCTATGCCACGCAGTGGAAGCTGAAAAAGCATAAACGGCTTCTTCCTCCTTCGCGTGCACTTAGACCTTGTCAGCGGCGTCCTACCTTCTTTCGCGGCTTTTCAAGCATCAGCGTAGACATCATCGTTTGGCCTCACTTGTGACATTCAACTGGTAGAGCCGTAAGCGGTTGTGGGTAATATCGTAGTGGTAAATATGTTACATGCCGAGTCTTTGTCGCAAAGCGGGTTTTCCCGCCTGCAACACTTGTAAAGACACAGGCACTGCAACATTCCGTTCTATAACCCAAGTGGTGAGGTAGAGCAGAAGCGTCTATTCGTCATCATCTTGAGCGCGGGGAAGGATCTCCGACCTCACAGAAGGAGATCCTCGTCTCGGCAGAGTTTACCCCACCCAGCGGGGGCACCAGGGGGGACTCAGGATGACAACTCGAATAGGTCACAACTTGGGTTCTATAGTAAGCAGTTCTGCGCCGATACACAAAGGGAGCGCACACGATATTAAGCGCCGTGCGTATGATAAGGCCGCTCAGCGGAAGGCTGTCCGGAAGGCGTTACTCCTTCTTCAAGGAAACTTTTTCCTCTAAGCGCACGCTCCGGTGCCGCGCGATGCATCTGCGGGGGGCCATCTACTTCAGCTTGGTTGCGAAGAAGTGCTTTGAGCAACATAAAAAGACGGCGCCTCCACCTATGTGAGACGATTCCAGTCAGCGGCCGACGCCGTGGGGTTCCAAGCGGGCGTAGACGGCCTCGGCCTTACGTAGCCACACCGCAGCATCGGGCTGTTGGAGGGCTTTGGCCTTTCTGGCTTTTAGCGCCTCGCGTTCCAGCTCGGGCTTCGAGTTGAGCTTGGCGGGGTTGCGCAGCGCGCGGATGTTGGCCTCGGTAGGCTCGAAGACGTCGAAGTCCCGCCCAAACCGCCGGTTCACCTCTTCGACAACCTTGTCGAAATGCCGCGTGGTTTGGTCGAAAGGGCTAAGGACGAACCCGCCGAGGTACGGCTCCAGCTTCTCGTAGAAGCGGACGTAGCTGCGCAGGGCCTGCGCGACGGAAACGTAAGGCCACCGGCTCGAAAGGGAAGGCGCCACGCCCGCCGGCTTGCGGATGGTGACCAGGGTGGGCAAGCCGCGCTGCACCGCCTTGATGATCTGGGCGGGGGCGTGGAGGTGGTGAGCCAGCACCACCGGCTGCGTCTGGCTCACCTTGAAGGCTTTCGTGGCGAAGCTGTTGCCCGAGCCTTGAAAGCCGTCGAGCACGAACTCGGTGCGGGGACCCACGCGGCACTCGTGCAGCGGAATGAGGCCCCGCATCTTGTACTGCGTCCACCAGACGACGAGCCGCTGCAGCGGCGCGAGGCGGGGTTCGCGTGCCATCAGCGCGCGCGCCTCGAACTTCAGTTGAAGGAGTTCTTGTTTCATGAGGTAAAAAAGGGTGCTTCGGCGCAGACGGCGTTGCTTGGCGCAGACGGTGCTCAGGCGTTCTGGCCGGGGCGCTGCGCACCGGCAGCCACCTGCCGCAGGTGCGCGGTGACGCCTGCCAACATGCGTTCTTTGGAGAAGTGGCTGCGGGCGGTTTCCCGTCCGGCCAGGGCGAGGGCCTCTTGCTTGGCCGGTTCGGCAAACAGTTCGCGCAGCGTTTGGGCCAAGGCCGTCGGCTCGTCGGGGGGGACGAGGAGACCCGTACGGTCGTGCTCGACGATCTCCAGGGCGCCCCCGCCGCGCGCGGCGACGACGGGCTTCTGCGCGAGCATCCCCTCCACAATGACGCGGCCGAACGGCTCCGGCGCGACGGAGAGATGGGCCACCACGTCCACCGCCTTCATGAGCTGAGGCACGTCGTCGCGGAAGCCCAGGAAGTGGACGCGGTCGGCCAGCCCAAGCTGATGCGCTTGCTGGCGCAGGGCTTCGGCGTAGCGCTGGTCCTTCTCAAAGAGCGCTTCGCCTACCAAGAGCGCGTGCGCGTGCGGCACCTCGCGCAGCGCCTCGACCAGGACGTGCTGCCCTTTCCAGTGGGCCAGGCGGCTGAAGACGCCGATCACCATCTCGCCGTTGAGGCCGCACGCCCGGCGCACGCGCGCGGCGTCCTCCAGCGTCGGGCGGTCAAAGGGCGCCGCGTCGATGCCGTTGTGCACGGTGTAGACCCGTCCGGCCCGGCCGCCGTTTTCCACGAAGGCCTCACGCGTGGCGTGCGAGTTGGCGATCACGCGCGTCACGAGGGCGTTGGCAAAAAGCGTGGTGATCCGGCGATGGCTTAGGCTGAAGTGAGCCGCCGTCATGAGGTCGCGCAGGTGCCACACCACGGGCCGGCGCGCCAAGAGGCCAGCTACGGCGGCCACAATCATGGACTTCTGCGAGTTGGCGTAGAGCACGTCGTAGGCGCGGGCGCGGCGGGCCAGGCGCCAGGCCAGGCGCAGCACGCCGGGAGCCGCGCGGAGGTCGTGCAAGAGGCCACCCTCGCGCTTCACGCCCGTCACAGCAGGCGGGGCGCGCAGCACCTCTACGGGCACGCCGGCCTCTTCCAGCCGTCCACGGAACGGGCCGTCTTCGAGCAGCACGACGCGGCTCGTGGCCTTGACGTGGCGGGCGATGTCGAGCAGCGAAAGCTCGGCCCCGCCCAGCACACCGGCGTGATCGATAAAAAGGACACGGGGGTTCACGATAAGACCTCTTCGTAGACGGTGCGGGTGCGTTCGGCGATGGTGGGCCAGTCGAAGCGCTCGCGCGCGTAACGCTGGCAGTCGGCGGCGGAGGGGAGCGCGAGGCCGTCCGTGAGCGCCTCCGTCAGCCGTGAAGCGAGGTGCTCTGGTCGGCAGCCTTCCAGAACAAGCTGCGGCGCGAGCGGGCGCACGACTTCGGGCAGCCCGCCCACAGGCGTCACCAAAACGGGCGTGCCGGCGGCCAGCGACTCGATGGTGATGAGGCCGAAGCCTTCGAGCGCCACCGTGGGCACGACGGAGAGTGTGGCGGCCCGATACGCTAGGGGAAGGTGGTCTTCAGGGACGAATCCGAGCAGCCGCACGTGCTCCTCCAGATCCGCGTCGGCAATGCGGGCGCGGAGTTCGCTTTCAATCGGACCCTTACCGGCGATGTAGAGCAGCGCCTCGGGCGCCTGGCGGTGGACGCGCCGCATGGCTTCGATGAGGTTTTCCAGCCCCATCCGCCGCGCCAGCCGTCGCACCGAAAGCAGGATGGGGCGCTCGGAGGGCCAGCCCAGCCGTCGCCGTGCCTCCTCGCGCGTGAGGCCCGTGTCGAAGCGCTCGGCGTGCACGCCGCCAGGCACGATGCGGATTTGCTCCTCGTCCACGCCGTACTCCGAGATGAGCACGTCGCGGAACGCTTCCGAGAGCACGATAAAGCGCGCGCCACGTCGGTACACGAGCTTTTCGAGCAGCGCCTTGGCCTTGACCACGAGGTCGTGCCCGCCCTCGGCGGCGCTCTCGCCCGCCCACGGCCCGTGGAAGTGGACGACGAGCGGCCTCTTGCCAAGCAAGTCCAAGAATGGGAAGGTGTAGAGCGCGAAGTGCGTGGCGACGAGGTCCGGCGCGTGCCCGTTGCTCAGCACCCGGCGGGCGGACTGCCGGGCGGACCACAGGCGGTGGGGCAGGGGGGCCGTGTCTGGCGCGAAGGCCTCGACGGCGCCCTCGGAGGTGCGGCCTACGTCAGGCGAGCCGGCGACGAGGCCGCGCACGTCCACCCCGGCGTCGGGCAGGTGCCGCGCGAGCGCGTAGTACATGCGGTCCAGCCCGTTGCCGGCCTGCTCCGGCAGCCAGCTCATGCCCAGTTGGAGCGTGCTCAGGCGCTTCTGCTTCATCTTTGCGGTTCCGTTCTCCATCTACAAAAGGGCCTCCAGGCTGTCGTCACGGCTCAGCGACCCGTCGAGTGTCATCCTGGCCCAGACCTCCAGCACGAAAAGCGTCCAGAGCGGCTCGCCCCAGTCTTCGCGCCCGCTCAGGTGCGCCTCGACCATGCGCGTGGCAAAGGGCGGGCGAATCCACCCGCGCTCCTGGAACGCATCGCTCAGGAGCGCGGCGCGGACGTAAGGAGACAATTCGCCACGAAGCCAGTCGGCCGCCGGCATGACGAAGCCGCGCTTGCGCCGGTAAAGCACCTCGCGCGGCACGTACCGTTCGGCCAGCTTTTTCAGGAGATACTTCGTCGTGTAGCCTTTGAGGCGGAGCGCGGTGGGGATGCGGGCGGCGTACTCGATCAGCGCCGTGTCCAGGAGCGGCGAGCGGGCCTCAACGGAGTGCGCCATTGTGGAGACGTCCATCTTCGCCAGAAGCTGGTCCGGGAGATACGTCGTGAAGTCGCCGTAGAGGGCGCGGTCCACGTCGTCTTTGGCGGCGCCGTTGAGGTGGTCCCACGCCTCGTGGTAAAAAGCGTCCGGGTGGTGGCCGGCGAGCGCCCCTTCGAGCGGCGCGGCGTAGCTCCGGCGGCGGTGCGGGCGGAAGGCGCGGTCGTAGACGAAGGCGTCGCGCGCGTCCCTGCGGCCGGCCTGCGCGAGCATGTAGGCGCGCTTGAGAAGGCCGTTCTCGGTGCCTTCGAGTCCTTCGGTGAGGCGCCCGACGAGCCGCCGCGCCGGACGCGGCACGAGGCGGCGGTAGTGCTGCGCCGCGCGCGCCACCATCGGCCGAGCGTACCCGCCGAAGACCTCGTCGCCGCCGTCGCCGTTGAGGACGACGGTGACGTGCTGGCGCGCCGCCTCGGCCACGTAGTACGTCGGCACGATGGAGACGTCGGCCAGGGGCTGCCCGTAGTGCCAGATGATGCCGGGCAGATCGGCCACGGCGTCGGGTTGGAGGACGTGCTCGTGGAGGTTCACGCCCCAGCGCCGGGCCACCTTCCGCGCGAAGGGGCGCTCGTCGTAGGCCGGGTCGTCAAAGCCCATGATGACGCCCTCGACCGGCTCGGCCTTTTCCTGCGCCATCATCGCCACGACGAGGCTCGAGTCCACGCCGCCGGAGAGGAACGCGCCCAGCGGCACGTCGCTCATCAGCCGCTTCTTGACGGCCTGCCGGACCAAGGCGTCCAATTCGTCCAGCACCTCGTCCTCGGATTGCCGGTGCTTCGGCGCAAAGTGGACATCCCAGTAGCGGCTGATGTCGAGCCGGTTGGCGTCGAGGTGGTACGTCAGGGCGTGGGCGGGCGGGAGTTGGCGTACGCCCTCGAAGATAGAGAGCGGCGCCGGCACGGCCTGGTAGGTGAGGTAGGCGTCGAGTGCCACGGGGTCCACGTTCGGCGTCTCGGGCAGGAGGGCGCGTAGCGCGTTGAGCGTCGAGGCAAAGGCCAAGCCTTGCGGCCCGTGCGCGTAGAAGAGCGGCTTCTTGCCCGCACGGTCGCGCGCGGCGTGGAGCGTATTCGTGCGCGCGTCCCAGAGGGCGAAGGCGAACATGCCGTCGATGCGGCGCAGCAGCCCGTCCCAGCCCCAGGCCAGGTAGCCGTTCAGGAGCACTTCGGAGTCGGTTTCCGAGCGGAAGGGGTGCGCGTCCTGGAGTTGGCGGCGCAGGGCGCGGTAGTTGTAGATCTCGCCATTGAAGACGAGCGCCACCTGCCCGTCGGCGACGAGCATGGGCTGGTGGCCGGCCTCCGAGAGGTCGAGGATGGCGAGCCGCCGGAAGCCCAACCAGGCCGGCCCCACATCGCAGGCGCCGTCGCTGTCTGGGCCGCGATGCTGCATGAGGTCGCGCGCGTGGCGGAGGCGTCGTTCCTCCACCTCCTGCGCCCCTTCGCCAACGAGTCCAATAATGCCGCACATGGGCGTAGTCCTCTCTCAGTCTATGGCAAACGTGTCGCGGTCGTAGACCTGGAGCGCCACGTCCTTCGTGATCTCAAAGATGGCCCGCCGTTCTTCCACCGGGACGGAGTCGCGCCGGTGCTCGAAGATGTCCTCGCTCTTCCGCTTGAGGTCCTGCACCCGCCCGTTTTTGGGACGGACGGAGTTGTTAGCGCCGGTGAGCTTGCTGATTTTCTTCGCCACACTCTCAGACCACGGCAAATCAAGCTGCCCGTACAGCCGCCCGAACTCGCCGATGGGGTCTTCGCTGAGCGCCTCATGCGTGACGAGCGGCCACTCGGGATAGCGCTCGGCTTGCTCGAGGAGGACTTTGTAGAGGATGCGCCAGTGCGCGGCGGCCTCTTCCGCAGCGCTCGGCCACGTGCGCTCTAAGAAGTTCGGCTCATCGGCAAAGTAGTCTTCGGCGAGGGCGGGCTGGTCGCGGAACCAGTGCAGCGACGGCTCCCACGCCACGCGGTTCAGGCTCGCGATGAGGGAGACGGGGTGGCGCACGACGATCACGGGCCGCACCTCGAAGCGCTCGTGCAAATACTCCGTCAGGAAACAGCCCGTAGGGTCTTTGACAACGGCCGCTTTGTGAAAAGGATTGAGCTTCGCTAGCCGCAGGTAGAACGGCCCGCGGCTGCCCACGACCGTTTTCATAGCGCGCCGCAGCGGGGACTCGTCCGGGTAGTACGGCGTCTTGAGATAGAAGTCGTAGCTGAACAGCGGCTCGACGCGCTCATGGTAGCGCCGCATGGCCTCGGTGTCGAGGGCAGGCCGCACGTAGCGGAACCGGCGCTCCATGCCCTCCATGCCGCAGCCCGTGTTGAACGGCTCGTGGATGTAGTCCACTTCCAGCGGCAGGCTCAGCACCTTCCCTACGAAGGTGGTGCCGCCGCGCGGCGCGCCGGTCACGAAGACCCAGTTTGTTATGTTTTCGACGGCGACCTTGAGCATGGGGCCTTCTGGTTACGTCTGTTGTTGCGAAGCTCTGCTGAGAAAAGACATAGGCAGCCACGTGAAGTGCTCAGCGGTAGCCGTAGCGCGCCCGGTTGAAGACGGTGACGAGTTCGGCGACGCGGCGGCTTGACGCCGGGAGGTGCTCTTTCCAACGCTCATCCAGCACGATCCCCTTTTGCTCGTAGCGCATGGGGTTGCCGGCGATGGTGTGGAAGCTCCCCTCGCGGAACCCCTCCACGGCCCCTGCCTCGGCCTCGACGCCGATGGTGGCACAGATCTCACGGAACGTCGCTTCCGGACGAGACGCCAGCTTCTCGTAGCGGACGAGGAGGTAGTCCTCCGGGCGGAGGTGGTTCTTGGCCAGCTTCGTGATGAGGTGGTTCCGCACCGACCACGCCAGCGACTGCCGCGCTGTGTAGTAGAGCCGCGTAGAGGCAGGCGCCGCACCGTTCGGTGCCCCGTCGCCCGTCCCGTACGCGCCGTGGATGAACCGCTTCGTCACCGAGTACACGAAGGCGCGCGGGTTCTTCACGTTGTGGAGCACCTTTACGTTGAACAGCCCGGAGCGCACGAGCCAAAGCAGCCGGTAAACGTCTTTCGAGGCGTCCACCACCCAGCGCGGTCGCCGGCCTGTAGCGCTTTCCATCTCGTCGAGGAAGGCGCGGTAGATCGCGGCGTTGTTCGCGCCGTACGTCCTGACCTGCTCGGCCTCCGCCCCGCTCAGCTTTTCGGTGCCGAAGGTGCGCAGGCGCTCGGGGCGGAGCGTGCGGCCGGCATGGTGCGCCTCCCGGAAGAATTCCAGGCGCGGCGAAGGCTGCCGCAACGGGTCCACGCGCCCGCGCACGGCCGACCAGAACGGGCAGTCCTCCACAAAGCGTCCGCAGCTGCACGGCCGGACGCCGCCTTGCCGGATCTCGTGCGGCCAGATGTGCAACTCGCCGCACGTCGCCATCTGCGAGTGCGCGCCGAGCATGGATTCGAGCAGCGTCGTGCCGCTACGCCCAATGCTGGCAATGTAAATGAGATTGATCTTACGCTGCTCTTCCATACTGGAGCTAAGTGAGATTCCATACCGAATCTAAGAGAGGGCTGAAGCCAAGCTGAGGGGGCTAAAGCCGAGCTAATAAGTCGTGCGGACGCACTGTTCTGCCTGATCGAAAAGTTGTTTGGACGCACCGTTTTGCGGAAGCGCCCTATTGGCCGAAGCCATGTCGGGTTGCTGTCCCCAGACGGCCATCGCCTGCTGGTACGCCTCACGGTGCTGCGCGGCGACGGCCTTCCACGTAAAGGCCTTAGCCCGTTGCAGCCCTTGCTTTTCAAGGCGGCGGCGGCCGGGGCCGTCTTCGAGCAATCCTGCAAGACGCGCGCCGAATACTTCATCGGAGGTCACGACGCCGTAGGTGCCTTCCGCAAGCACGTGCTTGGCACCATCATTGGCTGAGGTGAGCACGGCCGTCCCGCTCGCCATTGCCTCTACGTACGGGATGCCAAAGCCCTCATAAACGCTCGGGTAGGCAAAAACCCAGGCGCTGCGGTAGAGCTGCGCCAGCGCGTCGTCGTCAGGGTAGTGGATAAACGTAACATTTTCGTGCTCAGGGCAGAAGTCGCTCACCATGTACAGCTCGGCCTCCGGCACGCGCGGCAGCACCTCCCGCGTAAACGCCTCGAAGAGGAATCGCCCCCGCTTACGCCCTTCCCACGTTCCCACGAAGAGCACGCGCGGGCGCTCGGCCTTCGGGCCGGGACGGAAGCGTTGCATGTCCACCCCGTTGTCGGCCAGGTGGTCGAGGCCGTAGATCGCCCGCGTCCGGAGGCCGACGGCCAGGGGCACGGTGGCTAAGCGCGCCGAGAGGTGCTCCAGTGGGTAGACGCAGTACTGCGAGAGCCGCCGCTTGAGCGAGGTGGCCGTACGCGCCTCCTCGAGTGCCGAGCCGTGCAGCGTCCGCACCGTAGGGAGGATGCGGCGCACGAAGAACCAGTCGTCGCCGTGCAGGTGCAGCACGTCGAAGCCTTTGAACGACACCTTGTTGAGCAGGAGGGGGAGCAGAAAGAGGCGCAGCACACGGTTCTCGCGGAGCCGCCGCTGCTGGGCGAAGAGCTGGACGTGCTCGTACGTCGCTCCCTCGGGGCAGGGCGTCAGGCTAAAGACCGTCACCGCGTCGTCCGGCGTGCGGTCCAGTTCATTGGCGAGCCGGTGCACGGCCACTTCTACACCGCCGGGTTTGCGGCCCGGCTCCGGCAGCGTCGTGTGGAACAGAGCTATATTCATAAAGGGGTCAGGGGCCTCAGCGTGTGCAAGCTACCGTTGGAAAGGGGCCGCCGTTGGGAAAGCCGAGGGCGCGTCAGTGAGGCTGCGTTTGAAGGTGCGGCTGCGCGTAGCGGGTCGCTTCAGCGTCGGCATCATTGGCGTCTTCGTAGTAAGCGTGCGCGGCGAGGACGAGCGCGAGGAAGCTCCAGTACATGACGCCCTTGATGTCGATGAGCATGTTGCCCAGGAGCATCATCCCCGAGAAGGCAAACACGATAGAAGCGCTTATCATGGCAAACTGATCGGTGCTCTCGGCGCGCGCTTTCAGCGCCTGCGTGCATAAGAGGATCAGCCCGAGGCCGTAGAAGAGCGTTCCCGGCCACCCAAGCACGTAAGGGATTGCCAGGACGCCGCTCTCGAAGCTCTCGGCCGCGCCCTCGCTCGCCTTCGCGGCCTTCCCCACCGATCCCATCCCGGCCCCTACGGGGTTCGTCAGCGCGGTGGCGGAGGCGTAGCGGTAGAGGTTCGTGCGCGCCTGGAAGCTCCCGTCCTCACCGAGGT
Organism: Salinibacteraceae bacterium; assembly: GCA_965215025.1. Lineage (GTDB taxonomy): Bacteria > Bacteroidota > Rhodothermia > Rhodothermales > Salinibacteraceae > CBDCCV01. Next base: position 2,371,263 of record CBDCCV010000001.1, read on the forward strand.
CGCTGAGCGTCTCGGCCCGGCTCTGCACGCGCTCGGTAATGGGGTTGTACATCACCAGGAGCGGGAGGCTCAAAAGCAGGCCCGCAGCCAGGACCACGACGAGGCGACCACGCAGGTGCCCACGCAGGCGCACCACGAGGAAAAGGATGGCTAGGACCCAGCCGCCCCAAGCGCTACGCACGAGCGTGAGCAGGAGCGCGATGTAGCCGGGCACGGCAGCAAAGCGGGGCAGGAGGCCGCGCCCGTCGAAGAGCAAGAGAAGTCCCACCACCATCGTCACGGCGAAGGGACCGGGCGCGTTGAGCGTGCCAAAGATGCGCAGGCCGAACGGCACAGGCTTGCCAATGGACGCCATGTTGGCGCCGATCATCCAATGGGCGTCCCAGGCTGGCAGCACGATAAACTGTAAGATCCCATAGCTGCCCAGAAGAAGGACGCCCCAAGTGAAGGTCGAGCGCACAACCTGGCGGCAGAGCGGGTATTCTTTCCAATGGACGAGCACGTGAAACCCCAGGAGCACCGGTGTGAACCACAGCAGCGCGTCGTACGTGGCGCCGTAGACGCCCACGCGCGCCACGCCCACGAGGTACCCGTACAGGAGACCCAGAAGGACGAGGCCAATGGGGCGGTAGCGAGGCTGCTGCAACAGTCCGCCATAGCGGAGCAGCGTGAAGGCCGAGATCGCCGTGACCAGGAACGGTGCCAGCATCACCACGCTGATAAAGCTGAAGCCCGACTGGTAGTCAATGAGCCGGCGCACGAAAGGAGTGACGAACCACATCCATAGCACGAACCCCAGGTATAGGGACGGCCGGGCCACGTAGAGGAGCGCCCCCACGGTGACAGCCGCCGCAGGGTAAACATACTGCAGAAGCGCCGCGTTCTCGCTCCAATAGAGGAAAGCAAACCCGCTCAGGCAAAGCAGCAGCACGCCCCCTGCCAAGAACAGCATCTGCGTATTGTCGAAGGTAAGCTGTCTCGTTCTCATAGCGCTACGGATGAGCCATCTGAAGAGGGTGCTCCGGGACGGCAGGGGCCTCGTCCAAGTAGGCCAAGAGGCTGCCGGCGATGCGCTCCCAGGAGAAGTTGCAGTCGAAGAAGGTGCGCCCAGCCCCAGCCACATGCTCGCGACGCGCGCGATCACGAGCCAGGTGGCGGACGTGCCGCGTAAACGCATCGGCGTCGTCGTCTGAGGCCAGCAGGAAGGCCGAGCCGTCCTGGTCGAGTAGCATGGCATCGGTTTGCGCGCCGCGCGTGCTCACCGTGGCAACGCCGTGCTGAAGGCCCACCATGAACGAGCCGCGCCGCGTCGAAACGCCCTTCTTGAACGGCGTGAGGTAAAGGTCCATAGCCGCAAAAGAGCGCGACACGTCGGTAGCGGGGAGCGGCCCGGCGTCGAGGAGCGGAAGGTGGCCGAGAACGTCGTGGAGGCGCGCTCCGCCGGTGCCTACGTACAAAAGGCGCAGCCTCTCGACATCGAGCGCGTTCGCGGCAGCGCGCACAAAGCGCAAGAGTCGCGCCTGCCGTGCGCCTCCAAAGAGGCCCAGCACCAGCGCGTCCGGCGCGAGGCCCAGCGCCCGGCGGGCTTCCTCCCTCGCGATGGGGAGGCGGGGGATGTTGGAGCCGACGGGCAGGTGCCGAAGAGTCTGGTCGGGGAACCAGCGGCGAAAGCGCCGCACCCACGGCGTGATGGAGAAGAACACGGTGTCGGCCTGGCGGCCCAGCGCCCAGAGCTGTGCGCGCTGCCACGTCGTCATCACGGCGAAGCGCCAGTTCTCCACCGGCACGAACGGCTCGTGCACCATGAGCGCCACGCGCGTAGCCGGGCAGCGTTTCTTGAGCGCGCGGAGCGCCATCGGCAAGAACGGGTTGAACCCCCAGTGGCCGTAGCTGAACGGGTTGTACTGCACGAAAAGCCAGTCGGGCGGGTCCTGCGCTATGGCCTCCGGGAGGCGGCGCGGGAGGAGCGCCGAGGCTTCGGGCAGAGCCTGCTCCACCGCCACGCCGGGGAGGTCGTCCCAGGCGGCCTGCGCCGTGAGCACCTTGACGACGCACCCTTGCGCCGCCAGTGCCTCGGCCAGGCGCGCCGTGTGGTCGCCGATGCCGTCGAGCACGGGTGGCAGGACCGGAAACATGAGGTGGACCTTCATCACGAGGGCGAGGCGTGAGGCTGTGGAGAAGAAACAGATGCGGCCGAGGCTGCCGGGGGCGTGAGCGCGTAGCTGTACAGCTCAAGCTCGGCGCGTGCCAGATCCTCGGCCGCTTCGATCTCGGCCGGGGGCCGCCGCTTGTAGCTGCCGATGGACTTCGTGTGCGCGCGCTCCAGGCGCTTCTCGAAAGCAGAGTTCGAGGCCGCGCCGAAGTGCCGGGCCACGGCGCGTCCGCTCGTCAGCGGATCGCGCATGAGGTCCTCGTAGCGCAAAAGCAGAACGCGCCCTGTGTCTTTCACCTCGGGCCGCGAGAAGAAGTCGTGGCAGCGGCGGACCATGTACTTCCACATCCAGATGGCCCGGACGTAAGGCGTGCTCTCGATAAACGCCTCGTCGCGCCCTTCTTCGACCCACCAGGGGATGTACCGATGGTCGTATGGGCGGCCCAGGCGCATCTCCGAACCGAGGAGGTGCGTCAGCCGCTCGTCGGTGAGCACGTCGTAGGTGCGCACGAGCGAGTTGGCGCAGTCGCGCCCGTCGCGGTAGATGTGCACGATGCGCGCCTCGGGCAACGCGTGCCAGACGAAATCGGGCGCCAGGCTCAGAAACGGCTCCTTGTAGATGATGCGGCGGACCGTCCGGTGCCCGCGCACCGCTTGCACGAGGCCGGATAATCCGGTAGACGGCGCGCGCGTCCACTTCTGGAGTGCCGCCGCCCGCGCGTTGAAGCGCCCGGAGTGCAGGTAGGCGTCCAGGGCGCGCTCGAAGCCTACGGCCAGCGCGTCGTACACGTCTTCCGGCAGATCATCCCGGTTGACGACGTGGGGCACGGCCACGGGCAGGATCGTTCCCGTCACGCACTCCGCATAAGGGAGCGCGTTGAGGGCGCGCATCAGGAAGCTCGTGCCCGAACGGGGGCAGCCCAGTACGATGCCGTGTTGTACGTCCATAGCGGTTTGGCTAGATGTGGTGCTGCGAATGGTTCGTGCGCAGAAGGCGGAGTGGCGAGCCGAGCCGAGCGCCCTCGTCACTGAGCGAGCAGGCCGCGTCGCTCGGCGATGACGGTGTCGTAGAGCGCGTCGAGGTCGCTGAGGAAGTGGTCCATGCCGAAGCGCGTCTGAGCGAGGCGCCGGCCCTGGCGGCCCATCTCGGCGGCCAGGTCGCGGTCCTCGGCCAGGCGGGTCATGTGCTCGGCCAGGCCGGCGACGTCGTGGGGCGGGGCAAGGAGCGCGTACTCCGGCGTGGCGTACTCAGGCAGCCCGCCTACGCGCCCGCCAATGAGGGCGCGCCCGGCGGCGGCGGCCTCCAGGCTCACCAGCCCGGCCGGCTCGTGCCACACCGAAGGAAAAACCACCGCCCGCGCCGCCCGCAGCAGCCCTTCGGCCTGGTCGGCCTCGACCCATCCGTGAAACGTCACCCGGTTGGCGATGCCGAGCCGCGCGGCCAGCTTTTCGAGCGCGGTCCGCTCGTACCCCTCGCCGGCGATGTCCAGGTGGAAGGGAGCGTCCATCCGCGCGGCAGCCTTCAAGAACCAGTCCACGCCTTTCTGCGGGACGAGGCGGCCCAGGAAGACGAACCGGGGCGTCCCCTCGGCCGGTGGGGGCACGTACGCTTTCACGGCGGGGGCCGGCGAGTGGAGCACGCGAATGGTGCCGGGCGCGTAGCCCGACTCTACCATCTTCTCTTTCAAAAACTGGCTGACCGTGTGCACGGGCATACGGGAGAGCGTGTCCATCTCCTGGCGCGTGCGCTGGAAGTGCAGGCGCAGCTTGCGCGGGCGGATGCTGCCGCAGCGGTCCACGACGTGCCCCCACAGGCAGCCCGGCACGCTGTAGGCGCGGTCGCACGGGACGCCCTGGCGGGAGAGGTAGCGCGAGCCGCTCGGGCAGGAGGGGCCGTGCCCGTGCGTGGTGCGGAGGGTGGGCACGCGCTCGTCCGGCAAAGAGCTTACCTTCCGATGCAGATGAAGCACGTCGAGCATAAGCCGGCGCGACTGCTCGAACAGCTCCGCGAAGCCGCGCAGCCGATGGTAGGGCCACGGCGCATCCTTGGGCGGCCCGGCAAAGCCGAAGCCGACGACCGTATGGCCGGCCTCGACCTGCGCCCGCATCAGCTGGCGGACGTAGGTGCCGATGCCGCCTCTCCCGGCGATGTTCGGAGCGTAGTGTCCTATGCGCATGGGCGCGGGGTTCGGTTGTAGTGTGGCCTTCTGAGCGGAGGCGGGCGGGGGGGCTACCGCCAGGCGTCGTCCTTCTCGTAGCCGAGCTTGACGAGCACGTCGTTGTAGGTGTCTTTAAAGTGCGCGATGTGGTCCTCGTCGAAGTGGTTGCGCCAGTCGCCCGCCTTGCCTTTGCGGTAGTGGTTTTTGACGTTTTCCTGGCCGCGCTTGCGCCCGCCCGATAGCTTTTTGAAGCTGCTCCGCTGCAGGATCTCTTCGAGCATGGAGGGGGGGAGGGTGTGCACGCGGCGAAGCGGGAAAAAGGACCAGGTGCCGGGCAGGAGGTGGCGGCCCTTGTGGCTGAGGCGGTTCATCCTCAGGTTGGCCGTGCGCACGAGCTTCGCCAGGCCCGTCCGGTCTTGGCCGTTGAGCAGGCCGAGGAAGTGCATCGTTTTCGTGAAGCTGCCTACCGGGTCCTGGGTTAGCTCCTCCATCTTCCACTCCAGGACGTGCTCCTGCTCGTAGTCCCAGTTGTACATCTGCTCGAACTCCTCGCGGCAGAATTCCATCTCGCAGAGGAGGCCCTCTTTCTTAGAGAGCTTTTCGAGCTGGTGTCGGTGCGCCTCGAGTTCGGGCCAGTCGTCGGTGGGGTGGCTGTGTAGGTGGGAGAAGTACCCGGAGACGACGACGTCGCGCGGGTCGCGCACCATGTGGAACCCGCGGTAGAGGGGCAGGTCCCGCGCTTGCTCGTAGTCGGCGTTGGTGTAGGAGAGGAAGTCCACGCCGCGGGCCTGCACGTAAGCGGGCAGCGAGCCGTAGGCCTCGAAGTACACGGGCCGGTGTACGATCTCGATGTCAAGGCCCATGTGGAAGCACACGTCCATCAGGATGGTGTTCGTCCAGGCCGTGGCACACTTGTGGTGGCCGAAAAAGGCGCGCAGCGGAAAATCAGCTTTGGCATTCATACGGGTGCGAGGCGTTTCAGAAGACGGTGCGAGTGAGCGGCGGAAGCGGCAGCGAGGGCACGCGGCGGCAGCGAGAGGCGCGCGGCAGCTAAGCGTTCGGAACGGCGTCGTTGGCGCGCTGCCCGGCGGCGTAGGAGGGATGCAGGAGGGGCGCTTCGGCGGAGGTCCGCGCCAGGGGGTGCCGGCGCAGGTGCTCCATGCGCTCGCGCAAAACCTCCCAGCTTCCCGTGGGGACGACGTAGCCGTTCTCGCCCTCGCGGACGTGCTCCTTCATGCCCGTGTCCTCGGTGACGACCACGGGCACGCCGCTCGCCAGCGCTTCTACGGCAGCGTAGGAGAACCCGTCCTCATAGGTCGGATGCACGTAAACGTCGGCGCGGTGGAGGTGCGGCAGCGGGTCGCCCGGCTGCACGCGGATGCGCGGATCGCGCGCCATGGCGTCCTCCATGTAGCGGCGCATCGTGCGGGTGGACCATCCGCCCACCAGCGTCAGCTCCGCCCGGGGCAGGTCCAGCGCCGAGAAGGCTTCGATAAGCAGCGGGATGCCTTTGGTGGCTTCCACCCGTCCCACGTACACTACGCGGAATACGTCGTCTTCGGGCCGCTGGGCCGGCGGCGTGTAGCGCGAGCGCACGTGCAGATGCGTACGGCGGAGCTTGCGTTCCGGCACGCCGGCCTCGATAAACGTATCGCGCACGTAGTCGGAGTGGACGTAGATGAGGTCGGCGGCTTCGTACTCGCGGAGCGTCTTGCGCCGCTGCGCCTCGTTGAGCCACGTGTCGGCGATGCCGGTGTCGCGCCGCGCCTGCTCGTGCAGGCGCTTGAGGTTGTCCACGTGGCTGTTGGCGACGACGAGTTCGAGCGTCTCGAAGCCCAGCCTGGAGGCGCTCCGGAAGCTGCGCAGCGATTTTCCCACGAAGCCCATGTACTGCTCGGCCGGCTCCTCTTTGAGCCGGGCAGCGATCTTGTAGTCCACGTACTCGTTCTCTACGTGCGTGACCCAGCTCCGGCTGTACCGCAGCGGCGTGTACCGGCCCATCCACTTGGCGAGCCGGCGCGAGATGCGGCGTCCCTTCGCGTCGGCGCGCCGGGGGCGCGTGGCGTAGTAGCACTGCAACTGATCCTCGCGCCGCGTCTCCTCGACGAGTTGGGCAAAATGCTGGCCGATGCCGCCCGCTCCGTAAGCCGATCCGCACCCCAAAATCCGCATTGCTGTCTCCTAAATCGTGCTGCCGCTGATGGTTCTATTCAGTCATCAACAATAATGCCTAATGCCGCCGCCGCAGGATGACCCTCTTTGGCAGCGCCGGGGTTAGCTTCAGGCGTACAAAGGCAAGGGAGGTATGGATGACCCGGCGCGCGGGCAGCGAAACCTCAGCAGAAGAAGGACCGTCCCGTAAAGCGGCTTCTCCAAACCGCGCGCCGCCTGAGACGCAGAAAGGCATCCCCTTTGCACGCGGAGCCGTCCCTAGCTAATGCGGCGAAAAGCGCAGGCCGCCGCCGTTCACCCAAGTAAGACCGCCCTCTATGATAACGTACGGATTGGCACCAGAGGCGCACGAGCGCTACCGCCAGAGCCTGCATCAGATCGCGGCCCGCCCTGCAGTCAAGCGCGTGTGCGACGTAGGCGGCGGCGCCAACCCGGTGCTCTCCGCCGAGTTCGTTGCCGCCCACGGGCTGACGTACCACGTGCTCGACATCTCGGCCGAAGAGCTGGCTAAAGCTCCAAGGGACTACGTCAAAATCGAGGCAGACATCGCGGCCCCCGACTTCCGCTTGCCTCACACCTACGACTTGGTCTTCAGCAAGTTCGTGGCCGAGCACGTGGCCGATGGGCGACGCTTCCACCGTAACGTGTGGAACATGCTGGCGGAAGGAGGGCATGTGCTCCACCTCTTCCCCACGCTCTACGCCCTGCCGTACCTGGTCAACCTGGCGCTGCCCGAAGCGCTCACGCAACGCCTGCTCGGCTTCTTCAACCCGCGCGACCGCTACCAGCACGACAAGTTTCCGGCGTACTACCGCTGGTGCCGAGGGCCTACGGCGCGCCAGGTAGGCCGCCTCGAAAACATCGGTTACGAAATTGTCGAGTACGGCGGCTACTTCGGATCGCCCAACTATTTTGCTAAGGTGCCCTTCTTGAAGAAGCTGGACCGGCAGCTCTCCGCCTGGCTCGTAGAACACCCCGCGCCTCAGTTCACGAGCTTCGCCTGCGTGCACCTGCGGAGGCCCGCTGCGTCGTGGGGCCGCCGCCTTTAGTCTTCAGATGAGAAGACGCGGCGCAGCCGGCGGCGCGAGCGCGCCAGGGGAGGATACGTCACCGTGTAGTGCCGGATGTCGCGCCGGCGCCAGCACTGGAGGTGCCAGTACGCCGTTTTAAGCGCGAGCGCCAGGCGGGCGTTCAACGGGAGCGCATCGTGACGTCGAATTGGCACGTAGCCGAACTCCCGCATCTCCTGCGCGCAGACGCGCTCCACGATGCCGACCTTGGCCGGGGCGAGGCGGTCTTTCCAGGCGTCGATCTTGTCAGCGGAAATGGGCCGCGTGGCGGCGGCGTTGAACGTCGCCGCGGCCGAGGGCTTCATGTAGGCGTCGGCCTCTTCGTGGAAGCGGAGCATGGACGGCTCGTACGGCTCGTCCAGAAAGGCGCACACGGCGCGGAGCGTCTTCTCAGGCGCGCGCACGAGGTCTTCGTAGCGGAGCGTCATGCGCCGCGCTGGCGGCACGGCGCGTTCGAGGAGGGCGCGGCCGGCGGTGGCGTGCTTTCGCCGCGCCAGGGCATTGAACACTACGTCGTCGGAGAAGAACGAGGCCCGCTGCATGGAACTGACGCCGGCGCGCGGATCGCGCACCACGTAGATGAACCGGGCCGCCGGAAACATCTCCATAAGGACGTCGGCGTAGAAGAGGTTGCCGGGCGTTTTCTCGCCCCATCGCGCCTTGCCGTGCAGGCGCGCCCACGTCTCCAACGCCGTCTGATACGGCGCGCGCAGGTCAAAGGGCCGGTGATTGAGAATCTCGCTTTGGAGACGGGCCGCGTCCAGCCCCGGCATCAGGCGGGCGGCCTGCTGCGCGAAGCCTTTGACGAAAGCGGCGTACTGCTCGCGCGTGAGGGGCGGGCGGCGCCAGCGCGCGACGGGCACGCCTGCCACGTAGGAGCCGAAGTAGATCAGCTCCTCGGGGATGGCGATGCGCGAGTGCGCGTTCAGGATCAGCCGCAGGAGCGTGGTGCCTGAGCGGTTGGCGCCTACGATGAAAATAGGAGATGCGGCGCTTTCGTCAGCCATGTTCCCTTTTGTTTTCAGGCGGCCTGCGGGCTTAGCGCACAATGCTCCAACAGCCGCTCGTACTTGGCGTATACCTCGGGGAAGCGCCGCTCCAGGTCGAGCGCCTGTTCCTCCGGCTCCGGCTGCCGCTTTGCTTTGCTGGCGTCTATACCTCGGTTCGAGTAAAGCGGGGTATAGGCGTGGCCTTCAAGCATGACCGGGTCAAAGGCGAGACCGAGGTGCCCGGCCACGGCGCGCATGGCGCGCTCCGGCTCCGAGACGAGCTGCTCAAAGGAGAGCAGCAGCAGCTCCTCGCCCCGCCGCGCCCGTACCTCGTCCAGGATCTCGATGCCGCGGCACCACCTGTAGGTAGCCACCTCCAACGGCTGCTCCCCACGCTTCATGATGGAGGCGATCACGGCCGGCCCGTCGCGCACCGTGGCGACGAGCCGCAGCGGCTCTTCCCACGCGAAGTAGTCCTCGATGGAGACGAGCGCCTCGGGCCGGTAGGCGAAGTGGCCGCGCCGGGTCAGCGCGTGGAACAGGCGCGGACCGAACAGACGCACCCAGAGCGGCCTCCGCTGGCGCATCTCGATCTGGTTCGGGACGCACAGCTTGTTGCCCACCACGGGCTTACCCACGATGTTGCGGACGGCCTCGCCAAAGTCCTCGTACAGCATCGCCACCTCCGGGTGGCGCCCGATCATGGCCGCCAAAAGAGAAGTGCCCGAGCGCGGCGTGCCCAACACCAGTACGTGCGTGATGTCATCCATTACTAACTCGATCAGTTCAGGGCGGTGGCGTTGCGGGCGCTCGCGTTTTTCGTGGCGGCTCTCGCCTGCGGAGTGCGCCTTGCTCGCTGCGGTGGAGGCGCCTGCCGCGTTTGGTAGAAGAGCAGAAAACAGGGCGCGGCGATCAGTGCTCTTGACCGGGGCGGGCGGCGCCGAGCAGGCGACGCAGGCGGCTGCGGGTGCGCCCGAACATCGGATAAGAAATTTCGTGGCCGCGCCGGTCCGGCTGCCGCCGCTGCTGGAGTTTCCAGTACAAAGTCTTTGCCAGGATGTCGAGCCGGCCCAGCGGGCCTGGCGAGGCGCCCGACGGCGCGTAGCCGAACGACGCCATCGCGGGTCCGCAGATGGCCTCGACAACGCCCACCTCCCGTGGCGAGAGCGCCGCTTTCCAGCGGTCGATATGCTTGGCGTCCACCGACTGTGTGATAGAGGGCGTGCGGATCTTCGGCCCCATGTACTTCTCAGAGTCCTTGTGGAACTCGAGCAGGGCCGGCTCGAACGCCTCGCCCACGAACGCGCAGATGCGCCGGAGGTGGGTTTCCGGGTCGCGCACGACGTCCTCGTACCGCACCGTGAGGCGCTGGCGCGCCGGCACCGAGGCTTCGAGCAGAGCATAGCCGTGGGTGGCGGCCTGATGCCAGTTGAGGGCGTTCAGCGCCGTATCGCCTGAGAAGTACGTGATGGCGTTCATCGAGCGCACAACGGCCCGCGGGTCGCGCACGAGGTAGACGAACCGGGCCTCAGGAAACATATCGGCCAGGACGTCGGCGTAGAAGAGGTTTTGCGGCGTCTTCTCACCCCAGCGCTCTTTGCCGTGGTGCCGCGTCCACGCCTCGGCGGCGATGCGATAGGGCGTGCGCAAATCGCGCTCGGGCCGGCTCAGGATATCGTCTTCGAGCCGCTTCAGGCCTACGTGCTCGAACACGTACGTGCGGCGTGTCAGGAAGCGGCGGATGAAGGCCCGGTACTCGGCTTCGGAGAGGCCAGGCGCCTGCCACTGCGCGGCGGGCACGCCGTCCGGCAGCTCCGTGAAGTACTTGAACTCGTGCGGCACGGCGAGGCGCGAGTGCGCGTTAAGCATCAGCCGCAGCATGGTCGTGCCGGAGCGGCTCGCGCCAACGATAAAGAACGGGGGGGCAGCGTGTGGCAAAGGTGGAATAGCTGAGCCGAGTGAGCGAGAAGCGGGGCAGGCCTCGAGAAAAGCCGCGCGCCGGCGACCCCAAGCGCTGCCCCTTGCGCGCGAAGCGCCGGCGCGCCGGCCGGACGCAGGACACACCGAGGGGGCGTGCTCCCCAACCAACGAAATGCGTCCCGCAAAGAAAAGCCTAAGCCAACTGGAACTGGATGGCGTGGTACTCCCAGAGCTGCCCCTTGCGGCTGAGGAGTTCGTCGTACGTGCCCTGCTCGACGATCTCGCCTTCTTCGAGCACCACCACGTGGTCGGCGTTCTCTACCGTAGAGAGGCGGTGCGCGATGGCGATCACCGTACGCCCGCGCATAAGCCGCTCCACCGACTCCTGCACGAGCTTCTCCGAGACGCTGTCCAGGGCGCTCGTGGCCTCGTCGAGGATGAGGATCTCGGGGTCGCGCAGCAAGGCGCGCGCGATGGCGATGCGCTGGCGCTGCCCGCCGGAAAGGCGCACGCCGCGGTCGCCGAGCATCGTGTCGAAGCCGTTCTCCATCTCCTTAATAAACCGGAGGGCGTTGGCCTGCTTGGCGGCGTCTGCGATGACGTCCATCGGCGCGTCGGGCCGGCCGTAGGCGATGTTGGCACGCACCGTGTCGTTAAAGATAAAGGTGCTCTGGCTCACCACGGCGATCTTCTCGCGCAGCGTCGAGAGGCTGAAAGCACGTAGGTCGGTCCCGTCCATCAAGACGCGCCCTTCGGTCGGGTCGTGCAGGCGGGGGATGAGGTCCACGAGCGTGGTCTTGCCTGCGCCCGAAGCGCCCACGAGTGCGGTGGTCTTACCGCGCTCGATGCGCAGGCTGATGTCCTTGAGCACCGGCTCGCCCGGCTCGTAGGCAAAGGAGACGTCCTCGAACGTGACCGCCTCACGGAGTGGCGGGGCGGGGCGGTCGCCGTCGGACAGGTAGGGCTTGTCGTCGCGGCGGAGGAGGTCGGCCACGTTCTGGAGCGCGGCGGAGAACTCGGCCCAGCGCCCGCGCTCGCCGTTAAGCTGGTGCACGATAGGCACAAGGCGGAAGAGGGCAAGCAAGAACACCAAGAGCGGCGCCACGTCGAGCGCGCCGGGCAGCACGTAGAACTGCACGGCCAGGATAAGCACGCCGATGAGCACCGTGCCGAAGCAAAGCTGCGAGATGGGCTGGACGAGCTGGCTGCGGCGGCTCGACTCGATCACGGCCTCGGCCAGGTCGTTGGCCGCTCCCTGAAGCCGGTCGCGCTCGAACCGCTGCATGTTAAAGGCCACCACCGTGCGAACGCCGTCAATAAACTCCGAGGCCGAGGACGTGAAGTGGCCGTTGGCGCGCGTCACGTCCTGCCCGCGCTGGCGGATCGCCTGGATCAGCCACGTCATCGCCAAGACGAGCGCGCCGAAGAAAAAGAGCACGAGCAGGGAGAGCTTCCACGAGATCCAGAGCATGAGGCCGACGTAGACCAGGAGCAGCGTCCCGCGCGAGACCACCGTGACGACCACGCCGAGCGCCTGCGCCACGCGGCTCAGCTCGTTGGTGAGCGTGTTGAGGATCTCGCCCGCGCGCGTCTTCGAGAAGAAGCGCAGCGAGACGGCCTGGAGCTGGTCCACGATCCGCATCCGGAAGTCCTCGACGATGAGCACGCGGCTCTTCACCCCGTAGAAAGAGGCAAAGTAGCCAAAGATTGCGCGCAGCCACATCGTGGCAAGGATCACGGCGCAGATGCGGTACATCCGCTCGATCTTCGGCGCACCCACGCCCAGGACATGCTGGTCCACCCACGCCAGCCCCGTGCGGAAGCCGGCGTCCGAGGAGGCGTCCGAGAGGTTGTCCAGGAACGGCACGAGCAGCCCAACGCTGAACCCCTCGAACAAGGCTGCTAGGAGCGACACCACCACCGTTAAGGCGACGAGGTGCCCGTACTTCCGAAAGCTCGGGAGCAGAATCCGCCTGTGCTGAGCGGAAGGGGAGAGGCTGGGCATCAGTGAAGTTTCAGGTTGCGCTTAAAAGCAGAGGGCAGCAGGGGGAGAGACCGCGCGCGGCCCGGTCTCTCCGTTGCCGCTCGGGCAAGGGTCTGTCAGCGGTCTAAGATGCCCAAACGGAAGAGCAAGAGCACGAGCGTCGTCCCCGTCCCAACGAGTTGGAGAATGGTGCGGAAGCTGATGCGGCGCTGGCGCTCGACCTCAAGCTCAAGGATGTCGCCCCCTTGCAGGTTAGGGTAGGTAGCTCCCTCCTCCAGGAGGTCTTCCATAAGCTTGCGGTAGATCTGGCGTCGTTGGCTCTGCTCTCCCCGGTAGATGACCAGCCACAGGCGCTCGTTGTACTGCTCGTCTTCTCGAAGCGTGGGCACGCGCGCGGCCGAGAGCAGTTCGATCAGGTCCACCTCAGGCTCGACGCGCCAAATGCCAGGCCGCGCCACGCTGCCCCAAATGTAGATGGTCATCGTGGCGCGGCCGGGGCGGAAGAACTCGTACGTGAACGTCTCGCCCCCGGCGCTGGTAGCGACGCCTTGAGCGGTGGCCGGGAGAGCCAGCCCCAGGGCCAGGAGCAGGCAGCAGGTCGGAATACGGAGTGGCATCGTTCGTGGCAGGTGGTGTTCGGCGATGATGGAAGCGCGTGCAGGCCGCAGCGGGCGCATGGACGCGCAGGCCCGCGCATGATAGAGATAGAATAGAAGAGCGTCGCGCTTGCAGGTTCAGCTTTTGAATGAACCGAGGCCGGAGCTACGGAGCAAGCCCATAGAGCAAGCAGTGCTAAGCGTACCGCGCCGCGTAGTGACGTAACAGAGCGTGCGCGCAAAAAGAAGCAAAATTCACGCTTTGCGCGTGCAACAGCCTAACAAGCACCGCCCCGCTTTACCGGAAAAGCCCGCCGCCGAGGCGTTGCGCGCCGCCAGCGGAGGAACTTGCGCGCCCTAGTTGGACGCAACAAACGCGCCAGCAGACGAATCCCTCCTGCCAAAGCGCTTTCCGGACGCGGCGCGCGCGTTCCGAGCGGCCTCGGTGCAGTAACGAAGCAGTATCCGCGCGGTAACGAAAACGGCAGTAAAAGCGCGTCCGGGGCACGCCGTGGCTTCTTCGGTACGCCGGACAGAGGCCTGGCTTCATTCTGAGTGCGGCGAAGGTCTGTCCCATTGGAGTTCACCCCGGCACCAGGGTGGGGAATCCCCCCTCGTCCGGTCTACTCCGGCGCAGGAGATCCTTTGCTCTGCTGAGGATGGCTGAAGAGCGGGCTTGCCGCCCTCCCTCACAACTTGAGTTGGCATAGCGCCACCTCCGGAGTAAACCACGACAAAGAGGAGCACAGCGCGCTGTACGTTCGTAAGGGAGTTGTCCCAGGCATTGTGCGATGGCGTCCAGGCAAGGCTACGCCGGCATCCGCATTAGGCCTTGTTTCACGAACCGCGTACGGGGGCCTGTGCCATAAACAAAATGCTGCACGCGAGAGGCTTGAAGCGGACTGGGCGGCCGTGAGGAGATGGGGCCGGGGTTGCCTTCACCAAAAAGAACGTGTTCGTTGCGCCAAAGCGATTCCCATCGCTGCCTTTAGGCGTTTATCTTGCGTTGGACGACGCACGTGCGGCGGCGACGAACAGGCTGGCCGAAGCCGTCAGGACGAAAAGGCGAAGAAGCAAAACACGAAGGACTTCACCTTTGATACAGAGATTTTTGCACAGAAAGCCTGCGCTAAGAAAGCTCCCGCCCTGTTGGTCAACGGCCGGCGGCGGCTCCTACCGCAGCGCTGTACGCGGATATCAGTCCGTTAGAGGAGTGCGCCGCAGGCGCATGTTCAATTGTAGGGAATACTCACAGCGGTCAAGGATATTCTTCGCTTTTCCTTGCCGGCTTCTGTTCATATTGCTGCTCAGGTGAGGCAACGCCTCGGAGAGTGCCGTATCGTATTAAGCATGAGGAAGCAGCCTCGACGCCTTCCGTTTTTCGAGATTACAGCATTCTTCTGTACGAATTTTCTATTCTCCTTACTAAGCGAGTTTTCTTCCTAAGCGAAGCGCGCGTAACCGAATGAGCGGGATTGCCGGACTTTACCATCTCAACGGCCGGCCTCTGGACCCGGAGGGTCTTGGGCGGATGAGCAGTGCCCTCGCGCACCGCGGGCCGGACCGCGCCGGCCTGTGGTACAGCGGGCCGGTGGGACTGGCGCACCGGATGCTGCACACCACGCCCGAAGCGCTCCACGAGCGCCTGCCGCTCGCCAGCCCAGAAGGGCACTTCGTCCTCACCGCCGATGCCCGCATCGACAACCGCAGCGAGCTTATCGGCCGGCTCGGGCTGCGCGGCTCCGAAGAGGCGTCCGTCACCGACGCCGACCTCATCTTGGCCGCTTACGCGAAGTGGGGACGGGGCTGCCCCGAGAAGCTCCTCGGCGCCTTTGCCTTCGCGCTCTGGGACGAGCAGGAGCAGCACCTCTTCTGCGCGCGCGACCCCTTCGGCATTAAGCCGTTCTGCTACTTCCACGCGCCGGGCCGCCTTTTCGCGTTCGGCTCGGAGATCAAGGCGCTCTTCGCACTCGGCGAGGCCGAGGTGCCCCGGCGCCTGAACGAGGAGCGCATTGGCGACTACCTCAGTTCCGTCCTCTACGACAGCGAGTACACGTTTTACGAAGGCGTCCGCCGCCTTCCGCCAGCCCACACGCTCACGCTAAGCCGCGGCGCCAAACGGTGCGAAGCCTACTGGACGCTCGACCCGCACCGCCGCGCGCCGGCAGCCTCTGACGAGGAGTACGCCGAGGGCTTCCGCGAGCTTTTCGAGGAGGCCGTCCGGTGCAGGCTGCGCAGCGCCACACCTCCGGCGGCGTTCCTCAGCGGCGGGTTGGACTCCTCCTCCATCGCATGCGTGGCGCGTGACGTGCTTACTGGACAGGGGCGTGCACCGCTGCATACGTTTTCGAGCACGTACGAGCCGTTCCCGGAGTGCGACGAGCGCTTCTACATGGAAAAGGTTGTGGCGCAAGGAGGAATAGCCCCGCACTACGTGCCCACCGAGGACGCCTCGCCCTTAGGCGCGCTTCGGGAAATACTCGGTTCTCGTGACGAAGTGTTCTTCGCGCCAAACGCCGCCGCCGGCTGGCGCCTCGGGAAGGCGATGCGCGAGGCGGGCGTGCGCGTGGTGCTGGACGGTCACGGCGGTGACGAAGTCGTATCGCACGGCTACGGGCGCCTCAAAGAGCTGGCGCGCTCGGGCCGGTGGCTCTCGCTGGCGCAGGAGTTGCAAGGGATCGCACAGCTTTCCGGCACGGCCTCGCCGCGCGCTTTGGTGCAGGGCTACGTCTGGAAGTACGGCCTTCTGCCTTTCGTTGAAAAACACCGCGTGCTCCGAGCCGTACGTAACGTCTGGAACCGACGCACGCGCAAGCTGCTTGCGCCCGCCGAGGCCGACGCGCTGCCGCCCTGGCGGCACGTGGTCAACGAGGCGTTCTCCGAGCGCGTGGGCCTGCGCCGGCGCCGCGCGCGGCAGCGCCGGGCCGATCCTCGCGGCGCGCCCAGCGAACGCGCCCGCCACACCCGCGTTCTGACCAGCCCACGCCAGCCTTACGGTTTGGAGAAGCTCGACAGCACCACCTCGGCGCAAGGCCTTGAAGGGCGCTACCCCTTCTGGGACAAGCGGCTCGTCGAGTTCTGCTTCGCGCTTCCGCCCGAGCAGAAGCTCCGCCACGGCTGGGAGCGCCGCGTGCTGCGCCAGGCCATGCGCGGGACGTTGCCGGAAGAAATACGCCGCCGCCGGGACAAGACCAATTTTTTGCCTAACTTAGCCCGCGGCCTGTCCCGCGACCGAGGCGGCCTCGACGCGCTCTTCGCTGAGCCGCTCGAACGCCTCGATGCGTATGTGGACCCGACGCAGGCGCGCGCCCTTTACCGTTCCACTTTAGAAGCGCCCGAACCGTCCTCGGAGGACCTGTTCATGGTTTGGAGAATTGCAGCGCTCACGCTTTGGCTGCACCTCCAAGACACGCAGGCCCGCGAGGCGCCGGCCCCTTCACCAGAATCTGAGGTGCAGGAAGCAAGTCATGCCTGACGGGTCCCGAGAGGCCGACCCCGAGGGGTTCCCCCTGACTTTTCGTGCTTGCCTGCCTTCAGTGCAGAGGCCCCGCACCATCACGCTGACACACCAAGCAAACTAAGAGGAAGCTGTTATGAAACGAGCCTATTCGTCTCCGAAGCTTGCCGTCTACGGCAACGTCGAGGCCATCACCAAGGGCAACGCCAACGGCGATTTCCTGGATCAGGACTTCCCGGATGACACCCCTGGCGATGAACTCACGTTCACCGACGGTGACGGAGACTTCGAGACCTAAGTCCCACTTTAGAGGGCGCCGCCCGCACGGCCAGCGGCCTGCAGCGCTTTGCTGCTGTCGTTGAGCCGGGCTGAACGCCCTCGCCAAAATCTGGAGCGCAGGAAAAGCAAGCCGTGTTTGATGTGGACCGCGTAGGTATGCGGTTTGAAAGGCCGGTCAGCTGCTCTTGTCTTCAGTCAGGTGGTCGTCGTTGACGGCCGCCGCTTTCGTAAAACCACCATCACAAAACCATAGGAGGCTGTTATGAAACGAGCCTATTCGTCTCCGAAGCTTGCCGTCTACGGCAACGTCGAGGCCATCACCAAGGGCAACGCCAACGGCGATTTCCTGGATCAGGACTTCCCGGATGACACCCCTGGCGATGAACTCACGTTCACCGACGGTGACGGAGACTTCGAGACCTGATAAAGGTCTACCCCAGCGGTGCGCCAGCGTATGCGCCGCCGGGCACCGGAAGCCGGGGGGCATGGCCTTGTGCTGTGCCCCTCCGGTTTGCCGGTATATGTTGCAAAGAGAAAAAAAGAAAACGAGACCCCTCGCAGCACCTTCGGGCGAAAACCCTTCGCTCGTGCTGGGCTTAACGCATGATACCCATCGCTTTTTCAATACTGCTTTCGTTCGCTTTTTGATCAGCTACGCTTTCCATTCCTGTGCACTGCTACACCGCCTACGGCTTCGGTATCCGCTCGACGCTGCCCCTGCCCGAGCTGGCCCTCGCGCCAGACGCGCCGCAGGACGTCGCCATCGAAGTCGGTGAGATCGGCCGCCCGCCCGGCCCGCGCGACGCCACCGGGCGCTACGCCTGGGCCTCGGATGACGAGGTATACTTCTTCTGGGACAGCGTCGGCGGCTTCCTCTTGGAGCGGGGCCGCAAGGTCACCATCGACCCGCTGCCGGACGTGGAGGAGGACCTCGTGCGCCTGGCCCTCCTGGGGCCGGTGCTGGCCATGCTGCTCTTTCAGCGCGGCTTCCTGGTGATGCACGCGAGCGCCGTGGCCGTCAACGGCCGGGCCGTGGCGTTTATCGGCCACAAGGGTTGGGGGAAGTCCACCACCGCCGCCACGCTGCACGCGCGCGGCCACGCCCTCATCGCCGACGACCTCTTGGCCGTGGACCTGAGCGGAGAGGAAGGCGCGCGCGTGGCGCCCGGCTTCTTGCAGCTCAAGCTCTGGCCCGAGGCCGCGCAGGCCTCCCTCGGTGACGACCCCGCCATGCTGCGCCCGCTCCACCGCCGCGTCAACAAAAAGGCGCGCCCGGTGAAAAGCGAGGGGCTGGCTGCAGGCACGCTCCCACTCCATTGCATCTACGTCCTTGGCAAAGGCGAGGCGGCCTCGGTAGAAGCGGTGCCGCCGCAAGAGGCCCTTATCGAGCTAACGCGCCACGCCTTTAACCGCGGCCTCCTGCGCAGCGACAAGTTCGCGCTGGACCATTTTAAAAAGCGCGCCGCCCTGGCGCAGCGCGTGCCCCTGCGTCGGCTGCGGCGGGCCGTGGCGCTGGACAAGCTCCCCGACGTAGCCCGCGTCGTTGAGGAAGACGTCACCCGAGGAGACGCCGCAGGTGCTGTCGGACAGCACCCCGCCACCTCGGAAGCGTCCTCGGCTTCGTAAGCGCGCATCGCCATCGGCGTTTTGCCGGCGTTTCGCTTGAGCAGCACGTTACCTACAAGATCAGAGAAGTGGCAGGACTGAGCACGTTTGCAGATAACGCACGCAAGGCCCGGATGCAGTTCGGGTACGTGCCGCGCGCGCTGCGTCTCATCTGGGACGCGGCGCGCGGGTGGACGCTCTGGTGGTTTGCCATCCTCTTCGTCCAGGGCCTCCTGCCTACGGCAACGGTCTACCTCACCAAGGTCCTGGTGGACAGCGTGGCGGCGGCGGTGGGCGGCGGCCTCTCGGCCGAGAACGTGCAGCTCGTGCTCGTGCCGGCGCTTCTGATGGCCGGCGTGCTCCTCCTGGGGCAGATGCTCAGCGGCGTAGCCAACTGGATCCGCACGGCGCAGTCGGAAGAGGTGCAGGACCACGTCAAGGCGCTCATCCACGAAAAGGCCGCCGAGGTGGACCTCGAGTTCTACGAGTCATCCGGGTACCACGACCACATGGCCCGCGCCAACGGGCAGGCCGCCAGCCGCTCGATGTCGCTTTTGCAGAACCTGGGCGGGCTGTTCCAGAACGCCGTCACGCTCGTCGGCATCGCGGCGCTCCTGATTCCGTACGGCTGGTGGCTCCCGCTGGCCCTCTTTTTGAGCACGCTGCCGGCCTTCTGGGTCGTCGTCCACCACAACAACCTCCACCACGAGTGGTGGGAGCGGACGACGAAAGACCGCCGCTGGGTCGCTTACTTTGACCGCGTGCTTACTGACCCGACCACGGCGCCCGAGGTGCGCATCTTCGGGCTGGGCAACTACTTCCGCACGTCGTACAAAGACCTGCGCCGCACGCTGCGCGAGAGCCGCCTGCGCCTTTTGCGCAACCAGAACATCGCCGGCTTGTGGGCGGGCATCTCGGCGCTGGCCATCACCGGGGCCGTGATGGTGTGGATGGTGTGGCGCGCTTTGCAGGGCGCCGCCACGCTGGGCGACCTCGCGCTCTTCTACCAAGCCTTCAACCAGGGGCAGGGCCTCATGCGCTCGCTCCTGGGCAGCGTGGGCAACCTCTACGCCGACGCGCTCTTCCTCGAGCACCTTTTCACCTTCCTGGAGCTGAAGCCGAACGTCGAAAGCCCGGACGATCCGCACCCCGTGCCGGCCCATCTCGAAGAAGGCATCTCCTTCGAGAACATCGGCTTCCGCTACCCCGAGACGGAGCGCTGGGCGTTGCGCGGGTTCTCGCTGACGATCCCGGCGGGCAAGACCGTCGCCATCGTAGGGCCGAACGGGGCGGGCAAGAGCACGCTCGCCAAGCTCTTGTGCCGCTTCTACGACCCGGACGAGGGGAGCATCCGCCTCGACGGCGTGGACATCCGCGACTTCGACGTGAAGGCGCTGCGCAGCCGCATCACGGCCATGTTTCAGCACCCGGTGCGCTACGTCGCCACCGCCTCGGAGAACATCTCCCTGGGCGACGTCCGGACCGAGGCCACCCTTGAGCGCATCCGCGAGGCGGCCGAGGCCGGCGGCGCGCTCGAAATCATCGAGTCGCTCCCGGAGGACTACCGCACGCTTTTGAGCCGGCAGTTCAAAGACGGCACCGAGCTGAGCGGCGGCCAGTGGCAGCGCGTGACCCTGGCGCGCGCGTTTTTCCGGCAGGCCCCCATCGTCGTCCTCGACGAGCCGACGAGCTTCATGGACTCCTGGGCCGAGACGCAGTGGCTCGAGCGCTTCCGCAAGCTCGTCACCGACCGCACGGCCATCATCATCACGCACCGCTTTACCACGGCCATGCGCGCGGACATCATCCACGTGATGGAAGAAGGGCGCATCCTCGAGTCCGGCCGGCACGAGGAGCTGCTGCGTCAGGGCGGCCTCTACGCCGCTTCGTGGAGCGCGCAGATGGAAGCGGAGCACAACGCCTCCGCTGAGGAGGACGCCCCCGCCGACGAAGCCGACACCGCCTCGGAGCGCGCAGAAAGCGCCGGGGCGAAAGTTTTTCAGTAGATTACCGCCGTGCACTCTCCTTCCCACTTTGCAGTTATGCCCGAGACCGCCCTGACATCAGGCGCGGCCGCTCCGTCGAGCACGGCGCCACGCCATGAACATGCGGCGGCGGGGCCGGAGGTGCGTGCGGCGCAGGAGCTGCTTCGCCTGTGCGCACGCACGCGCCTGGAGCCGGCAGAAAAGCGGCGCATCCGCCAGCTTGCTGGAGGGGGCGTGGATTGGGCGTACCTGCTCCAGCAAGCTGGCCGTCACGGGGTGGAACCGCTGCTGCAGCGCAGCCTGACGGCCACGTTCGCGTCAGAGGACCTCCCTGAGGAGGTCCGCCGGCGACTCGACGCCCGTACGCGGCGGACGGCGCTGCGCAACCTGCTCCGTACGCAGGAGCTGCTGGAGATCCTGGACATGCTGGACGCCCACGGCATCGAGGCCGTGCCGCTCAAAGGTCCTACGCTAAGCGTCATTTCCTACGGTGATCCCTCGCTCCGGCGCTTCATCGACCTGGACGTCCTGGTGCCCACCAAGCAGGCACGCCACGCCTACCGCCTCCTCGTTGAGAAAGGGTACGGCCCGTTCCACGACCGGAGCGAGGCGGAGGTGCAGGCACACTTCGGCCATGGGAAAAGCCTTGAGCTGAAACGCGGCGACACGCTCGTCGAGCTGCACTGGGACTTCCTCCACCCCATGCACGGCTTCTACCTCGACCCCGCCGACGTGCGCGCGCGGGCGCAGACCGTCATGCTGGGCGGCCAGCCCATCCGCACGCTTGCCCCGGAGGACCTCGTGCTTTACCTGTGCGCGCACGGGAGCAAGCACTTCTGGCAGCGGCTGGCCTGGATCTGCGACGTGGCCGAGACGCTGCGCACGCACGGGGCCGCGCTCGACTGGCCCCTGCTCGTCCGCCGTGCCCGGACGCTCCACGCCGGGCGGATGCTCCTCCTGGGCCTCCAGCTCGCCTCCGATCTCTTGGGGGCGACGCTGCCCGAACCCGTCAAAGAAGCGGCGCGCCGTGACCCGGACGTGCAGGCGCTGGTCCGGCGCGTGGCGGACGAGCTTTTCGAGGAACGTTCCGAAGAGCGGCAGGTCATCCACGAGGCCCGTTTCCATTTAAGGATGCGCGAGCGCCTGCGCGACCGCCTTCCGTACTACCGCCACCTGGCCTGGCTCTCCGTGCACCCGACCTCCAAGGACCGCGCGTGGATCACGCTCAGCCCCTCGCTCGACTTCGCGTACTACCTCGTGCGTCCGTTGCGTCTGGCAACGAACGGCCTGAGCCAACTGCTCGGCCGCAGCGAAGGGGACTCCTGAGCGGCGCGCGTAGAGACCATACGCCCTGAAAAGAACAAACCCATCCGGCCGTCTGCGCGTTTGCTCAGCAATGGCGAGCCTGCCTCACGTTTCCTGCCCAAGCAACCTGGCGTCCACGCCGTGCTCCGAAGAATCTACCGAGCCTCTAAAAAGTACAGCCGCCGCTCGCGCGAAGAGCAGAGGGCGCTGCGGTGGGCCTTCTGCACCGTAGTGGCCGTGCGCGCGGGCCTTTCGGTGATAGGCTTCAGGCGCGTGTTGCGCGTGGTGCACCAGCTGGCGCAGAGGAGCGGCTCCCCATCTGTCACAGCCGATCCGGCCGAGGAGCGGCGCATCCTATGGGCCGTGCGAGCGGTGGCGCGGCGTCTCCTGCCAGGGCGGCCTTGCCTGTCGCAGGCGCTGGCCGCGCACCTTCTGCTCGGACGGCGCGGGCGCGCAAGCCAGCTGCGCATCGGCGTGACGAAGCGGGCCGACCGGCTGGCCGCGCACGCCTGGCTGGAGCAGGACGGCCGCATCGTCATCGGCGGCGCGCACTCCCCGCGCCGCTTCACGCCGCTTCCGCCTCTGGGATAGAAGCAGGGCTGCGGCGGCCTCGAGTTGCTTTCCGATGGCGGAGGAAAACGGCGGCATCGTCTTTGCTGAACATAGGGTGCATCTTCCAGCGCCTCTCGCGGCGCTTTTTTGTCAACACACAGCAACACCATGATTACCCGCGATACCGTCGTCGTGCGCGCCGAAGGGCAAGTCTCCTCCACGCTGTCCGGCGAGGAGGTCATCCTCAACCTGGAGAACGGCGTGTACTACGGCTTGGACGAGATCGGCGCGCGCGTTTGGAGCCTGATCGAGACGCCGCACGCCGTTGCCGAGATCTGCGACGCCATCCTGGACGAGTACGAGGTTGAGCGCGAGCGGTGCGAAGCGGACGTCATCGCGCTTTTGCAAGACATGGACAAAGAGCATCTGGTAAGAAAAGTCCACCACGACGTAGAGGCCACGTAAGCCGCCTCAGGCGTCGAAGCGCTCTTCGGGTGGGCGCGTCTTGAGGACGGGCGGTCGGGCCGGTATCTTACGGCCCGCTTTGTTTCCGCCCGCTTCCCCTTCCGCACGTTTCCGATGAAAGGCATCATCCTGGCCGGCGGCGAAGGCACACGCCTGCGCCCGGCTACGGCCGTCGTAAGCAAGCAGCTTCTGCCCGTTTACGACAAGCCGATGATCTACTACCCGCTCTCCGTCCTGATGCTGGCCGGGATCCGGGACGTGCTCCTCATCTCTACCCCGCGCGACCTGCCGCTCTACCAGCAGCTTCTGGGCGACGGCGCGCGCTGGGGCCTGGCCCTCAGCTACGCCGAGCAGCCGCGCCCGGAGGGCCTCGCGCAGGCCTTCCTCATCGGCGAGCGCTTTATCGGCGGGGGGCGGGTGTGCCTTATCCTGGGCGACAACGTCTTCTACGGGCAGGGCTTCACGTCCATGCTGCGCCGCGCCGCCGCGCAGGAAGAGGGCGCCACCGTGTTCGGCTACTACGTCAAGCACCCGGAGCGCTACGGCGTCGTCGCCTTCGATGCCGAAGGCGCTCCGGCGGACATCGTTGAGAAGCCGGCGCATCCGCCCTCGCACTACGCCGTCACCGGGCTGTACTTCTACGACGCGCGCGTGGTGGACTTCGCGCGCGCGCTCAGGCCCTCGGCGCGCGGCGAGCTGGAGATCACCGATCTCAACCGGCGCTACCTCTCAGCCGGCGCGCTGCGGGTGGAAAAGATGGGGCGCGGCATCGCCTGGCTCGACACGGGCACGCACGGCTCGCTCTTGCAGGCCTCCAACTTTATCCGCACCATCGAGGAGCGGCAGGGCCTCAAGATCGCCTGCCTGGAAGAGATCGCCTACCGCCAGGGGTGGATCGATGCCGAGGCGCTCGAAAAGCTGGCGCGCCCGCTCGAAAAAAGCGGCTACGGCGCCTACCTGCTCGGCCTCCTCCGCCCCGACGCGGCCCGATCCGCCTGAGCCATGACCGTCTCCGAAACGGCGCTGCCGGGCGTGCTGCTCATCGCGCCCACGCGCTACCGCGACGCGCGGGGCGCCTTTGAAGAAACCTGGCACCGCGCCCGCTACACCAGCGAGGCTGGGCTGCCGGGCGATCTCGTGCAGGACAACGTCTCTCTTTCCAAACAGGGCGTGCTCCGTGGGTTGCACTTCCAGCACCCGGCGGGGCAGGGCAAGCTCCTCTCCGTTTTGCAGGGGGCCGTGTACGACGTGGTGGTGGACGTGCGCCGGGGGGCGTCCACCTTCGGCCGGTGGATGGGGATGACGCTCTCGCGGGCGGACGGGCGGCAGCTGTACGTGCCCGAAGGGTTCGCGCACGGCTTCGTGGTCACGAGCCGGGCGGCGCTTTTCCACTACAAGTGCACGGCGTTCTACGCGCCGGAGCACGAGCGCTCCATCCGCTGGGACGACCCCGACCTCGGCATCGACTGGCCGGTGGCGGCGCCGGTGCTCTCGCAGAAGGACGCGGCGGCGCCCCGCCTGCGCGATCTCCCGCCCGAGGCGTTGCCGAAGTAAGCTGCTCAGACGGCGCCCAGGAGGGCCGCCCGAAACCGTGGTTCAGCGCGTATCCTCCTCGTCGGCGTTGGCCGTGCTGAGGGGGAGGACGTGGAGGTACTCGACCACGTACATGGCGTCAGGCGCGTAGAAGGGCCGGTCCTCCAGATGAGGCGCGTTGGCCGCGAGCACGACTTCGATGGCGCTGTTCTTGGCGTTGTACTCGACCTGCTCTGAGGCGTCCCAGACGCTGATGTCTAAGGGGCTGCCGGGCAGGAGGCCGTCAGGCGCCTCGGTCATCGGGTCGTCGCCCCAGGCGGTCAAGGCCACGTTCTCGCCGTTCCAGACCACGCGCCCGGCGCATCGGCCTGAAGAGTCCATCACCGCGATCTCATCGCCCACGTCCAGGCGTTCGTCCCCGATGCGCGGGTCCGCTGAGGCAGGGATGACGAGCGTGGCGTTGGCCCCGGTACGCTCGGCGCAGGCGGTAAAATGCGGCTGCGCGCAGAGCGGCGCCACGGACCACGTCCCGGCGAGCAACAGGCAGACGACTATGGAGGACACAGTGCGCACAGAAGAGGCCAGCTAAAGCGCGGAGAGCGGTTCAAGGAAAAGCGCGGTCACAGTACGCTGCTGGTACAAAAAGCGGGCCGCAGTGACGCTGAACCAACGCCAGCGGCTTCTTTGGACGAAGAGACGGACCAGAAACGAGGCGGAACCGGACGGCTCGCGGTGCAGGCGCTCGAGCGCGCGTACGGTTTCGCGCAGGTCCTCGCGGTACACGAGAGAGAACAGATGCCGCCGCGCCAGCGAAGCCGAAGAAAACGCGCTAAAGGCGGCGCGGGCCACCGGATTGAGATAGCAGAGCGTGCAGTCCTCGTCGATGATGAGCACGGCGGCACGCCCGCTCAGGGCCAGGCGTTGGAACCGGCGCCGGTCCGCCAGGAGGTACAGGTCGAAGGTCTCACGCAGGGCGGTGTCCGAAACATCCGGCGCGGGCGTGTCAAAGCGTTGGTTCATGGTACGTTGTGATAGCGGATAAAGATGCACATCGAGGCGCCGCCGCCCGTGCTGCGCGCGGGAGAACCTTGCTGCCGTTTCATCTATTGTAAGCGGTGGTGCGGCGCGCTATCGTATCCGTTGAACGAGACTGGCTTGCGCGAGAAGGCCGACGGTGGTTCCACTACTGGAGCGCGCCGAGGGGTACAAACGGCGCACTGCTCAAGCACAGGCGTGCGGCTACGCGGTCTGCCCTCGCGTCGTTTTTGTGCCGCCAGTAGCCTCGACGCCTACTTTTCCTATCCGCTCCACAGGTATGCAAACCACCACCCTCGGCCCCACCGATCTCCGCGTCAGCGTCATAGGCATGGGCGCGATGTGGCTCTCACTCGAAGGGCGCCCGTCCAGGGAGGACGCCATCGCCGTCGTCCACGCCGCGCTCGACAGCGGCGTCACGCTGCTCGACACGGCCGATTCCTACTGCCGCGACGAGGGCGACAAGCACCACAACGAGCACCTCCTCCGCGAAGCGCTCAACGCGTACGACGGCAGCGTGGAGGACGTAGTCGTCGCCACCAAGGGCGGCCTCATGCGCCCCCACGGGCGGTGGACGCGCAACGGCCAGCCGGAGCATCTGCGCCAGACCATCCGCGAGAGCCACGCGGCCCTCGGCGGCGAGCGGCCCATCGCGCTCTGGCAGCACCACGCCCCAGACGACGATGTGCCCGTCGAGGACTCGCTCCAGCCCGTCAAGGAAGCTGTCCAGGAAGGGCTGATTCGCCAGGTGGGTGTCTCGAACTACACCGTGGACGAGATCGAGCGCGCACGCGAGGTGGTCGAGGTCGTCAGCGTGCAGAACCAGTACAGCCCCTGGCACCGCCGCCCTGAAAAGAGCGGCGTCCTCGACTACTGCGAACGCGAGGGGCTGACGTTCCTGCCGTACAGTCCGCTCGGCGGCGGCGAGCGCTCCAAGCGCCTCGGCAGCTACGACGGCCTCGCCGCGTTGGCCCAGGAGAAGGGCGTCTCGGCGCAGCAGCTCGTCCTGGCATGGCTCCGGCAGCAATCGCCGTGCGTGGTGCCCATCCCCGGCGCCTCGCGCCCGGAGAGCATCCGCGACTCCGCTCAGGCCGCCGACCTCTCGCTGAGCGAGGACGAGGCCCGCCGCCTCGACAACGCCTTGAACGCCCTCTGACGAACTTCCGTGCTTTTTCTGGCCATGCCCGAGGCGCCGCCCAACTCGGTTCATCCGCTCAGCCGTGTGGCGTGGCGCGCTTGGCTCACCGAGCACCATGCGCGCGAAGAGGGCGTCTGGCTCATCCGCTACAAAAAAGCCGTGGGCAAACCAATGGTCGGCTACGACGAAGCCGTCGAAGAGGCCCTCTGTTTCGGATGGATCGACAGCCTGCCGCGCAAACTGGACGACGAGCGGGCGATGCTTTACTTCGCCCCGCGTAAGCCCGGCAGCAGCTGGAGCCGCCCGAACAAAGAGCGCGCTGAGCGGATGGCGGCGGCGGGGCAGATGATGCCTGCCGGCCAAACCAAAGTGGACGCCGCCAAAGCCGACGGCTCGTGGAGCGCCCTCGACGACGTAGAAAACCTCGTCGTCCCGGACGACCTTGCGGCGGCTTTCGAGCGATACCCCGAGGCGGCGAAGCACTGGGAGGCGTTCCCCCGCTCGGTCAAGCGCGGCATCCTCGAATGGATTCAGACGGCGAAGCGCCCCACCACGCGCGAAAAACGCATCGAGGAAACCGCTCGCCTCGCGCAAGAGAACGAGCGCGCCAACCAGTGGCCGCTCAAGAAGTAAACCGCCGCCTCATCCAATTCAGATTCCGTAACGCCCTCCGATGAACGCCCCCTCCGATGCCGCCAGCGCGCACGTTCTTGACGAGGCGGAGCGGATGTTCCTCAAGCGCGGCTACGCCGGCACGCGCCTGCGCGACCTCGCCTCGGCGCTTGGCATGAAGCCGGCTTCACTCTACTATCACGCGCCTGGCGGCAAGGCAGAGCTGTGGCGGCGCGTGATGACGCGCGCGCTCGACCGGCACCGCGGCGGCCTGCGCGCCGCCGCCTCGGAGGCCGGGCCTGACCTCGAATCGCAGCTCATCGCCATGGCAGATTGGCTGCTTTCACAGCCGCCCGTGAACGTCGTCACCCTCGCTGCCTCAAACTTGCAAGCGGCGCCGGAAGAGGAAGCGCACGACACGGCCGAGCGGATGTACGAGGGGCTGATGGTGCCCCTCGCCGAGGCGTTCCGGGCAGCGCAGGAGCGGGGCGAGGTGCGCGGCCACCCTCACCCCGATCTCCTCGCTGGCGTGTTCGTGACAGCGATCAACGGGCTGCTCCCCGTCGCCAGAGCGGGTTCGCTCCCGAAACCAAAGGAAGAGCTGGGCCGGGAAATCGTAGACGTGTTGCTCGATGGACTTCGGCCGCGCTAATAGTTTGGGATGGGCGGGAACGGAGGTTGCCTAATTTATGTTAGGTTAGCAACTCCATCCCCGTCCCTCTATCCCACTACGGTCATGAACCTTCTCCATCGGGCCACACCGTTGACAAAAGACCTTCAGCCGAAAAAGCGTTATCGGTGGTGGCACGCCGCTGCTGTCGGACTCGCTGCCAACGCCGTCAGCACGGCCCCGTTTGGCTACAACGGCGACGAGGCGTTCTACAACGACCTCAAGAAGCCGCCGGGATCGCCGCCGGACTGGGCGTTTGCCCCGGTTTGGGCATTCAACAACGCCATCACGCTTTGGAGCAACCTCCGCGTGGCAAACCTCCCGGAGGGCACGCCGGGCCGGCGCGCGGCACTCTGCTTGGAAGGGGCGTCGTGGGGCTTATTTGCCTCGTTCACCACGCTCTACTTTGGACTGAGAAGCCCCGTGCTCGGCGCGGCGAATACGGTGGCCGGTTTAGCAGCGACGGCTGCCAGCGTGGCGATAACGGCGCGGCTTGACCACAAAGCGGCGTGGGCGCTCTCGCCCCGGCTCGCGTGGCTCGGCCTCGCCACGTACGTCTCCATCTGCGTCGCCCTGCGCAACCGCGATGCTTTTATCGGCTGGGACCCGGACGCGAGAGGCGTCGGCGAAAAGCCGTTCTCGGGCGATCCGCCCGCTGAGCAGCATATCGAACCAGAAGCCGTCCAAGGGTGAGAAGGCGCCGCTGAGGAGCCAAGCGGGGAAACCCACAGGCTCCTCGGTGGCGAGCAGGCGCTTCCAGCTAAGCGCTTCAGCGCTCAGTCGCCGAAGAGCGGCCAGCGCACGACGTAGACGGCCACGCCGATCATTGCTGCGGCGAAGACGGCGGTGACGAGGAGGCACACGCCCATCGGCGCGAAGGCGAGGGGCGCCTCGCCCGGCCAGTAGAGCGCCTGCCGGATGCCGCTCACGGCGTAGGAGACAGGGTTCATGGCCATGACCCAGCGCAGCGGCGCGGCGGCGCCCTCGGCCGGGAACGGCGCGCCGGAGAGGAACCACAGCGGCAAAAGGAACAGGTTCATCACCGCGTGGAAGCCGCGCGTGGACTCCATCCGCCAGGCCAGCGTAAAGCCCAGCGCCGTGAACGCAAGCCCCGTGAGGAAGCTGATGAAGAGCGCCAGCACTACGCCCGGCACGCTGTAGCTCAGCCCGATGAGCGGGAGCGCCAGAAGAAACAGAAACGCCTCGCCCGTTGCCAGAAGCGTCCCGCCGAGCGCGTTGCCAAAAACGAGCGCCGTGCGCGGCACCGGCGCCACGAGGACGCCTTGCAGAAAGCCCGCCTTCCGCTCCTCGACAATGGAGATGGTTGAGAAGATGGCCGTAAAGAGCAGAATCATCACTACGATGCCGGGGAAGAGAAACTCCATGTAGCCCAGGCCGGCGGCGGTGGAGATCTGAAACGACCCCTGGAAGCCGAGGCCGAGGAGGAGCCAAAACCCCAGCGGCTGCACGAGCGCGCCCAAAAGCCGGCTCCGGTCGCGCACGAACTTGACGATCTCGCGCCGGCACAGGGCCGAAACGGTTTGGAGCGTGCGGGCAGCCATGTTGCGGGAAAGGAGGAGTGAAGAAAGGGAGCGGGGCGCGTGTTGCGCCATCGGTCAAGGCACGTTCATCACCATTCGGGGTCCGGTGTAGGGGCTTGATGCATCAAGCCCTCGCTCCGGTTCAACGAACCCAACCTCTGCCGAGCGAAAAAGAAACGGACCGAAGCAATCACGCCTCGGCAGAGAGCGAGGCGGCTTCCTCAGCGGGGGCTTCGCCGTTAGAGGAAACGGCGTCCGGGCGGTGGCCGGTGCGGGCCATGAAGACGTCATCGAGCGTGGGGCGGCGCACGGTGGCGCTCTCCATCTGCGCGCCGAACGCCTCGTAGAGCGAGGCCAGGAGCGTGTGCGCCTCCGGGTGCGACACCTGCACGGCCCCGCCGACCGTCCGCGCCTCCACGCCAAACTGCGCGCCGATGCGGTCGGCCAGCGCTTCCGGCTCGGGCGTTTCGAGCCAGAGCGTCTCACCGCCGAGGGCGTCTTTGAGCGCGGCGGGCGTGCCCTCGGCTACGAGGCGGCCTCGGTCCAGGATGGCGAGCGCGTCGCACCGCTCGGCCTCTTCCATCAGGTGCGTGGCCACGACGAGAGCGGTCCCCTCGGCGCGGCGCAGGCGGCTGAGCGCTTGCCAAAACGTGCGGCGCGCGGTCGGGTCGAGGCCGGTCGTCGGCTCATCTAAAAGAAGAAGGACGGGGCGATGGAGGAGTCCGCGCGCAAGGTCGGCGCGGCGGCGCAATCCGCCGGAGAGCGTCTTGACGCGGTCGCCCGCGCGCTCAGCCATGCCGAAGTTTTCGAGGAGCGCGTCGATGCGCGCGTCGGCGGCGCGGCGGCCGAGGCCGTAGAAGGCGCCGTGGATGCGCAGGTTCTCGCGCACGGAGAGGCTTTCGTCCAGGGCCGGCTCCTGGAACACCATCCCCAGGCGCTCGCGCACGGCCGCCGGTTCGCGCACGGGGTCGAAGCCGAACACCTCGGCCGTGCCGCCGGTGGGCCGCATCAGCGTGGAGAGGATGCGGAAAAGCGTCGTCTTCCCGCTGCCGTTCGGCCCGAGGAGGCCGAAGAGCGACCCCGGCGCCACGGCAAAGCTCACCTCACGCAGCGCCACGTGCTCGCCGTAGCGGTGCGTGAGGCGGCTGATGCGGACGGCGGCGGGATCGGGCATCACGGGCGAGAAAACGGGGGGCGGCTACGGATGAGGAGACGAACGATAGCTTGCCCCGCACTCGATGCGGGGATGGACGAACGACGACGTCTTCGAAGCGGCTGTCCGGTCGTCGTCCGTCGTCGTTACAAGAGCCAATCTGCAAGAATGAGAACGACAAGGAGCGGGATGTAAAAGATGCTCACCTTGAGCACGCGCCGCGCCCGTTGCCCCGTGCGCTCGCCGTAGAACCGGAGCGCTGAGGCGATAAACCAGAGGCCCAGCGGCACGGCGCCGAGGAGATAGAGCCACCCCGCCGCGCCGGTAAAGAACGGCACCGCGCTCACGGCCAGGAGGAGCACCGTAAAAAGGAGCATCTGCCGCGCCGTCGAGTCGCCGCTCGGCTCCAGGACGGGGAGCATGGAAAAACCGCCGCGCGCGTAGTCGTGTCGGTACATCCAGGCCAGCGCCAGGAAGTGCGGCATCTGCCAGGTGAGGAGGACGAGGAAAATCGCCGCGCCCGTCCACCCGAAGGCGCCCGTGGCGGCGGTGTATCCGCCCAGCGCTGGGAGCGCGCCCGGCAGCGTGCCCACGAGCGTGTTGTACTTCGTCCGCCGCTTGAGCGGGGTGTAGACGAAAAGGTAGAGCGCCACCGTGAGCGCGGCCAGGAGCGCCGTGAGCGGGTTCACGAGCGGGCAAATGAGGCCCACCCCCGCGCAGACGAGCACGACGCCAAACGTGCGCGCGGCAGTGGAAGAGAGGCGCCCGGCTGGCAGCGCGCGTTCTGCGGTGCGGCGCATCCCCGCGTCGAGGCCGCGCTCGAGGTAGTGGTTGAGCGCCCCCGCGCCGCCCGCGCACAGGAAGACGCCCACGAGCGTAGCCGCGAGCACGCCGAGGTCGAGCGCGCCGGGGCTGCCCAAAAGAAAGCCCGCCAGCGCCGAGATCGTCACCAAAAACGAGATCTCCGGCTTCGTCAGCGACCAGAAGTCCCGCAGCAGTGCGCCCGTCGAGACGACCGCTTCAGTCGAAGCGGCTGCTGGATCAGCCGTGGGGTGCGGGGAAGGATGGCTCATGCAAAGATCCGGAAGCGAAAAAACGAAGGTAGCAAAAAGAACAAAATCAGCGGGCCGAGGAAGGTTGCAGTGTTGGCCCGGTCCGACGCGAGGCGGATGCCGAGGCGGCCCCGCCGCGCGAAGCTGCCGTCCCGCGCGCCGTGCGACGCAGCGCCAGGATCGCCAGGCACACGGCCGAGGCCATCAAGAGCGCGCCCACGATCAGGTGCGCCGAGTTGACGATCACCTGCACGTTGCTCGGCTGAAGCATCCCCGACTCGTCCAAGAGCGTGAAGTAGGCCGTAAAGCCGAGGAGCATCTGCACGACCACGATGCCGAGAAGCGCGTTCGCCCCGCGCCGCACGAGCCGGTCCGCTTTGAAGTGCCGCCGCACCACGGCGAAGGTAGCCGCAATCAGCCCGAGCGCCACGAATGCGCCCGTCATGTGGATGCCGGCGAGCATGGGGTCGATGCCGGTGCCGGGGTGGCGCAGGAGGACGCCTAGGATGATCTGCCCGTAGAGGACCACAGCCGTCGCCACGGCCAGCGCGCGCAAGAGCGGCACGCTTGAAGCAGAGGTGCTCGAGGAAACCGCGAGGCCGTCCGCGCGAAGCCAGCCGCGCGAAGTGAAAAGCGTCATCGCCACGAGGAGCGAGAAGAAGATTTGCGCCACGCAGGCGTGCACCATTGCCAGGTTCATAGAAGCGTAGACGACGCGCAGTCCGCCAAGGACGCCTTGCGCGATGACGAGCACGAGCGCGAAAACGCCCAGCCAGCGCATCCACCGGCGCGGGTCCTTCACCCAGGTCCACCCCGCCAGCACCAGCGTCATCAAGCCGATGAGGGCGCCGAGGAGACGGTGGCCGTGCTCGGCCAGGATCGGCACGCGGTTCCACCAGGCGGCGGCGGGGTCGGCGGGGTCATGGTAGCCGGTCTGGAACGGGTCAAAGGAGCCAAAGGAGGCTGGCCAGTCTGGCACGGCCATGCCGGCGTCAATGCTTGTCACGAATGCGCCCCAGCCCAGAAGCGCCACGGCCACAACGACGGTGAGGACGGTAAAGCGGTAGCGCCAGCGCATCGCTCGGGCGCGCCCGCGTGTAGGGTAGCCGGTTAAAAGCGTCGTCATGAGCGGGGTAAAAGTCCAGGCCAGGGGTAGGCAGAGGAGGCCGAGCGCCGCAGTGGCACGTCAACCAGAGGAAACCTGCTCAGTTCCGTCAAGACGGCTTGAACGATAACGTAACGCAGCAACGTAAATGCAGTCAAAACAAAATCCTGCGCGGCATAAAGAAGAACGGGTGGACAGATGTTTAAAGCTGTGCGGATTCGTACCATAATCCAAGTTGTGAGGTGTGTTAAGAACACCAGCCTCCTGCTCATGCCGGGCGAAGCCGAGGCATCTGGGTGGGCGCTAACGCCGTCTCAAGCGCAGATCCCTTCACTCGCTCCGCTCAGTCGGGATGACAAACGGCGTAGGTCACAACTTGGGTTACCACGAAACCCGCACAACGCCGTCAAGCGCTGCTGCCGGCACACGGTCTCTTCTGCCTTCTCGGGGCGGGGCCGTCCTCCAAATTCTAAAGGGAGAACAAGTATGGACTGGTCCTGGCTTGCCATTACGCTTGCAACGGTGGGGCGCCTCATCGTCACCACCATCGCCATCTACATCGGCGTGGTGGCGCTTACGCGCGTGGCGGGGCTGCGCAGCTTCTCGAAGATGTCGTCGTTCGACTTCGCCATCACCATCGCCATCGGGTCGATCATCGCCTCGACGGTGGTGCTCGAATCGGTCCCGCCCACGAAAGGATTAGTGGCGCTGGCTTTGCTCTACGGCATCCAGATCGGCACGGCGGCGCTGCGCAAGCGCGCGGATGCCGTTGCCACCGCCATGGACAACGACCCCATCCTGCTCATGGCGGGGCAGCGCGTCTTGCACGAGAACCTCCGCAAAACGCACGTCACCGAGGGCGACCTGCGCGGCAAGCTCCGGGAGGCCAACGTGCTCGACCTCAAGCAGGTGCGCGCCGTGGTCATGGAAGCCACCGGCGACGTCTCGGTTCTTCACGCTGGCGAGGACGACGACGCCACCCTCGACGAATGGCTCTTCAAAGGCGTCATCGACGCGCATCTGCTCTTCGAGGACGGTGAGTAGGCGGCCGTGTGCCCCCTTGCGAGATCCGGCGTCTCTCCTTGTCGCGCGCCTTTTCTGCAACGCAAACCGCAACGTTCCCTTCTGCAATGAAAACGAAAAAGAACACCGGCACGCTCATCGTCTCCATCTCCGGCATCCGCGGCATCTTTGGCGACGGCCTCGACCCCGCCGTGCTCGTGCGCTACGCCGCCGCCTTTGGCGCGTGGTGCCGCGCCCGCGCTCAAGGCAACGCCGAGAACGGGCGCCGGCCCGCCGTCGTCATCGGGCGGGACGCGCGGGTGACGGGGCCGCTCTGCGCCGAGGTCGTGGCCGCCACGCTCCAGAGTGCCGGGTGCGACGTGATCGACGCCGGCCTCGCCACCACGCCCACGGTGGAGATGGCCGTCCTGGCCGAAAGCGCCGCCGGCGGCATCGTCCTCTCCGCCTCGCACAACCCGGCGGAGTGGAACGCCTTGAAGCTCCTCAACGAGAAGGGCGAGTTCCTCTCGCCAGAGGAAGGGCAGGACGTGATCGAGCGCGCCGAGCGGATCGCCGCCGGGGAGGACGCGCCGTTCGTCCGCTACGACGCCCTCGGCGCGTTCTCCGAGAAGGATTTCCTGGAGCATCACATCGAGGCGATCCTCGCTCTCGACTTTATCGAAAAAGAGAAGATCGCGGCGCGCGGGTTCAAGGTGGTCGTGGACGCGGTGAACTCCGTCGGCGGCGTGGCGCTGCCGGCGCTCTTGAAGCGCCTCGGCGTGGAGGAGAAGAACATCACCTGCCTCAACTGCGAGCCGACGGGCCGCTTTGCCCACCCCGCCGAGCCGCTGCCCGAAAACCTCACCGGCCTGACCGAGGCCGTCCGCGAGGCCGGCGCCGACCTCGGCCTCGCCACCGACCCGGACGCCGACCGCCTCGCCCTCGTGGATAACACGGGCACGTACGTGAGCGAGGAACTGACGCAGGTGGTGGCGGCGGACTTCGTGTGGCGCTTCCGCTCCGGGCCGTTTGCTACGAACCTCTCCTCCTCGCGCGCCATCGAGGATGTGGCCGCGCGCCACGGCGAGGAGGTGCACCGCTCGGCCGTAGGCGAGATCAACGTGGTGAAGAAGATGCAGGCCGTAGGTGCCGTCCTCGGCGGCGAGGGCAACGGCGGCGTCATCGTGCCGGACCTGCACTACGGCCGCGATGCGCTTGCCGGCGCCGCCATGATCTTGCAGCACCTCGCCAACGAGAAGACCACGCTCGCCGACGTCCGCGCCGATCTGCCGCGCTATGCCATCGTCAAGGACAAGCTGCCGCTCGGAGGCGGCCTCGACGCCGCGCGCCTCCTGAGCGCGCTCGCCGAGCAGTACCGCCATGAGAAAACCTCGACGGTGGACGGCCTCAAGATCGACTTCGACGAGGGCTGGGTGCACCTGCGCACGTCCAACACCGAGCCGATCCTGCGCGTCTACGCCGAGGCCGCTTCTGAAAGCGAGGCGCGCGCGCTCACCGAGCGCTTCAAAGAGGAACTCCGCGCCGCAGGTGCGGCCTAAGCCGGAGCGGCTCATGGCCCCGCTCCTGCCTGGGTACTTTTGACCTGCGCGTTACGCATCACCCAGCGCGGAAGGTTGGGGCGCACTTCTGGCCGCGCAGAGGCCGGAGGAACGTTTTTTGTGCACAGAGGCAAGCCAATGTGGGCGTTGCATGTTTGCACCTCCGATTGTCCGACGTACTCAAAAAGAAAAACAAAAGGCATGAAGCGTTTGGTATCCGCGCGCGCGTTCCTCAACAACATCGAGCTGTGGCTGAGCGGGGCGGGCCTCGCCGTCATCCTCGCCGTGCCGGCCTTTTTCGCCACGGGGACGACGTTCTGGAAGGTGGCCGCCATCACGGCCATCGGCGTGGGGCTGCTCCATGGGATGATCTTCTGGGTGGTGCGGCGGCGGCAGCGCCAGATCCGCGAGCGCTCCATCGAGGAGATCCGCGAGATGCTGGCCGACGTGGTCAAAAACCAGCTCTCCGTGATCGACATGTACCTGCCGCAGGAGGACCAGGCCCTCGTCGAGATGGAACTCCAAGGCATCCAGGAGTCCATCCGCGCGATCTCGCATCAGGTGGACACGCTCTCCGAAGAGGCCATCCACGAGTGGAAGGTGAAGTACGACGGCGCCGTCCGCGAGGCCACCAACCTCGAACCGGCGCAGCCGTGAAGCCGCCGCGCAACAAACGCTGCGCCGGGCGCATTGGGTAGAGGCGCGAAAACCTCCGCTCACCTGACCCCCTGGAAAGCGTGGCACAGCAGTACGACCTCGTCGTCATCGGCACGGGCACGGCCGGCTCCTCCGTGGCGATGCGGTGCCGCGAGGCTGGCTGGCGCGTCGCCATCGTGGACGCGCGGCCGTTCGGGGGCACGTGCTCGCAGCGCGGGTGCGATCCGAAGAAGGTCTTGGTCCACGCCGCGCATCTCCTGGAGCAGGCCCGCCGCCTCGAAGGGCGCGGCCTGGCGTGGAGCGAAGGGCGCATCGACTGGCCCGCGCTCATGCGTTTCAAAAAGACCTTCACCGACGACATCCCCGCAAGGACGCGCCAGAAGTTCGCCGAGGCCGGCATCGATGCCTTTCACGGCCAAGCCCGCTTCAGCGGTCCGCAAGAGATTACCGTCAGCAGCCACGATGGCGCCGACGAGGTGCTCCGGGCCGAGAAGATCCACCTCGCCACGGGCGCGAAGCCGACCCCGCTGGGCATCGAGGGCGAAGAACGCTTCACGTACAGCGACGATTTTTTAGAGATGGACCGGCTCCCAAAGCGGCTCGTTTTCGTCGGCGGCGGGTACATCTCGATGGAGTTCGCGCACCTGGCCGCGCGCGCCGGCGCCAGGGAGATCCACGTGCTCGAAACCGGCGAGCGCCCGCTTCAAAACTTCGAGGCCGATCTGGTCGAGGTGCTTCTGGAGGCCACGCGCGCGTTGGGCATCAAGGTGCACACCGGCCAAAAAGTGCAGGCTATCGAAGAAAAGGGCGGCGCGCTCGAAGTCGTCGCCGAAGACGACAGCGGCGCGGAGAAGCGCTACGCCGCCGACCGCGTGGTGCACGGCGCCGGGCGCGTCCCGCAGCTCGACAAGCTCGACCTCGAAGCCGGCCACGTGGACACGGAGGACGGACGCCTGGCACTGAATCCGTTCTTGCAAAGCACCTCGAACCCGGCCGTCTACGCCGCCGGCGACGCCGCGCAAGCGGGGCCGCCGCTCACGCCCACCGCCGCGCTCGACGCCGACGCCGTGGCCGAGAACCTCCTGAGCGGCAACACCTGCAAGCCGGACCACTCCGCCACGCCCGCCGCCGTCTTCTGCACGCCGCGCCTGGCCGCCGTGGGCCTGAGCGAAGAAGAAGCGCGCGCCGCCGGCGCCGACTTCGAGACGGGCGCGGGCGACGCCTCCCAATGGTACACGGCCCGGCACCGCCGCGCCGAGCACGCCGCCTACAAGGTCCTCGTCGAAAAGGGGAGCGGAAAGATTCTGGGCGCGCACCTCGTCTACCCAAACGCTGAGGAGATCATCAACCTGTTTGCGATGGCGATGCGCCACGGCCTCACCGCCGACGATCTCAGAGACACCCTCTACGCCTACCCGAGCGCCGCCCACGACCTCGCCGCGATGCTGCCGTGAGGCACCGTGGTAAGAAACCGTGGTAGGGACATGGCGCGCCATGTCCCTACGGCGTCCGGCCCTGAATAATCCCGAAAAGAAAAAATGGACGACCCGCTGCCCCCGCAGGCTTTTAACCTTGAAGACCCGAGCGAAGCGCCTGACCATGACGCGCCCGCCGAGGACACGCCCCAGAGCGACCCGTCGTACGACGTGTTCGCGCCGCGCCGCCAGCCGCTCGATGCCCTCTTCGCGCCGGAGAGCGTGGCGGTGATTGGTGCCTCGGGGCAGGAGGGGAGTGTGGGACGCACGCTCTTGTGGAACCTCATCTCCAACCCGTTCGGCGGGACGGTGTACCCGGTGAATCCGGGGCGCGCGAGCGTTTTGGGTGTGCGCGCCTACGCCTCGGTGGGCGCGCTGCCGGAGACGGTGGACCTAGCCGTCATCGCCACGCCGGCCCGGACGGTGCCGGGCATCATCCGCGAGTGCGCCGAGGCGGGCGTGCCGGGCGCCGTCATCATCTCGGCCGGGTTCAAGGAGGTGGGCGAAGAGGGCGTGCGGCTTGAAGAGGAGATCCGCCAGACGGCGCGGCAGGCCGGGATGCGCATCATCGGGCCGAACTGCCTGGGCGTGATGCGCCCGCCCACGGGCCTGAACGCCACCTTCGCCGGGGCGATGGCGCCCGCCGGCTCAGTCGGCCTCATCAGCCAGAGCGGCGCCATCATGACGGCCATCCTCGACCACAGCTTCCGCGAGAACATCGGCTTCTCGGCGTTCGTGTCCATCGGCTCGATGCTTGACGTGGACTGGGGCGACCTGATTTACTACCTCGGCGACGACCCGAAGACGGAGAGCATCGTCATCTACATGGAATCGGTGGGCGATGCGCGCTCGTTCCTCTCCGCCGCGCGCGAGGTGGCGCTGCGCAAGCCCATCATCGTCATCAAGGCGGGGCGGACGCAGCAGGCCGCGCAGGCGGCGGCCTCGCACACAGGCACGCTTGCCGGCTCGGACGCCGTCTTGGACGCCGCCTTCCGGCGCACGGGCGTCTTGCGCGTCGAAAGGATCTCCGACCTCTTCTACCTGGCCGAGGCGCTCTCGAAGCAGCCGCGCCCCGAAGGGCCGCGCCTCACCATCGTCACCAACGCGGGCGGCCCCGGCGTCCTCACCACCGACGCCCTGATCCGCGGCGGCGGCACGCTGGCCGAGATTTCGGGCGAGACGAAGCGGGAGCTGGACGCCATCCTCCCGCCGGCCTGGAGCCACGCGAATCCCGTGGATCTTTTAGGAGATGCCACGCCGGAGCGCTACGCCCAAACGCTCGAGGTCGCCGCCGCTGATGAGGAAAGCGACGGGCTGCTCGCCATCCTCACGCCGCAGGCCATGACGGACGCCACGGAAACGGCGCGGCGCCTGGCGCCCTTCGCGCACCAAAGCCGCAAGCCGATCTTGGCCAGCTGGATGGGCGGCGCCTCCACCGTCGAGGGCGAGGAGATCCTCAACCGCGCCGGCATCCCCACCTTCGGCTACCCGGACACGGCCGCGCGCGTGTTCAACTACATGTGGCAGTACAGCTACAACCTGCGCGGCCTCTACGAGACGCCCTCGGTGCCGGACGCCGGCGGCGTGGACGGCCTGGACCGGGGGGCCGCCCGCCAGATCATCGAAGAAGCCGCAGGAGAAGGCCGCACGCTCCTCACCGAGCACGAGTCGAAAAAGCTCTTCGCCGCCTACGGTCTCCCCGTCGTCGAGACGCGCCGGGCCGACACGGCCGACGAGGCCGTCCGGCACGCCGAGCAGATCGGCTACCCGGTGGTCGTGAAGCTCGACTCGAAAACCATCACGCATAAGATGGACGTGGGCGGGGTGAAGCTGAATCTCAAAAACGCCGAGGCCGTCCGCTCGGCCTTCGAGGGGATGCAGCGGGGCCTCGAAAAGCGCGGCCAGGCCGAGGCCTTCGACGGCGTCACCGTCCAGCCGATGGTGAGCGTCGAAGGCTACGAACTCATCGTGGGCAGCTCGTTCGACGCGCAGTTCGGCCCCGTGCTCTTGTTCGGCGCGGGCGGCTCCTTGGTGGAGGTGTTCGAGGACCGTGCCCTCGGCCTGCCGCCCCTGAACACGACGCTGGCGCAGCGCATGATCGAGCAGACGAAGATCTACAAGGCCCTTCAAGGCGTGCGCGGGCGTGATCCGGTGGACCTCGAAGGCCTGCGCAGCATCCTCGTGCGCTTTAGCCAGCTTGCCATCGAGCAGCCCATCATCCGCGAGATCGACGTGAACCCGCTCCTGGCCTCGCCCGAGCGCATCGTGGCGCTCGACGCGCGCGTGGTTCTGCACGACGAGGCCGAGCGCGAAAAGCGGCCCGAGCCGGCCATCCGCCCCTACCCGCGCCAGTACGCCGGCGAGTGGACCGCGCGCGACGGCACCTCGGTTTTCATCCGCCCGATCCGCCCGGAGGACGAGCCGCTCTTGATCGGCTTTCACGAGCGGCTCTCCGAGCGGAGCGTCTACCTCCGCTACGCCTCTTTGATGAAGACGAGCCAGCGCGTGGCGCACGAGCGGCTCGTGCGCATCTGCTTCAATGACTACGACCGCGAGATCGCCCTCGTGGTCGAGCGGCCCAACCCGCAGACGGGCGCGCCGGAGATCATCGGCGTGGGGCGGCTGACGAAGCTTTTCGGCACGAACGACGGCGAGTTCGCCATGCTCGTGGCCGACGACGTGCAGCGCCTCGGCATCGGCACCGAGCTGTTGAAGCGGCTCGTGCAGGTGGGGCGCGACGAGAACCTGGACCACATCCTGGCCGACATCCTGCGCCAGAACCGCGCCATGCAGCGCGTGTGCCAGAAGCTCGGCTTCGACATCGTGCGCAGCCCCGACTTCCAGGACCCGATGGTCAAGGCGGTGAAGGTGCTCTAAGGGTCTATCCGAAAACCTCAGCAACAGCGTCATCCTGAGCGCGCGAGGCGCGTCGAAGGATCTCGGTAGCAGCGCGCGAACCCATCGCCTGCGGCAGCCCCCCGAGGCAGCGTTGAGATCTTTTCCTTCGGTAAGCTTCGCTTTGACTGCGCTCGGCTGAGGCTCGCCCCGCTCAAGATGGCACCGTGAAGTGAGCTTTCGGATAGGGACTAAAACATGCGTCGTTACTGTTCAGCCAAACGATTTTCCCCAGACCGTAACGACGAGGGCGGGTTGTTGGTGGAGACTTAATCCCTTTCAGCGGTACCCAAGTGGTGGGCTTGCGAACTCACTATTACAAGAACTACAGCTTAAAGAGGTGTCCTACTAACGCACCCGCCGCAGTGGAAGGCACGTCCGAGCAGGGGGGCGTTCGGCAGCGAAGTGGCACCGCCACGCATGACTGAGACCACGCAGGACCAGCTGGAAGCCGAGATAGAAGCGCTCCGCGCGCAGCTTGCCGAAAAAGACCAAACCATCGGCCGGCTGCGCACGCGCGCGTGGGGATACGAGCGCCTGCTGACGCGGGCCGAGCGCCGCGTCGCCGAGATCCAGCCGCGCGAGGGTGCCCGGCCGCACGTCCGGTTTCTGAACGGCGAGGACGAGGCCGAGGAGGCGTCAGGGGCGCTCCAGGCGCTGCTCTCTACAGACGAGGCGCAGGCCCGCCAGGACCACGCGCTCGCCAGCGGCTGCGTCGTCGAGTACGAAGACGTCGGGCGCGAGCGCGTCGCAGACGAGCACGCCGGCCCTGCGGAAGAAGCCGCCGCCCCAGCGAAGCGATGGCGCATCACGCTCGTGCCCGCGCCCGCCAGCAAGGCCGACCGCCTCATCGCCACGGCGCGCGACGTGACGGACGAGCGCGACGTGGCCGAGGAGCTGCGCAGCACGGAGCAGCTCTACCACCGTCTCGTGGAGGTGCTGGCGGACCCGGTCATCATCACCGACGCCGAGGGCACGCTGCTCTACGTCAACGCCGCCGGGGCGGACATGCTCGGCGCGCTCTCGGCCGGGCCGCTGGTGGGCGAGCCGGTCTGGCGCTTTCTGGACCCGGCCGAGCGCGAGGCCGTGCGGGGGCGGTACCAGGGCTTCATGGCGCGGGAGGAGCCGGTGGCCTTTGGCGAGTACGCGCTGAAGCGCCTCGACGGCGAGTGGGTGCCGGTGGAGACGGCCTCGGTGCCGGTGCAGTACCAGGGCCGCGCCGCCGTCTTGACCACCGCGCGCGACCTGCGCGGGCGCCGCGAGATGGCCGAGGCCCTTTCCGAGACGCTCGACCTTTTCTACAACGTCTACCAGATCGGCCCCACGGCGCTCGCCATCAGCCGCGTGGCGGACCACGTCTTCCTCGAGGTCAACGAGCAGTTCCTGCGCTTGACCGGCTACGCGCGCGAGGAGGTGGTGGGCGCCTCGCGCGAGCAGATTGACCTGTGGGTCTCCGCCTCGGAGCGGCGCGCCTTCCTGGCCACGCTGGGGCGCCACGGCGCCGTGCGCGACTTCGAGGCGCGCATCCGGCGTAAGAGCGGCGAGGTGCGCACGCACCTCATCTCGGCACAGCTGGTGGACGTGCGCGGCGAGGCGTGCGTGCTCCTCTCGGGCCTGGACATCACCGAGCGCCGGCGCTCGGCCCTGGCCGAGCGCGAGAGCCAGGCGCTCTTCCGCGAGGTCTTCCGCGCCAGTCCGGCCGGCATCAGCATCACCCGCTTTGAGGACGGCCACATCCTTGACGCCAACGAGGCGTTCTGTCACCTCACCGGCTACAGACGCGAGGAACTGATCGGGCGCACCACGCAGGCGCTTGGGCTGTGGGCGCAGTCGGAGCAGCGGGCCGAGCTGATGGCCTCGCTGCAAAGTGAGCAGGGCGCCCTGCGCGACTACGAGGCCGACCTGCGCACCAAAAGCGGCGAGGTGCGCACGGGCCTCTTCTCTTTCCAGCGCATTCAGGTAGAAGGGAAGGCGTGCCTGTTGAGCGTGGGCGTGGACATCACCAACCGCAAGGAGGCCGAGCGCGCGCTCCTGGACGCCCGCCAGCGCGCCGAGGAGATGGCGCGCTTCCGCACGGGCCTCTTGACGAACATGACGCACGAGGTGCGCACGCCGCTCACCGTGATCCTGGGCTTTAGCTCGATGCTGCGCCAGGGCGTGCGCCCCTCGCACCGCCGCTTCGTGGACCTCATCGAGCGGAGCGGGCGGCGGCTCCTCCTCACGCTCGACTCCGTGCTGGACCTGGCGCAGCTCGAGGCCGGGATGCTCCAGGTCGAGCGCCGCCCGTACAACGTCGTGGACATCGCCTACACCGCCGTCGAAGCCTTCCGCCCTATCGCTGCCGAGAAGGAACTGGCCCTGCGCTTCGACCTGCCGCGCCACGGCGTCTACGCCCGCACCGACTACGAGATCGTGACGCGCGTGCTGAACCACCTTTTAGACAACGCCGTCAAGTTCACGGAGGCCGGCCGCGTAGAGGTGACCATCAGCACGGAAGCGGAGCAGCAGGTGGCCATCAGCATCGCGGACACGGGCATCGGCATCGGCGAGGACTTCCTGCCGCGTCTCTTCGACGCCTTTTCGCAGGAGTCCACGGGGCTGGAGCGCACGTATCAGGGGACCGGGCTGGGGCTGGCCGTCTCCAAGCGGCTCATCGAGCAGATCGGCGGGCACCTGCGCGTGTCGAGCCGGAAAGGGGAGGGGAGCACCTTTACCGTCGTCCTGCCGAAGGCTGCCGGGGCGAGCATCGCCGCGTGAGCCTTCTTGTCCAAACAGCCTTGGCTTGACGCGCGGACGCTGAGCGCATCAGCGTGCGCCGCTGCCGAAGCCCCGTTGCCGAACCGGAGCCGCCCCCGCGCATTGGATAGGGACGCGGCAAGAGCGCACGCGCCGGGCACACGTCTCGCCACCCGGACGGACCTCGCCTGCCGCGGGCGTTCTCTTTCACCGTCCGCCGTGCTCTATGGCTTCGCTTTTCCGCTCGCGCCGCACGTTCCGGGTCGTCCTCGCCGGCGCGTTCCTTACCCTCTTCTTCCTGCTGCTCCTGCCCGAGTACGTGGTCGAGCTGCTGTGGATGAAGGCGCTCGGCTATGCGTCCGTCTTTTGGAAGATCCTCCGCCTCAAGGCCGTGCTTTTTGTGGTGGCCTTCGTGGTGGTGGCCGGCTACCTGGGCGGGA
This sequence comes from Salinibacteraceae bacterium, assembly GCA_965215025.1. Classification (GTDB taxonomy): domain Bacteria; phylum Bacteroidota; class Rhodothermia; order Rhodothermales; family Salinibacteraceae; genus CBDCCV01. The sequence goes on from CBDCCV010000001.1 coordinate 2,414,556, forward strand.
ACCTCTTCTACCTCGTACGCCAGCTTCCGCCCCTGTGGGCCTCGCGGTGGGCGCGCGAGGGTGAGGCGCCCACCATCGGCGAGATGCGGCTTACGCGCGGGCGCCTGCGCGTGGTGGCCGCCGTCTTCGCCGCGCTCGTGGCGCTCGCCTTTGCCGGCAGCTTTGCTGCGCGCTGGGACACCTTCGTGCGCTTTGCCAGCGGGCAGGCCTACGGGCAGGTGGACCCGATTTTCGGGCAGGACCTCGCGTTCTACATGCTGCGCTTGCCCTTTATCGAAGCGCTGCAGAGCGCGCTCGTCTCGCTCGCCTTTCTGACGCTCCTCATCCTGGGCACGGTGTACTTCCTCATGGGCGAGGTGGAGGTGCACCAGGGGCGCGTGCACGTCAGGCCCTCGGTGGTGCGCCACCTGGCCTTGAACCTCATGCTGCTCTTGACCGGGTGGGCCTGGGGGTTCTACCTCGACCGCTTCGGGCTTTTGACCTCGCCCGGCGGCGTCGTCTACGGCGCCAGCTACACCGACGTCCACGTGATGCTTCCGGCGCTCTGGGTGATGGTCTTCGCCTCGCTCGCCCTGGTGGGCATCGTGGCGCTCAACCTGCGCCGCTACCGCTTCCGGCTCCTGGCCTGGAGCGGCGCGGCGTACGTGCTGCTTTTGGCCGGCGGCCTCGTCCTCCTGCCCATGCTCGTGCAGCAGGTCTACGTCGAGCCGAACGAGCTGCGCCTCGAGACGCCCTACCTCGAGAGCAACATCGCCTTGACGCGCGAGGCGTACGGCCTCACCGCCGTCGAGGAGCGCTCCTACCCGGCCGAGACGAACCTCACGGCCGAAGAGGTCCAGGCCAACGAGGCTACCATCCGCAACATCCGGCTCTGGGACCCGCGCCTCCTCCTGAGCACCTACAAGCAGATCCAGGAGATCCGCACGTACTACGAGTTCTACAACGTGGACATCGACCGCTACACGCTCGGCGGCGACTATCGCCAGGTGATGATCTCCGGCCGCGAGCTGGCGCAGACGCTCCCCGGCCGCGCCGACTCCTGGGTCAACCGCCACCTGCAGTACACGCACGGCTACGGCTCGGTCCTCAACCTCGTGGCGCAGCAGGGCAGCGAGGGCATCCCCAACCTCCTCTTGAAGAACCTCCCGCCGGAGACGGACTTCCCCGAACTGCGCGTGGACGAGCCGGCCATCTACTACGGCGAAGGCATCCCCACCTACCGCATCGTAAACACCGAGGCCCTGGAGCTGAACTACCCCAGGGGCGACGACAACGTCTACGTTCACTACGACGGCACCGGCGGCGTGCTCCTGGGCGGCTTCTGGCGGCAGCTGCTCTTTGCCTGGACGTTCTCCGATTACAACATCGTCCTCTCAGATTACCTCACCGACGGGAGCCGGATTCAGTTCTGGAACCGCGTGCAGACGCGCATCCGCCGCGTGGCCCCCTTCCTCCAGCTCGACGGCGACCCGTACCTCGTCCTCTCCGATCAGCGGCAGTACTGGGTGCAGGACGCCTACACCACGGCGCCGGCGTTCCCCTACGCCGAGCCGGCCGACCGCGCCGTCCTGAGCGAGCGCGCCGAGCTGCGCCGTAGCGCCCCTTTCAGCTACATCCGCAACTCGGTCAAGGTGGTCGTGGACGCCTACGACGGTGACGTCTCCTTCTACGTCATGGACGAGACCGACCCCGTCCTGGGCGCCTACCGCGAGGCGTTCCCCGACCTCTTCCAGCCGCTCTCGGCGCTCTCGGACGACCTGCGCAGCCACCTGCGCTACCCGCAGGACCTCTTCGAGGTGCAGATCGAGAAGTACCGCCGCTACCACATGCGCATCCCCAAGGTTTTTTACAACAACGAGGACCTCTGGACGCGCCCGCAGGAGCAGTACGCCGGCGAGCCGCGCATCATGGAACCGTACTACATCCTCACGCGGCTCCCCGGCGAGGAGCGCCTCGAGTTCATGCTGATGACGCCGTTCACGCCCGAGGAGCGCGACAACATGATCGGCTGGATGGCCGCCAAGAGCGACTTCCCCGACTACGGCCAGCTCGTCGTCTACGAGCTGCCCAAGGAGAAGCTGATCTACGGCCCGAGCCAGGTCGAGGCGCGCATCGACCAGGACACCGAGATCTCGCGCCAGCTCTCCCTGTGGGATCAGCGCGGCTCGCGCGTGGTGCGCGGGAACCTCATCGTCGTGCCCGTGGAGGAGTCGTTCCTCTACGTCGAGCCGGTGTACCTCATCGCCGAGGAGGGGCAGATCCCGCAGCTCAGCCGCGTGATCGTGGCCTACGGCGAGCGCGTGGCCATGGCACGGAGCCTCGAAGGCGCCCTGGCCGACGTGCTGGGGATGCGCTTGGCCCTCTTCGACGAAGGCACTGGCGAGGAGCAGGCGCTCCCGGAGGCCGCTCCAGGCGAAGAGGCGCCCGGCCGAGCCGCCGTTCCACCCGTCCTCGCCCAGCGAACGGCGGCCGAGCTGGAAGAGGCGCGCGGCCTGCTCCAGGAGGCGCGCCAGGCCCTCCAGCGCGGCGACTTCGCCGCCTTCGGCGAGGCGTTCCAGGCGCTCGAAGAAGCGCTCGAAGCCTCCGACGGCACCGCCGCCCCCGACTCGCTCGCGCCCATCGGCGCTTCCGCCAACGAGGAGGCTGACACCGAGCGCAGGCCGTAGCTTGCCCGCTCCGTCACTGCAACCACCGCTCCATGAAGCGCCGTACCATCTTTTGGCTACTGAGTCTTTTGGCCTTTGAGTCTTTTGGCCTTTGCCGTGTTTTACGGTCTTTCCGGCGGCATCACAGTAGAAGGGCATGAAGCCACTCCAATCAGTTTTCTCTTTTTCGACGTAGCGACGCATTTTCTGATGCTGGCTATTCTTGCTGGAATAATCGCTTCGATGCTGGCCCTTTTTCTGCTGCGGTCCCGACGGTACCTCGCGCGGGTAGTAGAACTGTTCCCGGTAGCGTTCTTCGCGGTCACGCTTCTGCTAACGCTTGCCTTCTTATCCATCGGCGATGCAGGGCCGATCACGTAGCGGCACGAGACAACCAGCGGATGCATCAGAGGTGTTAAAAGCAGCGGCCCTGTGCTCCTTGCCCGGCGGCGCAAGCGTGTGCTACCTTGCGGGCGTCCGCTGCTCCCTGACGATCAAGCCTGCTCCTCGCTCATGGCAACGCCCTCTGGCCGCGACGCCGCCGCCTCCGGCCTCTACATCCCCGATCCTGAGGCGGGCGACTTTGTGATCTGCCGGGGCGAGCGCTTCCGGCGCTACCTCAGCCGCGAGGCCATCCGCGAGCGCACGCAGGCGCTCGGGCAAGCCATCAGTCGGGACTACGCTGGGAAAAAGCCCATCTTCATCGGCGTCTTGAACGGCGCCTTCATCTTCCTTGCGGACCTCATGCGCGCCGTCGAGGTCGAGTGCGAGGTGGACTTCATGAAGCTCTCCTCCTACGGCGCGCTCAAGGTCTCCAGCGGCGAGGTCACGCAGCTCAAAAAGATCGACGCCGATCTCGAAGGGCGCGACGTCATCATCGTCGAGGACATCGTGGACACGGGCCACTCCATGGCGTTCATCCTCGAAGGGATGGAAGCGGCGCGGCCCGCCTCGCTCCGCGTGGCCACGCTCCTGCACAAGCCCGAGGCCACCGAGGTGGACGTGCGCCTCGACTACGTGGGCTTCGAGATCCCCGACCTCTTCGTCATCGGCTACGGGCTGGACTACGGCCAGCTCGCGCGCAACCTGCCCGACATCTACATCCTGGACGAAGAAAAGGAGGGCTGAGCGGGCGGCTCACCTGCCGGAGATCGCGCCTCTGAGAAGAGAAGAAAAGACCGTCCGAGGCCGCTTTGCAGAATCGTAGAAAGCCAGTCGCCAAAGCTTTACAAGGAAGGCGGACAAAGCCGCGCGTGCTTCGGTTCAAGTGGATGAATCAGCAAGCGGCCCCTTAGCTCATAAGCTTGAGCGTGGGCCTTTGCTCACCCAATCCCAAATCCAAGCTACCGTGTTATGGCTACGCCTACGTTGAACTCGCTCGACGATCTTCTTCTTTACGAGCTGCAGGACCTGTACAGCGCCGAGCAGCAGCTCACCAAGGCGCTCCCGAAGATGAAAGACGCCGCCACGTCGTCCGACCTCAAGAGCGCTTTCGAGGAGCATCTTGATGAGACGCGCAACCAGGTGCAGCGCCTTGAGCAGGCGTTCGACCACCTCGGCAAGCGGACCAAGGCCGAGCATTGCGAGGCGATGGAAGGCCTCCTCAAAGAAGGCCAGGAAGTGATGGGCCTCAACGGCGACCCGGCCGTGAAGGACGCCGCGCTCATCTCCGCTGCCCAGCGGGTTGAGCACTACGAGATGGCCGGCTACGGCTCCGCGCACGCCTATGCCAAGCAGCTCGGCCACAGCGACGTGGCCAGCCTCCTCAAGAAAACGCTCAACGAGGAGGAGAGCGCCGACAAGAAGCTGAACAAGATCGCCCAGGGCGGCCTGCTCTCCAGCGGCATCAACAAGGAAGCGCGCAAGGCCTAAGCGCCGCGCGCTCTGCGCAACGCACAGACCGCAAACGGGCCGCTCCCTTCGACGGGGGCGGCCCGTTTCGTTTTCTGGCACGTCCAGCAAAACCGTTTCCCTCGCCATAGGGGACACGATAATGGTCTTTGAGAAATTAATCGGGCAATACGGCAGCTCTTTGAACTCCCTCTCCCCTGGCGGGAGAGGGCCGGGAGCCTGTCCCGACACCGGGATGAGGGGGGAGCGGCGTGGCAATACGTTCGCTCGTTCACCCTCATCCTGTCCTTCTCCCGTCAAGGGAGAAGGGACCTGAGGGCTACCGCGTTACCCGATTAAAAAGTCAATCATCATTATCGTATCCCCACCAACGGTTGCGCAATCCGTCAGGCGCCAAGCGGCGCGAAGTGCGCGGTGAAGTGGCGCAGGCGCTTCGGCTCGTGCGTGATCTCGAAGCCGGGCAGATGCTCCTTTTCTGCCTGCACCGCCTCGAAGCACTCGATCACGTAATCGATGTGGCTCTGCGTGTAGACGCGGCGCGGGATGGCCAGGCGCACGAGTTCCATCTCGGCCGGCTTTTCGGAGCCGTCGGGCTGGCGGCCGAACATCACTGAGCCGATCTCGCACCCGCGGATGCCGCCCGCCTCGTAGAGCCGCGCCGCCAGCGCCTGCCCCGGATACTTGAGCGGCGGGATGTGTGGCAGCATCGCCCTGGCGTCGATGTAGACGGCGTGGCCGCCCACGGGCCGCACGATGGGCACGCCCATCCGCGTGAGCGCCTCGCCGAGGTAGCGCGTTGAGGCCAGGCGGTACTGCAAATAATCCTCGCGCGTGACCTCGGTAAGGCCGCGCGCGATGGCTTCGAGATCGCGCCCGGCCAGGCCGCCGTACGTGGGAAAGCCCTCCGTCAGGATCAAGAGCGTGCGCGCCTCCTCGGCCCAGACGTCGTCGTTCATCGCCAGCCACCCGCCGATGTTGACGAGGGCGTCCTTTTTGGCGCTCATCGTCATCCCGTCGGCGTAGGAGAACATCTCGCGGACGATAATGCGCACGGGCGTCTCGGCGTACCCGTCCTCGCGTTCTTTGATGAAGTAGGCGTTCTCGGCAAAGCGGCAGGCGTCGATGAAAAGCGGGACGCCGTGCTTCTCGCACGCCGCCTTGGCCGCGCGGATGTTCTGCATGGAGACGGGCTGCCCGCCGCCGGAGTTGTTCGTCACCGTGAGCATGACGAGCGGTACGCGCCCTTCGTTCTCTTCCAGAAACGCCTCCAGCCGCCTCACGTCGATGTTGCCCTTGAACGGATGCTCGGCCGAGGGATCGCGCCCCTCCGCGATGACGAGATCTACGGCCTCGGCGCCGGAGGCCTCCACGTTGGCGCGCGTGGTGTCGAAGTGCGTGTTCGAGGGGATGCGCCGGCCGGGGCCGCCGGCGATCTCGAAAAGGATGCGCTCGGCCGCGCGGCCCTGGTGCGTGGGGATGACGTGGCGAAACGGCATCAGGTCGCGCACGGCCTCCTCGAAGCGCTCGAACGAGGGCGAGCCGGCGTAGCTCTCGTCGCCCTGCATGACGCCGGCCCACTGCCGAGCGCTCATGGCCGACGTGCCGGAGTCGGTCAAGAGGTCGATGAGCACGTCCTCGGCGCGGAGGTTGAACAAGTTGTAGTGCGCCTCTTTGAGCAGCCGCTCGCGCTCCGGGCGCGTGGTCATCCGGATCGGCTCGACGGATTTGATGCGGAACGGCTCGATGATTGTTTTCATGGAAGCGCAGAGAGCATTCGCAAAAAGAGGCAGGAGAAGGCCGTCGCAAAGGGCGGCTTCGCGGAATTCATGGAGTAACGTAGCGCCTCTCCGTACAAAAGGAAACGCCGTTTAGTCCTATGATCTACCAGATGTACGTCAGCGCCGCCACCGAGCTGATGGACGCCGAGGCGCTGGCCGAGGTGTTGCGCGTGAGCCGTCGCAACAACACCGCCGTGGGCATCACCGGGATGCTGCTCTACCGAGAGGGCACGTTTATCCAAGTGCTCGAAGGCGCAGAAGACGCCGTGGAAACGACGCTCCAACGCATCGAAAGAGACCCGCGCCACCGCGGCCTGATCCGGCTCATTGGCGGGCCGCTTGAAGAACGCCTCTTCGGCGAATGGTCCATGGGCTTTAACGACCTCAGCGGTAAGAGCCGCATCGACCTGCCGGGGTTCAGCGCTGTCCTGGAAACGTCCGACATGTTCTCGGAGTCGCCGCACCGTGTGCACCGCCTGCTCGTCAGCTTCCAGGAGAACCTGCGCACGTGGTAGCGGCGCCCGGAGACGGCAGACGCGCCCGGCGGATGCGAACCTCACACGCGCGCGGTTCATACCAACGCTGCACGCAACTACGGCACTTGCCTCACGGAACGCCGCCCGCGATTATGGAACTGGAAGTCGGCTCGCCGGCCTGGTACGTCCTCATCCTCCTGGCTGGGCTGCTCACGGGCGCGGTGGTGGCGTGGGTCCGCAAACGCCGGAAGAATAGATAACTCAAATTGTGACCTTTCCGGTTGTCATCCTGAACAAAGTGAAGGATCTCCTACGCTTGAGGCATTCCGCGACATGGGAGATCTTTCGCGCTGCTCAGGATGACGGAAGAAGGCCTGGGCACGCTCAGAGCGGCGTGTCGGCTTCGACGCGGCGGTAGATGCCGCGCACCACGGGCCGGACGCCGTCGTGCGCGCGGGCGGGCGCCTCGGCCTTGGCCAGGTTGGCGCGGGCCATCAGGGCGTCCAGGGCCTCCGTCGTGCGCGGATCGGCGGCGGCCTCGCCTTCTTCCTCCGCAATGGCGGCGTACACCCAGCCGCCGGGCTTGAGCACGCGGCGTACCTCGCGCAGGACCTCTGCGGCGGCTGCGTCGGCGCGGGGTAGCGCGTGGTAGGCCACCACCCAATCGAAAAAAGCGGCGGCGTACGGGAGCGGCCCCTGCGGCGCAACCACGACGCGCGCGGCGGCGGCGCGGCCTGCGGCTTCTGACAGGCGGTGCTGCGTGGCGGCGACGGCCTCTTCGGCAGGATCGCAGGCGTGGACCTCGAAGCCGAGCAGGGCGAGCGGGAGCGCGTGGCGGCCCGCGCCGCAGCCGAGGTCCAGGACGCGGCTCGCAGGCGGGACGGCCGCCATCGTTTTCAAGAGGTGATCAGCAGGAGGCGCCTGCGTCATAGCGCGAGCGGCTTAGGAAGACGGCCGACGAGCCTCTTCCTGTGCAGCCGAAGAGGACGAGGCCGCCTTAGCGGAGGCGGCGTTCCAGCAGCGCGCCTCGGTGATGCGCTCGCACTGATGGCAGCGCACGTCGCGCTCGGATGAGGGGAAGCGCGGCATCTGGTCGAGCGGCAGGAGCGGGTACGCGCCCTCAGTCGCCGCGCCGTCGCCCGAGGCGCTTGGTGCGGTGAGGCGGCCTTCGCCCGGCGCCGAGACCTGCGCCATCGTCGCCTCGGCCAGCGCCTCGATGAAAAGCGGGTGGCTGTTGAGGCCGGAGGTGACCTCGTAGTGCGTGATGCCGGCAGCCTCGGCCTCCTCGCGCACCTCGATGTCGAGTTCGTAGCTCGTCTCGATGTGGTCCGTCACGAACGCCACGGGGATGACCAAAACGGCCGCGTGCCCCTCGTGCGCGAGCGCTTCAAGCTGGTCCGGCGTGGAAGGCGTGAGCCACTCCGCCGGGCCGACCTTGCTCTGGAACGCCACGTGGAAGGGCCGGTCGTGGGCGCGGCGCTTCATCACCTGGTCCACGGTGGAATGGACGAGGCAGCAGTACGGATCGCGCCGCTGCTTCATCTCCTTGAGCGGCGTCCCGTGCGCGGAGAAGAGCAGGTGCACCTCCGGGCGCACGGCCTTCGGGAAGCGCTGCAAGCCCTCGTCGATGCGCTCGGACAGCGCCTGGACGTACTTCGGGTTGGCGGCGTACTCATGGACGAATGTGGTAGGCCACTGTGGGATCTCCTCTTCCTCTTCGAGCGCTTTCCAGTAAACGAGCGACGCGCCGGTCGTCGTCTTCGAATACTGCGGGTAGAGGGGCAGGAGGATCACCTTGTCCACGCCGTCGGCCTGCATCTCCTTGGCGGCCGCCTCGCTCCTGGGGTGCCAGTAGCGCATGGCCACGTACGTGCGGAAGCGCGCGCCGGTGGCCTCGGAAAAACGCTCGTTCAGGAAATCTTCGAGGCTGCGGGCCTGCTCGCGCGTGAGCCGGTTGATGGGCGAGCCACCGCCGATCAGCTCGTAGTCCTTGCTGACGGACTTCGCGCGCGTCTTGGAGACGAACTGGCAGAGCCAGTGCCGAAAAACCCCGCCCACCGGGATGTCGATGATGGCGGGGTCCATGAAGAGGTTGTAGAGGAACGGCTCCACGTCGGCGAGCTTGTCCGGGCCGCCCAAGTTCATCAGCACCACGCCCACGGTGTCGCCTTTTTCTACCGGGAGCGGCGCAGAAGGGAAGTAGTTGCCTGTGGTGATCCGCCTGTCGAAGGCGTACGTGCTAAGGAACTCACGAGGCGTCATAGCGGAGCCGCTCTGGCCGAGAGGTGGGGCGAGGCGCCGTCTCAGGCGCGACTCTCTTGAGCGCGAAGGCGCGCCGGGCGGTTCCTGCGGGGCCGTTGAACTTTCGTCAAATAGCCTCCGCTGGGCGCGCCTAAAATGCCACGCCCAGCGTCACGGTAAGTGTGCTCGACCGCCCCTCGAAGCCGTCTGTATCCCGGAAGTCATCGATGGAAGAAATAAGCGCCTGGATGGCCTGCACGGCGTCGGAGTCCTGCTGCGTCAGCTCGCGCAGGCCGAGGTCGTAGCGCACGCTCAAGACGGCGCGGCGCCCGCCGAGCGCGCCTGCGTCAAAGCCGAGGTCCGCGCCGACGGTGAGGCCGTAGTCCACGTTGTCGAGGAGGTCGCCCGCGTCCACGGGGTTTTCAATGGGCTGGAGGTTGGCGCCGGGGACCTGCGCGTTGATGATCGGGATGAAGGCGTTGATCTGACCGAGGAGTTCGTCCACGGTTTGGAACTCGTCAATGCGCTGGGTGAGGAGATCTTCCGGCACCGCCGCTTCGAGCGCGGCGTTCCGCAGCGCAAACTCGCCTCTGATCGCCACCTCGGCCGTGCGGTTGAAGCCGAAGCCGGCGTACGGCCCCGCATAGAAGCTCGGCCGGAAGCGCCCGCCCACCGGCGGTGCATAGCGGACCAGCAGCGGCACCTCGACAAAATCGATGGTGGCTTTTACATCGGCCTCTACGTTGTCGAGGACCAGGCTCACCTCGCCAATGGGTGGGAAGGTGCCTACCACGAGGTCGCCTTCTTCTTCCTCGATCATGTCCTCCTCGCCGTTGACGCCTTTGCGCACGTAGGTAAGTTCGGGCTGGAACGAGAAGCCTTTGCCGAGCGCGAAGCGGCCGTAGACGCTCGCCGTCGCCCCCGCCTGCACGCCCACGAAGGCGCCGCCGCGCACGCTCGCCAAGGAGAGGCCGCCGCGCACGCCGTAGCCGTCGAGGCCCTGCGCCTGAGCGCCCGCCGGGAAGCCTGCCGCGAGGAGCGCGAGCAGCAGTCCGGCCCTGCCGAGCCATCGGGTTGTAATCTGAACGGCGTGGTTTTGCATACGGATGGGCCTTGCGTCAGGGAAGTACGGACAAAAACCTTTCGCTCAAAAAGGAAAGGGCCGCCCACCGGGGGAGGCCCTTCCGCTTACCGCACGGCTGCTGCTTTGTTTGCGGCGCCGGCCTCAGAGCGCGAAGCCGAGCATGATCGCAAACGCGCCGTTCATCACGGCAGAGTCGCCGCCTTCATCGTCGTCCTCGAGTTCCTCGTCGTTGATGTCGGCGAGGCCGAGGTCGTAGCGCGCGCCGAGTGTGAGCGCCTGCCCGGAAAAGGTAAACGCCACGTCGGCGCCGAAGGAGACGCCGTAGTCGAAGCGCTTGACCACGTCGTCGAGGTCTTCGGAGCCGCTCTCGCCGTTCACCTCAAACTCGACCTCGCGGTTGATAGCCAGCGCCGCGTACGGCCCGGCGTACAGGCTCGGCACGAGGCTCCCCGCCGTCGGCAGCGTCACCTTGGCGAGCACCGGCACCTCGATGTAGTCGAGCTTGGTGGTGGCCTCGAACTCGCCTATCTCGTCATCGGAAAAGCTCGAACCGGCCCCTTTGCGGATGTAGAGCACCTCGGGCTGAAGCGCGACGAGCGGGCTGAGCGGCACCGTCCCGAAGACGCCCACGCTGAAGCTCGTTCGCCGGTCCGGCCCCTCCTCGTCGCCCTCGTCAAAGCGCAGGTTCGCTGACGTGACGCCGCCTTTGATGCCGAAGCCGCTAAAGCTGCCGAGGCTCTGCGCGCTTGCGCTCGCCGCCAAGCCCATAAACACGACGAGGAGCACGCTGATTTTCTTATCCATAACGGTGGGTTCTGTGGTTTGATGAAGGAAGAGGAAAGCAGACGGCCGCCACGCAGCCGCTCCAAAATAAGCCTACGCAAATCGAATGCAAACAGGATCAATTGTTTCAATGTGATCTCTTTGGCCTCACGCGCTCTTCGGGGCTGCGGCCTCGTCGAGCGCGAGCCAGTCGCGCGGCTGGAAGAAAGGGAGCGCCTCGGCCTCGGGCGTGCCCGGCTCCGGCGCGTAGGCGTAGGGCCACGCCACGCGCGGTGGCAGGCTCATGAGGATGCTCTCCGTGCGCCCGCCCGTCTCCAAGCCGAACTTCGTGCCGCGGTCGTACAAGAGGTTGAACTCGACGTACCGGCCCCGCCGCACGGCCTGGAAGCGCCGCTCGCGCTCGCCGTATTCTTCTTCCATCCGCCGGTCCACGATGGGCAGGTAGGCCTCCAGAAACGCCTCGCCCGCGTCGCGGCTGAAGGCGAACGCCGCCTCGGCCTCCTCGCGGAGGTAGTCGTAAAAGATGCCGCCGATGCCGCGCGCCTCCTTGCGGTGCGGGAGGTAGAAGTAGCCGTCGCACTGCTCTTTGAAGGCGGTGTAATCGGCCACGTTGGGATGGCGCTCGCACACGCTCTTCCACGTGCGGTGGAAGTGCTGCGCGTCTTCCAAGAACGGATAGCACGGCGTCAGGTCCGCCCCGCCGCCGAACCACTCGTCGGCCGGCGCGCCGAGGTCCTCGCCCAGGGCGAAGTAGCGGAAGTTGGCGTGCACGGCCGGCACGTAGGGCGAGCGCGGGTGGATGACGAGCGAGAGGCCCGTGGCGAAAAACGGCGCGGCCTCGACGCCGAGCGCCGCCGCCATCGTCTCCGGCAGCGGCCCGTGCACGGCCGAGGTGCTCACGCCCGCCTTCTCGAAGGTGGTGCCTCCTTCGAGCACGCCGCTCAGCCCGCCGCCGCCCTCGGCGCGCGCCCATCGGTCCCGGCGGAAGCGCGCGGCGCTCTCGTAGCCCTCCACGGCGGCGATGATCGTCTGCTGCAACGCCTCGACAAAGGCTTGCATCCGGGCGGCGGTGGATTCGGCGGGGGCGTTGCGGTCGGGCATGGCGGCTTGGGTTTTGGAAAGGGGCTTGAGCCGTTATCAGAAGACAGCGGACGAGAAACGGCTTTCTCGCGCTCTGATTCGCCGTCATCCGTCGGTCGTCCGCCGTCGCACCAGGCGCGGGCGGTAGAGCGCGGCGGCGTTCTCGAAAAACGCTCTTGCCGCGTCCTTGGGGCCGAGCGCCTCGCGGACGAGGTCCACGTCGCTGCGGTGGAAAGGCCGCGCGGCGCGCGTCGAAGGCAAATCGGTGCCGAAGAGGAGCGCTTCGGGGTTGACGTCGGCCAGCGCGCGGATGGCGTTGCGCGGGTCGAAGTCGAGGCGGCCGAAGCCGGTAAGCTTCACGAAGGCGCCCTGCTCGACGAGCCGCACGAGCGCCGGAAAGCCCGCCCCCGAGAGGCCGAAGTGGTCGATGCTTACAACAGGCAGGCGCGCAATGGTTTCGGCCAGCGGCGGCAGCGCGCGCGCGTCCACATACAGCTCGGCGTGCCAGCCGGCAACGGCGTAGGCGCGCCGCGCCAGCGCCTCCATCTCCGAGGCCGTGGCCGAGCCGCCACGTTGCAGGTTGAAGCGCACGGCGCGCACGCCCGCCACGTCGAGCCGACGGATCTCCTCGTCCGAGGCGGAGGCCGGAAGCTGCGTCACGCCCACGAACGCCGGCCCAAGTGCCTCAAGCGCGGCCACGAGGTAGCCCTGGTCAAACGCCTGGAACGAGCCGGAGACCACGGCGCCGCCCGCGATGTTCAGCCCGGCCACGCGCTTGCGGTAGTCCGCGCACGTGAACGGCTTGGGCACGAAGCCATCGTTGGGCACGAGCGGGAAGCGCGCGTCGATGATGTGCAGGTGGCTGTCGAAAATCTTTTCCATGCGCGGCGGACGCCGACACGCGAGAAGCAGTTAGAACAGTTGGTGCTGTTAGAGGTCCTTCAGAGGTGGAGTCCCTGATGACGAGGCACGCGCGGGCTGCTCACTCGGTCAAGGATTACGGCTCCAAGACGATCTTCCCCTGCACGCCGCCGCCCTGGCCCCGGCGAAGTGCAGCGGCGGCCTCGGCCAGCGGGAACACCTCGTCCACCGCGATGCGGAGGTCGCCTGCCGCCATCCACGCCAGCAGCTCAGCCAGCCGCCCTTCGCCGCGCCGCGCGCTAAGGACGAACGCCCGCTTCGACGTGAGCGCCCGCGGGGCGGCGGCCGTCAAAACCTGCCAGGCGAACTGCGGCGGGAACGGCGTCGTCGTGACGTACCGCCCGCCGCTGCGGAGCGCTTGGCGGACGGCGGGGAAGCTCCGGTTCCCCACGGCGTCAAACGCGACGTCGTACGCCGCGCACTCTTGGGCGAAGTCGGTTCTCCGGTAGTCGATAAAGCGGTCGGCTCCCAGCTCGCGGACGAACGCCTCGGCCCCGCCGCTCGCCACGGCGGTGACCTCGGCGCCAAAGCGCTTGGCGAGCTGGAGCGCCACATGACCCACGCCGCCGGAGGCCCCGTTGACGAGGACGCGCTCGCCCGAGCGCACGGCAGCGCGGCCGCGAAGGCCCTGGAGCGCCGTCAGCCCCACGACGCCGAGGGCGCCGGCCGCCTCGTACGGCACGGCCTCGGGCTTCTTAGCGAGGCGCCCTGCCGGCACTGCGGCGTACTCGGCGTACGCTCCGCCGCTGATCCCGCTTATCATGCCGGCCACGGCGTCGCCCACCTGCACGCCCTCCGCGCCCGGCCCGAGCGCCACGACGTCGCCTGCGAGATCGGCGCCGAGAATGCGAGGCGGCTTTCTGAGTCCGATGACGAGGCGGATGTCGCCGCGCAGCACCTTCCAGGCGAGCGGGTTGATGCCTGCGGCGCGGACGCGGACGAGCGCCTCGCCCTCGCCGGGCTGCGGGACGGGAACGCGCTCAAGACGAAGGTTCTCCGGACCGCCGTAGGCCGTCGCCCCCACGGCCGTCATGAAGGCGGGGGCCGAGCCGGTTTGCGCCGAAGAAGCGGCCATAGGAACCACCGGGATGGGGCGAAAGGGCGCTACCGCTGCGGCGTCTGGGCGAACTGCTCGCCGAGCCAGGCGCAGAGCTTTTCGAGAAAGCGCTGGTCCGTCGCGTCAAAGGCGGCAGGGTCGTCGGAGTCCACGTCAAGGACGGCCAAGAGGTCGCCGCCGGGGGTGAGGACAGGGCCGACGATCTCCGAGCGCGTGCTGGAGGAGCAGGCAATGTGGCCAGGAAACTGCTCCACGTCCGGCACAAGCTGCGTCTTTTGCGTGCGCGCCGCCGCGCCGCACACGCCGCGCTCGAACGGAATCCGCAGGCAGCCGTGGCCGCCCTGGTACGGGCCGATGATGAGGAGGTCATCAGATACGGCGCGGTAGAAGCCCGTCCAGTGGTAGTGGTCGAAGGCGTGGTGCAGCTCGCCAGCCACGGTCGCCATCGCGGCGATCCAGTCCGTCTCGCCGTCGAGGAGCGCGCCGAGGCGCTTGAGGACGGCCTCGTACTCGGCTTCGCGGGCCGCTTGCGCGGTCGTTTCCATGCTTGCGTCAACTGCTGAGAAAAAAGGCGCGGCTACTGAAGCGCGGCGCGGGCGATGGTGTTCGTGTCGGTGCCGAACCAGATCTCCTGCGCGGCCTCGTCGAAGAACATGTGGCGCACCGTGCCGCCGCCGCTCTCGATCTCAGTCGTGCTGAAGAACGCCTCCGTCTCCGGATCAAAGCCGACGAGGCGGTTCGGCTGCGGGCCGGTCTCGGCGAACCAAAGGCGGCCCTCGGCGTCGGCGGCCATGCCGTAGGGGCGGGCGTCGGCGCCGCCGGGCGTGCGCCATTCGTCGAACGCTTCGGTCTCGGAGTTGTAGCGGCCGAGGTAGCCCTCGGCGTAGTCCACGTACCAGATCATGCCGTCGGGCGTGCGGGCGAGGCGGCGCGGGCGGGCCTCCTCGCGCGGGAGCGCGATCTCGCGCAGCGCCATCGTCTCCGGATCGACGGTGCCGAGCTTGTAGGAGCCGAACTCGGTAAACCAGGGCCGCCCGCTCGGGTCGGTGATGATGCCGTAGGGGCGCGCGGCGTCCGTCGGGACCTCGATGAGTTCGACGCTGCCGGTCTCCGTCTGGAGCTTGCCGACGTAGCCGCCGCCCTGGACGGTAAACCAGATGTCGCCCGCCGGGTCGAAGACGAGCGTGTGCGGGTCGCGCGCGCGATCCTCGGGCATGGGGAACTGCTCGATCTCACCCGTGGCCGGGTCGAGCCGCCCGATGTGCGCGGCGCGGTTGCCGGCGTACCACACCGCGCCGGTATCGCTCACGATGAGGTTGTGCGGGCCGGCGCCGTCGGGCAGGGCGTAGCGTTTGAACTCGCCGGTCTCCGGGGTGAGGTAGGCCACGTAGTCGCTCTTCTGCCCGACGAACCAGACGCGGTCTTGGTCGTCCACGTAGGGGTCGCGCGGGCGGGAGTCGGCGTAGGGCACCGCCCACTCGGTAAGCGTCACGGCCTCGTCGGCGCGCTCCGGCGCGGGGGGTTGAAGCCAGAGCAGCGGAAGCAGCAAGGTAAAGGCGAAAAGCGTTTTCATGGCATCGCGGGGTTAGATGAAGGAAAAATCAGGCGCGCCGGCCCCAGATGATCTTCTCCGGCAAAAGCCGTACGTCGAGGTCGCGCTCCACGGCGATCTGGCACGAGAGGCGCGGATAGCTAAGATCGCGGCGAGGCGGTCGTGCCAGTGCACCGGCTCCGGCGCGTGCCCACCGAAGCGAACGCCGCACGTGGCACAGAGGCCACGCCCGCCGCAGTTCAGCCGCCTCGTGATCCGCGTGTAGGGTGAGAGGCCGTGCGCCAGAAGCTGCCGCCGCAGGTTCGCGCCATGCGGGACGCGCCACGCGTGTCGGCGCGTGCCGTCCCACACGCGGAGGCGGTGCGTCACGCCGTCACCTCAACATCGCCGTAAAAGGCCACGTGGTCTTTGATCTCCTTGGCGGCCTCCTTTGGGTCGGGGTAGTACCAGGCCAGGTTCTCCTTCCGGCTGCCGTTCACGGCTACGCTGTAGTAGCTCGCCTCGCCTTTCCACGGGCACGTCGTGTGGTGGCTGCTCTCCTCAAAGCAGTCCCGATTGACCGATTCGGGCGGGAAGTAGTGGTTGCCCTCAACGACCTTCGTATCGTCGCTCTCGGCCAGGACGGTGCCGTTCCAAGTGGCTTTCATAGCGGGGAGGCATTGAGTGAAGGAGGAATGGATATTCTGATACCGCACGGAGCCGCGAACGGTTCGGCAGGAGCGAAGCGTGACGAGTGGCGAGGCGCACGGCCAACCCGCTCCTTTGCGGTGCGGGCTTCGTTGTAGGAGTCCGTCGTGCTGTAGCGGTGAACGAGAAAACCCCGCATCCTCTTTTCAGGAGACGGGGCGTGCACGGGAGCTTCGGTGG
The DNA here is from genome assembly GCA_965215025.1 of Salinibacteraceae bacterium. Taxonomy (GTDB): domain Bacteria; phylum Bacteroidota; class Rhodothermia; order Rhodothermales; family Salinibacteraceae; genus CBDCCV01. The sequence goes on from CBDCCV010000001.1 coordinate 2,430,891, forward strand.
TGATGCGACGCTACAAGAAGCGGAAGAGCGCCATCAGGAGTGAGAGCAAGAGGACGCCGAAGGCGACGGCCCGCCGCACGTCCTTGCGCAATTCCTCACGCGTCTTGGCAAGCCCGGCAGCGAGAAAGTCTTTTGTGACGAGGTCGCCCTCGGAGCGCTTCACCGCGTCGGCGATGACCTCGGCCATCTGCTCGGAAGCGCCTGCTTCGATGAGGCGCTTAACGGTTTGAGGCGTGTCAATCATGGGGAGATCGCGAGGTGCGTTTTCTTGTGAAACGGGGGGCATCAGCCGGGTTTCTCTCTTACCCATTTCCAGCACTCTCCAAAAGCGGCGCGAGCATCCACAGAACGAGCGCCGTGCGGAGCGCCCACAGCGCCGTGCGCAGCCAGTTCGTCGCTACAAGCCGGCGGTGCAGTGCGGCATCGAAGCCTTCGGAGAGCGACCCGTGCAGCGGCGCCTGCACCAGCCCCGTCGAGGCCCAGAGGAAAGCCACGAGCACGAGGCCCGTCCACACCTGCCACGCCGGCAGCTCAAACGGCCGCCACCACACCAGGCCGATGGCCGTGAGCAGCTCCACCGCCATCGCTGGAAGGACGACGAGGGTGATGCGCTGCACGTGGGCCGCCTGGTACGCCGCGTACGCCGGCGCGCCCACCCTGCCGAAAAGCGGGTAGTGGACGATCTGCACGACGAGGATCACCCCGAACATCGTGATCGTCGCCGCGACGTGGGCGAGGAGGAGGGCCTTCATCTGGGTGTGGGCGGATGGGAGAGTGGGGGCGTGGGAGAACGCTCGATCAGCGCTTTTCCCTTCTGCACCCCTAAACGCCCGCACTCAAAGCGCGGCGATGGCCTCGGCGGTGTGGCGGCCGGAGGCGAGGGCGCCGTTGAGCGAGGCCGTGCGCCGGTGGTCGCCGGCGAGGAAGTAGCCGGAGCGGTGGCGCAAGGGCTTCTGCGGCGGCGAGAGGAATGGCGGTGCCTGCTCCGGCAAGGCGTACGGAATCCGGTACGTGCGCAGGTGCTCCCAGTCCTTGGCCGCCGCGCCGTACCACTCGGCCAACTGGCGGCGGACGCTCCTTTCGAGCGCGGCGTCCGTCTCCGGCATCCCCAGCACGGAAACGGAGACGAGCGACTGGCCCGGCGGCGCGTACGACGGCGCCGCTTCGGAGAGCACCGTCACCGTGTTGATCGGCCCGCGGCCGGTGCCGTTGAGCACCAGGATGGCCTCTCGGATGGGCGGCTCGGCGGCGGCGTAGTAGAGCGTGGTGGTCTGGCGCGCGGCCCGAGGTCCCACGCCGCCGAGGAGCCGGTTCGCTTCGGGCGCCTCCGTCGCTACGACGACGGCGCGGGCGGCCTCCAGCGCCTCGCCGCCTTCGAGCGTGACCGTTCGCTTGGTGACGGTCTCCGCGCGCGCGTTCAGGCGGATCGTTTCTTCGGGCAAATCGGCGGCGATCTGCTCCGGCAGCGCGCCCATGCCTCTGGCCGGGAGCGCGGCGTGGCCTTCCGAGAACATCCGGAAAACGAACTCGAACATGCGGCTCGAAGCGTGCAGCTTTTCGTCTAACAAAATGCCGCCTAAAAAGGGACGAAAGAAGCGGTCAATCATCGCATCCGAAAAGCCCCATCGTTCGCGCAGGGCATGGATGGTGGTCATCTCCTTGCGCGCGAAGAGGGCCGCGAGCGAGCCGCGCCGCACACCCGCGCGCAGAAAGGCCACGTGGAGCTTGTCCTGCAGCGTGCCCACAGGCGCGAAAAGCGTCTGCACGCTATCAAGTGGGTGACGGAATGGATCGGCCACGCGGTGGAAGGCGCCTTCGGTACGGACGAGCGCGCCGGCGTAGAACGTGCCGAGGCCGAGCGCGTCGTAGTCCAGCTCGCGCTGCGTCTCGGGATAGGCCGTGAGGAGCACTTGGAACCCGCGGTCGAGGAGAAAGCCGTCCACGCGGTCCGTCCTCACGCGCCCGCCCACGCCGTCGGACGCCTCAAGCACCCGGCAGCCGATGCCGCGCCGGTGGAGATGCCGCGCGCACGAAAGCCCCGCCAGCCCCGCGCCCACGATGAGAACGTCCGTGTCAGGCATGGTTCGGGGAGCGGGGAGCTGAGCAGGTGAGGGCGCGCGTTGCAGAGCAGGGGACGATAGACGACCGACGACCTCGGCACCCCGTCGTCCTTCGTCGTCACGAGAGCGCGGGCAGCGTCTCGGTCTCGAAAGTGAGGCCGAGCTGGTGGCGCAGCGCGTCTTCGAGGTCGGAGTAGAGGAAGTCGTAGCCGCTTTTTTGGAGCTTCTCGGGGAGGACGCGCGCGCTGGCGAGGGCGAACTCGTCGGCGGCCTCGCCCATGAGGAGGCGCAGGACGAAGGGCGGCACGTGGAAAAAGGCGGGGCGGCCCAGGACGCCGGCCAGCGTGCGGGCGAGGACGCGCATGGTAACCGGCTCCGGTGCGGTGAGGTTGAGCGGCCCCTCGACGCCGTCCGTCAGGAGCGCGTGGTAGAGGCCGTGGAGCACGTCGTCAAGGGCGATCCAGCTGATCCACTGGTTCGGATCGCCCGCCGTGCCGCCAAGGCCGAGCCGGAACGCCGGCAGCATCAGCTGCAAGGCACCGCCTGCCGACGTCAAGACCACGCCGATGCGCGCGTTCACCGTGCGGATGCCGGCCTCGGCCGCCGGGCGCGTAGCCGCCTCCCACTCGCGGCAGACGGCCGTGAGGAAGCCGCGCTCGCCCGGCGCGCTCTCTTCCGTCAGGATTTCGTTGCCGCGGCTGCCGTACACCCCAACGGCCGAGGCGCTAACGAAAACCTCGGGCGGATCGCTCAAGCTTGCGAGCGTTTTGGCGATAAGCTCCGTCCCACGCGCGCGGCTGGCATAGATGCGCATCTTCTTCGCCTCGGTCCAGCGCGGGGCGAAGACGTTCTCGCCAGCGAGGTGGATCACCGCGTCCACGCCTTCGAGCTTGTCGGCCTCGATCTCACCCGTGTGGTGGTTCCAGTAGATCTCCGTGCGCGGATCGGCTGGTTTTTGGCGCATCATCCGCACGACCTCGTGCCCGCCCGTGGTGAGCACGGAAACGAGCGCGGAGCCGATGAGTCCGCCCGCGCCGCTGACGGCGATGCGCAGCGAGCGGCCCTCCGGATTCAGGCGCCGGTGCGCGGCTAGGTCCTCGCGCGTGATGCGGTGGCGGTAGGCAAACTGCCGCTCGATCTGCCGCTCGATCTGCGCGCCGGTGGCCAGGCGCCCTATCCCGCCAAGCGGGACTTCGTACTCGAGGTGGTCGTGGAGCACGCTTGCCTCGGGGCCGGCCTCGGCGCTGGCCGGCTCCATGCGGTGCGTGTGCTCCCAGCTTTTGAACGGGCCTCTGATCTGCTCGTCCTTGAACTGCCGGCCCTCGACGTAGTCTTTGTGCCGCGCCAGCCACGTGAGGTAGAGCGGGCCGAGGCTCAGGCGCAACTCGGCCTCCTGCCCGTTGCGGATGCCCTCGAAGCGGCGCAGCTCAACGTCCGTCCACGGCGGGACAAGGCGCTCAAAGGCGCCGGGCTGCGCGTGCCACGCAAAAAGCGCTTCGGCTGGAGCGGGGATGGGGGTCCTGAAGTCGAGCGTGGGCACGGGCGGGCGAAGAGGCGTTCGTGAAGCAGACAGCCCCTGTACCTGCGGCAGCGAGGGGCCGTTCCGTTTCCGCTTGCGCAGATGAGGCTGTGAGGCGCCTGGTAGGCCGTTGCTTGCCGAGTCACCCGTGCGCGCCATCCTCCGCTTGCGAACGCCGCGCGCGACGCGCACGCAACCACCATGCTGCTGGTTACACAAAAAAAACACATGTTACGAAGGTTTTCGCCTCCAGCGGTGTACTTTGCGGCGCAGAGCGGAGTCGTGCCGGGTCCGCCCTTCTCACCCTTCGGCCCGGCTGCGAACACCCCCCGCTCTTAGATCGACCGAGGACGATTCGGCCCAAGCGTCTCGTCCCTCGTCATTTCACCCAAGGTCACCCAAGGTTAAAAGGAGGTGCACGATGCACTATGTGCAGCGCTCAACCCGTTCGTACCTGTTCGTCTCTCTGTTCTTTCTGCTCGTCGCTTTAGCGGGCTGCGACCAATCAGCCCTTACAGAAGATGCGGCTGAGGACCTCGACAGTCCCGCGCTCGCTCTGGAAGGAGATCCGGAGTTTTCAGACGCCGTGTTCGCGGAGTTCGCCTCGGACTCGGCGCAGGCCGTCATGGCCGTCCAGGACCAGCACGAGGAGTCCCTGCTCGCGCAGCCGGGCGTCGTCGGCGTGGGGACGACGCGGATGAAGGACGGCGCCTACGGCATCGTCGTTTTTCTTGAAGAAACGCAGGCACAGCAGCCCATGCCGGCGGCTCTCGACGGCGTGCCGGTCGTGTACGAGGCCAGCGGCGAGGTCGAGGCGCAGTCCTTCACGAACCGCTCCCGGCCGGCGCGCCCGGGCATCTCGATTGGCAACGGCTCGCGCGGCGCGCCCTGCGTGGCCGGCACGCTCGGGGCCTTCGTGCGCAAGAACGGCGACACCTACGTCCTGACTAACACGCACGTGCTGGCGCGCAACGTCAAAGCGAAGCCCCGGCGGGACCCCATCACGCAGCCGGGGCCGAGGGACGCCACGCCGCGGTGCCGCCCGTCGAAGAAGGACGCCATCGCCGCTACTACCACCTACGTGCGGCTGAAGCCCAACCGCCCCAACCGCATCGATGCCGGCATTGCGCGCCTGAAGCGCGGGCAGCGGATTCGCCAGCAGACGGCGTGCGGCTACACCCCGAGCCGCCGCTCGCAGCGCGCGCGTGTCGGCCTGCGCGTGCAGAAGTGCGGGCGTACCACGCAGCGCACCACGGGCATGGTGGCGGCCGTCAACGTTACGGTGAAGGTGGGCTTTAGAGGCGAACGGAGCCGGTTCCGGTTCGTCAACCAGATCGCCTTTACGGACCTCTCGGAAGGGGGCGACTCCGGCTCGCTCATCGTGACGAATAACGGAGCGGCGCGCCCCGTAGCGCTGCTTTTTGCCGGGTCTCGCACCACCACCTTCGGCACGCCGATCCAGCCGGTGCTGAACCACTTCGGCGTCACGATGGTGGGCCGATAAGCCGCGCTCAACACGCCGCGACCCATCCGCAGCCGGCGACTGCATCCCTTGAGAAGCAGGCCGGCTGCGGATGGGCGCGGTCTCCGTGCCATGACTGCTCTTCTGCTGCAAACGGGCTGGCCGCTCGCCGCCGCCGCGCTGGCCGTGCTCATCGGCGGCGGGTGCCGGGGCGAACCTCTCCAACAAAACGGAGGCAGTTCCGATATGCCTTCCATCGAGCGCGTGCAGGCCAGGCACGAGGACGCCATCATGGCCGTCCCCGGCGTCGTTGGGATGGGGATCGGCGAGAAGGACGGCGCGCCGGCGTTCCACGTTTACGTCGGCGCGCGCACGCCGGAGGTCGAGGCGCAGGTGCCCGATTCGCTGGGGCCGTACCCGGTGGTTATCATCGAATCTGGAGAGATCCGCGCACAGTAAGCGGGTAAGGGGTTTTTCCGGCGGGCTACTTTATCTTCTTGTAGCGCGCGAGGGCTTCGTCGCGGGCGGCTTTGTGATCCACCATCGGCTCGGGGTAGTGTTCGCCGAGCGTGACGCCGGCTTTCCTGAGCACGTCCGCAGGTGCCGCCCAGGGCTGGTGGAGGTGCTTGCTGGGCAGATCGGAAAGCTCGGGCACCCAGCGGCGGATGAACTGGCTGTCGGGGTCGTGCTTTTTGCTCTGGCTTACCGGGTTGAAGATCCGGAAGAAAGGCTGCGCGTCGGCGCCCGAGCCGGCGCACCACTGCCAGCCCATCGTGTTGTTAGCGAGGTCGCCATCGACGAGGCAGTCCCAGAACCAGCGCGCGCCCTCCTGCCAGGGCAGGAGGAGGTCCTTCGTAAGGAACGAGCCGACGACCATGCGCAGCCGGTTGTGCATCCATCCGAGGTCCCAGAGCTGCCGCATGGCCGCGTCCACGATGGGGTAGCCCGTCTGCCCGCGCTGCCAGCGCCGGAGGGCCTCGGCGTCCTCTTCCCAGGCGAAGTTCTCGAACTTGCCTTTGAGCGGCTCGGTGGGCGTCGCGGGGTAGTGGTACAGGAGGTGGTAGGAGAACTCGCGCCAGACGATCTCTTGCAGGTACGCCTCGGCCTCTTTCTGCATGGCGCCGTTTTCGACCCAGCTTTTGACGGCGTGCCAGACCTGGCGCGGGCTGAGTTCGCCGTGGTGCAGGCGCGGGCTGAGCATGGAGGTGCCGTCGCGGTCGGGCCGGTCGCGCGCGGCGTCGTAGGTGGAGAGGCCGTGCTCCAAAAAATGCGTCAGCCGCTGGTGCGCCCCCCGCTCGCCGATGGCCCGCCCCGGCGCGCGCGACCCCCACGCCTCGCGGAAGTCTTCGGCCCAGTTTACGCCGTCTTGAGCCTCGGGGGTGAGACCGAGTTTTTCGAGATCGGCAGAGGCGGGCCAGCGCTCCGGCGCCTTCGACTTGCCCATGCGCGGCGTGCCGAGTGGCGGGGCGATCTCGACCGCGTCGTTGAATTTGTGCCAGAAGGGCGTGTAGACGTGGTACGGCCCGCCGCTGCCCGTCTCGACTTTTTCGGGATCGTGCAGGAGTCGGCTCTCGAACGCGGAAAAGGCGACTCCGTCTGCGCGCAGCGCCTCGGCGATCTCCACGTCGCGCCGGCGGAGGGCCGGCTCGTAGCGCTTGTTCCAGTAGACGGCCTCGGCGCCCGTGCGGCGGATGACGGCGCGCAGTGCTGCAAGGCTTGCGCCCTGGCGCAGAATGAGGCGCGAGCCTTTCCGCTCCAGATCTTTCGCCAGCGCGGCGAGCGAATGGTGCAGCCACCAGCGGTGCGCGCCGCCGGGCGCCCACGCGCCTTCCTCGTCCGGCGCCCAGACGAAGACGGGCACTACGGCCTCCGCGTCCTGGACGGCGTGGTAGAGCGCCGGGTTGTCCTCAAGGCGCAGATCGTGGCGGAACCAGACGACGGCAGTCATGGGGAGATGGGGAAAGGGTGAATGGGGGCAAGTAGGGGCGTGGCAGAGGAGAAGGCACACCTTCGTCCACTCTCCCCCTTTCTCAAACGCGCCCTTTCTCACGTGCTGAGCGTGCCGAGGCCACCGTCCACGCCAATGACCTGTCCGGTGACCCAGCTGCTCTCCTCGCGGTCGAGAAGCCAGCAGACCGCACGGCCCACGTCCTCAGGCTGCCCGATGCGGCCGAGCGGGTGCATGGCTTCGGAGCGCTTGCGGCCCTGCTCGCTCCCGGTGATCCGCGCGGAGAGGGGCGTATCGACCAGCCCCGGCGCCACGCAGTTTACGCGCACGCCGCGCTTGGCGTACGTGGCCGCCGCCGCGCGCATGAGGCCGATGACGCCGCCTTTGGCCGCAGCGATGGCCTCGTGATTGGTCAGCCCCTTGCGCGCCACGGCCGAGGCCATGAGCACGATAGAGCCGCCCGCTTTCATCATGGCCCGCGCGCCCGCCTTCACGGCAAAAAAGGCGCTGTGGAGGTTCAGGCGCAGCGTCTCCTCAAACTCCTCCACCGAGGTCAGGTGGGCCGGCTTGAGCAGGATCGACCCGACGCAGTTGACGAGGCCGTCGAGCCGCCCGTGCATCTCGACGGCGCGGTCCACGATGCCTTGCACGGCCTCGTAGCCGGTGGCGTCCAGCGGAAAGGCGTCGCCGTCGAGGTCGCCCGCGAGGTCTTGGAGGGCGTCTTCGGAGCGGGCGCCGAGGACGAGCCGCCCGCCGCGAGAGGCCAGGCGCCGGCTCACGTCCCGGCCGATGCCGCCCGTGGCGCCGAGGACGATGTAAACGGGAGCGTCGGTAGCTTTTTGGGCCATGTGCGGTGGGTGTGGAGACTCGGAAAAGCGGAGCAGCGTTGGGCAAATGCCGGCTGGCCTGCGGCGCGCGCCTGCCGAGGTGGGACCGCCCGCCATCCACGATGATCCATGGCGCTGAGAACCAGAAAGGGACGAGACCAGAAGCCCCGTCCCTTTCGTTTCCGTGTGCTTGCTCAGCGTGCGTTCGCAGAAAGCCGCTTGCGCACTCCGGTCTTGAGCGGGGGATTTATTTACATCCCGCCGCCGGTGAGCTGCTGGCCGGCGGTAGTAAGGATGTTGCCGAGCTGGTTGAGCTGCTCCGAAGCGCCGGCCTCGGCCTGCGCGGCGGCCTGCGTCGTCTGGTTGCCTAGCTGGCTCAGGAGTTCACCCACGCGCTGCCCGTCGATGGGCTGCTGCTGGAGCGCGTCCATGAGGTCGCCAAGGCCGCTCTCGATCTCCGAGGCGCCGTCGAAGTCGGCGTTCTGCAGGCGCTGCTGCCATCCTTCGATGTTGCTGATGGCCATGTTGGGCGCCAGGCTCGTGATGTCGCCTTGTAGCGCGGAGATGGTTTCGTCAACGGTGACCTCGCCGCCAGGGGTGTCCATGGCGCCCGGCTCCGCCGTCTCGGTTTGGGGTTCGGCCACCTCGGCCTCTTCCGTTTCCGTGGCGCAGGCGGTTAGCCCGAGGGCAAGCACGATTGCCAAAGCGGCAAAGAGCGCGTTGCGCAACGTCGGGGTCTGGATGAAAGGGGTGGTCATGGGGAGTCCTCCTTGGTGTGCGATGAACAGCGGATGCCGTGATGCTGTAGGTGATGAGCGAGTGCCGCACGGCTTGGCAGGCGGGTACAATGCGGTCGGGCCGGGATCAGTTCGCCAAGTTATGCAAAAATGTAGAGTAATTAGGTGGAATCTGGAACAGATCGTACGATTAAGCAAGCCAAGAACAGAAAGAGGCCCTTGCGGCGGTGGTCGAACCTGAACTCGATCTCTTTGAGGTACAAACACTTCCACTTCTTGAGGTACAAACAGAAGTTCTGTCTAAAAATGCCTCGGCGCCTACAGAGCCAGTTCTTAGCGCAGCTTCAGAAGCCCTCGATGCCGCTGACGCGGGCGCGCCACGCAGGCGCAGGTAAGCGCGGGCCGGTTTAGTCAGTTGGATCACGGCGGTCGGCAGGCGTCCGGTTGGCTGCCATTGACGTGATGGAGTTCGCCTGCGAACTAGCTCCGGCAACAAAGCGATCTCGTCAGAGCATCGCCGAGATCGGCAAGCTGCTACGCCGCGGCCCCGGCCGATCCTTCGTCCGGACGGTTCTACTGCGTTTTGCGCGCTGTTTGTTACACGCACGCTACACCGCAGGCAAACCGGATCGTTTGGCATAGAGGTAGCCCCGCCCGCCTCTGTAGGGGCTGCGGCCAAGCGTTGAGGGCGCGCGCAAGACCAGCTAAGAGGCCGTCTCAGGAGAGCGGGGTTTCTCGGAGAAGTACGCCTCGAGGTCGCGCAGCGTGGCTGCGGTGGTGGCCTCATCGCGCACGATGCGGCCCTCTTCGAGCACGGCCACGCGCCGGCACACGTCGGTCACGTGGAGGAGGTCGTGGCTGGAGAGGACGAGCGTGGTGCCGTGCTCCTCGTTGGCGGCGCGGAGCATCTCCTTGAGCTGGATCTGCGAGCGCGGGTCGAGGTTGGCGAACGGCTCGTCCAAGACCAAGAGGCGCGGGCGCAGCATGAGCACGGCCACCACGCCCACCTTCTTCTGGTTACCGGTGGAGAGGTCGCGCAGGTAGCGCCGCGCGGAGGCGAGCACGCCCGTGCCCAGAAAGGGACGGTAGCGCGCCAGGCGCTCTTGCACGTCGCCCTCGGAGAGGCCGTACGTGCTGGCGACGAAGCGCAAGAACTCGTCCGGCGTGAGGAAGTCAACCAGGAAGGAGGCGTCGAGGTGCGCGCCCGTGTGCGCCTTCCACCCGGCCGAGCGGTCCACGCGCTCCCCGTCGATGGCGACGTAGCCCTCGTCCGCGCGCAGGAGGTCCAGGACCAGGCGCAGGAAGGTGGTCTTCCCCGCGCCGTTGTTGCCCACCAGGCCGATGGTCTCGCCCGCGCCCACGCGCAGCCGGGGGATCGAGAGCGCGAACGCCTCGCCGTAGCGCTTGACGAGGCCCGAAACGTCAATCTGCATGGAGCAAAGCAGGGGCGTTTATTCACTAAAAGAGCGGAAGCTGGCGGCCATGGCGTGGCGGCGGCGGCTCAGGAGGCGGCCGAAAAGAAGCGTCCACACCGGGAAGAGGATGATGCCGGACAGCCCCAGCCCGCCGGTGATCAGAAGCGCCGCGCGCGGGTCGAGGGCAAGGAAAAGCAGCGCCGGCGGCACGAACACGGGGATGTTCACCAGGAACTGCTGCACGGACAGCCCCTCGTAGTTGAACGCGCCGCCGCGCTCGAGGCGGATGGGCTTGCGGTTGTAAAGGGCGACGAAGAGGATGGCCGTGGCGGCCACGCCGAGCGCGTAGACCAAGACGCACAAAAGCGCCGGCACGGCCCACGGCACGAGCACCGCGAAGAAGGGCACGAGCACGGCAAACGTCGCCACGGGGAAGAGGTAGAGGAGGAGCAGCCGCGCGCGGATGAGCGCCCGCGCATCGCGCACGCGCGCCAGGAGGCCGTCGAAGTGCTGGCTGTCCCAGGAGAAGAGGTACTGCCCGTAGCTCGACGGGGCCAGGATCAGCGCGAAAAAACCGATGAGGGCCACGCCTGCGAGCGACCCGTCGGCGTAGCCGTACAGCAGCACCGGCGGGTACGCCACCCCAAACAGCGCCGCCATGCCGATCACGCTGCGCGGGCGCTTGTTGCGCAGGATCAGCCGCATGTCCAGAAGGATCAAGTTCGCCGTCACGCCGCGCGCGGACGAGAACCCGGCCAGCCGGCGCGAGCGGAAGAGCGGCGCGTCGGCCCCGGCGTCGGCGCGGAGGCTGCGGTGGAGGCGCCGCGCCGAGGCGGCGTAGGCGAAGAGCGCGGCTGCCAGGAGGCCGGCCAGCGCCAGCGCCTCGCCGTTCAGGAGCGCTGTGAAGGCGGAAAAGGACAGCGCCGAGAGCGCCCGCCCCCCCAGGAGCGCGTCCAGCGCCACGAGCGCGAGCACGCCGCCCACAAAGAGCATGAAGCGGCGCGCGTCCTGCACAATCATCAGGCGCAGGAGGCTGTTGGCGTAGTGCGTAAAGAGGATGAGGGAGGCGAAGCCGGCCAGCCACGCCGCCGTGCCCCACGCCCGTACGGCCCGCCCCACACCAGGCGCATCCACACGGGCGCCACAAAGAAGAAGGGGAAGACGTTGAGCAAGCTCGTCAGCGAGGCCATCTGCGCGAAATGCACGAGCGGCCACTCGGCGACCGGGCGCGGCAGGTACGGCGCCAGCTCATCTTGAGCGCG